>NZ_JACHOO010000003.1:325689-690081 GCF_014199915.1 Prosthecomicrobium pneumaticum | reverse complement strand
CGCAAGCGGGAGAGGGGGCGGAACCGACGGTGCCGACCTTCGCCCGAGGATGGCGGGGGCCACGAACGCGGCCGCCGGGATTCCCCTCTCCCGCCCCGCGGGAGAGGGTAGGGTGAGGGCTCTTCCCTTCATCGAGGAAGAGAGGCGCACCCTCACCCTTCGCATCTAACCTCGCTTCGCTCGCCAAGATGCGAAGCCCTCTCCCGCCCCGCGGGAGAGGGGAAGGCCGGCCCGCCGATCCCCCATCGAAAGCCAAAGCCGTTCGCCGAACCTTCCTGAGCGCAGCCGCAGCCACCCCCTCTCCCGCCCCGCGGGAGAGGGTAGGGTGAGGGTCTCGCTTCCTCGCCCGGGCCAGAAAAGCGCCCTCGCCCTTCGCATCCGGGCTCGCTCCGCCCGCAAGCGCGGGAAGCCCGCTCGCCCAAAGAGGAGACGCGAAGGCGGCGCGATCGCTCTGGGTAGAAGAGGCCGGCCCCGAAGGAAGACCGGGCAGGCCGCCGTTCAGCTCCGGTCCGGGCCGAGGGCGGCGCCGGCGAGGGCGACGGCGCTTTCCGCGCGCATCGGCTCCGGACGCAGCGAGGGCCGCTCGACGATGCGATAGGCGGAGGGGTCCGACAAGAGCGCCTCGACCATGCGGGCGTTCAGCTTGTGGCCGCCGCGATAGGAGCGGTAGGCGCCGAGGATCGGCGCGCCGGCGAGCGCGAGATCGCCCACCGCGTCGAGCGCCTTATGGCGGACGAACTCGTCGGAGGCGCGCAGCCCCTCCGGGTTGAGGATGCGGTCCTCGGCGACGACGACGGCATTGTCGAGCGAGGCACCACGCGCGAAGCCGGCGGCGATCAGGCGCTCGACATCGGCGAGGAAGCCGAAGGTGCGCGCCCGGGCGAGTTCGTTGCGGAAACTCTCGGCGGTCAGGTCGACGATCACCATCTGCCGGCCGACGAGCCGATGGTCGAAATCGATCTCGATCTCGAAGCGGCGGCCGTCGAACGGCCGCAGTTCGGCGTAGGATGAACCCTGCTCGACGCGGACCGGATGCAGCACCTCGATATAGGCGCGCGGCGCGGCGAGCGGGACGAGACCGACCGATTCGATCGCGTCCACGAAGGCGACGGCGCTGCCGTCCATCACAGGGACTTCCGGACCGTCGATCTCGACGATCACATTGTCGACCGAAAGGCCGGAAAAAGTGGCGAGGAGATGCTCCACCGTCGCGACGGAGAGCCGGTCGATGTTGAGCGTGGTGCACAGCTCGGTCGGGCCGATGGCATCGATCCGGGCGGGAATGGCGACGTCCGCCGCGACGTCGATATCGGTGCGATAGAAGAGGATACCGGTATCGGCCTCGGCGGGCAGCAGCGTCATGGTGACCGTCGCGCCGGAGTGGACGCCGACGCCCGAGATGGTCACCCGGTCGCGCAGAGTGGTCTGCGTCCCGGCCTGTCGTTTCGCCATGTCCAGCCCCGTCTCGACCTTCGGCGGACACGCCGCCCCGGCCTACTGCCACGATGCCCCGGTCACCGACCGAATTCCCGCTTTGTCGCCAGCGGTTTGTGAGCATGAGGATAGGAGCGGCCGCGGCGCGGAACAATTCACGCTTTCTATCGCTCTGTTACTGCGGGCCGAGGGCGAAACAGCATGGTTAATCAATGAGAAAGGCCCGGCGGTGGGGACCGCCGGGCCTCGTCTGTGACAGAGAGCGCGCGCTCAGCTCGACTGGCGGCGCAGGAAGGCCGGAATCTCGAGCTGATCATCCTCGCCGCGCGTCTCGCGCGGCATGACGCGGCCGTGCGGGTCGAGCTCCCCCTGACGCGGCCGATAGAGGCTGTCATTGGGGGCCGGCGCCTGCGGACGGGCCTGCGGCGGACGGGCGGCATAGCCGGCCTGCGGCGCCTGCTGGGCCGGCGCGCGGGGCGCGGCGGGCTGCTGCGGCTGCGGCGCGCGCGGAGCGGGCTGCATCGCCCGCGGCTGCTGCGCCGGGGGCGCGGCCGCCTCCTCCTCCCGCCGGCCGAGGCCGACGCTCGCCAGACGCCGCAGCAGGCTCATCGGCCCGCGGTCCTCGTCATGGTGATCGTCGCCGCGGCCCTGATGCGCCTGCAGTTCGCGCTGGGCGATCGGCGGAAAGTCCTCGACGCGCGGCATGCGCGGCGCGGGCGCCTCGGCGGCGGGCGGGATGAAGGTCTGCGGCACGGGCGCCGGCTCGGGCGCGACGCCGAGCGCCGGTCCGAGATCGAACTCGTGATCGAGCTCCGGCGCGGCATAGGCGGCGGGCTGCGGCGCGATCGGAGCGATCGTCACACCCGGATCGGCCGCCGCCGGCTGCGGATGATGCGCGACGGGCTGCACGGGAGCCGGCTGCGGCGCCGGGGCGACCGGCTGGCGCATCACCGGCTGGGCGTGCACCGCGTGGCTCGTAGTGCCGCCGGTCGGACCACGCGGCGCCGGCGGGGCGGGCTGCGTGGCGGTCTTCAGACGCTGGTTCAGCTCGGCCATGCGGACCTCCGCCGGCGTCACGTCCTCTCGCGATTCCGAATCGATGCCGGTCGCCACGACCGACACCCGGATGACGCCCTCGAGCGACTCCTCGAAGGTGGCACCGAGGATGATGTTGGCGTCCGGATCGACTTCCTCGCGGATGCGCGTCGCCGCCTCGTCGACCTCGAAGAGCGTGAGGTCACGGCCGCCGGTGATCGAGATCAGCAGGCCGCGCGCGCCCTTCATGGACGTCTCGTCGAGCAGCGGGTTGGCGATCGCGGCTTCCGCCGCCTGCAGCGCGCGGTTCGAGCCCGAGGCCTCGCCGGTGCCCATCATCGCCTTGCCCATCTCGCGCATCACCGAACGGACGTCGGCGAAGTCGAGATTGATCAGGCCTTCCTTGACCATCAGGTCGGTGATGCAGGCGACGCCGGAATAGAGCACCTGGTCGGCCATCGCGAAGGCGTCGGCGAAGGTGGTCTTCTCGTTGGCGATGCGGAAGAGGTTCTGGTTCGGGATGACGATCAGCGTGTCGACATTCGCCTGCAATTCGCGAATGCCGGCTTCCGCCACCCGCATGCGGCGGGCGCCCTCGAACTGGAACGGCTTCGTCACCACGCCGACGGTGAGGATGCCGTGCTCGCGCGCGGCCCTCGCGATCACCGGCGCCGCGCCGGTGCCCGTGCCGCCGCCCATGCCGGCGGTGACGAACACCATGTGCGAGCCGGACAGGTGGTCGTTCAGTTCGTCGAGCACCTCCTCGGCCGCCGCGCGCCCGACATCCGGCATCGAGCCGGCGCCGAGACCTTCCGTGACGGCGACGCCCATCTGGACCAGCCGCTCGGCGCGCGACGACATCAGCGCCTGGCTGTCCGTATTGGCGACGACGAATTCGACCCCTTCGAGACCCGAACGGATCATATTGTTGACGGCGTTGCCGCCCGCGCCGCCGACGCCGAACACCGTGATCTTCGGCTTCAGCTCGGTGATGTCCGGCATCTTCAGGTTGATCGTCATGTTGACCTCGTCGTCTAGACCCCTTGGCCGTCGGCGGCAACCGGCCCAATCTCAAGAACCGGGCGCCCCGCCGCGGGCGACCGAGCCTTCCGGCTAAAAACTCTCACGCAACCAACTGCCCATCTTCGCGATGTAGCCGCCCGTACCCGTCAGCTGGAACCGTCCCCGCCCCGACCGCGCCGCCTGCTCGAGCCGCGCGACCTGCGGGTAGATGAGAAGCCCGACCGCGGCCGAGAAAGCCGGCCCGCGGGTCGCCTCGGGCATGCCGGCGACGCCCATCGGGCGTCCGAGCCGGATGTTGCGGGCGAGAATCCGCCGCGCCGCCTCGGCGACGCCGGTCAGCTGGCTGCCGCCGCCGGTCAGCACGATGCGGCGTCCGACCATGGTGGCGAAGCCGGAGGAATTGAGCCGGTCACGGACGAGTTCGAGGATCTCCTCGACACGCGCCCGGACGATCCGCGTCAGCGCCGAACGCGGCACCTGGTTCGGGATGTCGCGCTCGTCCTCGCCGAGCGGCGGCACCGACAGGATGTCGCGATCATCCGCCGTGATCGACAGGGCATTGCCGTGCATCGTCTTCAGCCGCTCGGCATATTCGATCGGCGTCGACAGACCGCGGGCGATGTCATTGGTGATGTGCTGGCCGCCGATCGCGATGCCGTCGCTGTGCACGAACTGGCCGTCGAAGAACACGCCCATCGTCGTCGTGCCGCCGCCGAGATCGATCAGCGCGACACCGAGCTCGCTCTCGTCCTCGACGAGGCTCGCGAGGCCGCTCGCATAGGGCGAGGCGACGATCGCCTCCACCGCGAGATGGCAGCGGGCGATGCACAGTTCGAGATTGCGCACCGGGCCGGCCTCGGCCGTCACCACGTGCATGTCGACGCCGAGCCGCTCGCCGACCATGCCGCGCGGATCGCGGATGCCGGGATTGCCGTCGAGCGCGTAGCGGATCGGCAGGGAATGGACGACGACGCGGTCATCCGTCACCGAATGATCGCGGCCGGCGGCGAGCACGCGGCGGATATCCGCCTCCTCGACCTCGCGCGGCGACAGCTTGACGCTCGCCGAGAAGGTCTCGCTCGCGAGCCGTCCGGCCGAGATGTTGACGATCACGGATTCGACCGTGACGCCGGCCATCCGCTCGGCCGAATCGACGGCGAGCCGGATCGCGTGCTCCGCCTTTTCCAGGTCGACGACGACGCCGGACTTGATGCCGCGCGAGCGCTGATGGCCGAGCCCCAGCACCTCGATCGAATGGGTGCGGCCGGGCAGCATGTCGTCCGGCTCGCGGGGGCGAAGTCGCGCGATCAGGCAGCAGATCTTGGTCGAGCCGACGTCGAGGATCGAGACGATCGTCGCCTTCTTCGGCGGCAGCGGCCGGAAACGGGAATCGGAGGATTCGAAAAGGGCCATCAGGCGTCCGTCCCCCGCTTCTTGGCGAGCTTCTCGCGGGCCTTGATCTCCTCGATCCGGCGCTTCATCGCTTCGGGCGCGAGCCGGACATAGAGGCGATCGTCGAGCCGCAGATCGACGGAGACGATGTCGCGCTCGAGCAGGTCGTTCTTCGCCTCGGCGACGGCGAGCTTCTGCAGCGCTTCCTCGGGCTTGTCCTGCGGCAGGAGGATGGTGACGCCGTCGTCGAGCACGATGTTCCAGCGGCGCTCCGAGACGAGCACGGCGCCGCGCATGCGGCCGGCGATCGCCGCGAAGGGGCGGACGAGGTCGAGCACCTCGTGAACGCGCTCGTTCGCGCCGACGCCGACGACCCGCGGCAGACCCGCATAGCGGGCATCGGCGAGCGGCGCGATCACCGCGCCGCGCTCGTCGATGATCGTGGTGACGGGTCCGCGCTGCCACAGCGCGAAGGGCTTCTTCTCCTCGATCGCCACCTTGAGGGTATCGGGATAGACCTTCTGCAGCGTCGCACGGGCGACCCAGGGCAGCGCCTCGATGCGGGTGCGGGCATCCCCGAGATCGAGCGTCACGATCGAGGCGTGCGGGCCGAGGGCGAGGCTGTCGAGCACCTCGATCTCGGAGGTCTCGCTCTGCCCGGAGATGCGCACGCTGTCGACCGCGAGGCCGCACCAGGCGGTCGCATAGCCGATCGTCGTGCGGACATGGTCCCCGGCGATCATGCCGGCGAAGGCGGTGGCGATGAACAGGGCCGCCGCGCCCTTCAGACCGGCGTGCTCGGGCATGCGCCATTCGATGCCGGCGAGCGCAAGGCCGAGCCGACGCGGCAGACGGAAGCGGCCCCGCTTCGGCGGAAGCGTGCTCCTTCTCCCCGTCATGGTCAGCCGGCTCACCTGCTGCAAGACGCGTCCTCCACCATCCACCGCATCAGCGCGGGGAAGTCGATCCCCGCATGTGCCGCCATATCCGGAACCAGCGATGTCGCGGTCATGCCGGGCTGCGTGTTCACCTCGAGGCAGACCAGCGCGCCGGTTCCGTCGGGACGATCGTCATATCGGAAGTCGGAGCGGCTGATGCCGCGACAGCCCAAAGCGCGATGCGCCCGCACCGCCAACATCCGGACAGTTTGGTAAACATCCGGTAAAAGCGGGGCCGGGATGACATGGCGGGCCCCGTCGGGCGAGTATTTCTGGTCGTAGTCGTAGAAGTGCCCCTCGGCGGTGACGAGCTCAATGATATCAAGGGCTTCGTCGCCCATCACGCCGCAGGTCAACTCGCGGCCGGCGACATAGCGCTCGACCATCACGATCTCGCCATAGGGCCAGTCCGCGGCGAAGAGCTGCTGCGGGGGGTGCGGGGCGTCGGCCCGCACGATCAGCACGCCGAAGCTCGATCCCTCCGCCACCGGCTTGACGACATAGGGCGGCTCCATGACATGAGCCTTCGCCACGTCGAGCCGGTGCATGAGCACGGACTCCGCGACCGGGATGCCCGCCGCCTTCATCACGTCCTTGGCGCGCGCCTTGTTCATCGCGAGCGAGGAGGCGAGCACGCCGGAATGCGTATAGGGCAGGCCGAGGATCTCGAGCACGCCCTGCACGCAGCCGTCCTCGCCGAACGGGCCGTGCAGCGCGTTGAAGACGACATCGGGCTTCAGCCGGGCGAGGACATCGGCGACGTCGCGGCCGACATCGACCTCCGTCACCCGGTAGCCCGCCTCACGCAGAGCCGCGGCGCAGGCATGGCCCGAATTGAGCGACACCGGCCGCTCGCTCGACCACCCCCCCATCAGCACTGCGACATGCTTCATTCCGATCTCCGACGAATCAATCTTTCGACCTTACCTCAAGCCGCGGTAACGACGCGTTAACTAGAATGTACCACCCGATCCCGAATTGACGCATGTGCGAAGACGACAGCCGTTCCGCGGCCGCGGCCTCGTTCATGCGCCGAGAAACGGCTCCACCGCCTCGCCCGGCCGGGCGACACCGAGGCGCTTGATCTCCCATTCGAGCCGCACGCCGCTCGTCGCCAGCACACGCGCCCGCACCGTCTCGCCGAGCAGTTCGAGGTCCCGGCCGGTCGCGTCGCCGGTGTTGAGCAGAAAATTGCAGTGCATTTCGGAGACCTGCGCACCGCCGATCACGAGGCCGCGGCAACCGGCGGCATCGATCAGTTGCCAGGCCTTGCCGCCCTCGGGGTTCTTGAAGGTCGAGCCACCGGTCTTCTCGCGGATCGGCTGGGCGCGCTCGCGATGCGCCTCGACCTCGGCCATCACCGCCTCGATCGCCGCCCGCTCGGCCGGCTCGCCCTGATAGAGGGCCTCGGTGAAGATGAGATCGTCCGGCGCGTCGCAATCGCGGTAGGAATAGCCCATCGCCGCGTTCGGCAGGATATGGCGCCGGCCTTGCCTGTCGACGGCGCGCACCTCGATCAGGCGGTCGCGCGTCTCGAAGCCGTTCGCACCGGCGTTCATGCGCAGCGCACCGCCGATGCCGCCGGGAATGCCGTGATAGAAGGCGAAGCCGGCGAGCCCCGCTTCGAGCGCGAAGGCCGCGACCCGTTTGTCGGGCAGCGCCGCGCCGACCCGGATGCGGCCGCCCGCTTCCACCGTGGCCGCGCCGAAGCCCTTCGCCGACAGCCGCACGACGACGCCCGGAATGCCGCCATCGCGCACCAGGAGGTTCGATCCGACGCCGACCACGGTGACCGGGATCTCCGCCGGCAGGCGCTCGAGGAAGAGCGCGAGATCGTCCTCGTCCGCCGGCTGGAAGAAGGCCTGGGCCGGCCCGCCGACGCGGAACCAGGTGATCGGGGCGAGCGGCGCATTCGCCGTCACCCGGCCGCGCACGCCGTCGAGATCGAGCGCGAGCGGCGGAAAGCCGGCGCCGGAGATGGCGGGGGCGGCGCTCATGCGGCGGCGTCCTTCAGCTGGCCGGGCAGCGCATAGGCCCATTGCGTGATCGAGCCGGCGCCGAGGCAGACGACGTAATCGCCGGGCCGGGCCACCGCCTTCACGGCCGGGGCGAGATCGTCCGGACCGGCGATCGGCCGCACGTCGCGGTGGCCGCGCACGCGCAGGCCCTCGACGAGGGCATCGCGGTCGATGCCCTCGATGGCGCTCTCGCCCGCCGCATAGACGGGCGCGACAAGCACGGTGTCGGCATCGTTGAAGCAGGCGCAGAAGCTGTCGAAGAGATCGCGCAGCCTTGTGTAGCGATGCGGCTGGACGACGGCGATCACCCGCCCCGTCGCGGCCGATCGCGCCGCGCGCAGCACCGCGGCGATCTCGACCGGATGATGGCCGTAATCGTCGAAGACCGAGACGCCGTCCGTCGTGCCGGTGAGCGTGAAGCGCCGCTTGACGCCGCCGAAGCCGGCGAGGCCGCGCCGGATCGCCTCGGCGGGAATGCCGAGCTGGTGAGCGATGGCGATCGCCCCGGTGGCGTTCTGGACGTTGTGCTCGCCCGGCATGGGGAGGGCGAGATCGTCGATCTCCTCCATCGCGCCGGTGATCCGGTCGCGGATCAGCACGCGGAAGCGCGAGGTGGTGCCCTCGCTCGCGAGATCGGTGTAGCGCACATCAGCCTGCGGATTGGCGCCGTAGGTGACGATCCGCCGGTCCTCGATCCGCCCGATCAGCGACTGCACCTCGGGGTGGTCGATGCACATCACGGCGAAGCCGTAGAAGGGCACGTTCTCGACGAACTGCTCGAAGGCGTCGCGCACCTTGTCGAACGAGCCGTAATGGTCGAGATGTTCCGGGTCGATATTGGTCACCAGCGCGACATCGGCCGGCAATTTGACGAAAGAACCGTCGCTCTCGTCCGCCTCGACGACCACCCAGTCGGAGGCGCCCATGCGGGCGTTCGTGCCATAGGCGTTGATGATGCCGCCATTGATCACGGTGGGATCGAAGCCGCCGGCGTCGAGGAGCGCCGCGACCATCGAGGTGGTTGTGGTCTTGCCGTGCGTGCCGGCGATCGCGATGGCGCTCTTCAGCCGCATCAGCTCGGCGAGCATCTCGGCGCGCCGCACGACCGGCAGCAAGCGCTCGCGCGCCGCCTTCAGCTCCGGATTGCCGGCCTTGATCGCCGAGGACACGACGACGACGCGCGCCTCGCCGAGATTGGCGGCGGCGTGTCCGATGGCGATCCGGGCCCCCTTCTCGCGCAGGCGCTGGACATTGGCGTTCTCCGCCGCGTCCGAGCCCTGGACACGATAGCCGAGATTGATCAGCACCTCGGCGATGCCGCTCATGCCGATGCCGCCGATGCCGACGAAATGGACGGCACCGATGTCGCGGGGCATTTTCATGAGGATACTCCGGTAGCAAAGGGCCGCTTCTGGGCGACGGCCTCGACGAGATCGGCGAGACGGTCGACCGCATCGGCACGGCCGATCGACTTCGCCGCCGCCGCGGCGCGGACGAGCGGCGCCGGATCGGCGAGATGGCCGCGCAATTCGCTCGCCAGCCGCTCCGGTGTCAGCGCCGCCTGGTCGATCAGCCAGCCGCCGCCGGCCGCCGCCAGCACCTCGGCGTTGCGGCGCTGGTCCTGGTCGATGGCGTGCGGCAGCGGCACCATGATCGCCGGCCGGCCGATGACGGCGAGTTCGGCGACCGTGCCGGCGCCCGAGCGCGACAGGACGAGATGCGCGCCGGCGATCCGCCGCGGCAGGTCGCGGAAGAACGGCCCGAGTTCGGCCGAAACGCCCTGTTCGCGATAGGCTTTGCGAACGCCTTCGAGATCCTCCGGCCGGCATTGCTGGACGAGCTTCAGCCGGGCGCGCTCACCGGCAGACAAAAGGCCGAGCGCAGCCGGCAGCAACTCCGAGAAGAAGCGCGCGCCCTGGCTGCCGCCGAAGACGACGAGCCGCAGCGGCTCGCCCGGCGCGGTCGACGGATAGGGCGCCTCGGCGGCGTCACGGACCGCGAGGCGCACCGGATTGCCGGTCATCACCGTCTTCGCGCGATAGGCCTCGCCATGACCGACCGTTTCGAAGCTGGTCGCGATCGCCGTCGCGCCCCGGGCGAGCAGCCGGTTGGCGCGGCCGAGCACGGCATTGGCGTCGTGGATCACCGTCGGAACGCCCGAACGCGCCGCGGCGAGCATCGGCGGCACGGTCGGATAGCCGCCGAAGCCGACCGCCACGGCGGGCTCGAGGCCGGCGAGCAGCGCCTTCGCCTCGCGATAGCCGCCGTAGAGCGCGAGCAGCGCCTTCGCGATCGCCACCGGGTCGCGGCCCGAGGGCGTCGCGGAGCGGATGATGTGCGTCTCCTTCGCCGGGAAGGTCGCGCCGAGCATCTCGGCGCGATGGTCCGTCGCGAGATGGATCTCCCAGCCGCGCGCGACGAGCACCCAGGCGAGCGCCTCCGCCGGGAAGAGATGTCCCCCGGTCCCGCCGGCGGAAACGACGACACGCCCCCGGATCACCGTCAGACCTCCGCCCCGGCCGGCCGCATCCGGCGCAGCGTCAGCCGGCCGGTCTCGGGCCGCCGGCGTGTCAGCGCCAGCGCGAAGCCCATCTGCAGCGCGAGCGCGAGGATGGACGAGCCGCCATAGGAGACGAAGGGCAGCGTCATGCCCTTCGCCGGCATCAGGTTGAGATTGACCGCCATGTTGATGACCGACTGGACGCCGAACAGCAGGAACAGCCCGGCTGCCGCGAGGCGCACGAAGGCGTCCTCGTTCTTCAGGCTGTGCGACAGGCCGCGGACGACGATGAAGGCGAAGACGAGCACGAGCAGGATGCAGAGGAGGATGCCGAACTCCTCCGCCGCCACCGCAAAGATGAAGTCCGTGTGGCTGTCCGGCAGCACGCGCTTGACGATGCCTTCGCCCGGGCCGCGGCCGAACCAGCCGCCGTGCAGCACGGATTCGAGGGCCGTGTCGACCTGATAGGTGTCGCCCGTCGAGGGATCGAGGAAGCGGTTGATGCGGCCGGCGAAATGCGGAAACACCGAATAGGCGAGCACGATGCCCCCCGCCGCGAGCCCGGCGAGCGCACCGATCCACACCCAGGAGAGGCCGGCGAGGAAGAACACCGCCGACCAGACGATGACGGTCAGCATGGTCTGGCCGAGATCGGGCTGCGCGACGAGCAGCGAGACGACGATCGCGAGCAGGAGCACGGCGAAGATGTTGCCGGGAATGTCCGACTGCCGCGTGCTCTCGGTGAAGAGCCAGGCGGAGAGGACGATAAAGGCCGGCTTCATGAACTCCGAGGGCTGCAGCGAGAAGCCGGCGAGCGAGATCCAGCGCCGCGCGCCCTTGACCTCGTGGCCGAAGAACAGCGTCAGGAACATCAGCGCCAGCGCCACGACGAAGATGACGAGCGCCGCCCGCCGCACCTGGCGGGGCGTCAGGAAGGAGACGCCGATCAGGATCGCGATGGTCGGAAACAGGAAGAAGATGTGCCGCTTGACGAAGTGGAAGCTGTCGAGGCCGATCCGCTCGGCGACCGGCGGGCTGCCGGCGAGCGACAGGACGACGCCCGCGAACATCAGGAACAGGACGCCGACGAGCAGGAATTTGTCGACGGTCCACCACCATTCGGAAAACAGGCTGCGGTCGGCGCGGCTGACCATCACTTGCCTCCCTCGATCGGCTTGAACCCGGGCAGAGCGGCGACGAGCGCCTTGAAGGCCTCACCGCGCTTCTCGAAGTTGCGGAACTGGTCGAAGGACGAGCAGGCGGGCGACAAAAGCACCACCGGCTCGGCGGCTTCGTCGGCGGCGGCCGCGGCGAGCGCCGCCTTCACCGCCTTGTCGAGCGTGCCGGAAATCTCGTGCGGCACCTTCTTCGCGGCGAGCGTGTCGGCGAAATCGGGCGCCGCCTCGCCGATCAGGAAAGCGTGGGCGACGCGCGGAAAGAGCGGCGCGAGGCTCGCGATCCCGCCGGTCTTCGGTCGCCCGCCCGCGATCCAGTAGATCCGGCCGAAGCTCGACAGCGCCTTCTCGGCCGCATCCGCATTGGTCGCCTTCGAATCGTTGACGAACAGCACCCGGCCGACCCGGCCGACCTGCTCCATGCGGTGGGCGAGGCCCGGAAAGCTCTTCAGCCCCTTGGCGATCACCGGTTCGGCGACGGCGAGCGCCTTGGCGGCGGCGACCGCGGCGGTGGCGTTCTGGGCATTGTGCTGGCCGCGCAGCGCGCCGATGCCGGTGAGGTCGGCGATCTGGTGGCTGACGGCCGCCTCGACCTCGAAGATGCGGCCCTTGTCGGCATAATAGCCTTGCGTGACCGGGCGGCGCACGGTGAAGCGCACCACCTTCTTGCCCTGGCCGATCAGGCTGTCGGCGATCGAGGTCGACCATTCGTCGTCGATGCCGACGATCGCCGTGCCGGCATGGCCGAGCAGCCGTGCCTTGACGGCGGCGTAGTGCTCGATCGTGCCGTGCCGGTCGAGATGGTCCTCGGTGACGTTGAGGAGCACGGCGACCGTGGGGTCGATCGAGGGCGCGAGGTCGATCTGGAAGGACGAGCACTCGATGACGTGCACCCGGTTCTCCGAGGGCGGCTCGAGCGCCAGGATCGCGGTGCCGATATTGCCCCCGAGCTGGACGTCCCAGCCATCGACGGTGAGGAGATGCGCGATCAGCGCCGTCGTGGTCGACTTGCCATTGGTGCCGGTGATCGCGACGAAGGGCGCGTCGGGCGCGATCTCGCGCCGCTCGCGGCAGAACAGTTCGATGTCGCCGAGGATCTCGATCCGCGCCGCCTTCGCCTTCAGGACGGACCAATGCGGCTTCGGATGGGTGAGCGGAATGCCCGGGGCGAGCAGCAGCGCGTCGAAGGCGGAGAAATCCGCCTCGCTGAGGTCGACGACCGGCAGGTCGACGGCGCGCGCCGCCTCGACGGCGATCGAGCCGTCGTCCCAGCAGGCGACCTCGGCGCCGCCGGCGATCAGCGCGCGCGCCGAGGCGAGGCCCGAGCCGCCGAGGCCGATGACGGCGACGCGCTTGCCCTCGAAGCAGGTGACGGGGGTCATCGGCGGTGCTCCATGCCCATCCTCACCGGATCTTCAGGCTCGACAGGCCGACGAGAGCGAGCACCACCGCGATGATCCAGAAGCGGATGACGATCTGCGGCTCGGTCCAGCCGAGATGCTCGAAATGATGATGGATCGGCGCCATCCTGAACACCCGCCGGCCGGTGAGCCGGAACGAGGCGACCTGGATGATCACCGACACCGCCTCGAGCACGAAGAGGCCGCCGATGATGGCGAGCACGATCTCGTGCTTGGTCGCGACGGCGATCGCGCCGAGCATGCCGCCGAGCGCGAGCGATCCGGTATCGCCCATGAAGATCGCCGCCGGCGGGGCGTTGAACCAGAGGAAGCCGAGGCCGGCGCCGAGCATCGCGCCGCAGAGCACGGCGAGCTCGCCCGTGCCGGGCACGAAATGGATCTGCAGATATTCGGCGAAGACCGCGTTGCCCGACAGATAGGCCATCACGCCGAAGCTCGCCGCGGCGATCATCACCGGCACGATGGCGAGGCCGTCGAGCCCGTCGGTCAGATTGACCGCATTGCCGGCGCCGACGATGACGAAGGCGCCGAAGGGAATGAAGAACAGGCCGAGATTGATCACCGCCTCCTTGACGAAGGGGAAGGTGAGCGCGGTCGCGAGCGGCCCGCCGGCGAGATGGACGAGCGCGTAGCAGGCGACGCCGGCGATGGCGAATTCGGCGACGAGGCGGGCACGACCCGAATAGCCCTTGTGGCTCTGCTTCGTCACCTTGAGATAGTCGTCGTAGAAGCCGATCAGGCCGAAGCCGATCGTCACGGCGAGCACCGCCCAGACATGCACGCTCGCCAGATTCGCCCACAGAAGCGTGCTGAAGACGAGGCCGGACAGGATCATCAGGCCGCCCATCGTGGGCGTGCCCTTCTTGGTCAGCAGGTGGCTCTGCGGCCCATCCTCGCGGATCGGCTGGCCCTTGCCCTGCTTCACCCTGAGCGCCCGGATGATCGCCGGGCCGAACAGGAAGACGAAGGCGAGCGAGGTGATCGTCGCTCCGCCGACGCGGAAGGTGATGTAGCGGAAGATGTTGAGGGCGGAGAACTGCTGCGAGAGCTCCACCAGGAAATAGAACATCAGGAGATTCCTGTCGGGCGCGGCGGCGCCGCTTGATCGGGGGACGCGAAACGCGACTTCAACGCTTCGACGAGGGGGCCCATCCGGCTGCCGTTGGAGCCCTTGACCATCACGACGTCACCCGGCGCGATCTCGGCGGAGAGAATCGGCTCGAGCGCGCTCGCGCTCTCCGCATAATGGCCTCTGCGGCCCTCCGGCAAGGCCTCCCAGAGGGCGGCCATCAGCGGACCGGCGAGATAGACGCGGTCGATGCCGGCGGCGGCGAGCGGCCCGGCGAGCGCGGCGTGCAGCGCCGTCGCCTCCGGCCCGAGCTCCAGCATGTCGCCCAGAACGGCGATCCGCCGCCCGGCGCCGACCGGCTCGGTCTGGGCGAGCAGCGCGATCGCGGCGCGCATCGATGCGGGATTGGCGTTGTAGCTCTCGTCGATCAGGGTCGCCTCGGCGGCGCCGATCGAGAGGGTGGAGCGCTCGCCCCGCCCCTTGCCGGCCCGCATGGCGACGAGCGCCGCGGTCGCCGCCTCGAGATCGCCGCCGAGATCGGCGACGGCGAGCAGCACGGCGAGCGCGTTCTGGACGAGATGGCGGCCCGGCGCCCCGAGGCGGAACACCACACGGTGGCCGAGAATGGTCGCCTCGACCGCCGAGCGCTCGGCATCGAGGGTAACGCGGTCGAGCCGCGCATCGGCATCTGCGGTCTCGCCGAAGGAGAGCACCCGCTCGACGCCGGCCTCGATGGCGAGCAGCGCGAGCGCCTCGTAATGCGGGTTGTCGCGGTTGAGGAGCGCGGCGCCGCCGGGTTCGACACCGAGGAAGATCTCCGCCTTGGCGCGCACGATACCGTCGATGCCGTCCGGGAAGTGCTCGAGATGGACCGGCTCGATGGTGGTGACGATCGCCGAATGCGGCCGCACCATGCGGGTGAGCGGGGTGATCTCGCCGCCATGGTTCATGCCGATCTCGAACACGCCGAAGCGCGCCGAGGCGGGCATGCGCGCGAGCGTCAGCGGCACGCCCCAGTGATTGTTGAAGGAGGCCGGCGAGAAATGCGTCTCGCCGCTCGCGGCGAGCGCCCGGCCGAGCATCTCCTTGGTCGAGGTCTTGCCGACGCTGCCGGTCACGCCGACGATCTTGGCGCGCGAGCGGGCCCGCGAGGCGACGCCCAGCGCCTCGAGCGCGGCGAGAACGTCGGAGACGACGACGAGCGGCACGGTGATGCGGCCCATGCCGGCGAGCCGCTCCTGCGCGACGACGGCGACCGAGGCGCCGTGCGCCACCGCGGCGCCGACGAAATCATGGCCGTCGAACCGGTCGCCCTTGATGGCGAAGAAGGCGTCGCCCGGCTGGACCGTGCGGCTGTCGATCGAGATGCCCCCGACCGCCGGCGCCGAGGTGCCGGTGGGGCGGCCGCGCACCGCCTCGACGAGATCGGGGAACGACCACAGCGGCGCGGTCATGCAGCCTCCCTTTCGGCGATCGCAGCCAGGGTGACGGCATGATCCGAGAAGGGATGGACGACGCCGTTGACGATCTGCCCGGTCTCATGGCCCTTGCCGGCGATGCAGAGCACATCGCCGGGCGCGAGCATGGCGATGGCGCTGCGGATCGCCGCGCCGCGGTCGGCGATCTCGATCGCCCCCGGGGCGGCGGCGAGGATCGCGGCGCGGATCGCCGCCGGCTCCTCGGAGCGCGGATTGTCGTCGGTGACGATCACCACATCGGCGGCGCGAACGGCGGCCGCGCCCATCAGCGGCCGTTTGCCGGGATCGCGGTCGCCACCGGCGCCGAACACGACGATCAGCCGGCCGCGCGTCATCGGCCGGAGTGCGGCGAGCGCCTGCTCGATCGCGTCGGGCTTGTGCGCATAGTCGACGAAGACGAGCGCGCCGCCGATCGCCCCGACCCGCTCGAGCCGGCCGGACGCGCCGACGAGTTGGCCGAGCGCGGCGAAAGCGGAGTCGGCATCAATGCCGGCACCGATCGCGAGGCCGGCGGCGACGAGCGCATTCGACACCTGGAAGGTTCCGGCGAGCGGCAGCGCGACGACGTGGCGGCCATAGGCGCCGTCGATCTCGATCGTCTGGCCGGAGGCGTCGGGCCGCACCGCGGCGATCCGGATCGCCGCGGCGGCGCGGCCGATATCGATGAAGGTCTGGCCGCGGCGGAGCGCAACCTCGCGCACGGACGCGCCATAGGGGCCGTCGACATCGGCGACCGCGACGCCGCCCTCGGGCAGGAGATCGCGGAACAGCCGCAGCTTGGCGGCGAGGTAGTGCTCGACCGTCGGATGATAGTCCATATGGTCGCGGCCGAGATTGGTGAAGCCGGCGGCGGCGAGCCGGACACCGTCGAGGCGGTGCTGGTCGAGGCCATGGCTCGACGCTTCGAGCGCGGCATGGGTGACGCCTTCGCGCGCCAGCCGGTCGAGCGTCTGGTGCAGCGTGACGGGATCGGGCGTCGTCAGCGCGCCGTAATCGGAACCGGCGGGCGAGACGACGCCGATCGTGCCGATCGAGGCGGCGGCCTTGCCGGCATGGGCGAAGATCTGTCGCGCGAAGACCGCGACCGAGGTCTTGCCGCTCGTGCCCGTCACCGCGACGAGATGGTCGGGCTGGCGGGGATAGAAGCGTGCCGCGATCGCGGCGAGTGCTGCGCGGGGATCGTCGGCGAGGAGCACGGGGACGCCGAGCGGCTCGGGAAGCGCCGCATCACGCCCGGCGAGCACGGCGACCGCACCGCGGCCGACCGCATCGGCGACGAAGCGCGCCCCATCCGTCCGCGCCCCGGAGAGGGCGGCAAACAGGAAGCCGGGCGCGGCCGCGCGGCTGTCGGCGGTCAGACCGCGGACGGCGAGATCCGATGCCGCACCGGGCACCGTGATCCCGGCCGGGACCAGTTCTCCGAGGCGTCTTCCTGCAGCGGTGGTCATCGGCGGGGCTCGGTTCTCATCGGGCGGAGGGCATAGCGACCCTTTCCTCTCGCCTCAATAGGACACGAGCAAGGCACCCCCGGGTTGCGGCGCCTCCGGCTTGACGCCGAGCAGCGCCGCCGAGCGTCGCACGATCGCCCCGACGGTGGGCGCGGCGTTGAGGCCGGCGGTGGCGCCGATGCCCTCGCGCTCCGGCTTCGGCTCGTCGAGCGTGACGAGGACGACATAGTTCGGATCGTCCATCGGGAAGGCGGCGAGGAAGCTGTTCAGCCGCTTGTTGTTGACGTAGCGGCCGTTCTCGACCTTCTCCGCCGTGCCGGTCTTGCCGCCGACGCGATAGCCCGGCACGCCGGCGCGGCTGCCCGAGCCGCGCGGATCGGCGATGTTGAGATTGAAGAGGTAGCGCATCTTGTCGCTCGTCTCCGGGCTGATGATACGGGTGCCGAGCGCCATCGCCTCCTTCTCGGTGCGCCGGAAGAAGGTCGGCGGCAACAGGATTCCGCCGTTGACGAGCGCGACGTCCGCCATCGCGGCCTGCATCGGCGTGATGGCGATGCCGTGGCCGAAGGACACCGTCATCGCGGCGACGTCGCTCCACTTCTTCGGCAGCTGCGGCGTCGCGACCTCCGGCAGGTCCGTCTGCAGCTTCGAAAGCAGGCCGAAGCGCTCGAGATAGCCGCGCTGATTGTCGAGCCCGACGGCGAGCGCCATCTTCGCCGTCGCGATGTTCGACGAATAGAGGAAGATCTCCGGCACGGAGAGCACGCGGTGCTTGCCGTGGAAGTCGGAGATGGTGAAGCGGCCGACGCGGATCGGCGCGCGGGCATCGAAGGTGTCGTCCATCTTCACCCGGCCGCTGTCGAAGGCCATGGCGAAGGTGAAGCTCTTGAACACCGAGCCGAGCTCATAGGTCCCGGCGGTCATCCGGTTGAGCCGGTCGGGCTTGTTGGCGTCGACCGGATTGTTGGGATCGAAATCGGGCAGCGAGGCGAGGGCGAGCACCTCGCCGGTCTTCGCATTGACGATCACCCCGGTCGCCGCCACCGCGTGATAACGCTCCATGGCCGAGGCGAGCTCGTCGCGCAGCACGTGCTGGACGCGCAGGTCGAGCGAGAGCTCGACCGGCTCCAGGTCGCTGCGGCCCATCGCGAAGCCGGCGCCGTGCAGATCGGAAAGGCCGCGCTGGTCGACCGCCCGCTCGATGCCCGCAATGCCCTGATTGTCGACATTGACGAGGCCGACGACATGCGCCGCCGCCGGTCCGCCGGGATAGAAGCGCCGCTTCTCGGTGAGGAAGCCGATGCCCGGAATGCCGAGCCGGTGAATCGCCGCCTGGACCGCCGGCGAGATCTCGCGTTTCAGCCAGACGAAGCCGGCATCGCCCGAGAGCTTGCGGCGCAGCTCCGAGGGCTTGAGATCCGGCAGCACCGAATTGATCAGTTCGGCCGCCTCGTCGGGATCGATGATGCGGCGCGGCTCGGCATAGAGCGAGGCCGTGTTGATGTCGGTGGCGAGGATCTCGCCATTGCGGTCGACGATGTCGGGCCGGGTGGTGGCGATCTCGGAAGCGGCACGGCCGTAATGCACGACGTCGTCGGTCTCGGTGAGGCCGAGATAGACGAGCCGGCCGGCGAGCACGCCATAGACCATCGTGAAGGCGCAGATGGCGAGGAAGAGCCGGCCGCGCGTCTGGTCGCGCGCGACCTTCGGCATCACCCGGCGACCCGGCTTCAGACGCGGCGTGCTCGCGACGGCGGGACCGTCGAACATCGTCGTGCTCATCGGATCGGGGCTCCTGCGACCGGGGGCTTCGGAGGGGCGGGCGGCGGCGGAACGGCACCGGTGGTGAAGCCGTCGAGCGCGGGCGGCACGACCGGCTTCTCCGGCACATCGGCGAGCGAGGCGATCTGCCGGACGTCGAGCGGCGCGAGCTGCAGGAAACCCGCGTGGCGGGCGACGAGGTTCTGCAGGCGCGCCGGCTGGTCGAGCACGCTCCACTCCGCCTTGAGGAGGGTGAGCGCCTCCTTCTCCCGGGCGATGTCGGCACGCAGCGTCTTGACGTGATCGGCGGCGAGTTCGGCGCGGTGCTTCATCGCATAGGTCGCCATCGCGCCGGCGATCGTCACGACGAGGAGGACGAGGTTGAAATAGCGCCCCATCAGCCCCTCCCCCCGACGAAATCGGGCAGCACCGGTACGCCGATCGCGGCGAGATCGAGCGGCCGGGCGGGATGGCCGGTGCGGATGCCGGCGCGCAGCTTCGCCGAGCGCGAGCGCGGATTGCGGGCGATCTCCGCCGCGTCCGCCTCGACCACGCCCTTCACCGCGAGGGTGAAGGTCGGCGGCGCGAGGGTCGCCTCGGGCAGATGGCGCGAGCCGCCGGCGCGCGTCTCGCTGCGCTCGGCGAGGAAGCGCTTGACGATCCGGTCCTCGAGCGAGTGGAAGGTGACGACGACGAGCCGGCCGCCTTCGCGCAGCGCCCGTTCGGCGGCGGCGAGCGCCCGGCCGAGCTCTTCCAGCTCGCGGTTGACGAGGATGCGCAGTGCCTGGAAGGTCCGCGTCGCCGGATGGATCGGATCGTCGTGACGGCGGCCGACGACGCGCTCGACGAGACCGGCGAGTTCGAGCGTACGGGTGAAGGGCTTCGCCTTGCGGTCCTCGGCGATCGCGCGGGCGACCGCACCGGCACGCCGCTCCTCGCCGAGCACGGCGATGACGCGGGCGAGGTCGCGGGGGTCCATCCGGTTGACGACATCGGCCGCACTCGGCCCCTGCCGCTCCATCCGCATGTCGAGCGGGCCGTCCTGGCGGAAGGAGAAGCCGCGCTCCGCCTCGTCGATCTGCATCGAGGAAACGCCGATATCGAGTACGACGCCGTCGACGGCCGGATGACCGGCCTCGGCGGCGATCGTGTCGAGGTCGCCGAACCGGCCGTGCACGAGGTCGAGCCGGCCGGCCTGCGCCGCGACGAGCGCCGCCCCCCCGGCGATCGCCTCCGGATCGCGGTCGATCGCGATCACGGATGCGCCGGCGCCGAGGATGCCGCGCGTGTAACCGCCGAAGCCGAACGTGCCGTCGACGATCGTCTCGCCCGGCCGCGGCGCCAGATGCGCGAGCACGGCGTCGAGCATGACCGGCACATGGCGCAGCGCCGCCTCGCTCATGCCGCACCGCCCGCGCCGCGCGCGCCGAGCCGGCCGCGAATGTCGCGCAGCCGCGCCTTGGCGGCGTCGCGATAGGCGACGAAGCGCTCCGGCTCCCAGAGCTGGAATTTGTAGCCCTGACCGACGAAGGTGACCGCCCCGGTGATCCCGGCATGCGCCTTCAGCGTGTCGGTGAGCGCGATGCGGCCTTCCGTGTCGATCCTCAGCACCTCGCTCTCGCCGATCAGCGTGGTCGAGAGCAGTTCGTGATCGTCCGAAAAGGGTTCGAACTGGCCGAGCGTGTCCTTGATCTGGCCGACGAGCCGCGAGCCGCCCGCATCCACCGACGCCTGATCGAGACTCGGGCAGCAATAGAGCCCGTCGAACCCGTCGCGTGCCAGGACGGCACGGAAGGATGCGGGGATCGACACGCGCCCTTTCGAGTCCAGCCTGTTCGTGAAGGTGGAAACGAACTCGTCCATCGCCCCTCTCGCCGGCGTCGAACCGGGACAAGGCGGCCGCCCTCCGGGTCCGCGAGGAACCCGGATCGGGAAGGACACCTGGCACCGCTCTGACGCTGACCCGTCGGTTCCGCACAAGACCGAAGCCACTCCGATGGGAGGCCTCTCCCATCACTCGGCGGGTCACGATTGGGATATCATGGGCCTCTATGGGCGTCAATGGAATCAAGCCCCACCGAGTCCCCCCAGACCGACAACGCGAAGCTGACGCGCTTTGGTTAACCCTTCGTTGAAACCGCAGAAATCCAAGCATTTTCGGACGATATCGAGCGTCGTCGCCAAGCGCGCCGCCCTGCGGCGCGGCGGGGCCGACGTCCTGCCGCAGGGAGGCCGCAACGGCCCGCCCGCCATGGGCGGCCGGCGGCGTGGGACACCGTCCCACCCGCACTCCGCCCGAACTCTGAAGGGAGTTGCCAGCCGGCCTGTAAGCCGGGTTCTGTATGGCGGCCGAAGCCGCGTGACGACCATTCCTCTGGGACGCCCGTCGCCGGACGCCTCGCGCGACCCACCCGGACGACCGCCCCGGAGAGGGGTGGGGCTTTCGCCCCGCGTCGTCCCTATTCGGTCTTGCTCCCGGTGGGGTTTGCCATGCCGTTCCCGTTGCCGGGCCCGCGGTGGGCTCTTACCCCACCTTTTCACCCTTGCCGCGCGGCATGCCGCACGGCGGTTCGTTTTCTGTGGCACTTTCCCTGGGGTCGCCCCCGCCGGGCGTTACCCGGCACCGTTTCTCCGTGGAGCCCGGACTTTCCTCCCCGGCGGCCTTTCGACACGTGCCGGAGCGGCCGTCCGGCCGGCTGGCGCCCGCCTGCATATAGGGATTGGCCCGCCGGTCAAGGACGGATGCATCGATCGCGGGGCTCGCCCGTTCCAGACGGGGGCCTTCCCGAAAGGGCAATGCGATGAGCTATCTCCGCTTCGCCGCGATGATCCTCGCCTCGACCGTTCTGATGTTCGGGCTCATGTACCTCAACACCTTCGCGCCCGAGCACGTGTTCTTCAGCCAGACCCGGGCCTGGATGACCCTGATGATGGGCGCGGCGATGACGATCGTGATGATCGCGTTCATGGGCGCGATGTATCCGAACCCCCGCGTCAACATCGCCGTCACGGCGCTCGCCGCGGTCGTGTTCGCCGGTGCGCTGTGGCTCGTGCGCAGCCAGGAGACGGTCGGCGACGTCGCCTACATGAAGGCAATGATCCCGCATCACTCGATCGCCGTCCTGACGAGCAGCCGCGCCCACATCCGCGACCCGCGCGTGCGCGCGCTCGCCGACGGGATCATCGCGACCCAGTTGCGCGAGATCGAGGAGATGAAGGGGCTCATCGAAGCGCTCGAACAAACACCCGTCCCGGCCGACGCGTCGGACCTGCCGCCGCGTCCGGCCGGATAGTCGTCTGTCATCGGGACGTGACCGAGTGGGCTTAATCGGCCGGACGACGGCGGGCGCCTCCCTCCCGCCCGACGCTCGAAGCCGAAAGGACCCCCCGATGCGCTCGTCCCTCCTCGCCGCCCTGATGCTCGCCACCGGCCTCGGCGCGGCTCATGCCGCCGAAGGCAAGCTCGTCCTCTACACCAGCCAGCCCAACACCGACGCCCAGCAGACCGTCGACGCCTTCATGGCGAAGAATCCCGGCGTCACCGTCGAATGGGTGCGCGACGGCACGCCGAAGATCATGGCGAAGCTGCGCGCCGAGATCGAGGCCGGCGCGCCGCAGCCCGATCTGCTGCTGATCGCCGACGTGGTGACGATGGAAGGCCTCAAGAAGGAAGGCCGCCTGATGGCCTATCCGCAGGCCGACATCACCGCCTTCGAAGGCGCACAGATGGATCCGGACAAGACCTATTTCTCGACCAAGCTCATCACGACCGGCATCGTCTACAACACCAAGGCACCCTTCGTGCCGCAGAGCTGGCTCGATCTCGCCAAGCCCGAGGCGAAGGGCCTCGTCGCCATTCCGAGCCCCCTCACGTCCGGCGCGGCGCTCATCCACACCGTCACCCTGACCGAGAACCTCGCCGAGGGCTGGAAGTTCTATCAGGACCTCGGCGCCAACGGCGTCCAGGCGAGCGGCGGCAATGGCGACGTGCTGAAGGCGGTCGCCGGCGGCGACAAGCTGTTCGGCATGATCGTCGACTATATGCCGATCCGCGAGAAGGCGAAGGGCGCGCCGGTCGAGTTCGTGTTCCCGACGGAAGGCGTCTCCGCCGTGACCGAGCCGGTCGCCATCCTCTCGACCGCCAAGAACCCGGACGCCGCCAAGGCTTTCGTCGACTTCATCCTGTCGGAGGACGGCCAGAAGCTCGCCTCCAGCCAGGGCTATATCCCGGCGCGCGCCGGCGTGGCCCTGCCGGCCGGCTATCCGGACCGCGCGGCGATCAAGGTGCTCTCCTATGACGCCGCCGCCGCGCTCGCCAACGAGACGGCGAACAAGGAGAAGTTCTCCGAGGCGCTCGGCCAGTAGGCCCCATGGCCCGCATCGAAAGTCCGGCGGCGGCGCGCCGCCGGCGAAACGAGGGCGCCGCGACGGTTCTCGCCGCGCTGCTGGTCATCGGCCTTCTCGCCGCCCTGCCGATCGGACGGCTGCTCCTCGCGGCGATCGCGCCGGGCGGCGTCTTCGACCCCGCGGCCCTCGCCGAGCGGCCCGCCCGGCCGGCGGCGCTGCGCGCCGCGGTTCACACGCTCGACACCGCCTTCTTCGGCGCCCTCGTCTCGCTCGCCATCGGCGGACCCTTCGCCTTCGCCCTCGCGCTCACCGACCTGCCCGGCCGGCGCGCGCTCGGCTTCTTCTTCATCCTGCCGCTGATGATCGCCCCGCAGGTGACGGCGCTCGCCTGGCTGCATCTCCTCGGCCCATCGAGCGCGCTTCTCGGCGCCGTCGGCCTCGCCCCGCCGCCGGGCAGCGGCAACCCGATCGCCGGCCGCGGCGGCATCATCCTGCTCTATGGCATCCAGCACGCACCGATCGTCTTCGTGACGCTGCGCGCCGGCCTCGCCGGCCTGCCGCGCGATCTCTTCGAGGCGGCGCAGGCCGCGGGCGCCGGGCGCCTGCGCGCCCTCGTGACGATCGTCCTGCCGCTGCTTCGGCCCTCTCTCGTCGCCGCCGCGGCGCTCGCCTTCATCTCCGGCATCGGCAATTTCGGCATTCCGGCGCTCCTCGGCATGTCCTCCAACTATCTGACGCTGACGACGCTGATCTATCAGCGCCTGGCGAGCTTCGGTCCGGCCGCGCTGCCGGAGGCGACGGCGCTCGCGGTGCCGATCGCCGGCCTCGCCATCGCCGGCATCATCGTCCAGGCCCGGGCACTCGGCCGGCGGTCGACACGTTTCTCCACAGGGCAGCCGCCGCGACTGCGGCTCGGTGCACTGCGGCTGCCGGCCGCCCTGCTCGCCTGTCTTGTGCTCGTCCTCATTCTGGTCCTACCGGCGGCCGCGCTGCTCGCCGCCGCGCTCGTGCCCGCCTTCGGCGTGCCGCTCTCCCCCGAGACCGCAACCCTGCGCAATTTCGAGGAGGTGCTGTTCTCCCAGGCGGCGACGGCGCGGGCCTTCCGCAATTCCTTCCTGCTCGCCGGAGGGGCGGCGCTGATCCTCGCCACGATGGCCATCCCGCTCGCGGTAGCGACCGAGCGGTTTTCGCCGCGCGTCCGCACGCTCGTGCGCAACCTCGTCGAACTGCCTTACGCGATCCCCGGCATCGTGCTCGCGATCGCCTGCATTCTCCTCTTCCTGCGGCCGCTGCCCCTGATCGGCAGCCTCTACGCGACGGCCGCGATCATCCTCGTCGCCTATCTGATGCGGTTCCTCGCCCTCTCGCTGAAGCCGGTTTCCGCCGCGATCGGCCGCATCCCGCGCGAGCTCGACGAGGCGGCCGCGGTGTCGGGCGCGCGGGCGCCGCGCCGGCTCCTGACCATCACCGCGCCGATCGCGCTGCCCGCCGCGGTCGCCGGGGCCCTGCTCGTCTTCATGAGCGCCTTCAACGAGCTGACCGTATCGGCGCTGCTCTGGTCCGGCGGCAACGAGACGCTCGGCGTCGTACTCTTCAGCCTCGATGAAGCCGGGCTCGGCAACGCCGCGGCGGCCATCGCGACGGCGACCCTCGCCGTCGTGGTGCTGCTCCTCGCCGCCGTCGACCGGCTCGGCGCCCGCCTTCCCGCCGGCACCCTGCCCTGGCGCTAGCCGGGCACCACCCAGGCATCCGAAACGGCGATGCGGATCGGGGCGCCGACGGCGGGCGCTTCCACACAATCGACGAGGAGGCGCTCGCCGTTGGCGATCGCTGCGACCACCTCGTAGAACGCGCCGCGATAGGTCGCGGAGGCGACGGTCGCGGCGAGGGCCGGCGCCTGTGCATCGGCCGCGATCCGCAACCCCTCGGGACGCAGAAGCAGCCGGACGGATCCGGACATCGGGCGCGCGGCGCGCGCGGGGATCGCAACACCGGCCACCTCGACCGTGGCCTGTCGCTCCGCGGCGCCGCGGACCTCGCCGGAGACGAGCGCGCCGCGCCCGACGAAACCGGCGACCATCGCATCGGCCGGGGCGCGATAGATCTGTTCGGGTGCGGCGAGCTGGGCGATCCGCCCGCCCTGCATCACGGCGACCCGGTCGGCGAGCGCGAGCGCTTCGGACTGGTCGTGGGTTACGTAGAGGATGGTCGCGCCGGAACGGCGATGGACCTCACGGAAGGCCTCCACCATGGCGGCGCGCAGATGCACGTCGAGATTGGCGAGCGGCTCGTCGAACAGGATGACGCCGGCCTCGGCCACGAGACAGCGGGCGAGCGCGACGCGCTGCCTCTGGCCACCGGAAAGCTCGTCGATCCGGCGGCCCTCGGCGCCCGAAAGGCCGACGATGCCGAGCACTTCGGCGATACGGGCCGCACGCTCCGCCCTGCCGACGCCGCGGGTGGCGAGCGGATAGCCGACATTGCCGGCGACATCCATGTGCGGCCAGAGCGCATAGGACTGGAACACCACGCCGATGCCGCGATCCTCCGGCCCGATCTGGCGCCGCGGATCGGCGATCACGCGGCCGTCGAACCGGATGACACCCTCGTCCGGCGCCTCGAACCCGGCGATCAGGCGCAGGAGCGTCGTCTTCCCGCAACCCGATGGTCCGAGAAGCGCCGTGAAGGAGCCCGCCGGAAGGGTGAGCGACACCGCATCGAGCGCCCGCGTCGCAGCAAAGGTCTTCGAGAGGCGCTCGGTGGAAATCTCGATCATCGCGACTGCCTAGCGGCGCTCGATGACGCTGCGACGACGACCGAGCGGAGCGGCGGTCAGTTGCTGGCGAGGATCTGCCGGACCTTCGAGCAATAGCGCGCCGGCCCCTTCGACATCCGCTTCGCGGCGTGGCCGGCATTGTAGCGCAGGATCGTGCCGCAGAGGTCGCCGTCGGCGAGATCGCGCGCCATGCCGAGATAGAGCATGCCCCAGCGCAGATTGATGTCCGGATCGTAGAGCGCCTTGCGGCTGCCGGTGTAGCCGAGGCCCCGCGCCGTCGCGAGCTTGATCTGCATCAGGCCGATCTCGCCGGCGCTGCCCGTCATGTTCGGCCGGTAGCGGCTCTCGACGCTGACGACGGCATGGGCGAGCTCGAGGGGAACGCCGTTCTCCGCGGCGTGGCGGGCGATCAGCGTCGCATAGGGACGCTCGGCATTCGCGGCTTCGATGCGCGTCTCGTTCGATTTCAGGAGCCGGCCCGACGCGGCGGCGGCGGGAAGCGCCTGAAGGGCGCAGAAGGCGAGCGCGAGAGCGACCGGCGCGAGCGATAATTTCATTATAGGTAAAAACTCACTCTGTTGCGGTGCGCTCCCTTCGATTCCGAATTGCGCCGAAATGCGGCCCGACCGTTCAAATGTGTGAAAGATTTTTCGTAATTCGTGAGCGCGATGGCGTCGGCAGGCCGCCTCGGCGGTGCTGCGCGGGAGCGTCCTTTCAGACGAGGGCGCGGGCCAGCCTGTGCAGCGTCGCGAGGGTCGAGCGGTCGGCGATGCCGTCGACGCGCTCGGGCCGGAAGTGGCGCTGGAAGGCGGTCACCACCGCCTCGGTCGCCGGATCGTAAACGCCGGTGATCTCAAGGCCATAGCCGTAATAGCCGAGCATCGCCTGGAGTGCGGCGACCGGCTCGCCGGCCTCGCCGGGGGCAAGGAAGCGTCCGCCCGAGATCGGCTCCGGCGGCACGAAATGGCCGACGCCGGCGGCCGCCAGCCGACCCCAGGGAAACTTCTCGCCGGGGTCGCGCTTGCGCTGCGGCGCGACGTCCGAATGGGCGAGCACACGCTCGGCCGGTATGCCATGACGTGCGCAGATGTCGCGGGCGAGCGCGGCGACCGCCTCGACCTGGACATCGGGAAAATCCGGATAGCCGTGATCATGGCCGCGATTGGCGATCTCGATCCCGATCGAGCGGCCGTTGACGTCGGCCTCGCCCTTCCATGACGACACGCCGGCATGCCAGGCGCGCCGGTCCTCCTCGACCATCTGCGTCACGACGCCATCCTCGGCGACGACGTAGTGGCAGGAGACCTTCGATTCCGGCGCGGCGAGCCAGGCGATCGCCGCCTCCGCGCTCGCCATGTCGGTATAGTGCAGGATCAGGAGGTCGACCGGCTTGCCGGCCGGGCGCTCATTATGGTTCGGCGACGGCCGCCGGACGATCGCGATCAAGCGAAGGCCCGCTGCCGGCGGATGCGGTCATAGGCGCCGTTGAGCGCGGCGAGCTTCTGGGTCGCGATGGCGATGAATTCGGGCGGCACGCCGCGGGCGATCAGCCGGTCGGGATGCGTCGCGGAGACGATCCGCCGGTAGTGCCGCTTCACCTCGTCGTCGCTCGCGGCGCGGTCGACACCGAGGATCAGATAGGGATCGCCCTCTTCCGGCACGATGTGACGCGCCTCGATCCGCTGGAAGGCGGCGCTCGTCATGCCGAACAGCGCGGCCACCCGGGCGAGATAGGCGAGTTCCTTCTCGTGCACGGCACCGTCGGCCTTGGCGATGTGGAACAGTCCGTCGACGATGTCCTCATAGATCTCGGCGCCGCGCTCATAGAGGCCGGCGAGCTTCGTCGCATAGGCCTCGAAGCCGGCAACGTCCTGACGGGCGATGTTGTAGAGCCGGGCGACGTTCTTCGCCTCCCCCTCCGGGATGACGAAGAGCTGGCGGAAGGCCTCGACCTCGTCCGCGGTGACCACACCGTCCGCCTTCGCCATCTTGGCCGAAAGCGCGATCATCGAGACCGAGAAGGCGACCTGCCGGCGCATCTCCGGATCGCCGCCGAACACCGATTTCACGGTCTCGACGATGCCGTCCACGAACGTCCCGAGGGCGCAGGGGCCGGGCAGGCAGTGCAGGAGTTCGGCGAGACGGGACCAGAGGCTCATGGAAGGCAGACCGGAACGAGTCACCCATCATAGGCGATGCGGCGGCACGGCGCGAGGCCGCGTCTCCGCGCCGCGCCGCCGCAGGGGTTCGCGCCACAAGTCCCGCGCAAGCTTGCCCTCGCCACGGACGGCATGCTTGATCGGCGCGGACGAGCGCGAGGAGCGGGCAGATGGCGGGCGGCGGACGGTGGGACTTCTGGATCGACCGCGGCGGCACCTTCACCGACATCGTCGCGCGCGATCCCGAAGGCCGGATCCGGGTCCACAAGCTCCTGTCGGAGAACCCCGGCGCCTGGCGCGACGCGGCCGTGCACGGCATCCGCGAGATGATCGGTCTCGCCGCCGGCGCGCCGATCCCCGCCGGCACCATCGCGACCGTGAAGATGGGAACCACCGTCGCCACCAACGCCCTTCTCGAGCGGAAGGGCGAGCGCACCCTCCTCGTCATCACGGCCGGCTTCCGCGACGCGCTCGAGATCGGCTATCAGGCGCGGCCCGACATCTTCGCGAAGAAGATCGTCAAGCCGGAACTCCTCTATGCCGGGGTCGTCGAGGCCCAAGAGCGCGTCCGCGCCGACGGAACGATCGAGCGGTCGCTCGACGAAGCTCATCTTGAATCAGAACTTCAGCTTCATCGCCGAAGCGGTTGCGATGCCGTCGCGATCGTCTTCATGCACGCCTGGAAATATCCCGAGCACGAGCGCCGCGCCGCCGAGATCGCCCGCGCCGCGGGCTTCCGCCAGATCTCGGTGTCGCACCGCGTCTCGCCGCTCGTGAAGCTCGTCGGCCGCGGCGACACCACGGTCGTCGACGCCTATCTCTCGCCGATCCTGCGCCGCTATGTCGACCAGGTGGCGGAGGAGCTCGGGATCGGACCTTCGGAAGCCTCCGGGGACGGTCGGGGTGAACCCGATACCCTCACGCCCCCTCCCTTTCCCGCGAAGCGGGACGGAGCAGGGGGAGCGGGTCGGCCGGATATCTCCCACGCCTCGGCACCGCGCCTGATGTTCATGATGTCGTCCGGCGGCCTGACCGCGGCCGAACTGTTCGAGGGCAAGGACGCGATCCTGTCCGGGCCGGCGGGCGGGGTCGTCGCAGCGGTCGAGACCGCGCGACAGGCCGGCTTTCCGCGCGTCATCGGCTTCGACATGGGCGGCACCTCGACCGACGTGTCGCATTTCGATGGCGAATATGAGCGGAGCTTCGAGACGGCCGTGGCGGGCGTGCGCATGCGCGCGCCGATGATGCTGATCCACACGGTCGCGGCCGGCGGCGGCTCGGTCCTGCATTATGACGGCGCCCGCTTCCGCGTCGGTCCGGATTCCGCCGGTGCCGACCCCGGCCCCGCCTGCTACCGCCGCGGCGGGCCGCTCGCCGTCACCGACGCCAATGTCATGACCGGCAAGCTGCGGCCGGACCATTTCCCCCGCATCTTCGGTCCCGGCCGCGACGCGCCGCTCGACACGGCGACGGTCGAGGCCGGCTTCGCCCGGCTCGCCGAAGCGGTCGGCGACGGCCGGACCCCGGTCGAGATCGCCGAGGGTTTCCTGAAGATCGCCGTCGCCAACATGGCGAACGCCATCAAGAAGGTCTCGGTCGAGCGCGGCTACGACGTCACCGGCTATGCGCTCAACTGTTTCGGCGGCGCCGGCGGCCAGCACGCCTGCCTCGTCGCGGACGCGCTCGGCATGACGACCGTGCTGATCCATCCCTTCTCCGGCGTGCTGTCCGCCTATGGCATGGGTCTCGCCGACATCCGGGCGATCCGCACCAAGGCGGCGCTGCTGCCGCTCGCCGCCGGCTCGATCCCGGAACTCGCCGCGCTGCGCGAGGCGCTGCGGGATGAGGCCGTCGCGGAGGTCGCCGGCCAGGGCGTCGCCCCCGCGGCGATCGTCGCGACCGCGCGCGCCCATCTGCGCTATGACGGCACCGACACCGCCCTCCCCGTGCCGTTCGAGGACGGCGACATCGCCGCCATGACCGCCGCTTTCGAAGCGGCGCACCGCAAGCAGTTCGGCTTCGTCTTCGCCGACCGGCGGATCGTCGTCGAGGCGATCGAAGCGCAGGCGGTGGGGGGCGGCGAGCCGCTCGCCGAGACCGAGATGCCGGCGCCCGCGAGCCGGCCGGAGCCCGCGGAGCGGGTGCCCGTCTATTGCGACGGTGCGTGGCGCGAGGCGGCGGTCCATCCGCGCGCGCAACTGCCGCCCGGCGCCGTCGTCGACGGTCCGGCCCTCGTCGTCGAGCCGCACCAGACGATCGTCGTCGAGCCCGGCTGGCGCGCCCGCGTCACGGCGCGCGACCATATCCTCCTCGAACGGGTCGCGGCGAAGGCCCGCGCCGCGGCGGTCGGCACCGCCGCCGACCCGGTCATGCTCGAGGTCTTCAACAATCTCTTCATGGCGATCGCCGAACAGATGGGCGTGACGCTGCAGAACACCGCCTCCTCGGTCAACATCAAGGAGCGGCTCGATTTCTCCTGCGCCGTGTTCGACGGCGAGGGCCGGCTCGTCGCCAACGCGCCGCACATGCCGGTCCATCTCGGCTCGATGGACCGCTCGGTCGAGACGATCATCGCGGCGAATACCGGCGCGGTGCGGCCGGGCGACGTCTTCGCCCTCAACGCGCCCTATAATGGCGGCACCCACCTGCCCGACATCACGGTCGTCACGCCCGTCTTCGACGCCGCCGGCGGCGAGATCCTCTTCTGGGTGGCGAGCCGCGGCCACCACGCCGACATCGGCGGCGCCGCGCCCGGCTCGATGACGCCGCGGGCGACGACGGTCGACGAGGAGGGCGTGCTGATCGACAATTTCCGCCTCGTCGAGGACGGCCGCTTCCGCGAGGCGGAGATCGTGCGGGTGCTCACGGAACACCCCTTCCCGGCGCGCAACGTTGCGCAAAACGTCGCCGACCTGAAGGCGCAGATCGCCGCGAACGAGAAGGGCGTCGCCGAACTCGCCCGCATGGTCAGCCATTTCGGCCTCGAGACCGTGCGGGCCTATATGGGCCACGTCCAGGACAACGCCGCGGAGAGCGTGCGGCGGGTCATCGACCGGCTGAAGGATTCCGAATTCGCGGTCGAGACCGACCAGGACGCGGTGATCCGGGTGAAGATCACCGTCGACCGGGCGGAGCGGCGGGCGAGAGTCGATTTCACCGGAACGAGCCCGCAGCAGAAGACCAATTTCAACGCGCCCGAGCCGGTGACCCGCGCCGCCGTGCTCTACGCCTTCCGCGTCATGGTCGAGGACGCGATCCCGATGAATGCCGGCTGCCTGCGGCCGATCGACATCGTCATCCCCGAGGGCTCGATGCTCGCGCCGCGCTATCCGGCCGCGGTCGTGGCGGGCAATGTCGAGACCAGCCAGCAGGTGACCAACGCCCTCTTCGGCGCGCTCGGCGCGATGGCGGCGAGCGAAGGCACGATGAACAACCTCACCTTCGGCAATGACCGCTACCAGTATTACGAGACGATCTGCGCGGGCGCGCCGGCCGGCATCTTCAACGACGGCACGGGTTTCGACGGCGCGGACGCGGTGCACGTCCACATGACCAATTCGCGGCTCACCGATCCGGAGATCCTCGAACTGCGCTTTCCGGTCCTGCTCGAGGATTTCCACATCCGCCGCGGCTCCGGCGGCAAGGGCCGCTGGTCGGCCGGCGGCGGCACGGAGCGGACCATCCGCTTCCTCGAGCGGATGGACTGCGCCATCCTCTCCTCCCACCGCACGATCCCGCCGCACGGCCTCCTCGGCGGCGCGGCCGGCGCGCTCGGCAAGACCGAGGTGCGCCGTGCCGACGGCCGGATCGAGGAACTCGCCGCCTCCGACCAGACGGTGCTCGACGCCGGCGAGGCGGTGATCATCACCACCCCGACCGGCGGCGGCTACGGCCGGCCGTAGGGCGTCCCCTACCAGCCCTCGACGACGATCTTGCCGATCGACCGGCCGCTCTCGATGAGGGCGTGGGCGGCTTTCAGATTGGCGGCGTCGATCGGGGAGAGGGTCTTCTGGATCGTGGTGCGCAGCCGGCCCGCGTCGACGAGGCCCGCCACCTCGTCGAGCAGCTCGTGCTGCCGGATCATGTCGGGCGTGCCGAAGACGGGCCGCGTGAACATCGATTCCCAGTGGATTCCGATAGCCTTCGCCTTGAAGGGGACGATGTCGAGCGTCTCCATGTCGTCGATGATGCCGACATGGCCCTGCGGCGCGACGAGCTTCTGGATCGCCGGCCAGTGGGTCGCGGTCTGCGTGAGCGCGAGCACGATGTCGATCTGCGGCAGGCCGATGCGGGCCGCCTCCTCGTCCAGCGGCTTGGTATGGTCGACGACGTGATGGGCGCCGAGCGCGCGCACCCATTCGGCCGTCTCCGGCCGCGAGGCGGAGGCGACGACCGTCAGACCCGTGAGCGCCCGGGCGAGCTGGATCGCCACCGAGCCGACGCCGCCGGCGCCGCCGATGACGAGCAGCGAGCGGCCGGTCTCGCCTTTCTCGACGCCGATCCGGTCGAACAGCAGCTCATAGGCGGTGATCGCGGTGAGCGGGATCGCCGCGGCCTCGGCGAAGGAGAGCGTTGCCGGCTTGCGACCGACGATCCGCTCGTCGACGCAGTGGAATTCGCTGTTGGTGCCCGGCCGGGCGATCGAGCCGGCGTAGAAGACGGCGTCGCCCGGCCGGAACAGCGTCACTTCGGCGCCGACCGCCTCGACGGTGCCCGCGGCATCATAGCCGAGCACCTTCGGCTCGCCCTTCGGGTCGGCGCGCTTCCGGACCTTGGTGTCGACCGGATTGACCGAGACGGCCGCGACACGGACGAGAAGATCGCGCGGGCCGGGTTCGGGACGGTCGAGGACGACATCGAGCAGCGCCGCCTCCTCGGTGATCGGCAGCGACTGGCGGTAGGCGACGGCGCGCATCGGCTCTTCCTCTTGCGTTCGGTTGCGTCGCCGCGCACTTTGGCACTATGCGCCGGAACGGCAAGAATGCACTTTTCGGGCCTGTAGGCACCGTTCGGATACCATGGAGCCGCCGATGAGCCGGACCGCCGCCGACCCTTACGAGAAATGCGCCGTCGAGACCGCGCTCGATCTGATCGACGGCAAGTGGAAGGGCGTGATCCTCTTCCACCTGATGGGCGGCACGCTGCGCTTCAACGAGATCCGCCGCCGCGCTCCGGGTGCGACGCAACGCGTACTGACCAAGCAGCTGCGCGAGCTGGAAGCCGACGGGCTGATCCTGCGCACCGTCTATGCCGAGGTGCCGCCGCGGGTCGAATACCGGCTCTCCCCGCTCGGCGAGAGCCTTTCACCGATCATCGAGGCGCTGAAGGCCTGGGGCACCGCCTATCAGGAGAGCGGCGCAGAGGCGCGCCGCGCGGCGTGAGCCTCAGGCGGCGAGGCCGAGCCCCGCATCGACCCGGCGCCATTCGGCATCGGTGAGCACCGGCTTGACGACGCCCTCGACGAGGCCGGTGAAGACCTCGGCCGGCATGACGGCGCGCATGCCGGAGAGCATCTCGATCCGCACCACCGGGTCGACCGCCGGGAACATCAGCCGCAGCGCGTCGGTCATCACCTCCGGCGGGATCGAGGCGACGATGCGGTGCTCGATATCGGCGAGTTCGGCATCGGTGAACAGCCGGTGCAGCATCGGCAGGATCACCGTCTCCTCTTCCAGCATGTGCTCGAAATCATGCGCGATGAAGGTCGCGTAGCGATGATAGAGCGCGCGGATCGCGGAGCGGCGGGCGGAGCCTTCCGCCGCCTCGATGGCCTCGACGAACGCTTCGAGCTCGACGAAGGACCGTTCATGGTCCTCGTGATCGTCGGCGAGGCCGGCGGAAGCGCCCGGAAGCCGCTCCTCGAGGGCGGTGTGGATGAAGTCGTTCTCGTCGGTGAGGTGGAAACGGCCGAGCACCAGCAGCCGGCGAAGCTCCGCCATCGCCGCGGCGACCGCCGCGTCATCGGCGGCGTCGAGCGCACCGATGCGGGCGAGGAAGCTCATCTCCGCCATGCGCAGCGCACGATGGATGGTGCCGTAGAGATCGTAACGGGCATCGGCGGCCTCCTGGGCCGCGATCAGGGAAGCGACGGTCATTGGGGATTCTCCGGGGCGGCGCCCGAGCGGCGCCGATCGAGCGAGGCCATAGCCGCTCGCCGGAGGGGCGGCAGTGACGGTTGTCACATGCCGCGCCGCACCTACTCCGAATAGGAAAGCGGCACGCGCGCCGGCGGCAGCCAGCGTTCGTCCGCCTGCCGGGCCGGCATAGGCGGCGGAGGCAGCGCCGCGGCCGGCGCGGCGGGTGTCGCGCCGTAGAGCACGTCGTCCGTGCCGGCGATCCCCTCCTCTTCCGCCGGCGTCTCGCCGTTCGGATAGCCATAGAGCATCGACCGCTCGGCAAGGGACTGCGGCGCCGGCATCGGTTCCGCGGGCGGCAGCGAGACCATCAGGCCCGGTGCCGGCATGGCGGGCGGGGTGAGCCGCGGGCTGCAATAGACGGAACGGCCGGTCTTGCCGCGCCGGGCGAGATCGAGGTGGAGATGGTCCTCGTGCAGCCGGTTGCTGCCCGGCCCGAGCACCGTGGTGAACGGTCCGCAGGCGGCCGCCGCGACCGTGCGCAGGAAGGCCTGCTCCTCCGGAGCGCCGCGCCGCCAATGGGTCTTCACCCGCACGATCCGGCCGCTCGCGAATTTGAAGCCGGCGACATCGATCGCATTGCCGAAGGCGTGCTCTGAGAGCTCGGCGCCGCGCCGATGGTTGATCGGCCGGCAGGAATAGGAGCCCATCGACAACACCTCGATCACCGGTTCGCCGAACCAGGCGAGCGCGGCCGGCTGCACACTGTTGGTGAGCCAGGCCTCGGTCGTCGCGGTGATGTTGCAGCCGAGCGGATAGGTCGAGGAGAGATTGATGCGGCCGCCGTCGAAGGCGGAAACCTTGAGCGGCTGCTCGATGCCGCAGGCACCGCGGCCGTCGATCTCGCGGCCCGGCTGCTGGAAGGCCGAGGGGATCACCCGGCCCTCGCGGAAACAGGCCCGCTCGGCCTTGTCCCGCCAGGCTTCGCGTCCCTCGTCGAGGAAGTTGAAGCCGCAACCGGACAGGAACAGGCCGAGCAGGACTGCCGACGCGGGACGCAACAGGACGCAACGCAACATAGGCCGGGATCATCCGCCGATCGCCTTAACGAAGTGGAAACGACGTTCGACACGGTCGTTCATCGCCGGTTCATGCGGCGGCGGCGACACTCCCCGCGGGGTCGACGAGGGGCGGTTCAACCTTGGAGGAGGCATGAACAGACTCTCTCGCGCGCTCTGCGCGCTCACGCTCTGCGCCACCACGGCCGGCGGCGCCGCGGCGGCCCCGCTCGCTGCGCCGACGACGGCCCAGGCGACGGCGCCGACGGCGCAGTCCGATGTGACCGAGGTGCGGCATCGTCGCTGGCACCATCGGCGGCATCACTGGCAGGGCTTCCGCGTCGCGCCCGGCTATTACTACCATCGACCGTATTACCGGCCCTACTACCGGGCGCCGGCCTGGCGCCTGCCGGCCCGCCATGTCCGCTGGTGCGAGGCGCGCTATCGTTCCTACCGGGCCTGGGACAACACGTTCCAGCCCTATAACGGCCCGCGGCGGCAGTGCCGCTCTCCCTTCTACTGAGCCGGACAGGTCCGTTCCGGCGCTTCGGGGCGGCGGTCCTCGCCGCCCCGCCATGGCTGCACCGCCGCAGCGCCTTGGCCCCCGGGCGACCGCGCGCTATGATTCGTCGCGGGGACCGATGCGGAGACGGGCGCGGACGATGCGAAGCGAGACCGCATGGGCGGACGGCGGGAGGCGGCGGTATGCCTCGACACACCGCGCGAGCCCGCCGCGTGTGGGAGCCGTCCGCTGCGGGCCGTGAGACCCATCGCCTCCGATTGTGGCCGCTCCGAACCGCGCGGTTGCCGTCGTGCGATGATTGCGGCCGCCCTCCCCTTTCGGGCGGGCTGATCCGATGCGCCTCCTCGCCCCCCGCACTCTGCTCGCGGTCGCGGTCGAGACCCTCGAGGGTTTCGTCTTCCATCGCGCGACGCGGGCGGCGAACGACATTGCCGTCTCCGCCTTCATCGCCCTCTTTCCCTTCCTGATCTTCGTCGCGAGCCTCGCCAATCTGCTGCGCTCGCCTTCCCTGTTCGCCGCCGCGGAACAGTCGATCTTCGTGCTCTGGCCGACCGACATCGCGCATCCGCTGGTGCGGGAATCCGCCCGGGTGATCAACAGCCTCGGCGGCGAGGCGGCCGCCTTCAGCCTGGCGGTCGCGGTATGGCTGAGCTCGAACGCGCTCGAGGCCGTGCGCGAATCCTTCGACGACGCCTATGAGATCGTCGAGCGGCGCGGCTGGTGGCGGCGCCGGGCGGAGAGTGTGGTGCTCGTCCTGCTCGGCGCCGGCTTTCTCCTCGCGCTCGCCTGGATCGTCGGCTTCCTCAGCGCCCTGCCCCTTCCGACCGTGACGCTCGCCCCGCTCGTGCCACAACCCGTCAGCCTCGCCCGCATGGTGCAGGTGCTGTCGGGCCTCGTCGTCTATCTCGGCCTGCTCGTCGCATGCCATCGCCGGCTCGTGCATGGCGGACGCAGCTTCAAGGCGATCCTGCCGGGCATCGGCTTCACGCTCGTGCTTTCCGCAGCGGCCACCTGGGGGTTCGCGCTGTGGACGAGCCGGATCGTCGACTACCGCACGACCTATGGCAGCCTCGCCATCGCGCTTGCGACGCTCGTCCTCTTCGTCCTGCTCGCCGCCACGCTGGTGCTCGGCGCCGAGCTCAACGCCGCGATCGAACGGGTTCGCGACGACCGGGCGAAGGGCCCGCGCCTGCTCTCCTGGGCGCGCTATTAGGGACCCGTGGGTGTCCCCCGCGCGCGAGGCCTGCGGATGCCGAGGAGCGCGAGGCCGCGCTCCGCATCGGCGAGGCTCAGCGTCTCATAGCGCCTGGCGAGCCGCTCCACTTCACGGGCGGGCCGGCGGGCGCCCGCGCCGCTGAGGCCGACGAGCGCCGCAAAGACGTCGCCCGGCAATCCGGCCACCTTGCACAGCGCGGCGATCGGAGCGGGATCTCGCCGGCCGATCAGCTCGGCGACCCGCGCGGCCGGCAGTCCGATCGCGGTCGCGATCAAGGTTGACAATGCGCGCAGCCGGCTCTCCTCCGTATGAGGCCGCAGGGCCTCGGCGACCGCCTCGGGCGACAGCCACGGGGTGGGCGGGATCGCCGGCGGGGATCGCAGCGCCATCGCCCGCAGCGCCCGGAGCTGCCGCGCCAGAAACGGGACGAGCCGTTCGGCGACCTCGGCCGGCGCATCTTGACGGGCAGCGAGCCGGGCGCGGAGTTCGCCATCCGCCTCGGCCCGGCCGAGCAGGATGGCGAGCGCCCGGCCGGAGAGCGGCGCCGCATCATTGGCCGCGAGCGCGTGCAGCACGGTCCGCTCGCCGCCCTCGACGAGCCCCTCGACGAGCGCCGGATCGAGATCGCGCCGCATCGCGATCGCCGCCCGGTGCGGCGCTCCGTGCGCTTCGGCGAGGCGTGCGAGATCGGCAGTTCCGAGCACCGGCGAATGCCGCAGGAGCGGCGCGGCAACCGCAATCGGCTGCGCCGCGAGATGGAGGGCGAGGCGGACCGGGAGATCCGGTGCCTCCGCCAGCCGCGCCGCCAGCGCCGCCGCCCGCCCGGCCGGCAGACCGGCGAGCAGCCGCAGAACGACATCGGCATAGAGGGCCGCTGCGACCGGCGAAGGTGGAGGGCCGGCAAGAAAGAGCCGCGTCACGCGATCGAGCAGTTCCGCCCGACCGGCCTCCGAGCGATCCGAAGCGAGCCGTGTCCAGGCGGCGTGGGCAGAGGCGTCCGCGAGCTGCATGGACCGCGAGCTTCACCGCCATTCGATAATATTCGGTTGCCACCGGTCGCCCGTTCCGCGGGGCGCTCGCGGATGTTTTTTCCACCGTGCCGCCGCAATTTGGAACGGGCAGGGCGCCGCCCGCCGCCGCCGAGCGGCCGCGCCCCTTGCGGATCCGTCAGACTGCGTTAAGCTCTGTGTCACAATTCGGACACGGAAGATCACGGAGACCCGACATGAGCCTCGTCCGTCCGTTCCAGTTGCTGACCGTGAGCGCCGCCTTCCTGTTCGTCGGCGCGATCCTGCTCGGAGCCCTCTGAGACACGGGCAGCGCAAGACCAGAGTCATTCGGCCGGACCTCCCCGGAGGGCCGGCTTTTTTGTTGCCTCAGCCGATCAGGGCGCGCGCCGCGGCGACCGCCACCACGCCGGCGAGCGCGGCCAGAATGTCGTCGCCCTTGACGCGCCAGACAAGGAAGGTCGCGGCGAAGCCGATCCATTCCGGCGGGCCGCCGTGAACGGCGATCGGAGCGAGGATCGCCCCCATCACGGCGAGCGGGAGCGCGCGCAGCCAGGCCTCGACCAACGGCGTGACGGCGACGAAGCGCATCAGGAAGAAGCCGGCGGCGCGGGTCAGGAAGGAGACGGCCGCCATAGCGGCGATGACGAGGGCGGCGCCCCCCGCGGTGCCGGTGTCGACCGTCATGCCGTCGCTCCCCGTCGCCGCGCATAGGCGCCCGCGACACTCCCCGCGAGGCCGCCGGCGAGCACGTGCCAGGAGCCGCCGCCAACCGCATCGACCGCGAGCGCGATCCCTCCGCCGACGAGGAGCGGCACGAGATCGGCCTTCCCCTTCCAGAATCCGCAGGCGAGCACGAAGAAGAAGGCGGGCAGGAAGAAATCGAGCCCGAGCCGGCGGGTGTCGCCGAGCAGGCCCCCGAAACCGGCCCCGGCGAGCGTTCCGGCCGTCCAGCCGAGCATGAAGGCGGTGCCGAGCCCGACGAAGACGGCGACATCGTTCCGCCCCTCCTCACGCTCCTTCATCGCCGCCGCCCAATTGGCGTCGACGAGCAGGAAGAGCGAGGGATAGGCGATGTGCGGCGGCAGCCCGCGCATCCAGGGCTGCATCGCCGCGCCGAACAGGAAGTAGCGCGCGTTCATGGCGAGCACCGCGACCAGCGAGGCGACGAGCACATCCGGCGAATTCCAGGAGTGGAGCGCGAGGAGCTGCGCCGTGCCGGCGAAGACGACGACGCTCGCCACCCCGGCGGTGACCACGCCGACGCCCGCCTTCGCCGCCAGCACGCCATAGATCAGCCCGAAAGCGGCCATGCCGGGCGTCAGCGGCAAGCCCTCGAGGAAGCCGCGGCGAAAGCCGGCGCGGGTGAAGATGGCGGACATGGGGGGTGGCCAGTTGTCGGATGAGCGGATCGTCTAGCGGATTCCGCGCGGCGGTGCCAGCGGGCCGCAACGGACTTGACAATGGTCAGCGCGATCGGTCCTGCTACCGCAGCAGGCGGGACAATGGGAGCTGGGGATGAACAGGGTCACCCGGCGCGCGCGGCGTGTGGCGTTCTATGCGGAGGGGGTTCTCCGAACCATGATCCCTCGCCCCGTCTTCGCCACGCGCAAAGATGCCATGCTCGCGCGGCACGATGCGGCGCCGGATCCGGCGGTGCTCGACCGCCTCTCCTATTACAACGGCATGGCCCCCTCCGAGGTCTCGGCAAAGGCCTGCGATCTCGCCCATCTGCCGCGCAAGCCCAGCTACTATCACTACGACCTCACGCGCTACACGCGTGCCTTCCCGGCATTCCTCAAGGCCGACGTCCTGTTCGGCGATGTGATCACGGTTCAACCGGTCCCCACCCTCGTCAAGAGCCGACCGATCGCACCGGACAACGGCAACTCAATCCTGCTGAAGCTCGACCGTCTCCGCCATTTCACCTGGGAGCGCGATTCGATCGGCTTCCGGGACAAGCGGCGCGCCGCGGTCTGGCGGGGCGGGCTCATCAATGAACAGCGCCGCGACCTCGTCCAGCGCTTCTACCGACATCCGGTCTTCGATATCGGCCATGTCGGCGCGCCGCAGCCGGGCCTCGATCCCAAGCGATTTCTGTCGGTCGCCGAGCAGATGCGCTTTCGCTATGTGATCTCGGTCGAGGGCAACGACGTCGCCACGAATCTCAAATGGATCCTCGCCTCGAACGCGCTCTGCATGATGCCGCGCCCGCGCTACGAGACATGGTTCATGGAGGGGCGGCTCGAGAGCGGCGTCCACTATGTCGAGCTGCGCCCCGATTTCGCCGATCTCGAAGAGAAGGTCGCGCATTACGATCGCAACGAGGACGAGGCTCTCGCCATCATCGCCCGCGCGAACGCCCATGTCCGGCAATTCCTCGACCCGCGCCGCGAAGACCTGCTGTCGCTGCTCGTGCTGCAGAGATATTTCGCGCTGACCGGGCAGTTGCCGGCCGGGGCCCTGCCGGAACGCGGACGTTTCGGCTACTCCGCCGCCTCCGCGCGGCCCGGATCGTAGTTGAGAACGGGCGCGAGCCAGCGTTCGGCCTCGGCGAGCGGCCAGCCCTTGCGCGCCGCATAGTCCGCAGCCTGATCGGCCTCGATCCGGCCGACTCCGAAATAATGGCTCTCCGGATGCGCGAAATAGAGGCCGGAGACCGAGGAGCCGGGCCACATCGCATAGCTCTCCGTGAGCCGGATGCCGGTCGCGGCCTCGGCGTCGAGCAGGCGGAAGAGCGTCCCCTTCTCGGTGTGGTCGGGCTGCGCCGGATAGCCGGGCGCCGGCCGGATGCCCTGATAGGCCTCCCGGATCAGCTCCGCGCTCGACAGCCTTTCGCCGGAGGCATAGCCCCAGAACTCGCGCCGCACCCGCTCGTGCATGCGCTCGGCGAAGGCTTCGGCGAGCCGGTCCGCGAGCGCCTGCGAGAGGATCTTCGAATAGTCGTCATTGGCGCGGGCGAAGCGTTCGGCGATCGCCTCCTCGCCAATGCCAGCGGTGACCGCGAAGCCACCGACATGATCGGCGAGACGGGTCTCGACCGGCGCGACGAAATCGGCGAGCGCGACATGGCGGCGCCTGTCGGTCGAACGGGCGATCTGCTGGCGCAGCGTATGGAGCCGGGCGATCTCGTCCCGCCGCGCCGCATCGGCATAGAGGACGATGTCGTCACCCAGCGCATTGGCCGGCCAGAAGCCGATCACCGCATTCGCGGTCACCCACTTCTCCTCGACCATCTTCCCGAGCATCGCCTGCGCATCGGCGAAGAGCGCGCGGGCGGCGGCCCCGACCGTCTCGTCCTCGAAGAGCAGAGGATAGGTGCCCTTGATCTCCCAGGTCGCGAAGAAGGGCGTCCAGTCGATGTAGGGGACCAGTTCGGCGATCGGATAGTCGCGGAACACCCGGGTGCCGAGGAAGCCGGGCGCGGAGGGGATCGGCTGCGACCAGTCGATCGCCAGCCGGTCGGCGCGCGCCTCGGCGAGGGTGATGCGCCGCTTCGTCTCCTGCGCGCGGGCGTGCGCCGCGGCAATCTTGGCATATTCCTCGCGCAGCGAGACGACATAGCCGGCGCGCTCGCGGCCGAGCATCGACGAGGCGACGCCGACCGCGCGGGACGCGTCGGTGACATAGACGGCCTGGCCGCGTGCGTAATTGGGGTGGATCTTGACCGCGGTGTGCACCTTCGAGGTCGTCGCCCCGCCGATCAGCAGCGGCAGGTCGAGCCCTTCGCGCTCCATCTCGGCCGCGACATGGCACATTTCGTCGAGCGAGGGCGTGATCAGGCCCGAAAGGCCGATCGCATCGACCTTTTCGGCACGGGCGGTGTCGAGGATCTTCTGGGCCGGCACCATCACGCCGAGATCGATGACCTCGAAATTGTTGCACTGGAGCACGACGCCGACGATGTTCTTGCCGATGTCGTGCACGTCGCCCTTGACGGTGGCGAGCAGGATCTTGCCGGCCGAGGAGGTTCCCTCACCGCCGGAGAGCCGCTTCTCCTCTTCCATGAACGGCATCAGATAGGCGACCGCCTGCTTCATCACGCGGGCCGACTTGACGACCTGCGGCAGGAACATCTTGCCGGCCCCGAACAGGTCGCCGACGACGTTCATGCCGGCCATCAGCGGGCCTTCGATGACGTGGAGCGGCCGCTCGGCCTTCTGCCGCGCCTCCTCGGTATCGGCCTCGATGAACTCGGTCATGCCGTGCACCAGCGCGTGCTCGAGCCGTTTCTCGACCGGCCAGTCGCGCCAGGCGAGATCGGCCTCCTTCTTCTGCGCCGCACCGCCCTTGTAGCGCTCGGCCGCTTCGAGCAGACGCTCGGTCGCATCGCGGCGGCGGTTGAGGACGACATCCTCGCAGAGCTCGCGAAGCTCCGGCTCGATCTCGTCATAGACCGGCAACGCGCCGGCATTGACGATCCCCATGTCCATGCCGGCGGCAATCGCATGGTAGAGAAAGACCGAGTGCATCGCCGCGCGCACGCCCTCATTGCCGCGGAAGGAGAAGGAAAGATTGGAGACGCCGCCGGAGACGTGCGCATGCGGCAGGTTCTGCCGGATCCAGCGCGTCGCCTCGATGAAGTCGACGCCGTAATTGTCGTGCTCCTCGATGCCCGTCGCCACCGCGAAGACGTTCGGATCGAAGACGATGTCCTCGGGCGGGAAGCCGATCTCCTCGACGAGGATGCGGTAGGCGCGGGCGCAGATCGAGGTCTTGCGGGCGAAGGTGTCGGCCTGGCCGGCCTCGTCGAAAGCCATCACGACGACGGCGGCGCCATAGCGGCGCACCTTCTTCGCCTGCTCGCGGAAAGCCGGCTCGCCTTCCTTGAGCGAGATCGAGTTGACGATCGGCTTGCCCTGGACGCAGCGCAGCCCCGCCTCGATCACCGACCATTTCGACGAGTCGATCATCACGGGCACGCGGGCGATATCGGGCTCCGCGGCGAGGAGATTGAGGAAGGTCGTCATCGCCCGCTCGGAATCGAGCAGGCCCTCGTCCATGTTGACGTCGAGGATCTGGGCGCCGTTCTCGACCTGCTCGCGCGCCACCTCGAGCGCGGCGGCGTAGTCCCCCGCCGTGATCAGCTTGCGGAAGCGTGCCGAGCCGGTGACGTTGGTCCGCTCGCCGACATTGATGAAGGTGGCCGTCGAAGCGGTCATCGGGTTGATCTTCTCATGTAGAAATAAGGGCCTGAGCCCGTTCGGAGAGTCCGTCCGGCCCGAAAGGCGCGACCACTTCCAAGGCACCGACCCTCACGCCATCCGCCATATCCTCCGACAGGAGCGCGGTGCAACCCGCAGCTTCCGCAGCCGTCAGAAGATTGGCATCCCAATAGGAGAAGCGCCCGGAAGCGGCGAGTTCCAAAGCCTGTGCGACGGTCGCCGACGAATTATTGAACAGCAGGAACGAGGTCATCAGCCCTCTCGTCAGGTCGGCCGCATCGCGGGGAGCTCGGCCGAACTTGCGTGTCATGACATTGTAGAATTCGCCGCAAACCTGAAGCGCGACCGGCAATTGCCCGCGATGCATTCTTTTCACGATCTGAACGGCGATCTCATGCTTGCGGCGATCTCGCTGGTCGAAGGCATAAACGAGAACGTTTGTGTCGATCGTCAGCATCGACATCAGGCGCGATCATAGAGATCGGCGCGGGATCCATAGGGACCGATCGACCGCCATCCGCCCTGCATCGCTTCAGTGACGATCTTCCAGCCCGCTTCGCGCTCCTCCGGCGTGCCGAACTCGATCAGCGGCAATGCCGAGACCGGCTCAGCGGCCTGCCGCTCCACTCGTGCTATCGTCGTCTTGCTTCGCGCGGCCATCGAACCCGCCTCTCCCCGATCAATCTCTAGCAGATCACGCCGCCGCCTCGAACGGCTCCAGGCCAGACAGCCGGAGCGCCGGCGAAACCGTCGGGATGGCGCGCGGGGCGATGCCCGCAACCGCCTCGGCGATCGCCCCGATGTGGTCCGGGGTCGTGCCGCAGCAGCCGCCGACGACGTTGACGAGGCCGGAGCGGGCGAACTCGCCGACGAGCCGGGCCATCGCCTCCGGGCTCTCGTCGTATTCGCCGAACTCGTTCGGCAGACCGGCGTTCGGATAGGCGCACACGAAGGTATCGGCCGCGCGCGCGATCTCGGCGATGTGGCCGCGCATCTCCTTTGCGCCGAGCGCACAGTTGAGCCCGATCGAGAACGGCCGCGCATGGCGGACCGAATACCAGAAGGCGGTCGGCGTCTGGCCGGACAGCGTGCGGCCGGAGAGGTCGGTGATCGTGCCGGAGATCATCACCGGCAGGCGCTCGCCCCGCTCCTCGAACACGTCTTCCGCAGCGGCGATCGCCGCCTTGGCGTTCAGCGTGTCGAAGATCGTCTCGATCAGCACGATGTCGGCGCCGCCCTCGGCGAGGCCGCGCACCGCTTCGGCATAGGCCGTGCGCAGTTCCTCGAAGGTCACGGCGCGGAAGCCGGGATTGTTGACGTCCGGCGAGATCGAGGCGGTTCGGTTGGTCGGCCCGACCGCGCCGGCGACGAAGCGCGGCCGGCCGGTCGCCGCGCCGACCGCGTCGGCGGCGCGTTTGGCCACCCGCGCGCCCTCGAGGTTCAGCTCGTAGGCGAGGCTCTCCATGCCGTAATCGGCCTGGGCGATGGTCGTGGAGGAGAAGGTGTTGGTCTCGACGATGTCGGCGCCCGCCTCGAGATAGGCGCGGTGGATGCCCTCGATGATGTCCGGCCGGGTGATCGACAGGAGGTCGTTATTGCCCTTCAGGTCACGGCTCCAGCCCGCGAAGCGCGACCCGCGAAAATCCGCCTCGCCGAGCCTGTGCCGCTGGATCATCGTGCCCATGGCGCCGTCGAGCACGAGGATGCGCTCCGAAGCGAGGCGCCGGAGCGCCGTCTCACGATCCCGATCGGTCATGCCTGCCTCATCGTCTCAGCCCGCCGACCAGGGGTCGACCAGCGCCACACCCGTATCTCTCACGTCGGCGACGTTGCGCGTCACCAGCGTCATACCGTGCACCATCGCCGTCGCGGCGATGAGGGTATCGATGATCGGACGAGAGCGCCCGGCGGCCAGCCGCCCCCATTGATCGGCGACGGAAGCGTCGACACTCAAGATCCGGTCGCGGAAGAGCATCTCGACCTCGTTGATCCATTGACGAAGGCTCTCGCCCATCGCGGCGTCGGTGCGCATCTTGGAGACCGCCCCCTTCCTCAACTCGCCCATCGTCAACGCGCTGACATACATCGCGTCTTCATCCAGCCCATCGACAAACGCGGCAACGCCAGGATGGGGACGACTCTTCCGAAGCTCGGACACGATATTGGTGTCCAACAGGAAGCCGATCTCACTCATCGAAGTCGGGGATGTCGCGGCCTGTATCCTTCGAACGCTCGAGATCGAGATCATCGAAGCGCGGCCCATTCATAAGGAAGTCCTTGAAACTCGGGCGTTTCTTCTGAAGGACCTCGAACTCCTCGACCGACATCAGCACGGCGCGCGGCTTGCCGTGCCGGGTGATCGTCTGCGGCCCCTCGCTGATCGCCCGGTCGATCACTTCGCCGAGGCGCGTCTTCGCTTCCTGCACCTGCCACGTCGCCATGTCGAAAACTCCGGTCCGACCTGCCTCGCCCTAATCTAGTCGTTCCGGCCGGACCTCGCCATCCGCCTCACGCCGCCGCCTCGACCCCTTGCGGCTTCCCGCCCGGCCGCATGCCGAGGAGGTGGCAGACGGCATAGACGAGATCGGCGCGGTTCATCGTGTAGAAATGGAACTCGCGGGCGCCACGGTCGACGAGATCGAGCACCTGTTCGGCGCAGACCGCCGCCGCGACGAGCTGGCGGGTGGCGGCGTCCTCCTCGAGCCCCTCGAAGCGGTCGGCGAGCCAGCGCGGCATGCTCGCGCCGGCCTTTTCCGCGAAGCGGGCCGTCTGGCTGAAATTCTGCACCGGCACGACGCCCGGCACGATCGGCAGCGCAATGCCGGCGGCATCGACGCGGTCGAGGAAGCGCAGGAACAGGTCGTTGTCGAAGAAGAACTGGGTGATCGCCCGGTCCGCCCCGGCATCGACCTTGCGCTTCAGATTGTCGAGCTCGATCGTCCAGTCGGCGCTTTCCGGGTGACGCTCGGGATAGGCGGAGACCGAGACCTCCATCGCCGGATGGCGGCGCTTGATCGCCGCGACGAGCGCTGCCGCGCTGTCATAGCCTTCCGGATGCGGCTCGAACCGGGTGCCGAGGCCGGTGACCGGATCGCCGCGCAGCGCCACGACGTGGCGGACGCCGACCTCGGCATAGGAATCGACAACCGAATCGATCTCCGCGCGGGTGGCGGCGACACAGGTGAGATGTGCGGCCGGCGCGAGCGCCGTCTCCCGCAAGATGCGCGCCACCGTCTGATGGGTGCGCTCGCGGGTCGTTCCGCCGGCGCCGTAGGTCACCGAGACGAAGGCGGGCGAAAGCGGCGCCAGCCGCTCGATCGAGCGCCACAACGTCTCCTCCATCGCCTCGGTCTTCGGCGGAAAGAACTCGAACGAGACGGCGAGCCCCTTCGGCCCGCCATCGAGCCGGCTGCGCCGCACGCCGTCCTTCGCCAATGTCACGCTCATGCCGTCTCCCGCGTCCTCGTCGCAGTGTCCGCCACCAGGAGGCGCGGATCGCGCGCCAGCCAGAGCGTCACCGTCAGCCGCCCCTCCCCGCCCTTGCCGGCGAGATCGATCGTCCGCTCGAGCGAAAGCCCCGCCGCCTCGATCCAGCCGGCCATCGTCTCGTGCGCGAAGCCGAGCCGGCGGTGGGCGTGGCGGTCGCGCAGGAATTCGAGCGTGTGCGGGGCGAAATCGACGACGAGCAGCCGGCCGCCCGGCCGCAGCACACGGGCGGCTTCGCGCAGCGCGCGCGCCGGATCGTCGAGATAATGCAGCACCTGATGGATCGCCACGATGTCGAAGCCGTCGCGTGGCAGCGGCAGGGCGAGGATGTCGCCGTGCCGGACCTGCGCGTGGCCGATGCCCGCCTCGGCGAGGTTCGACCGCGCCACGGCGAGCATCGCCGTCGATGCGTCGATGCCGACGCCGCGGCCATAAAGATCGGCGAAGAGTTCGAGGACACGGCCGGTGCCGGTGCCGATGTCGAGAAAGGCGTCGACCGAGCGGCGGCCCAGCGCGTCGCGCATCGCCGCCTCGACATCCGATTCGGCGACATGGAGCGAGCGGATCGTGTCCCATTCGGCGGCGTGATCGGCGAAATAGCGTGCCGCCGCGTCGGCATGGTCGCGCCGGACGGCGAGAAGCCATTCGCGGTCGCGGGCGATCGCCGCGTCGTGCGGGTCGACGATCGCCACCAGCACGCCGACGAGTTCACGGGCCGCCGCTGTATCCGACAGGCGCCAGTAGACCCAGGCGCCCTCGGGATGGCGTTCGACGAGCCCCGCCTCGGCGAGCAGCTTCAGATGGCGCGAGATGCGCGGCTGCGACTGGCCGAGAATGGTGGTGAGGTCCTTCACCGTCAGTTCGCCATCGGCCAGAAGCGCGAGCATGCGCAGCCGGGTCTGCTCGCCGGCGGCGCGCAGCGCGGCGAGCAGCGCATCGGAGGAGAAGATGCCGGTGGGCGGTGCGAACATCGCCACAAGATATAAAGGTATCTTTATATCTGCAAGCGTTCTTCGCGATCCCGCGCCCCTCGCCGATGCCGGACGGTGGAGAACCTCAGGCACTCACCGAAGCCACCGGACGATCCCGGTCGGCGATCGCCACCGCGGCCGTGCCGCCGCAGAAGCGCGCGACGAGAGAAACGAGGTCCTCGACCGCCCCGTCGAGATCGCCGACGCCGTTCGCCTGCACGGTGACGACGGCGCGGCGGGTCTCCGGCGCGACGAGCGAGCGGGCGTCCTGGCGCCAGTTCCAGCGGCGGCAGAGCACGGTCGAGCCGGCGGCATAGACCACCTCGCCCGGCTTCGGCGGGTCCTCGGCCGGCGTAGCGCCCTCACCCTCCTCGCCGCCTGCCATATCGACGAAACTGTCGCCCGGCCGGGCGTAACGGAAGGCGAGCGCCAAGCCGACCCGATCCGCATCGTCGGCGCCGATCGGCATGACGGAGCGCAGCGAAACCGCGTTATAGGCGTCGACGAAGGGATTGATCCGCGGCAGGGGCCGTTCCGCGAGCACGTTCTTGACGAGCCGCTCGACGGACGAACGATAGCTCGTCTTCTTGATGCCGAAGGCGCGGTACGCGGTGCGCCAGGCCGCGACGCCGGGAATGGCGGAGAGATCCGTCCCGGCATAGACGTGGCGCGTTTCGGCCTCCCGTGCCGCGATCAGCGCATCGAGCGCCTCGGGCCGTTCCGATCCGACCGCGAGGCCTTCGAAGACGACGAGGGCGACCCGGAAATCGGGAAAGGCGGCTGCGATGTCGGAAATGTCGAGCTGCATCGGCGGCTAGTCCTCCGTCTGCCGCCTCCTAGCAGGCTCCGACGGACGCGGATAGGCGGCTCAATGCGTCAGGAGGAGGCGGGGCACGTCGTCGCGTGCGGCAAGCAGGCGTCGCAGGACGGGATCGCGCCGCGCCTGATCGTAGAGACAGTGGAAGGCGCGCGCCGAAATGGCGGCGCTGCGATTGCCCGCGACGGCGCGGCGGACCGGATCGTCGCCATGCACGACCAGCGTCTCGGCGACACGCGCGGAAAGACCGGACCGCGCGGCGATAGCGAGCCGGTGCGGCTCGCCGCGCGAGCAGGCGATCGCAACGAGATCGTTCTCGTCGAGCGCCGTGGAGTGGCCGAGGAGCGGCGCAGCCACCTCAATGTCGTCGAGGGCGAGCCGGCGCACGATGCCCGCCGGCGCCCGGCCGAGGCCGGCGAGCCGATGCGCCGCCTCGCCGCGCATCGGCGGCGCCACCATGTCGGCGAGCCGCACGGGCACCGCATCATAGACGTCGAGATGCTCCTGCAGGCACCGGTCGACGACGAGCACCAGCAGCGCCGTCACATGCCGAAAGAGTTCGCCCCGCCGTTCGGCGGAGGCGCCTTCGGAGCCCGATCGATAGTCGTCGGCCATGACGTCGGCGAGCGCGTCCATCTCGTCCCCTCCCGCGGGTGGCGCTGCGCCGGTCCCGACCGCTGCGGAGGCTAGGCCCGGCCCGGTTGCGGGGCCGCTAAGCCGATCGTTCGAATTCTAACCATTGCGCCGCGCGCCCCGCGGCGGGATCATCGCCGAGCCGATCGGCGTTCGGTCGCAGCGGCCGGATGTCCCACGGGGACGGTTTCGAAGATGGCCGCCCTATAAAGACGGTCGAACGATCCAGAAAACGATCCAGGAAAAGGTCCAGGACCGGAACTCGGAGCCTTGCGATGGACGCCGACGCTCTCCTCTACGCCCGCCTGCAATTCGCCTTCACCGTCTCCTTCCACATCATCTTCCCCGCCTTCACGATCGGCCTCTCGGCCTTCATCGCGACGCTGCTCGTCATGTGGCAACGCACCGGCGTCGAGCGCTACCGCACGCTCGCGAAGTTCTGGACCAAGATCTTCGCCGTCTCCTTCGCCATGGGCGTCGTCTCGGGCATCGTGCTCTCCTATCAGTTCGGCACCAATTGGAGCCGTTTCTCCGAGGTGGTCGGCAACGTCATCGGGCCGCTGATCGGCTATGAGGTGCTGACGGCCTTCTTCCTCGAGGCGTCCTTCCTCGGCGTGATGCTGTTCGGCTGGAACCGCGTGCCGCCCTGGCTGCACGTCACGAGCGCCGTCCTCGTCGCGATCGGCACGCTGATCAGCGCGTTCTGGATCCTGTCGGCCAATTCCTGGATGCAATATCCGACCGGCTTCGAGATGCGCGACGGCATCGCCCACCCGACCGACTGGCTGGCGGTCGTCTTCAACCCGACCTTCCCCTATCGTTTCCTGCACATGGTGGTCGCCTGCTACCTGACGACGTCCTTCGTGGTGATCGCCGTCGGCGCGCGCTATCTGCTCGCCGGGCGCGAGGAGATGCAGGCCCGCACCATGCTCAAGATGGGCCTCGGCATGGCGATCGTGCTCGCGCCGCTGCAGGCGATGATCGGCGACGCCCACGGCATCAAGACGCTGGAGGTGCAGCCCGCGAAGATCGCCGCCCTCGAGGCGCACTGGGAGAAGAAGGAGGAGGTCGACGCCGCCGGCCACGGCGTGCCGCTGATCCTCTTCGCGCTGCCGAACCCATCTGCCGAGCGCAATGATTTCGAGATCGCCATTCCGCGGCTCGGCAGCCTGATCCTGACGCACAGCTGGGACGGCAGCTTCCCCGGCCTCAAGGATTTCGCGCCCGAAGACCGGCCGCCGGTCTGGGGTCCGTTCATCGGTTTCCGGATCATGGTCGGCCTCGGTCTCCTGATGATCGCGGTCGCCGCCTGGGGCGTCGTCGAATGGGCGCGCGGCGCGCTCGGCCGCTCGCGCCTGTTCCTCCGCGTCGCCTCGCTGATGTGGCCGGTCGGCTTCGTCGCCATCCTCGCCGGCTGGATCGTCACCGAACAGGGACGCCAGCCCTGGATCGCGACCGGAATCCTGCGCACCGCGGACGCCGCCTCGCCTGTGCCGGGCACTTCGGTGCTCGCGACCTTGATCCTCTTCGTACTCGTCTACACGATCGTCTTCGGCATCGGCGTGCTCTACATCAACCGGCTGATCAATCGCGGGCCGACGCCGCTCGAGAAGGAGCCGGAAGGCGTGCCGAACCGGCCGCTCTCGGCGGCCGAGAACGCCGGCCGCGAAGTGTTCGGAGGGACGGAATGATGGAGCTCTATCTGCCGGTCGTCTGGGCGCTGATCATCGCCGCCGCGGTCGCCTTCTACGTCGTCGCCGACGGCTTCGACCTCGGCCTCGGCATCCTCTTCCCCTTCACGAAGGAGGAGGCGGAGCGCGACCAGATGATGAATTCGGTGGCGCCCTTCTGGGACGGCAACGAGACCTGGCTGGTGCTCGGCGGCGGCGGGCTATGGGTCGCCTTCCCGAAGGCCTATGCGGTGATCATGCCGGCGGTCTATCTGCCGGTGATCGTCATGCTGCTCGCGCTCATCTTCCGCGGCGTGTCGTTCGAATTCCGCTGGGTGGCGAAGCCGACGCATTTCTGGTGGGACGTCGCCTTCTGCGGCGGCTCGACGGTCGCCGCCTTCGCGCAGGGTGTCATCCTCGGCGCGCTGATCCAGGGGATCGCGGTCGCGGACGGCCGGTTCGCCGGCGGCCCGTTCGACTGGGCGACGCCGTTCGCGCTCCTCTGCGGGCTCGGCGTCGTCGCCGGCTATGCGCTGCTCGGCGCGGTCTGGCTGATCGCCAAGACGGAGGGGCCGGTCGCCGACCGGGCACGCGCGCAGGGCAAGACCCTGCTCATCGTCGTGCTCGGCTTCGTCGGCCTCGTCAGCCTGTGGACGCCGCTCGGCTTTTCCCGCATCGCCGAGCGCTGGTTCTCGCTGCCGAACCTCTATTTCCTCTGGCCGGTGCCGATCCTCACCGCCGGGCTCGGCCTGCTGGTCTGGCGCGGCATCGACCGCGGCCGGGACCTCGCGCCCTTCCTCGGCGTGGTCGCGCTCTTCCTGCTCGCCTTTCTCGGCCTCGCGATCTCGACCTTCCCCTATCTCGTCCCGCCGACCCTCACCATCTGGGACACCGCGGCCGCTCCGGCGAGCCAGATCTTCCTGCTCGTCGGCGTGGTCTTCCTGCTGCCGATGATCTTCGCCTATAACGTGTTCGTATACTGGACGTTTCGCGGCAAGGTGCGGCCCGGGGAAGGCTATCACTGAGCCGTGCGACGCCGTACGGCCACGGACCTTTCCCCCTTGTCGCGGCCCGTCTTTCGCAGACAATGGCCCGCCCACAACCGAAGAGGCGCTTCATGTCCACTCTCAAGATCGCGGTCGTCATCGGCAGCGTCCGGCCGAACCGCTTCGCCGACCACCCCGCCAACTGGATCCTCGCCAAGGCCAACGACCGGCCGGAGATCGAGGCGGAACTGCTCGACGTCCGCGAATATCCGATGCCGCTGTTCAACGAGGTGGCCTCGCCCGCCTGGGCGCCTTCGCAGAGCGAGGTGGCGCAGCGCTGGCAGAAGAAGGTCGCCGAGTTCGACGCCTATATCGTCATCGCCGCGGAGTACAATCGCGCCCCGACCGGCGCGCTCAAGAACGCGCTCGACTACGCCTATAACGAGTGGAACAAGAAGCCGGTCGCCTTCGTCGGCTATGGCAGCGTCGGCGGCGCGCGGGCGATCGAGCAGCTGCGCACCATCTCGGTGGAGCTGCAGATGGCGCCGATCCGCACCGCCGTCCACATCCCCTGGCCGACCTATGTCGCCGTCGCGCAGGAGGGCAAGTCGCTCGACGATTTCGACTTTGCCGTGCAGGGCGCGAAGGACCTGCTCGACCAGCTCGTCTGGTGGGCGAAGGCGCTGAAGACGGCGCGCGAGGCCGGCTGACAACCGGGGAATTCCCGCCGACCACGATCGAGGCGCCCGCGAGCGGGCGCCTCACCAGCGCAGGACGCGGCCGCCAGCGGCCGCGCCGACGGCCGCCAGAAGCGCGATCGCCAGCGTGTACCAGGTGGCGACGAAGAGCGGCGAATCGTCGGTGCAATGCGCCGCATAGAAGGTCGCGGCGAGGCCGCCGGCGAGCAGACCGGCGACCGCCCCCGCGAGACGCGGCCGGGTCGGCGCGTTCGCGCGGAGCGCGGCGAGGAAGACGGCGAGCGGCCCGATCCCGATCAGCGGCACGAAGGTCAGGCAGGTGCGGCTGTTGCTGCCGATCAGACGGGCGCCCCACTCGGCCGAAGGCACGACGTAGAGCTCGAGCAAGACACCGGCGGCGAGCAGCGCCGGCGCGACGAGGAGCGCGGCGAGCGCCGTGCGGCTCGCCGCTCCGGGCCGACCGAGCATGCGCGCGGCGCCGAACGCCGCGCCGGCGAGAGCGGCGGTGACGACGAATTTGAACAGGAAGCGCGCCGTCTCCATGGCTGCGGCGATGTCGGGTCGCGGTCCGATCGCGGCGAAGAAGACGAGCGCGGCGAGCACGGCCGCCGCCGGGAGCGCGAACCTCCATGTCGCGGCGACGGAGAGCCGGCGCGGGCGGGCGTCGGCGCCGAGCGCCCGGATGAGTTCGTCGGTCCTCATGGCTCCCCTCATGGCTCACTCCCGAAGCGCCGGGCGATCGCCGCGAGCCCGCGATGCAGGGCAACGCGCACGGCGGTCTCGGTCATCGACAAACGGCGTGCCGTCTCGCCGATCGATCGGCCGTCCACCGATATGGCGCTGACCACGGCGCGCTGGCCCGCCGGCAGACCGTCGAGCGCGCGGTTGAGATCGCGCGCGCTCACCGTCTCGGCCTCCGGAGCCGCGACGAACTCGGCGACATCGTCGATGTCGACCGTGATCCGCCGGCCGCGCCGGCGCACGCCGTCGATGAGCTTGAAACGGGCGATCGCATAGAGCCAGGGCAGGATCGGCCGGTCCGCCTGCCAGGTGTGGCGCTTGAGATGGAGGGCGAGAAGGGTCTCCTGCACGACATCCTCCGGATCGGGCTCGCCATGCGGAATGCGGCGCCGCGCGAAGCCGCGCACCAGCGCGGCGGCATGTTGGAGGAAATCGGCATAGGCACGCTCGTCTCCGGCGATCGCGGCACGCATGAGCGCGGCGAGTTCGTCCTCCCCTCTCACCGCTCCCCCCTTCATTCGCGCCGCGCGCCCGGTTGTTACATGGCGGCCGCGCTTTGCAAGTCCTCGCGCGGGCGCCGGAGTTCACGCGCCTGTGATCTGCGCTCGATGCATGGCGCGTAACGCGGCGATGCGCCGGCGCGAACTCGTCGATGCGTCCGATCGTCCGGCCGCGCAACCCTCCCAGAGGAACCATGACGATGACCCGCTCCACGCTCGCCCTCGCGCTCGCCGGCTCGCTCGGCGCCGCCCTCGCCGCGTCCGCCGCCGCGGCCGGCCCGCTGCCCGCCGAAAAGATGGTGGGGATGGAGAAGTGCTACGGCATCTCCCTCGCCGGCCAGAACGACTGCGCCGCCGGCCCCGGCACCACCTGCGCCGGCACCTCGACCGTCGACTACCAGAAGAACGCCTGGAAGGCCGTTCCCGCCGGCACCTGCGAGACGATGAATGTCGACGGCCACAAGGGCATGCTGCAGCCGATGTGAGCCTCCCCGCGGGAGGCCGTGCGCCTCCCGCTCCTCCTCCTCCGGAGCCATCCGATGATCGAGACCGCTTCCCTGCCCGCACGGGCCGGCCTCGGCTTCAAGCCGCAGCACGCCGCCGCCATTCTCGGAGACCGGCCGGATATCGGCTTCTTCGAGGTCCACGCCGAGAACTATATGGGCGCCGGCGGCCCGCCGCACCGCATGCTCGCGGCACTCGGCGCGCTCTACCCGATCTCGCTGCACGGCGTCGGCCTGTCGATCGGCGGCGAAGGGCCGCTCGACGCCGCCCATCTCGCCCGACTGAGGGCGCTCGTCGAGCGCAGCCGGCCGGCTTCCTTCTCCGAACATCTCGCCTGGTCGACGCATGACGGCGCCTTCCTGAACGATCTGCTGCCCCTGCCCTACACGCCGGCGACGCTCGACCGCGTCGTCCACCATGTCGACACGGTACAGCAGACGCTCGGTCGGCCGATGCTGATCGAGAACCCCTCGACCTATCTCGTCTTCTCCGAGAGCACGATCGCCGAGGTCGACTTCCTCGCCGCGATCGCCGCGCGCACCGGCTGTGGCCTGCTGCTCGACGTCAACAATGTGATGGTGTCGGCGGTCAATCACCGGCTCGACCCCTTCCTCTATCTCGACCGCTTCCCCGTCGAGCATGTCGGCGAGATCCATCTCGCCGGCTATGACGAGACGGTCGACGGCGCCGGCGACCGGCTGCTGATCGACGCCCACGGCACGCCCGTCGCGGCGGATGTGTTCGCGCTCTACCGCCATGCGCTCGGCCGCACCGGCCCGGTGGCGACGCTGATCGAATGGGACAATGCGGTCCCCGACTTCCCGACGCTGCACGCCGAGGCGCGGCGGGTCGATGCGGCCCTCGATGCCGAGCGGGCGCGGCGGAACGCGGCGTTGCGGGTCGGGGTGGCGGCATGAACCCGGTCTCGCAAGGCGCCTTCGCCGCAGCGCTGCTCGATCGGGGCGACGCCGTTCCGGCGGGCTTGGCCGGCCGGAACGGCGCGGCCGACCCGCTGCGGCTCGCGGTCTATCGCAACAACGTCCGGGTGGGCCTCGCCAGGGCACTCGCCGCCCGCTTTCCCGTCACGGCCCGGCTCGTCGGCGACGCGTTCTTCCGGCTGATGGCCGACGCCTATGTCGACGACAGGCGGCCGGCGTCGCCGCTCCTCGCCGCCTATGGGGACGATTTCCCCGATCACGTCGCGGGCTTTCCGGCGGCGGCCGGGCTCGCCTATCTCGCCGACACCGCCCGGCTCGAGGCGGCGGTCAGCCGCGCCTACCATGCGGCCGATGCCGCACCGCTCGGTCTCGCCGACCTCGCCGGCCTCGCCGGACCGGAGCTCGGCCTCGCCCGGCTGACGCCGCACCCGGCGGCCTTCCTCATTCGCTCGGCGCACCCGGTCGGCTCGATCTGGCGGACGCATCAGAAGGAGACGGTCACGGCGCCCGACTGGCGGCCCGAGACCGTGCTCGTCGTCCGGCCGGATCTCGATGTCGGCGTCCATCTCCTGCCGGCCGCCGATGCCGGCTTCGCCGCGGCGCTCCTCGACGGGACGCCGCTCGGCAGCGCGGCGGAAGCCGCCCTTGCCGCCGATCCCGACTTCGATTTCGGCCGGGCGCTGACCGGCCTCACCACGCTCGGCGCTTTCGCCCGAGCGGTCATCCCGGGGGAAAACGATGATCAATAACCTCGCCACCGCGCTCGACGGCCGCCCGCCCTCGCCCGCCGGTCCGATCGGCCGCGCGGAGCGGATGCTCGCACGCATCCCCGCCGCGCTGCCGCTCGCGGCACTGCGGGTCGCCCTCGCCGTGCCGTTCTTCCGCTCCGGGCTGACCAAATGGGACGGCTTCCTCAGCCTTTCGCCCGGCGCGCGCTATCTCTTCACCGAGGAATTCCGCCTGCACATCCTCGGCGGGGCATATCCCTATCCCGCGCCGATCCTCGCCGCGACGCTCGCCGGGATCGGCGAGATCGCCCTGCCGATCCTGCTCGTGCTCGGCCTCGGTACCCGCTTCGCCGCGCTCGGCATCCTCGCCATGACCGCGGTGATCCAGCTCACCGTGCCGGAGGGGTGGGCGAACTTCCACCTGCCCTGGGCGGCGATGGCGCTCGCCCTCCTCGTCTATGGCGGCGGCACGCTGTCGCTCGACAGGGTGCTCGGCGGCGCGAAGTGAGCGGGGCGCTCGGCGGCCTCCCTGAGCAACCCGCCGAGCGCATCGAAATCGGCCCGGCGGGGGGAGGAACGCCGCCAGACGAGCGCGATCTCGCGTGACGGCTCGGGCTCGGCGAAGCGGCGGAGCGCGATGCGCGGATCGCGCGCCTCCACCGCCAGCGACAGCTCCGGCAGCAACGTCACGCCATAGCCGCCCGCCACCATCTGCATGATCGTCGAGAGGCTCGCCGCGCCGAAGCCGTTCGTCTCCGGCCGGGCGATGCGGCAATAGGCGAGCGTCTGGTCGCGCAGGCAATGGCCCTCCTCGAGCAGGAGCAGCCGCTCGGGCGGAATCCGCTCCGGCCGGGCGAACGGCTCCTCCGTTTCCGCCGAGCCGGCGCGGGCGGCGAGCAGGAAGCGGTCGACAAAGAGCGGCAGCGCCTCGAAGCCGGGCCCATGGACCGGCAGGGCGATCAGGATCGCGTCGAGCAGGCCCTGCGACAGCTCGTCCTCCAGCGTCTCGGTCAGGGTCTCGCGCAGATGCAGTTCGAGCGCCGGGAAGCGCGCCTCGACGAGCGGCAGGGCCCGGGGCAGCAGATAGGGCGCGACGGAAGGGATGACGCCGAGCCGCAGCGGCCCGGCGAGCAGCGCGCCATGATGGCGGGCATAGTCGACGAGATCGCGCACCGAGCCGAGAATCGCCGCCGCCCGCCGCGCCACCTCCTCGCCGCGCGGCGTCAGCGCGACGCGGCGGGGTCCGCGCTCGACGAGCTTGACGCCGAGCAGCGCCTCCATGTCCTGCACCTGCTGCGACAGAGCCGGCTGGCTGACGGCACATTCCTCCGCCGCGCGGCCGAAATGGAGATGGCGGGCGAGCGCTTCGAGATAGCGGAGCTGACGGAGGGTGACGGTCATTTCGATAAGATATTCCTATCGCAAGTCTCAGGCAATGCGATTGGAATTTATCAAAACTGCGGGCATGATAGGCACCATCGAAGCGGGCGCGACGAATGACAGGGCGCCCGGTGCCGGCGGTCGAACGGGCCGGCTCTGAGAGGAGAACGCCATGTCGGAACCGACCCTCACCACGTCGGCCGGTGCGCCGGTCGCGGACAACCAGAATTCCCTCACCGCCGGCGAGCGGGGTCCCGTCCTCCTGCAGGACTGGCAGCTGATCGAGAAGCTCGCCCACCAGAACCGCGAGCGGATCCCCGAGCGCGTCGTTCACGCCAAGGGCTGGGGCGCCTATGGCACGCTGACGATCACCGGCGACATCTCGAAATACACCCGCGCCAAGGCGCTCCAGCCGGGGGCGACGACCCCGATGATCGCCCGCTTCTCGACGGTCGCCGGCGAGCTCGGTGCCGCCGATGCCGAGCGCGATGTGCGCGGCTTCGCCCTCAAGTTCTATACCGAAGAGGGCAATTGGGACCTCGTCGGCAACAACACGCCGGTCTTCTTCGTCCGCGATCCTTTGAAGTTCCCCGACTTCATCCACACGCAGAAGCGGCATCCGAAGACCAATCTGCGCTCGCCGACGGCGATGTGGGATTTCTGGTCGCTTTCGCCCGAAAGCCTCCACCAGATCACCATCCTGTTCTCCGACCGCGGCCTGCCGCAGACCGTGCGCCATATGAACGGCTACGGCTCGCACACCTATTCCTTCATCAATGCGGCGGGCGAGCGTTTCTGGGTCAAGTTCCACTTCAAGACGGTGCAGGGCCACAAGCACTGGACCAATAACGAGGCCGCCGAAGTGGTCGGCCGGACGCGCGAATCGACCCAGGAAGACCTCTTCGGCGCGATCGAGAAGGGCGACTTCCCGAAGTGGAAGATGCAGGTCCAGGTGATGCCGGAACTCGACGCCGAGAAGACGGCCTACAACCCGTTCGATCTGACGAAGGTCTGGCCGCACGCCGATTATCCGCCGATCGACGTCGGTGTCCTCGAGCTCAACCGCAATCCGGAGAACTATTTCGCCGAGATCGAGCAGGTCGCCTTCTCGCCGTCCAACATCGTGCCTGGCATCGGCTTCTCGCCGGACAAGATGCTGCAGGCGCGCATCTTCTCCTATGCGGATGCGCATCGCTACCGTCTCGGCACGCATTACGAGGCGCTGCCGGTCAACGCACCCAAGGTGCCCGTCCACCACTATCACAAGGACGGGGCGATGCGGTTCTTCCCCAACAACCCGAATCCCAACGCCTTTTACGAGCCGAACTCGTTCGGCGGGCCGAAGCAGAACGAAGCCTTCCGTGAGCCGCCGCTGAAGATCTCGGGCGATGCGGACCGCTACAACCACCGCATCGGCAATGACGACTACACCCAGCCGGGCAATCTCTTCCGCCTGCTCGACGACGGGCAGAAGGCACGGCTGATGGACAATCTCGCCGCAGCGATGCAGGGCGTGCCGGCCGAGATCCAGCTCCGTCAGGTCAACCACTTCTATAAGTGCGACCCGGCCTATGGCCGCGGCGTCGCCGAACGCCTCGGCCTGTCCGGCGAAGGCCTCGGCGTCGCGGCGGAGTAGGCCCGTCCTCTGAGAAATGACAGCGGCGGCCCCCTCTCCCGCTCGCGAAGTCGGCTGTTGCCGACTTCGCCTTTCCGCGCTCGGCTCGGCAACAGCCGAGCCGAGTGGGAGAGGGCTTCCGGCCTTGGCGTCGCAGGGAGCGGGAGCGACCGAGACGGTTAGGCCGGAAGGGTGAGGGTGGCCCTCCTTCGTCGACCAGGAGAAGGCCCTCACCCCGGCCCTCTCCCGCGGAGCGGGAGAGGGGGAGCCCAGCCGCTGCGCCCGCCCCACTCATCCGCCGTCCGCAGTTCCGCACAACCGTTTTCGCCCCCTCTCCCGCTCGCGAAGTCGGCTGTTGCCGACTTCGCCTTTTCCACGCTCGGCTCGGCAACAGCCGAGCCGAGCGTGGAGAGAGCTTCCGGCCTTGGCGTCGCAGGGAGCGTGAGCGACCGAGACGCGCAGGCCGGAAGGGTGAGGGTCGCCTACTCGCCCCGCACCGCGACGATGAAGAGCCGCGGGAAGCGGAACAGCACGCGGCCGTCGGCGAGCGGGGGATAGGCCGCGGCGATCGCGCTCGTATAGGCGGCGAGGAAGGGCGCGCGCTCGGCCGCGTCGAGCCGGTCGAGGAAGGGGCGGAGCCCGGTGCCCATCACCCAGTCGACGATCGCCTCGGGACCCGCGAGCGGGTGCTGATAGATGGTGTGCCAGACGTCGAGCCGCGTCGCGAAGGGGCCGAGCGCCTCGAAATAGGCGCGCGGCGGCAGGATCGGCTCGCGCGCGATCGGTGCGGCGAAGCGCGCCGCCCAGGACCCGCTCGCCGCGGTCGCCCGCATCGCGGCATGGCTCGGCTCGGCCTGATTGTCCGGCATCTGGACGGCGAGCACGGCGCCCTTCGGCAGGCCCCCGAAGAGGCGCGTCAGCGCGCCGAGATGGTCGGGCACCCACTGGAACACGGCATTGGCGAAGAGCAGATCGACCGGCGCGTCGGGTGTCCAGCTCGCGATGTCGCCCTCGACGAAGCGGCCGGCGGGCAGGCGCTTGCGCGCCGCGGCGAGCATGTCGGGCGAGGAATCGAGCCCGGTCACCTCGGCATGCGGATAGCGGGCGGCGAGCAGTTCCGTCGAATTGCCGGGACCGCAGCCGAGATCGACGATGCGCGTCGGCCGCAGAAGCGGCACCTGGGCGAGCAGGTCGCGCGAGGGACGGGTCCGCTCGTCCTCGAAGCGCAGATAGGTCTCGGCCGACCAGTCCTTCATGTCGTTCATCGATAGATCCGCCTTTCCCACAGAAGCACGGTGAGCGTCTCGCCGGCCGCGACCCGGCCCTCGCGCTCGACCCAGCCGACCAGGCCGCGGCGATGCCGCGCCGCCTTCGGGAAGGCGAGGTCGAGCCCCTCGCGGCCCGGATAATGGCGAGCGATCGCCGCACCCGCCTGGCGGCACGGGCCGTTATGGCCGTCGATGACGATCGTCGCGCCGCCCTCGAAGAGGAGGCGGGTGCGCGGCGGCAGCCAGGTGAGGTCCGGAATGCCCGAGAGCACCAGATTGGCGCCGATCCATTCCGGCCGGATCGCGTCGATCTCCATCAGCGCGGCCGCCTCGGCGAGTTCGCCGGCATCGACGATCGAGACCTGACGGTCGTTCTTCATCTCCGTGCCGCGGCGATACCACGGCTCGCGCGCACCGGACGGCCGCGTCAGGCCGGCGTGGAGATCGCCCGCGACGCCGCCATAGGTGAGCGTGATCGCCTCCACGCCCCGCGTCTCGAAGCCGGTGCCGTCGCCGACCAGAACCTCGTCGACGCGGGCGGGAAAACGGCGGGCAGGCAGGATTTCGGCGGGGAAGAGGTCGGTCGCGCTCATCGGCGGGAAGCCTCGCGAAAGCGGAGGGGAGCAGCTTGGGGCAACGGCCGACAGATAGCACGGAAGCGGCGGCGCGACAGCCGCCGCAAAGGGGGTGTGACCGACGTCACTGACACCGATCATGCCCCGGCGCATTGTCTACCCAACGAAGCGGGGCGCCGGATCGCCCCGCAGATGAAAGGAGATCAGACCGCGCCTCGTCCCCCCGATCTCCTCCCGATCGGAGGCGCGTTCTCCCTCTCGGCCGAGCCATCGGCCGAGCGATGCGGACGGCCCGGCCCTGCCCCCCAGACCCCGCCGGGCCGTCCGCTCCTCCCCGCGCCGCGGTCCGCACCTCCCGGACCGGCGGCGGAAGGAGGCGACGGATGCGCCGATCCCGCGATCGGCAGAGTTCCTTCGGCGCGCGCGCCGAAGCGATGCGGACGGCCCGGCCCTGCCCCCCAGACCCCGCCGGGCCGTCCGTACTTCCTCCCCCTCCGCCCGACGCGGCGCTGCTCTCGGTGTTCGATCGTCGCAGGCGCGCGCCCCGCCTCGCCACGTGCAGCGCCGGGGGTTAGGATCGTCCACGTGCGGCGGCCGGCTTCGCCGCGCACCGACCGTCGGCGCGAAGGGGACGAGATGGCGGATCGACCGGCCCCGAGCGACATGCCCGAGCCCCCCTTCCACGCCCGTTCCGCTGCGGAGGTGCTCGCCGCCCTGGAGGCGCGGGCAACGGGGCTCTCGGATGCCGAGGCGGCCGCGCGGCTCGCCCGTCATGGACCGAATGCGCTGCCGGAGAAGCCCGGTCCGGGGCCTCTCCGACGTTTCCTGCGGCAGTTCGACAGCGCGCTGATCTATTTCCTCGTCGCGGCGAGCATCGCCGCCGCCCTGCTCGATCACCGGATCGACGCCGCCGTGATCCTCGCCGCCGTGCTGATCAACGCGGTGATCGGCTTCATTCAGGAAGGGCGGGCGGAGAACGCGCTGGCGGCGATCCGCACGATGGTCGCGCCGCGCGCGAGCCTCTGGCGCGACGGCCGGCGGATCGGCGTCGCGGTGGCCGACATCGTGCCCGGCGACATCGTCGCGCTCGAGCCCGGCGACCGCGTGCCGGCCGACCTGCGGCTGCTGCGGGCGCGGTCGCTGCGCATCGACGAGGCGATGCTGACCGGCGAATCCGTCGCGGCTGAGAAGCACGCCGGGCGCGTCGCGGCCGCGGCCCCCCTCGCCGAGCGCGGCTCGATGGCCTATTCGGGCACGCTCGTCGTCGCCGGTCAGGCGACGGGGATCGCCGTGGCGACGGGCCGCGACACCGAGATCGGCCGGATCAGCGGCCTCATCGAGACGGCCGAGGCGGCGACCACGCCGCTCCTGCGCCAGATCGACCGCTTCGCCACCCGCTTCACCTGGATCGCGCTCGCCGCATCGGTCGCCCTCTTCCTTTTCGCGACGCTGGTGCGCGGCTTCCCGTGGGACGAGGCGCTGATCGCCGTCGTCGCCCTCGCCGTCGGCGCGATTCCGGAAGGTCTGCCGGCCGTCATCACCATCACGCTGGCGATCGGCGTGCAGCGCATGGCGCGCCGCAAGGCGGTCGTCCGCCGCCTGCCGGCGGTCGAGACGCTCGGCTCGACCTCGGTGATCTGCACCGACAAGACCGGCACACTGACCCGAAACGAAATGACGGCGCGCCGGATCGTCACCCTCGGTGGCCGGCTGCTCGCTACCGGCGCGGGCTATGGCGCCGGCGGCACGCTCGCTGCAGAGGACGGCATCGACGACGCCGGCGCGCTCGAGTCGGCCTTGCCCCTGATCCGCTGCGGCGTGTTGTGCAACGATGCGGAGCTGCGGTCCGCGGGTGGCCGCGTCCTCGTCGAGGGCGACCCGATGGAGGGCGCGCTGCTCGCCCTCGCCGCCAAGGCGGGGCTCGATCCGGCCCATCTGCGCACCGCCTGGCCGCGGCTCGAGGAAATTCCCTTCGACGCGCGCCACCGCTTCATGGCGAGCCTGCACACCGGGCCGGACGGCACCCGCACCCTCTTCGTCAAGGGAGCGCCGGAACGCCTGCTCGATCTCTGTGCGACGGAGGCGGGACCGGAAGGACCGCGGCCGCTCGAGCCCGGGCGGTGGACGGAGGCGATCCGCGCCGCCGCCTCGGCCGGCGAGCGTGTGCTCGGCTTCGCGAGCCGGCCGGCTTCGCCGGACGAGACGCTCGATTTCGCCGCGGTCGAGCGCGGCCTCGCCTTTCTCGGCCTGGTCGGGCTCGTTGATCCGCCGCGGGAGGAGGCCGCCGCGGCGATCGCCGAGTGCCGCTCGGCCGGCATCGCCGTCAAGATGATCACCGGCGACCATGCCGCCACCGCCGGAGCGATCGCCCGGCAGCTCGCCCTCGCGGACGAAGGCGCGGTCGTCACCGGGGCGGAACTCGACCGCACGGACGACGCCGCATTGCCGGCGCTCGCGGCGAGGGCCGCCGTGTTCGCCCGAACGAGCCCGGAGCACAAGCTGCGTCTCGTCCGGGCGCTGCAGGCGGGCGGCGCCGTCGTTGCGATGACCGGGGACGGCGTCAACGACGCGCCGGCCCTGAAGCAGGCCGATATCGGCATCGCCATGGGCGACAAGGGCACCGAGGCGGCGAAGGAAGCCGCCGGCATGGTGCTGCTCGACGACAATTTCGTCTCGATCGTCGCGGCCGTGCGCGAGGGCCGCGTCGTCAACGACAACATCCGCAAGGTGATCGCCTGGACCATGCCGACCAATGGCGGCGAGACGCTCGCCGTGGTCGCGGCGATCTTTCTCGGCCTCGCCATGCCGATGTCGGCGGTGCAGATCCTGTGGGTCAACCTCGTCACGGAGGTGACGCTCGGCCTCGTGCTCGCCTTCGAGCCGGCGGAGCCGGGCGTGATGCAGCGCCGGCCGCGCCCGGCCGATGCCCCGCTCCTGTCGCGCTTCCTCGTCTGGCGGATCGGCTTCGTGTCGCTGCTGTTCGCGATCGGCACGTTCGGCATCTTCGCCTATGCGCTCGCGCGCGGCCACGACATCGAGACGGCGCGCACGCTGGTGGTCGATCTCGTCGTCGTGTTCGAGATCTTCTACCTCTTCGCCGTGCGCTACACGCACACCACCTCCTTCACCTGGCGCGGCGCTCTCGGCACAGGCCCCGTGCTCGCCGCGCTCGCCGCGATCGTCGCCGCGCAGCTCGCCTTCACCTATGCGCCCTTCATGCAGGCGGTCTTCGACACGAGGCCCGTATCGCTCGCCGACGGCCTCGTCGTGCTCGCCGCCGGCGCGGGGCTGATGCTGATCCTCGAGGCCGAGAAGGCCGTGCTGCGCCGGACCGGATGGTTCGGCGGGCCCGACTGAGCCCGCCGGACTCCCGCGCTCAGCGCGTCAGGCGCTTGTACTTGATCCGCTTCGGCATCACCGAATCGGGGCCGAGGCGGCGCTTCTTGTCTTCCTCGTAATCGGCGAAATTGCCCTCGAACCATTCGACATGGCTGTCGCCCTCGAAGGCGAGGATGTGCGTCGCGAGCCGGTCGAGGAACATGCGATCGTGCGAGATGATGACGGCGCAGCCGGCGAAGTCCTCGAGCGCCTCTTCGAGCGCGGCGAGGGTCTCGGTGTCGAGGTCGTTGGTCGGCTCGTCGAGCAGGATGACGTTGTTGGCGTCCTTGAGGAGCTTCGCCATGTGGACGCGATTGCGCTGGCCGCCCGACAGGGAGCCGACCTTCTGCTGCTGGTCGCCGCCCTTGAAGTTGAAGGCGCCGACATAGGCGCGGGTGTTGACCTCGCGCTTGCCGAGATAGAACACCTCGGCGCCGCCCGACACCTCCTCCCACACCGTCTTGTTGCCGTCGAGCGCGTCGCGGCTCTGGTCGACATAGCCGAGATGCACCGTCTCGCCGATCGAGATCGAGCCGGAATCGGGCTGCTCCTGGCCGGTGATCATGCGGAACAGCGTCGTCTTGCCGGCGCCGTTCGGGCCGATGATGCCGACGATGCCGCCGGGCGGCAGCTTGAAGGACAGATTGTCGATCAGCAGCCGGTCGCCATAGGATTTCGACAGGTTCTCGACCTCGATCACCTTGTCGCCGAGCCGCTCGCCGGTCGGGATGACGATCTGCGCCTGGCCGAGCACACGCTCCTCGGCGCGGCGGACCAGCTCGTCATAGGCCTTGATACGCGCCTTCGACTTGGTCTGGCGGGCCTTGGGCGAGGCCGAGATCCACTCCCGCTCGCGCGAGATGGCGCGCTGCCGGGCCGCCTCTTCGCGGCCCTCCTGCTCCATCCGCTTCGCCTTCTTCTCGAGATAGACGGAGTAATTGCCCTCGTACGGGATGCCACGGCCGCGATCGAGCTCGAGGATCCAGCCGGTGACGTTGTCGAGGAAGTAGCGGTCGTGGGTGACGATCAGGATCGCCCCCGGATATTCGCGCAGATGGTTTTCCAGCCAGTTGATCGATTCGGCGTCGAGATGGTTGGTCGGCTCGTCGAGGAGCAGAAGGTCGGGCTGTTCGAGCAGCAGCTTGCAGAGCGCGACGCGGCGCTTCTCGCCGCCCGACAGCTTCGACACGTCGGCGTCGCCCGGCGGGCAGCGCAGCGCGTCCATCGCCATCTCGACCTGGCTCTCGAGATCCCAGAGGTTCTGGCTGTCGATGATGTCCTGGAGCTTCGCCCCCTCCTCCGCGGTCTCGTCGGAGTAGTTCATCATCAGCTCGTTGTAGCGGTCGAGGATCGCCTTCTTCTTGGCGACGCCCTCCATGACGTTCTCCATCACGTCCTTCGACGGATCGAGCTGCGGCTCCTGCGGCAGGTAGCCGACGGTGGCGCCCTGCGCCACCCAGGCCTCGCCGGTATACTCCTTGTCGATGCCGGCCATGATCTTCAAGAGCGTCGACTTGCCCGAACCGTTCGGGCCGAGCACGCCGATCTTGGCGTCCGGGTAGAAGGAGAGATGGATGTTCTCCAGCACCTTCTTGCCACCGGAATAGGCCTTGGTCAGGCCCTGCATGAAATAGATGAACTGGCGCGCCATCGCCGCGTGACCCTCTGCCTGCCGCGCGCCAAGGGGCACGCCGTCCTGTCGGGAGATGGCGCCTGATGTAGCGAGGCGCCGCCGCTTCGGCAAGCAAGGCGCGCAGCGGCGGTCAGCCGTGCGGCGGCGGGGGCCTCAGCGCGGCACGAGCTTCTTCAGGTCCGTCGCCTCGTCGGCCACCACCTCCGGCGCGGGCGAAATGCCGGCGCCGATCATCCGGCGGCCGACCATGTGGTCGGCGGCGCGGTTGATCGAATCGACCGCGACGAGCACCTCGCCGCGATAGTGGAAGACGGAGAAGGCGCCGCTCTCCTGCCGGCCGCGGACGACGCTGCGCGTCGCGTCGATCGCGAGGCCGACCATCTGCAGCTTGACGTCGGCCTGGTCCGACCAGAACCACGGCACCGCATCGAAGGCCTCGCGCCGGCCGACGAGCGTCGCCGCCGCGGTCTTCGCCTGATCGACGGCGTTCTGCACGCTTTCGAGCCGGACGTGACGGCCGAGCATCGGGTGGAGGAAGGAGACGCCGTCGCCGGCGGCGACGATGCGCGGATCCTCCGTCGCCATGAAGGGGTCGACGGCAATGCCGTTGCCGACCTCGAGCCCCGCCGCCTCGGCGAGCTCGGTGTTCGGCACGACGCCGACGCCGACCACCACGAGATCGGCGGGAATGCGCCGGCCCTCCGCGGTCTCGACCGCGACGGCGCGCGCCTCTTCGCCGACGACGGCCGCGAGCGCCGTTCCGAGCCGCACATCGCTGCCCCAGCCGCGATGGAGAGCGAGGAAATGCTCCGAGACGAGCGGCGCCACCGCCCGGCCCATCAGCCGCGGCGCGGCCTCGAGAATGGTCACCGCCTTGCCGAGCGCACGCGCTGTCGCCGCGATCTCGAGGCCGATGAAGCCGCCGCCGACCACCACGACCTCGCGCGCCGCATGCAGCCGGGCGCGCAGCGCCCGGCCGTCCGCCGCGGTGCGGAGGAAGAACACGCCGTCGAGATCGATGCCCGGCACGTCCGGCACGCGCGGCCGCGCGCCGACGGCGAGCACGAGCCCGTCGAAGCCGAGCGCCCCGCCGCTTGCGAGCGTCACCCGCCCCGCGGCCCGGTCGATCGCCGTCACCGTCTCTGCGAGCAGGAGCCGCACGCCGTTGGTCGCATAGAAGGCCTCGGGGCGGAGCACCTGCGTCTCCTCCTCGAGATTCTTCAGATAGGCCTTCGACAGGGGCGGCCGGTGATAGGGCAGGTCCGGCTCTGACGAGACGAGCGTCAGCGGGCCCTGATAGCCCTCCTGGCGCAGGCTCGCCGCGGCCTGCGATCCGGCATGCCCACCGCCGATGATGATGATGCCGTCCGCCATTGCCCTACCCTTCCGAAAGTGCGCGGACAGTGCCACCCGATCGGGGCGCCGGCAAGCCGGCCGGCCGGCGGAAATGCGGCAAGAGGTTATAACGAGTCTTCCAAGCGATCCCGCTTTGGTGTTTAGAGACGCCGGGCATGGGCGAGGCCCGCCCCTTGATGCCGGGGCGCGGACGGGCCATGACGAAGCGGACAGGAGAGGCGTCGCCATGACGACATTGATGCGGGCCGAGATCGACGAGACGCCCGAAGCTGTCCGGCGGCTGCTCGACCGATCGGCGGGCGCGATCGAGACGGCCGGCCGCCGGCTCGCCGCGCTCGATCCGAAGGTGATCGTCACGGTCGGCCGCGGCTCTTCCGACCATGCGGCCACCTATTTCAAATATGCCTGCGAGATCACCACCGGCGTGCCGGTCGCCTCGCTCGGACCCTCGGTCGCCTCGGTCTACCGCGCCCCGCTGAAGCTCGAGGGCGCCGCCGCGCTCGCCGTCTCGCAGTCGGGCAAGAGCCCCGATCTGCTCGCCCTCTTCGATGCGGCGCGGGCCGGCGGCGCGACGACGATCGCGCTCGTCAATGTCGAGGATTCGCCGCTCGCGACCCGCGCCGACGCCTTCGTGCCGCTGCGCGCCGGGCCGGAGCGGAGCGTCGCGGCGACGAAGTCTTTCGTGACGGCGATCGTCGCCGGGCTCGCGCTTCTCGCCGAATGGCGCGGGGACGACGCGCTGAAGGCGGCGCTCGCGGCGCTGCCCGACCAGCTCGCCGCGGCGCTCGACGCCGATTGGGGCGCGGCCGAGGAGACCTTCGTCGCCGCCGCCTCGCTCTATACGCTCGGCCGCGGTCCGGGCTTCGCGGTCGCCCTCGAAGCGGCGCTGAAGTTCAAGGAGACCGCCATCCTGCACGCCGAGGCCTATTCGGGCGCCGAGCTGCAGCACGGCCCGGTCTCGCTCGTCGACGAGCACTTCCCGCTGCTCGCCTTCATCCCCGAGGACGCCGCCGCCGACAGCCTCGCCGCCACCGCGTCGGCGCTCGCAAGCCGCGGCGCCAAGGTGTTCGCGGCGACGACGCGCGATCTCGCGGCGCCGCTTCTGCCGGGTGTTGCCACCGGCCATCCGCTCACCGCGCCGCTGCCGCTGCTCCTCTCCTTCTATCGCCTCGTCGAGCGGGTGGCAGTGGCGCGGGGCAAGGACCCCGACAATCCGCGCGGCCTCAAGAAGGTGACGGAGACGCTCTGATGGCGATCAAGGCCTTCATCGCCGACCGCCTGTTCGACGGCGGCCGCATCGCGCGCGATCAGGCGCTCCTCGTCGAGGACGGCCGCGTGCGTGCGGTGGTCGGGCCGGGCGGCATTCCGGAAAGCGCGGCACGCGAGACCATCGCGGCCGATCTCGTCGCGCCGGGCTTCGTCGACCTGCAGGTGAATGGCGGCGGCGGTGTGCTGCTGGGCGGCGACACGACGCTCGAGGGCGTCCGCACGATCTGCGCCACGCATGCCCGGCACGGCACGACGGCGATCCTGCCGACGCTGATCACCGAGAGCGCGCAGGCGACCGATCATGCGATCGAGACGGTCCGCGCGGCGATCGCCACGCGCGTTCCCGGCTGTCTCGGCCTGCACATGGAGGGCCCGCATCTCTCGGTCGCCCGCAAGGGCGCGCACGACCCGGCGCTGATCCGGCCGATGGACGCGGCCGATTTCGCCCGCGTCACGTCGACCGGGATCGGGCATGTGCTGCTCACCGTCGCCGCCGAGACCGTGCCGGCGCACCAGATCGCCCGGCTCGCCGCGGCGGGCGTCACCGTGTCGATCGGCCATTCGGATGCGCCGGCGGCGCTCGTGCTCGAAGCGGCGGATGCCGGCGCCCGGCTCGTCACCCATCTCTTCAACGCGATGAGCCCGCTCGGCCACCGCGAGCCGGGCGTCGTCGGCGCTGCGCTCGGCCATGGCGGCCTTTCCTGCGGGCTGATCGCCGACGGCTTCCACGTCCACCCGCTCGCCATCCACGCCGCGCTCGCGGCGAAGGCCGGGCCGGGCTCGATCTTCCTCGTTTCCGACGCGATGCACGCCTTCGGCGCGCCGGGCGACACCTTCACGCTCAACGGCCGCACCATCTATCGCCGAGCCGGGCGGCTGACGCTCGAGGACGGCACGCTCGCCGGCGCCGATATCGATCTCGCCGGCTGCGTCCGCTTCCTCGTCGAGACGGTCGGCGTCGAGCGGGCGCAGGCGCTCGCCATGGCGACCGCGCTGCCGGCGAAGGCGATCGGCGCGGAGGCGAGCCATGGCCGCCTCGCGCCCGGCACCCGCGCCGATTTCGTCGCCCTGTCCGCCGATCACGCCGTCACCGGCGTCTGGGTCGGCGGCGAACCGGTCGCACGCTGATGCGCCTCGCTTTCGACATCGGCGGATCGAAGATCGACTTCGCGATGGTCGCCGAAGACGGCGGTATCGCCCACCGCGCCACCCGGCCGACGCCGCGCGAGCACTGGGATGATTTCGTCGCGACGATGCGGGCGCTGCTCGAGGGTGCGCCCGACGGGCCGGTCGGCCTCTCGATCGCCGGCACGACCGACCCGCGCACCGGCATGGCGCTCGCCGCCAACGTCCCGGTGACGAACGGCCATCGGCTGGAGGCCGAACTCGGCGCCGCGCTCGGCCGGACGGTGAAGGCGGGCAACGACGCCGATTGTTTCGCCCTCGCCGAGGCGACGGTCGGTCCCGGACGGGGCCATGCCGTGGTGTTCGGCATCATTCTCGGCTCGGGTGTCGGCGGCGGGCTCGTCGTCGAGGGCCGGATCGTGCGCGGCACCACGGGCGTCGCTGGCGAATGGGGCCATGGGCCGATCCTCGTCGACGCCGGGCTCGCCCGGGGCGTTCCGCCGATCCGCTGCGGCTGCGGCCAGTATGGCTGCGTCGACGCCTATGGCAGCGCCCGCGGCCTCGAGAAGATCTTCCGCGCCCAGACCGGCCGGGATGCGCCGAGCGACGCGGTCACCGCCGCCTGGCACGAAGGCGAGCCGGAGGCGACGCGGGCGGTCGAAGCGCAGCTCGACTTTCTCGCCGGGCCGCTCGCCATGGTGGTCAACACGGTGGGCGCCGGCCTCGTGCCGGCCGGCGGCGGGCTCGCCGGCGACGCGCGGCTGATCGCCGCCCTCGACGCGCGCGTGCGAGCCGGTACGCTGCACCGCTTCGACACCCCGCTCGTCGTGCCCGGCGCGACGCGCGCCGCTTCCGGTCTCATCGGCGCCGCAATGCTCGTCGAGCCTGTCGCGCCATGACGCTGCGGGTCGAGCCATGACGATCACCGTCGAGATCTGCGTCGACACGCCGGACGGCCTCGCCGCCGCCCTCGCCGCCGGCGCCGACCGCATCGAGCTCTGCGCCGCGCTGGCGCTCGGCGGGCTGACGCCCTCGGCCGGCCTGATCTCGCTCGCCGCGGGCCTTGCGATCCCGGTCTACGCGATGGTGCGGCCCCGCGAGGGCGATTTCCTCGCCACGCCGGCGGAGATCGACCAGATGCGGCGCGACATCGATGCGATACGGGCGGCCGGTCTCGCCGGCGTCGTGTTCGGCGTGTCCGATGTCGACGGCCGTCTCGACACGGAGGCGCTCGGCCGGCTCGTCGCGCATGCCGAGGGGCTCGGCACGACGCTCCACCGCGCCTTCGACCTCGCGCCCGACCCGTTCGAGGCGATCGAGACGGCGATCGCGCTCGGCTTCGAGCGCGTGCTCACCTCGGGCGGTGCGCTGCGCGTCGAGGACGCCCTGCCGCGCGTCGCGGCGCTGATCGCGCAGGCGGCGGGCCGCATCGCCGTCATGCCGGGCGGCGGCGTCACGGCGGAGAATGCCGAGACCATCCTGAAGAAGACCGGCGCCGTCGAGATCCATGCCTCCTGCCGGCAGGCCCGGCTCGACATCGCCCCCGCTGCCGTGGCGCTCGGCTTCGCCACCGCGCCCACTCGCCCCGCCACCTCCGAGAGCGGCGTGCGCGCCCTCGTCGAGGCGGTTCGCGCCGGGCTCTCGGGTTCCTGGCGCGACGACTGGGGCGCCCATATCGGCTGACGGAAAGGCCGCGCTGTCGCTTGGTTCCGGCGGCCGAGATTCTTTTTCGGCCCGGAACGATCGCGCCGAGATCGTCTTTTCCCCGCATCGCAAGGCCGGCCCCCGGCCTCGATCGGAGGACAGGAGACGATGGCCATCCGACGGTCCGAAAGCCGCCCCATCCCTCACGGCAGCGCCGACGAGCGCAGCACCAGTTCCGGCACAGACGAGAACATCCGACGCCACCAGCGGACGGATGTCGTCGATCTCGGGCGGCGCGGCGGCACGGAGGACAGCGGCATCGGACAGGAGCCTTCGGACGCGCCCGAGGCGGACGACCGCAACGGCATGCGGCCGGGCCACGGCCCTTCCTGATCCTCCGACGCCGACACCCTTACAGAATCCGACACCCCCGAAGGAGGCACCGATGAAAGATCTCAACGAACTCTTCGTCCATATGCTGAAGGACGTGCTCTATGCCGAGCGCGCCATCCTGAAGAACCTGCCGAAGATGGCCAAGAAGGCGGATTCCGATGAACTCCGCCAGGCCTTCGAAAACCATGTTCAGGAGACCGAAGGCCAGGTCGAGCGCCTCGAGCAGATCTTCGAGCAGCTCGGCAAGGCGCCGCGGGCCGTCACCTGCGACGCGATGGTGGGCCTCGTCGAGGAGGCGAAGAGCGTGATGGAAGAGGCGAAGGACCCGGACGTCCTCGACGCCGGCATCCTCGCCGCGGCGCAGGCGGTCGAGCATTACGAGATCGCCCGCTACGGGACCCTGCTCGCCTGGGCCAAGCAGCTCGGCCTCAAGGATGCCGTACCGCTGCTCGAGCAGACGCTCGAGGAAGAGAAGAATGCCGACGTTCTCCTCACCAAGCTCGCCACCGGCAAGCTGAACAAGGAAGCGATGGGCGGCCGTTCCAAGGCGGCGTAATCCGCCTTCTTTCTGGTCGCGCCCTCGGAACCCCGGCCTTCTGGCCGGGGTTTCGTCGTTGGAACCTACCGATAGCTCCAGGCGAGATGCCGCGCGACGACCGCCTCGATACCGGGCAGCGGCGTGCCGGGCTCGGGACGGAACGTCACGCTGCGCGGTTCGCCGGGCAGCAGCAGGAAGCTCGCATCGTCGAAATGGCCGGCAAACCCGTCCGCCTCCGGCCGGACGAAGAAGGCCGGCCGGTCGGTGGAGAGACGGAAGCGGCCGGGGCCTTCGGGCTCGACGGAAACGGTCGCGGCCGGCAGGTCGAAGCGCTTGAAACGCTCGGCGAAGACGACGAACTGCAGCATCGGATCCCAGTCCGCGGCACCCTCCTCCTTCGCGTCGAGGACGAGGAACCGGTCGAGGCCCGCCGGCGCCGGCACGACGGCGATCTCGCCCGCACGGTCGGGTGACAATTCGGCGTCGCGGATCTCGTCGCAATGGACCGCGCCGTCGAGGCCGATCACGCGCAGCCGCAGCGCGAGGCGGACGGGCTCCGCCCGATCGTCGACGCCCGTGATGCGGACGATGCCGTCCTCGACCTTCGCCGCGAGCGCCACCGGCGCGAAGAATCGCCTGGCGTGATGATGCAGCGTCTTCCAGCAAAGGCTGTGATCGACCGATGACCACGACACCGCGGGCCAGACGTCGTTCAACTGCCAGTAGAGCGCGCCCATCGCATGCGGCTTCAGGCTCCGCCACCAGCGGACCGCCGTCTCGATCGCGAAGGCCTGCTGCAGTTGCGAGAGATAGACGAACTGCGCGAAGCCGGTCGGCATGCGGAAATAGCGCGCCATCGTATCGATGATGCGCGCATTGCCGGCCCGATCGCGCTGATGGAATTCCATCACCGGTGCGGTGGCGTTCCGTTCGTCGGGACCCGCGAAACGGCCGATCGCGGTCAATGTCGGAAAGGCCTGGAAGCCGAATTCCGAGCAGAAGCGCGGCTTCACCGTGAAGTAATGCTCGAAATTCTTGTTCGAGTGCCAGACGTCCCAGAAATGCATGTCGCCGGAGCCGTCGTCGTGCCAGGCGTCGCCATAGTCGAGACTGCCATTGCAGGGGCTCGACGGCCAGAACAGCCGGCCCGGATCGCTCTCGGTGACCGCCGCCTCGATCGCGCGGTTGAGACGGTCGTAATTGACGAGATAGCGGTCACGGTTGTTCTTCGAGAGATCGTACCAGGTGAGCGAGCCGATCACCTCGTTGTCGCCGCACCAGAGCGCGATCGACGGCCGGCTCGCCAGCCGCTTCACCTGATAGCGCAGTTCCGCATCGACCGCGGCGAGGAAGTCGGGCGTCGAGGGATATTGCGAGCAGGAGAACATCATGTCCTGCCAGACCATCAGGCCGAGCGCGTCGCAGGCGTCGTAGAAGGCGTCGACCTCGTAGAAGCCGCCGCCCCAGACGCGGATCATGTTCATGTTCGCCTCGACGGCCGCGCCGAGCAGCGCCGCGATACGCTCGGATGTGATGCGGGACGGCAGCGCATCCGCCGGGATCCAGTTGGCGCCCTTCGCGAAGATCGCCCGGCCGTTCACCTTGACCGTCAGCGCCGTGCCCGCCTCGTCGCGGCTCTGGTCCCATTCGAGATGGCGGAAGCCGATCCGCCGCACGGCTTCATCGCCGGGAATGGTGACGAGCGCCTCGAAGAGCGGCTGCGCCCCCATGCCGGCGGGCCACCAGAGCGCCGGCGCGGCGATGTCGAGCGCCAGCGTGACGGCGCCCTTGCCCCCCGCGATCACGGCGGTGCCCTCGACCGTTTCGCCGCACAGCGCGAGCCGGACCGGCACCGCGCCGTCGGCGCGGCCGACGAGCTCGACCCGCGCCTCGACGGTGACGACGTCGCGGCCGTCGCCGGCGAAGGCGTGGTGATGCTGGCGCAGCACGACGTGCTCGATCCCTGCGGCCTCATAGAGGTGGAGCACGGGTGGAGCATAGACGCCGGCGACGAGCAGGCACGGTCCCCAGTCCCAGCCGCCGTGACACTGCGGCTTGCGGATCATGTTGAGGTCGGGGACGCGGTTGTTGGAAACGCTCCAGGGGATCGGGAAGGGTAGCTTCGCCGCCCGCCGGCTCGCCTCGGCGACCGGCGGCGCGAAGCGCAACCGGATCTCGTTCTCGCCGGGGCGCAGCCACGCGCCGATGTCGATCCGGTGGCGGATGAAGGCGCTGTCGAGCGAGGCCGCGACATGTCCGTTGACGAGGAGCGTCGCGATCGTGTCGACGAATTCGAGCTCGAGCACCGCCCAGCGACCGGCGAGCTCCGCCTCCGTCAGCGCGAGGCTGCGCACGATCTCCCAATCCCGCTCGCCCACCCACTGCACCGCGGCCTCGTTCGTTCCGGCATGCGGATCGTCGATCCGGCCGAGCGCGAGGAGAGCGGAGTGGATATCCCCCGGGATCGGACAGGCGCCGACCGCCGCGCCCACGGCATCGACGAGCAGCCAGTCACCGGAGAGGGAGAGATGCGACATCGTGGGCGGTCCTGTACGGGCGGGGCCGGCATCAGACCGCGGCAGCATACTGAAATCAACGCAGAGTTTTGCCCTCGGGGAGAGGGGGCGCCCGCCCGATCACCCTCCCCCGCTTGGCGGGAGAGGGTAAACGTGTGCGGCAAGCAATACGCGGCTAGCCGCCGCGCAGCCCGCCGCCGCCGACCTTGTCGTCGGCATAGCTCGGCGCGCCGGCATTGCCCTGCTCGCCGACCGAACCGCCCTTGCCCCCCGAAAAGCGGGCGGCATCGTCCTCCTTCGCCCGGTCCGGACCGCCGATATGGCGCTTGCTCTCCGGGCCGGTCTCGATCGGGCTCTCGACCTCGTTCATCGGCTTGTCGCTGCCGCCGCCCTGAATGTCGGGCGGCCGCTTCTCGTTGCCGAGCGCACTGTTGCCGGCATTGGTCTGATGATCGGTCATGGTGGCGTCTCCTCTCATCTGGTCCGGACCAATCCCGGCGCGGGCAAGCGGTTCCGTGCGACCCGGCTCAGGCGAACACGGACCCGCCGTTCGGATGGAGCACCTGACCGGTGATGTAGGAGGAGTCGTCCGAGGCGAGGAAGACGTAGCAGGCCGCGACCTCGTCCGGCTCGCCGGGGCGCTTCATCAGCGTGTCCTGGCCGAACTCCGCGACCTTCTCGGCCGGGAAGCTCGCGGGGATCAGTGGCGTCCAGATCGGCCCGGGCGCGACGGCGTTGACGCGGATGCCCTTGTCGGCGAGCTGGCCGGCGAGCGCGCGGGTGAAGGCGAGCAGTGCGCCCTTGGTCGCGGAGTAGTCGACCAGCATCGGATTGCCCCGGAAGGCGGTGACCGAGGTCGTGTTGATGATCACGCCGCCCTTGCCCATTTTCGGCAGCGCCGCCTTGGTGAGATGGAAAGCGCCGAACACATTGGTGCGGAAGGTGCGCTCGAACTGGCGCTCGTCGATGGTGCTGAAATCCTCGACGACGTGCTGCTCGGCGGCGTTGTTGACGAGAATGTCGATCCGCCCGCCGGCCTCGGCCACAGCCTTCCTCGCCGTTTCCGGATCGCCGATGTCGCCGCGCACCAGAGCGCAGGAACGGCCCTCGGCCTCGACCAGCGAGCGGGTCTTCTCGGCGTCCTCGTCCTCATCGAGATAGAGGATGACGACGTCGGCGCCTTCCTTGGCGAAGGCGATCGCCACGGCCCGGCCGATGCCGCTGTCGCCGCCGCTGATCACGGCCTTGCGGCCGACCAGCCGGTCGGCGGATTTCAGGGTCCGCGCCTCGCCCTCGGGCGCGGGGTTCATCTCGCTCTGCAGACCGGGCTGACGGTCCTGCACTTGCGGGGGAAGCTTCTCGCCGGGCTCTGTCATGCGCACACGCTCCTGTTGTCGAGGATGGGCGCAGAACGGCGGGCGCGGCGCGGATGTTCCCCGCGTCCCGCCGGTCGGTCAGCCGGAGAGCGTGAAGAGGTCCCGCTGCAGATCGATCCGCTCGCGTGCGGCGCGCAACAGGTCGCCCTCGGCCGGGCGGTCGTCGTAGCGGCGGATGTTGACGGCGTCCCAGGTGCGCCCGCCCTCGTCGACGACGACGATCTCGAGGCCCGCGACGCCGCGCGTCGGCGCGTGGACGGCGAGTTCCTCGAGGCAGATCTGGCGAAGCTCGTCGGCGCGCTTCGCGGCGCGGTAAAGGATCACCGAGGCCTTCCTCCATCCGGTCTGTGAGCTTAACGCCGCTGGCGCGCAACTCGGCGCGAGCCCGCAAGACTATCCACAGGCTTATTGCGGAACGGCAGCGCGCGCGTCCCGTTCTCGTCGCGACAGGCAAGGAGGCGATCATGCCCGACCCACGCGACCCGGTGCTCCGCCCGGACCAGCCCGACCGCCGGCAAGAGCTTGAAGACGGGGGCGCCGCGCTGATCGATTCGCACGTCGCAGACGGCGAGAAGCCGGTCTATGGCGAACCCGGCGGCCCCCGGCCGCCGCGCTTCCGGCGCGGCCCGGATGAAGCCGGACCGACGAGCGGGCGCTATGGCGGCCCGCAGGACACTGACCGGGCAGGATTTTTCGGCGGCACGGGGGATCCGCCGGCAGCTCCCGAGAAGGACGACCCGGCGCTCGAGGATTCGCCGTGAAGCCGGGAACTTCCTGACCGAACGGCTCGTTGTTGCGCTGCACGAAATTGACCGCCACTCTGAGGAGGCAGAAATGCCTGCCAAGTCGAAAGCGCAGCAGAAGGCTGCCGGAGCCGCCCTCGCCGCCAAGCGGGGCGATGTGAAGAAGAGCGAGCTCAAGGGCGCTTCCAAAGAGATGGTCGACAGCATGTCGGAGAAAGAGCTTCACGACCTCGCCTCGACCAGACGGAAGGGCAAGCCCGAGCACGTCGACAAAGACTGACCGCTCGTGAAACACGGGATGGCCGCGTTCGGCCGAGGGGAGACTTGGACATGACGACGGAGAATCGGGAAGAGCGCATTCGCGTCCGTGCCTACGAGATCTGGGTCGCCGAAGGCATGCCCGCGGGTCGCGAGGCCGACCATTGGTACAATGCGGAGCGCGAGATCGCCGAAGCGGAGCAGCCGGCACCCGCCGAGAACGGCCATGCCGCCGCCGGCGAGCTCTCGGCGATGCCCGAGATGAAGGGAGCCGCCGAGGGTCCGAGGGCGCGCACCCGCAGCAGCCGGGCGAAGCCCGCCGCGGCCGAAACGGCCGCTCTGACCGAGGGCGTCGCGCAGCCGCGCCCGCCGCGCACCACCAAGCGGGCGGCGAAGCCCGCCTGAGGCACGCCCCTCCCGGGGGGCAGGGCGCGCAAGAGCCGCGCCGCCCCCGGCGCGGATCAGCGAAGACCGTCCTCGCCCTTGATGTCCTCCTTGGCGAGCCCGCCGACACGCGGGTGCGGCCGGCCGCCCATCGTCACCGCGAGCGCGACGACGATCTCCGTCTCGCGCGGCGCGTCGCCCACGCTCACTTCCATACCGTCGAAATGGCTGCGGACATAGGCAGCGTCCTTGTGGCCGAGCGGTATGTCGAAGGGGACGCCGGGAGCGGTCCGCTTTTTCGAGGACGGGATCAGTGCCGCACCCTTGCCGAGCGTGCGGCGGAAGGGGGCGCCGATCTTCGGGTGCAGGAGCGCCGCGGCGTGTTCGAGCTCGCCCTCGGCGCCGACCGCCGCCGCCTTGCCGAAGCTCTCGACCTCCGGTCCCGGAATGCCGAGCGCCGCGACGGCCCGCTCCGACAGGAGGGCGCCGAGCTCGTCCCCGATCTCGTAGAGCGGCGACAGATCCTCGACGTAGCGGCCGGCGAAGGGATTTTCGATCACTGCGATCGCCGCGGCCTTCTTCGTCGGCGGCGAGACCGTCACCCCGCCCTCGATCAGCGTCTCCTCGACGATCGTGACGATCTTGCGGATCCGGGCGCTCACCGCAGGCCGTCCCATTTCGCGATGTCGGACACGGCGAGACCGCCGACGCGGGCATGCACCCGCGGCCCGGTCGTCATCGCGAGCACGAGCACGATCTCGTTGCGGCGCGGCGCATCGCCGATGCCGATCTCGATCGCGTCGAAATGGCTGCGCACATAGGAGGCGTCCTTGTGTGTGATCGGGATGTCGATGCGGGTGCCGAGACCGCCGACCTTCTTCGCCGAGGGGACGATCGCATGCGCCTGGCCGAGCAGTTCGCGCATCGCATAGCCGCCCGGCACGTGCCAGAGCGCGCCGTGCTCGAGCTCGCCCCCCTCGCCGACGATCGCGCCCTTGCCATAGCCCTCGATCGCCGCGCCATCGCCGCCGAGCGCGGCGAGCAGCCGGCGCGACATGGCGAGCCCGAGCGGCTTCAGATCATCCATGAAGCCGGCGATCTCCTCGACATAGCGGCCGGCGAAGGGGTTCTCGATCACGGCGGCGATCACCCCGCGCTTCGGCGGATCGGCCGAGACGGGACCGCCTTCGTGCAGGATCTCCTCGATCCGCGTGACGAACTTCCGGACGACGACCTCGGGCATCGGCAAGCGCCTCTCCGCAACAGATTGTATGAGTACCAACAATCGGTCGCGGCCGAGCCCGCTGTCAAGCGGCGGGCGGCCTTGCGCCGCCGAGTAGCGCTCCCTCGTGCCGGTCGAGAAAGGCCTCGACCGGCAGGTGGCGGAAGTCGTCGAGCGCCGTGCGAAGCCGGTCGTGGCCCCAGTCCCACCAGGCGAGGCACTCGAGGCGATCGGCGATCTCGACGGGGAAACGACGGCGGATCGGCCGCGCCGGGATGCCGGCGACGATCGTGTAGGCGGGAACGTCCTTGGTGACGACCGCGCCGGCTGCGATCACCGCGCCGGTACCGACCGACACGCCGGGCAGCACGATCGCGCCGTGGCCGATCCACACGTCGTGGCCGATCGTCACGGGATGGGCGCGGCGCCATTCGAAGAAGCCCGCATCGTCCGCTTCGCCCTCGAAATAGCGCGAGGCGCGATAGGTGAAGTGCGACTGCGACGCGCGCTCCATCGGGTGATTGCCGGGATTGATCCGGGTATGGGCGGCGATCGAGCAGAACTTGCCGATGGTCGTGTAGATCACGTCGGAATCGTTGACCACGTAGGAATAGTCGCCGAGTTCTGAATCGACGAAGCTCGTCCGCGCGCCGACCTCCGTATAGCGGCCGAGGCGGCTCGCCTTCACCTCCGCGGTCGGATCGATCAGCGGTTGCAGGCCCAGTCTATCCATGATGCACCCGAAGTCTAAAGCACGAAGGTGCGAGCGCGTGCCCGATTTCGACGACGTTTTGATGACAGCCGCCGCAGAAAAGCGCCAGGCCGCTGTCACGAAAGCTTCGCGGAACGGCGCTAGCGGAAAGGCAACCGAAAGGGGCTTTCTCGATGCTCGTTCTGGAAGGCGTGAGCCGCCGCTTCGGCGATAAGTCGGCCGTTTCCGATGTCGACCTGCGCATCGAGCCGGGCAGTTTCGTGGGCGTCGTCGGCCCGTCGGGCGCCGGCAAGTCGACGCTGCTGCGGATGATCAACCGGCTCGTCGAACCGACGGCCGGCAACATCCGCTTCGAGGACCGCGACACGACGCGGCTGTCGGGTTCGGCTCTGCGCGACTGGCGCGCCCAGTGCGCGATGATCTTCCAGCAGTTCAACCTCGTCAGTCGGCTCGACGTTCTCACCAACGTCATTGCCGGACGTCTCAACCACATGCCGCTGTGGCGGTCCCTGACGAAGAGCTTCACCGATGCCGAGCGGACGATGGCGCTGCGCGCGCTGCACCGGCTCGGTATTGCGGAGGTGGCGCTGAAGCGTGCCGATGCGCTCTCCGGCGGCCAGCAGCAGCGCGTCGCGATCGCCCGCGCGCTGATGCAGGAACCGCGGATCATCCTCGCCGACGAGCCGATCGCCTCGCTCGACCCGCACAACGCCAAGGTCGTGATGGACGCTCTGCGCGACATCAACCGACGCGACGGAATTCTCGTCATGTGCAACCTGCACACGCTCGATACCGCCCGGACCTATTGCGACCGGATCATCGGTATGGCGAACGGACGGGTCGTCTTCGATGGGGCGCCGGCCGAGTTCGTCGGCGGTGTGATCGAGCAGATCTACGGCGCCGACGGCGCTCGGATCGACGAACGGATGACGTCGACGTCGCTCGGCGTCGGTGGAGCGGGACAGCCCGCGCCCATGCCCGCCTGACCCCTTCCGCCGCCTGACGGGGTGCATCGGGCGGCGCTCAATACCGGCACCGACAGATATGCAACGACGGAGTTCGACCCATGTTTGGCAAGCTTATGCTGGCCGCCGCCACGGCGGGCCTGCTGCTGACGGCCTCGGCCTCGGCCGACGCGCAGTCGTACAAGGACACGGTCAAGGAGCTTCGCGTCGGCCTGATCGGCGGCGAGAACGCTTCCGACCTCATGACGCGCAATGAGGGCTATCGCCAGCTCCTCGAGAAGGAGCTCGGCATCCCGGTGAAGCTCTTCCCCGCGACCGACTATGCCGGCATCATGCAGGCGATCGGCGCCGGCCAGGTGGAAATGGCCGCGTTCGGCGCTTCCGGCTTCGCCGGCGCCTATCTCGACTGCAACGGCTGCATCGAGCCGCTCGTCGTGCCGCAGGAGAAGGACGGCTCGACCTTCTACTATTCCGTGATGGTCACCCGCGCCGACAGCGGCATCGACTCGCTCGAGACCGCGAAGGGCCATTCGCTCGCCTTCGCCGATCCGAACTCGACCTCGGGCTATCTGATCCCGAACGCCACCTTCAAGGCGCAGGGCATCGATCCGGAGCAGTATTTCTCGAAGGTCGGCTTCGCCGGCGGCCATGAGCAGGGCGTGCTCGCGGTCCTCAACAAGCAGTACGACCTCGCCGTCACCTGGACCTCGGGCCAGGGCGAGATGTCCGAAGGCTATACCCGCGGCAACCTCCGCGCGATGGTCGACAAGGGCCTGCTCAAGATGTCGGACATCAAGATCCTCTGGCAGTCGGGCAAGATCCCGAACGGCCCGACCGCGGTCCGGGCCGACCTGCCGGCCGATCTGAAGGAGAAGCTCCTCTCCATCCTGCTCGACCTGCCGAAGTCGCATCCGGACATCTACGAGTCGATCGAGCGCGGCTCGGGCGCCGGCTATGCGCGCGCCGACATGGACCTCTACAAGGACATCATCGACCTGCGCAAGGCCGAGGCGACCGGCGGACGCAAGTCCTAACCGGCTCCGTTCGGTGGCCCGGATCGGCGCGGCTCGGCCGCGCCGATCCGGAGCGCGCGGCGGGTCCGGCTGGACGCCGTCTCCGGCCACCCTCGGCCTTTCTCACGCGGATGGTGCGATGTCGGCAACGGATGTGAGCGAAGACGTCCTGACCGTCATGCAGGCGCGGATCGCCGCACATCGGCGGGAAAAGCGGCTGATGACGCTGAGCGGAATCGCGATATTCCTGCTCCTCTTCTTCACCGCGTCGTGGTGGACCGATTTCGGCATCGGCGCCATCATCGACGGACTGCCGAAGTTCGGCCACTACCTCGCCAAGCTGTTCTCGACACCGGCGGGTGGCGGCTCCGCAGAGCGGATTCCGATCGTCTCGTTTGCCCATCTGTTCGGCGGCTGGGACACCAAGCAATCGATCCTCTACTGGTTCTACAATATCGGCACCTTCATCTCGCTGATGCTCGATACCGTCGCGATGGCGGTCCTCGCGACACTGCTCGGCTTCAGCATCGCCTTTCTCGCCAGCTTCCCTGCGTCGCACAACCTGTCGCCCGCTCCCTGGATCGTCTGGCTGAGCCGCCGCATCCTCGAAGTGCTGCGCTCGATCCCCGACATCGTCTTCGCGCTGTTCTTCGTGTTCTGCTACGGCATCGGTCCGCTCGCCGGCATCCTGGCGATGGGGCTGCACACGGCCGGCGCCCTCGGCAAGCTGTTCTCCGAACTGAACGAGAACGCCAGCAGCCGGCCGATCGAGGGCATTCGCTCCGTCGGCGCCGATTGGTTCTCCACCATCCGCTATGCTGTGGTGCCGCAGGTCTTCCCGGGTTTCGTCAGCTACGCGCTGCTGCGCTTCGAGATCAACGTCCGCTCTTCGGCGATCATCGGCGTGGTCGGCGCCGGCGGCATCGGCGAGGAGATCAAGAAGGTGATCAACTTCAACCGCTACGAGGACATCAGCGCGATCGTCATCCTCGTCGTGCTGCTGGTCATCGCCATCGACACCCTGTCCGGCCGTATCCGCCAGCGCTTCATCGGCGATGCGCGCATTGCCTGAGAGCGAGACCATGCGCCCGGTTCGACTCGACGCCATCCTTGCCGACGACATCCGCGCCGCGAAAGCGGAAATGCCGCGCGCCTTCGGCCGGCCTTGGCCGGCACGCGCCGCGTTCGGACTCGGCCTCGCCGCCGCCGTCGTCGGCCTCGTCGCCCTGCACGTCGTCTATGGCCTCACCCCCGAGCGGCTGCTCTCCCCCGACCCGCGCGCGTGGCTGCTCTTCGTGCATTTCTTCGACTGGTCGGGCTTCCTGACCTGGGAGCACCGCGACATTCTGCGCTCGCTCGGCGACACGGTCGCGATGGCCTTCATCGGCACCACGCTCGCTTCGCTGATCGCTCTGCCGCTCGCCTTCCTCGCCGCGCGCAACGTCCTGCCCGCCTTCGTCGTCCGCTTCATGACCCGCCGCACCTTCGATGTCGCCCGCGGCGTCGATCAGGTGATCTGGGCCCTGATGTTCATCTCGGTGGTGGGCCTCGGGCCGCTCGCCGGCATCCTCGCCATCATCGTCAGCGACAGCGGCACGCTCGGCAAGCTGTTCTCCGAGGCGATCGAGAACACCGAGCGCGGGCCTGTGGAAGGCGTGCGCTCGGTCGGCGCCTCGCCGGTGGCGGTCCAGCGCTACGGCCTGCTGCCGGAGGTGCTGCCGGTCTTCGTCTCGCAGGCGCTCTACTTCTTCGAATCGAACACGCGCTCCGCGACGGTGCTCGGCCTCGTCGGTGCCGGCGGCATCGGCTTCGAGCTGATCGCCCGCTGGCAGGTGATGCGCTTCGACGAGGTCGCCTACGTCATCGTGCTGATCCTGATCACCGTGTCGTTGATCGACACGATTTCGGGCGCGATCCGGCGGCGGCTGATCGGTGGCCGGCAGGAGGCCGACGCCGCCGCGCAGGCCGCCTGATCGGAAGCCTCCCGCGCAAGCGCCGCCGTCTTCAGCCCTCCACCCGCAGCTCCACACGGTCGGCGGCGAAGGCGCCGTAGGTGAGCTGGACGGGCATGCCCGCCTCGTCGACATTGACCGCCTCGGTGACGAGCACGATCCGCCCGGGGGCGAGATCGAGCGCCGCGGCCTCCTCGGGCGTCGCGAGGCGTGCCGAGATCGCGGTGGAGCGGCGGCGGTAATCGGCGACGCCGCAGGCGGCGAGTCCCGCGGTCACCGAGCCGGTCGCCCGATACGCCTCGGCGAAGCCGGCGAAACGCGGCAGCGGATGATAGCTGCGGCCCGCCGTGATCGGCACGCCGTCGGCGAGACGGCGGCTCCTCACCTCGAGCACGAGCGCCCCTTCCGCGACGCCGAGCCGCTCGGCGACGACGGCGGAGGCCGGCAGTTCCCGCGCCGCGATCAGTTCGCCGCCGGCGCCATGCCCCGCCCGGCCGATGTTCTCCGAGAAGCGGGTGCGCGGGCCGATCGGATAGGGCAGCGGGCGGGCCTCGACGAAGCTGCCCTTGCCCTGCGCCGTGCGCACGAGACCCTCTGCAGCGAGCGCGGCCAGCGCCCGGCGCGCGGTGTGGCGGTTGACCGCGAACCGCTCGGCGAGGCGCGCCTCCGTCGGTAGCTGCGCGCCCGGCGCCAGCCGGCCCGCGGCGATCTCGGCCGCGATCGCATCGGCGATCTGCCGCCAGGCCGCGACGCCCGCGCCGCGGGTCAGCTCGGTGGTCGCCTCCGTCACGGCCGCGTCGCCCGTCTCGGTTAGGGTCACGCCTCGATCCTTCATCGAAATGTCATTGGACAATTCCATCTGCTTGTCTATACCACTAGACAAGACGATCGGAAAGCGAAACCGCCGTGACCGACACCCCGCTCCCTCCTGAAATCGAAGCCCGCCGTGCGCTCATGGCGCTCTGCGCCGGGGCGACCGCCGCCGAACTCGCCGCCGCGCTCGACGGGCTCGGCCCGATTGCCGCGCACGAGGAACTGCGCGCGCCCGAGCCCGGCCTCGTGATGGTGCGCGGCCGCATGGGCGGCGATGGGCGCCCCTTCAATCTCGGCGAGGCGACGGTGACCCGCGCCGTCGTGCGGCTCGCGACCGGCGAGACGGGCTTTGCCTATCAGCTCGGCCGCGATCGCGACAAGGCGCGCCGGGCCGCACTTCTGGACGCGCTGGCGCAGATTCGCCCCGCCGCCGTCAGTGCCGCGCTCGCCCCCATCCGTAACCGGATCGAGGCGGAGCGGGACGTTGCGCGCCGGCGCACCGCCGCGACGCGCGTCAATTTCTTCACCCTCCAGCGCGGAGAGGACACATGAGCCCCCTCACCCGCGGTTTCGCGGAACCGGCACGCGAGGCGCAGGCCGCCTTCCGCGTCCTGATGACGGCGATGAGCCGGCCGGCAACCGTGCATCCCTTCGCGGCCGCGGTCACCCCGCCGCCGCCGCTCTCGCCCGAGCTCGCCGCGATCGCGCTCTCGCTCGCCGACCCCGACGCGCCGATCTGGCTCGATCCGCCGCTCGCCGCCGTTCCGGCGATCGCCGACTATCTGCGCTTCCACACCGGCGCGAAGATCGTCGGGAGGCCGGACGAGGCGGCCTTCGCGCTCGTTTCGAATCCGCTCGCCTGCCCTTATCTCGACCGCTTCGCGCAAGGGCTCGACGCCTATCCCGACCGCTCGACCACCGTCGTTCTGGCGCTCGCGACGCTCGACGCCGGCTCGGCCTTGCGCTTCCGCGGCCCCGGCATCGACGGCGTGGCCGGGCTCGATGCGGCACCCCTGCCGCGCGCCTTCGCCGCCGAGCTCGATTCGAACCATGCGCTCTTCCCGCGCGGCGTCGATCTCGTTCTCCTCGCCCCCGGCCGCCTCGCGGCGCTGCCGCGGAGCGCACGCCGGATCGAAGGAGCCTGAGCGATGTATGTGGCCGTCAAGGGCGGCGAGCAGGCGATCGACAATGCGCACCGCCTGCTCGCCGCGAAGCGCCGCGGCGACCCCGCTCTGCCCGATCTCGACGTCGCGCAGATCGACGGGCAGCTCGCCCTCGCCGTCGCCCGCGTCATGGCCGAAGGCTCGCTCTACGACCGCAGCCTCGCCGCGCTCGCCATCAAGCAGGCACGGGGCGATCTGATCGAAGCGATTTTTCTCGTCCGCGCCTTCCGCACCACCCTGCCCCGCTTCGGCGCCTGCGAGCCGGTCGACACGGGCGCGATGGCGGTCGAGCGCCGCGTCTCGGCGACCTTCAAGGACCTGCCGGGCGGCCAGGTGCTCGGGCCGACCTTCGACTACACGCACCGCCTGATCGATTTCGCGCTCGCCGCCGGCTTCGCGCCGCCCCCGCCCGCGGAGGCCGAGCCGGAGGCGGACGGCGCCATGCCGCGTGTTACCGACCTGCTCGGCGAGGAAGACCTGATCGAGCGCGAGACGGCGGACGACCGGCCGCCGGCCGATCTGACGCGCGAGCCGCTCTCCTTCCCGGCCGAGCGCGACATCCGTCTGCAGAATCTCGCCCGCGGCGACGAAGGATTCCTGCTCGGCCTCGGCTATTCGACGCAGCGCGGCTTCGGCCGCACCCATCCCTTCGTCGGCGAGGTGCGCTTCGGCGCGGTCGAGCTCGACTTCGTGCCGGAGGAGCTCGGCTTCCCGGTGCCGCTCGGCACGATCGAGGTGACCGAGTGCCAGATGGTCAACCAGTTCGCCGGCTCGGCCGAGCGGCCGCCGCAATTCACCCGCGGCTACGGGCTCGTTTTCGGCCAGAGCGAGCGGAAGGCGATGTCGATGGCGCTGGTCGACCGGGCGCTCAGGGCGCGCGAATTCGGCGAGGACGTCGTCGCCCCGGCGCAGGACGAGGAGTTCGTCTTGAGCCATTCCGACAATGTCCAGGCGACCGGCTTCGTCGAGCATCTGAAGCTGCCGCACTATGTCGACTTCCAGGCCGAACTCGAGCTCGTCCGCCGGCTGCGCGCCGAACACGCCGCGCGCGAAGCCGATGGCCGGCCCCACTATGAGGAGGCCGCCGAATGACCCCCGTGCAGGATGGCTACAACTTCGCCTATCTCGACGAGCAGACGAAGCGCATGATCCGCCGGGCGATCCTGAAGGCGATCGCCATTCCCGGCTATCAGGTGCCCTTCGCCAGCCGCGAGATGCCGATGCCCTATGGCTGGGGCACCGGCGGCGTGCAGGTGACGGCCTCGATCCTCGGCCCGGACGACGTGCTCAAGGTCATCGACCAGGGTTCCGACGACACCACCAATGCGGTCTCGATCCGCAAGTTCTTCAAGAAGACCGCCGGCGTCGCGACGACGACCCATACGGCCGAGGCGACCATCGTCCAGACCCGCCACCGCATCCCGGAGGAGCCGCTCGGCGCCGGGCAGGTGCTCGTCTATCAGGTGCCGATCCCCGAGCCGCTCCGCTTCCTCGAGCCGCGCGAGACCGAGACCCGCACGCTGCACGCGCTCGCCGAATACGGGCTGATGCACGTCAAGCTCTATGAGGACATCGCCCGCCACGGCCATGTCGCGACCACCTATGCCTATCCTGTGGAGGTCGCCGGCCGTTATGTGATGGACCCCTCGCCGACGCCGAAATTCGACAATCCGAAGATGCACATGTCGGCGGCCCTGCAGCTCTTCGGCGCCGGCCGCGAGCAGCGCATCTATGCCGTGCCCCCCTATACCCCCGTGAAGAGCCTCGATTTCGAGGACCATCCCTTCCGCATCCAGACCTTCAAGGACCCTTGCGCGCTCTGCGCCGCGGAGGGTGTCTATCTCGACGAGGTCGTGCTCGACGATCGCGGCGGCCGGATGATGGTCTGCTCCGACACCGATTTCTGCGAGACGCGGCGCGCCGCCGGCCATCGCGGCGCGATGCTCGGCACGGCGCCGGCCGAGATCGCCGGGGAGGCATCGCATGGCTGATCTCGCCGTCCGTCTCGCCCGCAAGGCCGACCTGCCCGCCGTGCTCGCGCTCTATGCGCAGCCGGACTTCAACGACGGCCGCGTCGTTTCGCTCGAGGAGGCCGAGGCGATCCTCGCCCGCTTCGCCGCCTATCCCGATTACGGCCTCTATGTCGCCGAGGCGGAGGGCACGGTCGTCGGCACCTTCTGCCTGCTCGTCCTCGACAACATCGCTCACTGGGGGACGCCAGCCGGGCTCGTCGAGAGCGTCGTGGTCTCCACGGCACACCAGGGGCGAGGCGTCGGACGCGCGATGATGCGCGCCGCCTTCCGCATCGCGGAGCAGAAGGGCTGCTACAAGGTGGCGCTGTCTTCCGGTCTCCGCGCGACGAGGGCGCACGGGTTCTACGAGGGCCTCGGCTTCGAGCGCTATGGCTACAGCTTCCGGCTCGATCCCCCCTTCGACAAGGAGGTCGCGGCATGACCGACACCCCGCTGATCGAGGCGAAGGGCCTCACCCGGCATTATGGCAGCCGGATCGGCTGCACCGACGTCTCCTTCGACCTCTTCGAGGGCGAGGTGCTGGCGATCGTCGGCGAATCGGGCTCCGGCAAGTCGACGCTCCTGAAGCTGCTCGCCAACGAGATCGAGCCGACCCGCGGCACGGTGCTCTATCGGCTGCGCGACGGCGCGGTGCGCGATCTCGCCCGGCTTTCCGAGCCGGAGCGGCGGTTGCTCGCCCGCACCGACTGGGGCTTCGTCCGCCAGGACGCGCGGGACGGGCTGCGCATGGGCGTCTCGGCCGGCGCCAATGTCGGCGAGCGGCTGATGGCGCTCGGCGGCCGCCATTACGGCCGCATCCGCGGCACGGCGGCCGATTGGCTCGGCAGGGTCGAGATCGACGGCGGCCGCATCGACGACACGCCGAAGACGTTTTCGGGCGGCATGCGGCAGCGGCTGCAGATCGCCCGCAACCTCGTCACCCATCCGCGCCTCGTCTTCATGGACGAGCCGACCTCGGGCCTCGACGTCTCGGTTCAGGCGCGCCTGCTCGATCTCATCCGCGGCCTCGTCGCCGATCTCGGCCTCGCCGTCGTGATCGTCACGCACGATCTCGCCGTCGCCCGCCTCCTGTCGCACCGTATCATGGTGATGAAGGACGGCCGTGTCGTCGAGGCGGGCCTGACCGACCAGGTGCTCGACGATCCGGCCGACGCCTATACCCAGCTCCTCGTCTCCTCGGTGCTCGCCGCATGACCAAGAGCCTCATCACCCCGCGTCCGGCGACCCAAAGCCTCGTCCTCGAGAATCTCGGCAAGAGCTTCACGCTGCATCTGCGCGGCGGCACCCGCATCGACGCGGTGGCGGGAATCTCCTTCGCCGCCCAGCCCGGCGACTGCATCGTGCTCGGCGGCCCCTCCGGCGCCGGCAAGTCGTCGATCCTGAAGATGATCTATGGCAATTACCGCGCCGATCGCGGCCGCATCCTGGTCGCCCATGAGGGCGCAATGGTCGACGTCGCGGCCGCCGACCCGCGCACCGTGCTCGGGCTGCGGGCGCGCACGCTCGGCTATGTGAGCCAGTTCCTGCGCGTCATCCCGCGCGTCTCGGCGCTCGACATCGTCGCTGCGGCGGCGGAGGGCGACCGTGCCGAGGCGCGCGACACCGCCGCCCGCCATCTTGCGCTCCTCAATGTGCCGGAACGGCTGTGGTCGCTGCCGCCCGCCACCTTCTCCGGCGGCGAGCAGCAGCGCGTCAACATCGCCCGCGGTCTCGTCGCCGACCGGCCGATCCTGCTGCTCGACGAGCCGACCGCCTCGCTCGATGCTGCCAATCGCGACATCGTCGTCCGGCTGATCGAAGAAAAGAAGCGCGCCGGCGTGACTATGGTCGGCATCTTCCACGACGCCGACGTCCGCGACGCCGTCGCCACCCGCATTCTCGACATCACCCCGCTCGACAGGATCGCCGCATGAGCGCCGCCCTCGCCCAAGCGCCATCGCCCGAGGCGACCGTGCTCGCCCATGCCCGCCTCGTTCTCGCCGACCGGGTGATCGAGGACGGCTGGCTCGCCATCGAGGACGGCCGCATCGCCGAGATCGGCGAAGGCCGGCCGCCGGAAGCCGGCCGCGACCTCGGCGGCGACTTCCTGATCCCCGGCCTCGTCGAACTGCACACGGATCATCTCGAGACGCATTACGTGCCGCGCCCGAAGGTGCAATGGCACGCGCTCGGCGCGGTGCTCGCCTATGACGCGCAGATCGCCGCTTCGGGGATCACCACCGTGTTCGATTCGCTGCGTGTGGGGGCGGAGAGCGATTCCGCCGCGGTCGGCGTCCAGGTCCGCACGCTCGCCGCCGCGATCGAGGTGGCGCGCACCGCCGGCTTCCTGCGCGCCGAGCACAGGACGCATCTGCGCTGCGAACTCCCGGCCGGGGACATGCTCGCTCAGCTCGCGGCCTTCCGCGAACGGTTTCCCGTTCACATGGCCTCGCTGATGGATCACACCCCGGGCGAGCGACAATATCGCGATGTCGAGGTCTGGAAGCGGCATTCGAAACGCCGGGCGGAGTTCGGCGATCACGGCCTCGACGAATATCTGGCACGGCGCCGGCAGGACCATCTGACCCATGCCGCGCCGCACCGGCGCGCGCTCGTCGCTCAAGCCCGCGAGGCGGGCATCGCGCTCGCGAGCCATGACGACGCGACGCTCGATCAGGTCGCCGAATCGGCCGCCGACGGCGTCTCGATCGCCGAATTCCCGGTGACTATCGAGGCGGCGCGCGCGTCGCACGCCGCCGGCATCAAGGTGATGATGGGAGCGCCGAATCTGGTGCGCGGCGGCTCACACAACGGCAACATCGCGGCCGAAGCGCTCGCCCGCGAGGGCCTGCTCGACATCCTGTCCTCGGACTATGTGCCGGCGAGCCTGATGATGGCGGCGTTCGAGCTGCCCGTCCGCGTGCCCTCCCTCGACCTCGCCGCTGCGATCCGCACCGTCACGGCGACGCCGGCCGAAGCCGTCGGCCTCACCGACCGCGGCACGCTCGCGCCGGCTAAGCGCGCCGATCTCGTCCGGGTGCACCTCTCGGCCGGCGTGCCGGTGGTGCGGCAGGTCTGGCGCGAAGGGCGCGTCGTCGCATGAACGAGCGGGTTTCCCCGGCGCAGGTCGGAACCGGCGCCTTCGTCGCCGTGGTCGGTCCGAGCGGCGCCGGCAAGGACACGCTGATCGAGCTCGCCCGCCGCGGCCTCGCCGGCGAGCCGCGCTTCGTCTTCCCGCGCCGCATCGTCACCCGCCCCTCGAGCGGGGCGGAAGACCACGACACGCTGACGCCGGAGGCTTTCGAGCTTGCCGCGGCGGACGGCCGCTTCCCGCTCCACTGGCGGGCGCACGGGCTCGGCTATGCGCTGCCCGGAAGCGTCGAGACGGCGCTCGGTGCGGGCGGGGTGGTCGTCTGCAATCTGTCGCGCGCCGTCGTGCCGCTCGCCCGCGCCCGCTTCGAGCGGGTGTGCGCCGTGCTCGTCACCGCGCCGGCCGATGTGCTCGCCGCTCGTATCGCGGCGCGCGGCCGGCCCGAGGACGGGCCGGTCGGCGAACGGCTCGCCCGCACCGTGCCGACCGAGCCGCCGGACCTCACGATCGAGAATGTCGGCCGTCCGGAAGCGGGCGCCGAAAGGCTGATCGCGTTCCTGCGCGCCCTCGGCTGAGGCCGGCTCAGCCGGCGACCACCTCCGGCACCCGCTCGGCCGGCGGCGTATTGCGGCTGCGTCCGCTCGTCACCCGGCCGTCGATCACCGTCATGCCGATGCCCGGAATGTCGCCGAGCCGGATGCTCTCGAGCAGATCCCGCCCGGCGGAATGCTGCGCCTTGTCGAGGAAGACGAAATCGGCCGACTTGCCGGCTTCGATCAAACCCACGTCGAGATCGCGCATCCGCGCCGTATTGCCGGTCGCGAAGCAGAGCGCGATCTCGGCCGACACCTCGCCGAGCGCCGCGAGGAAGGCGACGGTACGGATGATGCCGAGCGGCTGCACGCCGGAGCCCGCCGGCGCGTCGGTACCGAGGATGACCCGCTCGAGCTGGCCCAGTTCCCGCGCGGTGCGCAGCGCGAAGAGCGCCGCCCGCTCATTGCCGTTGTGGACGATCTCGAGGCCGCGGCTGCAGCCCTCGCAGATGCAGCGGATCTCGCTGTCGGGCAGCGCCGTGTGGCCGCCATTGATGTGGCCGACGACATCGGTATCGGCGGCGAGCACGACATCGGCGCCGATCAGGCCGGAGCCCGGGATCGACGGCCCGCCGGTATGGATGGTCGACTGGATGCCGTATTTCCTGGCCCAGGCAACCATCTGCTTCGCCGTCTCACCATCCTTGACGGAGCCGAGGCCGACCTCGCCGAGGAGCGTGACGCCGGCGGCGGCGAGTTCCCGGAAATCCTCCTCCACCATGCCGTGCTCGACGATCGGCGCACCGGCATGGACCTTCACGCCCGATGGCCGGTAGGCCGAGAACTGGCGCTGGGCCGAGATGGCGAGCGCCTTGAGGCCGATAATGTCGCGCGGCCGGCCGGGCGTGTGCACCTCGCCGGCCGAGATCATCGTCGTCACGCCGCCGTGCAGGCAGGAATCGATCCAGCCGATCTGGTTCTGCCGCGGCGTCCAGTCGCCGGCGACCGGGTGGACGTGGCTGTCGATGAGACCGGGGGCGAGCGCGCTGCCGTGCGCGTCGATCACGGTCGTCGCGCCTTCGGTGTCGAGGTCCTTCAGCCGGCCGATCGCCGTGATGCGGCCGTTCTCGGCGACGAGCGCATCCGCATCGAGGATCGGCGCCTCGAGCGCGCCGGAGAGCATCAGGCCGACATTGCGGATGACGAGCTTGCTCGGTCCTTCGGGCTTCAGCGGGCTGTCGTGGGCCATTCTCGTCTCGCTTCTCGGGTTATTCGTCGGCCGCGGTCTCGTCGCCGGCGGCGACGCGCTTGAGCAGCGAGAGAAAGATCTCCTGCTCCTCGGCCGTGAGCGGGGACAGCACGCGGCGGCCGACTTCGGCGCTCTGGTCGAGCAGCGGCAGCGTGGTGCGCACGCCCTTCGGCGTCATGCGGATGAGCGACAGGCGCTGGTCGGTCTCGGAGGCGACGCCGACGACGAGCCCGAGCTTCAGGAGCTTGCGCACGACGATCGAGATCGTCGACGGATCCATCGCGGTGAGCCGGCCGAGCTGATTCTGCGACACCTCGCCATAGCGCAGCACCGTGGCGAGCGCGGCCATCTGGGTCGGCGTCAGCCCGTGCCGCCCCATCAGCTCCTGGAAGCGCTGGGTGGCGCGCTGATGCGCCCGGCGGATCAGGTGGGCGGGGTGGCTCGGCAGGTCGTAGCCGGTCGCGGCATAGAGCCGGGCGATGTCCTCCGGCGACAACGGTCCGTCCGACACGTCCGCCCCTGGAACCGCCTCCTTCCGCTTCCTGCCGCGCCGCTCCGCCATGCCCGCCCTGCCCTCGCTCACGCCGCGATGTCTTCGTTCTCGATCGCGGCGCCGCCGGCCAGCGCGGCGGCGACCGCCCGCGAGTCCGCGACGATCCCGAAATGGGTGGCGATGTCGTAGAGCGTGCTCTCCTGCTCGCGCGGCCCGGTCGCGGCGCAGCAATCGCGCGGCACCACCACCTCATAGCCGTTGAAGAAGGCATCGTGCACCGTCGAGCGGACGCAGATGTTCGTCACGACGCCGAATACCACGAGCTGGTCGCACTGCATGTCCTTCAGAACCAGATCGAGATCGGTCTGGAAGAAGGACGAATAGCGGTGCTTGATCACATGGATCTCGTCGGGCCGCGCGCCGAGATCGTCGATGATCTCGGTGGCCCAGCTCCCTTCCTCGCCGTGCGGGGTCCGCTTCAGGAATTCGCGCTCGCGCCGCATGCCCTTGCGGTGGCTGTCGTGCACCCAGATCACCGGTGCCCCGGCGGCGCGCGCCGCCTCGATGACCCGCAATTGCGGCTCGACCAACACCTCATAGCCCGGCAGCACCATCTTGCCGCCCGGCTTGCAGAACTCGTTGATCATGTCGACGACGATGACCGCCGTCCGGGCCGGGTCGAGCGCGATGCGCTCGACATGGCGATGGGCTGAGAAGACGTCGATCGACATGGCCTTTCCTTTCAGTCCCTGAGCAGCGCATAGAGCAGATCGAAGAAGCGGTCGGCATCGACCTCATAGGCGATTTCGGCGTTCGGCGCCTCGCCCCGCTCGTTCCAGAAATCGGCGACCGTGGCGCCGAAGGTGTAGCTGCCGCGCAGGTCGACACCGATATGGGCCGGGCGGAAGCGGACGAGCGTCGGATCGATGACGAGGGCGAGCGCGAGCGGATCGTGCAACGCGCCGCCGACGCCCATGCTGTTGCGGTGGAGCTTCTCGTAGAAGAGCAGCCAGTCGACCACCACCTTGCCGAGCTGCGTATCGATCTTGCGGAACTCGGCGTATTGCGGCTCCTCGACGAGCACCTGCATGGTCACGTCGAGCCCGACCATCTTCAGCTTCACCCCGCTGTCGAGCACGATCTTCAGCGCTTCCGGATCGCAGAAGGCGTTGAACTCGGTCGGCGTGATGATCTCGCTCTTGCGATAGAAGACGCCGCCCATCCAGATGATCTCCTTGATCTTCGGCAGCACGGCGCGGTGCTTGAGGATCAGGAGGCCGAGATTGGAGAGCGGACCCGTCGCGACGATGGTGATCGGCCCGGCTTCCGCCGCGAGCGCGTCGGCGAGGAAGTCGACGGCGTGCCGGCCGACCGTGGTGATCGTCGCCTGCGGCAGATAGGGCGAACCCTCGAGACCGCTCGGGCCGTCGGCCGTGCCGAGCACCAGCGGCCGGGCGAGCGGACGGTGGCAACCCTCGGCCACCGGCACGTCGCCGGCACCGATGAATTCGAGGATGCGCAGCGCGTTCGAGGTCGTCTTCTCGATCTCGGCATTGCCGCAGGTCGTCGTCACGCCGATCATCTCGACGGCGGGCGAGCGGTGCGCCATGACGAGGGCGATCGCGTCGTCGTGGCCGGGATCGCAGTCGTAGAGGATGCGGGTCGCGTCTGTCATCGGTCCGTCCTCACGCCGCGCGCTCGTAGCGGGCCATCGCGGCCTTGAAGAGATTGAGGAAGCGCTTGCCGTCGATCGTTTCGGCGATCCGCGTCGTCTTCGCCCCGCCGCCCTTGAGAATCTGCCGGCCGCGCCAGGCGACCGTCTGGCCGCGCGTCAGCCAGCCCTCGAGCGCCACTTCGCAATAGAGCGGCTCGGAATAGGTGCAGAGGTCCGGCTGGAAGGCGAGCGCCACCGTGATCACGTCGTCCATCGGGAAGCCGACCAGATCGAAGAAGTCGCGCCAGATGTCGATATAGATCGGGAAGGTGTCGGCGATCATGCCGACGACGGGATTGTCGCGCGCCTCGAACAGCATGTCCGAGATGTCGTCACGGGTCATCATGCCGGTCGCGGCGCGATTGTCCTCGCAGACGTCGAGCGGCACCAGGATCTTCTCGACCTCCTGGGTGAGCACGATGCGCGCCGCCTCGGGGTCCGCCCAGATGTTGTATTCGGAGGCCGGCGTCATGTTGCCGGGCGTCGTGAAGCAGCCGCCGAGCAGCATCAAGCGCTTCACCGCCTCGGCGAGCTTCGGCTCCTGCAGGAAGGCCATGGCGAGATTGGTGAGCGGCCCGGTCGCGACGAGGGTGATCTCGCCCGGATTGGCGAGCACCGTCTCGATGATGAAATCGACGGCGTGCTTGTCGATCGCCGCATGGTCGGGCGGCGGCGCCTTCTGGTTGAACTTCTTCAGCCTGTCGCCGAAGCGGGCGACGAGGTTCTTCTCGACGTCGACCGGCGCCTGCATGTCGGCCTTCGAATTGCCGACGATCGGCCGCCAGGCGCCCATCGCGACGGGAATGTCGCGCCGGTTCGCGAGCGCGAGCGTATTGAGGACGACGTCGGTTACCTGTTCGATCGGGCCGGCGGCGCCGGTGCAGGTGGTCACGCCCTCGAGCCGGATTTGCGGCGAGGCGGCGGCGAAGAGCACGGCGAGGATGTCGTCGCCGGCCGAGTCCACGTCGAGGATGATGCGTTCCATGCGGGGTCTTTCCGGGGATCGTCGGCTCACCGCTCGGGGCTCGCCGGGCGGATGGAGAGGAGGCGCCTCATCGAATCCGCCGTCTCGCGGACCAGCTTCGGCCGCGTCTTCCAGGCGAGCAGGAAGAGCGCGACGAGCGCGACGACGTAAGGCACGGTGAGGACGAGATAGGACGGGAAACCGAAGGTCTGCAGCCGCAGCGACAGCGCATCGGCAAAGCCGAACAGCAGGCAGCCGAGGAGCAGCCGCACCGGGTCGCCGTTCGAGAAGATCAGGATCGCCACCGCCATGAAGCCGCGGCCGGACGACATGTTCTCGGTGAACATGGTGATGTAGCCGAGCGACATGTGCGCCCCCGCGAGGCCGGCGAGCAGCCCGCAGAGCAGCGAGGCGGTGTAGCGGATGCGCGTCACGGAGAGGCCCTGCGCCTCCGCGGCATCCGGCTTCTCGCCGACGACGCCGATATGGAGCCCGAGCCGGGTGCGCCGATAGAAGAGGACGAGCAGCGGCACCAGCAGGAAGGCGACATAGACGAGCGGGGTGAAGCCCGAGACGAGCGGGGCATAGGAGCCGAGCAGGTCGCGGGCGCCCGGCACGGTGAGCTTCGGCAGGCCGACGATGCCGTGGCCGACGATCGAGCCGCGCGTGCCGAAGATCGCCTTCATGAGCGAGATCGTCATGCCGCCGGCGAGGATGTTGAGGGCGAGCCCCACCACCACCTCGTTCGCCCGGAAGGTGACGACGAGAAGGGCGAAGACGAGCGCGAAGACGAGCGCAGCGGCGACGCCGCAGGCGACGCCGATAAGCGCCGAGCCCGTCCAGATCGAGCCGATCACCGCGAAGAAGGCGCCGACCAGCATCTGGCCCTCGAGGCCGATATTGAAGATGCCGGCCCTGGTGGTGAACGAGCCGCCGAGCGCGACGAGCAGGATCGGCGCCGTGGTGCGGATCGTCGCGACGACGAGGGCGACATTGAACAGTTTCTCTAGAACTTCCATCGCCGCTCCCCGGCCGTGCTGTCGGCCCTGCGGCGCATCAGGATCTGCGCCGAGACGGCGAGGATGATGAGGGCCTGGATGACGGTGATGATCTCGCGCGAGGCGTTGGTGTCGACCTCGAGCAGCAGCGAGCCGTTCCGGAGCGCGCCGAAGAACAGCGCCGTGACGATGGTGCCGAGCGGATGGCCATTGGCGAGCAGCGCCGCGATGACGCCGTCGAAGCCGAAGCCGGGCGCGAAGCCCTCCATGAAGCGCCGGTGCACGCCGAGCGCCTCGATGCCGCCGGCGAGCCCGCCGACCGCGCCGGAGACGAGCAGGACGGCGAAGCCCTGGCGGCGGATGTCGATGCCGCCATATTCGGCGAATTTCGGGTTCGACCCCATCGTCGTGATCGCGTAGCCGCGCGGCGTGGCGCGGAAATAGAACCAGACGCCGACGGCGAGCGCGAGGCCGATCACGATGCCCCAGTTGAGCCGCGAGAAATCGAAGATCGCCGGCAGATAGGCGCTCTCATGGATCGGCGGCGTCTCCGACCAGCCGCCCGGCCGCTTGAACAGGAAGATGGTGAGATAGGAGGTCAGGAGCACCGCCACATAGTTCGACAGGATGGTCGAGACCACCTCATTGGCGCCGTAGCGGGCGCGGAAGAAGGCCGGGATGGCGATCCAGGCGAGGCCGGCGAGCGCGGCGACGGCAAGGCCGAGGAGGACGTGGAAGACCGGCGGCAGCGAGAAGCCGAAGCCGATCCACGCGGCCGCGAAGCCGCCCATGAAGAGCTGGCCTTCGACGCCGATGTTGAAGAGGCCGGCGCGCAGCGAGATGCAGGCGGCGATGCCGCAGACGAGGATCGGCGTCGTCTGCAGGAGCGTGCCGGCGATCTTGGTGGCGTCGCCGAAGGCGCCGAGGAAGAGCACGCGGAAGACGCGGACCGGGCTTTCGCCGACCGCCAGGATGACGAGGGCGCCGAGCGCGATGGCGATCGCCACCGCGAGAACCTGGCCGAGGACGGCCCGCACGGGGTCGCTCATGCCGCGGCCTCCCTCGAAACGGCTTCGGGCGCGATGCCGGCCATCAGGAGGCCGAGCGCGTCCTCGCTCACCCCTTCGGCGTCGAGCGCGCCCATGATGCGGCCGTTGAACATCACGAGGATCCGGTCGGCGAGCGCGATCAGCTCGTCGAGCTGCACCGAGATCAGGAGGATCGCCCTGCCCTCGGCGCGCTGGCGCATGATCTCGTCGTGGATCGCTTCCTGCGCCCCGATGTCGACGCCGCGGGTCGGCTGGTCGACGAGCAGGAAGCGGGCATCGCCGGAGAATTCGCGCGCCACGACGACCTTCTGGATGTTTCCGCCCGACAGGCTCTTCACCGGCGCGTCCGGCCCCTGGGTGCGGATGTCGAACCGCCCGATCAGCTCTTCGGCCCGATGCCGGACATAGCTCCAGTCGATCAGGCCGCGGCGCGACCAGGGCGCCCGGTCCTGACGCGTCATGAGAATATTGGCGGCGACCGATGCGTGCCGGTCGACGCCGCGCACCATGCGGTCGCCGGGCACATGGGCGAGGCCGGCGGCGCGGATCGCGGCGGGGCTGCGGCCGGTCAGATCGACGTCGCCGAGGCGGAAGCGGCCGTGGCTTTCGGGCCGCAGGCCGGCGAGCACCTCGGCGAGTTCGGTCTGGCCATTGCCGGCGACGCCGGCGATGCCGACGACCTCGCCGGCCCGCACTTCGAAGGAGACGTCGCGGACCGCCGGCAGGCCACGCTCGTCGCGCGCCCAGAGCCGCTCGACGGCGAGCACCGGAGCGCCGGCGGATTTCTCGCGCGGCCGACGGTCGAAGCTGACCGCGCGGCCGACCATCATCTGGACCAGTTCGGCCTTGGTGAGGTCGGCGGTCGGACGGGTGGCGATCTTCTTGCCGAGCCGCAGCACGGTGACGGTATCCGACACCTCCATCACCTCCTCGAGATGATGCGAGATGAAGATCACCGTCATGCCCTTGGCGACGAAGCCGCGCAGCGTCTCGAACAGTTCGCGGCTCTCCTGCGGCGTCAGCACCGCGGTCGGCTCGTCGAGGATGATGATGCGCGCCCCGCGGGCGAGCACCTTCAGGATCTCGATCCGCTGCTCGATGCCGACCGAGAGGAGGCCGACGCGCTCGCCCGGATCGACCTTGAGGCCGAAGGTGCGCGACAGTTCGGCCGTCCTCGCGCGCTGTGCGCGATGATCGATCAGACCGCCCTTGGTGATCTCCATGCCGAGGAACACGTTCTCGGCGACGGTGAGCGAGGGCACGAGCTTGAAGTGCTGGTGCACCATGCCGATCCCGGCGGCGATCGCCGCGGTCGGCCCGGGCAGCACGGTCGGCTTGCCGTCGATCAGGATCTCGCCCTCGTCCGGCTGCAGCAGCCCGAACAGCACGTTCATCAGCGTCGTCTTGCCGGCGCCGTTCTCGCCGACGACGGCATGGATCTCGCCCGGGCGGACGGCGAGGTCGACCGACTCGTTCGCGGTGAAGGATCCGAAGCGCTTGGTGATCCGCTTCAGCTCGACGGCATAGTCCACGGAGAGACCCGGCTCTGGCGACAGAAGGAACAGGCGGCGCCCCGGGAGGGAGGGCGCCGCCCGGTGGATCGGCGGCTCTTACTGAGCTTCGCCGATCTTGACCGTGCCGTCGATCACGGCCTTGCGGGCCGCCTCGACCTTGTCCTTGATCTCGGCCGGGATGTTCGCCGCCACGTCGTCGCACATCTTCAGCTCGACGCCGCCCGAGGCGAGATCGAAGGTGCGCACGCCCGGCGTCACCTTCTTGCCCTCGACCTCTTCCTTGACGAGCGTATAGACGGCGACGTCGCCGCGCTTCAGCATCGAGGCGACCACATTGCCGGGCGCCGTGGCGCACATGTCGATGTCGACGCCGATCGAATATTTGTCGGCCGCCGCGCTCGCCTGCATGACGCCCTCGCCGGTCGGGCCGGCGACGTTGAAGACCACGTCGGCGCCCTGCTCGTAGAGGGCGAGCGTCAGCTCGCTGCCCTTCGCCGGATCGTCGAAGGTGCCGGCGAAGACGGCGTCGACGCGCACGTCGGGCGCCGCATCCTTGGAGCCCGCCTCATAGCCCTTCAGGAAGTTGCGGATCACCGGGATGTCGCGGCCGCCGACGAAGCCGATCGCCTTGCCGTCGCCCATCTTGGCGATCGCGCTGCCCTTCTCGGCCATCAGCCCGGCGAGCGTGCCGGCGAGATAGGAGCCCTGTTCCTCGGAGAAGTTCGCGTAGATGATCTTGTCGCTGTCGAGCACGCCGTCGATGAAGACGAAGCGCTGGTTCGGATAGGCGGCGGCCGCCTTCTGCAGCGCGTCGGCGAGCTCCCAGCCCATCACGAAGATCAGGTCGTACTGACCATCCTTCGCGGCATTGGCGAACTGTTCCTCATAGTCGAGCGCGCGATTGCCGGTATCGATCAGCTTGAGATCGATGCCGAAATCGTCCTTCGCCTTGTTGAGGCCGTTGACGATCGAGACGCCGAACCCTTGCGCGAAATAGCCGGAGATGGCGGCGACCGAAACCTTGTCCTGCGCGGCGGCGCTGCCGAGCATCATCAGCGATGCGCCGCAAAGCGCTGCGAAACGACGAGTCCAAGCGGACATGATGACCCACCCTGCGTTGAAGAAATGACCCTCGCGACCATCGCCGCCGCGTGCTTGTCGGCGATGTCGCCGCGCCGAGATCGTTGATGGTCAAACAAGTTTGATCGCGATCGCCGAACCTGTCAACGGCCGTTCGCCGCGTTGCGCTGCTCAAGTCCGAGGCATGCCAATCCGATTGACAAGCGGCCCGCGCCGCGCTTTCGATTGTATGACCATCAACGATCTGGTCCGGGACGGCGACGTCCCGTCAACTTCCAGACAGGGGAATCCGCATGCTCATGACAAGGGAAAGGCTGACGGCGCGCCTCCGGATCGCGTCGTGCCTGGCCGGCCTCGTATTCTTCGCCGGGGCGAGTTCCGGCGCCGCCGAAGGGATCACCCTCGAGGTGTTCGGCGGCTCGTCGCTCGACCAGCTGGCGCCACGCCAGGCGCCGGACGAGCAGAAGGCCATCCAGACGGCCGTCATCGACGGCTTCCTGAAGGCCAATCCGGACGTCGCCGCCGTCGACTGGGACGCCCAGGGCCCGCAGGGCGAGGGTGTCCAGCGGCTGATGACCGCGCGCCTCGGCGGCCAGGAGATCGACCTCGTCGCCTGCTCGGCTTTCCACACCAACGGCACCTATGTCCGCCGCAACCTCTTGATGCCGATCACCGACAAGCTCGGCGCCTTCAAGGACCGGATCGACGCCGCCGCGCTCGGCGCCTTCACGATCTCCGGCGAAGTCTACGGCGTGCCGATCTCGACGCTGTCGACCTCGACGATCTTCTACAACATCGACATGTTCGAGAAGCTCGGCATCGCATTGCCGAAGACCTACGAAGATCTGGTCGCCGCCGTGCCGAAGTTCCAGGCGGCCGGCGTCATTCCGCTGCTGCACCAGGGTGCGAACGCCCCGATGTGGCCGATGTGGTATTTCGAGACCTTCTCCCAGGCCTCGGGCGACCCGATCGGCAAGACCCAGAGCAATCTCGCCGGCACGACCAAGTTCACCGACGCGCCGGACGTCGAAGCGTTCGCGCTGATCAAGAAATGGGTCGACGACGGCGTGCTGTCGAAGGATTCGCTCGCCGTCGACATGGACGGCATGCGGTCCGCCTTCGCGACCGGCAAGAGCGCGATGTATTACGGCGGCACATGGGAGATCCCCTCGCTGCAGACCAGCGTGAAGGACTTCAAGTGGGGCGTCTTCGCGTTCCCCAAGATGGCCGGAACGCCGGGTGCGCCGAAGCACGGCGGCGGCGCCGACAACGGTATCTGCCTGTCCTCGTCGATCCCGCCGGAAAAGGTCGACGCGGCGATGCGCTTCGTCGAATACCTCACCCGGCCGGAAGTGGCGACGCTCTATCTCGCGCCCGAACAGCCGATCGCCGCTTCGATCGCCGGCGTGCCGCAGGTCGAGGAGGGTTACGCCAAGGATCTGCGCGCCGACGCCTTCCCGAACACGGTCAAGTTCCTCGACTGGATCTGGCCGTCCGAGATCGCGGTGGCGACCTCCTCGGCGATCGCCGGCATCGTCGGCGGCACGACCACCCCGGAAGAGGCCGCCGCCTCCCTCCAGTCCGTCTATGACGATCTGGTCGCCCAGGGCCAGTGGCCGCCGAAGTAGCCGAGGCCTCGCGGGACCCGGCACCACATCGGGCCGGGTCCCACCGATCATCCCCCGCACGTCCCGGAGACGGACCATGACCTCGCGCGCCGCACGGCAGCGTTTTTCGATCGGCTATCACCTGAACAGCTGGGATCTCGCCGGCCTGCCGCTCCGCCCGGCGCTCGACTTCCTGGCCGGCCAGGGTTTCGGCTGGTTCGAGATCCTCGCCTTCACCAGCCTGTCGGACCAGTATGCCCGCAAATACATGCAGATCGGCGATCAGGCGCCGATGGGCGTAACGACCGACACCGACATCCTGCGGCGCTATGCGATCCTCTCGGAGGCGCAGTCGGAGGTCGGGATCCGGCTCTCCTCGCTCTACTGCAACGCAATCTTCACCAATCCGGTCGCCTGGCCCTATGAACGCGACGTGCTCGTCAGCCTCGCCCGGCTGCTGAAGGGCTTCGGCGCGCCGGTGCTCGTTCTCGGCGGCGGCCCGTCGGAGCGCGTCGCCGGTCCGCACACGGCGGAAGACTACAAGACCTTCTGCCGCGCGCTCGAAGACATCGGCCGCCGGACCAGGGATCTCGGCATCGAGACGGTCTACCACCCGCATCTCGACACCTTCGTCGAGCGGCGCGACCAGCTCGACCGGATGATGGACGAGCTCGACACCCGCGTCGCCGGCCTGTGCATCGATCCGGCCCATCTCGCCCACACCAATTCGGACCCGGTCGACGCGCTGAAGACCTATGTCTCGGCGGTGCGCTACATGCACCTCAAGGATACCCGGGTCGACCCCGCCCTCGTCGGTTTCGACCGCTACAAGGCGTTCTGCGAACTCGGCGCCGGCGTCGTCGATCTGCCGGCGCTGGTCGATGTGCTGCTCGATGCCGAGTATGACGGGCTCGCCATCATCGAACTCGACATGTCGGAGAAGACCGCCGAAGCGAGTGCGATCGAGAGCATCGCCTATGTCCGCGACACGCTCGGCCTCGCGCTCACCCCGGCGGCGGAGGCCTCGGCGTGAGCCCGCGGCCGCAGGGCGTTCCGGCCGGCGGCCGCCATTTCGTGCGGGGCGGCGCGCTGCGCCGTCTCGCCGCCCGCGACGGAACGGCGGCGGCGGTGATGATCGCGCCGGCCGCCGTCCTCTTCGCGCTGTTCTTCGCCTGGCCCTTCGTGCAGGGCTTCTGGCTCAGCCTCCACCACTGGGACGGCTTCTCGCCGCCCCGGTTCGCCGGTGCCGCCAACTATCTGCGGCTCCTCAAGGATCGCGTCTTCCTCGGCGCGCTCGAGAACAATGTGATCTTCGTCGTCGCGGTCGTCGTGCTGAAGAACGTGCTCGGCCTCGCCGTCGCCCTGCTGCTCGACAAGGCGGTGTTCGGGCGCGCCTTCTTCCGGGCGGCCGCCTTCATCCCCGTCACCATGTCCTTCGTCGCGGTGGGCCTGCTCTGGTCGTGGATCTACAATCCGGTCTTCGGCCTCTTGAACGCCGCGCTCGATCTCTTCGGATTGTCGGCGCTCAAGATGTCCTGGCTCGGCGACGCCGACATCGCGCTCTATTCGGTGATCGCCGTCGATGTCTGGAAGTGGCTCGGCTTCCACGCCGTGATCTATCTCGCCGGGCTCAGGACCATCCCGGCCGAGCTCTATGAGAGCGCCACCATGGACGGCGCCGGCCCGCTCGGGCGGCTTTGGCACGTCACCCTGCCGCTTCTCACCCCCGTCGTCTTCATCAACACGCTGCTCGCCTTTTCCGGCGCCTTCGTGCGCAATTTCGACATCGTCTATGTGCTCACCAAGGGCGGCCCGAACCACGCCACGGAAGTGGTGCTCACCGACATGATGACGCGCGCTTTCGGCAACGGCCAGATGGGCTACGCGGCCGCGATGGGCTATCTGCTCTTCCTGATCGTCGGCCTGCTGAGCGTCGCGCTGCTCGCCCTGATGCGGAGCCGGAGGCTCGACGTCTGATGGCCGCATCCCGAGACGATGTCCCCGCCCGGATCGATCCCGCCACCCTGCTCCGCCCGCGCCGGCTCGCCGGTCTCGCCGGCGTCTATCTCGCCCTCACCGTCGTCGTCGTCCAGACCCTCTATCCCTTGCTCTGGGTGCTCTCCGGCTCGCTGAAGTCGAAACAGGACCTGATCAACAACGTCTGGGGGCCGCCGGCCTCCTTCGTCCTGTCGAATTATGCAGACGCGTGGCGGATCGCCGGCATGGGAAGCCGCGTCGCCAACAGCGCGATGGTCACCGCGCTCGCCCTCGCCGTCCTCGTCGCGGCGGCGACGCCCTGCGCCTATGCCGTGTCCCGGCTCCGCTTCCGCGGCCGCGGGCTCGTCGTCGCGGTGACCGTCGCGGCGATGCTGGTCCCCCCGCAGGTGATGGCGATCCCGCTCTTCATGGTCGCCCGCGATCTCGGCATCATCAACAGCCGGGTCGGCGTCGCCTTCATCTATGCCGCGACCTCGCTGCCGCTGTCGGTCTTCATCCTGCGGAGCTTCTTCCTGTCGCTGCCGATGGACCTCGAGGACGCGGCGCGCATCGACGGTGCCTCGCGGCTGACGATCCTCACAAGGATCATGCTGCCGCTCGTCCGGCCCGGCGTGGCGCTCATCGTGATCTTCGGCTTCATCGAGATCTGGAACGACTTCTTCCTCGCCTTCCTGCTCCTGCGCGAGCCCTCGGTGCAGACCATCCCGCTCGGGCTGGTCGCCTTCTTCCAGCAATACGACTCGCTCTGGAACCAGTATTTCGCGGCACTGACGATCACGACCCTGCCGGTGATCGTCGTCTTCGTGCTGATGCAGCGGCAGTTCATCGCCGGCCTGACCGCCGGCGCGGTGAAGGGTTGACATGAGCGAGCGTCCGATCGGCGTCGGGGTGATCGGCTGCGGCGAGATCGCCCAGCTGATGCACCTGCCCTACCTGCACGAACTGCCGGAGTTCCGGATCGCGGCGCTGTGCGACATCTCGCCGACGCTGGTCGAGACGCTCGGTGATCACTACGGCGTCGCCCGCCGCACCACCGATCACCGCGAACTGCTCGCCGACCCGAAGGTCGACGCCGTCGTCATCTGCACCTACGACCATGGTCCGATCGTCGCCGATACGATCGCGGCGGGGAAGCACTTCATCGTCGAGAAGCCGCTCGCCTTCACGCCCGAAGAGGCGCGGCCGCTGGTCGAGCGGGCCCGCGAGGCCGGGCTCGTCGCGATGGTCGGCTACATGAAACTGTTCGATCCCGGCTACGAATACGGACGCGCACGGATCGCCGCGATCGGCAAGCCCGCCTCGATCCGCGTCCATGATTTCGCCGGCCGCTTCGACCGCTACGGCGCGCTCTACAGCCAGATCCGGCCCGCCGACGTTCCGGCCGACCGGGTCGCCGCCGGCCGTGCCGCCGTCGAGGCGCGGATCGACGCGATGCTCGGCCCCGATCATGCCGGCTACCGCGACCTCTACTTCACCATCCTGATGCTCGGCAGCCACGATCTCGCCGTGTTGCGCGCCGCCTTCGGCGCGCCGGAAGGCGTGGCCTATGCGCGCGCCATCGGGCCGAATCACGTGATGGCGGTGCTCGACTATCCGGGCGGCGTTCCCGCCCTGCTCGAGATCGCCTTCGGGGCGCAATACGAATGGTGGGACGAGGGCATCGAGGTGCGCGGCCGCGACGAGACCGTGCGCATCGCGTTCCAGAACCCCTATTGGCGGAACGCCTCGGCCATCGTCCATATCCAGGAGGCGGCGGGCGACGGCCCCTCGGAGCGGATCGTTCCCGGGGTGCCGGACACGTCCTTCCGGCGCGAATGGAAGCATTTCGCGGCGGCGATCCGCTCCGACGAGCCGGTTCGCTCGACGCTCGAAGGCGGCCTCGACGACCTCGAACTGGCGCTCGCCATCGTTCGCGCCCTGCCGCCCAAGGGACGGGCATGAGGATCGTCGTCACGGGTTCGAGCGGCCTGCTCGGCCGCCATGTCGCGGCGGCGCTCGTCGCCGCGGGGCACGATGTGGTCGGCATGGACCGGCTGCCGCCGCGCCCCGAGGCCCGCTGGCTCCACGTCACGGCCGACGCCACCGACTTCGCCGCGGCGCTGCAGATCGTGCGGCGCTGCGACGCCGTCGCCCACATCGCGGCGATCCCGCGCCCGACGGGCCGCGCGGCGGAAGAGGTGTTCCGCACCAACACCGCCGCGGCCTACAACGTCGTCGAGGCGGCCGTGCTCAACGGTGTGAAGCGGATCGTCTACGCCTCATCGATGAGCGTGCTCGGCTATCCCTTCTTCGAGCGGCCCGTCGTGCCGCACTATCTGCCCTTCGATTCGGCTCACCCGCCGGCGCCGCAGGATGCCTATGCGCTGTCGAAATGGCTCGGCGAGGAGATCGTCGACGCCGCGGTGCGCCGCGCCGGCCTCGAGGCGGTCAGCCTGCGCATGCCGTGGATCCAGACCGCGGAGAGTTTTGTCCGCGATGTGCGGCCGCGGCGGGTCCATGCCGACCTCGTCGCCCGCGACCTGTGGGGCTATCTCGACGCGGAGGACGCGGCGGAGGCCTTCCTCGCCGCCGTCGAGCGGCCGATCGAGGGCCATCGGCGCCTCTTCATCTCGGCCGCCGACACCTTCATGGAAGAGGACACGGCGGCGCTGGTGGCGGCCGCCTATCCCGGCGTGCCGCTGCGCCGGCCGCCGGTCGGGCGGGAGACGGTGTTCGACCTCGCCGAGGCGGCGGCAGCGCTCGGCTGGGCACCGCGCCGGTCCTGGCGCGATTACTGACCGGCGCGACGAACGGGAGGAACGGGGATGAAGCGTTTCGAGGACAGGGTCGTCGTCGTCACCGGCGGCGGCGGTGCGATCGGCGCCGCGGCGGCCCGACGTTTCGCGAGCGAAGGCGCGAAGCTCGCCATCGTCGACCGCGATCGCGCCAGAGCGCAGGCGGTCGCCGATGAACTCGTCGCGGCCGGCGGCGCGGCGCTCGCCATCGAGGCGGATGTCGGCTCGGAACTCGATGCCGAGGACGCCATCTGCGAGACGGTCGGGGTGCTCGGCGGGCTCGACGTTCTGTTCAACAATGCCGGCATTCCGGGCAAGGTCGCGCCGGTGCACGATCTCGCGGTCGAGGACTGGGACGAGATCGTGCGGATCAATCTGCGCGGCATCTTCCTCGTGCAGCGCTTCGCGCTGCGGGCGATGATCGCCGCGAAGACGAAGGGCAGCGTCGTCAACATGGCCTCGTCGATGGCCGGCTTCGACGTGCTCGCCGGCGGCGCCGGCTATGCCGCGACCAAGCACGCCGTGCTCGGCCTCACCCGCATCGCCGCGCTCGACGCCGCGGCCTACGGCATTCGCGTCAACGCGGTGTGCCCGGGGGTGATCGAGACGCGGCTCGGCGTTCCGGCCGGCGACGAGGCGGAATACCGCGCCGGCATCGCCCGTTTCGCCGACCGCATCCCGCTGCGGCGGATCGGCCAGCCGGAGGATGTCGCGGCCGTCGTCGCCTTCCTCGCCTCCGACGAGGCGGCCCACGTCACCGGCGCAGGCTGGCTCATCGATGGCGGCCAGACCATGCAGAGCTGGGCGAACGCGCCCGATGCCGAGGCCTATCCGCGCTTCGTATGAAAAAGTGCGGCGCATGTCGCCCACATGCGCCGCGAAGGTTCGGAAACGGCCCTGTTGCAGGGAGAGGCCGCCCGGGGAGGATCAGCTGTCGAGCGCGGCGAGCGGCCGGCGGTCGCGGATGACGATGTGGCGCGCGCTCGGCATGTCGATCAGCTTCTGATCCTCGAGCTGCGTCATGGTGCGCGACACGGTCTCGATCGTCAGACCGAGGAAATCGGCGATGTCCTGGCGGCTCATCGGCAGCTCGATCGCATTGCCGCCATGGGTCCGCTCGTTCATCTGGATGAGGAAGGAGGCGACACGCTCGAGCGCGCTCTTGCGGCCGAGCAGAACGCAATGCGCCTGCGCCCGTTCGAGCTCGAAGGCGGTCAGCCGCCACAGATCGCCGATCAGCGAGGGCTGGCTCGCCATGCGGTGCTTCAGCGCCTCGCGGCGGACGACGAGCAACTGGGTGGCGGTGATCGCCTCGGCGCAGAAGTGATAGCTCTCGCCCGCTTCGAGGCCGAACATCTCGCCGGCGAGATAGAAGGCGTTGACCTGGCGGCGGCCGTCCTCGAGCAACTGGAAGGTGCGCACCGCCCCCGACACCACCTTGAACATCCGGTCGGCGCGATCGCCCTCGCTGTAGATCGCGCGGTTGGCGGCAACGGTCTGGCGGGTGGCGGCGGACCACAGCGTCTCCGCCTCGTCCTCGACCTTGGCGTCCACATCGAAGGGGAAGGGCCGCACGGCGCGGCTGCCGATCGTCGTCTGCTGCAACATGGGACTGATCTCTCCGCTCGAATTTCGTGAGATCATCCGTAGCGATCGGCAGCCCCCGACATAATTCGGTTTGCTCCTTAAGGGATATTACGTACGGAGCCGGCGCCCGTCTTGATCGCGGTCAATGCCGTCCTCCGGTCCGCCGCTAGCCTCGCCGCGCCCACCCCCCGGTCCGACGGAGCCATCACCATGGATGCCCGAGCCCCCGCGCCGCCGCCGGCGACCCGCCCCCCGCCCCCGCCGGGCGATCCGGCCGACGACCGGTTGTCGAGCGAGGGCTTCCGCGCCATCGACCGGATGACGAGCGCGAGCCTCGCCCGGCTGACCGGCGGCCTGTCGCCCGCCGCGCTCGGCCTCGCCTTCGCCGACTGGGCGATCCATCTCGCCGGTGCGCCCGGCAAGCGCGCCGAGCTGGCCGCGAAGGCGATGGAGAAGACGGCGCGGCTCGCCGCGCATGCCGCCCGCGCGGCGGTCGATCCGCAGGCGACGCCGGCGATCGCGCCCCTCCCGGGCGACGAGCGCTTCGCCGATCCGGCCTGGCGCAACCCGCCCTTCAATCTCTCATATCAGGCCTTCCTGCTCGCCCAGCAATGGTGGCACAACGCCACTCAAGAGGTGCCCGGGGTGTCGCGCCACCACGAGGCGGTGGTCTCCTTCGCGATCCGGCAGTGGCTCGACATGATGGCGCCGGCCAATCTCCCCTTCGCCAATCCGGAAGTGATCGCCCGCACGGCCGAGACGGGCGGCGCCAATCTGCTCGAGGGCGCGCGCAATTTCATCGAGGACTGGACGCGCCAGATCACCGGTGCGCCGCCGGTCGGGACGGAGGCCTTCGAGGTCGGCCGCGACGTTGCGGTGACGCGGGGTAAGGTGGTCTTCCGCAACCACCTGATCGAGCTGATCCAGTATGCGCCGGCGACGGAGACGGTACTGGCCGAGCCGGTGCTGATCGTCCCGGCCTGGATCATGAAATACTACATCCTCGACCTGTCGCCGGAGAACTCCCTCGTCCGCTATCTCGTCGGGAAGGGCCACACCGTCTTCTGCATCTCCTGGCGCAATGTGACGAGCGACGACCGCGACCTGTCGCTCGAGGATTACCGGCGCCAGGGCGTGATGGCGGCGCTCGATGCGGTCGGCGCGATCGTGCCGGGCGCGAAGGTCCATGCGGCGGGTTATTGCCTCGGCGGCACGCTGCTCGCTCTCGCCGCCGCGGCGATGGCCGAGTTCGGCGACGACCGGCTCGCCTCGGTCACGCTCCTCGCCGCGCAGACCGACTTCACCGAGCCCGGCGAATTGCAGCTCTTCATCGACGAGAGCGAGGTCGCCTTCCTCGAAGGCATGATGTGGGACCGCGGCACGCTCGGCGCCGGACAGATGGCGGGCGCCTTCCAGATGCTGCGCTCCAACGATCTCGTCTGGTCGCGCCTCGTGCACGACTATCTGATGGGCGAGCGCACGCCGATGATCGACCTGATGGCCTGGAACGCCGATGCGACGCGTATGCCCTACCGCATGCATTCCGACTATCTGCGCAGGCTCTTCCTCGACAACGACCTCGCCTCGGGCCGTGTCATGGTCGACGGCCGGCCGATCGCCATCCAGAACATCCGCGCGCCGATTTTCGCCGTCGGCACCGAGCGCGATCACGTCGCGCCGTGGCGCTCGGTCTACAAGATCCACTATCTCTCCGACACCGACGTCACCTTCGCGCTGACGAGCGGCGGCCATAATGCCGGCATCGTCAGCGAGCCCGGCCACAGGCACCGCTCGTTCCGGATCCGGACGAAGAAGGCGGACGATCTCTGCCACAGCCCGGACGAATGGCTCGCCGAGGCGGCGCGCACGGAGGGCTCCTGGTGGACCGCCTGGGAAGCCTGGCTGACGGCGCATTCGAGCCCGGACCGGATTGCCCCGCCGGCGCTCGGCGGCCCGGGCCATCCGCCGCTCGCCGACGCGCCCGGCACCTATGTCTTCCAGAGGTGAGGTCCCGATGGACGCCCCGCTCCTCCTGCGCAACCGCCCGTTCGACGCGCTCGTCATCGGCGACAGCGCCACGCTCAGCCGCACGGTCACGGAGGCGGACATCAAGCTCTTCGCCGCCGTCACCGGCGACGTCAATCCGGCCCATCTCGATGCCGCCTTCGCCGCCACCGATCCGTTCGGCCATGTCGTCATCCACGGCATGTGGACCGGCAGCCTGATCTCGGCGCTGCTCGGCACGCAGCTTCCGGGCCCCGGCACGATCTATCTCGACCAGACGCTCCGCTTCCGCCGCCCGGTCGCGCCCGGCGACACGGTGACGGCCCGCGTCACGGTGAAGGAGAAGCGCGCCGAGCGGCGCATCGTCGTGCTCGACACGATCTGCGCCAATGCGAGCGGCGAAACCGTGCTCTCCGGCGAGGCGACGGTGATCGCGCCGGCGGAATCGATCGCCCTGCCGCCGATGGTGGTGCCGGAGGTGCGGCTCAACGGGCACGACCGCTATGCCCGCTTCATCGGCGAGGCGCGGCAGGGCGCGCCGCTCGCCACGGCGGTCGTGCATCCCTGCAATGCCGAGGCGCTCGGCGCCGCGCTCGAGGCGCGCGACGAGGGGCTGATCGCACCGCTCCTCGTCGGACCCGAGGCGAAGATCCGCGCCGCGGCGGAGGCGGCCGGCCTGTCGCTCGCCGGGCTGCGCATCGAGCCGGCGGAGCACAGCCACGAGGCCGCGGAGCGCGCCGTGGCGCTCGCCGCCGCCGGCACGGTCGACGCGCTGATGAAGGGCAGCCTGCACAGCGACGAACTGCTCGGCGCGGTGGTCGCGCCCGGCTCCGGTCTCAGGACGGAGCGGCGCATCAGCCATGTCTATGTGCTCGACGTGCCGACTTATCCGAAACCCCTCATCGTCACCGATGCGGCGGTCAACATCGCGCCCACCCTCGCCCACAAGCGCGACATCGTCCAGAACGCCATCGATCTGATGCACCGGCTCGGCGTCGAGGAACCGCTGGTCGCCGCGCTCGCCGCCGTCGAGACGGTCGACCCGGCAATGCCCGCGACGCTCGATGCGGCCGCACTCACCGTGATGGCGGCGCGCGGCCAGATCACCGGGGCCAAGGTCGACGGGCCGCTCGCCTTCGACAACGCGATCAGCCTCGCCGCAGCGCGGATCAAGGAGATCGTCTCGCCCGTCGCGGGTCGCGCCGACATCCTCCTCGCACCCGACCTCGAGGCCGGCAACATGCTGGCGAAGCAGCTGATCTATCTCGGCGGGGCGGATGCCGCCGGGCTGGTGCTCGGCGCGCGGGTGCCGATCATCCTGACGAGCCGGGCCGACAGCCTGAAGGTGCGGCTCGCCTCGGCCGCGCTGGCGAAGCTCGCCGGCGTCAAGCGTCCGGTGGCGGCATGACCGGGCGGATCCTGCTCACCTTCAATCCCGGCTCCTCGACGATCAAGCTCGGCCTCTTCGCCCTGCCACAAGCCGGTCCGCCGCGCCGCATCGGCCGCGGCATGATCGACCTCAAGCGGGCGCCGCTCGTCCTTCACATCACCGAGGGGCCGCAGACGGTCGACATCCCGCTGTCCGCGGCGCCCGCCGAGGACGACCTTCACGACGTGATCCGCGAGACGCTCGACTGGCTGGCGCATCATTTCGGCACCGCCGAGATCGCCGCCGCGGGCCATCGCGTCGTGCATGGCGGCGACCGCTTCGCCGGTCCGGTGCGGATCACGCCCGAGGTGCTCGCGGCGATCGCGGCGCTCACCCCGCTCGCGCCGCTGCACCAGCCGCACAGCCTCCGGCTGATCCGGGCGATCGGCCGGATCTGGCCGGACCGGCCGCAGACCGCCTCCTTCGACACCGCCTTCCACCGGTCGCAGAGCGATCTCGTCCGCCGCTTCGCCCTGCCCCGGGTCCTCTTCGACGAAGGGATCAAGCGCTACGGCTTCCACGGCCTCTCCTATCGCTCGATCGCCGGCCAGCTCGCGGCGCGCGACCCGGCGCTCGCTGCCGGCCGCGTGGTGGTCGCCCATCTCGGCAGCGGCGCCAGCCTCTGCGCGCTCGAAGGCGGGGTGAGCCGCGACACCTCGATGAGCTTCTCGACCCTCGACGGCATTCCGATGGCGACCCGCTGCGGCGCGCTCGACCCGGGCGTGCTCCTTCATCTGCTCCAGAGGAACGATCTCGGCGCGCCGGAGGTGGAAGACATGCTCTACCACCGCTCCGGCCTCCTCGGCGTGTCCGGAACGAGCGGCGACAGCCGTGATCTCCTCGCGAGCGACCGGCCCGAGGCGCGCGAGGCGCTCGCCCTCTTCGCCTTCCGCATCGCCCGCGAGATCGCCGCGCAGGCGACGACGATCGGCGGGCTCGACGGGCTCGTCTTCACCGCCGGCATCGGCGAGCACCAGCCGGCGGTCCGGGCCGCGATCGGGCAGCATCTCGCCTGGCTCGGCGTCGCCCTCGACGGGACGGCGAACGGTGCGAACGCGTTCCGGATCGAGGCGGCGGCGAGCCGCGTCGCGGTGCGGGTGATGGCGACCGACGAGGAACAGGTGATCGCGGAAGAAGCGGCGGGGCTGCTCGCGGCCTGACGGTTCCACTCCCCAGGCCCCTCGCCTGCCTTGGGGGGCGGTCCTTGCTCCCTTCTTGAGCGATGTCGGCGCGTAGCCGGGCGGACCCGGGCGGGCGCCCTACCCGGCGGCCAGCAGGGCCTTGCGGAAGCGCAGCGCCGCGAGGGCGAAGAAGGCGGCGCCGATCGCCGTCAGCGCCCCGAGCTGCGGCCAGATGATCGAGAGCCCGGCGCCGCGATAGAGGATCGCCTGCGCGAGCGCGACGAAATGGGTCGACGGCGAGAGCTGCATCACCATGCGCAGCCAGTCCGGCATGCTTTCGAGCGGCGTGGTGCTGCCCGACAGGAGATACATGACGACGATCACCGGGATGACGATCAGGCCGAACTGACCCATGGTCGTCGCGACCGTGGCGATCAGGATGCCGAGGGCGGTCACCGAGAAGAGATAGAGCACGGTCGCGCCGACGAAGAGCGGCACCGAACCGGCGATCGGCACGGCGAGCAGCCGTTCGACGACGAGGGTCAGCGACAGCGTCGCGGCAACGACGATGACGAGGCCGTTCGCCCAGATCTTTGCCGCCATGATCTCCATCGGCGTCACCGGCATGACGAGGAGATGCTCGATCGTGCCGTGCTCGCGCTCGCGGATCAGCGCCGCGCCCGTCAGAATGATCGCGAGCAGCGTGATGTTGTTGACCACCTGCATCACGGCGGTGAACCAGGCCGAGTTGAGGTTGGGGTTGAAGAGCGCGCGAACGACCAGTTGGACCGGCGCGGTCGAGGCCTGATCGGGCAGCGCTGTGGCGACCTCCTGCCCGATGATGCTCTGAATGTAGCCGGCGCCGTTGCCGGCCTGCGACATCGCGGTGGCGTCGACGTCGATCTGGATCGTCGGATGCCGGCCGGCGATCGCGTCCTCCTCGAAGCGGGGTGGGATCTCGACCACGAAGACGAAGCGGCCGGCATTCATCGCCCTATCGATCTCCGCCGCGTCGATCAGTTCGGGCGGCTTGAAGAAGGGAGCGAGCAGTGCATCGCGGATGCGCGCCGAGAGCATCGAACGATCCTCGTCGACGATGCCGACGGCAGCGTTCTCGACCTCGAACTTGGCGCCCGTCGACACCGAATAGACCGCGATCGTGAAGGTGTAGACGATCAGGATGACGAGCACCGGGTCGGCACGCAGGCTGTAGAGCTCCTTGATGCCGAGCCGCAGGATGCGAAACAACCGGGCCTTCATCGCTCAGGCGCTCCGTTTGCGCAGCGCCAGCCAGGCGGCGGCGATGAAGCCGAGCCCGAACAGTCCGAGCATTGCGAGGTTGGGGACGAGGTCGGCGAGGCCGAGCCCCTTCGCGAAGACGCCGACGCTGACCGGCTGGTACCACGCCGCCGGGAAGGAGAGGCCGATCAGCCGGCCGGCGCCCGACAGCGAGGAGACCGGCACGAGCAGACCCGAGAAATTGACGGACGGGATGATCGAGATGATCGCCGCAGCGAAGATCGCCGCCACCTGGGTGCGCACGAAGCTCGACACGAAGAGGCCGAAGCCCGTCGTCGCGAGCACATAGAGCAGCGAGCCGAGCGCGAGGGTGGCGAGCGAGCCGGTGATCGGCACACCGAACAGGAAGCGGGCGATGCCGATGAGCGACAGGAAGCTTGCGAAGGCGATCGCCACATAGGGCGCCTGCTTGCCGAGCAGGAACTCGATCTTCGTCACCGGCGTCGCCTGGAAGTTGGCGATCGAGCCGGTCTCCTTCTCGCGCACGATGCCGAGCGCCGTCATGATCGCCGGGATGAGCACGAGGAGGAGGACGATCACGCTCGGCACGATCGCATTGGCGCTGCGAAACGCCTGATTGTAGCGATAGCGCGTCTCGATCCCGACCGGGGAGAGCGCCGTCTCGATCCCCGTCTGGCGGCGCGCGGCATCCGCGAGATAGCCGGCCGCCAGACCCTCGACATAGCCGCGCGTCGTCTCGGCGCGGAACGGCATGGCACCATCGAGCGTCACGGCAACCGAAGGCCGCCGGTCGCGCAGGAGGTCGCGACCGAAGTCGGGCGGCACCTCCACCGCAACCGACAGTTCGCCGGATTTCAGCCGTCGCTCGATCTCCGCGGCGGAGGCGATCGGCGCCCGCTCCTCGAAATAGCGCGAGCCCGCGAAGCTCTCGAGCAATTGCCGGCTCTCGACCGTCTGGTCCTGATCAAAAGCGGCATAAGGCAGGTTCTCGACGTCGAAGGAGATGCCGTAACCGAAGGTGACGAGGAGCAGTGCCGGCCCGGCGAGCGCAAAGACGAGCCGCGCCGGATCGCGCAGGATCTCGAGCGTCTCGCGCCAGGCATAGGCGAGGATACGGCCGGGATCGAAGCGCCGCAGCCGCCGGGCGCCCGCCGCGGGAACGGCAGGCGGCGGCGCGGTGTCCTCCCCCGCCGCCCGGCCCATGCCCGCCTCTTCGAGCACGGCGATGAAGACGTCCTCGAGCGGCGCATCGTTCCGCGCGGCGCGCAGCGCCGCCGGGGCGCCGACGGCGAGCACCTTGCCCTCGTGCATCAGCGAGATGCGGTCGCAACGCTCCGCCTCGTTCATGAAATGGGTGGAGAGGAAGATCGTCACCCCCTCCTGCCGCGACAGGCCGATCAGGAGGCGCCAGAAGCCGTCGCGCGCCACCGGATCCACGCCCGAGGTCGGCTCGTCGAGGATCAGGATCTCCGGCCGGTGGATCACTGCGACGGCGAGCTGCAGGCGCTGGCGGATGCCGAGCGGCAGGCTCTCCGGCCGCGCCTCGGCGTGCTCGGCGAGATCGAACCGCTCGAGCATCTCGGCGACGCGGGCCGGGATCTCCTCCATCGGCAGCTGGAAGAGCTGGGCGTGCAGGGTGAGATTGTGCCGGACGGTCAGCTCGCCATAGAGCGAGAAGGACTGCGACATGTAGCCGACCCGGCGGCGGGTCGCCATGTCGGAGGGGTCGAGCGGCTGGCCGAACAGGGCAGCGCGGCCCTCGCTCGCCGGCAACAGACCGGTGAGCATCTTCATCGTCGTGCTCTTGCCGCTGCCGTTCGAGCCGAGAAAGCCGAAGATCTCGCCCTTCTCGATCCGGAAGCTGACATGGTCGACGGCCGTGAAGCTGCCGAAGCGGCGCGTCAGCCCCTCCGCCTCGATCGCCGGCGCACCGTCGATCGGCGGCCGCGGCGGTACGACGAGCGGTGTATCGTCGCCGCGCGCGGACGCGGGGAGGAGCGCGACGAAGGCCCGCTCGAGCGTCGCGGCACCGGCCCCTTCCCGCACCGCCGCCGGCGTGCCGGAGGCGATGACCCGCCCGTCATGGAGCGCGGCGAGCCAGTCGAACCGCTCCGCCTCCTCCATATAGGCGGTGGCGACCAGCACGCTCATCTGCGGCCGCCGGCCGCGCATCCGGTCGATGAGCTCCCAGAACTGCCGCCGCGACAAGGGGTCGATGCCGGTGGTCGGCTCGTCGAGGATGACGAGGTCGGGATCGTGGATCAGCGCCGCGCAGATGCCGAGCTTCTGCTTCATGCCACCGGAGAGCTTTCCGGCCGGCCGGTCGCGGAACGGCGCAAGGCCGGTGGCGGCGAGGAGCTCGACGATCCGCGCCTCCCGCTCGGCCGCGCCCTGATCGAACAGGCGCGCGAAGAAGGCGAGGTTTTCCGCCACGCTCAGCGTCGGATAGAGGTTGCGGCCAAGCCCCTGCGGCATGAAGGCGACGCGCGCGCCCGTCGCCCGCCGCTCGCCGGCATGGCGCATGTCGCGGCCGAGAACGGAGACGGCACCGCTCTGGATCCGGGTGACGCCGGCGGCGAGCGAAAGGAGCGTCGACTTGCCGACGCCATCCGGGCCGATCAGCCCGGCCATGCAGCCGGCGGGGACAGCGAGATCGACGGCGTCGAGCGCAATCGTCCGGCCATAGCGATGGCTGACGCCGGACAGCCGGACGACCGGATCGTCCGTCATTGCGGCAGCTTCACCGCCAGCCGGTCCGGCCAGGGCGTCGCCGGGTCGGTGCGGACATAGGCGACGCCGCGCACGCCGGTCTTCACCCGCGCCTCGTATTGCCGCAGCAGATCGGGCGCGATGCGGAGCTTGACACGGAACATCAGCTTCTCGCGCTCGTCCGCGGTCTCGACCGTCTTCGGCGTGAACTGCGCCGCGCCGGCGACGAAGGAGACAGCGGCCGGGACGACATAGTCGGGCGCGGGATCGAGCACGATGCGCGCCTCGTCGCCGATCGAAAGCAGGCCGGCGACACGGGCGGGCAGGAACACCGTCATGGTGACGTCGGAGAGATCGAGCAGGGTCGCAACCGGCGCGCCGGCGGCCACCACCTCGCCCGACTGGACGAGCTTGTATTCGATCCGGCCGCGACGCGGCGCGGTGAGCACGGTGTCGTCGAGCTGCGCCCGGATGCGGGCGACGTCGGCCCGCGCCACATCGGCAGCGGCCTTCGCCTCGGCGAGGCTCGCCTGTGCGGCGCGACCGGCGGCCTGCGCCACCGAGAGCTGGCTGCGCCGCTGATCGAGCGCCTGCACCGTGCCGAAGCCGCGATCGTTGAGGGCGGCGGCGCGGTCGTATTCCTGCTGCGCGAGGTCGCGCTCGCTGTCGCGCTGGACGATCAGCGCCTCGGCCTCGTCGATGGCGGTGTCGGCGCGGCGGACCTGCGCCTCGGCGCCGGCGAGTTCCGCTCGGAGGTCGGTCGCATCGAGCCGGGCAATCACCGCCCCCGCCTCGACCGTCTGTCCCTCCTCCACCGACACCTCGGAGACGCGGCCGGCGAGTTTCGCCGCGACGAGAATCTGCTCCGCCTCGATCCGGCCGTTGGAGGCGTCGATGCCCGCGGGAAGGCCGGTGCCGCCGATCCGGTCCCACAGCGCGTGCAGCCGCTCGGTGAGGCTCGGCTCCGCGGCGAAGGCCGCCGGCGCGAACGCGAGCGTGAGAACGAGCGCGGCGGACCGCAGGGCGATCATGGGCAAGTCTGCCTCCCGAGGCAGTGAGGACGGCGCGCGGCTCAGGCGGACGGGCCGGCGAAGCCGGGCGGCAGGCCACCATCGAAATGCGAGGCCGCCGGCATGGTCGGCGAGCGGACCGGGAATGCGGCATCCGGCGCCGCGGTGTTCCCGGTCGCCCCGGAAACGAGACGCCGCCACAGCGCACCGATGCTGGTGCGGGTCTGGGTCGGCACGAGACAGTAGCCCCGCCGGTCGAGCAGGACAAGCGCGGCGTGATCGTCGCCCGAGATCCGGCGGAGCGCCGTGGTGAGCGCATCGAGCGCGGCGAGCAGCGCCTCGACGCTGTCGAGCCGGGCATGCCGGGCGAGATCGGCGAGGCGGAAAGCGACGAGCGCGCCATCGGCCGTCGGCAGCCCCTCGCCGCCGAGATCGAAGAAGACGGTGGCGAGCGGCAGCGCCGCACCGATCGATTCATAGAGCGCCGCCGCGGCGGCCGGATCGAGCGCGACGAGATGGTCGCGCGCCGCCTCCGGCGGCGCGGCGGGCGCCTGCGCCGGCGCGAGGCCGAGCGTCGCCGCGATCTCGTGCTCCAGCCACTGCCGCACGTCGGGCGGTGCGGCGCGGATCTGTTCCGGGCTCAGGGTGATGCCGACCATGGCCTCTCTCCGGTACAAGGGACGACGCCAGAAGACGGCAACACCCGGCACCCCGCCTTGATCTTCGTCAACGGCCGGCCGGCGCCGGCCGGATCGCCAGCCGCTTCAGCGCTTCGGCGAGGATGAGATAGAGACAGCAGATCGCGGCGATCGTCGCGAGAATGGCGGGGGGCAGCGGCACGAACCCCGCGAAGCCGCCGAGCGGCGACAGGGCGAAGAGAAGCGCGACGGCGAGCGCGCCGAGCGAGGTCGCCGCGAGCACCGGATGCGGCCGCGCGGACCAGGCCGGACGGGCCGTGCGGATGATGAAGATGACGAGAATCTGGGTGGCGATCGATTCGACGAACCAGGCGGTGCGGAACACGGCGACGTCCGCCGCGAAGCCGAAATGGAGCAGCGCGAAGGTCGCCGCGTCGAAGAGCGAGGAGAGCGGCCCCATCACCAGCGTGAAACGCAGCACGTCCCGCATCTCGAAGCGCGCCGGCCGCTCGACTTCGGACGGGTCGGCCGCGTCGAACGGGATGCCGATCTCCGAGAGATCGTAGAGCAGATTGTTGAGCAGGATCTGCAGCGGCGCGAGCGGCAGGAAAGGCAGGACGAGCGAGGCGAGCGCCATCGACAGCATGTTGCCGAAATTCGAGCTCGTCACCATGCGCACATATTTCATGATGTTGGCGCAGGTCCGCCGCCCTTCGGCGACCCCGTCGGCGAGCACGCCGAGATCGGGCGCGAGCAGGATCACGTCCGCCGCCTGGCGAGCGACGTCCGAGCCGCCCGAGACCGAAAGCCCGACATCGGCGGCATGGATCGCCGGAGCGTCGTTGATGCCGTCGCCGAGAAAGCCGGTGACGCGGCCGCGCCGGCGGAGCGCCCGGACGATACGGGCCTTCTGGTCGGGCGAGACGCGGACGAAGAGATCGACCACCTCGGCCCGAGCGGCGAGCGCGGCATCGCTCGTTGCAGCGATCTCGGCGCCCGACAGCACCGCGCTGCCACTCGGTAGGCCCAGCGCGTCGACGATATGGCGGACCACCGGCTCGGCATCGCCCGAGACGATCTTGACCCGCACCCCCGCCGCGGCGAGCCGGCCGATCGCGGCGGCGGCCGATGCCTTGGGCGGATCGAGGAAGGCGACGAAGCCGGCGAGCACCAGATCGGCCTCGTCCTCCGCGGCGAGCCGCCCGGTCGCCTCCGGCATCGCGCGCCAGCCGATGCCGAGCAGGCGGAAGCCGGCCGCGCCCTGCGCCGTGATCCAGGCCGCCGCTGTGGCACGCGCTGTCTCGTCGAGCGGGACGACGGCGCCATCGGGGCGTTCGAGCCGGGTCGCCAGAGACAGAAGGTCCTCCGGTGCGCCCTTCGTCACCATCAGCCGCTCGGCGCCGTCCGCGAGCAGCACCGAGGCGCGCCGGCGGGTGAAGTCGAAGGGACGGTCGTCGCACCGCGCCCAGGCGCGGGGGTCTGCCGGCACGGCGGCGAGGATGGCCGCATCGAGATTGCTGCCGAGGCCGGTGGCGAAGCGGCTGTTGAGGCCGGCGAGCGCGGCGGCCCGCCGGCTCGGCGCGCCGTCCGGGCCGAAGCCGCCGACCAGCGCGATCCGCGCCTCGGTCAGCGTCCCGGTCTTGTCGGTGCACAAGACGTCCATCGCGCCGAGATCGTCGATCGCCGACAGCCGCTTCACCACCACCTTCCGCGCCGCCATGCGCAGCGCGCCGCGCGACAGCGTGACGGTCAGCACCATCGGCAGCAGTTCGGGGGTGAGGCCGACGGCGAGCGCGACGGCGAAGAGGAAGGTGTCGAGCGACAGGCCTGCGGCGGCGAGCCGGGCGAGCAGGACGACGAGGACGAGGAAGCCGGTCAGCCGCAGGATCAGAAGGCCGAGCGCATGCAGGCCACGCTCGAATGCGCTCGGCGCCGCCCGTTCGGCGAGCGCCGCGGCGATGGCGCCGAAGCGCGTCCCCCCGCCGGTCGCGACGGCGAGCATCACCGCCTCGCCGGCGACGAGGCTCGTTCCCGCGAACACGGCGTTGAACGCCTCGGCGGGTCCGGTCGCCTCCGACCGGCCGGGCCGCTTCTCGACCGGATAGGGCTCGCCGGTCAGGAGCGCCTCGTCGGCGAGCGCGCCGCGGCTTTCGAGGAGCACCCCGTCGGCCGGCACGAGATCACCCGCGGCGAGCCGGATCACGTCGCCGGGCACGATGTCGCGCACCGGCAGAGCGAGGAGGCGACCGTCGCGCCGCACCCGCGCGGTGACCGCGACCGAGCGCTGCAGCGCTTCGACGGCGTTTTCGGCCTTTTCTTCCTGGATCACGTCGAGGGCGGTCGAAACGAGCACGATGCCCAGGATGACGACGAAGCTGCGCCAGTCCCCCATCGCGCCCGAAACCGCGGCGGCGATCAGCAGGATGGCGATCAGCGGCTCGACCAGCCGGCGCGCGATCTTGCCGACCACGCTGCGGCGGCGCGCGGCGACGGCCCGGTTCGGCCCGAGCCGGCTCAGCCGCTCGGCCGCCTCCGCCGATGTCAGCCCCTCGGGTCGGGTCTGCAATTCGGCGCAGGCCGCCGCAGCATCGCGGCTCCAGAACGGCACTTCGGACGCGGTTTGCGGCATGCCGCGCTCCTTGCGGGCCGGGCTCTTCCAACGCACGCGCCCGACCGGCCGGCCCCGCGCGACGCTCGCACGCTAGCCGCGCCGGCCGCGCGTGCCTTGATCCAGGGCAAGAGGCACCGGCAAGGGGCGTCCGGGAGAAAGGCGCGCTTGACCCCTCAGGCCGGCGGCGCGAGGCCGAAATCCTCGTCCTCCAGCCGGCGGAGCGAGACGCGGATGTCTTCCTCGAGCAGGGCGACGGCCGGATCGGTAGCGCCTCGCTCCCGCCGCGCGAGGGTGAGTTCCTGGCGCCGGATATATTGACCCTGCAGCGGCACGAAGACGAGCATGCCCTCGCGCTGGTCCTCGGCGACGTCGAGCCGGGAGAGGAAGGTGACCGCCTCGCCCGAGCGCGCCATGGCCTTCATGAACTCGACGGAGTTCGACAGGAAATCGGGCTGGAAGCGCAGGCCGGCGCGCTGGAAGCCGTCGAGGATCAGCCTGTTGATCGTCATCGTCTCGTCGGCGAGCACGACCGGATAGTCGAGACAGTCCGACAGCCGCGCGCTCGCCCGCAGCGCCAGCGGATGGCCCGGCGCGACGACCGCCCCCATCCGCGTCGGGAAGCGCGCCGTCGGCACGAGGCTCGGCGTGTCGGGCATCCGGTAGGCGAGGCCGAGATCGGCCTCACCCGAGAGGAGCGCCGCGACGATGCCGTCGACGACATGCGCGCTGATCGTCACCGTGACGCCCGGATGGGTGCGGCGGAAACGGGCGATGACCGGCCGCAACACGCCGCCGGCTATGCCGTGCATGGCGGCGATGCGCACCAGCCCGCCGCGGATGCCGCGCAACTCCTCGATCCGCATCTGCACCCGGTCATAGTGTTTCAGCGTCTCGCGCACATGGGCGATCAGGATCTCGCCCGCCGCGGTCAGCCGCAGCCGGCGCGGCAGCCGGTCGAAAATCGGCGTGCCGAGCGTCTCCTCGAGCGCGATGATCTGCCGGTTGATCGACGAGGCCGAGACGTGCAGCCGCTCCGCCGCCTGGCGGATCGAGCCCGCGCGGACCACCTCGTCGAGATAGCGCAGCATGCGCGCGTGCAGCATGGCGAGCCTCCTCGCGCCGCCCCCGACCTGCCACGCCCGGCGGCAGGCCGCCCAGAAGAGCGGCATCGTTCTCTTTTAGAGTTCAGTCTAGGCGAAAAAAGGCGCTGGCGCGCAACGATCGCCCGCAGTCTCATGGCGCATCGCAACAGCTGCGCCGACCCCGAGGATCGCCATGGCCTTCCGCTCTCTCGCCCTTCCGGCTCTCGCGCTCGCGGCGGGCCTTGCCCTCGGACCCGGCGCCGCGATGGCGGAGACGATCCGCTACGGGCTCAACTGGCTGCCGCAGGCGGAGCATTGCGGTTTCTACGAAGCGCAGGAGAAGGGCCTCTACAAGGCCGCCGGGCTCGACGTGACGATCGAACCCGGTGGGCCGGACCGCAACGTGCCGCTGATGGTCTCGGCCGGCCAGCTCGATCTCGGCATGGGCTCGAGCTTCACGACGCTCAACCTGCTCAAGGAAGGCATCGCCGCTCAGACGGTCGCCGCCTTCTTCCAGAAGGATCCGCAGACCCTGGTCGCCCACGCGGGCGAGGGCGTCGAGACGCTCGAAGACGCCAAGGGCAAGGCGGTCATGATCGCCAAGTTCTCGCAATACGAGTTCTGGCAGTTCCTGAAGACGAAATACGGCTTCCGCGACGAGGACCTTCGTCCCTACACCTATTCCGCCGCGCCGTTCCTCGCCGATCCGAAGGCGATCCAGCAGGGCTATGTGACGGAAGACGCGCTTCTGCTCGGCAAGGAGCTGCCGCAGCCGCCGGTCGTCATCCTGCTCGCCGATTACGGCTACCAGAACTATGCGACGACGGTGTTCGGCACCAAGGCCTATCTCGAGAGCCATGCCGACGCGGTGAAGGCCTTCCTCAGGGCGACCGCCGAGGGCTATGCGGCCTGTATCGCCGGCGACTACCAGGCGGCGATGAAGGCGGTGCTCGCCGCCAATCCGGACCATTCGGAGGAGCTCTTCCACTTCAAGATGAAGCAGATGATCGAGCGCGGCCTCGTTCTGAGCGGCGATGCGGAGAGCGGCGGCCTCGGCGCGATGTCGGATGCACGCTGGAAGGACTTCTTCGACACCATGGTGGCCTCGGGCGTCTACGATGCCTCGCTCGACTACAAGGCCGCCTATTCGCTCGACTATCTGCCGAAGTGAGGAGCCTGCCCGTGGCCGCGATGAAGCTCGCCATCGTCGATCTCGAGCCCTTCCGCCTCGGCGACGAGGCGGCGCGGAAGCGGGTCGCCCGCGCCTTCGGCGAGGCCTTCGAGACGACCGGCTTCGCGGTGATCGTCGGCCACGGCGTGCCGGAGACGCTCGCCGGCGGGCTCTACGAGGCGGTGACGGACTTCTTCCTCGAACCCTACGACACCAAGGCCGCGTATACCCCGCCGGAGCAGACCAAGGGCCGTGGCTACCTGCCGGTCGGCATCGAGAGCGTGGCGAAGACGCTGTCGGGCGAGACGCCGCCCGATCTCTGCGAGGCGCTCGTCTTCACCGCGCCGCATCGCGAGAACGCGGCTGGCGCCCGGCCCAACATCTGGCCGGCGGAGCCGGCCCGCCTCGCCGGGCTGATCCGCGACTGGACGCGCGAGATGGTGGCGCTGACCGGCCATCTGATGCAGCTCTCGGCGCTCGCGCTCGACCTGCCGGAGGACCATTTCGCGCAGGCCTATCGTGACCCCTCGCTGGTGCTGCGCTTCGTCAACTATCCCGATCAGGAGACGCCGCCGCGCCCCGGGCAGATGCGCTATGGCGAGCATCACGACTATGGCGCGCTGACCATTCTGCGCCAGGATTCGGCGCCCGGCGGGCTCGAGATCAAGGACCGCGACGGCGTGTGGAAGGAAGCGGGCGTGGTGCCCGACTCCTTCGTCATCAATGTCGGCGACCTGATGGCGCGCTGGACCAACAATCGCTGGCGCTCGACGCTGCACCGCGTCTCGAACCCCGACCGCGGCCTCACCGGCTCGACCCGTCGGCTCTCGCTCGTCGCCTTCACCGGCCCGAACGAGCATGCGGAGGTCGCCTGCCTGCCGAGCTGCGCCGACGCTGAGCACCCCGCACTTTTCGAGCCGGTCAAGGCCGGCGACTATATCCGCGCCAAGCTCGACGCCTCGATGCAACTGAGCACCGGCCGATAGCCCGCGCCGCCCGAGCAAGCCTCCCTCGGGCCGCCCTATTGCAGCTGAGGCTTGCGCAGGAAGTCGCCGCGGTCGGCCGAGCGTACCCGCAGCCATGCCTCTCGGCCGCCGCGCAGGACGCGGAGCGGCACCTCGGTGCCCGCCGGGCCGCTCGTCCAGACCTTGCGATAGAAGTCGGCGAGGCTCTCGACCTCGCCGTCGCGCACGTCTGAGATCACGTCGCCCTCGCGCAGGCCCGCCGTCGCCGCCGGGCCGCCCTCCGCGACGCTCATCACGATCACCTTTCCATTCTGCTCCGCAGAAAAGACGCCGAGCCAGGGGCGAGCCGGCCGCCGCGTCTGGCCGAGCGCCAGCAGATCGTCGAGGATCGGACCGAGCAGGTCGATCGGCACGCTCATATTGATGTCGGCGGTTTCGCCGCCACCGCTCATCTGCAGATGCAGCGAGCCGATGCCGACCAGCCGCCCGTCGGCATCGAGAAGTGCCGCGCCGCCCCAGGAGGGATGCGCCGGCACGGTGAAGATCGCCTCGTCGAGCAGATATTCCCAGTAACCGGCGAATTCCTGTTTGGCGACGACGCTCGCCCGCACATAGGAGCCGCCGCCATCGGCGACGAAGACCGGATCGCCGATCCTCACCCGGCCCGATTGGCCGAGCGGAACCGGCGGCAGGTCGAGCGCGCCGAGGGCCTGGACGAGGCCGAAGCCGGTTTCCTGATCATAGGCGAGCGCATGGCCGGCGACGACCCGGCCGCCCTGCGTCGTCAGCCAGACCTCTTCCGCCTCGGTGATCAGATAGCCGATGGTCAGGACGAGGCCGCCCTCGCGGATGACGACGCCGCTGCCCTCGCGGCGTGTGCCGAGCGCGTCGGCAGTGAAGGCGTCGTCGGGAACGGAGGCGTTGACGGCCACGACGGACCGCATGAAGGGACCGATGTCCATGATGTCGTCCTGGAGGGGGGAGTACGGGGAGCGCCCGCCGCCCGCGTGTTTGGTGTCGCCCTGTGAACTATGAACGCGGACGCCGCACGGCAAGGGGTGGCGCGCATGGGACGCCACGCCCGCCGCGGATCGTCCTTGCGGCGGCGCAGCGCGGCGGGTGCGCCACCGCCCTCCTGCACGGTTCGCCTCCTGCACGGTTCTCTTGCAAGCCCGCGATCTTTCCGGCACGTCTCGTTCCGAAAGACGGAGGCATGCGGCAGACCATGGTTTCCACGGCAAAAGCGTCCCGTCCGGCCGACGGCTGGATCGTCATGGCGCTCGCCGCGGCCTCGGCCGCCGCGCTTACCAACATCCTGCTGACGCTCACGGCGATCACGACCGCCTATGTGCCGATACCCTTCTGGGACGGCTGGGAGGAAGTCTCGACCGAGCGGCTCTGGTACTCGCTTTTTGCACCGCACGGTCCGCACCGGCTCGTCGTCTACCGCTTGGTCGCCCTTCTTGATCAGGCGGTCACGCAGGGCCGGTATCTGATCAATTTCGCGACCAGCCTGGCGCTCCAGGCCCTTCAGGCGGGGCTTCTGATCGTGCTGGCTGTGTCCGCGGCCAAACTGAACGGCCGGGAAGGTGCGCTCGCAGCCGCCCTCACGATCGGCTTCCTGTTCTGGGGGGTCCAGCACGAAAACTTCATCTGGGCCTTTCAGACCCAGTTCTTCGCCGTGACCACCTTCGGCACGTTGAGCTTTTTCCTGCTCGCCACGATGCCCGGTCCGTGGGGCGCCGCCGCGGCGGTCGTTGCATCCACGCTGGCGGTGGGGTCTATGGCGGGCGGTGTGGTCGTGCCGCCTCTCCTGATCGGCTTGTCGGCCGCCCTCCGACGCCCCGTGGCGCAGACCGTGGCGATCGCCCTGACCGCCGCCATCCTGCTCGGTCTCTATTTCGGCGTGGGCTACGAGACGCCGGACCGCGGCTCGCCAGACCGCCTGTGGACGGACCCCTTCGGTCTAGCGTTCTTTTTCGCCGCCTATCTGGGCGGACCGTTCGCATGGCTCGGAGCCTCGATGTTCGGCGTGACGCCGAGCGCCGCGGCGGCCTCAGCCGGTCTGCTCGCACTGATCGCGGTTGCCGGCGTCGGTCTTCAGCTCCTGGTGCGCCCGCAGCACGCCACGGCGCCCCGCCTCGCCCTTCTATGTACTGCTCTCTACGGGCTCGGAACGGGCCTGATGATCTCCGTCGGACGGATTCATCTCGGAATCGATCAGGCCCTCGTTCACCGCTATACGACGCCCGCGCTGGTGTTCTGGCTCGCGTTGCTGTTTCTCGCCTGGTCGCTGGGCGGACGGGCGGGACGACGAATCCTGCCGCTCGGAGCGACGCTGCTGCTGCTTCTCACGCTCCCCGATGCGAGATCGACCGATGCGGCGGCGCGGTCACGACGGGATATCGCCGACACGGTCGCCACCGCCGCGCTTACCCGTGTCAACGACACCGCCGCCGCCTCGAGGGTGTATCCGGGCGCCGAGCGTGTCACCACCCAGACGCAGGTGATGCGCGAGAACCGGACCGGCATCTTCGCCTGGCCCGCCGCGCAATGGCTCGGCACCCCGCTCTCCGCCCATGTCGCGGTCGACGGTGCCGAGCGCTGCCGCGGCGCCTTCGACGTGGCGACTCCGCTCCCCGCCGACTCGGGCGAGGGGGCGTTCCGCGTGCAAGGCTGGGCGTGGCAGGCGGATGGAGCGGGTCCGCCCCGCATGCTCCTGCTCACCGACGGCGCAGGCACCGTCATCGGCTACGCGCTCACCGATGTGGCGCGTCCGGACGTGCCGGCCGCCATACCCGAGCTGCGCGCTGCCCTGTTCAGCGGCTGGCGCGGCCATGTCCGGATCGGAGCACCCGGCCCCGTCACCGCCTTCGCGCTTTCGCCGGACGACGCGCGGGCCTGCCCGGTCGGCACCAGGATGATCCCCTGAGCGCCCTTTCGGCCGCGTCCCCTCTCAGCCGGCGGAAGGGACGCGCCGGAAGCTGAAATGCTTGTGACCGAAATAGCTCGTGAACACCGGGCTCGCCACGCCGATCACATGCGCGACCGTCTCGGCGTGCCAGGCGAAACCGAGACGGGGAAAGACGAGGTGGAGCAGCCCGAGGCTGACCGCCCAGACCTGCGCGAGCGCCACGAGGTTGACGAGGGTGAAGCGGAGAAGCTGTACGCCGCGCCCGTCGCCCGTATTGGGGAACACGTGGCGACGGTTGAGCAGGAAAGCGACCGCCAGCCCCGTCGCATAGGCGAGGACGATGGCGATCTCATAGGGCATCAGCCAGTCGAACGCGATCCGCGCGACGATGTTGACGAGCGCCGCGACGCCGCCGACGGCGAGGAAGAGCGCGAACTGTCGGCTGATCATCACGCTGCCTCACCCGGGCCCTTCGGCATCACGATCGCCCGCGCCATGGTGTCGCCGAGCCGGATGCTCTCCGCTATGCCCCGATCCTCGGGATAATAGAAGCACGTGTCGGCGATCTGAAGTCCGGTGACCGGCGTCTGCACCGGCGGGATCATCGCGGCGAAGCCGGGCGGGCAGACGGGCTGGGCGTGGCGGAGCCGGCCGACATGAGAGGCGACCAGATCGCCCTCGGCGACCTGCGGATTGATGCGCCGGATCGCGGCGAAGGCCTCGGCGAGGAAAGCGGCGTCGGACCGGGTCCAGAGCGGATTCTCCGCCGGCATGTAATAGGGGACATAGACGACGCTCTCCCCCCCGACCGGCCGCAGATTGGAGAATTCGATGATGCCGGGTATCGGCAGGTCGGGCTCGGCGACATTGACCCAGAAATGCCGCGTCACCGGCCGCGCAAGCTTCAGGACGACGCAGACGACGCCGATGTTGCGGATCGCCTCATAGGCCGCCCGGCTCGCCGCCGGCAGGCTCGGCACGAGCCGGGAAACGAACGGCGTCGGCACGGTCGAGATCACCGCATCCGCCGGGTGGAAGGCTGAAGCCGTGCGCACGCCGGTCACCCGGCCGTCCTCCACCACCACCTCGAGCGCCGGCTCGGCGAGACGCACCGCGCCGCCGGCGGCACGGATCGCCGCCATCAGCGCGTCGACGAGCGTCTGCGAGCCGCCTTCGATGTAACCGAGCTCCTCCTGCATCAGCGAGCGGCGCGACCGGCCGATGCGGCGGATCCGGGTCCAGATCCAGGCGGCGGAGATGTGGTCGGCGTGCTCGTAGAATTTGAGATCGAAGAGCGGCCGCCAGAGCCGCTCGTAGACGGACCGGCCGCACCAGCGCTCGATCCAGTCGCGGGCCGAGATATTCTCGAGCGCATCCCAGCGGTCGCGGCGGACCGAAACGTAGGCGAACAGGCCGTAGCGCAGCTTCTCGATCCAGGAGAGATAGGGAAAGCGCAGCAGCGCGAGCGGATTGCCCCAGTCGAACAACCGGCCAGCTGTGAAGCAGCCCATCGAGGTCGGCCGCCAGCGCATCGTGTCGCCGATGCCGAGTTCTTCCATCAGCTCGAAGGTCGGATGATCGGACCTGCAGACGAAATGGTAGAAGCGCTCGATCGACAGCCCGCCGAGATCGAAATGGGCCGCCATGCCGCCCGGCTCGGGCGCCGCCTCGAGAAGCGTGACGGCGTGGCCGAGCGCGAGCGCGCGATGCGCTGCGGCGAGCCCCATCGCACCGGCACCCAACACCACCACGCGCGCCATGATCAGAACTCCAGAGCGATCGCGGCGTAGCGCGGGTCGGTGAAGGTCTCTTCGAGCGCGGCGCGGAGCGGCGTCGGACTGACACCGAAAAGGCCCGGCCAGTCGATCACCTCGAAAACATCCGGCGTGACGAGCGCCTCGAGCTGCTTGACCGTGAAGGGCGGGTCGCGATCGAGGAGGGCGTAGAGCCGCAGCAGAAGCGCAAAGAGCGGCACCGGGATCGGCAGGATCGCGGTGCGGGCGCCCGTAACCGCCCGGATCAGCCGGATCAGATCGATGTAGTCGATCCGTTCGAGCCCGCTGATGTTGTAGGCGGCGCCGGAGAAATCGCGCTCGACGCAGGCGCGCACGATCTCGCAGAAATCGCCTTCATAGAGCGGCTGGCGCAGATAGCGGCCGTCCCCCGGAACGGGGAAGACCGGCGTGCGCCGCATGAAGCGGGCGAGCCAGCCGAGATGTTTGCGGTCGAACCAGCCGAACATCAGCGTCGGCCGCAGGATCACCGCCGGCAGGCCGCTGTCGCGCACGAGTTGCTCCTGCGCTTTCTTCGATTCGGTGTACCAATCGACGGCGGCCGAATTGACCACCGAGGACGAGATATGGACGAGCCGCACGCCGGCTCGACCCCGCAGTGCCGCGAGCAGGCGCTCCGTCGCCTCGATATTGTTGCGCCGGAAGGGCGTCTCCGAGAGGCCGCCGATCTGGGCGTGGGCGATCACCACCACGTCGGCGCCCTCGAGCGCCGCCTGCCATGGACCGGGCTCGGCGAGATCGGCCGCGACGACGGCGACCCCGGGATGCAGGCCGGCGAGGATGCGCAGATTGGCGGCGTGCTTGTCGATCGCGACGACGTCGTGGCCGCCGACGACGAGGCGCGGCACGAGGTTCTGCCCGACGAGGCCGGCTGCACCGGTGACGACGACCTTCATGCGACCTCAGAACCGGGTACGGTGGAAGAGCGGCCGCGGCAGGGCGCGGACGATCATCATGATGAAGCCCCAGAACCAGGGCGTGTAGAGCACCGCCTTCCGCCGGGCGACCGCGCGGGCGATGTCGGCGGCGACCCGGTCGGGCGTCGCCCAGAGCGGACCGCCCCGTGGCAGATGCGCCGTCATCTTGGTCGCCACGAAGCCCGGACGGATGTCGAGCACGGTGACGCCGGCGGCGGCGAGCCGGTGGCGCAGGCCCTCGAGAAAGCGCTGGCAGCCGCCCTTCGCGGCGCCATAACCGTAATTGCTGCGCCGGCCGCGATCGCCGGCGACCGAGGTGATCACCGCGATCGTGCCGGCGCGGGCCGCCTCGAAGCGGGCGGCGAGGCGGTCGGCGAGCACGGCCGGGCTGACGAAATTGAGCTCGAGCGTTTCGGCGAGCGCGGCCGGATCCGCTTCGAGCGTCGCCTGGTCGGGCAGCGCGCCATAGGCGACGAGCGCCAGATCGAGCCCGCCGAACGCCGCCCAGGCCGCTTCCGCGACGGCCGGAAGGCCCGCGAGATCGGCGAAATCGGCGTGCAGGATCTCGACGGCCGCCGCGCCGCGGACCCGCAGGTCATCGGCCGATGCGACGAGCCCGGCAGGGTCGCGGCCGACGAGCACGAGCCGCGCCCCCGCTTCCGCACAGCGCCGGCCATAGGCGACGGCGATGTCGGAGGTCGCGCCGAAGAGCGCGACGCGCGACGGACCGGCGCTCAACGGACCGTATCCCCGAGGAGTCCGACGCGGCGGGCGAAGGCAGAGGAGAAGGCCGGGTCAATATGGGCGCGGAAGGCCGCATGGGCGGGATAGCCGGCCTCGAAGCTCGCACGCGCCATGGTCTCGTCCTTTGCCGGGTAGAGCCGCCCGCCCGCCGCCATCACGATCGCCTCGAGGCGGGCCAACAGCGCCCGCGTCGACGCGCCGCGATCGGGAAAGTCGAGCGCGAGGCTGGTACCCGGCATCGGGAAAGAGAGCAAGCCTTCCGAGGCGATGGCGCCGAAGCGCTTCAGCACGACGAGCATCGAGCCCTGCCCCGAGGCGGCGATCGCGGCGAAGAGCTCGGCGGTGGCGGCTTCGGCGGCTTGCGGGGGCACCACGGCCTGAAACTGAAAAAAGCCCTTCGGCCCGTAGAGGCGGTTCCAGCGGCCGAGCGCATCGAGCGGGAAGAGCACCGGCCCATAGGGCCGGACCGCGCGCCGGCTGCGGCGGGACCCGAGCCGACGCAGATAGAGCGCGTTGAAGGCGGAGAGGCTCGCGCCGTTGACGGCGGAGACCGGCGGCGTGACGGGCACGGAGAACCGCGGCGCGCGCGCCGGCGGGGGCGCGGCGACGCCCGCGGCGTGGCGGGCGCGGGAATAGAGGCCGCGGCCGAGCCGGGGGCCGCGGGCGAGGCAGTCCACCCAGGCGGCCGTGTATTCCCAACCGTCCGCGCTTTCCGCGTCGAGGCGGAAGAAATCGGCGAGCGTGTCGAAGCGGATGTCCTCGGTCTCGAGCGCGAGGCCGGCGACCCGGCGCAGCCGGAGCGTCGCCGAAAGGATCAGCCCGGTGAGGCCGAGGCCGCCGAGCGTCGCGGCAAAGAGACCGGCATTCTCCGTCCGGGTGCAGACGAGCCGTCCCGCGTCGCTGCGGGCGAGTTCGATCGCCTCGACATGACGGCCGAAACTGCCCTCGCGATGCGCGTTCTTGCCGTGTACATCGTTGGCGATCGCCCCGCCGACCGTGACGAAGCGCGTGCCGGGCATCACCGGCAGGAGCCAGCCCGACCCGTCCGCCGCCGGCCGGGCGAGCACGGCGAGGATCTCGGCGAGAGTGACGCCCGCCTCGCAGGTGAGGAGCCCGGTTTCGGGATCGAAGGCGATGAAGCGGTCGAGCCGGCGCATCGCGATGAGCGCCCCGCCCGGATTGAGCGCCACGTCGCCATAGGACCGGCCATTACCGTGCGCGAGCAGGCCGCCCGGAGGGCCGCCCGCGACCATCGCGGCGGCGCCGTCGCGGGTCGCCGGGCGGAGGACGGGATGTGCGATGCGGAGCCGGTTGCCCCAGGAGGCGAAGACGGCGCTGCCCGTCACAGCCAGGCCATCAGGAGGAGAACGCCGCAGACGACGCCGAGCCAGCGGGAGAAGCCGTCCTTCAGGGCGAAGAGCACCGGATCCTCGTTCATCCGGCCGTGCACGGTGAGATGCCAGACCCGCAGGCTCCACAAGAGAATCACCGGCATCAGCCCCCAGAGCATTTCCGGCCGGCGGTAGAGGGCGCTCGGATACTGCTCCTCGACCAGGTAGAGGAAGAAGATGATGATCGCCGAGAAGCTCGAGGCGACGCCCGCGGCGAGCAGGAGCGGCAGGTCTCGCGCCGTATAGCCGCGGGCCGCGACCCCGGTGCCACCGGCCGCCACGACCCGCGCCAGCTCGACATGGCGCTTGACGATGGCGAGCCCGAGAAAGAACAGCAGCGAGAAGGAGAGCAGCCAGGCGGAAACGCCGGCCGGCAACAGCAATCCGCCGGCGAGCACGCGCAGCGTGAAGAGGCTCGCCAGCACGAAGGTGTCGACGATCGGCATCCGCTTCAGCCAGAACGAATAGCAGAGCGTGATCGCGAGATAGGCGACGAGCGCGAGGCCGGCCGACAAAGGCAGGGCGAGCGCGATGAGCGCCGCGCCGCCGAGCAGCGCCGCCGCCATGCCGACCGCAGCGCCGGGCGGGATCAGGCCCGCCGCGATCGGCCGATGGCGTTTCTCGGGATGCTGCCGGTCGGCGGCGATGTCGAGCAGATCGTTGACGAGATAGGTCGCCGAGGCGAGCAGCCCGAAGGCGAGGAAGAGCAGCAGCGCCGCGCCGAGCGGCGCAAGGCCGGCTTCCTTGAGGGCGAGCACCGGTGCGACGAAGACGAGCACGTTCTTCGTCCAGTGCCGCAGCCGCATCGCCCGCAGCCAGACGGCGAGACCCGGACGCGGCGGATCGAACCGCCGCTCGACGCTCTGGCCCGGTCGAAGGCGCCGCTCTCGCCTCGTACCCGCACCGACGAGCACGACTTGCTCCGCCGCACGGAAGGCGGGTGTGTCGACCGTCTCGCCGCCGAGGAACGCGAAGCGATCGCCGATCAGGGAGCGGATCAGGCCGAGCCGCCGTTCGCCGGACGGATCGGCGTCCGCCCCCGTGCCGCAGGCGGCATCGAACACGCCGAGCTCCGCCGCCACGGCCTCGACCTCCGCCTGATCGGCGGCGCCGACGAGCACGATGCGCCGGCCGCGGGCGCGCTCGTCCTTCAGCCAGGCGACGATGTCGGGATCATAGGCGAGCGGTGCGGGATCGGCGGCCGTCGCGCCGGCGATCCGGCGCTTGACCTCGGCCTTTGCGGAGCGCAGGGGCTCGGAAAGCCCGAGCAGCGCGCTCAATGGCCGACGAAGCGCTGCGAGGGACGCGGCACGCAGCAGATCGGCGCGAACGAGCGCTCCGTCGAGATCGACGGCGAGAGGAAGATCGGCCGCTCGCTCGTTCGCCACGCTGCCCGTTCCACGCTGTACCTGCCCCGATTCTTATTGCCGCTCGGCCGGCGCGTGGCAAGCCGGCAGCGCCACCGGAGCGTCGCGGGGCACGCCGCTCAGCCGGTCACCGCGACAACCGGAGACCGGCAGCTGTCGCGCCAGATCAGTTCGGTCGAGATGACGACCTTCTTGTAATAGTCGCGGCCGCCGATCAACTCGCCGGCCAGATCGACCGCGATCTCGCCGATCCGCTCGGCATGGATGCGGATTGTGGTGAGCGGCGGCGACAGGAATTGCGCGGCCGGAATGTCGTTGAAGCCGACCACCCCGATATCGTCCGGAATACGCAGGCCGCGCTCCTGAATGGCGCGATAGGCGCCGATCGCCATGTTGTCGTTTGCGGCGACGACGACCTCCGGGCGAACACCCTCGTCGAGCATCGTCGCGGTCAGGCCGTAGCCGTCCTCGAACCGGATCTGGCCGACCCGGCAGAGGGCCGGATCGGCGAGGCCGCGGCGTTCCATCCAGGCCCGGTAAGCGGCGCAGCGTCGTTCGGCGAAGGGCTCGAGCCGTCCGGTGCGGGTGTCGGCCCCCCCGATGAAGGCGATCCGGCGATAGCCGAGATCGAAGAGGGCATCGAGGAGCTGGTCGGTGGCGATGCCGAGATCGCTCTCCACCCGGTCGCAGGATTCGATCGGCGGGCAGACATCGGCGAAGACGAGATTGCGCGTCATCCGCTGCAGCCAGGCGACCTCTTCCGGACGGTGCGTGCCGACGGCGATGATGCCGGCGGCGCCGGCGAGAAGCGCCGGATCGGCCATGCCGTCGGCGAGGCAGACCTTCGTACAATCGAGCCGCAGCGCCTGGCTGCGATGTTCGATGCCGAGCCGGACGCCGACATAATAGGGATCGGCGAGTTCCTCGATCGGCTTCAGGGAATGGACGAGGGCGACGCGCGCCGTGCCGTTCGGCGCGACGAAGGTGGCGCTCGCCGTGCGGTTGCGGTTGCGCGGGGTCAGATAGTTGAGCGATTCGGCCGTCTCGATGATCGCCTGTCGCTTCGCGGCGGTGATCGACAGCGTCTGGTCGTAATTGAGCACCCGCGACACGGTCGCCGGCGAGACGCCGACCGCGCGGGCGATTTCCTTGATGGTGACCATGAAGCTCCTCGCCGCTCGTCCCGGCGGCGGTCCGGGCGCGACCGCCGAAGAGCGCACCGCGCCCGGCCCATTCAGCAAAATGCCGAGCGAAATTCTACCCTTTCCTGCACCGCACATCGGTTCTGCAGTGCAGTAAAAATTTACTAAACAATCTTGCGCCGTCTCCGGCTCTGGTCAATACTCGTTCTCGGGACGGTGCGGCCGCTCGAACGCCGCGCCTGCACGTGGGGAGGAAACCGATGCAATCCCGAGACAGAATCCGCCTGAAATCCGCGCTGGGCGCCGCCGCCTTCGGCGCCGCGCTCTTCGCCGCCGGCTTGGCGCAGGCGAAAACCATCACCGTCTGGTGCTGGGATCCGAACTTCAACGTTGCGATCATGAAGGAAGCCGGCGCCCGCTACACCAAGGCGCATCCGGACGTCACCATCGAGATCGTCGACTTCTCGAAACCCGACGTCGAGCAGAAGCTGCAAGCCGGCCTCGCCTCCGGCGTCGCCGAGGCGCTGCCCGACATCGTGCTGATCGAGGATTACGGCGCGCAGAAATATCTGCAGTCCTTCCCGGGCTCGTTCGCTCCGCTGTCCGGCACGGTCGATTATTCCGGCTTCGCGCCCTACAAGGTCGAGCTGATGACGCTCGACGGCGAAGTCTACGGCATGCCGTTCGACTCCGGCGTCACCGGCCTCTTCTACCGCAAGGACTATATCGAGGCGGCCGGCTATACAGCCGCGGACATGCAGAACCTCACCTGGGACAAATTCATCGAGATCGGCAAGGCGGTCGAGGCAAAGACCGGCAAGAAGATGCTCGGCTACGACACCTCGGACGCCGGCCTCACCCGCATCATCATGCAGTCGGCCGGCCAGTGGTATTTCGACAAGGAGGGCGGCCTCGCGATCGAGGGCAACGCCGCGCTGAAGGCCGCGCTCGACGTCCAGAAGAAGATCCAGGAGGCCGGCATCTACAAGCCCGCCACCGGATGGAACGACTGGGTGGCGAAGTTCACCTCGGGTGACGTCGCCGCGGTGGTGACCGGGGTGTGGATCACCGGCACGATCAAGGCGCAGGCCGAACAGTCCGGCAAGTGGGGCGTCGCGCCGATCCCGACCGTCGACGTGCCGGGCGCCGTGGCCGCCTCGAACCTCGGCGGATCGAGCTGGTACGTGCTCGCGAGCTCGGACGTCAAGGACGAGGCGATCGACCTGCTCGACACCGTCTATGCGAAGGATGTCGACTTCTATCAGACCATCCTGCAGGACCGCGGGGCGGTCGGCTCGCTGCTCGCCGCCCGCACCGGGGCGGCCTATGACACGCCGGACGCCTTCTTCGGCGGCGAGAAGATCTGGCAGAGCTTCTCGAAGTGGCTGGGCGAAATTCCGGCGGTCAATTACGGCATCTTCACCAACGAGGTCGACGCCGCCGTCGCGGTCCAGTTGCCGAAGCTCGGCAAGGGCGAGAGTGTCGACGCGGCGATCGAGGCGATCGCTGCCCAGGCGAAGGTCCAGGTGCAGTAAGACTTCCCCCGGGGTTCCTTTCCCGAGCGCCCCGGGGCGGTCGCCTGCCGAGACGGCAGCCGCGACGACTCGCCCCTCCGCCGATCGCGGCGGAGGGGCCTTTTCGAGCCGGCGGAGCGCCGGCGCCCTCGCCGCTTCGGAAGCGCCTCCATGTCCCCACGCCCCGGTCTCAGGCGGTACTACGACATCAACGGCTGGTCCTTCGTCGGGCCTGCCGTCGCGCTGATCCTGCTCTTCATGGCCTATCCGATCGTCTGGTCGCTCTGGATGTCGTTCCAGCAGGGCCGCGGCATGAGGCTGAGCTTCGCCGGCTTCGGCAACATCATCCGCCTGACGCAGGACCCGGTGTTCCAGCTCGCGCTCGGCAACACCGTGCTGTTCTTCGTCGTGCAGGTGCCGATCATGCTGACGCTGGCGCTGTTCATCGCCGTGCTGCTCGACGATCCGCACCTGAAATTCCGCGGCCTCCTGCGCACCCTGATCTTCCTGCCCTGCGTGATGTCGCTCGTCGTCTATTCCGTTCTGTTCAAGAGCATGTTCCTGCTCGACGGCATCGTGAACCAGACCTTGCTCGCGCTCGCCATCGTCTCCGAGCCGATCCCCTGGATGTCGGATCCCTTCTGGGCCCGCGTGCTCCTGATCACGGCGATCACCTGGCGCTGGACCGGCTACAACATGATCTTCTATCTCGCCGCGCTGCAGAACATCGACAAGTCGATCTATGAGGCGTCGCGGATCGACGGCGTTCCGTCCTATGCCCGCTTCTTCCGGCTGACCGTGCCGATGCTGAAGCCGGTCATCCTCTTCACCACGGTGACGTCGACGATCGGCACGCTGCAGCTGTTCGACGAGGCGCGCAACATCGTCGCCTCGGACACCTCCGCGGGCACGGCGGGGCCGGGCGATTCCGTGCTCACCCTGTCGGTCTACATCTACAATCTCACCTTCCGCTTCATGCCGAATTTCGGCTATGCGGCGACGGTCTCCTACGTCATCGTCGTGCTCGTCGCGCTGCTCGCCTTCGTACAGTTCTACGTCGCCCGGGAGCGCGACCGATGAGCCCGTCCCGCCTCGCGACCCGCGCCGGCATCTACGCCTTTCTCGGCCTCTTCGCCTTCCTGTCGGTCTTCCCGTTCCTGTGGATGATCGTCGGGATGACCAACAGGACCGGCGACATCATCCTCGGCCGCTTTACGCTCGGCGACGCCTTCCTCGAGAACGCCCGCAACTTCTTCGAGCAGGCGGATGCGCCGCTCGTCTTCTGGAATTCGGCGAAGATCGCCATTCTCGGCACGATCGCAACGCTCGCCGTCTCTTCGATCGCCGGCTACGGCTTCGAGATCTTCCGCTCGCCGGCGCGCGAGCGGATCTACGGCGTTCTGCTTCTCACCATCATGATCCCCTTTGCTGTGCTGATGATCCCGCTCTTCGTGATCATGGGAAAGCTCGGCCTCATCAACACCCACATCGCGGTGATCCTGCCGACCGTCGCCTCGGGCTTCGTCGTCTTCTACTTCCGCCAGGCGACCAAGGCCTTCCCCTCCGAACTGCGCGACGCGGCGCGGGTCGACGGCCTCAAGGAATGGCAGATCTTCCTCTACATCTACGTGCCGACCATGCGGTCGACCTATGCCGCCGCCTTCGTCATCGTCTTCATGACGGCGTGGAACAATTATCTATGGCCGCTGATCGTTCTGCAGACCAACGACAAGAAGACGATCACCCTCGCCATCTCGTCGCTCGCCTCCGCCTATTACCCCGATTACGGCGTGGTGATGGTCGGCGCGCTGGTCGCGACGCTCCCCACCCTCTTCGTCTTCTTCATCATGCAGCGCCAGTTCGTCCAGGGCATGCTGGGCTCGGTCAAATAGGAACAGATCATGCGTTCGGTCTCCGCCCTCAATGACGGCTGGATCTTTCGGCCCGGCTTCGACCCGGCCGATGCCGGACGGCCGATCGAAGGCACGCCGGTCGGCCTGCCGCACACCGCGGTCGAGCTGCCCTTCTCCTATTTCGACGAGACGCTCTATCAGCGCGCCTTCACCTATCAGCGCACCCTCGCCCACGATCCGGCCTTCGACGATCGCGAGGTGGCGCTGCGCTTCGACGGCGCGATGGCGGATTCCGTCGTCTATCTGAACGGCACCGAGATCGGCCGCCACACCGACGGCTACACCCCCTTCACCCTGCGGCTGACCGAGCATCTGCGCGCGGGCGACAATCTCCTCACCGTCAAGATCGACGGCAGCGAGAACCCGGCCATTCCCCCCTTCGGCGGGCCGATCGACTATCTGACCTATGCCGGCCTTTACCGGGAAGCCTGGCTCGAGGTGACCGCGCCCGTCGCGCTCCACCGCCTGAAGATCGAGACGGCGGAGGAGCTGACCGACGCCAAGGCCCTGACGGTCCGCTGCGAACTCGCCAATCCGCGCGGCCTGGCGCTCGAGGGGCGGCTGGTCGCGGTGCTCGCCGACGCGGACGGACGCGAGATCGCCCGCACCGAGGCCGCCGTTGCCGGGCTCACGACGACGCTCGGCTTTTCCGGGCTCGCCGGCCTCGCACTCTGGGACATCGACAGCCCGACGCTCTACGAAATCGCGGTGACGCTCGAAACGGCCGCGGGCACCGACCGGCTCGCCTCGCGCTTCGGCTTCCGCACCGCCCGCTTCACCGCGGAAGGCTTCGAGCTCAACGGCCGCAAGCTGAAGCTGCGCGGGCTCAACCGGCATCAGGCCTATCCCTATACCGGCTATGCGATGGGCCGTGCGGCGCAGGAGCGCGACGCCGAGATACTCAAGCGCACGCTCAAGGTCAACCTCGTCCGCACCTCGCATTATCCGCAGTCGCCCTGGTTCCTCGACCATTGCGACCGGATCGGCCTGCTCGTCTTCGAGGAGATCCCCGGCTGGCAGCACATCGGCGACGAGGCCTGGCAGGCGCGCTCGGCCGACAATGTCGAGGCGATGATCACCCGCGACTGGAACCACCCCTCGATCATCATCTGGGGGGTGCGGATCAACGAATCCGCCGACAACCACGCCTTCTACGCCGAGACCAACCGGCGCGCCCGGGCGCTCGACCCGACCCGGCAGACCGGCGGCGTGCGTTACATCACCGAGAGCGAGATGCTCGAGGACGTCTATACGATGAACGATTTCGTGCAGGGCAGCGAGGAGATGCCCGGCGCCAACCGGCCGCGCATCGCGCTCCGCGACCAGCGCGAGGTGACCGGGCTCAAGCAGCGCGTGCCCTATATGGTCACCGAGTTCAACGGCCACATGTTCCCGACCAAGCGCGGCGACCAGGAGCAGCGGCAGGCCGAGCACGTCCGCCGCCATCTCGCCGTGCTCGATGCGATGTATGGCGATCCCTCGATCTCCGGCGCGATCGGCTGGTGCATGGCCGACTACAACACGCACAAGGATTTCGGCTCCGGCGACCGGATCTGCCATCACGGCGTGATGGACATGTTCCGCGAGCCGAAATTCGCCGCCTATGCCTATGCCAGCCAGTGCGAGCCGGAAGAGGAGGTGATCCTGAAGCCGGTCACCTACTGGGCGCGCGGCGAGCGCAATATCGGCGGCGTCCTGCCCCTCATCGTGCTGACGAACTGCGACGAGGTGGAGCTGCGCTACGGCGCGATCGAGAAGCGCGTCGGGCCGGACCGCGAGACCTATCCGAACCTGCCGCATCCGCCGGTCGTCATCGACCACCGGCATTTCAGCGGTGCGGAGATGGGGCTGTGGGGCATGCGCTGGCTCGACGGCCTCGTCATCGGCTACCGGAACGGCGTCGAGGTCGCCCGCGTCGCGCTGGTCGCCGATCCGCTGCCCACCACGCTCGAGATCGCGGCCGACCGCACGACGCTCGCGGCGGCGGGGCGGGATTCGACCCGCGTCATCGTGCGGGCGCTCGATCAGGCCGGCCATGTGCTGCCCTTCTTCGACGAGAGCGTCGCGGTGACGGTGACCGGCCCGGCGCGGCGCCTCGGCCCGGCGCAGACGCCGCTGCGCGGCGGCACGACCGGCTTCTGGATCGAGACGACGGGCGAGCCGGGCGCGATCCGGATCGCGGCGACCTGCCCCCAGCTCGGCAGCACGACCATCGACCTCACAGCGGGATGACGCCATGAGCGCGCTGACCCTCACCGACATCCGCAAGTCCTACGGCGCCGTCGAGATCCTGAAAGGGATCGATCTCGACGTGGCGACCGGCGAGTTCGTCGTCTTCGTCGGCCCGTCGGGCTGCGGCAAGTCGACCCTCTTGCGCCTGATCGCCGGGCTCGACGAGATCAGTGCCGGCACGATGGCGATCGGCGGGGTGCGGATGAACGAGGTCGACCCGTCCCGCCGCGGCCTCGCCATGGTGTTCCAGTCCTATGCGCTCTACCCGCACATGACGGTGGAACAGAACATGGGCTTCGCGCTCCGCTTCGCCGGCATGCCGAAGGCGGAAATCCGCAGCCGGGTGCTCGATGCGGCGCGGGTGCTGGACCTCGAGCCGCTCCTGAAGCGCAAGCCCCGGGCGCTCTCCGGCGGCCAGCGCCAGCGCGTCGCGATCGGCCGGGCGATCGTGCGCCAGCCGAAGCTCTTCCTGTTCGACGAGCCGCTCTCCAATCTCGACGCCGAGCTGCGCGTCCATATGCGGATCGAGATCGCCAAGCTGCACCGCCGGCTCGGCGTGACGACGATCTATGTCACGCACGACCAGGTCGAGGCGATGACGCTCGCCGACCGGATCGTCGTGCTGCGCGCCGGCGCGGTCGAACAGATCGGCAGCCCGCTCGCCCTCTATGACGATCCCGACAATCTGTTCGTTGCGGGTTTCATCGGCTCGCCGAAGATGAACCTGCTGCCGGCGGTCGGGGCGGCGACGCCCATGGGCGCTCCGGCGCTCCGCATCGCCGCGCTCGGCGACGCCCTGATCCCCCTGCCGCCCGGCGCGCCGAAGGTGGCCGAGGGTGCACCGGTGACGTCGGGGATCCGGCCGGAACAGTTCGATCCGGCCGGGCCGGTCGGCCTCGATCTCACCGTCGACATCGTCGAGCATCTCGGAGGGACCAACCACGTCCATGCCCGCAAGGGCGATGCGCCGCCGATCGTCGTCGACGTCAGGGAGGGCCGCACGCTCAGGCCGGGCGATCCGATCACCGTCCGTTTCGACCCCGCCGCGCTCCATCTCTTCGGCACCGACGGCAAGCGGCTGCGCGCGTAAATCCCCGAGAGCCTCCCCATGAAAAGCCCCCGCATCACCTTTATCGGCGCCGGATCGACCGTCTTCATGCGCAACATCATCGGCGACGTGCTGTTCAAGCCGGCGCTCGCCGACGCCACCATCGCGCTGATGGACATCGATCCCGAACGGCTCGCCGAGAGCGCCGCCGTCGCCGGCAAGCTCGTCCGCTCGCTCGGTGTCAAGGCCCGGATCGAGACCCATACCGACCGGCGCCGGGCGCTCGAGGGCGCGGACTTCGTCGTCGTCGCCTTCCAGATCGGCGGTTATCGGCCCGCGACCGTGATCGATTTCGAGGTGCCGAAGGAATTCGGCCTGCGCCAGACGATCGCCGATACGCTCGGCATCGGCGGGATCATGCGGGGGCTGCGCACCGTGCCGCATCTCTGGGCGATCTGCGCCGACATGGCCGAGGTCTGCCCCGACGCGCTGATGCTGCAATACGTCAACCCGATGGCGATCAACACCTGGGCGATCGCCGAGAAACATCCGGCGATCAAACAGGTCGGCCTCTGCCATTCCGTGCAGGGCACCGCCTTCGAGCTCGCCCGCGACCTGGACATCCCGCTCGAGGAGATCCGCTATCGCGCCGCCGGCATCAACCACATGGCCTTCTATCTCGCCTTCGAGCAGTTCATGCCCGACGGCAGCCATCGCGACCTCTATCCGGACCTCGTCCGCGGCTATCGCGAGGGCCGGTTCCCGAAGCCGAGCCACTGGAACGAGCGCTGCCCGAACCGGGTGCGCTACGAGATGCTGACCCGGCTCGGCTATTTCGTCACCGAGAGCTCGGAGCACTTCGCCGAATATGTGCCGTGGTTCATCAAGGACGGCCGGCCGGACCTCATCGAACGCTTCGGCATCCCGCTCGACGAGTATCCGAAGCGTTGCGAGGAACAGATCGCCCGCTGGAAGAACGAGGCGCAGGCGCTGATGGGCGCCGAGACGATCGCGGTGACGGAGAGCAAGGAATACGCCGCGACCATCATGAACGCGATCACGACCGGCGAGCCGGCCGTCGTCTACGGCAATGTCCGCAACAAAGGCTGCATCACCTCGCTGCCGGAGGACTGTGCGGCCGAGGTGCCCTGCCTCGTCGACGCGAACGGCATCCAGCCGACCTTCGTCGGCGCCCTGCCGCCGCAACTGACCGCGCTGATCCGCACCAACATCAATGTGCAGGAACTCACGGTGAAGGCGCTCGTCACGGAGCAGCGCGAGCACATCTACCACGCCGCGATGATGGACCCGCACACCGCCGCCGAACTCGACCTCGACCAGATCTGGAGCCTCGTCGACCGCCTGATCGCCGCCCACGGCGCCTGGCTGCCGGACTGGGCGCGCGGCTGAGCACGCGCCGCTCCCCCTCTCCCGCCGGCGAAGTCGGCTGTTGCCGACTTCGCCTTTTCCCCACTCGGCTCGGCAACAGCCGAGCCGAGTGGGGAGAGGGCTTCCGGCCTTGGCGTCGCAGGGAGCGTGAGCGACCGAGACGCGTAGGCCGGAAGGGTGAGGGTGGCACGCCTTCGTCAGCCGAGAGAAGGCCCTCACCCTACCCTCTCCCGCGAGCGGGAGAGGGGGCGGAGACGTTGCGCGGGACGGCTGAGGGTCCCGATTTTTGCGCTCGTCGGCTTGCCGCGTCTTCGGCGGCCTCTCAGCGCAGCACGTGCCGATCGGCTCGCCGGTGGCCCGGCGATTGCTTCGTGCCGGGCGGCTGCGGGTCGGCCGGACAGGAAACGGGCGGATGAACGAACAGGCAGCGCGGGACGGCGGCGACATGATCTGGCCGGTGCCGCTGTCGGCACGGCGCGGCCTCGTCCATCCGGCCTTCGCCTGGTCGGGCTTCACCTCCGCCTTCGCCTCGATCCTGATCGGAGCCCGGCTGCAGGCGGAGCTCGGCACGCTCGATGCGCTGCTCGCCTCGGTCCTCGGCTGCTGGCTGCTGTTCATCTATTCCGCGGCGATCGGCTTCGCCGCGGGACGCTGGGGCCTCACCTCGCAGCTGATGCTCGCCGCGGTGTTCGGCCGGGCGGGCGCGATCATCCCCGGCGCGCTGCTCGCGCTGCTGGTCGCCGGCTGGTTCGGCTTCCACGTCGTGCTGACCGTCACCGTGCTCACCGAAGCGCTCGGCATCGCGGCGCTGCCCGGCATCTGGTTCTTCGCCTTCGGCGCCCTCTTCGCCGCGCCGGTCGTGCTCGGCCTCAGCCGCGGCTTCGGCTTCACCGCGATCGCCTTCCCGGCCATGGTGTTCTATGCCGGCGCGGTGACGCTGCGCGACATCGTGCCGAACCTCGACACGCTGCTCGACGGCCCGCTCGACGGCAGCCTCTCCTTCGGCACCGGCGTGTGCGTCGCCTTCGGCATGTTCGTCGTGTCCGGCACGATGACCGGCGACATCGTCCGCTATTGCCGCACCGGCAACGAGGCGGTGCAGGCGATGGCGATCGGCTTCATCTTCTCGAATCTGCCCTTTCTGATCCTCGGCGTGCTGCTCGGCGCGGCCGGCATCTCGCTCCCCGCGCTCTTCGCGCGGCACGACCCGCTGTCGCTCGTCCTCCTCGGCCTCGTCGTGCTGTCGCACTGGACGACCTGCGATGCCTGCCTCGCCAATGCGAGCGTTACGCTCAAGGGCGCCTTTCCGCGCCTGCCCTTCGCGGCGGCCGCGGCCGGTGCGGCGCTGATCGGCGTGCTGCTCGCGCTCGCCGGCGCGATGGACGATGTCTTCGCCTGGGCGACCTTCCTCACCGCCGTCGTGCCGCCGATCGGTGGCATCATCGTCGCCGACTATTATGTGATGCGCGGCCATATCGGCTTTTCCCGCGGCCGCGATCTGCGGGTGAACGTCGCCGCCCTGATCGCGCTCGCGATCGCGGTCGGCGCCGCCCTCGTCATCCGCAGTGCCTATATGGCGGAGATCACGCCGCTCGTCGGCGCGCCGATCGCCGGCCTCGTCTATCTCGCCCTCGCCACCTTCGCGCCGACCTCGCTCGGCGCCCGGCTCGGTCGGGATTCGCTCGGCGCCGAAGCGATCGACTGAGCGCGATGCCCGACCGGCGGAACCGCCCGCTCCTCTCCCGCACCCCGATCGAGGCCCGCACCGGCCTCGTCGCGATCATCCTCGTCTCCTCGCTCGCTTTCCTGCTCCTCCAGGCGCGGAAGGACATCCAGAGCAATCTCGCCATCCACGAGGCGCGGCTGGCGCTGCAATTCGCGACCGTCGCCGCACAGCCGGGCATCGCCGAACTGAAGACGGTGATCGACGATCCCGGCCGGGCGCTCGGCGACGCGCCGTCCGGCCTCGCGCCGCTCGCCGGCCAGGCGACGATCGCCATCCCGCTCGCCGGGGCCGGTGTCCGAGAGCCGGCGCTCGCCCTCCTCGGCGTGCACGCGGCGCCGCAGGAGGACACCGGCGGCAAGTTCGTCATCCGCAACGGCCGGCTCTTCGCGGCGATCCGCGACGGCACGGTGGCGGTGATGACCTCGGCACCGGTAACGGCGCTGACGGTCGGACTATGGAGCCGGCTCGCCATCGATATCGGCTGCGTCGTCTTCCTCGGCTCACTGCTCCTCCTCGTGCGCGAAAGCCGGCTGAGCGACTATTCGGTGCGCCGGCTGCTCGATTCCTCGCCGGTGCCGCTGCTCCTGATCGACGACGCGGGACGCGCGGAGTTTGCGAACGCCGCCGCGCACGAGCTCTTCCCCGGCACGCCCGCCGGCTCGGTCGGCGGCCTCAAGAGCGCGCTCGCCCGGCACGGCGCGCTGTTCGACTGGCTGGTCGCCGCCGACGGCGTCGAGGGCGCCGCCGAGACGCGGGAGTTCGCCCTTCTCGATGGCGATGGCACCACCCGCCACGTACTGGTCTCGCGCCAGGCGCTCGTGGTGCGTGCGCGGCGCATGATCATCGCGAGCATCGTCGACATCACCGTGCGGCACGAGGCCGAGATGGCGCTCGTCCGGGCGAAGAACGCCGCCGAGGCGCTCGGCCGGATGAAATCCGAATCGCTCGCGATGATCAGCCACGAGCTGCGCACGCCGGTGAACGGCGTGCTCGGCCTCGCCCAGCTGCTCGCCCGCCAGCCGCTCGCCGAGACGCCGATGCGGATCGTCCGCCGCATGGTCGAGGCGAGCCGCACGCTCGGCGTGATCATCAACGACATCGTCGACCTCGCCCTGCTCGAGATCGGCCATATGCGGCTCGAGCGGCGCAGCTTCGACCCGCGCGAGACGATCACCGCGGCGGTGACGCTCGCGAGCGCCGCCGCGCCGGAAAAGGGTCTCGGCGTGCGCGTCACGATGCTCTCGCCGCTGCCGCCGGAAGTGTTCGGCGATCCCGCCCGACTGCAGCAGATCCTCATCAACCTCGTCGGCAACGGCATCAAATTCACCGAGGCGGGCGGCATCGAGGTGCGCACCGACGTCGCACGGCGCGACGAGGCGACGATCGAACTGGCGATCGAGGTGATCGACAGCGGCATCGGCATCGCCGCCGAGGTGCTGCCGCGGCTGTTTCAGCCCTTCTCGCAGGCCGAGACCGGCCGCAGCCGGCGCTATGGCGGCACCGGCCTCGGCCTCGCCATCAGCAAGGGGCTCGCCGAGGCGATGGGCGGCGGAATCACGGCCGAGAGCGAACTCGGCCGCGGCTCGACCTTCCGCGTCCGGCTGCCCTTCGGCCTCGCCGCGGACGTCGAGGCGGCGCCACGCGGGCCGCTCGCGGGGCGGGTGCTCGTCGTCGACGATGTCGCCCTCAACCGCGACGTGGTGGCCGACCTGCTGCGCGCCGAGGGCTGCACCGTCGAGGCCGTCTCCTCGGCCGAGGAGGCGCTCGCCGCGCTCTCGGCCGGGCGCTACGACCTCGTGCTGATGGACATCCGCATGCCGGAGGTCGACGGCCTCGCCGCCACCCGGGCGATCCGCGCCGATCCCGGCGCCGGCCGCCATCTCGGTCCGGTGATCGGCCTGACGGCCCATCTCGCGGCGACCGACCGGCCGCTCTATCTGCTGCGCGGCCTCGACGCGGTGATCGAGAAACCGGTCGAGGCCGACCGGCTGCGGGCCGCGCTCGCCAGGACGCCGCAACCGCCGCGCGCCGCCGCCGAGCCGGCGCGGCTCGTCCATCTGCGCGAGACCCTCGGCCACGAGCGGACGGACCGTATCCTCGCCGCCTTCGCCGGCGTCGCGGAAGAGGCGGTCGAGGCGATCGCCGAAGGCTGTTCGCGGCTCGATATGGCGGGGCTCGCCGATCACGCCCACCGGCTCGCCGGGGCGGCCCGCAATGTCGGCTTCGACGGGCTCGCCGAAGCCGCCGAGCGGCTCGAGGAGGCGGTCGCGGACGGGCCCGCGGCGGTCGCCGAGGCCGCTCTCCCCCTCGTCGCAGCCCATCACGAAGCGGCCGCCCGCATCGCGGCGCTCCCCCGTGGCGGCGCGGCAGCCGCCGAGCCGGCGCTTCAGGCGGAGAACAGATAGCCGGCGCCGTGCACCGTGGTGATCAGGCTCGGCCGCTCCGGATCGACCTCGAGCTTGCGGCGCAGCCGGCGCACCAGCGTATCGATGGTGCGGTCGAGCGGGTCGAAACGGCGGTGGCTCGAGGCAGCGATCAGCCGTTCGCGCGACATCACCTGGCCGGGATGGCGCACGAAGACGGCGAGCAGATCGAACTCCGCCGTCGTCAGCGGCACCGCGCCGCCCGTCTCGTCGGTGACGAGGCGGCGCCCGAGATCGAGCGTATGGCGGCCGAAGCGCAGCGTCTCGGTCGGGCTCGCCAGCCGGCTGTGGCCGACCCGGCGGAGCAGGTTGCGCACCCGCGGCAGCAGTTCGCGCTCGTCGACCGGCTTGGCGATATAGTCGTCGGCGCCGTATTCGAGGCCGAGGATACGGTCGACCTTGTCGTTGCGTCCGGTGATCAGGATGATGCCGAGTTCGGACCGCGCCCGCAGCGCTCGGGTCAGCGTCAGCCCGTCGACGCCCGGCAGCCGGATGTCGAGCAGGACCAGATCGAGCGGGTCGGGCCGCATCAGCCGGTCGAGCCCGTCCGCATCGGCCGCGCAGCGCACGTCATAGCCCTCCGCCTCCAGGAAGCCGGCGAGCGTCTCGCGGATCGAGGCATCGTCATCGACGACGCCGAGCCGGGCATCGGTCCTGTCCTGTCGCACCATCCGAATCCTCGTTCACAAATTTCTACAAAATTATCCTCCCGGTTCAAAGTCCGGCGCGGACTCGTTCACATCGGCTCGCGAAGCTCCACGGCGTGACAGGCGCCCGCCGGCCAGGGCGCGGCGATGAGCGGAGCCCGACCCCATGCATCTTTCCTGCCGTTTCCGCGCCCTCTCTTCCACCCGTCTCGCCGGCCGGCGGGAGCGCTAGACGGATGGGGTCCTTCTCGCTGCTGCGGCGGGTGGCCGGCGCCATCCCGAGCCTCATCGGGGTGATCATCGTCACCTTCCTCCTGTCGCGCGCCCTGCCCGGCGATCCGGCGGTCTATTTCGCCGGCCCGGCGGCGAATGCGGAATCGGTCCAGCAGGTGCGCGAGAGCCTCGGCCTCGACAAGAGCTGGCCGGAGCAGTTCGTCCGTTATGTCCTCGACCTCGCCCATGGCAGCCTCGGCAATGCGCTGACGACGGGCCAGCCGGTGCTCGACGATCTCGTGCAGCGCCTGCCGGCGTCGATGGAGCTGACGCTCTGCGCGCTGCTCTTCGCGGTCGTGCTCGCGGTGCCCCTCGGCGTGCTCGCCGCGGCGAAGCCCGATTCGCTCGTCGACCATCTCTGCCGCGCGCTCGTCACGGTCGGCGCCGCCTTCCCGACCTTCTTCGTCGCGCTGCTCTTCGTCTATCTCTTCTACTATCTGCTCGGCTGGGTGCCGCAGCCGCTCGGCCGGCTCGACGAAATCTACTATTCGATGCCGCCGACCGTGACGGGCTTCCTGCTCGTCGACACGCTGCTCGCCGGCGATCTCGAGGCCTTCCGCGGCGCGGCGGCGCAGCTCGTCCTGCCCTCGATCTCGCTCGGGCTCTTCGCCCTCGCCCCGATCGCCCGGATGACGCGGGCGGCGATGCTGACCGCGCTCGGCTCGGACTTCGTGCGCACCGCCCGGGCGAACGGCCTGTCGCGCCGCACCGTCCTCTTCACCTACGCCTTCCGCAATGCCCTCCTCGGCATCGTCAACACGATGGGCATGGTGTTCTCCTTCCTGCTCGGCTCGAACGTGCTGATCGAGCAGGTGTTCGGCTGGCCGGGCGTCGGTTCCTATGCGGTCAGCGCGGTGATCGCCTCCGACTATGCCGCCGTGCAGGGCTTCATCCTCCTGATGGCGGTCGCCTATGTGCTGCTCAACCTCGCGGTCGATCTCGTCGCCGGGCTGATCGACCCCCGCGTCCGGTTCGAGGGCTGAGCGATGGCGACGACGCTCCGGCTCCGCGACCTCCGCTACGCCTTCGGCGAAAACCCGCTCACCGCGATCGCGCTCGCGATCTTCGCCCTTCTCGTCGCCTGCGCCATCGTCGGCCCCGCGCTCGTTCCGCACGATCCGCTCGCCACCAATTCCGACAGCCGGCTGATGCCGCCCTCGGCGGAACACTGGTTCGGCACCGACCAGCTCGGCCGCGACATTCTGAGCCGCGTCGTCGTCGCGGCCCGGCTCGATCTCGGCATGGCGGTCTCGGCCGTGCTCCTCTCGCTCGCGATCGGCACGACGCTCGGCGCCATCGCCGGCTATCGCGGCGGCTTCATCGACCATCTGATCGGCCGGGTTTTCGACACGATCATGGCCTTCCCGCTCTTCGTGCTCGCCATGGGCATCGTCGCGGCGCTCGGCAATTCGGTCGCCAACATCGTCATCGCGACGGTGATCATCAACCTGCCCTTCTACGGCCGCTTCGCCCGCGCCGAAGTGAACATCCGGCGCGACATGGCCTATGTCGAGGCGGCCCGGATGGGCGGCAATGGCGCGGCGCGCATCCTCGTGCGCCACATCGTGCCGAACATCCTGCCGCCGATGATGGTGCAGGCCTCGCTCAACATGGGCTGGGCGATCCTCAACGCCGCCGGCCTCTCCTTCATCGGCCTCGGCGTGCGGCCGCCCGCCGCCGAATGGGGCATCATGGTCTCGGAGGGCGCCAGCTTCATCTTCTCCGGCGAGTGGTGGACCTTCGTCTTCCCCGGCGGCGCGCTCGTGCTCGCCGTGTTCTGCTTCAACCTGCTCGGCGACGGCCTGCGCGACATGATCGATCCGCGGAGGCGGACATGAGCGCGCCGCCCCTCCTCGCGGTCGAGGGCATGAGCCTCGACTTCCGCACCCGCGACGGGCGGGTCAAGGCTCTCGACGGCATCTCCTTCGAGGTGCAGCGCGGCGAGATCCTCGGCATCGTCGGCGAGAGCGGCTCGGGCAAGTCGGTGAGCGCCTATGCGATCATGGACCTGCTCGACGACAATGCCGAGCTCGGCGCGGCGCGGCTCGACTTTGCCGGCGCCGACCTCCTCGCCGGCGACCGGTCGGCGCTGCGCGGCATGCGCGGCCGCGAGATCTCGATGATCTTCCAGAGCCCGCGCACCGCGCTCAATCCGATCCGCCCGGTCGGCAAGCAGATCGAAGACGTGCTCGTCCGGCACGGTCCCGTGCCGCGGCGGCAGGCCAAGGAGAAGGCGATCGCGGCGCTGCGCAAGGTCCGCATCCCCGACCCCGAACGGCGCTACGACGCCTATCCCTTCGAGCTGTCCGGCGGCATGTGCCAGCGCGTGATGATCGCCATGGCGCTCGCCTGCGAGCCGATGCTCCTGATCGCCGACGAACCGACCACCGGGCTCGACGTGACGACCCAGGCGGTGATCCTCGATCTGGTGCGCGACCTCGTCGACCATTCCCGCATGGCGGCGATCCTGATCACCCACGATCTCGGCCTCGCCGGGGAATATTGCGACCGCGTCGTCGTCATGCACGCCGGCCACGTCGTCGAGACCGCACCCGTCGCCGATCTGCTCGCCCGGCCGGCCCATCCCTACAGCGCCCGGCTGATCGCCGCGACGCCGTCCTCGGCCTCGTCCGTCGACGGGCTGGCGAGCATTCCGGGCAACCTCCCCAACCTGCTGCGGGACGATCTGCCGCTCTGCCGCTTCCGCGAGCGCTGCGACCGGGCGATCGCCCGCTGCGACAGCGATCCGCTGCCCGCGACCGAGGTCGCACCCGGCCATCTCGTGCGCTGCTGGAGGCCGCTGTGACCGCGCTCGTCGAAGCGAAGGGGCTGAAGCGCTTCTACAAGGTCGGCAGCGGCCGGACGCGCGGCACGCTGCACGCCCTCGATGGGGTCGACCTTTCGATCGGCACCGGCGAGAGCGTCGGCCTCGTCGGCGAATCCGGCTGCGGCAAGTCGACCCTCGCCCGCGTGCTCGCCCGGCTCGTCGAGCCGACCGCCGGCTCGATCCTCTTCAGGGGCGAGGACATCGCGGCGATCCCGCTCCGCCGCTTCGTCGCGAGCCCGGTGCGGCCGCGCATCCAGATGGTGTTCCAGGACCCGACCGAGAGCCTCAACCCGCATCTGACCGTCGGCGAGGCGGTGGCCGACCCGATCCGCCGGCTGACGGGCGTCCGCGACACCGCCGAGATCGACCGCCGGGCGCATGCCGCGCTCGAGCGCGTCGGCCTGCCCGAGGTGCTGATCGGCCGCTATCCGCACCAGCTCTCCGGCGGCCAGAAGGCCCGCGTCGGCATCGCCCGGGCGATCGCGGTCGAGCCGGAACTGCTGATCCTCGACGAGCCGACCTCGGCGCTCGACGTCTCGGTCCAGGCGGTGGTGCTGAAGCTCCTCGCCGACCTGCGCGACCGGCTCGGCATGAGCTACGTCTTCGTCTCGCACGATCTCGACGTGGTGCGGCTGCTCTGCGAGCGGGTGGTGGTGATGTATCTCGGCGAAGTGGTCGAGAGCGCGCCGGCCTCCGCCCTCTTCGAGGCGCCGGCGCACCCCTATACCCGCGCGCTGATCGCCGCGATCCCGGACCCGCAGCGCCGCGGCGCGCGGCCGCCGCGGCTCGACGGCAGCCCGAAGAGCCCGATCGACCCCGATCCGAACGCCTGCCGCTTCTACGGCCGCTGCCCGATCGGCCAGCCCGTCTGCGGCACGACCAAGCCGCCGCTGAAGCCGGTCGGAGCGGGACACAGCGCCGCCTGCCATTTCGCCGGACCGCCGGCCGAGACCCTCGGGAGCCAAGGACAATGACGACATCCGACAACGCCATCGCCCGCATGACCGCCGTCGAGATCGCCGAGAAGGTGCGCTCGAAGGCCCTCTCCGCGCTCGAGGTCGCCGAGGCGGCGCTACGCCGGATGGAGACGCTCGAGCCGCACATCAGCGCCTATTGCGTCCCGACGCCGGAGGTGGCGCGCGCCGCGGCGCGGGCCGTCGACGCCAAGATCGCCGCCGGCGAGGACGCCGGTCCGCTCGGCGGCGTGCCGATCGGCATCAAGGATCTCGTCGCCACCGCCGGCATCGAGACCGCGATGGGCTCCAACCTCTACAAGGGCTGGGTGCCGGAAGAGGACGACATCGTCGTCGAGCGGCTGAAGGCGGCCGGCGCCGTGATCCTCGGCAAGACCACCGTGCCGGAATTCGGCTATTCGGGCGTCGGCCACAACCCGCTCGGCATCACGGCGCGCAATCCGTGGAACCTCGCCATGACGCCGGGCGGTTCGTCGGCCGGTTCCGGCGCCTCGGTCGCCTGCGGCGTGTCGCCCTTCGCGATCGGCTCGGACGGCGGCGGCTCGATCCGCATCCCTTCGGCCCATTCCGGTCTCTACGGCATGAAGGCCTCGATGGGCCGTGTGCCGCTCTATCCGGGCTGCCGCGACGAGCGCTTCCCCGGCGTGTCGAGCTGGGAATCGCTCGAGCACATCGGGCCGATGAGCCGCACCGTCGCCGATTCCGCGCTGATGCTGAGCGTCATCGCCGCCGGTCCCGACATGCGCGACCGCTATTCGCTGCCCGGCCCGGAATTCGACTGGAACGCCGCGGCGAAACCCCGCTCGCTCGCCGGGCTGCGCGTCGCCTATTCGTCCGACTGGGGCTATGCCGCGGTCGATCCGGAAGTGCGCCGCGTGGTCGGCGAGGCGGTGAAGGTCTTCGAGCGCGACCTCGGCTGCATCGTCGAGGAGGCGCATCCCGGCTGGGACAATCCGGGTCCGCATTTCTGGACGCTCGTGATGGGCGAATCGGATCTGACGGGCATGCGCAAGATGATCGAGGGCCGCGAGAGCGAGGTCTCGCCCCACCTCGTCGCCTTGATCCAGCACGACTGGAAGGCGGCCGAGATCACCGATGCGAAGACGGTCCGCAAGGCCGTCGTCAACAAGATGTGGCGCTTCATGCAGCGCTACGACCTTCTGCTCACCCCGACGCTCGCGGTGCCCCCCTTCCCCGTCCACATGCAGGGACCGGAGATGATCGAGGGCCGGATGGGAAGCACCGGCGACTGGCTCGCCTTCACCTTCCCGATGAACATGACCGGCCAGCCGGCCGCCTCGATCCCGGCCGGCTTCACGAAGGACGGCCTGCCGGTCGGCCTGCAGATCACCGGCCGCCATCTCGCCGATCCGCTGGTGCTCGCCGCCTCCGCCGCCTTCGAGGCCGCCAAGCCCTGGGCGCAGGTCTGGCCGCCGCTCGTCGCCGAACTGGGGCTGTGAGCATGGCCTGGTCGCCCGAAACCGGCAGCCTCGACTTCCGTACCCTGCACGACGCCTATCGGGCGGGGACGCTGACGCCGAGCGCCGTGATCGACGCCGTCTATGACCGGATCGCCGTCCGCGGACCCGATCCGGCCTGGACGACGCTCATCCCCCGCGAAGAGGCGCTCGCCCGCGCCGCCGCGCTCGAAGCCTCGGGCGAGGGACCCGACGCGCTGCCGCTGTTCGGCCTGCCTTGCGGCATCAAGGACAATTTCGACATTGCCGGCTACCCGACCAGCGAGGCCTGCCGGGCGAACGAGCGGATCGCCGAGACGACCGATCCGACCGTCGCGCGGCTCGTCGCGGCGGGCGCGATCGTCGTTGGCAAGAACAATATGGACCAGTTCGGCATGGGCCTCGTCGGGGTCCGCACCGATTACGGCATCCCGTCCTGCGTCTTCGATCCGGCCTATATCTCCGGCGGCTCGACCTCGGGCGGCGGCGTCGTGGTCGCGGCCGGCCTCGTCAGCTTCGCGCTCGGCGGCGACGCCGCGGGCTCGGGCCGCGTGCCGGCGGCGCTCAACGCCATCGTCGGCCACAAGCCGACCAACGGGCTGATCCCCTTCGGTATCTCGAAGGCGGGCATGGGCGCCAGCCACACCGTGCTGACGCTCACCGTCGAGGACAATGTCGCCGCGCTCAACACGCTCGTCCGGCACGACCCGGACGATCCGCTGTCGCTGCCGGAGGCGGAGGGCTTCACGCTCACCGTGCCGCCCGCGCCCGAGCGCTTCCGCTTCGCGGTACCGAGCCGCGAGAGCCGGCTGTTCGCCGGCGACGCGGCGGCCGAGGCGCTGTTCGACGCGGCGATCGCCCGGCTCGAGGCGATGGGCGGCACCGCGGTCCCGTTCGACTACGCCCCGCTGCACGCCGCGGCGCGGATGCTCTACGAGGACGCCTTCATCGCCCGGCGCTACGCCAATCTCGAAGAGACGTTCCGCCGCTGCGGCGACCGCTTCCACCCGGCGAGCCGGGAGATCCTCGCCTCCGGCGCCCGCTACAGCGGCGCCGACGTCTTCATCGCCCAGTACAGGCTCGCCGGATACCGCAAATACGCGATGCGGATCTTCGAGGACGCCGACGTCATGGTGACCCCGACGACGCCGACCACCTTCACCATCGCCGCGCTCGAGGAGAAGAACATCGGACGCAACGCGATCATGGGCAGCTACACGAATTTCGTGAACCTGATGGAGTTCTGCGCGCTGTCCGTGCCGAACGGCTTCCGGCCGGACGGCCTCGCCCAAGGCCTGATGCTCATCGGCCCGTCCTTCGCCGACAACCGGCTGCTCGGCCTCGGCGCCGCCTATCACCGCGCGCTCGGCCTGCCGATGGGCGCGACCGGCCATCCCCTGCCCGTTCCTGCCGGCTGAGCCCCCCCCGACCGACTCCACCGATCCTTCCCGCTCCACGCCTTCACGGGCCTCGAAGAGCCCGACCTTCCGCAGACCACGACAGAGATCCAGAGGAGAATTCGAGATGTTCGAAGTCAATCGCAGGCAGGCCTTCGGCCTGTTCGGTGGCGCAGCCGCCCTTTCCATGACCGGCGGCTGGCGCGTCGCCGAGGCCGCGACGCCGAAGGACACGCTGATCCTTCTCAACGAGATGGGTCCCAACTCGCTCGATACCATGCTGCCGGCGGCGAACGACCAGGCCCGCATGGTCGCCTGGAGCGTCTATGACCGGCTCGTCACGCACGGCACCAAGACGATGCCGAACGGCGCGACTGGCTACGACGCGAGCGTGTTCAAGCCGGAACTCGCCGAGAGCTGGGAGGTGCTCGACGGCGGCAAGACGATGATCTTCAAGCTGCGCCAGGACGCCACCTTCCACGACGGCAGCCCGGTCACCGCCGAGGACGTCAAATGGTCGTTCGACCGCGCCATCGCGGCCGGCGGCTTCCCGGCCGTGCAGATGTCGGCGGGCTCGCTCGTCAGCCCCGACCAGTTCACCGCGGTCGACACGCACACCTTCAAGATCACCTTCGAGAAGGCGAACAAGCTCTCGCTGCCCGATCTCGCCGTGCCGGTGCCCTGCATCGTCAACAAGAAGCTGGTGATGCAGCACGTCACCGACGCCGACCCGTGGGGCCTCGAATGGACCCAGCGCAACGACGCCGGCGGCGGCGGCTTCACGGTGCAGAGCTGGAAGCCCGGCGATCAGCTCGTGCTCACCCGTTTCGACGACTGGAAGAGCGGCCCGCTGCCCGAGATTAAGCGCGTCGTGTTCCGCCAGATCGCCTCGCCCGGCACGCGCCGCGCCCTGCTCGAGAAGGGCGACGTCGACCTCTCGGTCGGCCTGCCGCCGAAGGACTATGCCGAGCTCGCCGCGGCCGGCAAGCTGAAGGTGATCGGCACGCCGGTGCAGGGCGACCTCCTGTTCATCGACATGAACGTGCAGATGAAGCCGTTCGACAATCCGAAGGTCCGCGAGGCGATCGCCTATGCGATCCCCTATGAACAGATCATGGAGACCGCCCTCTACCAGCGCGGCCTGCCGATGTTCGGCGCCGATCCGGCGCCCGAGACCTATCCCCCGACCTGGCCGACGCCCTCGCCCTTCAAGACCGATCTCGACAAGGCGAAGGCGCTGCTCGCCGAAGCCGGCCTCGCCGAGGGCTTCGAGACGACGCTCTCCTTCGACCTCAGCCAGGCGACGACGCGCGAGCCGATCGCCCTCCTCGTCCAGGAATCGCTCGGCAAGATCGGCGTCAAGATCACCATCGAGAAGGTCCCCGGCGCCAACTGGTTCGCCAACATGGCGTCGAAGAAGATGCCCTTCGTCATCGCCGAGTTTTATCCCTGGCTCGACTATCCGGAATACCACTTCTTCTGGACCTATCACGGCGGCAACAATTCGGTGTTCAACACCTGCAACTATGTGAACCCGGCGCTCGACGCGCTGATCGAGACGGCGCGGTTCACCACCGACGAGGCGGAATACAAGGCGACGCTGAGCAAGATGGTCGGCACCGTGATGGCCGACGTGCCGCGCATCCCGCTCGCCCAGCTCTTCGGCGACGTGGCGATGCAGCCGAATATCGAGAACTACGTCTACTGGTTCCACCAGCACATCGACTACCGGACCATCAAGAAGGCCTGAGGAGGGGCAGAGGATGCGTGACGCCTACGGAGCCTTCGTTCCCCATGTCGACTGCGTCGTGCAGGGATCCGGCCGTGGCCCGCTCGCGGGTCTGACCTTCGCGGCCAAGGACCTGTTCGACGTCGCCGGCCATGTGACGGGGAGCGGCAATCCGGACTGGGAGCGCACGCATCCTCCCGCCCGCCGGCACGCCGTCGCGGTGGCCGCCCTGCTCGACGCCGGCGCGACGCTCGCCGGCAAGACGATCACCGACGAGATCTCGCTCGGCCTCGTCGGCCGCAACCAGTTCCACGGCACGCCGATCAACGCGAAAGCGCCGGATCGCGTGCCGGGGGGCTCGTCCTCCGGCTCGGCTGCGGCGGTCGCCGCCGGCCTCGTCGACACCGCGCTCGGCACCGATTCCGGCGGCTCGGTGCGCACGCCGGCCGCCTTCTGCGGCCTCTACGGGCTGCGGCCTACGCATGGCCGCATCTCCGTCGAGGGGATGGCGACGCAATCGCCGAGCTTCGACACCTGCGGCTGGTTCGCCGCCGATGCCGAGACCTTCGTGCGGGTGGGCGAGGTGCTGCTCGCCGCGCCCGCCGTCGAGGACGGGCCGCGACGGATGATCGTCGCGACGGACTGTTTCGCGCTCGCCGAACCGGACGTGGCGGCGGCGCTCGCACCGGTCGTCGCCCGCATCGCCGGCGGCTTCGACACGGTCGTCGAGGCGCCGCTCGCCGAAGGTGACATTCTCGACTGGTCGCGCAACCAGTCGCTCCTGCAGCGGGGCGAGTTCTCGCGCACCTTCGCGCCCTGGGTCGAGCGGGTCGTGCCGCGCTTTTCGATCGAGGTCGGCACGACGCTCGCGCTCGCCGCACTGCTCACAGAGGCCGACCTCGCCGGGCCGAAGGCCTTCCGCGAGACGGCGCGCCGGCGGATGGCCGATCTCCTCGCCGACGACACGGTGCTCTGCCTGCCGACGACGCCGATCCTGCCGCCGCGGCGGGACGAGCCCTTCTCGGCGCTGATGCGCTCGGTCGGCCGGATCATCGAACTGACGGCGATCGCCGGTCTGACCGGCCACCCGCAGGTCAACCTGCCCTTCGCCGTGCATGGCGGAATCCCGGTCGGCCTGTCGCTGATCGGGCCGAAGGGATCGGACGAGCGCCTCATCGCGCTCGCCCGCCGGCTCGCCGCCCTCTGACCGCGGTCAGCGGAAGCGGAGGTTCTTGCGCGTCAGATCGGCGACCGAGCTCGCGCCCATCAGGCGCATGTCGCGCTCGATCTCGGTCCGCATCAGGCCGAGCGCCCGCTCGACGCCGGCCCGGCCCGCGGCGGCGAGCGGGAAGAGATAATAGCGGCCGAGGCCGACCGCCTTCGCCCCGAGCGACAGCGCCTTGAGGACATGGCTGCCGCGCTGCACGCCGCCATCCATCATCACATCGATGCGGTCGCCGACCGCGTCGACCACTTCGGCGAGCTGGTCGAAGCCGGAGCGCGAGCCGTCGAGCTGGCGGCCGCCATGGTTCGACAGCACGATGCCGTTGCAGCCGATCTCGGCCGCCCGGCGGGCATCGTCGACCGACATCACGCCCTTCAGGCAGAACGGCCCGCCCCACTGGTCGACCATTTCGGCGACATCGTCCCAGGCCATCGCCGGATCGAGCATCTCGGTGAAATAGCGGCTGATCGACATCACGCCCGAGCCCATGTGGACATGGGTGTCGAGCTGCGGCAGACGGAAGCGCTCATGCGTGAAATAGTTGATCGCCCAGGCGGGCTTCACCGCGAACTGGGTGATGCCGGCGAGATTGAGCCGGAAGGGAATGGCGAAGCCGGTGCGCTTGTCGCGCTCGCGATTGCCGCCGGTGATGCTGTCGACGGTGAGCATCATCACCTCGACGCCCGCCTCCTTGGCGCGCGCCATCATCTCGCGGTTGAGGCCGCGATCCTTGTGGAAATAGAACTGGTAGACCTGCGGCCCGGAGCTGATGCGGCGCGCCTCCTCGAGGCTCACCGTGCCGAGCGAGGAGACGCCGAACATCGTGCCGAACTTGTGCGCCGCGGCGGCCACCGCGCGCTCGCCCTCGTGGTGGAAGAGCCGCTGCAGCGCGGTCGGGGAGCAATAGACGGGCATGGCGAGGCGCTGGCCCATCACGGTGACCGACATGTCGACATGGCCGACGCCGCGCAGCACGTTCGGCACGAGGTCGCAGTCGTCGAAGGCGGCGGTGTTGCGCCGGAGCGTCACCTCGTCCTCGGCCGCGCCGTCGATATAGTTGAAGATCGGCCCCGGCAGGCGCTGCTGCGCCATGCGGCGGAAGTCGTGGAAATTGTGACAGTCCTGAAGACGCATGGCCGTTCCCTCGCCGATCCGGCGAGGGCGTAGCACATCCGCGGGACCGCTTCCTACCCGTGCCGCGCCGGCCGCTGCGCCGCCCGAGGCGACGGAGCGGCCCGGCGGGAGATCAGCCGGGGAAGAGCGTGATGCCGCCGTCGACCCGGATCACCTGGCCGTTGATGAACTTCGCCCGCGGCCCGGCGAGGAAGGCGACCGCGTCGGCGATCTCGTCGGGCTCGGCATAGCGGTTGAGCGATCGGATCGAGGAATCCATCCGGTTCGGATCGACGACGCGGGTCGCCTGGAAGCGGGCCGATTTGGTCGGGCCGGGGCTCACCGCATTGATGCGGACGCCCTGGTCGATCAGCTCCTTGGCGAGGCAGCGCGTATAATGGACGACCGCCGCCTTGAGCGTCGAATAGACGACCTCGGGCGAGCAGCCCATATGCGCGGCGGCGGACGCGATGTTGATCACCGAGCCCGTGCCCGCCTTCACCATCGGCGGCACGAAGGCCTGGCAGACCAGCATGGTGCCGATCAGATTGTTCTCGGTCAGCACCTTGATGTCTTCGAAGGCGATATCGAGCGCATTGTTGGGGTTCGGCTTGGTCCCCGCCGCGCCGATGTCGCCGCCGGCGCAATTGACGAGGATGTGCACCTCGCCGAGCGCCGCCTCGATCTCGGCCTTCATCTTCGCGACCGCGTCCTTGTCGCCGATATTGCCGGTGACGGCCGTGACGCGGCCGCCATGCCGGCCGATCTGCGCCGCCACCTCACCGAGGTCCTTGAACTCGCCGTATTTCGCCGGCTGGTTCCAGTCCATGTCGTGGATGGCGACATCGGCGCCGAGCTCGGCGAGCCGCTCGGCCATCACCCGGCCGAGTCCGCGGCCCGAGCCCGTCACGAAGGCCGTCTTGCCGCTCAATTCCCTGGTCATCGATCGCTCCCGTCGCTCAACGCATGATTCCGAGCGCCCGCATGGTCGCGGCGCTGCGCCGGATCATGTCGAGCTCATAGGCTTCGAGGGCGCCGTCCTCGCCGCGTTCCCAGGGGGTGCGGGGATCGGCGTCCTCGGGCAGCCGGTTGACCTGCGCCGCCCTGAGGCAGGCGGCGAGCTCGCGCGCCGTCTTCGGCGCATAGCCGTTCCACCAGTCCGGCGTGAAGAGGCGGACATGGCGCGCCTCGAGCGCACCCGGCTCGAGCACCGCGGTCAGGCTGTCGTGATGTTCCGCGAGCAGCGCGATCATTGCGGGATAGGGCACGGCACCGTCGCCGATCGCGCAGCGCACCAGCCGGTAGCCCTCTTCGGTGAACTGGACGCGGTAGTCCTTGAGGTGCACATGGCGCACGAAGGGCGCGATGCGGCGGGTGAAATCGAGCGGCGCCTCGGCGACCGGGAAGGTGTTGCCCGTGTCGAAGGTGATGCCGACGCCGGATCCCGCCTCCTCGCAGAAGGCGACGAGCTCCGCGCTCGTGAAATCCTGATGGTTCTCGATCGCCAGCACCGTGCCGGCATCGGCGGCGCGCGGTCCCCATTCGGCGAGTGCGGCACGGATCGAGGCGACGAGCGCATGCCATTTCTCGCCGAAGGCATTGCGGTCGCCGCACAGCACCGGCGAGAGGCCGAGCCGGATCGTCGTCGCCCCAAGCGCTGCGGCCGAGCGAAAGGCGCTCTCCATCGGACCCATCATATTGAGGCCGGCGCTCACCACCGGCGTCATGCCGAGATCACCGAGCCGCGCCTTGAGCCCGGCGAGCTCCGCGTCGCTCATCGCCTGCAGCCACGGATCGTAGATCTCGAGCGTCTCGGCGCGGAGCTCGGTCGCGATCGCGATGAAGCCCTCGAGCCCGGTGGCGGCTGCGTTGGCGCGCGGTGTGCCGCGGCCCTGCAGGCCGAGATGATAGGTCAGTCCATAAGGGTTCAGTCCGACGCGGAGCATGGCGGGTCCTTCAGCGCAGGCCGGCATCGACCGTGATGGTCTGCTTGGTGATCATCCGGCTGTCGTCGGCGGCGAGGAACAGCACGGTGCGGGCGATCTCCTCGCCGAGCAGAACCCGCTTCAGGATCTGCCGGCCGACGATCGCCTCGACCGATTGCTCGGTCGGATACCAGAGTGCCCGCTGCCGATCGGTCATCACGGCGCCGGGCTCGATGGCGTTGACGCGGATGTTGTCGTCGCCGAAGGCGCGGGCGAGCGCGCGGGTGAGCCCGTTCACCGCCGATTTCGCCGTCGCATAGACGGCCATGTCGCCGGCACCGTGCCGCCAGGCGATCGAGGAGAAGTTGACGATCGAGCCGTGGCCGAGCGCCCGCATGTGCGGACGCACCGCCTGGGCGGCGAAGAATTGCGGCTTCAGATTGATGCCCTGCGACCAGTCCCAGTATTCGGGCGTGACGTCGTCGACCTTGTGGCGGTCGTCGTTCGCGGCATTGTTGACGAGGACGGCGACCGGCCCCAGCCGGTCCCGCACCGTCTCGATCGCGGCCCGGAGCGCGTCGATGTCGGAGAGGTCGCACGGCAGGAAGAGCGGCGCATGGGCCGCACCGCCGAGCGCCGCGGCGAGCGCCCCGCCCGCCTCCGCCTGGATGTCGAGAAAGGCGACGCGGGCATCATTGGCGGCGAAGGCGCGCACCACATCGGCGCCGATGCCCGAGGCGCCGCCCGTGACGAGCACGACGCGCCCGGCAAGGCTCGGATATTTGGCGAAGGTCACGGGAAGCCTTTCAGATCAGGCGCTGCGTCTCGGGATCGAAGAGGCAGGCGCGGGTCATGTCGACGCCGAGGCGGATCCTCTCGCCCATCCTCGGCGCACTGTCCGGCTCGAAGCGGCCGACCACTTCGAGCGCACCGAAGCGCAGCACCGCGATCGTCTCCGCGCCGGTCGGCTCGACCACCTCGACCGGCGCCGACAGGGTCGCGATGCCCGGCTTGCGGGCATGGATCTCGGCATCGTAGCGCGACAGATGTTCGGGCCGCACGCCGAGCACCACGGCGCGGCCGATCCGCTCCGCCGCCACATCGGTCGCGAGCGGCAGCACGGCGCTGCCCCCATCGGCGAGCGGGAAGGTGACGGCGACGCGGTCGTCGGCCCGTGTCAGCTGCGCCGGAATGAAATTCATCGAGGGCGAGCCCATGAAGCCGGCGACGAACATGTTGGTCGGCCGGTTATAGGTGACGTGCGGCTCGGCGAATTGCTGCAATTCGCCGCGATGCATGACGGCGATGCGCGAGGCGAGCGTCATCGCCTCGACCTGATCGTGGGTGACGTAGATCGTCGTCTTGCCGACACGGTGGTGCAGCTTCTTGATCTCGGTGCGCATCTCGACGCGCAGCTTGGCGTCGAGGTTCGACAGCGGCTCGTCGAAGAGAAAGAGCTTCGGATCGCGCACGAGCGCGCGGCCCATCGCGACGCGCTGGCGCTGGCCGCCGGAGAGCTGGCCGGGCTTGCGGCCGAGCAGCGCCTCGATCTGCAGGAGCGCCGCGACCCGCTTCACCGCGGCGTCGCGCTCGGCCTTCGGCACGCCGCGCGATTCCATGCCGAAGGTGATGTTCTCGCGCGCCGTCATGGTCGGATAGAGCGCGTAGGACTGGAACACCATCGCGATGTCGCGGTCCTTGGGCGGCACGGAATTGACGAGCCGCCCGCCGATCCGGATCTCGCCGCTCGTCACCGTCTCGAGCCCGGCGATCATCGACAGAAGAGTCGACTTGCCGCAGCCCGACGGGCCGACGAGGGCGATGAACTCGCCCTCCTGCGCCTCGAGGTCGACGCCCTTCAGGACTTCGTGCGCGCCGTAATTCTTGCGCAGGCTGCGGATCACCAGTGAAGACATGGGACTTCCATCACTTGATCGCCCCTTGGGTGAGGCCGCGGACGAAATACTTGCCGCCGAAGAAATAGACGAGCAGCGGCGGCAGCGCGCCGATCAGCACCGCGGCGCTCATCACGTCATAGGTGCGCGCCGTGGTGCCGCCGGCGGTGAGCGCGACGAGCGCGGCGGTGATCGGCTGTTCGCGGCCGGAGGTGAACACCACGCCGAAGAGATATTCGTTCCAGATGCCGGTGAACTGCCAGATCACCGTGACGATCAGGATCGGCGGCGACAGAGGCAGCACGATCTTGCGGAAGATCCGCCAGAAGCCGGCGCCGTCGATGCGCGCGGCCTTGATCAGGTCATCCGGGATCGAGACGTAATAGTTGCGGCAGAACAGTGTCGTGAAAGAAATGCCCTGGATGACGTGGACGAGCACGAGGCCGTAGGTCGAATTGGTGAGGCCGAGCTTGCCGAGCACGAAGGCCCAGGGCATCAGCGCGATCTGGCCGGGCATGAAGACGCCGAGCAGCATCAGCGTGAACAGCGCCTCGGAGCCGCGGAAACGCCATTTCGACAGCACATAGCCGTTCAGCGCGCCGAGCAGCGTCGAGATGATCGTCGCCGGAATGGTCATGGCGAGCGAGTTGAGGAAGTTGCGCTTCATGCCCTCGCAGGTGCCGCCGATGCAATAGCTGCCCCAGGCGGAGCTCCAGGCCTCGAGGGTAAAACTCCTCGGCAGGTTGATCAGGCCGTTGCGGGCGATCTCGGGCTGCTCGCGGAAGGAATTGAGCACCACGACGACGAGCGGCGCGAGATAGATGAGCGCGAAGACGCCGAGGATGCCGTAGATCGCGATGCGGCCGGCGAGGAAGCGGCGGCCGGCGGCGGCGGCCTCGGGATCGGCGACGCGGGCGAGCGAGAGGTCAGCCATGACGGCTCTCCCGGCGCCGGCGCCAGACGACGAAGAAGGAATAGGGCACGAGCACCACGGCGAGCGCGGCGAGCATCATCATCGCCGCGGCGGCGCCCTCGCCGATCTGGCCGCGCTGGAACATCAGATCGTAGACATAGATCGCCGGGAAAGTGGTCGAGACGCCCGGCCCGCCGCGGGTGAGCGCGGCGACGAGGTCGAAGGTCTTGATGGCGAACTGGATCTGCACGACGGCGACGGCGAGGAAGATCGGCGCGATGGTGGGCAAGATCACCTTGCGATAGGTGCGGAAGGCCGAGGCGCCGTCGATCTGCGCCGCCTTGACGAGATCGGGGTCGACCGAGCGCAGCCCGGCGAGGAAGAGCGCCATCGCAAAGCCCGAGGACTGCCAGATGCCGGTGATGATGACGGCGTAGATCGCCGTGTTGCGGTCGGAGGCGAGCGCGAAGGAGAAGCTCTCCCAGCCGAGGCTGCGCACCAGCATCTGGACGCCGTCGGCGGGATTGTAGAGCCAGCTCCACACCGTGCCGGTGACGATGAAGGAGACCGCGAGCGGATAGAGGAAGATCGTCCGCCACAGCGCCTCGCCCTTGACGCGCTGGTCGATCAGGATGGCGAGCAAAAGGCCGACCGCCATCGAGCCGAGAATATAGAAGGCCGAAAAGAAGAAGAGATTGTTATAGGCGATGTTCCAGCGCCGGTTGGCCCACAGCGAAGCGTAGTTCTCGAGGCCGACGAAACCGTAGCTCGGCAGGAGGCCCGAATTCGAGAGCGAGATGTAGAGCGTCCACAGCGTGAAGACCACGACATAGACGAAGGAGGCGAGAAGCGAAGGGGCGAGAACCACGACCGGCCACCATCGTCCGGCGCGCTGGCGGAAGGACACACCTTCGCCGTCAACCATCGCAATCGTCATCGCAGGCCCGTCCGACGCTTCTCGCGGGAGAAAGGGGGCCGGGCGGCGAACCGCCCGGCCGGCGGAGATCACATCTGGGCTTCGACGGCGTCGGCCATCGCATTGGCGCCGTCTTCCGGAGACATCGACGGGGTGTTCACGAACTCCGTCACCGTATCCATGATGGCGCCGCGATATTTCTGCGGGATCGTCATGTTGTGGGCCATCGAGCGGACGAGCGTGCCCGCCTCGATCGAGGCCTGCAGGTCCTTCTGGGAGAGCTGCTGGCAGGGGTTGAAGCCCTGCGACAGGTCGACGTCGAGCCGGGCCGGGATCGAGCCCTTGGCCTGGTTGAAGACCGTCTGGAACTCCGGCGACAGGATGGTCTTGGCGAGCAGCTGCTGGCCGTCGATGTAATCCTGGTCCTTCTGCGTGAAGAAGACGACCGAGTCGGAGTTGAGGATGAAGCCCGGCTTGCCCCAGTCGGTCGGCGCCTGGCTGCAGACATAGTCGGTGCCTTCCTTGAAGCCGCCGGCGGTCAGGAGGCCGATGGTCCAGTCACCCATGATGTGGAAGGCGGCCTCGCCGCGGCCGACGAGATGGGACATCGTATCCCAGTCGCGACCGACCATGCCGGGGTCCATGTATTCCGACGTCATCTTGCGCAGCTGGGTGAGCGCCTTGACCATGCCCTCGCTGCGCATCGCCTCGACGTCGCCCTCGACGAACGCCTTCTTGTAGAGGTCGATGTCCTGGCCGTACACCACGACCTCGAACACGGTCGAGTCGGTCCAGTCGGCGGTCGAATGCGCGATGCAGATCTTTCCGGCGGCGACGACCTTGTCGCAGGCCGCGTTGAACTCGGCCCAGGTCTTCGGAACCTCGGCGACGCCGGCTTCCTGCAGCACCTTGGGCGAGGACCACAGCCAGTTGATGCGGTGGATGTTCATCGGCGCCGCCACCCAGTGGCCGGCCGGCTTCATGACCGGCAGCAGCTCGGGGGCGACCACCTTCTCCCAGCCCTCGGCGGCGGCGAGATCGTCGAGATTGGCCGTCATGCCCGTCTCGTTCCATTCGGCGATCTCCGGCCCCTTCAGCTGCACCGCGGGCGGCGCGTTGCCGGCGACCACGTCGGCCCGCAGCTTGGCGAGCGTATTCGCCGTATGACCGGCGATCGAGGTCTGTTCCCAGGTGCCGCCGGCCGCGGTGAACATCTCACCGAGCTTGGCGATCGCCGCGGCGTCCGATCCGGTCGCCCACTGGTGCAGGATATTGGTCTTGGGCTCGGCGGAGGCGGCCCCGACCAGAGCGGCATAGGTGATCGTTACGGCGAGAGCCGTCTTCAGCATGGCGTTGTCCTCCCTCGCGCCGGCTGCGGTTTTCCGCTTCGTCGATCCGGCGGCCCTGTTCTCGGGGCTCAATAAGTTCTATGATGAAATAATTCGGCTGTCAACGTTTCGACCATGATGCACGAGAGTCGCCTGAAATCCCTGCTCGACGACCGCGAGTCCGGCGCGCCCGCGACGCGGATCGTCCGCATCATGAGCGAACGGGGCGCCCTGTCGGCGGCCCAGATCGCCCGTCTGACCGGCCTCGCCCGCTCGACCGTGTCGATGGCTCTGGCGGAATTGCGCCAATCCGGCATCGTCGTCGAGGTTCCGGGCGGAGAGGAGGCGGCGAAGGGCGTCGGCCGGCCCGCAACCGCCCTCACCCTCAACCCCGAAGCCGGCACCTGCATCGGCCTGCACATGAGCCTCGACGACATCCAGCTGGTCGTGGCCGACGTCTCGCATTCTGTCATTGCCGAACAAAATATTGCAATGCAGCGCGATTATTCGCCCGAGGAAGCAGCTGCAGCGACGAAAGCCGCCGTCGAACGGACCTATCGCGAGAACGGGCTTTCGGCCTGTGGCCTGCTCGGCGTCGGGGTCTCGGTCTCCGCGCCCGTCAGCCCGGACGGAACGGTGCAGCGGGCGAGCATCGTGCCGACCTGGGCCGGCGTGAACATCCGCGACGCCTTCGAGCCGGTGTTCGGAAGCCCGATCCTCGCCGACAATGAGAGCAATTGCGCCGCGATCGCCGAGATGATGTGGGGCGCGGCGATCGGCTGCGAGGACTTCGTCCTCTTCAAGATCGATCTCGGCGTCGGCGGGGCGATCGTCTCGGGCGGCCGGGTGATGACCGGCATCGCCGGGGGCGCCGGAGAGTTCGGCCATCTGTCGCTCGATCCGGACGGCGATCTCTGCCGCTGCGGCAATCGCGGCTGCCTCGAACTGACGGCGAGCTTCAACCGGCCGCTCGAGCAGCTCTCGCGCCTCTATGGCCGCCGCATGACGATGGACGACGCCATCCGGCTGGCGGAACAGGGCGATGTCGGTGCCCGGCGGCTGATCGAGGACACCGCGGCGGTCGCCGGCCGCGGGCTCGCCCTCGTCGGCACGCTGATCAACCCGCCGCTGATCATCATCGGCGGCCGTATGGCGCTCGCGGGCGACATCCTGCTCGCGCCCCTCGTTGCGGCCTATGAGAAGCACACGCTGATCAAGGCGCGCGACGTCGCCGAGCGGCTCAGGACGCGGATCACGATCGGCAAGTTCACCGAGAACGACAAGCTGCTCGGCGCCGTCGGCCTCGTCTTGCGGCATCACGGGCGGCTCGACTGAGCCGCCCGCCGGTCCCGCCTCAGAACCGCGTGCCGAGCCGCGCCGAGCCCGTGCCGCCCGCCACACCGTCCCCGTCGAGACGGGTCCGGTAATCGAGATCGAGGAGCCAGCCGGGATCGAACCGGATGCCGAGCGCGAGCCCGACGGTCGCGATGTCACGCGCATCCGCTTCCGTCTCGACGGCATAAGGCAGGCCGCCGAGATCGCTATAGCCGAGCCCGACCCGCGACCCGTCGGCGAAATCGTGGCTGTATTCCGCGCGGACCTCGGGCGCGATGCTCCCCCATTCCGTATCGAAGACGTAGCGCAGCCGCGCCCCGAGCGCGCCGGACAGGCTGTCGACCGTCTGGTCGCCATAGGTCAGGCCATAGACCCCCCCGCCCGTCTCCGAGAACCCGTCGAGCCAGGCGCGGGAGAACCCGGCCCGGGCATAGGGCGAGATCAGCCAGGCGTCGTCGCGAAATTCATAGGCGGCCGTGAGAGAGCCGAACAGCTGCGTGCCGCTCCGGCTGCCATCGGCCGTGCTGCCGTCCACCGTGACGTAACGGCTGGAATCGAGGTCGATCCAACTGCCGCCGAGGAGCCCGTCGAGGAACAGACCATCGATCGGCTTGTAGCTGCCATAGAGCGCGCCGCTATAAGCGTCGACCAGCGTCTCCGTCCCGTTGTCGCCGACATCCGAGCGGTCCCGGCCATAGCCGAACCCGAAGCCGGCGACGAGGGCGGGGGAGAAGCGGTAGTCGACGCCGCCGCTGACGCCGACCGCAGTCGAATCGAGATCGATCCCGCCGTCGCGCCGGGAGAAATCGATGAAACCGCCCGACCACACGGCGAGCGGGCCGCGATCGGCCGCCGGCCGAGCGATCGCCGCATCCGCCGGCGATGCCTGCGGATCGGCGGCTTCGTCAAAGGCGAGGAGGCCCTGGGGTCCGGCGTCGCCCACCGCCGTTGTCGCGCGCTCGAAGAAGGAATCCTCGGGGCGCGCGGACCGGTCCTGCAGCACGCCGATGCGCACCTCCATGCTCGAGGCCCATCGCTCATCGTCGTCGTGCAGGCGTTCGAGCCGGCCCTCGAAGTTCTGGAGCTGAATGCGGGCGACCCGCCTCGTGGCGTCGGCCTGGGCGTTCACGAGCCCGATCACTTCGACATCGAGCGAGGGATCGGGCCGGGCCGGCGGATCCGCCGCGATCGCGATCGTATAGGCGGCGCTGCCGGTGTTGCCGACATTGTCGGTGGCGGTGATGGTGAAGCTCGCGGTCTCTTCCGTCGTCGGCGTGCCGGACAGCGCGCCGTACAACCCGCCGGCGTCAAGGGCGAGTTCGACTCCGGCCGGCAGGGCGCCCGAAGTCACCGCATAGCTATAGGGCGACGTTCCGTCCGAGGCGGTGACGCTGACGCTGTAACCCGTCCCCACCGTGCCGCCGGGAAGCGCCCCGGCCGCCGGCGAGAGGCTGAGCGTCACCGCCTGATAGGTGAAGCCCGAAGCGAGCGTGTCCGAGCCGTCGCCCGTCGTCACGACGACGTCGACCGCGCCGGCGACATGGGCCGGCGTCTTCACCGTCAGCGTCGTATCGTTGGTCACCGAGAGGTCGGTCGCCGCCGTGCCGCCGAAGGTCACGCCGGTCGCGCCGGTGAAGCCCGTGCCGGTCAGCGTCACGCTCGTCCCGCCCGTCGTCGGCCCGGTCGTCGGCGAAAGGCTCGCCAGCTCCGGACCGGACGCCTCGGCGGCGATCGCGATCGTATAGGCGGCGCTGCCGGTGTTGCCGAGGCTGTCGGTGGCGGTGATGGTGAAGCTCGCGCTCTCTTCCGTCGTCGGCGTGCCGGACAGCGCGCCGGTGCTCGCATTGAGATTGACGCCCCCCGGAAGGGCGCCCGAAGTCACCGCATAGCTATAGGGCGACGCTCCGTCCGAGGCGGTGACGCTGACGCTATAATCCGTCGCCGCCGTGCCGCCGGGAAGCGCCCCGGCCGCCGGCGAAAGGCTGAGCGTCACCGCCTGATAGGTGAAGCCGTCATCGAGCGTGTCCGAGCCGTCGCCCGTCGTCACGACGACGTCGACCGCGCCGGCGACATGGGCCGGCGTCTTCACCGTCAGCGTCGTGTCGTTGGTCACCGACAGGTCGGTGCCCGCCGTGCCGCCGAAGGTCACCCCGGTCGCGCCGGTGAAGCCGGTGCCGGTCAGCGTCACGCTCGTGCCGCCCGTCGTCGGCCCGGTCGTCGGCGAAAGGCTCGTCAGCTCCGGGCCGGACGCCGCGGCGGCGATCGCGATCGTATAGGCGGCGGCGCCGGTGTTGCCGACATTGTCGGTGGCGGTGATGGTGAAGCTCGCGCTCTCTTCCGCCGTCGGCGTGCCGGACAGCGCGCCGGTGCTCGCATTGAGATTGACGCCCCCCGGCAGGGCGCCCGAAGTCACCGCATAGCTATAGGGCGACGTTCCGTCCGAGGCGGTGACGCTGACGCTGTAACCCGTCCCCACCGTGCCGCCGGGAAGCGCCCCGGCCGCGGGCGAAAGGCTGAGCGTCACCGCCTGATAGGTGAAGCCCGAGGCGAGCGTGTCCGAGCCGTCGCCCGTCGTCACGACGACATCGACCGCGCCCGCCGCATGGGCCGGCGTCTTCACCGTCAGCGTCGTATCGTTGGTCACCGACAGGTCGGTCGCCGCCGTGCCGCCGAAGGTCACCTCCGTCGCGCCGGTGAAGCCGGTGCCGGTCAGCGTCACGCTCGTCCCGCCCGTCGTCGGCCCGGTCGTCGGCGAAAGGCTCGCCAGCTCCGGACCGGACGCCGCGGCGACGATGGTGATGGTATACTCGGCCGAGCCGAACAGGCCCAGGCCGTCGGTGTAGCGGATCGTGAAGGTTGCCGTCCCCGCCTCCGTCGGCGTGCCGACCAGCCCGCCCCAGTCGGGATCGAGCTCGATTCCGGCGGGCAGCGCGCCTGCCGCGAGAGAGATGGTGTAGGGAGCCGCGCCACCGCCCGATTTGTCGATGAACACGCTGTAGGGGACACCCACCGTGCCGCCGTCGAGCGCGCCGGACTCCGGCGACAGAGTGACCGGGGGATAATAGGTGAAGCCAGAGGCGAGCGTGTCGGAGCCGCCGGGGGTCGTCACGACGACGTCGACCGCGCCCTCCGCATGGGCCGGCGTCTTCACCGTCAGCGTCGTGTCGTTGGTCACCGAGAGGTCGGTCGCCGCCGTACCGCCGAAGGTCACGCCGGTCGCGCCGGTGAAGCCGGTACCGGTCAGCGTCACGCTATCGCCGCCCGTCGTCACGCCGAAGTCCGGCGAAAGGCTGGTCAGCTCGGGACCACCGGCGCTCGCCAGCCGGCAGGTCAGCGTCGCCGTCGCGGTGCCCGATGACGCCGTGCTGCTGTAGACGCCCACCGCATAATCCTCGTCCGGATCGAGGATGAGCGTGCCAGTCAGCGACACCTCGGAGCCGTTGCCCGGCCTCGCATCGGGCACGGCATAGTCATTGTAGTCGTTCTTGAAAATTGTGAACACAGCCGAACCATTCCAGTCCGATGACTCCGGCTCGGCGTTGAGTTCCGCGTTCGACGAATTGCTCGTGCTCGCCTGGTAATCGATCACCTCACCCGCGGCGAAGCTGGCATATTCTTTCTCGACCTTGTTATTCGGGGAGGCTCCCTGGGGCGAGGTAACGCCGGCGCCCCAGTCCGCATTCACCGCGACGCAGGCGTCCGACAGCGCTGCGGCGGGCGAGGACAGACCGACGAGGACGAGGAGCAGGAAGAGCCCCGCGCCCAGCCGGGCGGCCCGTTGCCGCACAGAGCCCCACAAAACACGCCGCCCAGCAGAACACCTGCCGCGCACGCGCCCCCCCTCTTCCGCCCCGAAGCCCGGCATGAATGAATTTCACTCCGAATAAAATTTCTATCGAGCTAAAAACTAGCTCACCCCAGGAAGGAAGACTTACACGAGGAGAATAAAAAATCAAACTATTCCGTTGACCTTTTTCAGAGATGTGCCACCATTGTATTATGTAGATCGCGTATAAAATATACGCAAGAAGTCAAATCTCATTCGGAAAAATACGGATATGAATATATGTCCGTAAATATAAATGTTCGGTCTTCGCCAATAGAAGGTGGATTCGCTGTCTGTATCAGACCGGCGAGGCCTGCCGCCCGTCCGAACGGCGATCCCGGCCAGGAAGACCGACGGATCACTCTGGCCAAGAGCTTCGGCGCACGGGGTGCGACAGAGGCATCGGCCCTTGATCGTCTTGCCTTCGATCCGGTGCGAGGCGCTCGCCAGACCGGCGACCGCCCCATGGCCGCTCCCGGCACCCTTCCCGCCCCCTCGCCTGTGCCCTTAAGAAATGGAGGAACGTCATGGTGACCGAGCCCACGAAATCCACGGACAGGGAGGCAGAAATCGTCTCTCTCATCGGTCATGTCGCGCTCATGGCGGTGAGCGAGCCGCCGAAGAACTGGATCCCCTGCGACGGCAGAACACTTCTCAGAGAGGCGAATGAGATCCTCTTCTCCGTCATCGGGACGACCTATGGCGGTGACGGCGAGCGGACCTTCCTCGTCCCGGATCTTCGAGCGGCGGTGCCGATCCATGATTCGACGCATTACGGCCAGGGCGTCAAATCGGCGCGGCTGGAACAGCCGGTGATCGCACTCACAGAGAAGAATCTCCCGCCCCACACCCACGCGGCGAGGTTCACGGGCAAGGACAGCGAGGCGACGGGGTCGGTCGCCCTGACGGTGGTGGACAAATCCGGTCAGGCGGCCCCGGAGAAGGATGGGTTCCTGGGCAAGGGCGGCAGCGGAACAGACGGAGCACAGATCTATGTGACGCCGGCGGACGCCAAAGACGCCGCCAGCGTGACGCTGAGCGGAGGCGCGGCTCAGATCAAGCTGCCCGGAAACGTGACCACGGACCCGACGGGCTATCCCGACGTCCAGCTCAAAGTCCCCGCTGTGGGGATGATGTGGTGCATCTGCGCCGCCGGTCTTTATCCCGAATTCTAAGGCCAACCGCCATGACCCCGAGCATCTACACCGATCTCCAGCTCGTCAACGCGACGCGCGACGCGCTCTATTCCGGCAATGGCGGCAGCAATGCGCACATCTCCCATTCCTACCAGATGTGGTATTGGTTCGGCGGCTATCGCGACGACCAGAAATTCACATCGCCCCTCGTCGAGCGGGCGAAGACCAGGACGCATCGCCTGCAGTTCATGCGCGGTGTCGGCGATCAGACCGACGCCGCGGATATGCAGATCAATGTCGGCGAGGCGAACACCGGCGCCTGCAACGTCGTGTATGTGCGGGCCGACAGCTTTCCGGGCACGCGCCACGAAATCAGGGCCGAGGTGCAGAAGCCGGCGCTGCCGATACAGGGTCCGTTCATCGTCGCCTTGAACGAGCACGGCAAATGGCCGGCCGACGGCGCAACGACCCTCAAATGGTTCGCGGCCGGCCAGCGCCTCCCGATGACGATCGACGACGGCGATCAATGCATGGCGATCATCGATCTCGGCATCTTTCTGCCCTCCGCCCTCGCCAGCCGACTGGTCGACTCGATCGCCGCCGGCACCTTCGGCGGCGATGACGCCCAGACGGTCTGGTTCAACGTCACCCGCTATGTCGACCTGACGCCCGGGAATTGACCCGGCGCCACGCCGGAACGGGCGGTCCGTCCGCCTCTCACCCCCTCACGCCCGGCTTCGGCACGATTCGGAGGAGTCTCATGGCTGCGCAACCCGACGATCGCTACGACCAGCTCAGTATTCTCGACGGCGTCATAGGGCAAGTCGCCCTTCTGGCGATGAACGCCATCCCAAGATATTGGACGGCCTGCGACGGAAAGATTCTTCAGATTGATCATAATCAAACTCTTTTCTCTCTCATCGGGAATGCCTTTGGTGGCGACGGATTAAAGACCTTCGCCGTCCCGGATCTTCGCACTGCGGTGCCGATCCACCGTCCGGCCCAGCGGGGGGCGGGTGTCAAATCAGCGGACCCCCAGATGCCGGCGATCAAGCTCACCACGGCTCATCTCCCGGCCCACACGCACAAGGCGACCTTCACAATGGTGGAGGGCAAGGCGTCGGGATCCGTCACCCTGACGGTCGTGAAGAAGGCCGGCACCGGCACGCCGACGGACGGGGGTTTCCTGGGCTTGGGCGGCAGCGCCGCCGCCGCCGCACCGATCTATGTGAAGCCGGAGGACGCCAAGGACGTCAAGGACGTCAAGCGCGTGACACTGAACAGCGTCGCGGTGAAACCGACAGGAGAGGTAAACATCCCCTTCAAGGGCGAGGCGCCGTTGGTCATCCCCTATCTGAAAATGATCTGGTGCATCTGCATTGTCGGTATCTACCCGAAATTCAGCGAGAAATCGCCATGACACCGGATATCTTCACGGACCTGCACTTCGTCAATGCGACGCGCCACGCGCTCTATCCCGGCCATGGCGACAGCAATGAAGGGTTCTGCCACACCTATCAGATGTGGTGGTGGTTCGGCTCCTACCGCGACAATCAGGAATTCGACACGCCGATCGTCGACCGCGCCAGGGCGAAGACGTTCCGGCTGCAGCTCAACCGCGGCGTCGGCGACCAGGACGACGGCGCCGACATGCAGGTCAATGTCGGCGACGACAACACCGGCACCTGCAATGTGGTCTTCGTGAAGGGCCGCAGCGACAATCGCAGCGGCCATCACCTCATGGCCGACGTGCAGAAGCCGGCCCTTCCCGGACAGGGACCCTTCGTCATCGCCTTCAACGAGCACGGCAGATGGCCGACCGACGGGTCGGCTTCCCTGCGCTGGCTCGCGCCGGCAACGCATCTCGAGATCCCGATGTGCGAGGCCGATCAATCCATGGCGATCATCGATCTCGGCCTCTTTCTGCCCTCCTCGTCGCCAGCCGGCTGGTCGACTCGATCATCGCCGGCACCTTCGGCGGCAATGACGCCCAGACGGTCTGGTTCAACGTCACACGCTATGTCGACCTGGCGCCGAGCGCCTGACCCGGCCCCGGTGGAGCGGACGGCGTGCCGTCCTCCCGCCGCCCTCTCAGACCCCGCCGCGACTTGATTCGGAGATCCTCATGCCCGCGCAAACACCCCCTGTCCCGGAGATCATCGACGGGATGATCGGACAGATCGCCCTCTTCGCATTTCAGAAAATCCCGGAGAACTGGCTCGCCTGTGACGGGACAGCCATCAATACCGCCGATTATCCCCTCCTCTTCAGGCTCATCGGCCAAGCCTACAACAAAGAAAATGAGAAAGCCGGTACCTTCCGCCTTCCCGACCTTCGAAACGCGGTGCCGATCCACAATCCGGCTCAGCGGGGGCCGATCGTCGACTCGGCGCTGGCCGACGCGCCGGCGATCAAGCTCACCAAGGAATGTCTCCCGTCCCACACCCACACGCCGGTAAGCACCGACGGGATATCGATGCCGGTCGACGTCGCGCTCACCATTCTGAAAAAGACCGGCGCCAACGTTCCGACGGAGGGAGGGTTCCTGGGCGCCGGCGGCACCGGCGCTCCGATCCATGTGAAGAAGGAGGACGCGGAGGGCGCCGAGCACGTGACGCTGAACGGCGGCGCTGCGGTGACGATGAAATACACGCCATCGGGGACCTTGACCTTGGATGAGGCCGGCACGGAGACACTGGCCCCCGTCACCATCCCTTACGTCGGGATGTCGTGGTGCATCTGCTATGCCGGCACATACCCCGTGTTCCGATAGGCCGGAGCCAGCGCCCGCCCCCTCCGCCGCTTCTCGTCCCCCGCGCCACGCCCCCCGGGGCCTGCACCGTCCGGCAGCGCCATCGCCGCGGCACGATGGGACGGCGCCTCGCGCGCTGTCCGTCGCATGGCCGGCCCCGGCGCCCGCGCCACCTCCCCGACCGACCGTCGCGGCCGGCGATGTTTATCTACACTAAACAGAACCCCGGACCTCGCGTGATCAGGGCGGCGCAGGTCTGCACGATCGGTCTCTATTAAGTAAATATTACCTATTATTACATTGATTTCTTCTCGCCGATAAAAGACCCTCCCTCGCATTGATCCTGAAGACACGAGCGCCGATCACTTCGAGCGTTGCGCGATGTTCTCCGCTGCTCTTCGCAGCGACGGGCATGGCTCGCACGCGGGGGCAGCGCTGCTCGTGATTTCGGGACCGGCATAGAGCGGAGGAAGCCTGCCTTGGAACCCGTCCCCGGACCCCTGCTCGGTCAAGTGAGCCTGTTCGCCGGCAATTTCGTGCCCCGGGGCTGGATGTCCTGTGACGGCTCCCTTCTCGCGATCAAGGACAACATGGCGCTCTTCGCCATCATCGGCACGCTCTATGGCGGGAACGGGACGACGACCTTCGCCGTGCCGGATCTGCGCAGCGTCGCGCCGATGCACGACATGGCCTATGTCGGCCAGAGGACGGCATCGGCGATGACCGGCGCGCCGGCCGTCGTGCTGGCGACGAACCAGTTGCCCTCGCACACCCATAAAGGCTCGTTCACCGGAACCGCCAGCAATGCCACCGTATCGATGGCCCTGACCGTCAAGGACACGGTCGGCAATGCCGATCCGCAGGCCGGCGACTTCCTCGGCAAGGGCGGCACGGGCGGCGCCGCGGCGCCGATCTATGTGCGCAAGACCTCCACGGCCGCGGATGTCAGGCTCAGCCCGACGATGGTCGGCATGACTATGGTGCCGCAAGGAACGGTGACGGTCGGCCTCGCCGGCAGTGGCGAGGCGGTCGTGCTGCCGCACATCAAGATGATCTGGGCGATCTGCATCGTCGGCCTGATGCCGAGCCGCTGGTAAGGAGCGCCGCCATGTCACCCGATGTCTTCACTGATCTTCAGGTACTTAACGCCACCGCCAGCGGCCTCTATCCGGGCAGCGGCGGCAGCAACAAGGGCTTCTGCCACAGCTATCAGATGTGGTATTGGTTCGGGTGCAAGGAAGAGGCGCAGAACTATCCATCGCCGGTCGTCGAGCGGGCGAAGGCGAAGACCTACCGGCTGCAGTTCAAGCGCGGCGTCGGGGATCAGGACGACGGCGCCGACATGCAGCTGAACGTCGGCGACAAGAACACCGGCGATTGCAACGTCGTCTATGTGAAGGGCCGCAGCGACAATCGCAGCGTCCATTTTCTGTCGGCGGAGGTGCAGACGCCGAACCTCACCGGCCGCGGCCCCTTCGTCGTCGCCTTCAACGAACGGGGCAAATGGCCGACGCTCGGACCCGGCCCGCTGCAATGGAAGACGCCGGAGCAGAGCTTCGCGATGCCGATGTACAATGACGATCAGTGCCTGGCGATCATCGATCTCGGCATCTGGGTGCCGCCCTTCATCGCGGATGTCTGGCTCAGGGCGATGAGGGCCGGCACGTTCGGCGGCAACGACGCCATCATGCTGTGGACCTATGTCATGCGCTATCTGGACGGCCAGGTCGACGGCTGACAGCGCCATTGCGGGCGGGGGGCCGCGCCTCGGCCCCGCGATGAGGGCGCGAAGCGGCACCAAAGGGCCGGCGGCCTCGATCGGGATGGGCGCGGGCGGCCGACGGGCCGCCCGCGCGTTTGGTCAGTAGGCGATCTTGAGGCCGATATGGCCGGCGACGCTCGCATCGCCCTCGTCGGGCAGCCGGCCGGTCACCTTGGCGAGCCCGCTCACCGAGGCGCCGAACGGCACGTCGAAGGCGACGCTCGTCTCGAGCCAGTTCGCCGCGCCGACATCGCCCTCCACCGTGCCGCCGAACAGGCCCGGCAGGTCGAAGGCGATCGTGTCGCCATCCGTCTCGCGGTGCACGCCGGCAAGGCCGAGCCGCGCCGTCGGGCCGGCCGCGAAGCGATGCTCCAGTTCGAGCCCGGCGCGGATCAGCTGCGTCGTCGTCGTGAAGCCCGAGATCACCGCCGGGAACGGCCCGTTCGTCTCCGTCCAGCCGTCGAAATCGCTCTGCATGACGGTGTAGGTCGCGTAAGGCGTCAGGCTCGTCGCCGGCGCCGGCAGGGCGAAGCGCCAGCCGAGCGTCGCCGAGGCGCCGAGCGTGTAGCCCGAGGTGTCGCCGCGCGAGGTGACCGGATCGACGCCGTTCAGATAGCCGCGCTTCACGTCGCCATCGAGCCAGGCGGCCGCGAGGCCGGCCTCCCACACGAAGCCCGCCGCCGGACGGCCGGCGATCTTGGCGACGACCGAGGTGGCGTCGAAGGACGACCAGCCGTCATAGGCGAGATCGGTGTCGAGCACCGACTGGTCGACGAGGAAGCCCGCCGTCACCGTGTCGGAGAGGCGGAAGTCGAGCCCGACGCCGCCGCCCGCCATCGGGTCGGTGTCGAAGGACCCGTAGGCATAGGCCGAGCCGTTCTTGCCGACCGGGCCGGCGAGCGCGTGCGAGACCGTGTCGAACAGGTCGTCGACATGGAGATTGGCGGTCTCCCCGCTCGCCCCGACGCTCTCCACCGACCGGTAGACCCCGTCAACCGTCGTCACGCCGCATTCGTCGCCGTCGCCGCAGCGCGACAGCCAGAAGATGAACACGGGGTTGTTGACGCCATCGTCATAGGAGCCGTTACCCACCATGACGTTGCCGTCGGCCGAGATGCCGCTGGGGGTGCCGAAGAGGCCGCCGGCCGACAGGAAGCTCATGCCGGTGACGTCGATCCCCTTGCCGGTGAAATAGTCCGCCATGGTCTGCCAGCCGTCCTCCAGGGACCAGCGGAAGGCCGAGCGCGGCGCGGTCGTCATCTCCGGGTAGAGATCGGCGGTCTGAAGAGAGGTGCCGACGATCACGGTGCCGTCGTCCGACATGCCGCCCATCAGGTCCTGATAGCTGCCCGTGCGCTCCGCACGGTCGATCGAGATGTCGACCAGCCCGTCCGCATCGGTCCAGCGGAAGGCGTGCGTCGAGGTGATGACGCCGAAGTCGCCCGTCTGCATGTAGCCGGCGACGACATCGCCCGAGCGCGACATCAGCGCGCCGAAGCCGCTATCGAAGCCGTCGAGCATGCCGAGATCGCGGAAGCCGTCCGTGTCCGACCAGAGGAAGGGGCGACTGCCTTCGCCCACAAAGTAACCGGTCAGCCGCGAGCCGTCGTAATTGGTCGCCGAGGCCCAGAGGTCCGAAGCCGTGTTTCCCGTATCGCTCAGGAATGCCGCCTTCGTGAGCGTCTGCAGCGCGCCGCTATCGGTCTGCCAGCGCGCGAGCTCGGTGGTCGGCGCACCCAGACGTCCATAGATGACCTCGCCGTTGCCGGAGACGAGGTTCGCTTCGCCATACGTCCAGATGCCGGCATCGAGCGCATGGATCGCGCCGGTCGAATCCCAGTAGACGGGAACGTTCTGCGCGGCGAGCGCTTCCGCACTGTTATAGGCCCGGCCGACGATCACATTGGCATCGCCGCTCGCCGCCGCGATGGCATCCAGATAGTTCGTGCTCGGGGTCGCGAAGGTTTCGAGCAGAGTGAGCGTGGTGCCGTCGAACCGGAAGCGGGACTGCGTGGGGCCGCTGCCGACCATGCCCACCAGAGTGTCGCCATCGTCGGACAGCGCCACCGGCGTGACCGTATCGCTCTCCCGGCCGGGCAGGCCGAACGGCACCGGCGTTCCGCCATCCCACCAGGCCACCCCGTCCCCCGACGACTGGATCACCGCCCGGCTGCCGTCGCGCGCCAGCAGGGGCGGCAGGTAGACGCTCATCATGATGATGTCAGCGGGTGAGACGTCGTTGAAGACGCTCGTATGGAGCTCCTCCGACCAAGCCGGCGTCAGGCTCGTCGTCGCGAGCAGCAGCGCGCCGGCCAGTCCGCCGAACCGCAGCGCGGTCCCGCGCGATCCGCGGGTACCCCTCATCGTCGTCATGTCCCAAACCCCCTCGATGCACCGGAGGGGCGCCGGCCTTGCGGCGGCAGCGCCCGTCGCGGAGAGGACCCGGCCGCCCCGCGGTCCGCCCCTCGTTCCTTCCACCTCTCGCCACCCCGCCCGGGGGCAACGATGCGGGCACGGCCGGGTGGGATGTCCCGGCCTGCGGACGCCTTCGGTCGCCCCCGAGCGAAGTGTCGAGCGCCGATCATGGTGAGAAATGCGAGGGTCTGCCTTTCGCCGGGCGGCCGCCGCTTGTCCTCGGGCGGCTTTTTATGCAGCCACCACTCAGCGTTGCCGGCGGCGGGCGTCGCGGCGCGAGGCGGACGCCACGCCCGTCAAGGGCGGGAGCGGAGCAAGGGGAAGACACGGGCGGAGCGGAGAGCCGACGGTGCGGCGGGACGGACACACGCGAGGAGAGGCCCGCCCGTCCCGGTCGAGCGGCGGCGGAGCGCCGGTCGAAAGAACATAGGCGCCCGCGAGAGACGGGCGAAGCCGGCGAGGGCTTGTGCGGGATGGCGCGGGCGGCCGGCGGGCCGCCCGCGCGTTTGGTCAGTAGGCGATCTTGAGGCCGATATGGCCGGCGACGCTCGCATCGCCCTCGTCGGGCAGCCGGCCGGTCACCTTGGCGAGCCCGCTCACCGAGGCGCCGAACGGCACGTCGAAGGCGAGGCTCGTCTCGAGCCAGTTCGCCGCGCCGACATCGCCCTCCACCGTGCCGCCGAACAGGCCCGGCAGGTCGAAGGCGATCGTGTCGCCATCCGTCTCGCGGTGCACGCCGGCAAGGCCGAGCCGCGCCGTCGGGCCGGCCGCGAAGCGATGCTCCAGTTCGAGCCCGGCGCGGATCAGCTGCGTCGTCGTCGTGAAGCCCGAGATCACCGCCGGGAACGGCCCGTTCGTCTCCGTCCAGCCGTCGAAATCGCTCTGCATGACGGTGTAGGTCGCGTAAGGCGTCAGGCTCGTCGCCGGCGCCGGCAGGGCGAAGCGCCAGCCGAGCGTCGCCGAGGCGCCGAGCGTGTAGCCCGAGGTGTCGCCGCGCGAGGTGACCGGATCGACGCCGTTCAGATAGCCGCGCTTCACGTCGCCATCGAGCCAGGCGGCGGCGAGGCCGGCCTCCCAGACGAAGCCCGCCGCCGGACGGCCGGCGATCTTGGCGACGACCGAGGTGGCGTCGAAGGACGACCAGCCGTCATAGGCGAGATCGGTATCGAGCACCGACTGATCGACGAGGAAGCCCGCCGTCACCGTGTCGGAGAGGCGGACGTCGAAGCCGACGCCGCCGCCCGCCATCGGGTCGGTGTCGAAGGACCCGTAGGCATAGGCCGAGCCGTTCTTACCGACCGGGCCGGCGAGCGCGTGCGAGACCGTGTCGAACAGATCGTCGACATGGAGATTGGCGGTCTCCCCGCTCGCCCCGACGCTCTCGACCGAGCGATAGACCCCGTCAACCGTCGTCACGCCGCATTCGTAGCCACCGCCGCAGCGCGACAGCCACGTCATCGCCACAGGCGGGTCGCTGCCTTCGGCGATCGTGCCCATGCCGACCATGACCGTGCCGTCGGCGGAGATCGCATTCGTCAACAGCACCGGGCTGCCGATCGCCAGGAAGCTCATGCCGGTGATGTCGATCCCCTTGCCGGTGAAGTAATCCGCGACGGTCTGCCAGCCCTCCGCGACCGACCAACGGAAGGCAGCCCAGTCACTGATACTTTCGACGTTCGTCAGTGAGGTCCCGGTCGATGTGATGCCGACGATCACGGAGCCATCGTCCGACATGCCGGTCACGACATCGCTGTAGGTGCCCGTCCGCTCGGCCCGATCGACCGAGATGTCGACCACGCCGCCCGCCTCCGTCCAGCGGTAGGCGTGCGGCTCGACGAGGCTGGTGATGTCGTTGCCGGCCGTCCCGGACATGATGCCGCCCACGACATCGCCGTCGCGCGACATCAGCATGCCCATGCCGGCCTCGAAGCCATCGGGCAGAGCGATCTGCTCGAAGCCGTCCGAAAGGGACCACACGAAGGGCTTGGCCGCGCTCTCGAGCAGCGCGTAACCCGTCATGTGCGCGCCGTCATGGTCGATTGCTGCCACGGCGAGCGATGTTCCGAGAGTAGAGGTGTCGCTCTGATAGTCGGCATCGCCATAGATATCCCACGTTCCGCCGGGGATATCCCATCGATAGATTCCATCGTCCGACGAGCCGAAAGCATATGTGCCGTCATACGAAACCCGCCATGCCACGCCGGCACCACTCGTCGTATAGAGTTGATGGATGGTTCCGTCCGCTTCCCAGTAGACCGGTACTGATGTGACGCCGTCGCCGACACTAGCCGAATACGCCCCGCCGACGATCACGCTGCCGTCGCCGCTCAGCGCCCAGGGCTCGTCCCCGCTTTTCGTGCTCGGCGAGGTCAGCCTGCCGAGCGGGACGAAGGATGTCCCGTCGAAGAACACGGCCGAGTCGAACGCCGCCGCATCGTTCACGGTACCGAAGTAACGGGAGCCGTCATCGGACAGGCCGATGCCGTAAAAGGGATAGTCCGACACGGTGATCGGCCGCGGCTCACCTCCGTCCCACAGGCCGAAGGTGCGCGCTTCTTCAGGACCCGTCCAGACGAGGGCGACGCTGCCGTCACGCGCCAGCACCGACGGCCGGAACAGCGCCGAGATGTAGAACAGAAGTTGCGACTGATCAGAGTCCAGCGAAAATCCCGACAAGGGATTGGTCGCCAGCTCCGCCGACGACGCCGGCGTCAGAATGCTCGTCGCCAGCAGGACGGCGAGCGCCGCGCCCCCGATCCGCCCGGCGCTCCGCCGGGCGCCGCTTCCATTCGTCGACGCCATGTCCGCCCCTTCACGACTCGCGGCGAGGGCTGCAGCCTTTCACAGGCTCCCCACCGCCGAGCAGCCGACCGCCCCCCGGCGAACCGTCGCTCGTCCATCCTCATGTCGCACCCGGCACAGCGGCCGAACACGACTGCCCGAGTCGCGGCGCGGTCTTTCCCCGCCGCATGCGCCGCCGCCCCTTTCGAGGCGGCATTGACGGGAGAGGATCATCCGGAATAGGGATCATCGACTTGTCGTGGAGACGCCGTTTCTTGTCATGAAGCGGATTTTTTCGCGGCAGGGTCTCGCAGTCCTTCGTCGGATACGGTCCGGAAGGGGGGTGAGGCGAGCGCCGGGGGGCGTGGCATGGCGGTGCAGACGGCGGCAGGAGAGGAAGCCTCGATCCTGCTGATCGACGATTCGACGGTGGACCTGCGGGTGCTCGTCGATACGCTTTCGGATTTCGGCCTGCGCGTCTATCTCGCCTTTGACGGCCTCGAAGGCTACCGTCGGGCCGAGCTCGTGCTGCCCTCCCTGATCCTGCTCGACATCGGCATGCCCGGGCTCGACGGCTTCGGCACCTGCCGGCGACTGAAGAGCAATCCGCGCACACGGGACATTCCGGTGATCTTCCTCTCGTCCGCCACGGAACGCGAACGCCGGCTCGAAGGGCTGGAGCTCGGTGCCGTCGACTACATCGCCAAGCCGTTCGACGAAGCGGAAGTGCTCGCCCGGGTGCGCATCCATCTCGACATCGCGCGGCGGCTGCGCGGCGCCGCCCCGGACGACGCCGGTGCGGAGCCGGAGCGCCCGGCCGGCCTGTCACGCCGCGACGCGACGCTCGTCGAGGGCGCGACCGCGATCCTTCGCCGGGCGATCGGTGCGCCGCCCTCCCCCGATGCGGCCGCCCGCATGCTCGGGACCAATGAGAAGCGTCTCAACGAGGCGTTCCATGCCGCCTTCGGCGTGCCCGTCTTCGCCTGGCTGCGCGAGGAAAGGCTGCGTCTCGCCCGCGAGCTGCTCGTCGAGACGGAGACGCCGATCGCCGAGATCGCCGCCCATCTCGGCTATTCCAACCAGGCGAACTTCTCCCGCGCCTTCCGGCAGCGCTACGGCTGCGCCCCGATCCGCCTGCGCAACGGAGGCGCCCCTATGCCGGACGCGTCGTCCGATACCGCCGAACCGCCCGGCCCGCCGGCCGTGCCATGAGCCGCCGAGGCGCCACCGCTCGTATTCTCGGCCGTCTCCTCGCGCTCCTCCTTTCACTCGCGCTGCTGCCGGCCATGCCGGCCGGCGCGGCCGAGCCGGTCGCCGCGCGCGATCTCGCGGTCTGCGCGGCCCCGCCCGACCTGGCCATCGCCGCCGTGGCCGCGGGCGGCTGCGCTTTCGAGCCGGTCTCGACGAAAACGGATCTGGCGCGCGGCTTCTCGGCCGACACCAACTGGCTGCGCCTGACCATCCGCAACACCGCCGCGGAGGAGACCGAGCGCTGGCTGGCGATCGGGCATCCCCGGCTGCAGCGGGTGACGCTCTATGCGCCCGACCCGGCGGGGGGGTGGCACGCCACCGCCTCCGGCACCCGCATAGCGATGGCCGCGAAGCCGCTCGCGACCGCCGACGCGGTGTTTCCGCTCCGTCTCGCCGCGCGCTCGGAGGCCGCGCTCTATGTTGCGGTCTCCTCCGAGACATCGATCGACCTGACGCCGACGCTGTGGCGGCCCGACACCTATCGCGAGCGCAGCCACACGACGCGGCTGGTCCAGGCGGTCGCGATCGGCGCCCTCCTGCTCGCCGCAGCGCTGACCCTCTTCCTCTACGGACGGCTGCGCGAGCGGGTCTATCTCTATTTCGCGGCGAGCCAGCTCGCCATCGTCGTCATGGATGCGAGCTATACCGGCTTCCTGCCGGCGACGCTCTGGCCGCCGCCGCTGCCCTTCGACATCCGCGTGCAATCGCTCGCGAGCGGGGCGAGCTGTCTCTTCTTCATTCTGTTCGTGCGGGCCTTCCTGCCGCCCGGGAGCCGCCTCCACCCGCTCTCCCGCGTGCTCACCGTGCTGCTCGTGGTAATGATCGTCGCAACCGGCTATGCCTGCCTGGTGCGCTATGGCACGGCGGCGCCGGTTCAGGCGCTCGCCGCGATCGCCATCATCTCCGTCGCCATCCTGCTCTTCCTCCACGCCTGGCGCTCGGGCATCCGGCCGGCGCGCTACCTCCTCTTCTCCTATGCCGTGCTCGCCGTCGTCCTCCTCTACCGGATGGGGTCGGCCTTCGGCCTCGCGACCCCCTCCCTGCTCTACCAGATCGGCTTTTCGTGGTGCTTCGTCCTCGTCGCGCCGAGCATTCTGATCGGCGTGATCGAGCAATCGGAGAGCCTGCGGCGGAACGCCGTGCAGATCCGCTCCGAGGCGCTCGCGCGGATGCGGCTGATGGCGCAGATGAGCCATGAGCTGCGTGCCCCGCTCAATGCGATTCTCGGCTTCTCGCTGTTGCTCGGCCGCGGCAGCGGGCGCACGACGCCGCTCGAAGCCGCGGCGACGATCGAACGCGAGAGCCGGCGCCTGCTCATCATGGTCGACGAACTGCTCGATTTCTCGCGCAGCGAGGTCGGCCAGCTCGCGCTGTCGCCGGCGCCGGTGCGGCTGTCGGCGCTGCTCGAGGACGTGCGGCGCGCCGGCGAGGTGGCGGCCGCTGCGCGGGCCAACCGCTTCAGGATGGAGGTCGAGCCGGACCTGCCGGAACGGGTGGTGGTCGACGCCCGGCGGCTCAGGCAGGTGCTCGACAATCTCGTCGGCAACGCCGCGCGCTACACCGAATCCGGACGGATCACCCTCGATGTCGCGATCGACCGGGACGCCGGCGGCGCGCCGCGCCGGGCGCGATTCGCGGTCGGCGACACCGGCCCGGGCATCGGCCCGGAGGAGCGCGGCCGCATCTTCGAGCCCTTCGTGCGGGGCGAGGCCGGGCGGGCGCAACCCGACGAAGGCGCCGGCATCGGCCTCGCCCTCAGCCGGCAGCTGGTGACGCTGATGGGCGGCGAGATCGCCCTCGAGAGCCCGCCCGAAGGCGGCAGCCGGTTCCGCTTCTCGGTCGCCGTCGAACCCGCGCCCGGCGACGAGGCGGACGGCGCGACCCCGGCCCCGCCCGCCCGTGACCCGCCCGCCGATCCCCGTCTGGCGCCGCTCGGCGCGCTGATCGAGGCGGGCGCGCTGAGCGACATAGAAGACTGGCTGGAAGCCTTCCGCGCCGCCCATCCGGACGAGACGGCGCTCCACGCCGCGCTCGCCGATGCGACCGCCCGGCTCGACTTCGCCGCGCTCCGCCGGATCGTCGAGGGCGAGCGCGCGTGAGCGCGAGGCGCGCCGTCGCCTGACGCGCAGGGCCCCGGCGATCCACCGAAACCGCGACCGGTCCGCACCGCGGCGGGAGAGCGCAGGCCGGCGGCCGCCCATCCGGGAGCGGACACGGAGCGGCACACCGGGCCTCGGTCCGCACTTCATCATGCAGGTATTTGCCTGCCCTTGACATGCAGGTCAATGCCTGCATGATAGCGGTCATGACGAACGAGAACGCGCCGCCGGATGCCGACAGGGTCTTCAAGGCGCTCGCCGATCCGACGCGAAGAACGCTGCTCGACCTGCTGGTCGAGCGGAACGGGCAGACCCTCGGCCAGCTCTGCGCGAATCTCGCCATGGCGCGGCAGTCGGTCACCCAGCATCTCGGGATTCTCGAGGACGCCGGCCTGATCAGCACCAGACGACGCGGCCGCGAGAAGCTCCATTTCATCAATCCCGTGCCGCTGCACGAGGTCTATGTGCGGTGGGTGAGGAAATTCGAACGGCAGCGGCTCGATCTGCTGCACGACCTGAAGCAGGACCTCGAAGGAGACGGGCCATGAGCCGGGAAAAGACGAGCTTCGTCTATGTGAGTTACATCCGCTCGACGCGCGACAAGGTGTTCGAGGCGATCACCCGGCCCGATCTGGCGCGGCGTTACTGGGGTCACGAGAACGTCTCCGACTGGCAGCCCGGCTCGGACTGGCAGCACGTCCGCGCCGACGCGGCGCGCACCCTCGATCTGGTCGGCAAGGTGGTCGAGATCGCCCCGCCGGACCGCCTCGTCATCACCTGGGCGAACGCCTCGCAGGCCGACGACGCCGAGGCCTACAGCCGGGTCACCTTCCTCCTCGAGGACTACCGGGACATGGTCCGCCTCACCGTCTCGCACGACGAGCTCGAGGCCGGCAGCGGCATGGAGAAGGGCATCACCCGCGGCTGGCCGGCCGTCCTGTCGAGCCTCAAATCCTTCCTCGAGACCGGCGCCGGCCTCGACATCGTGCCGAAGCCGTAAGGGGCGGGCCGCGAGGCGCCGGAAAAGGCGCGGGACCGTCCGGCGGAGGCGCGCACGAAGCCGGCCCCGCCCCTGCGCCCGGGCAAGGCCGTCGCGCAGCCTTCACGCCGCATCGCTCGACGGAGGACCACGACATGACGCCCCCCTATACCGGCGGCTGCGCCTGCGGCGCCGTCCGTTACACGATCGCCGCCGAGCCGATCTTCCAGAACCATTGCCAGTGCCGCGACTGCCAGAGGCGGAGCGGCACCGGCCACGGCTCCTATCTGAGCTTTCTGTGCCGCTCCGGGGCGGCGATCACCGGCGAGACGGCGGAATGGCGCGTCACGGCCGACAGCGGCCGCGACAAGCTCTACGCCTTCTGCCCGCGCTGCGGCACGCCGACCCACCTCACCTTCCCCGCCATGCCCGAGCTGATCGCCGTCCCGGCCGCGAGCCTCGACGACCCGACCCGCTTCCACCCCGCCGCCCTCACCTACGCGATCCGGGGCGAAGCCTGGGACCCGATCGACGAGACACTGCCGCGATTCGAGCGGATGCCGGGGGGATAGGGGCCAGCGGGGGCTTCGCGCAGAGGCGTATTTCGACCCCTGCGTAAGGAGGAAGAGTCGACATTCCCGGCAAAACAAGATCTAATATTTGAAACAGACAACCCGCTTCGATTACCATAGGAGCCTTTTATAGTAATCAGAATGGCTTTGTATTTGAAATGAGAATCAGCACATCCTTTGCGGATCGGGACGTCGATGGAGCTTTCGTCCACCTGCGGATCGGGAATCGCCCCATCGAGGATATCTTTGACCCACGCGGCGACGCCGAGGGAATCCGGATCACGCTTGTAAACTCCGATCGGACGGACCCAATCTCCGTCCAAGCCGTAATGCAACGGCGATATTGGGGCGATCCTCCTCATCTATACTGGGCAGCGGCACCCGATAACGAGACCTGGACATTTGGGGCGGCACCTGTCCACAAAGATGTGCAGGACGAGGCGAGTTCAGACGTGTGACGGCTCAGGTAAATCGACTGGGTCGATAGGGGACGAGGTCCTAAGTCCTGTCGACAAAGTGTGGCATCCATATTTTTGCCGCGGCGAGTGCCAGGAGGCCACGCCTTTGCCCTGATTGAACCGGTCAGCCAACACTGATACCAGAAAAATTTGGGGTTCTACGGGACTTCCGTCGACATTTTTTTGATATTATATGTTTTTAAACTTGTAACAAAAGGCCAGGATTGAGCAAAGCAGGCGACCATCATTACGTGCCGCAGTTTCACCTCGGGATGTGGAGCGGACCGTCCGGTCAGATTAACCAATGGGGACGCATCGCTTACAACAACAAGCTCGTTTGCACGCCTGTCACCACAGCCGCCACGGCATACGTCCCCGGCCTATATTCGCTTGCTCACGTCAACGATGAGGAAGCCCAGCAGATAGAGACAGAACTGTTCGGCAGAATTGAAACTTCTGCGAAGCCTGTGCTGGAGAAGCTGATCAGCCACGGACCCGCCAAGCTCTCGGTTAAAGAGCGATACTGGTGGACCATCTACCTCAACGCCTCACTGCTGCGGGTGCCCCATATCGTGGAGATGGTCACGTCGAGCGTGCAGGAGCGTATCGCTCGGGACATGTCTCAGACAATTCCCGAGTTCGACGCAGCAAAGGGCGACGCACCGGAAAACACGCTGTACGAGTGGGCTTCGAAGCACGCACCCGCTCGTGTCGCTAACTCGGGATTGAAGGTCCTGGTCGATCTGATCCAAAGCGAAAAGGCCATCGACCGAATCATTCATCTTCACTGGCTCGTCAAAGACGTTTCGACAGGGCCGAGGCGGTTGCTCCTTGGTGACAACCCCTTTAAACGGGTCGGCGACCTCTACAAGACTCGCACGACCATCTCGATACCTTTGTCTCCGACGCGCCTCTTCATAGCCAGTGATGCGCAGGACATCATCGACCACTTTGCCCGCCTTCCCGCCCGCGATGTGGTCAAGGCGAACAACCAATCGTCCCTCATCAACGCGAAGAAGTTCGTTTACGGAGATGCTGAGCGCAATTTTATCGAAACCTACCTGCCACGGCATCAACTCAGCACGTGATTCCCACACGCATCCCGCGCCGCCGGTTATGAGCGTGAGCGAGCAGACGTTCCGTGAAGTCTACGGACATCACCACCCGGATTCCTTGCGGAACGCCGCAGCCAGAATCACCCGCAAGAGACTAGGCGGGCCGACCCACCTCACCTTCCCCGCCATGCCCGAGCTGATCGCCATCCCGGCCGCGAGCCTCGACGACCCGAGCCGCTTCCATCCCGCCGCCCTCACCTACGCGATCCGCGGCGAGGCCTGGGACCCGATCGACGAGACCCTGCCGCGATTCGAGCGGATGCCGGGGGGATAAAAAGCCCTCGGGCCGCCGATGAAGAACGGCTGGAAGGAAAGTCGTTGCCGGCGGTCGTCTCCGAAGAAATCCCCCTATGACTGCCCGGCGGCGCAATCTGAGCTTGCCACGACCCGTTTAATTCGGAATCGTTGTGCCGGCGGCGGGGCGCGCTGATGCCAGAGGGAACGGCAAGAAAAGGCGATGTCATGACGGATGTGGCGGCGGCTGCGGCCGAGGCGACGGAAGAAGGCAAGGCTGCGCGGCTCGACCGAAAGATCGAGCAACTCACTCACAGAATCTCGCAGGCGGAAGCCGTCGGTGATACGGCAGAGGAAATGGAAGAGCTTCGGCAGGTGATTGCCGAGCGCGGCCGGACCTATGTGCCCATCTCCGTTCAGAAGCGCCGCCGGGCGTCCTGAGGCAGGCGTGTGAGCTCCGGGGCCTCATGGGGCTCGGAGCGTCTATGTTACCCAGGCCATCGGGATTGCTTTCCCAAAGCCCTCGGCATTCATCGCGTTGCGGGCTGGTGACCAAGAAGGAGCGCCGCTCGTCTCGCGCCGCTGTACCCCGCTCTCCTGCATTGACAGCCGACGAGGACGTCCGGTTCGTCTGCGCTTCGCGCGCATGATCGCGCGCCGTCACCAACTCACTCCGCCGAAAGGGCATTTCCCGGACGGCGAAAGTCGGCTCCGGGGCGGCTGGCTGACCTAAAGATCGAAGAAAGTTCGAGCTTGGTGGGCCCGGCAGGATTCGAACCTGCAACCAGACCGTTATGAGCGGCCGGCTCTAACCGTTGAGCTACAGGCCCGTAGCCGATGCCGTCCTATAGGAGAGGGCGGCCCGCGGGCAAGGGGGGATCGACGGCGGGGTGGTCGGCAAGGCCGTTGCCGGCGCGCACTCCCGCTGGTCTGCAGGGCCGATCACACGGTTGCTTCGGAGTGTTTCGTGTCGGCGGTTGCGGCGGGCGGCTTCGGGCGCGGGGTCCGGCGCCCCGCTTCGGGGGACGGGTTGGACGGCCCCCCGGGCTTCGGGCTCCGGGGCTCTTGGCGGCGCAGCCGGGCTCTTGGCGGCGCGGCCGGGCTCTTGGCGGCGCGGCCGGGGGCCGGTCCAGAGCGAGCCGGCGGGGTGGCGGTTCGCCGGCCGCCCCGCGTGACGATTATGGACCCCGGCACAGAGGCCGGGGTGACGATCGCTCGGGGTCGGGAGGGCGTACGGCCCCTCCGCCCGCCATGGCGACCTGCGCCGCCATAACGCCTGCGCCGTGCCCTCCCACCGGCATGACGGCCTGCGCAGCGCTCTCCCACCGTCATGCCGGCTTGCGCAGGCCCCTCCGCCCGTCATGCCGGCCTCAAGTGCCGGCATCCATAATCGGGCCGGTCGGCGTTCCGGGCGGCCGGGCTCCGTCGGTCGGGGCTCTGCCGCGAGGGGCGGTCCCCCTCGCGGGGAAGCCGGCCGCTGTTTCTGGCGCAGGGGAGGCGCCGGGTTTCCCGGCGGCCCGGTCCGCCGCTTTTGGGCAGCGGCGGAGCCGAGGCAATGGCGACCGGGGGCGGCCCTTTCCCGCCAGCCGCCGACCGCAGGCGGCCGGCGATCGGGCCGGCCCTCGGTTCCGGGCCGTCGGCGCCGGGACCGCCCGCCGGTGCCGCGGGGCGGCCTTCCGCGCGCCAAAGTGGCGTCGCATTCCTCTGCGATCGCTCGGGCCGAAGCGGCGCCCTCCGGCGGCCGCACGAACGGAGTGACGCTCATGTCGAGGCCGATCCGCGGCGCCCTCTTCGGACTGTTTGCGACCACCTTTCTGGCGCTGCCGGCGCTGGCCGATACGCTGCCGCCGCCGAACCTCACCGTCACCGCGGAGGGCAGCGTCGCCGCGGCGCCCGACATCGCGGTGATCACCCTCGCCGTCGTCGCCGAGGCGAAGACCGCGCAGGCCGCGCTCGCCTCGAACGCCAAGGACATGACCGCGGTGATCGCCGAGGTGAAGGCGGCCGGCGTCGCCGACCGCGACGTCGCGACCTCCGGCCTGTCGGTCGACCCGGTCTATTCCGATCCCGAGAAGTCGCCGGACGGCCGGCCGCGCATCGTCGGCTACCAGGTGACCAACCAGATCACCGTGCGGGTGCGCGAACTCGCCGTTTCGGGCGGGCTGCTCGACGCCGTGATCAAGGCCGGCGCCAACCGCGTGCTCGGCATCGGCTTCGAGATCGAGGGGGTCGACGCCCTCAAGGACAAGGCGCTCGAGGCGGCGGTGCGCGAGGCGCGGCGGAAGGCGACGCTGATCGCCGCGGCGGCCGGCACGACGCTCGGGCCGATCCGGTCGCTGTCGACGAGCGAAGGCGGGATGCCCTTCTACCGCATGGACATGGCGCGCGCCGCGCCCGCCGCCGCGCCGAAGACGCCGATCATGGGCGGCGAGCAGACGGTCAGCGTTTCGGCCACCATCGTCTATGATCTCATCGAGAAATGAGCCTCGCCCGCTGGAGCAAGGATCAATGTCAGGCCGCGGCCTCGGCCGGCCGCGGTACGAGCACGGTGATCGCGGCGGGCCGCGCCTCGTAGACGAGCGGCGTCTCGGCGCGCCGGATCTCGCCGTCGACCGCCAGCCAGAGGCGCGGCCGGCGGCTCTCGATCGTCAGCCTGGTGGTGACGATCGATTCGATCTCCGGATTGTCGCGCCAGCGGCCGGAGATCAGGTCGACGCCCGCCTGGATGCGGCGGGCGACCTCGCGGCCGCGGGCGAAATGCACCTCGATGACGCCCTCGTCGAGCCGCGGCCGGTCCCAGGCCGAGCTGCCGAAGCGGTTGTTGGTGACGAGCACGGCATAGGCCTCGATCTCGCGCCGCTCGCCTTCCGCCTCGAGGGCGAGCTCGAGCACCCCGGCGCGCAGGAAGGCGCGCACCGAGGAGCGGGCGACCGCGACGAAGCGGCCGAAGGGCAGGCTGCTGCCGCGCACCTGCTCGCGGGCGCGGGCGATCTCGGCGAAGAAGCCGAGGCCGGACACCGAATGGAACAGCCGTCCGTTGACGGCGGCGAGGTCGAGCCGCTTCGGCTCGGCGCGCGCCGCCGCGGCGAGCATGGCGTCGAGCGTCGCCGGCATGCCGATGTCGCGGCCGAAGAGGTTGAGCGTGCCGAGCGGCAGCACGCCGAGCACCTTGTCGGTCCCGGCGAGCGCCCGCACCGCATGGCTGACCGAGCCGTCGCCGCCGCCGACCACGACATAGCGGGCGTCCGACGCGGCGGCCCTGTCGATCGCCGCGACGATCTCGCGGCCGGGCACCAGCTCGATGACCGGCTCGTGGCCGGAGCCTTCGAAGGCGCGTTCGATCGCCTGGCGCACCGTCGCCGGGCTCAGATCGGCGATCAGCCCGGCCTTCTCGTTGAGGACGACGGCGGTGTCGCGCATCGGCGCGGCCCCGTCCCGCTCAGCCCCGCTCCGGCAGAGGCGGCTCGCCGCGGCGCGCCCGCATCGCATTGACGAAGCGGGTGAAGAGATAATGGCTGTCGCGCGGGCCGGGCGAGGCCTCGGGGTGGTATTGCACCGAGAAGATCGGCCTGTCCTTGACCCGGATGCCGCAGTTCGAGCCGTCGAACAGCGAGACATGGGTCTCCTCGACGCTATCCGGCAGGGTCGCGGTGTCGACCGCGAAGCCGTGATTCATCGAGGTGATCTCGACCTTGCCGGTGGTGAAGTCCTTCACCGGATGGTTCGCGCCGTGATGGCCCTGATGCATCTTCTTCGTCTCGCCGCCGAGCGCGATGGCGAGCATCTGGTGGCCGAGGCAGATGCCGAACACCGGCAGGTCGGCGGCGATCACGTCGCGGATCGCCGGCACGGCATAGGCGCCCGTCGCCGCCGGGTCCCCCGGGCCGTTCGACAGGAACACGCCGTCGGGCGCATGGGCGAGGATGTCCTCGCCGGTCGCGGTCGCCGGCAGGACGGTGACGCGGCAGCCGGCATCGGCGAGCAGCCGCAGGATGTTGCGCTTGATGCCGTAATCGAGCGCGACGACGTTGAAGACCGGCGCCTCCTGCCGGCCATAGCCGGAGCCGAGCGTCCAGGAGGTCTCGTCCCAGGTGAAGCTCTGGCCGCTCGTCACGTCCTTCGCGAGGTCCATGCCCTCGAGCCCCGGCCAGGCCTTCGCCTCGGCGGCGAGCGCGGCACGGTCGAAGCGGCCGGCGCCGTCATGGGCGATGACGGCGTTCGGCATGCCCTGCTCGCGGATGCGGGCGGTCAGCGCGCGGGTATCGATGCCGGCGATGCCGATGATGCCGCGCGCCTTCAGCCAGGCGTCGAGATGCTTGAGCGAGCGCCAGTTCGACGGATCGGTCGGGTCGACCCGCAGCACCACGCCGCGCACGCCGGAGGACGAGGCCATGTTGACGGTCTCGATGTCCTCGTCATTGGCGCCGACATTGCCGATGTGCGGGAAGGTGAAGGTGATGATCTGGCCGGCATAGGAAGGATCGGTGAGGATTTCCTGATAGCCGGTCATCGCGGTGTTGAAGCAGACCTCGCCGACCGCGGTGCCGGTGGCGCCGATGCCTCGGCCCTCGACGATCGTTCCGTCCGCGAGTACGAGCAGCGCCGTCGCGACGGGCTCGGCCCAGACATCCTCGCCGAAGGCATCGGTGGCGATCTCGATCATCGGGTTCTCCTTCGATCCGCGGTCCGCACACGAAACGCGGCGGATCGTTCTCCGATCCACCGCCCCAAACCCGCACACGCCCGCTGGTGAGGGGGAGATAGTGGAGGAGACCCGGCGCGTCAACGCGGGCGACACCGTGCGGGCGCTTGCACCGCGGCCGATCACGCGCCATGTGAGGCCGCCTCATCCCATGATGCCATCCCGCGATGCGATGACCAGGAGGGTCGAACGATGCGCGACACGATCACCGCCGATCTCAGGACGGCCACGCTCGCCCGCGACAAGGAGCGCACGGCGACGCTGCGCCTCGTCGCCGCGGCGATCAAGGATCGCGACATTCTCGCCCGCGGCGCCGGCACGGAGCGGGCGACCGAGGGCGAACTCGTCGACTTGCTCGCCAGGATGATCAAGCAGCGCGAGGAATCCGCGCGCCTCTACGACGAGGGCGGCCGCCCCGAACTCGCCGCCAAGGAGCGCGCCGAGATCGCCGTCATCCGCACCTATCTGCCGCAGCAGCTCGACGAGGCGGCGGTCGCCGCGGCGATCGACAAGGCGGTCGCCGACAGCGGCGCGGCCGGCCTCAAGGACATGGGCAAGGTGATGGCCCTCCTCAAGGAGCGCCATGCCGGCCAGCTCGACTTCTCGAAGGCGAGCGGCCTCGTGCGGGCGAAGCTCGCATAAGGCGTCAGGAGCGGCAGGCTCCCTCCCCCCTTGTGGGGGGGTGATGACGCCGAAGGCCCTCCTTCCCCGAACACCCGTCACCCCGGCCTCCGTGCCTGGGTCCATAATCGGGCCGCCGGGCGAGAGGGCGCGCCGTCACCATCCCGCACATCCCTCATCCGGGGCGGAGCCGGAGGCCCGGACCATCCGGCGTACCCTCTCCCCCGTCATCCTCGCGAAGGCGAGGATCCATCACGCCGGACCGTCCTCTGTTGCATGGATTCCCGCCTTCGCGGGAATGACGGAGTGGGGAGGACGGCCCCGGAGCACCGGCCCCCACGATTATGGATGCCGGCACGGAGGCCGGCATGACGGGTGGGGGGGGGTGTTCGAAGGGCTGGCGGGGAGCGCACGGGGAGAGGGCCGCCGGACCGCCTGAGCCCGAGAGCACCGTCGCCACCAGAGCACCCGTCACCCCGGCCTCCGTGCCGGGGTCCATAATCGTGACGCCGGGCGAGAGGGCGCGCCGTCACCATCCCGCACATCCCTCATCCGGGGCGGGGCCTCTCCACTCGTCATCCTCGCGAAGGCGAGGACCCATCACGCCGGACCGTCCGCTGTTGCAGGGATTCCCGCCTGCGGGGGAATGACGGGGGGAGGACGGCCCCGGAGCATCGAACGGCACGATTATGGATGCCGGCACGGAGGCCGGCATGACGGTGGAGGGGGTGATCGAAGGGCTGGCGGGGAGCGCACAGGGAGAGGGCCGCCGGACCGTCTCAGCCCGAGAGCACCGTCGCCGCCCCAAAGCACCCGTCACCCCGGCCTCCGTGCCGGGGTCCATAATCGTGACGCCGGGCGAGAGGGCGCGCCGTCACCATCCCGCACATCCCTCATCCGGGGTGCGCGGAGCACGGACACGGGTTCCATCCCGCGTACCCTCTCCACCCGTCATCCTCGCGAAGGCGAGGATCCATCACGCCGGACCGTCCTGTGTTGCATGGATTCCCGCCTTCGCCGGAATGACGGAGTGGGGAGGACGGGCCCCGGAGCACCGGCGGTCACGATTATGGATGCCGGCACGGAGGCCGGCATGACGGGTGGGGGGCGCCGTTCGCAGAGCGGGAAGGTCGAGGAGCGCGAGAACGGACCGCAGTGGCAGGCCCCTTCAAGACGCAGAGCGCCGTCGCCGCCCCAAAGCACCCGTCACCCCGGCCTCCGTGCCGGGGTCCATAATCGGGACGCGGGGCGAGAGGGCGCGCCGTCACCATCCCGCACATCCCTCATCCGGGGTGCGCGGAGCACGGACACGGGACCCATCCCGCGTACCCTCTCCACTCGTCATCCCCGCGAAGGCGAGGATCCATCACGCCGGGCCGTCCGCTGTTGCATGGATTCCCGCCTCCGCGGGAATGACGGGGGAGGACGGCCCCGGAGCACCGAACGGCACGATTATGGATGCCGGCACGGAGGCCGGCATGACGGGTGGGGGGCGCCGTTCGCAGAGCGGGAAGGTCGAGGAGCGCGAGAACGGACCGCAGTGGCAGGCCCCTTCAAGACGCATAGCGCCGTCGCCGCCCCAAAGCACCCGTCACCCCGGCCTCCGTGCCGGGGTCCATAATCGGGACGCGGGGCGAGAGGGCGCGCCGTCACCATCCCGCACATCCCTCATCCGGGGCGCGCGGAGCACGGCCACGGGACCCATCCCGCGTACCCTCCCCGGTCATCGTCGCGAAGGCGAGGATCCATCACGCCGGACCGTCCTGTGTTGCATGGATTCCCGCCTTCGCCGGAATGACGGAGTGGGGAGGACGGCCCCGGAGCACCGGCGGTCACGATTATGGATGCCGGCACGGAGGCCGGCATGACGGGTGGGGGGCGCCGTTCGCAGAGCGGGAAGGTCGAGGAGCGCGAGAACGGACCGCAGTGGCAGGCCCCTTCAAGACGCAGAGCGCCGTCGCCGCCCCAGAGCACCCGTCACCCCGGCCTCCGTGCCGGGGTCCATAATCGTGACGTCGGGCGAGAGGGCGCGCCGTCACCATCCCGTACATCCCTCATCCGGGGCGGAGCCGGAGGCCCGGACCATCCGGCGTACCCTTTCCACCCGTCATCCTCGCGAAGGCGAGGATCCATCACGCCGGGCCTTCCGCTGTTGCAGGGATTCCCGCCTGCACGGCAACGACGGGGGGAGGACGGCCCCGGAGCATCGAACGGCACGATTATGGATGCCGGCACGGAGGCCGGCATGACGGGCGGAGGGGCTGGTTCGGTAAGACCCCGAAGGGCAGCCGAGGGAACGGACGGTCACCCCCCGCCCTGCCCTGCCCTGCCCCACAAGGGGGGGTAACCGCTCCGGGGAGGGGAACCGCCCCTGGCGGGGTAACGGCTCTTCCGCTTGCCGGCCGCGTCAGAACCGCACGGTGGCGTTGTCGCTCGCCTCGCCGGTGTGGGCGCGCTCGCCGGTGATCACCGCTTTCGCGTAGCCGTAGAGCTGGACGAGGGTCGAGGACGACACGTCCCAATACTCGGCGATGTCGATGTCGATCCTGAGCGCCGCGATGCCGGGATCGTCCTTGCCGTTGGGGAACCAGGCGCGGGCCGGCTCCGACCACAGCCGGTCGATGGTCGGCCGGTCGGTCTGAAGCGACGCGGTGCCGCCGAGCGACAGATAATTGTCGTGGCTCTCGTCGGCCACGGTGACGAGGACTTCGGAATCGCGGGCGAGCTCGTCGGCCTTGATCGAGCGCCTGTCGGTGAGGAACCACAGCACGCCGTCTTCATCGCAGGCGGCCACCGCCATCGGCCGGGCGTGATAGCGGCCGTCCGCGGATCGCGTCGCCAGCATCACGAAGCCGGCGTCGTCGAGGATCTCCTTGACCTTGGCGCGGCCGTCCTCGGCGTTTTCCATCATCGGGGTCTCCTTCTGTTCGCGCCGGTCAATGGCCGGGCGGCGAAGGCGGTTCCGGCCCGTGTGGAAAAGCGAGGTGTGGAAAGAGGGGACGGACATCGCGTCCCCTGTCTGCGGCGGCCCCGCTCCGCTACATAGAGGGGATGCGTTTCGCTCCGGCCTTTCTCGACGAAATCCGTGCCCGCATTCCCATCTCGCAGGTGGTCGGCCGGCGCGTGACCTGGGACCGGCGGAAGACCCAGGCGGCGAAGGGCGATTTCTGGGCCTGCTGCCCGTTCCACCAGGAAAAGTCGCCGAGCTTCCACTGCGACGACCGGCGCGGCATCTATCACTGCTTCGGCTGCGGCGTGACGGGCGACCATTTCCGCTTCCTGACCGAGAAGGAGGGTCTCTCCTTCCCGGAGGCCGTCGAGCTGCTCGCCTCCGAGGCGGGCCTCGCCATGCCGGCCCGCGACGAGCGGGCCGAGGCGGAGGAGAAGAAGCGCGCCTCGCTCCACGACGTGATGGAGCTCGCCACCCGCTTCTACGAGGCGACGCTGCAGAGCCGCGACGGAGCGGCGGCGCGCGGCTATCTCGCCCGAAGGGCGATCGCGCCGGAGACGCAGCGCCGCTTCCGGCTCGGCTATGCGCCCTCCGCCCGCAATGCGCTCAAGGAGCATCTCGCCGGCAAGGGCGTCGGCCATGACGAGATGGTCGCCGCCGGTCTGCTCGTCGCCGGACCGGACGTGCCGGTCTCCTTCGACCGCTTCCGCGACCGCGTGATCTTCCCGATCACCGATTTCCGTGGCCGTATCGTCGCTTTCGGCGGCCGGGCGATGGCGGGCGACGTGCCGGCGAAGTATCTGAACTCGCCCGAGACGCCGCTCTTCTCGAAGGGGTCGCTGCTCTACAATGGTGCCGAGGCGCGCAAGGCCGCCCGCGAAAAGGGCACGGTGATCGCGGTCGAAGGCTATGTCGACGTCATCGCGCTCGTCGCCGCCGGCTTCGAGCATGCGGTCGCGCCGCTCGGCACGGCGCTGACCGAACGCCAGCTCGACCTCCTGTGGCGGATGGCCGAAGAGCCGATCCTCTGTTTCGACGGTGACAAGGCGGGCATGCGGGCCGCCTTCCGGGCGGTCGAACTCGCCCTCCCCGGCCTCGCGCCCGGCCGCAGCGTCCGCTTCGCGGTGCTGCCGGAGGGCAAGGACCCCGACGATCTCGTCCGCGAGCAGGGCCGCGAGGCGATGGCGCAGGTGCTCGCCTCCGCCCGGCCGCTCGTCGAGATGATCTGGATGCGCGAGACCGAAGGCGGCGCCTTCGAGACGCCGGAACGGCGCGCCGCGCTCGAGGCGCGCCTCAAGGAGGCGGCGCGGCAGATCCGCGACGAGGCGGTACGCCGCCATTACGATCAGGCGCTGCGCGAGCGGGTGCGGGAGTTTTTCGGGTTCGGCGGCTCGGGCTTCGGCGGTGCTGCGAAGGCCGGTCGTTCGGGCGGCCGGCCGGAGCGCGGCACGGCGCAGGGCCGCGGCGGCGCGCGGGGCGGAAGGCCGCCGCCGCTCGCCGTTTCGGAGAGCCTGCGCCGGTCGACGCTGATCGCCGGTCCGGCCGCGGTGCCGCTGCGCGAGGCGGTGCTCGTCGCGACGCTCCTCAACCACCCGGCGCTGCTGGCCGCGCATCTCGACGCCTTCGCCGCGCTCGAGCTGACGAATCGCGAGCTTGACTCGCTTCGCGGGCAAATTTTAGAGATTGCCGCGGAAGACCCGCAGATCGGCGCCGCGACGCTGCGCTCGCGGATCGCACGCGGGCCGCTCTCCGGCCTCGTCTCCCGGCTCGACGCGCAGATCGAACGCGCAGGGGCCTGGCAGGCGGCGGCAGAGGCGGCGGACCGCGATGCGGAGGACGGCTGGATTCAGGCGCTCACCTTGCATAGCAAGGCGCGAACGTTACATAAGGACCTCAAGGAAGCGGAGACCGCCCTTGCCGCCGATCCGAGTGAAGCGAACTTCGCATCGTTGATCGACATTCGAAACCAGTTGGCGCGCAGCGACGGAACCGAGGCTCTGATCGAAGGCTTCGGGGAGAGCTCGGGCCGACGGCAGCGTACGATGTGAGGCCGGCAGACGGTTAATCGGCGCTTAAGAGAGTTTGGCGATCTGTCGGGACGGGATGGCGAAGGCCTTCCGGTCCCGAAACTGCATGAGCGCTTCGGGTCGAGGCGCGGGGACGACAAGGGGCGGCTGGAGACGAGGCGACGCGCTTCGGCCGGCCATATCGGAGAACTTTATGGCGACCAAGGTTCAGGAGAACGACGAGGCGCAGGAAGCGCAGACCGAAGGTCCGGACGGCCCGCTTCTCGATCTTTCCGATGCGGCCGTCAAGCGGATGATCAAGGTCGCCAAGAAGCGCGGCTTCGTCACCTATGACGAGCTGAACTCGGTCCTGCCCTCGGAAGAAGTCACCTCGGAGCAGATCGAGGACATCCTCGCGATGCTGTCCGAGATGGGCATCAACGTCATCGAGGCGGACGAGGTCGAAGAGGCCGAGGCGGGCGACGACGAGGAGGAATCGGGCGAGCTCGCCGAGACGCCGGGTACCGCGGTCGCGCGCACCACGACGACGCGCGAGCCGACCGACCGTACCGACGATCCGGTCCGCATGTATCTGCGCGAGATGGGCTCGGTCGAGCTGCTGTCGCGCGAGGGCGAGATCGCGATCGCGAAGCGCATCGAGGCCGGCCGCGAGACGATGATCGCCGGGCTCTGCGAGAGCCCGCTCACCTTCCAGGCGATCATCATCTGGAAGGACGAGCTCGCCGAGGGCAAGATCCTGCTGCGCGACATCATCGACCTCGAGGCCACCTATGCCGGCCCCGACGCCAAGAACGGGCCGATGCCCGGACCGGCGGGCGAGGAAGGCGAGGAGGAGGAAGGCGAGTTCGGTGCGGAATCGACGCCGCCGATCGCCGAGGGCGAAGGCGACGACGAGGACGACCTCGAGAACAACGTCTCGCTCGCCGCGATGGAAGCGGAGCTGAAGCCGAAGGTGGTCGCCACCTTCGAGAGCATCGCCGAGAACTACAAGAAGCTGCGCCGCCTGCAGGACCAGCTCGTCGAGGGCCGTCTCAAGAACGAGACGCTGTCGCCCTCGCAGGAGCGCCGCTACAAGAAGTTCAAGGACGACATCATCGCCGAGGTGAAGTCGCTCTCGCTCAACCAGAACCGCATCGACAGCCTGGTCGAGCAGCTCTACGAGATCAACAAGAAGCTGATCTCGAACGAGGGCCGGCTGCTGCGCCTCGCCGAGAGCTATCGCGTCAGCCGCGAGGACTTCCTGCGCGAATATCAGGGCTCGGAGCTCGATCCGAACTGGCTGCGCCGCATCTCCAATCTCGGCGGCCGCGGCTGGAAGGATTTCGCCCGCAACGAGGCGGAGCGGATCAAGGAGCTGCGCGGCGACATCCAGGCGCTCGCCACGGCGACGGCGCTCGAGATCATCGAGTTCCGCCGCATCGTGCACATGGTGCAGAAGGGCGAGCGCGAGGCGCGCCAGGCGAAGAAGGAGATGGTCGAGGCGAACCTGCGTCTCGTGATCTCGATCGCCAAGAAATACACCAACCGCGGCCTGCAGTTCCTGGACCTGATCCAGGAGGGCAATATCGGCCTGATGAAGGCGGTCGACAAGTTCGAGTACCGGCGCGGCTACAAGTTCTCGACCTACGCCACCTGGTGGATCCGGCAGGCGATCACCCGCTCGATCGCCGATCAGGCGCGCACCATCCGCATTCCGGTGCACATGATCGAGACGATCAACAAGATCGTCCGCACCTCGCGCCAGATGCTGCACGAGATCGGCCGCGAGCCGACGCCGGAGGAGCTGGCCGAGAAGCTCGCCATGCCGCTCGAAAAGGTGCGCAAGGTGCTGAAGATCGCCAAGGAGCCGATCAGCCTCGAGACGCCGATCGGCGACGAGGAGGATTCGCATCTCGGCGATTTCATCGAGGACAAGAACGCCATCCTGCCGATCGATGCGGCGATCCAGTCGAATCTGCGCGAGACGACGACGCGCGTGCTCGCCTCGCTGACGCCGCGCGAGGAGCGCGTGCTGCGCATGCGTTTCGGCATCGGCATGAACACCGACCACACGCTCGAAGAGGTCGGCCAGCAGTTCTCGGTGACGCGCGAACGCATCCGCCAGATCGAGGCGAAGGCGCTCAGGAAGCTGAAGCACCCGAGCCGCTCGCGGAAACTGCGGAGCTTCCTCGACAACTGAGCGCACGGGACCGACCGCGATGCCGACGATTTCTTCGCTGGGGCATCGCGGTCCGGACGCCGGGGTGGATGCCGGATGATCGAGATGATCAAGGTCGTGAAGGCGGAAGCGGTCGGCGATCACCTTCTGCACGTCGTCTTCTCGAACGGCAGCGAGGGCGTGCACGACTTCGCCGATATCGTCGGCGAGGAGGGGCCGATGGTCGAGCCGCTCCGTGACGCCGCGTTCTTCGCCCGGGTGTATCTCGACTATGGCGCGCCATCCTGGCCGAACGGTTTCGACGTCGATGCGATCTGGCTTCATGACGCGATGAAGGCGTTGGGCCTGCTCCGTCCGGCCGCCGCATAGCGCGGTGTGGTCATGGCGATTGCCGGTTACGAACACGGGGATCAGCCGCTCCTCAGCCGGGCGCGGTTCTTCCGGCGCCTCGGGGCGAATGTCGGGCTGGCGCTCGCGCTGATCGGCACGTCGCTCGCCTTCGGCATGGCGGGCTATCACTTCCTCGCCGGCCTCGCCTGGATCGACGCCTTCCTCAATGCGGCGATGATCCTGTCGGGCATGGGACCGGTCGACCCGCTCGAAGGCACGGCGGCGAAGCTGTTCGCCGGCCTCTTCGCGATCTATTCCGGCCTTCTCGTCGTCGCCACCGCCTCGCTGATCTTCGCGCCGGTGCTCCACCGGGTGTTGCACCGGCTGCATCTGCGCGACGAGCAGGACGCCGATGACGATGACGACGACGACAACGGCCCGGCGGCGGCGCCCCCGGGCTGAGCCTCTTGCCTGTCGCGGCGTTGCGGCCTATCTCCCTTCTTAGAATTTTTCTAAAAAGGTGAGCCATGATCCCGGGCTTCGGCGGACGCCGCCGCTTCTCCGATCTCTCAGAGGCGGAGATCCTCGCGCTCGCCATCTCCTCCGAGGAGGACGACGGCCGGATCTATGCGAACTATGCCGAGCGGCTGCGCAAGGACTATCCGGCGAGCGCGGCGGTGTTCGACGCCATGGCCGCCGAGGAGGACGGCCATCGCCGCCGGCTGATCGACGCCTTCGAGCGGCGCTTCGGCAAGGTCATCCCGCTCGTCCGCCGCGAGCACGTCGCCGGCTATTATTCGCGCCGGCCGGTCTGGCTGATCGAGAATCTCGGCCTCGAGCGGATCCGCGCCGAGGCGGAGCGGATGGAGGATGAAGCCGCCGCCTTCTATACCCGCGCCGCGCAGGCGAGCACCGACCCCGATACACGGCGCCTGCTCGGTGATCTCGCCGCGGCCGAACGCGGCCACGAGCAGCGCGCCAAGGACCTCGAGGCGCAGGCGCTCGGCGGCGCGGCGGGCGAGACCGAGAACGAGAAGGCGCGCCGGCAATTCGTGCTGACATGGGTGCAGCCGGGCCTCGCCGGGCTGATGGACGGCTCGGTGTCGACGCTCGCCCCGATCTTCGCCACCGCCTTCGCGACGCAGGACCCCGGCACCACCTTCCTCGTCGGCCTCGCCGCTTCGGTCGGCGCCGGCATCTCGATGGGCTTCACGGAAGCCGCGCACGACGACGGCGTGATCTCCGGCCGCGGCTCGCCGCTGAAGCGGGGCCTCGCCTCGGGCATCATGACGGCGGTCGGCGGCCTCGGCCACGCCCTGCCCTATCTGATCCCGCATTTCTGGACGGCGACAGCGATCGCCGGCCTCGTCGTCTTCGTCGAACTGTGGGCGATCGCCTGGATCCAGAACCGCTTCATGGAGACGCCGTTCGCCCGGGCGGTGTTCCAGGTGGTGCTCGGCGGGGCGCTGGTGCTCGCCGCCGGCATCGCGATCGGCGGAAGCTGACCGCCTCGGGTGGCGGACGCGCATCGGCGACGCTAGATTGAGGCATCAGACGATCGACGAGGTGGCGACGGTGTCCTTTCTGAAGAGACTGTTCGGTGGCGGTGGCGGCGGGGCGGCGAAACAGGCCGCGGCGGTCGAATACAAGGGTTTCAGCATCCGCCCCGACCCCTTCCCTTCGGGCAACCAGTTCCAGACCGCCGGCGTGATCGAGAAGGAGATCGGCGGCGAGCCGAAGGTGCACCGCTTCATCCGCGCCGACCGCCACGGCACCCGCGAGGACGCCGAGAACTTCGCCATCGAGAAGGGAAAACAGATCATCGACGAGCAGGGCGACCGGCTGTTCGGCTGAGCCGCTCGGCTTGCGATTCGCCGGCCGCTCCACTACATCAATTGCGTTCGACGTTTTGCCTGGCTTGCCATGTCGTCGGCGTGCAGCCTCTGTCGCCGGCGGGACATACCCCAAGACTACGCGGAATTCGGATAGGGGCGCGTCTGATGGGCAGGCGCGCCGTCGCGCCTTGGGCGTATGATGGAGGCCGGAATGGCTGTCGGTACTGTGAAATTCTTCAATGGGCAGAAGGGCTACGGCTTCATTCAGCCCGACAATGGCGGACCGGACGTGTTCGTTCACATCTCGGCCGTCGAGCGTTCGGGCCTGCGCGGCCTCGCCGAGGGTCAGAAGGTGTCGTTCGACGTGGCGCCCGATCGCCGTACCGGCAAGTCGGCCGCGACCAACCTCGCCGCCGTCTGAGATCGCCGCATCGTTTCGAAGGCCCGGCGCTTGCGCCGGGCCTTTTCCATTGCTGTTCGAAGGAGACTGGACATGGCCAGAAAACCGACCGCCCGCGTCGAGAGCGTGCTCTTCAACGTGACCTATGAGGACGGCAGCCAGCGCTCCAACCGGCGGGTCCCGGGCAATATTCTCGGCGGCCTCGACGGCGACGAGCCGGCGCGCGCCTTCATCGAAGCCCAGGATCGGGAGATCGCCGAGAAGTCCGGCATGCCCCCGCTCGCCATCAAGGCGATCCGTCGCTCCGGCGGCCGCTGACGCTTTCGCTGGCCGGCGACGCCCGGCCGCGCTACCTAGGGCGCCATGCGCCGCCCCCTCGCCGCCCTCGCCCTCCTTCTCGCCCTCTGCGGCGGAGCGCCCGCCGGCAGCGAGCCGATCGCCCCCTACAAAGACCGGCTGTTCGCCTTTCCGGCCGTCCTCGCCGAGGATTTCGGCGGCGATCGCGTCGTCGTCGACTATGACGAGGCGCGCGACATCGATCGCCGCGACGAGGTGCCGGAGCGGCGGGTGCACTGGCGCTACGTCTCGACCGGGGTCAACCGCGCGCTCGCCCATTTCGACTATCGGGCCGGCGACCGCACGCTGCGTGCCGCACGGGTCGGCGACCCGCGCCGGCCGCCGGCCTTCGTCGTCATCTATCTGCACGGCCAGGGCGGCAGCCGGCTGCAGGGCATCGACGACTGGAGCTTCGGCGGCAATTTCAACCGCCTGAAGAATCTCGTCGCCCGCGCCGACGGGCTCTACCTCTCGCCGGACTTCAGCGATTTCGAGGCGGCCGGCGAAGCGGAGATCGAGGCGCTGATCGCCGAGGCGACCGCCCGTTCGCCCTCCGTACCGGTCATCCTCGCCTGCGGATCATGGGGCGGCCGCCTGTGCTGGCGGCTCGCCGCCGATCCGCAGGTTGCGCCCCGGCTCGGCGGGCTGCTGCTGCTCGGCTCCTTTCCGGAGCCCGATTTCCTGAAGAGCCCGGCCTTCCGCGCCCGGGTGCCCGTCTATCTCGGCCACGGCTCGCGCGACCGCGTCAGCGACTGGCGGGCGCAGGACCGCTTCTTCCAGGCGATCAAGGCGGCCGACCCGGACTATCCGGCGCGCTTCGTGCTCTTCGACAGTGGCAGCCACGGCACGCCGATCCGCATGACGGACTGGCGGCGCGAGCTGAACTGGATGCTCGGCCGGCGCTGAGCCGCGCGCCCGATCAGGTGGCGACGTCGGCGAGGAAGAGGACGAAGGCCCCCACGACGATCGCGATGACGAGGAAGATGCCGAACAGGACGAAGGAGATCCGCCGCGCGACCGCCGAGACGCCGGTGAGCCCGATGGCGCCGGCGATCAGCGAGATGACGAGGAAGATGAGCGCGTATTTGAGCATGGTCGAATGGGCCTCCAGCCGCACTCCAATGCCGGCATACGCGCAAGGTTGCCGGTAACGCCGCGTTAACCATACCTCCCCTGCGCGGCCCCGCGTCCGCCGCGCGCACGGGAACCAGCGCGATCCGGGATCGTTCCCTCGACGACGGACGATGGGGGACACGCGGAGGAAGGGTTCGATGCGAACCGGCACGATCGCGAATGGCGGCATCGTCTTCGGCATCTTCGCCGGCGCCGCGGCAGGCTTCATGATGGACGACATCGCGCTGGGCATCGCCGCCGGCGTGACGCTCGGCGCCACTCTTGCGGGTGCCTTCATCGGCCTGCGCGGCGGCTGACGGGCTCGCTCAGGACGGGCCGCGGCGCTCCAGCGCCTCGAGCCGCGCGAGGATCGCGGCGAGTTCGCCCTCGCGGATGCGATCGAGCTTTTCGTGCAGGCTCATGATCTCGATCTCGGCCTTCAGGTTCACCTCGTAATCGTGCGACGCCGCGAAGCGATCGCGCGCCGCCTGCCGGTTCTGCGACATCATGATGATCGGCGCCTGCACCGCGGCGAGCAGCGACAGGAACAGATTGAGCAGGATGAAGGGATAGGGATCGAACGCGGCACCGACGCGGGCGAGGATCCAGACGTTCAGCACCACCCAGACGAGGATCACCGCGCCGAAGGTGATCAGGAAGCTCCACGAGCCGCCGATCGCCGCGATCCGGTCGGCGAGCCGCTCGCCGAAGCTGCGCGCCTCGCGCTCCTCGCGATGGACGTCCGAGGCGACATGCGTCACCCGCGCGATCCGGCGCACCACCGAGAGAACATCCTCGGGAGGCCGGCCTCCGCCGGCCCCCGTCATCCGCCGCGCGTAATCCGCGATCTTCTCGTCTTCCGTCATGCGATCGCGCCGCATCCATCACCCGCCGGCTCACACCCTGTCGGCGTTGATCGTATCACATTGCTGCGGGTCGCCGGACTGATAGCCGCGGCGGAACCAGGACCGGCGCTGCTCCGAGGTGCCGTGGTTGAAGGTTTCGGGCACGACATAGCCCTGCATGCGCTTCTGGATCGCGTCGTCGCCGATCTGCGTCGCGGCGTTGAGCGCCTCGTCGATGTCGCCCGCCTCGACGAAGCCCTGCTGCTCCGTGTCGTGCGCCCAGATGCCGGCATAGCAGTCGGCCTGCAGTTCGACGCGGACGGAATAGGCGTTCGCCTCCGTCTCGCTCATCCGCTGGCGGGCCGCCTCGAAGCGCGGCAGGATGCCGGTCAGGTTCTGCACGTGGTGGCCGACCTCGTGCGCGAGCACATAGGCCTGCGCGAAATCGCCCGGCACCTCGAAGCGGCGGCGCAGCTCGTCATAGAAGGCGAGGTCGATATAGACCTTGCGGTCGACCGGACAATAGAAAGGACCCGTCGCCGCGCTCGCGAAGCCGCAGCCCGACTGCGTCTGGTTCTCGAACAGGACGAGGGTCGGCTTCTGGTAGGTCTCGCCGTTCGCCGCGAAGATGCGGCTCCAGACATCCTCGGTGTCGGCGAGCACGGTGGCGACGAACTGGCCCGCCTCGTCGCGCGGCGGCGCCGTCCGTCCGGCGACGTTCGGCCGCTCGATCGCCGAGCCGGCGGGGCCGCCGCCGCCATCCGACATCGAGCCGAGCAGCTGCAGCGGGTTGATGCCGGCCATCCACAGGATGCCGAGCACGATGACGAGGGTGACGATCGAGCCGCCGCCCATCCGCCCGCCGGAAGAACGGCCCATCGGGATGCGGAAGCCCCCGCCCCGCCCGCCGAAGCCGCCGGGCATGCGCATGCCTCCGCCGAAGCCGCCGCCGCGGCGGTCCTCGATATTGCTCGACTGACGTCTGCCACGCCATTCCATCGTGCGCTCTCCTTGCCCCACGGCCGGCCGGGAGGACCGCCCGGCCGGCTCTCTCCGGTCGAGACCGGAACGGAGCCGGCCGGCAGGGGTTCCAAGCCTCCGTCTTTTCCCCTATAAGGCCGCCTCAGCCTCGAAGCACCCAGTCTTCAGACGCCCGGGCGGGCCGCCGCGCCGGGCGCTTTCACGCGAGATGCCATGCCCAAAAGGACGGATATCCGCTCGATCCTGATCATCGGCGCCGGCCCGATCGTGATCGGACAGGCCTGCGAATTCGATTACTCCGGCACCCAGGCCTGCAAGGCCCTCAAGGACGAGGGCTATCGCATCATCCTCGTCAATTCGAATCCGGCGACGATCATGACGGATCCGGATCTCGCCGACGCGACCTATATCGAGCCGATCACGCCCGAGATCGTCGCGAAGATCGTCGAGAAGGAGCGCCCCGACGCGCTCTTGCCCACCATGGGCGGCCAGACCGCGCTCAACTGCGCGCTGTCGCTGAAGAAGATGGGCGTGCTCGACAAGTTCGGCGTCGAGATGATCGGCGCGACCGCGGAAGCGATCGACAAGGCCGAGGACCGCCAGCTCTTCCGCGACGCGATGACCAAGATCGGGCTCGAGACGCCCCGCTCGCGGCAGATCAAGACCCTGCCGCAGGCGCTCGAGGCGCTCGAGATCGTCGGCCTGCCGGCGATCATCCGGCCCTCCTTCACGCTCGGCGGCACCGGCGGCGGCATCGCCTACAATCGCGAGGAGTTCATCGAGATCGTCGAGCGGGGCATCGACGCCTCGCCGACCAACGAGGTGCTGATCGAGGAATCGGTGCTCGGCTGGAAGGAGTTCGAGATGGAGGTGGTCCGCGACAGGGCGGACAACTGCATCATCGTGTGCTCGATCGAGAACATCGATCCGATGGGCGTCCATACCGGCGATTCGATCACCGTCGCCCCGGCGCTGACGCTCACCGACAAGGAATACCAGATCATGCGCGACGCCTCGCTGGCGGTGCTGCGCGAGATCGGGGTGGAGACCGGCGGCTCGAACGTCCAGTTCGCGATCGACCCGGCGACCGGCCGGATGATCGTCATCGAGATGAATCCGCGCGTGTCGCGCTCCTCGGCGCTCGCCTCGAAGGCGACCGGCTTCCCGATCGCCAAGATCGCGGCGAAGCTCGCCGTCGGCTACACGCTCGACGAGCTCGAGAACGACATCACCGGCGGTGCGACGCCGGCCTCCTTCGAGCCGACGATCGACTATGTCGTGACGAAGATCCCGCGCTTCGCCTTCGAGAAATTCCCCGGTGCGTCGCCGGTGCTGACCACCTCGATGAAGTCGGTCGGCGAGGTGATGGCGATCGGCCGGACCTTCGCCGAATCGCTGCAGAAGGCGCTGCGCGGCCTCGAGACCGGGCTGTCGGGCCTCGACGAGGTCGAGATCCCCGGCCTCGGCCATGGCGACGACAAGAACGCGATCCGCGCCGCGCTGGGCACGCCGACGCCGAGCCGGCTGCTCAACGTCGCGCAGGCGCTGCGCCTCGGCGTGCCGGCCGAGCAGGTGCACGAGAGCTGCAAGATCGACCCCTGGTTCCTCGAGCAGATCGCGGCGATCGTCTCGGCCGAGCTGAAGGTGCGCACCCACGGCCTGCCGAAGAACGCCGGTGCGCTCCGGCGGCTGAAGGCGATGGGCTTCTCCGACCAGCGGCTCGCCGCGCTCGCCGGCACGACCGAGGACGCGGTCGCTGCGCTGCGGCGCTCGCTCGACGTGCACCCGGTCTACAAGCGCATCGACACCTGCGCGGCCGAGTTCGCCGCGCCGACCGCCTATATGTATTCGACCTATGAGACGCCGTTCGCCGGCGCGCTCGCCGACGAGGCGCGGCCCTCCGACCGCAGGAAGGTGGTGATCCTCGGCGGCGGACCGAACCGCATCGGCCAGGGCATCGAGTTCGACTATTGCTGCTGCCACGCCGCCTTCGCGCTCCGCGACGCGGGCTACGAGGCGATCATGGTCAACTGCAACCCGGAGACCGTGTCGACCGATTACGACACCTCGGACCGGCTCTATTTCGAGCCGCTCACCGCCGAGGACGTGCTCGAGATCATCCGCACCGAGAAGCAGAACGGCACGCTGCACGGCGTGATCGTCCAGCTGGGCGGCCAGACGCCGCTGAAGCTCGCGGCGGCGCTCGAGGAGGCGGACGTGCCGATCCTCGGCACCTCGCCGGACGCGATCGACCTCGCCGAGGACCGCGACCGGTTCCAGAAGCTGCTCACCAAGCTCGGCCTGCGCCAGCCGAAGAACGGCATCGCCTATTCGGTCGAGCAGGCGCGGCTGGTCGTCGCCGAGCTCGGCTATCCGCTCGTCGTGCGGCCCTCCTATGTGCTCGGCGGCCGGGCGATGCAGGTGATCCGCGAGGAGGAGCAGCTCTCGAACTACCTGCTCGGCACGCTGCCCGAACTCGTCCCCTCGGACGTCAAGGCGCGCTATCCGAACGACAAGACCGGCCAGATCAACACGCTGCTCGGCAAGAACCCGCTGCTCTTCGACCGCTATCTGTCGGATGCGATCGAGGTCGACGTCGACGCGCTCGCCGACGGCAGGGACGTGTTCGTCGCCGGCATCATGGAGCACATCGAGGAGGCCGGCATCCATTCCGGCGACAGCGCCTGCTCGCTGCCGCCGCACTCGCTCGCCCCTGCCCTGATCGCGGAACTCGAGCGGCAGACGCGTGAACTCGCGCTGGCGCTGAAGGTCGGCGGCCTGATGAACGTCCAGTATGCGATCAAGGACGGCGTCATCCATGTGCTCGAGGTCAATCCGCGCGCCTCGCGCACCGTGCCCTTCGTCGCGAAGACGATCGGCCTGCCGATCGCCAAGATCGCCGTGCGGATCATGGCGGGCGAGGCGCTCGCCGGTTTCGACCTCCCCACGACGCGGCGCGATCACATCGCGGTCAAGGAGGCGGTGTTCCCGTTCGCCCGCTTCCCCGGCGTCGACCCGCTGCTCGGGCCGGAGATGCGCTCGACCGGCGAGGTGATGGGCCTCGACCGCGACTATCCGGTCGCCTTCGCGAAGAGCCAGCTCGGCGCCGGCGGCGCGCTGCCGACGAGCGGCGTCGCCTTCTTCTCGATGCGCGACGACGACAAGCCGCGCATCGTCGAGGCGGTGCGCCGGCTGCAGCGGCTCGGCTTCCGGATCATCGCGACGAGCGGCACGCAGCGCTTCCTCGCCGCACAGGGCATCGAGGTCGCCAAGATCAACAAGGTGCTTGAAGGCCGGCCCCACATCGTCGATGCTATCAAGAACGGAGAGGTTCAGCTCGTCTTCAACACCACGGAAGGCGCACAGGCTCTCTCCGATTCCCGGTCGCTCCGGCGGGCCGCGCTCTTGCACAAGGTGCCGTATTACACGACCCTTGCAGGGGCGGTGGCCGCCTGCCTCGCCATCGAGGCGTATGCGACCGGCGTTCTTGAAGTCCGCCCGCTCCAGTCCTATTTCGCGGCGGCTTGAGGATCGGCGTGTCGGCGGTCGGGCAAAATCGCCCGCCGGACCGCCGATATGTGTCATTGCCGGCCCCCACGGGGGCCGAACGAGAGGACCGTTGGGATGGTCGAAAAGATCCCGATGACGGCATCGGGTCATCAGGCGCTTGAAGAGGAGCTGAAGCGGCTCACCTCGATCGAGCGCCCGCGTATCATCAACGCGATTTCGGAAGCGCGTGCGCATGGCGATCTCTCCGAGAACGCCGAATATCATGCCGCCAAGGAGCAGCAGAGCCTCAACGAGGGCCGCATCGCGGAACTCGAAGACAAGCTCGGCCGCGCCGAGATCATCGACGTCTCCAAACTGTCCGGTTCCAAGATCAAGTTCGGCGCCACCGTCAAGCTGATCGACGAGGATTCCGAGCAGGAAAAGACCTATCAGATCGTCGGCGACATGGAGGCCGACGTGAAGAGCGGCCGCATCTCGATCTCCTCGCCGATCGCCCGCGCCCTGATCGGCAAGGACATCGGCGACACGGTCGAGGTGGTGGCGCCGGGCGGCGCCCATTCCTACGAAGTGGTCGACGTCCGCTACGTATAAGAATGGGGTGGCGGAAAGCGCCCGCGCGACGTATCCAGCTCCCCGGATGCGTCGCGCGTACGAGGGGTGGTGACCGTGTCGATGGCGAAGGCCGATCTCTCCCGGATCGACGTCGTCGTGCCGAATCTCTCCGCGCGCTATTCGGGCGTCACCTCGACGATCATCGCGCTCGTGCCCGAGCACATGAAGCGGATCGCGATCGCCGCGGTCGGCAGGAACCTGCCGGAGCGGCTGCCGAATGTCAGCCTCGGCGCGGTGCTGCGCGGCGGTTTCCGGCCGCCGCGCGGCCGCCGCGCCCGCATCTGGCACGCCCGCCGCAACATCGAGATGCTGACCGGCCTCCTGCTCGCCCGCGTGCTGCGGCAGCCCTGGAAGCTCGTCTTCACGCGCGCCGGCCAGCGCTCGACCACCGCCTATACCCGCTTCCTCGCCCGTCGCATGGACGCCGTCGTCGCGACATCGCCCGAGGCCGCCGCGGTGATGCGGATGCCGGCGACGGTCGTCATGCACGGCGTCGATACCGACCGTTTCCACCCCGCCGCCGACCGCGCCGCGGCCTTCGCCGCGACGGGACTTCCCGGGCGCTACGGCATCGGCATTTTCGGCCGTGTCCGGCCGCAGAAGGGCACCGATCTCTTCGTCGAGGCGATGCTCCGCCTGCTGCCCGAGGCGCCCGACTGGACGGCGGTCGTGATCGGCCTCGTCCAGCCGGAGGATCGCGCCTTCACCGACAAGCTCGTGCGCAAGGTCGAGGAGGCGGGCCTCGCGACGCGCATCCGCTTCCTCGGCGAACAGCCGGTCGACACCATTCCGGGCTGGCAGCGGGCGCTGTCGATCCTCGTCGCGCCGCCGCGCCATGAAGGCTTCGGCCTGTTGCCGATCGAGGCGATGGCGAGCGGCACGCCGGTGGTGGCGAGCCGGGCGGGGGCGCACGAGGCCTGCATGATCGACGGCGAGACCGGCGTCCTCGTGCCGGCCGGCGACGGCGCGGCCCTCACCGCGGCGATCGGCCGGATGATGGCGCTCGCCCCGGCCGAGCGGGAGGCGATCGGCGCCGCCGGCCGGCGCCATGTCGAGGCGGGCTTCAGCATCGCCCGGGAGGCGGAGCGGCTCGAAGCGATCTATAAGAGGCTGCTCGAGAGCTGACGCGGCCGGGCGAGGCCGCAGCCGAGAGCCGTGAGAGAGGAGACCGATCGATGGTCGAGCCTTTGGTCGAGATCGATGCGAGCCGCCCCTTCGAGGGCGCGCCGGATGCGCTGACGGCGCAGCTCGAAGCCGGCAAGGTGATCGTGTTCCACGGCCGCCCGTTCGCGCTCGGCGAATTCGAGAAGCGCTTCGTCGAGCGGCCCTTTTCCGACGGCAAGAGCAAGAACGTCTCGATCCGCGGCGACGCGGCGGAACTGCGCGGTGCCGCCGGCACGCCGGAGGAGCTCGCCGCGCTGCAGGCGATGCTCGTGCGCTACAAGGGCTTCGCGACCGAACTGATCGCCCGCTATTTCCCGGCCTATGCCGGCGTTGCGAGCCTCGCCGGCACGTCCTACCGACCCTTCGACGTCGATGTGCGCAAGCTCTCCTGGCGGCGCGACGACACCCGGCTGCACGTCGACGCCTTCCCGTCCAACCCGATCGGGGGGAAGCGGATCCTGCGCGTCTTCACCAACATCAACGCCACCGGCCAGCCGCGCATCTGGCGCGTCGGCGAGCCCTTCGAGGCGATGGCGAGCCGCTTCCTGCCCAAGGTGCCGGCCTATTCGGGGCTGAAGGCGAGCCTGCTCTCGGCGCTCGGCATCACCAAGGCGAGGCGCAGCGAATACGACCACATCATGCTCCACCTGCACGACCTCCTGAAGAGCGACGAGCGCTATCAACAGGACGCGCCGCAGGCGACGGTCGCCTTCGAGCCGGGCACGGTGTGGGTGACCTTCAGCGACCTCGTGCTGCACGCCGCGATGGGCGGCCGCTACATGCTCGAGCAGACCGCCTATCTGCCGCACCAGAAGCAGGCGGACGTCGCGAAGAGCCCGCAGGCGATCCTCGGCCGCCTGGTCGGCCACGCGGTGGTGTGACCGACCCCCCTTGCCTGTTCCTTCGAACAGCCCGCTCCACCCGTCATGCCGGCCTCGTGCCGGCATCCATAATCGTGCCGGCCGGTGTCCGGGCGCGGTCCTCGCCACCCGGTGCTTCCGGCGCAGGCGGAGACCCGTGCGACAGCGGGCGGTGCGGGCCTGGCACGGTTTCCCCGCTTGTGAGGGCAGGGCCAGGGTGGGGGCGGCCGGGAGCAGGGTTCGGGTGGCCCGGCGTCACGAGTATGGACCCCGGCACGGAGGCCGGGGTGACGGATGCTGTGGCGTGGCGGGCCTTCGGCTTCAGCGTATTCACCCCCCACCCCGACCCTCCCCCACAAGGGGGGAGGGAGGCTGCCGCTCCGGACCCGTCCGGCCGCTCTGGGGCCCTCCTGCCGGCTCCTCTGAACAGCCCCTCAACCCGTCATGCCGGCGGAACAGCCCCCTCCACCCGTCATGCCGGCCTCCGTGCCGGCATCCATAATCGTGCGGGTGCGGGCTCCGGGCGCGGTCCTTCCCGGCCGTCCTTCCCGCGAAAGCGGGAACCCATGAAACAGCGGCCGGCCCTGCGTGACGAATCCTCGCCTTCGCGAGGATGACGGCACGCGGGGCGGCGGCGCTTTGGGGGGCGGCGCTTTGGGGTGACGGCGCGGGGTGACGGCGCGCGGGCGGCCCCGCGGCACGAGCATGGACCCCGGCACGGAGGCCGGGTTGACGGGTGCTCTTGAAGAGGCAGGCCGATCGGAAGAGCGGCGGGACGAGCCCGGAGCGCCGTTCAGGCGATCGGCACCACCGGTTCGTCCTTGACGCGGCGGATGGCGAGGGCGGTCTTGACGCTGCCGACATTGGGGGCCGCCGTCAGTTCCTCGATGACGAAGGTCTGGAAGGCGCGCAGCGACGGGGCGACGCATTTGAGCACGAAATCGATCTCGCCCGACATCATGTGGCACTCGCGCACCAGTGGCCATTCGCGCACCTTCGCCTCGAAGGCGACGAGGTCCGCCTCCGCCTGGCTGGTCAGCCCGATCATCGCGAAGACCGTCACGTCGTAGCCGAGCGCCTTCTCGTCGACGAGGGCGCGATAGCCCCGGATGATTCCCGCTTCCTCGAGGGCGCGCACCCGGCGCAGGCAGGGCGGCGCCGAGATGCCGACCCGGCGCGCCAGCTCGACATTGGTCATGCGGCCATCGGCCTGCAATTCCCTGAGGATTTTCCAGTCGATCGCGTCGAGGGCGGCTTTCAAGGGCGGTGCTCTGCGGCTATGGCAATGAGGGGTGGCGGACACGATATGCGAGAGGTCGGGCACGCGCGGGCGATTCTGTCAGATCATGTCGCGTTTGTGAAATGATCGTGCGTGACGGGCCTGTGGATGGCGCTCTCTCCTTGTCCGCGCCATATTCGGCGGGGAGAAGCCGGGAGCGCGAGGGGCGACACCGGAAGGAGCGGGGACCAGGCATGCACGCGAAACTGCTGATCGTCGGATCGGGGCCGGCCGGCTACACCGCGGCGATCTACGCCGCCCGCGCCATGCTCGAACCGGTCATGATCTCCGGCATCCAGGTCGGCGGCCAGCTGACCATCACCACCGATGTCGAGAACTATCCGGGCTTCGCCGACGTCATCCAGGGTCCCTGGCTGATGGAGCAGATGCGGCTGCAGGCCGAGCATGTCGGCACGAAGATGGTCACCGACACCATCGTCTCGGCCGACCTGTCGCGCCGGCCCTTCGTGCTGACGGGCGATTCCGGCACGGTCTACACCGCCGACGCGCTCGTCATCGCGACGGGCGCGCAGGCGAAATGGCTCGGCCTCGAAAGCGAGCAGCGCTTCAAGGGGTTCGGCGTCTCGGCCTGCGCGACCTGCGACGGGTTCTTCTACCGCGACAAGGAGGTCGTGGTGGTCGGCGGCGGCAACACCGCGGTCGAGGAGGCGCTCTACCTCACCCATTTCGCCTCCAGGGTGACGGTCGTGCACAGGCGCGACCATTTCCGCGCCGAGCGCATCCTGCAGAACCGGCTGTTCGCGCATCCGAAAGTCGAGGTGGTCTGGAACACCGCGGTCGACGAAGTGCTCGGCAAGGCGGGCTTCCCGCCCTCGGTGACGGGCGTGCGGCTGCGCAATGTCGAGACGGGCGCGGTCTCGGAGCGGACGGTCGACGGCGTGTTCATCGCCATCGGCCACGCACCCGCGGTCGAGATCGTCCGCGGCCAGCTCGATCTGAAGCCGTCCGGCTATATCTGGACGGCGCCGGATTCGACCGCGACCAGCGTGCCGGGCGTGTTCGCGGCCGGCGATGTGACGGACGAGACCTATCGCCAGGCGGTCACCGCCGCCGGCATGGGCTGCATGGCGGCGCTCGAGGCCGAGCGCTTCCTCGCGGCCAGCACGCAGGAAACGGCGCTCGCCGCCGAATAGACGACGCACAAAGGGACGGAGCGGTCGCGGCGGGGGGCCGCGACGAGGTACGGGGACCCATGGACTGGGACAAGCTCAGGATCTTCCATGCCGCGGCGCAGGCGGGATCCTTCACACATGCCGGCGAAGTGCTGAACATGAGCCAGTCGGCGGTGAGCCGGCAGGTCGGCGCGCTCGAGCAGGAACTCGGCGTGCCGCTGTTCCATCGCCATGCGCGCGGGCTGATCCTCTCCGAACAGGGCGAGATGCTGTTCCGGGCCTCGCAGGACGTGCTCGACAAGCTCGAGAGCGTGCGCACCCGGCTGACCGACAGCCGCGAGAAGCCGACCGGCACGCTGCGCATCACCACCACGGTGGCGCTCGGCTCGACCTGGCTGACCCAGCGCATCAAGGAATTCACCGACCTGCATCCGGAGGTGAACCTGCACCTGATCCTCGAGGACCAGGAGCTCGACCTCTCGATGCGGCAGGCGGACGTGGCGATCCGGCTGCGCCAGCCGGTGCAGCCGGACCTGATCCAGCGCCGGCTGTTCACCGTGCACTATCATGTCTATGCGGCGAAGGCCTATCTCGACCGGTTCGGCGCGCCGACCTCGATCGACGATCTCGACCGCCACCGCATCGTCACCTTCGGCCAGCCGGTGCCGGTCAACATCCGCGACGTCAACTGGCTCGAGGTCGCCGGGCGCTCGACCGACAATCCGCGCGAGCCGATCGTCCGCATCAACAACATCTATGCGATCAAATCGGCGGTCGAGCGCGGCACGGGCATCGCCATCCTGCCCGATTACATGATCGAGACCGACACGCCGCTCGTGAAGCTGCTGCCGGAGGCGCAGGTGCCGAGCTTCGCCACCTATTTCGTCTATCCGGCGGAACTGAAGAACTCCGCCCGCGTCACCGCCTTCCGCGACTTCATGCTCGCCAAGGCGCAGAACTGGCAGTTCTGACGGGGCCAAGGGCCGCGCGCCGCACGGGCCCCGGCCGGGCGCCCTCCCCGCTCAGACGAAGACCGGGTGGGCGCTGACGCCCGCCTCGCCGAAGATGCGGCGGTAGCGGGCGATCTCGTCGGCGGGGCCGGTCGCCTTTTCCGGATTGTCGGAGAGCTTGACCGCCGGCCGGCCGTTCGCCGAGACCACCTTGCAGACGAGCGAGATGGTCCGCAGCATCTCGTTGCGGTCGTCCGGCGCGCAATCCTCGAAGTCGTTGGTGAGCGTCGTGCCCCAGCCGATCGACAGCTCGACCCGGCCGCGCAGCGCCCGGACGCTCTCCTCGATCGTGTCGATGTCCATGCCGTCGGACAGCACGATCAGCTTGTCGCGCGGGTTCTGGCCGCGCGCCCGCCACCAGGCGATGATCTCCTCGGAGGCTTCGATCGGCGGCTTCGAATCCGGCCGGAAGCCGCGCCAGCGCGCCGACCAGTCCGGCGCGTTCCTGAGGAAGGCGGTGGTGCCGTAGGTGTCGGGCAGCACGACGAGCAGATTGCCGTAATACATCTGCGACCAGTCCTCGAGCACCCGGTAGGGCGCGCGGGCGAGCGCCTCGTCCGATTCGGCGAGCGCGGCATAGACCATCGGCAGTTCGTGCGCATTGGTGCCGATCGCCTCGAGGCCGGCATCCATGGCGAGCTTGACGTTCGAGGTGCCGGTGAAGGAATCGCCGAGCCCCTCCTGCATCGCCTCGACGCACCATTTCTGCCACAGGAAGCCGTGCCGGCGCCGCGTGCCGAACTCGGCGATCTTGAGCGGACCCTCCTCGCGCAGACGGCGCAGCCGCTCGACCTTGTGCCACAGCTTCGCCTTCGCCCGGGCATAGAGCACATCGAGCTCGAACCGGCTCATGCCGCGCATCGCGGCGCGGGCGCGCAGTTCGTTGACGATCGCGAGCGCCGGCACCTCCCACATCGTCGTCTCGCACCATTTGCCCTCGAAATGCAGCTCGTACTGGCCGTCCGCGGTGCGGTGCAGCTCGTAATCGGGCAGCCGGAAATTGGCGAGCCATTCGAGGAAGTCGGGCTTGAAGATCTGCTTGACGCCATAGAACGTGTTGCCGGCGAGCCAGATCAGCTCGTTCTTCTGAAAGCGCAGCGTGCGGGCGTGGTCGAGCTGGTCGCGCAGTTCGCGCTCGTCGATGATCTCGCCGAGGCGCACCGATTTGGTCCGGTTGATCATGCCGAAGGTGGCGTTCACCTCCGGCGCGACGGAGCGGATCAGCTGCAGCATCAGGAATTTGTAGAAATCGGTGTCGAGCAGCGTGCGGACGATCGGGTCGATCCGGAAGCCGTGATTGTAGACGCGCGTGGCGATGTCGGTGATGACCGCCATGATCTTATGGCCTCCCTTGATCGTCCCGAGCTTTAGGGCATGGCGCGCGGCCCCGGCAAGCGGAAGCGGTCAGCGCAGGCCCTCGACGAAGCGCTCGCTCGGCCAGCATGTGGCCGGCCGGCCGGCCCTCTCCTCGGCGAGGCCGATGGCGATGCGCGTCTTGTAGCCGACGAGGCCGTCCGCCCCGCCGACATCGTGGCCTTGCGCCTCCAGCCGCTGCTGCATCCCCCGCACCGCGGCGCGGGTGAGATGCGGCGGCGTCGCCCACGGGGTGCGGAAGCCGCCGTCGCGCCCGGCGATCCGGTCGGCGAGATGGCCGATGAAGAGCGCGTAGAGATCGCTCTCATTATAGCGCTTCAGGACGTAGAAATTCTCCGAGACGAGGAAGCGCGGCCCGGTCGTGCCGGCCGGGCCGAGCAGATGCGCGGTGGCGCCCGGCTCGTCGGGACGGAGCGCGCCGCCGCCGGCGAGGCCGATCCCCATGCCGCGCCAGTCGGCCGGCTTCATGCCGGTCTCCGGCCCTTCGAGCGTGCAGGAGACGGTTGCCGGCACGGCGACCTCGACGCCCCAGCGGGCGCCGCGCACCCAGCCGTGACCGGCGAGATAATGGGCGATCGAGGCGAGGCTGTCGGGCACCGAGCGCCAGATGTCGCGCCGGCCGTCGCCGTCGAAATCGACGGCGTGGGTGAGGTATTTCGAGGGCAGGAATTGCGGCTGGCCCATCGCGCCGGCCCAGGAGCCGCGCAGCTCCTCGAGCGGCACGTGGTCCTCCTCGAGGATGCGCAGCGCCGCGAGGAGTTCCGGGTAGAAGCTCCCCTTGCGGGCGCCCATGAAGGCCTCGGTGGCAAGGGCGCGAATGAGCGGCTCCGGCATCTTCGCCGTGCCGAAGCCCGATTCGCGGCCCCAGACGGCGACGACGATCTCGGCCGGCACGCCATAGCGCTTCTCGATCGCGGCGAGGGTCTTCTTCCACGCCGCGCGCTTCGTCCGGCCGATCGCGGCGAGCCGGGCGAGCTTCGCCTCGTCGAAATAACGCGCCGGATCGGAGAACTCCGCCTGGCGCTGCGGCGCCTCGGCCGGCTTCGCGCCCGGCGGTGCGAGATCGGGCAGGTCCCAATCGAGCGTCAGCCCGGCAAAGGCGGCGGCGAGCGTCGCCGCCGAGATGCCGGCGGCCCGCGCATCGGCCGTCACCGGCCCGGCGAGCCAGCGCGCGAAGGCGCGCTCCGTCTCGGCGCGCGACTGCGCCGCCGCGGGGAGCGCGAAGAGGAGCGAGACGGCGAGGAGGATGAGGCGGATCACGCGGCGTTCCTGTGCAGGGGCGGGAGGGACTGTGCGGAAGCGGGAGCGGGCACGCAAGCCCGCGCCGGAAAACGCCGCGCGGCGCGCGCCACCGGGTCTATAGTCGAAGCGAGGCAGCGAGGTGGCGGCATGACCGGGATCGACGAGAGCGGGACGGACGCGATCCGCGCCGGCGGGACCGATGCGCGCGCGGCGGCCCCGGGGGATGCCGGCACGACGCGGCCGGGCGCCGGCTTCGTGCTCCTCGCCACCATCCTCGCCTCGGGCATGGCCTTCATGGACGGCTCGATCATGACGATCGCCCTGCCGTTCCTGCGCGACCAGCTCGGCGCCTCGCTCGGCGAGGCGCAATGGGCGGCGAACGGCTATACGCTCACACTCGCCGCCTTCACCCTGATCGGCGGGGCGGCCGGCGACGCCTACGGGCTGCGCCGGGTGTTCCTCCTCGGCATCGCCCTGTTCGGCATCGCCTCGGCGGCCTGCGGCCTCGCCTGGTCGCCCGGCAGCCTGATCCTCGCCCGCGCCGTGCAGGGGATCGGCGCCGCGCTGATGGTTCCGGGCTCGCTCGCCCTCATCGCCGCCCACTATCCGCCCGAGCGGCGCGGCGCGGCGATCGGCACCTGGGCGGCGGCGGCCTCGATCGCGCCGGCGCTCGGGCCGGTCGTCGGCGGGGCGCTCGCCGACCTCGCCTCCTGGCGCTTCCTGTTCCTGATCAACGTCCCCTTCGCGCTCGCCGCCTTCTGGCTCACCGCGTCGAAGGTGGCGGCCGACCGGCGCCACGCCGCGGCCACGATGGACTATTGGGGCGGCCTCCTCGCCGTGCTCGGGCTCGGCCTCGTCGCCTACGGGCTGACGGCGCTCGGCGCGCCCGACCGGCCCTTCGGCGCGCCGCTGCTCCTCGGCATCGCGCTCGCCGGGGCGGCGGTGCTCGGCCTCTTCCTCCTCTGGGAGGCGCGCACCGCCCAGCCGATGATGCCGCTCGCGCTCTTTGCCGACCGCACCTTTGCCGGCGTCAACGGGCTGACGCTGCTCCTCTATTTCGCGCTCTCCGGCGCCTTCTTCTTCCTCCCGACGGCGCTGATCGCCGGGCACGGCTATCCGGCCGCGCTCGCCGGCTCGGTGTTCCTGCCCTTCGTGGTCGTGATGGGCGTGCTGTCGCGCTTCGGCGGCCAGATGGCCGACCGCTTCGGCGTCCGGCCGCTGCTCTCGCTCGGGCCGGTGCTGACCGGCCTTTCCTTCCTCGCGCTCGGCCCGGCGGTGGCGCAGGGCGGCTTCTGGCTCGCCATGCTGCCGGTCATGCTGCTGATGGGGCTCGGCATGGGGATCACGGTCGCGCCGCTGTCGACCGCGGTGATGAACGCCGCGCCGGCCGAGCGCGGCGGCGCCGCATCGGGCATCAACAATGCGGTTGCCCGCGTCGCCGGCCTGCTCGCCGTTGCGAGCCTCGGCATCGCGGTCGGGATGGGGTTCTCGCTGGCGCTGTCGGGGGAGACCGGAACGGCGGCGGCGACCGTCGCGGCGGCCGGCTTCGGTGGGCTCGGCGCGGCGGAGGCCGCCGGACCGGAGGCGACGGCCCTCGCCGCCCGCGCCCACATCATGGGCTTCGCCGCCGCGGCGACGATCTGCGGCGTGCTCGCCATCCTCGCCGGCGTGATCGGCTGGCTCACGACGCCGGGCCGCGAGGACCCGGCATCCGGTGCGGGGGAGAAGGCGTCGCCCCCTCCCGCCGCGGGCTGAGGCGGACCGCTCAGGCCTCCCCGCCGATCGGGACGAGGCCGCGCTTCTTCAGGAGCGCGGAGGGGTCGGGATCGCGGCCACGGAAGGCGCGATAGGCCTCGGCCGGATCGCGCCTGTAGCCGGCGGAATAGACGAAGGTCTTCAGCCGCTCGGCGACCGCCGGATCGAACGGATCGCCCGCCTCCTCGAAGGCACCGAAGCCGTCGGAATCGAGCACTTCCGACCAGAGATAGGAATAATAGGCGGACGAATAGCCGTCGCCGGCGAAGACGTGCTGGAAATGCGGCGGGCGGTGGCGGAGCACGATCGCCTCCGGCATGCCGATCCGGTCGAGTTCCGCCTTCTCGAACTCCGTCACGTCGAGCGCGCCCGGCTCGGCGAGCCGGTGGATGTCGAGATCGAACAGCGCCGAAGCGGTGTATTCGACGGTCGCGAAGCCCTGATTGAAGTTCCGCGTCGCGAGCAGCCGGTCGAGCAGCGCCTTCGGCATCGGCTCGCCCGTGCGGTAATGGACCGCGAAGCGCGACAGCACTTCCGGCCGTTCGAGCCAGTGCTCATAGAGCTGCGAGGGGAATTCGACGAAGTCGCGCGCGACGCTCGTACCCGAGATGAAGGGATAGGAGACGTCGGAGAGGAGGCCGTGCAGGCCGTGGCCGAACTCGTGGAAGAGGGTGCGGGCATCGTCGAAGGAGAGCAGCGCCGGCTCGCCATCGGACGGCTTCGAGAAGTTCATCACATTGACGATGATCGGCCGCACCTCGCCGTCGAACCGCTCCTGGCTGCGATAGCCGCTCATCCAGGCGCCGGAGCGCTTGGAGGGCCGGGCGAAATAATCGCCGAGGAAGAGGCCGACATGCCGGCCTTCAGCGTCGGTCACCTCCCAGGCGCGCACGTCCGGATGGTAGACCGGCACGTCCGGCCGCGGCGTGAAGGCGAGCCCGAACAGCTTCGTCGCGGTGTCGAACGCCGCCGCGATGATCTTCTCGAGCTGCAGGTAGGGCTTGACCGCGCTCTCGTCGAGATCGAACTCGGCCTTGCGGCGCTTCTCGGCGTAATAGCGCCAGTCCCAGGGGGCGAGCGGGGCATTGTCGCCCTCGTCGCGGGCGATCTCCTCGAGCGCCGCCGCCTCTTCGAGCGCGCGGGTCCGCGCCGCCGTCCATACCGAGGTCAGCAGCCCGAGCGCGGCGTCGGGCGTCCGCGCCATCGAATCCGACAGCCGGTAATCGGCGAAGCTATGATAGCCGAGCAGCCTCGCCCGCTCGGCGCGCAGGGCCACCGTCTCGGCGATGATGCCGCGATTGTCGGTGTCGCCCGCCTCGCCGCGGGCGATCCAGGCGCGGAAGGCGAGCTCGCGCAGGTCCCGCCGGGCGGAGAACTGCAGGAAGGGCTCGATCGAGGAGCGCGACAGCGTCACCACGAAGCGGCCGGCGAGGCCGCGATCCTCGGCCGCCTTCGCCGCCGCATCGCGCACGAAATCCGGCAGGCCCTCGAGATCGGCCTCGTGTTCGAGCACCAGGAACCAGCTCTTCTCGTCGGCGAGCACGTTCTGGCCGAAGGTGGTGCCGAGCGTCGCGAGCCGCTCCGAGATCGCGGCGAGCCGGTCCTTGGTCGGGCCGTCGAGCCCGGCGCCGGAGCGGCGGAAGGCGGTGTGGTAGCGCTCGAGCACGCGCGCCTGCTCGTCGGTCAGCCCGGCCGGGCCGGCCTTCATCAGCGCGTCGACGCGGGCGAAGAGGCGATCGTCGAGCCACAGCGCGTTCGAATGGCGGGCGAGCACGGGGGCGATGTCGCGCTCGATCGCCTCGAGCGCGTCGCTCGTCTCGGCGCTCGTCAGATTGAAGAAGATGTCGGCGACGCGCGACAGCGTCCGCCCGCTCCGTTCGAGCGCGGCGATCGTGTTCTCGAAGGTGGGCGGCGCGGGATCGGCGGCGATCGTCTCGATCTCGGCGCGATGCGCGGCGATCCCGGCATCGAAGGCCGGCCGGTAATGCTCCGGCGCGACGGCCGAGAAGGGCGGCGCCTCGAACGGCGTCTCGAAGGGCTGCAACAGCGGATTGGCGGCGAGATCGGACAAGGGCGGGTCCTTCGCGAGGCGGGAGAGCGGATCGATGTGTGGAATGTGGGAAACTCAGGCCGTGGCCTCGAGCAGGACGTCGCGGAACCGGACGAAGCTGGGCGACGAACACCGTTGCGGGTCGAACCGAGTGCCGACGGCGTTCGCCACCGCGAGTTTCTCAAGACCTCCTTTGAAATAGCCCGCCGCTTGGAGGACACGCTCCAACTGCTCCCAGGTCCCGCCTTTGATCGCATCGGGGCTTCGATAGCCGGCGCGGTTAGCAACCGTCGCGGGAACCTTTGGATAGCAGGTTCGAACGGCGTCCCAATCGCCGAAATACCAAGCTTCCAGTTCTTCTACGGCGATCCTGCTGACGACCTGCCAGTCCGCGCTGCCGGAAGCCGTGCGACTCGATAGCCCGGCGGCCTTGGCGTCATCTTCGAGGCGGTGCTTGAGTTCTTCGCAGGCCTCATCGTCGCGGTCGACGAGTACGACGATGCGCCGATCCTTCGGGAGCCACTGTGCATAGCCCTTCAAACGTTTCCGCAATTTGCGGAGGAGATCGTACTTTCCCTGATGGGCGTGAACGCTGAATTCGATGTCGGGAACGATCCGCGGCACGACGTTCTGAAGGAATATCTCCATCGAATACTCCTCGACGAGGAACTCGATATGAGTCGCTCTCAATTGCCAGTCCCCTGCCTGCGAGACGGGGCGCCTTGATTGGAGAGAGGGTCGCCCACCCCGAAGTGACCTTCCATCCATAGGTCTCCGGCAAGCGCGCCCTCCTTCATGAACTCTCGCACCCCCCTAATGTCTGCGGCGCACCGGATTTCGGTGTATCCGTCCTCGTTCCGATAGAGGATGCGAATCTCTTCCGGACGGATTCCGTTCAAGAAGAAGGGGGAATGGGTGGTCACCAGAAGCTGACTTCTCGACGTGGCGCTGCGGCACTCTTCCGCAAGTCCGATAAGAAGGCGAGGATGCAGGAAGTTCTCGGGCTCCTCGATTCCGATGAACGGCGGAGGATCGGGATCGTAGAGCAGTATCAAATACGCCAACATCTTGAGCGTACCGTCGGAGACGAAACGCGCCAGCACGGGGCTTTCGAACGGCGCATCCTTTATCGCCAAGAGGAGCCGGCCATCCGGCATCGCTTCCGCGACGACACGTTCGATTCTCGGAACCCGCGCCCGTAAGGCGCCAAATATTCGCGCCAGCTGTTCCGGATGCCGTTCTTCCAGATACTGGACCACGTTCGCGAGGTTATCTCCGGTCCGAGACAGCCGTTCCTGCGGACCGACCTCCGGCTGACCGCGTGTACTGTCGATCGAGAGGTAGGATACGTACCAACCGGTGATGAACTCTCGAAGGGCCGCGGCTCGCGGATGCTCGGCGAACTGACCGAGGGCACTCACAGCGATGAGATCCGGTGACTTTAGGGGATACTCGGCCCTCTTGTCCTCCTTGTCCGGTCTATCTCCACTGACCGCCTTTCCCACACCCTGCCGGTAATCGAGAAATCTGAAGGGCTGGCCGTAACTCCCACGCTTCCACCTCAGCCATTCCTCGACGACGATCGGCGCGCCGTCCCGCTCGTCGACAGCCAGGTGGTATGTGATCAGAGGATAGCCATCCTCCTTGTACTTGATCTCTATGACGAGCGGCCCCGTCGATCCCCTCGTCTTCAACTCCTTTGCTCGCCCGCGCCGGTCCCAAGCCCGCCGCAGGCCAGACTCGAAACACTCGGAGAGAAAGGCGAAAACATCGAACAGGGTCGATTTCCCGCTCCCATTCGGGCCGAGGAGTACGGTCAGGGGCGTAATGTTCTTTAGCTCGACGTCCTTCAACGCACGAAAATTCTTGATACGGAGATACTCTATCTTCGCCGATAACCTGCGATCGTGATGGGATCCGCTCTTGGGGCTTTTCATTCTGATTCCGAGATTGCATCCGGACGCGGGTGAACTCTCTTAGCACATTGGCCGGCCGCACCACAGCATTCCACCCCTTCCCCGCTTGCCATCCTCGCACGCGCGGCCTAGCTTCCGCGCCGCAAAATCCGGGGCACGCGCCCGATTTCGGAGCCGAGACGATGGCCTTCCTCGCCGACAGCCTTTCCCGCATCAAGCCCTCCGCCACCATCGCGGTGACGAACAAGGCCCGCGAGCTGAAAGCGGCCGGCCGCGACGTCATCGGGCTCGGCGCCGGCGAGCCCGATTTCGATACGCCCGACAACATCAAGGACGCGGCGATCCGCGCCATCCGCGAGGGCAAGACGAAGTATACCGCGGTCGACGGCATGCCCGAGCTGAAGGCGGCGATCGTCGACAAGTTCAAGCGCGAGAACCGCCTCACCTATGCGCAGAACCAGGTGACGGTCGGTACCGGCGGCAAGCAGGTGCTCTACAACGCGCTGATGGCGACGCTGAACCCCGGCGACGAGGTGATCGTGCCGGCGCCCTACTGGGTGTCCTATCCGGAAATGGTGGCGCTCGGCGGCGGCACGCCGGTCGAGATCGTCGGGCCGCAGGAGAAGGGCTTCAAGATCGGCCCCGAGGCGCTCGAGGCGGCGATCACCCCGAAGACCAAGTGGCTGATCCTCAACTCGCCGTCGAACCCGACCGGCGCGGGCTATACCCGCGCGGAGCTGCGGGCGCTCGCCGACGTGCTGCTGCGCCATCCGCAGGTCTGGATCATGACCGACGACATGTACGAGCATCTCGTCTTCGACGGCTTCGTGTTCTCGACGATCGCCGAGGTCGAGCCCGCGCTCTACGGCCGCACGCTGACGGTGAACGGCGTCTCGAAGGCCTATGCGATGACCGGCTGGCGGATCGGTTATGGCGCCGGCCCGGTCGAGCTGATCAAGGCGATGGGCACGATCCAGTCGCAGTCGACGTCGAACCCCTCCTCGGTATCGCAATGGGCGGCGGTCGAGGCGCTGACCGGCCCGCAGGACTTCATCCCGAAGAATGCCGAGCTGTTCCGCAGGCGCCGCGATCTCGTCGTCTCGATGCTCAACCAGGCGAAGGGCATCGTCTGCCCGAACCCGGAGGGCGCCTTCTACGTCTTCCCCTCGGTCAAGGACACGATCGGCAAGACGAGCGCCGGCGGCGTCACGCTGAAGACCGACGAGGATTTCGTCTCCGCCCTCCTCGAAGAGGAAGGCGTCGCCGTCGTGCAGGGCTCCGCCTTCGGCCTCGGGCCGAACTTCCGCGTCTCCTATGCCACTTCGGAGACGCTGCTCGAGGAGGCCTGCAGCCGGATCCAGCGCTTCTGCGCCAATCTGCGCTGACCGTCCGCCGCGGCCGCGGCGCATTTCTTCGTCCGGAGCGGGCGGCGGGCACTCCCGCCGCCCTCTTCTTTTTCCGGCCGGAGCCGCCGTTTTCCGAAGACGGGACGGCACTTCGCACCGGCCGTTTTCCCCGGCAGAGCGCGGCCCTCCGTGCGGGCCGCTTTTTCGGAGAGGGCCGGCACTTCGTGCGGGCGGTTTTTCGGGGAGAGCCGGCACTTCGTGCCGGCCTTGGCGTTGCCCTCTCCGTTCCGATATGAGGGGCCGGAGAAACCCTGCGCAGCCAGGCGGAAACGGGAGCGATGTCGCAAGAGACGGCGTGGTGGCTCGGCAGCCTGCTCCTTCACACGGTGCTGGCGAGCGCGGTGACGGCGCACGCCCTCCTGCGGCGGATCCAGCCGCAATCGGCGGTCGCCTGGATCGGCGTCGCCTGGCTGTCGCCCTTCTTCGGGGCGGCGCTCTATCTGATCTTCGGCATCAACCGGGTGCGCCGCAAGGCGCTGCGGCTGACCGGCCCGGGCCGTCGGCCGCCGCCCGCCCGCCATCTCGCCGATCTCTCCACCCTGCCGCGCGAGGAGGCGGAGAACCTCAAGCCCCTCGCCCGGCTCGGCAGCCTGCTGACCGGCTGGCCGCTTCTCTCGGGCAACCGCATCGAGCCCCTCATCGACGGCGACGAAGCCTATCCGGCGATGGTGGCGGCGATCGAGGGGGCGCAGAAGAGCGTTCTCCTCGCGAGCTACATCTTCCGCGACGACGAGGCCGGCGGCCCGATCGTCGAGGCGCTCGCCGCGGCGCATCGGCGCGGCGTCGCGGTGCGGGTGCTCCTCGACGGGGTCGGCTCCGGCTATTTCCGCGCCGGGGGAACGGCCCGCCTCCTCGAGGCGGGCGTGCCGGTCGCCCGCTTCATGCATTCCTTCGCGCCGTGGCGCATGGCCTTCCTCAACCTGCGCAACCACAAGAAGCTGCTCGTCGCCGACGGCCGGCTCGGCTTCACCGGCGGCATGAACGTCTGGCGGAAATGCCTGTGGCGCTCCGGCCGCTATGACGGCCCGCACGGCGTGCAGGACGTGCATTTCCGGCTTTCCGGACCGGTCGTCTCTCACCTCGTCGCGAGCTTCGTCGACGACTGGGCCTTCACCACCGGCGAGGTGCTCGAAGGCCCGCTCTGGTTTCCCCGCCAGCAGGCGGCGGGCGGGGTGGCGGCGCGCGGCCTCGTCAGCGGGCCGGACGAGGACAATGAGAAGCTCCTGTGGACGCTCGCCGCGGCGATCGGCCGGGCGCACGAGCGGATCGTGATCGTCACGCCCTATTTCCTGCCCGACGACCGGCTCACCTCACAGCTCGCGCTCGCCGCGCTGCGCGGCGTCGAGGTCGAGATCCTGCTGCCGAGGAAGACCGATTTCCTGTTCTTCGACTGGGCGATGCGGGCCGGGCTCGCGCCGCTGATGCGGGCCGGCTGCCGCTTCGTCTTCACCGATCCGCCCTTCGACCATTCGAAGCTGATGGTGGTCGATCGCTCCTGGGTGCTGATCGGCTCCGGCAATTGGGACATGCGCAGCCTGCGGCTGAACTTCGAGTTCAATGTCGAGGCCTATGACGAGGACTTCGCCGCGACGATCGAGGCGATCATCGCGGAAAAGCGCGCCCGCGGCCGCGAGGCGACCCGCGACGACATGGCCGCCCGCCCCCTCCCCGCCAGGCTGCGCGACGCCGCCTTCCGGCTCGCAACACCGTATCTCTGAGAGCCTCGCGCGGGGCGGAGCTTGCCCGTCCGGCAGAAGAAGGGAAGGGCCCTCACCCTTCCGGCCTACGCGTCTCGGTCGCTGCCGCTCCCTGCGACGCCGAGGCCGGAAGCCCTCTCCCGCGAGCGGGAGAGGGGAAAGCCGCACCGGCCGATCGGATCACCCGACCCGCAAGCGAGACGAACCCCTCTCCCGCTTGCGGGAGAGGTCGGGTGAGGGTCTTCTCCTCGATCGGCAAGCGGGAAGCGAGCCACCCTCACCCTTCCGGCCTACGCGTCTCGGTCGCTGACGCTCCCTGCGACGCCGAGGCCGGAAGCCCTCTCCCGCGGAGCGGGAGAGGGGGCGGCACCCGCTGTCCAGACCTGCGACCGAGCATGCGCGGGGCGAACGAGCGCAACGCCTGGGCTCCCCCCTCTCCCGCCGGCGAAGTCGGCTTTTGCCGGCTTCGCCTTTTCCGCGCTCGGCTCGGCAACAGCCGGGCCGAGTGGGGAGAGGGGATGACCGGACGCGCCAGATCCCTCAGCCGGCGGTTCCGGCCTCGGCCGGGCCGATGCGGATGACGGCGCCGTCGCCGGAATCGGTGACCATGTAGAGCGCCCCGTCCGGACCCTGGCGGACGTCGCGGATCCGGCCGAAGCGGCCCTCGAAGAGCCGTTCCTCGCCGACGATGCGGCCGTCCTCGACATCGAGCCGCACCAGCAGCTGCGATTTGAGCGCGCCGACGAAGAGATCGCCGCGCCAGAAGGGCAGCGCGTCAGCGTCATAAAAGGCCGCGCCGGACGGTGCGATCGACGGATCCCAGACATGGACGGGCTGTTCCATGCCCTCGGCTTCCGTGCCGACGCCGATCGCCGAGCCGTCATAGTTGACGCCATAGGAGATCTCCGGCCAGCCATAGTTCCGGCCGGCCTCGGGCAGGTTCACCTCGTCGCCGCCGCGCGCACCGTGCTCGACCTCGAAGAGACGGCCGGTGCCGGGCTCGATCGCGATCGATTGCGGGTTGCGATGGCCATAGCTCCAGATTTCGGGCAGCGCGTCGGCGCGGCCGACGAAGGGGTTGTCCGCCGGCACCGCGCCGTCCGGCGCGATGCGGACGATCTTGCCGAGATGCTGCATCAGGTCCTGCGCCGGCGTCTTCTTCTGCCGCTCGCCGAGCGTGACGAAGAGCAGGCCGTCCGGCGCGAAGACGAGACGGGAGCCGAAATGGCCGTTGCCGGAAACCTTCGGCTTCTGGCGGAAGATCACCGCGACATCGGCGAGGCGCGGCGTGTCGCCCTCGCGCACCAGCCGGCCGCGGGCGACCGCCGTGCCGGCGCCGCCCTCGCCGGCCTCGGCATAGGAGAGATAGACGAGCCCGTTCTCGCCGAAGGCCGGATCGAGCACGACGTCGAGCAGGCCGCCCTGGCCGCGGGCGTGGACCTCCGGCACGCCTTCGACGGGGGGCGACAGCGCGCCGCCGCTGACGATGCGCAGCCGCCCCGGCCGCTCGGTGACGAGCATCGCGCCATCGGGGAGGAAGGCGACGGCCCAGGGATGTTCGAGCCCCTCGGCGACGATGTCGGCGGAAACCGGGCCGGCCTTCGTCTCGAAGGTCTCGGCGGCCGCGGGTGCGGCGGAGACCGCGAGGAGCGCGGCCGCGGCGAGGGTGAGGGATCTCGGGTTCGGGGTCATTCTGGCGCCTCCGGTGACGGTCGGTGTCAGGCGCAAAATGGGGTCGGCGCGCGTCCGGTGCGTTCACGCGCCGAACGCAATGTCGTGATCCGGGCGTCAGCCCGGCTCGTCGAGGCGCACCGTCTGCGGCGCGAGCGGCACATATTGGACCGCCGTATGGCCGCGCGCGATCAGCTGCTGCGGCGAGGGCTCGTTCGCCGGCCCGGTCAGGAAATGGCTGATCGCAATGCCGGCGACCACCGCGACATAGACGGCCGCCCAGGCGAGGAAGGTGCGCCGCAGCAAGGTCTCGCGGCGGTCGATCGTATCGCGCTCCGTCATCGGATTTCCCCGTGCCTCGATGCCCCACGCCGCCATTGAAGGCGACGAAAGGGGCGGTGGTTCGGACCGCCCGTGGCGGCGGCCGACCGATGTCGTGGTGAAATCGTGGCGGCGTGAACGGGGAGGATCTAGCCGCCCGGCGGTGGTGGCGCAGTGATGCGCGTCACCCCGGGGGCTCGTCTCAACCGTTCGAAGGCCGCCACGCGATGTCGACGTGGCCGGGCAGGCCGGCAACCCGGTCGATCCAGGCGCCGATCGCCGGATAGGGCGACAGGTCGAAGCCGCCCTCGTGCGCCACATGGGTATAGGCGTAGAGGGCGATGTCGGCGATCGAGAAGCGGTGTTCGCCGAACCAGTCGGCCCGCTCGAGATGCCGCTCCATCACGCCGAGCGCCGCCGCGCCCTTCTTCTGCCAGCCGGCGATCTGCTCGGCCGTCACCATCGCGGCGCCGCCCGGTTTCAGATGCAGCCAATAGCGCGCCACCGCGATCTGCGGCTCGTGGCTGTACTGCTCGAAGAACAGCCATTGCCAGACGCAGGCCCGCTCGTAAGGGTCGTCGGGCACGAGCGCCGAGCCCTCGGCGAGATGGCAGAGCATGGCGTTCGATTCGGCGAGCGGCCGGCCGTCGGGCAGCACGAGCAGCGGCACCTTGCCGTTCGGATTGAGGGCGAGGAAATCCGGCGTGCGGCTCTCGCCGTTCTCGATGTCGACATCGACGATCGAGAACGGAATACCCAGATGATGCAGGGCGAGGCGCGGCTTGTAGCAATTGCCGGAATCCTGCATCGAATGGAGCGTGTAGCGGCCGGTCGTCATCATTCCTCTCCGGAAGGCCCGTCACATTGCCGCGTCGCGAGGCCGGCGTCCAATTCCGTCTCGTCATGAATTCATCAGCGTCGGCGATGGGCGGCCCGCCGCAACGCCGCATGGTTCGCTGCACTGCAAAGAGGCGGAAAGGCGCGGATTTGCGCCGTTTCGAGGCGGCGTCGGCCGCGCATCCCGGATGGAGCCGCAAGCTATCTCGAAAATGCATAGCTGCAATGCAGCGATGCTGGTTGTTTAGGCAGCCTTATGATTACATATACGCCATAGCTGATGCGTTGCGGAGCCCCCGTTTCTCCTCCCTACGGGCGCGTTCCGGATCAGCTGTTCCCTCTGGAAGGTGTTCGCTGCGATATCCCTGCCGCAGCGACATAGACTTGCCGGGTCCCGAAAGGTGGCCCGGCTTTTTCTTTTCTAGGGTTTGCTTCAAAATTCGAAGGATCATCCTGCCCGTTCGTTCCGGGCCGGCCGACTCGACGCGCCTCTGCGGTCGGCAGGGTCGAAAGACCGCGGAGAGGGCGTCGCGCGGTCGAGACACGGCGCCGCCCAAAGAGAAGGCAGAGGGCCGTGACGGCCCTCCCTCTGCTCACATATAGAGCGGTTCGTTCTCGAGCCCCTTGTAGAGCCCGGCCACTTCCTCGGCATAGCCGTTGAAGAGCAGCGTCGGCACGCGCTCGCCGGTGTGCAGCACGCGCTCCTCGGCCTGGCTCCAGCGCGGATGCGGCACTTCCGGGTTCACATTCGCCCAGAAGCCGTATTCGGAGGATTGCAGCGCCTCCCAGAGCCCGACCGGCCGCTCCTCGACGAAGGAGAAGCGGACGATCGACTTGATCGACTTGAATCCATATTTCCAGGGCGTCGCCAGCCGCAGCGGCGCACCCATCTGCTTCATCACCGGCTTGCCATAGGCGCCGGTCACCATGAAGGCGAGGTCGTTGGTCGCCTCGGCCATCGTCAGCCCCTCGATATAGGGCCAGGGATACCAGGGCTGGTTCTGGCCCGGCGCCATGTCGGCATCGAGAAAGGTCTCCATGCGGACATATTTCGCCGCGGCGAGCGGCTTCGCATAGGCGACGAGCGCGGCGAGCGGGAAGCCGGTCCACGGCACGGTCATCGACCACGCCTCGACGCAGCGGTGGCGGTAGAGCCGCTCCTCGAGCGGCATCGCGCGGATCAGCGTGTCGATGTCGACCGTCTTCTCCGCCTCGACGAGACCGTCGAATTTCACCTGCCAGGGCCGGGTGCGCAGGCGCTGCGCCGCATCGGCGAGTTCCTTGTCGGTGCTGAACTCGTAGAAATTGTTGTAGTGCGCGTTGATCTCTTCCGGTGTCAGGCCGCGGTCGAGGGTGAATTTCCCGTTCCGCTTCGCCGGGTAGAGGTCGGCGGTCGGGTCCGCCTCCTGCGCCGCCGCGCGGCCCGTGACGCCGAGCGGCAGGGCGGCGGCGCCGAGCCCGACCGCGCCGAGCCCGGCGGCGGCGAGGATCTGGCGGCGGTCGAGGAAGGCGGCTTCGGGCGTCGCCTCCCGTTCGGCGATCTCCCAGCGGCGCTTGTTGCGGATCAGCATCGCCATTCTCCCTTTCGCGGAGTCCTAGAGCGGGGCGCCCGGGGGCGCCAATCACGATGGCGTGCCGCCGGCGGCGGCACGCTTCTCCCGCTCTATACGCAGCGAAACCCGTCGCCGTTTCATGCCGCCTGACGGCGCGCCCGCTCCGCCGCCTGCTCGGCGAGCCGGCCGGCGAGCTCGGCGAGATGATCGAAGCGGGCGACGTACGAGCCGACGCCCGCCGTCACCGAGCGCAGCTCGACGATCAGCCCGCGCATCTCCGCCTCCGGGATCAGCGCCTCGACGACGTCCCAGCCCGGCCACCCCTCCCGCACGTCGAAGCCGAGGATCTGGCCGCGCCGCTGCGTGACGAGCGTGTTGATGCGCGGCGTCGCCTCGGAGGGCGCGGCGATCCCGACCCGCAGCACCGGTTCGAGCAGCACCGCGCCGCAGGCCTCCAGCCCCTCGCGCATGCCGATCTGCGCCGCCATGCGGAAGGCCTGATCGGAGGAATCGACGCTGTGATAGGAGCCGTCGACGAGCCGCACCGCGACATCGACGACCGGGAAGCCGAGCGGCCCGGCCTTGAGGGCGTCGGCGGCGCCCGCCTCGATCGCCGGAATGTAGTTGCGCGGCACGACGCCGCCGGTGATCGCGTCCTCGAAGCGGAAGCCGCTGCCGCGCGGCAAGGGCCGGATCTCGAGCGCGCAGTCGCCATACTGGCCGTGCCCGCCCGACTGCTTCTTGTGCCGGCCGCGCACCGAGGCGGCGCCGCGGATCGTCTCGCGATAGCGGATCGCCGGTTCGCGCGTCTCGATGGCGAGGCCGAAGCGGCCGGCGAGCCGCTCCGTCGCGACGCGCAGATGCATTTCGCCCTGGCCGCCGAGAATCGTCTCGCCGGTCTCCTCCGCCTGGCGCAGCGTCAGGCCGGGGTCCTCCTCGACGAGCTTGGCGAGCGCCGCGGACAGCTTGACGTCGTCCTTCCGCTCGAGCGGCGCGATGGCGATCTCGATCGCCGGGGCGGGCGGCGCGAAGGGGGCGATCTGGCGCGGCGCGCTCCGGCCGGTGGAAAGCGTCATGCCGGTGCGGGCGCCCTCGACCTTCGACAGGCCGACGAGTTCGCCCGGCAGCGCCGCGCCGCGCCTCACCGTCTGGCCGCCGAGGATGCGCACGAGGCCGGAGGCGCGGCCGGCCGGCCCGTCCGGCCCGACGAGCTCCGCCGTCTCGCCGAGCCGGCCGGCGAGCACACGGCCGATCGAGAGCTTGCCGGCATGGCCGGTGTGGATCGTCCCGACGATCTGCACCACCGCGTCCTCGCCCGCCTCGACGCCGAGCCGGACACCGGTCTCGGCGATGTCGGGTGCGTCGTGGCGGATCGCCTTCAGGAGCCGGTGGACGCCGTTGCCGTGCAGCGCCGAGCCGATCATCACCGGCACGACGAGCCCTTGCCGGGTCTCGCGCATCATGTCGGCGAACACCGTCTCGCGGCTCGGCTGGACGTCCTCGAGCAGTTCCTCCATCAGCACGTCGTCATAGTCGGCGAGCGTCTCGAGCATCTGGAAGCGCGCCTCGACCTCGCGCGCACGGTCCTCGTCGGTCATGTCGACCTCGAGCGCTGTCGCGTGCTCGCGATAGATGAAGGCCCGTTCGAGCGCCAGATCGATGAAGCCGGTGACGACGTCGTGCTGACGGATCGGGATGTGGCGGGCGACGAGCGGCACGGTGCTCGCCGTCTGCAGCAGGGAAAGCGCGGCGCGGACACCGATCTCGGTGCGGTCGATCTTGTTGAGGAAGAGGAGGCGCGGGATGCCGAGCGTCTCCAGCCGCTTCAGGATCACCTGCAGGGCCGGGATCTTGCGCGCATCCGCCTCGACCACGACGATGGCGAGATCGACGGCGGGCAGCGCCGCCTCGGCCGCGCTCCAGAACTCGATCGAACCCGGCGCATCGACAAGGGCGATCGGCTCGTCCATGAAGCGGGTCTCGGCGATGTTGAGCGCGACGCTCATGCCGTGCGCCCGCGCCTCGGCCGAGCCGTCGCCGAGCGCCGTGCCGTCCTCGACCGCGCCCTGGCGCTGCACCGCGCCCGTCCGCGCGAGGATCGCCTCGAGCAGCGTCGTCTTGCCCGTGCCCATCGGTCCGACGAGGGCGACGGTTCGGGGACCGGCTCTTCTGCCGGCGCCACCTCCATCCTTGTCCATGGCGTTGTCCTCCGTTCATCGATTGTTCTCGGGCGGCCTCGCCCGTGATGATCCGGAGCCGGGCCGTTTCCCGGCCCCGTGGAGGATGGTCGCGCCGATCCGCGACGCTTGCAAGCGTCGCCGGCAAAAGAAACGCCGCCCGCCGGATGGGCGGGCGGCGCACGCGGAAGGCTGTCCGCGTCGCGGCGTCGTTCAGCGCTGGTAGGTGAGGCGCAGCGCCGAAACGGCGAGCGAGGCGTTGAGGCCGACCTGGCCCTGAACGCTGACCGGCTGCAGCGAAACGGAGTCCTCGAGCCCGCCGACGAGCACGTTGGCGCCCAGCCCGCCGCCGACCGTCGCCTCGGCCGAGACGCCGCCATAGGTGCCCTGCAGGGCGCCGTCCGGCAGGCCGGCATGCGGCGCGATCACCGCCCAGACGATCAGGGTCCGCTCGGTGAAGCCGACATCGATGCCGAGCTTGGTGATGGTGCCGGCATAATGCTCGGGATGGCCCTGGTTCGGCCGGAAGGTGCATTCCATGCCCTTCGCCGAGCCGAGCACGAAGCCGAGCCCGGGATCGACCGTGCATTCGAGCAGGCCGATCTTGACCCCGCTCTGCGCCGAGGCCGGGGCGGCGGCGGCGAAGGCGAGAAGCGCCGTGCCGGCGGCGAGGGCGAGTGTCTTGATTGTCATTCGATGGTCTCCGTTCGATCGCATCCTGAGGATGCGCAGGATTCTGGCGCCGTTGCGGCGGCGTGTCGCGACGGGAACGAGGCGGGCGCGCCGCACTTGACCGGCGCCGCTCGCCATGTCCCCACTCGCGGCTCCACCATGCCTCTTTCCCCGAAGGTGAGGAAGATGCTGATCGCCTATGCCATCGGGGCGCGGGGTCCCGAAGTCCTGCCGACGCTCGGTCCGGACGGGGTCGAGCGCGTGCCGCCGGAGGCGCGCTGGATCGACCTCTATATCCCGACCGCCGAGGAGGAGGCGCTGGCGCAGGCCTTTCTCGGCGCCGAGATCCCGTCTCGCGAGGAGAGCCAGGAGATCGAGTTCTCGAGCCGCTTCTATGCCGAGGACGGGGCGGTGTTCATGACCGCCTCGGTGCTCGCCGGCATCGATCTCGGCAGCCCGGTGCTGACCCCCTTCATCTTCGCGGTCTCGGGCGAGCGGATCGTCACGCTGCGCTATGACGACATGCGCGCCTTCCGCAGCTTCCTCGCCCGGGCGAAGCCCTCGAACGGCTGCGAGGATGCCTCGGGCGTGTTCCTCGGCCTGATCGAGGCCTTCGTCGACCGCACGGCCGACGTGATCGAACATGTGAGCGGCGAGGTCGACCGGCTGAACCGCGAGGTGTTCGTCGCCCGCCGCGACGCCCGCCGCCGCGGCCGCCGCCTGTCCGCCCTGATCGGCGACATCGGCACGCATGGCGACCTCGCGTCGAAGGCGCGCGAGAGTCTCGCCTCGATCGAGCGGCTGGTGCAGTTCGCGAATACGATGCTGAAGGGAATCTACGGCAAGGGCGCCGCCGGCAACCGCATGAAGCTCGCGCTGCGCGACGTCCGTTCGCTCGAGGACCACGTCAATTTCGTGCTGTCGAAGATCAACTTCCTGCTCGACGCGACGCTCGGCCTCATCTCGACCGAGCAGAACGAGGTGATCGGCGTGCTGACCGTCGCCGCCACGGTGGTGCTGCCGCCGACCCTGATCGGCACGATCTACGGCATGAATTTCGACGACATGCCCGAACTGCACTGGACCTTCGGCTATCCGCTCGCCCTTCTCGCCATGGCGATCTCGGCGCTCCTCCCCTACCTCTTCTTCAAGCGCCGCGGCTGGCTGTAGCGCATCCCGGCGTTCCGCTCTTCGCCCTCTCCCGCGGACCGCGGCAGCGCCCGGCATCCCCTCACCCTTCCATTCCGCGAGAACGGGGGCGCGGGATCACTGCGCCTGCTGGACAGCCTGAAGGCGGCGGCGCAGCGCGGCGGCGTCGGGCTCGAAATCCTCGGCGATCCACCCGTCTTCGAGCGTGCGGAGCAGCACGCCGACCGCCGGCCCCCTGATGCCGGCGGCCGTCACGTCGCGCCCCGAGAGCGGAAAGCGCGGCGGCGTCCAGCGGTCCGGCAGGGTGAGCCGGGCCGGCGCGGCCGCCGGCGGCACGAGGCCGCGCGCCAGCGCCAGCAGCACGCCGTCGCCATAGGCCCGGGCACCGAGCCGGTAGAGCGCCGCCCGGTCGCCGCGTTCGCCCGAGGACATGGCGAGGACCGGCAGGGCCGCGAGCGCGGCGAGCATCCGGTCGCGCTCGGCGTTCGACAGCCGCAGCCGTTCGGTGAGCCGCAGCGCATCCTCGGCTGTGCGCACCGCGAGTGCGGTCATCCGCACGGCCGGCTCCGGCGCACGGCCCGTCTCCGCCTCGAACGCCGCGAGGCGCGCGAAGCCGGCGAGATCGGCGACGCCGGAAAGCACCAGCGGCAGGATGCCGCTCTCCTGCATCACCGCGACGGTCGCCGCCGCGCCCGGCGCGACGACGAGCTTCTTCATCTCCTGGCCGATCCGCTCCGCCGACAGGCTGCGCAGATCGTGCCGGGCGCGGATCGAGGCCGAAAGCCCCTCGCCGTCCGGCGGCCCCGAGCCGTAGCGGGCGTGGAAGCGGAAGAAGCGCAGCACGCGCAGCCGGTCCTCGGCGATCCGCCGCTCCGCCGCGCCGATGAACCGGATGCGGCGCGCCACGATGTCGGGATAGCCGCCGATCGGATCACGGAGCGCCCCGTCGAGCCCGACCGAGAGCGCATTGATGGTGAAGTCGCGCCGCCGCGCATCGGCCGTCCAGTCGCGCCCGAAGCGGACGACGGCGCGGCGGCCGTCGGTCTCGACGTCCTCGCGCAGCGTCGTCACCTCGACCGCGCGGCCGAGGCCGACCACCGTCACCGTGCCGTGCTCGATGCCGGTCGGCACCACCTTCAGCCCCGCCGCGCCCATCCGCCGGGTCACCTCCGCCGGCACGGCCGTCGTGGCGATGTCGACCTCGTCGACCGGCTCGCCGAGCAGCGCGTTGCGCACCGCGCCGCCGATCACCCGGGCCTCCTCGCCCGCGGTCGAAAGCTCTGAAAGCACGCGCGCGACGAGCGCGTCGGCGAGGAAATCCGCCGCCGCCAGCGAGGGCGGGGTCATTCGAAATGGCCGGGGACGATGACGCCGTCGCGCAGCACCGCCGGCCGGTAGACCGATCCCGGGCCGCCGCCCGAGAACGACATCACGGCGAGGAGGCCGAGAAGGACGAGAACGACGCCCGCCGCCGCGAGCCGCGCCATGACCAGGAAGGGCCACGGCGTGCCCGGCCGCACGCCCCTCACCCGCCGCCACACCGCATAAGCGAGGAAGGGAATGGCGAAGCAGACGAGATTGAAGGCGAGAATCCGGATCATGAGCCGCGATAGAGCCTCTCATAGAGGCCGCGCACGATGCCGGCCGTCACACCCCAGATATAGTGATCGTCATAGGGCATCTCGTAGAAATGATAGCGCACGCCCTCGAATTCGCGCGTGCCGCGGCGATGATTGGCCTCCGTCATCAGAAAGGCGAGCGGCACCTCGAAGGCGGCGTCGACCTCGGCCGGATTGAGCACGAGCGCATGGTCGGGATCGACCTTCGCCACCACGGGCGTGATCCGGTAGCCGGTGCCGACGAGATAGGGATCGAGAAAGCCGATCGTCTCGATCTTGTCGGCGGAAAGGCCGACCTCCTCGAACGCCTCGCGCTTCGCCGCATCCGCCGCGTCGCGGTCGGTCGGGTCGATCGCGCCGCCGGGAAAGGCGATCTGGCCCGCATGCTTCCTGAGCGTCAGCGTGCGCCGGGTGAGCAGCACGCTCGCCGTCTCCCGCGCGACGATCGGAATGAGCACGGCGGCGTCGCGCAGCGCCATGCGCGGCATCGGCCGCTCGGGATTGATCGGCCGGGCGCGCTCGGCCGGCGGCGGGGCGGGGTCGAGCCGCTCACGCGCGAAGGGGAAGAACGCCGCCGGCGCGAAAGGATCCCCCGCCGTCACGGCGCCGCCCCGATCGCGAAGAAGACGCCGGCGGAGCGGACGCCGAAGAGGCCGCCCTCGACCTGGCCGCGCTCGACGAGGGGCATGACGAGCGCCCGCTCGAGCCGGGCCTCGATGCCCGGGCGGACGGTGAGATAGGGCACGAGATCGCCGCGCCCCGGCTCCACCGTGAAGCGGAGCGGCCGATCGGGACCGGCGGCGACGAGCTCGCCGACATTGGTCAGGAAGACGAGCCGCTCGTCCGCCCCCTCCCCTTCGGCCGCCATGTCGACCGCGAGGAGCGGCACGTTCGCGACGCGGATCGACAGTCTCTCGAGCGGCGTGACGAGGGCGTAACCGCCGTCCGGCTCGCGCCGCAAGATCCGGGAGAACAGCCGCACGAGCCCTTCGCGGCGGATCGGCCGGCCCTCGTGCCACCACACACCGGCGCGGTCGATCGCGATGTCGATCGCACCGCGGCAGGCGGGGTCCCAGCGCTCGACCGGCAGGGGGCCGGATGCTGCGGCGGCCCGGGCGGCGAGAGCATCGAGAGCGGAGACGGCCATTGTTTCGCCCTCCTTTCCGGACGACACTTTCCTTCACGGGTCGTGCTCGTGCGCCGATGGCGGGCATCGGCCGGCGCGCCGCCTCCCTGATTAGTGCGGCGGGCGGGAGAGGGCAATCGCCGGGCCGCCGGCCGCCATCCGGATGTCCGCCCGAGGTGACCGGCGCGGCAAGGGTGCGAGGATCCGAGGCCGAGGGCGGCCTCAGGCGTCATCACATGCCGGTTGCGGCAATCTCGCCGCCGCCGCGCCGAGGACCATATGGAACGGGTATGAGCGCTCCCCATCACTCGCAGTTTTCCGCCGATCCCGCCGCCCTCGTCGAGGAAGCCGATGCCGCGCTCGCCTCGATCGGCGCGGCGAAGGCCGCGATCGGCCGGGTCATCTACGGCCAGGAGACGGTGATCGAGCGGGTCCTCGTCACCCTGCTCGCCGGTGGTCACGGTCTTTTGATCGGCGTGCCGGGCCTCGCCAAGACGAAGCTCGTCGAGACGCTCGGCATCGTGCTCGGGCTCGAGGAGCGGCGCGTCCAGTTCACGCCCGACCTGATGCCCTCCGACATTCTCGGCTCCGAAGTGATGGACACCGATGCCGAGGGACGGCGCGCCTTCCGCTTCGTGCGCGGCCCGGTGTTCGCGCAGCTCCTGATGGCCGACGAGATCAACCGGGCGAGCCCGCGCACCCAGTCGGCCCTCCTGCAGGCGATGCAGGAATACCATGTCACCGTCGCCGGCCAGCGCCACGACCTGCCGGCGCCCTTCCACGTGCTCGCCACGCAGAACCCGCTCGAACAGGAGGGCACCTATCCCCTCCCCGAGGCACAGCTCGACCGTTTCCTGCTGCAGATCGACGTCGTCTATCCCGATCGCGAGGCCGAGCGGCGGATGCTGTTCGAGACCACCGGCGCGGAGGAGGCGAAGCCGCAGCGGGTGATGTCGGGCGAGGATCTGCGCCGCATGCAGCAGCTGGTCCGCCGCATTCCGGTCGGCGAGAGCGTCGTCGAGGCGATCCTCGAGCTCGTCCGCTCGGCGCGGCCCGGCACGATCGCCGACAAGACCCTCGGCGCCGCGATCGCCTGGGGTCCCGGGCCGCGTGCGAGCCAGGCGCTGATGCTCGCCGTGCGCGCCCGGGCGCTGCTCGACGGCCGTTACGCGCCGTCGATCGACGATGTTCTCGCGCTCGCCGAGCCTGTGCTGCAGCACCGCATGAGCCTCTCCTTCGCCGCCCGTGCGGATGGCCTCACCGTGCGGGAGGTGATCGGGAGCCTCAAGGCAAGGCTCGGCTGAGATGGCGGTGCGCGACGCGGAAGCCGGGCTCGCCGGTGCCGTCCTCCCGGCGCTCACCGCCGCGAAGACGCTCGCCGAGAGCCTGCCCGACCTCCTCGTCGAGGCCCGCCGCGTCGCGGCGACGGTGCTGACCGGCTGGCACGGCCGCCGCCGCGCCGGGCCGGGCGAGACCTTCTGGCAGTTCCGCCCGTTCATCGCCGGCGAAGCCGCCGGCCGGATCGACTGGCGCCGTTCGGCGCGCGACGATCATCTCTATGTCCGCGAGCGGGAGTGGGAGGCGACCCACACCGTCTGGCTGTGGGCCGACCTCTCGGCCTCGATGCAGTTCCGCTCGCCGCTCGCCGCCGCGCCGAAGCGGGACCGTGCGCTCGTCCTCCTCCTCGCCATGGCCGACATGCTGTCGGCGGCCGGCGAGCGGGTCGGCTTTCCAGGGCTCACCGACCCGATCCTCGGCCGCAACGCCGCCGAGCGGCTGGCGACCGGCCTCGCCCATGCCGACGAGCGGGTACTGGCCGGCGGTGTGCCGGCCGCCGACCGGATCGGCCGCTTCGCCGACGTGATGCTGTTCGGCGATTTCCTCGATCCGCTCGACGAGATCGAAGCGCGGCTGACGGCGATCGCCCGCGCGGGCGCGACCGGCCATCTCGTCGAGGTGCGCGATCCGGTCGAGGAGACCTTCCCCTTCGCCGGCCGCACAGAATTCCGCGATCCCGAGAGCGGCTTCACCTGGACCGTCGGCCGTGCCGAACGGATCGCCGCCGACTACCGGCAGCGTCTCGCCGCCCGGCGCGAACGGCTCGGCGGGCTCTGCCGGCGTTTCGGCTGGTCCTACATGACCCACCGCACCGACCGGCCGGCCACCGAGCCCCTCCTCGCCCTCTACGCCCGGCTCGCCGAACGGGCCGCTCCCGGAGGCACCGCGTGACCGGCCTGCCGCTCGCCTTCGCCGCCCCGGCCGTGCTCGCCGCGCTCGTCCTCCTGCCGGCGATCTGGTGGCTGTTGCGGCTCACCCCGCCGCGGCCGCGGCTCGAGCGCTTTCCGCCCGCCCGCATCCTCGCCGAGCTCGCGAAGCGCGAGGAGGAGCCGGCGCGCAGCCCCTGGTGGCTCACCGCATTGCGGCTCCTCCTCGCCGCCTTCATCATCCTCGCGCTCGCCGGACCGGTCTGGCGTCCGTCCGACGAGACCGCGCCGGGCGAAGGCCCGCTCCTGATCGTCATCGACAATGGCTGGTCCTCCGCCGCCGGCTGGGCGGGCCGGATCGAGACGGCACGCCGCATCGTCGCGCTCGCCGAGGCCGCCGGCCGGCCGATCGCGCTCGCCGCCAGCGCCGACGGCGCCGACCAGGAGCTCGCGCCCGGCGATGCCGCCGCCGCGCGGGCCCGGCTCGACGCGCTCGCGCCGCGCCCCTATGCGAGCGACCGCGCTGCCCTCGAAGCACCGCTTGCCGCGGCGGCGGGCCGGACGCCGTTCGGCGGGGTGGCCTGGCTCGCCGAGGGGATCGGCGGCGCCGATGCCGAGCGTTTCGCCGCCTTCCTCGGCAGCCGCATCGCCGCGCCGGCGACCGTCTACAGCGATCCCGGCGAGAGGCTCGGCGGCCTGCTGCCGCCCGACTCCTCGGCCGACGCGCTCGCCGTGCCGCTGCTGCGCAACCAGACCGCCGCCGCCGATGCGGGTGTCGTGCGGGCGCTCGACCTGCAGGGCCGCATCGTCGGCGAGGCCGGCTTCTCCTTCCCCGCCGGTGCGGCGACCGCCACCGCGCGCTTCACCCTGCCGGTGGAACTGCGCAACGAGATCGTCCGCCTCGACATGGCCGGAGAGGCGACGGCCGGCGCCGTCCAGCTCGTCGACGAGCGCTTCCGGCGGCGGCGCATCGGCCTGATCTCCGGCGCGTCGAGCGATACCGCACAGCCCCTCCTCTCGCCGCTCTATTACATCGAGCGCGCCGTCGCGCCCTTCGCCGATCCGATCGCCCCGCGCGAGGCGAATGCCGCGGTCGCCATCCCGGAGCTGATCGATGCCGGCGTCTCGGTCATCGCCATGGCCGATATCGGCACGCTGCCGCCCGAGACCGAAGCCCGCGTCGCCGCCTTCGTCCGGGCCGGCGGCACGCTGCTGCGCTTCGCCGGCCCCCGGCTCGCCGGAGCGACCGGCGAGCCGGACGCGCTCGTGCCGGTCCGGCTGCGCGCCGGCGGCCGCGTGCTCGGCGGCAGCCTCTCCTGGCAGACGCCGCAGAAGCTCGCCGCCTTCTCCGCAGCCGGCCCCTTCGCCGGCCTTGCCGTGCCGGACGACGTCGAGGTCACCCGGCAGGTGCTCGCCGAGCCCGACGGCACGCTGCCCGATCGCACCTGGGCGACGCTCGCCGACGGCACGCCGCTCGTCACCGCGGGCCGGCTCGGCTCCGGCTCGATCGTGCTCTTCCACGTCACCGCCGACACCACCTGGTCGAACCTCCCCCTTTCCGGGACCTTCGTCGAGATGCTGCGCCGGATCATCGCCTTCTCGGCCGCCCGCCCGAGCGGCGATGCGCCGGGCGAAGCCGCCGGCGCGCTGCTGCCACCCTTCCGGCTGCTGGACGGCTTCGGCCGCTTCGCCACATCCGACCCCAACGCCCGGCCGCTCGCCGGGGGCGCCGGCCCGATCGCGCCCGGACGGCAGACGCCGCCGGGCCTCTACGGCGCCGAGGACGGCTTCCGCGCCGTCAACCTCCTCGACCGCGATGCCGCCTTCCCGCCTTTCGATGCGCGGGCGCTGGCGGGCGCGACCGTAGCGGCCTATCCGACCACCAAGCCGCGCGATCTCGCGCCGCCGCTGCTCCTCCTCGCCTTCGTCCTTCTCGCCGCCGACGCGCTCGCCGTCATGGCGCTCCAGGGCGGCCTGCGGCTCCGCCGCCGCGCCGCCGCCGCGGCCCTCCTCGGCGGCGCGCTGCTGCTTGCCGCAGCGCCGCCGCCCGCCCTCGCCCAGACGGCGGACCCGGCCGGCGACGCCTTCTTCGTCGAGGCGGCCAACGCCACCCATCTCGCCTATGTGATGACCGGCGATCCGGCTGTCGACGAGATCAGCCGGCAGGGCCTTGCCGGCCTTTCGCGCGTTCTCTCCGAGCGCACCACGCTCGAGCCGGGCGAGCCGATCGGTGTCGATCTCGCCCGTGACGAGCTCGCCTTCTTCCCGCTCCTCTACTGGCCGGTCGACGCCGCGGCGCCGATGCCGGACTCGGCCGCCCTCGCCCGGCTCGGCGCCTATATGAAGGAGGGCGGCTCGGTGCTCTTCGACACGCGCGACCAGATCGACCGGGCCGGAACCGCCTTCGCCGGCACGCCCGCGGCGGAGCGGCTCCGGGCCATGCTGCGCGATCTCGACATCCCGCCCCTCGAGCCGGTGCCGGGCAATCACGTGCTGACCAAGGCCTTCTATCTGCTCGGGGATTTTCCCGGCCGCTATGAGGGCGGACCGCTCTGGGTCGAGGCCTCGGCGGGCGACGAAACGGACCCCGCGACCGCCGACCGGCCGGCCCGGCCCGGCGACGGCGTGTCCTCGGTGCTGATCACCGAGAACGACTTCGCCGCCGCCTGGGCGATGGACGATTCCGGGCAGTGGCTCTACCCGACCGTGCCGCCCGACCCGCGCCAGCGCGAGATGGCGCTGCGCACCGGCGTGAACATCGTGATGTATACCCTCACCGGCAATTACAAGGCCGACCAGGTTCACGTCCCGGCCCTCCTCGAACGGCTCGGCCAGTGAGGCCCGGATGACCTGGTCGATCGCCTTCTCGCCCCTCGTGCCGCTCTGGCTCGTCGCGGCGCTCGCCCTCGTCGCGGCGGCGCTGTTCGGCCTCGCCCTCTCGCGGCGGCAGCGGGGCGGCGTGCTGCGCGGGGTCGCCCTCGGCGCCCTCGCCCTCGCGCTCGCCGGGCCGTCGCTGCTGCGCGAGGACCGCGCGCCCCTGTCGACCATCGTCGCGGTGATCACCGACGAGAGCCCGAGCCAGGGGCTCGACGGGCGGGAAGCCGTGACGGCGCAGATGCGCGACGCGCTCGCCGCGCGCTTCGGCGACCTGCGCGATATCGAGCTGCGCGTCGTGCCGGCCGGCCGGCGTGCGGACGGCGCCATGACCGATGGTACGGAGCTCTTCGAGGCGGCGCGCGCCGCCCTCGCCGATGTGCCGCCCGAGCGGATCGGCGCCGTCGTCATGCTGACCGACGGCCAGGTGCACGACGTGCCGCAGGCGCCCTCCGGCGCGCTGTTCGGCGGGGCGCCGCTGCACGTGCTCCTGTCGGGCCGGGGCGACGAGACCGACCGGCGGATCGTCATCCGCGAGGCGCCGCGCTTCGGCATCGTGGGCGAGGCGCAGACGATCGAATACGCCGTGCTCGACGACGGCGCGCCGCCCGGCGCCCGCGTCGCCGTGACCGTGATGCGCGACGGCGAGCCCTTCGCCGCCGCGACCGTGACCGCCGGCGAGGCCAACCGGCTCACCGTCGACATCGCCCATGGCGGACCGAACATCCTCGAATTCGAGGCCGCGCCGCTCGAGGGCGAGCTGACCCCGGTCAACAACCGCGCCGCCGTGACGATCGAGGGCATCCGCGAGAATCTGCGCGTGCTTCTCGTTTCGGGCGAGCCGCACGCCGGCGAGCGGATCTGGCGCAATCTCCTGAAGTCCGACGCCTCGGTCGATCTCGTCCATTTCACCATCCTGCGCCCGCCGGAGAAGCAGGACGGCACGCCGATCAACGAATTGTCGCTGATCGCCTTCCCGACGCGCGAGCTGTTCTCGGTGAAGATCGACCAGTTCGACCTGATCATCTTCGACCGCTATGCACAGCGCGGCGTGCTGCCGATCCTCTACTTCGACAACATCGCCCGCTATGTGCGCGACGGCGGCGCCGTGCTGGTCGCCTCGGGGCCGGACTATGCCGAGGACGGCAGCCTCTACGACACGCCGCTCTCGGTCGTCCTGCCGGCGGCGCCGACCGGCCGGATCCTCGAAGAGCCGTTCTCGCCCCGCGTCACCGATGTCGGCCGCCGCCATCCGGTGACCCGCGGTCTCGAGGGCGGCGACGCCGACCCGCCGCGCTGGAGCCGCTGGTTCCGGCAGGTCGAGGTCGAGCGGCCGGCCGGCGAAGTGGTGATGTCGGGTGCGGAGAACGATCCCCTCCTCGTGCTCAACCGGGTCGGTGCCGGCCGTGTCGCCCTCCTCCTGTCGGATCACGCCTGGCTGTGGGCGCGCGGCTTCGAGGGCGGCGGCCCGCATGTCGACCTGCTGCGCCGGCTGGCGCACTGGCTGATGAAGGAGCCCGATCTCGAGGAGGAGGCGCTGCGGGCGCGGGCGGCCGGCGACCGGCTCACCGTCGAGCGGCAGACCATGCAGGACGCGGTGGGGCCGGTGACGCTGCGCGCGCCGTCCGGCGCCACCCGCACGCTGACGCTCGCGCCGGCAGGCCCCGGCCTCTTCCGGGCGGACGTGACGGCCGACGAGATCGGCCTGTGGCGCGCCGAGGATGGCGAGCGCCGCGCCTTCGTGCATGTCGGCCCCGCCGATCCGCGCGAATTCACCGAGGTCCGCTCGACGGCGGACAAGCTCGCCCCCGCGGTCGAGGCGACCGGCGGCGGCCTCGCCCGGATGGCGCCGGAGGGCACGCTCGATACGCCGAGGGTGGTCCCGGTGCGCGGCGACGGCCGTGCCATGGCCGGCTCCGGCTGGATCGGCATCCGCACGACCGAGGCGTCGGTTCTGAAGGGCGTGGACCGGCTGCCGCTGTTCTCGGGCTTCCTCGGCCTCGCCCTCCTCATCGGCGCGGTGGCCGCAACCTGGTATCGCGAGGGCCGGTAGCCGGCCTTCAGCCCTCGCCGCGCCAGCGTCGCCATTGCCGCTTCGCCCAGAGCAGGGCGGCAAGAATCGGCCGCTGCAGGAACGGCACGTCCTGGGCAATGAGGATCAGGCCGAGCGGGATCATCCAGAAGCCGAGCACCGGCAGGAAGCCGACGAACCCCGCCGCGATCAGCAGGATCGCGACGGGGAGCCGAACGAGCCGCCAGGATGGATCGCGCAGGGCCCGCACCGGCCGGCCGATCCATGCGGGAAGGCCCTCGATCAGCCCGTCGAGCTCCTCGTTCAGCCGCCTTGCGTCGTTCCGCGCCATCCGCCTTCTCCTCGCCGCGCCCAACGCGGCAGCAGGGAAAACGCTGCTCCGGCTAAGCGCGGGTCGCCATGCCGGACAGCCCGTCGAGAGCACCTTCGACGAGGCCGCAGACGAGCACGCGGGCCGGGTCGGCGGGCGCCGGCAGGGTGATCCGGTAGGGCGCGAGCGGCCGGAAGCCGAACGGCCCGTAATAGGGCTCGTCGCCGACGAGCAGGATGACCTGATGACCGGCGGCGGCCGCCGCGGCGACGGCAGTCCGCATCAGCGCCTTGCCGGCGCCGCGCCCCTTCCACTCCGGCACCACGGCGAGCGGCCCGAGCAGCAGCGCCGGCCGTCCGCCGATGCGGATCGGCGTCAGCCGGACCGAGCCGATCATCCGCTCGCCGGCGAGCGCGACGAAGGAGAGCGCCGCGTCGTGCGCGGTCCCCTCGCGCAGGATCGAGGCGGCGCGGGCGAAGCGGCCCGGCCCGAAGGCGAGCTCGTGCAGGCTGTCGATCGCGGCGGCGTCGACCGGCCGCTCGGCGAGGATATTGTAGGGGTGCTGGATCATGATGGCGCTTCTGTCGGCTGAGCGGGCGTGCGCCGCCGACATGCGCCTCAGACGCCGGCCGGTGCGAACGCGAGAAGGACGGCGCGTGACGTCTCGTCACGACCTTCCCGTCGTCGTCGCAGATCAAGCCGGCGCGCCATGCGTCCGTTCCAGGCTGAAGACCGGCGGCGCAATTATCACGCGGCGGGGGCGCCGTAAAGCACGCTCACCAGACGTCGGAACGCGGCGCCCCGGTGAGCACCTCGTCGAGCCGGCGGCGCGTCGCGGCCGTCGTGTCGGGCGGCAGGGCGTCGGGGGAGAAGAAGCCGGCCTCGACGATCTCGCGGTTGGGGATCGCCGGCGGCCGCTCGATCCGCACGGCGCGGCAGACATAGAGCGCGACATGGTCGCGCGCCCGCCCTTCGCGGCGGTTCCAGTAGAAGCCGAACAGCTCCGCCGGCTGCGAGCGGACGATGCCGCCCTCCTCGGCGAGCTCGCGGTCGAGCGCGGTCGCCGCGCTCTCGCCCGGCTCGACGCCGCCGCCCGGCATGTACCAGCCCGGCACATAGGAATGGCGCACCAGGAAGACGCGGCCGTCCGCGTCGAAGGCGGCGGCGCGCACGCCGAGCGTCATCGCCCGGGTGAGCCGGGCATGGACGAGGACGAGGGGCCGGATGAGTCGCCGCATGGCGGCATGCTAGCGCGTCCCGCCGCGCCGATCAGCCCCGCGACACTTGAAGCGCGGCGGCGGGCCGGCCATGAAGGGGCCTCAACGGAGGAATCGGCATGGCGCAGCCCGACATCGTCTCGATCGGCGAGCCGCTCTTCGAGCTCAACCAGGCGAAGGGCTCCGAGGCCTTCCTGCCCGGCCATGGCGGCGACACCTCGAACTGCGCCATCGCGGCCGCCCGCCAGGGCGCCTCGGTCGGCTATTTCACGGCGGTCGGCGCCGATCCGTTCGGCCAGTCCTTCCTCGATCTCTGGGCGCGCGAGGGCATCGACACCTCGACGGTGAAGCGCGACGGCGGCGCCTATACCGGCCTCTATTTCGTCAGCCACGACGAGAGCGGCCACGTCTTCTCCTATCGCCGCGCCGGGTCGGCGGCGAGCCGGCTCGGCCCGGCCGATCTGCCCGAGGCCTATATCCGCGGCGCGAAGATGCTGCACACCTCGGGCATCAGCCAGGCGATTTCGTCGGGCGCCGCCGATCTCGTCTTCGCCGCGCTCCGCGTCGCGCGGAGCGCCGGGGTCGGCGTGTTCTACGACACCAATCTGCGGCTGCGGCTCTGGCCGATCGACCGGGCACGGGCGACGATCCACGCGGCGGTGGCGATGTCGACCATCGTCAAGACCTCGATCGAGGATGCGCGCGATCTGACCGGGCTCGAGCGGCCGGAGGAGATCGTCGATTTCTACCTGCGCCTCGGCCCCTCGATCGCCATCGTGACGATGGGGCCGGACGGCGCGCTCGTCGCGACCGCCAGGCGGCGCGAGACGGTGCCGGCGATCCGGGTGAAGCCGCTCGATGCGACCGGCGCCGGCGACACCTTCGACGGCGCCTTCATGGCGGAGTATCTGGCGGGCGGCGACCCCTTCGCCGCGGCCCGCTACGCCAATGCCGCCGCCGGCCTGTCGACCGAGGGCTATGGCGCGGTGGCGCCGATGCCGCGGCGCGAATGGGTGCTCGCCGCGCTCGCGCGGGGCTCTTCGTAAGCGCGATGTCTCATGGTGCATGGATCCCGCCTTCGCGGGGATGACGGCCGGAGAGGGTTCGCCGGTCGCCCCGGTCGGAAACGCCCCGGGCACGGAGGCCGGGGCGACGTTTGCTCGGGGCAGGCGGGACGGCCCGTTGCCGGACCGTCCCGTCGCTCTCAGTTCGTCGCGGCGAGCGCGGCGAGGAGTTTCTTCGAATTGTTCTCGAACATCGCGATATAGGTTGCCGCCGGGCCCGAGGGCGGCGACAGCGCGTCGGAGAACAGCTCGCCGCCGGCCTTCAGCCCGGTCTCGCGGGCGATCTGCTCGATCAGCCGCGGATCGGTGATGTTCTCGACGAACAGAGCCGAAATGTGCTCGTCGCGGATCTGCCGGACGATCGCCGCGACATCGGCGGCGGAGGCCTCCGATTCCGTGCTCATGCCCTGCGGGGCGATGAATTCGATGCCATAGGCCTGGCCGAAATAGCCGAAGGCGTCGTGCGAGGTGACGATCCGGCGGCGCTCCTCAGGGATCGCCGCGAACTCGGCCTTCAGCGTCTTGTCGAGCGTCTCCATCGTCGCGATCAGCGCGTCCGCCCGCGTCTTGTACTCGGCGGCATGGTCGGGATCGGCGGCCGACAGGCCGGCGAGGATGTTGCGGGCGTAGATCACGCCGTTCGAGAGGCTCTGCCAGGCGTGCGGATCCTGCGGGCCGTGATCGTGGCCGGCATGCGCGGCGTCGTGATCATGGTCATGATCGTGATCCGCGTGGTCGTGGCCCGCCTCGGCTTCCTCGGCCTCTTCGTGCGCCGCCTCCTCGGGGGTGAAGAGGCGCGGCGTCACGCCTTCCGAGGCGACGATCTCGCGGCCCTTGAAGCCCGAGGCCGAGAGGAGGCGCGGCATGAAACCCTCGAGACCGAGGCCGTTGACCACCACCACATCGGCCGCGCCGAGCGCCTTCGCATCCGCAGGCGTCGGCTCATAGGTGTGCGCGTCGCCGTCGGGGCCGACGAGCACGGTGAGGTCGACGTCGTCGCCGGCGATCTGGTGCACGAGATCGCCGAGGATCGAGAAGCTCGCCACCACTTTCGGCTTCTCGGCCGCCTGCGCGGCGAGCGGCGTGAGCACGAGCGCGGCGGCGAGGAGAGACCGCCGGAATGCCGTCTTCAGCATGGCAGAATCCTTGTTCTGGAGGACTTCAGGCTTCGAGATGCCGCAGACGGAGGGCGCGGGGGACGAGCCCTCCGAAGCGGCCGAAGAGGATCGACAGGACGTAGAGCCCGCCGGCGACGAGGATGATCGAGGGCGAGGCGGGCAGGCCGGCATGGTAGGAAACGACGAGGCCGGCATAGGAGGCGGCGAGGCCGAGCAGTGCCGAAGCGGCGATCCGGCCGGCGATGGACTCGGCCCAGAAGGTCGCGGCCGCCGCCGGCAGGACGATCAGCCCGACCACCATCAGCGTGCCGAGCGCGTTGAAGCCGCCGACGAGATTGAGCACGACGAGCGTCAGGAAGAGGAGGTGGACGATGCCGCCGCCCCCGCCGACCGCGCGCAGAAAGGCCGGGTTGAAACACTCGACGACGAGCGCGCGATAGACGGCGGCGACCGAGAGGAGCGTGACCGTCGCGATCCCCCCGACGAGATAGAGCGCCGCGTCGTCGAGCGCGAGCACATTGCCGAACAGCACGTGCAGCAGGTCGACATTCGAGCCGCGCGTCGAGACGATGGCGACGCCGAGCGCCAGCGAGACGAGATAGAAGGCGGCGAGGCTCGCATCCTCGCGCAGCGGCGTCGCCCGGGCGATCACGCCGGCACCGAGCGCGACGGCGAGCCCGGCGATCGTGCCGCCGATCGTCATCGCGACGAGCGAGAAGCCGGAGAGCAGGAAGCCGATCGCCGCGCCCGGCAGGATGGCGTGCGCCATCACGTCGCCCATCAGGCTCATCCGCCGCAGGATCAGGAAGGTGCCGATCGGCGCGCCGGAGAGCGCGAGGGCGAGACACCCGGCGAGCGCCCGCCGCATGAAGCCGAACTCGACGAAGGGGCCGAAGAGGAGATCCGGAAGGCTCATGCCGCCCTCCCGCAGGCGAGGGCGTCGTCCATGAAGGCCTCGTGCATGGCACGGGCGCGGACGAGATTGTCGGGCGACAGCGCCTCGGCGGTCGGCCCCCAGGCGACCGGCTCGCGGGCGATCAGCAGCGTCTCCGGGATATGGGCGCGGACGAGATCGAAATCGTGCAGGACCGCGACGAGGGTGCGGCCCTCGCCGTGCCAGCGGTGGACGAGCGCCAGAAGGTCCGCCGTCGTCTTCGCGTCGATCGCGGTGAAGGGTTCGTCGAGCAGCAGCAGCCGCGCGTCCTGCACCAGCATGCGGGCGAACAGCGCGCGCTGCATCTGGCCGCCCGACAGCGTGCCGATCGCCCGCCCCTCGAAGCCCGACAGGCCCACCGCGGCGATCGCCGCCTCGGCCTCGGCCCGGCCCTCCCGGCCGATCCGGCGGAAGGCGCCGACGCGGCGCCACAACCCGGTCGCGACCAGATCGGCGACGGTGATCGGGAACGAGCGGTCGAGTTCGCTCGCCTGCGGGAGATAGGCGACGTCGCGCCGGTCGATGCCGGCGAGCTCGATGCGGCCGTCCTCGACACGGATCTCGCCGGTGATACCCTTCAGGAGCGTCGACTTGCCGGCGCCGTTCGGCCCGACGATCGCCGTGAACGAGCCGGGCCGGAAGGTCCCCGAGAGATGATGCACGGCCGGATGCCGCCGGTAGGCGAGCGTGACATTGTCGAGCCGGATGGATGGCGCCTCGTTCATCTCAGCCCACCGCCCAGAGAATGGCGATCCAGACGAGGCCGACGAGCACCGCGGCCACCGCCATGCGATCGAGCGCCGAGGCCGCGAAGGCCGAAAGGCCGGGCCGTTCGCGTGCCGCCGCGGCGCCCGGTCCCGACAGGACGTGCGCGGCATCCTGCGAGCCGGCATGCGCATGCGCCGCCGCACCCGCCTGCGCGGAGCGCCCGGCCGGGCCGTGGGCGTGAACATGGGCATGGGCATGGGCATGGGCATGAGTGTGTGTTTCGGCATGGAGGTGTACGCCCTGCCCTGCCGTCCCGCCGCCCCGCCGGTCCCGCTCGTTCTGTTCTGGTCCGCCCGGCATCGGCCGCTCCGTCTTCGTTGCCGGTGTTATGTTATATCATTTCGAAGAGTGCAAGCCGGGAATGCGCCATGACCGGCGGCCCGGACATTCGGCCGCGGCCGTCCGGGGTCCCGGTTCCGCCGAAAAGCGGAGAAGTCGAAGGACATAGCGGTAAGCCCTTGAAATAGAATAATTTCAAGGTGCAGCCGGCGGCTTGACTCAAGGGTCGGCAGAACCGAAGAGTGACGCGATGCGCGGTGGCACCGCGCTCCTGGACGGCCGGATTTGGACGGCGGGACCTTGAACCTCGCCGAGCGGAGCCACCGATGAGCCCTGTTGTTTCTCCCTGCCGCGGCGGGATCGTCCGATGACGGCGCAGCGTGCCTGCGGCATGGCCTGCCGTTATCTCGACCGCGGGCCGGAAAAGCTCGTGATCGAGGGCTTCCGCCGTTTCATGACCGGCTATGACCGCGAATCGGCGACCTGCTGGGAACTCGCCGCCGAGCTCTATGTCGAGGAGATCGGCGCGTCCGACAGCCCGCGCATCGTCGCCGCGCTCGCCCGCTGGATCGGCGCGCTGCGCAGCCACATGGACCGGCCGGCGACGCTCTCGACCTTCGGCTGCCCGCGGCTCTGCCGCGACGAGTGCTTCGCCGTCTCGATGATCGCCGCCTGCCAGAGCCGCGATGCGGCGAGCCTCGAGGCCGCCCTCGCCGGCCTCGTCCGGCCGGAGGGCGTCGCCGCGGTCCGCGCAGCGGCGAAAGACTTCGCCGCGGCGCTCGCCGAGAGCGGCCATTTCCTCATCCCCGTTCCGGCCGCCGTGATCGGCGACATCGCCAGCCGGCCCGGCCGCGAACGCTTCCATTGATGCCTTCTACCGACCGCCTGGAGAGTCCGATGACCCGCACCCGCCTTCTCGCCGCCGCGGCCGTCGCGGCCCTCACTGCGGCGACGCCCGCTTTCGCCGCCGGCCCCACCGCCTCGGAGGTCGTGACGCAGTATGGCGACATCGCGCTCGCCATGTACAGCGACGCGCTCGCCGGGGCGAAGACGCTCGACGCCGCGGTCGGCGCGCTGATCGCCACGCCTTCGGAAGCGACGCTCGCCGCCGCCCGCAAGGCCTGGATCGACGCCCGCCCCGCCTATCAGCAGACCGAGGGTTTCCGGTTCGGCAATGCGATCGTCGACGATTGGGAGGGCCGGGTGAACGCCTGGCCGCTCGACGAAGGCCTGATCGATTATGTCGACACGGCGAGCTATGGCGACGCCTCGGACGAGAATCCGCTCTATGCGGCGAACGTCATCGCGTCGAAAACGCTGCAGATCGGCCCCGACACGGTCGACGCCTCGACGATCGACGTCGCGCTCATCCGCGACCGGCTGCAGGAGGCACAGGACGTCGAGAGCAATGTCGCGATCGGCTATCACGCCATCGAATTCCTGCTCTGGGGCCAGGATCTCAACGGCACCGGGCCGGGCGCCGGCAACCGGCCCTATACCGATTACGACACGGCGAACTGCACGAACGGCAATTGCGACCGCCGCGGCGCCTATCTGAAGGCGGCGACCGACCTCCTCGTCGCCGATCTCGAGGAGATGGTCGGCAATTGGCAGAAGGACGGCGCGGCGCGCGCGCAGCTCGCCGAGAAGGGCGAGGACGGCGGCATCGCCACGATCCTGACCGGCCTCGGCTCGCTCTCCTATGGCGAGCTCGGCGGCGAGCGCATGAAGCTCGGTCTCCTGCTGCACGATCCCGAGGAGGAGCACGACTGCTTCTCCGACAACACCCACAACAGCCACTATTACGACATCGTCGGCATGTCGGAGATCTGGCACGGCAAATACACCCGCGCCGACGGCACGGTGCTCGAAGGGCCGTCGATCGCCGCCTATGCCGCGGCGAAGGACGAGGCGGCGGCGAAGCGCGTCGACGCGGCGATCGCCGCCACCCTCGCCAAGGCGCAGGTCATGAAGGACCGTGCCGATTCCGGCGTCGAGGCCTATGATCAGATGATCGGACCCGACAATCCGGAGGGCAACAAGGTGGTCGAGGACGTCATCGACGGTCTGGTCGGGCAGACCCGCGCCATCGAGGCGGTGGTCGCCTCGCTCGGTGTCGAGATCACCGTCGAGGGCTCCGACAGCCTCGACAATCCGGCCGCCGTCGGCGCGCCGTAACGACGGGCATTGTGAGCCTCACCCGCCGCGCGCTGCTCGGCGCGGCGGCCGCTCTCGGCGGGGCGGCCGCCTTCGGCCGGCCCGCGCCGGCGGCGCCGGCGGAGCTGCCGCCGCCCGTTGCTCCGGTCGCCGAGCGTATCGTCGAGCGCACCCTCGTCGCCGCCGAACGGCCCGGCACCCTGCCCTGCCTGCCCGGCCGATCCCTGCCGCTGTGGACCTTCGGGCCGCGGCCGGAGGATTCGGTGATCCGGCTGCGGCGCGGCGAGCGCCTCGTCGCCCATGTCTCGAACCGGCTCACCCGGCCCGGTGAGCACATCTCGATCCACTGGCACGGCATCCGCCTGCCGAACGACCAGGACGGCGTCCCCTACCTGACCCAGCAGCCGATCGAACCGGGCGGCGACCACAGCTATTCCTTCGTGCCGCCCGACACCGGCACCTTCTTCTTCCACACCCATTGCAACACGGTCGAACAGCTCGGCCGCGGCCTCGCCGGCATCCTGATCGTCGAGGGCGACGAGACGGAGCCCTATGACGCCGACGAGATCGTCGCGCTGCGCGACTGGCGGATCGCCGACGACGGCTCCTTCCTGCCCTTCCTGACGCCCGAGGGCGCCGGCAAGGCGGGCAGCTTCGGCACGATCCGCAGCGTCAACGGCGCCGCCGACCCGGACATCGCCGTTCCGGCCTCCGCCGATGTGCGGCTGCGGGTGCTGAACATCGACCCCACCCGGATCGTCGAGATCGGCATCGAGGGCGCCGAAGCCGCCGTGGTGGCGATCGACGGCCTCGCCTGCCCGCCCTTCCCCTTGCGCTCCTGGCGGATGGGCCCGGCGATGCGGGCCGATCTCGTCGTCCGCACCCCGCGGGATGGCGGTGCGGCGACGCTCGTCGATTATTTCTCGGCCGCCCCCGTGCCGCTCGCCCGGCTGGTAGCGGGCGGGCCGGACCGGCGGACGGGCGCTTTCGACCCCGCGCCGCTCCGCCGGGCCGCGATCGCGCCGCCCGTGCTCGAGGGCGCCGAGCGGCTGCCCTTCGTCTTCTCGGCGACCGCGACGGGCGCCGCGGTGGCCGCGCTCGCCGACGATCCGGACGGTCCGCCGCTCGGCTCGCTCTGCCTCTCCGCCGGCTCGTTCTGGGCGATCAACAAGCAGGCCTGGCCGGCCGACGGCCACACCCGCCTGCCGCCGCCGCTCGCCCTGCTCGAGCGCGGCCGCACCTACCGCTTCGAACTGCAGAACGTCACGCCGCGCATGCACCCGATCCACATTCACGGCCATTCCTTCACCGTGCTCGGCTCCAACAAGCGCAGCCTGCCGCCGCACATCGCCGACACCGTGCTCCTCCTGCCCAAGGAGCGGCTCGACGTCGCCTTCGTCGCCGACAATCCCGGCGCCTGGATGTTCCACTGCCACATCATCGAGCATCAGGAGACCGGCATGATGGGCTATGTCCGGGTCGCCTGAGGCCGGCCGCCGGCGCAATTCCGCGGGCCGGCTCGCCGCCCTCCTCCTCGCCCTCGCCGCCGTCCCCGCCGCCGCGGACGGGCTCGAGCATGCGCTCGGCAAGGCGCTGTTCGAGCGCAACTGGGTCGCCGCCCCCGCCTCGACGGATGCCGCCGACGGGCTCGGCCCGCTCTTCGCCGAACGGAGCTGCGCCGCCTGCCATTCGGGGCCGGCCGAGGCGGCGCGTCTCGTCGCCGGGCCGAACGGCGCGACGCATATGCGCGGCTTCATCCTGCGGCTCGGCGACGGCAATGGCGCGACCGATCCGGTCTATGGCCGGCAGATCCAGCCGCGCGCCGTGCAGGGTGTCCGCTCGGAAGGCCGCGTGACGCTGACGGCCGATGGCGCCGGCCCGATCGCGGTCGATTTCGAGCCGGCGCGCGGGCCTCTCGCGCCGGCGATCCATGTCGGGCTGCGGCAGGCGCCCTCGCTGCGCACCGCAGCGGCGATCGCCGCGGTCGACGAGGCGGCGATCCGCGCCCATGCCGACCCGCACGACCGCGACGGCGACGGCATCGCCGGCCGGGTACGCGAGACCGCCGACGGCCGCGCCGGCCGGTTCGGCTGGAAGGCGGCCTTCGCCGATCTCGACGGACAGATCGCCGACGCCTTCGCCTTCGACATGGGCCTGTCGAGCCCCCGCGCGCCGCTGCCGCACGGCGACTGCACGGCGGCCGAGCCCGATTGCCTCGCCGCCCCGACCGGGGAGAGCGCCGCCTTCGACGGGCGGGAGATCTCGGCCGAGATGCTGCGCCTCGTCTCGGCCTATGTCGCCGGGCTGAAGCCACCCGCGCCGAGGCCGGACGCGGCCGGCGCGGCGCTCTTCGCGTCGACCGGCTGCAGCGCCTGTCACGTGCCGGCGATGCCGTCGAAGGACGGTCCGGTTCTCATCTACTCCGACCTCCTGCTCCACCACCTCGGCGCTGGTCTCAATGACGGCGTAGGCGAACCGGGCGCCGCCGCCGCGGAATGGCGCACGGCCCCGCTCATCGCCCTCTCGGCGCGTCTCGCCGGCGGTGGCCGTCTGCTGCACGACGGTCGGGCGGCCGACGCCGATGCGGCAATCCGCGCCCATGGCGGCGAAGCCGAAGCGGCCCGTTCGCGCTATCTAGACCTCTCCGCGGCCGACCGCGCCGCGCTCGCCCGCTTCGTGGAGGGCCTGTGATGCGCCGTCTCGCCCTTGCCGCCGTCCTCGTCCTCGCCGCCCTGCCGGCGCGCGCGCAGGAGGGCGGACCGCCGCCCCCGCCGCCCGACGCGGCGGCGCTGCGCGCGGTCGCGGCGCGGGCCGTCGACGGCTACATCCTGCCCGGCTATGCGGCGCTCGACGCGGCGGCGAAGGAGGCGGCGCGGACGATCGGCGCGGAATGCACCGCACCCTCGGCCGACCAGCCCGCGGTCTTCGCGGCGACCTTCCGCGACCTTCTCGCCGCCTGGGCGGCCGTCGACTTCCTGCGCTTCGGACCGATGGCGGAGAACGGCCGGCTGGAGCGCTTCGCCTTCTGGCCCGACCCGCACGGCACCGGCACGCGGCAGCTCCGCCGCATGCTCGCCGATCCCGATCCGGCGCTGCTCGCGCCCGGCGCGCTCGCCCGCCAGAGCGCGGCCGTGCAGGGCCTGCCGGCGCTCGAAGGCCTGCTCTTCGCGGGCGACGGACCGATCGGCGGGACGGAGCCGAAGGCGCGTTTCCGCTGCGATCTCGCGGTCGCCGTCGCCGGCAATCTCGAGACGATCGCCGCCGAGGCCGTCGCCGGCTGGCAGGGACCGGACGGCTTCGCCGCCGTGATGACCGCGCCGGGGCCGGACAACCGGGTCTATCGCGATCCGCTCGAGCCGGTGACCGAGATCCTGAAGGCGGTCCTGCTCGGCCTCGAACAGGTGCGCGACCAGCGGCTCACCCCGGCGCTCGGCGCCGACGCCGCATCCGCCAAGCCGTCCCGTGCGCCCTATGGCCGCTCGGGCGCGACGCTCGCCTATCTCGCCGCCTCGACCGCGGCGATCGACCGGCTGGCGCAGCAATCCGGCCTGCTCGGCCTCGCCCCGCCGGCCTGGAAGACGCTGCCGAACGCAGCGCATTTCGAAACCGGCAATGTCGTCGAGGTGTTCGAGACGGCGCCGGCGCTCGATACGGCGCTGACCGAGCCGAAGGCACGCGGCAAGCTCGAATACGCCCGCGTGGTGCTCAAGGGGCTCGAGGAACTCTATCAGGTGCAGTTCGCAGGGGCGGCGGGTCTCTCGCCGGGGTTCAATGCGCTCGATGGCGATTGACCGCCGCCGCCTGCTCGGCCTCGGCGCCGGTGCGCTCGCCGGCCTCGTCGCGCCGGCCCGTTTCGCGCAGGCCGCGGTGAAGGCCGAGGGCGGCGCGGTGTTCGTCACCGCCGCGGCGGTCGGCCCCGACGCCTACGCCGCCCTTCTGGTCTCCGAGGACGGGACGATCCTCGCCACCATCCCGCTCGAGGCACGGGCGCACGACGTGGCGATCGACCCCGAACGCCGCCGCGTCGTCGTGTTCGCCCGCCGTCCCGGCCGTTTCGCGGTCGTCATCGACCTCGCGGCGCACGCGCCGGTCTCCGTGATCGTGCCGCCCGCCGAACGGCACTTCTTCGGCCACGGCGTCTTCTCGCCGGACGGAAGGCTGCTCTACGCGACGGAGAACGATTTTTCCGGCGGCGGGGCGCGCGGCGTCGTCGCCGTCTACGACGCCTCGGGCGGCTTCGCCCGGCTCGGCGAGTTCGCCACGCACGGCGTCGACGCGCACGAGGTCATCCTCGCCCCCGATGGCCGCACGCTCGTCGTGGCGAATGGCGGCATCGTCACCCACCCGGACTACGGCCGCGAAAAGATCGATCTCGAGGCGATGAACTCGTCGCTGGTGCGGATCGACCGGGAAACCGGCGATCTCGTCCATCAGACCCGGCTCGACCGGTCGCTGCAGCGGCTCTCGATCCGTCATGCGGTGCACGATGCCGAGGGTGCGCTGTGGTTCGGCTGCCAGTGGGAGGGCGACCCCTACGAGCCGCCGCTGCTCGTCGGCCGGCTCGACCCATCCGGCGCCGCGACGCTGCTGCCGATGGCGGACGAGGATCTCGTCGGCGCCCGCAACTATATCGGTGGGCTCGCCGCGAGCCGCGACGGACGGCTGATCGCGGCCTCGGCGCCGCGCGGCGGGGCGATCCTCCTCTTCGACGCGGCGACCGGCACCTATCTCCGCGCGGCGCCGCTCGCCGATGGCTGCGGCGTCGCCGGGGCGACGGCAAGCGCCTTCCTCGCCTCGTCGGGCGGCGGCGCATTGCTGCGGATCGACGCGGCCGAGGATGTCGACGCCGGGCGCGCTCCGGTGAAATTCGACAATCACATGCAGCGCGTCTGACGCCGGCCCGGCTTGTCAGGCTCGCCGGGCTGGCGATAGGGTCTGCGCCGTCGCCCGTCCGGGCGACGTTCCATGACAGACAGAACAACCCGCCCGGCGGGAGGGAGGCGACGATGCCCGAAGCGACGTCCATTGAAATGCGCCAGGTCGGCCGTACCGGCTTCATGCTGCCGTCCTTCGGCCTCGGCACCGCGACCCTCGGCGGCGCCCCGGAAGCGATTCCCGAGGCCGAGGCGCGCGGCATCGTCGAGGCGGCCTGGTCGGCCGGCATCCGCTATGTCGACACCGCGCCCTTCTACGGCCACGGCAAGGCGGAGCGCGTCGTCGGCGACGTGCTGCGCGGCAAGGAGGGCTGGCTGCTCTCGACCAAGGCCGGCCGCGTGCTCGTTCCGCGCCACACGCCCTGGGACCCGAACGGCCAGTGGAAGGAGCCGCTGCCCTTCGACCCGGTCTACGACTATTCCTATGACGGCATCATGCGGTCCTTCGAGGCGAGCCTGCACCGTCTCGGGCTCGACCACATCGACGTGCTGCTGATGCACGACATCGGCCCGGTCACCCATGGCGAGGAAGGGAACGCCCGCCATTTCAAGATCGCCATGGACGGCGGCTACAAGGCGATGGCCGAGCTGCGTTCGTCGGGCGCCGTCAAGGCGATCGGCCTCGGCGTCAACGAATGGGAAGTGATCGCGGAGGCGCTCAAGCACGGAGAGTGGGACATCTCGCTGCTCGCCGGGCGCTACACGCTCCTCGAGCAGGATCCGCTCCACACGCTCTTCCCCGCGGCCGAGAAGATGGGCATGACGATCATCGTCGGCGGCCCGTTCAACTCCGGCGTGCTGGTCGGCCGCGACAGCTGGAACTATTCCCGCGCGCCGCAGGCGGTGCTCGACCGGGCGAAGGCGCTCGGCCGCGTCTGCGACGCGCACAACGTGCCGCTGCCGGCGGCGGCGCTCGCCTTCCCGCTCGCCCACCCGCTCGTCACGAGCATCATCCCGGGGCCGCGCACCGTCGCCGAGTTCGAGCAGGTGCTCGGCTGGTGGAACACGCCGGTGCCCGTCGGCCTGTGGTCGGATCTCAAGGCCGAAGGCCTCGTCGACGCGGCGGCCCCCGTTCCCGCCGCCTGAGCCCCCGAGCGGGCGCTGTGATCGCCTTCACAGCGCCCTCTTTCCGCCCCGAGGCCGCCGCACTATTCTCTCCGCCAGGAGGCGCATCGCCTCCCCCGGCTATCTGGGGACGGAGGGAAATCCCATGCTGAAGAACATCGTCGTTGTGGGTGTGCTCGCGCTCGGTGTCGCGGGCTGCAGCACGGCGCAGAAGGATCGCGCCGCGGCCGGCGCGCTGATCGGCGGCATCTCGGGCACCGTCGTCGGCGCCGCGGTCTCCGGCAATGTCGGCGGCGCGCTGATCGGCGGCGGCGTCGGTGCGGCGGCCGGCGCGGCGATCGGCGCCGCAACGGCGCACTGATCGACGGAAATCGCCTGCGCTCTGCAGGTGCACCGAACGGGCGGGGAACCTAATCCGCAGAGCCGTGTTGTCGGCACGTCGCCTCAGGCGATCGCGGTTAGGAGCCCCAGGGGGGCCTCACAGGAGGGAATGATGAAGAAGTTCGCAATCGTCGCGGCTGCTCTCGTCGCCGGTGGCCTGCTCGCCGGCTGCACCGGCTCGCGCACCGGAGACGGCGCGCTGATCGGTGGTGCCACGGGCGCGGCCGTCGGTGCGGTCGCGACCGGCAGCACCGGTGGCGCGCTGGTCGGCGCGGGCGTGGGTGCCGTCGCGGGCGCCATCATCGCCGACTCGACCGGCCGCTGCTACTACCGCAATCGCTACGGCGAGCGCGTTTACACCCGCTGCCGCTGAGCGCCGGGAGACTTTGGAAAACGGCCGGTGCCTCGCACCGGCCGTTTTCTTTTGGGCGGGCCCGACGCTGCGCAGGCCGTCGTGTGCGGGCGCACCGGCCACTCCGGTCTATGGCGCCAGCCGGAGATAACGCGAGGGGTGGAGGTCGGTGAGGGTCGCGTGCCAGCCCTCGAGCTGCGGCGCGACGAGCGCGAGCGCGGAGTAGCGCAGGAGCGGAATCACCGGCGCCTCGTTTGCCACGGCTTCGGCGGCCCGGCGGATCCGCTGCGCCCGCTGCTGCGGATCGCCGGTCCGCGCGGCAAGGCCGAGCAGCTGGCGGAAGGCCGTGCTCTTCCAGTGGCTGACGTTGACCGCTTCGTCATCGGGCCGCAGCGCATCGAGCATCGCGACGCCGTCCGGTTCCGCGGCGATCCAGCCGGTCCGCGCCACCTCATAAGGCTCGCCCGCGGCGAGCCGTTCGAAATGGCGGCGGTTCGCCTCGCTCTCGACCTTCGCGTCGACGCCGATCGTGCGCCATTGCGCCGCTACGGCGGCCGCCGTCTCCTCGTGCGCCTTGCCGGTACCGACGCGGATGGTGACGGCGAGCGGCTTCCCCGGGCCGAAGCCCGCGGCGGCGAGCAGAGTACGGGCCCGCTGGCGCCGCGCGGCGATCGGAGCCTCGGGTCCGGAACCGGGCGCGAGGCCGGGCGGCAGGAAATCCTCGGCCGGCAGCATGCCTCCCTGCCAGACATCGGCGGCGAGCGCCGGCCGGTCGATCGCGAGCGACAGGGCCCGCCTCACCCGCACATCCGAGAGGGGCGGCCGACGCGTGTCGAAGGCGTAGTAATAGGTGCCGAGATAGGGCGAGACGCGGAGCGCCGCGCCGAAGCGCGCGCGGGTCGCGGCGAAATCCTCGACGGGCGCATCGGCGCAGAGCTCGACCTCCCCCGCCGCGAAGGCCTCGCCGCAGGCCTCGCCGGTCTCGAAGAACCGATAGGTCACGCCGCGCGGCCCGACCGTGTCCGCCGCCCGATAGCGCGGATTGCGGACGAGCTGGAGCGCGCCGTCCTTGCCCTTTCCGGCGAGGCGGAACGGGCCGTTCGAGACGAGCTTGCCCGGCTCCCAGGAGGCCGCGCCGAGCTTCTTCAGGGCCGCGGCATCGACCGGCATCGCCGCCGGCGCGGCGAGCCGCATCGGCAGGGTGGGCGTCGGCCGCTCGAGCACGATTTCGAGCGTCGTCTCGTCCAGCGCCGTGACGCCGAGCGTATCGGGCTTCGCCGTGCCGCGCCGCACCGCATCGGCATTGCGGATGACGAGGAGCGGACCGGCCCCGGCCGAATCCGTATCCGCTGCGAACAGCCGTCTGAAGCCGGCGACGAAATCGGCCGCCTGCAGCCGGTCATTGTTCGACCATCGCAGGCCATCGCGGAGCGTGAAAGTGTAGGTGAGCCCGTCGGGCGAGACCGTCCATTCCGAGGCGGCGCCCGGAACGGCGCGGCCGAGCGCGTCGAACGTCGTCAGGCCTTCGAACAGATCGGACAGGATGGCCGTCTCGACGAAACTCGACGCTTTCTGGGGGTCGAATGTCGCGGGCTCCGCCGTCACGCCGCGGCGGATGAGCGGTCCCTCCTCCGCGGCGAGGGCCGGCGTCGCCATGGCGAGCGCGGCGACGAGGGCGAGGAACGCGGCGGAACGCATGGAGGGCAACTCCTGACGGGGGCGGGTGTCGGGCCGGAGGGCGTCGCGAACCGAGATCAGACCATCGCGACGATCGCCGCCCCCGTCGCCGCGGCGAGGCGGCACGGGTCGACTTCGAAGACGGCCTTCGGCGTGCCGGCCGCCGCCCAGACCGTCTGATGGGTGAGAAGGTCGCGATCGATGAAGGTCGGCAAGGCACGGGAGTGACCGAAGGGCGGGATGCCGCCGATCGCAAAGCCCGTCTCGGCCCGCACGAAGGCGGCGTCGGGCCGGACGATCGGCTCCCCGAGCAGAGCGGAAGCGACCTTCTCGTCGACCCGGTTGGCGCCGGAGACGAGCAGAAGCACCGGCCGGCCGCTCTCGGCACCGCGGAAGACGAGCGATTTGACGATCCGGCCGACGACGCAGCCGCAAGCGCGCGCCGCATCCTCGGCCGAGCGCGTCTCGGCCGGCATGACGACGGGTTCGACGACGAGGCCGAGCGCCTCGGCGGCCTTGCGCACCCGCCCGAGGGCATCGCTCTTCTCGCTCATCGGCCGGCCTCCGGATTGGGGAGTGACGCCGGCCCATGGTCCGGCAGGGGTGCATGTTGCATCGGAATTTGATAAACGAAATGCAAATCTTCGCTCTGTCGCCGCCCGAAGGAGATTTCCATGACGGAGACGCCGGACCGCGCCGGACCCTCGAATGTCCGCAAGCTCAACGAGGCGATCCGCAAGGTCCGCGTCGCCGAGACCGAGCGCAGCGACGTGGTGGTCGAATTGCGCGAGACCGAGCGGGCCCGGCTCGACATGCTGGCCGACGAGTTGCGCGGCGTGTTCGCCGAGGTGCCGGCCGAGGACGAGCAGTTCCTGTTCGAGATGGCGCAGGGCATGCAGCCGCGCCTGTGGATCGACGTGACGAGCTTCGTGATGATGGCGCGCGACCGGCGCACCTATCGCTTCGTCAAGGACACGCGGCTCGGCCGTACCGTGATCCTCGAGACCGCCCATCTCGACGACATGGCCGACTGCGTGACGCAATACATCGCCGAGCGGGTGATCGAGCGCGAACGGGCGATCGAGGGCGACTGGCTGGTCAAGCGGATCGCCCGGGCCGAGGAAGCGCCGAAGCCGCGCCGCACGCTCGACCTGCACGCCACGCAGCCCGCCCCGGCGCCCGCGCCGCGGGCGGCGACCGCGGCCCTCCTGGCGGCCTTTCTCGGCGGTGCGCTGATCGGCATTCTCGGCCTCTTCGCCTATGCCTGGATGCGGGTCTGAGGCCACCTGAACCCGCGCCTCACGCGACCCGCCGCTCGCGCACCGTGCCGATAGCGGCGCCCTCGTCGCCATAGCCGCGCTCGACCTGCAGGCAGCGCCAGGCACCCGGCTCCCCCTCGATCCGGAACAGATTGTAGCGCGCCGCCGGCTTCTCGCCGCCCGGCGCATTGGATGCGGAGGGCACGCCGACGACGGGGATCGGCCCGTCCGGCCCGTCGATGCGCACGAAGGTGTCGAGATGGGTATGGCCGTGCAGGACCAGCTCGGCGCCGTGCTGCCGCAGCATCGCCCGCACCCGGCCCGAGCCGATCAGGCGCTTGTGCCAGGCGGTGGCGTCCTTGAAGGGCGGATGATGGATCAGCACGACGCGGAACAGGCCTTCGGCGCGCAGCCGGGCGAGCGCTTCCCCCGCGAGATCGAGCTCGGTCGGCGGCACCGTGCCGGTCGCCATCAGCGGCGCGGAGGCCTGCGCGGTCGAAAGGCAGACGAGCCCCACGGGTCCCCGGCGGCGCACGAAGGGGAAGGTGACGCGCTCGTGCAGCGCGCCCTCGTCTCCGAGCAGATAGGGCCGCCAGGCGCGACAGGCCGCCTTGAGGGCGCCCGGCACATAGGCGTCGTGATTGCCCGGCACCACGCTCACGTGATGCGGCGGACCGAGCGCCTCGAGCCAGAGGGCGGCGGCAGCGATCTCCTGAGGCAGCGCGATGTTGACGAGATCGCCGGTCACGGCGACATGGTCGGGCGCCTGACCGCGCATGTCCTCGATCAGGTCGGCGAGGATCGGGCCGGCGAGCGCCTTGATGCGGTTGCGCTGCCAGTTGACGTAGCCGAAGAAGCGCTTGGAGGCGAGTTCGAGGGTCTTCGGCTTCGGCAGCGGCCCGAGATGCGGGTCCGAGAGATGGGCGAGCTGGAACATCGGCGACGGGGTTAGCCGACCGGGCCGGCGCGGTAAAGCGGAAGGCGGCGCGGCGCGACGCCCCCGCTGCGGAAAGATTGGGCAGGCCGATCCGGCCCGCCCGGCCCGATCAGAGCCGGCCCTCGATCGCGTCGCGGAAAAGGATTTCGTAGTCCTTCGCCGTCACCGCGACCGGATTGCCGCCGGTCGAGGGATCGTGCTCCGCCATCCGCGCCGCCTCGGGCAGAACGTCGAGATCGACGCCGATCTCCTTCAGCGTCGAGGGGATGCCGAGATCGGAGCGCAGCCGCAGCACCCAGTCGATCACGGCCGGCGCTCCGGAGCCCGGCAGGTCGAGATAGCGGGCGAGCGCGGAAAGCTTGTCGCCGATCGCCGGCGCATTGAAGGCGAGCACATAGGGCATCACCACCGCGTTGGTGAGCCCGTGATGCGTGCCCCGCAGGCTCGAACAGGGATGGCTCATCGCGTGCATCGCGCCGAGCCCCTTCTGGAAGGCGACCGCGCCCATCGAGGAGGCGACGAGCATGAAGGCGCGCGCCTCGACCGCGCGGCCGTCCTTCACCGCGACCGGCAGCCATTCCTTGACGAGGCGCATCGCCTCGAGCGCGATGCCCTGGCTCATCGGATGGAAGAACGGGCTCGAATAGGCCTCGAGCGCATGGGAGAGCGCGTCCATGCCGGTCCAGGCGGTGATCTTCGCCGGCAGGTCGAGCATCAGCTCGGGGTCGGAAATGACCACTTTCGGCAGCATCAGCGGATGGAAGATGATCTTCTTCGTATGGTCGGCCGGATCGGTGATCACCGCGGCGCGGCCGACCTCGGAGCCCGTGCCGGCCGTCGTCGGCACGGCGACGATCGGCGCGATGCCGGCGGGATCGGCGCGCGTCCACCAGTCCTCGCGATCCTCGAAGTCCCAGACCGGCCGGGTCTGGCCGCTCATGAAGGCGATCGTCTTGCCGACATCCATAGCGGAGCCGCCGCCGAAGGCGATCACGCCGTCATGGCCGCCGGCGCGATAGGCGGCGAGCCCGTCCTCGAGATTGGCGAGCGTCGGATTGCCGTCGACCTTCGAGAACACCGCCGTCGCGACGCCTGAGCCGGCGAGGATGGCGAGCGCCTTCCCGACGATCGGCAGGGCGGCGAGGCCCGGATCGGTGACGAAGAGCGGCTTCGCGATGCCGGCGCTCGCGAGTGCCTCCGGCAGCATCGCGATGCGCCCCGGGCCGAAACGGACGGCGGTCGGGTAGGACCAGTTGGCGGTCAGGGAAGGATAGCGGTCGAGCATGATCGGTCCTGTTCTCTCCGTCTTCGGCGCCGCCGCCGTCAGACGGTGCTCGTCTTGAGGTGAAAGCTCTTCGGCCGGGTGAGGTGCTCGTAGCCGACGCGCGACAGCGAGGCGCCGCGCCCGGTCTGCTTCACCCCGGTCCAGGCAAGGCCCGGATCGACATAGTCGCAGCGGTTCATGAACACCGTGCCGGTCTCGATCGCATCGCCGATCCGCTCCGCCGCCGCGACATCCTCGGTCCATATCGCCGCGGTCAGGCCATAGGGGCTGTCGTTCATCAGCCGGACCGCCTCCTCGTCCGAATGGACCTTCATGATACCGAGCGCCGGGCCGAAGGTCTCCTCGGTCATCAGCCGCATCGAATGATCGACCCCGACGAGCACCTGCGGTGCCAGATAGGGCGTGCCCGCCCTCGCCTGCGGGAAGCGGGCCGCGTCGATCAGCGGCGTCGCGCCCGCGCGCACGGCCTCCTCGACCTGGTCGCGGACGAAATCCGCCGCCGAGGCGCGCACCAGCGGCCCGAGCGTGGTCTCCGGGTCGGTCGGATCGCCGAGCCGGTAGCCGTAGACCGTCTCGACAACGCCGGCGACGAAATCGTCATAGACCGCGGCGTCGACATAGACCCGCTCCATGGCGCAGCAGCACTGGCCGGAATTGAAGAAGCCGCCGTCGACGATGTTCTCGATCGCATAGGCAAGGTCGGCGTCGGCGCGGACATAGGCGGGATCCTTGCCGCCGAGCTCGAGCGTCGTCGCGGGGAAGTTCGGCGCGCGGGCGACCGCGGCCATCACCGCCCGCCCGCCGGCGACGGAGCCGGTGAAGCCGACCTGATCGACGAGGCCGGAGGCGATCGCCGTCTCGGTGGTGGCGTGGTCCATGTGGAGATACTGGAACACCCCGTCCGGCAGACCGGCTCTGGCGAAAGCCGACGCGAAATGCTCGCCGACCAGCGCGGTCTGGCTCGAATGCTTCATCACCACCGCATTGCCGGCGATGACGGCGGGCAGGACGGCATTGAGGGCCGTCATATAGGGATAGTTCCAGGCCGGCAGGTTGAGGCAGACGCCGAGCGGCTCGCGCTTCAGATAGCGCCTGAAGCCCTCGCGCGGGCTCGGCACGACATCGGCGAGCGCTTCTTCCGCGATCGCGATCATGTAGCGGGCGCGCTCCTCGAAGCCGCGCATCTCGCCCTGCGCATAGCGGGCGGGCCGGCCCATCTGCCAGGTGATCAGCTCGCCCACCTTCTCCTTCTCCGCGAGCATGGCATCGACGAAGGCGGTTGCGACGACGAGCCGCTCGGCGAGCGGCACGGAGCGCCAGTCGCGCTGCGCGGCACGGGCCCGTTCGAGCGTGGCGATCGCCTCGGCGGGGCCGGCGAGCGGCCGCTCGGCATAGACGGAGCCGTCGACCGGCGTGACGATTCGGAGCACGGGCGCGTTCATGATCTCCCTTTCAGCAGGCGAGCGCGGACATGGCCGGCGCGCGATGTCGAGAATGAGGCGGGGAGTGCCACCGGCGTCCCGGTGGCGCAACGGTTTCGCACCTTCTCCCCGATCGACACAGGGCGTCCGTCAATACCGTTCGAAGCCGCGCTGCAGCTCCCAATCGGTGATGCGGCGGTCATATTCGAACTGCTCCCAGCGGGCGGTGTGCAGATAATGGTCGACGACATCGTCGCCGAGCGCGGCGCGCAGCGGGGCGGAGGCATCGAGCGCGGCGATCGCGTCGCGCAGCGTCTTCGGGATCTCCTTGAGCGCCGCGCCGCCATAGGCGTCGCCGACGAAGGCCGGCTCGAGCGGCAGCGCCCCTTCGATGCCGTGCAACCCCGCCGCGAGCAGCGCCGCGAAGGCGAGATAAGGGTTCAGATCGGCGCCGCCGATCCGGCATTCGGTGCGGATCGCCTTGCCCTCGCCGACGACGCGATAGCCGGCGGTGCGGTTGTCCATCGACCAGATCGCCTTGGTGGGGGCGAACGTGCCGGCCTGGAAGCGCTTGTAGGAATTGATGTAGGGCGCGAGGAAGAGGGTGAGATCGGAGGAGAGTGCGAGCTGGCCCGCGAGATAGGCGCGCATCAGCGCCGACATGCCGTCCGGATCGGCCGCATCGCGGAAGAGCGCCGTCTCGCCCGCCTCATCCCACAGCGAGGAATGGATGTGGCAGGACGAGCCGGCGAGGTCGTAGCGCCATTTCGCCATGAAGGTGATCGCGCGGCCCTGCAGATGGGCGATCTCCTTCATCGCATTCTTGATGAAGACGTGCCGGTCGGCCATGTCGAGCGCCTCGGCATAGCGCACGTTCAGCTCTTCCTGGCCGGGCCCCCACTCGCCCTTCGAGTTCTCGACCGGAATGCCGGCGGCGGCGAGGCCGTTGCGCATCGCCCTGAGCAGCGGCTCGTTCTTCGTCGTCTGGAAGACGTTGTAGTCCTCGATATAGGTGCCCATCGTCTTCAGCTGCCGCCAATGCTTGGCGTCGGCCGATTCATAGGTCTCGTCGAAGGCGTAGAATTCGAGCTCCGAGGCGAAATAGGCCTTCATGCCGCGTTCGGCGAGCCGCTTCAGCTGCCGCTTGAGGACCGTGCGCGGCGCGTGCGGCAATTCCTCGCCGTGATGGTCGCAGACATCGGCGAGGACGAGCGCGGTGCCCTCGAGCCACGGCACGCGGCGCAGGGTGGCGAGATCGGGCTTCAGCACGAAATCGCCATAGCCTTTCGCCCAGCTCGCCGCCGCATAGCCCGGCACCGGCTCCATGTCGATGTCGACGGTCAGCAGGTAGTTGCAGGCGTGCGTCTCCTCGAGCGCGCCGTCGAGGAAGAAGCGCCCGGTGAAGCGCTTGCCGACCAGCCGGCCCTGCATGTCGGGAAAGCACACCACGACGGTGTCGATCGCACCGCCGTCGACGGCGCGGGCCAGATCCTCGAGCGTCAGACCACCCTTCATGGGTCACTCCCCGTGCCGCCTGGTTCGTGCCGGGCGGGCTTCCTGTCGTCGTCGGGCGGAGGGAGGGCGACGCCCTCCCTCCCGTCGTCCTCAGCCGTAGCGATAGGGCGCACCGGCCTTGCGCATGGTCTCGGCGTAATTCTTCAGGATGTCGACCACCTTCTTGTTGCGCTCGCCGGTCGCGGCGATCTCGTCCCAGAACTTGAGCGCCTCGTCCTCGACCGTCTTCCACTCCGCCTCGGGAATGGTGGTCAGTTCGAGCTTGCCGCCGGTCGTCCGGTAGTGCGCCTCACCCCACCAGTACCAGTGCTGCCGGTAATAGTGCGAGCTGTCCATGGCGAGATTGAACAGCGTCTTCAGATGCTCGGGCAGCGCATTCCACTTCTCGGTGTTGGCGAAATAGGAGCCGGCCCAGGCGCCATTGATGTTGTTGGTGAGGTAGTACTTGTTCACGTCGGCCCAGCCGACCGTATAAGCCTCGGTCGCGCCGCACCAGGCGACGCCGTCGAGTTCGCCGGTCTGGATCGCTACCTCGATGTCTTCCCAGGGCAGCGTCACCGGCACGACGCCGAAGCGGGTCAGGAAGCGTCCGCCGGTCGGGAAGGTAAAGACGCGCAGGCCCTTCAGATCCGCGACGCTGCGGATCGGCTTCGTGGTGACGAAGTTGCAAGGGTCCCAGGCGCCGGCCGACAGCCAGGTGACACCCTGGACCTCGCCATAGGCCTCCTGCCAGATCTCCTTCAGGCCATACCAGTTCCACAGCACCGGCACGTCGAGCGAATAACGCGAGGCGAAAGGGAAATACGCGCCGAAGATCGCCACATCGACCGGCGAAGCCATCGAATCGTCGTCGCTCTGCGCCGCGTCGATCGTGCCGGACTGGACGGCGCGAAACAGCTCGCCCTGCGGCACGAGCTGGTCGGCCGTGAACAGCTCGATCGTCATCTCGCCGTTCGCCGCCTTGTTGAAGGCGTCGATCGACGGCTTGATGACGTGTTCGGCGAGCGCCGGGCCGGCATAGGTCTGCAGCCGCCAGGTGATCGGCGACTGCGCCTTGACATAGGGCGCGGCGAGCGTCGTCGCACCCGCCGCGGTGGCGGTGACGAGGCCGGCGGACTTCAGGAACTCACGCTTGTTCAGCTTCTTCGAGGGGCCGTCGCTGTTCATCTTCCCTGTCTCCTTTGTTGTCGTCGCCTCGGCGGGATGCGGAGGCCCCGTCCCGCCGGTAGAAAAAATGGAAGTAACTCGACGCTCGAGGTCTCCTCTGGTGGCTCACCGGCCGGAATAGAGATGCGGCAGCCAGAGCGCGATCTGCGGAAAGATCATCAGAATGACAATGGTGAGAACCATCAGCAGGGCGAAAGGAACGATCGACCGATAGATGTCGCCCAGCGTGATCTCGGGCGGCGCCAGCGCGCGCATCAGGAAGAGGTTATAGCCGAAGGGCGGGGTGATGTAGGCGATCTGGCAGGTGATCGTGTAGAGGATGCCGAACCAGATCGCATCGAAGCCGAGCTGCCGGACGAGCGGGATGTAGAGCGGCGCGACGATGACGAGCATCGCCGTATCGTCGAGGAACATCCCCATCACGATGAAGGAGAGCAGCATCAGCACGAGGATCGTCCAGGGCGACAGATCCCAGCTGTTCAGAAGCAGATTGCCGATCGCCTTGACCGCGCCGAGCCCGTCATAGACGGAGGAAAAGCAGAGCGCGCCGAGAATGATCCAGAGGAACATGCAGCTGATCGTCAGCGTGTTCCGGGTCGAGATTTCGAGCACCTTCCACGTCAGCCGCCGCTCGACCGCCGCAGCGAGCGTGGCGAGCAGCGCGCCGACCGCCGAGCTCTCGACAAGGCTCGTCACGCCGGTGAGGAACAGCCCCATCATGACGCCGAACACGGCGAGCGGCAGCAGCCCCTCGCGCAGCAGCGAGAGCCTCTGCCGCCAGCTGATCTGCGCCTGTTCTTCGGCTGAGAGCGCCGGACCGAGGGCCGGATTGATGCGACAGCGTATGTAGATATAGAGGGCGAACAAGCCCGCCATGAGCAGGCCCGGCAGGATACCGGCGAGCCACAATTGCAGCACGGGCTGGCGGGCGATCATCGCATAGAGAACGAGGACGACGCTCGGAGGAATGAGGATGCCGAGCGAGGAGCCGCCCTGGATCACGCCGGTGATCAGCACCTTGTCGTAGCGGCGGCGCAGCAGTTCCGGCAGCGCCACGGTGGCGCCGATCGCCATGCCGGCGACCGACAGGCCGTTCATGCAGGAAATCACCACCATCAGGCCGATCGTGCCGAGCGCCAGGCCGCCGCGCACCGGCCCGAACCAGACATGGAACATCCGGTAGAGATTGCCGGCGATGCCCGATTCCGACAGCACATAGCCCATGAAGACGAAGAAGGGCACGGTGATCAGCGGATACCAGTTGAGCACCTGGAAGGTGGCGTTGAACGGCATCTCGAAGGCGCCGTCGCCCCACAGCCAGAGCGCGGCGATCGTGCCGACGAAGCCGATCACGCCGAAGACACGCTGCCCGGTCGCGAGCAGCAGCATCATCGTCGCGAACATGAAGAGCGTTATGAGCTCCGAACTCATGCGAAGGGCCTCCCCCGCGCGATCGCGAGATCCTTGAAGAAGCTGGCGATCGCCTGCAGGAGCATGAGCAGCACGCCGATCGTCATGACGAGCTTGATCGGCCAGAGCGGCGGCGCCCAGGCGGTGTAGTTCTTCTGCCCGAAGGTGAAGGCGTAATGCGTGCTCGAAATGCCGCCGGCGAGGAGCACAACGAGGAAGGCGATGACGAAGAGGATGGTGATCGCATCGGTCACGGCACGCCGGCGCGCCGACAGCCGGTCGTAGAAGAGATCCATCCGGACATGCGCGCCCTGCTGGAAGGAATAGGCGCCGCCGAGCAGGTAATAGGCCGAGAGCACGAATTGCGAGGCTTCGAGTGCCCAGTTGACCGGCACGCCGAGCACGACGCGCGACAATGTCGACCACAGCAGGATCGCCGCGAGCACGAAGAACAGCCCCATCGCGAAGCGGCCGACCGCCAGATTGATCCGGTCGACGGCGCGCACGAAGGCCTTGATCGGTTCAGGCATGCCGCTCGCTCCGGTTCTGCATCGCCGCCTCCGGCATGACGAAGACCTCGATCGCCCGCGCGAGCCGGTCGGCCCAGGCCTCGACGCCCGCCGCATCGGCGACGAGGTCGTTGCGGACCTCGATCATGACGTGCGGAATGCCGCGCAGGAGACCGTGCCGGCGGATCGTGTAGTCGACATGGTCCTTCGCCGAGTAAGGCTCGTTGTCGCCGACGACGAGCGCGGGATCGGCGGCGAGCGCGACGCGCATCGGATCGGCGAGGCGGCGGTCCTCGGTCGTGATCAGGCCGACATGCCAGGGCCGTGCGACGCCGCGGAACACCGGCGTGAAGGAGTGCACCGTGACGAGCGCGGTCGGCCGCCCGGCCTCGAGCCGCCCGGTCACGAGCGCCTCCACCGCGGCGTGGAAGGGCGTCCAGCAGCCGGCGATGCGCGCGGCGCGCGCCGCCTCGGAGAGGCCGGCATTGCCGGGGATCGGCGTCGTCTCGGAAAGGGTGCTGATCGCGTCCGGCCTGTCCGGATCGCGGTTGCAGTCGACCACCAGACGGGAATATCGCTGCAGCACCGCGTCGCCCGAGAAATGCGCGGCGAGACGGCGCGTCATCGCCGCGGCGCCGGGGTCCCAGGCGATGTGCGCGCGCAGCGCCTCGGCCGGCAGGCCGAGATCGCCGAGCGACGCCGGCAGCCGGTTCGAGGCATGTTCGCAGACGAAGACATAAGCGCCGCCGGTCCCGTCGATCCGCTCGACGGGCGACGCCTCACCCTCGGCCAGAAGTCCAGACGTCACGTCCGATTTCCCCGCATTCCCGCGGCGCCGATCGCTTTCCGATCTTGTGCGCCGCTCTGGAATAGACGTTACAATAAGCGCCGAGGCCGTCAATTCTGAAATGACGGCATCACACGCATACCGATTGGGCAGGAGGCATGGATGACGAGCGGGACGGCCTCGGTCGCGGACAGCCTTCGCCGCGCGCTCGACCGGATGACACCGAACGAGCGGCGCGCGGCGCATCGTCTGCTTGCCGATTATCCGCTCGCCGGGCTCGACACGACCGCCCGCTTCGGCGAGGCGGCGGGCGTCTCCGCCCCGACCGTCCTGCGCATGGTGGCGAAGCTCGGTTTCCCGAGCTATGGCGCCTTCCAGGATGCGCTGAAGGCGGAACTCGCCGCGCGGGCCGCGCCGCCGCTCACCAAGGGGCTCGCCGGCGCGGCGGCCGGCGACGACCTGCTCGCGGCCTTTACCGCGGCGGCCGCCGCCAATCTGGCCGAGACGATGGCCAATCTGCCGCGCGCCGAATTCGCCGCCGCGGCGCATCTCCTCGCCGATCCGCGGCGGCCGCTGCACCTGCTCGGGGGCCGCTTCACGGACCCGCTCGCCGAATATATGGCCGCGCATCTGCGCGTGCTGCGGCCGCAGGTCCGCCGCATGACCGGCCAGCCGGAGGCCTGGCGCGACCGGCTGCTCGATGTCGGCCGCCGCGACGTGCTGTTGATCTTCGACATCCGCCGCTATTCGCGCGACCTCCTCGCCCTCGCCGAGCGGGCGGCGGAGCGCGGCGCATCGATCGTGCTGATGACCGACCAGTGGCTGTCGCCGATCTCCAAGGTCGCGAAACACGTGCTGCCGGCGCATGTCGTCGTGCCCTCGGTGTGGGATTCCTCCGCGGCGCTGATGGCGGTCGCCGAGGCGCTCGTCGCCGCCGTGGTGGCGGAGCGCGGCGAAGCGGCCCGCGACCGCCTCGCCGCGCTCGAGCGGCTGCGCGGCGAGGCGTAGAGGGCACTTCAACCCGAGGAAGTCCATCACCCCGACCCTCTCCCGCGGGGCGGGAGAGGAGGTCCAACGGGTGCGCCTCGCCCCCTAGGCGGGCCGCCTCTGCTCCAGAGAGGGGCCGGCCGGCCCCTCTCCCGCCCCGCGGGAGAGGGCTTCGCATCTTAGCGAGCGAAGCGAGGTTAGATGCGAAGGGTGAGGGTGCTCTTCTTCAGCCGACCGAAGAAAAGCCCTCACCCCCGCCCTCTCCCCACTCGGCTCGGCTGTTGCCGAGCCGAGCGCGGAAAAGGCGAAGTCGGCAACAGCCGACTTCGCCGGCGGGAGAGGGCGGGCCCGGCCGTGGTTCTTGCGGAAGAGGGGGCAACAGCGCGCGGGAAGGTAACCGGTGGCGTGGCCCTACCCCTCCTCCGCCGCCCTTCGCCACGCCGCCGCATAGGCGGACAGGTCGATCGGCAGGGGCGCGACCGGGGCGGGGTCGTCGAGCGGGGGCGGTGCCGCCCGCGGGCCGGCGGCGAGCAGGGCGGCGCCCTCCGTGGTGCCGGTCGCGTCGGGCCGGGCGATCACCGGCCGGCCGGTCAGGCGGGCGAGCGCGGCGAGGTAGACGGCGTTCCGCGAGACCGGCCCCTCGACGATCGAAGGTCCGTCCGCCCCGGTGAGCGCAAGACAGGTCGTCGAGACGAGCGCGGAGTAGAGGCTCGCCGCGGCGATCCGCTCGCCCGCCGACAGCGTCGCCGGATCGACCGTCCAGCGGCCCTCGCCGAGGCCGAACGGCCCGGTCCGGCCGGCGAATGACGGCAGCGCCATGATGCCGGCCGCAACGACGCGGGCGATCTCGGCCGGCGTCGGCTCGCCCCGCAGGCCGCCGGTCAGAATGTCGTATTCGCGCCCCGCCATATAGCGCGCCGAGGGCACGGGGCGGCCGAAGGCATCGGTGTTGGCGAGGCAGTCGCGCGCCGGGTCGAGCCCCTCGATCGAGCCGCCGACCGCGAAATGAATCAGCCATGTGCCGGAGGAGAGCACCGCGAAGGGCGGCCGTCGGGCGACGATGTGCGGCAGCAGGCTGGCATTCGAATCGTGGATGCCGGCGACGACGCGGCAGCCGCGCGGCAGGCCGAGCCGGTCGGCGAGCTCCGGGCGGATCGGCCCGGCGGTATCGGAGGGATGGACGAGCGGCGGGATCCGCCGCGCCCAGCCGCGATCGACGGCGAGACGCGAGAAGCCGCCCGCCCGCGGGTTCCACAGGTCGGTGTGGCAACCGAGCGAGGTCGGCTCGCAGACCAGCGCCCCGCAGAGCCGCCAGACCCAGTATTGCGGATAGAGAAGGATCGCGCTCGCCCGGTCGAAGGCGGCGGGAAAGGTCTCCTCGAGCCAGTAGAGCTGCCGGCCGACATTGAGCCCGGCCGGAAGGTCTGGCGAAAAGGTCTCCCAGAAGTCGCCGCGCAGGCTCCGATAGGCCTGCGCGACCGCATCGGGACCCGGATGCTCGTAATCGAGGATGGGCAGGACCAGCCCCTCGGCGTCGAGGAGCGCGACCGCCGCCCCATGCGTCGTCGTCGAGATCACCTCGATCGTCGCGTTTCGGGCGAAGGCGGCGAGCCCGTCGAACAGGAAGGCGGCGAGGCGCTCGACGTCATAATGCGGATAGACGTCGCCGCGCACGACCGTGTTCGGTGTCGCGATGCGATCGACGAGCGCGCCGCTCTCCCGGTCGACAAGGGCGAGCTTCGCATTGGTCTTGCCGATGTCGAGGACGGCGACGGCGCTCCGCGGCACGGCGCGCCTCAGCCTCTTCCGGCGGTCGACGGGGCGACGATCGGCATCACGTCTCCAGAGATCGAACGGCCCTTCGTGCCCTCTGCCGCTTCGCGGTAGAAAGCCGCTTCCACCCCCTCTCCCGCCGCGCGGGAGAGGGTCGGGGTGAGGGTCTTCTCTTCCGTCGACGAAGGAGAACACCCTCACCCTTCGCATCTAGGTTCGCTTCGCTCACCAAGAGGCGAAGCCCTCTCCCGCGCGCGGGAGAGGGGGCGGCACGGACTGTGCAGAACTGCGGCCGACCACCGGTCGGGCGGAAGAGCGCAGCGGATGAGGCCCCTCTCCCGCTCGCGGTAGAAGGCCGTTTCCACCCCCTCTCCCGCTGCGCGGCAGAGGGTCGGGGTGAGGGTCTTCTCTTCCGCCGACGAAGCGGAACACCCTCACCCTTCGCATCCAGGTTCGCTTCGCTCACCAAGAGGCGAAGCCCTCTCCCGCGAGCGGGAGAGGGGAACTGCTCTTGCCCCCGCAGGCGGGAGAGGGGAAACGGGCTCAGAAGTCGAAATTGCCGATGTTTTCCTTCGTGAAGACGAAGGGCGCGCCGAGCAGGATTTCCGAGCCGTTGATCACCTGCAGCTCGCCGAGCTTGCCGGCCTTGACGGAGGTGGCGCCGGGCTCGAGCGTGCCGTCGGCGACGGCGCGCAGCACGTACATCGCCGCATAGCCGAGATCGACCGGGTTCCACAGCACGACCGACTTGACGCAGTCCTTCTCGACATAGGGCTTCATGGCGTTCGGCGTCGCAAGGCCGACGACCGCGATCGAGCCGCACTTGCCGGCCTGGGTCACCGCTTCGGCCGAGGCCGGGGTGGCGACCGAGGTCATGCCGAGAATGCCCTTCAGCTCGTCGCCATACTTGTTGATCAGCGTCGTCGCCTGGTTGAAGGACAGCACATTGTCCTCCTGCGCCTCGACCGTCTCGAGCCACTTCAGGTTCGGATGGCACTTGGCGGCATAGGCCCCCATCTCGGCGATCCAGCGCGCCTGGTTCGGCGTGGTGAAGGTCGAGGTGACGATGGCGAACGAAGCGTCCTCGCCGGACTCCTTGGCGAGCGAATCGATCATCGCCTTGGCGATGCCGTTGAACTCGGCCTGGTTGACGAACCACTGGCGGGCGTCGGGCTGAGAGTTGGCGTCGTAGCCGACGACGTTGATGCCGGCGGCGAGCGCCTTCTTGAGCACCGGGGCGATCGCCACCGGATCGTTGGCGGCGAACAGGATGCCGTCGACGCCCGAGGTGATGTAGTTGTCGATGAACGAGATCTGCTGGTCGATATTGGCCTGGGTCGGGCCGTCTGTCTTCGCCGTCACATTGCCGAGCTCGGCCGCGGCGTCGGCGATGCCCTTCGAGGTGGCGTTGAAATAGCCGATGCCGATCAGCTTCGGCACATCGACGACATTGAGCGGCTTGCCCTTGCGGTCCGGCGCATTGGTCGGGCTGCCGCCGTCATAGGGCTTCGACGCGACCGCGGCCGGCGTGCCGTCGCAGGCGAGCGGATTGGTCGGCAGGTCGTCGCCGCCGGTCCAGGCCGACTGCGCATAGGCCGCGCCGCTCATCAGGCCGAGGCCGAGGGCGAAAGCGAGTGTCTTCTTCAGCATGGTCTTCTCCTCCACGTCTTCGTCGCGTTGCCGTTCCCCCGGCGCCGCCCGCCTCCCGCGGGCGTCGCCGTCTGCTCAGCCGTCCTCCCGGCTGAAGAGATTGCTCGCGAGAATCGCGAGGATGAGCACGAGGCCGATGACGACGATCGTGCCGTCGCCCTTGACGCCGGCGAGCGCGAGCCCGTTCTTCAGCGCCTGGATGAGCACGAGGCCGATCGCCGTGCCGATGATGGTGCCGCGGCCGCCGAAGATCGACGTGCCGCCGAGTACCACGGCGGTGATCACATCGAGCTCGACCCCGGTGCCCATGTCGGAGCGGGTGGTCGAGACGCGCGACACGAAGATCACGGCGGCGAGCCCGGCGACGAGGCCGGAGGCGGTGTAGATGGCGATCTTGACCCGGTCGACCGGCACGCCGGAGAAGCGCGCCGCGGTCTCGTTGGCGCCGATCGCATAGGTCGCCCGGCCGAAGGCGGTCATGCCGAGCACGACACCGGCGACGAGGGTCAGGAGGCCGAGGATCCACAGCTGGGTCGGCACGCCGGCGAGGTCGCCCTGGCCGAGCACGAAGAACCAGTCGGGATAGCCGCGCACCGAGCGGGCCTGGCTGATGCCTTCGGCGAGGCCGCGATAGAGCGCGAGGGTGGCGAGCGTGGCGATCAGCGGCGGCACCCGGAAACGGGTGATGATCAGCCCGTTGACGAGGCCGGCGACGCCGCCGACGAGCACCGCGAGCCCCATGGCGAGGGGCAGCGGCAGGCCGAGATTCTGCCAGAACACGCCGAGCAGGATGGCGCACAGCCCGAGGATCGAGCCGACCGAGAGATCGATGCCGCCGGTCACGATGACGAAGGTCATGGCGAGCGCGACGAGGCCGATCTCGGTCATCAGCCGGCCCTGATTGAGCAGGTTGGCGATCGTGAAGAAGCGGTCCGACTGGCCGGCGAGCACGAAGAGCGCGGCGACGAGCAGGACGAAGAGGATCGCCTCGTGACGCAGGAACGGGCGGAGCGCTGCGGTCATGCTCGCCTCCTCAGCGGATCCGGTGGCGCCGCGCCATGTCGGCGAGCACGGTGGCGAGGATCAGCAGACCCTGCACGGCGCGCAGCCAGTAGGCGGAGACATTCAAGAAGATGAGCGAGGAGCCGATCGCCGCGAAGAGGATCGCCGCGAGCGTCGAGCCGATCACCGTGCCGGTGCCGCCGAGGATCGACACGCCGCCGACGACGGACGCGGTGATCACGGTCAGTTCGAGATTGGGCGGCACGGTCGACTGGATGACCTGCAGCTGGGTGGCGAAGAGCACGGCGGCGATGCCGACGAAGAAGCCGTGGATCGCGAAGACGGCGACGATCGAGCGCTCGATACGGATGCCGGAGGCGCGCGCGGCTTCCGGATTGCCGCCGATCGCATAGATGGTGCGGCCGAAGCCGGAATTGCGCATCCACCAGGCGGCGGCGATGGTCAGCACGACCATGAACCAGACCGGCGCCGGTACGCCGAAGAGCCGCGCCTGCGCGATCGCATAGCCCTCCGGCAGACCCGTGATCCAGGCGCCGGCGGTGACCGAGATGAGGCCGCCCTTCAGGATCGACAGCATGCCGAGCGTGACGACGATCGAGGGGATGCGGGCATAGGCGACGAGCGCGCCGACCCCGGCATTGACGAGGATGCCGACGACGACCGGCGCCGCCCAGGCCACCCAGATCGGATAGCCGCCGACGGCGAGCGTCCCGGACAGCACGGCGAGCACGCCGATCAGCGAGCCGACCGCGACGTCGATATTGCCGGAGATGATCACCATCGACATGCCGATCGCGGCGACCGCGATATAGGCGTTGCCGGCGAAGATCGATGTCAGGTTCGATTGCGACATGAAGCGGGGATTGTAGAGCCCGACGACGATCATCAGCGCGACGATCGCGGCGAGGATGATCAGCTCCTGGCCGTAGCCCGAGACGAGCCGGCGGAGCGCCGAGCTGCGGGCGGGAACAGGGGCCGCCGCCGCGCTCATGCCGCGGCCTCGCCGCCGGCGGAGCCGGTCATCGCCGCGCCGACCACTTTCGGATCGGCGCCGTCGCGATCGAAGCGCGCGACGATCCGGCCGCCGCTCATGACGAGGACGCGGTCGCTCATGCCGAGCACCTCCGGCAGTTCGCTCGAGATCATCAGGATGGCGAGGCCCTGGCCGGCGAGCCGGCTCATCAGGGCGTGGATCTCGGCCTTGGCGCCGACATCGATGCCGCGCGTCGGCTCGTCCATGATCAGGACGCGCGGCTCGGTCGCCACCCATTTGGCGAGCACGACCTTCTGCTGGTTGCCGCCGGAGAGCTGGCGGACGCGCTGCTCGATGCCGCGGGCGCGCACGCCGAAGCGGGCGAAGAGGTCGTGGGCGAGCGATTTCTCGCGCGCCGTGTCGATGAACCCGCCCCTGGCGATGCGGCCGAGAATGGCGAGCGAGAGGTTCTCGCGGATCGTCTGCGGCCGGACGAGACCCTGCTGGCCGCGGTCCTCCGGCACATAGGCGATGCCGAGATCGCGCGCCTGGCCGGGACTGGTGATCGCGACGGGCTTGCCGTCGAGCAGAATCTCGCCCGCGGTCGCCGGGGTGATGCCGAAGATCGTCAGCGCCGTCTCGGTGCGCCCGGAGCCGACCAGACCGGCGATGCCGAGAATCTCGCCGGCGTGCAGCGTGAAGGAGATGTCGGTGACGACGTCGCGATAGGACAGGCCCCGGACCTCGAGCACCGGCGCCCCGATCGGCACATCGGTCTTCGGGAAGAGCTGGTCGATCGAGCGGCCGACCATCATCTCGACGAGGCCCGCCTCGGTGATCGCGGCGGTGTCGCGCGTGCCGACATAGGCGCCGTCGCGCAGCACCGTGACGCGGTTCGAGAGCGCGAAGATCTCCGCCATGCGGTGGCTGACATAGACGATCGCCACGCCGCGGTCGCGCAGCCGGCGGACGACGTCGAGCAGGCGCCGCGCATCCGCGTCCGACAGCGCGGCGGTCGGCTCGTCCATGACGAGCACCCGGGCGTTCTGCGACAGCGCCTTGGCGATCTCGACGCGCTGCCGGTTGGCGACCGAGAGCGAGCCGATCCGCCGGTCGACGTCCAGATCGGGGCTGTCGAGCTCGTCGAGCAGGCGGCGTGCCTCGGCGCGCATGCGGCCCCAGTCGATCGTGCCGAGCCGGGTGCGCGGCGCATGGCCGAGGAAGATGTTTTCGGCGACGGTCAGATCGGGGAAGAGCAGCAATTCCTGGTGCACGACCGCGACGCCGGCGGCGGCCGCATCGCGCGGCGAGGCGAAGTGGACCCGATCGCCCGCCACGCGCATCTCGCCGGCATCGGGCCGGTGGATGCCGGCGATCACCTTGATCAGCGTCGACTTGCCGGCGCCGTTCTCTCCGAGCAGGGCGTGCACCTCGCCGGGGCGGACGTCGAAGGAGACGCCCTTCAGCGCCTGCACGCCGCCGAAGGACTTGGCGATATCGGAAAGGGCGAGGATCGGCTCGGTCATTCCCCTCCCCTCAGCCCGTTGCGGCCAGACGCTGCTCGGAGCGTTCGTCGGCACGCTCCTCCGCATCGACCACGTCGACCGTGACGCCGGCGTCCTCGAGCATCGCGATCGCGTCCGCCGGCGCGGATCGGTCGGTGATCACCCGGTCGAGCTCGGCGAGCGGGCAGAGGATCAGACTGCCGCGCGGCTCGAATTTCGAGCCGTCGACCAGCGCGATCACCTCGTCGGCCTGTTTCAGCATCTTCTGCTCGGCCTTGATCAGCGTCGGGTCGCCCTCGATCAGGCCCTGCGGCCGGATGGCGTGCGCGCCGAGCAGGAACTTCGTCGCGTAGAAATGCTCGATCGCGGTATCGGACTCGTAGGGGCTGACGATCATCCGCTGCTTGCGATGGACGTCGCCGCCCGGCAGCACGACCCGGCACGCGCTGTTGGCGATCAGATAGAGCGCGAGATCGAGCGAATTGGTGAGCACGTCGAGCGAGCGGTCGGCAAAGAAGGGCCCGAGGCAATAGGTCGTGGTGCCGCCATTGACGATCACCGGCTCGCCGTCGGCGACGAGTTCGGCGGCGCGCCGGGCGATCGCCCGCTTGGCGGCGAGATGGACGAAGCGGGTCGCCTCGAAGGCCGGGGTGGCGAGCGGATCGAGCCGCTCCTGCGGCCGCGTGAGCGCGCCGGCACCGCCGCGCACCTTGCGGATGCGGCCCTCGATATCGAGCGTGTTGATGTCGCGCCGGATCGTCGCCTCGGAGGCGCCGGTGAGCTCGACGAGCCGCCCGATCGTCGCGACCGGCCGGCGGGCGATCTCGCCGAGGATGATCCTGTGCCGCTCGATCTCGTGCATGAAACCCCTCCCGCAGCGGATCATCCAAGCTTTGCCGCGGGTGTCAATCACAATCGGTCAAAGTCGATCGTTTTGCATCGCAGTATTGCGCTGCAATAGACCGCACGCCGCAAGGATGCGATGCAATATGACGGACTGTGATCTGAAATGATTGACAGCCGAGGGGTCGCCTGACACAGGATGACGTGCTGCGGTCGGCGCGCTCCGCCGTCCGGGCCGTCGTCGAAGCTGCGCCCCCGCTTTTCAGCCGTCGAGACCGATCATGTCACCCGCCACCCTCATCGAGAACCGCTGGGACGATGCGAAGGCCGCCGCGATGAGCGAGGCCGGGCGCCTGCTCTACCGCTCGAACCTCCTCGGCGCCGACAAGCGGATCACCAATTTCGGCGGCGGCAACACCTCCGCGAAGATCGCGGAGACCGATCCGCTCACCGGCGAGCCGGTCACGGTGCTCTGGGTCAAGGGATCGGGCGGCGATCTCGGCTCGATGAAGCAGGACGGCTTCGCGACGCTCTATCAGGCGAAGCTCGACGCGCTCCCCCGGCTCTATCGCGGCGTCGCACACGAGGACGAGATGGTCGGCCTCCTGCCGCACTGCACCTTCGGCCTCAATCCGCGCGCCGCCTCGATCGACACGCCGCTGCACGCCTATCTGCCCTATCGCCATGTCGACCACATGCATCCGGACGCGGTGATCGCGATCGCCGCGGCGGCGAATTCGGAGGCGCTGACGGCGGCGATCTATGGCGGGGAGATCGGTTGGCTGCCCTGGAAGCGGCCGGGCTTCGAGCTCGGCCTGTGGCTGTCGCGCTTCGCGCGTGAGAACCCGGCCGCCAAGGGCGTCGTGCTCGGCGGCCACGGGCTCTTCACCTGGGGCGACACCGCGAAGGACTGCTACGAGACGACGCTCCGCATCATCAACCGCGCGATCGCCTGGTTCGCCGAGGAGACGGCGGGGAAGCCGGTCTTCGGCGGCGTCGCCCACGCCCCGCTCGATGCGAGCCGCCGCCGCGCCGTCGCGGCGCGGCTGATGCCGGCGATCCGCGCCCTGATCGCATCGGACGAGAAGAAGGTCGGCCATTTCGACGACAGCGGCCCGGTGCTCGAATTCGTCGGCGGGCGCGACCTCGAGGCCCTCGCCGCGCTCGGCACGTCCTGTCCCGACCATTTCCTGCGCACCAAGATCCGGCCGCTGGTGGTTCCCTTCGATCCGGCGGCCGACGATCCCGACGCGGCGCTCGCCGGTCTGCCGGAAGCGATCGCCGCCTATCGCGCCGACTACGCCGCCTATTACGAGCGCTGCCGCCATCCCGACAGCCCGGCGATGCGCGACCCCAATCCGGTCGTCTATCTGGTCCCGGGCATCGGCATGATCACCTTTGCCCGCGACAAGGCGACCGCGCGCATTGCCGGCGAGTTCTATGTCAACGCCATCAACGTGATGCGCGGCGCCTCGACCGTCTCGACCTATGTCGGCCTCGACGAACAGGAAGCGTTCGACATCGAATACTGGCTGCTCGAGGAGGCGAAGCTTCGGCGCATGCCGAAGCCGAGAAGCCTCGCCGGCCGGATCGCCTATGTCACCGGCGGCGCCGGCGGCATCGGCTCGGCGATCGCGACCCGGCTTCTCTCGGAAGGCGCCGCCGTCGTGCTCGCCGACATCGACCGGGCGGCGCTCGAAGCGGCGGTGGCGCAGCTCGGCGCCGGTTACGGCGCCGACATGGTGCGCGGCGTCGTCGCCGACGTCACCGACGAGGCGGCCGTGATCGCCTCCTTCGCGGCGGCGATGGTGGAGTATGGCGGGCTCGACATCCTCGTCTCGAATGCCGGCATCTCGTCCGCCGCGCCCTTCGAGGAGACGACGCTCGAGACCTGGAACCGCAACATGGCGATCCTCGGCACGGGCTATTTCCTCGCCTCGCGCGAGGCCTTCCGCATCCTGAAGCGGCAGGGGCTCGGCGGCGCGATCGTCTTCATCGCCTCGAAGAACGGCCTCGCGGCCTCGGCCGGCGCCTCGGCCTATTGTGCGGCGAAGGCGGCGGAGATCCACCTCGCCCGCTGCCTGGCGCTCGAAGGCGCGCCGGACGGCATCCGGGTCAACACGGTCAATCCCGATGCGGTGCTGCGCGGCTCGAAGATCTGGCAGGGCGAATGGCGCCAGCAGCGCGCCGCCTCGAACCGGATCCGCGAGGACGAGCTCGAAGAGTTCTACCGCAACCGCTCGCTCCTGAAGCGCAGCGTCTTCCCCGAGGACATCGCGGAAGCGGTCTATTTCCTCGTCGCCGATCTCTCCGCCAAATCGACCGGCAACATCATCAATGTCGACGCCGGCAACGCCGCGAGCTTCAGCCGGTAGCAGCGGGCCGAAGGGCTCGGCCGGTCGAGGCCGGCGGAACCGCCCGCCCGCTCCTCCCGTTCTCCTCCGAGATGCCGAGGAGACCCACAATGACGAAGCCGGAAGATCCCGCCCACCCGCAGAACACCGACGTCACCCGCGCCGACCCGACACAGCCGAGCGAAGAGGCGAAGGCGCGCCGCTTCCTGGACCGCGCGGCGACCGGCCGTGAACCCGACGGACCGCCCCCCGATGACGGGGCCTTGAGCGCGGACGAGACGAAGGCCTATGCCGCGGAGCGGGCCGCCAGCGCGGCGATCGCCGTGAAGCCGAGCGGCTGACCCTTCACTCGTCGCCGTCGCCGAGATCGACCGGCCAGCCGACATAGACCGCCGAGACGACCGGCTTCGCCGAGACGAGGAGGGCGTCGTCCGAGGACAGTTCGCGATCGCCCATCAGCGGGTCGAAGCGGCTGTCCTCGTTGGCCGCATCGGGCAGCGCGAACATGACGGAGACGACGCATCCGTCCGGCTTCGGCGCCAGGGCTCCCTCCGTGAAGGAGGCGGCGCCGCCATAATCCCAGCCGAAGCCGAGCACCGTGAAGGGCGCACCGTTGATCGCCCGCAGATCGGACAGCGTCATGCCGATCCGGATGCCGTACGGCGCCTCCCAGGCGGAAGGCGCCTCGATGCTGATCGTCGGACCCTTGCGGGCCTCCTCGTCGGCCCATTGTATGGTGAGTTTCGCCGCCGGATCGTCCGGGAACACGGTGGTGCCGTCATAGCTGCTGCCCTCGGGACCCGGCAGGGCGCCGAACACGACATTGTCGGCGCCGAAGGCGGCCGCGACATCGGCCTCCGTGGCATCGGCCGCGAAGGGGCCGGTGCAGTCGATCCGGCCCGCCTGACCGGCGAGAGCCGGCGCGGCGGCGAGCCCCGCCAGAACGAAGATCACCGCTTTCAGAGTCGTCGTCGCCTTCAGAGCCATGGCCTTCCCCTGCCCGCTGACGGACCGCGGCGCCGATGCTAGCGCGGCGCCGGCCGGCCGCAAGCCGCCGCAGCGGGCCGCAAGGTCGCAGCGGGCGATCGCGTCCGGAGCGCTCAGTCCCGGTCGACCCGGCCGCGCATCGCCTTGACCGCGCCGCGCTTCGACTTGCCCTCGAGCCGACGCTCCTTCGAGGCCTTGGTCGGCCTGGTCGCCCGGCGCGGCTTGGGGGGCACCTCCGCCTCGCGGATCAGCGCGGCGAGCCGCTCGCGCGCGTCGGCCCGGTTGCGCTCCTGATCGCGGAAGCGCTCGGCGGAGATGACGAGCACGCCCTCGGCGGTCAGCCGGCGCCCGGCGAGCTTCATCAGCCGCACCGCGACGGCATCGGGGAGGGCGCGCGAGCGGCGCACGTCGAAGCGGAGCTGCACCGCGGAGGAGACCTTGTTGACGTTCTGGCCGCCCGGTCCGGACGCCCGCACGAAGCTCTCTTCCAGTTCGCTCTCGTCGATCTCGATGGCGTCGCTGACCCGCATCCTTCGCCTCCTCGCGCGCTCTTACCACGCGGTGCCGGCCGCGGCGACGCGCGCTTGCCAGCGCGGCGGCCCCACCCTAGCTTCCCTCCCTCTTCGAAGCGGAGGCTCCCCAAAATGGCTCATCCCCTTTTCTCGCCCGGCAAGGTCGCGGTGATCACCGGCGGCGCGGCGGGCATCGGTCTCGCGGCGGCGGAGAAGTATCTCTCCTTCGGCATGAAGGTGGCGATCGCCGATCTGCGTCCGGAGGCGCTCGACCGCGCCGTCGCGACGCTCGGCGGCAAGGGCGAGGTGCTCGCCCTCCCCTGCAATGTCGCGGACCGCGGCGCCGTCGAGGCCCTCAAGACGGCCGTCTATGACCGGTTCGGCGCGGTGCACGTGCTGATGAACAATGCCGGAACCGGCCCGGGCGGGCCGGCGCTCGGCGATCTCGCCGGCTGGGAGAAGGTGATCGGCACCAATCTCTGGGGCGTCGTCCACGGTGTACAGGTCTTCGTGCCCGAGATGCTCGCGCGCGGCGAGGCGGGGCTCGTCATCAACACCGGCTCGAAGCAGGGCATCACCACCCCGCCGGGCGACACCGCCTACAATGTCTCGAAAGCCGGCGTGAAGGTGCTGACCGAAGCGCTGGCGCACGAGCTGCGCAACACGGAAGGCGGCCGCATCGCCGCGCATCTGCTGATCCCGGGCTTCGTCTTCACCGGCCTCACCGCCGGCGGCCGCACCGAGAAGCCGGCCGGCGCCTGGACGCCCGAAGAGACGATCGACTTCATGCTCGCCTCGATCGAGCGGGGCGATTTCTACATCCTCTGCCCGGACAACGAGGTCGACCGGCCGCTCGACGAGAAGCGGATCCTCTGGGCGGCCGGCGACATCGTCGAGAACCGGCCGCCGCTGTCGCGCTGGCACCCGGATTTTGCCGAGGCGTTCAAGAAGAGCCTCGGCTGAGAAGAAAACACCCGCCGGCGCGGCCGGCGGGTTTTTCCGCGCGCAGCGCTTGGGAGCTCTACTCCGCGGCCGCGGCGACGAGCTCCGGCGAAACCGTGTACTGCGCCCCGGTCGAGGCCGCGATGTCGTCGAGCGACACGCCGGGGGCGAGTTCGATCAGCTGCGGCGGACGGGCGCCCGTGCGGTCGATGTCGAACACCGCCTTGTCGGTGATCAGCAGGTCGACGACGCCGGCGCCGGTGAGCGGCAGGGTGCAGGCCGGCAGGAACTTCTTCTCGCCGTCCTTCGCATTGTGCTCCATGACGACGACGACGCGCTTGACGCCGGCGACGAGATCCATCGCCCCGCCCATCCCCTTCACCATCTTGCCGGGGATCATCCAGTTGGCGAGATCGCCCTTCTCCGACACCTGCATGGCGCCGAGGATCGAGAGGTCGATATGGCCGCCGCGGATCATCGCGAACGAGTCGGCCGAGGAAAAGTAGCTCGTCTTGTCGAGTTCGGTGATCGTCTGCTTGCCGGCATTGATGAGGTCGGGATCCTCCTCACCCTCGAAGGGGAAGGGTCCCATGCCGAGCATGCCGTTCTCGCTCTGCAGCGTCACCTCCATTCCGGCCGGGATGAAATTGGCGACCAGCGTCGGGATGCCGATGCCGAGATTGACGTAGAAGCCGTCCTTCAGCTCCTTGGCGGCGCGGGCGGCGAGATCGTCGCGGCTCCAGGGCATGATCAGACCTCCTCGCCGGCGAAGGCCTCGGCCGGCCGCTTGCGCACGGTGCGCTGCTCGATCCTCTTGTCGTAACCGCTCGCCGCGACGACACGCTGGACGAAGATGCCGGGGGTGTGGACGGCATCGGGATCGATCGCGCCCGGCGCAACGAGATGCTCGACCTCGGCGACCGTCACCTTGCCGGCCGTCGCCATCATCGGATTGAAGTTGCGCGCCGTCTTGCGGAAGACGAGATTGCCCTCCGTATCGCCCCTATAGGCCTTGACGATCGACAGGTCGGCGGTGAGGCCGCGCTCCATCACATAGAGAGCGCCGTCGAATTCGCGCACTTCCTTGCCCTCGGCGACCAGCGTGCCGACGCCGGTCTTCGTAAAGAAGGCCGGAATGCCGGCGCCGCCGGCCCGGATCCGCTCGGCGAGCGTGCCCTGCGGGTTGAATTCGAGCTCCAGCGCGCCGGACAGATATTGCTGGGCGAAGAGCTTGTTCTCGCCGACATAGGACGAGACCATCTTGCGGATCTGGCCGCGCTCGAGCAGGCGGCCGAGGCCGATGCCGTCGACGCCGCAATTGTTCGAGATGACCGTGAGGTCCCTCACGCCCGAGGCGGCGATCGCGTCGATCAGATCCTCGGGGATGCCGCACAGGCCGAAGCCGCCCGACATGATCGTCATGCCGTCGAAGAGCAGGCCCTCGAGCGCTGCGGCGGCATCGGAACAGACTTTGCGCATCACGCATTCCCTCCACCAATCGTTGTCACGATAGCGCGGCCGGACGCGATGCGGCAGAGGGATTTTGCGCCGCAGCGACGCGAGGACGCCGCCGGGGGCGGCGCCCGGCGGCGGTTGGTGCCGCGGGCCTCAGGCGAGGTCGATCGCCCGGCCTTCCTTGATGCTCTGCTCGGCGGCGAGCACGATCCTGAGGCTGTCGACCGCGGCGTCCATCGAATCGGACAGATCGATGTCCTCGAGGATCGCCTTCAGGAAATAGGCCTGCTCGCGATCGCAGAGGTCCTGATGGCCCGGCTCCTCCGACATGCTCATGATCTCGTCCTTCCGGGTGAAGTGACGGGTCTGCGGGTCGACGGCGGCGTAGTGAACCTTCAGCGCATCGGTCTTCGTATGCTGATCGATGTCGGCGGAATCGGAGAGCTTGGCGGTCTTGTCGTCCTCGCCGTCTCCCTGCTGCGCGACGATCGAAACGGAGCCGTTCGGCCCGACGACGTCCTTCACGAAATAGGCGATCTCGCTCATCATCGGGCCCCAGCCGGCCTCGTACCAACCGACCGAGCCGTCGTCGAAGGTGACGTGGAGATGGCCGTAATTCTGCTGCGCGGCCTCGGCCCACAGCTTGGCGCCGATGCCGTGCACGCGGACCGGTTTGGCGCCGGTCAGCTGGCACATCACATCGACATAGTGCACGCCGCAATCGACGATCGGGATCAGCGAGTCGATCAGGTTCTTGTGCCAGAACCAGGCCGGCCCGCTCGACTGCTGGTTGAGATTCATGCGCATGACGAGCGGCTTGCCGAGCGTCTTGCCGACCTCGATGAACTTGATCCAGGAGGGGTGGACGCGCAGGATATAGCCGAGCACCAGCTTCCTGTTGTGGGCGCGGGCGGCGGCGACGACGGCCTCGGCATCCTCGATATTGGTCGCGATCGGCTTCTCCATGAAGACGTGCGCGCCGGCCTCGATCGCCTTGATGGCATATTCGGCATGGCTGTTCGGCCATGAATTGATCGAGACCGCGTCGGGCTTCGCGGTCGCGAGCGCCTCGTCATAGTCCTCGAACAGCGGATAGCCCGCGAGTTCCTCCGGGACCGGCTTCGACTTGATGCTGCGGCTCATCAGGCCGACGATCTCGAAGCCGGGATTGCGGTGATAGGCGCTCGCATGCGAGGCGCCCATATTGCCGAGACCCACCACCAGAACCTTGACCGGATCGGCCATCGCACCCTCCCTCTTTCCTGCTTCTTGCACGACGACGGGCGGCGCGCGGCCGCCCGTCCTTCACGCGGGGCCGCCGATCAGCGGTCGGCGGGAACCGCCTGATCGAACATGTGCGCGGTGATCGCCGCGACATCGACCGCCTTGAACGGATCGGACAGCGTATAGCCATCGGCGTCGGCCTTCACCTTCGCCTTGTCGAAATCGTTCGCCGGCCCGATGAACTCGTTGGTCACGACATCCTCGGCCTTGATCGGCTGGTCGATCTGCTTCAGCTCGTGGATCTTGTCGAAGAAGGTCTGCCACGCCGCGATGTCGTGCCAGCCCCAGCCGCCGCGCTTGTCCATGTCGCCGCGGAAGACGTTGATCTGCTGCAGGATCGACGTGGTGCCGAGCTCCGGCCCGAGATTGCTGGCGAGCGTCGGGAACTGCTCGAACACCGCCTCCACCGCGGCGCGCGGGTTCTGATAGCCGAATTCGAGGCCCATCGCCCAGCCGCGCAGATATTTCTCGAGGAAGGCCTTCTTGTCGGGATCCTCGGTGTCGGCGGCGCGCACCACGAAAGTGTTGGCGAAGAGCGGCGACTTCTGCACGCCGAGCCAGTATTCGAAGTCGAGCCCGCTCGCGATCCACTCGGCGCGCAGCCCTTCCCAGCCGAGCGCGGCATCGCCCTGCCCGGCCTTCAGCGCCGTCGCCCAGGTCGGCCAGCCGGCCTCGACATACTTCACCTTGGTGATGTCGACGCCCTGCACGCCGAGCATCGGATCGACGATCGACTGCCAGGCGGCGGAGCCGAGCAGCACGGTCTTGCCTTCGAGCTTCTTCAGATCGTTGAAGCCCTCGCCCTTCCTGAAGGCGATCGAGAAGGTGTCCCGCGCGCCCATATGGAAGGCGGACTTCAGCTTCATGCCGTTCTTGAGGCCGAAGGAGAACACGCCCGGCGAGGGGAAGCCCATATCGGCCTGGCCGACATCGACGAACTTCACGGTCGCCGTGCCGTCGGAGGGGCCGGGCTGCATGTCGACGTTGAGATCGCCGAAATAGCCCATCTTCTTGCCGGCCCAGAACGGAAAGTCGTCGAGCACCTCGAGCGACCCGCGCGGCGAAATCCAGGTGAACTTCTCATAGGGGGTCGCCTGCGCCCTGAGGCCGGAGCCGCCGAGCACGGTCGCCGTCACGACACCGCTCGCGCTCACCTGCAGGAAGGTGCGGCGGCTCATCCCCAATCCCGTCTTACTCCCGATCATGACCCTACCCTCTGTTGGTTGTTGTCGGTCGAACGTCCCTGTCGTCCGCCTTGCCCGGCGCCGGTCGAAGCGCCGGTCAGGCCTCCCAGCTCGCCCATTTCTTCCCGATCAGGAAGAAGATCACGTAGATCAGGATGCCGAGCACGGAGAGGAGCAGCACCACCGCAAAGAATTGCGGCATCTGGATCATCGAGGAATAGCTCGTCAGCCGGTTGCCGAGGCCGAAGCCGCCGCCGACCATCTCGGCGCCCACCGCGGTGAGCAGGCCGAAGATTGCGCCGATCATCAGCCCGACGAGGATCATCGGCAGCGCCATCGGGGCGCGGATCTTCCAGAAGATCTGCAGCGTCGAGGCGCCATAGGAGCGGGCGAGCGCGATCTTGCCGGCATCGACGCGACGGAAGCCCGTCGCCGCATTGATCATCACCATCGGTCCGGCGGCGAGCGCCACCGCGATGATGCGCGGTGTATAGCCGAAGCCGAAGCGCAGGATGAGGAGCGGCACGAGCGCCAGCATCGGCGTCGTGACGAGCACCAGGATATAGGGTGCGACGATCTTCTCGACGAAGGGGAACTGGGTGACCACCGCCGCCATCACGAGGCCGACCACCGCGCCGATGGCGAAGCCGGAGAGGAGCTCGACGAGCGTGTAGCCGAGATGCGGCGCGATCAGGTGGAACTCGGTGACGAGCGCCACCGCGATCGAGGAGGGCAGCGGCATGACGTATTCCGGCACCGCATAGATCCGCAGCAGCAGCTCGCAGCCGCCGACGATCAGCACGGCGACGAGCAGGATCGCCGCCACCTCGCGGGCCGACTTGATGCCGACGCCGCCGGAGAAGGCGGCGAGATTGGTCAGGTCCACCGACTGGCCGTCGCCGGACTTCGACTTCGAGAATTGCGGGATCGTGTCGGATTGGCTCACGGCGGATCCTCAGGAGGCGGCGCGGTCGAGCGCGGCGGAAGGCGGCGCGGCGGGCTTGGGCGCGGAGAGGCTCTTCCGCTCGCCGACGATCTCGAGCTTGATCGTCGTCATCAGGTCGAACACCTCGCGCGTCGTCATGATCTCGATCGAGCGCGGCCGCGGGAAGGGCACGGGATGGATGCTCGCCACCCGGCCGGGCCGCGGCGACATCACCACCACGCGGTCCGAGAGGAAAACCGCCTCCTCGATCGAATGGGTGATCAGCACGATCGTCGTCGGCGTCTCCATCCAGATCTCCTCGACGAGCCGGTTCATCTCCTCGCGGGTAAAGGAATCGAGCGCGCCGAACGGCTCGTCCATCAGGAGCACCGAAGGCTTGAAGGAGAGCGCGCGGACGAGCGCGGCGCGCTGCTGCATGCCGCCCGAGAGTTCGCGGGGCATTTTCGCACCGAAACCGTCGAGCCCGACCCGGTGCATCAGATGATCGACCCAGGCGCGATCCGGCTTGCCGCCCTTGATCTCGAAGGGAAAGGCGATGTTCGAATCGAGATTGCGCCAGGGCAGGAGATTGGCGTCCTGGAAGACCATGCCGATCTCGGGATTGGGGCCGGTGATCGGCTTGCCGTCGAGCCGAACCTCGCCGGCCGTGAGCCCGTGCAGGCCCGACATCGACCACAGGAGCGTGGTCTTGCCGCAGCCGGACGGCCCGACGATCGAGACGATCTCGCGCGCGCGGACGTCGAGATTGCAGCGGTCGATGGCGACGAGATCGCCGGAAGCGGTGCGGTAGATCTTGGTGGCCTGACGGACCGTCAGCTTGGCATTCGGGTCGTCCACCGCGTCCATCCCGTCCCCTCGTCATGGTCGCCCGCGGGCGCGCTCGTCCCGGTTGGCTCCGGGCCGCCGCAGAGACTGTAACTATCCTACATCGCTGTCAAGCGACCGAAATATAGGCAGAGCTTGGATTCCTTTTTGGCAAGGATGCGAAAGAATTCCGATGGTGGAGCGCAACTTGAAAGTTATGAAAGTTTCCGTCATTCTGACCGTCCAGACCGGCCCCGGCCGCTGAAGGCCGCGGCGCGCCGCGCGCCCGACCGCGGCCGCAGCGAACGCCGGCGACCAGCAAGGGACCGCGACGCTCCGATGCTCGACAACGCCCCCGACACCCGGACGGCACCACCGGCCGCCATCGAGGCTACCGCCTGGCTCGCTTCGTTCGCGGATGCGCTCGAGGCGCGCGACATCGGCGCCGTCACAGCGCTCTTCGCCGAGGACTGCTACTGGCGCGACCTCGTCGCCTTCACCTGGAACGTCAAGACGATGGAGGGCCGGCCGGCGATCGCGGCGATGCTCGCCGAGACGCTCGACCGCACCGCGCCGGCCCGCTTCCGCATCGCGCGCACGGAGGCGAAGTTCGGCACCGAATACGGCGTGTGGTTCACCTTCGAGACCGCGGTGGCGCGCGGCGAGGGCATAGCCCGCTTCGCGGATGGGCTCTGCCGGACGCTGCTCACCACCATGACCGAGCTGAAGGGCTTCGAGGAACAGCGGCGGGAGAGCCGGCCGCTCGGCGTCGTCCACCGCGCCGACCCGAACCGGGAGACCTGGAGCGAGCGGCGGGCGCGCGAGGCGGCGGCGCTCGGCAGCGAGACGCAGCCCTATTGCCTGATCGTCGGCGGCGGCCAGGGCGGCATCATGCTCGCCGCCCGCCTCAAACAGCTCGGCGTGCCGGCGCTCATCGTCGAGAAGAACGCCCGCCCCGGCGATTCCTGGCGCAACCGCTACCGCTCGCTCGTGCTGCACGATCCGGTCTGGTACGACCACCTGCCCTACCTTCCCTTCCCCGAGCACTGGCCGGTGTTCACGCCCAAGGACCAGATGGGCGACTGGCTCGAAATGTATGTGAAGGTGATGGACCTGCCCTATTGGGGCGGCACGGAATGCGTCTCCGCCGCCTATGACGCGGCGGACGAGGCCTGGACGGTGACGCTGCGCCGCGACGGCGCGACGGTGACGCTGAAGCCGAAGCAGCTCGTGCTCGCGACCGGCGCCTATGGGCCGCCGCGGATGATCGACCTCCCGGGCGCCGATCGGTTCGCGGGCGAGATCCTGCATTCGAGCCGCTATTCGGACGGAAGGCTCTATGCCGGCAAGAAGGTCGTGGTGATCGGCGCGGCGAGCTCGGGCCACGACGTCTCCGTCGATCTCTGGGAGGCCGGAGCCGACGTGACGATGGTACAGCGCTCGCCGACCACGGTGGTGCGTTCCGAGACACTGGTGGAGATGGCCTTCGACATCTATTCGGAGGCGGCGGTCGAGAGGGGGATCGGCGTCGAGGAGGCGGACATGATCGCCGCCGCCACCCCGTTCGCGCTGCAGCCGGAGGGGCAGAAAGCGCTCTACGACCGCATCCGCGCGCATGACGCCGACTATTATGCAAGGCTCGAACAATCCGGCTTCGCGATCGATTTCGGGCCGGACGAGACCGGCCTGATGATGAAGGCCTATCGCACCGGCTCGGGCTATTACGTCGATGTCGGCGCCACCGCACTGATCCTCGACGGCTCGATCAAGGTGAAGAGCGGCGTGCCGATCGAGACGCTGACGCCGGCCGGCATCCGCTTCGCCGACGGGACGGAGATCGAGGCCGACGCCATCATCCTGTCGACCGGCTTCCAGTCGATGCACGAGAATGCGGCGATCCTGATCTCGCGCGAGGTGGCGGACAAGGTCGGCCCGTGCTGGGGCATCGGCTCCGGCGTGCGCGGCGATCCCGGCCCCTGGGAAGGCGAAATCCGCAATCTCTACAAGCCGACCGCGCAGCAGGGCCTGTGGTTCCACGGCGGCAATCTCGCTCTCTCGCGCTTCTATTCGAAGTTCCTCGCGCTGCAATTGAAGGCGCGGATGGAAGGGATCGCGACGCCGGTCTATGGCGGGCCGGCCGTATCCGCCTGAGCACGCTCCGGGCGCCGAGGACGGGGCCGACGGCTCCGCCGGGCAGCGTTTGCCGTCGCGGCGGAAATCGGGGAGAACAGGGCGTCGCAACGCACGAGACGCCATGGCCGAACGCCCCGAGACGAGCCCCGCTCCGCCGCCGCCCGCCGGCGCGCATGCGATCTCGATCGGGCTGAGCGCCGTCATCGTCGCGGTGACGGGGGGGGATCCGAAAGTGCTCGCGGTGCGCCGCCATGCGCTCGACGGCCTGCCCTCCGGCCCGCTGGAGCCGGAACACCGAACGCTCGAGGCGGGCCTGCGCGCCTGGGTCGAGCGGCAGACCCACCAGACGCTCGGCCATGTCGAGCAGCTCTACACCTTCGGCGACCGCGACCGGCGCGAGACGGGCCCCGCCGGCCGGCGCTCGCTCTCGGTCGCCTATCTCGCGCTGGTGCGGGAGGCGCGTCCGGCGGGCGATGCGGACGCCGCATGGCAGGGCTGGTACCGCTATTTCCCCTGGGAGGACCGGCGCGACGGACCGCCCGCCGTGCTCGATCGTCTCGCCGGCGCGCTCCGCCTCTGGGCCGGCGCGGCGCCCGATGCGCGCGCTGCCGAGATGCGGCGCGAGCGGCTGTCGCTCGCCTTCGGCTTCGGCCCGCAGATCGGTGCCGCCTGGAACGAGGAGCGCGTGCTCGAACGCTACGAGCTGCTCTATGAGGCGGGGCTGGTGCCCGAGGCCCTGCGCGAGGGCGCGCCCGAACGCGGCGGCGAGACCGTGCCCGGTGTCGAGATGGCGGCCGACCACCGGCGCATGCTGGCGCTCGGCATCGCGCGGCTGCGCGGCAAGATCAAATACCGCCCGGTGGTGTTCGAACTGATGCCGCCGGCCTTCACCCTGCTGCAGTTGCAGCGGACGGTCGAGGCGCTGTCCGGCATCCGGCTGCACAAGCAGAATTTCCGCCGCCTCGTCGAGCAGCAGCGCCTCGTCGAGGAGACCGGCGACACGACGGCCGAGACCGGCGGCCGGCCGGCGCGGCTCGTCCGCTTCCGCCGCGAGGTGCTGCTCGAACGCCCGGCGCCGGGCGTGCGGCTGCCGGCCTCCTCCCGCGGCCGGTGAGCCGCCGGTTCGCGGATCCCGGCAGCGCGCGCCTCCTTCCCGTGGCGCCGCTTCCTCTCTATGGTGCGGATGCGAACGAGAGAGGAGTCTCCTCATGGCCACGCGCGGCTTCTTCGGGCGGCGGACGCCGCCGGAACTGGCGGACCGGATCCCCCCCGGCCAGTATCTCGAGGAAGGTTTTCCCGTCCTCTCCGCCGGACCGACGCCGCATGTCCGCACCGAGGACTGGTCGTTCACGCTGAAGGTCGGGCCGCGGCCGGTGAAGCGCTGGAACTGGGACGAGTTCAACGCCCTGCCGATCGGCAAGATGACGCGCGACATCCATTGCGTGACGAAATGGACGAAGCTCAACACGGCCTGGGAGGGCGTGCTCGTCGACGACATCCTCGCCGATGCCGGCATCGAGCCGCCGACCGGCTACACGCTCGCCCATGCCTATGACGGCTATGACACCAATGTGCCGACCGCCGATCTCGTCGGCGGCAAGGCGATGGTGGCGCTGCGCTACGAGGGGGCGCCGCTGACCGCCGATCACGGCGGGCCGGCGCGGCTGCTGGTGCCGCACCTCTATTTCTGGAAATCGGCCAAATGGCTGAACGGGCTGCAGTTCACCGAGCGCGACGAGGGCGGCTTCTGGGAGCTGCGCGGCTATCACATGTATGGCGACCCCTGGAAGGAGCAGCGCTTCACCGGTGACTGAGCCGCTCGCAATGCCCCTGCGCCGCCGCCTCGACTGGCAGGCGGCGACCGTCCGGCGGGTCGAGACGAAGACGCCGACGGTGAAGAGCTTCTTTCTCGAACCGGCCGAGCCCTTCGCCTATCGCGCCGGCCAGCACGTCGACGTCCGGCTCACCGCGCCGGACGGCTACAGCACCGAACGGTCCTATTCGATCGCCTCGGCGCCCGAAACGGCGCCGCTCGTCGAACTGACGGTCGAGCTTCTGGAAGGCGGCGAGGTGTCGCCCTTCTTCCACGAGGTCGTCGAGCCGGGCGACACGCTCGAAATCCGCGGCCCGATCGGCGGCCATTTCGTCTGGCGCGTCGCCGAAGGTGGCCCGGTTCTGCTCGTCGGCGGCGGCTCGGGCGTCGTGCCGCTGATGGGCATGGCCCGTCACCGCGCGGCGCAGCGGGCTGACGTGCCGATGCTGCTCTTCTTCTCGGCCCGGCACTGGGACGAGGTGATCTTCCGCGACGAGCTGCTCGATCTCGAAGCGCGCGGCGACGGCTTCTCGCTCGCGCTCGCCCTCACCCGCGAGCCGGCGCGGCGCGAGGCCGATTTCGGCCGCCGCATCGACGGCGCGGCGGCGATGGCCGCGCTCGCCCGGCTGCCGGCGCCGCCGCGCGTCGCCTATGTCTGCGGCTCGAACCCCTTCGTCGAGGCGGCGACGGCGGCGCTGATGGAGGCGGGCATCCCCGCCCCGGTCATCCGCACGGAACGCTATGGCGGCTGAGCCGACGCGCCCAGCGCGACGCCTCAGAACTCGCGCTTGACGAGCAGCCGGTCGAGCGACAGCGGCCCGCCGCCATAACCGGCGAAGACGAGGGTCGCGACCGTCCAGATCGCCGACAGCATGTTCGCCTTGTCCTGCACCTGGGCGAGGAAGCCGGCGCCGCCATCGGCGAGGCGGGCGAGGCCGGCGGGCGTGAAGAGCGTCTGACCCGCCGCGCCGAGCGCCTCGATGCCGGCCGGCGTCAGGAAGGCGTCGCCATAGGGATGGGTGACGTGGAACCAGTAGGTGATGGCGAGCATCACCGCATTGGCGAGCGCGATCGGACGGGTGAACAGGCCGAGCGCGATGGCGATGCCGCCGAAGAACTGCATGGCGGCGAGGAGCGGCGACCAGAGCCAGCCGGGATGGAAGCCGATGCTCTCGACGAAACCGGTCTGGGCGAGCGGCGCGACGATCTTCGGCCAGCCTTCGAGAGCGAGCGCACCGCCGACGACGAGGCGCAGCGCCAGCCAGGAGGCGGGCTGCGCGAAGCCGGCATAGAGCCGGCCGAGCGGCGGAATGAAGAGACGGGGGCGGGATTCGGCGAGATCGAGATGGCTCATGATGCGGCTCCTGTTCGGGGGACGCCGATCGTTAGGGCTTGCCGCGGCGCGGCGCCTTGCGCTGCCGCAAACTCATGTTGCATCCATATCGATGATATCCCATCTAATGGGCTGTCATCCTTCCAGGCCCGGATCCCATGTCGCCGCCCGAAGCCACCGAAACCGAAAGGGCGCTCCAGGCCGGCTTCGGAGCGCTGGTCGCCCAGACCGCAAGGCTCTGGCGCCGCGCCGTCGACCGCGAGCTGCAGCCCTTCGGCCTCACCGAGGCGACCTGGCTGCCGCTGCTGCGGCTGTCGCGCGCCGCCCGCCCGATGCGCCAGAAGGATCTCGCCGCCTCGCTGTCGCTCGACGGTTCTTCGGTCGTCCGGCTGATCGACGCGCTCGCCGCCGCCGGCCTCGTCGAACGCCGCGAGGACGAGGAGGACCGCCGCGCCAGGACGATCGTGCTGACGGCGGCGGGCCGCGAAACCGTCGCGCCGGTGGAAGCCGTGGCGGCGCGCGTCCGCCGCACGCTGCTCGCCGACATCCCCGACGAAGACCTCGCCGCGGCCGCCCGGACGCTCGAGCGGATCAACCGCGTTCTCGAGCGGGGCGAGGAGGAGGCGGCATGAACCAGCACGTCTCGCCGGCGCTCGCGATCGACGCGCCGGTGCCGCCGCGGCCGCCCGTGCCGCTCTGGCTGCTCGCGCTGTTCGTCTTCAGCGGCACGGTGGCGATGCACATCTTCGTGCCGGCCCTGCCCGCCGCCGGCGCGGCGCTCGCCGCCTCGCCCGCCGCGATGCAGATGACGGTGAGCCTCTACATTCTCGGGCTCGCCTTCGGCCAGCTGATCTACGGCCCGATCGCCGACCGCTTCGGGCGCCGCCCCGCGCTGATCGGCGGGCTGGTGCTCTACGCCCTCGCCGGCGGCTCGGCGCTTCTGGCAACGAGCGTCGAGGCGCTCGTCGCGGCGCGGCTGTTCCAGGCGCTCGGCGGCTGCGCCGGGCTCGTCATCAGCCGCGCCGTGGTGCGCGACACCTCCGCGCCGACCGATGCGGCGCGGCGCCTCGCGCTCATGAATCTGATGGTGATGGTCGGTCCCGGCGTCGCCCCGGTGCTCGGCGGATTCCTTTCGGCGACGGTCGGCTGGCGCTCGATCTTCCTCGTCACGGCGCTGTTCGGCCTCGTCAACCTCGCCCTCGCCTGGGGCCTGCTGCCGGAGACCGGCATCGCCGGGCCGCGGCGCGCCCGCGGCGCGCTGATGCGGGATTATCTCGGCCTGTTGCGCTCGCCCGCCTTTCTCGGCTTCGCCGTCGGCGGCAGCTGCGCGACCACGTCGATGTATGCCTTCGTTGCCGCCGCACCCTTCATCTTCGTGCATCAGCTCGGCCGGCCGGACTACGAGGTCGGCCTCTATCTCGCGGGGATGATGCTCGGCGTCTGGTTCGGCAGCGTCGCGGCGAGCCGGCTGATCGGCCGCATTCCGCTCGGCCGCCTCGCCGTGGCCGCGAACGCGGCGAGCGTCGTCGCCGCCTTCGTCTTCCTCGCCGCGGCGCTCGCCGGCGCGCTTTCCGTGCCGCTGGTGCTCGGCGCGATGATCGTCTTCAATATCGGTGTCGGGATCTCCGCGCCGGTCGCGCTCGCGCAGGCCGTGAGTGTCGTCGATCCGCGCATCGTCGGCTCCGCCTCCGGCCTCTACGGGGCGGCGCAGATGGCGATCGGCGCGCTCTGCGCCGCGCTCGCCGGGCTCGGCGCCGATCCCGCGCTCGCCGCGGCCGCCGTGCTCGCCGCGGCCGGCCTGATCGCGCAGGCCGGCTTCTGGCTGGCGCTCCGGCGCCGGCCGGGCGAAGCCGCCGGCGCTTGACAGGGGCGGGCGGCCTCCCTCTCATCCGCGGGCCGGACATTCCGGACAGGGAGAGAACCATGCTCAAGAACATCGATCCGCTGCTCAACGCGGACGTCCTCTATGCCCTGCGCGCCATGGGCCATGGCGACGAGCTCGCCGTCGTCGACGCCAATTTCCCGGGCGAGACGATCGCCCGCCGGTCGACGCTCGGCCGTCTCTTGCGCATCGACACGCGCACGACGGGCGAGGCGGTCCGCGCCGTGCTCTCGGTCATGCCGCTCGACAGTTTCGTCGAGGATGCCGCCTGCCGCATGGAAGTGGTCGGCGATCCGACCCGGCTCGAGCCGGTGCAGGCGGAGGCGCAGGCGGTGATCGACGCGGCGGAGGGCAAGTCCTGGCCGCTCGTCGGGGTCGAGCGCTTCGCCTTCTACGAGCGGGCGCAGCGCGCCTTCTGCATCATCCAGACCAACGAGCCGCGCTTCTACGGCTGCATCATCCTGAAGAAGGGCGTGTTCCCGCCTCCCGGGGCCTGAACGGGCGCCGGCGGATCCGGGGGTGTCCTGAGAGCCCGGACCGTCGCCCGGCGGGCTCACACGGCTCCCCCACCGCGCCGGCCCTCTCTCTTACGAGCGTTCAAGCATGCCGCCAACGGGCCTGAGCCGTCCGGCGCCGCGGCCGTGACCGTGCACGTATTTTTTTGGTGAGTTCGCTGATCCGAGCGATCGCAGAGGCCGTATCGGACGATCAGGGCTACTCTTCGTTCGCCATAAAATGAGAGGACCCGCAGCGGTGCTGCGGGTCCTCCCTCGCGACGGGTTGGGGGGCCGGGGGGCTTGGTCTCCCGTCACGATCTCAATCGAACCATCAAACTCCCCGCCGAGCAGTCGGTTCCACGGGCATCCGTACTTTCTGCCGGTTTTTTTCCGGCGCCGGTTTCCGCCGTCGCCGCGGGGAGTCACGATATCACAACACGGATATCGCGCTCGGGTGGCGGGGGAGGTCGATCACGTTTCCGGGAGCGCAGCAGGCGCCCCTCCTCTTTGCCGGCAAACCCGCTAGCTTCCTGCCGCGTCGCCCGTCTTTCCGCCCCTCCTCCCGCTCTCCACCCTCCGGGGCCATGTCCGCACCTGCCGCACCGTCCGCAGACTTCGATCCCGGCGCGCTCCGTCAGCGTTTCCTCGCGGCTGCCGCGTTGGTCGCGGTAACGTTCGGGACGGTCGCCCTCGCCACCGGACCAGCCCTCTCCCTCGGGCCGTCTCATCACGCGGCAGCCGCCGTGGTCTTCCTCACGGTGATCGTCGTCGCCGCAGGCCGCATCGGCCTCGACCATCGCCATGCGGCGCTCGGTCTCGCCAACGAAGTCACGCTGCTGCGGGCCGGACTGACGGCGCTGGTCGCCGGCGCGACCGTCGATGCGGCGCTCGACGGCGTCTCGGAGCCGCTCGCCTGGTGGGTTGCGCTCCTCGCCGGGGTCGCGCTGTTGCTCGATGGGGCCGATGGCTGGCTCGCACGCCGGCAGGGCCTCGCCTCGGCCTTCGGGGCGCGCTTCGACATGGAGGTCGACGCGCTCCTCATCCTCATCCTGTCGGCGTTCGCCCCGCTCGCCGGCAAGGCCGGCTGGTGGATGCTTCTCGCGGGCCTGCTGCGCTATCTCTTCGTCGCCGCCGCCTTCGTCTTTCCCTGGATGGCCGCGCCGCTGCCGCCCTCCTTCCGGCGCAAGCTCGTCTGCGTCGTGCAGGCCGGAACGCTGGTGGCGATCGCCGCCCCGTCCTTCCCGGCACCGGCGAGCGCGGGCCTCGCCGCCGCCTCCCTCGCGCTGCTCGTGTGGTCCTTCGCCGTCGACACGCTCTGGCTCGCCGGTCGCCGGGGCGGACGGTGAGCCTCGACCCGGCCGAGGCGCTCGGTGTCGCCCGCTCGCTCGCCCTCTATTACGGCCAGCCCTGGAAGCGCCGCGCGATGCGCCGCTTCTATGCCGGGCTGATCCGGCCGGGCGATCTCGTCTTCGACATCGGCGCCCATGTCGGCAGCCGCAGCCGCATCTTCCGGAGCCTCGGCGCCCGCGTCGTCGCGCTCGAACCGAACCCGACTCTCGCCGGCTTCCTCGCCCGCACGCTGCCTTCGGAGGGCATCGTGCTGCGCGCCGAAGCGGTCGGCGCGACCCCGGGGATGCTCACCCTCGCCATCTCCCGCCGCCATCCGACCGTCTCGTCGGGTGCGCCGGACTGGGTCGCCGCCGCCGGCCGCAGCGCCGGCTTCCGCGCCGTCGCCTGGGACCGGGCGGTGGACGTGCCGGTGACGACACTCGACCGGCTGATCGCGGAATACGGCACGCCCTCCTTCGTCAAGATCGACGTGGAAGGCATGGAGCCGGCGATCCTCGCCGGCCTGTCGCGGCCCGTCGCCGCGCTCTCATTCGAATATCTGCCGGCCGTCGCCGGGCCGGCGCTCGCCGCGATCGACCGGCTCGGCACGCTGGGCCCCTATCTCTTCAACCGCGTCGAAGGTGAGCGCCAGCGTTTTGCTACGCCGGGTTGGGTGAGCGCCGCGACGATGCGCGCCACCCTCGCCGCACTGCCGGCCGACGCCCGCTCGGGCGATATCTATGCCCGGCCGGCGCAGGACGGCGGCGCATGAGCGCGACCGCCGCCCCGGGAGGGCCGCGCCGACGCGCCTGGACGGCCGGGCTCGCTCTCCTGCTCGTCCTTCTCCCGCTGCTGTTGCCCGACCGCACCGAACGCCTGACGGCGCAGACCGTTCTTCGCCTGCCGCTCGAGCTGCCGCTTCTTCTGCTCCTGCTCACCCTGCCGCTCGGCCGGCTTCGGCGGCCGCTCGCCGTGCTGCTCGGCCTCGCGTTCGCCCTCGTGCTGATGCTGAAACTCGCCGACATGGCGGTCGCCGAAGCGCTCGGCCGGGCGTTCGACCCGGTGCTCGACAGCGCGCTCTTCCCGCCCGCCTATGAGCTGCTCGTCGGCGCGGTCGGCCGGCCGGCGGCGATCGCGGCGGCGATCGCGGCGCTCGCGGCGGTCGCCATCCTTCCGGCGATCCTCGTCCTCGCGCTGCAGCGGCTCGCCGCGCTCGCCGGGCGGCGGCGGGGGCCGCTCGCCGGGGTCGCGGTCCTCCTCCTCGTCGCCTGGGGGGCGCTGCGGCTCGCCGGCCTGCCGATCGCCGCGGCCGACGCCGCCCCTTATGCCGCCCGCCATGTCGCGGGCGCGGTCGCGAGCCTCGGCGACCGTGCCGCCTTCGAGGCCGAGGCCGCGGTCGATCCGTTCGCCGGCCTCGCCCCGGACCGGCTGCTCGCCCGCCTCGCCGGCAAGGACGTGCTCCTCGTCTTCGTCGAATCCTATGGCCGCAGCGCGATCGAGGATCCGCGCTATGCCCCGGCGGTCGATGCCGTGCTGCGCCAGGCCGAGGCGACGCTCGCCGGCGCCGGCTTCTCCGCCCGCAGCGCCTACCTTCGCTCGCCCACCGTCGGCGGCCAGAGCTGGCTCGCGCACGGGACGCTGCTCTCGGGCGTGCGGATCGACAACCAGCGCCGCTATCTCGCCCTCGTTGGCTCGCAACGCGCCACCCTCGTCGGGGATTTCCGCCGCGCCGGCTGGCGCGCCGTCGCGGTCATGCCGGCGATCGCCCGCGCCTGGCCGGAGGGGGCCTTCTTCGGCTACGACCGGCTCTATGACGCCGGCACGCTCGGCTATCGCGGCCTCCCCTTCAACTGGGTGACGATGCCCGACCAGTTCACGCTCGCCGCCTTCGATCGCGCCGAGCGGACGAAAGGACCGCGTCCACCGGTCTTCGCCGAGATGGCGCTGATCTCGAGCCATGCACCCTGGACGCCGATCCCTTCGCTCGTCCCCTGGCAGGCGGTCGGCGACGGGTCCGTCTTCGACGATCAGGCGAAGGCGGGCGATGCGCCGGAGATCGTCTGGCGCGACCCCGAACGGGTCCGCCTGCAATACCGGCTGTCGATCGAGTATTCCCTTTCGACACTCGCCTCCTATGTCGCCGCGAAGGGCGATCCGAATCTCGTCCTCCTGGTACTCGGCGACCATCAGCCGGCGCCGCTCGTCACCGGTGCCGATGCGAGCCGCGACGTCCCGGTCCATCTGATCGCCGCCGATCCGTCCGTACTAGCGACCGCCGCCCGCTGGGGCTGGGGCGCCGGGCTGCTGCCCGATCCGGCGCGTCCCGCCGAGCCGATGGAGGGCATGCGGGCGCGTCTCCTCGGCGGCTTCTCGGCCTCGGAGGATGCGCCCGAATCCGCTCGCGCGCCGGCCGCCCCGGGGTTATAGCGGGACGACAGAGGAGAGGGCCGACATGCTCAAGATCTGGGGTCGCACCAACTCGACCAATGTGAAGAAGGCGCTCTGGGCCGCCGAGGAACTCGGCCTCGCCTATGAGCGGATCGAGGCCGGCGGCGTGCACGGCGTGGTCGACACGCCGGAATACCGCGCCCTCAATCCGAACGGCCTCGTGCCGGCGATCGAGGATGACGGCCTCGTGCTGTGGGAATCGAACACCATCGTCCGCTATCTGGCGGCGAAGCACGACGATGGCGGGCTCTACCCGTCCGATCCCGCCGGCCGGGCCGTGGCCGAGAAGTGGATGGACTGGGCGACCTCCTCGGTCGCCGGGCCGTTCCGCGACGTGTTCTGGAACATGGTCCGCACCCCGCCCGAGAAGCGCGACATGGCCGCGGTCGAGCGCGGCATCGAGCGCCTGAGCGGCCTGTTCGCCATGCCCGACGCGGCGCTCGCGGACGCTCCCTATCTCGGCGGCGACCGCTTCACGGTCGGCGACATCCCGCTCGGCTGCTTCGCCTATGCCTGGTTCGAGATGCCGATCGCCCGGCCCGACCTGCCGAACCTCGAAGCCTGGTACCGCCGCCTCGCCGAGCGCCCGGCCTATCGCGCGGCGGTGATGATCCCGCTCACCTGAGCCGGCCACCCTCGGACAGCCACGAGATCGTCGCGGCCGGGTCGACGACGGGGCGCGTCAACGCCGCCCCTCGTCGCGCAGATCGCGCCAGTCGATCCCTCCAAGCGTCATGTGCTCGCGCAGCTTGAGAAGCTCCTGAAAGGCTTCCTCCGGGCTCATCTCCTCGATGGCCTTTTCGGCCGGCGCCTCTTTCGGCGCGGGTGTCAGCCGCGCGATCGGCTTGCCGTCGCGCGTGATCGTGACTTCCTCGCCGGCCTCGACCCTGTCGAGAAGGTCGGCGAGCTTCGATAAGGCCTCGGCGGCGCCGATGGTGACCATGGCTGCATCTCCCTCGCCCGTCCCCCGAGCTTAGAGCGAACCGCCCGGACTGCAAGTTCCGGCGTCCCCGGGCCTTCAAATCGCCCGCGATCCGTTCTACATTTGTGCCCATGATCAAGCGGAAGAACGAGCAGGGCTTCGGCGAGGCGCCGCAGCCCTCCCTTGAGGGTGCGCCGCTGTCCGGCGGCATCGCCGACTGGGCGATCGAGATCGCGCGCGAGGCGGCCGACCAGCAGCCGCTCGAGCCGCCGCCGACCCGCGCGCCGCGCGCCCGGCCGGAGGGCCTGCCGCCCAGGGGGCCGTCGAAAACGACCGCGCCGAAAAAGGCCGGTGGGAAGAAAAGTAAGGCCGCCGCTGCGCCGGCCGAGACCGGGGAGCGCGGCCATCGCTCGGCGCGCGGCACCTCGATCGGCCGCGCCGCCACCGCCACCGAGCGCGCCGCATCGGGCCTCAATCCGGTGGCCGGCCTGTCGGTGTCGCTCGAGGACGCCGCCTCACTGCCCTCCTCCGCCGTCACGGCTACGGTCGCCGCCCTCTCCGACCTGATCGAGAAGGGTCGGCCGGAATTCCGCGACAAGACCTGGATGCCGCACCGGCCGCCGCGGCCGGAGAAATCGGAGGGCGGCATTCCCTTCGAGCTCGTCTCGCCCTTCGAGCCGCGCGGCGACCAGCCGACCGCGATCAGCGAACTCGTCGCCGGCGTCGCGGCGAAAGAACGCGACCAGGTGCTCCTCGGCGTTACCGGCTCCGGCAAGACCTTCACCATGGCGCAGGTCATCGCCCACACCGGCCGCCCGGCGCTCATCCTCGCGCCGAACAAGACGCTGGCCGCACAGCTCTATGGCGAGTTCAAGTCGTTCTTTCCGAACAACGCCGTCGAGTATTTCGTCTCCTATTACGATTACTATCAGCCGGAGGCCTACGTCCCGCGCACCGACACCTATATCGAGAAGGAATCGTCGATCAACGAGCAGATCGACCGGATGCGCCATTCGGCGACCCGGTCGCTGCTCGAACGCGACGACGTGATCATCGTCGCCTCGGTCTCCTGCATCTACGGTATCGGCTCGGTCGAGACCTATACGGCGATGACCTTCGCGATCAGCCGCGGCGAGCGGCTCGATCAGCGCCAGCTGCTCGCCGACCTCGTCGCCCTGCAATACAAACGGTCGGACGCGAATTTCGTCCGCGGCACCTTCCGTGTGCGCGGCGATACGGTCGAGATCTTCCCGGCCCATCTGGAAGACCGCGCCTGGCGGATCTCGCTGTTCGGCGACGAGGTCGAGAGCATCACCGAGTTCGACCCGCTGACCGGCCACAAGACGGCCGAGCTGAAGCTCGTCAAGGTCTACGCCAATTCGCATTATGTCACGCCGAAGCCGACGCTCGCCCAGGCGACCAAGTCGATCCGCGAGGAGCTGAGGTTCCGCCTCGCCGAGCTCGAGAAGGCCGGCCGGCTGCTCGAAGCGCAGCGGCTCGAGCAGCGCACCCGCTTCGATCTCGAGATGATGGAGGCGACCGGCTCCTGCGCCGGCATCGAGAACTATTCGCGCTATCTGACCGGCCGCAAGCCGGGCGAGCCGCCGCCCACCCTCTTCGAATACCTGCCCGACGAGGCGCTCGTCTTCGTCGACGAGAGCCATGTGACGATCGGCCAGATCGGCGGCATGTATCGCGGCGACTTCCGCCGCAAGGCGACGCTCGCCGAATACGGCTTCCGCCTGCCCTCCTGCATGGACAACCGGCCGCTCCGCTTCGAGGAATGGGACGCGATGCGGCCGCAGAGCGTCTATGTCTCGGCGACGCCGGGCGGCTGGGAGATGGAGCAGACCGGCGGCGTGTTCGTCGAGCAGGTCATCCGCCCGACCGGCCTGGTCGACCCGGTGGTCGAGGTGCGGCCGGCCAAGGCCCAGGTCGACGACCTGCTCGGCGAGGTGCGCGAGGTGGCCCGGCGCGGCTATCGCGCCCTCGTCACGACGCTCACCAAGCGGATGGCCGAGGACCTCACGGAATATCTGCACGAGAACGGCGTGCGCGTGCGCTACATGCATTCCGACGTCGAGACCCTCGAGCGGATCGAGATCATCCGCGATCTGCGGCTCGGCGCCTTCGACGTGCTGATCGGCATCAACCTGCTGCGCGAGGGCCTCGACATCCCGGAATGCGCGCTCGTCGCCATTCTCGACGCCGACAAGGAGGGGTTTCTCCGCTCCGAGACCTCGCTCATCCAGACGATCGGCCGCGCGGCGCGCAATGTCGACGGCCGCGTCGTGCTCTATGCCGACACGATCACCGGCTCGATGGAGCGGGCGATGGCGGAGACCGAGCGCCGCCGCGAGAAGCAGATGGCCTACAATGCCGAGCACGGCATCACGCCGGAGAGCGTCAAGAAGCAGATCGGCGACATCCTCGCCTCCGTCTATGAGGGCGATCACGTCACGGTCGATTCCGGCCTCGCCGACACCGCGCTGGTCGGCCACAATCTGAAGGCCCATATCGACGATCTCGAGCGGCGGATGCGCGAGGCGGCGCTCAACCTCGAATTCGAGGAGGCGGCACGGCTGCGCGACGAGGTCAAGCGGCTGAAGGAGACCGAGCTCGCCGTCGCCGACGATCCGCTCGCCCGCCAGTCCGCGATCGACGAGCGCACCGGCGGCTATCAGGGGACGCGCAAATACGGCGCCCGGGCCAATCTGCCGCCCGAGAGCGAGGACGACCGCCGCCGCCGGCGCGAGGGGCGCGGCTTCGACCGCGACCGTTCGGAGCTGATGACCGAAGCGCCGCCGCCCTCGCGCGCCCGCAAGAACGGGCTCGACGAGATGACGGTCGGCCGCACGGAAGTGCCGGACATGCCGAAGAGCCGGGCGCGCAAGCCCGATCTCGATCACATGGGACCGGGCACCGATCTCGAAGTGCCGCTCGGCCCCGACGAGGCGCCGCCGGCGCGGCCCGATCCGATGACGGCGAACTGGCGGCAGCGCGGCCGCTCGACCGGCGGCCGGCCCGGCCAGCCGGCCAATCGCAGCCGGGGGAAGCGGTGATGGCGACGATCCGGATCGGTGTCGGCGGCTGGACCTACGAACCCTGGCGGGACAATTTCTACCCGAAGGGGCTGAAACATGCCGGCGAGCTCGCCTATGCCGGCGAGCATCTGACGGCGATCGAGGTGAACGGCACCTATTACGGCAGCCAGAAGCCGGAGAGCTTCCGCAAATGGCGGGAGGAAACGCCGGACGGCTTCGTCTTCACCGTCAAGGGTCCGCGCTTCGCCACCAATCGCCGCGTGCTCGCCGAAGCCGGCGAGTCGATCGGCCGCTTCGTCGGCGGCGGCGTGACCGAGCTGAAGGAGAAGCTCGGCGCGATCAACTGGCAGTTCCTGCCGACGAAGAAGTTCGACGCCGAGGACTTCGAAGCCTTCCTCGCTCTGCTGCCGAAGGAGGCGGACGGCATCGCGCTCCGCCATGTCGTGGAACTGCGGCACGAGAGCTTCCGCGATCCGGCGGCGATCGCCCTGCTCGCGAAATACGGCGTCGCGCAGGTGATCGCCGAGTCGGACGAGCACCCGCAGATCGCCGACATCACGGCGCCCTTCGTCTATCTCCGCCTGCAGCGGAGCCGCGCCGAGGAGCCGGCCGGCTATCCGGAGGCCGAACTCGACGCCTGGGCGGAGCGGCTGAGGACCTATCGCGACGGCGGCCTGCCGGCCGATCTCGAGACTGTCACCGAGACGCCGCCCGAGAAGCGGCCGCGCGACGTCTTCGCCTTCGTGATCAGCGGCGCCAAGGAGCGCAACCCGGCCGCCGCCATGGCCCTGATCGAACGGGTGAAATAGGCGGCGCGGCCGCGCCGCGCCGGCCGGCGGCACGATCGCCGCTTCGCGAGGCCGCCGACGCGCCCCGCACGCTCGTCCTCTCCGGCGTCACTCGTCCCTTCGGACCCGGTTGGCCGCGAGCCGCCGGCTTCGTTTCGTGGCGAAGCATTGACAGGTGTTATGCTCAGTCTTAGCATAAGTCGTGTCCGGGCAGCAGCCCGGTTTTCTTTTGCGCCGATTATGCTCAAGCCGAGCATAAGGAGGATGCGATGCTCGACGCCCGTCTCGTCCCGGATTCCGCGTTTGCCGGCCTGCCTCTGCCGCATCTCTATGCACGCGTCAGCGGCCATGTGCCGGCCTTCGAATGGCCGGCGATCGCCGCGGACGTGGCGGCCATCGAGCGGCTGAAGCGCGAACGGAACGCCGTCATCCTCGGCCACAACTATCAGGCGCCGGAAGTCTTCAACACGGTCGCGGACATTGTCGGCGACAGCCTCGCCCTCGCCCGCGAGGCGGTGAAGGTGGACGCCGACGTGATCGTGCTCGCCGGGGTGCATTTCATGGCGGAGACGGCGAAGCTGCTCAGCCCCGACAAGACGGTGCTGATCCCCGACGCGGAGGCGGGCTGCTCGCTCGCCGAATCGATCACCCCCGCCGACATCCGGCTGCTGCGCCAGCGCTATCCCGGCGTGCCGGTCGTCACCTATGTGAACACCTCGGCCGCGGTGAAGGCGGAGAGCGATTATTGCTGCACCTCCGGCAATGCCGTGAAGGTGGTCCGCCACGTCGCGCGCGAATGGGGCGTCGACCGTATCCTGATGCTGCCCGACGAATATCTGGCGCAGAACGTCCAGCGCGAGGTGCCGGAGATCGAGCTGATCGCCTGGAAGGGCCATTGCGAGGTGCACGAGCGCTTCACCCCGCAGGACATCCGCGACCTGCGCGAGAGCCATCCCGGCGTCGTCGTGCTCGCCCATCCGGAATGCCCGCCGGAGGTGGTGGCCGAGGCCGATTTCGCCGGCTCGACCGCCGCAATGGCCGATTATGTCGACGCCGAGCGGCCCGGCCGGGTGGTGCTGATCACCGAATGCTCGATGGCGGACAATGTCTCGGTCGCCCATCCGGAGATCGAGTTCGTACGGCCCTGCAATCTCTGCCCGCACATGCGGCGGATCACCCTGCCGAAGATCCGCACCGCGCTCGAGACGATGAGCCGCGCCGTCGAGATCGACCCGGCGGTCGCCGATCGCGCCCGCGCCGCGGTCGAGCGCATGCTCGCCATCCGCTAGAGGATCGCCGCCATGGAGACGCGCACGACCGACGGCGTCCTCGTTGTCGGCGGCGGGGTCGCGGGGCTGTCGACCGCGCTGAGGCTCGCGCCCCTGCCCGTCACCCTCCTCGCCCGGCTGCCGCTCGGCGAGGAGGCGGCGACCGCCTGGGCGCAGGGCGGCATCGCCGCCGCGATCGGCGCCGACGATCGGCCCGATCATCATGCGGCCGACACGATCGCCGCCGGCGCCGGCCTCACCGAGCCGGCGATCGCGGCCCGCGTCGCCGCAGCGGCGCCGGCGCAGATCGCCTGGCTCGACCGGCTCGGCACCCCCTTCGACCGGACGGCGGACGGCGCGATCGCGCTCGGCCTCGAAGCGGCGCACGGGCGCCGCCGGATCGTCCATGCGCGCGGCGATGCGACCGGCCGTGCAGTGCTCGAAACGCTCGCCGCCGCGGTGCGGCGGACGCCGTCGATCACGCTCGCCGAGGGGCTGCGCGTCGTCTCTCTGCGGCGCGACGAGACGGGGCGCATCGTGGGGCTCGTCGCCGTCGACCGGGACGGAAGGCCCGTCACGCTCCGCGGCCGCGCCGTCGTGCTCGCGACCGGCGGGCTCGGCGGGCTCTATGCCGCGACGACCAATCCGCTCGGTGCGGTCGGCTCCGGCCTCGCGCTCGCGGCGCGCGCCGGCGCGAAGCTCCGCGACCTCGAATTCGTGCAGTTCCACCCGACCGCGATTGCCGCCGGCGCCGATCCGATGCCGCTCGCGACCGAGGCGCTGCGCGGCGAGGGCGCCGTGCTCGTCGATGGCCGCGGCACCCGCTTCATGGCCGATGTGCCCGGCCGGGAGCTCGCGCCGCGCGATGTCGTCGCCCGGGCGATCTTCGCCGAGCGGGCGGCCGGCCGCGCCGTCTTCCTCGATGCCCGCATGCCGGGACTCGAAGCGCGCTTCCCCGGCGTCGTCGCGCTCTGCCGCGCCGCCGGGCTCGACCCGGTCACGGCACCGATCCCGGTCCGGCCGGCGGCGCACTACCACATGGGCGGCGTCGCGGTCGACGCGGCCGGCCGTTCGAGCCTCGAAGGCCTGTGGGCGGCCGGCGAGGTCGCGGCGACGGGCCTGCACGGCGCCAACCGGCTCGCCAGCAACTCGCTCGTCGAGGCGCTCGCCTTTGCGGAATGGATCGCCGCCGACATCACCGGCACCGCGCCGACCCGGTCCGCCGCGCTGATTCCGACCGAGTCGCCGCTTTCCGCACCGCTCCGGGCCGATGCGGCCGTGCGAGCGATGATGGACGCCGCGGTCGGCGTGGTGCGCGACGCGGACGGCCTCATCGGCGCGGTCCGGGCGCTCGACCGGGCCGCCGGGACGGGCGGCGACGCGGCGCTCGCCGGCCTCCTCGTCGCCGCTGCCGCGCTCGCCCGCGAAGAGAGCCGCGGCGGTCACTTCCGGCGCGACTTTCCGGCGCCGGCCGAAGCCGCCGCCCATTCCGAAACGACGCTCGCGGCGACCCGCCGCTTCGTCGAAACGATCAGGGAGACGCCCGCGCGGAAGCGGGTGGCATGACGACATGACGCTCGCCCCCCTCCCCCGGCTCATCGTCGAGCCGCTCGTCCGTGCGGCGCTCATCGAGGATCTCGGCCGCGCCGGCGACATCACCACCGAGGCCGTGGTGCCGGCCGACGCCCGCTTCTCGGCGGTGATCGCGAGCCGGCAGAGCGGCGTCGTCGCGGGCACGGACGTCGCCGCGCTCGCCTTCGGCCTCGTCGATCCGGCGCTCCGGGTGATGATCGAACGCGGCGACGGCAGCCCGGTCGCGCCGGGCGACGTGGTGCTCCGGCTCGAAGGGCCGGCGCGCGCCATTCTCACCGCCGAGCGGGTGGCGCTCAATTTCGCGAGCCGGCTGTCGGGGATCGCGAGCGCCACCGCGACGCTCGTCGCCGCGGCCCGGGCGCACGGCCGTGCGCAGGTCGTCTGCACCCGCAAGACGACGCCGGGCATGCGGGCGCTCGAGAAGCACGCCGTGCGGGCCGGCGGCGGCGCGAATCACCGCTTCGGCCTCGACGATGCCGTGCTGATCAAGGACAACCACATCGCCGTCGCGGGCGGGGTGGCGACCGCGATCGCGCGGGCGAAGGCCGGCGTCGGCCATCTCGTCAAGATCGAGGTCGAGGTCGACACGCTCGATCAGCTCGACGAGGCACTGGCGGCCGGGGTCGATGCGGTGCTCCTCGACAATATGGACCCGCGGACCCTCGCCCGCGCCGTCGCGATCGTCGGCGGACGCGCGATCACCGAGGCGTCCGGCCGCATCTCGGCCGAGACGATCGGCGCCGTCGCGGCCTCCGGCGTCGATCTCATTTCGGTCGGCTGGATCACCCACAGCGCCGCCATCCTCGATCTGGGTCTCGACGCGGCGACGGCGTGAGACGATTGATCGATCCGTCTGAAAATCGGCCCCCTCGCCGCCCGTCCTTCCCTGGAAGCGCTCCAATCGCTTGACGTGCGCCGGCTTAAGCCGGACCATTTCCCCCAGCCGGCGTCGGGCTCGATCCCGATCAAGAAAAACGAGAGCGCCGGCGGAGGGAACAATGACGGAATCGATCAAGCTCTATCGGAGCGGATTCGGGCATGTCTCGCTCCTCAACGTCGCGAGCGACTTCGTCACGCACGCCCATGCCGAAGCGCACATCGTGGTCTGGCTCGAGGGGGCGACCGGCGAGATGACGATCGATCGCGAGACGGTGCGGCTCGGGCCGCGGCTCGCTGCCGGCATCAACCCCTTCGCGCCGCACAGCCATGCGCTCGCCCAGGACGGACGGCCGGGCCTCTTCCTCGCCTTCTACATCGATCCGCTCTGGCTCCGGCGGCGGCGCGGCCTCTGCGGCGCCGCGCCGATCTTCATCGAGCCGACGATCGCGCTCGAACCCTGGCTCGCCGGCGCGGCGGAGACCCTCTTCGACACGCTGCGCGACAGCGACGGCACCGACGACCTCACCGCCTATGAGACGGAACGCTTCATCGACAGCGTGCTCGACGCCGCCGATGCGGCGCGCGGCGGGGCGATGCCGGCGGTGCGCGGCACGGCGACGCTCGACTACCGGGTCAGGAAGGCGATCGAGCTGATGCGGGCGAATGTCGCCGAGCGGATCTCCTTCGACCAGATCGCCCGCGCCGTCGGCCTGTCGCGGCCGCATTTCTTCGCCCTCTTCCGCGAACAGATGAACGTCACGCCGAACGTGTTCTGGAACACGCTGCGGATGGAGGAGGCGGTGCGCCGGCTCGACAGCGAAGAGTCGCTGATCTCGGTCGCCTGCGATCTCGGCTTCACATCGCCCGGCAATTTCTCGCGTTTCTTCCGGGATCACGTCGGCGTGCCGCCGACCGTCTATCGCTCGGCGGTGCGGGCCGCCTGAGGACGGCGATTTTCAGACGCATCGATCAGTCGGGAAGACCGATTGATAAGCGCCCGCCCGCCGCCGCCCTAGTCTCGAGACCGAGGACAAGCAAGCGGAGGGCACCATGCCGAAGATCACCGTTTCGAGCGTCATCGACGCGCCCGTCGACGCCGTCTGGGCGCGCATCCGCGATTTCAACGCCCTGCCGAGCTGGCATCCGCGGATGGTCGAGAGCGAGATCGAGGACGGCCTGCCGTCCGACCAGATCGGCTGCGTGCGGAAGTTCAAGATCGTTTCGGGCGCCACCGTCCGCGAGCGGCTGGTCGCCTTCTCCGACGCCGACCGCTCGGTCACCTATGCGATCATCGAAACGCCGCAGCCGATCTCGAACCACGAGGCGACGCTGACCTTGAGGCGGGTGACGGACGGCGACCGGACCTTCGCGGAATGGACCGCCGAGTTCGACGCCCCGGCCGAGGAGGCCGACAAGGTCGCGGCCGGCATGGGGCAGAACGTGTTCCAGGGCGGTTTCGACGCCTTGAAGGCGCATTTCGCGAAAACCTGAGGAGGCGGCGATGGCCCTGACGGTTCGCACCTTCCCCGACACCGGCGCGGCCGCCGCGGCGCTCGCCGCCGCCGGCAGCCGCTATCTCGGTGGCGGCACCCTCGTCGTCCGGCAGGCGAACGAGGGCGACCTCTCCTTCTCGACCTTCGTGCGCTCGACCGACCCGGCGCTGAAGGCCATCGCGGTGGAGGACGGCCGCGTCCGGCTCGGCGCCGGCGTCACCATGGCGGCGATCGCCGCCCATCCGGCGCTCGCCTTCCTCGCCCCGGCGGCGAAGGCGGTCGGCGGCCCCGCGATCCGCAACATGGCGACGGTCGGCGGCAATCTCTTCGCGCCCTCGCCCTATGGCGATCTCGCGACCGCCCTGCTCGCGCTCGACGCGACCGTGACGGTCGGCGGCGCGGCGGTGCCGATCGACCTCTTCCTCGCCGGACGCGAGCGGCACGCCGCCGAGATCGTCGAGGCGGTCGCCTTCGCGGTGCCGGCGGCCGGCGCGTTCCGCTTCCGCAAGGCGAGCCGGGTCAAGCCGAAGGGCGCCGCGGTGGTGACCGTGGCGGCCCTGGTCGCGACGGAAGGCGGCACCGTCACGGCGGCGCGGATCGCGCTCGGCGCGATGGCCGACCGGCCGGTGCGGGCGGAGGCCGCGGAGGCGGCGCTGATCGGCCGGCCGCTCACGGCCGAGGGAATCGCCGAGGCGCTCGCCGCCGCGGGCGACGGGCTCGACCCGCCGACCGACGCGATCGCCAGCGGCTGGTACCGCCGCGCGGTGCTGCCGGTCCATCTCGGCCGGCTGCTCGCCGGCTGAGCATTTCGAAGAGAGCGCGGCGAACGCGCCGTTCGAGGGAGGAGGAAGAGATGGCGAAAGTCCCGGTTCAATTCACGCTCAATGGCAGCGAGAAGGCCGAATTCGTCGAGAGCGGCGCGACGCTGCTCGACGTGCTGCGCGACAAGATCGGCGACACCTCGCCGAAGGCGGGCTGCCGCCAGGGCACCTGCGGCTCCTGCTCGGTGATCGTCGACGGCGAGCTGCGGCTCTCCTGCCTGACGCTCGCCGAGACCTGCGAGGGCGCCTCGATCGTCACCACCGCCGGCCTCGCCGAGGGCGGCGTGCTGCATCCGCTGCAGCGGGCCTTCATGGACGCCTTCGCGACACAATGCGGCTTCTGCACGCCCGGCATGATCATGGCGGCGAAGGCGCTGCTCGACCGCAATCCGGACCCGAGCCGGGACGAGGTGGTCGAGGCGATCGCCGGCAATATCTGCCGCTGCACCGGCTACGAGCCGATCATCGAGGCGGTGCTTTCCGCCGCCCGGTCCAACTCGATCAGCGCGGCGTGAGGATAGGGCGATGAGGGAAACGCATCCGTTCCGTCATCCTCGCGAAGGCGAGGATCCATCAAGCCGGACCGTCCTCTGTTGCATGGATCCCCGCCTTCGCGGGGATGACGGCGCGGCCGCCGCCGGACCTCGCCGAGCGGTCGCCGGGAGGTCGTGATCATGGAACTGCGCAAGACCTATTTCGCCGACGAGCGCAAGGACGACCTGCACGAGATCGGCCAGCCGCGGCCGCGTTCCGACGCGCTCGGCCACGTCACGGGCAAGACCGCCTTCTTCGCCGACCGCAGCTTTCCGGGCATGCTGCACCTCAAGATGGTGCGCAGCCCGCACCACCACGCCCGCATCCGCTCGATCGACACGAGCGCGGCGCAGAAGCATCCCGGTGTCGTGCGCATCCTCACCGCAAAGGACGTGCCGCACAATCTCTACACCATCCTGATCCTGATCCAGGTCGGCCCCGAGGACGAGCACGTGCTCGCGGAGGACAAGGTGCGCTGGAAGGGCGAGGCCGTGGTCGCCGTGCTCGCCGAGACCGAGCGCGCCGCGCAGGAAGCCGCGGCGAAGGTCGAGGTCGATTACGAGGTGCTCGACCCCGTTCTGTCGATCGATGCGGCGCTCGCCCCCGGCGCGCCGATCGTCAACGAGCATCACGGCCGCAACTACTATCTCTATGACAGCGGCGAGGCCCGCAAGGTCCGCTTCGGCGATGTCGAGGCCGGCTTCGCCGCCGCCGACCACATCCTCGAACAGAGCTATGCCTCCGCGCCGATCGAACACGCGCCGACCGAGACGACCGGCTGCATCGTCGTGCCGGAAGGGAGCGGCCGCTTCACCTGCTACACCAACACGCAGGCGATGTTCTTCACGCTCGACAACACCTCGATCATCCTGCAGATGCCCGGCCAGCAATTGCACATGGTCGGCGGCACGGTTGGCGGCGGCTTCGGCGGCAAGGTCGACGTGATCGTCGAGCCGATCGCCATTCTCGGCGCCAAGCTCACCGGGCGGCCGGTCTCCTTCGTCTACAGCCGCGAGGAGGAGATGCAGATCTCCTCGCCGCGCGCCGCCGAGAAGCTCGTCATCAAGGACGGCGTGATGAAGGACGGGCGGATCGTCGCCCGCCATGTGAAGGCCTATATCGACGCCGGCGCCTATTCCCGCCACTCGCCCTACGGGGCGCAGAAATCGGCGGCGCACTTCCCCGGCCCCTATACGATCCCGAATGTCTGGGTCGACAGCCATTGCGTCTATACGAACCGCACGCCCTCCTCGGCGATGCGCGGCTTCGGCGTGACGATCGGCGATTTCGCCCTCGAGGTGCAGATGGACAAGCTCGCCCGGCTGATCGGCATGGATCCGCTCGAGTTCCGCTTCGTCAACGCCTATCGCGACGGCGACATGAAGGCCCACCGTCAGCCGACGGAAGGCGCGGCGCTCGTCGAATGCATGCAGGAGGCGGCCCGCGCGGCGAACTGGCCGATCGACGAACGGTTCATGGCGATGTCGTCGCGCACGAGGGAGGGGCTCTGATGGCGATCCGGCACGGCCGCGGCGTCGCGGCGATCAACTATCCGACCGGCATGAATCTCGGCGGCGACCCGACCCAGGCGCTCGTCCATTCGACGCCGACCGGCAATTTCATGGTCAGCCTGTCGAGCGTCGATCTCGGCCAGGGCATGAAGCAGATCATGGCGCAGATCTGCGCCGAGACGATCGGCGTGCCGACCGAGCGGGTGATCGTCGACACCGCCGACACCGATACCGGCCCGCACTGTATGGGCACCTTCGCCTCGCGCGGCACGCACCGGGCGGGCAATGCGGTCATCCAGGCGGCCCGCGAGGCGCGCCAGGTGATGCTCGAAGTGGCGGCCGAGGCGCTCGAAGTCGACGCCGGCGATCTCGAGACCGACGGCACCGGCAATATCCAGGTGAAGGGCGCGCCTTCGAAGTCGATCTCGATCTTCGACACCGCGCTGATCGCCCATTTCAAGCTCGGCCGCTCGATCTCCGGCCGCGGCATGTTCCTCGTGCCGCGCTCCTATCCGGAGGCCGCGACGGGCGCGATGAAGCCCTCGACCTGCTATGCGCACGCCTGCACCGTCGCCGATGTCGAGGTCGACGACGAGACCGGCGAGGTCACCGTGCTGTCGGTCAAGAACGTATTCGAGATCGGCCGGGCGCTCAATCCGAAGATGGTCGAGCAGCAGCTCGTCGGCGGCTCCTGGATGGGCATCAGCCACGCCCTCTACGAGACCACCGAGCCCTATTACCCGGCGCGCGAGCACGGGCCGACCGACTTCAACGAATATCTGATGCCGGGGCCGGGCGATCTCGCGAAGACCGAGGTGATCGTGCTCGAACGGCCGGCGGCCGATGGGCCCTATGGCGCCAAGGGGCCGGGCGAGATGTGTGCCAATCCGCAGATCCCGGCGATCGCCAATGCGATCTTCGACGCGGTCGGGGTGCGCATCGACACGCTGCCGATCACGCCGGAGCGGATCCTGCGGGCGCTGAAGGCGGACGGCGCGGCGGCGCATCGAGGACGATGAGCGGATCGGTCGAAGACATCGCCGCCTCGCCGGAGGCGGTCGCGGCCCGGCTCGAAGCGGCGCGCTACGTTGCCGACGAAGGCCTCGCGACCGCGATCTTCCTCGCGCTGCGGCTCGGCAAGCCGCTCCTCCTCGAGGGTGCACCGGGTGTCGGCAAGACCGAGGCGGCGAAGGTGATCGCGCAGGCGCTCGGCCGCCGTCTCGTCCGCCTGCAATGCTATGAGGGCATCGACGCGGCGCACGCGCTCTACGAATGGAACTATCCGCGCCAGCTCCTCGCGATCCGGCAGGCCGGCGAGCACGAGATCGACATCTACGATCCGCGCTTCCTGATCGCCCGGCCGCTGCTCGACGTGCTCCAGGCGCCGCAGGAGACCGTGCTGCTCGTCGACGAGATCGACCGTTCCGACCACGAATTCGAGGCGCTGCTGCTCGAATTCCTCTCCGATTTCCAGATCAGCATCCCCGAGCGCGGCACGATCCGGGCCGCGGTGCCGCCGGTGGTGCTCCTCACCTCGAACCGGACGCGCGATCTCGCCGAGGCGCTCAGGCGGCGCTGCGTCTACCATTTCATCGCCTATCCGGATGCCGCCCGCGAGGCGGCGATCATCATGCTGCGGGCGGGGGACGTCGCGGAGCGGACGGCGCGCGCGGTCGCCGCGGCGGTGCGCGAGATCCGCAGCCGGCCGCTCGCCAAGCCGCCCGGCATCGCCGAGGCGGTCGAATGGGCGAATGCCGCGACCGTGCTCGAGAAGGGCGGCAGCCCGTGGCCGGAGGCGTTCCGCCGGGCGATCGGCGTGCTGATCAAGGACGAGGACGACCGGCTCTTCCTCGGCGCCGATCTCGACGCGATCGTCGAGGAGGCGCTCGCATGAACGTTCCGCAGGGCGCCCGTCCGTTCCTCGACTTCGTCCGGCTGCTGCGCCGCTACGGCTTCGCCGTGGCGCCGGAACAGGGCACCGCCTTCATGGCGGCCGTCGCGCTGCTCGGGCCGCGCGACATGGAGGACATAAGGCAGGCGGCGCACGCCACCCTCGCCCCCGCGCCCGACCGCCGGGGCGAATTCGAGACTCTCTTCCGCAGCCACTTCCACGGCGATGTCGCCGCCCCGGTCGCCGGCGAGGACGATGAGGAGACGGCGGTCAAGGACAGCGGCGGCGAGCGCGAGGACCGCGTCGAGCTGATGCGCCGCGAGGAAGGCGGGGCGCTCTCTTCGGCGCGCGAACAGCTCTCGGTCCGCCGTTTCGCGACGGCGGCCGACGATCTCGACCGCTTCCGGCGCGGACTTGCCGCCGCCATGCCGGCGCGCCGCTCCTTCCGCAGCCGGCACGCCCGCCGGCGCGGCACGTTCGACCTGCGCCGGTCGCTGCGGGCGATCGTCGCCGCGGATGGCGACCTGCCGCGCCCGCTCTTCCGCCGCCGCGCCGTCGTGCCGCGCAAGCTCCTGCTGCTCGTCGACGTCTCCGGCTCGATGAAGCGCCATACCGAGGATTATCTCGCCGTCGCGCATGCCGCAGTACAGGCGCTCGACCGTGTCGAGGTGTTCACGCTCGGCACGCGGCTGACCCGGATCACGCCGGCGCTCGCCGTCGCCGACCGCGGCATGGCGCTCGATCGTGCCGCCGCGACGGTGGAGGACTGGGACGGCGGCACGCGGCTCGGCCCGACGCTCCTCGCCTTCCTCTCCGTGCCGCGCTTCGCCGCCTTCGCCCGCGGCGCGGCGGTCGTGCTCCTCTCCGACGCGCTCGAGCGCGGCGATCCGGCGGAACTCGCGCTCGCCACGCGGCGGCTCTCCGCCCGCGCCTTCCGCCTCTCGCTCGCCACCCCGCTCGCCGGCGATCCCCGCTACCGGCCGCAGACGGCCGCCCTTGCGGCGATCCTGCCGCTCCTCGACGATCTCGTCGACGGGGCCTCGATCGCCGCACTCACCCGTTTCATCCTCGCGCTCGGCCGAACCGCGCCCTCGGCCACAGCGGTCTGGCGGAGGGCCAGTTGATGCAGAAGGCGATCGATTCCCACTTCCATATCTGGCGGCAGGTCGACCTGCCCTGGCTCGTCGGGCCGATGGTGCCGCGCATCTTCGGGCCCTATGAGCCGATCCGCCGCGACTATCCGATCGAGGAGTTCCTCGCCGACCAGGCGGGCTCGGGCGTCGAGAAGGCGGTCTATGTCCAGACCAACTGGGCGAAGGCCGACTTCGAGAAGGAGGTCGCCTGGGTCTCGAAGACGGCGGAGGAGACCGGCTGGCCTCACGCGATCGTCGGCTATGCCGACATGACGGTCGACGACGTGCGGCCGCAGCTCGACCGGCTCGCCGCCTATCCGCTGCTGCGCGGCGTGCGCATGCAGCTCCACTGGCACGACTTCGCCGAATACCGCTTCGCCCCCTCGGCCGACCAGGTGCTCGATCCGAAGGTGCGGGCGAATGTCGCCCGGCTGAAGGAGTATGGCCTTTCCTTCGACCTGCAGCTCTTCCCGGCGCAGATGAAGGACGGCGCGACGCTCGTGGGCGAGAACCCCGACATCCCCTTCATCCTCACCCATACCGGCATGCTGCTCGACCTCTCGCCGGAGGAGACCGAGCTCTGGGAGGAGGGTCTCGGCCATCTGGCGCCGTTCCCGAACCTGACCGCGAAGCTCTCCGGCCTCGGCACCTTCATCCACCGCAACAGCCCGGACCTGATCGGCCATGTCGTCGACCGCGGCATCGCCCTGCTCGGCGCCGACCGGCTGATGTTCGGCTCCAACTTCCCGATCGAGAAGCTGTGGACGCGCCATGCCGATCTGATCGGCGCGCACCGCGCCGCGGTGGCGAAGCATGGGGCCGAGGCCGAGGCGGCGATCTTCTGGGAGACGGCGGCGCGGGTCTACCGGCCGGTCTGACGGACCCGGAGCGCCCGAGGGTCCCCGCTCGCGCAATTCCGGCTCAGTGGCCGGAATTGCGCAGGAATTCGGCGAGGCGGGCGCTGCGGGCGGCACCGAAGATCTCGGAGGGCGGCCCCTCCTCGGCGATCCGGCCCTTCTCCATGAAGACGATGCGGTCCGACACCTCGCGGGCGAAGCGCATCTCGTGCGTGACGATGAGGAGGGTCGCGCCGTCCGCGGCAATCCGCCGGATGACGGAGAGGACCTCCTGGACCAGTTCCGGGTCGAGCGCCGAGGTGATCTCGTCGAGGAGCACGAGCTTCGGGTTCATGGCGAGCGCGCGGGCGATCGCGACGCGCTGCTGCTGGCCGCCGGACAGCTGGCTCGGCACATTGTCGAGCCGGTTGCCGAGCCCGACCCGGTTGAGCCAGTCGGCGGCGAGCGTGCGCGCCTCGTCCTTCGCCATGCGGCGCACCTTGCGCAGGCCGAGCATGACATTGCCGAGCGCCGAGAGGTGCGGGAAGAGATTGAAGCTCTGGAACACCATGCCGGTCATGGCGCGCTGGCGCGACAGTTCGGCATCGCGCAGCCGGCGCCGCCGGCCGCCCGCCTCACCATAGCCGATCGTCTCGCCGTCGAGCACGATGGCGCCGCCCTGGAACTCCTCGAGCAGGTTGACGCAGCGCAGCAAGGTCGTCTTGCCCGAGCCCGACGAGCCGATGATCGTCACCACTTCGCTCGGTCGGACCGCGAGATCGACGCCCTTCAGCACCTCGACATCGCCGAAGCTCTTCTTGAGACCCCTGATCTCGAGCAGCGGGCGGGCGGCGGCATCCGACATCAGCGTGTCCCCAGACGGCGTTCGATGGTGCGGCCGATCGTGTCGAGCACGACGTTGACGAGGAGATAGGCGAGGCCGGCGAAGACGTAGAACTGGATCGTCATGAAGTTCCGGCCGATCACTTCCTGGGTGCGCAGCAGCAGTTCGCCGACGCCGATCATCGACAGGAGGCTCGACCCCTTGATCAGCTCGACGCCGGTATTGATCCAGGGCGGCAGCGCCATGCGCACCGCCTGGGGCAGGAGCACATGGGCGAGGAGCTGCGGAAAGGTGAGGCCGATCGCCCTTCCGGCTTCCGCCTGGCCCGGCGGGATCGCCTGCAGCGCACCGCGCAGCAATTCGCCGATGTGGGCCCCGGCGAAGAGCGCGAGAGCGAGCACGCCCGCCTGCGTCGCGCTGAGCGACAGGCCGAGCACGGCCGGGATGTAGAAGGCGGCGAGGATGAGCACCAGCACCGGCGTGCCGCGCATCACGTCGACATAGACGACGAAGGGCAGCCGCGCGAGCTTCGGGGCGAAGACGAGGCTGATGCCGACCACCGCGCCGACGAGCGTGCCGAGCACGATCGCCGCGACCGAAATGCCGATCGTCAGCAGGAAGCCGTCGAAGAGCGGCCAGCGGGCGATCCAGAGCTGCGCGAGAAAGGCGTCCATCGGCCGCTCAGAACTTCGGGAAGCGCCGCTCGAGGCGGCGAAGGAGGAAGGCGATGGTGAAGCAGGCGGCGATGTAGAGCCCGCTCGCCACCGTCCAGGTCTCGACGACCCGGAAGGTGTCGACGTTGATCTTGCGCGCCTCGAAGGTCAGTTCGGGGATGGCGATCGCCGCGGCGATCGAGGAATCCTTGAACATGCCGATGAAGGTGTTGCCGAGCGAGGGCAGGACGTTGCGCAGCATCACCGGCGCGACGACATGGAGATTGGTCTGCAGCCGGGTGAGGCCGATCGCCCGCGCCGCCTCGACGATGCCCTTCGGCACGGAGAGGAGGCCGGCCCGGAACACCTCGGTCAGATAGGCGCCGGAATAGAGCGCCAGAGACGCGATGAAGCTCTCGTATTTGTCGAGCCGGATACCGGCGGACGGCAGCGCGAAATAGGCGAGCAGGACGAGAACGAGAAGCGGGGTATTGCGGATGATGAGCACGTAGAACCCGCTCACCATCCGCAGCAGGCGCAACTTCGAGACGCTCGCGAAGGCGGAAAGAATGCCGAGGAGGCAGCCGATCGCCACCGCCGCGACGGCGAGGCCGAGGCCGATGGCGAGCCCCGACAACAGCTTGTCGAAGCTCGCCCAGACGGCGCCGAAATGCAGCGCGTAGTTCACGCGGCCTCGCCGGTCGGCTCTAGCGCAGCTCGGCCGGGAAGCCGATCGTCGGCTCCGCCGGCGAGGTGCCGAACCACTTCTCGTAGGCCGCCTTGTAGACCGGGAACTGGGTGCCGGTCATCGCTTCGCGGAGCGCCACATTGACGAAGTTCAGCCAGTCCGGGTCGCCCTGCTTGACGATGCAGCCATAGCTCTGCGGGTTCCAGCTGTAGCCGGAGTCGACGTAACGATCCGGGTTCTGCTTCATGTAATAGAGGAGCGACGAGGAATCGGTGGCCGCCGCATCGGCGCGGCCGGAGTTGAGCGCCTGATACATGAGATCGACGCTCTCGAACTGGTCGACGGTCGCCTCGGGGAGCGCGGCGTGGACCATGTCCTCGGCGAAGACGTTCTGCAGCACGGAGACGGTGACGGCGCTGCCGGCGGCCTTCATCGCCTCGTAGTTCGCGTATTTGCCGCCCTTCACCAGCATCAGGCTGACGCCCTCGCGGTAATAGGGGATGGTGAAGGCGACCTGCTGCGCACGCGCCGCCGTGATCGTCACGAACTGGCAGGTGATGTCGACCTTGTCGGTGACGATGTTCGGGATGCGAGCGTCCGACGCCTGGTTGACGAACTCGATCTTGGTGGGATCGTCGAACAGGCCGGCGGCGACGATCTTCGCCATCTCGATGTCGAAGCCGACGAGCTCGTTCGATTCGTCGCGGAAATGCCAGGGCGGGTTGGTGCTGCCGGTGCCGACGATCAGCTTGCCGCGGCTCAGCACCTCCTGCAGCTTGCCCTCGGCCGAGGCGGTCCCGGCGAAGGCGACGGCGAGCGACAGGGCCCCGAAGCCCGCGGCGATGGTCTTGGCAATGTTGCGCATTTTCCCCTCTGTGCTGCACGGATCCGCGCGCTGCGGCCGTCCCTGATCGTCGGCCTCTGCCCATCCGACGGTCAGGTCGGGGCGTGCCTGTTTCTTGAGCCTCCTCCGCCGGCGGCTCCGTTTCAAGGCGAGGATGTTTCGCCCTGCGGAAAAAGTGCCGGCGGCGGCGTTCAGAGGATGCCGCGCGCCCTGAGCACGCGGGCGGCGTCCTCGACGGCGTCGAGCGTCGCGTCGATCACCGCGTCGTCATGGGTCGACGACAGGAACCAGGCGCCGCGTTCGAGCGCCCGCACGCCCCGCTCGAGCAGTGCGGTGGTGAAGGCGACATAGGCCTTCTTGTCGGAGCGGGCGAGGTCGCGATAGTTCCGCGCCGGGGCGTCGAGCCCGAAAGCGACGTGGAAGATCGCCGGATAGCCGGTGACCACCGCCCGCACCCCGGCCGCCTCGAAGCGGGCGCGCATGCCCTCCATCAGCCGGGCCCCCGCCCGTTCGATGCCGGCATAGAGATCGGGCGTCAGCGCGCGGAGCGTCGCGACCGTCGCGGCCATGGAGAGGAGCTGGGCGTTGTAGGTGCCGCCGTGCACGACGCCGCCGGTCGCGACGAGATCGAGAATGTCGGCCCGGCCGGCCACCGCCGCGACGGGAAAGCCGTTGGCGATCGCCTTGCCGAAGGTGGCGAGATCGGGCGTGACGCCGAAATGGCCTTGCGCCCCGCCGGCGCCGAGCCGGAAGCCGGTGATCACCTCGTCGAAGATCAGCACCGTGCCGGCCGCCGAACAGGCGGCGCGGACGCCCTCGAGATAGCCATCGGCCGGGCGGATGGCGCCCGCATTGCACATCGTCGCCTCCATGATCACGGCGGCGACATCCCCCTGGGCGAGCCGGGCCTCGACGAGGGCGAGGTCGTTCCAGGGCAGCACCTCGATGCCATAGGCCGCCTCGCCGAGCTGGCCGCGGCTGCCCGAGACCGGGACCGGATGATCGGCCGGGCCGGCCGCGTCGGGCGGCGGCGCGGTCGACCACAGCACATTGTCGAACCAGCCGTGATAATGGCCTTCGAACTTCAGCACGACGCGCCGGCCGGTGGCGGCGCGGGCGAGCCGGATCGCCGCCTGATCGGCCTCGGAGCCGGAGGACGCGAAGCGGATCCGCTCGGCGCAGGGCACGAACTCGCAGACGAGCCGCGCCGCCTCCGTCTCGAGATCGGACTGGCCGCCGAAGAGGATGCCCCTCTCCATCGCGGCGGAGACCGCGTCCACCACCCCCTGCGGCCGGTGGCCGAGGATCATCGGCCCCATGCCGAGATAGTAGTCGATCAACCGGTTGCCATCGACGTCGAAGAGATAGGGCCCGTCGGCACGCTCGAAGACGAGCGGCGTCGGGGCGATGTTCATCCGGAAATTGCTGTTGACGCCGCCGGCGATGACCGCCGCATTGTCCCGGATGCGGCGGGCGGATTCCGCGAACGACAGGGGGGCCGGCGTCTCGGCGGTGGCGGATGGGGCGGTCACGGGGCCTCTCTCCCTTGCATCTCTCGGCCGCAAGGAGGCCAGAGCCGGCGTTTCATGTAAACACGGCCTTGTTTCGCGAGGCGGAAAAACGCAAAGCTGCCTGCGGGTGGCGAGGGGAAGCCGATGGATGCGGACGAGCGTTATATCGTCGGGCCGGTGATGAAGGCGCTGAAGGTGCTCGACGCGATCGCCGAGAAGGGCCATCCCGTCTCGCTGACCACGGTCGCGGCCGAACTCGGCCTGCCGAAGACCAGCACCTTCCGCTATCTGCGGACGCTGAGCGCCGCCGGCTTCGCGAGCTACGACCCGGCGAGCGACCGCTATGCGGTGGGCACCCGGTTCCGGGCGCTCGCAACCGCCGACAAGAGCATCCAGCGCCTGCGCGCCCTCGCTCTACCCGCGCTCGCCGCGCTCAATCGCGAATTCAACGAGACGATCAATCTCGCGGTGATCGCCGACCACCAGGTCGCCTATATCGACATTCTCGAATCGACCCGGGCACTGCGCATGCAGGCGCGGGTCGGTAGCCGCGATCCGCTCCATTCCACCGCGCTCGGCAAGGCGATGCTCGCCCACCTGCCGGTCGAGGAGCGCGGCGCCCTCCTGTCGCACGCCTTGGCGCAGAGGACGCTGCGGACGATCACCGAATTGCGGGTGATCGAACGGCAATTGCAGGAGGTGGCGCGCACCGGCGTGGCGATCGAGATCGGCGAGAACGAGGAGGGCACGATGTGCATCGGCGTCGCCATCCTCGACGAAGGGCGGCGTCCGCTCGCCGCGATCAGCCTGTCGGCGCCGGAGCGGCGGATCACCGATCCCTTGCGCGAGCGCGTCGTCGCCCGGCTGAAGGAGGCCGCGGCGGCGATCTCGGAAGGGCTGCTGCAGCCCTGACCGCGGGCGAGACGGGACGGCTCGAGCCTGCGCGATCAATCGCTGTGGCGCGGTGCGATCAGCCGGTGGAGCGGCCGGCGGACCCGGGCCGGCAGGGCGAAATAGGTCTCGACGAGGGCCGGCCGCAGCAATCCGTGCCAAAAGGCGAGATAGAGCCGGCCGCGCAGCGTGAGGGGCACGGCGATATCCCGGATCGGCGTCGCATCGGCCGTCCAGGCGCGCTTGTGCGGGCCGTCCGGGGCGAGCAGGTCGGCGACCGCGACACCACGCTCGATCAGCGTCTTCAGCACCTCCTCGCGGTGGATCCGGCCGGGGCTGAAGCCGTCGAAGCGCGGATCGCGGGCGGTCAGATAGGCGTAATAGCGGCCGCGATGGACGAAGCCCCATTCGAGCGCCAGCGCCATCTCCCCGGCGTGCAGCCCGCTCGCCAGGATCGCGATGCGGCCCGCGGCGCCGGCTTCTGCAACGCGGCCGACAAAGGCCCGGAAGCCCGGATCGGCGAAGGCGGTGGAGGTGAGGCCCTCGGCCGCCAACCGGGCGCTGCGGCCGGCAAAGCTCGCATCGAGCATAGCCGGCAGCGCCTCGGCGGCAAAGACGCGCTGGTCGAGCGGCCCGAGCGCGGCGGCCCGGTTGCGGGCGTTGCGGACATTCTTGCGGATACGGGCCGGCAGGCCGCGCCGGAACGCCTCGAAACCGCGTTCCGGATGGAGCGCAACGGCCCGCGCGGCTTCCGGCCGGCCGACGGGGAAGCCGCGCCTCGCGAGCGCCGGCCGCTCCGGCGCATCGGCGCGCAGCTTGCGCAGGAGGAGCCCGTCGATGCCATGCCCGCGCAGAGCGGCGAGCACGGCATCGACCACCGCATGGGCATCCTCGCCCGCATCGACCAGCAGGCCGCCATATTGACCGAAGGGCGCGCCGAGATCGACCGCGAGCACCAGCGGCCCGCAGCGCAGCCGCTTGAGCGGGGCGACCGCGACGAGCCGTCCGGCGCGACGGAGCGCGACGACGAGGAAGGTCGTTCCGGCGGCCGCGAAATGGCGCGCCGCCTCGATCGACCAGGCGGCCGACTGGAAGAAGGCCGGATGTTCGCTCCGCGCCTCGAGGGACCGCCAGTCCGCCGCGAGCGCCTCGATCCCGTCGAGCGTGTCGAGGAGGCTGACGGCGAGAGCATCGGAGCCGGCCGCTGCCGCAGCGACGGCGCACCGCGCGGCGCCGCCCGCCGCGAAGCCATCGGCCGTCATTGAGGACGATCGCGCCGTCGTCATCCGCTCGCCATTCGGGTCGGGGGTCGGAAGTGCGGCGAGTTTCGCATCATCGGCAGCCCGTCGCGCCCCTTATCGGAAGAAACCCGCGGTCATGGTAAACCATCCGCCGCTCGGGGCGCACCGCGCACGACGAGACGGGTTGCCGCGGCCGCCGCGAAATGCCACTCCTCGCGCGGGAAACGTCTCAATCTTCCTCGGTTCGGCCGCTTCATCAACGAGTAGGCGAGGGTGAAAATGACCAAGCAGGCGGATATCGCCGTCATCGGCATGGCGGTCATGGGCCGCAATCTGGCGCTCAACATGGCCGAGAAGGGCTTCACCGTCGCGATCTACAACCGCACGGTCGAGCGCGTCGACGAGGTGATCGCGGAGGCGGGTCCGCTCGCCGAACGGCTGATCCCCTGCCGCGCACTCGAACATCTGCGCGATCTCGTCAAGCCGGCGCGGCCGATCCTGATGATGGTGAAGGCCGGCCCCGCCGTCGACGAGACGATCGAGACGCTGGCGCCGCATCTCGACGCCGGCGACATCCTGATCGACGCCGGCAACGCCAATTTCCGCGACACGGTGCGGCGCGAGAAGCATGTCCGCAGCCTCGGCCTGCAATTCCTCGGCATCGGCGTCTCGGGCGGCGAGGAGGGGGCGCGGCACGGCCCCTCGATCATGTCGGGCGGCGCGCGCGAGGCCTATGACCGGATCGCCCCGGTGCTCACCGCGATCTCGGCGCGTTTCCAGGGCACGCCCTGCTCGGCCTATATGGGTCCCGACGGCGCCGGCCATTTCGTCAAGACGATCCACAACGGCATCGAATATGCCGACATGCAGATGATCGCCGAGATCTACGGCCTGCTGCGCTACGGCCACGGCCTCGCGCCCGCGGCGATCGCCGACGTGTTCGAGCGCTGGTCGTCCGGCCCGCTCGACAGCTATCTGATCGAGATCACCGCCCGGGCACTTCGCGCCACCGATGCCGAGACCGGCGGCCCGCTCGTCGACGTGATCGTCGATTCGGCCGGTCAGAAGGGCACCGGCCGCTGGTCGGCGATCGAGGCGCTCGATCTCGGCGTGCCGGCTTCGGCGATCGTCGCCGCGGTCGACGCGCGCGGCATCTCGGCGCTGCGGGCGCTGCGGGCAAAGATCGTCGCGCGCTTCGGGGCCGAGCCGGCCTCGCGCGGAACGGCGACCGACGCGGTGATCGCGGACTACGAGAAGGCGCTGATCGGCGGCAAGATCCTCGCCTATGCGCAGGGCTTCTCCGTGCTCAACGCCGCCTCGGCCGAGCACAAATGGAACCTGCCGCTCGCCGAGGTGGCGCGGATCTGGCGCGCCGGCTGCATCATCCGCTCGGCCTTCCTCGACCGGATCGCGGCGGCCTATGACCGCACCGCCGATCTCGAGACGATCCTGCTCGACCCCGGCCTCTCCGACCTGATGGCGGACTGCCTGCCGGCGATGCGCAAGGTGGTCGGCGAGGCGGCGCTCGAAGGCCGGCCTCTGCCGGCGCTCTCGGCGGGGCTCGCCTATCTGCACGCGCTCGCCCAGGCCCGCACGACCGCGGACCTCACCCAGGCGCAGCGCGACATCTTCGGCGCGCACGGCTTCGAGCGCACCGACAAGCCCGGCAGTTTCCACGGCGCGTGGTAGGATCGCGCCGCGTTTTTGGGTCGCACACCGCCTCTCGGTCGGCGGGCCGCGTCGTTCGGATTGGGGGATGGCCACGCGGTCATCCTCTTCGTCCTCCTCGCGAAGGCGAGGATCCATCAAGCCAAACCGTCCTCTGCTAGGGATCCTCGCCTTCGCGAGGATGACAGGCGGAGCGGCGCGGTGAAACGACCAAACGTCTGGACAAAAGAGCGCCCGCCGGCCCCGGGGATGGCGGCCGGCGGGCGCCGCGCGGCGGGTTCGGAGGGGCCGGATGCGGACGGTCGCAGGGAACGTCGGACAGCGCACGCACGCCCCGGCCGGGCGAGCCCGCCGGCGGGAACCCGCGCGAGGAGGGAAGGAAGGGGCTCCTTTCCGATCGGCGGAGCCCGCGGTATAGAACCTCAGCATAAGTTGAGGTCAAGAGGCTTCCGATGGCCGATGAAGGTGGCGGTCCGTCCCGGTTCCTGAGCGTCGGCGAGGTGGCGCGGCGGGCCGGCGTCGCGGTGTCGGCGCTGCATTTCTACGAGACCAAGGGGCTGATCCAGAGCCTGCGGAGCGCCGGCAACCAGCGGCGCTATCCGCGCGGCGTGCTGCGGCGGGTGGCCGTGATCAAGGTGGCGCAGCGCGCCGGCGTGCCGCTCGCCGAGATCGCGACCGCGCTCGCCGCCCTGCCCGACGGGCGCGCGCCCACGGCGGCCGACTGGGCGGCGATGTCGGCGCGCTGGAAGGCCGATCTCGAGGCGCGGATCGAGCGGCTCGGCCGGTTGCGCGACCAGCTCTCGCTCTGCATCGGCTGCGGCTGCCTGTCGCTCGACACCTGCCCCTTGCGCAACGCCGACGACCGGCTCGGCGCGGCCGGCCCCGGCGCCCGGCTGCTCGATCCCGGCTGAGGATCGCGTTTTGCCCTTTTCCGCGCCGCCGGACCGGGCTAATTCATCGTATGAAAAGAGATCATCCGGAGGGAGGATTCCATGCCGAGTTTCACCACGCCCTATAAGGGCGTCTTCCCGGTCGCGCCGACCGTTTTCGACGACCGTGGCGCGCTCGATCTCGAGGGCCAGAAGCGGGCCATCGACTGCATGATCGATGGCGGCTCGAACGGGCTGTGCATCCTCGCCAATTTTTCCGAACAGTTCGTGCTGACCGACGAGGAGCGCGAGCGGGTGATGGTCACGGTGCTCGACCATGTCGCCGGCCGCGTGCCGGTGATCGTCACCACCTCGCATTTCGGCACGCAGGTCTGTGCCGAGCGGAGCCGCCGGGCGCAAGAGGCCGGTGCGGCGATGGTGATGATCATGCCGCCCTATCACGGCGCCACCTTCCGGGTGCCCGAAAGGGCGATCTACGAGTTCTTCCGCACCATATCGGACGCGATCTCGATCCCGATCATGATCCAGGATGCGCCGGTCGCCGGCACGCCGCTGTCGCCCGCCTTCCTCGCCCGGATGGCGCGCGAGATCGAGAACGTCGCCTATTTCAAGATCGAGGTCGCGGAAGCCGCCTCGAAGCTGCGCACCCTGCTCGAAGAGGGCGGCGAGGCGATCGTCGGCCCCTGGGACGGCGAGGAGGCGATCACGCTGATGGCCGATCTGGACGCCGGCGCGACCGGCTCGATGACCGGCGGCGGCTATCCGGACGGCATCCGCCAGATCATCGACCCCTATCTCGCGGGTGACCGCGATGCGGCGATCGAGGCCTATGCGCGCTGGCTGCCGCTGATCAATTACGAGAACCGGCAATGCGGCCTGCGGGCGGCGAAGATCCTGATGAAGGAGGGCGGCGTGATCGCCTCCGAGGCGGTGCGCGCGCCGCTCGCCCCGGTCCATCCCGCCACCCGCGCCGGGCTGATCGAGATCGCCAGACGGCTCGATCCGGTGGTGCTGCGCTGGGGCAGGTGAGCCGGCGCGACGAGGGGCGCCGCCCGTGCGGCGCTCCGCGGCCCGCTCACCGGCCCGGCGGACGGGCCGCCGCATAGAAGCCCGCCGCGTCGGCCGCGAAGGCGGCCCGCGCGGCGGGATCGAAATAGAACATGTGGCCGCCGCGATAGACATGGAGCGCGGTCCGGTCCGGCGCTCCGATCGGCGGCAGGCGGTCGAGAAGGTAGCGGCTCACCGCATAGGGCGTGACGACATCGCTGCGGCCATGCGCGACGAGGACGCGGAGCGCCGGGTTGAGGGCGAGCAGCGCGCGCAGATCATCGATCGCGCTCGCCCCGCCGAGACTGCGCGAATCGCCCCAGTTCCAAGACCGGAAGGCGTCGCGGCTCAGCAGCGTGAAGCTCATGTCGGTCCTGAAGCCGAGCGTGTCGCGGGCATAGGCGACGAAGAGGCCGCCGAGGCCCCGCGTATAGCCGTCGAGGATCGGATCGGGGCCACGGTCGGCGGCCGATTCGGGAAAGGGATCGGGCTCGGCGACCGCGGCGTCATAGGGGCTGAAGATCGCCGACGCCGCCCCGCCCCGCTTGCCATAGGCGTCGCCGATGAAGCCGCGCGTGCGGGCGACCGTCTCGACCGGCAGGCCGGTGAACGCGGCGATGCGGCGATAGAAGGTCTCGGCTGCTTCGCCCTGCGGCGGCGGGCCGGCGAGCGTCGTCAGATAGTCGCCGAAGGCGAAGCGCTCGGCGGAAGCGAGCGCCTCATCGCTGAAGCGGCCGCTGCGATCGAGTTCGGCGGCGGCGAGCGAGGGCAGTTGCAGCGCCGCGCCGAAGGGAAAGCGCGTCGCGCCGAAATTCAACGCGCCCTCGAGGAAGGGCGACAGCATCACGAGGCCGTCGACGAGAACCCCCTGGTCGCGCTGCAGGACGCTCGCGACCTCGACGCTGCGGAAACCGCCATAGCTCTCGCCGAGCAGATATTTCGGCGAGGCCATGCGGCCGTTCTTCGCCAGATAGAGGGCGATCACCTTGGCGATGGTCTGCGCATCCGCATCGACGCCCCAGAAATCGCTCGCCTTATCCGGATTGGCGGCGCGGCTCCAGCCGGTGCCGACCGGATCGATCATCACGAGATCGGTGAAGCGGAGCCAGGTGTCGGGATTGTCGACCAGAAGGCCGCTCGCATTGGGACCGGAGAACTCGGCGGCCTTCGGGCCGACAACGCCGAGATGGAGATAGGCCGAGGCGGCACCCGGCCCGCCATTGAAGACGAAGGTGACCGGCCGGCTCCCCGCTTCCGAGCCGTCCCGCGTATAGGCGAAATAGACGATCTTCGCCGAGGGCGCGCCGGTCTGGTCGAACAGGTCGAACGCGCCCGCGGTCGCGTGATAGGCGAACGAATCGGCGCCGCGTTCCATCCGGTGTTCGGTGACCGAATCCGCCGGCAGGAGAGAAAGCACGCCCGGTCCGGACGCCGCCTCGTTGCGCGACCCCTCCCCCCGTTGCTGCGCGAATGCCGGCTCCAAGGCCGGCGCCGCCGCAGCGAGCGCGACGAAGCCGGCGAGGAGCAGGCGACGGAGATTGAGCGAGATCGGCATGCGGGTTCCATCCTCGTGTCGGCGGGCCCGCTTCCGGCCTCGCTCACGGCCTATATAGGCCGGCGGTTCAGCGCGCCGAGGCCGCCTCGTCCGGCCGGAGCGTCAGCACGGCAACGCCCGAACCCGTGACCGCGACCGTGTGTTCGAACTGCGCGGAAAGGGAGCCGTCGCGGGTGACCACCGTCCAGCCGTCGGCCTCGGTCCGGACGCTCCGCCGGCCGCGATTGAGCATCGGCTCGATCGTGAAGACCATGCCTTCGCGCAGCGTCAGCCCGGTGCCGGGTTTGCCGAAATGCAGCACCTGCGGTTCCTCGTGCATCATCCGGCCGATGCCGTGGCCGCAATAGTCGTGCACCACCGAATAGCCGTTCCGCCTCGCGTGCCGCTCGATCGCGAAGCCGATGTCGCCGAGCCGCGCGCCCGGACGCACCGCGCGGATGCCCATCCACATGGCCTCGTAGGTCGTCTCGACGAGATGACGCGCCACCGGGTTCACCGCACCGACAAGATACGTCTTGCTCGAATCGGCGATGTAGCCGTTCTTTTCGAGCGTGATGTCGAGGTTGACGATGTCGCCCTCCGCGAGCACCGTCGCCGCGGACGGGATGCCGTGGCAGACGACCGCGTTGACCGAGGCGTTGAGCACGAAGCCGTAGCCATACTGGCCCTTGCTCGCCGGCCGGGCTTCGAGATCGTCGACGATGAAGCGCTCGACCCGGTCGTTGATCTCGAGCGTCGACAGCCCGGCGAGCGGCATGCGGTCGAGCATCGCGAAGACCGAGGCGAGCAGCCGGCCGGACTCCGCCATCAGCGCCAGTTCGTGCGGCTGTTTGGTCATGCCTCGCCCAGAGCGAGCGGCCCGGCGCTGACGCCGGCGGCGCCATATTCGCGCGCGACGATCTCGGAGAAGGTCAGGCCCGGATTGGTCTCGCTGAGCATGCCGAGCCTGATCCAGTAGGCGGCCTGCGCGTTGATCGAACGGAACGAGACCTTGCTCGCCCGGCGCAGCTGGTCGTGCAGTTCCTCATCGATGCTGACGATGCCCATGAGCGGTCCTCATATACGTTTCGTATATGATCCATATAGGATCTAGAGCGGACCGCCAAGCGGGGGCGATAGGGTGCCGAAGCGGTCGCGCCAGGCGGGCTGTGCGCCCGGCCGATCGAGGGCGGTCGCGGCGTGGACGCCGCGGGCGATCGCCCGGGCGAGGCAATCCGCGGCGGCGAGGCACAGTTCGGCGAGGCCGAACACCGGATCGGCGAGCGGCCGGCGGCCTGTGGCGGCGGAGAAGACGACATCGCCGTCGAGCGGCGCGTGCGCCGGCCGGAGCGCCCGGGCGAACCCGTCATGCGCCGCGATCGCGAGGCGCTTCGCCTGCGCCTTCGTCAGCACCGCATCCGTCGCGACGAGGGCGATCGTGGTGTTGGCGCCCGGCCCGCCCTTGAAACGCGGGGCGAGTGCCGCGGCCGGGATCGCCGCCGGCCAGCCGAGCCCGCCGAACTCAGCTCCCCGCTCATAGGGCGCGGCCCAGAAATGCGGCCCGCCGCCGATCACCGCCGAACCGACGGCATTGACCGCCACCACAGCCCCGACACGGACGCCGTCGCCGAGCACGGCGCTCGCAGAGCCGAGCCCGCCCTTGAGATCGAGCGTCGTCGCGCCGAAGCCGGCGCCGGCCGTGCCGAGCGCGAAGGCGAGCCCGGCCGCCTCGACCGCCGCGGCGCCGAGCGCCCGGTAGGGTGGCGCGCCGCCCTCCCCGCGCGCCCAGGGCTTGTCGCCGCCGTTCAGCAGATCGAAGAGGATCGCCTGCGGCACGATCGGCACCCGCGCCGGCCCGACCGCGAAGCCGCGGCCGCGCGCCGCGAGCGCCGCCATCGCGCCGCCCGCCGCATCGAGGCCGAAGGCGGAGCCGCCGGAGAGCAGGATCGCGTCGACCCGCTCGACGGTCATTTCCGGTTCGAGGAGGCCGGTATCGCGCAGGCCCGGCGCGCCGCCGAGCACGGCGATCGAGGCGACCGCCGGCTCTTCGAACACGACGGCGGTGACGCCGGTCGCCCCCTGCCGGTCCTCCGCCGAACCGACGAGAACGCCCGGCACATCCGTGACGAGATTGCGCAGCGGCGCCTCGGCGACATCCATCGTCCTTCTCCTCTGCCCATCGGCCGGCCACCGTCGCGGCCGCCTCCCGACGCTATCAGCGCCCGCCCTGCCGGGCGAGCAGGCGGCGCTTGACAAGAGGGGCCGGCGATGCGCTCGAAGAGGCATGCCGCAGACCATTCTCACCATCGCCACGCGCGGACAGGGCCTCTACGAGTTCACCGAGGAGGCGGCCGCCTTCGTCCGCCGCTCGGGCTGCGAGACCGGCCTTCTCACCCTTTTCGTGCGCCACACCTCGGCCTCGCTGATCGTCCAGGAGAACGCCGATCCGGATGTGCGGACCGATCTCGAGGCCTTCTTCCGCCGGCTCGTGCCGCCGGCCGACGATCCGGCGATGGACTATCTCGTGCACCGGCTCGAAGGGCCGGACGACATGCCGGCGCACATCAAGGCGGCCCTCACGCAGACCTCGCTCGCCGTGCCGATCGGCGGCGGCCGGCTGCTCCTTGGCACCTGGCAGGGCCTCTATCTCTTCGAGCACCGCGACCGACCGCACCGGCGCGAGGTGGTCCTCCATATCGGCGCCTGAGGGGGCCGTTCAGCCGGCCGGCAGGGGCCGCATCCGTGTCGTGTCGTCGCCGCGATGGAAGGCGACGGCGAGGCGGAAGCTGTTGGCGATGCGCTCGGCCATGGCGATGACGCCGGCCGCCGCTTCCGCCGAGAGTTCGGCCCGTGCGGTCTCGCGGAAGAGGCCGAGCCAGCGCTCGAAATGCGCGTCTGACAGTTCGCCCGCGAGCCGCAGATGCGGCGGCATCGGCCGACCGCCATAGCGCCCGGTGCGCAGCAGCACCGAGGACCAGAAGGCGCACATCTTGTCGAGATGGTCGGGCCAGCCGCCCTCGCCGATCTGCCGCGCGAAGATCGGCCCGAGCAGCGCATCCTCGGCGACCCGGCCGTAGAAGCCGTGTACCAGCGCCTGGATACCCGCCTCGTCGATCGGCACCGGCGGGGCGGCCGGCGCGGCCGGGGCCGCGCGGACCGAGAGGCGGTCGTCCATGGCATTCTCCCTCGCGCCGCCGAGCGCGGCCGATGCGGGGCAATATGGGGGCGGCGAGACGGATTGCGAACCGGTGCGCATCATCGCCTCCCCGCACGCGGATCGGCCGGCAGGGCGTCGTCCTCATCGAGCAGGACGCGCTCGGCCGCGCCGTCGAGATCGTCGTACTGGCCGCTCTTCAGCGCCCAGAGGAAGGCGACGAGCGCCAGCCCGCCGAGGAAGAGCGCGACGGGGATGAGGTAAGCGAGGGTCGTCATCGCGCGGTCACCGGGGCGGAGAGGGTGTTTCGCCGTGGCGCGGGGGCCACCGGGGCCGCCGCTTCTCCCGGGCCGCCGGCGAGACGCAGCGCATTGCCGATGACGAGGAGCGACGAGGCCGACATGGCGATCGCCGCGACGAGCGGCGTGACATGGCCGAGAATGGCGATCGGCACCGCGATCACATTGTAGACGATGGCGAGGGCCAGATTCTGCCGGATCAGCCGGCCGGCCCGCCGCGCGATCGCCCGGGCGACCGGCACCGCGGCGAGGCTGTCGCGCAGGAAGACGAAATCCGCCGCGTTGCGGCCGATATCGGCGGCGGTCGCCGGCGCCATCGAGACATGGGCGGCGCCGAGCGCGGGGGCATCGTTGAGCCCGTCGCCCACCATCAGAACCTTGCGGCCCCCGGCGGCCATGGCGGCGAGGCGAGCGACCTTGTCGCCCGGCATCAACCGTGCAGCGACATCGGCGATGCCGAGCGCGGCGGCAACCGCGCGGCAGGCCGGCTCGGCATCGCCCGACAGCATCGTGACCGGGCCGACGGTGCGGGCGAGCGTCGCGACCGCCTCGCGCGCGCCGGGACGGAGCGCATCGGCGAAGTGGAAGCGGGCGCGCACCACGCCGTCCTCGGCGAGCACGGTTCCGTCTTCCCCTTCCGCGGCCTCCGTCGGCGCCGCCCAGGCGGCGCGTCCGAGCCGCCAGAGGCGTCCGTCCATGCGGCCCTCGAGACCGAGCCCGGGATGTTCGGCGACCGTCTCGAAGACGGGCGTGGCGACGCCGCGCGGCGCGGCCTCGGCGATCGCCTCGGACAGGGGATGGCGCGAATGGGCGGCGAGCGCGGAGGCGATGGCGTGGAGTTCCGGCGCGAGCGCCTCGGCGCCGACGAGGCGCGGCCGGCCGAGCGTCAGCGTTCCGGTCTTGTCGAACACCACGGCATCCGCCTCGGCGAGGCGTTCGAGACCGGCACCGTCCTTCACCATGACGCCATTCTCGAACAGGCGGCGCGCGGCCACCACCTGGACGATCGGCACGGCGAGGCCGAGCGCGCAGGGGCAGGTGATGATCAGCACCGCGATGGCGACGGTGATCGCCTTGTGCCAGTCGCCGTCGACCGCCATCCAGCCGAGAAAGGTCACGAAGGCCGTCAGATGCACGACGGGGGCATAGAGCGCCGAGACCCGCTCGGCGATGCGGCGATAGCGGGCGCGCCCGCCTTCCGCCGCCTCCATCATCCGCACCATCTCGGCGAGGAAGGAGGCCGAGGCCGGCCGCTCCGCCTCGAGCGTCAGCGGCCCGGAGAGGTTCAGCGTACCGGCCCGCACCGCCGCGCCCGGCTCGACCGGCTGCGGACGGCTCTCGCCGGTGACGAGCGCGCAGTCGAGATCGGAGGTGCCGGCGATAACCCGCGCATCGACCGGGATGCGCTCGCCCGCCGCGATCAGCAGCCGCATGCCGGGCTCGATCGTCTCGACCGGGCGATAGTCGCGGCCGCCATCGGCGGCGAGCACGACGGCGCCGCGCGGCATCAGCCGCGACAGGCCGCGCACCGCGGCGCGCGCCCGGTCGCGCATGACGTGATCGAGCGTGCGGCCGATCAGGAGGAAGAAGAGCAACGAGACGGAAGCGTCGAAATAGGCGTGCGCCCCGTGCGTCAGCGTCTCGTAGAGGCTCATCGCATAGGCGAGCGAGACGCCGATGGCGATCGGCACGTCCATGTTCATGCGGCCGTGCCGCAGCGCGTTGAAGGCCGAGCGGTAATAGATGCGGCCGGCGAAGACGAGCGCCGGCAGGGCGATCAGTGCCGAGATCCAGTGGAACAGATCGCGCGTCGCCCCTTCCGCGCCGGACCACACCGAGACCGAGAGGAGCATCACATTGCCGGCCGCGAAGCCCGCCACCGCGACGGCCCGCAGCAGTTCGGAGAGGGTGCGATCGCGGCCCGCCTCGTCCTCGAAGAGATGCGGCGGATAGCCGATCGCGGCGAGCGCGGCAGCGACGGGCGGCGGCGCGAGCCCTTCCCGCCAGCGCACGGCGACCCGCCGCGTCGAGAGATTGACGCGCGCGCCGGTGACGCCCTCGACCCGGCGCAGCGCCGTCTCGACCGCATGGATGCAGGCGCCGCAATGGACGTCCGGCACGGCGAGCTCGACCTGGCGCTCGCCATTGCCGAGCGAGCGGCTGGCGAGGAGCAGTTCCTCGCCCTCGGGCAGAGTGGCGGAGGGGGTGCCGAGCACCTCCGCCCCGGGTGCGCAGCAGCTCATTGCTTCCGCCCCCCGGCGACGCGACCGTCCTCGACAAGGATGCGGCGGGTGTCGCGATAGGGGCGTTCGAGCCCGGCATCGGCCTCGATCTCGAGGATCCACAGCCCGTCGCGCGGCACGAAATCGGCCGCCACGCCATGGCCGCCGACGACCGGGACGAGCGGCACCGCGACGTCCTCGCTCGCATAGGACGGGCGGCGGAAGCTCGCCGTCGCGCCGGCGAGCGTGACCGGCGCGCCATGCGCATCGCTGAGGACGTAGCGGACCGCCCCGCCCTCGATCTCGAGCCGGCCCTTCCAGCCGAGCGCCGCCTGCGCCCGCGCCTCGGCGGTGTTCTCGTTGAAGTGCTGGCCGGCGACATAGGAATTCTCGACGACGAAGCCGGTCCAGCTGCGGTTCGCCATCACCGCCATCGTCACATTGACGGCGATGACGACGCCGAAGAAGCCGAGCATGATCGCCAGCATGTGGCGGCCGGTGAAGGGACGGTCGGGGCTCATCGGCGGCTCTCCGGCGCCTCGAAGGAGGCGACATAGCTGTCGGTTTCAAAGGAGGACTTGTCGGCGACGACGAAGCGGAAGCTCTCGGCCGCGCCCGCGCCCGCGATCGCCTCCGCCGGCTGGCGGACATAGACCTTGAGCGTCTTCAGCCGGTCCGGCTCGACCGCGACCGAGAAGGAGCGGCCCTCTTCCGCCTCGACGCCGAGCGCCGACATCGTCGCGCCCTCGAGCCCCTCGAGCGTCACGACGAGGGTGCGCGGCTCGGGGATCTTGTTGAGGAGCTTGACGGTGTAGCCGTTGCGGATCGAGCCGTCGGAAAGCAGCACATATTGCGGATTGCGGTCGTGCAGCACGTTGACCTCGAGCCGGTCGCGCGTGAGCAGCGCATAGAGCAGGCCGACACCGACCAGCGACCAGACCGCGAAATAGACGAAGGTACGCGGCCGGAAGAGTTTCTTGAGGTGGAAGTGGGCGAGGCCGGGCAGCAGGCGCCCGTCATTGGCGCGCACCCGCGCCGGGTCGATCGCCGTCGCGCCGCCCGCCGTCGCCACCGCCATGTTCGCGTTGTAGTCGGCGAGCGTCGCATAGGAGATCAGGCCGCGCTCGCGGCCGATCTTGTCCATCACACTGTCGCAGGCGTCGATGCACAGCGCGCAGGTGATGCATTCGAGCTGCTGGCCCTCGCGGATGTCGATGCCCATCGGGCAGACGGCGACGCAGGCATTGCAATCGACGCAATCGCCGACCGGCTGGCCCGCCGCGGCGGCCTTCTTGGCGTGGCGGGACCGCGGCTCGCCGCGCCAGTCGTTATAGGTGACGGTGAGCGAGCTCTCGTCGAGCATCGCCGCCTGGATGCGCGGCCAGGGGCACATATAGGTGCAGACCTGCTCGCGCATCAGACCGCCGAAGACATAGGTGGTGGCAGTGAGCACGGCGACGGTGATGTAGGCGACGGGCGCGGCCTCGCCGGTCGCGAAATCCCGCACCAGCGCGGGGGCGTCGGCGAAATAGAAGATCCAGGCGCCGCCGGTCGCCACCGCGATGACCAGCCAGGTGGCGTGCTTCGCGACCCTGAGCGAAAGCTTGCGCGCGCTCATCGGCGCCTGATCGAGCCTGATGCGGGCGTTGCGGTCGCCCTCGAAGAAGCGCTCGACGGCGAGGAAGAGGTCGACCCATACGGTCTGCGGGCAGGTATAGCCGCACCAGGCGCGTCCGACCGTCGAGGTGACGAGGAACAGGCCGAAGCCCGCCATGACGAGCAGGCCGGCGACGATGAAGAATTCCTGCGGCCAGATCTCGATGAAGAAGAAATAGAAGCGGCGGTTGGCGAGATCGACGAGCACCGCCTGATCCGGCGCATAGGGACCGCGGTCCCACCGCAGCCACGGCGTCAGATAATAGATGCCGAGGGTCACCAGCATGACCAGCCACTTGAAGCGGCGGAAGGAGCCGCTGACGGCCTTCGGGAAGATCTTCTTGCGCGGGGCGTAGAGCGGCTGTCTGCGGGTGGCGGCGTTGACCGCCGTCGCATCGAGCGTCTCCACATCCGTCTGATCGAGCAGGGCCGTCATGTCGCCTCGTCGTCGCCGCGGACATGCCGTCCGCCACTCGAAAGAGGCCTACCCGGCCGGCGCCGCGGTGACGTTGATCCACGTCAAGCGAACGGCCGGCCGGGCACCGTCGTGCCCGGCCGGCCGCCTCCGCCCGGTGTTCGGTCGGCGCAGGTGGGGCGCCTATTCGCCGCCGCCGAGCGAATAGACATAGACGGCGAGTTCCTTGACCGCGGTGTCGCCGAGCCGCGCCGTCCAGGCCGGCATGACGCCGTGATGCGGCGCGCGGATCTGCGCCGCGATCGCCGCCTCGCCGGAACCGTAGAGCCAGATCGCATCGGTGAGGTTCGGCGCGCCGAACTCCCGATTGCCCTTGCCGTCGGCGCCGTGACAGGACGCGCAGTTGGCCGCGAACACGGCGGCGCCGGCCGCGGCGGCTTCCGCATTCGAGGGCGTGCCCGACAGCGAGGCGACATGGGCCGCCGCCTGGCGGATCTGCGCCGTGTCGAGGATGGCCCCGAAGGCCGGCATCTCGGAGATCCGCGTCGCATCGTCGGCGGCGAAGCGGACACCGTGGCTGATCGTCTTGTAGATGTCCTCCGGCTTGCCGCCCCACAGCCATTCGTCGTCGTTGAGGTTCGGATAGCCCGGCGAGCCGGTGGCGCCCGAGCCGTGGCACTGGACGCAGTTCACCTTGAAGGCTGCGGCGCCCGCGGCCGTCGCGAATTCGCGCAGCTTGTCGTCGGCGAGGATCTCGCTCACCGATTTCTGCGACACCGCCGCGACATAGTCGCCCTTCGCCGCCTCGGCGGCATCGAGCGCGGCGCGGATGTCGCCGCGGCTCGAATAGCCGAGCACGCCCCGGGTGGCCGAACTGATCATCGGCCAGGCCGGATAGGCGATCGTGTAGCCGAGCGCCCAGATGATGGTGGCGTAAAAGGTCCACACCCACCAGCGCGGCAGTGGATTGTTCAGCTCCTTGATGCCGTCCCACTCGTGACCGGTGGTCGCGACACCGCTGACGTCGTCGATCTCTTTTTCGCTCATCTCAATCGTCTTCGAGAGGGATGCGGGCAGCCTGGTCGGCCTGCTTCCGGCCACCCGGCCGGTAGACGAAGACGACCGCACCGATGAAGAACAGCGCCATGGCGAGCAGACCCCAGGAGTCCGCGAAGTGGCGCATCGCCGTATAGGTTTCCATGACGCCTCCTAGCGGTAGCCCGCGGCTTCGTCGTAGGTGGAGAAATCGACCAGCGTGCCGAGCACCTGGAGATAGGCGACGAGCGCGTCCATCTCGGTGAGCGCCGCCGGGTTGCCGTCGAAATCGCCGAGCTTCGCCTTCGGGTAGCGGGCCTCGAGGCCGGCGGTCTCGGCATTCGGATCGGCCTGCGCCTTCAGATCCGCAGCGGCATTGTCGATCATCTCCTGCGTATAGGGGACGCCGACCCGCGTACTGGCGACGAGATGGGCGGAGATGCCCTTCGCCTCGAGCGGCGTGTCCTCGAGGAAGGCGTAGCTCGGCATGACCGATTCCGGCACCACCGAGCGCGGCTCGACGAGATGCTGGACGTGCCAGGCGTTCGAGTAGCGGTCGCCGACACGGGCGAGGTCCGGCCCCGTCCGCTTCGAGCCCCACTGGAACGGATGGTCGTACATCGACTCCGCGGCGAGGCTGTAATGGCCGTAGCGCTCGACCTCGTCGCGGAAGGGGCGGATCATCTGCGAATGGCAGACATAGCAGCCCTCGCGGATGTAGATGTTGCGGCCGGCGAGCTCGAGCGGCGAATAGGGCCGCATGCCTTCGACCTTCTCGATCGTGTTCTGCAGGTAGAAGAGCGGCGCGATCTCGACGATGCCGCCGATCGTCACCACCAGCAGCGAACCGGCGAGCAGCAGCGTGGCGTTCCGCTCGAGGAGCGCGTGCTTGTCCATCAAGGCCATGGTCTGTCTTCCTATTCGGCGGCCTGCGGGGTGGGCATGGCGCCGCCGATCCGCTCTTCGTCGCGCTGATGGCCGAGAATGGTCATCGCGATGTTGAAGGCCATGATCAGCGCGCCGGCGAGATAGAGCGCCCCGCCGATCGCCCGCATCACGTAATAGGGATGCATTGCGGCGACGGTTTCGGCGAAGGAATAGACGAGGAAGCCTTGCTCATCGTATTCGCGCCACATCAGGCCCTGCATGATACCCGACACCCACATGACGGCCGCGTAGACGACGATGCCGAGCATGGCGAGCCAGAAATGCCAGGAGACCATCCGGATCGAATACAGCCGTTCACGACCCCACAGCTTCGGCACCATGTGGTAGATCGCGGCGAAGGAGATCAGGCCGACCCAGCCGAGCGCCCCGGAATGAACATGGCCGATCGTCCAGTCGGTGTAGTGGCTGAGCGAGTTGACCGCCTTGATCGACATCATCGGCCCTTCGAAGGTCGACATGCCGTAGAAGGCGATGGCCGCGACCATCATGCGGATGATCGGATCGGTGCGCAGCTTGTCCCAGGCACCCGAGAGCGTCATCAGGCCGTTGATCATGCCGCCCCAGGACGGCATCCACAGCATGATCGAGAACACCATGCCGAGCGTCTGCGCCCAGTCGGGCAGCGCGGTGTAGTGCAGATGGTGCGGCCCGGCCCAGATATAGAGGAAGATCAGCGCCCAGAAATGGATGATCGACAGCCGGTAGGAATAGACCGGCCGGTTCGCCTGCTTCGGCACGAAGTAATACATCATGCCGAGGAAGCCGGCGGTCAGGAAAAAGCCGACGGCGTTGTGGCCGTACCACCATTGCGTGAGGGCATCCTGAACGCCCGAGAACGCCGAATAGCTGTGCGAACCGAGCAGCGACACCGGCATCGACAGGTTGTTCACGACGTGCAGCATGGCAATCGTGACGATGAAGGCGAGGTAGAACCAGTTGGCGACGTAGATGTGGGGTTCGCGCCGCTTCAGGATCGTGCCGAGGAAGACGAGCAGATAGGCGACCCAGACGATCGTCAGCCAGAGGTCGACATACCATTCCGGCTCGGCATATTCCCGGCCCTCGGTGATGCCGAGCAGATAGCCGGTCGCCGCCATGACGATGAAGAGCTGATAGCCCCAGAACACGAACCAGGCGAGATTGCCGCCGAACAGCCGCGCCCGGCTGGTGCGCTGCACGACATAGAAGGAGGTCGCGATCAGCGCATTGCCGCCGAAGGCGAAGATCACCGCCGAGGTGTGCAGCGGCCGCATGCGGCCGAAATTGAACCACGGCTCGATGTTGAAATCGGGGAAGGCGAGCTGCAGGGCCACCACGACGCCGACGAGCAGGCCGACCACGCCCCAGAACATCGTCGCGATCGAACCGTAGCGGATCGGCTCGTCGAGATAGGCGTTCGGATCGACGGGGGCGGCCGGCTCGAAGCTCGTCCGCCGCAACAGCACGACGAGCGACGCCGTCAGCACGAAGGCCAGCACCGCCATGTGCTGGCGAAACGCATGGTCGACGCCGAACGCCGTCCCCAGCAAGGCGAGGAAGGCGAAAAAGCCCACCGCGACGATTTCTGGCCCGTATCTCATCAGTTCTGTCCCTGCCACGCTCGAGCCGGCCCGCCGAGGGGCGGTTCCGGCCCTTCAGCGAGGCCATGGCAGGGGTGCCGCCGCCTTGATCCACATCAAGCGGGCGCTCCGCCGAAGGGCGAAGGGCGGCCGGCGGATCGCCCGCCGCCTCTCGTTTCGGCGGCAAAGGACCTCAGCGGGGCGGGCGGTGCGCCGTCAGGAAATCGAGGATCAGCGCGTTGAAGGCCTCCGGCCGCTCGATCGGCGCCATGTGGCCTGCGCCTTCGATGAGCGCGAAGCGGGCGCCGGGGATGCGCGCCGCGATGTCCCGGCCCGTGTCGACACCCAGGAACGGGTCGGCATCGGCGGCGACGACCAGCGCCGGCAGGTCCAGCCCGGCGAGTCCCGGCCGCAGATCGACGCCATAGGCGGAACGGAAGGCGCGGCCGAGCGCCGCCTGGTCCATCGCCGCCCGCCAGCCGATGAACGCCTCGACCGCCTCGGGATGGGCAGCGGCATAGGCGGGATGCCAGATCGCATCGGCCTGCTCCTTCGCGAAACGGAGCGGCCCGAGCGTCGCGGCGCGGGCGAGCATCGCCTCGGTGCCCGCCTGCCCTTCCGCCGAGGAAGAGACAGAGGCGCAGGCGATCACGGCGGCGGCGATCCGTTGCGGCGCGCGAAGGGCGAGCGCGGCGAGGATCATGCCACCGAGCGAGAAGCCGACCGCCGCGACCCGCGCGATGCCGAGCGCTTCGAGGAGCGCCGCCATGTCCGCCGCATAGAGATCGATCGAGTAGGGCGCGTCCGGCTTGTCGGTCGCGCCCATGCCGCGCAGGTCCGGCGCGATCACCCGGAAGCCGGCCGCGACGAGCGCCGGCACCTGCGCCCGCCAGAGCGAGGCGTCCCAGCCGAGACCGTGAATGAGGAGCACGGGCGGCGCCTCCGCCGGCCCCTCGATCCGCACGTGCTGCACGATGCCGTTCGCCTCGATCGAGGGCATGGAACCTCCTGCTCAGAATCGCCGCACGCTGCCGCGAGTTTCAACACGGTTTCGGATTATCGGCAAAATATCGTTTCGTAGAAAGTCGGGATTTCGCTCTCGGGCCGTGGCACGCCGCTTGCTCATCAGCGGATGGTTCTCCACCGACGTGCCACGAAAGGCTCCGCGATGACCGATCCGACCGGCCCCTCCCGCAAGACGGGCTCGTTCCTCTCCGCTCCGGCCCTCCATCTCGACCGCCGGTCGCTCATGAAGACCGGCGGAGCGCTCGCCGGTCTGTTCTTCGCGCCCGGCGCCCTGACGCTCGGCGGCGCGACACGGGCCTACGCCGCCGACCAGTTCATCCACCAGCTCGGCTGGATCAAGTCGATCCAGTTCGGCGGCCATTTCGCGGCGATCGAGAAGGGCTATTTCGCCGAGGAGGGCATCGACGCGGTGTTCGAGGCGGGCGGCCCCGGCATGGACGGCGCGGCGCTGGTCGCCTCCGGCCAGGTGATGACGAGCGACGGCGACGTCGAGTCGACCGTGCGCAACCGGATCAACGGCATTCCGGTCAAGGCCTTCGCGGCGATCATGCAGAAGGCGCCGGGCGCGATCATGTCGCTCGCCTCGAAGCCGATCAAGACGCTCGCCGACTTCCCCGGCAAGACGATCGCCCTGCCGAACGCCACCCGGCCGCAGATGGACGCGCTGATGACCGCCGCCGGTCTCGATCCGGCCTCCGTCAACTACGTCCCCGTCGGCACCGATCCCGGCATTCTCGCCGCCGGCCAGGTCGACGGCTATTACGGCTGGGCGACCAATCAGGGCGTGATGCTGAAGACGCGCGGCGTCGACATCGAGGTCGCCTACATGAACGATCTCGGCCTGCCGGGCTATGCCGGCGTGCTCTATGCCACCGACGAGTCGATCGACACCAAGGCGGACCTGATCGTCCGCTGGCTGAAGGCCGAGATCAAGGGCTGGCAGTGGTTCCTCGACAATCCCGAGGAGATGGCGAAGCTGATGGTCGACAAATACGGCCAGCGCGGCCTCGACCTCGCCGCGCAGACGGCGGAAGCCGGCGTCTACAAGGACTTCATCCCGGTCGGCGACGCCGCGAAGAACGGCCTTCTCTGGATCGAGCCGGACGTCTTCGCGAAGGGCATCGAGTTCTCGATCAAGGCCGGCGACCTCAAGGAAGGCCAGGTTAAGGTCGAGGACGTCGTCACCCAGACGCTGATCGCCAAGGCGCACGGCAAGGCCTGATCCGCGCCGCGCGACTTCGTGACATGATGGCCCGCCGCCGGGGAGGCGGCGGGTCGTCCACCGCGAATACGGCCCGCCGCAACGCGCGCGTCGGGCGCTGGGAGACTTCATGAGCGAGATCGTCATCGACCGGGTCGGCAAGGCCTTCGAGATCGACGGCAAGAGCGTTCCGGCGCTCGTCGACGTGTCGCTGCGCTTCGAGGCGGGCGGCTTCTATGCCCTGATCGGCCCGTCGGGCTGCGGCAAGTCCACGCTGCTGCGGCTGATCGCCGACATCCTCGCCCCCACCGACGGCGTCATCACGATCGGCGGCCAGCCGCCCGGCGTCGCGCGCCGCCAGCACGAGATCGGCTTCGTCTTCCAGGAGGCGAGCCTGCTCCCCTGGCGCAGCGTCATCGACAACATCGAACTGCCGCTCGAGATCGCCGGCGGCCCGGTCGGCGACCGGCCGCGGCCCGAGAGCCTCGTGCGCCTCGTCGGCCTGTCGGGCTTCGAGAATGCCAAGCCCGCCCAACTCTCGGGCGGCATGCAGCAGCGCGTCTCGATCGCCCGGGCGCTCGCCCTGCGGCCGAAGGTGCTGCTGCTCGACGAGCCGTTCGGCGCGCTCGACGAGATCACCCGCCAGCGCATGAACCTCGAATTGCTGCGCATCTGGCAGGAGACCGGCACCACCGCCGTGCTCGTCACCCACACGATCGGCGAGGCCGTGTTCATGGCCGATGCCGTGCACGTGCTCGCGGCGCGGCCCGGCCGCCTCGTCGACACCATCGAGGTCGACCTGCCGCGGCCGCGGCGGCTGGCCCTCATGCAGACGCCGGAGTTCAACCGGCTCGAGAACAGGGTCCGCGCCGCGCTGTTCGGCGACGAGCTGGCGGAGACCGCGGATGGCTGAGGCCGCCGCGCCGCCGGGGGGGCGCGGCCGCCCTCCCCGCCTCGCCGGCATCCTCGCGCCGCTCGCCGTCTTCGCCGTGCTCGTCGCGCTGATGGAGGGGCTGAAGCGGGCCGGCGTCCTGCCGGTCACCGTGCCGGCGCCGAGCGAGATCGCCGCCGCCTTCGGCCGCGCCCATGGCGACCTCTTCTACCACATGGCGCCGACCGTGCTCTCGGCAGCGGCGGGCTTCGTCCTCGCCACCCTGGTCGCGCTCGCCCTCGCCGCGCTCGCCGTCGGCTGGCGGCCGGCCGAGCGGCCGGTGATGACGCTCGCGATCGTCATCGATTCGATCCCGCTCATCGCCCTCACCCCGATCCTGATGGTCTGGGTCGGCAACGGCCTGCCGGCGCGGATCATCATCGGCACCATCGCCGCGCTCTTCCCGCTCCTCGTCGGCACGGTCCAGGGTCTGAAGGCGGTCGACCGCAACGTCTCCGAACTCTTCCACATCCTCGCCGCGACGCGCTGGCAGCGGCTCCGCAAGCTCGCCTTCCCGACCGCGCTGCCCTTCCTCTTCGCCGCGCTCAAGATCGCCGCGCCGCTCTCGGTCCTCGGCGCGCTGCTCGCCGAATGGGTGAGCGCCGATCGCGGCCTCGGCATCATGATGATCTACGCGCTGTTCTCCTTCGACGTGCCGCTCACCTGGCTCACCATCCTCGCGGTCTGCGTCGTCGCCACCCTCGCCTACGGCCTCGTCGCGCTCGCCGAGAAACTGGTGCTCGGCGAGCGCGCGACCTCGATCGTCGGGGGCCGCTGATGACCTTCTCGATGCGGATGCTCGGCCCGGCGCTGAAGAGCCTCGTCATGCCGGCCGCGATCGCGCTCGTGCTCGTCGCGCTCTGGAAGGCGGTGGTCGTCGTCTTCGCGATGCCCGCCTATCTGCTGCCGCCGCCCGAGGCGGCGCTCGGCGCCTTCGAGAAGGACGCGGCGAAGATCGGCCTCGCGGTCTTCCATACGGTGCGCAACGCCGCCGCCGGCCTCCTCGTCGCCTTCGTGCTCGCCATCCTGCTCGCCGCGCTGTTCGTCTCCTCCCAGGCGGTCACCCGCGCCGTGCTGCCGATCGTCATCATGCTGCGCACCGCGCCGGTGCTCGCCATCGCGCCGATCCTGATCATGATCTTCGGGCGCGGCATCGGCACGGCGATCGTCGTCGTCGTCATCGTCTCCTTCTTCCCGATCATGGTGAACGCCATGCGCGGCTTCTCCTCGACGAAGCGGAGCGCGCTCGAACTGATGCACGTGCTCGGCGCCGGGCCGGTGAAGACCTTCGTCAAGGTGCGGCTGCCCTTCGCGCTGCCCTTCATCTTCACCGGGCTCCGGAGCGCCGCGACGAGCGCGCTGCTCGCCGCCATGCTCGCCGAATGGCTGAGCGGCGCGCCGGGACTCGGCACGCTGATCCTCGACGCCGCCTCGTACCGCAAGACGCCGCTGCTCTGGGCGGCGGTCGTCGTCAGCATGGTGATGGCCTTCGCCGTCTTCGCGCTGACCTCCGCGGCGGAGCGGCGTTTCACGTCCTGGCGCACCTGAAGGACCGCATGACCGCCCCCTCGCTCTCGCTCGCCGGCAAGGCGTTCCTCGTCACCGGCCCGGCCAAAGGCATGGGCGCCGCGATCACCCGGGCGATCGCGGCCGCCGGCGGCGACCTCGTCCTGATCGGTCGCGACATGGCGCCGATCGAGGCGCTCGCCGCGGAACTGGCCGCGCTCGGCCGCACCGTGCTGCCGCTCTCCGCCGACGTGACGAAGGAGGACGAGGTCGCCGCCGCGGTCGCGCGGGCGGATGCGGCCCTCCCCTCGCTCTACGGCGCGGTCAATGTCGCGGGCACCACCGGCCCGGCCGGCAAGACGCTGTGGGAGCACACGCTCGAGGATTTCCGCGACGTGTTCGACGTCAACGTGCTCGGCACCTTCCTCGTCATGAAGCACGTCCTGCCGGCGCTGATCGCCCGAAGGGCCGGCAGCCTCGTCAACATCGGCGGCACGTTCGGCTTCAAGGGCGTGCGGAAATCCTCGCTCTACGGCGCCACCAAATGGACGCTGCGCGGGATCACCAAATCCGCCGCGCTCGAGGCGGGATCGGCCGGCGTGCGGGTCAACATGGTGTCGCCCGGAGGCGTCGACGGGCCGCGGCTGACGCGCCAGCTCGGCGAGGAAGCCGAGCGCGAGGGCATCAGCTATGAGGAGCGCTATGCGCGCTTCGCCTCCGGCACGGCGCTCGGCCGGATGTCGACGGCTGAAGATGTCGCGGCAGCGGTCGTCTTCCTGCTCTCGGATGCGGCGCGCAACATCACCGGCCAGGATCTGCTCGTCGACGGCGGCACGATCGTCTGATCGCCGTCCAAGGAGAGGGAGGCGCCCGCGCGTCGCGGGCGCCGTCGTTCAGAGCGCCGCCCAGCCGCCGTCGACGGGGAGGTCGACGCCGGTGATCTGGCGCGACACGTCGCTCGCCAGGAACAGGCAGGCATTGGCGACGTCCCGATCGGTCGAGACCCGCTTCAGCGCATAGTCCTCGGCGTGGCGGCGGGCCGCCTCCTCCTCGCTGATGCCGAGGCGGGCGGCCATCTCGCGGCACACCTTTTCGCGGAAGCGGGGGCCGTCGACCATGCCCGGCGCGACGCAGTTGACGTTGATGTTGTGCGGCCCGAGTTCGAGCGCGAAGCTCTTCGTCAGGCCGCGCAAGCCCCATTTCGAGGCCGAGTAGGACACCCGGCCGGCGCGGCCGCGCATGCCGAACGTGCCGCCGACATTGACGACCTTGCCCGAGCGCTGCGCCATCATGGCCGGTGCGCAGGCGCGGATCATGTTGAAGCTGCCCGTCATGTTGACGTCGACGATGTCGCGGAACTCGTCCGCGCTCGTCTGCGCCCCCGTCTTGCCGATCGGCCCTGTGCCGCCCGCGACATTGACGAGCACGTCGACCGCGCCGCCATAGGCGGCACGGGCCTGCGCAACGGCCGCCTCGCAGGCGGCCTCGTCGGTGACGTCGCAGGCGACGACGATGGCGGAACCGCCACCGGCGCGGATGTCCTCCGCCACCGGCGCGATCGCCCCCGTGTCACGGCCGAGCAGCACGAGGCGTCCGCCCTCCGCGGCGAAGGCCCGGCTGATCGCCGCGCCCATGCCCTTGGCCGGGCCGGTGATCAGGACGACCTTGCCGCCCAGTCCGAGATCCATCACGCTCAGGCCTTCGGCTTGCGCAGATAGGCCATGCCCTTGTCGTAGAAGGCGGCCATATAGGGGCCGTTCTCGAGCGGCTCGTATTGCGCGGTCTCGCCCGGCTTCATGATCGCCTCGATCGGCGCGATGGTGACGTCGTAGCCCGGATTGGCGAAGAAGGGGATCGAATAGCGCGGCTTCAGCGCCCGGTTGACGACGCGATGCGGCGTCGAGCGGAAGCGGCCATTCGTCCAGCGCATCATCACGTCGCCGATATTGATGACGTAGCAGCCCCTGATCGGCGGCGCGGCGATCCAGACGCCGTCCTTCCTCTGCACTTCGAGACCACCCGTCTCGTCCTGCATCAGGAGGGTGAAGGCGCCGGTATCGCAATGCTCGCCGGCGCCGATCTCGATGTCCTCCTCGCGCAGCGACGCCGGCGGCCGGTAATGCAGGAGCGAGAGCTGGACGACGGGACGGTTGTAGAACGGCTCGAAATAGTCCTCCGGCAGGCCGAGCGCATCGGCGAACGCCGCGCGCAGATGCTGCGAAAGCCCCATCACAGCGTCGAAATAGGCCTCGACGGTCGGCTTGAAGCCGTCGAGCCCCTCCGGCCAGCGGTTCGGCAGATGGAGCGGCTTGCCGGCCTTCACATCCGCATCGTCCCAGGGCAGGTCGAGCATGAAGCGATAGGTCTCGATCGCGCCGCCGACCGTGCCGCCCTCCGCCTCGAGCTTCGAGGGGACATAGCCGCGCCAGTGCTCGAGCGTCGCCGCCGACTTCATCCGCTCGGCGAAGGACTGGCGATAGAAGGTCTCGGATGCCGCGAAGGTCTCGTCGATGAGGGCCTGCGGAATGCCGTGATTGGCGAGGTAGAAGAAGCCGATCCGCTCGCAGGCCTCGCCGATCTTGGCGGCGACGGCGGCGCGCTCCTCCGGCCCGCCGGTGAGGAAGGGGCCGAAATCGATCACGGGAATGTCGGCGACATCGACCGACTGCGCCTTCTCATAGGCCTTGGGCAGGCCCTCGACACTCATCATGCCGGTCATGCCGCTCATCATGGCATGGTCTCCCTCTCGTCGTGGCCGGGCGCTGCGGCCCGGGAAGCGTGGTGAAGGGCTTGGCGGGCGAGCTCGGCGAGCGTGGCGCGGACCGCGCGCAGCTGCGTCTCGAGCGCCATGGAGGGCTGGTCGTAGGGCGTGCCCGGCGCACGCTCGGGCGCGTTCGCCTGCCGCTTCATCCACACGATCTGCTCCGGCAGATAGGGCAGATGGAGGAAGCCGCAGGGGACGGTGACCGGGGCGCCTTCGAGCGCGCCGAGATAGGTGTAGAGCGTCAGATTGCAGAGATGGGTGCCGGCATGGAAGGAGAGCCGGGCGGGCACGCCCTCCGCCTCGATCGCCGCCACCACCGCCTCGCCGTCCCACGTCGCACGGCGGGCGACGGGGCCATCGGCCGCGAAGGCTCGGCCGCCCGAGGGCTGCGCGCCCTCATTGTCGGCTATGCCGAAATGCGCCGCGTTGACGCCGAGCGTCTCGACCCGCAGCACCGGCGCGCCGAGCGCGAGGCCCAGAGCGAGCACGAAGACCGGCCGGTGTTCGGCGACGAGGGCCGGCAGCAGCATCGGCAGTCCCGCGAAGGAGACCGGCGTCGCCCGCGTGACGATGCGGATGCCCGAGAATTCGAGCCCCTCAATGTGCGAGAGGACGATTTCGGCGGGATTGCTCGGCAGGCCGGCGAAGGGTTGCGAGCCGGTGACGAGGCCGACCGGCCCGCTCATCGCGCCGTCCGCGGCATCGAAGCCCGCGCCCCTGTCATCGCCATCGTCCCTCCTTCGGGTCGACCGCGAGTGTAGCGCCGGCCGGCGCGAGCGGGCTGCGCAAAATCAGGGCATCGCTGCCCGAATTGTCAACAATCCTATCAAGTTTCTACGATTCAGAATTCATAGAAAATCACTCGCCCGCCGCGACCGTCTCGATCCGGTCCATCCGCGCCAGAACCGCCTCGGCCGTATCGGCGATGTGCTCGGCGAGCACCGCGCCGGCCCGCGCCGCATCGCGCGCCAGGGCGGCCTCGATCAGCTGCTCGTGCTGCCGGGAAAGGCCGATCTGCACCACCGGATCCCGCCCGGCGGCGCGCCGGTAGCGATCGAACTGATCGTGCAGCACGGCGCAGAAATGCAGTGTCCAGGGCGACGGGCAGGCGGCGATGAGCGCCGCATGATAGGCGCGGTGGCGCGCCTCCCACTCCTCCGGAACCGCCGGCTCCTCGGGCGCCGCCTCCTGCCGGCCGAGCCGCCGCAGCCGATGATGGGCGAGCACGACGCCCTCCTCCCAGGCCTCGTCGCCCGACCGCACGGCGGCCTCGATCGCGCTCCGCTCCAGTTCGATGCGCAGCCGCGCGATGTCCTTGAAGTCCGCCCGCGACAGCGGCGGCACGCGGAAGCCGCGATTGACCTCCTGCAGGACGAGCCGATCGGCGGCGAGCCGCGACAGCGCCTCGCGCAGCGGGCTCGTGCCGAGCCCGTAACGGGCCTGCAGCTCGATGAAGCGCAGCCGCGCCCCGGCCGCGAGCTCGCCGCTGATGATGTCGGCGCGCAGCAGCTTGAAGGCCTCGGCCGAGCTCGCATCCTCCGCGCCACCGGCGGCGGCCGGCACGGGCCTTGCAGCGACGACCGCGGATCGGCGCTTCTGTGGAAAATCCTTCGGCTTCGGATTCTTCATGCGCTTTTCGACAAAGAAGGTTAGACGGACCGCCGGCTACTATCGCATGCCGGACCCCGGTCCGGCCAGCAGAGTTGAGGATTGGCACCGAGCATGACGGAAGTGGATACGGTGATTGCCGGCGGCACGATCGTCGAGGAGAACGGCCGCACCACGGCTGCGATCGCCATCGACGGCGGCCGCATCGTCGCGGTCGGAGCCGACCACCTGATGCCGCCGGCGCGCCGCCGGATCGCCGCGGACGGGCTCGTCGTCATGCCCGGCGCGATCGACGTGCACGTCCATTTCCGCGAGCCCGGCATGACGCACAAGGAGGATTGGGCGACCGGCAGCGCGGCGGCTGCGGTCGGCGGCGTCACCACCGTCTTCGACATGCCGAACACCGATCCGCCGACCGACACGGTCGAGCATTTCGAGATGAAGCGGGCCCTCGCGGAGGAGAAGTCGCTCGTCGATTTCGGCCTCTATGGCCTCTTCGGCGAGCACAATCTCGACCGCTTCGACGCGCTCGCTGAAGCCGGCGCGATCGGCTTCAAGCTCTTCCTCGGCAATACGACCGGTGACCTGCCCTGCCCGTCCGACGGCGCGGTGCTCGAAGGATTCGAGATCCTCGCCCGGCTCGGCCTGCGCTGCTCCATCCACGCCGAAAACTCGCCGATCCTCTTCTGGCGCCAGAACAGGCTGAAGGCCGCCGGCCGCGACGACCCGCTCGCCCATCTCGCCGCCCGCACCGACGTGGTCGCCCTCGAGGCGCTCAACCGCGCCGCGACGCTCGCCGACTGGACCGGGGCGCGCATCCACATCGTGCACGAGAGCACGGCGAAGAGCCTTCCCTTCATCCGTTTCTGGAAGGAGCGCGGCGTCGACATCACGGTCGAGACGCTGCCGCAATATCTCTATCTCTCGGCCGAGATGATGCTCCAGCCGGGCGGCGAGGTGCTGCGCATGAACCCGCCGATCCGCGAGGCGGCGCAGCAACAGCCGCTCTGGGACGCGCTCGCCGACGGCACGATCGACATGATCGCCACCGACCATGCGCCGCACGCGGTCGAGGAGAAGTTCGGCGCCCGGATATGGGACCTCGCCTGCGGCTTCCCCGGTGTCGAGACCGTCGTGCCCTTGATGCTCGACGCTGCGGCGGCCGGCCGCCTGCCGCTCGAACGGGTCGCGGCGATCCTCTCGGCCGCGCCAGCCCGTGCCTTCGGCCTCTATGGTCGCAAGGGCGTGATCCGGCCCGGCGCCGACGCTGACCTGATCCTCGTCGATCTCGCCGCCGAGCGCACGCTCTCGGCCGCGAGCCTCCATTCGCGCGGCAAGGTCAGCGCCTATGAGGGCCGACGGGTGCGCGGCGTGCCGAAAATGACCTTCGTGCGCGGCACCCTCGTCGCCGAGAACGGCGAACCGGTCGGCAAGCCCGGCACGGGCCGGATGGTCCGTCCGGCAATGCCGACGCCACGGCCGCGCAATACCGCGACGACGATGGCGGCGGTCCTCGAGCCGGGCCAGAGGCCCTGGTAGAGCGGGAGGCGGCGATGCTGCAGATCGGCCTGATCGGCTGCGGCGCCATCGGCGCCTTCCATGCCCGCATCGTCGCCGAACGGCGGGACGCGCGGCTCGCGGCGGTCTGTGACGTCCTTCCCGCCGCAGCGACCGCCCTTGCCGCCCGGCACGGCGCGTTGGCCTTCGGGGACGCGGCGCGGATGTTCGAGACGACGCCGCTCGACGCGGTGATCATTGCGAGCCCCGAAAGCGTCCATGTCGAGCACGCCCGGCTCGCCGCCGCGGCCGGCGTGCCGATGCTGATCGAGAAGCCGGTGGCGCCCGATCCCGCCGGCATCGCGGCGATCGCAGCCGCCGCGCGAAGCGCGGGCGTCGCGGTGATGGCGGGCCATGTCGAGCGCTTCGAGATCGGCTCGGCCCAACTGAAGGCCGCGGTGGACGAGGGCGTCTGCGGCCGGGTCGTGACGATCGCCGCCCGGCGCCAGTTCACATCGGCCGAGACCCACCGCTTCGCCGGCAAATCATCGACGCTGAAGATCCTCGGCGTGCACGATTTCGATCTCCTCTCCTGGGTGCACCCGGTGCCGGTCGTCGCGGTCCATGCCGTTGCAGGCCGCGGCCGGGTCTTCGACGAGACCGGCCTCGACGATCACGTCGTGACGACGCTGCTCTTCGCGGACGGCGCGGCCGGCCTCGTCGAGAGCGGCTGGACCCTGCCGCTCGACTATGCCCGCTTCTCGACGCCGCGCGGCTGGTCACCGGCCGGCAACAACCGGCTCGACGTGTTCGGCGCGGGCGGCTTCGTCTCGAACGACATGGGGCTCAGGACGCAGCAATTGATTGCCTTCGACGCGGTCGACGGCTTCCGGGCTGCCGGCATCCGCCACCAGCCCGAGCTCTATGGCCGGATCACCGGTGCGCTCGCCGCCGAGGTCGATGCCTTCCTCGCCATGGTCGCCGATGGAACGCCGCCGCTGGTCGGGCTCGACGACGCGCGACGCGCCGTGACGCTCACCGCCGCGGCGGAGGAATCGCTCGCGACCGGCCTGCCCGTCCGCCCGGCGGGCTGAGGCGGATGCCGCTCTATTCCGGCCCGATCGTCGACGCGCACCACCACTTCTGGCGTCATCGGCCGGGCGCCCGGCCCTGGCTCGATCGCGAGCCGGAGCTCGCGCGGGATTTCGGCCCGGCCGAGCACGCCGCCGCACTCGCCGGTATCGCCGTCGCGGCGACGGTCTGGATCGAGGCGCTCGCCGCCGATCCGCTCGCCGAAGCCGCGGAGGCGCAGGCGGTCGCGGCCGACATGCCCCGCTTCTGCACGGCGATCGTCGCCCATGCGCCGCTCGACGCGCCCGATCTCGACCGCCGGCTCGACGCGCTCGAGGCGGCGGCGCCCAACCTCGCCGGCATCCGCGATATCGTCGCGGTGCGGCCGGACGGCTCCGGCTTCGCGCGGGCGCCCGACCTCTTGCGCCGGCCGGCCTTCCAGACCGGCCTCGCGACGCTCGCCGCCCGCGGCCTCGTCTTCGATCTGATGCTCGAGCCGCACCAGGTGGCGGACGCGCTCGCCGCCGTCGATCGCGTGCCCGATCTCGCCGTGGCGATCGAGCACGCCGGCAGCCCGGACCTCGCGACGCCGGAGGGCACCGTTCTGTGGCGGGAGGCGATGCGCCGGGCCGCCCTGCGGCCGAATGTCAGCGTCAAGCTCTCGGCGCTGCACTGCCGCATGCCGGGCTGGACCGACGCCGCGCTCGCCGGGCCGATCCGCTTCCTCGTCGACACCTTCGGCCCGGAGCGGCTCGCCTTCGCGACCGACTTCCCGGTGCACGACCGCCACTGCCCGGCGGCGCGCGGCCTCGACACCGTCCGCCTCGCGCTCGCCGACCTCTCCGGGACCGAGCAGCGCGCCATCTTCCACGACACCGCGCGGCGGCTCTACGACATCTGAAGAGACGGCCGGAACGCGTTCATTCGGCGGCGAAGGATCGCAGCGGCGCCATATGGCAACCGCAGCCATAGAAGTGCCGCACGGCGCGCTTGCGGGCCGCGCGGGCGGCATCGTCGGGCGGCGCGGCGGCCCAGGCGGCGCGCGCCTCGGCGATCAGCTCCGCCTCCAGCGCGCCGCGATCGACCGAGACGCAGGCGCCGTCTTCCACCACGGTGCGCCCGCCCACCACGACCTGACGGATGAAGCGCCGGGTCGCACGGGTGAGCAGCGGCACGATCGGATCCACCGTCGGATCGAGCAGGTCCGGCGCCATGCGGCCATAGTCGAGCACGATCAGGTCGGCCGGCGCCCCGACGGCGAGACGCCCGCCGCCATCGCCGACAATGGTCCGACGACCATCGACGAACGCCGCCTCGAAGAGCCGCTCGGGCGTCAGCACGTCGTCGAGGCCGAACCCGCGGTGATGCAGCCAGACGAGCCGCATCTCGCGCAGGATGTCGTCGTCATCGTCGAGCGGCTGGGCGTCGAGCCCGACGCCGAAGCGGACGCCGGCGGACAGGAAGGTCGGCACCGGCGGGATGCCCGAGCGGAGCCGCAGATTGGACGAGGTGTTGACCGACACCACGACGCCGCGCTCGGCGAGCAGCGCGCAATCCGCGGCGTCGAGATGGACGCCGTGCGCCACCGAGAGGCGCGGCGACAGCATGCCGACCTCGTCGAGAAAGCGGACGATGCCCTGCGGATAGGTCGCGTCCGCCCATTCGCGCTGATAGCGCGTCTCGAGCAGGTGCATGTGGACGCGGCGGCCGGTGCGGGCGGAGGCGGCGGCGATCGCGGCCATGGCGTCGTCCGAGACCCATTGCGGCCCGACCGGGCAGTATTGCACCCGGAAGGTTCCGTGCTCGAAGACGGCCATCGCCTCGACCTCGGCGAGATAGTCCTCGACCGGCCGGCGCGGGGCCGCCGCGGCCGCCTCGAGGCCGGGCCGGATCAGCGGGTCGGCCGCCTCGAGGAAGGGCGCGGCATCGCCATAGACGAGCGGATTGCGGTCCATGAAGGGCGCGGCGAAGGCGACATGGATGCCGACATCCCGCGCGGCGCGCGACACGGCCTCCGCCTCGTCGAGCGCCGCGTCCGCGTCCTGCGTGCCGTGACTGTGATTGGTCGCGGCGATGCCCCCCTCCGCCATCCGGGCGAAGGCGACCGCGGCCCGGCGATAGGCGTCGAGCTTCGGCTCGCGGCCGAGCGTCGGGATCCAGGCTTCGAGCGCGTCGTCGACGGCGCCGAAAGCGAGGGTCCTGAGGCCGCGGCCGTGATCGTGCGCATTGGCGCCCGCGGGCAGGGCGAGCGTGCCGGCCGGAGCCTCGTCGACCGGCTCGATCGCCGCGATGCGACCGTCCGCGATGGCGATCGCCACCGGACCGGTCGGCGCGGTCCTGCCGGGCTCGCCGAGCAGGGCGGAGACGGCGATCACGGCGTCGGGACGGGCGGGCATCGGTCTTCTCCGGAGCAGAACGCATCGATTATTGCGGCGCACCATCGCACCGTCAAATGCGCGGAGAGTTTTCGACAGTTCGGACCATTGGCGACAATAGACGTCCGCTGCACCGATCCGACCGGAACCCGCGGCGCCCGCAGGGCTCCCGCCGCGCCGAATAAAAAAGAGGCGGCCGAAGCCGCCTCATCAGTCGCCGTCTTGGGGACGGTTTGAAAGCGTTGGCAACAGGTTCAGGTGAGCGGGATCACTTGTTCCAGCTCTTCACCAGCTCGTCATAATTGACGGTGATCGGCTTTTCCTTCTCGTTCTCGATCGCCAGCTGCGGCGCGAGGTTGCCCTTCGCCACGGCATCGGCGTTCCAGTAGGCGAGGTCGTGCTCTTCGGCGAGCTTCGGCCCGATATCGCCCTGGACGCCCGAGCGCTCGAGACGGGCGAGCACCTTCTCCTGCTCGGCACAGAGCGAGTCCATCGCCTCCTGCGCGGTCTTGGCGCCAGAGGACGCATCACCGATCGCCTGCCACCAGAGCTGCGCGAGCTTCGGATAGTCCGGCACGTTGGTGCCGGTCGGCGACCACTGGACGCGGGCGGGCGAGCGGTAGAACTCGATCAGGCCGCCGAGCTTCGGCGCACGATCCGTGAAGCTCTGATGGCGGATGGTCGATTCGCGGATCAGCGTCAGGCCGACATGGCTCTTCTTCACGTCGACCGTCTTCGAGGTGACGAACTGGGCGTAGAGCCAGGCCGCCTTGGCGCGATCGTCCGGCGTCGACTTCAGCAGCGTCCAGGAGCCGACGTCCTGATAGCCGAGCTTCATGCCGTCCTTCCAGTAGACGCCGTGCGGCGACGGCGCGAAACGCCACTTCGGCGTGCCGTCGGCATTCACCACCGGCAGCCCGTCCTTCACCATGTCGGCGGTGAAGGCCGTGTACATGAACATCTGCTGGGCGATCTCGCCCTGCGCGGGAACCGGACCGGATTCCGAGAAGGTCATGCCCTGCGCGGCGGCGGGGGCGTAGGCCTTCAGCCAGTCGAGATATTTCTGGATCGAGTAGACCGCGGCAGGGCCGTTGGTGTCGCCGCCGCGGGCGACGCAGGAGCCGACCGGACGCGAATTCTCGTCGACCTTGATGCCCCATTCGTCGACCGGCTTGCCGTTCGGCAGGCCGCGATCGCCATTGCCGGCCATCGACAGCCAGGCGTCGGTGAAGCGCCAACCGAGCGACGGGTCCTTCTTGCCATAGTCCATATGGCCGTAGACCTTCTTGCCGTCGATTTCCCGGCCGGTGAAGAACTCGGCAATGTCCTCATAGGCCGACCAGTTGACCGGCACGCCGAGGTCGTAGCCATACTTGGCCTTGAAGTCCGCCTTGTTCTTCTCGTCGTTGAACCAGTCATAACGGAACCAGTAGAGATTGGCGAACTGCTGGTCCGGAAGCTGATAGAGCTTGCCGTCCGGCGCCGTGGTGAACTTGGTGCCGATGAAGTCGGCGAGGTCGAGGCCCGGATTGGTGACGTCCTTGCCCTCGTTCGCCATCCAGTCGGTCAGCGCGCGCGCCTGCTGATAGCGCCAGTGCGTGCCGATCAGATCGGAATCGTTCACATAGGCGTCGTAGATGTTCTCCTTCGACTGCATCTGCGTCTGGAGCTTCTCGACGACATCGCCCTCGCCGATCAGATCGTGCGTGATCTTGATGCCGGTGATCGCCGTGAAGGCCGGCGCCAGCACCTTCGATTCATATTCGTGCGTGGTGATCGTCTCGGAGACGACCTTGATCTCCATGCCGGCGAAGGGCTTCGCCGCATCGATGAACCACTGCATCTCCTTTTCCTGGTCGGCGCGCGACAGCGTCGACAGGTCGCCGATCTCCTTGTCGAGGAAGGCCTTCGCCTCCTCCATCCCCGCAAAGGCCTGCCCCGCTCCGCAGAGCAGCGCGAGGATGCTCGTCGTCGCCAATACTGTCCGTCTCATCGGTTCCCTCCCTAGGACCATCATTCGAACGTCCGAAGCGCAACCGCCCTCCTCGGCGGCCATGCCCGAGCCCTGTCTAGACGAAGCGGAAAACGCCGATCGCGTAGACCGCCGACAGGGCGAGTGCCCACCACAGGCCGGGCCCGACGAGACCGAGCCAGCCGAGATGGATGAAGGCGCTGCCGAGCAGCGTGACGAAGAGACGATCGCCGCGCGTCGTCTCGAAGCGGAGAATGCCGACCCGCGGCGCGCCGCCGGGCGCGGCGTATTCCCAGACCGCCATCAGGGCGATCAGGAGCGCGATCGTGAGGAAAAAGAGCGCGGTCGCGAACGACCAGGCCATCCAGCCGCCGGGCACGAGCGGCGCCGTCCAGTCGATGACGCCGTCGCTGCGCGGCAGCATCGCGGCGACGGCGGCCACGGCCGCGGCATAGAGGACGAGCACGGCGAAGGCGGCGACCGGCCAGCGGCGGCGCGAGGCGACGCTCATCACACCCTCCCCAGGGCGAAGCCCTTGGCGATGTAGTTGCGGACGAACCAGATCACCAGCGCGCCGGGGATGATGGTGAGGACGCCGGCCGCGGCGAGCACGCCCCAGTCGAGCCCCGAGGCCGACACGGTCCGCGTCATGGTGGCTGCGATCGGCTTCGCATCCGTCGTCGTCAGGGTGCGCGCGATCAGCAACTCGACCCAGGAGAACATGAAGCAGAAGAAGGCGGCGACGCCGATGCCGCTCGCGATCAGCGGCATGAAGATGCGCAGGAAGAAGCGCGGAAAGCTGTAGCCGTCGATATAGGCGGTCTCGTCGATCTCCTTCGGCACGCCCGACATGAAGCCTTCGAGAATCCAGACGGCGAGCGGCACGTTGAAGAGGCAGTGCGCGATCGCCACCGCGATATGGGTGTCGATCAGCCCGAAGGCCGAATAGAGCTGGAAGAAGGGCAGCGCGAACACCGCCGGCGGCGCCATCCGGTTCGTCAACAGCCAGAAGAACAGATGCTTGTCGCCGAGGAACCGATAGCGGGAAAAGGCATAGGCCGCCGGCAGCGCCACCGAGACGGAGATCACCGTGTTCAAGACAACATAGATGATCGAGTTGATATAGCCGGAATACCAGGCCGGGTCGGTGAAGATCACCATGTAATTGCGCAGCGTCGGCTGCTGCGGCCAGAGCGAGAAGGCGCCGAGGATCTCCTGATTGGACTTGAAGCTCATATTGACGAGCCAGTAGATCGGCAGGAGCAGGAAGAGGATATAGAGCGTCGGCACCAGCCAGGCGCCGCGCGGCCGCTGCCGGCGCAGCGCGGCGGCCGGCCGCGTCGCGGCGGCGGTGGGGGCGCCGCCGGCGAGGGGCGGCCGGGCGGGAGGATCGGCGGTCATGTCGCGCGCGTCCGCCATTCTACCGCTCCACGCCGCGGTTGGTCATCACGGTGTAGAACACCCAGGACAACAGAAGGATGATCAGGAAGTAGACGAGCGACATCGCCGCCGCCGGACCAAGGTCGAACTGGCCGACAGCCATCTTGACGAGGTCGATCGACAGGAAGGTCGTCGAATTTCCGGGGCCGCCGCCGGTGACGACGAAAGGCTCGGTGTAGATCATGAAGGAATCCATGAAGCGCAGCAGCACGGCGATGAGCAGGACGCGGTTCATCTTGGGTAATTGGATGTAGCGGAAGACGGCCCAGCGCGAGGCCCCGTCGATGCGTGCCGCCTGGTAATAGGCGTCGGGGATCGAGACGAGGCCGGCATAGCAGAGCAGCACGACGAGGCTCGTCCAGTGCCAGACATCCATCAGCACGACGGTGATCCAGGCGTCGATCGGATCGCTCACATAATTGTAGTCGATGCCGATCGCCTCGAGCGTGTGGCCGAGCAGGCCGATATCGACGCGGCCGAACACCTGCCAGATCGTGCCGACGACATTCCAGGGCACCAGCAACGGCAGCGCCATCAGGACGAGGCAGACCGAAACGCCGATGCCCTTGCGGGGCATGTTGAGGGCGATGAAGATGCCGAGCGGGACCTCGATCGCCAGAATGACGAGGGAAAAGACGAGGTTGCGCCCCATCGCCTCCCAGAACCGGTCCGAGGCGAGCAGTTCCTCGAACCACTCCGTTCCGGCCCAGAAGAACTCGTTATTGCCGAAAGTGTCCTGTACCGAATAGTTGACGACCGTCATCAGCGGCACGACGGCCGAGAAGGCGACGAGCACGAGAACCGGCAGGACCATGAACCAGGCGCGGTTGTTCCAGCTCTTCTCCATGATCAGCTCCCGAGCTCCACGCGCCAGGCGTCGACATAGAGATTGATGCCGGCCGGCTCGAAGCGGACGCGCGGCTCGGCCGGCACATCCTCGTCCTCGCCGATCAGCGCGGCGATCGGCCGACCCTCGAGGGTCGCGCGCACCACCTTGTGGCGGCCGACATCCTCCACCTTCGAGACGGCGACCGGCAGCCCCTCGCGGCCGACCCGGACGAATTCCGGCCGGATGCCGAGCTCGATCCGGCCTTCGACCGGCCCCGGCGCGCCGGGCAGCGCGATCTCCGCCGCGCCGATCCGCGCCCGCGCGCCGTCGAGCGCGACGGGCAGGACGTTCATCCCCGGCGAGCCGATGAAATAGCCGACAAAGGTGTGTTTCGGCCGGGCAAACAACTCGTCCGGCGTGCCGATCTGGACGATCTCGCCCTCATACATCACCACCACCGTATCGGCGAAGGTGAGCGCCTCGGTCTGGTCGTGCGTGACATAGACCATGGTGTGGCCGAAGCGCTTGTGCAGCAGCTTCAGCTGCGAGCGCAGGAGCCACTTCATGTGCGGATCGATGACGGTGAGCGGCTCGTCGAACAGGATGGCGGCGACGTCGTTGCGGACGAGGCCACGGCCGAGCGAGATCTTCTGCTTCTGATCGGCGGTGAGGCCGTGCGCCTTGCGGTGCGCCCGGTCCTCGAGATCGATCAGCGCGAGCGTCTCGCGCACCCGGCGGTCGACCTCCGCCTCGGGCAGACGGCGGTTGCGCAAGGGGAAGGCGAGATTGTCGTAGACGGTCATCGTGTCGTAGACGACCGGGAACTGGAACACCTGAGCGATGTTGCGCGCCTCGGTCGACAGGCCCGTCACGTCCCGGCCGTCGAAGAGCAGCCGGCCCGAAGACGGCGTGACGAGGCCGGACATGATGTTGAGGAGCGTGGTCTTGCCGCAGCCGGACGGCCCGAGCAGCGCATAGGCGCCGCCGTCCTCGAAGGTGTGGTGCACGGATTTGAGCGCGTAGTCCGCCGGACGCTTCGGGTCGGGGCCGTAGGCGTGACGGATGTTTTCGAGGCCGATCGCTGCCATCGCCCGCTCCTCAAGCCGCCCGAAGGGTCGGCAGAACCGCCCGTCCGGCGCCGTCGAACATCATCAGATGGCGGGCATCGACATGGACGACGACCGCCGTGTCCGGCTCGAGATCGTGGATGCCGGGCGCCAGCATGACGAAGCGGGCATCGGCGAAGGCGAGGTGGACGAAGGTCTCCGAGCCGGTGATCTCGGCGACCGTCACCTTGGCGCGGATCGGGATGGCGCCCGGCGTCTGCGCGGCGAGCGCCAGATGGTGCGGCTGGAAAGCGACGGTGTAGGTCCCGTCGGCGACCGCGGCGAGATGGGCGGGCACCGGCATGACGGGCGCCCCGTCGAGCAGGAAGGCGCCGCCGGCCTTCTCGAGCGAAATGGTGTTGAGCGGTGGGTCGGCGAAGGTGCGCGCCGTGACGAGATCGAGCGGCCGGCGGAACACCTCCGTCGTCGGGCCGAACTGGGTGATCCGCCCCTCCGACAGGGTCGCGGTGTTGCCGCCGAGCAGCAGCGCCTCCTGCGGCTCGGTCGTCGCATAGACGAAGATGGCGCCCGATTGGGCGAAGATGCGCGGCAGCTCCTCGCGCAGTTCCTCGCGCAGCTTGTAGTCGAGATTGGCGAGCGGCTCATCGAGCAGCACGAGCCCGGCCTTCTTGACGATCGCACGGGCGAGCGCGGTGCGCTGCTGCTGGCCGCCGGAAAGGGCGAGCGGGGTGCGCTCGAGATACGGCCCGAGGCGAAGCAGGTCCGCGGCGCGCCGCACCTCGCGGTCGATCGTCGCCGCATCGGCCCGCGCGACCCGCAGCGGCGAGGCGATGTTCTCGTAGACCGTGAGCGTCGGATAATTGATGAACTGCTGGTAGACCATCGCGACGTTGCGCTTCTGCACCGCCACGCCGGTCACGTCCCGCCCCTCGACATGGATCGAGCCGGCAGTCGGCTGGTCGAGCCCGGCCATCAGCCGCATCAGCGAGGTCTTGCCCGAGAGCGTCGGGCCGAGCAGCACGTTGAGCGTGCCCGGACGAAGCGCGAGCGAGACGTCGCGGATATGATCCACGCGCCCGACCCGCTTCGTGACGTTGCGCAACTCCAGCATACCCCTCCTCCCAGGGATGGCGTGAACGAGAGAGACGGCCTATTCGGCGGCCGCGCTCCGCTTCCCCGCCCGATCGAGCATGAATTCATCGAGCGCCGCGGCCTCCTGCCGCGACAGGCGAAGGCCCCTCTTGGTGCGCCGCCACAACACGTCCTCCGCGCGGCGGGCCCATTCCTTGGCCATCAGCCAGTGTATCTCCTTTTCATAGAGGTCGAGGCCGAAAAGCCGGCCGAGATCGGCCGTGCCGCGCGCATCGCCGAGCAGAGCGTGCGCCTGCGTGCCGTAGAGGCGGACGAGCCGCGCCGCATGGGCGGGCGCGAGAAAGGGATAGGCCGCCTCGAGCTTCGCCACCTCGGCGGCGAAGCCGTCATGGGCGAAATCGCCGCCCGGCAGCGGCGCCGTCGCCGTCCAGGCCGGGCCGCGGCGGCCGATGAAGCCCTCGATCCGCTCGAGCATGTGCTCGGCGAGGCGGCGATAGGTGGTGATCTTGCCGCCGAACACCGTGACGAGCGGCGCCTCGCCGTCGCCGCCCTCGGCCTTCAGGATATAGTCGCGCGTCGCCTCCTGCGCCTTCGAGGCGCCGTCATCATAGAGCGGCCGCACCCCGGAATAGCTCCAGACGATATCCTCGCGCCGCACCGGCTCCTTGAAATACTCGCTCGCCGCGGCGCAGAGATAGTCGATCTCGCCCTCGGTGATCCGCACATCACCCGGATCGCCCGAAAAATCCTGATCGGTGGTGCCGATCAGGGTGAAATCTTCTTCGTAGGGAATGGCGAAGATGATCCGGCGGTCGCGGTTCTGGAAGAAATAGGCGCGCGGGTCGTCGAACTTGCGGCGGATGACGATGTGGCTGCCCTGGACGAGGCGGACATTGTGCGCGTCGTTGCGGCCGAGCGGCCCGGCGAGCACGCCGTCCACCCAGGGTCCGGCGGCGTTGACGAGGAGCCGCGCCCGCACCGTCTGCGTCGCCCGCGTCGCGCGGTCCTCGACGGTCACCGACCAGGTGCCGTCGGCTTCGCGCTGCGCGCGGGTCACTTTCGTGCGGGTTCGGATCACCGCCCCGCGCGCCGCCGCATCGCGCGCGTTCAGCACCACCAGCCGGGCATCGTCCACCCAGCAATCGGAATATTCGAAGGCGCGCGAGAACAGCGGCTTCAGCGGCCGGCTCGCCGGATCGGCATGCATGTCGAGCGTGCGGGTCGGCGGCAAGAGGCGGCGGCCGCCGATGTGATCGTAGAGGAAGAGGCCGAGGCGGACGAGCCAGGCCGGCCGGATGCCCTTCGCGTGCGGCAGGACGAAACGCAGGGGGCGGATGATGTGCGGCGCGTTCCGCCACAGCACCTCGCGTTCCATCAGCGCCTCGCGCACCAGGCGGAACTCGTAATATTCGAGATAGCGCAGGCCGCCATGGATCAGCTTGGTCGACCAGGACGAGGTGCCGCTGGCGAGATCGTTCATCTCGGCGAGAAAGACGGAAAAACCGCGCCCGACCGCGTCCCGCGCGATGCCGCATCCATTGATGCCGCCGCCGACGATGAAAACGTCGAACAGGACGCCGTCGCTCAACCACCCCTCCCCGACTTTCGCATCGCAGCATTTTTAGCTGCGATTGAAGCCCGATCAGCATATTTCGAACGCGAATCGAATGTCAAACGAAAGCTGACAGCGGCATGCACTGAGGCCGACGGGGCGCTCGGTGCCGGGGTCCAGGTGCTCGGGGCTAGGAACGAACTTCGACTGTCGGCCACCGGGCACCGCCCCTACCACCCGTCATGCCGGCCTCCGTGCCGGCATCCATAATCGTGACGTGCGCGCTGTGAGACGGGGCCTCTCCACCCGTCATCCCGGCGGAAGCCGGGACCCATCGAGCCGCGCGACGGCCGGCCCAATGAGGACCCGGCCCGGGCTCTGCGCGATGGGTCCCGGGTCTCGGCGCTGCCTCGCG
>NZ_JACHOO010000003.1:56216-325590 GCF_014199915.1 Prosthecomicrobium pneumaticum | reverse complement strand
GACGGCCGGCCCAATGAGGACCCGGCCCGGGCTCTGCGCGATGGGTCCCGGGTCTCGGCGCTGCCTCGCGCGGGATGACGGGTGTGCGCGGTAGAACCGGCGCTCGAAGCCGCCCCGCCTCACGATTATGGACCCCGGCACGGAGGCCGGGGTGACGGATGCTCTGAGGTGGAGATGGAGACAGCGAAGAAAAGGTTCACCGGTGCCGCGTCCCGCTCCTCATCCCTCTCCAGGGATCAGTGGTAGCGGAGGAGGGATTCGAACCCCCGACACAAGGATTATGATTCCTCTGCTCTAACCGGCTGAGCTACTCCGCCCCATAAGGGTCGCCGTTACCGGCGCCGGGTGGCGCGCATATAAGGAGGTGGGCCGGACGGTGTCAAGCAAGCCGTCCGGCCGGAGGCGGGGCCGTCCACAGGCGCGGCGCGGCGGTCTCAGACGCGCTCGAAGACGACGAGGGAGAAGAAGCCGAGCGGGCCGATGCGGCGCGTCTCGACATGGCGCAGACGCGGATAGCCCATGATCCGGTCGATGGTGAAATCGGTGTGCCAGCCGAGCGAGGCCGAGAGCGGGGCGAGCGCCTCGCCGAAGGTCTTGCGCCAGCCGCGCTGGTCGGAGAAATGGCTGACGAAGACCACCCGGCCGCCCGGCTTCGTGACGCGGATCAGCTCGCTCATCACCGGCGCCACCTCGGGCACGACGGTGATCACGAACATCGCCACCGAAATGTCGAAGCTCTCGTCGGCATAGGGCAGCGCCGCGGCGTCCGCCTCGTCGAGCGCGTCGACATTTGCGAGCCGATCACGGGCGACGCGCTCGCGCGCGATCTCGAGCATGTCGGGGGAGACGTCCATGCCCGTGATGCGATGGCCGTCGCGATAGGCGGGCAGCGAAATGCCGGTGCCGACGCCGCATTCGAGCACGCGGCCGGGCGGGAGCTCGTTGATATAGGCGATCGCCGCGGCGCGGCCGGCGCGGAAGCCGGTGCCGAACACCCGGTCATAGACCGGCGCCCAGCGCGCATAGGCCCGCCGCACCGACGGCACGTCGACCCGGGCTTTCCGCCGCGGGGGCCGATTCTGCCGGCTCTTCAGCTTCTTGGCGACGTCGTCGAGCATGGCGGATCCCCGTTTCCAATGCGATCGTCAGATGGAGGCCGGCTGCGGCGCGTGGTCCCTGCCAACGCCGGAAGCCGGAGAATCGCTCCGCATTCCCCGCTCGATGAACCCGCCGCCGAGGACACGGGCGCCCGCGCCCTCGCCATCATAGAGAACGCAGGCCTGGCCCGGCGCGACGCCCGTCTCGCCGATCGCCAGCTCGACGAAGGCGCGGCCGCCTTCGCGGAACAGCCGCGCCGCCTGCGGCGGCCGCGTCGAGCGCACGCGCGCGAACAGCTCGATGCCCGCCTCCGGCAGGTCGCCGAGGCGCGAGCCACCGATCCAGTTGAGATCGCGCAGCGCCAGGCGGTGGGTGGCGAGCGCCTCGCGGGGGCCGACGACGACCCGCGCCGTTTCCGCCTCGAGCCGCACGACATAGAGCGCCTCGCCGCTCGCCACGCCGAGGCCGCGGCGCTGGCCGACGGTGAAGCGGAAGATGCCGTCATGGCGCCCGAGCACGCGGCCGTCGACATGGACGACCTCGCCCGGCCTGCCAGCATGCGGCTTCAGCTTCTCGATCACGTCGGAATAGCGGCCCTGCGGCACGAAGCAGATGTCCTGGCTGTCCTGCTTGTCCGCGACCGAGAGGCCGAGCTCGCGGGCGATCGCCCGGGTCTCGGGCTTGGTCAGCCCGCCGAGCGGGAAGCGCAGGAAGGCGAGCTGCTCCGGCGTGGTCGCGAAGAGGAAATAGCTCTGGTCGCGATCGAGATCGGCGGGGCGGAACATCCCCCGTCCGCCGCCGGGAAGCGCCCGGCTGTCGACATAATGGCCGGTGGCGAGCGCCGCCGCGCCGAGCTGGCGGGCGGTCGCCATCAGGTCGGAGAACTTGACCGTCTGGTTGCAGGCGATGCAGGGCACCGGCGTCTCGCCGGCGAGATAGCTCTCGGCGAAACGGTCGATCACCTGCTCGCGGAAGCGCGCCTCGTAATCGAGGACGTAATGCGGGATGCCGAGCGCCTCGGCGACGCGGCGGGCGTCGTGGATGTCCTGCCCCGCGCAGCAGGCGCCCTTGCGGTGCGTCGCGGCGCCATGGTCGTAGAGCTGCAGCGTCATGCCGACGACATCGTAGCCCTGGCGCTTCAGGAGGCCGGCGACCACGGACGAATCGACCCCGCCCGACATCGCGACCACGATCCGGGTATCCTCCGGGCGCCCCGGCAGGTCGAGACTGTTGAGGGTGTGAGCCATCGCGCGGCGGACTATAGCCGCGATCCCGTCATCTTCAAGGCGGGTCCGGTCTTTTGCCGCATCGCACCGGCGCGGCTGCGGACCGCGCGGCGCGACCTCGCCAACCCCATGGCCCGCCCGGGTTCCCGCATCGCGTGCGGTGCAGCGGGGGAGGTGCCGCAGCGGCATCCATGGGGAAGCGCCGGAGCCCCGCCGACGGACCGCGCGGGCGCTAAACCTTGAGGCGAATGAGAGAGTTCCGCTTAGGCAAATTTTAAAAGGACTTCTCTACGTTCGCCCCCATCGGTTCAGGACGAGTGTGAGTGTAGAATGACCGAACAGATCAGGCCGCGGGTCAAATATGTGATCGGACCCGACGGCAGCCCGCTGACGATCGCCGATCTTCCGCCGCGGGACACCAAGCGCTGGGTCATTCGACGCAAGGCCGAAGTGGTTGCCGCCGTCCGGGGCGGTCTCCTGAGCCTCGAGGAAGCCTGCAGCCGCTATACGCTGACCGTCGAGGAATTCCTCTCCTGGCAGCAGTCGATCGACCGTCACGGCCTCGCCGGGCTGCGCACCACGCAATTGCAGAAATACCGCGAACCCTGAGCGGACGCCGGTCAGCCCGGTGCGGCCGGCGGATCGGTGCGGCGGAAGGGCCGCGCCAGCCCGTGATAGAGCCGCTCCGGGCAGACGAGCGCGGCGACGCCTTCCGCGATCAGCGCCGTCGCGATCAGGATCAGCACCATCTGCCGGCTGCCGGTCATCTCCATGATGATGATCACGCCGGTGAGCGGCGCCCGAACGACGCCGACGAAATAGGCCGTCATCGCGATGAGCGCGACAGCGCCGAGCGGGCTGCCGGGAAAGAGCGGCGCGACGAGGCCGCCGAGCCCGGCGCCGATCGACAGCGAGGGCGCGAAGATGCCGCCCGGAATGCCGCTCGCGGCGGTGGCAAAGCCGGCGAGGAGCTTCGCCGGCGCGAACCAGAGCGGCTGCGCCTCCCCCTCGATCAACGCCTTGGCGGGCTCGTAGCCGGTGCCCCAGGTGAGCCCGCCGGTGGCGACGCCGATCGCCGCGACGAGGAGGCCGCAGCCGGCGGCGAAGAGAAGCGGGCGGCTGCGGACCCGGCGGACCAGCGCCGAGCCGCCGCCGAGCACCAATAGCAGCGCGCGCGAGAACCCGCCGCCGGCGAGCCCGCCGATCACTGCGACGACGGGCACGAGATAGAGCGCCTGCCGCAACGGCAGCGCATCGCCGATCGAGCCGAAATAGAGATAGTCGCCGGCGATGCCGAGGCTGACGAGCCCGCCGATCATCACCGTCGCCATGACGAGAAGGGCGAGCCGCTGCTCATAGGCGGCGGCGAGTTCCTCGATCGCGAAGGCGATGCCGGCGAGCGGGGTGTTGAAGGCGGCGGAGACGCCCGCCGCACCGCCGGCGATGACGACCGCGGCCGAGAGCGGCACGCGGAACGCCCGGTGCACGGCGACCATCAGCGCCGCGCCGACCTGGACGGTCGGCCCCTCGCGCCCCGAGGAGGCGCCGAGGGCGAGGCCCGCGACGGTGAGCACGAGCTTCGCCGCGGCGGTCGAGAGCGCGACGAGCGGCGAGCGCTCGGGCTCCGGCAGCGTCGCCGCCACCATCACCTGCGGGATGCCGGAGCCGCGCGCCTCGGGCAGGTAGCGCAGCGTGAGAAAGGCGAGAAGCGCGAAGCCCAAGGGCGTGACGAGGAGCGCGGCGAGCGGAAAGGCGGCGATCGCCCGGGCGAAGCCGCTCTGCGCGAGGTCCGCCGCGGCGGCGAAGCCGAGGGCCGCGAGACCGATCAGCACCGCGCCGACGAGGCTGGCGGCGCGGCGGCGCAGCGTCTCGGCGAGGATGGGATTGCGGGAGAAGAGGATCATCGGCGGGGAGCATCCCGGCGGGGAGGAACGCCCCTTCTAGGCGCCGCCGACGGCGGGGGAAAGGCAGCGCACCGGCTTTCGACCGGGACGGGACGCCGCGGGGGTGTCCCGTCCTTCGCCGGAACCCCGCGGCTCAGAGGTCGACCGGCACGCCGTTGTCGAGCACCAGCACCTTCGCCTCGGCGCCCCGCATGCCCTCGACGAAGCGCTCGGGCGTCGCGTCGATCAGCGGGAAGGTGCCGTAATGGCAGGGGATGACGGTTTCGAAATGGAAGAAGCGGCGCGCCGCCATGGCGGCGACGGTGCCGTTCATGGTGAACCGGTCGCCGACCGGCAGGATGCCGATCTTCGGGGCGTAGATCTCGTCGATCAGCGCCATGTCCGAGAAGATGTCGGTATCGCCGGCATGATAGAGCGTCTTCTCGCCTTCGGCGCGGATCACGATACCGTGCGGATGGCCGAGCGCATGCGAAACGCCGTTCTCGTCGACCGTCGCGGAGGAATGGTGCGCGACCGTATAGGAGACGCGGAAAGCGCCCTGATCGGTGGTGCCGCCGGTGTTCATCGGGTCGAGCTTCTGGACACCTTTGCGGCCCAGCCAGGAGCAGATGTCGGCATCGGCGATGATCTTCGCGCCGGTCTCCTTCGCGATCGCCGCGGCGTCGCCGAGATGGTCGCCATGGCCGTGCGTCAGCACGACATGGGTGGCGCCGGCGCTCGCCGCCCCGACGGTCGCCTTGAACACCGGATTGCCGGTCAGGAAGGGGTCGATCAGGATGACGGCACCGGCGATCTCGATGCGGAAGGCGGAGTGGCCATACCAGGTGAGCTTCATGGCGGGGTCCTTTCTGCGGTCGGAGGAATATGGATCGGCGAGGCGGCGCGGCGAGGGACGGGCCTCGCGTTGCGGCGCGGAAGCGATTGGGCGATAAGGACGGCCGGAACGAGATCGGTCAAGCGAGCGGGTGAGAGATGTCCGTGACGGCGCGGCGCGGCGCGATGCAGCGCCTGTTCGATCGCATCATGCTGATCGCCGCCGGGCGCAATGCGCTCTGGGTGCTCGCGCTCGTCTCCTTCACGGAGGCCTCCTTCTTCCCGATCCCGCCCGATCCGGTGCTCGCCGCGATCGTGCTCGCGCGGCGCGAGCGCTGGCTCGCCGCGGCGCTCGTCTGCACCGTCGCCTCGGTGGTGGGCGGACTGTTCGGCTATGCGATCGGCGCCGGGCTCTATGAGGCGATCGGCCGCCCGGTGATCGCCTTCTATCATCTCGAGGAGGCCTTCAATACCTTCCAGCAGCGCTTCAACGAATGGGGCGCCTGGATCATCGTGGCGAAGGGCTTCACGCCGATTCCCTTCAAGCTCGTCACCATCGCCTCGGGCGTCGTCCATATGGACCTGACCACCTTCACGGTGTCCGCCCTCCTCACCCGCGGCGCGCGCTTCCTCATCGTCGCGGCGCTGTTCTGGGCCTTCGGGCCGCAGGCGCGGGCGATCATCGACCGCCATTTCAACACGGTGATGATCGCGGGTATCCTCCTCATCGTTCTGGGCTTCGTCGCCGTCGTCTATATCTGACCCCATGGCCGCGACGATCCTCACCCTCGACGCCCTTGCGCCCGCTTTGCCGCCGGCGGCGGTCTTGTTCGGCCTCGATCTCGGGACGAAGACGATCGGCGTCGGGCTGTCCGATCTGTCGCGGCGTTTCGCCTCGCCGCTCACCACCATCATCCGCAAGAAGTTCACCGCCGATGCCGAAGCGCTGGCCGCGCTGATCGCCGAGCACCGGCCGGCGGCGCTCGTCATCGGCCTGCCGCTCAACATGGATGGCTCGGAAGGACCGCGGGCTCAGGCGACGCGCGCCTTCATCCGCAATCTCGCGCCGCGGCTCGACCTGCCGGTGGTGTTCTGGGACGAGCGGCTGTCGACGGTCGCGGTCACCCGCACGCTGATCGAGGCCGATACGAGCCGGAAGAAGCGGGCCGGACTGGTCGACAAGATGGCCGCCGCCTTCATCCTGCAGGGCGCGCTCGACCGGCTGCGGCGGATCGCCGAGGACGCGCGCGACGCCGAAGAGGACGCGGCTTCCGCCCGCGACGATCAGAGCTTCGGGCAGACATAATCGACGAAGGCCCGCGCATCGAAGCGCGCGTCGAGCATGCCATAGGTCGCTCGCCAGGGCTTGCCGAGCCGCGATTCGAGGAAGGCGTCGGCGACGACGGTCGGAAAGCGACGGCGGAGCGCCGCAGCCGCGACGGTCAGCCCGAGCTGTTCGACGAGGATGCGCGCGGAGCCCTCGTCGGCGAGCGCGACCGCGCCGGCGGCGCGCAGCACGTTGAGCGTCGAGCGGGCGGCCTGGCCGAGGCCGTCCTCGATCACCGCGAGCACGGCTTCGAGCGGATCGGACGAGCGGCGCAGCACCCGCACCACGTCGAGCGCCAGTATGTTGCCCGGTCCGTCGAGGACGGCGAGCGCCGGCATGGCGCGATAGGCGCGGGCGAGCGGCCCCGCCTCGTCGAGGCCGGCGGCGCCCATCGCCTCGATCGCCTCGGCGATCAGGGCAGGGCCGATCTTGGCCGTCAGATAGCGCACCACCGGCGCCATCAGCCGCGCGAAGGCGGCCTCGAGCGGCTCGTCATGCGCCCGGTCGATCGCCTCTGCGAGGCGGAAGGCGAGCGCGGCGAGCGCCACGACGTCGAGGGCCATGTCGGCGAGCACCCGCGTCATCAGCGTCTGGTCGATCAGCGGAGCGCCGAAGGCGCGGCGATGGCGGGCGAAATGAGCGGCCTCTGCGAGCCCCTGGCGGAGCAGCCCGGCAGCGATCAGCGCGCCGTCGAGGCGGGCGAAGGCCTGGGTGTCCTGAACCGTCACGAGGCCGCGGCCGACCTCGCCGACCGGCAGGCCGAGCGTGCCGGTGAACTCGATCTCGGCGGCGGGGAGCGCGCGGAAGCCGAGCGCCGGCTTCAGCCGGACGATGCGGAACGGGTTGCGCCGGCCATCCGGCGTGAACCGCGGCACCAGGAAGAGGGTCAGGCCCTCGAGCGTCTGCGCGGTGACGAGCAGGCCGTCGGCGGTCGGCGCGGCGACATACCATTTGTGGCCGACCAGCCGGTAGAGCGAATCCCCCGCCGTTTCGGCGCGCGTCGAAGCGGCGCGCAGGTCCGAGCCACCCTGCTTCTCGGTGGTGGCGAAACCGACGATCGCGCCGGTCTTCTCGGCGAGCGGCAGGCTGCGCGGATCGAACCGCCGCGACCGGGCGAGCGGCAGCCAGGCCTCGCTGAGCTTCGGGGCATGGGCGAGCGCGGCGAGCGCGGCATTGTTCGCGATGATGGGCAGGAGATGGCCGGGTTCGACCTGCGCCGCCATCATCAGCCGCGCCGCGCGGGCGACGGCACGGACACGCGCCTCCTCGCCGCCGGCATCCCAGATCGAGGCGTGAAGGCCCGCGCCGACGCTGCGCCGCATCAGGGCGTTCCAGGCCGGATGCGTCTCGATCGCGTCGAGCCGCGCGCCGCCGGCGTCATGGCTGCGCAGGACCGGCGGATTGGCCTCGAGCACACGGCCCAGATCGCGGATCTCCGCCGCCCCCCATTGCTGGCCGAAGGTCGACAGGCCGTCGACGACCGAGGCCGGCAGCCCTTCGACGAGGGCGCCGAGCACGGGATCGGACGACAGCAGGTTGCCGGCGGCGATGGCCGGCACCCGATTCGTCACCTCGTGTGTCTCGAACTCCGGCAGCACGCCGAACCCCCACGCCGCTCATGAATGAGGCCAATGGTCGACGGTCAAGGTTAACAGGGCGGAAATTCGGCCGCTGCGACGGTAAGAAAAGAGGCGAAGACGGACGGAGGAATCCTGTGCCGATCGTCCTCCGCCGCCTTGCCGCCCTCCCCGACTCCGCCTATAGGCGTCGCTTCGATGGACAGCGCATCGAAGACGCGCGGCTTCGCGCATCGCCACCTGCTCGGCATCGAGGGACTGACCCCGGCCGAGATCGTCACCCTTCTGGACCTCGCCGAGGAGGCCGTGGCGGTCAGCCGCCAGGTCGAGAAGAAGAAATCGGTGCTGCGCGGCCGCACCCAGATCAATCTCTTCTTCGAGGCCTCGACGCGGACCCAGTCCTCCTTCGAGATCGCCGGCAAGCGGCTCGGCGCCGACGTGATGAACATGTCGGTCGGCGCCTCCTCGGTGAAGAAGGGCGAGACGCTGGTCGACACGGCGATGACGCTCAACGCGATGAACCCGGACATTCTCGTCGTCCGCCATCATGCCGCGGGCGCCGTGCACCTCCTCGCCCAGAAGGTCGGCTGCTCGGTCGTCAATGCCGGCGACGGTGCGCACGAGCACCCGACCCAGGCGCTCCTCGATGCGCTCACCATCCGCCGCCACAAGGGGCCGATCCACCGGCTGCGAATCGCGATCTGCGGCGACATCCTCCATTCCCGCGTCGCGCGGTCGAACATCCTGCTCCTCTCCGCCCTCGGCGCCGAAATCCGCTGCGTCGGCCCCTCGACGCTGCTGCCGAAGGCGCTCGACCGGCTCGGCGTCGACATCTTCACCGACATGCGCAAGGGGCTCGAGGGCGCCGACATCGTCATGATGCTGCGGCTGCAGCGGGAGCGGATGGACGGCTCCTTCGTGCCGTCGGTGCGGGAATATTTCCGCTATTTCGGCCTCGACGCCGAGAAGCTGGCGCTCGCCGCGCCGGGCGCGCTCGTCATGCATCCCGGACCGATGAACCGCGGGGTCGAGATCGATTCGGAGATCGCCGACGGGCCGCAGAGCCTGATCCGCGAGCAGGTCGAGATGGGCGTCGCGGTGCGGATGGCGGTGCTCGAGGCGCTCGCCCAGCACCTGCCGAACTGAGGACGGGACGATGGACAGCCTCTCCCGCCCGATCGTCTTCGAGAATGCACGCGTCGTCGACCCCTCCCGCGGACTGGACGCGCCCGGCCGCGTCGTCGTGACGGACGGCGTGATCAAGGCGGCGGGCCCCGGCGCGACCGGCACGCCGGACGGTGCCGAGATCGTCGACGCCGCAGGTCGCATCGTGGCGCCCGGCCTCGTCGACGTCCGCGTCTTCGTCGGCGAGCCCGGCGCCGACCACCGCGAGACCTTCGCCTCGGCCGGCCAGGCGGCGGCCGCCGGCGGCGTGACGACGATCGTGACGATGCCCGACACCGACCCGGTGATCGACGATCCGGCGCTGGTCGATTTCATCGCCCGGCGGGCGCGCGACACCGCGGCGGTTCGGGTGCTGCCGATGGCGGCGCTCACCAAGCATCTCGCCGGCCGGGAGATGACGGAGATCGGCCTGCTGCGCGAAGCGGGCGCGGTCGCCTTCACCGACGGGCGGAGATCGGTCGCCAACCCGCAGGTGATGCGGCGCGCCCTCACCTACGCCAGGGATTTCGGCGCCCTGATCGTCAACCAGCCGACCGACGCCGATCTCGTCGGCGCGGGAGTGATGAACGAGGGCGAGACGGCGATGCGCCTCGGCCTGCCGGGCATCCCGAAAGAGGCCGAGATCATCGTCGTCGAGCGCGACGTGCGGCTCGCGGCACTGACCGGCGGGCGCTATCACGCGGCGCAGATCTCCTGCGCTGAATCGCTCGACGTCGTCCGTCGCGCCAAGAAGGCCGGGCTCGCCGTCACCTGCGGCGTGTCGGTCGCCCATCTGACGCTGAACGAGCGGGACATCGGACCCTACCGCACCTTCTTCCGCATGACGCCGCCCTTGCGCGCCGAGGAGGACCGGCAGGCGATGATCGACGGCGTCGCCGACGGCACGATCGATGTGATCGTGTCGAGCCACGACCCGCAGGACGTCGACACCAAGCGGCACCCCTTCGCCGAGGCGGCCGATGGTGCGGTTGGGCTCGAAACGCTGCTCGCGGCGGCACTGCGGCTCGTCCATGACGGCCGCACCGATTTTCTCACGCTTTTCCGCGCCCTGTCGACCCGTCCGGCCGAACTGCTCGGTCTTCCCGGCGGCCGGCTGGCGCCGGGCGCGCCGGCTGATCTCGTCCTCATCGATCCCGACATGCCCTGGATCTGCGCCGCCGAGGGCCTGCGTTCGCGCTCGAAGAACACGCCCTTCGAGGGCGCCCGCTTCTCGGGCCGGGTGCTTCGGACGCTCGTTGCCGGGCGGACCGTCTACCGCTACGCTCAATCCTAGGTCGCGGCGACGCGGGGGCCGCAAGAGGGGGACGCGATGTTCGCATCCGGCTGGACCATACCGCTCGAACAGATGCTGATGGCGCTCGCCTTCGGCTATCTGCTCGGCTCGATCCCCTTCGGCCTGATCCTCACCCGGCTCGCCGGGGCGGGCGACATCCGCCAGATCGGCTCGGGCAATATCGGCGCCACCAATGTGCTGCGCACCGGCCGCAAGGGCCTCGCCGCGGCGACCCTTCTAGGCGATGCACTGAAGGGAACGGCGGCGGTGGTGATCGCCGGCCGCTACGGGCTCGAGCCGGCGCTCCTCGCCGGCTTCGCGGCCTTCATGGGCCATCTCTTCCCCGTCTGGCTGCGCTTCAAGGGCGGCAAGGGCGTCGCGACCTTTCTCGGCGTGCTGATCGGCATCGCCTGGCCGGGCGCGATCGTCTTCGCCGTCGTCTGGCTCGCGGTCGCCTTCGTCACGCGCTTTTCCTCGCTCGGTGCGCTCGCCGCCTCGGTCGCGGTGCCGATCGCCCTCGCCCTGCTCGGCAGGCCGGCCGAGGCGCAGCTCTTCGCCGTGCTCGCGGTGATCGTCTGGATCCGCCACGCCGAGAACATCAAGCGCCTGCTGGCCGGCACCGAGAGCCGGATCGGCAAGAAGGGCTGAGCGGATGACGGCCGGTCCCGCAGAGCCCGGCATTCCCCTCGGCGCGGCGCAGCGCGTCGCCTGGCTGCGGCTGATCCGCTCCGAAAATGTCGGCCCGGCGACCTTCCGCGATCTCCTCAACCATTTCGGCTCGGCGGCGGCCGCGCTCGATGCTCTGCCGCGGCTCGCGCAGCGGGGCGGCCGGCCGATCCGGATCGCGAGTGCGGCCGATGCCGAACGCGAGATCGAGGCGCTCGACCGGCTCGGCGGCCGCTTCGTCGGCATCGGCGAGCCGGACTATCCGCCCTGGCTGCGCGAGGCGGACGGCGCGCCGCCCCTCGTTGCGCTGCGCGGCGGCACGGCCGGGTTGACCCGTCGCCCGGCCGTGGCGATCGTCGGGGCGCGCAATGCCTCCGTCGCCGGCCGCAAGATCGCCATGTCGCTCGCCCGCGGCCTGGGGATGCAGGGCTTTCTGATCGTCTCCGGTCTCGCCCGCGGCATCGACGCCGCCGCGCACGAGGCGAGCCTTTCGACCGGCACGGTGGCGGTTGCCGCCGGCGGGCTCGACCGGCTCTATCCGCCCGAGAATCTCGACCTCGCCGAGCGAATCCTCGCCGAGGGCGGCGCGCATCTCTCCGAGATGCCGCTCGACTGGGAGCCGCGCGCCCGCGATTTCCCGCGCCGCAACCGGATCGTCTCGGGCATGGCGGCGGCGGTCGTCGTCGTCGAGGCGGCGGACCGGTCCGGCTCGCTGATCACGGCGCGCCTCGCGGCCGAACAGGGCCGTCTCGTCTGCGCCGTGCCCGGCTCGCCGCTCGACCCGCGCGCGGCCGGCACCAACCGGTTGATCAAGAACGGCGCCCACCTCGTCACCGAGGCGGCCGACATTGCCGAACTGGTCGCGCCGCAGTTCGGCCGGCCGCTCGCCCCGCCGCCGGACTGGCGCGAAGAGGGCGAGGACGCGCTCGAACGGGCCGACGAGCCGGCGGCGGACGACCGGGCCCGGTTGATCGAGGCGCTCGGCCCCGCCCCGATCGGTATCGACGACCTGATCCGCTTCACCGGACTGTCTGCTTCGACCGTGCAGATCCTGTTGCTCGAGCTCGACCTCGCAGGCCGTATTGCCCGCCATCCGGGGCAGCGCGTCTCGTTGATCGAGCGGTAGCCGGCCGGCACTGCCGACGCGGCAGGCGGACCGCGGCTCAGCGGCGCCCGTGCGGCCCGTCGCCCGGCTGGCGGGCTTCCTGCTCGGCCATGGCGAGCAGATAGGCGAGCATGCCCAGACCCGCGCGGCTCGCCATCATCTTCAATTCGGCCGACAGGCTCGCGATATAGGCCGCAATGGCATGCCGATCGTCGCCGTCGCCGTCCGATATGTTCATCGTCCCCTGCCCCTGCAACCGAGGATCGCAGCGTCGAGGCAGAACTATATCTGATTGTCGTTACGCGATACAACACCTTCAGGTTGCATAGCGCGCAATGCGCGCGGAGCCTTGATTGACAGCCTCCCCGCTTTCCGGGATTGTCGCGCCCGTCGAGGGGTGCCGGGCGATGCCAGGGAGCGCCCCTCTTTCCTCTTTCACCGGCGCGCCGTCGGCGCCGCCGAGAGTTCAAGCCGCACATGCATCTCGTCATTGTGGAATCGCCGGCCAAGGCGAAAACCATCAACAAATATCTCGGTTCGGACTATCAGGTCCTCGCCTCCTACGGCCATGTCCGCGACCTCCCGTCGAAGGACGGCTCGGTGCGTCCGGATGAGGATTTCGCGATGGACTGGGCGGTCGACGGCAAGGCGCAGAAGCGCCTGTCGGACATCGCCGCCGCGGCACGCAAGGCCGACCGCCTGATCCTCGCCACCGACCCCGACCGCGAGGGCGAGGCGATCTCCTGGCACGTGCTCGAAGTGCTGCGCGAGAAGCGGATCGCCAAACCGGTCGAGCGCGTCGTCTTCAACGCGATCACCAAGCAGGCCGTGCTCGACGCGATGAAGAACCCGCGGCCGATCGACGGGGATCTGGTCGACGCCTATCTCGCCCGCCGCGCGCTCGACTATCTCGTCGGCTTCACGCTCTCGCCGGTCTTGTGGCGGAAGCTCCCCGGCGCCCGTTCGGCGGGGCGGGTGCAATCGGTGGCGCTGCGCCTCGTCTGCGACCGCGAGAACGAGATCGAGACCTTCCGGGCCCGCGAATACTGGTCGCTCGTCGCGACCCTCGCGACGCCGCGCGGCGACACTTTCGAGGCCCGGCTGGTCGGCGCCGACGGCAAGAAGATCGGCCGGCTCGATGTCGGCACCGCGGAGGAGGCGCAGGCCTTCCGCGCCGCGCTCGACGCCGGCCGCTATACCGTCGGAGCGGTCGAATCGAAGCCCGCGAAGCGCCATCCCTTCGCGCCCTTCACCACCTCGACGCTGCAGCAGGAAGCGAGCCGCAAGCTCGGCCTTGCGCCGAACCGCACCATGCAGATCGCCCAGCGCCTCTATGAGGGCGTCGAGCTCGGCGGCGAGACGGTCGGCCTCATCACCTATATGCGAACCGACGGCGTCGACATGGCGCCCGAAGCGGTCGCCGCGGTGCGCGACGTGATCGCAAGCGATTTCTCGCGCCGCCACCTGCCCGGCGCGCCGCGCCGCTATCAGGTGAAGGCGAAGAACGCACAGGAAGCGCACGAGGCGATCCGCCCGACCGATCCGCGCCGCCACCCGAAGGACGTTTCGCGCTTCCTCGACGCCGAGCAGGCGCGGCTCTACGAGCTGATCTGGAAGCGGACGATCGCCAGCCAGATGGAATCGGCCGAGCTCGAGCGGACCGTCGTCGACGTGCTCGTCGAAGCGGGCGACCGCCGGCTCGAGTTGCGTGCCAACGGCCAGGTCCTCACCTTCGACGGCTTCCTCGCCCTCTATAACGAGGACAAGGACGACGAAGGCGACGAGGACGAGGGCCGGCTGCCGAAGATCCTCGTCGGCGAGACGCTCGAGAAGCGCGAGCTGAAGGCGACGCAGCACTTCACCGAGCCGCCGCCCCGCTACACCGAGGCGACGCTCGTCAAGCGGATGGAAGAGCTCGGCATCGGCCGGCCGTCAACCTACGCCGCGACGCTCGGCGTGCTGCGCGACCGTGAATATGTCCGGCTCGAAAAGAAGCGGCTGATGCCGGAGGACAAGGGCCGGCTCGTCACCGCCTTCCTCGAGAGCTTCTTCTCGCGCTATGTCGAGTTCGACTTCACGGCGGGCCTCGAAGAGCAGCTCGACCGGATCTCGAACGGCGAGATCTCCTGGAAAGACGTGCTGCGCGAGTTCTGGCGCCAGTTCTCGCACGATGTCGACCAGACGAAGGAACTGCGCGTCGCCGAGGTGCTCGACGCGCTCAACGAGTTGCTCGGGCCGCACGTCTTCCCGCCGCGTGCCGACGGGGCCGACCCGCGCACCTGCCCGGTCTGCGGCACCGGCAAGCTGTCGCTGAAGCTCGGCAAGTACGGCGCGTTCATCGGCTGTTCGAACTATCCGGAATGCCGCTTCACCCGCCAGCTCGGCAGCTCCGGCGAGGAGGCGGCGGCGCGCGACGGCGAGGCGGGGCTGTCGGCCGACGGCACGCGCCTGCTCGGCACCGATCCGACGAGCGGGCTCGAGGTGACGCTCCGCTCCGGCCGGTTCGGCCCCTATGTCCAGCTCGGCGAGGCCGAGGGTAAGGAGAAGCCGAAGCGTTCCGGCCTGCCGAAGGGCTGGGACGCGGCGAGCCTCGATCTCGAACGGGCGCTCGCCCTGCTGTCGCTGCCGCGGACCGTCGGCAACCATCCCGAGACCGGCAAGCCGATCGAGGCCGGCATCGGCCGCTACGGGCCGTTCGTCGTCCATGACGGCACCTTCGCCAATCTCGATTCGGTCGAGGAAGTGTTCACGGTCGGGCTCAATCGGGCGGTCAGCGTGCTCGCCGAGAAGAAGGCTAAGGGGGGTCGCGCCGCCCGGCCCGGTGCCGAGGCGCTGAAGACGCTCGGCGAGCATCCGACGCTCGGCGGCCCGGTGACGGTGCGGGCCGGCCGCTACGGCCCCTATGTCAACCACGACAAGGTCAATGCGACCCTGCCGAAGGGCACGGAGCCCGAGGCGATGACGATGGAGGTCGCGGTGGCGCTCCTCGCCGAACGGGCGGGCCGTGCCCCGGCGAAGCCGGCTCGCGGCCGCAGCACCGGCGCGAAGACCGCGGCGAAGAAGACGGCGGCCGACAAGGGCCCGACCGAGAAGAAGGCGGCACCGGCGAAGAAGAAGCCGGCCGCCAAGGCGAAGCGCGCGGCCGGGGAGTAGCACCCGCCGGAACGGCGTGCTCCCATCGGACATTGCCGTCCGGCACGGAGTGGAGACAGGTGGCGAGGAAGGGCGGCGACGCGGACGGTGAGGACGGCGAGGCGAAGGCCCCGGCGGCGAAACGGCCGCGCCGGGCCAAGACCATGGCCGCGCCCCCCGCGTCACCCGCCAAGCGGAGCGGCGACGGCCTGCCCTCGCGGGAAGAAATCCTCGCCTTCATCGCCGGCCATCCCGGCAAGGCGGGCAAGCGCGAGATCGCCCGCGCCTTCGGCATCGCCGGCGCCGCGCGGATCGGCCTGAAGCAGCTCCTGAAGGACATGGCGGAAGACGGCGTCGTCGAGCGGCGCCGCAAGACCCTCAGCCGCGCCGGCGCGCTGCCGACCGTCAGCGTCTTGACGATCGTCGAGCGCGATGCGGACGGCGATTTCGTCGCCGAGCCGCACGAATGGGACGCCGAGGGCCGGCCGCCGCGCATCCTGCTCGTGCCGCAGCGCGGCCAGCCGATCGCCCCGGCGCCCGGCCTGGGCGACCGCGTGCTCGCCCGGCTGGCGCCGGCTGACGGCGAGGAGACCGACTTCGCCTATACGGCGAAGGTCATCAAACTGATCGAGCGGCGGCCGGCGGCGATCATCGGCGTGCTGCGCAGAACGCCGCAGGGCGGCCGTATCGAGCCGGTCGATCGCAAGCAGAACGAGATCGACGTCGACGAGGAGGATCTCGGCGCCGCGAAGGACGGCGATCTCGTCGAGGTCGAGGTGAAGCGGTTCGGCCGGTCCGGGCGGGCACGCGCCCGCGTCCTCGAGGTGGTCGGCGCGATGACGAGCGAGAAGGCGGTGAGCCTGATCGCCCTTCACGTCCATGGCATCCCGCACATCTTCCCGGCTCCGGTGCTCGCCGAGGCGGAGGCGGCGAAGACCGCTCCGCTCACGGCCCGCGAGGACTGGCGGACCCTCCCCCTCGTCACCATCGACCCGGCCGACGCGAAGGATCACGACGACGCCGTCCATGCCGAGCCCGATCCTGATCCCGAGAACCCGGGCGGCTTCCTCGTCACGGTCGCGATCGCCGATGTCTCCTGGTATGTCCGGCCGGGCTCGGCGATGGACAGGGAAGCGCTGAAGCGCGGCAATTCCGTCTATTTCCCGGACCGCGTCGTGCCGATGCTTCCCGAACGGATCTCGAACGATCTCTGCTCGCTGCGCGAGGGGGAGGACCGGCCGGCGATCGCGGTCAGGATGCGCTTCACGGCGGAGGGGAAGAAGACCTTCCATGTCTTCCACCGCGTGATGATGCGCTCGGCGGCGAAGCTCTCCTATGCGCAGGCGCAGGCGGCGATCGACGGCCGGACGGACGACAAGACCGGTCCGCTCCTCGAGCCGGTGCTGCGGCCGCTCTGGCGGGCCTATGAGGCGCTGAAACGGGGCCGTGACAAACGCCAGCCGCTCGACCTCGACATTCCCGAGCGCAAGGTGATCGTCGCGCCGTCCGGTGCGATCGACCGGATCGTGGTACCGGAGCGGCTCGATGCCCACCGGCTGATCGAAGAGTTCATGATCCAGGCGAACGTCGCCGCCGCGGAGACGCTCGAACGGCGCAAGACGCCGCTCGTCTATCGCGTCCACGATGCACCCTCGCTCGCCAAGATCGAGGCGCTGCGCGAATTCCTCGCCTCGCTTGAGCTCTCGCTGCCGAAGAGCGGCAATCTGCGGCCGGGCCAGTTCAACCACATCCTCGCCCGGGTGAAGGGAACGGAACACGAGACGCTCGTCAACGAGGTGGTGCTGCGCTCGCAGAGCCAGGCCGTCTACGACCCGCAGAACATCGGCCATTTCGGCCTCAACCTGCGGCGCTACGCACATTTCACCTCGCCGATCCGCCGCTATGCCGATCTGATCGTGCACCGGGCGCTCGTCCGCTCGCTCGATCTCGGCGAGGGCGGGCTCCCCGAGGGCATCGAAGAGCGGCTCGCCGACATCGCGACCGAGATCTCCGGCGCCGAGCGGCGGGCGATGGCGGCCGAGCGCGAGACGGTAGACCGGCTGGTGGCGCACTGGCTCGCCGACAGGATCGGCGCGAGCTTCGCCGGCCGGATCGCCGGCGTGACCAAGGCCGGGCTGTTCGTGAAGCTCGCCGAAACGGGCGCCGACGGATTCGTGCCGATCGGCTCGCTCGGGCAGGACTATTACGTCTATGACGAGGCCCGCCACGCGGTGATCGGCGAGCGGACGGGCGAGATGCACCAGCTCGGCGACGCGGTCGAGGTGCGGCTCGTCGAAGTGGCGCCGATCGCCGGCGCACTGCGTTTCGAGATGCTGACCGAAGGCCGGCGCCTGCCGAAGGGCGAGCGAAAGGTCCGCACGGCACCCGGCCGCAGCCGGACCGGCGGGCCGTCGCGGCGCGCGGGGCCACGCCGCGGCCGCTGACCGCTCAGGCGGGCCGCGTCAAGAAAGCCGCCGCGGATAGTCGTGGCGCGGCGGCAGGCGGTGGTGGAGCACGGCGAAGGCGATCAGGCTCGCGCTGCCGATCAGCACGACCGCGAACAGCGCGGCGGGTGCCGCCGGGGCCGCTGCGGCGACGATCGGGATGGCGCCCGCCGGCGGATGGGTCACGCGCAGCGCCAGCATCAGCGCGATGACGAGGCCGACCGCGATCGCGGTGGCGACGAGCGAGCCGGGAAAGGCGAGAACCGCGACGACCCCGATCGCCGCGGCGAGCAGATAGCCGCCGAACACGTTGATCGGCTGGGCGAGCGGGCTCGCCGGCTGGCCGAACAGGAGCACAGCGGTCGCCCCGAAGGGTGCGATCAGGAGCGGCAGATGGACGAGGGAGGAGAGTGCCCCGACGAGGCCCATGCCGAGCATCGCCCCCGAACCGGACTTGAGATGGAGGATGAGCCGGCCGCGCGGCTCGTGCCGGGCGAGAAAGGGCCGGATGTGACGACGCATGGGGCAACGCTCGCCAGGGACAGTGGATCGGCCGTCTGCATAGCCATCGGCGCGGTCGGATGGCAAATGCATCCGTTCCAATCGGAGGCCGTTTTGCGGAAAGCGCTTCCAGAAGGGCGCGGCCAGCCGCCGCAACGGCTTGCGCCCGCCGCGCCGGCACAGATATGGGAGGGCATGCTGGAGGGGACGATGAGCGACTGGACCGGGCGGACCGACGCCGCCGCGCCGCCGAAGCGCCCGCTGATGCCGGCCTTGACCAAGGGCTTTCTCTGCCGCTGTCCGCATTGCGGCACGGGGGCGCTCTTCGACGGCTATCTGAAGGTGGTCGACCGCTGCGACGCCTGTGGTGAGGATCTGTCGCACCAGCGGGCGGACGACGCGCCGCCCTATTTCACGATCTTCATCGTCGGCCATATCGTCGTTCCGCTGATCCTCGTGGTCGCCACCCACTGGCAGCTCTCGAACGCCACCCATCTCGCGATCTGGCTGCCGCTCACCCTCGTTCTCACTCTCGGCCTGCTGCGGCCGGTGAAGGGCGCCGTCGTCGGCCTGCAATGGGCGCTGCGCATGCACGGCTTCGATCCCGAGGGGGATCCGAACGATCCCGAGCCGAGCCGGTCGGCCTGACGGCTCCGGGGGTGGCGAGCCACCCTTCCGCCCTGTAGATGACGAGCCGCCGAGTCTTTTCTCCTCGCCCGAGCCATTCCCCTGCCCGAGGTGCCGATGTCGCATAGTGCCGAAATCGAGGCCGAGCCCTGCCGGAACGGCAGCCTCGTCGCGCCGCTCGCCTCGGTCGCCGCCGTCGGCCTCGGTTTCTCGATCGCCATGCCGCTGCTCAGTCTGACGCTCGAGGCGCGCGGCATTTCGAACACCTGGATCGGCATCAACACCGCGGCCTGGGGCCTCGCCTCGATGGCGATCACCCCCTTCGTCCCGCGCCTCGCCGCCTTCATCGGCACGTCGCGGCTTCTCGCCTTGTCGATCGCGACGATGGCGGCGGCCCTGCCGCTGTTCTGGCTCGCCGAGAATTTCTGGCTGTGGTTCCCGCTCCGCTTCCTCGCCGGCGCGGCGCTCACCGTCACCTTCGTGCTGTCGGAGTTCTGGATTTCGACGGTCGCCCCGCCCGCCCGCCGGGGCCTCGTCATGGGGCTCTATGCAACACTCCTGTCGCTCGGCTTCGCCTGCGGACCGCTGGTCCTGCGACTGACCGGGCTCAACGGCCTGCCGCCCTTCGGCGCCGGCGCGATCGTGCTCGCCCTCGCGGTGATCCCGATCCTCGCCGGCGGCAATGGCGCGCCGCGGCTCTCCGGCCATGCCCGGGGCGGCATGGGCCGCTTCCTCTTCCTCGCGCCGGTGGCCACCGGCGCGGCGCTGCTCTTCGGCATGATCGAGAGCGGCGCCTTCGCCCTCCTGCCGCTCTATGGCCAGGCGGTCGGCTTCGACCGCGACACGGTGATCCTGTTCGCGATCGCGGTGACGATCGGCAACATCGTCATGCAATTGCCGATCGGCCTGCTCTCCGACCGGATCGACCGGCGGGCGCTGCTCCTCGGCATCGCCGTCTGCGGACTCGTCGGCTCCGCGGTGACGCCGCTGGTGGCGCACGGCTTCTGGCCCTTCATGATCCTGCTCGGCCTGTGGGGCGGCTCGGTCGGTGCACTCTATACGGTGGGCCTCGCCCATCTCGGCTCGCGCTTCTCGGGCGCCGACCTCGCGACCGCGAATGCCGCCTTCGTGTTCTGCTATTCCGCCGGTGCGCTGGGCGGCCCCGCGGTGATCGGCGCGGCGATGGACGTCTGGCGGCCGCACGGCTTCGCGGTGGCGCTCGGCGCCTTCTTCCTCGCCTATATCGTGCTCGTTTTCATCCGGCTGACCACCAGGGCCGCCCAGAACGGCTGAACACCCGGGCGACCAGCCGCCGCGAGCCTTGACATTGCGGCGGGCTCGGCTAGGTTCCCGGCCAAATCGGCCGTTGGTCCTCGACCCGGGCCGCGCCTTTATTTCCGGAAGGTTCTCCCCATGGCCAAGGCCACCACCATCAAGATCAAGCTCGTGAGTTCGGCCGACACCGGCTTCTTCTACGTCACGAAGAAGAACTCGCGCACCATGACCGAGAAGCTGACGGTCAAGAAATACGACCCGGTCGCGCGCAAGCACGTCGAGTTCCGCGAGGCGAAGATCAAGTAAGCCTCATCCCGGAGGCTGGCGGAGACGAGGCGCCGTTCGCGGCGCCTTTTTTCTTGCCCGGCGTTCGGTTCGGCCTTCCGCGAACGGCGCCCCTGTGGGGGGCCCGCGCACGGGAACGTCTGCAGACATGTCGATGAAGGTGGCCGGCCCAGAACGGGTCAACGAGGAGGCCACTCTCGCCGTTCTGGGCCGAGCCGACCCCACATGCCAGGAGATGCGGCGGACCTGGGCATACGGGGTGTCACCGTGGCGCTCCGGTCGATTCCGAAGCGCCATCCGATCGCCATCACCATAGAACGAACCGTTCGCCAGCGGAATGGATCGAGCGGCTCTGCCGGCAGATTATTTCAAAATTTGATGTATTTTTTGACCGAAGATGCAGGCTCGACGGGACGATCCCCGATCGCTTCGATCACAGGTTGCGGCTCGACCTCGCCCGGCCCCTTCCTTCGCGACTCACCCGTCGCCGAGATAGGCCTTCACCGTCTCCAGGAACTTCGCGACGGAGATCGGCTTCGACAGATAGGCTTCGCAGCCCCCCTCCCGGATGCGCTGCTCGTCGCCCTTCATCGCGAAGGCGGTCACCGCGATCACCGGGATCGACTTGATCGAATCGTCTTCCTTGATCCATTTCGTCACCTCGAGGCCGGAGACCTCGGGCAGCTGGATGTCCATCAGGACGAGATCGGGACGATGCCGGCGCACCAGTTCGATCGCCTCCAGCGCATGGCGGGACTGGATGACGGCATAGCCGTGCGCTTCGAGGAGATCGTGGAAGAGCTTCATGTTGAGCTCGTTGTCTTCCACGACCAGGACCGTCTTCGGCATGATGCTTCTCCGTCCCGGCCCTGCCGCTTTCGGTCGCCCGAAGAGGGCGGCGCAGGCACGCGGCGCGCGAATGTGCGATAAGACTCTAGCGATGGAATCGTTTCGGAAAGGCAAACCCGCGATGCTGCGAGACCGCCCGGCGCGGATGACCGAAACCGAGGCGGAGACGCTCGCGGTCCGCGCCCTCGCCTTCATCGCCGGCGAACCCGAGGAACTCGGCCAGTTCCTGGCGCTGACCGGGATCGGCCCCGAGAGCATCCGCGCCGCTGCCGGCGAGCCCGCTTTCCTCGTCGGCGTGCTCGAATATATGCTCTCGAACGAACCCCTTCTGATCGCCTTCGCCGCCCGCGAGGCGATCCGCCCGACCATGATCGCGGCGGCCCGCCACGTGCTCGACGCCACCCTCCCCTTCGAGGGCTGAGCCCGTCCGCCTCTCAACCCGCCGAGCCCTTCGCATGCCCTTCCTTCCGCTCGACCTCGATGGCTATACCGATCTGCCGCCGGGCCGGATCGCCAATATGGTGACCTATCTCGAGATGCGCACCCCGCCCGCCTCGCCGCGCGGCGACCGGCCGGACCTGCGGGTGCGCCGCATCGAAAGGCCCGAAACCGCGAGCTATCGACAGCTCTATTCGCGCATCGGCGAGCGCTGGCTGTGGTTCTCCCGCGCCGTCATGCCGGAGGAGGAACTGCGCGCCCTGCTGTCCCGTCCGGACACCGAGACGCGCTATCTCGAGGACGATACCGGGCCGATCGGCCTTTCGGAGATCCATGTCGGCCGTGACGATGTGGAGATCGCGATGTTCGGCGTCGTGCCGGAAGCGGCGGGGCGGGGCGCTGCGGCGGTGCTGATGGACGCCACCCTCGCCGCCGCCTGGCGCCCCGGCATCGAACGGGTCTGGCTGCACACCTGCAGCTTCGATTCCCCGGCCGCCCTGCCCTTCTATGCGAAGTCCGGCTTCCGACCGTACAAGTTCGCCGTCGAGGTGTCGCCCGATCCGCGGCTGACCGGCCATCTGCCGCGCAGCGCCGGACCGCACATTCCGCTGATCGAGCCGGAGGAGAGGTCATGATGATGGCCGGGGAGACGCCCGCCACCGGCGTGCACGGCTATGTCGACGATCCGCGCAACGACCACATCCTGATCTCGGTCAACGGCAGGCTCGTGCCGCGCGAAGAGGCGGTGGTCTCGGTGTTCGATTCCGGCTTCGTGCTGGGCGACGGCGTCTGGGAGGGCTTGCGCGTCGTCGCCGGCGGTGTCGCCTTCCTCGAGCCGCATCTCGACCGGCTCTATGAGGGCGCGCACGCGCTGATGATCGACATCGGGCTCGACCGGGCTGCGCTGAAGCGGCGGCTGTTCGACTGCCTGAAGGCGAACGGCATGACGGACGGCGTGCACGTCCGGCTGATGGTGACCCGCGGCGTCAAGCGCACGCCCTATCAGGACCCGCGGCTCGCCATCGGCAAGGCGACGATCGTCATCGTGCCGGAATACAAGCTGCCGAAGCCGGAGACGGTAGAGAAGGGGCTGAAGCTCTTCACTGCCCATGTCCGGCGCACCGGGCCGGCCGAACAGGACCAGAAGCTCAACTCCCATTCGAAACTCAACTGCATCCTCGCCTGCATCCAGGCGACCGAGGCGGGCGCCGACGAAGCGCTGATGCTCGACGATCGCGGCTTCGTCGCGACCTGCAACTCGACCCATTTCTTCATCGTCCGCAAGGGCGAGATCTGGACCTCGACCGGCGGCTACTGTCTCGGCGGCATCACCCGCGGCAACGTCATCGCGATGGGCCGGGCGGCCGGCCTGCCGGTGTTCGAGAAGGATTTCAGCCTCGTCGACGCCTATGGCGCCGACGAGGCCTTCGTCACCGGCACCTTCGCCGGCCTCGTGCCGGTGCGCATCGTCGACGGAAGGCGGATCGGCACCGGCGCGACGCCGATGATCGAGCGGCTGCGCGGCCTATACCGCGATCTGGTCGCCGGCGGCCTTTCGCCGATCGACTGAGGGGCCGAGCGCGGAGCGCGCCGTCTTCGCCGCGAGATCGCGGTTCATCAAGCCGCGGAGCGCTATGTCGATCGCCCGCTCCTTCGCCATCAGCGTCCGCAGCGCGGCGACGTCCCAGGCGAGGCAGTGCGCATCTTCTGCGAGCCGGACGGAGGCGCTCGCCGTGCCGCCGGTCAGGAAGGCGATCTCGCCCAGGAAGATGTGCGGCCCGACCGCCAGCGTCTCGCCGTTCTTGCGCACCTCCGCCTCGCCCGACAGGACGAAGTAGAGCGCGCCCGGCCGCTTGCCTTCCTCGATCAGGGCTGCCGGCCCGTCGATCCGCCGCCCGGCCGCGAGGAGCCGGCGGAACTGGCCGTAGCTCAGCACTTCGAGCTGGTCATAGAGCGGCCGGGTTCGCGGATCGATGCCGTAGCCGATGCGGTCGCGGAAGAGGAGCACGATCATCCCGGCATTGAGCAGGAAGGTCACGGCCTTCCAGAACAGCGGGTTGTAGAGCGGCCCGCCGACGATGGTGAAGTAGTAGACCGACTGCAGCACCATCGACACGACAGTGATCGCCCGCAAATAGAGCTGGTCGCGGAACAGGAAGGCGAGAAAGGCGATCGCATTCGCGAGATGGAAGAGGACGAGGGACATGCGTCTTGCGACCGACCGAGGAGACCGGGATCATGGCGCCGCAGTGGGGCTTCCCCCGCGGACTGATTCTATGGGTTCCATATCATGGGGCGGAGGCGCCGCGCGATGTCATATACCGACACCGTCCTGTCATATTCCGGGACCGCCGACGATGGCGTCGCCCGCATCGCGATGTGGTCGGGACCGCGCAATATCTCGACCGCGATGATGCGCGCTTTCGGCAACCGGCGGGACGCCCATGTCGTCGACGAACCCTTCTATGCCGCCTATCTCGCCGCAACCGGCCTCGACCATCCGATGGCCGAGGCGGTGATCGCCGCCGGCGAGACCGATCCAGACGCGGTCGCCGCAGCGCTGACCGGACCGGTTCCGGCCGGCACGACGCTCTTCTACCAGAAGCACATGACGCACCACATGCTGCCGGGCTTTCCGCTCGGCTGGAGCGATGCGGTGCGGAACGCCTTCCTGATCCGCCGGCCGGAGAGCGTGCTCGCCTCCTATCGCGCCAAGCGCGAGACGGTGGCGCTCGCCGATCTCGGCTTCGTCCAGCAGGCGGAGATCTTCGAACGGGTGGCCGACCGGCTCGGTGCGGCGCCTCCGGTGATCGACGGGGCCGATGTGCTCGCCGACCCGGCCGGCGTGCTCGCGGCCCTCTGCGCGGCGCTTTCGCTCTCCTTCGAGCCGGCGATGCTCGCCTGGCCGCCCGGCCGGCGGGCGACCGACGGGGTCTGGGCGCCGCACTGGTACCATGCGGTCGAAGCGTCGACCGGTTTCGGCCCGCCGCGGCCGGAGATCGCCTTCGCCGATCTCGACGACTCGCTGAAGCCGATCGCCGAAGCGGCGCGGCCCCATTACGAACGGCTCGCCCGCTTTCGGCTCGCGGCGGCGGCTCAGCCGGCGTGAGAGGGGTGGCCGGCGCCGCGCCGGCGCCCGCCCGCGGGCGCCACGCCGGCTCTCGCGCCGCGATCCTGGCCGCGTTCGGCGATCAGTTCCGCGCGCTTCAATTCATCGAGCGCGGCGTCGAGGAGGCGCTGCGCGGCGTCGCGCTGGGCGCGCAGGTCGGCGGCCGATGTGATGAGATTGTCACGCCGCTGTGCGGCCGCGCGGGCGAAGGTCGGATAGGCGAAATGGCTCGTGTCGCGGATGCCGGAGCGTTCCTCCTCGGCGAGGATCTGGTCGTTCAGCTCCCGCGCCATGCGCTCGAATTCGGCGATCATCGCCTCGATCTGCTCGACCTGCCTGCGCTTTTCCTCCGCCTGGAACCGCTTCGAGCGGATCAGGCTGTCGCGCGACTTCATCGTCCTCGCTCCCCTTCAGAGCCGGCGGCAGGCGCGACAGCGATCGAAACGGAAGGACGGCGGCCCTTTCCCATGCGCGTCACCCGCCCTTCCCCGTGAAGTGAAGGCCCAGTCTCCGGCCCGGGGCACGAAAGGCCCCGTCCCCCCAGCACGCCCGGGTGGCGGCGGCTTCCGCTCGCCCGGATCAGTTCCCCGTCAGCGAGCGCCCCGAGGCGCGCCCCCCCGCGACCCGATGCACGGATCGGCACGAGCGGATGGCCAAAGGGGCGGTCGAGGCGGCCCGGCGAATGGGGTCTCGCGGCCCGGCGGCCGTTGTTGCCCACGGGCGGAATATCCCCGTTATCCCCGACCAGAGCGCCCACGCTTGTCAAAACCTTAAGCCGCCGACCCGCCGTCAACCTTTCCTTTACGTCTGCCGTTAAACATGACGCATGAGGCCTTAAGAGGGGGTAAACCCGAGGCTCGCGGAACGGCGGCGTTCCAAAATCGCGAGTCGGACGAGACGCTTACCGGATGGGATCGCGTTTCCCGGACCCGGTCCGACAGACCGGCCGAGCAGGCCGGGATGGACGAAGAGGCGGTGCCCGAGGCACCGAGATCTTAATCCTCTTGTCGGCCGGAATCGGGATTTGTTAACCATTGGGCGGTAGCGTCCGAATCGGGTTTTGACCCTTTCCTCGGCGCCGGGCGCTCTCCCGGCGCTCCAGGCCCCGGACAGGCACGAGGGGACAGGTAATGCGAGTTCTGCTGATCGAGGACGACAGCGCTACCGCGCAAAGCATCGAACTGATGCTGAAGTCCGAGAACTTCAACGTCTACACCACCGATCTGGGCGAGGAAGGCGTCGATCTCGGCAAGCTCTACGATTACGACATCATCCTGCTCGACCTCAACCTGCCGGACATGTCCGGCTACGAGGTGTTGCGGTCGCTGCGGGTGTCGAAGGTCAAGACGCCGATCCTGATCCTCTCCGGCCTCGCCGGCATCGAGGACAAGGTGCGCGGACTGGGCGTCGGCGCCGACGACTATATGACGAAGCCGTTCCACAAGGACGAGCTCGTCGCCCGCATCCACGCCATCGTCCGGCGCTCGAAGGGCCATGCCCAGTCGGTGATCAACACGGGCGATCTGACCGTCAATCTCGACACCAAGACCGTCGAGGTGAACGGCCAGCGCGTGCATCTGACCGGCAAGGAATATCAGATGCTCGAGCTGCTCTCGCTGCGCAAGGGCACCACGCTGACCAAGGAGATGTTCCTCAATCATCTCTATGGCGGCATGGACGAGCCGGAGCTGAAGATCATCGACGTCTTCATCTGCAAGCTGCGCAAGAAGCTCGCGACGGCGACGCAGGGCCACAATTATATCGAGACGGTATGGGGCCGCGGCTATGTGCTGCGCGAGCCGGACGATCGCGACCTGCGCGCCAGCGCCTGACCGCCGAACCTCTCGCCCCTGAAGCCCCGCCCCGGCGGGGCTTTCGCTTTTCCGGACGCCTGGGGCGGGTCGACGTAAGCGGGAAAACGTCAGGCCTTCGGCAGGGCGGTGATGACGACGTCGACGCCCGCGAAGACGGCGGCGACCGTCATGCCGCAGGCGCGGGCGAGCAGCCCCGCATAATAAGGCTGTACGGCATGGGCATCGACCGGCACCTCGCCGATCTCGCCCGGCACGAGCCGCTCGAAGGCGTGCGGGATGCGCGCGGTCGGACCGCTGCAATGAAGCGTGAAGCTCGGATTCTTCGGCTCGCCCTCGATCGTCACGGTGATCGAGCCGCCACGCGGCACCGCGGCGACGGCGAGCAGAACGAGGTTGAGCACCAGCTTGACCTGGTTCTTCGGCATCAGCGCCCGCGGCGCGATCCAGTCGAAGGACGCCTTCTCACCCTCCATATAGCCGCGCGCCACCTTCTCGGCGTCGGAGAGATCGATCTCCGCCCCCGCCGATCCGGCGGCACCGAAGGCGAGACGGGCGAATTGCAGCTTGGCGGAGGCCTGGCGCGCGCTCTTGCGGATGAGGTCGAGCGCGAAGGTCTTCATCTCCTCGCTGTTTTCTTCGTCGAGCACTTCGAGGCCGTTATTGATCGCGCCGACCGGCGAGATGATGTCGTGGCAGACCCGGCTGCACAGGAGCGCCGCGAGATCGAGCGCCGCGAGCTCCACAGTCTGCGTCTCGGGATGCTCCATCGCCGCCTCCGTCCGAATCGTCGCCATCGACCCCGCCTCGGATACCCCGCCCGCCGCGCCCTGCCAACCGAAGCCGGCGTGTGGCGCCCGGCGATCCTTGCGAAACGCCGCGCTGCCGCCGTTTTTGCCCTACACTCTGCGGCCGATTCGGTCTCCTGACGGCGATTTTCGCAGTTGCCGGAAGTCGAGTCTCGCGGCAGGGTCGAGAAGAAAAGCGGCAGGTTCGGCCGCAGCGGTACCGTTTCGAGGTGCCGCCGTGCCGAGAGAGAAGGAACGCGCCCGATGTCCGGCATTTTCCGGCCCCTGATCCTGGCGGCGCTGATGGCGCTCGCCATCCTCCCCATGGGACCCGCCGGGGCCCAACAATCGGGCAGTGGCTTCACCGTCGACGAGATCGTCGCGACCGGCCAGTCCTTCTTCGGCAATGTCTCGACCGGGCTCGCCACCGTGGTCGAACGTGCGGCATCGAGCTACGGCCTGCCGAACGGCTATATCCTCGGCGAGCAGGGCTCGGGCGCCATCATCGGCGGCCTGCGCTACGGCCAGGGCACGCTCTACACCCGCAATGCCGGGCAGCACACCGTCTACTGGCAAGGCCCCTCGATCGGCTGGGACTTCGGCGGCGAAGGCTCCCGGGTGATGATGCTCGTCTACAATCTGCCCTCGATCGGGGGAATGTATCAGCGCTTCGGCGGCGTCAACGGTTCGGCCTATCTGGTCGGCGGTGTCGGCATGACCGTGCTGTCGCGCGGCGACATCACCGTAGTGCCGATCGTGGCCGGCGTCGGCGCCCGCATCGGCATCAATCTCGGCTATCTGAAGTTCACCGACCGGCAGACCTGGAACCCCTTCTGACGGCGCAAAGCCGGCAAGCCGCTGGACTCCTCCGGCGCACCGGTGTCAATAGGAAGAGCGGCCCGCCGCGCATGCGGCGCCGACCCCGCCCGTGGCGGGAGCGCGCGTTCGACCGGCGGCGGCCGGTGCGTCCAGGGGACGGTGCTTGATCGAAGCGGTGATGTATTTCGCGCTCGGCGTGCTGTCGGCCGGCCTCGTCGGGCTGGTGCTGATGCCGCCCTTCTGGCGCCGCGCGCTGCGTCTCGCCCGCCGCGACATGGAGCGCAGCCTGCCGATGACGCCGGACGAGATCGCGGCGGAGAAGGACCAGATCCGCGTCGGCCACGCCCTCGCCATCCGCCGGCTCGAGACGACGCTCGAAAGGCTGGAAGCGAAGACCGCCGAGCAGACGGTCGAGCTCAACCGCCGCCGCGACCTCATCCATCGCCTCGCCGAGGCGCATGGCGGCTCGGCCGACGACCTCTTCGCGATCGAGCGGCGTGAGGCGGCCCTTGCGGCCGCGCTCGCCGCGCGCGATCAGCAGATCGCCGCGCTCGAGGCGGCGAGCGCCGAACTCGTTGACAAGAGCAAGGCGCTCCTCGCGGCTGAAGCCCGGATCGAGACGCTCGCCGGCGAGGCCGAGGCGCACAGGCTGGAGCGGATCGCGAGCGAGACCGAGCTCGGCAATCTGCGCGATGCGATGGCGGCGGCGAAGACCGGCGCGACCGGGGAGTCGGTCCGCCGCGCCGAGCTCGAGACGGAACTCTCGACCCTGCGCACCACCGTCGCACTCGAACGCCAGCGGGCGACGGCGCGCGAGGCCCGGCTCGCCGCCGCGGAGGCCGAGCTGGCCCGGCTCGCGCCCGAGGCCGCGCGGCGCGCCGGCGAGATCGCCGTGCTCAAGACCGATCTCGCGGCGGCACAGCTCGCCGCAGAGCGGGCCGCCCTGCAGCCCGCCGACGACGAGGAGGGCGGCGACAATCTCGGCAAGGCGATGGACGCCCTGCGGGCCGAGAAGGACGCGCTCGAAGCCCGGGTCGAGGCGCTCGAAGCGGAGACGGCGCGGCTCGAGACGGCGCTTTCCGCGGTCCCGCCCGCGGCGCCGTCCGCGCTCGACGAGACCCGCGCCGCAGCGCTTCGCGACAAGCTCGATGCCATCGCGGCGGCCGTGCTGCGGCTCGCCGGCCCGATGCCCGACGGCGGTTCGCCGCCGATCCCGGAAGCGCCCTCCGTCGGCGACCCGAAGGACGGAGCGGGCCGCGAGCCACCAGGGGGGGCATCGGAGCCCTCTCGCGTGGCCGTGCCCATCGCGGCGCCTGCGGCCCTGCCGGCCTCCGTTCCGCCGCCCCCTATCGCGTCAACGCCACCGGTCACGCGCGCCTTGCCCGATACCGGTCCGGCGGAGGCCGATGCCTATGCCCGGCTCGAGGCCGCGCTCGTCGAGACGATCGCCGCCACGGCGGCGCCCCTGCCCGCCCGCGCCGCGCTCCCGCCCCGCGCGCCGGAACCCGCGGTCGGCCCGCTGCCGGACCGGCCCTTTCCGCCCGGCACGACGCTGATGGAGCGCGTCCGCGCCCTGAGTGCCACGGCCGGGCCGCCCTCCCCGTGAGCTAACGATCATTCATCCAGTTGCGGCGGAGCTTCTCGCCGATCAGACAGTCGCTCGCCCCGAGGACGCGACGGTCGGCGGCGGGCAGGACGAGCGACGGACGCGCCGCGATCTCGAGCACCAGCTTGCGCCGCACCGCATCGGCGAAGCCTTCGAGCCCGACCACCGGAACGATGAAGGCGCCGGGTCCCCCGATGACGCAATCCGCGTAATAGACGTCGAGATCGGCAATGCCGTAGATGCCGATGCCGGCCGAGGGCCGCAGCATGATCGGCAGGCCGTTGACGACGATGCCCTCCGCCACCACCGCGTCGCGCGCGGGAGCGACCGGCGGACCGGAATTGTTCGGACCGTCGCCCGACACATCGATCGTCCGGCGTTCGCCGGAAAAGCCGTTGCCCTCGAAGAGACCGGCGGAGAAGACGAGGCTCGACGAAATCGATGTGCCGAAGCGGCCGTCGAAGGCGGCGGGCGCGATCCGCGCGGCGAAGACCGCCGCGCTCTCCGCCCCGTCGATCAGCGTCCAGGGCACGATGACCTGCTGGCCGACCGGGCTCGACCAGGCGACATAGGTCACCGCGATCCGGCCGAGGGGTCCGTCCTGGATCGCGGCAAGGACATCGGGATGCGTGATCGCCGCGGCATAGCCGTTGCGCTGCAGGGCCTGTTCCTCGGCATCCATCGAGCGCGAGACGTCGACGGCGAGCACAAGCTCGAGATCGACCGCGATGTCGGCGGCGTGCACCGCACCGGAGGCGAACACCAGAAGCGCGCAGGCGAACCATCTGAGGGCCGGCATGGAACTCGCTCCATCGTGATCGGGACCCTTGCTCAGGTAACGCCCGCGCGGCGGCCGGCAAGGCGGACCACGCATCGGTCGATGCGAACGGGCCTCGGGCTCAGATGGCCCGCTTCCGAGACTCGCCGATGCAGAGCGGCAAGAAACGGCCGAGACCGCGCTCGGCGCGGTTCAGGACCACGAGGACCGGCGTCTCCGGCGCGCTCCGCCCGAGCGCAGCGAGTGCGGCGCGCGCTGAGGGACGGCTCGTCCGTCCGCAACGAAGCACGAGAAGCACGAGATCGGCCTCCGCCGCGAGCCGACAGGGATCGACCGCGGCGAGCACGGGCGAACTGTCGAGGAGGACGAAGTCTGCGGCGCTTCGCGATTCTTCGATCAGGCCCGCGAGGCGGGGCGACTCGGCGAGCGCCTCGGAGGCGGCGCGACGGCCCGCGGAGCCGAGCACCAGGCGGAGCGGGCTCGCGGGGTCGGTCGCGCGCATCGCCGTGCTCGCCTCGGGGTCCGCGCCGCTCAGGTGGTCGGCGAGCCCGCGCCGCGGGGCGAGCCCTACGAGACGATGCAACGCCGGCCGCCGGAAATCGCCGTCGACGAGCAGAGCCGCGCGGCCCGCCCGGGCGAAGGCGCGCCCGAGGGCCAGCGCGACCAGACTTTTACCCTCCTCGTGCTCGGCGGAGGTGACGAGCACGACCCGACCACGGCCCGACCGCATGCCGACCCGCCGGCCGCCTTCGAGCGCCGCCCGCAAGCGCCGGACGGCCTCGCCGAACACCATCTCCGGGCCGCCGAAGGCCGCTCCGAGAGCCTCGCCGGTGAAGCCGGCCGTCTCCGGCAAGAGCGCGATCACCGGTGCGTCGAGCCCTTCCGCATCGGCATCGACGAAGCCGCCGGCGTGCCGCTCGCGCAGCACCGCCGCGCCGATGCCGAGCGCCAGCGCGCCGAGCCCCGACAGGGCCAGCACGAGCGGCAGATCGGGCGAGGCCGGGCGGCCGGGCACCAGTGCGGGCGAAACGATTCGGCTTTCCGGAAGCTGCGCCGCCCGCTCGACGGCGAAGGCGGTCGAGCCGGCGAGCGCGCGCGCATAAAGGTCGCGATTGCTCGCCGCGGCCTGGCGCAGCTCGAAGAAGCGCTGCAAGAGAGGCGGCGTCAGCGCGCTCGCTTCGAAGGCCTCCGCGAGCCGAGCACGCAGCGCCTCCTCTTCGCTCCGCCGTGTTTCGAGCCGCAGCCGCAGGTCGGCCGCCGCCGCGCGGTATTCGGTGTCGAGCTGCCGCTCGAGCGCGGCGAGGCGGAGCCGCAGATCGACCGTGCCGCGCGCGGCACTCAGCCGGTTGAGGAGGTCGATCCGCTCGGCGACGAGCGAGGACAGCCGCGCCGAACTGATCCGCGCGGCGAGACCGGACCAGTCGCGCCGGCCGGCGAGATCGGCCGTTGCGGCGATCGTCGCACCGAGGCCGGTGCGAGCCGCCTCCGCGTCGTCGATTTCGGCGAGCATCATCTCGAACCGCGATCGCGCTGCGGGGTCGGGCAGTGACCGGACGGCCTTCTCGACGAAGGCGTCGAGCCCCGCCTCGACGCGGGACAGCGCCGACGCGGCGGCCTCCGCGGCCCGGTCGAAGGCGCGCTGCCCCGCTTCGAGCGCGCCGACCCGCGCGGCGAGACGCATCTCGAGGTGCGCTGCGGCGAACGCGTTGGCGAGCCGGGCGGCCGCAGCCGCCTCATCGGCGCGCGCCGAGATCTCGATCAGCCGGGTGGCCCCCTTGCGCAGGATGAAGACATCGGCTTCGAGCCGGTCGCGCGCCCGCTGTTCCGCTTGCTCCGGCGAATCGGCGGCGACCCTCGTGCCGAATGGACGGAAGAGGTCGACCACCGTGCGGCGCGGGGCGAAGACCGGATCGGCGAGGCCGAGATCGGCGATCACGAGGCCCGCCGTTGCCGGTGCACGCAGCATCTCGACCTCGCCGTCGATCCGGCCGCCATCGTCCTGTGGCGGGTCGGCTGCGCCGGCCATGGCGAGCGGACTGCGCTCGGCCGCCTCGACGAGGATGAGCGTGCGGGCCTCGTAGCGCGGCGGATGCGCGAGCGCGAGGAGGAGCACGAGGAAGACGGTCGCCGCCGCGACGCCGAGAATGAGCCGCCGCTGCCGCCGCAACAGGCCGATCGCTCGCCGCAGCTCGGCCCCCGGCTCGTCCGCAAGGGACGCAGCCCGCGTGCCGCGCATCTCCGATGGGGGCGGACTCTGGCGTTCCGCAGCGGCAGGACCTATATCGGCGCGATCGAAGCACCAACCACAGGTCGCACCTGCCGGCCGGCGTGGCCATCGCCGTGCCGCATTCGCCGGCTCGTGTTCCCACGCGCACGAAGAAGGACAAGCAGACGCATGCTCGGCGCGATCAGGCGCGGTTTCGGTTTGGCGCGGCGCATCGGCGTGCCCGAACGCCGCCTTTCGATCCTGAGGCCGGAGGCGGACCTCGTCTACGCGATCGGCGATGTGCATGGCTGCCTCGATCAGCTGATCGCGCTCGAGGCGATGATCGCGGCGGATGCCGCCGCCCTGTCGGCCGAACGGCGGCTGATCGTGCTGCTCGGAGACCTCGTCGATCGCGGGCCGGCCTCGGCCGGCGTGATCGGCCATCTGCTCGCGCCGCCGCCGGCCGGATTCGAGCGGCTCGTGCTGCGCGGCAATCACGAACTGGCTTTCCTCGCCTTCCTCGACGCGCCGGAGCGGACCGCCTTCTGGCTCACCCAGGGTGGGATGGAGACGCTCGCCTCCTATGGTCTTTCGCCGGGGAGCCGATTCGCCGGCGCGGGGCTGCGCGGACTCGCCGCCGCGGCGCAGTCCGTGATCCCCGCCGAGCATATCGCGTTCCTCCGCGGCCTGCCGGTGGCCGCCCTGTGGGACGGCTTCGTCCTCGTCCATGCCGGCTTGCGGCCGGGCGTGCCGATCGAGGCCCAGAGCGAGCGCGATCTCACGGAGATCAGGGAGCCCTTCCTCTCCGCCACCGAGCCGCTCGGTGCCGTCGTCGTGCACGGCCATACGCCGCAGCGCGAGCCGTCCTTCGACGGCCGCCGCATCGGCATCGATCTCGGCTGCTTCGCGACCGGCCGGCTGTGTGCGGTGCGGCTCGGCGACGGACCGCCCCGGTTCTTGGTCGCGGAATAGCGTCATCGCGCGAACCGCGGGCGCGGGCGCACGGGCCGGGCCGGATTGCCGACATGGACGGTCCACGGCGCCAGATCGCGGAAGGCGACGCCGCGCGCGCCGAGCACGGCGCCCTCCCCTACGGTCACACCGGGTCCGACAAGGGCGCCGGAGGCGATCCAGACGTGATCGCCGAGCACGATCGGCGCCGCCGAAAGGCCGAAATCCGGATCGTCGAGGCGGTGCGTGCCGGTGACGAGATGGGCATACTGCGACACCGTCGCGAGACGGCCGATGGTGACGGGCGCCATCGTGGTGCAGACGACATGCGGTCCGAGCACCGCGCCCGCGCCCATTGCGAGATGCGGCGGGTACCAGATCCGGGCCGAGCCATAGACCCGGGCGCCCGCACCGAGCCGGGCGCCGGCGAGCCGCAGCAAGAGGCGCCGCCAGCCGTGCAGCGGCGGCGGGGTCCAGGCGGCGAACACCAGCCAGGCGAGCGCCCAGGCGGCACGAAAGCCGATATGGCCCCAGGTGAAATTGCGGCGGCTGCCGGCATGGCGGGCGGGCAGCGCGGCACGGAGACCCTTCATGAGGCGTTCTCCGCCGGCATCCGGGCTCGATCTGCAACGGCCCGATACAGCGCCGCGATGCTCGCCGCCACCGCCGCCGCGGAGAAGCGCGCGGCGACGAGGGCCCGGCCCGCCGCCGCCATCGCCGCCCGCTCCTCCGTGCTCAGCCGGTCGGCGACGCGCAGACCCTCGGCGATGGCGGGCGCGTCCTCGCCTATCCGCAGCGCGGCCCCGGCGGCGAAGCCCTCCGGCAGACGGCAAGCCTCGGTCATCAGCACCGGCGTACCCGCCGCCCAGGCTTCGAGCACCGTCATCGGCATGCCCTCGCTCTTCGAGGGCAGGACGAGGAAATGCGCGCGGGCGAGCAACGCCGCCTTCTCGGCGCCGAAGCGCGGCCCGACAAAGAGCGCATTGCCGTGCCGCAGGCCGAGCGCCGCGACGCGGGCCGGCACATCGCCCGGGCCGTCCGGCCAGCCGCAAACGACGAGCGCGGCGCGGCGGGCGAAACCGGCGTCGAGACAGACCGCGTCCCAGGCGTCGCAGAGCTCGGCACATCCCTTCTTCTCGTGCAGCCGGCCGAGAAAGAGATAGATGCGCCGCGCCGCCAAGTCCGGCAGCCACACCTCCGGCAGCCACACCTCCGGCGGCCAACCGTCCGGCACCGGTCCCGGCCTCTCGGCCGGCTCCGGCGCCGCATTGGGGATCACATGACGGCTGCGCCGGCCCGAGGCGTCAGCGAGTTGCCCGCCCTCGACGTCCGTCGTCACCTGCACAGCCGATGCGCGCCGGAGCAACGCGGTCTGATAGAGCCCGCCGACCAGCGCCTTGGCGCGGCGCGACCGGCGCAGAATGAAGGGCTCGAGCATGCCGTGCGGCGTGACGATGTGCGGCAGCCGGCGGAGCCGCGCAGCGAGGAAGACCGCGAGGCCGGGCGCGGTCCAGAGGCCGTGCAGATGAAGCAGGTCGGCCTGAACCGCGAGGAGATGGCGGATCAGCCCGGGCGAGAAGCGGTAACGCGACGAGCCGACATAGCGGAAGGTGCGGATCGGCACGCCCGGCCAGTCCGCCGGATCGAAGGCGCCGCCATCCCGCGGGGCGACAACCGCGAGGGCGATCTCCGGCCGGCCGGCGAGGCCGAGCGCCAACCGGCGCGCCGCCTCGGTGACGCCGCCGCCCTCCGCTGTGACCGAGGGCAGAACAAGGAGGACGCGGAGCCGCGCGTTCACGGCAGCCCCCGCGCGGGCGAGGATGCGATGTCGGGTGCCGCAGAACGCCTCGTGGACATATCGGTGCACCGCGTGAGCACGACGATGGCATAGCCGAGCCAGAGGAACTTGAGCGCCGAGCGCACCGGATAGGCGAAGCCGACGAAAAGCGTCGCGAAGAGGAGAAAGTTGACGGCCAGAAAGGCGACCGGGCTCGCCCGCCGGAGCGTGAAATGGGCGCGCACAAGGCCATAGACGAGAAGCAGGACGAGCGCTGCGGGCAGCAGGCCGAAGCGCCACAGCTCGGTGACCGCCGCCATCGGCACATAGGCGTGCAGCCGCACCTGCTGCGGCAACACATCCACGAAGCCGTCGGCGAGCGAGGGGAGCGGCGACAGCGACAGCCAGGTGTAGGCGGCACCGAAGCGGGCCTCGAGCCCGAAGCCCTCCGCCACGACGAAGATCCCTTCGCACAGATTGGGCAGCAGATGCAGCGCCGCCGCCGCACCGGCCGGCGACCAGACGGCGGCGAACGTGTCGGGCAGCATGGCCAGGCCCTCGGCCGGCGCTTCCCGCCCGAGCAAGGCATTGAGGAGCGCATAGACGACGAGAAGCCCGGATGAGAACGCGATCGCCATAGCGCCGCGCGGGCGAAGGCCGAGCGCGCCGAGTGCGAGGATCGCCGGCCCGAAGGCGGCGGTCCGGGTGTTGATACTGAGAAGGTAGAGATAGGAACAGGCCGAGAGCAGGCCGAAGAGAAGCGCCAGCGCACGCTGGCGGAGGACGAGGAAGGCGACGAGCAGAGCCGCGAGGAGCGCGGCGAGGAACGGGCAGAGCCGGTGCAGGGTCGCCGCGAGCGGTGCGCCGAAGCGGTGCACGAAGCCCTGATCGAAGGCGACGTTCAGATAGCCGGCATGAGCGATCGCATGATGCCTGTCGATCGACCAGACGGTGAGCCCGGCGAGCAGAAGCGCGACGCCCGCCCCGAGGCGCAACAGGAGGGGGAGCGGTTGCGGGGCGCGCTCCGCCGGTACGACGGGAGCGGCACCGGCGCCGTGGCACGCGAAGAACGTGAAGAGCGCCGCCGCGTCATAGACGAGGAGGGTGCGCTCGAAATGCAGGCGCGTGCCGCCGCGCCCGAAGAGCGCCAGATGTGGATAGTCGATGGTCCCCGCCGCGACGAGGGTGAAGACGAGCTGCGAAAGGAAGAGGATCACGGCGAGGCCCGTCGGGAACGGCAGGAGGCCGAAACGGACCACCGCCCTGAGCGCCAGCAGACCGCTCGGGACGAGATGGGGCAACGCGGCGAGGGAAAAGCTCATGGCCGGCGCACCCCCGGGCCGATCGTGGTCCGGCGGGCCGGGCGGCCGACGCTCGGCTCACTCGAAGTCGGCATGTTCGGATGTCCTGCGCCAATCGGCGAGGGCCGTCTCGAGTTCGAAGCGCGGCCGGAAGCCGGCCTCGATGAGCCAGCGCGGCACGACATGGGTCGAGCGGGTGAGCTTGTCGATCCGCCCCCTATGGAGCGGATTGCGCAGGCCCGCCCGGTCCGCGAGTTCGAAGGGCAGCACCGCGGCCGAGAGGAGCGGCGCCGGCACGGCCAGGCGGACCGGCCGGTAGCCGGCGACCCGGGCGATCGCGCCGCAGACCGCCTCGAGCGTCGGCGGCTCGGGATGACCGAAATTGTAGACGATCTCCGGCTCCCGCCTGTCCAGCGCAAAGGCGATCGAGGCGACGAGGTCCTCGACATAGCCGCAGGCCTTGATCGCGTCGCGGCGGCCCGGGTAGACGAACCAGCCGCGCCGCATCAACCCGGCGAGGCGGGTGAAATTGCCGCGCTCGCCGCGGCCATAGACGAGCCCGGGCCGCACGATCACCAGCCGGCGGCACTCCGCCTCGCGCCGCCACAGACGGTGGATCTCCTCCGCGGCGAGTTTCGAACGGCCATACGCCGTTTCGGGCCGCAGCGGGGCATCTTCGGAGAGCGGCGTCTCGGAGGGACCGTAGACGGCGATCGAGCTGGTGAACACAAGGGTGCGCGCCGCCACCGCACGCGCGAAATCGCAGATGCGCAGCGCCCCGACCACGTTGGTCCAGTAGTACGCACCGTCCGGATGGCCGGGCGTCCTGTGCAGCGCGGCGAGGTCGTAGACCTCATCGGCATCCGGACAGAGGTCGGCGGCAAGCGGCGCGGTGACGTCCGCGATGCGGTAGCGAACTCCCGCGACCGGCCGAACCGGGGGAGCAAGGTCGACCGAGACGAGCGTGCGGTACGCGCCCGATGCGGCGAGGCCCGCGAGCAGATGGCCGCCGATGAAACCGGCGCCGCCGAAGACGACGGCACTCCGCGTCCCGAGGCGCTCCGCCTCGGGCCTCACAGCACGAGCTCCGCATAGCGCGGCAGCACGAGCGCAGCCTCCATGTGCGCGCCGATATGGGCGCGGCCGGCGCGCCCCATCGCCTCGAGCCGGGCACTGTCGGCGAGCAACGCCTCGACGACGGCGACGAGCGCTGCAGGATCACCGGGCGGGACAGCGACGCCGCCGCCCGACCGCTCGGCGAGATGGGCGAGCGGCGACCCCGGCGGCGCCACCGCAATGAAGGCGCGGCCCGCAGCCATGATCGACAGCGCCTTCGAGGGCAGCGCGTAATCGGCGACGCCGGGCGCCTGCGGCACGAGATGGAGATGGGCCGCCTGGAGGGCGGCGGCGAGCCGGCCGGCCGGCACGAGATCTTCGAAGGCGACATTACCGAGCCCGGCGAAGGCGGCGCCGAGGCGGCGGCGTTCCGCTCCTTCGCCACGCAGGACGAGCCGCGCCGCCGGGAGACGAAGCGCGAGCGCGCGGGCGAGCGGCACCAGGGTCTCGAGTCCATGTTTGGCGCCGAAGCTGCCGCCATACCCGAGCACCGGTCTGTCGAGCGGGGGTAGGGGCGCCGGCGGCGCCGACCGCGCCCAGAGCGGCAGGATGTCGATCGCGCCGCGGCAACCGAGCCGGCGGAGCGCCGCCGCCATCGGCTGGGTCGGCACCACGCGACGATCGGCAGCCGCGAGGCCGAAGCGCTCCACCGCCCGCAGGAGCGCCAGCAGCACCGGTTGGCGCATCAGGCCGGTGGCGGCGGCGAGACCGCTCTCGACATCGTGCACCACGGCGATCAGACGGGCGCCGGTCCGCCATTTGACGAAGGCCGCAGCGGCGAGCGCGAGCGCGCTCGGGACGAAAACGAGGATCGCCTGCGGCATCGGCCGCGGCGGCCGCAGAGCCATCGAAGCGACCGCCGCGGCATAGCGCAGATCCTTGCGCAGACGCGCGGCCGCACCGCCTCCCGCCCTTCCGGGTGTGGGCACGCGCCGGATCGCAACGCCGTCGCGCCATTCGACGTCCCGGGATCCATCCGCCCAGGCGACGAAGGGCGCCGGATCGGGATAGTGCGGCCGCAGTGCCAGAACCCGCACCGGATGCCCGCGTGCCGCGAGCACTCCGGCGAGGTCGGTGCAATAGGGCGCCGAACCGATCGCCTCCGGCCAGTAATAGGGGGCGAGCATCAGAACCGGACATGCGGCGGGCGCGGTGCCCACCGGCCCGGGAGGGGGGCGAACGGGCTCGGGCTCCATGCGCCACCCTCCCCCTCAGATGCCGGTGCCGCCGCGCGCCTCGCGCAGCAGCGTGACGAGGAGAATGCGCAGATCGAGGAGCAGGCTGAAGCGCTCGACATAGGCGATGTCCTGCTCGATCCGGCGCGCGGCGAGCGCCGGATCGGCCGTCCGCCCGCGCAGCCCCTTCACCTGCGCGAGCCCGGTCATGCCGGGGCGCATGCCGTGCCGTTCGTGATAGCGCGGCACCAGCTCCTCATAGGGTCGGCCCGCCGCGAGCATGCCGATCGCGTGACAGCGCGGCCCGACCAGCGACATGTCGCCCTTCAGCACGTTCCACAGCTGAGGCAGTTCGTCGATGTTGTGGCGGCGGAGCCATGCGCCGGTGCGGGTCACCCGGGGATCGTTTTCGACCGTCTGGTCACGTCCGCTCGGATCGCACCGATCGACGTGCATGGTGCGGAACTTGACGACCCGAATCGGGCGCAGGTGACGGCCGAAACGCGTCTGCACGAAGAAGATCGGCCCGGGTCCGTCCAGCCGGACCGCCATCGCGACGAGAGCGAGGAGCGGCGCGAGGAGCAGCAGCGCAACCGCCGAGATCACGATGTCGAGCAGCCGCTTGAAGCACAACTGAATATGTCGGCGCCGGCCATGTGCCGTGTTCCGCGCTTCGAAATGTTCCGACCGGGTGAAAACGGCGCTCCGCGGCACCTTGTCGAGCAAAATTATGTTGCTCATCGTTTCCCCGCCCCCGCAGGAAAAGATTTTACATCCGTAGAAGACTACAAATTCTTGAAAATATCATAACATGACTCTCATAAAGAGCAATACCTCTCCATAATACACTTATAAGTAGAATTTCTTCGACGGAATCGGACTATCGGAGGTTGCTTTGTTTGAATACGCATGTCCTCCGCGCGACGGGCGCCAGGCCCGGCCTTGCCGCTGTCGGGGAAGGCCGGGCCGACGTCGTCAGGTCGCCAGCAGATCGCCGGCGATGATCCCGAGGGTGATCAGGACCGTGACGATCCAGAACACCCAACGCACGAGCCGCTCCGTCCGCGGCGTCTGCGGCGGAACATACGCGGACTTCTTCTCTTCCACGTTCGTCTCCCAAGGCTGATGCGACGTGCGGACCGTCGAGGTCCGCGCGGAATCAGCGGGCGGGAGGGGCGCGGGCTTCGAATGCGGAGGCGCCGGAACGTTCGAGCCGGGTGCCCGCGGCGGCGGGACGCCACGGCCTCTGCGTCGCCGGGAACAGGGGCAGGCGCGGCGCAGCCGGAGGCGTGGCCGACGCACCGCCTTCGCCGCGCGGCTCGGCGGGCTTTCGAGCGGGATCGACGCGCTCCAGAAGGGCGAGTGAGGGCCGGTGGTCCGCCCCGTTCCATTCGACCCGGCCGCTCGCCGGATCGTAGCGCAGCGGCGCGGCGGGATCGGCAACGAGAAGGAGGGCGAAGAGCGGCGCGAGGAGGAGCGCGGCGAGCGCGCGGAGCCTCCGGCCCGCGGACCCTCGAGCCGATTCCTCCGCCGCATCGCCTGCGGCGGCCCGCGCGGAGGAAGGGGGCTCGCCGTCCGTCATCATCGCCGGAACCCTAGAGCCTCCACTCTGGCGTGTCCACCCGGGTCGCGCTCGAAGCCGCGGCCGTCGGTTCGGGCCTCCGCAGGAGCGGCGCACGGGTCGCCCTCGCCGGTGCCCGCCACGCCGACGTCACGTCTCGAACCGTCCCTCGCTCTCGCGGTCCCGCGCGTAATGGCGCGCGAGCGGAAAGGCCGGCAGCCAGGCCTCGCGGCGAATGATCCAGCTCTCATAGCTCGGCCGGAACTGGTCCGGCGCATCGAACGATCCGAGATGGAGTTCGACCTCGTCGCCGCTGCGGTTGAACACCGACGAGCCGCAGCGCGGGCAGAAATGCCGGCCCTCATAATGCACCGGCGCGCCCGTCACCGTCACGGCCGTCTCGGGGAAGATGGCCGAGGCGTGAAACAGCGCGCCATGATACTTGCGGCAGTCGAGACAATGGCAGAGGCCGACCCGATAGGGCTCGCCCTCCGCGGCGAACCGCACCTGACCGCACAGGCAGCCACCGAGACGGTTTTGCATCGATCCTCTCCTCCCCGATCGGCGGCAACGCCAATTCCCGGCGGCTCCGCCTCAAGTCCAGGCACCACGTCCGCGCACCAAGGAGGACACGGGGCGCAGCGTTCCCGGACTCGTGCCGCGCAGGGGGCCGCTCATGGCCTGCAGCCGTGGTGCCGGCCCGACCGAGCCCGACGACGAAGCCTGCGACACCCGCACGCCGTCGAACCGACGATTCGAGCGGGCGGAGATACAGCCGATGCGCACGAGAAAAGTGGCGCTCCCTAGGGGACTCGAACCCCTGTTTTCGCCGTGAGAGGGCGACGTCCTAGACCGCTAGACGAAGGGAGCAGCGGGCGGCGAACCGCCTGGACCGCGGCGATATAGACGGCCCCGCCGGGCAATGCAAGGGGAAGTTCGGCCCCCTGTTCATCCACAGGCACGCTGGCCCGAGCACGGCCGGCAGCGCCCGATGCGGACCGCCGGACGCCCGGTCCGGGGCGGAAGACGCCGGAGGCGGACGGCAGGCCGGTTCATTGCCGGCCGAGCGCCACCGTGCGGGCGAGCCTGCCGGCGGCGAGGTCGATCACGAGCACGCGCGTCTCGCCGCCCGTCTCGATCGTCAGCGCCAGGCGGTCGCCGTCGAGCGCCTGGGCGAGCACGCGCGCATCCGCCGGCAGCACCGCGGCGATCGTCGCGTCGCCTTGCGATTTGCCACCGTCCCGGTTGATCCGGTAGATGACGGCGACGAGTACGGCGGCGATGCCGAACAGCATGGTGAGCGTCGAGACCATGACGAGGCGGCGCAGCTTGACCCGCAGCCTTTCGAGCGCCGGGTCGAGCGGCGTCTCTTCTTCCTCGTCGCCGAGAGACGGACGGATGGACGGCACTGTGGGCGAAGCTCCCGAAGAATGGCGCGATGGCGCCGAAGACGAGCCGGCGGACGACGAGGCGGCGGAAACCGCCCGGCCGGTCGAGGTCGTCGTCCCCGCCGAGGCCGCCGGCCGGCGGCTCGACGCCTTCCTCGCCGGTGCGATCGCCGAACTGTCGCGCAGCCGGCTGAAGGCGCTGATCGAGGAGGGGCACGTCCGGATCGGCGGCGCGACGATAGGGGAGCCGAAAAGGCCGGTCAACGCGGGGGAACATATCGAGGTCGACCGGCCACCTCCGGTGGCCGCCGAGCCGGAGGGCGAGCCGATCCCGCTCGATGTCGTCTATGAGGACGCCGACCTCCTCGTCATCGACAAGCCGGCCGGGCTCGTCGTTCACCCCGCCGCCGGCAATTGGACCGGCACGCTCGTCAATGCGCTGATCGCCCATTGCGGTGCGTCGCTGTCGGGGATCGGCGGCGTCCGCCGGCCGGGCATCGTCCACCGGCTCGACAAGGACACGACCGGCCTGATGGTGGTGGCGAAATCGGATGCCGCGCACAAGGGTCTCGCCGCACAGTTCGCCGATCACGGCCGCTCCGGCCCGCTCGAGCGCGGCTATCGCGCCCTCGTCTGGGGCGTTCCTTCGCTGCCCTACGGTTCGATCGACGCCCCGATCGGCCGCTCGACCAGGGATCGCCAGAAGATGGCGATCCGCAAGGACGGCGGCGGCAAGGAAGCGGTGACGCATTACACCCTCGAGGATCGCTACGGCGACGCCGCCGCGCCGATCGCGAGCCTCGTCGACTGCCGGCTCGAGACCGGCCGCACGCACCAGATCCGCGTCCATTTCGCGGCGATGGGCCATCCCCTCATCGGCGACCCGCTCTATGGCCGGGGCTTCGCGACCAAGGCGGAGAAACTCGCCGAGCCGGCGCGCTCGGCCGTCATCGGCTTTCCGCGTCAGGCGCTGCACGCCTGGCTGCTCGGCTTCGAGCATCCGGTGACGGGCGAGACGCTACGCTTCGAATCGGAGCTGCCGGAGGACCTTGCGGAGCTCGTCGCCGCCTTCGAGGCGCTGTGACGGAACCGTGACCGGGGCGCTCCTGTTAACCCCGTCCGACGCCTCCTATATATCGTAAGCGTCCGTGGCGGGCCTCTCGGTGGCCGCCGGCGAAGCCTGCCTCGAAGGAGGAGGCCGCGCGACGAGGACGCAGGAAGGAAGGGGCACATGGCCGCCAGAACCAGTCTTCCCGCGATCGCGTCCGGCGAAGCCGGGCTTGCGCGCTATCTCGACGAGATCCGCAAGTTTCCGATGCTCGCGCCCGACGAGGAATACATGCTCGCCAAGGCCTATCGCGAACATGGCGACCGTGACGCCGCGCACCGGCTCGTCACCAGCCATCTCCGGCTCGTCGCGAAAATCGCGATGGGCTATCGCGGCTATGGCCTGCCGATCGGCGAAGTGATCTCCGAAGGCAATGTCGGCCTCATGCAGGCGGTGAAGCGGTTCGAACCCGAGAAGGGTTTCCGCCTCGCCACCTATGCCATGTGGTGGATCAAGGCCGCGATTCAAGAATATATCCTGCGCTCGTGGAGCCTCGTGAAGATGGGCACGACGGCGAACCAGAAGCGGCTGTTCTTCAATCTGCGCAAGATGAAGGGCCAGATCCAGGCGCTCGAGGAGGGTGATCTTCGCCCCGATCAGGTGCAGGAGATCGCCACCAAGCTCGGCGTCACGGAAGAGGACGTCGTGTCGATGAACCGGCGGCTCGGCGGCGACGCCTCGCTCAACGCGCCGCTCAGGGCCGATTCCGAATCCGGCGAGTGGCAGGACTGGCTGGTCGACGACAGCGACAATCAGGAAACCGTGCTCGCCGATCAGGAGGAGGCGGAGAACCGCCGCCGCCTGCTGCGCGACGCGATGGGGGTTCTGAACGATCGCGAGCGGCGCATCTTCGAGGCGCGCCGTCTGGTCGACGATCCGGTGACGCTCGAGGAGCTCTCCACGGAGTTCGGCGTCTCGCGGGAGCGGGTGCGCCAGATCGAGGTGCGCGCCTTCGAGAAGGTGCAGAAGGCGGTGCGGCGCGGTGCCCGCGAGATGGAGCGCGCGCCGGCCGAAGAGCTCGCCGCGGAGGCCTGAGCCCCCGCGGCCGGGCGTCGTCCCTTCCCTTACTGCGGCGCGACGGCGTAGCTGTCGACCGGCGGAACCGTGTCGAGCAGGCCGCGATCCTTCAGGAACGCGGCGAAGCGCTGGTAGCGGCCGACATCGAGGGCGGCGGGGCGCTTGGCGAAGCGCGGCAGGGTGAGCGTGAAGGCTTCGCGATTGAGCCGGTCGTCGAGATCGGGGTGGCCCTCGAGGAAGAGCGTCAGCGCCTCCTCCGGATGGTTGGTCAGCCAGATCGTCGCCTCCTCGACCGCGGCAAGGAAGCGCGGCAGGCGCGGATCGTCCTTCAGCGCCGTGCGGGTGACGTAGATCAGCTCGTCATAGGGCGGGACGCCGTGCTCCTCGGGGAAGAAGGCGACGCCCGGCCGGCCCTCGATCGCGAGCTGGGTCAGCTCGAAATTGCGATAGCCGTCGATCACAGCATCGACCTGGCCCGACATCAGCGCGCTCGACAGGGCGAAATTGACATTCACCATCTCGACATCCGCCGCCGTCAGCCCGGCGGAGGCGAGGATGGCGCCGATATAGGCCTCCTGCAGGCTCGCCACCGAATAGCCGACCTTCCTGCCTTTCAGGTCCGCGAGCGTCTTGATCGGCCCGTCCTTGAGCACGATCAGGCAGTTGAGCGGCGTCTCGACCAGCGTGCCGAAGCGGACGAGCGGCAGGCCCTCCTTCACCTGGAGCAGGAGATCGGGCTGATAGGTGACGGCGACGTCGCCCTGGCCCGCGGCGACGAGGCGGGGCGGTGCGCTCGGGTCGGCCGGCGCGATCAGCTCGACGTCGAGCCCGTGGCGGGCGAAATAGCCGCCCTCCTGCGCCACGACGAGCGGCGCATGGTCCGGATTGACGAACCAGTCGAGCAGCACGGCCAGCTTGTCGGCGGCCGAAGCGGGCGCGGCGAGCAGCGCCAGCGCGGCGAGCGCCGCGGCGAGGGGCCGGAGGAGGGAGCGGAGCATCGGAGGCCTTTCTGTCGTCAATCGCGAAGATCGAGGGTCTCGGCCGCCCAGGGGGCGAGCGGCCGCGTCGCCGCATCGACCGCGGCGCGCAGCAGCACCGCCATGGCGGCGAGGAGGAGAAGCGCGGCGAAGACGACATCGGTCTGCGACCGGCCGTTCGCCTGCAGCATGGCGTAGCCGAGGCCGGAGGACGCGCCGACCCATTCGCCGATCAGCGCGCCGACCGGCGCATAGACGGCGGCGACGCGGAGCCCCGACCCGAGCGCGGGCAAGGCCGCCGGCACCCGGATCAGGAGGACTTCCTGCAGCCGGTTCGCCCGGTGCAGACGGGCGAGATCGACGAGGCCGCGGTCCGTCCGCGACAGGCCGTCATGGAAGGCCGAGGCGATGGGGAAGAAGATGGCGATCGTCGCCATCACGATTTTCGAGCCGAGGCCGAAGCCGAACCACAGCACGAGGAGCGGGGCGAGCGCGAAGACCGGCAGCGCCTGGCTCACCACCATCACCGGCAGGAGGACGCGCCGCGTCGGGGGGAAGAAGGCGAGGACGAGCGCGAGCGCCATGCCGAGCGCCGCGCCGGTCGCGAAGCCGAGCAGCGTCTCGACGAGCGTCGTCACCGCGTCGCGGGTTATCAGTTGCGGCCGGGCGAGTAGTGCGGCCGCGACGCGAGCGGGCGAAGGCAGCATGAAGGGCGGCGGCGCGAGGACGAGCACGAGGCCCTGCCAGACGACGACGAGGCCGAACGCGACCATCGCCGCCCGCGCCAACAAGCCAAGCTCCCGTTTAGGACGCGCCAAACCGCCCCTCCGTCACCTCGAGGACGGGCATGCGGACGAGGAATAGGGATCGCACGTTCCCGTCCCTTCGCCGGCATGACCCGGATCAGGTTCGAAGGGTTCGGCCCATGGCCATCTCAGCTCGCGATCGCGAACACCCCTCGGAACAAGGCCGAGCATAGGCGAGGAGCGGCGGGATGCAAGCCCGAAGGGGGCGACAGCGCGAGGGCCGCAACGGGTCGGCAGCCGGCCGACCGGGCTGATGTGCACTCGATGCCGCTCCGCCACCCGCCGCCAGTCGGGCGAGACACTGCGCGTCGTGGCCGCCACCGCAGCCGACCCAGGAGGAGAGGATCCTGCAGGGCGGGCGCCGGCCTAAACGGCTCGGGGCGCCGAAGGCGCCCCGAATACGAAACACCCCTGCGGCGGACGCGCTTTCCGTCAGCCCCAGGCGGCGAGCGCCTGTTCGAAGGCGCGCTGGCCGGGCGAGCCCTTCTCGAAGGTCAGGATCGCGCGCTGGTCGTTCTCGTAGACGATCGGCAGGTCGATCCAGTCGCGTTCGCGCATCAGAGCGACATTCTGGCTCATCAGCCGCTCGTCGTTCGAGAAGGCGATCCAGAAGAAGCCGTCGGCGACCTTCGCCGCGGCGCCGTCGAGCGGCGTGCCGCGGGCGGCCTCGGTCGGCTTCATGACGAAGGCCGGCACGCTCTTCACACCGCCGGCGGCGAAATCCGACGGCGTGTCGACGATGATCTCGACGAGATGGCTCGCCGGCAGCGCCTGATCGGTGTTCTTGCGGATGTTGACCGTCACCTTCATCGAGCGGTTCGGCACATCGACGATCGCCTGCACCTCCGGCCCGTTCGGCGAATCGGCGTTGAACCGCCAGGTCACGCGCGCATCGATCGCCTGCACGCCGGCACCCGCGGCGGTCGGCTGTTCGTAGAGGATGGCCTTCTGCGCGACGAGCGCGCCGCCGGCGTCGTCGGCGGAAGGAGCGGGCGCCGGGCTCGTATCGGCCGGCGGGGTCGCCGAGGCGATCGAATCGTCCTGCGCCAGCGGATCGGTCTCGCCGCTGTCTGTTGCCGGGTCGACGGTCCGCACCGGACGGGCCTGGCTCGGCGCCGGCGCGGCATCGCCGAGCCGGTCGTCGTTCTTGGCGGGCGCGGCGCCCGTGTCGCCGGCGCTCGGCGCGCCCTGCTCGGAGAGGGCGGGCGCGGGCTGCGAGCTCTCGATCGAGGAGATCATATCGCCGATCACATCGCGGAAGATGCCGCGCTGCGACAGGACATAGGCGCCGGCGCCGAGCGCGATCACGACGAGGAGGCCGAGGCTGAGGCCGAGCGGCAGGCGCCGGCGCGGCGCCGCGGCGGCGCGCCGCGCCGGGGGACGGGCCTCGCGCGGCCGGCGCTCGCGGCGGGCCGCGCGCGGCGTCTCTTCCGGCTCGCCGAGCGGCTCCGACCAGTCCGGCTCGGCGCCATAGCTCGGCGCGAGCGCCGGATCGTCGTCGAGCGGCCCGAGCGTCGGCTCCTGGCGCAAGCTCGGCTCCTGCCGAAGATTGGGGTCCTGACGCAGGCTCGGCTCCGCCCGCATCACCGGCTCCTGCCGGCCGACCGCCTCACCGCGAACCGGCGAGACCTCCGGAACCGGCGGCATCGCCATGCGCTGCGGCGGCTCCGGCTCGCGGCGCGGCGGCGGGGCGGCCGGCACCGGCTCGGGCATCGCCCAGGAGGCGGAAGGCTCGACCACCGGCGGCGGCGGAGCCGGCTGCGAACGAGGGGCCGGTGGCGCCGGCTGTGCGCGCATCGGCGGCCGCGGCGGCATCGCCGGCTCGTCGGCGACCGGCGGCGGCGCGGCGCGGCGCTGTTGCGGCGGCGGAACGTCGATCGGCTCGGCGAGCGCCTCGGCGACCGCTGCGGTGGCGCGCACCCGGGCCGGCTGCGGGCCGACCGAGGTCACCGTCACCTCACGCTCGACCTTGCGGATCGCTTCCTCGAGTTCGAGGCGCTGGCGGGAGATTTCCGAGGTCGTCAGCGGCGGATCGATCGCCTTCAACTGGCCGATCAGGGCGTTGCGCGCCTTGTCGTAGACGGCGCGCCGGGTCTCGCCGGTGTTCCGCTCGAGCCCGGCGATCGCCTTCTTGAGTACCGCGTAATAATCGGTCATCGTCTCGTTCTGCTCGGTGATCCCTCGGCCGACCCGTCAAGGTCAGCCTTGGAAGGGATCCTGCACCAGGATCGTGTCGTCGCGCTCGGGGCTGGTCGACAGAAGCGCGACGGGGGCACCGATCAACTCCTCGATATGCCGGACATATTTGATCGCCTGAGCCGGCAGATCATTCCATGTCCTCGCACCTCGCGTCGAGTCCCGCCATCCTTCCATCGTCTCATAGATCGGCTCGACCCGGGCCTGCGCCGCCTGGGAAGCCGGAAGATAGTCGATCTCGCGTCCGTCGAGCCGATAGCCGACGCAGATGTCGATCCGGTCGAGCCCGTCCAGCACATCGAGCTTCGTCAATGCGATACCATGGATTCCGCAGGTGCGCACGGTCTGCCGCACGAGCACGGCGTCGAACCAGCCGCAGCGCCGTTTGCGGCCGGTCACCGTGCCGAACTCGTGGCCGCGCGTACCGAGGAACTCGCCGACATCGCCGGTCTGCTCCGAAGGGAACGGTCCCTCGCCGACCCGCGTCGTATAGGCCTTGGTGATGCCGAGCACATAGCCGACGGCGCCGGGACCGAGCCCGGATCCGGTCGCCGCCTGGCCGGCCACGGTGTTCGAGGAGGTGACGAAGGGATAAGTGCCATGGTCGATGTCGAGCAGGGCGCCTTGGGCGCCCTCGAAGAGGATGCGGTCGCCGGCGCGCCAGCGCGCGTCGAGCAGGCGCCAGACCGAGTCCATGAAGGGCAGGATGCGATCGGCGACCGAGGCGAGCTCGGCATGCAGCGTCGCAACCGAAACTTCCTCCTGACCGAAGCCGCGGCGGAGCGCATTGTGATGTGTCAGGAGGCGCTCGATCTTCCAGTCGAGCGCATCGAGATCGGCGAGGTCCATCAGCCGGATCGCGCGGCGGCCGACCTTGTCCTCATAGGCCGGGCCGATGCCGCGCTTGGTCGTGCCGATGCGGGTCGCCGCATTGCTCGATTCGCGGAACACGTCCAGTTCGCGATGAACGGAGAGGATCAGCGCCGCATTTTCGGCGATCCGCAGGGTCTGCGGGGTGATGGTGATGCCCTGCTCCTTCAGCCGGTCGAGCTCGGCGACGAAGGCGTGCGGGTCGACCACGACGCCATTACCGATCACCGACAGCTTGTCGGGACGCACGACGCCGGAGGGCAGCAGGCTGAGTTTATAGCTGACGCCGTCGATGACGAGGGTATGGCCCGCATTGTGCCCGCCCTGGAAGCGAACCACCACGTCGGCCCGCTCGGAGAGCCAGTCGACGATCTTGCCCTTCCCCTCGTCGCCCCATTGCGAGCCGACGACGACCACATTCGCCATGATGCCTCATGTCCTGAACGGCTGACCGCTTCGCAGGCCGGGCCGGCGGAGCGGGCGGACTATATAGGGGAGCCCTCCGTCGCGCGACCAGCTATTTACGAAATCTTGGCGTCATTCTGGCCGTGCGCGCAGAAGAGGCGCGATGCCACGCGATATCGCCCCGCACGGGTGCGAAAGGCGCCGCCCCGGCTGGCGAGGGGCGGCGCGACGGTCTATGACCGGGGCAACCGACGCCGATCGACGCATGAACCGACGCTGACATGATTCGCCGCCTGGCTCACTGGTTCTGGCAGCAGCCCTATCTGCTCCTGCCGCTCACCTTTCTCGCCTGGGCGATCAACATCGTGGTCGGACGGGCGATCGCCGGCCAGATTCCGCCGATCGCCCTCGCCCAGATCCGCTGGCTCGGCGCGTCCGCGATCGTCGTGCCGCTCGCCTGGCGCCATCTCCGGCAGGACTGGCCGGAGATCCGCCGCCATGCCGGGCTGCTGCTCGCCCTCGCGGCCTCCGGCATCGGCGTCTACAACACGCTCGCCTATGCGGCGCTGCAATATACGGAGGCTCTGAACGGGCTGCTCGTCCAGTCGGCCTTCCCGCTCGTCATCGGCCTGTGGTCGTTCCTGATCTTCCGCGACCGGCTGTCGGCGGCGCAGATCGTCGGCATCGTGCTGTCGCTCGCCGGCGTGGTGACGATCGTCTGCCGCGGCGATCCCGGCCTGATCGCCTCGCTCACCCTCAACCGCGGCGACGTGATGATGCTCGTCGCGGTCGCGGTCTACGCCCTCTATTCGACGCTCCTGAAGGCGCGGCCGGCGATCCATCCGCTGTCCCTCCTCGCCGTCGTGATGGCGGCGGGTGCGGCGATGATCCTGCCCTTCTGGGCCTGGGAGATCTCGACCGGCTATGTGATCCGGCCGACGCCCGTCACCTTCGCCGTGCTCGGTTTCGTCGTCGTCTTCCCCTCGACGCTCGCCTATCTGATCTTCAACCGCGGCGTCGAGCTGATCGGACCGAATCGCGCCGGCCCCTTCTTCCATCTCCTGCCGGTGTTCGGCTCGGCGCTCGCCATCCTGTTCCTGGGCGAGAGCCTGCGCTGGTTCCACCTCGCCGGCTACGCGCTCATCCTCGCCGGCATCGTGGTGGCGCAGCGCCGCGGAACGCCGCGCGAGGCTTGAGCTCGGCGCGCCCCGTTTCGCGCGGCACGCCTCGCCCCCGGGCACCCGTCGACCTCGCGAAAGCGAGGATCCATCATGGCGAGCGGCCCTCTGCGGAATGACGGGTGGCGAGGGCGGTCGCAGCACATCGACCGAGGCGATCGGGGAGGCCGGCAGACGGTCGGGATGACCAAACCCGGACACCGACCGGCCCGATTATGGATGCCGGCACGGAGGCCGGCATGACGGGTGGAGAGGGGGTTCGGAGACGGCGCAGCGGGCGGTCCGGGCGCGGCCTTCTCCCTGGCCCTTGCGCGGGAGGGTCGGGGTTGGGGTGAAGACGCCGAAGCGTCAGGCCCCGCCTCATCGAGAACACCCGTCACCCCGGCCTCCGTGCCGGGGCCCATATTCGTGACGCAGGGCGGCCCGAGCACCATCGCCACCCCGAACACCCGTCATCCTCGCGAAGGCGAGGATCCATCAAGCCGAGCCGTCCGCTGCTTCATGGCTTCCCGCCTGCGCGGGAATGACGGGTGGCGAGGACGGTCGCAGCACATCGACCGACGCGTTCGGGGAGGCCGGCATGACGGGTGGAGACGTTCCTCCGGAGAGACGTCTCCACCCGATCCCAGCAACGCCTCAGAAGGTCAGCCGCTTCGCCTGGACGACGCCCTCGAGCGCCGCCACCCGCTCGATGACGCTGTCGGAGATCGGCTCGTCGACCTCGACCAGCGCGATCGCGTCCTCGCCCGCGGCCTTGCGGCCGAGATTGAAGGTGGCGATGTTGATGCCTTCCTGACCGAGCAGGCTCGCGAAGCGGCCGATGAAGCCGGGCTTGTCCTGGTTGGTGATGTAGAGCATGTGGGGGCCGAGCTCGGCCTCCATGTTGATGCCCTTGATCTGGATGATGCGCGGCTTGGCATCGGCGAACACCGTGCCGGCGACGGAACGCTCCTGCCGGTCGGTGATGACGGTCAGGCGGATGTAGTTCTCATAGGCCCCGCGCTGCTCGCGCCGCACCTCTTCCACCGTGACGCCGCGCTCGCGCGCCATGGCCGGAGCGGACACCATGTTGACCGTCTGCAGCAGCGGCTTCAGCACGCCGGTCAGCGCCGCGGCCGTCAGCGCGCGGACGTTCATCTCCGCGACCTCGCCCTCATATTCGAGCCGGATGGCCTTGAGGCCCGTCTCGGTCAGTTGGCCGGCGAAGGAGCCGAGCAGTTCGGCGAGCTTGACGAAGGGGGTCAGCCGCGGCGCCTCCTCGGCCGAGATCGATGGCATGTTGAGCGCGTTCACGACGGCGCCCTTCATGAGATAGTCCGCCATCTGCTCGGCGACCTGGAGGGCGACATTCTCCTGCGCCTCGGTGGTCGAGGCGCCGAGATGCGGCGTGCAGACGACGTTGGGCAGCGCGAAGAGCGGGTTCTCCGTCGCCGGCTCGACCTCGAACACGTCGATGCCGGCGCCCGCCACCTTGCCCGACTTCAGCGCCTCGACGAGGTCGGCCTCGACGACGAGACCGCCGCGGGCGCAATTGATGATGCGCACGCCGTCCTTCATCGTCGCGATCGCCGCGGCATCGACGATGCCGCGCGTCTTATCGGTGAGCGGCGTGTGCAGGGTGATGAAGTCGGCCCGGCGGAAAAGCTGGTCGAGCTCGACTTTCTCGACGCCGAGATCGATCGCCCGCTCGTCCGACAGGAAGGGATCATAGGCGACGACGCGCATCTTGAGGCCGATCGCCCGGTCGGCGACGATCGAGCCGATATTGCCGCAGCCGATCACGCCGAGCGTCTTGCCGGTGATCTCGACCCCCATGAAGCGGTTCTTCTCCCACTTGCCGGCGCGGGTCGAGGCATCGGCCTCGGGCAGCTGACGGGCGAGCGCGAACATCATCGCGATGGCGTGCTCGGCGGTGGTGATCGAATTGCCGAAGGGCGTGTTCATCACGATGATGCCCTTCGCCGTCGCGGCCGGAATGTCGACATTGTCGACGCCGATGCCGGCCCGGCCGATGACGCGGAGATTCTTCGCCGCGGCGATCACCTTCTCGGTGACCTTGGTGTTGGAGCGGATCGCCAGACCATCATATTCGCCGATGATCGCGAGGAGCTTCTCCTTGTCCTTGCCGAGATCGGGCTGATAGTCGACGTCGAGGCCGCGATCCTTGAAGATCTGGACGGCCGTCTTCGAAAGCTTGTCGGAAATGAGAACGCGGGGTGCCATGGCGGCTCACCTTCTGTCTGGCTCGTCATGGCCGGGCTCGGCCCGGCCATCCACACCTTCGTCGATGCCGATCAGGTCGTGGATGCCCGGGCCGAGCCCGGGCATGACGGTGGAATGGGTGGGAAAGAACGAGGCGGCTACGCCGCCTTCTTGAGCGCGGCCTTCTGCGCGGCGAAGGCCCAGTCGAGCCATTCGGTCAGGATCTCGAGATCCGCCGCCTCGATCGTCGCGCCGGCCCAGATCCGAAGACCCGCCGGGGCGTCGCGATAGGAGGCGATGTCATAGGCGACGCCCGCCTTGTCGAGCGCGGTGGCGATCGCCTTGGCGAAGGCGGCCTGCGCATCGGCATCGAGCGCCTTCACCGCCGGATCGACCACGACGAGGCAGACCGAGGTGTTGGAGCGCGTCTTCGGATCGACGGCGAGGAAATCGACCCAGTCGGTCTTCCCGACCCAGTCGGCGAGCACGGCGAGATTGGCGTCGGCGCGCTTCTTCAGGCCCTCGAAACCGCCGATCGACTGCGCCCAGGCGAGCGCGTCGAGATAGTCCTCGACCGCGAGCATCGAGGGCGTGTTGATCGTCTCGCCCTCGAAAATGCCGTCGATCAGCTTGCCGCCCTTCGTCATGCGGAAGATCTTCGGCAGCGGCCAGGCGGGCTTGTAGGTCTCAAGCCGCGCGACGGCGCGGGGGGAGAGGATCAACATGCCGTGCGCGGCCTCGCCGCCCAGCACCTTCTGCCAGGAGAAGGTGACGACATCGAGCCTGTCCCAGGCGAGGTCCTGCGCGAAGGCCGCCGAGGTGGCGTCGCAAATGGTGAGACCGGCACGGTCGGCGTCGATCCACTCACCGTCCGGCACACGCACGCCCGAGGTCGTGCCGTTCCAGGTGAAGACGACGTCGCGGTCGAAATCGACCTGGTTGAGATCCGGCAGCTTGCCGTAATCGGCCTTGAAGGTGCGGACGTCCTCGAGCTTCAGCTGCTTGACGACGTCGGTGACCCAGCCCTCGCCGAAGGATTCCCAGGCGAGCAGGTCGACGCCGCGGGCGCCCAGGAGCGACCAAAGCGCCATCTCGACGGCGCCGGTGTCGGAGGCGGGCACAATGCCGATCCGGTAATCGGCCGGCACGCCGAGCACCGCGCGGGTGCGCTCGATCGCGTCCTTGAGCTTCGTCTTGCCGATTTTCGCCCGGTGCGAGCGGCCGAGCGCCGCGTCCTTCAGGGCTTCGAGGCTCCAGCCCGGGCGCTTGGCGCAGGGGCCGGACGAATAGTTGGCGTTCGCCGGCCGGCGGCCGGGCATGGCGAGATTCGTCATCTGTCTACCCTCTCAGATAGGCGCCCTTCGGTGGGGAAGGGTGTCCCGCCGTCGCGTCTACGCCCGGCCGGGAGGGAAGTCAACGACGCTGCGGGAGGGATGCGCGGGCGAGGTGCGGCCCCTTCCTCAGGTGCTCAGCACGATCTTGCCGATATGGCTGCCGCCCTCCATCCGGCGATGCGCGGCGGCGGCCTCGGTGAGCGGAAAGGTCGCATCGATCACAGGCGCGACGGCGCGCGCCGCGAGGAGCGGCCAGACCTTCGCCTCGAGCGCGGCGGCGAGGCCGGCCTTGAAAGCGACCGGCCGCGGCCGGAGGGTCGAGCCCGTATGGGTGAGCCGCTTCACCATCAGGCGGGTGAAGTCGACGGTCGCGGTCGAGCCCTCGAGGAAAGCGATCTGGACGATCCGTCCATCCACCGCCGCCGCCTCGTAATTGCGGCCGACATAGGCGCCGCCGACCATGTCGAGGATCACGTCCGCCCCCTTGCCGCCGGTCTCCGCCTTCAGCCGGGCGACGAAATCCTCCGTGCGATGGTTGAAGGCGGCCGTCGCGCCGAGCGTCACGCAGGCGGCACACTTCTCCGCCGATCCGGCGGTCGCATAGACCGTGGCGCCGAAGGCGCGGGCGAGCTGGATCGCCGTCGTGCCGATGCCGGACGTGCCGCCATGGACGAGCAGCGTCTCGCCGGCCGCGAGGCCGCCGCGTTCGAAGACGTTGTGCCAGACGGTGAAGAAGGTCTCGGGCAGCGCCGCCGCCTCGACCATCGAAAAGCCGGTCGGCAGCGGCAGCGCATTGCTCTCGTGCACCACGGCATATTCGGCGTAGCCGCCGCCCGGCAGCAGCGCGCAGACCGCGTCCCCGGTCGCAAAACGGCCGGCGCCCGGGCCGTGCCCGGCGACGAGGCCGGCGATCTCGAGCCCGGGGATGTCGACGGGTGCACCCTTCGGCGGCGGGTAGCCGCCCTGCCGCTGCAGCACGTCCGGCCGGTTGACGCCGGCCGCCGCCACCCGCACCAGGATCTCGCCCTCGCCGGGCTGCGGCACGGGCCTGCGCTCGGGCACCAGCACCTCCGGACCACCGGGCTGCCGGATGACGATCGCGGTCATCGTGGAAACGCTGTCGTTCGCCGTCGGATTCATCTGCGCTTCACTCGCCTCTCAACGCTCCCTGCCGATCTTGCTAGTCTCGACGGAAGGGTCCGGCCGCCCTGTCGTCTCGCCGGCGAGCCGGGCCGAACGATCGAGGAGAAGGACAATGGGACTGTTCGACGAAGAGACGCCCGTCCGGCGGAAGGCAACCCACACGATCGGCGAGGATCTGTCCAGCCTCTCCGTCGACGAGCTCGGCGAGCGGATCGCCCTGCTCGAGGCCGAGATCGCCCGCGTCACGGCCGCCCGCGCCGCCAAGGCCGCCTCGCGCGACGCGGCCGCGGCCTTCTTCCGGCGCGAGTGAGGCCGGCCGTCAACCCTTCGTTAACCGGTTCGGCCGTTCCATGGTCGCGGTTCCGGCGTCCCGGCGAACCGCGATCGCCGGCCGGACCGGCCTCCCAGCCGACTTCGACGAGCCGCCTCGCGCGGCTCGCTTCTTGAGCGCGTTGCGGTGCACGACCGAGCGCCCGCAACCGGCCGGAGCTTGCGCGGCCGGCGGCGGGGTGATTCCATGCGGTCCGAGTCCGGACCGCGCCTCGCGGCTCCGCCGGACAGGGGATGCCCGCATGACCGACGAGGCCGCACCTCACGACACGCCGGCGCCGATCGCTTTCGGCCCGCGCTACGCCCATTCCGAGGTGTTCAAGGCGCTGTTCCGCGAAGGGATGAGCCTGGTCGAGGAGACCGCCGCCTATCTCGACAGCGACGGCCGGACCGAATCGCGCGCGCTCCCCCGAGCCGCGTCGCTTTCCTACGCCACCGAATCGATGCGGCTGACGACCCGGCTGATGCAGATCGCCTCATGGCTGCTTCTGCAACGGGCGGTGAACGAGGGCGACATGACGCTCGAGCAGGCCGGCGCCGAAAAGACCCGCGTCCGGCTGCGCGGTGGCGTGGCGTCGCGCAGCGCCGCCTTCGATGCGCTGCCGGAGCGGCTGCGCGGCCTGATCGAGCGGTCCGCCCGTCTGCAGGAGCGCGTCGAGCGCCTCGACGAGGCGATCTACCGGCCGGGTCACGACCTGCCGCCGGCGGACAATCCTGTGCTCAGCCAACTCGGCCGCCTCGCCGATGCCTTCGCTCGCCCCTGACGGCGGCGAGGCGGGCAACAAAAAAGCCCCGGCGCGGGCCGGGGCTTGTCGAAGTCCGCTCGACCCGACGGCTCAGCCGCCGAGGAAGCCCTTGAACTTGTTGTTGAAGCGCGACAGGCGGCCGCCGCGGTCGAGCAGCTTCTGCTCGCCGCCGGTCCAGGCCGGATGGGTGTTCGGATCGATGTCGAGGTTGAGCACGGCACCCTCCTTCGAATAGGTCGAGCGGGTGAAATACTCGGTGCCGTCCGTCATCACCACCTTGATGGTGTGATAGTCGGGATGGATGTCCTTCTTCATCGCGATGATCCTTCGGCCGGACGATCGCGTCCGGCGAAGCCGAGGCGCGGCGGAAGCCAGGCCGTTTCGGCGGGTGTTCGGGGAAGCGGCCCCAAGGCGGCCGCACGTTCGGGGCGACGATATAGCCCAGCGCCGATCCCCACACAAGGGCCGCCGCCGGCTTGAACTGCGGCGTCGCGGCAGGCATTTAGCGTCCCGTCAAAGGGGGTGACGGCAGGATGGCGAACGAGGACACGGAGCGGACGGGAGGACGGGCGGCGAAGCTGCGGCCGCTCGCCATGCTCGTGCCCTATCTGCTGCGCCGCAAGGCGATGCTCGCCGCCGCCGGCGTGGCCCTCCTCCTCGCCGCAGGCGCCACCCTCGCCATTCCGCTCGCGGTCCGCCGGATGATCGATCACGGCTTCTCGGCGAGCGACGCGGCGACGATCGATTCCTACTTCCTCGCGCTCTGCGGCGTCGTCGCCGTGCTCGCTGCGGCGAGCAGCGCCCGCTACTACTTCGTCACCATGATCGGCGAGCGGGTGGTCGCCGACCTGCGCGCCGAGGTGTTTTCCCACCTCACCCGGCTCGGCATCGACTTCTTCGATGCCGCGCGGTCGGGCGAACTCGTCTCGCGGCTCTCCGCCGACACCACGCAGCTGAAGGCGGCGGCGGGCTCGAACGTCTCGATCGCGCTGCGCAATCTCCTCCTCTTCGTCGGCGCGATCGGGCTGATGGTGGCGACGAGCCCGTGGCTGTCGCTCCTCGTCGTCGCCGCGCTGCCGGTCGTCGTATTGCCGCTCGTCGCCTTCGGCCGGCGGGTGCGCGGCCGGGCGCGCGCCGCGCAGGATGCGCTCGCCGAGGCGACCGCCTTCGCCACCGAGGCGATCGGCGCGGTGCGCATCGTCAAGGCCTTCACCGCGGAGAACCGTGTCGCCGCCCGCTTCCGCGACGCCGCGGAGCTGGCCTATCGTACCGCCCGCTCGACCACCGCGGCGCGGGCGCTGCTGACCGGCTTCGGCATCTTCGTCGTCTTCGCCTCGATGATCATCGTGCTCTGGTCCGGCGCGCAGGACGTGCTGTCCGGCCGGATGAGCCCCGGCACGCTCGGCCAGTTCCTCTTCTACGCCGTGCTCGCCGCCGGGGCGCTCGGCGAGCTTTCCCAAGTCTGGGGCGAGATCGCCAATGCCGCCGGTTCCGCCGAGCGCCTTTCGGAGATTCTGCGCGAAACGCCGAGCGTGCGCGCACCAGCCCAGCCGGTCGCCCTTCCGACGCGGGTCAGGGGCGCAATCGCCTTCGAGGAGGTCTCCTTCCGCTATCCGGAGGGCGAGCGCGGCGCGGCGCTCACGGACATCTCGTTCCAGGTCGCGCCGGGCGAGCGGGTCGCGATCATCGGCCCGTCCGGCGCCGGCAAGTCGACCCTCTTCAACCTGCTCCTGCGCTTCTACGACCCCTCCGCCGGCCGGGTGACGCTCGAAGGCGTGGACCTGCGCCGTCTCGACCCCGCGGCGCTGCGCGACCAGATCGCCATCGTGCCGCAGGACACCACGGTGTTTGCCGCCACCCTCGCCGAAAACCTGCGCTTCGGCCGCCCGGATGCCGATGATGCGGCGCTCGCCCGTGCCGCCCGGGCCGCCCATGCCGACGAATTCATCGCCGGCCTGCCGCAGGGCTTCGACACGCTGCTCGGCGAACGCGGCATCGCGCTCTCGGGCGGCCAGCGGCAGCGCGTCGCGATCGCCCGAGCGCTGCTGCGCGAGGCGCCCATCCTGCTTCTCGACGAGGCGACATCGGCGCTCGATTCGGAGAGCGAGGTGGCGGTGCAGGCGGCGCTCGACACGCTGATGCGCGGCCGCACCACGCTCGTCATCGCGCACCGGCTCGCGACGATCCTGAAGGCCGACCGCATCCTCGTCCTCGACGACGGCCGGCTCGTCGAGGAAGGCACGCACGAGACGCTGATCCTGAAGAACGGGCTCTATGCCCGCCTCGCCCGGCTGCAGTTCCGCGCCGACGCCGCCTGAGCGGCCGGCCGGACGCCCTCCCGCCTCAACGCTCGGTGAGCTTCAGCTCGATGCGGCGGTTGCGGGCATAGACCTCGTCCGTGTCGCCCTGTTCGAGCGGCTGGAACTCGCCGAAGCCGGCTGCGACGAGATGGACGGGCTTGACCCCGCGATCGACCAGATAGCGCACCACAGAGATGGCCCGCGCGGCCGACAGTTCCCAATTGTTGCGGAAGCGGCCGGAGCCGGACAGCGGCCGTGCGTCCGTATGACCGTCGACGCGCAGCACCCAGGCGATCTCGGCCGGGATCTGCCCCTCGAGATCGACGAGCGCCGCGGCGAGCTTGTCCATCTCGGCGCGACCGGCCTCGTTGAGGTCGTCCGAACCCGACGGGAACAGCACCTCCGACTGGAACACGAAGCGATCGCCGACGACGCGGATGTCGTCGCGATTGCCGAGAATCTCGCGCAGCCGGCCGAAGAAGTCGGAGCGATAGCGCGACAATTCCTGGACGCGCTGGGCGAGCGCGACATTGAGCCGGCGACCGAGATCGGCGATCCGTGTCTGGCTCTCGCGGTCGCGCTGTTCGGAAGCGTCGAGGGCGTCCTCGAGCGCCGCGATCTGGCGGCGCAGCGCGGCGATCTGCTGGTTGAGGATCTCGACCTGCGACAGCGCCCGCTGGCTCACCACCTTCTCGTCGTCGAGCGCCTTGGTGATGATGGCGATCTGGCCGTCGGCGGCGCCGGAGGCGGCCGTCTGGCTTTCGAGCGCCCCGCGCAGCCGGTCGCGCTCGGCCTGCGCGGCCGACAGGCTCGCCTGCAGCTGCGCCAGGTCGGCGGCGCTCTCCTGCTTCGCCGCACGCTCCATGGCGAGCAGCTCGGTCAGCTCGGCGATCTGCGTGTTGAGCCGGTTGAGCACGGCGTCCCGGCCGGAGATCTCCTGGCTCTGGAAGAATTGCAGCAGCGCGAAGATCGACAGGAGGAAGACGAAGACGAGGAGAAGGTTCGAAAGGACGTCGACGAAGGCCGGCCAGAAATCGGCGCCTCCGGCGCGGCGGCGGCCCCGGGCGAGCGCCATGGCGCTATTCCCCCGCCGAGGTCTTCAGGGCTCTTGCGAGCGTCTCGAGCAGCTTCTGCGTCTCGCGCTGCTGCTCGGCCTGCGCCTCCACCCAGCCGCGCACCACCTGCTGCTCGGACCGCATGTGCTGCACGAGGCCCTGTATGCCCTCGGCGAGATTGGCCATGGCGGTGGTGGCGCGCTGCGTCGAGCCGCCGGCGCCGGCGCTGTTTTCCTGCACGGCGAGCGCCAGACGCTCGATCGCGATGCGCAGCTCCTCGCCGCTCGTGCCGCCCTCGGCGCCGCCGGCGATCGCCGCGGGATCGAGATCGGTGACGGTGGAGAGCCAGTCTTCGAGCGCGGTGTAGAACTTGTTCTGCGCCTGGCCGGCCTGGAGATCGAGGAAGCCGAGGATCAGTGAGCCGGCGAGGCCGAAGAGCGAGGACGAGAAGGCCGTGCCCATGCCGGACAGCGGCGCCTGCAGGCCGGCCTTCAGATCCTCGAAGATGACGCCGGTATCGCCGGAGCCGACATTCAGGGTGCGGATCGCCTCGGCGACGGCGCCGACGGTCTGCAACAGGCCCCAGAACGTGCCGAGCAGGCCGAGGAAGACGAGAAGGCCCGTCAGATAGCGCGAGGTGTCGCGGTCCTCGTCGAGCCGGGCCGAGATCGAATCGAGGATCGAGCGCATCGTCTGCGTCGACACCGCGACCCGGCCGAGCCGGTCGCCGAGAATCGCCGCCATCGGCGCGAGCAGCACCGGCGCCCGATCGGGATCGGCGGGTCCCTCGGCATGCCGGAAGCCGTTCACCCAGCGCACCTCCGGATAGATGCGGACGACCTGCCGGAAGGCGAGCGCGATACCGATCGCGAGCGTCGCGAGAATCACGCTGTTGAGCGCCGGATTGGCGAGGAAGCTCTGGTAGATCTGCCGGTAGAGGATCAGCGCGACGAAGCCCGCGATGATCAGGAAGATCACCATGCGGACCAGATAGGCGGTCGGCGTCGCGAGCTTGTAGGGGTCGTAGTCACGCACCATGGATGGCCGCCGCCTGAGGCTTCATGCTTCGCACACCCTCGTGTCTAGCGTGATTTGCCGGGCGAAAGAAACCGCCAAATGGGGCGCCGGCGCGGCGGCGCCTCAACTCGCGCGGGCGGCAGCCGGCGGCGTAGCGCGCTGGAGGAGGGCGAGCAGCTGGCGCTGGATCGCCTCATTGCCGGCGACCACCTCGCCCGAGGTCAGCATGCTGTCGCCGCCCACCATATCGGTGACGAAACCGCCCGCCTCCCGCAGGATCAGAAGACCTGCGGCGATGTCCCAGGGATGCAGCCCGGTCTCCCAGAATCCGTCGAAACGGCCGGCCGCGGTCCAGGCGAGATCGAGCGCCGCGGCGCCGGCGCGGCGGACTCCCGCCACTTCCGCCATCACCGCGGCGAGGGTGCGCAGATATTTGCCGTGCTCGCCATGGCCGACGAAGGGAATGCCGGTGCCGATCAGCGCGTCGGGCAATTCGCTGCGGACCGCGACGCGCAGGCGCCGGTCGTTCATGAAGGCGCCGCCGCCCTTCTCGGCGAGGAAGAGCTCGTTCATCACCGGGTTGAACACCACACCCGCGACGATCTGCCCCTCCCGCTCGAGCGCGATCGAGATCGCGAAGATCGGGATGCCGTGCAGGAAATTGGTGGTGCCGTCGAGCGGATCGATGATCCAGCGATGGCTCTTGTCCGGCCCTTCGACCGCGCCGGTCTCCTCGCAGAGGAAGCCATAGCCCGGCCGGGCGCGCGACAATTCGGCGATGAGGGTCTGTTCCGCCTTCTTGTCGGCGGCGGAGACGAAGTCGCCCGGCCCTTTTCGCGACACCTGCAGGTTTTCGACTTCGCCGAAATCGCGCGCCAGCGTGCGGCCGGCCTTCATCGCGGCGGCAACCATCACGTTGAGGAGAGCGGAACGGGCCATCGATACGGATCCTGATCGGGCGAAAGGCGGCCTTCGGAGCACGAATGCGCCGAGGATGCAAGCGCCGCCTCCGATCGGAGCGTCAGCCGCGCCTTCCCCACCCGTATCGCATCACCGCGCGGCACGACGCCGCGCCCGAGGAATGCGGCCGGAACCAGCCCGGCCGCGCTCCGGCTCAGGCCGCCTCGCGCTCCAGCTCCGGCGTCCAGGCGCCGCCCGCGGCGAGACCGTTCATCCGGGCGCGGTGCAGGAAGGCGCGCTGGCCGGCGGCGACGTTCTCCGGCTTGCCGCCCCAGGCCTTGATGGCCGCCGCCTGCAGGGCGCGGCCGTAGGAGAAGGTGAGCGCCCAGGGCAGGGGCCCGGCGGCGTTCATCAGCGACAGGTGCTCGGTCGCCGCCTCGTCGCTCTGGCCGCCCGAGAGGAAGGCGATGCCGGGCACCGCGGTCGGCACGGTCTGCTTCAGGACGACGAGCGTCTTCTCGGCGACTTCGGCGGCGCTCGCCTGGTTCGGACAGTCCTTGCCGGCGATCACCATGTTCGGCTTCAGGATGATGCCGGTCAGATCGACCCTGGCGGCATCGAGCGCGGCGAAGACGGCGTGCAGCGTCGTGCGGGTCACGGCGGCGCAGCGGTCGATGTCGTGCGTCGCCTCTTCGCCGTCCATCAGCACTTCCGGCTCGACGATCGGCACGATGCCGGCTTCCTGACAGAGCGCGGCATAGCGGGCGAGCGCGTCGGCATTCGCGACGATCGCGTAATCGGTCGGCTTGCCCTCGCCGATCGCGATCACGCCGCGCCATTTCGCGAAGCGGGCACCGAGCGCGTAATACTCCGCGAGCCGCTCGCGCAGCCCGTCGAGCCCTTCGGTGATCGTCTCGCCCGGGTAGCCGGCGAGCGGCTTCGCGCCCGCGTCGACCTTGATGCCGGGGATCGAGCCGGCCGCCTTGATGATCTCGACGAGGGGCGTGCCGTCCCGTGCCGACTGGCGGATCGTCTCGTCATAGAGGATGACGCCCGAAATGTGCTCCCGCATCGCCGTATCGGCGCGGAACAACATCTCGCGGTAGTCGCGCCGGCTGTCGGCGGTCGAGGCGAGGCCGATCGTGTCGAAGCGCTTCTTGATCGTGCCCGAGCTCTCGTCCGCGGCGAGGATGCCCTTGCCCCGCGCGACCATGCGGCGCGCGATGTCCTGAAGGGTCTCGGTCATGGCGTCTCGGCTCCTCTCGGCTGTACCGTGGCTGCTGCAATGCAGCGCAAGCAGCGGCCGAACACAACACCCTCAAACCGATTAAGTGCCTGCCTTGACTTTATTTTTCCGTCCGAATTTTGGTTCGGACGGAGCCGCGGCGAAAGGCGCGCCGTCTAGGTGCTCTTCTTCAGCACCTCGACCCCCGGCAGCGCCTTGCCTTCCAGCCATTCGAGGAAGGCGCCGCCCGCCGTCGAGATGTAGCTGAAGTCGTCGGCCGCGCCGGCCTGGTTGAGAGCCGCCACCGTGTCGCCGCCGCCGGCGACCGAGAGCAGCTTGCCGGCCTTCGTCCGCTCGGCCGCATGGCGGGCCGCGGCGACCGTCGCCCGGTCGAAGGGGGTGAGTTCGAACGCGCCGAGCGGGCCGTTCCAGACGAGCGTCGCGGCATCGTCGATCGCGGCGCGGACGCGGTCGATCGACAGTTCGCCGGCATCGAGGATCATGCCGTCCTCCGGGACGGCCTCGACGCCATAGGTGCGATGCGGCGCATTCGCCTCGAAATGCCAGGCGACGACCGCGTCGACCGGCAGGATGACGGCGCAGCCGGCGCGCTCCGCAGCGGCGAGGATGCGGCGGGCGGTGTCGGCGAGATCCTTCTCGCAGAGCGACTTGCCGACATTGTAGCCCTGCGCGTGCAGAAAGGTGTTGGCCATGCCGCCGCCGATGACGAGAGCCTGGACCTTGGTGACGAGGTTTTCGAGGAGGTCGATCTTCGAGGACACCTTGGCGCCGCCGACGACCGCGATCACCGGCCGCTTCGGGCTGCCGAGCGCCTTGTCGAGCGCCTCGAGCTCGGCCTGCATCGAGCGGCCGGCATAGGAGGGCAGATGGTGGGCGAGGCCTTCGGTCGAGGCGTGCGCGCGATGCGCGGCGGAGAAGGCGTCGTCGACATAGACATCGCCGAGCTCGGCGAGCTGCGCGGCGAAGATCGGATCGTTCTTCTCCTCGCCCTTGTGGAAGCGGGTGTTCTCGAGCAGCAGCACGTCGCCCGGCGCCATCTTGGCGATCGCGTCGGCGGCGTCGTGGCCGATGCAGTCATTGGCGAAGGCGACCCGCTTGCCGAGCAGCGTCTCGAGCGCCGGAACGACGGGCGCGAGCGACATCTCCTTGACGCGCTCGCCCTTCGGCCGGCCGAAATGGGCGAGCAGGATCGCCTTGCCGTCCTTCTCGACGATCTCGCGGATGGTCGGCAGCACCGCCCGGATGCGGGTGTCGTCGGTGACGACGCCGTCCTTCACCGGCACGTTCAGATCGACGCGGACAAGCACCCGCTTGCCCTTGAGGTCGGCGGTGTCGAGGGTCTTGAAGGTCATGGCACGGTCCGTGTCAGAGCGAAGACGATCGCCGACCCGGCACCCCAGGTCGCGATCACAGCAATGATGAGCATCCACCAGGTCGGAAGCGTGCGGAGATGCCCCCGCATCTCGGCGATCTCCGCCTTCAACCCGGCGTAATCGGCGGCCTTTGGTGCCTGACGAAGCTCGGCCTTGATCTCGGCGAGCGAAAGCTCCGCCGAGCGCATGATATTCTCCATGCGCCCCACCGCGTCTTCCAGTCGAGCGACCCGTTCCTCAAGCATGGGATTCCCCGGTCCACCACCATCCGGCGGCTGTCGTTCTCCGGGGAACTCTACAACGTTACTCATGGGCGATCACCTCGCCATAGAGCGAAGCGTCCGCACCCTCGAGCGTCGCCTCGGCGAACTGTTCGAGATGACCGCAGGTGATGCACACCAGCGTGACGAGTGGCTGGCTGATCTTGGTGTCGATCGCCGCGAAGGGTTGTCCCTCGCGGCGAAGCCACGTGCGCAGTCCGGCGTCCGGCTGCTCCAGAATGGCGAACTCCCGGCCGCCGCAGGCGCCGCAGGCGAGACCCGGCGCCCGCTCGACGACGAGCCGCGCCAGTCGTCGGGCGCCCTCCTCGTCGGTTCCGCGGATGCGCAGGTCGCCCACCGCGTCCTCGCCTCAGATCGTCGCGGCGAAAGCGACGGCGGTGTCGCTCATCCGGTTCGAGAAGCCCCATTCATTGTCGTACCAGGTCAGGATGCGCACGAAGGTCCCTTCGAGCACCTTGGTCTGGTCGATCGCGAAAATCGAGGAATGGGCGTCGTGGTTGAAGTCGCGCGAGACGAGCGGCTCCTCGGTGTAGCCGAGAATCCCCTTCAGCGGGCCTTCGCTCGCTGCGGCCTTGATCGCGGCGTTGACCTCGTCCTTCGAGGTGGCGCGCTTCGCCACGAACTTGAAGTCCACGACCGAGACGTTCGGCGTCGGCACGCGGATGGAGGTGCCGTCGAGCTTGCCCTTCAGTTCCGGCAGGACGAGGCCGACCGCCTTCGCCGCACCCGTCGAGGTCGGGATCATCGACAGCGCCGCGGCGCGGGCGCGGTAGAGATCCTTGTGCATCTGGTCGAGGGAGGGCTGATCGTTGGTGTAGGAGTGGATCGTCGTCATGAAGCCGTGATCGATGCCGATCGCATCGTTGAGCACCTTCACGACCGGCACGAGGCAGTTCGTCGTGCAGGAGGCGTTCGAGATGACGAGATGGTCCTTCGACAGCTTGTCGTGGTTGACGCCGTAGACGACCGTCAGGTCGGCGCCGTCCGACGGCGCCGAGACGAGCACGCGCTTGGCACCCGCGGTCAGATGCGCCGCCGCCTTGTCGCGCGCGGTGAAGATGCCGGTGCATTCGAGCGCGATGTCGACGCCCATCGCGCCGTGCGGCAGGGTGGCGGGATCCTTGATCGCGGTGACCTTGATCGGCGCGCCGCCATTGATGGAGATCGCGTCGCCCTCGACCTTCACTTCGGCCGGGAACTTGCCGTGGATCGAATCGTAGCGCAGCAGGTGGGCATTGGTCTCGACCGGGCCGAGATCGTTGATCGCCACCACCTCGATGTCGGTCCGGCCGGACTCGACGATCGCACGCAGGACGTTGCGCCCGATACGGCCGAAGCCGTTGATTGCGACCTTCACAGCCATCTTGCCATCTCCTTCGCGGGCGCCGATGCGCCTCGAATGCGGCCGGAACGCCGGCCTCGAAATCCTACCGGTTGGCCTTCAGCCGGGTGAGCGCGGCGTCCGCCGCCGCCTCGGCGGTGATGCCGAAATGCTTGTAGAGGGCCTCGGCCGGCGCGCTGGCGCCGAAGCTCTTCATGCCGATGAAGACACCGTCCTCGCCGATCAGCCGCTCCCAGCCGAATCCGACCGCCGCCTCGATCGCCACGCGGACCTTCGAGCCCTCGAGGATCGAGGCGCGATAGGCCTCGTCCTGCTCGAAGAACAGCTCGAAGGACGGCACCGAGACGACACGGGCGGAATAGCCCTCCGCCTCGACGAGCGCCTTCGCGGCGATCGCGATCTCGATCTCCGAGCCGGTAGCGAACAGCGTCACCTCCGCCTCGGCCGGGCCGGCGAGCACATAGGCGCCCCTCGCCGAAAGGTTCTCGGCGACATGCTCGGTGCGCACCGCCGGCAGATTCTGCCGCGACAGGGCGAGGATCGACGGCCGGTGCGGGCTCTCGAGCGCGATCTGCCAGCATTCGAGCGTCTCGACCGAATCGGCCGGCCGCATCACGAGGAGGTTCGGCATCGCCCGCAGCGCGGCGAGATGCTCGACCGGCTGATGGGTCGGTCCGTCTTCGCCGAGGCCGATCGAATCGTGCGTCATCACGTAGATGACGCGGTTGTGCATCAGCGCGGAGAGGCGGATCGCCGGACGGGCATAGTCCGTGAAGGTCATGAACGTGCCGCCATAGGGGATCAGCCCGCCATGCTGGGTAATCCCGTTCATCGCCGCCGACATGCCGAACTCGCGGATGCCGTAGCGGATGTAGCGGCCCGAATAGTCGCCCGGGACGACGTCCTTCTGCGCCTTGGTCTTCGTATTGTTGGAGGGCGTCAGGTCGGCCGAGCCGCCGGCGAGCTCGGGCACCACCTTGGTCAGCACCTCGAGCGCGTTCTCGGAGGCCTTGCGGGTCGCGACCTTCGGCTTCGCCTCGGCGAGCGCCTGCTTCGCCGCGACGACGGCCGCATCGAGCCCCTCCGGCAGCGCGCCGCTCATCCGGCGCTCGAACTCGGCGCGCTTCTCGGCGGGAAGAGCGGCGAGCCGCTCCTGCCAGGCCTGCCGCGCCGCGACGCTGCGCGCCTGCGGGGCACGCCAGGCGGCGTAGACGTCGTCCGGGATCTCGAACGGCGGATAGGCCCAGCCGAGCCGTTCGCGGGCACCGGCGATCTCCTGATCGCCGAGCGGCGAGCCGTGCGCGGAATGGCTGTCGGCCTTGGTCGGCGCGCCATAGCCGATCACCGTCTTGCACGCGATCATCGACGGCCGGTCGGAGGCGCGCGCCCGCTCGATCGCCGCGGCGACCGCCTCGGGGTCGAGCCCGTCGACCCGCTCGGCGTGCCATCCCGATGCCTGGAACCGCGCCACCTGGTCGACCGAAGTCGACAGATCGGTATGGCCGTCGATGGTGATGCCGTTGTCGTCGAAGAGAACGATCAGCTTCGCGAGCCTGAGATGCCCGGCGAGGTCGATCGCCTCGTGGCTGACGCCTTCCATCAGGCAACCGTCACCGGCGATGACATAGGTGTAATGGTCGACGATCTCCTCGCCGAACTCGGCGGCGAGCATGCGCTCGGCGAGCGCGAAGCCGACCGACATGGCGAGGCCCTGGCCGAGCGGGCCGGTGGTCGTCTCGACGCCCTTCGTCAGGAAGTTCTCCGGATGGCCCGGCGTCTTCGAATCGAGCTGGCGGAACGCCTTCAACTGCTCGATCGGCAGCTCTTCCGAGCCGAGCAGATGCAGGACCGAGTAGAGCAGCATCGAGCCGTGGCCGGCCGACAGGATGAAGCGGTCGCGGTCGGCCCAGCGGGGCTCGGCGACATCGTATTTCATGAAGCGGGTGAACAGCACCGTGGCGACGTCGGCCATGCCCATCGGCATGCCGGGATGGCCGGAATTCGCCTTCTGCACCGCGTCCATGGCGAGCGCACGGATGGCGTTGGCCATGCGGTGGTGGTCGAGAGGTTCTGTCATCGCGGCCCTTCCGAAGCCGGAGCCGCCCGCCATCCGAGGGGCCGCGACCGGCTCTGTTGATGTTCCGGTTTCTCCCGCCGCCCGGTTGGCGGAAAAGGCAGGCGACCTTTATCAGGTCGCCTGCCCCTGTCAATTCGGAGCCCGCCCGAACGCGCCGGTTGCGGCCCCCGGCCCGGCATTGACGGGCTCTCGGCCGGCCGCCTAATGTCGCCCTCGCGCCCCGCGGGACGAGTCCCGCCCGGCGGACCCGTTTGGCGCATGGCGAGAGGGAGGCATGACGTCGCCGATCGACAATGCGCTCCGCCGGCTCACCGGCGCCCTCGACCTGCTCGAGGCGGCCGTCGAGAGCCGCATCGATGCCGGCCGCAAGATCGATGAGCTGGAGAGCGAGCTGCAGAAGCTCGGGCTCGACCGTTCGCGTCTCGCCCAGGCGGTCGATTCGGCCGAAGCCCGCTCGGTCCGCCTCGAAGACGCCAACAAGGACGTGTCGCGCCGGCTCGTCACGGCGATGGAGACGATCCGCGGCGTGATCGAGAAGCACGAGGGCTGAGGAGAGCCGCCGATGGCCCAGGTGAGCGTCACCATCAACGGCAAGATCTACCGCATGGCCTGCGACGACGGCCAGGAACACCATCTCGAGGCGCTCGCCCGGCGCGTCGACGGCACGATCGACCAGCTCCGTCAGGCCTTCGGCGAAATCGGCGACCAGCGGCTCACCGTGATGGCGGCGATCACGCTGAGCGACGAGCTCGCCGAGGCGCAGCGGCGCATCCGCCGGCTGGAGACCGAGATCGCCGGCGTCAACGACACCAAGGTGGCCATCGCCACCCGCTATGAGGACGCCGAGACGGCGGTCGCGCGGGCCGTCGACAGTGCCGCGCAGCGCCTCGAGGGTCTCGCCCAGCGGCTGTCGCTCGCCGTGCCGCGGGCGCTCGACTGAAGGCGGGGGACGAACGCCTTCGCCTCTCGCCATCGCCGCGCCGGTCCCCTATATTCGTTCCCGGCGAGGCTGCGCGGTGCGACAGGACATCACTATCCCCGGGGCCTTATCGATCCGAACGGGAGCTGTTCCTGACCGAGCCCGTGGGCTCGGGCAAACGGCGCCCACCTACGCTGTAGGTTCCCGGGATCGATCGCTCCATCGGCCGAGGTGGCTTCGCCAACCCCTCTCTCCCGCTCCGCGATGACGGCGGTCGCCGCGACGCCCGCCGCGCGGAAGCAGGCCTTGCGCATCGCCGCGCTCGGCCGGCGCGACCGGCTCGATGCCGGCCATCGCGCTGCCGCCGCCGCCGCCGTGGTGCGGCACGCGCTCGCACTCGCCCCGCTCGCCGGGGCAGCGACCGTCTCCGCCTATCACCCGATCCGCAGCGAACTCGATCCCGGACCGCTCGTCGCTGCACTGCGGGCGGGCGGCGCGTCGATCGCCCTGCCCGTGCTCGTCGATGCCGAGACGATGCGGTTCCGCCTGTGGGACGAGGGCGAGCGGCTGGTGCCGGCCGGCTTCGGCACGCTCGGCCCTCCGGCGGGCGCCGCCGAGGCGCGACCGGATGCGCTCCTCGTGCCGCTCGCCGCCTTCGACGGGAGCGGCTTCCGCATCGGCTATGGCAAGGGCCATTACGACCGGGCGATCGCCGCCTTCCACGCCGCGGCGCATCGGCCCTTCCTGGTCGGCCTTGCCTTCGCGGCGCAGGCGGTCGACAAGATTCCGGCCGAGCCGCACGACATCCCGCTCGACGCGATCGTCACCGAGGATGGCGTGATCGTGCCGGCGGGTTCGGGACGAATGACGGAGGCGTGATCCCTTGCGACTGCTCTTTCTCGGCGACATGGTCGGCCGCGCCGGTCGCAATGTCGTGGTCGAGCGCCTGCCCGGCCTCGTCGAGCGCTGGCGGCTCGATTTCGTCGTCGTCAACGGCGAGAACGCGGCCGGCGGCTTCGGCATAACCGAGGAGATCGTGCAGCAGACGCTCGACGCCGGCGCCGACGTGATCACCACCGGCAACCACGCCTTCGACCAGAAGGAGGCGCTCGTCTTCGCGGCCCGGCAGGACCGTTTCCTGCGCCCCGTCAATTATCCGCCTGGTACGCCCGGCCGCGGCGCCTTTCTCTACCCCGCCCGCAACGGCGCCCGCGTCCTCGTCGTCAACGCGATGGGCCGGGTGTTCATGGACCAGCTCGACGATCCCTTCGCGGCGATCGACCGGGAGCTCGCCGCCTGCCCCCTCGGCGAACAGGCGGACGCGGTGCTGATCGATTTCCACGCCGAGGCGACGAGCGAGAAACAGGCCTTCGCCGCCTATGTCGACGGCCGGGCCACGGTGGTCGTCGGCACGCACACCCACGTGCCGACCTCCGATCACCGCATCCTGCCGGGTGGCACCGCCTATCAGTCCGATGCCGGCATGTGCGGCGACTACGAATCCGTGCTCGGCATGGAGAAGGACGAGCCGATCCGCCGCTTCGTCACCAAGATCCCCTCCGCCCGCTTCGCCCCGGCGATGGGCCCGCCGACGCTGTGCGGCCTCGCGGTCGATGTCGACGAGAGGACCGGCCTCGCTGTGATGGTCGCGCCGGTGCGGCTCGGCGGCGTGCTCTCTGAAAGCTGGCCGCAGGCCTGGGAGCCCGCCTGAGGCGCGCCCCTCCCCTTCCCGCCGTCCTCCTTTCGCCATAAGGCTGTGCGCCCGATCGCGCCCGAGAACAGCCATGGCCAAAACCGCACCGACCCCTTTCGGACGCCTCGTCCTCGTCACGCCGCCGCGCGCGGACCTCGACGCCTTCCTGCCGGCGCTCGATGCCGCGCTCGGCGCCGGCGATGTCGCATCGCTCATCGTCGCGCCCGATCTCGCCGCCCCGGCCGACCTGCAGGCCGCGGCGGCCCGCATCGTGCCGATCGCGCAGCGGCACGGCGCCGCGGTGATCCTGCCGGACGATACCCGCCTCGTCGGCCGCACGGGGGCGGACGGCGTGCAGATCGGCAGCGGCCTCGCCGACCTGAAGCTCGCGATCGAATCGCTGCGGCCGGAGCGGATCGTCGGCGCGGCCGGCATCACCACGCGTCATCAGGCGATGGAGATCGGCGAGGCGGATCCCGACTATCTCTTCTTCGGCCGGCTCGACGGGGACACCGGCCCGGCGATCCACCCGAAGAGCTTCGATCTCGCCGCGTGGTGGTCGGCGCTCTTCGAAATCCCGGCGATCGTGATGGGCGGTGCGACCATCGGATCGGTCGCCGAGGCGGTCGAGGCGCGGATCGAATTCGTGGCGCTGCGCCGCGCCGTCTGGGAGCACGCCGAAGGTCCCGCCGCGGCGGTCGCCGAGGCGATCCGGACGATCGCCGCGCATCAGCCCGAGACTGCGGGATGAGGCGCGCCGCCGCCCTCTGCCTCGCCGCTGTGACGGCGACGCTGCCGGTATCCGCCGGTGCGCAGGCCTTCGATGAAGGCACGGCGGTCGGCGAGACCCATATCCCGATCGCCACCGATCCGCCCGCTCCTCCGTCCGCGCCCGCTGCGCCGGCAGCCGCAGTCGCGCCGGCAGCGCCCGCCGGCGCGCCCCGGGCCGAACCGGCGCCGGTGTCGACCATCCCCGTGCCGGCCCCGGCAGCGCCCGCGGTGCCGAGGGAAAGTTCCCGCTCCGCCGCCTCTTCGGCCGGAGCGGCGTCCGCCCCGCCCGGATCCGGCACACCGCCTGCGCCCGTCTTCCAGCCTGCCGAACGCCCGACGGTGCCGCCGCCGACCGCCGGCAGGCTGCCCGATGCCGAAGCCTTCGCGGCCGCGGCAGCGGCGCTCGCCGGGGCCGAACCGGACCTCGCCTTCGGCGCCTATCAGCGCGGCTATTATCTCACCGCCTTCCAGCTCGCGCTCGGCCGGGCGCAGCAGGGCGATCCCGCGGCGCAGACGCTCCTCGGCCTGCTCTATGAACAAGGGCTCGGCGTGAAGCGGAACAACGAGGCTGCCGCGTCCTGGTATGCGCAGGCGGCCCGGCAGGGCGACCCCGCCGCCCAGCTCGCCATGGGCCTCCTCTATCTCGACGGCCGCGGCGTGCCGAAGGACCGCGAGAAGGCGGCCCGTGCCTTCGAGCTCGCCGCCAAGCAGAACCGGCCGGAAGCGCTCTACAATCTCGCTTTGCTCCATCTCGAAGGGCAGATCCGGCCGCACGATATGGCGAAGGTCGTCGATCTCCTGACCCGCGCCGCCGATCTCGGCAACGCCGAGGCGGACTATGCGCTCGCCCAGCTCTCGATGAACGGCAATGGCGTGCCGCAGGACCAGGCCGCCGCGACCGAACGGCTCGCCCGCGCGGCGAAGGCCGGCCATGTGCCGGCGATGGTCGAATATGCGATCCGGCTCTTCAACGGCAAGGGAACCGCGGCCGATCCGGAGGCCGCGGCCGGCTGGTTCCGGCGGGCCGCGCGGGCCGGCAATCCGGTCGCGCAGAACCGTTATGCACGGCTCCTCGCCGCCGGCCGCGGCGTGCCGGCCGATCCGGTCGAGGCCGCGAAATGGCACATGCTCGCGGTCCGCGCCGGCGCGCCCGACGCCTGGCTCGACCAGTTCGTCGCCGGCCTGCCGCAGAACGAGCGGGACAAGGCGAACCTTGCCGCCGAGCGCTGGCCGGCCGGGGGCTGAGCCTTCCCTTCGCCGGGGCGCTTGCCTATAAGCGGGCGACAGATCCGAGACGGACCGAAGAGACCATGGCCGGACATTCACAGTTCAAGAACATCATGCACCGCAAGGGTGCGGTCGACGCCAAGCGCTCCAAGATCTTCGCCAAGCTCGCCCGCGAGATCACCGTGGCCGCGAAGATGGGTCTGCCCGACCCGAAGATGAACGCGCGTCTGCGGCTCGCCATCCAGAACGCCCGCGCCGAGAACATGCCGAAGGACAATGTCGAGCGCGCCATCAAGAAGGCGATCGGCAACGACACCGAGAACTATGACGAGATCCGCTACGAGGGCTATGGCCCCGGCGGCGTCGCCGTCGTCGTCGAGGCGCTGACCGACAACCGCAACCGCACGGCGAGCGCGGTCCGGTCCTATTTCACCAAAGCGGGCGGCGCCCTCGGCGAAACCGGCTCGGTCTCCTTCATGTTCGACCATGTCGGCCAGATCACCTACAAGCCCGGCGCCGGCTCGGCCGACAAGGTGCTCGACGCGGCGATCGAGGCCGGTGCCGACGACGTCGTCAGCGACGCCGAGGGCCACGTCATCACCACCGGCTTCGAGGCGATCGGCGAAGTGTCGAAGGCGCTCGAGGAGACGCTCGGCGAGGCCGAGCAGGTGAAGGCGATCTGGCGGCCGCAGAACCTCGTTCCCGTCGACGAGGAAAAGGCGGCGAGCCTCCTGAAATTGATCGACAATCTCGAAGAGGACGACGACGTCCAGGCCGTCTACACCAATTTCGAGGTGTCGGACGAAGTGCTGCAGAAGCTCACGGCCGCCTGACCGGAAGCGGCGAGTCCGACTTCACCGTCCGGATGGCGAAATTCGAGCGGATGTCCTCGACCATCGGCAGCACGAGCAGCTTGTCGGTGAGGAAGCGCTCATAGGCGGCGAGGTCGTCGACGACGACCTCGGCCTGGAAATCCGCCTCGCCCGAGAGCATGTGGCAGGCGACGACCTCCGGCAGCGCGGCGAGCGCCTCCTGCAGGCCGACGGCGTTCTCGCGATTGTGCTTGCCGACCTTGATCGCGACAAAGACGGTCAAGGACAGGCCGAGCGCGGCGCGGTCGATCACCGCGCGATAGCCGGCGATCACGCCGGCCTCCTCGAGACGCCTGACCCGCCGCAGGCAGGGCGACGCCGACAGGCCGACCTCCTCGGCGAGATCGACATTGGCGATCCGCGCGTCGCGCTGCAGCGCCCGCAGGATGCGCAGGTCGATCGGATCGAGCTCGATGCGCGCCATCTCATCCCCCGGGTTGGCGGGGAGAGCGGCAGAAGCCGCCTCGCAACCGCCATTCGGAGGCACGGTATTGCGCGAACGCCCTTGCGTCGAGCGGAATACGCAAGGACCTGCGCCGCGCCTCCGGCCTAGGATCGGTTCGATCCCTGAGGTTCCCGCCATGGCCGCGACCCACCCCGCCCTCTCCACAGCCGCGCCCGCGGCGCCCGCCGCACCGGTGCTTCTCGGCATCGCCGCCGCGCTCGTCACGGTGTCGATCTGGGCGCTGTGGATCGTCGGCATGCGCGCCGCCTCCGTCGGTGGATTGCCGCTCGGCTGGCTCGGCCTGATGCGCTTCGGCCTCCCCGCGCTGATCCTGCTGCCCGCCTGGGGCCGGTTCGGTCCGCTGCCGAAATCCGTGCCGAAGACGACGCTGGCGCTGATGGTGCTCGGCTCCGGCGCGCCCTTCTTCCTCATCGTCGCCGCGGGAACCGGCTATGCGCCGGCGGCCGAGGTGGGCGTGCTGCTGCCCGGCACGATGCCGCTCTTCGTCGCCCTCTTCGCCGCCCTTTTCTTCGGCGAGCGGCTGTCGGCGGACCGGCTCGGCGGCTTCGTGCTGATCTTCCTCGCCATGGCGCTGATCGGCGGCGGCGCCGTCGCCGCCGGTGCCGGCTACGGCCGGCTGCTGCTGCCGCTCGGCGCGGCGCTGTGGGCGGTCTATACGCTGGCGCTGCGGCGCTCGGGTCTGCCCCCGCTCGCTGCGGCCGGCATCGTCGCCTTCTGGTCGGCCCTCCTCCTCCTGCCGCTCGCGGCCTATGAAGGCGTCGGCCCGATCCTCGCCGCCGCGCCCGGCCTCCTCTTAGCGCAGTTCGTCAGCCAGACCCTTCTCTCCGGCCTCCTCGGCCTCGTCGCCTATGGCCATGCCGTCCGCCGGCTCGGCGCGACCCGGGCGGCCGCCTTCTCCGCCCTCGCCCCGGCGCTCGCCGCACTCTTCGCCGTGCCCTTGATCGGCGAATGGCCGAGCGCCCTCGCCGTCATCGGCATCGGCGCGGCGGTGGTCGGGGTCGGCCTGGCGAGCGGCGCGCTCGGCCGCCGCGGCACGGCGCTTCCCAAGCGGGGCGCCGCGGCCTAAGCCATCGAGGATGGACACGATTCGCATTCTCGGCCTCGACCCCGGCCTCAGGCGCACCGGCTGGGGCCTCGTCGAATGCCGCGGCAATTCGCTCTCCTTCGTCGCCGCGGGCACCGTGAAGGCGCCGCTCGACGGCGAACTGGCGCACCGCTTGGTCGCCCTCCACGCCGGCATCACGGAAGTGGTCCGGTCCTACGCCCCCGACGAGGCGGCGGTCGAGCAGACCTTCGTCAACAAGGACGCCGGCGCCACGCTGAAGCTCGGCCATGCCCGCGGCATCGCCCTGCTCGTGCCGGCGCAGGCCGGCCTCGCCGTGGCGGAATATGCCCCCAATGCGGTCAAGAAGGCGATCGTCGGCGCCGGTCACGCCGAGAAGGGCCAGATCCGGCTGATGGTCCGCGTCCTGCTGCCGCGCGCCGAGTTCGACACCGACGACGCGGCCGACGCGCTCGCCATCGCCATCACCCACGCCCACCACCGCCAATCGGCGCCGGCCCGGCTCGCGGCGCTGATGCGCTGAACGGCCCTCGCTTGCCGATGTTTCCCAATTGTTCTAGGTCTGGGGCGCTCGGTGCGACTTCGGGAGACCGCCATGCGCATGACATCGAAGGGTGAGGTCACGATCCCCGAGGAGATCCGGGAACGCGCCGACCTGCGCCCCGGCGACGAGGTCCATTTCACCTTCGAGGACGGCAAGATCGTGCTCCACCCGGGTCCGCCGGGCGAGAAGCCGGGTCCGACGCGCGGGGAGCGTCTCGTTGCGGCGATCGCCGGGACCGCCACCGCCAATCGGGATCTCTCGACCGACGAGCTCATGAAGCTGCTCCGCGGCGATGACTGACACGCTCGTCGACACCAACATCTTGCTCGATGTAGTGGGGCGCGATCCGTCCTGGTTCGAATGGTCGCGCCTCAGCCTTGCCAAGGCGGCCGATGTCGGCTGGCTGGTCGTCAATCCGGTGGTCTACTCCGAACTCGCTGGAAAATACCGCAGCCGCGATGAACTCGACGAGATGCTCGATCAGCCGGGCTTCCGGCGCGAACATCTCTCGCGGGACGCCGCCTTCGCGGCCGGCGTGGCCTATGTGCAGTATCGTCGCAACGGCGGCGCGCGGACATCGCCCTTGCCCGATTTCTTCATCGGCGCGCATGCGGCGACGCGCGGCTATCGTCTCCTGACCCGCGACCGGGGCTATTACGCCCGCTATTTCCCGACCGTCGCGATCATTTCCCCGGAGCCCCTCTCGTGATCGGCAAGCTCAAGGGCGTGATCGATTCCTATGGCGACGACCATGTCGTCCTCGACGTGCAGGGCGTCGGCTATCTCGTGCATTGCTCGACCCGCACGCTGCAGGCGCTGCCCCGCCCCGGCGAGGCGGCGGCGTTGTCGATCGAGACCTATGTCCGGGAGGACATGATCCGCCTCTACGGCTTCGCCACCGATACCGAACGCGAGTGGTTCCGCCTTCTCATGACCGTGCAGGGCGTCGGTGCCAAGGTGGCGCTCGGCGTGCTGGGCGTGCTGAAGCCCGCCGAGCTCGCCTCGGCGATCGCCCTCCAGGACAAGGCGCAGATCGCCCGCGCGCCGGGCGTCGGACCGAAGGTCGCCGGCCGCATCGTCGCCGAACTGCGCGACAAGGCGCCCGCCTTCACCGGTGCCGATCCGGCCGTCGTGTCGCTGCAGGCCGATCTCGCCGAGGCGCGCGCGCCGCGGCCGGTTGCCGATGCGGTGTCGGCGCTCGTCAATCTCGGCTATCCGCAGGTCCAGGCGGGCGCGGCCGTTGCCGCCGCTGCGAAATCGGCCGGCGAGGACGCGACGACCGAGACGCTGATCCGCCTCGGCCTCAAGGAACTGGCGCGATGAGCGCGACCCCACCTGCCGCCCTGCCGCCCGAACGCGACCCGGCCGGGCCGCCCGGCCCGCCGCCGGTGCGTCCCCCCTCGCTGCTCGGCTTCCTCGTCACGCTCGCGGTGTTTGCTCTTCTCGGCCCGCCGATCGGCGGATTGGTGATCATCGTCGCGCTGTTTCTCGGCCTTTCGAACGGCATGTCGGAGCCCGAACACGTCGCGGCGATCATCGTGGTGCTCGCCGCGAGCTGGTGGATGGCCTATCCCCTCGGCGTGGTGCCGGCGCTTCTCGCCGGCCTCGCCATCGGCCTCAAGCGGCTGTGGGGTGGCGGTGCGGGCCTCGTCTTCACGCTCGCCACCGGCCTCTTCATCGGGCTGGTGATCGCCTTCGGCGTCGCCGATCTCGGCGGCGACCCCGCCCTGCACGACCTCGCGATCGGCATCGTCGCCGGCTCGACCATCGCGACGTTCTTCTGCTGGCTGCTGACCGGCGGCATCGGCCGCGCCGCCCGGCTCGCCCGCACCGCCGAGGCGCGCCGATGACCCCGCCCCGTCTCGTCTCCTCCGAGAAGCGCACCGACGACGAGGATCGCTCGCTGCGGCCGCAGGTGCTCGGCGATTTCGTCGGCCAGGCGCAGGCGCGCGCCAATCTGTCCGTCTTCATCGAGGCGGCGCGCGCCCGCACGGAGGCGCTCGACCACGTCCTCTTCGTCGGCCCGCCCGGCCTCGGCAAGACGACGCTCGCGCAGATCGTCGCGCGCGAGCTCGGCGTCAATTTCCGCGCCACCTCGGGGCCGGTGATCGCCAAGGCCGGCGATCTCGCGGCGCTGCTCACCAATCTCGAGGAGCGCGACGTTCTCTTCATCGACGAGATCCACCGCCTCAATCCGGCGGTCGAGGAGATCCTCTATCCGGCGATGGAGGATTTTCAGCTCGACCTGATCATCGGCGAGGGTCCCGCGGCACGCTCGGTGCGCATCGACCTCGCCAAGTTCACGCTGGTCGGCGCGACCACTCGCCTCGGGCTGCTGACGACGCCGCTGCGCGACCGCTTCGGCATCCCGGTTCGGCTGCAATTCTACACGGTCGACGAGCTCGAACACATCGTCGGCCGCGGTGCCCGTATTCTCGGCATCGGCATGACGCCGGACGGCGCGGCCGAGATCGCCCGCCGCTCCCGCGGCACGCCGCGCATCGCCGGCCGCCTGCTGCGCCGGGTGCGCGACTTCGCCGTCGTCGAGGGGGACGGCACGGTGACGCGAGCGGTCGCCGACCGGGCGCTCAGCCGGCTCGAGGTCGATTCGATCGGCCTCGATTCGCTCGACCGGCGCTATCTCGAGACGATCGCGCTCTCCTTCGGCGGCGGCCCCGTCGGCATCGAAACGATCGCGGCGGCGCTCTCCGAACCGCGCGACGCGATCGAGGAGATCGTCGAGCCCTTCCTGATCCAGCAGGGCTTCGTGCAGCGCACGCCGCGCGGCCGGGTGCTGACGCCGCACGCCTTCCGCCATCTCGGCCTCGCCGTGCCGCCCGGCGCCGGCACGCCGCTGCCGCTGTTCGACGACGAGACGTGAGACGCGGCCCGGCCCGATCGGCCAGCACCGCTCGACGGCGCGCCGGCCGACCCGCCGGCAAGGTTGCGGTTGGCCCGCCGCGGTCGGATCGCTACATTGACGCGACGGCGGCAAGCCCGGCCGGCGAGGACGGACCCCGCCCCTCCGGCATCGCTCGGCCACACATCGGGAGAGCCTCATGGCGACGGCGCACCGGAAGCCGGACGTGCAAAGCCCGGACCTGCGAAACGAAGGTCTCTACGAATCCGACTTTCACGCCTGGACCGAGACTCAGGCGGCGCTGATCCGCGCGGGGCGGGTCGGCGAGCTGGATCTTCCCAACATCCTCGAGGAGATCGAAAGCTTGGGCCGGGGGGAAAGACGCGAGCTCGTCAATCGGCTCACCGTTCTGATCACGCACCTGCTGAAATGGCAGTTTCAGCCGAAACGCCGCTCCAGAAGCTGGCTTGGGACGATCGTCGAGCAGAGACGGCGGATCGCGCGGCATGTTCGCGAGAACCCCAGTCTCGGGCCGTTCCTTCGCGAGGCCATGGATCTCGCCTTCGAAGATGCCGTCGCGATTGCCGCCGCGGAAACCGGCCTCGATCGGGCGCTCTTCCCCGCGAGCCTTCCCTTCACCTTCGACCAGCTCGTCGATCCCGATTTCCTTCCCGGCGACCTCTGACACTCCCGTGACCTCCGACCTCCCCGCCTCCGGCCGTCTCGCCGATGGCCTGCATCGCCTGCCGGTCCGCATCTATTTCGAGGACACGGACTTCACCGGCATCGTCTATCACGCCTCCTATCTGCGCTTCCTCGAGCGGGGGCGAACCGACTTCCTGCGCGTCCTCGGCATCCACCATTCCGATCTCGATGCCGGTGCCCATGGCGAGCCGCTCGCCTTCGTCGTCCGCCGGATGACGCTCGACTATCTGCGCCCGGCCCGCATCGACGACGTGATCCTCGTCGAGACGCGGCCTGCGGCGATCACGGGCGCGCGGATGGAGGTGGCACAGCGCATCCTCCGCGACGACACGGTGCTGATCGAGGCGGCTGTCACCGTGGTGCTCGTCGGCCGCGACGGCCGGCCGCGCCGGGTGCCGAAGGCCCTCGCCGAGCGGCTGGCGGCCGCAGCGCATTAACCATCGGTCAACCCTAACAGACCTATAAACCGGGCGTCGTGCTGCATCGCGGGAAACCGCCGGACGAGCCCTCAATTCGACAAATTTGAAGGCGAATTCACCGGCCTACACCATCCGCCGGCCCGGCGTTTGCATGGGGAGCCGCCTGCTGGCTCGGCCCACGGGCCGCCATGGCGGGGACGAAGTCGAAGAGGTCTGACGCGCATGGATCCGGTCGCATTGGGCCAGGCGGCGCTGGATGCGCCCGCCGGGTCGCTGTCCTTCATGTCCCTGTTCATGCAGGCGCACATCGTCGTGAAGCTCGTGATGATCGGGCTGATCGTCGCCTCGGTCTGGAGCTGGGCGATCATCGTCGACAAGTCGCTGCTCTACAGCCGCGTCAAGCGCCAGATGGACCGTTTCGAGAAGGTGTTCTGGTCCGGCCAGTCGCTCGAGGATCTCTACCGCTCGCTCGCCAACCGGCCGGGCAGCGCGCTCGCCGCCATCTTCGTCGCCGCGATGCGGGAATGGAAGCGCTCCTTCGAGACCGGTGCCCGCTCGCCGATCGGTCTGCAGACCCGGATCGACAAGGTGCTCGACGTGACGATCGCGCGCGAGACCGAGCGGCTCGAAAGCCGGCTGCTCTTCCTCGCCACCGTCGGCTCCGCCGGCCCGTTCATCGGCCTGTTCGGTACGGTTTGGGGCATCATGACATCCTTCCAGGCGATCGCGGCCTCGAAGAACACCTCGCTCGCGGTGGTGGCGCCCGGCATTGCGGAGGCGCTGATGGCGACGGCGCTCGGCCTCCTCGCCGCCATTCCCGCGGTCATCGCCTACAACAAGCTGTCGAGCGCCTCCTCGAAGATCGCCGGACGCATGGAGGGCTTCGCCGACGAGTTCTCCGCCATCCTGTCCCGCCAGATCGACGAAAGGGCCTGACATGGGAGCCGCCACGATGGGCGGCGGCAGGGGCGGCCGCTCCGGCCGCCGCCGGCGCCGCGCCAATGTGATGAGCGAGATCAACGTCACCCCCTTCGTCGACGTGATCCTCGTGCTCTTGATCATCTTCATGGTGTCGGCGCCGCTTCTGACCGCCGGCGTGCCGATCACCCTGCCGGAGAGTTCGGCGAAGCCGCTCTCGGCGGACAAGGATCCGATCTCGATCACCATCGACAAGGACGGCCGCGTCTTCATCCAGGAGACCGAGGTTCCGGTCGACGAAGTGGTGCCGAAACTCGAGGCGATCGCCAAGACCGGCTATGACGAGCGGATCTTCGTGCGCGGCGACACCGACGCCGTCTACGGCACGGTGATGAAGGTGATGGGTGCCATTTCGGGCGCCGGATACCGCAATCTGGGCCTCGTCACGGTCGGTTCGGACGGCTGACGCCGATGCGCGCCGGATTGGTCACCTCGGTAGCCGGCCATGTGCTCCTGGTCGTCTGGGGCCTCGTCTCCTTCCAGGGGACGAAGCCGCTCGACGCCTCGCAGATCGAAGCCATTCCGGTATCGGTGGTGCCGATCGACGAGGTGACGAGCCTCGACAAGGGCAAGAAGACGGCCGAGGTGAAGGAGAAGCCGGCGCCGAACGACCCGACGCCGAAGGAGGCCGAAAAATCGACCCCCGCGCCGAAGCCCTCCCAGCGTCCCACCCCCCCGCCGCCTCCGCCCGCCGCGGAGCCGCCGCCTCCGCCACCCGAGCCCGAGCCGACGCCGGAACCGCCCAAACCCGAGCCGCCCAAGGCCGAACCGCCGCCCGAGCCGCCCCCGCCGGAGCCGACGCCCGAACCCGCGCCGACCGAGGCCGCCGAGGCACCGAAGCCGCAGACCCCGGCACCGAAGCCGCGCGTCAAGCCGCGCCCGCCGCGGCCGGCCGAGGTCGCCGAGAAGCCGAAAGAGATCGAGCGCCCCCGCACGCCGCAGCAGCAGGCGCCCGAGACCAAGGACGACGCCTTCGACCCGGACCGGATCGCGGCCCTGCTCGACAAGCGCGAGCCGACCGGCTCGACCGCGCGCTCCGACCAGCCGGCGAGCTTCGGCGCGTCGGAGGCGGTCAATCCGTCCGCCCGCCTGTCGCAGAGCGAACTCGACGCGCTGCGTTCGCAGGTGCAGCGCTGCTGGAACGTGCCGATCGGCTGGACCGACCCGCGCGAGGTGACCGTCGTCATCCGCTTCCGCCTCAACGAGGACGGTTCGGTGAACGGCACGCCGCAGGTGATCGAGTTCCCGGCCAGCCAGTACGGCCAGGTTTCCGCCGAAAGCGCCATCCGCGCCGTGATGCGCTGCGGCCCCTATCAGCTACCCGCCGAGAAATACGACCAGTGGAGCGAAGTGCAGATGCGGTTCTCGCCGCAGGGATGAGATTGACGGACGCGGCCGACTGCGTCCACTTGTCGCCCAATTCCTCCCTCATCGAGCGCTTCAGGATCCGAGGAGCCATCACCATGACCGCATCCGCCCTTGCGAGAGGGATCGTCGCCAGGCGGCGGCCGGCCCGGCGCGGCGCGCTCCGCACCGCCGTGCTCTGCCTCGTCGCCGCCCTCCTCTCGGTGGTGGCCGGCGGCCGGCCGGCCTTCGCGCTGATCGAGCTCGACGTCACCCAGGGCAGCATCCAGCCGCTGCCGATCGCCATTCCCGCCTTCATCGGCGGCGGCGGCGAGGATGCCCAGCTCGCGGCCGACATCTCGCAGGTGATCTCGGCCAATCTGCGCCGTTCCGGCCTCTTCGCGCCGCTCGATCCCGCCTCCTTCATCGAGCGCATCACCTCCGCCGACCAGACGCCGCGCTTCCAGGACTGGCGCGTCATCGACGCGCAGGCGCTCGTCACCGGCGCGGTGATCCGCCAGCCGGACGGCAGGCTGCGCGCCGAGTTCCGGCTCTGGGACGTCTTCGCCGGCGAGCAGATGACCGGCCAGCAATTCTTCACGACGCCGGACAACTGGCGCCGCATCGCCCACATCATCTCCGACGCGATCTATGAGCGTCTGACCGGCGAGAAGGGCTATTTCGACACCCGCATCGTCTTCGTCGACGAGTCCGGCCCCAAGGACCGCCGGGTCAAGCGCCTCGCCATCATGGATCAGGACGGCGCCAATCCGCGCTATCTGACCCGCGGCAACGATCTCGTGCTGACGCCGCGCTTCAATCCGACCTCGCAGGAAATCACCTACATGGCCTATACGGCCGATCAGCCGCGGGTCTATCTGCTCAACATCGAGACCGGGCAGCGCGAGGTGGTCGGCGAGTTCCCCGGCATGACCTTTGCCCCGCGTTTCTCGCCGGATGGGCAACGCGTCGCGATGAGCCTGCAGGACGGCGGCAACGCCAACATCTACGTCCTCGACCTGCGCTCCCGCCGCACCACGCGGCTCACCAACACGGCGGCGATCGACACCAGCCCGTCCTATTCCCCCGACGGCGCCCGCATCACCTTCACGTCGGATCGCGGCGGCTCGCAGCAGATCTATGTGATGGGCGCCGACGGCTCGAACCCGCAGCGCATCTCCTTCGGCGAGGGCACCTATTCGACACCGGTCTGGTCGCCGCGCGGCGACCTGATCGCCTTCACCCGGCAGTATCAGGGCAAGTTCGCGATCGGCGTGATGAAGCCGGACGGTTCGGGCGAGCGCGTGCTGACCGAGGGCTTCCACAATGAAGGCCCGACCTGGGCGCCGAACGGCCGGGTGCTGATGTTCTTCCGCGACACGCCGGGTCCGAATGGCGGCCCGCAGCTGTGGTCGGTCGACTTGACCGGCTACAACGAATACCGCGTGCCGACGCCGGCCTTCGCCTCCGATCCGGCCTGGTCGCCGCTGATGAACTGAACGGGCGCGGCCCGATTTGGCACAGGCCGCTCGCACGGCGGAAGCCACGGAAATGTGCCGGCGGGGACACGATTCCGCCGGCTTTCCGCGCTTTTGAAGGCATGCGGCGCAGATCCGATGCGGGTCGCGGAGAGCCGTTAACCTTCGCTCAACCATGTCTCTCAACCGGTGCTTAACCAAGCGCCTGTTATGAGCGTCCCCCATGTCCGGGTATGGTGGACAAGGAGTCATCTCGATGAACGCAATTCGATCGGTTTCGCAGGGTGGGCGCTACGCGCTCCTCATCGCCGCTGCCCTGATGCTCGCCGCCTGCGCCAGCAAGCCGGGCGCGGACGCTGCGGGCGGCCTCGGCGGCGGGGCCCTCGGGGCCGGTGGCGCCGCCACCCCGGGCAGCGCGCAGGATTTCGTCGTCAATGTCGGCGACCGCGTCTTCTTCGAAACCGACCAGACGGAAGTCTCGTCGGCCGGCCGCGTCACGCTCGACCGCCAGGCGCAGTGGCTGCAGCAGTATCCGCGCTACACCGTGATCGTCGAAGGCCATGCCGACGAGCGCGGCACGCGCGAATACAATATCGGTCTCGGCGCCCGCCGGTCCTCGAACGTCAAGAACTATCTCGTTTCGCGCGGCATCAATCCGAGCCGGATCCGCACCATCTCCTACGGCAAGGAGCGCCCGGTCGCGGTCTGCAACGACATCTCCTGCTGGTCGCAGAACCGCCGCGCGGTGACGGTGCTCGACAACGCCGGCAGCTGAGCCACCCGCACCCGGACGGCGCGGATCGCGGCGGCCTTGCGGCCGCCGCTTTCGTTTCGGCGGCACGGTGCGTCAAATTTTCGTCGGAACTGCCGCCGACAATGTTAGGACAACCGCAGGGCGGATCCGAGCCGCCGCGGCCTTTGAGAACGGATCAGAGATGAAGCGATCGATCGTCTTCCTCGCGGCCGGCTTCGTCGCCCTCGCGACCTTTGCGGGCACCGCGGATGCCGGTCTGTTCGACCGCCTGCGCGGCCGCGACGGGCAGCCGCCTCAGGATGTCGGCAGCGCGCCCGCCGCGCAGTCGTCGAGTTCGGCCGAGGCGCAGTTCACCCTGCGGATCGAGCGGGTCGAGGACCAGATGCGGCTGCTCACCGGCCAGGTCGAGGAGCTGCAGCACCAGGTCCGTCAGCTGCAGGACCAGCTGAAGCGGCAGCAGGACGACGTCGAGTTCCGCCTGCAGCAGCTGGAAGGCGGCGGGGCCGCCCGTCCGCCGCAGCGCCGCGGCGAGGCTCCGGCGCACACGCCCGCCGCGCCGCCGCGGGCGGAGGCCGCCGCCTCGGCGCCGCCGCGCACCGCCGCCGCACCGACGCCCGCCCAAGGCGACGCGATCGGCTCGGTGATCGATGGCGGGCCGGGCTCGGGCGACGATCTCGGCCTCGAGCCGGTCGCGCCCGGCGGTCCCGGCACACCGCCGCGCGACCTCGGCACGCTGACGCTCGACCCCAATGCGGCGCCGCCCGCCGACGCCGGCGGTCCGATCGACCTCTCCGCGCTCGGCGCGGGCGCCGCCGCCCAGCCGGTGCGTCCCGAGGCGCCCGCCCCGACGGGCAATGCCCGGGGGGACTACGAGAACGCCTACAATCTCGTCCTGTCCGGCGATTACGCCCTCGCCGAAACCTCGTTCCGGACCTTTCTCGCGAGCTATCCCGATGACGGCCTCGCCGGCGACGCGCAGTACTGGCTCGGCGAGAGCCTCTATCAGCGCGGCGAGCTGCGCGACGCGGCGGACGAGTTCCTGACCGGCTACAAGCGCTATCCGCAGAGCGACAAGGCGCCCGACATGCTGCTGAAGCTCGGCCTGTCGCTCGCCGGCCTCAACCAGCGCGACGCCGCCTGCGCCACCTATGCGCAGACCCTGAAGCAGTATCCGAAGGCGACCAGAGCGCTCGTCGACCGGGTGCAGGCCGAACAGAAGCGTGCGAGCTGCTGACCACCGGCCGATCGACGACGCCACGCTCGCCGCGCTCTTCGCGCCGCTCGCCGGCCATCGCCGGCTCGCCCTCGCCGTTTCCGGCGGCCCCGATTCGCTCGCCCTCCTCGTCCTCGTCGATCGCTGGGCACGGAGCGGCGCCGCCCCCGCCGACCTCCTCGTCCTGACCGTCGACCACGCGCTGCGCGCCGGCTCCGCCGCCGAGGCCGCCGCGGTCGCCGCCTTCGCCGCCAGGCTCGGCCGTGCCTGCCGGGTGCTCGTGCGTCGGGGCCCCGCCCCCACCGCCGACATCGAGGCCGCCGCCCGTGCCGCGCGCTATCGCCTGCTCGCCGATGCGGCCCGCGCCGACGGCGCCGAAGCGCTCGTCACCGCCCATCACCGCGACGACCAGGCCGAGACCTTCCTGCTGCGGCTCGCCCGCGGCTCCGGCGTCTACGGCCTCGCGGCCATGCGTCCGGAGAGCCTTCACAACGGCCTGCCGCTCCTCCGCCCCCTCCTCGACCTGCCGCGCGCCCGGCTGCGCACGGCGCTCGACGGCGTCACGCTGCCGCCCGGCCTGCCGGTCGAGGATCCGCACAATACCGATCCCCGCTTCGCCCGCGCCCGGCTGCGCGCGCTGATGCCGCGGCTCGCCGCCGAGGGGTTCGACGCCGCCCGCCTCGCCGCGACGGCGCAGGCGCTCGGCCGTGCCGCCGATGCGCTGGAAGCGGTCGCCGACCGGCTGATCGCCGGTCATGTCGCGGTCGACTTCGCCGCCGCCGTCGCGCTCGATGCGGCCGCCTGGGCGGAAGCGCCGGACGAGATCGGGCTACGCGTGCTCGCGCGGATCCTGCGGGCCGCCGGCGGCGGCGCGGTGGTGCCGCGGCTCGACCGGCTCGAACGGCTCGATGCGGCGATGCGCGCGGCCCTCGCCGGCGCGCCGCTCTCCCGCACGCTCGCCGGGCTGCACGTCGAGCACGGGAACGGTGTCTTCCGCTTCTCCCGCGAAGCCGGCCGGGCGGGCCTTTCGACGCAGCCGGTCGCCGGTCGATGCGAGCTGGTCTGGGACGGCCGCTTCGCGATGGCCATCGATGTGCCGGAAGGGCTCGCCGGCCCGACCCTCGGCCCGCTCGGACCCGATGGCCGCCGGGCGCTCGCCGGCCTTCTGCCCGCCGCACCGCGCCGGGCGATCGAGACCCTGCCGACGCTGCGCCTTCGAGAACGCATCCTCGCGGTCGGCGGCCTCGGCGTGCTCGCCGGCGGGGAGACCGCGGCCTTCGCCTTCGAAGCGCGCCCGATCGTCGCCGCGCGGCTCGCGGAACGCCCCCCGGAGACGGGTGTTTGACCCGAAGACAGCCTCGCACATCCTATTTTCCGCAAGATCACGCGGAATGCTCGGCTTCACTTCACCGGCCCGTCCACCTATCTTAGAGGCCAACAGGGGCTTCGGCCCCAACGCTCAGGGATCGCGATGAACCCGAACTTCCGCAATTTCGCCCTGTGGGTCATCATCGGCCTGCTTCTGATCGCGCTGTTCAATCTGTTCCAGGCGCCGGGTCCGCGCATCTCGGGCAGCGACATCACCTATTCCCAGTTCCTTTCGGAAGTGGAGGGCGGCCGGGTCCGGCAGGTGACGATCTCCGGCCAGCAGATCACCGGCGCCTTCAACGACAACACCCAGTTCCAGACCTACGCGCCGGACGATCCAGACCTCGTCAAGCGGCTCGAGGCGCGCAACGTCACGATCGCGGCGAAGCCGCTGACGGACGGCGGCACCTCGCTGATCGGCGTGCTGATCTCCTGGTTCCCGATGTTCCTGATCCTCGCCGTCTGGATCTTCTTCATGCGGCAGATGCAGGGCTCCGGCGGCAAGGCGATGGGCTTCGGCAAGTCGAAGGCGAAGCTCCTCACCGAGGCGCATGGCCGCGTCACCTTCGAGGATGTCGCCGGCATCGACGAGGCGAAGGAAGACCTGCAGGAAATCGTCGAATTCCTGCGCGATCCGCAGAAGTTCCAGCGCCTCGGCGGACGGATTCCGCGCGGCGTGCTGCTCGTCGGTCCGCCGGGCACCGGCAAGACGCTGACCGCGCGCGCCGTCGCCGGCGAGGCGAACGTGCCCTTCTTCACGATCTCGGGCTCCGACTTCGTCGAGATGTTCGTCGGCGTCGGCGCGAGCCGTGTCCGCGACATGTTCGAGCAGGCGAAGAAGAACGCGCCCTGCATCATCTTCATCGACGAGATCGACGCGGTCGGCCGGCATCGTGGCGCCGGGCTCGGCGGCGGCAATGACGAGCGTGAGCAGACGCTCAACCAGCTGCTCGTCGAGATGGACGGTTTCGAGCCGAACGAAGGCATCATCATCATCGCCGCGACCAACCGGCCGGACGTGCTCGACCCGGCGCTGCTGCGCCCCGGCCGCTTCGACCGGCAGGTCGTCGTCCCCAATCCGGACGTCGTCGGCCGCGAGAAGATCCTGAAGGTTCACGCCCGCAAGGTGCCGCTCGCGCCCGATGTCGACCTCAAGGTGCTCGCCCGCGGCACGCCCGGCTTTTCGGGCGCCGACCTGATGAACCTCGTCAACGAGGCCGCGCTGATGGCCGCCCGGCGCAACAAGCGCATGGTGACGATGGCGGAGTTCGAGGACGCCAAGGACAAGGTGATGATGGGCGCCGAACGGCGCACCCTCGTGATGACGGAAGACGAGAAGCGGCTGACCGCCTATCACGAGGCCGGCCACGCCATCGTCGCGTTGAACGTTCCGGCGACCGACCCGGTGCACAAGGCGACGATCATCCCGCGCGGCCGCGCCCTCGGCATGGTCATGCAGCTTCCCGAGCGCGACAAGCTCTCGATGAGCTATCAGCAGATGACCTCGCGCCTCGCCATCATGATGGGGGGCCGCATCGCCGAGGAGATGATCTTCGGTGCCGAGCGGGTCACCTCGGGCGCCGCCTCGGATATCGAGCAGGCGACCCGGCTCGCCCGCGCCATGGTCACCCGCTGGGGCTTCTCGAAGGAGCTCGGCACGGTCGCCTATGGCGAGAACCAGGAGGAGGTGTTCCTCGGCCACTCGGTGTCGCGGACCCAGAACATCTCCGAGGAGACCTCGCAGAAGATCGACGCCGAAATCCGCCGGCTGGTGGAGATGGGTCTCGAGGAGGCGCGCCGCATCCTGACCGAGAAGCACGCCGATCTCGAGACGCTCGCGCAGGGCCTGCTCGAATACGAGACGCTGTCGGGCGAGGAGATCCGCGGCCTGCTCGCCGGCAAGCCGCCGCTGCGCGATTCGGGCGACGATCAGCCGCCGACCCGCGCCTCGGTCGTTCCGGTGACGAAGGGCCGGCCGAAGGGCGACGAGCCCGAACAGGGCCTGGAGCCCCAGCCTCAGGCCTGATCGGCCCACCCACCGTCACGACCGCTTCGCCGCCCGCGCCCTCCGCGCGGGCGGTTTCGTTTCCGGCCGGCCTCAGGCCATGCCGAGCGCGTTCTTGTAGAGTTCGAGGATCGCCTCCTCCTCCTCGCGCTCATTGGCGTCCTTCTTGCGGAGCGCCACGATGCGCTTCACGGCCTTGGTGTCGTAGCCGCGGCCCTTGAGCTCCGCATAGACATCCTTGATGTCGTCGGCGATGCCCTTCTTCTCCTCCTCGAGCCGCTCGATGCGCTCGACGAACTGGCGCAGTTCCGCAGCGGCGACGCCGCCGGGGTTGGAGGTCTCGTCGGCCATGAATGGAAATCCTCTGTTCGGCGAACCGGTCGGCGTGAGTGCCCGATCGCGGCCCCTCGGTCAATGGTCCGGGCGGCGGGCGGCGAAGGCGGCCTGCGCGTCGGCGCTCGCCTCCTTCTGGTGGAGCGCCCGCCATTCGTCATAGGGCATGCCATAGACGACCTCGCGCGCCGCCGCCTTGTCGAGGGGGAGGCCGCGCTCTGTGGCGGCGTCCTGGTACCAGTTGGCGAGGCAGTTGCGGCAGAAGCCGGCGAGGTTCATCAGGTCGATGTTCTGCACGTCGCTGCGGCTGGCGAGATGGGCGAGGAGGCGCCGGAAGGCGGCCGCCTCGAGCGCGGTGCGGGTCTCGTCGTCGATGTCCATGATCGTCCTCTCTAATCGTCCCGCGGCGTCACCGGCCCGCTGCGCGAGCCGAACCAGCGCCGCTCGGCGAGGTCCGGCGCGAAGCGGATCGCGGCGAGCGCCGCGGCGATCCGCGCCACCCAGGCGGCGACGCCGTCCGCCTCCGCAACGAGGTCCTGCCGCAGCTCGATGAGCGCGTTAGGCAGGCCGCGCCGGGTCGCGTGGCGATAGAGCACATCGCCGGCGAGCGCTCCGTCATAGGGCTCGTTGTCGCCGACCGCCATCGTGCCGTCGGCGCCGAGCGCATCGACGAGCGGCCGGGCGAGGCGCGGATCGGCGTCCCACAATATGCCGGCGTGCCAGGGCCGCGGCACGCCCTTCCACACCGGCGTGAAGGAATGGATCGAGACGATCGAGGGCACCCGGCCGCTGCCGAGCGCGGCGCGCACGGTGCGGCCGATCGCCTCGTCATAGGGCGTCCAGAACCGCGCGATCCGGCGCGTCCGCTCTTCCGCATCGGCCCGCGCATTGCCGGGCACAACGGCGCCGTCGGAGAGCCGCATCAACAGCGTCGGATCGTCCGTGCCGCGATTGGGATCGATGACGAGGCGCGAGAAGCGCGACAGGACGGCCGGCGCCCCGAAACGGGCGGCGAGCCCGCGCGTCACCGCTTCCGCACCGATGTCGAAGGCGATGTGGCGGCGAAACTCGGCCGCCGGCAGGCCGAGATCGCCATAGTCGGGCGGCACGATCGCGGTCGCGTGGTCGCACAGAAAGACGAGCCCCGAACCGGCGTCGCCGGCGAGGATCTCGAAGGCCTCCGCATGCTGCGCCATGACCGGCACGGCCGGGGGATCGGCGGCGCCGCGGCCGGCGGGTTCGAAACGGTCGAGCATGGCGCGGATGATAGTGACGGCGCGGCGGCGCTGCCATAGGAATGTGGACCCCAATCCGGACGTCCCCCTTGGCCTCATCGCCCGCCTCTTCGCCTGCTGCCGCGCCGGCCGCCGGCCACTCCGCCCTCCCCTTCCTCGCGCTGGTGCTCGGCGCCGTGGCGATGGGCATCTCCCCGGTCTTCGTCCGGCTCGCCGATATCGGACCGTTCGCCAGCGCCTTCTGGCGCGTCGCCGGCGCCCTGCCCGTGCTCGCCGTCTGGGCGTTCGCCGAGGCGCGGCATGCCGGACGGCCGGCGGCCTCGATCCTGCGCTTCGACGGCGCGGTGCTCGCCGCGGGCCTTTTCTTTGCCGGCGACCTCTTCTTCTGGCACCTCGCGATCATGAACACGACGGTCGCGAACGCCACCTTCCTCGCGACGATGATGCCGGTCTGGGTGGTGCTCGGCTCGGCGCTCGTGCTCAAGGAGCGCGTCGGCGGGATGGTGCTCGTCGGGCTCGCCTTCTGCCTCGGCGGCGCGGCGGCGCTCGTCGGCGCGACGATCGGCTTCGCCCCGGAGCGGCTCGCCGGCGACGTCTACGGCATCGTCACCTCGGCCTTTTTCGGCGCCTATGTGCTCGCCGTGCGCCGCGCCCGGGCGCGGCACGGCGCCGCGGCGATCACCTTGATGTCGACCCTCGTGACGAGCATCGTCCTCCTCGCCGTCGCGCTCGCGCTCGAGGATCGCATCCTGCCCGCGAGCCCCGCCGGCTGGGCGGCGGTCGCCGCGCTCGCCTTCGTCAGCCATTCCGGCGGCCAGGGCCTGCTCGCCTTCGCCCTCGGCCACCTGCCCGCCGCCTTCTCCTCCCTCGTGATCTTCCTCGAGGCGATCGCCGCGGCGCTGTTCGGCTGGCTGTTCCTCGCCGAGCCGATCGGCATCGCCCAGGCCGCCGGCGGCGCGCTGATCCTCGTCGGCATCTATGTCGCCCGGCCGAGGCGTACGACATGAGCCCCCCGCGGGGCGTCATGATGATGCCGCGTTCGCCCTTGAAAACCGCGGCATCGTGCGGTCGGCGCGGCCCGCCCCGGGCGGTCTCGCGGTTGACAGCGCGAAAGGGGTAACGCCATAAGTCTTCGAAATTTGTATCAACGGTTCATGACCGCATCGATCCGATTCGGCAGCAAGCTCACATCAGGCGCCGGGGCGGCGATGATCGCCGCGTTCGCCTTTCTTGCCTTTCCCGTCACGCCGGCCCACGCCGATCTGCGTCTGTGCAACAAGACGACGAGCCGCGTCGGCGTCGCCATCGGCTATAAGGAGCGGCAGCGCTGGACCACCGAAGGATGGTGGAACGTCGCCGCCAACACCTGCGAGACGCTCGTCTCGGGTACGCTGGTGTCACGCTATTATTACGTCTATGCGGTCGACTACGACCTGGGGGGCGAATGGAGCGGGAAGTATACAATGTGCACCCGCGACCGCATGTTCACGATCGAGGGGATCGAGGACTGCATCGCTCGGGGTTATGATCGCGCCGGCTTCTTCGAGGTCGACACGGGTGAACAGACGAGCTGGACGGTCCAGTTGACCGAGCCGACACAGCAGGGGAACGGGGCCCGATGAGACGTTCGCGTAAAGTGAAGATTCTGGCGACGCTGGGACCCGCCTCCTCGGAGAAGGCGACCATCACCGCCCTGTTCCATGCCGGGGCGGACGTCTTCCGCATCAATATGAGCCACACGCCGCACGACAAGCTGCGTGAGCTGGTGCGCACGATCCGTCAGATCGAGAGCGAGGTCGGCCGGCCGATCGGCATCCTCGCCGATCTGCAGGGTCCGAAGCTGCGGCTCGGCACCTTCACCGACAAGGCGGTCGACATCATCGTCGGCCAGCAATTCGTCCTCGATTCGGACCCGACCCCCGGCAATGCCGAGCGCGTCTTCCTGCCGCATCCGGAGATCCTCGAGGCGCTGCAACCCGGCCATCGGCTGCTGATCGACGACGGCAAGGTGCGCATGCGCGTGCTGTCCTGCGACGGCAAGCGGGCGGTGACGACGATCGAGGTCGGCGTCAAGGTCTCCGACCGCAAGGGCGTCAGCGTCCCCGACACGACGATCGGCACCGGCGCGCTGACCGAGAAGGACCGCTCCGATCTCGACGCCGCGCTCGAGGCGGATGTCGACTGGATCGCCCTGTCCTTCATCCAGCGCCCCGAGGACGTCGCCGAGGTGCGCAAGATCACCCGCGGCCGCGCCGGCGTGATGTCGAAGATCGAGAAGCCGCAGGCGGTCGCCCGCATCGACGAGATCATCGAGATCTCGGATGCGCTGATGGTCGCGCGCGGCGATCTCGGCGTCGAGATGCCGCTCGAGAAGGTGCCGGGCATCCAGAAGCAGCTGACCCGCGCCGCCCGCCGCGCCGGCAAGCCGGTGGTCGTCGCCACCCAGATGCTCGAATCGATGATCACCGCCCCGGTGCCGACGCGCGCCGAGGTGTCGGACGTCGCGACCGCGGTGTTCGAGGGCGCCGACGCGATCATGCTCTCGGCGGAAAGCGCCGCCGGCGCCTTCCCCGTCGAGGCCGTGTCGACGATGGACCGCATCGCCCAGGAGGTCGAGCGGGACGCGCTGCACAAGAACATCATGCACGCCCAGCGCACCGAGCCCGAGGCGACCGGCGCCGACGCGATCTCCGCCGCCGCGCGCCAGATCGCCGAAACGCTCAATCTGGCGGCGATCTGCTGCTACACCTCGTCGGGCGGGACCGGACTGCGCGCCGCGCGCGAACGGCCCGAAATGCCGATCATCGCGCTGTCGCCGGTCGTCAACACGGTGCGCCGCCTGTCTCTCGTCTGGGGACTGCACTGCGTGCTGTCGGAGGACGCGCGCGATCACGACGACATGGTCGACCGCGCCTGCCGCGTCGCCCACGAAGCCGGTCTCGCCAAGCCCGGCCAGCGGGTCATCATCACCGCGGGCGTTCCGCTCGGCACGCCCGGCGCTACCAACATGCTGCGCATCGCCTTCGTCGGCAGCGACGGCCGCTCGGGCGTCTGAAGCCGAGGCCCGCGCGTTCAGTGCGGCGCGCGCCATCGGGCGAGCGCCGCACGGCATTCCTCCTCACAGACGCGGCAGGCCGCCGCGCCATGGGCGCAGGGGTCCGAAGCGTCGGCGTGACGGCCGCATTCTTCCGCGCAGGCACGGCAGGCGGCGGCACAGGTGGCGATCAACGCCGTCAGCATCGCTTGGCTCGCCTCCGTCCGCCAGCGGCCCGACAAAGCCGTGGCCCGGCAGATCGCGGCACAATCGAGCGCGAGCCGGCCGCAGCGCCCCAGCCGGTCATCGCCTGCCAGACAAGCATCGGCACAGGCGCCACACCGGGCGGCGCAGGCGAGGCAGACGGCGATCAGCCGCTCGAGCGAATCGTCGCCCGCCTCGGGCGCACGACCGGTCGCCCCTTCGGGATGTTCCGCGTACATGATGGCCCCCTCGCCCCTGTTGCATCGCAACAAGGCGCAGCCGCGGACAAGGTTCCCTGACGCGAGGGGGAAGTCTTCGTTATGGTAAAGGCGGGTTCGCCCGCGCAGGGCGCGGCGACCGCGTCCGCCCTCCGGCGGCCGGGGCAGCCTCTCCGGCCACCCGTCGCCCCCGTCTCAGGCGGACGAGGCGCTACCCTGGGTGCGGCGCATGCCGTCCTGCGCCGGGCGGTAGTTCGGCTTCAGCGTCACGGCGCGGGCATAGGCGTTGAACGCCTTGCCGGGCTCGCCGAGCTTCTCGAGCGCGATCGCCTGATTGGTCCACGCCTCGGCGGAGTTGCGGTCGCGCTTGATCGCCTCGTTGAAATCGTCGAGCGCGGCCTTGTAATCGGCGATCGCCAGATAGGACAGGCCGCGCGCATTGAACGTGTCGAAGGCGTTCGGCGCATAGGTCATCGAGGCGTTGAAGTCGGAGATCGCGTCCTCGTGCCGGCCGACCTGCTGATAGAGCGAGCCGCGGTTGAAATAGCCGCGGGGATCGACGGGATTGAGCTCGATCGCCCGGCTGTAATCATTGAGCGCGAAGTCGAGCTGGCCGGACGAGCGATAGAGATTGCCGCGGCCGACATAGGCGTCGGCATAGTCCGGGTTGATCTGAATGGCGGCGTTGTAGTCGGCGAGCGCGAGCGGATCGCGGCCGAGCCGGCGCTGCACCAGCGCGCGGTTCGAATAGGCCTGATAGAAGGACGGGTTGAGTTCGATCGCCCGGCTGAAATCGGCATAGGCTTCTTCGAACCGGCCGGAACGGCCGAGCGCCGTGCCGCGGACATTGTAGGCGGTGGCGTCGTTCGGATTGCGCTGCACCACTTCGGTCAGCGAGGCGAGATTGACTTCCGAGCCGGTACCGGCGCTGTCGGTCTCTCCCGGCGCCTCGAAATCGTGCAGGCTCGACTGGGTCGACTGGCAGGCGGCGAGGGCGAAGGCCGCGACGGCGAGCAGCACGAAGGCCATCGGCTTGCGTTCGCCCGGAGCGCCGGAACCGACACCACGGGGCGCGGAAGCTCTTCGCCGCTCGATCATCGTCAATGCCGCTCCATAATCCTCACGGCAGCCCGGCGCTGGGCCACCCGCCCACATGCGCGGACGTCCACGACGAAAAGGGCGACGGAACGTCACCGTTCCATCACCCTCGACATCAAGCCCGCAAACCCGGCGAAACAAGGGCATGCCGCCGGGAGATCGCCTCGATCAGCGCTTGGTCTTCGCCGGCGCGGCGATCGCGCCTTCGCGCTGGGCGCGCTTGCGGGCGCGGCGGATCGCCTCCGCCTTCTCGCGAGCGCGCTTCTCGGAGGGCTTCTCGTAATGGCCGCGGAGCTTCATCTCGCGGAAGATACCCTCGCGCTGCATCTTCTTCTTGAGCGCCTTGAGGGCCTGGTCGACATTGTTGTCGCGAACGAGTACCTGCACGCCGTGCGTCCTATTCTGAGCCGGGTCGATCTGGGTTCGGTGCGGTCGGCGAGGGGGCGAGCCCAATGGCTCGCGGTCGATCCGACCTCGAATCTGGCGCTCCAATACCAGACGGGGCGGCGGTCTGTCAAAGGCAAGCACCCGCCGGACGCTGTGCAGCTCTGCTGACGGCAGGCTGTCAGCAGCGTGTCGCTAGGCTTTCCTCCGTGCCCGATCCGGGCCGAGGAGAAGACATCATGGCCGAGACCACCCCGCGCAACGTCGTCGTCTGGTTCGAAATCGCGAGCCTTGACTTCGATCGCGCCGTCGCCTTCTACGAGACGATCTTCGCAACGACGCTCCGACGGGAGGACATGGGCGCCATGCGGCTCGCGATCTTCCCCTATGAGGGGACCGGCGTCTCCGGCGCGATCGTCGGCTCGGCGCAGCACGCGCCGGGTCCGGGCGGCACGCTCGTCTATCTCAATTGCGACGGCCGGCTCGACGCCGTTGTCGGGCGGGTCGAGGCGGCCGGCGGCAGGCTGCTGAGCGACAAGGTCACGCTGCCCGCCGATATGGGCGCCTTCTTCATCGTCGGCGACACCGAGGGCAATGTCGTCGGCCTGCACGCCGCGGCCTGAGCGATGCGCCGGGCCGACCGCCTGTTCGAGATCGTCCGCCTGATGCGGGGCGATCGGGCGGTCAAGGCGGCGGCGCTCGCCGAACGGCTCGAGGTCTCGGTCCGCACCATCTACCGGGATGTGGCGGACCTGCAGGCCTCGGGCGTGCCGATCGACGGCGCGGCCGGCGTCGGCTACCTGCTCAGGCCCGGCTACACCCTGCCGCCGATCATGTTCACGCCGAAGGAGATCGAGGCGCTCATCGTCGGCGCCCGCATGGTCGAGGCCTGGGCCGGCGCCGGCCTGTCGCGGGCGGCCCGCGAGGCGCTGTCGCGCATCGCCGCCGTCGTGCCCGGCGAGCGGATGGCGGCGGCCGAGCGGATCGCCGTCTATGCGCCGGGCCGCCGGCTCGATCCCGCGGTGCGGGCGCGGCTCGATACGATCGCCGCCGCGATCGATAGGCGGCGGCGCATCCGCTTCGACTACTGCTCGCTCGCCGGGGCTCCGTCCTCGCGCACGGTACGGCCGCTCGCCCTGCATTTCTGGGGCGGCGTCTGGACGCTCGAGAGCTGGTGCGAGCTGCGGGTCGCCTTCCGGGCGTTCCGCGTCGAGCGCATCACGATCCTCGATGCCGAGGGCGAGCCCTTCCCGGTCGAGCCGGGCCGGGAATATTCCGACTTCATCGCCGGGCTCGAGGCCCTCTGCCCGCAGGCGGAGGGCCGGCCGTGATCCGGGCGGCAGCGCCGCCCGGCGGCGGAACTCAGTAGGCGTCGTCCTCGTCGTCCTCGACCGGCCCTTTCAGCGACTTGAGCTTGGCGAACACCGCCTCGGCGTCCAGTTCGTCGTCGTCGCGGCGGCCGGACCGCATCGCTGCCGCGGCGAGCGCGTCGGCCGCCGTCGTCTGCTCGGCCGACAGCAGCGTCGCGCCCTCCACCTCGCGCGGCGGCGCGTTCTTCGAGGCGCGCTCGACTTCGAGGTCGAGGTCGATCTGCGAGCAGAGGCCGAGCGTCACCGGATCGCTCGGCGTCAGATTGGCCGAGTTCCAGTGCTGCCGGTTGCGGATCGAGTCGATCGTCGGCTTGGTCGTGCCGACGAGCCGCATGATCGCGGCGTCCTTCAGCTCGGGATGGTTGCGCAGCAGCCAGAGGATGGCGTTCGGCCGGTCCTGGCGGCGCGACACGGGCGTGTAGCGCGGGCCGCGGCGCTTCTGCGCCGGCACGCGGACCTTCGTCTCGGCCATTTTGAGGCGATATTTGGTGTCGCGCTGACCGCGCTCGATCTCCTCGCGGGTGAGCTGGCCGGTCGAGACCGGGTCGAGGCCCTTGATCGCCTGCGCGGCCTCGCCATCGGCGATCGCCTTCACCTCGAGCGGATGCAGCCGGCAGAACTCGGCGATCTGGTCGAAGGACAGCGCGGTGTTCTCGACCAGCCAGACGGCGGTCGCCTTCGGCATCAGAGGGGTGGCGGACATAATTCTCTCCTGGTCGCCCGCCCGGCTGGCCTGCCGGACAAGCGCATTCGATCGGGGAATGCGGGAATAGACCCTATATAGCGCCGCGGAGCCGGTTAATCAAACCGCCCGTCGATCGCCCCCTTCGTGCCGCCCGCCGGCCGCCTATTGCAGGTCGTAGCGGACGGCCAGCTTGACGTCGTGCGAGGTCAGGTCCCGAAACTCCATCGGATTGTCGACGGCGTTTGTGCCGGTATAGGTGACGAGATCGCCGCTCGCCGCCCCGCCGAGATCGAGATAGCGGTAGGCGAGTTCGAGCGTCATGCGGTCCGAGACCTGCCAGGCGAGACCGGCATGCAGCGCCCAGGCGAGATGCCATTCGCCGTGATCGTCTCCGAAGGCGAGCCCGCTGTTGACGATGTTGACGTCGGTGAAATCGTTGATCCGATTGTAGGAGGCCCCGATGCCGGCGCCGACGAAGGGGGTCACAGGTCCGAACCGGCCGAGATCGACATAGAGATTGGCGAGGAAGGTATATTCCTCCTTCCATGCCGTGTAGTCGTCGTCGAAGGCGAAGCTGCCGCCCGTGTCGAGGATCACGTCGCGGCCGTCGAAGTCCGAGCGGAAGCGGTATTCGGCGGTGAGATCGGTGCGAAGCGCGTCGTTCCAGCGATAGCCGATGCCGAGGCCGATGAAGGGCGCGGGGGAGAAATCCCTCTCGGTCGGGATCACCGCGCCGATCGCCGGATCGTCATAGAGGACGTTGTAGAGGCTGCCGACGCGCTGCGCCGTGTAGCCGATGTCGCCGCGCAGATACCAGCCGGAGAAGGACGGGACCGGCGCCGGCCGATCGAGATCGGCCGCCGCCACCGGCAGGGCCGCCATCGCGAGAAGCCCCGCCGCGAGAAACACCCCACCGCAATGGCGGGAGAGCGGGCGTGCCATCGGTTCGTCCCTTTCAGCGGTTTCGGCCCGGGGCCGGCTCTGAAAAGGCAGATTGACCGCAGCGACTTAAGAACGGCTTAACCACGCCGCTTGACCATCGCACGCGGCGCGGCCCTCAGGCCGCGACGTCCTGCAGCGCGCCGATGATGTCGTCGACCACCGCTTCGACGAGGCCGTGATCGTCGCCCTCCGCCATGACCCGGATCAGCGGCTCGGTGCCGGAAGGCCGGATCACCAGACGGCCGCTGCCCGACAGCCGCGCCTCTCCCTCATGAATGGCCGCGATCACGGTCGCCGCCTCGAGCGGCCGCCCGCCCTTGAAGCGGACGTTCTTCAGGATCTGCGGCACCGGCTCGAAGCGGCGGCAGACCTCCGAGACCGGCCGCCCGGTGCGCCGCACGACGGCGAGCACCTGCAGCGCCGCGACGAGGCCGTCGCCGGTCGTCGAGAAATCCGACAGGATGATGTGGCCGGACTGTTCGCCGCCGACATTGAAGCCGTGCGCCCGCATGTGTTCGACGACATAGCGATCGCCGACCTTGGTGCGGTGGAGCGACAGGCCATGGCCGCCGAGATAACGCTCGAGCCCGAGATTGGACATCACCGTGGCGACGATGCCGGGCGCCGAAAGCCGTCCGTCCTCGGCCCAGGATTGCGCCACCACCGCCATCAGCTGGTCGCCGTCGACGACCTCGCCCCGTTCGTCGACCAGGATGACGCGGTCGGCGTCGCCGTCGAGGGCGATGCCGATATCGGCGCGCACCTCGTGCACCTTGCGGCGCAGCGCCTCGGGGGCAGTCGAGCCGACATCACGGTTGATGTTGAAGCCGTCCGGCTCGACACCGATCGAGATCACCTCGGCGCCGAGCTCCCACAGCACCTCCGGCGCGACGCGATAGGCCGCGCCGTTCGCGCAGTCGATGACGATCCGCAGACCGGTCAGGTCGCAGGATTTCGGCATGGTCCGCTTGGCGAACTCGATATAGCGGTCGCGCACGCCGTCGATGCGCCGGGCGCGGCCGAGCGCCGCCGATGCGGCGAGCTGCGGCTTCAGATCCTCCTCGAGCAGCGCCTCGATCCGAGCCTCGGTCTCGTCGGAGAGCTTGTAGCCGTCCGGCCCGAACAGCTTGATGCCGTTGTCCTCATAGGGATTGTGCGAGGCGGAGATCATCACGCCGAGATCGGCGCGCAGGGAGCGCGTCAGCATCGCGACGGCGGGCGTCGGCATCGGGCCGAGCAGGAACACGTCCATGCCGGCCGCGGTGAAGCCGGCGGTCAGAGCCGGCTCGATCATATAGCCCGACAGCCGGGTGTCCTTGCCGATGACGACACGGTGGCGATGGCCGCCGTTCTTGAAGGCGAGGCCGGCGGCGATGCCGACCTGGAGCGCAATGTGCGGCGTGATCGGATCGCGATTGGCGGTGCCGCGGATTCCGTCCGTGCCGAAGAACTTGCGCGCCATCATTCCCTCTGCGGTTGCCGCGACGCCGACCTCGCATTTTCTACCATGAGCTTGACGGGCGAAGGTTCAAAAATGATGAGCGGCGGAAATGCCCGGCGCACGGTCGACCGCCCTCCCCGCGCCGAGGCCGCTGCGAGGCCGGCCGGACCGGCAAGGGAGGGAACCGCGTGCGCATGTCCCTCCCCGCTCCGTCAGGCCGCGAGTTCGCCGAGCCGCGCTTTCAGCCAGTCGATTTCGTCCGCCGTCAGCGTGTGGCCGAGCCCGGGATAGATCCGCTCCTCGACCAGGCCGCCGCGCGCCCGCATCACCGCCGAGCTCGCCTTCACGCGCGCGAGCGGGATGTGGAAATCGACGTCGGAACAGCCGAGGAACACCGGCGTGCCGGCGAGATCGCCGGTATCGTGCCGCGCCTCGCCCTCCGCGCCGATCAGGCCACCGCTCCACGCGGCGACCGCGCCGAAGCGGCGCGCATGGCGCGCGGCGTAATCGAGCGTCAGGCAGGCGCCCTGCGAGAAGCCGGCGAGCGCCACGCGCTCGGCCGGGACGCCGGCCGCCGCCAGATCCGCGACGAGCCCGTCGAGCACGGCGAGGGCGGCCGAGAGATAGGGCTCGTTCGCCGCGGTCGGCTCGATGAAGCGCTGCGGATACCAGACGCCGCCACCGGCGTCCGGAGCGAAGAAGGCGACGTCCGGAACATCGAGATGCGGCGCGAGGCCGATGATGTCCCGCGCGTTCGAGCCGCGGCCGTGCACGAGGATCAGCGCGGCGCGCGCCTTCTCGAGCGGCGCGCCGGCGGCGAGCACGGGCCGGCCGCCATGCGGCGCCGGCCCCCTGGTACGGGTGATCGTCATTTCGGCTCCTAGAGCGGCTTGAGGTTGCGCTCGATCGAGGCCCGCCGGCCCTCGAGGAAGGGCGGCAGGGAGAGGCTCTCGCCGACGGTGGCGAGCGGCTCGTCGACCGTGAAGCCGGGGATGTCGGTGGCGATCTCGAACAGGATGCCGTTCGGCTCGCGGAAATAGAGCGACCGGAAATAGTGCCGCTCGACCTCGCCGCTCGACGGCACGCCGAAGCTGCGTACCCGGTCGGCCCATTCCGTCAGCGTGTCGTAGTCGGGCGTCCGGAAGGCGACATGGTGCACGCCGCCCGCGCCCTGCCGCTCCTGCGGCAGATCGCGCTCGACGACCACGTGCAGTTCCGCCGCCGCCCCGCCCGGCCCCATCGAATAGACGTGCACGGTCTTGTCCGGCGCGTCGGGGAAGGGATAGGTGCCGGTCTTCTCCATGTTCATCACCCGCGTCAGCACCGCCTCGGTCGGGTCGAGCCGCGGCACGGAGAGCGTCATCGGCCCGAGGCCGCGGATCTGGTGCTCGGCCGGAACCGGGCTGCGGTCCCAGGGTTCGCCGGTGCCAACACCGCCATCGTCGACAAGGAGCAGCCGCTGGCCCTCGGGATCCTCGAAGGCGAGGCTCGCCCGGCCGTTCCGCTCATGGACAGCGCCCACCGTCGCACCGGCCGCTTCGAGCCGGGCGCGCCAATAGTCGAGCGCCGCACCGTTGACGCGCAGGCCCGTGCGGGCGACCGCATGCGTGCCGCGCCGGTTCGGTGGTACCGGCCAGTCGAAGAAGGTGACGTCCGAGCCGGGATTGGCGGCGCCGTCGCCATAGAAGAGGTGGTAGGCGCTGGTGTCGTCCTGGTTGACGGTCTTCTTGACCAGCCGCATCCCCAGCACGTCGGTGTAGAACCGGCGATTGCCCGACGCATCCGCCGTGATCGCCGTCAGATGATGCAGTCCGCCGAGAGAGAGGGCCATGGGAGGAGGTCTCCTGGAATTCGCTTGTTCGCTTCGACGCCCAATATCGGGCCGAAACGCGTTGCGGCAAACCGTCCCGATCGTCCCGCGCTGTTTCTGTTTGGTGAACGATCCCCTCGATCGCCCTCGGATCCGCCGCCGCAACGGAGGAGGGATCGACCCGGCGGCTCGGGCATTGCCATCCCGAGGGCGGCGTGGAGCGGAGCGATCCGCCGCGTCCCACGGGTCCCGCGACCGTCCCACGACGAAGCCGAACGAGAGGAAGACAGGATGGAAAAGATGACCCTGATGCGCAAGGCGCAGCTCGGCGTGCTCGCCATGGCGATGGCCCTGCCGGTCCCGGCGCTGGCGGCCCCCCTCGCCGTGCCCAGCGCGCCGACCGTCGACAGCCATCTCATCGAGGTTCAGTCGCGGGACCGCTTCGAGCGGCGGCGCGACCGGTTCGAAAGGCGGCGTGACGGCGCTTATCTCAACGGCCGCCGCGGCTATCGCGATCGCCGGCCCGGTTATCGTCAGTACAACGGCTACTGGTTCCCGCCCGCCGCCTTCATCGCCGGGGCGATCATCGGCGGCGCTCTGTCGAACCAGCGCCAGATGAGCAACGCGCATGTCGAGTGGTGCGCCAGCCAGTACCGATCCTACCGCACCTCGGACAACACCTACCAGCCCTATAACGGTCCGCGCCGGGCCTGCGTGTCGCCGTATCGGTGACCGTCCACGATCGTTGATCGGTGGAGTGTCGGCGGGCCTCGGCCCGCCGGCTTCTTCAGCGGCTGACGTAGCGCGCGGACGGGCTTCCGCCGAGTTCGACCATGGCGATCGGCTGGATCAGCGGCCCCGCGAAGCGGTCGGTTCGAAGGCCGTCATAGGCGGTGCGTCCGAAACCACGGCCGTAGGCGCGGTCCGGCGCGACGAACAGGGTGCGGATGGCGAAGGGGCGCGGCTTCTCGAGCAGCGCGTAAGGCCGCTGCCGGGTGGAGCCGTTGCGCAGCAGAAGCTGCATCACGTCGCCTTCGAAATCCGCGGCCACCAGATGGCCGAGCGGATCGCCGCCGCCCGGCGCGGGCGCCGCCGCTCCGCGCAGCGCGACGCCATAGAAGGGCGCCGCGACCGATGCACGCGCCGTGTCGCCCATGCGGGCCGTCGGCCGCGTCTCGGGCAGCGGCATGTCGGCCGGCGCATAGGCCATGACCGAAGTGGTCGCATCGGAATCACCGACAACGGCGGCAATGGCGTCGATCGCGCCGCGGCTCCGGCCGGCGTCGCGCTCTTCGGCGGCGGCGAGCACGACGTGCGGCGACGGCGAAGGCCGCGGCATCGGCATCAGCGGCTCGAGCGCGGCGCTGTCCTCGGCGGAAGCCATGGCGAAGGGGAGCGTGTCCGGCTCGGCCGGCCGGACCGGTGCACGGCGCGGCAGCGGCGCGAGCGCCGCGACGACGGCGGGTTCGGCCACCGGTGCGGCGGCGGGCTCGCGCGCGGGCGCGGCGGCGACCACCGCCGGCGCCATGTCCGCCTCGTCGTCGACCTCTTCGCGGTCGCGCCCGCCGAACAGCCGCCAGCCGCCCTTCTTGGGTGCGGCATCGGCGACGAGCGTGACCGCGCCGCCATTCGCCTTGCGCGACTTGTAGGCGGCGAGCGCCTCCTCATAGCCCGGCAGTGGCTTGCCGTCGGTCGGCACATGCAGCGTCTTGCCGTTCGGGAACACCCGCACGAGCTGCTCGCGCGTCATGCGCGGCCAGTGGCGGACGCTGCCGGTGTCCATGTGAACGAAGGGCGAGCCGGAGGTCGGGTAGAAGCCGACGCCGCCCGCCTGCATCTGCAGGCCGATCGCCCGCAGCTTGGCGAGCGGCACGTCGGGCAGGAAGAAATCGAGGGCCTTGCCCTTGGTGTGCTGGCTGTTCTGCGCGACCCCGCGGGAGCGCGAACGGAGCATGTTGTTGGTCTCGGGCGCACGATAGCCGCAGATCACGTTGATCGGGGCGCGCGAGCCGGAGCGCTGATAGACCTCCCAGACGAGATCCATCAGCTGCGGATCCATCTTCACTTCCTGGTTGCGGCGCCAGTCGCGCAGGAAGTGGTTGATCTGCGCGAGGCCCGCCGCGTCGTAGCGGTTGCCCCGCTTGAAGACGATGGTCGCCTTCTCGTGGGTGTGCAGATTGTAGAAGCTGAGGGCGCGCTCATTGGCCGCCTCGGCCGTCCCGATCGGCTTGGCGGCCATGCTGCCGGCGAGCACCAGCGCTGCCGCGACGCCGCTCTTCAGGATCGTCCCGAGCGCCCTTCGCACGCGCACGCCGAGACCGGTCGGATGGTTGGTGGTGCTACGCAACGTCTCTCGCCGTCCTAGCCCGGAATTGGGCGACCCCCGCGACGGGCAGATTGCAAGCGCAAGGTTAACGTCTGTTTACCACGATGCCAACCCGACCTTGTCGGAAGCTGTCGGGAGGCACCGACTCACCGCTTCGTGAACACTAGCCGGCGGATCATGGCTTTTGATAGGCGGGTCGGCGCGGCCGGGCTTCAGATCGGCACGCCATCGACCTGCCGCCGCAGCTGCTCGACGGTCTTGCCGAGACTCTCCCCGAGCCGCGGATCGAGGCTCAGCGCCCGCTCGAGCATGGCGAGCCCATCCTTGTCGCGCCCGAGCTGCTGCAGCATCATGCCGAGGCCGGTGAGCGCCACGAAATGGCGCGGCTCGAGCCGGATCACCCGCTCGAGATCGGAAATCGCCTTGCCGTATTCGTCGCGCATCACATGCAGCGCGGCGCGCGTATTCCAGCCCTCGATATAGTCGGGGCGCAGCAGCACGACACTGTCGAGATAGGAGAGCGCCGTGCCGATATCCTGGCGCGCGACCGCCTCCTGCGCCCATTGCATCAGGAGATCGACCGTGTCGCTGCCCGACGCCGCCCAGCGGCGCTGGATCTCGCGCTCGGCGCCCTCGGCCGCATCGCCGCCCGCAGCGAGCGTCGCGAAGAGCGCGTCGACGCTCTGTTCCGCAAGCGGCTGCACCGCCTCGCCCGCCGCGGCCACCGGCGCAGCAGAGTCCGGCGAGTCGGCCGCGACAGCGGCGACCGGCCCGGCGAAGACGGGAAGCAGCGCGAGGGCGAAAATGGAAAGGGCCCGCATGGTGCGAGGCTAACCTCGCCCGGCAGGCCCGGTCAAAGGAAAACGTCGCGCGGCGCGAAGGCGCCGCAGCGGACCGTTCAGCCCTGACGCGCCTTGTAGCGCGGGTTCTGCTTGTTGATGATGAAGACGCGGCCCTTGCGGCGCACCAGACGGTTGGCGCGGTGGCGGCCGAGCAGCGACTTCAGCGAGTTCTTGATCTTCATGACGGCGGCTCGCGAGGAATGACGGAAACGAAACGAGCGCACCAAGCCGGCTCGGGCGCTCGCTCCAAGAGTGGGCGGACCATAGGGACGGCCCCGCGGCTTGTCAACCTTGGCGGCCTCCCTCAGGCCGCCTCCTGCTTGGCGAAGCGGCGGATCAGGGCGGCGAGTTCGGGGCTGTCGACGCGCTCCGCGGCCTGATCGATCGGCAGCCATTCGATGTCGCGCTGACCGTGCTCCGGCCAGACCGCACATTCCGCGCGCACCTGCATCGCATAGAGGGCGACGTCGTCGGCACCGAGTTCGGCCGGGCCGCGGGCGTGGCGGAAGCTGCCGATCGGCAGCGGCGCCATGACGCCGAGCACGCCCGCCTCCTCGAAGGCCTCGCGCTCCGCCGATTCCTGGGCGGAGAGATCGCGCTCGATCGAGCCTTTCGGCACAACCCATCGGCGCGTGTCGCGCGTTGTGATGAGCAGGACCTCGACCCCGCTCGCCACCCGACGCCACGGCAACACGCCGACTTTCTTCGCCATTGCCGAAAACCTCCGAATGCCGATCGAACCGAACCGCCCTCTGCACGGATTGTGCCGCGATTCGTTTCAGGCCTCGGGAATATTCTCGCGAAACACGGTCTGAATCCGGACCGAGGGACCGAACGGGCGTTCGTCACCCTGCACCGCACGGCGCAGGCGATCAACCGCCTCGCGCGCCTCGACCCGCGGATTCTGGTCGATCACCGCGTCCATCGTGCCGGAGAGCAGAAAGCGGCGGGTGTGCTCGGTCAGTTCGTGGCCGACGAAAACGGTCGATTTCGCCCGGCCGGCCTCTTCGAGGGCTCGCGCAATGCCGCGGTTTCCCGCGCCGATGTTGTAGATGCCGGCGAGGTCGGGATGGCGGGCGAGCAGCGCCTTCGCCTCGGCATAGGAGCGCTCGGAATCGTCGCGCACCTCGCGCAGTTCGACCACGGCGAGCTCGCGGAACTCCTCCTCGAGAATGTGCCGGAAGCCCATCTCGCGCTCCTCGTGGCCGCGATAGGAGAGCGACCCGGCGAACAGCGCGACCTTGCCGCGGTCGGCCCGGATGAAGCGGCCGATCAGATAGCCCGCGACCCGCCCCGCCGCGCGGTTGTCGATGCCGACATAGGAGACGCGCGGCACATGGCTGATGTCGGAGCAGAGGGTCAGCACCGGAATGCCGGCGACGGCGAGCGAGCGGATCGCCTCGCGCACGGTCGGATGGTCGATGCCGACCAGGCCGACGCCGCGCGTCGTCCCCTCGATGCCGTGCAGCCGCTCGGCGAGCGCATCGGGGTTGAAGCCCTCGATCATATGGACACGCACCCGCACGTCGCGGCGCAGCCGCTCCTGCTCGGCGAGGCAGGAGGCGAGCAGATGCAGAAAGGTGTTGGTGCCGCCCGGCACGAGGAAGTCGAGCTCGACGACGTCCGCCATGTCGCCGATCTCGGCGACGAGCCGGCCGCCCTCCAGATAGCCGAGCCGCCCGGCGACCGAGAGCACCCGGTCGCGGGTCCGCTCGCGCACGCCGAGGCGGTTGTTGAGCACGCGGTCGACGGTCGCGGTCGAGACACCGGCCTCGCGGGCGATATCGGCAAGCGTCGCTCTCGTCACGGACAATGCGGTCTCCCCGTGGGCCGGAATCGGCGGAAGCTAGCTTTGTTCCCGAAACAGCGTCAATCGGCAGGACGGCGCAAAGCCAATCAAATAAATGATCGAAATGATGTTAATGCCATCATTCCGATCATTTCAGGACGGCGCCACTGCGCTGCGAAGCGTCGCCTTAAGGCCTGATTCCGCTTCGATTCTTGGCGCGTGTGCCTGCGAATTGGGCGGATACGGCACGCACGCGCAGAAATCGACGCTGCATCGCATCATGACGACAGCAGATCATGATGTGATCGCCTCTTGCTTGACATCAAGAAAAATCAAGATCAATCATCCCGGCGAAGTGCGGGACGGGAGACCCGCACGAAGGGGAGGAATTTCGCCATGACGACGCCTGCTGGCGTGTCGCGCCGCCGTGTCCTGAAGGCCGGCGGCTCGCTGTTCGCGCTCACATCCGCCATCGGCATCGCGCCGCGCTTCATCCGTCCGGCCTTCGCACAGGCCGGCCTCGCGCCCGGCATGGTCGGCGGACCGACCGGCTTTGCCGGCTGCGAACGCTATCAATACGGCCCGGATACGCCGGAGGCCCGCGCCATCGAGGGCATCAAGGCGCTCAAGGCCGCCGGCAAGGCGCCGGCGAAGATCGTGCTCGGCCTTTCGGACGGCTCGATCGGCCAGCTGACCCAGCCCTTCCCGGCCGGTGCGCCGTCGATCAAGGCGCTCTGGGAACAGGAGACCGGCGTTCCGATCGAGATCGTCGGCATGCCGAACGGCCAGGAATTCACGAAGACGATGCAGGACATTTCCACCAAGGGGGGTGCCTACGACATCTACGCCGTCGAGTGGAACCGGCTCGGCGACCTCGCCGAGACCAACGGCCTCGTCAATCTCGACGAGTTCGTCGCGCAGTACAAGCCGGAATGGGACGATCCGACCCGCGGCTATGTCGGCGGCGAGAAAGGCGTGTCGCTGCTCAACCAGTATCGCGGCTCGACCTATGGCGTGTCGCTCGACGGCGACTTCCAGACCTGGGTCTACCGCACCGACCTGTTCGGCGACGCGGCCGAGCAGAAGGCCTTCAAGGACAAATACGGTTACGATCTCGCGCCGCCCTCGACCTGGAAGCAGCTCGACGAGGTGGCGTCCTTCTTCCATCGGCCGGACAAGGGCCTGTTCGGCTGCACCGACCTGCGCAACCAGGGCTGGGGCTACACCAACTGGTACCAGCGCTACGTTTCGATGGCGGCGCCGAACCAGTACCTCTTCGCCGATGACGGCACCCCGCTCGTCAACGGCGAACAGGGCGTCGCGGCGACCAGGGAATATGTCGACAGCCTCGCCTACCATTCGCCGGACGCGGTCTCCTGGGGCTGGCCCGAGCAGTACGGCAATTTCGGCAATGGCGGCGCGGCGCTGACATGCGCTTTCTCGAACCTGCCGAAATTCCTCGACAATCCGGGCAATACCGGCTCGAAGATCACCGGCAAGGTCGGCTCCATGCTGCCGCCCGGCCGTCCGGTCGATGGCGGGCTCGTCCGCCGCTCGGTGTTGTGGCTCAACCTCTCGGCCTCGGTCTCGGCCCAGAGCGCCCATCCGGAAGCCTGCTACCTGCTCCTGCAATGGCTCGGCTCGAGCCGGATCTACTCCTGGATGACGGCGAACCCGGCCGGCTATTTCGACCCGTTCCAGCTCGCCAATTTCTCGGACGATCTGGTGCGCGAGACCTACCACGCCTACCACATGGACGTGGTGCGCGAGACGGTCGCCCGCACCGTGCCGACCATCAACTATCCGGGCGCCACCGCCTTCCACAACGCGCTCGACACCAATCTCGTCGCCGCCTGCACCAGGGAGAAGACGCCCGAGCAGGCGATGGCGGATGTCGAGCGCGAGTGGAAGCGGATCGCACGGCGCATCGGCGAGGAGAAGCTCGTCGAGGCGATCGTCACGCAGAAGCAGGCCTGGCCGACCATCGTCGACCCGGCCTGAAGGCCCTCACCCCAGCCCTCTCCCGCAAGCGGGAGAGGGAGGCTCTCTGCATTGAGGCCGTCTGAAGAGAAGAGCGGCAATCCCCTCTCCCGCTTGCGGGAGAGGGTCAGGGTGAGGGCCCTCCCTCGCCCGCCGAAGAACCCCGAGTGAGCCATGCGCCGATCCCTGCCCTTCGAGCTGTTCCGCTATGCGATGATCGCGCTCGCGCTGGCGCTGACGCTCATCCCGATCCTGTGGATGGCCTCGATGGCCTTCAAGCCGATCGCCGAATGGTCGGCGAGCGGCGCCGATCTCACCTGGTGGCCGAAGGCGCCGACCCTCGACAATTTCCGCTACATCTTCGGTGAGCAGACGACCGCCCTGATCGCCACGCTCGACCGCACCGCGACCAAGCCGATCCTCGCCTCGCTGCTCGCCGCCGTGTTCGGCACGCTGATCGCGATGTCGGCGGGGACGGCCGCCGCCTATGGCCTGTCGCGTTTCGGCTCGGGCCAGAACCTGCCGCTCGCCCTCACCCAGCTCCGCCTCTTCCCGCCGATGGCGGTGATGATCCCGGTGATGATCATGTGGGCCTTTCTCGGCCTGATCGACAGCTGGTGGGGCCTCGCCCTCATCTACGGCATCGTCACCCTGCCCTTCGCCTTCTGGCTGATGAAGACCTTCTTCGACGAGATGCCGAAGGAGATCGAGGAGGCCGCGCTCGTCGAGGGCTGCTCGCGCTTCCGCGTCTTCATGAAGATCACCCTGCCGATGATGCGGGCGCCGCTCGCCTCCTCGGCGATGTTCGTCTTCATCCTCAACTGGTCGGACTATCTGATCGGCCTGCTGCTGACGACCAAGGAATGGGTCACCATTCCCGTCTACATGGCCTCGCTGTCCTCCTCGATGACCGGCCAGCTCTACGGCGCCAAGGCCGCGCTCGGCCTGATCGCCGCGATCCCGCCCGTCATCCTCGGCATCGCCATCCAGAAGCACCTCGTCCGCGGCCTCACCTTCGGGGCGCTGAAGCAATGAGCCGGTCGACCATCAGCGCCCTCATCGCCCTGTCTTCGCGAGCCCGCCCGTGACCGCCGCCGACACCCTAGCCCCGGAGCCGACCATGCCGCCGTCCGGCACCAGGACCGTTGCGACCGACCGCGAGGAGCGCCGGCTCGGCTTCCGCCTCACGCTGCCGACCCAGGTCCTGATCCTCTTCATCGCGGTCTTCCCGCTCCTGATGCAGCTCTATATCAGCCTGACCGACTGGTCGCCGCTCGAGGGCACCGGCTGGTGGCGGGCCTATGAGCTGTGGAACGGCTTCGCCAATTACACCGACCTGCTCGGCGACAGCCGGCTGTGGGGCGCGCTGTGGCGCACCTTCGTCGTCATGCTCGTCTGCGTGCCGGCCGAGTTCCTGCTCGGCCTCGGCCTCGCCGTGCTGTTCATGGACGATTTCCCCGGCAAGCGGGTGTTCTATTCGATCCTGCTGATGCCGATGATGGTGGTGCCCGCCGTCGCCGGCTACATGTTCTTCATGCTGTTCCAGTCCGGCGGACCGGTGAACGGCATCCTCTCGGGCCTTACCGGGCTCGACGTGACGATCGCCTGGCTGTCCGACCCGACCCTCGCCCTCGTCGCGGTGATGATCGCCGACATCTGGCAGTGGACGCCCTTGATGTTCCTCATCCTCCTCGCCGGCCTCGTCGGCGTGCCGGAGGACCAGCTGAAGGCGGCGACGCTGCTCGGCGCCTCCTGGGGGCAGCGCTTCGTCACGATCATGCTGCCGCGCATCAGGACGGTGCTGATCATCGCGCTCGCCATCCGCGTCATCGAGAGCTTCAAGATCTTCGACACGCTCTACATCATGACCGGCGGCGGCCCGGGCGTCGCGACCGAGACGATCTCCGTCTACATCTACAAGGTGACGACGCAGGACCTGATCTGGGGCTATGTCGCGGCGATCGCGCTCGTCATCCTGATCGCCCTCTCCGTCCTCACCGTCCTCGCCATGAAGCGCATGGCCGCCGCCGGAGGCCGCGCATGACGACGATCCGCCTCGAAAACCTCGTCAAGAGCTTCGGCAGCTTCACCGCGCTGAAGACCATGGATCTCGAGATCGGCAATGGCGAGTTCGTCGCCCTGCTCGGTCCCTCGGGCTGCGGCAAGTCGACGACGATGAACATGATCGCCGGCATGGAGGCGCCGACCTCCGGCCGCATCCTGTTCGACGGCCGCGACATGGCGGGCGTGCCGATGGGGAAGCGCGGCGTCGGCTTCGTCTTCCAGAACTACGCCATCTTCACCCACATGACGGTCCGTCAGAACCTCGCCTATGGGCCGAAGGCCCGCGGCTGGCCGAAGGCGAAGGTCGATGCCGCGGTCGCCAAGATCGCCGACTTCCTGCAGCTGACGCCGATGCTCGACCAGAAGAGCGCCAAACTGTCGGTCAATATCCTGCAGCGGCTGGCGATCGGCCGCTCGGCGATCGTCGAGCCGGCGATCTTCCTGCTCGACGAGCCGCTGTCGAATGTCGACGCCGCCTTCCGCGCCGTGATGCGCACCGAGCTCAAGCACCTGCAGCGCGAGTTCAGGCAGACCATGGTCTATGTCACGCACGACCAGCTCGAGGCGATGACCATGGCCGACCGCATCGCGGTGATGGATCACGGCGTGCTGCAGCAGGTCGGCACCCCGATCGAGGTCTATAACGACCCGGTCAATCTCTTCGTCGCCCGCTTCATCGGCGCGCCGGGCATGAACCTCGTCGAGGGCACGCTCGCCGAGACCGATCGCGGCCTCGCCGTCGATCTCGGCGCCTTCGGCCTGTCGCCGCCTCTGCCCGCCGCCCTCGCCGGCGCGGCGCGGACCGCCGGCGCGAAGGAGGTCGTCTACGGCTTCCGCCCCGAAGAGGTGACGCTGCGCACGGAAGGGCCGGGCCTTCGGGCCGCCGTCGGCTTCGTCGAGCGGATCGGCGCCCGCACGATCGTCCATTTCGGCGCGGCCGACCGGGCGCTCAAGATCGTCGCCGAACCGAGCACGGCCGTTTCGGTCGGCGAGACGCTGTCGATCGAGCCGGTCGCGGCCTCGGTCCGCCTGTTCGACAAGGCCTCCGGCCGCGCGATCAAGGGAGCCGCCTGATGGCCGAGATCGCCTTTCGCAACGTGACGAAGCGCTTCGGCGACACGGTGGCGGTGAACGACACGTCGTTCACCATCGCCGACAACGAGTTCTTCTGCTTCTTCGGGCCGCCCTCTTCGGGCAAGACCACCATTCTGCGGCTGATCCTCGGTCTCGAGACGCCCGATTCCGGCGAGATCCTGATCGGCGGCCGGCCGGTCACGCACACCTCGCCCGCCGAGCGCAACGTCGCCATGGTGTTCCAGAACCTCGCCCTCTTCCCGCACATGACGGCGCGCGACAATGTCCGCTTCCCGCTCGTCGAGCGGAAGCTGCCGGAGGCGCAGATCGCGGCGCGCGTCGCCGCGGTGGCGGAGAAGCTCCATATCGGCCACATCCTGCACAAGCCGCCGGCGCAGCTCTCCGGCGGCGAGCGGCAGCGCGTCGCGATCGCCCGCGCGCTGGTGCGCGACCCCGCGGCCTATCTGATGGACGATCCGATCTCCGCCCTCGATGCGCGGCTGCGCGAGGAGACCCGCGTCGAGTTGAAGCGCATCCAGCGTGAGCTCGGCCACACCCTCCTCTATGTCACGCACGACCAGGAGGAGGCGATGTCGGTCGCCGACCGCATGGCGATCCTCGAGCGCGGCGCGATCCGCCAGATCGCCACCCCGCGCGAGATCTATGAGCGCCCGGCGAGCCGCTATGTCGCGGGTCTCGTCGGCGCGCCGGCGATCAATCTCCTCAAGGGCAGCGCCGACCGCGCGGCCGGCCTCTACGACCTCGCCGACGGCGCGATCCGCCTGCCGCTCGCCGCGGTGCCGGGCGAGGCGGTGGAGGTCGGCGTCCGGCCGGAGGCGATCCGCATCGCGCCGTTCTCCGGCAGCAGCACGAAGCCGGCGACGATCTGGGAGGTGGAGCCGCTCGGCGGCTTCACGGTGGTGACCCTCTCTGCCGGCGCCGACCGGCTCCGGGTTATGCTGCGCGGCCAGCCGCGTCTCACCGCGGACGAAAAAGTGGAGCTCAGCGTCGATCCGGCCGCGCTCCATTTCTTCGCGGCGGACGGCACGGCGCTCGCCGGCAGACAATGAAGACGGAGGAAACGACGATGGCCGACGCCAGGGGCTTCGCACCCGACCCCGAGATCCGGGTCAACACCTTCAGGATCGGCGCGATCGGCGCCGGCATGATCATGGCCGAGTGCCATCTCGCGGCCTATAAGGAGGCCGGCTTCCCGGTGGTGGCGATCGCCTCGCGCACAAAGGCGAACGCCGCCAAGGTCGCCGAGCGCTGGGGCATTCCGACCGTCCACGACACGCCCGAGGCGCTGATCGAGGACCCCTCCGTCGAGATCCTCGACATCGCCTTCCCGCCCGACCAGCAGCCGGCGCTGATCCGCCACGCGCTGAAACAGAAGCACATCAAGGGCATCCTCGCCCAGAAGCCGCTCTCGCTGTCGCTCGAGGAGGCGATCGCGCTCCGCGACGAGGCGGCGGCGGCCGTCAAGATCCTCTCGGTCAACCAGAACATGCGCTACGACCAGTCGATGCGGGTTCTGAAGCAGATCCTCGACAGGGGCGAGCTCGGCACGCCCGTCTTCGCCGAGATCGACATGCACGCCATCCCGCACTGGCAGACCTTCCTCGAGGACTATGACCGGCTGACGCTCGCCAATATGAGCGTGCACCATCTCGACGTGCTGCGCTTCCTGTTCGGCGATCCGGACGAGATCACCACGACGAGCCGCAAGGACCCGCGCACCACCTTCGAGCACACGGACGGCATCACCGTCTCGACGCTCCGCTTCCCCTCCGGCGTGCTGGCGCTCAGCCTCGAGGACGTCTGGGCCGGCCCGCGCGAGGCCGGCTATGAGGACGACCTCTACATCGCCTGGCGGGTCGAGGGCACGGACGGCGTCGCCAAAGGCACGATCGGCTGGCCGACGGGTGCCGCGTCCACCCTCACCTACGCCTCGAAGACGACGACGGGCGGAGCGTGGGTGACCCCGAGCTGGGACACGATGTGGTTCCCGCACGCCTTCAAGGGCGTGATGGAGCAATTGCAGTATGCGGTCGGGACCGGCACGCCGCCGGCGCTCTCGGTCGCCGACAATGTGAAGACGGTCGCGCTGATCGAGGCCGGCTACCGCTCGATGGCGGAAGCCCGCACGGTCAGGCTGTCCGAGTTCGAGACCTGAGGCGAGCCGTCATCCCGGGCGGAGCGCAGCGGAGACCCGGGACCCATCGCGCCGATCGGCGCATCGGCTGACCGGGTCCGGGCCTTCGCCGGGATGACGAACCCGCAGATGCCAAGACGAGAAAACCAAGGAGGACACTCATCATGATGCAGGTCGGCATTTTCACCGGCTACTTCCCCTATTCGCTCGAAGAGACGGCGAAGAAGATCCGTTCGCTCGGCTTCAACACCGTCCAGCTCGACCTCCACTTCAAGGACGTCGATCTCTCGGCTGGCCAGATCACCAAGGAGAAGGCGAAGACGGTCCGCGACACCTTCCGCGACCACGACCTGCCGATCTGCTGCATCTCGGGCTATACGAACATCATCCATCCGGACAAGGACGAGCGTGCCCGCCGCGTCGGCTATCTGAAGGAGATCATCCGCAACGCGCGCGACTTCGGCAGCCCCTACGTCATCTCCGAGACCGGCACCTACAACACCGAGTCGGACTGGGTGCACCATCCGAAGAACAAGACCGAGGAAGGCTTCGAGGAGTGCCGCAAGGTGATCGCCGACCTCGCCCAGACCGCCTATGACCACGGCGCGGTCTTCCTGCTCGAGACCTATGTCAACAACGTCGTCGGCTCGGTCGAGGAGACCGTGAAGATGTTCGCGCAGGTCGACCATCCCGGCCTCGGCCTGCTGATGGACCCGACCAACTATTTCGAGACGCACAACATCGACCGGATGGACCAGATCCTGAATCAGGTGTTCGACACGCTCTCGGACAAGATCAAGATCGGCCATGCCAAGGACGTGAAGCGCTCGGGTGACGACAAGAGCGAGAAGCACGCCGATATCGGCGACGAGGACGCGCTCGAATCGCATACCTTCCGCGGCGTGGGCGAGATCGAGCTGCCGGCGCCCGGCCTCGGCTCGCTCAACTACGATCTCTATCTGAAGCTGCTGGCGAAGAAGCACCCGAACATCCCGATGATCATCGAGCACCTCTCCGAGGACGATGTTCCGCGGGCGAAGAAGTTCCTCGACGGCAAGCTGCGGGCGAACGGGCTGTAAGGGTCGGGGAAGACCCTCACCCTGCCCTCTCCCGCAAGCGGGAGAGGGTTCCGCGGCCCGGCCGGATCGGCAAACCCCCTCTCCCGCGTGCGGGAGAGGGTCGGGGTGAGGGTCTTGCGGCACGGCCGGATCGGCAAGCCCCCTCTCCCGCGTGCGGGAGAGGGTCGGGGTGAGGGCTCTGGCGGCGCAGCCGGATCGGCAAACCCCCTCTCCCGCGCGCGGGAGAGGGCCGAGGTGAGGGCCTCGCGGGGCGCAGGCAACAAGAAGAAGGACGGAACGATGGTCGAACTTTTCGGTCGGACCTATACGCGGCGCGCGCTCGCCGCCCATTCCGGAATGCTGTCGCAATTCGCGGGCGTCCGGCTGACGACGCTGTCGGACGGCGTCGAGCGCGGCATCCGGCAGCTCGAATTCCGCACCGGCACGGGCCTGCGCTTCACCGTCCTCGTCGATCGCGCCTTCGACATCGCCGATTGCGACTACAAGGGCGTCTCGATCGGCTGGCACTCGCCGGCCGGTTTCAAGCATCCCGGCCTCGCCGAATATGAGGGCGAAGGCGGCCTCGCCTGGCTGCGCTCCTTCTCGGGGCTCCTCGTCACCTGCGGCCTCGACCACATCCTCTTCATGTATGACGAGGATGCGAGCCATTACGTCTACGGCCCGAGGAAGACCGTCTCGCATTCGATCCACGGCCGCATCGGCACGCAGCCGGGCCGGCTGGTCGGTTATGGCGAGCGCTGGGACGGCGACGAATGCACGCTGTGGGCCGAGGGCGAGGTACGCCAGGGCACGGTGTTCGGCGAGGATCTCGTGCTCATCCGCCGCATCGAGGCGAAGGTCGGCTCGAACGCCATCGCCATCCATGACCGCGTCGTCAACAACGGCTTCTACAAGACGCCGCACATGTATTGCTACCACATCAACCCGGCCGCGCCGGTGCTCGAGGAAGGCGCACGCTATGTCGCGCCGGTCGAGGAAGTGGTGTGGGCGGCGCATGCCGGCGCCGACTACCGGAAGCAGAATGTCGGCTATCGCCGCCTGCCCGCGCCGCAGATGAACTTCCACGAGCAGGTCTGGCAGCACGAGCTGAAGGCCGACGCGGACGGCCTCGTGCCGACCGCGATCGTCAACGATCGCCTCGGCATCGCCTTCGAGGTCGAGACCCGCAAGGATCAGTTCCCCTGCCAGTACGAATGGCAGAACTTCCAGGCGGGCCAGTATGCACTCGGCATCGAGCCGGCGACCAACCATGTCTATGGCCACGCCTATGCCCGCGAGAAGGGCGAGCTGATCTGGCTCGAGCACGGCGAGGAGCGCCGCTACGACACCGTGTTCCGCATCCATGACGGCGCGGCGGCGATCGCGGCGCTCGATGCGCGGATCGGCGCGATCGCCGTGCAGCCGGATGCGGACTATCCCGAGCCGACCGGCAACCACCGGCCGATCGGGGGACGCTGACCGCGCCCGAAGCGCCGTCATGCCCGGGCTTGGCCCGGGCACCCACGTCCATCTTCTGCCCGGCCCGATGCGTGGATGGCCGGGCCAAGCCCGGCCATGACGAGCCGAGGCGGAACGCTCGAGGCCCCGATGAACGTCAAAGGCAAGACCATTCTCTACACCGGCGCGGCGGGCGGGCTCGGCCTGCCCGCCACCCTCGCCTTCCTCCAGGCCGGCGCGACCGTGGTGGCGATCGACCACGATCCGAAGAAGATCGCCGCGCTCTCCGAGGCGGCGAAGGCGGCCGGCCACGACCGGCTGGTCATGAAGGCGCTCGAAATGGCCGATCTCGTCGAGTTCCGCGCCGCGCTCGAGACCATTTCACGCGAGGTCGGCGGCTTCGATGTGGTCATCAACAATGCCGCGATCTACCCCTCGAAACCCTTCGAGGAGTACACCATCGAGGAACATCAGGCGGTGCAGCGGGTGAATGTCGATGCCGGCATCGTCTGCGTCCAGGTCGCGCTGCCGACGATGAAGGCGCGCGGCTGGGGCCGCATCATCAATATCGCCTCGGTGACCGTCTATGGCGGCTGGGCGCTGCTCTCCCCCTATGTCCAGTCGAAGGGCGCGCTGGTCGGTCTCACCCGGGCCTGGGCGCGGGAGTTCGGCGCCCATGGCGTGACGGTCAACGCGGTCGCGCCCGGGGCCTTCCCGACCGACGCCGAGAAGATCCATCCCGATCCCGAGGGCTACACCCGCTTCGTGCTCGACCATCAGGCGGTGAAGCGGCGCGGCACCCCGGCCGACATCGCCAATGCGCTGATGTTCCTCGCCTCCGACGCCTCCGCCTTCATCACCGGCCAGACGCTCAATGTCGACGGTGGCTGGGTGATGCACTGACGGGCCGCGGGGCGGCTTCTCTCCGGCCCCGCCCCTCCTCCGGACCCCGTCCGGTCACTATGTCCCAACCCTCGCGGGCGTCGGGTGTTATAGGAACGGGGGCGTAAAGGAGAGCCCGATGAGCAAGCCCGATCTGCCCACCCATGGCATGACGCCGTTCCAGATCGGCATGCGCGGCGTCTGCCCGCGCTGCGGCGTCGGCAATCTCTTCAAGGGCTATCTCGATCTCGCGCCGCGCTGTTCCGCCTGCGGCCTCGATTTCTCCTTCGCCGATGCGGCCGACGGCCCGGCCTTCTTCGCGCAATGGGCGGGCTGCATTCCGGCGGTGATCTTCGCGCTCTGGCTCGAAGTGTCGGTCGGCCCGCCCTGGTGGGTGCACCTCTTCACCACGGTGCCGCTCCTGATCGTGCCGCCGCTCCTGCTGCTCCGCCCGATCAAGGCCTGGCTCATCGCCTCTCAGTACATGTACAAGGCCCAGGAAGGCCGGCTCGACCAGCCCTGACGCTCCGTCCTGCCGTCACGCCGCGGAGCGGACGTCCTCGGTCGGGATCGAGATGCGGCAGACGACGCCCGACGGCTCGAACTCCACCTCCGTGCCGCCGCTCGGCGTGTATTGCAGGCTGCGGGCAATCACCGTCTGGCCGAAGCCGCGCCGGGTCGGCGGAGCGACCGCCGGCCCGCCGACCTCCCGCCATTCGACCAGCGTCGAGCCGGGCTCCCCTTCCAGCCGCCGCACCAGCACCCGGCCGCCGAGCGTCGACAGCGAGCCGTATTTGACCGCGTTGGTCGTCAGCTCGTGGAAGACGAGGCCGAGCGCGATCGCCGCGCGCGGCGCGACATGGATCGACAGGCCCTCGGTCGAGACGCGGTCGCCGCCCTGCTGCAGATAGGGCGCGAGTTCGCTGCGCACGATGTCGCCGACCGAGACGTCGGCCCAGGAGCGCTCGGCGAGCAGGCCGTGCGTCGCGGCGAGCGCCTGGATGCGCGCGGTGAACGATTTCTGGAACCCTTCGAGGGTATCCTCACTGTGCATGGTGCGGCTGCTGATCGACAGCACCAGCGCGAGCGTGTTGCGGACGCGGTGGTCGAGTTCCTGCATCAGCAGGGTCTGCTGCTTCTCCGCCGCCTTCCTCTGGCTCAGATCGACCATCGTGACGACGCAGCCGCCGATCTCGTCATCGGACACCTGCAAGGGCGCGGCGCTGACCAGATAGTCCTTGACGATCGGGGCGGCCGGCGCCAAGGCCTCGAGCCCCTGGATCGAGGCGCCGCCGATCGCTCCCGCGACGAGATCTTCGGCGCCCGTGAAGCCTGCGCTACGGCGGAACTCCAGCGGGATCACCTCCGCGAAGGCATGGCCGACCGGCTCGACCCGCGTCGCGCCGCGCGCCGCCGCGTTCGCATGGCTGACGATGCCGTTGAGATCGCAGACGAGCACCGCCTCGTTCGCCGAGGCGATCACGGCGCGGGCGGCGCGCTCGCTCTGCAGCGCGATCTCCGCCTCGACGCGGTCGGTCATGTCGGTGAAGGTGACGGCATGGCCGCGCACCGTGCCGAGCCGAAGAGGCCGCGCGGCGACGAGGAAATGCCTGTCTCCTTCCGGCCCCCTCAGGCGGACCTCGGCCGCATCCGGGCTGCCGGGTGCGGGATCGAGCACCGCGTCGATCGCGGCGGCGAGATCGGCATCGACGAGATCGCCAAAACGGCGACCCTGCACGGCGCTCGCCTTCAAGTCGAGGGCCCGGGCGAGGGCGGAATTGACATAGAGCACCCGGCGGGCGTGATCGAGCGCGACCGCGCCGATGCCCATCACCTCCATGAAGGCCCGATAGGATTCGCTCTCGCCTTCGATCGTGAAGATCTGCTCGCGATCGTCGGCACCGACGACGAGAGCGTCCACTTCGCCTTCGCGGATGGCGCGGAGCGTCTCCTCGGCCTCGAACAGCCTGCGGCGCAGCTCCGCGATCTCCGCGGCGCTCATTCGCCCTCGATCCTCAGATTGACGAGCACCTTGTCGGCGTCGGAGAGGTCGCCGATGATCTTGCGGATCGGCACCGGCAGCTCGCGCACCAGGGTCGGGATGGCGACGATGCTGTGTTCCCGCGCGAGACGCGGGTTCTCCTTGAGATCGATCACCTCGATCTCGTAGCGGCCGGGCATGTGTTCGCTGCAGATGCGCTCGAGATTGGCGATCGCGGAGAGCGATTTCGGTGTCTGCCCTGCGACGTAGAGCACGAGCTTTCGGGGTGCTGTTGGGTTCGGCGGCATGTTCGATGTCCTCGACGGCGGCTCAGCTCCGCCGGCTCTCCCTGATCCTGGCGAAATCCGCCTCGGCCTGCCGAAGGAATTCCTGCTCACCCTCGAAGACGGCGGCGAGTTCCGCCTCGTCGGCCGCGAGATCGGCTTCGAGCGCCTCGATCTGCGCGCGCGTGCGGCGGCGGCGCTGGTCGAGCTGCTCGCGCAGCCGCGTCACTTCGGAGCGGCGCCGCAACTCCTCGCGCCGGGCGCGGCCTTCCTCGATCCGCCGGGCGGTGCCGGTCAGCGCGCCCGCGTCGCCGAGATAGGGCGGCAGGAGGCGGATGCCCCCGGCGCTCATGACGAATTCGCGCACCTGGTTCGAATGCGCCGTGCCCCGCGCCTTCAGGAGATAGAGTTCGCGGTTGAACTCGCCGCTCACCTCGCGGTTGAGCATCAGGATCCAAACGTCCATCAGCGAGGAGAGGCCGGCATCGGTGGTGATCGCGCCGTCCTGGCCGTGCATCAGATGGCTGAACACCGCGGTGACGCCCCGATTCTTCAGGAAGTCGACCATGCGCAGCAGCATCGCCTGCACTTCGAGCCGGTCGCCGCTCTCCGTGAAGGCGGAGATCGGATCGAGCACGACGAGCGAGGGGCCGAACCGGTCGACCTCGCGCAGCATGATCGCGAGATGCATCTCGAGACTGTAGAAAGTCGGCCGCACCGAGACGAAGCGCATCCGGTCTTCGCGGAGCGGGGTGGCGAGATCCATGCCGATCGAGCGCATGTTGCGCACCGCCTGATCGACCGACTCCTCGAACGAGAAATAGAGCGCCCGCTCGCCCTGCGCGCAGGCGGCCGCCGCAAAGCTCGTCGCGAGCGAGGACTTGCCCGACCCTGCAACGCCCGAAATGAGGATCGACGCGCCGCGATGGAAGCCGCCGCCATCGACCATGGCGTCGAGATCGGCGACTCCCGACGAGATCCGTTCTTCCGACGCCTTGTGATTCAGGCCGAGCAGGCTGACCGGCAGGACGGAGAAGCCGTCGCGGTCGATCAGGAAAGGGTATTCGTTGGTGCCGTGCGCGGTGCCCCGATATTTGACGATGCGCATCCGGCGCGTCGAGATCTGGTTCTGGACGCGGTGGTCGAGCAGGATCACGCAGTCGGAGACATATTCCTCGAGTCCCTGGCGGGTGAGCGTGCCATCGCCGCGCTCGGCGGTGATGACGGTGGTCATGCCCTTTTCCTTCAGCCAGTCGAACAGCCGCCGGATCTCGGCGCGCAGGATGGCGGGGTCCGAAAAGGCGGAAAACAGGCTCTCGATCGTGTCGAGCACGACGCGCTTCGCGCCGATCGAATCGATCGCCAGCTCGAGCCGCAGGAACAGGCCTTCGAGATCGTAATCGCCGATCTCGGCGAGTTCGGCCGGGTCGACCGCGATGTGCTCGATGACGACCTTCTCATCCTCGATCAACTGGTCGAGGGCGAAGCCGAGCGAGGCGACATTGCTGACGATGTCGACCGGACGTTCCTCGAAGGTGACGAACACGCCGGGCTCGTCGAAATCACGCGCGCCGTGGATCAGGAAGGTCGAGGCGAACAGCGTCTTGCCGCAGCCGGCCGCGCCGCAGACGAGGCTCGGGCGCCCCGTCGGCAGACCGCCGAATGTGAGATCGTCGAAACCGGTTATGCCGGTCAGAGACTTGGAAATGCCGGCCGGAACGTCCATGCGCGCTCGCAGAGGGAGGAGGAATCACGAGACCGGGCTCCTGCCTGCGAACACGCGGTTCTCCCGCCCCCGATCGTCCAACGCAGCACTGCCCGCACCCCAACGCGCGTCCCCGCGTTCGGTTGCATGACGATCGGGAGAAAAAAACGTGAGTGGCGCCGCCTCGCCTCAGGCGTGCGGCTGGACGACGGAGCGGATCGACAGGCCGGTTCGCATCAGGTCGAGCCCCTCATTGATCTCCTCGAGCGGCAGGCGGTGCGACAGCAGCCGGTCGACCGGCAGGAGGCCGCGGCGGAACAGCCGCACGAAGCGCGGGATGTCGCGCGACGGCACGCAACTGCCGAGATAGCTGCCGCGGATCGTCTTCTCCTCGGCGACGAGGTTCACCGCCGGCACGGCGAGCGTCGCGGCAGGCGGCGGCAGGCCGCCGGTCGTCACCGCGCCGCCGCGGCGGGTGATCCGGTAGGCGAGGTCGAGCGCCGGGGCGGCCCCCGCGAGTTCGATCGCCTCGTCGACGCCGCCTCCCGTCAGGGCGCGGATCGTCTCGGCGGCGTCCTCGCCCGCATGAACGACATCCGTGGCACCGAGCGCCCGCGCGAGCGCGAGCTTCTCCGGCACCCGATCGGCGGCGACGATCGTCTCGGCGCCGGCGGCACGCGCCCCGAGCAGCGCCGCGAGTCCGACCCCGCCGAGGCCGATCACGGCGACCTTCGAGCCCGGCCGCACGCGGGCGGCGTTGACCACCGCGCCGACGCCGGTGAGCACGGCGCAGCCGAACAGCGCGGCGTGCTCGAAGGCGAGGTCGGAATCGACCTTGACGAGCGAGCGGCGCGACACGACGGCGTATTCGGCAAAGGCCGAGACGCCGAGATGATGGTTGACCGCGCCGTCGTCGCAGGCGAGCCGGCGCGCGCCCGAGAGCAGCGTGCCGGCGCCGTTCGCCGCGGCGCCCGGTCCGCAGAGCGCCGGCCGGCCCTCGGCGCAACTCTCGCAATGGCCGCAGCTCGGCACGAAGATGCAGACGACGTGATCGCCGGGCGCGAGATCGTCCACCCCCGCACCGAGCGCCTCGACGACGCCCGCCGCCTCGTGGCCGAGCGCCATCGGCAGGGGCCGCGGCCGGTTGCCGTCGACGACGGAGAGGTCGGAATGGCAGAGCCCGGCCGCCTCGATCCGCACCAGCACCTCGCCCGGCCCGGGCGGATCGAGCGTGAGGGTGCGGATGGCGAGCGGCCGGCTCGCCGCATAGGGCGCGGCAAGGCCGGACTGTTCCAGAACGGCGGCACGAATCTGCATTCTTCTCCTCCGCGGATCGCGCCCGCCGGCGCGGCCCCGCTCTCCCCCGCGCACGGCGCGCCGGTCAGCCGATGTCGGACGCCTCGCGGCCACGGGTGAGCTGCGAAATGGTCACCGCGAGGATCAGCGCGCCGCCATTGAAGACGTTGGTCACCCAGAGCGGGATGCCGAGCATGGTCAGCCCGGTGATCCCGGTGGCGAGGAAATAGACCGCGACCACCGCGCCCCACGGGTTGAAGCGGCCGGGCAGGATGGTCGTCGCGCCGAGAAAGGCGGCGGCAAACGCCGGCAGCAGGAAGTTGAGCCCCGAATAGGGATCGGCCGAGCCGAGCACGCCGGCATAGACGATGCCCGCCGCCGCGGCGAGCACGCCCGAGGCGATCAGCGCGCCGAAGCGGACGCGATCGACGGCGATGCCGTTCAGCCGCGCCACCTCGCGGCCGCGCCCGACGAAGAGCAGGCGTCGGCCGAGCGGGGTGTAGTCGAACACATAGCCGAGCACGACGACCGCGGCGGCGGCGTAATAGAAGGCATAGGGCACGCCGAACAGCCGGCCGCCGACCACCGCCATGACGAGCGCATTGTCGATGCCGCCGATGGTCGAAGAGTTCGTCATCCACTGCACGATGCCGGTCATCAGCGAGGTGGTGCCGAGCGTCACGACGAGCGAGGGGATGCGGAAGAAGATGATGAAGAGCGCATTGACCGCGCCGACCACCGCCCCGGCGGCGAGCGCGAGTACGAGCACGAGGCCGATCGGCAGATGGTGCCAGACATTGAGCACGCCGATCAGCGCGGACGAGAGCGTCAGCGTCGCGCCGACCGAGAGATCGTAGTCACCCGCCGTCAAGGGCACGATGATCGCGAGCGCCAGCAGCGCCGCCGGCGCATAGGACGCGAAGATGATCGAGAAATTGCCCCAGTTCAGGAAGGACTGCGGCATCAGCGCGCCGAAGATCGCGATCAGGCCGACCCAGACGACGAGCAGCGCGATGCGCTCGAACAGCCGGCCGAGATGGAGACCGGCGGGACGGGCCTGCGTCATGGTGGAGACCGTTTCCGTCATGGGTGTCAGCTCGCAAGCGCCGGCGCCGCGGGCGCGGTCCGGCCGGTGAGGTCGATTGAAGCGTAGCAGGCCTCGGCGATGCCGTCCTTGGTGAGGTCCGGCCCGGTGATTTCGGCGCAGACCCGGCCGCGCGCGAAGATCAGCACGCGGTCGCAGATCTCGGCGAGCTGCTCGGCATCGGAGCTCGCGCACAGCACCGACATGCCCGCCGCGGCAGCGGCCCGCAGCGCGGCGAAGATCTGCACCCGCGTTCCGACGTCGACGCCCTGCGTCGGCTCGTCGAGCAGGAGGAGGCGCGGATTGCGGTTCATCCAGCGGGCGATCAGCACCTTCTGCGCGTTGCCGCCGGAGAGCGCCGAGAGCTTCATCGCCGGATCGTTCGGGCGCACCTCATAGCGGGTGCCGAGCGCGAAGGCCTCGCGCACCATGGCGCGGCGGTTGAGCAGGCCGAAGCGGAAGAAGCGGTCGACATCCGGCAGGAACATGTTGTCGACGATCGGCAGGCTGTCGACGCCGCTCGCCCCCTGGCGGTCGCCGGGCAGGAGGGCGAGGCCGAGATCGAGCGCCCGCTTCGGGCTCATCGCCGCGAGCGGCACATGTGCGCCGTCGACGAAGTCGAGCGCACCGGCGCGGCAGGGCCGGGCGCCGAAGATCAGATAGGGCAGCTCCTCATAGCCCGAGCCGATCAGCCCGGTGACGCCGAGGATCTCGCCCTTGCCGACGACGAGGTCGGTCGCGGCGAGCGCCCCGCCCGCGACCCCCGAGACACGGAGGAAAGCCGGCTTCGCGACCGCGGCCTGATGGCCCGGCGTGCCGAGCCGGGCGATGCGGCGGCCGACGATCATCTCGACGACCTCCTCGTGCGTCGCCTTCGCCGTCTCGAGCGCCCCGGCGAGCGCGCCGTCGCGCAGCACCGTGATGCGGTCGGTGATCGTCATCACCTCGTCGATGTCGTGCGAGATGAAGATGACGGAGGAGCCGGTCGCGGCGATCGAGCGGATCAGGCCGAACAGCTTCTCGACGCCCTCGCGCGGCAGGAAGGGGGTCGGCTCGTCGAGCAGGACGAGGCCGGGCTTGCCGGTCGCCGCGCAGGCGACGCGGATCTCCTCGAAGGCGCGCACGATCGCGAGCAGCGCCCGCTCGACCGGGCTCAGCCGGTCGACCCGCTCCGCGGTGTCGATCGACAGGCCGAAACGGCCGAGCGCCTCGCGCGCCGCGGCCCGTTCGGCCCGCCAGTCGATATAGCCCGAGCGCGCCGTCGTCAGATGCGCGAAGCGCAGATTCTCGAGCACGGTGAGCGACGGCACGAGGCCGAGATTCTGGTGCACGAAGCTCATGCCGAGGCGGCGGAAGTCACCCGGCTTCAGCGGCAGGTCGACCATCTCGCCGTTGAAGGCGAGGCGTCCGCCGTGATCCGGCGCATGGAAGCCGGCGAGGATCTTGACGAGAGTCGACTTGCCCGAGCCGTTCTTGCCGAGCAGGCCGTGCACCTCGCCCGGCGCGACCGAGAAGGACACGCCGCGCAGCGCCTTGGCGCCGCCGAAGGTCTTGGCGATGTCGGCCACGTCGAGGACCGGGAGCGCCCGCGGCGCTCCCGGCTCGGCAACGCGTCCGATGGCGGAGGGGACATCGGACATCGAGGCCGCCCTTACTGCAGCTTCCAGAGCGTGCGGAAGCCGGAGAGATAGGCGTCGCCATAGCCCTGGTCATAGCCCGCCGGCGTGCCGGCCTCGGCGGCGTTCGCCTTGTCGAAGATGTAGAACGGCACGTTGAGCGCGGCCGGCGAGCCGAGGCCGCAGAGATCGCGCAGATGGCCGTCGACGGTCGCATAGGCGATCCAGTCGAGGCTCTCGCCGAGGTCCATGTCGACGAGGCCCTGCTGGATGTAGTCGAGCACGAAGGGCGTGCCGTTGAAGGTCGCGACCTTCACGGTGCCCGTCTTGCCGGTCAGCCGCAGCGCCGGAACGACGAATTGCGACATCGAATCATAGATCGGGATGACGACGTCGATGTCCGGATTGGCCTGCACGGCCGACTGCACCGAGGGCTGGATCTTGGTCGCCCATTCCGTCACGCCGACATTGACCTCCTGCACGATCTTGCAGTTCGGGCAGTTGGCGGCGAGCTCGCTGCGCAGGCCCTCCATCAGCGGCTTGGTCGGCGGCACCTCGTCGGACTTGATGACGAGGATGTTCGCCTTGCCCTCGGTGTTCACCGCCGCCCAGTTGGCGAGCACGGTGCCGACCTCGCCGAAGCCGATCGTCAGCGAGCTCGAGACGAAGGGGTTCTGCGTGTCGCTCGGATCGTAGAAGTGCGAGGTCATCACCTTGACGCCCGCTTCCTTGGCCGCCTTGACCTGCGGCTCGATGGTCGCCGGGTCGATGCCCGAGATCAGGTCGACGATATCGTACTTGTCGCGGATGGCGAACTCGACACCCTGAACCCACTGGCTCGGCTGGCCCTGGTTCTCCCATTCGGTGACCTCGAGCCCGACCTCGGCGCCGGCCTTCTTCATCCGGTCGATGATGCCCTTGAGGAAGGGATTGGCGCTCGAATTGGGGATCGACAGCATCTTCTTGCCGGCGGCGCAGGCCTTGGCGTCGAACGGCTCGCCCGGCGGCACGAAGACCGGCTTGGCGGCGTATTTGGCGAGTTTCTCCTTCGCGGCGGCGAGGCCGTCCGCAGCGGCATCGGCGCGCGCCGGCATGCTCATGCCGGAAATGACGGCAGCCGCCATCAGCGCGGCGCCTGCAACGGTCCTGATCATGACATCTCCCTCTTCCGCCGCGCGGCCTGTTCCCTGCCGGCCCGCGACCGTTGAATACGCATTCAATACTTGCTCAGAAGCGGCACCGAGTCAACGCGCGCCGCAACGCGAAAAGCGGATATCGGAACGGCACCGGAAGCCCGAACATTGAACGCCGGCGCGGCTTGTTGCACACTGATGCGATCGCCGGCCGAAAGAGTGCAGGGTCGGCCGAAAACCAGAACGCGCGATGAATGCGTAGTCCGAACGCGATCAGAAAGCGGCCATGAAGCGAACCAAATCCCGCGCCACGTCCTTCGACGTCGCCGCGCTCGCCGGCGTCTCGCAATCGGCGGTGTCGCGCGCCTTCACGCCGGGGTCGAGCATCGCCGAGGACAAGCGGGCGAAGGTGCTCGAGGCGGCGCGCATGCTCAATTACGTGCCGAACTCGATCGCCTCGAGCCTGACCACCAAACGCACCAACATCATCGCGCTGATTCTCGGCAACATGCACAACCCCTTCTATGTGCACGTCCTCAACGAGTTCAGCCGCCGGCTGCAGGGGCTCGGCCGGCAGATCCTGATCTTCACCGTCGATCCCGGCTCGGAGAGCGACGACGCGATCCTGCGTGCGCTGCAATATCAGATCGACGGCGTGATCCTGACCGCCGCGCAATTGTCGACGCGGATGACCTCGATCTGCCACGAGCGCGGCATCCCGATCGTGCTGTTCAACCGCTACATCCCCGGCAGCGACGCCTCGGGCGTGCGCTGCGACAATGTCGGCGGCGGGCGGCTGATCGCCGAGGCCTTCCTCGCCGCGGGAGCAAAGAGCTTCGCGATGATCACCGGCGACCCGAAGGGCACGACGAGCCAGGATCGCGTGCGCGGCTTCGTCGAGCGGCTGATGGAAGAGGGCGTCCGGCGCAGCGAGATCGAGGAGGTGCCGGGCCATTCCTCCTATGACGGGGCGGCGAGCGCCGCGCTGTCGCTCTTCGCGGCGCGCAGCCGGCCGCGGCCGGACGCGCTCTTCGGCATCAACGACATCATGGCGATGGGGGCGATCGATGCGCTCCGCCACCGGCTCGGCCTGCGTATTCCCGACGATCTGATGGTCGGCGGCTTCGACGACATCCCCGAGGCGCGGCGCGCGCCCTACAAGCTCACCACGGTGCGCCAGCCGATCGACCAGATGGTGGCGCGCACCCTCGAACTGATGCATCTCGACGAGCCCGACCGGCCGATCGAACGCGGCATCGACCTGCCGCTCCCCTCGCGCCTCGTCTGGCGCGGCACGGTGCCGGTGCCGCCCGCCTTCCGGGCGGCGGCGGCCGAAGCGGCGGCCGCGGACCGGCCCGAATCCGGCTGAGGGCGCGCGGAGACAGCCCGCGGCGGACGGAGAGAGGGCGGGCCGAAGCCCGCCCCTCGCCTCACTCGGCGGCTTCGCGCAGCGGCGGTTCGAAGCCGAAATTGAACGGCGCCGGCGCGCCGCGCTCCGCCCGCATCGCGGCCCGCAGCGTCTCCGTCGCGTGCCGGTCGACCCGCTCGTCCGCCGTCACCACCACGCCATAGCCGTTCTTCGCCTGCTCGGCCGAGACGAGGTCGTAGCGCACGTCGCGGGCGACGATCTCGGCATCGCGCTCGAACGGATCGCCCCAGCCGCCGGCGCCCGCCGTGCGGAAGACGATGCGGTCGCCGGCGCCGACGGCGAGGTTGTCGATCTTCGAGGGGATGCGGGTCGGCTCCTCGCTGCCGGCCTTGATGAGCCATTTGCTCGACGTGCCGCCGAACTGGCCGCCATTGATGCCCCAGGGCGGCACCACTTCGCGGTCGTCATGGATCGAGACCTTGCCGGGCTCGAGCACGCGATAGATCTTCTCGATGCCGGCGCCGCCGCGATGCAGGCCCGGACCGCCCGAATCCCGGATCGGCCGGTAGCTCTCGACGAGCACCGGGTAGTAGTTCTCGATGTATTCGATCGGCGTCGCCGAAAAGAGCGGCCACCAGGCATGCCCGTCGAGCCCGTCGCCGCGCGGCCGGCCCGGCACGCCGCCGAACAGCAGCTCCATCAGCTGGAAATACTTGTTGTTCTTGTCGTGGCCGGTGAAGATGAAGTGCGGGCTGGTGCCATAGCCCGCCGCCATCGAAAGATGCGGCGCGCGCTGGCCGAGCGCGCCCGCCTGGCAGTCGAAGAAGCGGGTGTGGGTGTTGAGCCGGTTCGACAGCGCCGCGGGAAAGCGCGGATTGAGCAGCGACCCCTCCGGCAGCACGATCTCGAACAGGTCGTAGAATCCCTCGTTGAACAGGACGGAAGGGTCGAACGCCATGATCATATAGACGCCGAAGAAGAGCTTGCAGAGCCCTTCGTGGATATGGAAGTTGATCGGCCCTTCCGCCTGCGGGTCCGTCCCGGTCCAGTCGAACACCGCCTTGTCGCCGCGGCGGTAGATCGACAGCGTCATCTTGAAGGGGCCGTTGCCGAGGCCGTCATCGTCGACATAATCCGTGAAGCTGACCGGCTCCTCGGAGATGTATTTGTCGATCAGAACCTTCATCGCCTCGCGCGTGCGGTCGAGCAGCATGTCGCAGGCGGCGACATAGCTGTCGCGGCCGAAGCGGTCGCACAGTTCCTGGACGCGCGTCGCGGCGGTGCGGCAGCCGGCGATCAGCGCCATCAGGTCGGCGCGGTTCATGTCGGGCGTGCGCGTGTTGTTGAGCATGATGTCGAGCACGCCCTTGTTCAGCACGCCCTTGTCGTAGATCCGGACGGGCGGGATGCGCAGCCCCTCCTCCCAGATCGTCCGCGCGTCGAACGGCATCGAGCCCGGCACCTTGCCGCCGACATCGACCATGTGGCCGAAGATCGAGGAGAAGCCGACGAGAACGCCCTGATGGAAGATCGGCATCATCACGCACCAGTCATTGTTGTGCGAGATGGAGCCCTTGCAGGCATAGGGATCGTTCCAGACGAAGACGTCGCCCTCGTTGAGGTCGCCCTCGAACTTCTCGACGATCGCCGGGATGTAGGAGCCGAACTGGCCGACGACCATGCGGCCCTTGGCGTCGCAGATCATCGGGAATTCGTCGTGCTGCTCGCGGATGACCGGCGACAGCGAGATGCGGACGACGACGCCGTCCATCTCGGAGCGGGCGTTCTTCAGCGCATTCTCGATGATGTCGAGGGTGATCGGATCGACTTTGACGGTCATGGCGCTCAGTTCCCCCTCGAAACGGGCCAGATCAGCAGATTGCCGTGGGCGTCCACCTCGGCATAGTGGCGCGGCAGCACGACGGTGGTGGTGTCGTATTGGCGGATGATCGCCGGACCTTCGACCCGCGCGCCGACGGCGAGCTTCGCCCGGTCGTAGTTCGGCGTGTCGACGAAGGCGCCGTCGAAATAGCTCGGGCGCACCTCCATCAGCGCCGCGGCGATATCTCCGCCCGAGGCATCCGGCACCGCCTCGTCGACCGGTGCGGTCGCCCCGGTCGCGACGACGCGCAGCGCCACCAGTTCGACCGGCACGTCGAAGCGGACGCCATAGAGCCGCTGATGGGTGGCGTGGAACTTGTCGAGGATCTCGCCGGCGCCGCCCCGCGCCGCGACGAGGGCACGCGGCAGGTCGATCGTCACCTCGAAACCCTGCTGCTCGTAGCGCAGGTCGAGCGAATAAAGGATGCCGCGATCGGCGCCCTCGACCTCCTGCTCGTCGAGCCAGGCCTCGGCCTTCTGCGCCAGACCATCGAAGCGGGTCCAGATTTCGGCCGGGTCGAGCCCGACGGTCGAGCGGATGAAGGTCTGGACGAACTCGTTCTTGAACTCGGCCTCGAGGAAGCCGAGCGCGGAGAGCACGCCGGGGCTCGGCGGCACGAGCACCGGGTAGCAGCCGAGCAGCTCCGCCATGGCATTGGCGTGCAGCGGCCCGGCGCCACCGAAGGCGACGATGCCGAAATCGCGCGGATCGAGGCCGCGCTGCACGGTGATGACGCGCAGCGCTCCGAGCATCACCTCGTTCGCAATGTCGATGATGCCCTTCGCCGCCTCTTCCGCCGACAGGCCGAGCGCATCGCCGATCCGGCCGACCGCGGCGCGGGCGCCTTCCACGTCGAGCGCCATGTCGCCGCCGAGCAGCACCGGCGGCAGATAGCCGAGCACAACATTGGCGTCGCTCACCGCCGGCTCTGTGCCGCCGCGCCCATAGGAGACCGGGCCGGGCCGGGCGCCGGCGCTGCGCGGGCCGACGCGGAGCGACTTCGTCAGCTCCGACACTTCCGCGATCGAGCCGCCGCCGGCGCCGACGCTGCGCACATCGAGCGTCGGCACCTTGGCGGGGAAGAAGCCGACCTCGGTCGAGCGCGAGATCGTCGGCTGGCCGTCGATGATCACCGACACGTCAGTCGAGGTGCCGCCCATGTCGAAGGCGAGCAGCTTGTTGAAGCCGGTGCGGCGGGCGATCATCACCGTCGAGGTGACGCCGCCGGCCGGGCCCGAGAGCACGGTGTGCACCGGCCGCTCGGAGGCCGCCGCGGCGCTCATCAGCCCGCCGTCGGAGCGCACGATGTGCAGCCGGGCCGTCACGCCCTCGTCGCGCAGCCGATCCTCGATGCGCGACAGATAGCGCTTCATGATCGGCCGGACATAGTCGTTCATCACCGTGGTGATGGCGCGGTCATATTCGCGGAACTCCGGCAGGATGTCGGAGGAGAGCGAGACCGGGATGTCGGGATGCCGCTCGGCGACGATCGCGGCGAGCCGGCGCTCGTGCTCCGGATTGGCGTAGGAATGCATCAGCGAGATGGTCAGCGCCTCGATGCCGGAGCTGCACAGATCATCGATGAGCGCCGTCGCCTTCCCGATGTCGAGCGGCCGGACGATCTCGCCGCGGGCGTTCATCCGCTCCGGAATGCCGCGCGTGTCGGCGAGCGCGGCGAGCGGATCGGGCTTGTCCATCACGATCCAGCCGAACAGCGGGCCGGGCGTCCAGGACTTGGCGAGGTGGAGGGTGTATTCGAAGCCCTCGGTGACGAGCAGGCCGACGCGCGCGCCCTTGCCCTCGAGCACCGCATTGGTCGCCACCGTCGTGCCGTGCAGCACGAGTTCGATGTCGGACGGCGCTATGCCGGCCTTCTCGCAGATCAGCTTCACGCCCGCGGCGACGCCGATCGACTGGTCCTGCGGCGTCGACGGCGTCTTCGCCTGAAAGGTGCGCTGCGTCCGCTCGTCGTGCAGCAGCAAGTCGGTGAACGTTCCGCCCACATCGACTCCGAGCCTCATAGCCTCTTTCCCTCTGCTCTTGCGGCCCGCCCGGGGCGGCCGTCGACACGCTATTGAATGCGCATGCAAACTAGCATAGTTTGCTCTTCAGACGGGCCGCAAGAACAAATTTCAGGCCGATCGGGGAGGCTGTCCGGGCAGTTCGGAGAGGCCTCCGCAACGGCCCCGCGGCGAAGGCAACAGCGGACGGCGACAGCGGACGGAATGAGCGCGCTCACCCTCTACGACAAGGTCTGGCGGGACCACCTCGTCAAGGACTACGAGGACGGCACGTCGCTCCTCTATATCGACCGGCATCTCGTCCAGGAGGTGTCGAGCCCGCAGGCCTTTGCCGGCCTGATCGCGCAGAATCGCGCGCTTCGCCGGCCGGATGCGCATGTCGCGGTTGCCGATCACGCGGTGCCGACGCGCAACCGCGCCCGGCCGCTGCCCGACGGGCTCGCCGCCCGCCAGGTGTCGCGCCTGCAGGAGAACGCGACCCGCTTCGGCATCCCCTACATCCCGATGCGCGACCGCCGGCACGGCATCGTTCACGTCATCGGCCCGGAGCTCGGCTTCACCCTGCCCGGCGCGACGCTGGTGTGCGGCGACAGCCACACCTGCACACACGGCGCATTCGGCGCGCTGGCGTTCGGAATCGGCGCCAGTGAATGCGAATGCATCTTCGCGACCCAGACGCTCAGGCAGCGCAAGCAGAAGCGGATGCGGGTGACGCTCGACGGCCGCCTGCCGGCCGGCGTGACCGTGAAAGACGTCATCCTCGCCCTGATCGGCACGATCGGCACGGGCGGCGGCGTCGGCCACGCGATCGAATATGCCGGCGAGGCGGTGCGCGCGCTCTCGATGGAAGAGCGCATGACGCTCTGCAACATGTCGATCGAGGCGGGCAGCCGGGTCGGCATGGTGGCGCCCGACGAGACCACCTTCGCCTATCTCGAGGGCCGGCCGCTCGCCCCGCGCGGCGCCGAATGGGACGCCGCCCGCGCCGCATGGCGCGCGCTCGCCACCGATCCGGATGCGGTGTTCGACCGCGAGGTGCGGCTCGATGTCGGCGCGCTCGCGCCGCGCATCTCCTGGGGCACGACGCCGGAAGAGAACCTGCCGATCACCGCCGCCGTGCCGGACCCCGACGCGGAGCCCGACCCGGAGCGCCGCGCGCGGATGCGCCGCAGCCTCGCCTATATGGGGCTCGAACCCGGCCGCCGGCTCGACGAGATCCCGATCGACCGCGTCTTCATCGGCTCCTGCACCAATGGCCGGATCGAGGATCTGCGGCTCGCGGCGCGCGTCGTCGCCGGGCGCAGCGTCGCCCCGACCGTGCAGGCGATCGTCGTGCCGGGCTCGGCCGGGGTGCGGCTGCAGGCGGAGGCGGAAGGGCTCGACCGCATCTTCCGTGCCGCCGGCTTCGAATGGCGCGAGTCCGGCTGCTCGATGTGCGTCGCGATGAACGACGACCGGCTGGCGCCGGGCGAGCGCTGCGCCTCCACCTCGAACCGCAATTTCGAGGGCCGGCAGGGCAAAGGCGGGCGCACCCACCTGATGAGCCCGGCCATGGCCGCCGCGGCGGCGATCGCCGGCCGCCTCGCCGACGTCCGTTCCCTCGCCTGAGCCGCCGATGCAGCCCTTCCGTTCCGTCACCAGCGTCGCCGCCCCGCTGCCCGAGGCCGACCTCGACACCGACATCATCTTCCCGGCCCGCTTCCTGCTCCTGCTCGACCGCGAGGGGCTCGGCCGCCACCTCTTCCACGAGCGGCGCCACAAGGCGGATGCGCCGCCCTTCGTGCTCGACCGGCCGCCCTTCGATCGCGCGCGGATCCTCGTCACGGGGCGCAATTTCGGCGGCGGGTCGAGCCGCGAGCAGGCGGTCTGGGCGCTCGCCGATTTCGGCATCCGCGTCGTCCTCGCCGAGAGCTTCGGCGAGATCTTCCATGCCAATTGCTTCCGCAACGGCGTGCTGCCGATCGTCCTGCCGGCCGAGGACCAGGCCCGCGCGATGGCGGCGGCCGGGACCGGCGCGCCGATGACCGTCGATCTCGAGAGCGAGACGATCGCACTGCCCGACGGGGCGATCCTTCGTTTCGCGATCGACCCCTACCGCCGGCGCGCGCTGCTCGCCGGGCTCGACGAGATCGGCGCGATCCTCGCCGACGATGCGGCGGCGATCGACGCCTTCGAGGCGCGCCAGCGGCGCACCGCGCCCTGGCTCCATCTGGCGCGCGACCGGCTCGCCTTTTTCGACGATCTCAACCGGGCGCCCGACGGCGCCGAACCGGAAAGCCGTGCGGAGGCGGGATGACGGACGAATCGCTCTCGAGCAATTACCAGCGCGCCTTCGGCAAGCGGATCGGCTTCGGTGCCCGGCCGGCACTGATCCTGATCGATTTCGTCGAGGCCTATTTCGACCCGGCCTGCGCGCTCTATGCCGGCGTCGAGGACGCGCTCGCCGCGGCGCTCACGCTCCAGGCCGCCGCCCGGCGGGCCGGCGTGCCGGTGATCTACACCAATGTCGTCTATGACGCGGACGGCCGGAACGGCGGCCGCTTCTACCAGAAGAGCATGGTGCTGCATCATTTCGTCGAAGGCAGTCCGATGGGCCGCTGGCCGAAGGGCCTCACGGTCGCGCCCGGCGAGCTCGTCGTCTCGAAGCAGTATCCGAGCGCCTTCTTCGGCACGTCGCTCGCCTCGACGCTGACGAGCTGGGGCGTCGACACGCTCGTCATCACCGGCCTGTCGACCAGCGGCTGCGTGCGCGCCACCTGCGTCGACGCCTGCTCGCACGGCTTCATCCCGATCGTCGTGCGCGAGGCGGTGGGCGACCGCCATCCGGCGCCGCACGAGGCCAATCTCTTCGACATGGACGCGAAATATGGCGATGTCGTCGGCCTCGACGCGGCGCTCGCCTATCTCGAAACCTCCTCCGAAAGCGTCAGAGCATGAGCAAGCGCAGTCTGCGGGCGGCCCTCCAGTCCGGCGAGTTCGTCGCCGCGCCGGGCATTCACGACATGATCGCGGCGGTGGTCGCGAACAAGGTCGGCTTCGATTTCGTCTATGCCTCGGGCTACTGGACGACCGCCTCGGCGCACGGCCTGCCGGACGCCGGCATCGCCACCTATACCCAGATGCTCGACCGCGTCGCGACGCTCGCCCGCACCGTCGATGCGAGCGTCATCGCCGATGCCGACACCGGCTATGGCGGGCTCCTCAACGTCCACCACACGGTGCGCGGCTATGAGGAGGCGGGCGCCGTGGCGATCCAGATCGAGGATCAGGAATTCCCCAAGAAGTGCGGCCATACGCCCTTCAAGCGCGTCGTGCCGGTGATCGACATGGTCGAGAAGATCAAGGTCGCCTGCGAGGCACGCAGGAAGCCCGACGAGACCCTCATCATCGCCCGCACCGATGCGCGCCAGACGCACGGCTTCGAGGGCGCGCTCGCCCGCGGCGAGGCCTATGCCGAGGCCGGCGCCGACATCGTCTTCCTCGAGGCGCTCGAGAGCGAGGCGGAGATGCGCGAGGCCTGCCGGCGCATCCGCAAGCCGATGATGGCGAACATGGCCGATGGCGGCCGCACGCCGATCCGCTCGGCGAAAGAGCTCGCCGCATTCGGCTATGCGCTCGCCATCTTCCCCTCGATCACCGGCCTCGCGGCGGCGCAGGCGGCGGAGAACGCGCTCCGCGTCCTGAAGGCGGAGGGCACGTCGAACTCCCCCAACCTGCCGCTCTTCCCCTTCTCGGAGTTCAACACGCTGATCGGCTTCGAAGAGGTCTGGGCCTTCGAACGCCGCTGGGCCCGCCCCGCGGCCGAAGCGGCGGAATAGGAGCGGCCGGCCGGGCCGGCCTCCGCGGGCCGCACGGGGCGCCTTGAAGCATCGGGCCACCGACCGGTGCCCGCTGGGGGCCTCGCTGGCCCCCGTAACGTCCTGATCGCATTTCTCTGCGTCGGTCGCGAATTATAGCGCTGACGGCGGTAGCCGCAGAAATTCAATCACCACCAGCGCTATAGCGGCCACTGCACTCAGAAAGGAAGAAATTACAACCGCCACCGCGCCAACGTTTTGCCAGCGGGAGAGAACGACGTCCGTTCTGATATATTCGCCGTCCCAGTATAGGCGACCTCTGGCGTCTATACCAAGAAGGGATGTTCCTTCAAGAGATATTGGGCGGATGCCGCGCGGCCAGTCCGAAGGTGGCGAAGCATTTGCGTATTTGTGGCGCCTTATATGGTCCCAATCGACGCGATCCAAAGAAAGCCCCTGTTCTTACGACTTAGCTATGGTCAAGCTTAACATGGTTCTGTTCCGCGCAATGCCCACTGCTCGATGAATCCCGGATCTGCACGCGCCTTGCATCGGACGGTGACCAGGAGACCCCACGGGACAGAGAGCCAGAGCGGATGTCGGCCTGCAGGCCGACGCGCTCTCCGCCCGGCGTCACGATTATGGACCCCGGCACGAAGGCCGGGGTGACGGGTGTTCTCGATGGCGAGCACCGCTCTCCGGTTCCGGCCGTCGGGCACGCCCGTCCGGTCCGTCGCCCGGCCTTCGCGGCCACGCCGGCCCCTCGCTCTCGGAGCATCCCTCCCCACCCGTCATGCCGGCCTCCGTGCCGGCATCCATAATCGTGCGCGTGGGTGCTCCGGGGGCCGGCCTCTCCATCCGTCCCCCGGCGAAGGCCGGAGTCCAGCGAGCCGGGCCTCCGGCGCACAGTCGGGGGCACGGTCCTCCCCACCCGTCGTTCCCGCGAACTCATGAACAGAGGACGGCTCGGCGGAACGGGTTCCCGCCTTCGCGAGGATGACGGCGCGCGGGATCGGGAGGACGGGCACGTGTCGGCCGACCGGAACGAACGAACCGGGCGCAAGCGCCCCGTCTTGCACATTCGTCTATGGTCTCGGCTGAAGGATGGTGGGCGCGACAGGGATTGAACCTGTGACCCCTACGATGTCAACGTAGTGCTCTCCCGCTGAGCTACGCGCCCATCCGATCGTGTCGCCGGTGCGGGGCCGGCGGCGTGAGGCAGCGATATACAGGGTCGCGCCGGAGGGTTCAAGCGGTCCGTTCGAGGTTGTTCACACCCCTCCACCGGCGATCGCCGGGGCGATGCGCATGGCGGCGTCAGGCGGCGAGCAGGCGCTCCACCTCGGTGACCAGATCGCGCAGATGGAAGGGCTTCGACAACACCTTGGCATCCTTCGGCGCCTTCGAATCCGGATTGAGCGCGACCGCCGCGAAGCCGGTGATGAACATCACCTTGAGATCGGGGTCGAGCTCGGTCGCCCGGCGGGCGAGCTCGATGCCGTCCATCTCCGGCATCAGGATGTCGGTCAGCAGCAGCGTGAAGGGCTCCTCGCGGATCCGCTCATAGGCGCTCAGCCCGTTGTCGAAGGAGACGACGTCATAGCCGGCGTTCTCGAGCGCCTTTGCGAGGAACCGGCGCAGATCGTTGTCGTCTTCGGCGAGCAGGATGCGGTTCATGACAGGCCCGGAATGGTGACGGTGTCGAGATGCGCGACGACGGCCCCGCGCCGACGGCGCCGGCCCGTCATGGTTATCCATGGATGAGCGAACGGAGTAAACAACGGGTGAACGGGGGCGGCCCCGCGCGCGTTTGGCTCGACAGGCCCCGGTGTTCTTGGCAATCTCGATCGATCGCCTCGACCGCGCCGAAGCGGCCCGAAGCGAAGGGAGCCGGCCGGGAGGCCATGACCGAGAATCACGTGCCGCCGCCCTTTTCCGTCGCCGCTCCGGCGGAGCAGCGCATTCCCTTCGTGTTCAATTCGCCGCATAGCGGCCGGGATTATCCGGCGCATTTCCTCGCCGCCTCGCGGCTCGACGCCTGGTCGATCCGCCGCTCCGAGGACACCTATGTCGACGAACTGTTCGCGAGTGCGGTGCCGCAGGGGGCGCCGCTCCTGAAGGCGCATTTCCCGCGCGCCTGGCTCGACGTCAACCGCGAGCCCTACGAGCTCGACCCGCGCATGTTCGACGGCGAGCTGCCGGCCTATGCCAATGTCCGCTCGCTGCGGGTGGCGGGCGGCCTCGGCACGATCGCCCGCGTCGTCTCGGAGAACCTCGAGATCTACGACCGGCCGATCCGCGTCGAGGATGCGCTCGCCCGCATCGAAGGCGTCTACAAGCCCTATCACGACACGCTGCGCCGCCTGCTCGCCCGCACCCACAGCGATTTCGGCTTCGCCGTGCTGATCGACTGCCATTCGATGCCCTCCACCGTGCGCACCGCCGCCGGCCGCTCGCGGCCGGATTTCGTGCTCGGCGACCGCTTCGGGTCGAGCTGCGCACCCGAACTCTCGACCGCAGCGGCCGAGATCCTCGCCGGGCTCGGCTATTCGGTGGTCCGCAACAAGCCCTATGCCGGCGGCTTCATCACCGAGCATTACGGCCGGCCGGGCCGCGGCCTGCACGCTCTGCAGATCGAGATCAATCGCGGCCTCTACATGAACGAGCGGACGCTCGAGAAGCTGCCCGATTTCGGCCGGCTCGCCTTCGATCTCGCCCGCTTCTGTGCGGCGCTCGCGGCGATCCCCGATGCCGGCCTCCATCCGACCGCCGAAGCCGCCGAATAGCCGCCTCGGGCTCGGGCCGCGCTCAAAAGAAAAAGGGCCGCTCGTCGAAACGAGGCGGCCCAAGTCTAGGGAGGAAACGCCCAAGGAGGGCAGCAGCAACCCGACGCCAATCGAGCTACTGCACCGCAATAAGATGCCCCCGCGATGCAGCAAACGCAAGAGGCTTTCATCAGACTTTGGTCGTATGCGGCATCACGGCAACACTTCGCCCCCAGGCCCGACCGAAACGCGTGCGCCTCGTCTTTCACCGGCGTCGGTTGTGCGCGGACGTCCCTCCGGGCCACACCGCCGGGCATCGGGTCCGTGCCGTCGGGCCGTCCGTCGCCGCGGGCTTCCGCAAAGCCGTCCCGCGCTCTAAAGCTCGGCGATCGCAATCCGGAGCCGCCGATGGACCCCGCTCTCGTCGCCTTTCTCGACCGGCTCGCCGATGCCGCCGGCGCGGCGATCCTGCCGCATTTCCGCACCCCCTTCACGGTCGAGAACAAGGCGGCATCGGGCTTCGACCCGGTGACGGTCGCCGACCGGGCCGCCGAGACGGCGATGCGCGCCCTGATCGGCGCGGCCTATCCCGGGCACGGCATATTGGGCGAGGAGTTCGGTGCCGAGCGGGCCGATGCCGACGACGTCTGGGTGCTCGATCCGATCGACGGAACGCGCGCCTTCATCTCCGGCCTGCCGGTCTGGGGCACGCTGATCGGCCTCGTCTCGGGCGGGCGGGCGAGCCTCGGCATGATGGCGCAGCCCTTCACGGGCGAGCGCTATGCGGGCGACGGGAGAAGCGCCTGGTATCGCGGCCCGGGCGGCGACCGGACGCTCGCGACGCGGTCCTGCGCGACGCTCGAAGAGGCGGCGCTGTCGACCACCACGCCGGCGCTGTTCAAGGGCGCCGAGGCGCAGGCCTATCGGCGCGTCGAGGAGCGGGTGCGGCTCGTCCGCTATGGCTGCGACTGCTACGCCTATGCGATGGTCGCCGCCGGCCATATCGATCTCGTCGTCGAGGCGGGGCTGCACCCCTATGACATCGTCGCCCTGATCCCGATCATCGAGGGCGCGGGCGGCATCGTCACGAGTTGGGACGGCGGGCCGGCGACGGCGGGCGGCAATGTCGTGGCGGCCGGCGACCGCCGGGTTCACGAGGCGGCGCTCGAGGCCCTCGCCGGCTGACCGGCGCCCGCCTCGCCCGGCACGAAGGCGTCGAAGGCGGCCCAGAAGAGCGCCCGGATCCGGTCGCGCTCCATCAGGATCTCGTGCTGCGCGCCCGGAAGGATCACCGCCCGGCCGATCCGCAGCGTCCGGCCGAAACGCTCGATGGCGCGGTTCGACACGATGCGGTCCTCGCCGGCCGCGACGACGAGCACCGGCACCTTGAGCGCGGCGGCGAAATCCGGCCGCTCCGCCGCCCGCATCGCCGCCGTCGCGGCCTGGAGCCAGCCGACCGTCGGCGCGCCGACGAAGAGCTGCGGCGCGGCCTGCATCAGCGCGAGCGTACGGTCGTAGCGGGCGCGATCCCCCGTCAGCGGGTTGCCCTCGAAGCCGGGTGCGGCGCGCCGGCCCGGCCGGAGCGCGCCGAGCCCGCGGTCGCCGAGGCCGAACAGCACGCCGAGCGTCGCCAGCCGGCGCACCAGCGCGGTGGAGGGATAGACCGCGCCGAGACCGAGCAGCGGGCCGGTCGTCACCAGCCGGTCGAAGACCAGCCGGGTGCGCGTCGCAGCACGCAGCGCCACGAGGCCGCCCGTCGAATGGGCGAGCGCATAAAAGGGCGGCGGACAGTCGGGCAGCGCCGCCTGGCGCATGAAGGCCTCGAGATCGCGGTCATACTCGGCGAAATCGTCGACATGGCCCTTCGCGGGATCGGGGAGCCGCCGCTCCGAGCCACCCTGCCCGCGCCAGTCGAGCGTTGCGACCGCGAAGCCGCGGCCGAGCAGTTCGCCGATCACCTCGTAATATTTCTCGATCGCCTCGGCCCGCCCCTGGAGGAGGCACACCGTGCCGCGCCGGGCGCCGGGCGGCCGCCAGACCGCGGCGCGCAGGCGGATGCCGTCCGCCGTGACGACGGTCGAGGCGACGCCGCCCGGAGGCGCCGGATTGCCGGGAAACGAGACGAGCTCCATGCCGGCGAGTTAGCCCGCCGGCGGGGGGACTGCCAAGGTGGCGGGCGACAAAAAGAACCGGCGGCATCCGGAGATGCCGCCGGCGCTGCGGGCCGCCGCCCGAGGGGGCGCACGGAACGGCGGCCGGACGGGAAAGGATCACCAGCCGGCGGGGCGGCGGCTCAGCACTTCGCCGGTGCGGGCGCTGACGACGAGGATGAAATCGCGGCCGCGGCGGCCTTCGGCGCGTACGACATAGGTGCGGCCGCGGCGGTCGAGGATGCGGATCTCCTCGTAACCCTGCCAGCGCAGCCGGCGGCGCACCTCGCGCGGGCTCAGCCAGCCGCCGTGATACTGGACGAGTTCGGCGCGCAGATCGCCGGCCGGAGCCGCGGCGGCGACCGGGGCGGCGATGCCGGCGCCGATCGAGGCGGGCGCGGCACTCGCCGGCAGGACAGACGTGCCGGCAACGATCAGCGTGGTGGCGACGAGAAGGCTCTTCAGCATGATGTCTCTCCGATCCGCATTCCAGCCGGCCTCCCGGCTGCTCGAGGGGGAGAATGGCAGCGGCGATCTGAACGGCGGCCGAAGGCGGCGTTCATCGGCGGTTCAGGAAGGCGCTGCGGGAGGGTCTTGAAGGGCCGAAAGGGGCTTCCCACATCTCGGTAGCGGACGCCGGGAAGGGTCCGCGCGGGATCGGAACCCTCCGGCCATGATGGCGGAAACGAGCCGGTCCCGGTGCTTTCAGATCGCTCACAGGAGGACTGAACATGCGTACGTTTGACCTGAGCCCGCTCTATCGTTCGACCGTCGGCTTCGACCGTCTGTTCTCGCTCATCGACCAGATCGGCGGCGTCGAGAACGTCCCCGCCTATCCGCCCTACAATATCGAGCGGACCGGCGAGAACGCCTACCGAATCACCATGGCCGTCGCCGGCTTCGGCGAGCAGGAGCTCTCGATCGAGGCGCGTGAAAACGTGCTGACGGTGAAGGGCGAGAAGAAGGTCGAAGAGGCCGACGACAAGAAGGTGCTCTATCGCGGCATCGCCGCGCGCTCCTTCGAGCGCCGCTTCCAGCTCGCCGACCATGTCGAGGTACGCGGCGCGACGCTCGAGAACGGGCTGCTCCATGTCGACCTCGTCCGGGAGATTCCGGAGGCCGCGAAGCCCCGCCAGATCGCGATCGCGAACGGCGCCCGGGCAGAGCGCACGCTCGAGGCGAAGGCGGCCTGACGCCGCCGATCGAGCCGGGTCTCATCCGAGCCGCCGGGTGTCCGTTCGGGCACCCGTTTCGGAGCCCTTCGGGCGCCCCCGTTGCGGGGCGCCCTTTTCTGCATCTCCCGTCCAGCAGGGCGCCGTTGCGGCGCCCTTTTTCGTGGCGCTCAGGCGGCGAGCAGCGCGGCGAAGCGGTCGACCTCCTCCTCCCGCGTCGCGAAGCTCGCGACGAGCCGCACGAACACCTCGTCGGCGCCGAGCGGCGCGATGTCGAAGCCGGCGGTCGGCCAGTCGTAGAACACCGCGCCCTCCTCTTTCAGCCGGTCGGCCGCAACCTTGGGCAGAACGGCGAACAGTTCGTTGCCGTCCGGCTCCGCGGCGAGCCGCCCGCCGGCGGCGCGGATCGCCGCGCCGAGGCGCGCCGCCATGGCATTGGCGTGGCCGGCGAGGGCGAGCCAATGGCCGTCCTCGAGATAGGCGGCGAACTGCGCCGCGACGAACCGGCTCTTCGAGAACAGCTGCCCGGCCCGCTTGCGGGTGAATTCGAAGCCCTGCGCCGTGCCGCGGTCGAAGAAGACCACCGCCTCGGCCGCCATGCAGCCATTCTTGGTGCCGCCGAAGGAGAGCACGTCGACGCCCGAGCGCCAGGTCAGATCGGCGGGCGACAGGCCGGTGCCGGCGACCGCATTGGCGAAGCGCGCGCCATCCATATGGAGCGGCAGGCCTTTCCCGTGGGCGACGGCGGCCACCGCGGCGATCTCGGCCGGCCGCCAGGCGACGCCCGCCTCGGTCAGCTGGCTGATCGAAACGGCGCTCGGCTGGCCGCTGTGCAGCAGGTCCGGCCGGTAGCGGTCGAGCGCGGCGGCGACGGTCGCGGGGGCGAGGATGCCGCCCGGGCCGGCGACGCCGCAGAGCCGCGTTCCGGCGCCGAAAAATTCCGGCGCGCCGGCTTCGTCGGCGACGAGATGCGAAGCCTCGTGGCAGATGACGACGCCGCCGGGACGGGCGTAATGCGCGAGCGCGAGGGCGTTCGCGGCCGTTCCGGTGGCGACGAAGAACACCGCGACTTCATGCTCGAACACGGACGCGAAGGCCGCTTCCACCGCCTCGGTCAGCGTATCGCGGCCATAGGGGCGCGCCGGGCCGGCAGCAGCCGCCGCGACCGCCCGCACCACCGCCTCCGAAGCACCCGCCCAGTTGTCGCTCGCGAAGATCATGATCCTCTTCCGTCTCCTCGTCGCTGCCGCACCGCAAGAGCTTTATGTGCGGCGCACACCTTCTATCACCGGCAAGAAGATGTCGACGACGTAACATTCTTGCGCCGCCCCTGTCCGCCGGGCGGCAGGATGACCGATTGCATATGCCGCAAGGAAATATTGATAATGGCGGCTCTGAGGCGGCCTTGCCCGATGCGGACAAATCTGGCATGGTCGCGCGCCCTGAAGTAGGACAGGAATGCTGTCCCATTCTCGGGGAACGAGGCGGGCCGGCCGGGACGAAGGTCACGGGAACGGAACTTGCTTCGAAGACCGCGGACGATCGGACGCGCGCTGAGCGCGACGAACGGCGCGGGGGTCTCGATGGGGACGAAGGCGCCTTCGGATCGTCCGGGGGCGCGGACAGGTCGGTCCGGCGACGGCCGTCGCCGCCGTCCGGGAGCGGAAAGCTCCGGGCGGCGCGGCGGAAGGTCGGCGGAGCAAATGTGAGGGTTGCGAGATGACCGGGATGGAAGGACGGATCGTGGATGCTGCGCGGGCTGCAGCGGAGACGCGCGCCGCAAAAGCCACCCCGCGCGACCCGGGCCTGCCCGCGCCGCAGGGACTCTATCATCCGCGCAACGAGCGGGACGCCTGCGGCGTCGGCTTCATCGCCTCGCTGAAGAACGAGAAGTCGCACACGATCGTCGCGCAGGGCCTCGAACTGGTCGAGAACCTCACCCATCGCGGCGCGGTCGGTGCCGATCCGCTGATGGGCGACGGCGCCGGCATCATGACGCAGATCCCGCACCGCTTCTTCGCCGCCGAGGCGGAGCGGCTCGGCTTCGCGCTGCCCGAGCCCGGCCATTACGCCGTGGGCTTCCTCTTCCTGCCGCAGGATGCGGAAATCCGCGCCGGCATGGAGAACCTCGTCGCCGAAGTGGTGGCGGAGGAAGGCCAGGTCCTGCTCGGCTGGCGCGACGTGCCGGTCGACAACGCCTCGCTGTCGAAGGCGCCCGACATCGCCGCCACCGAGCCGGTGCACCGCCAGGTGTTCATCGCCCGCGGCCGCGGCATCGAGGACGAGGAGGCGTTCGAGCGGCGGCTCTACATCATCCGCAAGGTGATCTCGAACCGCATCTATGCCGCCTATTCCGGCCTCAACAACGATTTCTACGTCGTCTCGCTGTCGGCGCGGACCGTCGTCTACAAGGGCATGTTCCTCGCCTATCAGCTGAAGGCGTATTATCTCGATCTTTCGGACCCCCGGTTCGAGAGCGCGCTCGCGCTCGTCCACCAGCGCTTCTCGACCAACACCTTCCCGTCCTGGCGGCTCGCCCATCCCTACCGGATGGTCGCCCACAATGGCGAGATCAACACCGTCCGCGGCAACGTCAACTGGATGGCGGCGCGGCAGGCTTCGGTCGATTCCGAGCTGTTCGGCAACGACATCTCGAAGCTCTGGCCGATCTCCTATGAAGGCCAGTCGGACACCGCCTGCTTCGACAACGCGCTCGAATTCCTCGTGCGCGGCGGCTACACGCTGCCGCACGCGGCGATGATGCTCATCCCCGAGGCCTGGGCGGGCAACCCGCTGATGGACGAGGACCGGCGCGCCTTCTACGAATACCACGCCGCCCTGATGGAGCCGTGGGACGGGCCGGCGGCGATCGCCTTCTCGGACGGCATCCGCATCGGCGCGACGCTCGACCGCAACGGCCTGCGGCCGGCGCGTTATCTCGTCACCGATGACGGGCTCGTCGTGCTCGCCTCGGAGGCCGGCGTGCTGCCGATCCCGGAGGAGAAGATCGTCACCAAGTGGCGGCTTCAGCCGGGCAAGATGCTGCTCATCGACCTCGCCCAGGGCCGGATCATCTCCGACGAGGAGATCAAGACGGAGCTGTCGCACAAGCATCCCTATCCGACCTGGCTCGCCCGCACCCAGATCGTGCTCGAGGATCTGCCGCCCGTGCCGCCCCGCGCGCCGCGGACCGATGTCTCGCTGCTCGATCGCCAGCAGGCCTTCGGCTACACCCAGGAGGACGTCAAGCTGCTGATGTCGCCGATGGCGGTGACCGGCCAGGAAGCCGTCGGCTCGATGGGCACCGACACGCCGATCTCGGCGCTGTCGGACAAGTCGAAGCTCATCTACACCTATTTCAAGCAGAACTTCGCCCAGGTGACGAACCCGCCGATCGACCCGATCCGCGAGGAGCTCGTCATGAGCCTCGTCTCCTTCATCGGACCGCGGCCCAACCTCTTCGACCTGCAGGGCGCCGGCCGCCGCAAGCGGCTCGAGGTGCGCCAGCCGATCCTGTCGAACGAGGACCTCGAGAAGATCCGCGCCATCGGCGAGCTGGACGACAACCCGTTCCAGTCGAAGACGCTCGACATCACCTATGCCGCCGAGAAGGGCGCCGAGGGGATGGAGGATGCGCTGCAGCGGCTCTGCGAGCGGGCGGAGGCGGCCGTCCATGGCGGCTACAACATCATCATCCTGTCCGACCGCATGGTCGGGCCGGAGCGGATCCCGATTCCCGCTCTGCTCGCCACCGCGGGCGTCCACCATCACCTGATCCGCCAGGGCCTGCGCACCTCGGTCGGCCTCGTCGTCGAGACCGGCGAGGCGCGCGAGATCCATCATTTCTGCGTGCTGGCCGGCTATGGCGCGGAGGCGATCAACCCCTATCTCGCCTTCGAGACGCTGCTCTCGATGCGCGACGACTTCCCCGACGAGGTCGATGAGGAGGAGATCGTCCACCGCTACATCAAGTCGATCGACAAGGGCATCCTCAAGGTCATGTCCAAGATGGGCATCTCGACCTATCAGTCCTATTGCGGCGCCCAGATCTTCGATGCGGTCGGCCTCTCCTCCGCCTTCGTCGACAAGTATTTCTTCGGCACCGCGACGCTGATCGAGGGCGTCGGCCTGCGCGAGATCGCGGAAGAGACCGTGGTCCGGCACGCCGAGGCGTTCGGCGACGCGCCGGTCCTGAAGAACGCGCTCGATGTCGGTGGCGAATACATGTACCGCATCCGCGGCGAGCGGCACGCCTGGACCCCGGAAACGGTGGCGACCCTGCAGCACGCGGTGCGCACCCAGTCCTGGGACCGCTATGAGGACTATGCGAAGGCGGTCAACGAGCAGAGCGCGGCGCTCCTGACGATCCGCGGCCTGTTCCGGCTGAAGACGGCGGAGGAGGTCGGCCTCGTCCCGGTGCCGCTCGACGAGGTCGAGCCGGCCGCGGACATCGTCAAGCGTTTCGCCACCGGCGCGATGTCCTTCGGCTCGATCAGCCGCGAGGCGCATACGACGCTCGCCATCGCCATGAACCGGATCGGCGGCAAGTCGAACACCGGTGAGGGCGGCGAGGAATCGGAGCGTTTCCTGCCGCTCGCCAATGGCGACAGCCTGCGCTCGGCGATCAAGCAGGTCGCCTCGGGCCGGTTCGGCGTGACGACCGAATATCTCGTCAATGCCGACGTCATCCAGATCAAGGTGGCGCAGGGTGCGAAGCCCGGCGAAGGCGGCCAGTTGCCCGGCCACAAGGTCGACGCGACGATCGCCAAGGTCCGGCATTCGACGCCCGGCGTCGGCCTGATCTCGCCGCCGCCGCATCACGACATCTATTCGATCGAGGATCTGGCACAGCTGATCTTCGACCTGAAGAACGTGCAGCCGACGGCCGACATCTCGGTCAAGCTCGTCTCGGAGGTCGGCGTCGGCACGGTCGCGGCCGGCGTCGCCAAGGCGCGCGCCGATCACATCACGGTTTCCGGCTTCGAGGGCGGCACCGGCGCTTCGCCGCTGACCTCGCTCAAGCACGCCGGCAGCCCGTGGGAGATCGGCCTCGCCGAGACGCAGCAGACGCTGGTGCTCAACGGGCTGCGCAGCCGTGTCGCCCTGCAGGTCGACGGCGGGCTGAAGACCGGCCGCGACGTGGTGATCGGCGCGCTCCTCGGGGCGGACGAGTTCGGCTTCTCGACCGCGCCGCTGATCGCGGCGGGCTGCATCATGATGCGCAAGTGCCATCTGAACACCTGCCCGGTCGGCGTCGCCACCCAGGATCCGGTGCTCAGGAAGCGCTTCAAGGGCACGCCCGAGGACGTGATCAACTATTTCTTCTTCGTCGCCGAAGAGGTGCGCCAGCTGATGGCGGAGCTCGGCTACCGGCGCTTCGAGGAGATGGTCGGCCAGTCCGATCGGCTCGACAAGCAGGACGCCATCCGCCACTGGAAGGCGAAGGGCCTCGATTTCACGAAGCTCTTCTACCGTCCCGCGGCGGCGCCCGCCGCGATCCGCCACACCGAGCGTCAGGTCCATCCGATCGAGGCCGTGCTCGACCGCATGCTGATCGCCGAGGCCATGCCGGCGCTCGAAACCGGCAAGCCGGTGTCGATCGCCACCGGCATCCACAACACCGACCGCTCGGCCGGCGCGATGCTGTCCGGCGAGGTGGCGCGGCGCTATGGCCATGACGGGCTGCCCGACGACACCATCGCGGTGTCGCTCGAGGGCACGGCCGGCCAGAGCTTCGGCGCCTTCCTCGCCCGCGGCGTGTCGCTCGATCTCGTCGGCGCGGCGAACGACTATGTCGGCAAGGGCCTGTCGGGCGGCCGGCTGGTCGTGCGGCCGCCGGAGACGACGAAGGTGGTGCCGGAGGAGTCGATCATCGTCGGCAACACGGTGCTCTACGGCGCCATCGAGGGCGAGGCCTATTTCCGCGGCGTCGCCGGCGAGCGCTTCGCCGTGCGCAATTCGGGCGCCATCGCGGTGGTCGAGGGCTGCGGCGATCACGGCTGCGAATACATGACCGGCGGCGTGGTGGTGGTGATCGGCAAGACCGGCCGCAACTTCGCGGCCGGCATGTCGGGCGGCATCGCCTATGTGCTCGACGAGGATGATTCCTTCGCGCAGCGCTGCAACCTCTCGATGGTCGAGATCGAACCGGTCATCGAGGAGGAGGAACTGCTCGAGAAGCTGCACCACCACAGCGGCGACATCGAGCACAAGGGCCGGATCGACATCTCGTCGAACATGAACCGTTTCGACGACGAGCGTCTGCACCGGCTGATCTCGCAGCACCTGCACTATACGGGCTCGAGCCGGGCGAAGACGATCCTCGACGACTGGGCGCATTTCCGGCCGAAGTTCCGCAAGGTGATGCCGGTCGAATACCGGCGGGCGCTGATCGAGATGGAACGCGTGCGCTATGGCCTGGCGGCCGAGTAAGGGAACTCACCATGGGTAAGGTCACGGGCTTCCTGGAGATCGACCGCCAGGAGCAGAAGTATCAGCCGGCCTCCGACCGGATCCGGCACTTCCGCGAATTCACCCTGCCGCAGTCCGATCAGGACGTGTCGCGGCAGGCGGCGCGCTGCATGGATTGCGGCATTCCCTATTGCCACGGTCCGACCGGCTGTCCGGTGCACAACCAGATTCCGGACTGGAACGACCTCGTCTATCAGGGCGATTGGGAGGAGGCGGCGCGCAACCTCCATTCGACCAACAATTTCCCGGAATTCACCGGCCGCGTCTGCCCGGCGCCCTGCGAGGAGGCCTGCACCCTCAACCTCGAGGACATGCCGGTCACGATCAAGACGATCGAGCAGGCGATCGCCGACAAGGCCTGGGAAATGGGCTGGGTGCGGCCGGAGATCCCGGCCGTGCGCACCGGCAAGAAGGTGGCGGTGGTCGGCTCCGGCCCGGCCGGCCTCGCGGCGGCGCAGCAGCTCGCCCGCGCCGGCCACGACGTTCACGTCTATGAGCGCGAGCCGAAGGCCGGCGGCCTGCTGCGCTACGGCATCCCCGATTTCAAGATGGAGAAGCACCCGATCGACCGGCGCGTTGCGCAGATCGAGGCCGAGGGCGCGGTCTTCCATTACGGCGTCAACATCGGCGTGACGATGCCGATGTCCGAGCTGGTCGACGGGCACGACGCGGTCGTCCTCGCCGGCGGCGCCGAGCATCCGCGCGATCCGCAGCTGCCCGGCATGGAGTTCGAGGGCGTCCATTATGCGATGCCCTTCCTGATCCAGCAGAACCGCCGGGTCGGCCGCGAGGATCTGAGCCATGAGGAACCGCTCGTCGCGACCGGCAAGCGCGTCGTCGTGATCGGCGGCGGCGACACGGCGTCGGATTGCGTCGGCACCTCCTTCCGGCAGGGCGCCCACAAGGTGACCCAGCTCGACATCCGCCCGATGCCGCCCTTGAAGGAAGACAAGCTGACCATCTGGCCGTACTGGCCGACCAAGTTCCGCACCTCGTCCTCGCAGGCCGAGGGCGCCGAGCGCGAGTTCTCGGCCGCGACGCTGCGCATCGTCGGCAAGAACGGCCGGGTCACCGGCGTCGAATGCGCCCGCGTCGACGAGAAGCGGCGTCCGATCGAGGGCACCGAATTCGTCATCAAGGCCGATCTCGTCCTGATCGCGCTCGGCTTCACCGGGCCGCTCAAGGAAGGCATGCTCGCGCAGCTCGGCGCGACCCTCGACAAGCGCGGCAATCTCGCCGCCGACACCGAGAGCTACCGGACCTCGGTCGACAAGGTGTTCGCCGCCGGCGATATGCGGCGCGGCCAGTCGCTGATCGTCTGGGCGATCCGCGAGGGCCGCCAGGCGGCGCATGCGGTCGACGCCTATCTGATGGGCTCGACGACGCTGCCGCGCTGAGGCGCGGCCCCTCCCCCGACAAAGAAAGGCCGGGAGCGATCCCGGCCTTTTCCTTTCCGTGAAGCGTGATCGGCGTGCGATCAGGACGGCGCACCGCCCTGCGCCTCCATCGCCTTGATCATCTTGGCGTCGTGGCCATAGATGTCCGGCCGCGTCACCAGCCTGCCGTCGGCGTCGACGAAGGCGGTGAAATAGGTGAGGTGCACCGGCACGTGCCGGGGAAGGTTCACCCAGGCCTCCCGGCCGCCGACCATCGCGCGCAGCTTCGCGCCGGTGATGTTGGGCTGTTCCGAGACCAGCGCATCGGCGAAGTCGAACGGGTTCATCACCCGGATGCAGCCATGGCTGAGCGCCCGCATGTCGCGCTGGAAGAAGGATTTCGACGGCGTGTCGTGCAGATAGACGGCGTGTTCGTTGGGGAACAGGAATTTGATGTCGCCGAGCGCGTTGTCGTCGCCCGGGATCTGGCGGATGCGCACCGAGCGGGCGGCCGAGGAATTCCAGTCGATCATGCCGGGATCGACCGCGCGCATGCGGCCGCCGACATTGGCGAGCACCTCGTAATTCTGCCGCGTCAGGTAATAGGGATCGGCCTGGATGCGCGGCAGCATCTCCTTCACCGCGATCGACGACGGCACGTTCCAGTACGGGTTGACGACGATGCTCTCGATCTCGTCCGAGAAGATCGGCGACTGGTTGGTCGGTTTGCCGACCACGACCCGCGTCTCGTGCACGATCTCGCCGTCGCGCACCACGTCGAGCTCGAAGGCCGGGATGTTGACCATCACATGGAAGCGGCCGAGATCGCGCGGCAGCCAGCGCCAGCGCTCCATATTGGCGAGGATGACCGGCACCTTGTCGACGACCGCCGCGTTCATCACGCCGAGCGTACCGGAACCGACGACGCCGTCGGTCGAAAGCCCGTGCGCGCGCTGGAAGAGGACGACCGCCTCCTCGAGCGTGAGATCGTAGAGATCGGCATCGGCGGCGTCGGCCGGGGCGGCGACGCCGAGCCGCGCCCGCAGCGCCGGCACGCGCGGATCGCGCTGGCCGAGCCGGAGCGAAGGCCCGCCCGGCACCGGTTCGGGCCGCGGGGCGGCCTCGGCGGCGCGCTCGGCGGCGAGTTCGCGGCGCAGGTCCTGAAAGCCCGGATGCTGCGGATTGTAGCTCGCGAGCGCGGCCGCGGGATCGCTCTCGTTGCCGACGCGGCGCAGCACCTCGACGGGGTCGGGATAATGGGCCTTCGGCGTCATCAGCTTCGACAGCGTGCGCGGGTCGAGCCGGCCGCCATCCGCCTGGCGCGCATAGAGGAGCACGGCGCGGCTGACGATCAGTTCGAGCCTGGCGACCAGCGAAGGGGCGGCCGCGACGCGCTCGCCGAGGCCGGGCGCCGGCAGGATGTAGGCGGCCGGATCGAGCCCGTCCTCGTCGGCACGCGCGATCCGGGCGATGACGGCCTTGGCGCGCGGCGTCAGGAAGCCGTTCTCGGTCCACAGCGGCAGGTAATGCCGCTCCTTGTAGAATTCGGCGATGCCGGCCCGGTCGCGCTTGTCGGCGAAGGCGAGATCGCGGTTCGCCTCGCCGAGCAGATCGCGCAGCGCCGTCGCCGAAGGATCGCTCGCGACGTCGGCGAGCGCGAGGCTCGCGGCGCTGCCCGCCCGGGCGGCGAAGTCCGTTCCCTCGGGCACATAGGCGACGGCCGGCAGGGCCGTGGCGACGCCGCCGAGGAGCATGGAGCCGGCGAGCAGGCGGCGAGCCCAGGTTTGCATCATTCCATCATCCGTTCCGGGAACGGCCCCGATTCTCGATCGGACCCCGGCCGAGAAGAACCGAAGGGTCCTGTTTCTGCAAGAGCAATGCCGGCCGCCCGCAGACGGTTTCGATCACTCCGCCGCGAGTGGGCCGTCGACGCCGTCGAGGCCCAGTTCCTTCAACCGCCGATAGAGCGTCGACCGGCCGATGCCGAGCCGCCGCGCCACGAGCGCCATGCGCCCGCCATACTGGTCGATGGCGATGCGGATCACGTCGGCCTCGATCTCCGCCATCGGCCGGATCTCTCCGGTGCGGCCGAAGAGCCGGATCGCCGGCCCGCTCCGGCCGGCGGCCGGCCGCGCGAGCGGCAGGGCTGCCGGCGGCGCGGCGGCCACGTCCGGAGAGAGCGCGATCGCGACCGGCTCGGCGGAGGCGGCCCGCTCCGGCATGACGGAGGCGTCGGCGATCTGCGGAAAATCCTCCGGCTCGATCAGCGGCCCTTCCGCCGCCAGCACGGCGCGGAAGACCGCGTTCTCCAATTGCCGGACATTGCCCGGCCAGTCGTGGCGCATCAGCCGGTCGAGCGCCGCCGACGAAACGCCGCGCACCCCGCTCCGCCGTTCTTCCGCGGCGAAGCGCAGCGCGAAACGGCGGACGAGTTCGGGCACGTCGTCGCGCCGTTCGCGCAGTGGCGGCACGCGGATCGGGAAGACGTTGATCCGGTAGTAGAGATCCTCGCGGAAGCGGCCCTCGCGCACCAGCCGGATCAGGTCGCGCCCGGTCGAGGCGACGAGCCGGACATCGGCGCGCAGCGGCCGCCGGCCGCCGCCCGGATCGACCTCGCCTTCCTGCAACGCCCGCACCAGCCGCGCCTGCAGGAGCGGCGCGAGCGCCGCGATCTCCTCGATGAAGAGCGTGCCGCCATGCGCCTCGACGAGCGCCCCGACGGTCCGTTCGGCCGCCGCGCCCGTCGCCCGCTCGCCGCCGAACAGGAGCGCCGCGGCGCGCTCGTCGGCGAGCGCGGTGCCGTCGACCGCGACGAAGGGCCGGCCGCGCCGGTCACCGGCGGCGTGCAGGATGCGGGCGATGAGGGCCTTGCCGACGCCGGCCTCGCCTTCGATCAGCACCGGCAGCACGGTCGCCGCCGCCCGCTCCACGAGCCGCGCGACACGCTCCATCGCCGCGCTTCCGGCGACGAGATCGCCGAGCGCCGGCGCGCCGGCCGCCGCCCGGCGTGCGCGGCCGAGCGCTTCCTCGAGCGCGCGCATGCGCAGCGCCTGCTCGATCGAAAGCACGACGCGCTCGACAACAAGCGGCTTGACGAGCACGTCGACCGCCCCCGCCCGCAGTGCCGAAGGCGCCGCATCGAAGCCGCCGGCCGCGGCGAGCGCGATCACCGGCGGGATCGGCCCCCGCTCGCGCAGGCGCGCGAGCACCCCCATGCCGTCGAGTTCCGGCATGACGAGGTCGAGCACGACGAGGCCGAAGCCGTCGCGCCCCGCCGCGGCGAACGCATCGAGCGCCGCACGGCCGTCGGCGACGGCCACCGTGCGATGGCCGAGCCGCGCTGCCGCCGTCTCGACGAGACGGCAGACGGCCGGGTCGTCATCGGCGATCAGAAGGGTCGTGCTGGTTGGCATAGGTCGCCGGCTTCCCTCGGATACGCGAGACAGGAGACGGAACGGCTGGGGCGGAGCGATCTTCCGCGATGGGCCAGAATGGCCGCCGGAGGGTTAAGAGCCGGTGAATGGCGCCGCCGCGACCGACGATCCGCTGTGGATGCGTTGATCCCGGACGATCGCCATTCTAAGTACCGCTCGATTTCCTCTTCCAGGATGGTTCGATGTCCCCGATCGATCGCATGGCGTCCCCGTTCCGCTCCGCCGCCGCCGACGCGGCCGCCGAAGCCCAGCTCGCCGGCCTGCCGGAATGGAACCTCGCCGACCTCTATGACGGGCTCGATTCGCCCGTGCTCGCCGCCGATCTGGTGCGCGCGGAGGGCGAGGCGGCGGCCTTCGAGACGCACTGGAAGGGCCGGCTCGAGACCCTCGCGCGCGAAGGCGGCCTCGTCGCGCCGATCCGCGCCTACGAGGCGCTCGAGGACCTGCTCGGCCGGATCGTCTCCTTCGCCGGCCTCGTCTATGCCGGCGACACCACCGATCCGGAACGCGCGAAATTCTATGGCGACATCCAGGAGAAGGTGACCCGGCTGTCGACCCGGCTGTTGTTCTTCGGGCTCGAACTGAACCGCATCGAGGACGGGGTGATCGCCGCCGCGCTCGCAGCCGACCCGGCACTCGCCCATTACCGGCCGTGGATCGAGGACCTGAGGAAGGAAAAGCCCTACCAGCTCGAAGATCGCGTCGAGGAGCTGTTCCACGAGCAGTCGGTGACCGGCCGCGGCGCCTGGAACCGGCTGTTCGACGAGACGATGGCGGCGCTGCGCTTCACCGTCCAGGGCGAGGTGCTGACCCTCGAGCCCACCCTCAACCGGCTGCAGCACCATGAGGAGGCGCGCCGCAAGGCGGCGGCGGAGGCGCTCGCCGCGACCTTCCGCGAGAATCTGCGGCTCTTCACCCTGATCACCAACACGCTCGCCAAGGACAAGGAGATCTCCGACCGCTGGCGCGGCTTCGGCGATGTCGCCGCGGCGCGCCATCTCGCCAACCGCGTCGAGCCGGAGGTGGTCGACGCGCTCGTCGACGCCGTTCGGGCGGCCTATCCGCTGCTGTCGCACCGCTACTATGCGCTGAAGGCGAAGTGGCTCGGCAAGGACGCGCTCGACTACTGGAACCGCAACGCGCCGCTGCCCGACGTGCCGACGCGGGCGATCCCCTGGACCGAGGCGCAGGAGACGGTGCTCTCCGCCTATCGCCGCTTCTCGCCCGACATGGCCTCGATCGCGCAGCGCTTCTTCGACCGGGGCTGGATCGACGCCCCTGCCCGGCCGGGCAAGTCGCCGGGCGCCTTCGCGCATCCGACCGTCCCCTCCGCGCACCCCTATGTGCTCCTCAACTACATGGGCAAGACGCGCGACGTGATGACCCTCGCCCATGAGCTCGGTCATGGCGTGCACCAGGTGCTCGCCGCGCCGCAGGGTCCGCTGATGGCGCCGACCCCGCTGACGCTCGCCGAGACGGCGAGCGTGTTCGGCGAGATGCTGACCTTCCGCGCCCTGCTCGACCGCGCCGGGACCCCGGCCGAGCGCAAGGCGCTGCTCGCCTCGAAGGTCGAGGACATGATCAACACGGTGGTCCGCCAGATCGCCTTCTACAGCTTCGAGCGCCGCATCCATGTCGAGCGTCGCGAGGGCGAGCTGACCGCCGAGCGGATCGGCGCGATCTGGCTCGAGGTGCAGGCCGAGAGCCTCGGCCCGGCGCTCCGCTTCGGACCGGGCTACGAGACCTACTGGACCTATATCCCGCACTTCATCCATTCGCCCTTCTATGTCTATGCCTATGCCTTCGGCGACTGTCTGGTGAACTCGCTCTACGCGGTCTACCAGCGTGCCGAGACGGGCTTCCAGGACAAATACTTCGCGATGCTGAAGGCGGGCGGAACGCGCCACCACAGCGAGCTCCTCGCCCCCTTCGGCCTCGACGCCCGCGATCCCGGCTTCTGGACGGAGGGCCTCGGCGTGCTGAAGGGCTTCATCGACGAGCTGGAGGCGATGGAGGGATAGCCCTTCCGATGCGCGCGGCCGGGCGCCATGTTATACGGTGCCTATGACGCGGGAGAGCGTGATGAAGCTCGAAATCAGGAAGATCGGCGACTCGACCGGGCTGATCCTGCCGAAGGAACTGCTCGGTCGGCTCAATCTCGGCCAGGGCGACTGGCTTCACGTCACCGAAGCGCCGGACGGCTCGCTGCGGCTGACGCCCTATGATCCGGAATTCGATCGGGCCATCACGATGATGGATGAACTCATGGTGGAGTATCGCGACACGCTCGAGGCCCTTGCCAAATGAGCGAGCCGCGGTGGCTCCGCGAGGAGGAAATCCGCATCACCCACGAACGACAACTCGCGCGTTTCGGTGGGGCCATCGGGATACGGGATGTCGGCGCGCTGAGGTCGGCGCTCGACCGGCCGCGCAACAAATGGGCGTATGAGCAGGCTGATCTCGTCACGCTGGGCGCCGCCTACGCATTCGGCATCGCGCGCAATCATCCGTTCGTGGACGGCAATAAGCGGGTCGCGTTCCTGGCCATGATCGGCTTTCTGCGGCTGAATGGCGTCCGTTTCGCTCCACCGCCTGCCGAGGCTACCGGGGTCATGCTCAAGCTCGCCGCGGGCGAGATCGACGAGGCGGGCCTCGTGCGCTGGATCGCCGACAGTCTGGCGAAATCCGCCGCGGCGCCGTGACGCTGCCGGCGAGGGTTGAAGCCGGGCCGGCCGGTCTCATTTTCCGAGATCAGCCGCGCGAGAGGAAATCCCCTTGTCCGATCCCGAGAAGAACCGGCTTTCCGGCCGCATCGCCCGCTATGCCCGCGTCGGCACGGGGATGGGCGGCGTCGCGGCGCGGATGGCCGGCGCCCGGCTGTTCGGTTCGGATCTCGGCGGCGAGAAGGGGGCGGCGGAGCTCGCCGCCGCACTCGGCGGGCTGAAAGGGCCGCTCATGAAGGTGGCGCAGCTCCTCGCCACCGTGCCCGACCTCGTGCCGCCCGAATATGCGACGGCGCTCGGACAATTGCAGTCGAACGCGCCGCCGATGGGCTGGACCTTCGTCCGGCGCCGCATGCGCGCGGAGCTCGGCGAAGGCTGGGAGAGCCGCTTCGGCGCGTTCGAGCACCAGCCCTTCGCCGCCGCCTCGCTCGGCCAGGTGCACCGCGCCGCGACGACGGACGGACGGCCCGTCGCCGCCAAGCTGCAATATCCCGACATGCAGTCGGCCGTCGAAGCCGATCTCGTCCAGCTGAAGCTGCTGTTCTCCGCCTATCGCCGGCTCGACCGGGCGATCGACACCTCGCAGATCTATGAGGAGATCCGCGCCCGCATCCGGGAAGAGCTCGATTATGGCCGCGAGGCCCGCCACACCGCGCTCTACCGCACGATGCTCGCCGACGAGCCGCTCGTGCGCGTACCCGATATCGAGGCCGATCTGTCGACCGGCCGCCTCCTCACAATGTCCTTTCTCGAGGGACGGCGCCTGCTCGATTTCCGCGATCGGCCGCAGGACGAGCGGAACCGCATCGCCACCGCGATGTTCGCCGCCTGGTGGTCGCCCTTCGCGCGCTACGGCGTGATCCATGGCGATCCGCATCTCGGCAATTACACCGTCTTCGAGGAAGACGGCGCGGCCGCCGGCATCAACCTCCTCGACTATGGCTGCATCCGCATCTTCGAGGCCGGCTTCGTCGCCGGCGTCGTCGATCTCTTCCATGGCCTTCGCGAAGGCGACGAGGCGCGCGTCGTCTCCGCCTATGAGCGCTGGGGCTTCCGCGGCCTGTCGCGCGATCTCATCGAGGCGCTCAACATCTGGGCCCGCTTCATCTACGGCCCGCTGCTCGACGACCGGGTGCGGACGATCGCCGATGGTGTCGCCCCCGCCGAATATGGCCGGCGCGAGGCCTATCGGGTGCATCGGGTGCTGAAGGAGAAGGGGCCCGTGACCGTCCCGCGCGAATTCGTCTTCATGGACCGGGCGGCGGTCGGGCTCGGCTCGGTCTTCCTGCACCTCTCGGCGGAGCTCAATTTCCACCGTCTGTTCGCCGCGGCGATCGCCGATTTCGACGCCGATTCGCTCGCCGCTCGGCAGTCGGAGGCGCTCGCGCGGGCCGGGCTCTGAACGCGGCTTGAGGTGCCCCTCAATCCCGCATTGCCGGCCCCCGTCCTTTTGCTATAAGGGCGGTCCGACACGCTCAACCGAGAGGGTTTCGCCATGGCCGGCAATGCGATGGACTACCGCGAGCACGACCGTACCTATCGGTTCTTCACCGGCCTCACCAAGTGGGGCACGGTCGCCATCGTGGTCATCCTGATCCTGATGGCGATCTTCCTGCTCTGACCGGACAGCGGCCGGATTTCTGACGATCGAGGGGCGAGCCGGCCCGGCCGGCTCGGGAGGACAACATGAAGATCGGTATCCCGGCCGAAGTGGACCGGAACGAGAGCCGCGTCGCGGCGACGCCCGAGACCGTCAAGAAATTCGTCGCGCTCGGGGCGGAGGTGGCCGTCCAGTCCGGCGCCGGCCTCGCCTCGCGCATTCCCGACGCCGAATACGAGGCGGCCGGCGGCCGGATCGTGGCGAGCGCGGCGGATGCCGTGCACGATGCCGATCTGGTGCTGAAGGTGCGCCGGCCGATCGCCGGCGAGCTCGCCGCCTACCGCAAGGGGACGGTGGTGGTCGCCACCATGGACCCCTATGGCAACGAGGCCGCCGTCAAGGCGATGGCCGATGCCGGCCTGACCGCGGTGGCGATGGAATTCATGCCGCGCATCACCCGCGCGCAGGTGATGGACGTGCTTTCGTCGCAGGCCAATCTCGCCGGCTATCAGGCGGTGATCGATGCGGCGTCCGAATATGACCGCGCCCTGCCGATGATGATGACGGCGGCCGGCACGGTGCCGGCCGCGCGCGTCTTCGTGATGGGCGCCGGCGTCGCCGGCCTGCAGGCGATCGCGACCGCGCGCCGCCTCGGCGCGGTCGTGACCGCGACCGACGTCCGCCCGGCGGCGAAGGAGCAGGTCGAGTCGCTCGGCGCGAAGTTCGTCGCCGTCGAGGACGAGGAATTCAAGCAGGCCGAGACCGCAGCCGGCTATGCGAAGCCGATGTCGGCCGAATACCAGGCGAAGCAGGCCGCGCTGATCGCCGAGCACATCAAGAAGCAGGACATCGTCATCACCACGGCGCTCATTCCGGGCCGGCCGGCGCCGCGCCTCGTCTCGGCGGCGATGGTCGCCTCGATGAAGCCCGGCTCGGTGCTGATCGATCTCGCGGTCGAGCGCGGCGGCAATGTCGAGGGCGCGGTGCCGGGCGAGATCGCGACGACCGAGGGCGGCGTCAAGATCGTCGGCCATCTCAACGTCTCCGGCCGGATCGCCGCCACCGCCTCGCAGCTCTATGCGCGCAACCTCTACGCCTTCGTCGAGACGCTCGTCGACAAGGCCTCGAAGCAGCTCGCGATCAATTTCGAGGACGAGCTCGTCAAGGCGACCGTGCTGACGCGCGGCGGTGCGATCGTCCACCCGGCCTTCGCGCCGAAGGAAACCGCGGCGATCAGCGCCTGAGGGGGGAGAGATGGAACAGCTCACGCCGGACCAGGCGGCCGAGGCCGCCCGCCAGGCTGCGGACGCGGCGGCGGCCGCCGCCGACGCCGCCCGCGAGGCCGCGCTCGCGGCCCAGTCCTATGCCGATCAGGTCGCCGACGGCGCCGCGGCGGTCGTCCATGCCGCGACCGGCGGCGCGATCGACCCGTTCGTCTTCCGCCTGTCGATCTTCGTGCTCGCGATCTTCGTCGGCTATTACGTCGTCTGGTCGGTGACGCCGGCGCTGCACACGCCGCTGATGAGCGTGACCAACGCGATCTCCTCGGTGATCGTCGTCGGCGCCCTGCTCGCGGTCGGCGTCGAGGCGGTCGACACGATCTCCGGCTCCTCCGGCCATCTCTGGGCCCAGGGCTTCGGCTTCGTCGCGCTCGTGCTCGCGAGCGTCAACATCTTCGGCGGCTTCCTCGTGACCAACCGCATGTTGGCCATGTACAAGAAGAAGTCGGGCTAGGGTGGGGTGGCGATGTCGTTCTTATCCTCAAACTTGCCAAACGCCGCAAAGAATCCGCGACAAATATTTGTCGCGTACCCCTATAAGTTGTACGACAAAAAGGACTATCGTAAAGCATACCAAGAGGCAGAGAAGGCTTTCTCAGTACACTTTGTATTTGCCGATGAAAAGATAACAGACCTGCATATTCTACAGAAGATTCAAAATTATATTAGAGAGTCGCGGTTCTCGATATTCGATATCACCGGATGGAACGCAAACGTTACCCTTGAGCTCGGCCTGGCTCTTGGACTCACTGAAAGAACCTTCATAATTTTCAATCCGTCAAAGATTGATGTTAATGAAGTGCCTTCCGATCTAAGAGGAGTGGATCGGATGCATTACTCATCATTCACTGATCTGGGAGAGAACCTATCGAGGTTACTTGAGCAAGAGTTTCCCATCGTCCGAGAGCACCCGATGGAGTCTCAGATAGAACTCTTGGGATCGGAGATGGTAAAAATACTTGAAGCCCAAGAAGGCCTACGAATAGGCGACATTGCCCGTGGTCTTGGTATTTCCGTCGAGTTGGCAAAATTGGTTATCAAGCCTCTTGTGAACAGGCGGGTGGAGATGCGGGGCGTTAAAAAGGGTGCTAAATACTACCTTTTAGAGCAGAAGGGCTAGGGGCCGTCAGATGCTGTCTCCCAACGTCACGGCCGTCCTCTATCTGATCTCGGGCGTCCTCTTCATCATGGCGCTGCGCGGGCTGTCGAGCCCGGCGACCTCGCGCCGCGGCAATCTGCTCGGCATGGTCGGCATGGCGATCGCCATCCTGACCACGCTCGCCTATGCCGCGCCGCGCGCCGGCGCCGCCTGGACGCTGATCATCCTCGGCCTCGCCATCGGCGGCATCGTCGGCGCGGTGATCGCCCGGCGCATCGCCATGACGGCGATGCCGCAGCTCGTCGCCGCCTTCCACTCGCTCGTCGGCCTCGCCGCGGTGATGGTGGCGGCCGCCGCGCTCTATGCGCCGGAGGCCTTCGGCATCGGCGCGGTCGGCCTCATCCACGGCCAGGCGCTCGTCGAGATGAGCCTCGGCGTGGCGATCGGCGCGATCACCTTCACCGGCTCGGTCATCGCCTTTGCGAAGCTCAACGGCAACATGTCGGGCCGGCCGATCCTCCTGCCGGGCCGGCACTTCATCAATGCCGGCCTCGCCATCCTGCTCGTCGTGCTGATCATCGCGCTCGTCCGCACCGAGAGCCACGCCGTGTTCTGGCTGATTGTGCTCGTCAGCCTCGTGCTCGGCGGCCTGATCATCGTGCCGATCGGCGGCGCCGACATGCCGGTCGTCGTCTCGATGCTGAACTCCTATTCCGGCTGGGCGGCGGCGGGCATCGGCTTCACGCTCGGCAACACCGCGCTGATCATCACCGGCGCGCTGGTCGGCTCGTCGGGCGCCATCCTCTCCTACATCATGTGCAAGGGGATGAACCGCTCCTTCATCTCGGTCATTCTCGGCGGCTTCGGCGGCGAGACGGCCGGGCCTTCGGGCGGCGCGGTCGAGCAGCGGCCGGTCAAGCAGGGCTCGGCCGAGGACGCCGCCTTCATCATGAAGAACGCCTCGAAGGTCATCATCGTGCCGGGCTACGGCATGGCGGTCGCCCAGGCGCAGCATGCGCTGCGTGAAATGGCCGACAAGCTGAAGGCCGAGGGCGTCGAGGTGAAATATGCGATCCACCCCGTCGCGGGCCGCATGCCGGGCCACATGAACGTTCTCCTCGCCGAGGCGAACGTGCCCTATGACGAGGTGTTCGAGCTCGAGGACATCAATTCCGAGTTCGCGCAGGCCGATGTCGCCTTCGTCATCGGCGCCAACGACGTCACCAATCCGGCGGCGAAGACCGACCCGAAATCGCCGATCTTCGGCATGCCGATCCTCGACGTCGAGAAGGCCGGCACCGTGCTCTTCGTCAAGCGCGGCATGGGTTCGGGCTATGCCGGCGTCGAGAACGAGCTGTTCTTCAAGGACAACACCATGATGCTCTTCGCCGACGCGAAGAAGATGGTCGAGAGCATCGTCAAGTCGCTCGGCTGAGCGCGACGAAGCTCTGAACGGAAAGGCCGGGCCGACGCCCGGCCTTTTTCTTTGGCCGAACATCCCGCGCGATCGGCAGCCTGCCCCGGCCTCCCTCGGCCGATCCGCGGCCGCGGCGCCCGCCGCAGCCCGCGAGGGGCATCATCGGACGGGTCCCTACTTCCGAATCCGCCCTCGTTCGATCGAGGCCGTCGCGCCCGCCGCACAGGGCCGGCCCCCCGTCCGATCACCGGCCGGACCGCGCCCGCGATCTCCCCCGGGGCCTCCGAACGGGCCGTAGCGCCGCAGTGCCGCCGGGCTCACTCCACCGCGGGCGCGGCGACCGCCGCCGTGGGTGCGGGCAGCAGCACGATGCCGTCGAGCCGCACCCGGTTCGCCGGGTCCCCCTCGTCCTTCGGCGCCGGCCGCCAGGTGAAATCGTCGACCCGGCCCGCCGGCGGCGGCGGCGGCGCGCCTTCGACGACGAGCTTGTATTGGGCGCTGTCGGCCGGCGGCGGGGCGGCGGGCACGGCGCCGGCGAGCGGACTATCGGCGGCGCCGGGCGGCGGGTCGGTCAGCGAGACGACGGGGCCCAGACGGCGCTCCTTGCCGTCCGGGCCGATCTCGATCACCTCGTTCGGATTGACCGCGCTGATCAGGCTCGAGCCCGGCGTCAGAACGCCGCCGTCGCGGCGGATCTCGGTCTCGACATAGAAGGCGAGCTTGCGCCGGCCGGGCCGGGTGAAGCCGATCCCGTCGGAGGTGCGCAGCGCCTTCACCTGCCCGTCCATGTCCGGCCCGCGGGCGACGAACTTGCCGTCCTCGTCGGAGAAGCCGTCCCAGACATCGATGAAGGAGCCGCCGACCGCCTTCACCCGCGCCTCGAACAGCGAATTGAGGAAGGTCATGTCGGCCGAGGCGTCCTCGGGCCCGAGCGGCGGCGCGCCGATCCAGTAGAAGGGCCGGCCATAGGCCTGCAGGCCGAGCAGCAGGGAATCGAGCCGCTGCTCGTAGACCTTCTGCCATTCCGGCGTGCGGGGCGCGAGCCGGTCCTCGCCGGCGCGGATCACCTGCCGGTCATTGGCGCCGATCAGCACGACGACCATGTCCGGCTTCTGCGCGTCGAGGATCGCCGGCAGTTCGGCGTTCCAGTCGTAATAGTCGCTGCGCACGAAGCCCGACGCCCCGTTCGAGGCGTCGACGATGCGGATCCGCGGCTCGGCGGCGAAGGCCTGGTCGAGGCCCCAGGCGAGCGCCCCGGCGACGAAATCGCCGATCACCAGAACCTTGCGGGCATCCTCCGCCTTCGGCTCGATCGCCGCGACCGCATAGTCCGGCTCGGCGGGCGCCGCGGCCGGCCTCTTCTTGCGCGGCTGCTGCGCCTGCTGGGGTGCCGGCCGCTCGTCGATCGCCGGCGGCGCCTGCCGGCGGCGGCCGAAGATCGCGCCGAGGCCGCGCCGCGGCGGCTCGTCGTCATAGATCGGCGCGTCGGGCGGCAACGGCGCGCCGCGGCGGCGGCGGAGCGGCTCCCCGGCGGGCGCGCCGACATCGCCCGGCGGCGCCGCGACCTCGCGGCCGCCGAACAACCGTTCGAGAAAGGCGACCTGCCGGGTACCGGGACCCGTCTGCGGAGCGGGGCTCTCCTGGGCGTGGACAGGCGACAACCCGCCGGCCGCAACGACCAGCGCGACGCAGAGCGCCATCGGCCCGAAGGCCGCCATCACGAACCGCCGCATCATTGAACGAGAGTCCTTCGGGGCCCCGTGGACCCCCAGCCCTCGCCATTCTACCGTGTGGCGCGGATTTCGCCAGCCGCAGCGCGCGCCCCGGTCAGCTTTCGCCCCGCATCCGGGCGAGCAGCGCCGCCGAGGCCCAGCCGTCCGGCACGAGACCGGCGCGCGCCTGATAGGCGCGGATCGCCGCGCGGGTGCCCGGCCCGATCTTGCCGTCGATCGCGCCGCTATAATGACCTCGGCGCGCCAGCGCCCGCTGCAGATCGCCGCGCTCGTCGGGCGTCAGCGGCCGGTCGCCCTGCGGCCAGCCGGCGACGAAGGCGCCATAGCCGGCGAGCCGGTCGGCGAGATGGCCGACGGCGAGCGCATAGGCGTCGGCATTGTTGTAGCGCTTGATCGCCTGGAAATTGCGGATCAGCAGGAAGACAGGCCCGTGTGCGCCGGCCGGCGCATAGAGCCGCGCCGGCTCGTCGGCGCGGGAGAAGGCACGGCCGGCCACCCGCCTTATGCCGAGCTTCGCCCAGGCCGAGACCGGCCGTGTCTCGTCGCGGTCGGCGTGGCGCCAGTCGAAGCCCGCCGGAATCTCGACCTCATAGCCCCAGCTCTCGCCGGCCCGCCAGCCGGAGACGCGCAGATAGTTCGCGGTCGAGGCGAGCGCGTCGAGCGGGTTGGTCCAGATGTCGCGCTTGCCGTCGCCGTCGAAATCCGCCGCATAGGCCCGATAGGTGGTCGGGATGAACTGGGTGTGGCCCATCGCGCCGGCCCAGGAGCCGACCATCCGGCCGGGCGTGATGTCGCCGTGCTCGAGGATCTTCAGCGCCGCGATGAGCTGGGTGCGACCGTATCTGGCGCGCCGCCCACCCTTATAGGCGAGGGTCGCGAGCGACCGGATGGTGTTCTTGACGATCTGGTCGTTCTCGAGCACCTGGCCGTAGGACGATTCCATGCCCCAGATCGCCACCACGGCATAGCGGCTGACGCCATAGCGCCGCTCGATCTCGTCGAGGCCGCGCTCGTAGCGGCGCAGCGCCGCCCGCCCGTCGGCGATGCGCCGCTCGGAGACGGCGCTGTCGAGATACTCCCAGAGCGGCTTGACGAATTCGGCCTGCGCGCTCGCCCGCCGCAGCACGTCGGGGTCGGGCGTGAAGCGGCCGAGCGCGGCGTCATAGGTGCGCCGCGAGACGCCGGCGGCCCGCGCCTCGCGCCAGAAGCGCTCCACCCAGGCCTTGGCGGCGGCATCGGCCTGCGCCTGCGGGGGCGGAAGGGAAACGCCGAAGACGAGCAGTGCGAGCGTCAGCCCCGCGAGCCTTCGTGCGGCCGCACATGCGACCCTCCTCGTCCGTTCGAGCAGCAACAAGCCGGCCTCCTTCCCGTTTCTTCGCAGCGCCCCCAGCCGATTCCCTTCAGCCTCGCCCGCTCAGGCGACGAAATTGCGTCGCGTCAGATGATCCTCCCAGGCGAGCGCGCTGTCGACGATGCCATCGAGATCGTCGCGCCGCGGCCGCCAGCCGAGCACCGCCATCGCACGGGCCGGATCGGCGACGATCGCCTCGGCATCGCCCGGCCGGCGCGGCCCGTCGACGACCGGAAAATCCCGGCCCGACACCCGCCGCACCGCCTCGATCACCTGCCGCACCGAATAGCCGTGGCCATAGCCGCAATTGGCGACGAGGCTGTCGCCGCCGCGGCGCAGATGGAGAAGCGCGTCGTAATGCGCGTCGACCAGATCGGAGACGTGGATGTAGTCGCGCAGGCAGGTGCCGTCCGGCGTCGCGTAGTCGCTGCCGTGCACGGTGAGCGCCGCGCGCTTGCCGAGCGCGGCCTCGGCCGCGACCTTGATGAGATGCGTCGCGCCGCGGGTCGACTGCCCGGTGCGGCCGGCCGGATCGGCGCCGGCGACATTGAAATAGCGCAGCGCCGCATAGCGGAACTCATGCGCCGCCGCGGTGTCGGCGAGCATCATCTCGGTCATCAGCTTGGAACGGCCATAGGGCGAGGCGGGGGCGAGCGGCGCATCCTCGCGGATCGGCTCCGCGCCGCCGCTGCCATAGACCGCGGCGGTCGACGAGAAGATGAAATGCGATACGCCGGCGGCGACGGCCGCGGCGATCACGCTGCGCGATTTGACGGTGTTGTTGAGATAATAGCCGAGCGGATCGGCGACCGAGTCGGGCACCACCACCGAGCCGGCGAAGTGGATCACGGCGTCGACCCCCTGCGCCTCGATCGTCGAGCGGACGAGATCCTCGTCCCCGACATCGCCGAACACGGCCGCCGCCTCGGGCGCGATCGCGAACCGGAAGCCGGTGGCGAGGCTGTCGATCACCACGACCCGCTCGCCCGCGTCGAGCAGGCGCCAGACCATGTGACTGCCGATATAGCCGGCGCCGCCGGTGACCAGGACCGTCATGGGGGAACCTCTCGCCTCGCCGTGGTTAAGAAAGCATGAAGAGCGCAGGCTTTCGACCCCGTTCACCCTGTCGCCACGCCGGCCGGCGCGCCGCCTTGCTTCGCATGGCGATCGCGCTATCGTGCGGCGCTCCCCCGCAAAGGTTCAGTCCGGTGAGGTCCCTATGAACCGTCCGATCCGCAAGGCCGTGTTTCCCGTCGCCGGCCTCGGCACACGCTTCCTTCCCGCAACCAAGGCGATGCCGAAGGAGATGCTGCCGGTCGTCGACCGGCCCGTCATCCAGCATGCGGTCGACGAGGCGCGCGAGGCGGGCATCGAGCACTTCATCTTCGTGACGGGCCGCAACAAGGGCGTCATCGAGGATCATTTCGACATCCAGTACGAGCTCGAGGCGACGCTCGCCGGCCGCGGCAAGGACAAGGTGCTCGACCAGCTGCGCAGCGAGCTGCCGAAGCCCGGCACGACGAGCTTCACCCGCCAGCAGGAGCCGCTCGGTCTCGGCCATGCGATCTGGTGCGCGCGCGAGCTGGTCGGCGACGAGCCCTTCGCCGTGCTCCTCCCGGACATGGTGACGAAGGGCCAGCCGAGCTGCCTCGCCCAGATGGTCGACGTCTATCGCGAGACCGGCGGTAATGTGATCTCGGTCGAGGAATGCGACCCGAAGATGACCGACCAGTACGGCATCGTCGGCATCGGCTCGACGCTGAGCGAGCGCGCCTTCCGCATCGACCGCATGGTCGAGAAGCCGAAGCCGGACATCGCCCCGTCCAACCTCTACATCAACGGCCGCTACATCCTGCAGCCGCAGATCTTCGAGTTCCTGTCGCGCCAGCAGCGCGGCGCGGGCAATGAGATCCAGCTGACCGACGCCATGCTGGCGCTGATGCAGCGGCAGTATTTCTATGGCTGCCGCTTCGACGGGCGCACCTTCGACTGCGGCCACAAGGTCGGCTTCCTGATCGCCAATGTCGCCTTCGCGCTCGACCGGCCGGACCTCTCGGGCGAATTCCGCCGCGAGCTCGAGGCCCTCATCGCGACCCTGCCGGAGGCGGAGCGCCAGGCGATCGCTAGCGCTGCAGCCTGAGCCCGACGAGCACGCGGCTGTCCCGATAGTCGGCGGCCGCGGCCGCCGACTCGAACCAGGTCTGCGTGAACCGGCCGGTCACCCAGAGCGAGCGGTTGAGCTTCCAGCGCGCCCCGACCCCGGCCGTCCAGGTGGTGGTGTCGGCGCCCGCGCCGCCGAACTCCTCCGCGCGCCAGCCGCCGAACAGCTCCGCCGTCAGATTGCGGCGGAGCGCGCGCTCGATCGACAGCGTCGTGTCGTAGACGACCGCCCCCGACGTCCCCGGATCGGTCGAGGGTTCGATCGCGGTCGAGCCGGCGAGACGGACCGTGGTCAGCCGCGTCGGCGACCAGACGATCGAGCCGTCGATGGTGAACGCCTCGAGCGAGGACAGCGCGTCGTCGTCGAAATCCTCCCGCCGCCAGCCGAGCGCGATCTCGGCCGTCGTCACCGGCGCGGCGTCATAGGCGAGACCGGCGCGCAGCGCGACGCCGCGCGAGGCCCGCGCGATGCCGTCCGCATCGCGCCGCTCGGCATAGATCCGGCGCGACGCCTCCGCCTCGACGAAGGGAACGAGGCCGGGGACGACCGCATAGCCGAGCCGCAGCGTGCCGGAGACGGCGGCGTTGTCGCGGTCCTTCTGCGAGACCGCGACGCCGCCGATCTCGGCATCCTCATAGAGCCGCCCGTCGACCGCGCTGCGCAGGCCGAGCACGACGCGGCCGATCCGCCCGTCGAGCGCCGCCCCGGCGGCGAGGCGGTGCACGCCCGGCGGCCGGTCGGCACCGTCCGGATAATCCGCGCTCGACAGGTCCTCGCGCGCATAGTCGTAGCCGGCGCGCAGCGCCAGCGTCCATTCCGCCGGCAGGTCGATCCTGCCTCCCGCCTCGATCGAGACGGTCGGCCGGTCCCCGGTCCCGCCGTCGAGCGCATGCAGAACCCCACCGCGCAGCGAAAGCGTCGCCGCGTGGCGCGCCCATTGCGAGCGGAACACCACCTCCGGCGCGACCTCGAGAAGGCCGGACGCGCCGCCCCCCGCCGCACCGGCGGCGTTGCTCGCATAGCCGCCGCGCAGTTCGACCGCCGGGAACATCAGGAAGGATCCGACCCGGAGGCCGAGCGGATCATAGGCCGTCTCGTCCGCCGCCCGCCGGCCGCCTCGCCCGATCGCCGCGGCAGGCCCTTCGGGCGCCACCGCACCGGCCCGTCCGGCCGGCCCCTCGGCCCTCCCGAGCGGCCCGTCGTCCGCCTCGGCCGGCGGCGGCGCGGGATCCTCCGCCTCCGCCGCGACCGTCGCGTCGGACGGCGCAGTGTCGCCCGTAGCCGACGCGAGCGCAGCCGCGTCGTCCGTCACCGCACCGCGCAGCGGCCAGGCGGGCACGGCCGTTTCCGCCCGCAGGCCGGCGGCCGGCGCGGCGGCGAGAAGAAGGGCGAGCGCGGTCATTCGGAAGGGGACGGCCATCGCGCCCGGCGGTCTCTCACGCGAAACTATGCTTTCCGAATCGTAAAGCGGCTTGGTTAACCTTGCGTTTCGGTGCCGGCAGGTGCGCGCCGCGGGGAAGCCGTGCTAGAAGCGGCACGTCGAACAGCGTGAGGTGAACATGGCCATCGTCGCGATCCGCCCCGCCGATGACGGTGCCGTCGCGTCGGCGCTGCGCACCATCGAACGCGAACGTGCCGGGCTCGACGCCATCGCCGAGGCGCTCGCCGGGCCGCTCGGCCGCGCGCTCGCCGAAGCCGTCGGCCTGATCCGGGCGGCGACCGGCCGCGTCGTCGTCACCGGCATCGGCAAGAGCGGCCATATCGGCGCGAAGGTCGCCGCCACCCTCGCCTCGACCGGGACGCCCGCCTTCTTCCTCCATGCCGCCGAGGCGAGCCATGGCGATCTCGGCATGGTCGCCGCCGGCGATGTCGTGCTCGCCCTCTCCTTCTCCGGCGAATCGGCGGAGCTGCGCGCCGTCGTCGAATATGCCCGCCGCTTCCGCCTGCCGCTCGTCGCGATGACGAGCGCGCCGGGAAGCGCGCTCGGCCGGGCCGCCGATCTGGTGCTCGCCCTGCCGCAAGCCGCCGAGGCCTGTCCGCACGGCCTCGCGCCGACCACATCCACCGTCATGCAGCTCGCGCTCGGCGACGCGCTCGCCGTCGCCCTGCTCGAGAGCCGCGGCTTCACGGCGCAGGAATTCCGCGTCTTCCACCCCGGCGGCAAGCTCGGCGCGAACCTCAACTATGTCCGCGACATCATGCATGCCGGCGAGGCCGTGCCGCTGCTGCCGCTCGCCGCTTCGGTGAGCGAGGCGATCCTCGTGATGACCGCGAAGGGCTTCGGCTGCGTCGGCATCGTCGATGGCGAGGGCGCGCTCGCCGGCATCATCACCGATGGCGATCTGCGCCGCCATCTCGGGCCCGCCCTGCTCGAGGCGCCGGTCGAGCGGGTGATGACCCGCGCGCCGCGCACCATCGCGCCCGACACGCTCGTCGCCGCCGCGGTCGAGCAGTTGAACCGCGCCGCGATCACCGCACTTTTCGTCGTCGAGGAGCGGCGGCCGGTCGGCATCGTCCACATGCACGACCTGCTGCGCATCGGCGTCGCCTGAGCGACGCCGCGCATCGGGACATGGTCGGCGGAGGCGGGCGGACGCCCTGCCCGCCCTTCCCTATTGCGCCGGCGCGCCGAAATCGGGCGGCGGGATCTCGCCCGGCGCGGCGGGCGCTGCGCCGCCCCCCGGGGCCTCGCCGCCGAACGGATTGCCCGGATCGCCGAACGGGTTGCCCGGGTCTCCGAACGGGTTGCCGCCCTCGTCGCCCGGCATCGGCACGTTGATGTCGATCGTCGACGGGTCGACCTCGACGCGCCCGGCCTTGTAATGCGTCACGAGGCTCGGAAAGCCGAGCACGATGCCGACCATGATGATCTGGATGATCACATAGGGGATCGCGCCGAGATAGATCTGGCCCGAAGTCACGGGCGCGATCGTCCTCCCCGTCACCTTGTCGGCATAGGCCCGGGTGGGCGCCACCGAGCGCAGGAAGAACAGCGAGAAGCCGAAGGGCGGGTGCATGAACGAGGTCTGCATGTTGACCGCGAGCAGCACGCCGAACCAGACGAGATCGATGCCGAGCGCATCCGCCGCCGGCGCGAGCAGCGGCACGATGATGAAGGCGAGCTCGAAGAAGTCGAGGAAGAAGGCGAGCAGGAAGACGAGGATGTTGACGACGATCAGGAAGCCGAGCTCGCCGCCGGGCACGCTCGTCAGCAGATGCTCGACCCAGACATGGCCGTCGACACCATAGAAGGTGAGCGAGAAGACACGCGCCCCGAGCAGGATGAACAGCACGAAGGCGGAGAGCTTGACGGTCGAATCGAGCGCCTGAACGATCATCCGGAAGGTCAGCTTGCGGTTGATCGCGGCGAGCACGAGCGCGCCGACGGCGCCCATCGCGCCGCCCTCGGTCGGCGTGGCGAGGCCGATGAAGATCGTGCCGAGCACGAGGAAGATCAGCACGAGCGGCGGCACGAGGCTCGTCACGACGCGGGACGCGAGCGCGAAGCCGCGCAGCGTGCGCGCCTCCGGCGGCAGGGCCGGCGCCCAGTCGGGACGGAAGAGGGTGACGAGCAGCACGAAGCCGGCATACATCGCCGTCAGCACGAGGCCAGGCAGCAGCGCGCCCTCATACATGTCGCCGACCGAGCGGCCGAGCTGGTCGGCGAGCACGATCAGCACCAGCGAGGGCGGGATGATCTGGGCGAGCGTGCCCGAGGCGGCGATCGTGCCGCTGGCGAGCCGCCGGTCATAGCCGTAGCGCAGCATGATCGGCAGCGAGATCAGGCCCATCGAGATGACGGAGGCCGCGACGACGCCGGTGGTCGCGGCGAGCAGCGCGCCGACGAAGATCACGGCATAGGCGAGCCCGCCGCGGATCGGCCCGAACAGCTGGCCGATCGTGTCGAGCAGGTCCTCCGCCATGCCGGATCGTTCGAGGATCAGGCCCATGAAGGTGAAGAACGGGATCGCCAAGAGCGTCTCGTTCGACATGGTGCCGAAGATGCGGTCGGGGATCGCCTGGAAGAGGTTCGGCGACAGAAGCCCGAACTCGATGCCCACCACGCCGTAGAAGAGGCCGATCGCGGCGAGCGCGAAGGCGACCGGATAGCCGAGCAGCAGCACGACCACCAGCGAGGCGAACATGATCGGGGCGAGGTTCTCGGCGATGAACGCGGCCATGGCGAGCCCTCCCTCAATGCGCCGTGGCGATGTCGGCAGTCGCCTCGTCGGCTTCGGCGCCCGGATCGGGACCGGCGCCGGCCAGGAAGGCGAGCCGCTTGACGAGTTCGGAGAGGCCCTGGAGGCCGAGCAGGATGAAGCCGATCGGGATCAGGATCCAGACGGGCCACATCAGCAGGCCGCCCGGATTGGGCGAGTGCTCACCCGACAGGATCTTCGATTCGACCACCGGCCAGACGAGCAGGATGGTGACGAGGCAATAGGGAAGCAGGAAGACGAGCGTGCCGAACACTTCGATCCAGACCTGCGTGCGGCGGGTGAAGCGGCCGTAGACGAGGTCGATCTTGACGTGCTCGCCCTTGAAGAGCGTGTAGGCCGCGGCGAGCAGGAAGCCGCCCGAGAACAGATACCACTGCAGTTCGAGCCAGGCGTTCGACGTATAGGCCGGCGCGATCTTGCGGATGATCGCATTGCCGGCGCTGACGAAGATCGCGGCGAGCAGAAGCCAGGACACCGCCCGGCCGACGAAGACGTTGACGCGGTCGACGAGCCGGCAAAGGCCGAGCAGCGGCTTCATGTCCGATCCCCCTGGTTCCTCGCAGCGCCGGCTCTTCTTCGGCCGGTCGCCCGCTGGTCCAATGCGCACGCAAGCGGCGGTTTTGCGCGCTTCCGGGCTCTCTCTCCTTAGCCGGAACGGGGCGGCGAGGCCACCGGCAAGCGCTTAAGACGAAAGTCGGGGGCGGCGCGGCGCCGCCCCCGGAAAACGGACGATCAACGCAGCACGAGCCGGCCCTCGACCGCCGGCGCGACCGTCTTCTTCGCCTCGACATAGGCGATCACCTGGCTGGCGAGGAGCTGCGCGTCGACCGGGCTGATCAGCCGCGCCGCATCGGCGAGCACGGTGTAGCCGTCGCCGCCATCGGCGACGAAGTCGTTGGTGGCGAGCGTGTAGGTCTTCGCCGGATCGAGCGGCGCGCCGTCGACCGTGATGCTCTCGACGCGCGATCCGGGCAGCTTCGACAGATCGGCCGTGACGACCATGCCGGACACCTGCGGGAAGCGGCCGGCCTTCGCCTCGACGAGGCTCAGGCCGTTCTCGATCGCCGCCTTGAGCTTCTCGCCCGTCACGGCGATCTTCACCGTCTTGTTGCCGAAGGGCAGTTCCGCGAAGACGTCGGCGCGGGTGAGCGTGGTGCCGGGCGCGTATTCGCGGTCGGCCCGGATGCCGCCGCCATTCATCAGCCCGACATCGGCGCCGACCGTCTCGCGCATCGCATCGGCGATCAGATTGCCGATCGCCGCCTCCGTCGCGCGGACGGTGGCGCGGCGACTGTCGAGCGCCGTCTGCGTGGTGCCGATCGCCACCTTCAGCTCCTTGTCGAGCTTGCCGAGATAGCCGTCGACCTTCGCCTTGATCGCCGGGTCGGGCTCGACGCTCGCGCTGTCGACGATCTCGAAATCGGGCCGGAAGGTGACGGTGGTCTTGCCGTCCTTGGTCTCCTTGTCGACCGTCAGGCGCGTGACGACGACGCTGTCGGCCTGCGAGCCCGACTCGGTGAGCGCCGTCGCGCCGTCGAAGAAGACGAGCAGGTGCTCGTCATGGCCGGAGAAGATGAGATCCGCCGCCTTGTCGCGGACGAGCGCCATGTCGACCGAGAGGGGCGTGTGGACGACGGCGACGACGATGTCGGCGCCGGCCGCACGCAGCGCCGCGGCCTTCTTCTTCGCCGTCTCCACCGAGGGCGCGAAGCTCATGTCGCCGGGCGATGCGACCTGCGGCGTGTCTTCCGTGGTCAGGCCGTAGAAGGCGAAGCGCACGCCCTCGACCTCGACGATCCGGTCGTCGACCGCGTTCGGCACCGAGGCGCCGTCCTTTTCGCGGACGTTCGAGGTGATCACCGGGAATTTCGCCTCGCGCATCCGCTCGCGGAACACGTCGGGGCCGAAATCGAACTCGTGATTGCCGGGCGTGAAGGCGTCAACGCCCATGGCGTTCAGGATATCGATGATGTGCGCGCCGTGATCGATGCCGGACAGCAGCGAGGGCGACAGCGTGTCGCCGGCATGGACGAAGAAGGTCGGTCCCTCGGCGCGCACCTCGTCGAGCACGCCGGCGAGCCGGGCGAAGCCGCCGCGGCCGTGATGCTCCTCCATCCGGTCGATGTCGTTGGTCTGGACGAAATTGACGGTGACGGTCTCCGCGGCGAGCGGCAGGGCGGTACCGAAGAGAAGCGCAGCGGCGAGGGAGACGGCGGATAATCGCATCATGTCGTGCCTCCGGTCTGATGGGTCCCGCGGGCGGCTGCCCGCGGGCCGATCCTCGCCGCCGATCTTCACAGCGCGACGACGGCCTGTCACGCGGCAATCGCCCTCGGCGGGCGGGGGAAGCCCCTGTGGCCGAAAGGCGCGATGGACTCGGGCGTCCGCGCCCCTATCTTCGCGGCGGACCGATGCGGCACGAGAGGGGCGAACGATGAGCGGGACGGGCGAGTATCGGGCGATCCGGCTGCCGGCCGGGCACCCGCCGGTGAAGGCCGGCCGGATCGGCGTGCTGCTCGTCAATCTCGGCACGCCGGACGGGACCGACTATTGGTCGATGCGCCGCTATCTGAAGGAGTTCCTCTCCGATCGCCGGGTCATCGAGGTCAACCGGCTGATCTGGTGGCCCCTCCTCAACCTCGTCATCCTGTCGACACGGCCACAGCGTTCCGGCGAGGCCTACCGGTCGATCTGGAACGAGGAACGCAACGAATCGCCGCTGCGCACCATCACCCGCGCGCAGGCCGAGAAGCTCGCGGCGCGATTCGGCGGGGAGACGTCCGTCGTCGTCGACTGGGCGATGCGCTACGGCAATCCCTCGATCGCCAGCCGCCTCGCCGCGCTGAAGGCCGAGGGCTGCGAGCGCATCCTGATCGTCCCGCTCTATCCGCAATACTCGGCCGCGACGACGGCGACGGTGAACGACAAGGCCTTCGAGGCGCTGATGGCGATGCGCTGGCAGCCGGCGGTCCGTACCCTGCCGCCCTATCACGACGATCCCGCCTATATCGATGCGCTCGCCCGCGAGACCGAGGCGGCGCTCGGCCGGCTCGATTTCGAACCGGAGGTCATCCTCGCCTCGTTCCATGGCCTGCCGCGGGAATATCTCGACAAGGGCGATCCCTATCACTGCCAGTGCCACAAGACGGTGCGGCTCCTGAAGGCGCGGCTCGGGCCGCTCGGCGACAAGGTGCGTCTCACCTTCCAGTCGCGCTTCGGCCGCGCGGAATGGCTGCAGCCCTATACCGACGAGACGGTGAAGACGCTCGCCGACCAGGGCATCAAGCGGCTCGCTGTGATCACGCCCGGCTTCGCGGCCGACTGCGTCGAGACGCTCGAGGAGATCGCGGGGCAGAACGCCGAGTTCTTCCACGAGCATGGCGGCGAGAAGTTCGCGGCCCTGCCCTGCCTCAATGACGGCGCGCCGGGCATGGCGATGCTCGAATCCCTCGTCCGGCGGGAGCTCGCCGGCTGGCTGTGAGGGCGGCGCCGGGTGATGCCGGTCGATTGCCGCGGCGGATGCGAGCGCTTACTTTGCGGAACGGGTCCGGAATCGGACGGCCACGGGAGACGGGATGATGGGCTTGTTCGGTTTCGACATCGTCGTTCTGATCATCGTCGTGCTGGCGATCCTCGTTCTGGTCGCCGGCGTGAAGACCATTCCGCAGGGCTTCAACTATACCGTCGAGCGCTTCGGCCGCTACACCAAGACCCTCTCGCCCGGCCTCAACCTGATCGTCCCGTTCATCGACCGCATCGGCGCGAAGATGAACATGATGGAACAGGTGCTCGACGTGCCGACGCAGGAGGTGATCACCCGCGACAACGCCACCGTCTCGGTCGACGGCGTCACCTTCTACCAGGTGGTCGACGCGGCGCGCGCCGCCTATGAGGTGCGCGGGCTCGAGAACGCCCTCCTCAATCTCACCATGACGAACATCCGCACCGTCATGGGCTCGATGGATCTCGACCAGCTGCTGTCGCACCGCGACGACATCAATGAGCGCCTGTTGCGCGTCGTCGATGCGGCGGCCGCGCCCTGGGGCCTCAAGATCACCCGCATCGAGATCAAGGACATCGTGCCGCCGGCCGATCTCGTCGATTCGATGGCCCGCCAGATGAAGGCGGAGCGCGAGAAGCGCGCCCAGGTGCTGGAGGCCGAGGGCCAGCGCCAGGCGCAGATCCTGCGCGCCGAAGGCCAGAAGCAGGCGCAGATTCTGGAGGCCGAGGGCCGCCGCGAGGCCGCCTTCCGCGACGCCGAGGCACGCGAGCGCTCCGCCGAGGCGGAGGCGAAGGCGACGCAGATGGTGTCGGAGGCGATCGCCGCCGGCGACGTGCAGGCGATCAACTATTTCATCGCGCAGGGCTATACCCGGGCGATCGAGCGGCTGGCGAGCGCCCCGAACCAGAAGGTGCTGATGCTGCCGGTCGAGGCGACCGCGCTGATCGGCTCGCTCGGCGGCATCGCCGAGATCGCCCGCGAGGCCTTCGGCGGCGCGCCGGCGGAGTCCGCCCGGCGCCACGGCCGCAGCGCCGTGCCCCCGGCCGGCAGCCCGGACCGCACGCCGTGATCCTTCAGGCGATCGCCGCGCTCGGTGCCTGGAGCTGGGTGGTTCTCGGCCTCGTCCTGCTCGGCCTCGAGATCCTGGTGCCGGGCACCTTCTTCCTGTGGTTCGGCGTCGCCGCGGCGCTCGTCGGCGTCGCCGCCCTGCTCGTCGATTTCGCCTGGCAGGCGCAGGCGATCGCCTTCGTCGTGCTCGCCGTCGCGCTCGTTCTCCTCGGCCGGCGCTTCTTCGCGGGAGCCGGCCAGCGCGGGGCGCAGCCGCTCCTCAACGACCGGCCGACCCGGCTGATCGGGCGCACCTATCCCCTCGCCGAGGCGATCGAGAACGGCACCGGGCGGGTCCGGATCGACGATTCGGTCTGGCGTGTACGCGGTCCGGACCTGCCGGCGGGCACCCGCGTGCGGATCACTGGCCATGACGGCGCGGTGCTCACGGTCGAGCCGGCGCCGTAGCGGGGGGCGCGGCGGCTGGCGTCCGGCCGGACGCGCGGGAAGAGAGAGGCCGGCGGACCGGCCTCTCGATCGTGCAGCGCCTCGGCCGTTCGCCGGCCGTCAGCCCTTCGCCTGCATGGTGTAGCCGAAGGAGTCGAAGGTGTATTCCGCGACGCGGAACCACTGATAGGCCTCCTCGCGGTATTTCTTCCAGGGCTCGTAGACCTTCTTCCAGTTGGCGTTCTCGGCGGCGAGTTCGTCATAGAGCTCGAAGGTCGCCTTGTAGGCCGCCTCGAGCACGTCGTTCGGATAGCGCCGGAGCTGCACGCCGCTGCCGACCAGGCTGCGGATCGCGGTGACGTTCTTCACGTCGTACTTGGCCATCATCACGTCGTTGGCGAGTGCGGACGCCGCCTTCAGCGCCGCCTTGTAGGAGTCCGGCAGCGCCTCGTATTTCGCCTTGTTGACGAACAGGTGGATCGCCGGGCCGCCCTCCCAGAAGCCGGGATAATAGTAATATTTGGCGACCTGGGCGAAGCCGAGCTTCTCGTCGTCATAGGGACCGACCCATTCCGCCGCGTCGATCGTGCCCTTTTCGAGCGCCGGATAGATGTCCGAGCCCGGGATCTGCTGCGGCGCCGCGCCGAGCTTCGCCATCACCCGGCCGCCGAGGCCGGCGATGCGGAACTTGACGCCCGACAGGTCGGCGACCGACTTGATCTCCTTGCGCCACCAGCCGCCCATCTGCGTGCCGGTATTGCCGGCGACGAAGGAGACGACGCCGTACTGGCCGTAGAATTCGTCGAGCAGCTGCTGCCCGCCGCCCTCGGTGATCCAGGCGTTCTGCTGCCGGGCGTTGAGCCCGAAGGGGATCGCCGTGCCGATCGCGAAGGTCGGATCCTTGCCGACATAGTAGTACGAGCAGGTGTGCGTCGCCTCGACGGTGTCGTTCTGCACCGCGTCGAGTGCCTGCGGCGTCGGGATCAGCTCACCCGACGGGAAGACCTGGATCTGGAACTTGCCGTCGGTGATGTCCGACACGGCCTTCGAGATCGTCTCGGCGCCGCCATAGATCGTGTCGAGCGACTTCGGGAAACCCGAGGTCAGGCGCCATTTGATCTCCGGCGCGGATTGCGCGATTGCCGGCGCGGCGAGCGCCGCCGTGCCGACGCCGGCGAGGCCGGCCGATTTGATGAAAGAACGACGGTCCATCATGTCCTCCCCTGAGCGGATGCTTCTCGTCATCCGGATGCTCGAACACCGGCTGCAGCCGACGATATGGCCCCTGCCTTGTCAATCCGCCTTTCGGCCATAGGCATGCCCGATTTCGCGCCAACGGTCGGCGCTTCGCAACCGGTCGGGCCGGGCCTATATAGCTCCCGACCGATCCCCTCCTCGCCGGATGCCCGTCCGATGATCCACGCGCCCTTCGTCCCCCTCGTCGCCGTCACCGCGGATGTCCGCCCGGCCGACGGCTATGACTGGCACGCCGCCGCCGAGAGCTATCTGCGCGGTGTCACGGCGGGCCTCGGCGGCGTGCCGGTGATCGTCCCCTCGCTCGGCGACGCGATCGATCTCGACGCGCTGCTCGCCCGGGTCGACGGCGTGCTCGTCACCGGCAGCCGCTCGAACGTCCATCCCGCGCTCTACGGCGCCGAACCCGAGCCGCGCGCCGAGCCCTACGATCCGGCGCGCGACGCCACCACGCTGCCGCTGATCCGCAAGGCGCTCGCCCGCGGCGTGCCGCTGCTCGCCATCTGCCGCGGTTTCCAGGAACTGAACGTGGCGCTCGGCGGCTCGCTCGAGCCCGAGGTGCATCTCGTCGAGGGTCGCATCGACCATCGCGCGCCGGCGAGCGCGAGCCAGGACGAGCGCTTCGCCATCCGCCAGGACGTCGTCGTCGTCGAGGGCGGCTGTCTCGGCCGGATCGTCGCGGCGGACCGCATCCGCGTCAACTCGCTGCACCGCCAGGCGGTCGCCCGGCTCGCCGACGGCCTCGTCGTCGAGGCGACCGCCGAGGACGGCACGATCGAGGCGGTCAGCGTCGCCGGCAGCCCCGGCTTCGCCGTCGCCGTGCAATGGCATCCGGAATATTGGGTGACGAGCGACGCGCCCTCGCACCGCCTCTTCGCCGCCTTCGGCGCGGCGATGCGCGAGCGGGCCGCCCGGCCGGCGCTCGCCGCCGAATAGGCCTCAGGCGGACAGCGCCCCGCCGAGCATGGCGAGGCCGAACAGGAGGATCGCCGCGGCGGCCGCGATCTCGAGGCCGCGCAGCGCCGCGACGCCGGCACCGCCGCCGCTCGAAAAGCGCAGCGCCAGATCGCGCGCCTTGACCGCGAGCGCGGCGAGCGCCGAGACGGTGATCGCCGTGCCGAGCGCCATCACAAGGACGGAGAGGAGCCCCGCCCACCAGAGTCGCTGCGACAGGGCAAAGACGAGCACGATGATCGCGCCGGTGCAGGGCCGCACGCCGACCGCGAGGACCGCCGCCCAGGCCCGGCCGATCGTCAGCGGCCGGTCGAGCAGCGCCGGATCGGGCGCATGGGCGTGGCCGCAATCCGGCCCGTGCACATGGCCGGCCGAGGCGTCGTCGCAGGCGAAAGCGCGCGTGCCGGCCGGCCGAAGCGGCATCGGCGCGATCGCCGGTGCGGTGGCGGGCGCCGCTGCCGCCACGGGACCGGCGCGCCGGCCGAAGCCGGTGAGCTTGGTGACGAGGAGCACCGCCCCGCACAGCGCGATCAGCGCATAGCTCGTCGCCTCGAGCGCGTCGGTCGCCCGCGTCATGGTGAAGGCGGTGACGCCGAGCAACACCGTACCGAAACCGACCACCGCGATCGCCGTGACGGCCTGCGCGATCGCCGCGAGAAAGGCGATCGCCACGCCGCGGCGCAGCCGCTCGCCCGACACGAACAGCCAGCTCGCCACCACCGCCTTGCCATGGCCCGGCCCGGCGGCGTGGAAAACCCCATAGGCGAAGGAGAGCGCGACCAGCAACGCCGCGGCATGGCCGCTTTCGCCGAGCGCGGAGAGCGCCCGCGTCAACTCCCGGTAGAAGGCCGCCTGCTCGACGGCGATCCAGCCGAACAGCGGCGCCAGCGGGCCGGCCCAGGAGGCCGCGCCGCCGCCGTCCGGCGTGCCGACGCCGAAGGGCGAAGGCGCCGCCGCCGCGGGAAGCGCGGCGAGGCACAAGGCGGCGAGGGCGAGGCGCGGCGTCCTGATCATCACCGTCCGCAGCTGATCGTCACCACATTGGCGAGGCCATTGGTCAACTGCGCGAGGTCGGGCGGCAGATCGCGCTGGTCGGCCGGGATCGCGGCGAGCATCGCCGCCGACGAGGCGTCGAGCTCGCGCGGCGGATGATAGACGGCGGCGCAGCCGCGCGGCGCATGGTCGAGCGCGATCGGCCGGTCCTCGACGAAACTGAACGCGACGAAATATTCCGGATCATAGACTTCGAGCCGCGTCTCGCCCTTCACCGGCGCCGGATCGGCGACCGGCAGCGTGAAGAACAGCGTCAGCCTGCCACCGTGGAACTGCAGAAAATATTCGTCCGGCGGCTTCAGCTTGACCTCGACCCCGTCGATCGTCAGCCAGGTGAAATAGTCGTATTCCTTGAGGGAATCGACATTCACCTTGGCGAGCGGGGCGAGTTCGGAATCGTCGAGCTTGCCGTCATTGTTGGCGTCGAGCCCTTGCACGGCGAAGGCGGTGAAGGCTTCGTCGAACTGCCAGATCGCCCGCACGGAGGCGATGCGGCCATATTCGTCGAAGACGATCTCCGACTTCGCATCGACGAAGACGTGCGGGTGCGCGAGCGCGGCGCCGGGAAGGAGCATTCCCCCGAGCGCGAGGCCGGCGAGCCCGAGGCGGCGCGCGGTCGACGGCATTGCGGCTCCCGATCTGTTTCGTGTCGTCTCGATGCCGCGGCATCGCGGCCCAATTGGGGCGATCAGCACTGCCCGTCGGTGTTCTTGAAGAACTCGACCATGTGATCGACGAAGGCCCGCACCTTGCCGGAGAGGTGGCGGCGGTGCGGATAGACGGCATAGATGCCGACGCCGGCCGGCTCGAACGGCGTCAGCACCTCGATGAGCCGGCCGGCGGCGATGTCGTCGCGCACGACGAGACGGGGGACGACCGCGAAGCCGATGCCGAGCAGCGCCGCCCGCCGGGCGACGCTCGGGCTGTCGACCTCCAGCCGGCCCTTGACCGGCACAGAGAAGCGCCGGCCCTCCTCCTCGAACGGCCAGTTGGTTCGGTAGGAGACATTGGTGTCGATGATGCAGGGGATCTCGGCGAGGGCCTCCGGCCGGTTCGGCTCGCCATACTGCGCGATCATCTGCGGCGAGGCGACGATGACGACCCGGAAGGAAGCGAGCCGGCGGGCGATCAGGCTCGAATCGGGCAGCGCCGAGATGCGGATCGCGACGTCGAAGCCTTCCTCGACCAGATCGACGAAGCGGTCCTCGAGATGCAGGTCGAGCGTGATGGCGGGCTCGGCGGCGAGGAATTCGACGATCGCCTCGCCGAGTTCGCCATCGCCGAAGGTGCGCGGCGCGGAGACCTTCAGCCGGCCGCGCGGCGCGGCATGGGCGTCGCTCACCGAGGCCTGCAGATCGTCGATCCGCTGCAGGATCTCGATCGCCTCGCGGACATAGGACTGGCCGACCTCGGTCAGCGAGAGGGTCCGCGTCGTGCGGTTGAGCAGGCGGACGCCGAGCTCGTCCTCGAGCTCGCGGACATATTTGGAGATCAGCGCCTTGGACCGGCCGAGCTTGCGGGCGGCCGCCGAGAAGCCGCCGGCCTCGACCACCTCGACGAAGCTCCGCATCCGCGTCAGCGTGTCCATGCCGCTCCGTCCCTTGCCGCTCCGTCCGGGTTAAGCCGGTTCGCCGCGCCGGGCAAGGGGCGCCCCTCCCCTCGCGCGGCGGCGCGACAGGGCGGGCGTCCGTCGCGCCGTCTCTCTCGCAGCGGAGCGCTTCACCCGATCACGCCCCCAAGGAAGGCGCTCGAGGCCCGGCTACCCCATCACCCGTTCGGCGATCGCGATGAGCGCACGGTCGCGGCCGGGCGGACCGATCAGCGACACGCCGAGCGGCAGGCCGGCGACCTCGGCGAGCGGCATGGAGAGCTGCGGCAGACCGGCGAGGCCGGCGCCGCAGAGCATCGACAGGCAACGGTTGCGATAGGATTCGAGCGCCTCGCCCTGCATGCCGAGTTCCGGCGCCGGGCCGGGCACGGTCGGCACGACGAGCACGCCATCCTCGCCGAGCAGGCCGCGCATGCGGGTCCGGATCGCCGAGCGGCGCTCCCTTGCGGCGGCGATGTCGTCCTCGGTGACCCGGCTCGCCCATTCGAAGCGCTCGCGCACGCCGGGGCCGAGCAGCGGCTGGCGATCGCGGATCCAGGCGCCGTGCGCCTGCCAGGCCTCATAGGCCTGGATGGTGCGGAAGGTCATGAACCAGGAGAACAGCCCCTCCTCCGACAGCGTGACGGCGCCCTGCGGATCGAGATGCTCGGCGACGCGCGAGACGGCGGTGCGCACCACCGCATCCTCGTCGTCGCCGGAGAGGAGCGCGTGCACGTCGTCGGCCGTCATCATCCGGCGGAGCGGCGGTCCGTCGGCATCCGCGCCGAGAAGCACGTCGCCGACCTTCGCGAAGAGGTCGATCTCGCGGGTGAACCAGCCGACGGTGTCGAGCGAGGCGGCGAGCGGCTGGACGCGGGAAATGTCGATCCGGCCATGCGTCGGCCGGAGCCCGATCACGCCGCAGAACGAGGCGGGCGTGCGCACCGAGCCGCCGGTGTCGCTGCCGAGCGCGATATCGGCGAGACCGGCCGCGACGGCCGCCGCCGAGCCGGAGGACGAGCCGCCGGTGATCCGGCCGGGCGCCTTGGGATTGGTCGGCGAGCCGTAGTGAAAATTCTCGCCGGTCAGCGAATAGGCCATCTCGTCGGTATGGGTCTTGCCCACGAAACGGGCACCGGCATCGAGCAGCGCCTGGACGGCCGGCGCGTTCGCGCTCTTCACGCCGCTTTCGGCGCGGACGAGCGGATGGCCGCCGCCGGTCGGATAGCCGGCGACGTCGTAGAGGTCCTTGACGGCGAGCGTCGCCCCGGAGAGCGGACCGGAGGGGGCATTCGGCACTTCGACGGCGGGATAGTCGACGAAGGCATGGACGGGATCGTCTCTGAGCAGCATGGCGTCCACGGTTGCCGCCGATAGGCCGGCGGATAGCGACGGTCTGCCGGGAATCGAGCAGATTGCCGCGGGAAAGTGCAGGAGATCGCCTCTTTTTGCAATGCGACGCTGCGTTCCGCCGTTCAGCCGGCGACGGCCGCCCCGTCCGAGCGCGGATCGGAGGCGCCGAACAGCCGGCCGTCGGCCCGCCGCACGATCGCGCCGGCATGGCCCATCAGATCGGCATAGGGCTCGGCGAGCACCTCGACGCGATGGCCGGCCCGCTCGAGATCGCGCACCAGATCGGCGTCGAGCCGGGATTCGACCCTGAGCCCCGCGGCGTCCGCCCCCCAGGTCTTGCCCCACAGCCAGCGCGGTGCGGCGATCGCTTCCGCGAGGTCCATGCCGAAGCGGACATGGCGGGTGAACAGCGCCGCCTGGAATTGCGGCTGCCCGTCGCCGCCCATCGTGCCGTAGCTCATCACCCGCCCGTCGTCGAAGCGGGCGAGCGGCGGGTTGAGCGTGTGGAAGGGCTTGCGGCCCGGTTCGAGCGGATTGAGCGCGCGGGGATCGAGCGAGAAGCTCGCGCCGCGGTTCTGCCAGACGATGCCGGTCCGCGGCAAGGTGAGGCCGGAGCCGAACTCCCAAAAGATCGACTGGATATAGGAGACGGCGAGGCCCGAGGCGTCGATCGCGCCGAGCCAGACCGTATCGCCCTTCGCCCCGCCTCCGCCGAGCGCGGCGGCCCGGCGCATGTCGATCTGCGCCGCCTCGCGCTCGAGCGCCCGGTCGGAAAGATAGGGCGCGAGATCGCCGGCGAAGACCGGATCGGTGATCCGCGCGTCGCGGAACTGGAAGGCGCGCTTGGTCGCCTCGACGAGGCCGTGGACATGCTCGAACCCCTCGCCGCGCGCCACGCCGAGCCGCTCGAACAGGCCGAGGATCATCAGCGAGGCCGCCCCTTGGGTCGGCGGCGGGGCGTTGTAGAGCGTCGCGCCGGCTATTCTGAGCGACAGCGGCTCGCGGAAGCGCGCCTCCTGCCGTTCGAGATCGGCGCGCGTCACCGGGGCGCCCGCCTCTGCGAGATCGGCGGCGATCGTCGCGCCGACATCGCCGCGGTAGAAATCCTCGAAGCCCTCGTGCGCGAGCTGGTCGAGCGTGTCGGCGAGCCGCTCGAAGCGCATCGCGTCGCCGGTCGCCGGCGCCTTGCCGCCCGGCATGAACTGCGCGGCGAAGCCCGGCACGGGCGCGAGCTCGGCCTCGTGCTCGGCGGTCATGCGGGCCTGCGAGCGCGACACCGCGACGCCCGCCCGGGCATGGCCGATCGCCGCCTCGACGAGCGTGCGACGATCGAAGCGGCCGCCGAGGCTCGCGGCGAACTGATGGGCGAGCGCCCAGCCGGACACCGCGCCGGCGACCGTCAGCGCGGCGTCGGGTCCGCGGGTCGGCACCCGGTCATGGCCCTTCTCGCGATAGGCGCCGATCGTCGCGCCCGAGCCCGCCGCGCCGCAGGCCTCGATATAGCGCGGCGTGCGGCCGGGCTCGCGGATCAGCCAGAAGCCGTCGCCGCCGATGCCGTTCATGTGCGGATAGACGACGGCGATCGTCGCCGCCGCGGCGAGCATCGCCTCGACGGCATTGCCGCCCTCGCGCAGGATCGCCGCGCCGGCCTCGGCCGCCGCCCGGTGCGGCGCCACCACCATGCCCTTTTCGCCGACCACCGTCTCGCTCATGCGCGCTCTCCTCGAACCCCGGCCTTTTGCATAGAGGAAAGGGGCGGACGGTCCAATCCGCTAGAGCCGGGCCATCGCCTTCGCGACCTTGGCGAGATAGGCCGCTCTGCTCTTTTTCGTCGATGTGTCCATCTTGTAATGGGCGAGATAACGGGTGGAACAACGGGGGTGGCAGAGCAATCTTATGCCGCGCAGGATGATCTTGCGGCCCGGCTCGCCGACGAATTTCGACATCAGCCAGGACGCCCCGCAGGTCGTCACCACGGCGAGCCGGCGGACGTGCTGCATGTTCGGCCGGATGCCGGTCGTCTCGGTCGGCATGATGAAGGTGACGTGCGGCACCCAGACCCGTTCGAGCCAGCCCTTCAGCATGGCCGGCGGCCCGTACCACCAGGTCGGGTACACGAACACCATCGCCTCCGCCCACTGAATGAGCGCGACGTGCTCGGCGACCGGCCGGACATTGACGTCCCGCTCGTGATAGAGCCGCCGTTCCTCCGCGCTCATCACCGGATCGAAGCCCGAGGCGTAGAGATCGAGGAGCCGCACCTCGTGGCCGGCACCCGACAGGCTCTCCACCACCGTGTCGCGAACGGCGGCGTTGAAGCTCTCCGGCACAGGATGGGCGTAAACGACGAGGGTCCGCATCAGAAGGCTTCCATCCGCCGCCGGACATCGTCGAGAAAGGCGGCCCGCTCGGCGTCGCTGCGGCGGTTCATGTCGTAGAGCGCCAGATAGGAAAGCGGCGCGCCGGGCTTGATCTGGACGCGCAGCACCCGCGTGACGATCTTGCGCGGCGGGTCGCCGATCGCCAGGGCCCGCCAGCGCGTGCCGCCATAGGTGACGACGGCGGCGAGCTTGCGGATATGGCGCAGCGTCGGCTTCACCTTGCCGTTCTCGATGCGGAACGACACGCCGGGCAGGAAGACCCGGTCGAAGAAGCCCTTGAGGATGGCCGGCCAGCCGAAATTCCACACCGGCGTGACGAGCACCAGCGCCTCGGCGGCCTTCAGCTTCTCGATATAGGGCGCGACCGCCGATCGATCGGCATCGACGTCGTGATAGGCGAGCCGCTCCGCCCGCGACAGGCGCGGGTCGAAATCCTCGGCATAGAGGTCGACATCGTCCACCATGTGCCCGGCCTTTTCGAGCGCCGCGACGACGGTCCGATGCAGCGCCGCGCCGAAGGATGTCTCGACCGGATGGGCGAAGAGAACGAGCACGCGCATGGGGTTAGCGGACCCTGAAGCCCTCCCCCCTCGTGGGGGAGGGTTGGGAGGGGGGCGTGCCGGGCGCACCGCCTCGCATCATCACAGCTGCCGGAACAGCGCCGCCCCGCCGCGCGGGCCGGCCCCCCTCTCCAGCTCTCCCCCACAAGGGGGGAGAGAGCCTCGGCGTTTCTGCGCTCATCCCGCCGCCTGCAGGCCGGGGAAGAGAAACGTCTTCTTCGCGCGGTAGTCGAAGTTCGGGTCCTCCCAGGCGATCATCTTGCCCGGGTTGAGCAGGCCGTCCGGATCCGCCTCGCGCTTGAAGGCGAGCTGGACGTCGTCGGTCTGCTTCATGCCGCCTTCCTCGAGCGTATAGCGGTGGGGGTTGAAGATCGGGCAGCCCTCTTCCTCGTGGATGCGGATGATCTCGTCGAGCCGCTCCTCGGTCGAGAAGCGCACCATCGGCAGGCCCATCGGGATGACCTTGCCGTCGAAGCGGACGAATTCGAGATGGCCGGGCACCTCGTCTCCCAGCAATTCGGTCATCCGGGCGACCTTCTTCTGGTGATCCGGGAAGGGATACATGACCTGGAGATAGGTGATCGACGGGTCGACGCGCAGCGCCCGCAGCGTCGTGTGATTCCAGGCGAGCTCGAAGGCGGGCGGCAGGCCCTTCAGATCCTGCGCCGTATCGGCGCGGAAGACGATCTCGCCCTTCTCCCGGCCGGTGAAGGCGAGGAAGGCGTCGAGCGAATGCGGCGCCACCATCACGATGACGACCGACTGCTCGCGCTTCAGGAATTTCTGGTGGCGGAGGAAGTAATCGAACGGCGCCGGCGCCGCCACGGTGGCGATCTCCTTGGTCAGGATGCCGTCCTCATTGCCGAGCGCATCGGCATAGCGCACCGCATCCATCCAGTCGTCGAAGCCGACCAGCACGTCGACCCAGTCATAGGCCGGAGCGAGCGGCATCTCGACCTCGGTGATGATGCCGTTGGTGCCATAGGCGTGGCTGACCTTGTGCAGGTCGAACCGGCTCAGTTCGAGCGTGCGCGGGCTCGCCTCCATGGTGACGATGCGCAGGCGGATGACATTGCCGAGATCGCGCAGGCCCCCCCAGCGGATCGAGCCGACGCCGCCCGAGCCGCCGGCGACGAAGCCGCCGACGGAGGCGGTGTTGGCGGTCGAGGGATGCAGCCGCAATTCCTGGCCCGAATGGGCGCGCGTCTCGGCGTCGAGCTTCGCCATGATGACGCCGGGCTCGGCGACGACGCGGCCGGGCGCGATCGCGGTGACCTTGTTCATCTCGGCGAGGTTGAGCACGATGCCGCCGGCGAGCGGCATGGCCTGGCCGTAATTGCCGGTGCCGGCGCCACGCGGCGTGACGGCGACGCCGTGCGCATGAGCGGCGGCGAGGACGCGGATCACCTCCGCCTCGTCCTTCGGCGTGACGACGAGATCGCCGACGACATGGTCGAGCTGGCGCTTCAGGACCGGCGAATACCAGAAGAAATCGCGGCTCTTCTGCTTCACGATCGCCGGATTGTCCTCGATGGCGATGCCGGCGAGGTCGGCCTTGAGCTTGGCGAGATCAGCCATCGAGGTCTCCAAAGAGGTCGTCGAGTTCGCGGTGATCCGGCAGGGTGCGGTCGATCGCCCGTCCGGCCCGGATCACCGTGCGGTCGGCCTGCGGCCGGGCGAGCAGCTCGGTCCAGCGCCGGGCGCGGAAGAGAACGAGATCGGCCGGATCGCCGGCCCGGATGAGGCCGAGATCGGGCCGCCGCGCCGCGTTCGCCGCATTGCGCGTGACGAGCGCCGGCGCGGCGTCGATCGGATGGTCGAGCTGGATGATCCGCACCGCCTCGCGGAACACTTCCATCGGATCGAGATCGCCATAGGCGTAGAAGGGATCGCGCGTGTTGTCGGAGGCGACGACGGTGTTGACGCCGGCCGCGGCCATCTCCTTGAGCAGCGTGACGCCGCGCGAACGCGGCGTGCGGCCGGGCGCGCGGTCCTGCAGATAGACATTGCACATCGGCAGCGAGATCACCGTGATGCCGGCCTCCGCCACGCGCTCGATGGTGCGCGCCGCCTCGGCCTCGTCCTGGCGGGCGAGCGAGCAGCAATGGCCGACCGCGACACGCCCCTCGAACCGATGGCGGAGCGCCGCCTCGGCGATCGAGCGGAGCGAGGTCGCGGCGGGATCCTGCGTCTCGTCGACATGGAAATCGAGATCGAGGCCGCGCGCCGCGGCGGTCTCGAACAGCCGGTCGAGCGCGGCGTCGAGCTCCGGGATCATGAAGGTGACGCCGCCGAGCACGCCGCCATGCGCCGCCGTCGTGTCGACGATCGCGTCATAGGCGGCCGCGTCGAACACCATGTCGACGGGGAAGAGCGACACCGCCTGCAACTCGATCCGGCCGGCCCAGGCCGCCCGCATCTCGGCGAAAACCGGCCAGGAGATCGTCTCCTGCGGCGGCAGCGAATCGAGATGGGTGCGGATGAGGCGCGTGCCGTGGGCGCAGGCACAGCGGAGCGCAAAATCCATCCGGCGGCGGACGTCCTCGGCGGACCAGTTGGCCTCGCGGTCGGCATGGACGGCGGCGAGGGCGCCGTCGAAACTGCCGTCCGGATTGGCGGCGCGCGGCCAGATATGGCCCTTGTCGAGATGGGTGTGCAGGTCGACGAAGGCCGGCCAGACCTGGCCGCCATCGAGATCGACGACCGGCAGGCCGGTCTCGCTGTTGGGCGGCGACAGGCGGGCGATCCGGCCGTCCTCGACGACGAGATCGGCTCGCAGCAGGCCTTCCACCACCCGCGCGTCGAAGCCCTCGACGGCCGCCGCCGGCAGCCGCGCGTCGGCGAGCACATAGGCGCCCGCCTCGGGAATGGTCGCGAAGCCCTTCGTCATGAGGCCGGACCTCCCCGTCCGTCTTGGCCGTGCGGCATCAATTCTCCCGCCGGATGGCGCTCTCGTGCCACTTCCGCAGCAGGAGATGCGAGACGAGACTGGTCGCGAAGAAAATCGCGACGCCGGTGGCGCAGAGAAGAATGAGCGCGGCGAAGAGGCGCGGAATGTTGAGCCGGTATTGCGATTCGAGAATCCGGAAGGCGAGGCCCGAGCCGGCGCCGGCCGAACCGGCGGCAAATTCCGCGACCACCGCCGCGATCAGGGCGAGGCCGCCGGCGATCCGCAGGCCGACGAGGAAATAGGGCAGCGCCGCCGGCAGCTTGAGCAGGAACAGCGTCTGCCAGCGCGAGGCGCCGTAGAGCTCGAAGAGGTTGAGGAGATTGTGGTCGGTCGATTTCAGCCCCTGCGTCGTGTTCGACAGGACGGGGAAGAAGGCGACGATCCAGGCGCAGATCAGCAGCGCCGACTGGGTGGTCGGCGCATAGATGAGGATCAGCGGCGCGATCGCGACGATCGGCGTCACCTGCAGGATGACCATATAGGGATAGAGCGCGATCTCGATCCATTTCGACTGCGCGAGGAGGACCGCGATGAGGACGCCGCCGACGAGCGCGATGGCGAGCGCGGCGAAGGTGATCTTGAGCGTGACGAAGAGCGCGCCCGACAGGGTCGGCCAGTCCTCGATCATCGCCTGCGCGACCCGTTCGGGCGCCGGCAGGATGTAATGCGGCACGTTATAGGCGACGACATACCAGTGCCAGAGCGCGACCAGCGCGACGAGCATGGCGATCGGCACGATGACGCGCAGCACCTGCTCGGTCATCCTGGGGCCCGAGGGCGGGCGCGGCGCGGCGGCCGGAACGGCGGTGTCGACGGGTTCGGCGGCGCTCATAGGTGGTCGGTCGCTCCGATCGCGGCGACGAGCGAATCCGACACGCGCCGGCAGTATTCGGCATAGAGCGGCGAGGTGCGGAAGGCGCGGTCGCGCGGATAAGGGGCTTCGATCGCGATGTCGTCGATGACGCGGCCGGGCCGCGCCGCCATGACGACGATGCGGCTCGACAGGTGCACCGATTCGAAGACCGAATGGGTGACGAACAGCACGGTGAAGCCGAACTGCTTGTAGAGCTTCAGAAGATCGTCGTTGAGCTTCTGCCGCGTGATCTCGTCGAGCGCGGCGAAGGGCTCGTCCATCAGGAGGAGGCGCGGCCGCGTGACGAGGGCGCGGGCGATCGAGACGCGCATCTTCATGCCGCCCGACAGTTCGCGCGGATAGGCGGCGGAGAACTTCTCGAGGCCGACCATCTCCAGCGCCTCGGCGACCCGCGTACGGGCGGCGGCCTTCGAGACGCCCTTCAGGCGCAGGGGTAGCCAGACATTGTGGAACACCGTCGCCCAGGGCATCAGCGTCGGCTCCTGGAAGACGAAGCCGATCTCGGCCTCCGGCTTGCCGCTCGCATCATACATCGCCTTCGGCCAGGCGACGGCACCCGAGGTCGGCTCGCCGAGCCCGGCGATGATGCGCAGCGCCGTCGACTTGCCGCAGCCCGAAGGCCCGAGCAGGGAGAGGAACTCGCCCTCGGCGACGTCGAGATTGAGATCGGCGAGCGCAACCGTGCCGTTCGAGAAGGTCTTGGCGACATGCTCGAGCCGGACGATCGACCGATCGCGCGGAGAGGGGGCCGAGGCGGGGGACACGGACACGCTGCTTGCCGGTTCTTTCTGTCGTCACGAGAGGCGTTCGCGCCGGACCGAACGCCCGGCGCGAGAGGATCGAGGGGCCGGCGCGCCGGCCCCGAGGTCGCCCTACTTCTTCAGCTCCTTGCCGACGCCCTTGCAGACGAACTGCGTCGTATAGGTCTTCGAGATGTCGAGCCCGGCCTTGACGACGCCGGCCGTCACCATCTTGTAGTAGAAGGACTTGATGCGCGCATCCGTCATGCAGCCGATGCCGCCGGTCTCCGCATCGCCCGAATCGACGATGCCATATTCCTTCATCTGGGCGATCGAGAAGGCGATCTGACCGTCGGTCATCTCGGGATTGTCCTTCTTGATCAGGTCGTTGGCGGCTTTGTTGTCGCCGTAGAGATAGGTGTACCAGCCGACGATCGAGGCATCGACGAAGCGCTGGACGATGTCCGGGTTGGCGGCGACATAGTCCTGCTTCGCCTCGATCATCGTCGAATAGGTGTCGAAGCCGGAATCGGCGAGCAGGAAGAGCTTCGGCTTGAAGCCGCCCTGGCGCTCGATCTCATAGGGCTCGGAGGTGATGTAGCCCTGCTGGGCCGACTGCTTGTCGGCGAGGAAGGGCGCCGGGTTGAAGGTGTAGGGCTTGTACTGCTCGTCGCGGAAACCGGGGAAGGCCGACTTCATCCACTGGAAGCCGGACGCATAGAGGTCCTTGCCCATGAAGATCGTCGGCAGCTTGGCGAGATCCTCGAACTTCTCGATGCCGCTGTCGGGATGGACGATGAAGACCTGCGGCTCCTTCTGGAAGATCGCGGCGACCTCGACGAGCGGGATGTCCTGCTCGACCGAGGAGAAGGGCTCGAGGAAATTGCCGGCCATGAAGAAGGTCGCCTTGCCGGCGAGCATCAGGGCGCGGTTCGCCGCCTGCGGTCCGCCCTGCAGGATGGTGACCTTCAGGCCATATTTCTCATAGGTGCCGTCGGCGACGGCCTGGTAGAAGCCGCCATGCTCGGCCTGGGCGAGCCAGTTGGTGCCGAACGACACTTCGTCGAGCGCCTGCGCCTCGCCCGCCATTCCCGCCGCGAAGAGGCCCGCCGTCAGCGCGAGCAGGCCGGACCGGATCGTCTTCATCTGTCGTCTCCCTCGGGCGCTGCCCCCCGGGGCCATGCGCGCCACAAACGTTCGAGCTTCGCAAGACATGTGCCAGATACGATACGGGCATGCCGCGGACCATGCCCCTGCGCCCGCGAGGGCGTGCCACCGCGCCGCGCCGCGGGATGCCCCGACTCCGCCACCCGAGTTTAGGCGAGGTCGCATGCACAAGAAAGCGGCAGGATGCGATCTCCAACACGTCTTGCGGTCCGTCGGCGCCCTGCCTAGCGTTGCGCCATGAACCAGCCGCTCCTGCCGGCGTCGATCGCCGCGCCTTTCGCCCGCTACAGTCACGGCGTCGCCGTTCCGGTCGGCAGCCGTCTCGTCTTCTGCTCGGGCCAGCTCGGCATTGCGGCGGACGGGACGATCCCGGAGGGCGTCGAGGCGCAGGCCGAGCTCTGCTTCGCCAATCTCGCGGCGATTCTCGGCGCGGCCGGCATGACGCTCGCCGATATCGTCCGGCTCAACGCCTTCGTCACGGGACGCGAGCACATGGCCGGCTATATGCGGGTGCGCGATCGCCATGTCGCCGATCCGCCGCCCGCCTCGACGCTGATGATCGTCGGCGGGTTCACCCGGCCCGAATTCGTCGTCGAGGTCGAGGCCGTCGCGGCGCGGGCCGATTGACGGAGACCTTCCTTTGCCGCGTCATGAAGGCGACACGAAATCCGGTTATCCGGCGGACATGGCCTTCAACCATCGCAAGACCATCACGCATCGTTTGACGCAGACGGCACGCGCCGCGCGGGTGCGGTCGGGCGGGCATCTGTCGCGGATCGGCCTCCATCCCGGCCAGGAGAGCGTCCTGAAGGCGCTCGCCGAGGAGGACGGCCTGTCGATGAGCGGCCTTGCCAACACACTCGCCGTGCAGCCGCCGACCGTCACCAAAATGGTGAGCCGGCTCGCCGCGCAGGGCTATGTCGAGCGCCGCGCCTCGGCGGGCGACGGCCGCCAGGCGCACGTCTTCCTGACCCAACTCGGCCGCGACACGATCGGCGAGGTCGACCGCAGCTGGAAGCGGCTCGAGAAGGAGGCGCTCGCCGGCATCGACGAGAAGGACGTCAAGCGCCTGCGCAAGCTCCTGCGGCAGATCGAGCGGAACCTTTCCGTCTCCCCCGAGCCGGAGGGGCCGGCCGAGCCCGAGGATGCGGACGAGACGCCGCCGCTCGTCGGCGAGCCGGCGTAGCGGAACCTGAGGCGGCGCGCTTCCGTTTCCGGACTTGCGGGGAGTCGGGCGACGCGAGAAGGCTGGCCGGGTCCGCCGCGACTCTGCTAAGACCCGATCATTCCCCCCGCTTCTCCCCGGAGCGCCGATGTCTCCCCCTGCCGACGACGCGGCGCAGCGCTTGCGCGGCGTCGTCCTGATCTGCCTCGCCTTCTTCCTGTTCTGCTTTCTCGATACGTCCGCGAAGTTCGCCGGGCGCGAAATTCCCGCGCTCGAGGTGGCCTGGTTCCGCTTCGCCATCCATGCCGTCCTCGCCTTCGCGGTGATGCGGCCCTGGCGCGACTGGTCGATGCTCGCCGCCCGCCATCCGCTCCTGCAGACGCTGCGGGCGCTCGGCCTGCTCGGCTCGACGGTCTTCAACTTCTTTGCCCTGCACGAATTGCAGCTCGCCGACACGACCTCGATCGGGCTGTCGACGCCGTTTTTCATCGCGGCGATCGCCGGGCCGCTGCTCGGGGAATGGGCCGGCCCGCGCCGCTGGGCGGCGATCGTGGTCGGCTTCGTCGGCGTCATCGTCGTCATGGCGCCGGGCACGGACGGCTTCCGGCCGGCGATGCTGTTCACGCTCGGCAGCGTACTCTCCTACACCTCCTATGCCCTGCTGACCCGCATGCTGTCGGCCCGCGAAACGGCGTCGAGCCTGCTTTTCTGGTCGGCGCTCGGCCCGGCGCTCGCGCTCACGCCCGCCGTGGCGCCGATCTTCGTCGTGCCGCCGGCCGATCCGGGCCTGTGGCTCGCGCTTCTGATCACCGGCGTCGCCGGCATGGTCGGCCATTCCTTCGTGATCCGTGCGCACACCATCGCGCCGGCGCCGGTGCTCGCCCCCTTCGCCTATACGCAGCTCGTCTGGATGATCCTCGCCGGCTGGCTGGTTTTCGGCGACGTACCGCACACCCGCACCCTCGCCGGGGCGGCGATCATCGTCGCATCGGGCCTTTACCTGCTCTATCGCGAGCGGGTGCGAAAGGTCGGCCTCTGAACCGCGCGAGGGGGCCGGAGCGCACGAGCGCGCCGGCCCGCACGGCCTCAGTCGAGCTTGGTGCCGTTCGCCGCGGCGATGAAATCGGCGAGCATGGGCACGAACTTCTCCGCGCCACCGGCAGCCGCGAAGGCGGCGAAGCTGTTCTTCGAGGCCGCGCCGAGCGGATTGGCGATGCCGGCGGCATCGGCCATCGCGCCGAGATAGCGCAGGTCCTTGTAGGCGTTCGAGACGGTGAAGCGGTGGGCGTTCTCGTCCCGCTCCATCACCCATTTCATGAAGGTGTCGTAGAAGCCGGAGCGCATCCGGCCCTGGCCGATGACCGAATGGAAGACGTCCTTGGAGATGCCGACCTTGGCCGAGAGGGCGAGCGCCTCGGCATAGAGCGCGGCATAGCCGAGCGAGATGAAATTGTTGATCAGCTTCATCCGGTGGCCGGTGCCGACCGGCCCGACATGGACGATGGTCGCGGCCCAGCAGGCGATCAGCGGCTCGACCGCGGCGAAGGTCTCGTCATCGGCCCCGACGAGCGCCTGCAGCGTGCCCGCCATCGCACCGGCCGGCGTGCCGCCGAGCGGGGCGTCGACGAAGCGGCCACCGGCCGCCTCGATCTCCCTGGCGAGCACGTCGGTCGAGGTGGGCTCGGCGGTCGAGCAGTCGATCACCACGAGGCCGGGCTTCATGCCGGCGAGGATGCCGTCGGCGCCGCGCACCAGCGCCTCGATCTGCGGCGAGCCGGTGACACAGAGGAAGATCGCATCGCAGCGGCCGGCCATTTCGGCCGCCGTCTTCGCCTCGCCGGCGCCGAGCGCGATCAGCCGCTCGAGCGGCTCGCGGTTGCGATGCGCCATGCCGATCAGCGCATTGCCCTTCTTCAGGAGGTTCGTCGCCATGCCTTCGCCCATATAGCCGAGGCCGATGAATCCAACCGTCTTTCCGCTCATGCCGTTCTCCTCCTCGGGGGGCTTTTCGGTTTTGCGGGACGATAGATTGGTCTATGGGGAAAGGACAGGGTGAGCCGGACACGGATGGCGGAAACCGACGAAAAGCGGCGCGTGGCCGACGCGGAGGCGGAGCGTCTCACCGCGGCGCCCGGCCGTGCGCTGACCTTGCGGGCGCTCGCCGACCGGCTCGGGGTCTCGACCGCAACAGTGTCGCTCGCGCTGCGCGGCTCGGATGTCGTTGCCGAATCGACGCGCAAGCGCGTCCAGGCGCTCGCCGACGAGCTCGGCTACATCGCCAACCGCTCCGCGGCGAGCCTGCGCACCGCGCGCACCGACATGGTCGGCATCGTCGTCCACGACGTGCTCAACCCCTATTTCGCCGAGATCTTCCGCGCGCTCGAGGCGGAGCTCAACGCGCAGTCGCTGTCGATCATGATCTGCAATCACGGCGACGACATCGAGCGGCAGCGCACTTTCGTCGAGACGCTGCGCCAGCACCGCGCCGACGGTCTCGTGATCTGCCCGGCGGTCGGCACGACGGTGGAGGAGCTCGACCGCATCGCCCGGAGCGGCATGCCGGTCGTCTCCGTCTGCCGCGAGGTCGGCGGCGCGGCGATTCCGACGGTGCGCGGCGACGATCTCGCCGGCGCCTTCATGCTGACCGATCACCTGATCGAGGAGGGGCACCAGCGGATCGCCTTCGTCGGTGGCCGGCGCGCCTCTTCCGCGGGTCGCGAGCGGCACGAGGGCTGGATCGCGGCGCAGCGCGACGCCGGCATCGAACCGGATCCGGCGCTCGACATCGCCGAGGCGATGACCCAGCCGGGCGGCCGCGACGCCGTACCGAAGCTCCTGTCCCGCCGCGAGCGGCCGACGGCGGTGTTCGGCTTCAATGACAGCGTTGCGCTCGGCCTAATGGCGGCGTTGCGGCGGGCCGGTGTCGAGCCGGGCCGCGACATCGCCGTCGGCGGCTATGACGACACCGACGCCGCCGCCTGGGCGACGCCCTCGCTCACCTCGGTGTGGAACGCTCCGGAGCCGATCGGCGCCGCGGCCGCCGACCTGTTGCGCCGCCAGATCGGCGGCGAGCGGGTCGGCGCCGAACGCCTGCTCATCGAGCCCGAACTGCGCATCCGCGAATCGACCCGGCCGCCGCGCGGCTGAGACCCCTCGAAGAACCCCGAAAGAAGGACACCATGTCGAAGCCGGAAATCCTCGTGCTCGGCCGCCTGCGGCCTCCCGCCATTGCTGCGCTCGAGGCGCATTTCACGCTCGTCCAGCCGGATCCGGGCATCGCGCCGGGCGAGGCCGTCGCCGCGACCGGCGACCGCTTCCGCGCAATCGCCTGCAACGGCGCGCGCATCGACGAGGCGGTGTTCTCGAAGCTGCCCCATCTCGCCATCGTGGCGAGCTTCGGCGTCGGCTACGACAATGTCGACGCGGCCGAGGCCGGCCGGCGCGGCGTGATCGTCACCAACACGCCGGACGTGCTGACCGAAGAGGTCGCCGACACGACGCTCGGCCTGCTCCTCATGACGGTGCGCGAACTCTCCGCCGCCGAGCGCCACCTGCGCGCCGGCAAGTGGCTCGAGGGTCCCTACCCGCTGACCAAGGGCACGCTGCGCGACCGCAAGGCCGGCATTGCCGGGCTCGGCCGCATCGGCAAGGCGATCGCCCGCCGGCTCGAGGCGTTCGGCGTGCCCGTCGTCTATCACAGCCGCCGTCCCGTCGAGGGCGTCGCCTACCCGCATTATCCCGATCTCGTCGCGATGGCACGCGACGTCGACACGCTGATCAGCGTCATGCCGGGCGGACCGGCGACCGAAAAGAAGATCGGCAAGGCGGTGCTCGAGGCGCTCGGCCCGCGCGGCGTGCTGATCAATATCGGCCGCGGCACGGTGGTCGACGAGGCGGCGCTCGCCGAGGCGCTCGCCAGCCGCACCATCCATGCCGCCGGCCTCGACGTGTTCGCCCGCGAGCCGCACGTTCCCGAGGCACTGCTCGCCGCCGACAATGCCGTCCTCCTGCCGCATGTCGGCTCGGGCTCCGAGCACACCCGCGACGCCATGGGCCAGCTCCTCGTCGACAATCTCGTCGCCTGGTCGGAAGGCCGGCCGCCGGTGACCCCGGTCGCCGAGACGCCCTTCACCGCCTGGCGCGGCTAGCGCAGACTCCCGTCGCATCCTCCTTCCGCCCTTTGCGAGAGCGAACATGCCGCAGAACCTCGACCGCCTGACGCCGATCCTCAAAGCCGCCCCGGTCGTCCCGGTGCTGATCATCGAAGACTTCCACACCGCGGTGCCGCTCGCCCGCGCGCTGGTCGCCGGCGGGCTGACGGCGATCGAGGTGACGCTGCGCACGCCCGCCGCGCTCGACTGCATCAAGGCGATCGCCGCCGAGGTGGAAGGCGCCCATGTCGGCGCCGGCACGATCCTCGACGCGCGCCAGATGGAAGCCGCGGTGGCGGCGGGCTCGACCTTCATGGTCAGCCCCGGCGCCGGCCCCCGCCTGATCGAGGCGGCGGCGGACTGCCCGGTGCCGCTGCTGCCGGGCATCGCCACCGCCGGCGAAGCGATGACGCTCCTCGAAGCGGGCTATCGGGCGATGAAGTTCTTCCCGGCCGAGCCGGCGGGCGGCGCGCCCTATCTGAAGGCGCTCGCCTCGCCGCTCCCCGAAGTGATGTTCTGCCCGACCGGCGGAGTGAGCCCGAAGAACGCTGCGGCCTATCTGGCGCTTTCGAACGTGGTCTGCGTCGGCGGCTCGTGGGTCGCTCCGGCCGAGGCGGTGCGGGCCGGCGATTGGGACGGCATCACCGCGCTCGCCCGCGCGGCGGCGGCGCTGCGCTCCGCCTGACGCATCCTTGATCGGGCCGCCCTTGTCGCGGTCGGTGTCGCTGCCTACCTCCGGCATCGACCATCCGACCAGGAGAGCCCGATGATCGACGCCAAGAAGCTCCTCGACCAGTTCCTCGGCTCCGGCAATGCAGCCGGACCGTGGGGCGGACAGGACCGCCGGCCGTCCGGCGGAGCGGCCGAAGGCGCCGGCGGCCTCGGCGGCATGCTCGGCGGGCTCGGCTCCGGCCTCGGCGGCGTTCTCGGCCAGAGCGGCGGCGTCGGCGGCACGATCGGCAAGGTGCAGGATTACGCGCGGCAGAACCCCCTTCTCGCGGGCGCGCTCGCCGGCGGGCTCGCCTCGGTTCTGCTCGGCTCGAAGGGGGGCCGCAAGCTCGCCGGCGGCGCACTCAAATATGGCGGCATCGCCGCCGTCGCCGGCCTCGCCTACAAGGCCTATCGCGACTACCAGGCCGGCCAGCAGGCCGAGGCCCGGCCGGCGCCGGCGAATGCTGCGACCGCCAGCGAGCCCTTGCTCCTGCCGCCGCCCTCCGATTCGCCCTTCGCGACAGCCAATGCGCCGCAGGGCGAGGCGAACTTCGCGCTCGCGCTCGTCTCGGCAATGGTGGCGGCAGCGAAGGCCGACGGCCATGTCGACGAGGCGGAACGGCAGGCCATCCTCGGCCGGCTGTCGGAAGGCGGCCTCGACGCGGAGGAACAGGCCTTCCTCGCGCGCGAACTGTCGGGGCCGGCCGACATCGACAAGATCGTCGCCGCGGCGCGCACCCGGGAGCAGGCGGTCGAACTCTATGCTGCGGCGCTGATGGCGATCGTGCCCGACCATCCGGCGGAGCGCGCCTGGCTCGCCATGCTCGCCGCCCGGCTCGGCCTCGAGCCGGACCTCGCCGCGACGATCGAACGGACCGTCGCGCAGGCGGCAGCCTGACGGAGCGGCGCAGAGCGCCGCTTCAAAACGGGCGCCGCGGCGCTCCTTGACCGGCCTCCCCCTTCCCTCGGACGGGCGAAGGGCGAGGCCGGAAACGGTCTTCGAAGGGCCTACTCTTCCGCGGCGACCTCGACCGCGCCTTCGGGCGTCTCGCCCTCGGCATCGGCCTTGCGGCCGCGGCCCCGGCCGGCGCGCCGGCGGCGCGGACGGATGCCGGTCTCTTCATCCTCAGCGGCGGCGACGGCCGGAACCTCCGGCTGCGCCGGACCGAGATCGAGCTGAGGCTGAGGCGCGGGGGCTTCGGACGCGAAGGCCGCCGCCGGGGCGGCCGCGACGGGCTCAGGGGGAGCAGCGGCGGCGGGCGCGGACGGCGCCGGGTCGCCCGTCACGAAGCGGGGCAGCTGCGCGACGTCCTCGGGCGCCGGCTGGGCGGTGCGCTCGCGCGGCTCCTGCCGCTCGCCGCCCTGTCGCTCGCCGCGCGGCTCGCTGAAGCGGGCCGGGCGTTCGCCCTGCGGCCGGTCGCCGCCCGAGCGGCCCTCGGCGCCATAGCCGCGGTCGTTCTGGTTGCGGTCGCGGTTGCGGCCCTCACGGTTGCGATCGAAATTGCGCCGGTCCTCGCGAGGGGCGCGGTCCTCGCGAGGCCCGCGGTCCTCGCGCGCCGGACGCTCGGCGCGTTCGGACTGGTCGCGCCAGCCGGACGCCATCTGCGGCTGCGGGCCGCCGCCGGGATGGCCGCCATTACCGTTGACATAGCCCTGCGGTTCGGCCGCCACGTCCGGCTCGGGCCGGCCGAAGCGATCGGAGAAGCGGTCGTCCTCCTCGCCGATGTCGTCGTCCTCGTCCTCATAGGGACGATAGCCGGGCTGCGGGTTCTGCGCCTGCTGCAACGCCGCCTGCGCGGCCGAGATCATGCGGAAATAGTGTTCGGCGTGCTGGAGATAGCTCTCGGCCATCACCCGGTCGCCCGACGCCTGCGCATCGCGCGCCAGCGTCACGTATTTCTCGGCGATATGGAGCGCCGTTCCCCGGATCTTGACGTCAGGCCCGTTGCTTTCATAGCTGCGGGTCAGCGGATTCGGTCCCTTGCCGCGGTTTCGGCCGCGCATCCGCTTGTTCTGCTGTCCTGGCCTCATCGATATACTCTTGTCTGAGGCGGCGGGGGGTTGATGGTGATCCCCACGGTCGCCCGAACGCCGGCCAAGCCGGCACCTTCGCTCATCGGCGAATCGCCGAGTCCGCGCGAATGATTCGCCCGCTTCCTGCAGGAACCGCACCGGCTCGAAGGCCGCCGGGCTCGACTGCCCGTCAGGCGGGACTGTTTTCAGCCCCACGCTGCACCGAGAAGACTCAGGCGAGAAACCGCAGGATCCATCCCGGCCCCGGGACGCATCGACCTCTTACGGTGATCCCTTGCCGCGCCGACCCCCCAATTCCGGCTCACGACGCATCGTATCGGCCTGCGGCGAAGCGGAAACTAGCGGGTTCGCCGGCCTTTTCCAAGCGTCAATTTCAGTCTGCGGCAAGGTTTCGGCCGCGCTGCAGCACCACCACCCGGTCGTGCCCCGCAAGGTCGCGCCGCACCGCAGCGGTGAAGCCGAGCCCGCCGGCGATGCGCCGGAGACCTTCGGCCTGATCGGCTCCGATCTCGAAGAAGGCCACGCCTTCGGGAGCCAGAAGCCGATCGAGCGTCGGAATGATCCGCCTGTAGGGGGCGAATCCGTCCGATCCGCCGTCGAGGGCCGCCGCCGGATCGTGCTCCCGCACCTCTCGCGGCAGCGCAGCGATCTCGTCGGACCTTATATAGGGCGGATTGGAGAGAATGTAATCGAAGGAACCGCCGAGCGCCTCCGTCCAGTCGCCGCAGATGAAGAATGCGCGGGATCCGACGCCGTTCCGCCGCGCATTCGCCGCGGCGATGCGGGCCGCGCCCTCCGACCGGTCGACGCCGAGACCGATGGCGTCGGGCAGTTCCGACAACAGGGCGACGAGGATGGCGCCGGACCCGGTGCCGAGATCGGCGAGCCGGAGCGGCGCCGTCCGGCCCGGCCCGGAATCGATCCGCGCGAGGGCCGCCTCGACGAGGGTCTCGGTATCGGGGCGCGGCTCGAGCGTGTCCGGCCCGAGGCCGAAATCGAGCCCCCAGAACTCGCGCCGGCCGAGAATCCGCCCGACCGGCGCCCCCGCGACCCGGCGCGCGACGACCGTCGCGACCTTCTCGCGCTCGGCGATGCCGACCGGCCGCCACTCCTCGGCGACCAGTTCGGTCGCGGAAAGCCCGAGCGCCTCGGCGACCAGGAGCCGCGCGTCGAGCGCGGCGGGGACGATGCCCGCCTCGGCGAGCCGCCGTGCCGCGACGCGGCGCAGCGCCCCGAGCGTCGCCGCCGCAGCGTAGGCGTCCGCCTCGGGTCCACTCATCGCGCCGGCCCTCACCCGCCCTCGTCGAGCGCGGCGAGCAGGCTCGCCTGATGCTCGGTGATCAGCGGGTCGATGACGTCGTCGAGCGCGCCGCCCTCGAGGATCTCGGGCAGCCGGTAGAGGGTGAGGTTGATGCGGTGGTCGGTGACGCGCCCCTGCGGGAAATTATAGGTGCGGATCCGCTCCGATCGGTCGCCCGATCCCACCTGGCCGCGCCGGTCGGCCGCGCGGGTGGCGGCGAGGCGCTCGCGCTCGAGCTCATAGAGGCGGGCGCGCAGGATCTGCATCGCCTGGGCGCGGTTCTGGTGCTGCGAGCGCGAGGCGGCGACGATCACGATGCCGGTCGGCAGATGGGTGACGCGCACCGCCGTATCGGTGGTGTTGGCGTGCTGGCCGCCCGCCGAGGAGGCCCGCGTCGTATCGACGCGGATGTCCTCGGGGCGGATCTGGAAGTCCACCTCTTCCGCCTCGGGGAGCACGGCGACGGTCGCCGCCGAGGTGTGGATGCGGCCGCCCGATTCGGTCGCCGGCACGCGCTGCACGCGATGCACGCCCGATTCGAACTTCAGCCGGGCGAAGGCGCCGACGCCCTTCACCTCGGCGACGACTTCCTTGTAGCCGCCGGCCTCACCCTCGCTCTCGGACATCACCTCGAGCCTCCAGCCTTTCAGCGCCGCATAGCGCTGATACATGCGGAAGAGATCGCCGGCGAACAGCGCCGCCTCGTCGCCGCCGGTACCGGCACGGATCTCGAGGATGGCGCTCTTCTCGTCGGCCGCATCCTTCGGCAGCAGGAGGAGCCGCACCTCACGGGTGAGCCGCTCGATCGTCTCGTCGAGCGCCGCCCGCTCGCTGCGGGCGAGTGCGGCCATCTCGGCGTCATCGCCCTCGATCAGCTCGGCGAGCGCGGCGCGCTCGTCGATCGCGGCGCGCAGTGCGGCGATCGCCTCGACCACGGGCGCGAGTTCGGCGCGCTCCTTCGACAGCTTGATGAGGTTGTCGGGATCGGTCGTCGCCCCGAGCTTGGCGTCGACCAGAGCCGCGCGCGCGACGAGCGCGTCGATCTTGTCGGAAGGCAGGCCGGCAGGCAGCATGGCGTTCGCGCCGCTCAGAGCGGCACGCCCTCCGTTTCGGCGAAGGCGGCGAGCGCCCCCCGCAACACATCGTCGCCCTCGTGCGAATCGAGGGCGGCGTCGACCCGGGTCTTCAGCCGCCCGAGATCGAGCGCCAGCAGCATCTGCTTCACCGGACCGACGGAGGCCGGCGACATCGACAGCGAGCGATAGCCGAGCGCGGCGAGCACCATCGCCCCGATCGGCCGGCCGGCCATCTCGCCGCACAGCGTGATCGGCTTGCCGGCCTTGTCGGCGGCGCGCGCGACGAGGCGAAGCGCCCGCAGGAACGGCCGCGACAGGATGTCGAAGCGGCCGGCGACATTGGTATTGCCGCGGTCGCTCGCCGTCATGAACTGCAGCAGATCGTTCGAGCCGACCGAGACGAAATCGGTCTCGGCCATCAGTTCGTCGAGCTGGAACAAGAGCTGCGGCACTTCGACCATCGAGCCGAGCAGGACCCGCGTCGGCTCTTCATGGCCGTGCCGGCGCAGATGCTCGATCTCGCGGTCGAGCAAAGCGCGGGCCCGGCGCAACTCGTCGACCTCGGTCACCATCGGCAGCATGACGCGCAGCTCGCGGCCGGCCGCGGCACCGAGCAGGGCGCGCAACTGCATGCGCAGCAGGCCCGGGCGGTCGAGACCGAGCCGGATCGCCCGCCAGCCGAGCGCCGGGTTCTCCTCCGTGAAGGTGCGCATATAGGGCAGCACCTTGTCGCCGCCGATGTCGAGCGTGCGGAAGGTCACCGGCCGGTCGCCGGCGGCATCGAGGACGGAGGCGTAGAAGGCGCGCTGGTCCTTCATCCGCGGCATGGTCGATGCGACCATGAACTGCAGTTCGGTGCGGAAGAGGCCGATCCCTTCCGCGCCCGATTCGGTGAGATGCGGCAGATCGACCATCAGGCCGGCATTCATCAAGAGGCGGACCTCGACGCCGTCCCTGGTGACCGCCTGCTTGTCGCGCAGCAACCGGTACTGCGCCTGCCGGCGGGCGCGGAAGCGCACCTTCTCGGCATAGGCCGCCTCGACATCGACGGGCGGACGCAGATGCGCCTCGCCGGTGTCGCCGTCGATGATGATCGCATCGCCGTTCTCGACCAGCGAGACGACGTTCTCCGCCCGGCCGATCGTGGCGATGCCGAGCGCCCGCGCAACGATCGTCACATGGCTGGTCGGGCCGCCTTCCTCGAGCACGAGGCCGCGCAGATGGTCGCGGTCATAGTCGAGCAGCTCCGCGGCACCCATGTTGCGGGCGACGAGGATGCTGTCCTTGCGCATCTGCCGCCGCTCGCCGCCGGCCTCCTTGCCGATCAGCTCGCGCAGCAGCCGGTTGGCGAGGTCGTCGAAATCGTGCAGCCGCTCGCGCAGATAGGGATCGGTCTGACGCTGCAGGCGGGCGCGCGTATCGCTCTGCACCTTCTCGACCGCCGCCTCGGCGGAGAGGCCGTTGCCGATCGCCTCCTCCATCCGCCGCACCCAGCCGCGGTCATAGGCGAACATGCGATAGGCCTCGAGGATATCGCGGTGCTCGCCGGCGAGCGCGATGTCGTCGCGGGACAGCATGTCGTCGACCGACAGCCGGAGCGAGGCGATCGCCGCCTCGAGCCGGCGGATCTCGCGCTCGGAGTCCTCGGCGATGAGCGCGGTGACGACGACACGCGGCTCGTGCAGCACGACATGGCCGAGGCCGATGCCCTCGCAGAGCGGCACGCCCTTCAAGGTGATCGGCCGCTTGAGGTCGAGCGAGGTGCCGGGCCGGGCGAGTCCCTCCAGCTCGCCGACGGCGAGCATTTCGGCGAGCACCATCGCCGTCGTCTGCAGCGCCTCGACCTCCTCGTCGAAATAGGTGCGGTGCGAGCGGTTCTGGACGACGAGCACGCCGAGCGTGCGCCCGGCGCGCAGGATCGGCACGCCGAGGAAGGAGTGATAGATTTCTTCGCCGGTCTCCGGCAGGTAGGCGAAGGCGGGATGCGACTGGGCGTCCGGCAGGTTGAGCGGCCGGGCGTCGGCCGCGATCAGGCCGACGAGACCCTGGCCGACCCGAAGGCCCGCCTTGTGCACGGCCGAGCGGTTGAGGCCCTCGGTTGCATAGAGCTCCAGCACCTCGTCCGACCGCAGCACATAGACCGAGCACACCTCGGCGACCATGTTCGCCGCGATCTGCGCCACGATCTTGTCGAGCCGGTCCTGGGCGCTGATCGGCTCCGCCATGATCTCGCGGAGGCGACGGAGCAGAACGCGCGGGCCGGCAAGGGAACCCCGCATGACCATAATCCTCGGACGCTCCGAATCGGTGCGGCCTTGCTGTCCTCAACTCGTGGCATGAGTCGGGGCGATGGGGAACGGCCGGCTCGCGCCGCCGGCCGTAACGTCCACTCGGCGACTAGGCCGCGTCGAGCCCGTATAGGGAATGCAAGGTGCGGACCGCAAGCTCGGTGTAGGCCGAATCGATCAGGATAGAAATCTTGATCTCCGACGTCGTGATCGCGCGGATGTTGATCCCCTTTGCGGCGAGGCCACGGAAGGCCATGGCCGCGACGCCGGCATGGCTCCTCATGCCCATGCCGATCACCGACACCTTCACGAGGTCCTTCGAGCCCTGCAGGATGCGGTATCCGATCGCATCCTTGGCGCCCTCGAGCACCTTCAAGGCGCGGTCGTAATCGGCGACCGGCAGGGTGAAGGTCATGTCGGTTGTCGAGCCGTCCTCGGAGACGTTCTGGACGATCATGTCGACATTGACGCCCGCTTCGGCGAGCGGCCCGAACACCGCGGCGGCGACGCCCGGCTTGTCGAGCACCTGGCGAAGCGAGATCTGCGCCTCGTCCTTCGAATAGGCGATGCCGGTGACGACCTGCTTCTCCACGATCTCGTCCTCGTCGCAAATGAGCGTTCCGGGCGGCAGATTGCCGACCCCGATCTGCGGCGCATCCGGCGGATCGAAGCTCGACCGCACGAAGACCCGCACATTCCTTACCATGGCGAGCTCGACCGAGCGCACCTGCAGCACCTTGGCGCCGAGCGAGGCCATTTCGAGCATCTCCTCGAAGGAGACGCGGTCGAGCCGCCTCGCTTTCCCGACGATGCGCGGGTCCGTCGTGTAGACGCCGTCGACGTCGGTATAGATGTCGCAGCGGTCTGCGCCGATCGCCGCGGCGATCGCCACCGCGCTGGTGTCCGAGCCGCCGCGGCCGAGCGTTGCGATGCGATTGTCGGGGCCGAGGCCCTGGAAGCCGGCGATCACCGCGACCTGGCCCTGCTTCAGCCGCTCGACGAGCAGCGAGCCGTCGATGTCGACGATGCGAGCCGCGCCGTGCGCCGCATCGGTGCGGATCGGGATCTGCCAGCCCTGCCAGGAGCGGGCGTTGACGCCCATCTCCTGCAGCGCGATGGCGAGGAGGCCGGAGGTCACCTGTTCGCCCGACGCGACGACGGCGTCATATTCGCGCGCATCGTGCATCGGCGCCGCGGCGCGGGTCCAGGCGACGAGTTCGTTCGTCTTGCCGGCCATCGCGGAGACGACGACGGCCACCTCGTGCCCCGCATCGGTCTCGCGTTTGACGTGACGCGCCACGTTCCGGATGCGGTCGATGTCGGCGACGGAAGTGCCGCCGAATTTCATCACCAGACGGGCCATGATCGTCCTTCGGAGGGGCAGTCGGCAGGAGTTTTCGCCGGCGCCATCCGCCGGCGGGGCGCATCAATAGCGGCTCGCCCGTTTCGGGGCAATCGGCGGCTTCGCGGCGCCTTGACTTCGCCGCATGCCGACCCGACCCTCTCGTCAAACAGGAGCGCCCATGCCCGGGATGGCGGAACAGACGACGGTCGACGCGGCCGAGATCGCGCATTTTTCGGCGATGGCCGCCGACTGGTGGAATCCCGACGGCAAATTCGCGCCGCTGCACCGGCTCGGACCTCTGCGGCTCGGATTCATCAAGGAGGAGGTCGCGACCGTTTTCGGCCGCAGCGCGACCGCCGCCGATGCGCTCGAGGGACTCCGCGTGCTCGACATCGGCTGCGGCGGCGGCCTCGTCGCCGAGCCGCTCACACGGATGGGCGCGACCGTGGTCGGCGCCGACGCCTCGCCGGAGAATATCGGCATCGCCCGGGCTCACGCCGCGGAGAGCGGTCTTTCGATCGACTACCGCGCGACGACGGCGGAGGCCCTCGCCGCGGAAGGCGAGCGCTTCGACGTGGTGCTCGCGCTCGAGATCGTCGAGCACGTCGCCGACGTCCCGCTCTTCGTCTCGGCCTGCGGCGCGCTCGTGAAGCCGGGCGGGCTCGCGGTGTTCTCGACGATCAACCGGACGACGAAGGCCTATCTGCTCGCCATCCTCGGGGCCGAGCGGGTACTGCGCTGGCTGCCGCCGGGCACCCACAGCTACGACAAGCTCGTCCGCCCTGCCGAACTCGCCGCTGCGATGGCCTCGGCCGGCCTGACGCCGCGGGCCGAGACCGGCGTCGTCTTCGATCCGCTCCGCAGCGCATGGAAGCGCTCGGCGGACATGGACGTCAACTACATGATGGCGGCGGTGAAGGGCTGAGCGGTCGGACCGGGCCAGTCCGTCTTCGTCCGCCTGCGGCCGGCTGCGCAGAGCATCGACCACAATCGTAACCGTAGCCCCCGCTCGTCGACGGTCGAGTCAATCCACGGCCCCGTGATCGTCGATCGCGCGACGACTGGCGAACAAGCCCCAGCTCATGCCTGCCGGCCGGTACTCCGCGACGGCGCGCCTTCGTTCCGCGATCGTCAGGCCGTTCAGCTCGCTGTAGTCGAAATGAAGCGCCTTCTGCAGATCTTCGAGCGCGACTGTCTCTGAAAAAACGTGCGTTTCGTGAAAGAGAGCGGCGAGCCGCCTCGATACTCCAAAATGAACGAAATCATGAAACTCGATGATCAGATCATGATTTTCGAGCTTCCGAACGACCTCGGCATCGAAAATCTCCTGCTCATGCCCCTCGGCGTCGCAAACGATCAGACAGCGGCCATCGAGATCGAGATCCATGAGCGCCTGGGCGTCGCAAAGCCCGCGAATCTCGATTCGCTCGGCGACACCGTTCAGCGCTGCCATGGCCGCCAGGCGCTCTCGAGCGAACGGCTCGACTTCAAATGCGATTATCTTTGCGGTTGGAAATCTTAGAGCCAGCCCGACGGCATAATATCCCTCGGCGGCACCAATATCGATGATGGCATCATAGTTTAGATTGGAGATCTGGTCTATCCAAGGATGAATCTCCTTTTCGTAGCTGCCCACGAGCTTCGGGATAAGAGTGCTGCCCCAAGCGGTCTCATTGGGATAGATCAACCCCTTGAAGGGTCCATGCAGCACCGAAAGCAAGGGCGAGATACGACGGGCCAAGAGCTTATAGGCCTGCTGATCGCCTTCTGCAGTCAGGCTTCTACGCCCGATTTCCGCCAATGCGACCACCTTGCCAGCCCGTCGCCAGAAAAGATCATAGGCCTTTGGCGATCGCCCCGACCGTATGATCGCGTCCCGCAGATACCCTCGTAAAGAACCCGGCATCCCTCGCCCCGCGAAGCCCTCATGCGACCCATGATCCTTGGAGGAGCAGCGGGAGTCGACCAGATTCGGAAGAACCGGCGCGACCAGTCGGCCTATGTTGCGCGGACGGTCAAGCCATTGCCGAAACGAGGGGCCGAAGACGCAAGGCCCGGCGTGGTGGTCGATCCGACTACCCCGCCTGCGCCTGCACGTCCGCCACCGTACGGCGGTTGGCGGAGACCAGCTTGCGGGCGAGCGCCTCGCCGATCACCTCGTGGATCACCGCCGAGACCTCGGCATTGTCGCGGCAGGCCTGCGCGAGCCGGTCGCGGTTGAGCGCGATCAGGCGGACCGGGCCGTCGGCGACCACCGTCGCCGTCGCCGAGATGCCGGTGAGGAAAGAGATCTCGCCGACGAATTCGCCGCGGCCGATCGCCCCGACGCGCACACCGTCGACCTCGACCCGCGTGCGCCCCTCCATGATCAGGAAGAAGGCCTCGGCCGGCTCACCCTGCCGGGTGAGCGCCTCACCCTCGCCGAGCGTCCATTCCTCGCCGAGCGCGACGAGCTGGGCGAGGCCCTCGTCCTTCATGTTGGGCAGCGCGGTGCGCAGGAGATGGCCGCCGCTCGCCAGATTGACCATGCGGCGGGCGCGCAGAAGGTCGGCGAGCCGGTAGAGATTGATCGCGACGAAGACGAGATCCCAGGCGATGCCCGACCACAGATAGCTCGTCAGCATCGAGAAATAGACGATCTCGAACAGAAAGGAGACGATGACGAGGATGCGCAGCCAGTAGATGTTGGTGACGAAGAAGGAGATCGCGAGGATCAGATAGGAGAGATGGGCCGGCAGGTCGTACCAGCCGCCGAAGGTCGCCAGAATGTCGAGCATGAGGCCTCCCCGCCGCGGCGCCCGCGCCGCCTCGGGATGAAGCGTGGACCGGAGGAAGGCGGCTGGCAAGCGGCGGCGGTCACACCTCCTCGAGCCGCTCCGCGAGGAAGCCGCGCACCGCCTCGGGCGGGACGTCGCGCGCGATGAAGGCCTCGCCGACGCCGCGGGTGAGGATGAAGGTGAGCGTGCCGCGCGTCACCTTCTTGTCCTGCGCGATCAGCGCCATCAGCCGGTCGGCATCCGGCAGGCCGCCGGCGATCTCGCCGAGCGTGGTGGGGAGGCCGACCGCGGCGAGATGCGCCTTCACCCGCCTTCCGTCGTCCGGCGAGCAGAGGTTCATACGGGCCGAGAAATCATGCGCGAGCACCATGCCGATCGCCACGCCCTCGCCGTGGACGAGCCGGTCCGAATAGCCGGTCGCCGCTTCGAGCGCGTGGCCGAAGGTGTGGCCGAGATTGAGGAGGGCGCGGTCGCCCGTCTCCTTCTCGTCGCGGGCGACGACGGCGGCCTTCGCCCGGCAGCTCACCGCGACCGCGTGCTCGCGCTCCGGCCCGCCGGCGAAGATGCCGCGCCAGTTCTCCTCGAGCCAGGCGAAGAAGGCGGGATCGTCGATCAGCCCGTATTTCGCGACCTCGGCATAGCCGGCACGGAATTCGCGCGGCGACAGCGTGTCGAGGAGGCCGGTATCGGCGAGCACCAGGTCGGGCTGATGAAAGGCGCCGACGAGGTTCTTGCCCTCCGGCGTGTTGATGCCGGTCTTGCCGCCGACCGAGGAATCGACCTGGGCGAGCAGGCTGGTCGGCAGCTGGACGAAGCGCATGCCGCGCCGCGCTACGGCCGCCGCGAAGCCGGCGAGGTCGCCGACCACGCCACCGCCGAGCGCCAGCACGAGATCGCCGCGCTCGAGCCGGCCGGCGAGGATCGCCCGCACGACGGCCTCGAAATGGGAAAAGCTCTTGGTCGATTCGCCGGGCGGCACGACGACCGGCACATGGCCGATGCCGGCCGCATCGAGGCTCGCGGCGAGCGTGGGCAGATGCAGGCGGGCGAGGTTCTCGTCGGTGACGATGGCGACCCGCGCCTTCGGCATGCGGGACGCGATCTCGGCGCCGGCGGCGGCGAGAAGGCCGCGGCCGATCAGGATGTCGTAGCTGCGGTCGCCGAGCGCGACCGGAACGGTGATCGGGGCGGCGAACGTCATGACCCGGTTCCGGCAGCTTCGGCTTCGAGGAAGGCGATGATGCCGGCGATCACCTGGTCGGCGACGAGATCATGGGCGATCTCGCGCGATTCGATCGTCACGTCGGCCTGCGCATAAACGGGATAGCGCTCGTCCATCAGGCGCTTCATCGTCGCCTCCGGGTCGTCGGTCTGCAGGAGCGGCCGGTTCGAGCGGCGGCGCACCCGCGCCATCAGAACCGGCAGTTCGGCCCGCAGCCAGACCGACACGCCCCCTTCGGCGATCGCGATCCGCGTCTCCTCGCTCATGAAGGCGCCACCACCGGTCGCGATCACCTTCGGGTGGCCGTCGAGCAGACGGCGGATCACCCGGCGCTCGCCGTCGCGGAAATAGGCCTCGCCATGCGTGGCGAAGATCTCGGGAATGGTCTGCTGGGCGGCGCGCTCGATCTCGGCGTCGGCGTCGGCGAATGCGAGGCCGAGCTTCACCGCGATGCGCTTGCCCACCGATGTCTTGCCGGCCCCCATCAGGCCGACCAGCACGATCGCCCGCGGCCCCAAGAGCCGCAGCAGGGTCGCGGCCTGTGCCCCGTCCTCCGTCGCCGCCGCCTGTCCTTCGCTCACGCCGTCGCCTCTCCTCGCTCGGGCGGAGCTTGAGCCGAAGACGGCATTCGAAGTCAAGCGTATGACAGAGACGCGCCGGGCAGCCATGCACCGGCGGGCCCTTGCCTTGGCGGCGCGGCTCGGGGACAAGCGGAGACACGAGGCCCTGCACGAGATCCGGATGCCGACGCTCTTCCGCTTCCTGTCGATCTGCGCCGTTCTCACGGTGAGCGGCTTCGCGCTCGTCTTTTCGCTCGCCCATTTCGTCCGGCCGAACGAGCGGGAGATGACCGTGCGGGTCTCGACCGAACGCCTGCTGCAGGCCCCGACGCAGGAGTGATCATGGCGCGCAAGAAGACGGGGCGTGCGATCGCCGGGCTGCATCATCTCGAGGCTTTCCTCGAGATGATGAGCGCCGAGCGCGGCGCGAGCGAGAACACGCTCGCCGCCTATCGCCGCGACCTCGAGGATTTCGGCGCCTTCCTCGCCGGGATCGGCAGCGATTTCGAGAGCGCATCGGCCGCCGAGGTGCGCGGCTATCTCGGCGATCTCGAAGCGCGCGGATTCGCCGCCTCCTCCGCCGGCCGGCGCTTGTCGGCCATCCGCCAGATGCAGCGCTTCCTGTTCGCCGAGAACGTTCGCGGCGACGATCCGACCGGCGTGATCGACGGCCCGAAGAAGCAGGTGCCACTCCCCAGGATCCTCTCCGAGGCGGAGGTCGACCGTCTGCTCGAGACCGCCGAGGCGCAGATCGACCGGGCAGAGCGGCCGCTCGCCACGCTGCGGGCGGCACGCCTCCACGCCCTCCTCGAGACGCTCTATGCGACCGGCCTGCGGGTCTCCGAGCTCGTCGCGCTGCCGGCCGCCGCGGCGCGGCCGGACCTGCGCGCCCTCACGGTGCGCGGCAAGGGCGGCAAGGAACGTCTCGTACCGCTCGGCGAGCGGGCGCGGGCGGCGATCGGCCGCTATGTGAGCCTGCGCTCCGCGATCCGCGACCCAGGCGCGGGCGATCCGCGCCATCTCTTCCCCTCCTTCGGGGAGAGCGGCACGATCACCCGGCAGGCCTTCGCCCGCGATCTCAAGGACCTCGCCGGAGCGGCGGGCATCGCGCCACGCCGCGTCTCGCCGCACGTGCTGCGCCACGCCTTTGCGAGCCATCTGCTGCAGAACGGCGCCGACCTGCGCATCGTCCAGCAATTGCTCGGCCATGCCGACATCTCGACGACGCAGATCTACACCCATGTCCTCGAGGAGCGGCTGAAGGCGCTGGTCGCCGAACGTCATCCGCTCGCCCGGGAGAGCCGGGCGGAGGCCGAGCCCGGCTGAGCCACCGTGCGCCGCCTCGCTTGACTTCCCGGAACCTTGTCGCCAGTGTGCGGCCGCTTCCGAGGGGGCTCAAGGGCGCGCGCGCCCGCGCCGTTTCCTCCCTGATCCGCGCACAAGGTCCGGATGCGAACCTATCTCGAATTCGAAAAGCCCGTCGCCGAACTGCAGGCGAAGGTGCAGGAACTGAAGGCGATGGGCGAGAGCGGCGACGCCGTCGCGATCGGCGACGAGATCGCCCGCCTCGAAAGCCGCGCCAGCCAGGCGCTCGCCGACATCTATTCGAAGCTGACCCCCTGGCAGAAGACCCAGGTGGCCCGCCATCCCGACCGGCCGCATTTCGTCGACTACCAGCGGGCGCTGTTCGACGAGTTCACGCCGCTCGCCGGCGACCGCAAGTTCGGCGACGATCAGGCGGTGGTCGCCGGCTTCGCCCGCTTCCGCGGCCGGCCCGTCGCGGTGATCGGCCAGGAGAAGGGCAACGACACCGAAAGCCGCATCCGGCACAATTTCGGCATGGCGCGGCCGGAGGGCTATCGCAAGGCCGTCCGCATCATGGAGCTCGCGGACCGGTTCGGCCTGCCGGTCGTCGCGCTCGTCGATACGGCGGGCGCCTATCCCGGCATCGACGCCGAGGAGCGCGGCCAGGCCGAGGCGATCGCCCGGTCGACCGAGGCCTGCCTGAAGCTCGGCGTCGGCAATGTCGCGGTGGTGATCGGTGAAGGCGGCTCGGGCGGCGCGATCGCGCTCGCCACCGCGAGCCGGGTGATGATGCTCGAGCATGCGATCTACAGCGTCATCTCGCCGGAGGGCGCGGCCTCGATCCTGTGGCGCGACAAGAGCCGCGCGCAAGACGCGGCGACCAATATGCGCATCACGGCGCAGGACCTCGTCCGCTTCGGCGTGGTGGACACGGTGATACCCGAGCCGCTCGGCGGCGCGCATCGGGACCCCGACGCCGTTCTCACCGCCACCGGCGACGCGATCGCGGCCTCGCTCGCCGCGCTCGACGGCCTGCCGGCCGACGAGATCCGCCGGCAGAGGCGGGAGAAATTCCTCGCGATCGGGCGTAATCTCTAGCGCGTCACGATTCCGCCCGGCTTCGGCAGAAGAAGAGAGGCGCGCCGAGGCCGGCCGGTTGAGGAAATGTTAACCATGGGGCCGCACCGTCGGCGCAGGACCGCGACCATGACCGCCCGACGCCCGAACACACTGCTGCGCGCCGCTGCGCTGCTCCTCGCCGCCACTCTGCTCGCCGGCTGTCAGGACGATGGCGGCGGGCCGAAGGCGCTCGCTCCCGTGCCGCCGAAGCTCGTCGCTAAGATGGACAAGCTCGGGATGAGCGAGACCTCGCCCGTCTACATGCGGGTGTTCAAGGAGGAATCCGAGCTCGAGGTGTGGAAGCAGCGCAAGGACGGGCAATATGCGCTGCTCGTCAGCTACCCGATCTGCAAATGGTCGGGCAAGCTCGGACCGAAGATCAAGGAAGGCGACCGCCAGGCGCCGGAAGGGTTCTACACGGTCACGCCCGGCCAGATGAACCCGAACTCCAGCTATTATCTCTCCTTCAACATCGGCTATCCGAACGCCTACGACCGGGCCTATGGCCGCACCGGCTCCAATCTGATGGTGCACGGAGCCTGTTCTTCGGCCGGCTGCTATTCGATGACAGACCAGGCGGCCGGTGAGATCTATTCCCTGGCGCGTGACGCCCTCCGCGGCGGTCAGCGCGCCTTCGAGGTGCACGCCTTCCCGTTCAAGATGACGGCCGAGAACCTCGCGCGCCATGCCGACGACCCGAACATGCCGTTCTGGCAGCGGCTGCGGGAGGGTTACAACCATTTCGAGGTGACGCGGAAGGTGCCGGCCGTCAGCGTCTGCGGCAAGGATTACAAGTTCGACGCCGATTTCGCCGGCAAGACGCCGAGCGCCGCAGCGCCCTGCCCCGCCTATACGGTCCCGGAATGGATCGAGGCCGGCGTGAAGCAGAAGCAGGCCGCGGAAGACATCGAGATCGCCGCCCTCGTCGAGAAGGCGAAGGAGAAGGCGGTCGCCGATGCGAAGAAGGCCGCCGAGGAGGCGGAGCGCGCGCAGGCTTCGGCGCCTGCGCCCGGACCGGAGCTCGCCGTCGTCAAGGGCGAGCCGGCGCCGGGCGTGCCGCTGCCAGCCCCCTCCCCGGTGCGCGCCACGGCCCCGGTGCAGGCCTACCAGCCCGCCGCGCCGCAGGAGCCGGGTCTCCTCGAACGTCTGAAGCGCCGCCTGCCCTGGGGGTGACCCCTTCCGGGTTCCGGATGCTTCTCGACAGTGCACGCCGACGATATACATGGGGCACTGTGTCTATCCAGGGTGAGCGACGTGCAGGTCTCGAAATGGGGTAATAGCCTCGCCGTCCGTCTTCCGGCCGCCGTGGTCGAGGCGCTCGACCTCAAGGAGGGCGACGAGATCGAGATCCACGTCGCCGACGATCGCACCTTTGGCATAGCCCGGAAGCCGGGGCGCGCCGCGCTCCTCGAGCGCCTCCGGGCGTTCCGCGGCCGCCTTCCGAACGACTTCAAGTTCGACCGGGACGAGGCGAATGCCCGTTAGCTTCGTCGACAGCAATGTCCTCCTTTATCTGACATCGGGCGATGCCGCGAAGGCGAACAGGGCTGAGTCCGTCGTTGCGGCGGGCGGAGCCATCAGCGTGCAAGTTCTCAACGAGGTCGCCAATGTGGCGCGCCGCAAGATGCACATGCAATGGGCCGAGGTGCGGGCGATGCTCGCCCTCCTGCGCGGACTCCTCGACGTCCATCCTCTGACCGTCGAAACGCACGATGCCGCACTGGCTATCGCCGAGCGCTACGGCTTGTCGACCTATGATGCGATGATCGTCGCATCCGCGCTCCTTTGCGGCTGCGATACACTGTGGTCCGAAGACATGCAGAACGGCCTGATCATCGAGGGTCGGCTGCGCATCGTCGATCCCTTTGTTGCAGCCGGCTGAACCGTGCCTGCCGCGGAGCACCGGTCGGAGAGGGTTGCTCGGGGTTGACGAGACGGGGAGGCGCCGGCAGCCCATCCTCATGCGCCGGCCCGCTCCAAGATGGAGTGAGCACGTCCCGAAGCGCCCCCTCCCTTCGCCGTGCGGCCGCCTTGTGAAATCTCTTCGGCGGGCGCAAAAAATCCCTTGAATGCGACGGCGAATATGCATACGTCTCGCCTCGCCCAATTTCGCACGTGCCTGTGGTTGCGTGCCGACCGGTGGGACTTCGGACAAGAGGCCGAGGTGACGCCCAGGGCCGAAAGGCCTCAGGAGTTCGGGAGCGATCCCGAAAAGGTCGGCAGCCGGAAAGCGAACCGGTGAACCCCGTCTCCGCGGGGGACGCGACTTGAAGCAACGACGTAGCGGGCCTTTCTGGTCTCTGCCGGCTCTCCAAAGGCCGGGGTCACTGAAGAGGCACTACATCCTTGCCGGGCGCGTGGAAGGGTCTCCCTCCCAGGCGAAGGCAGCGAAGCAGGGACGCCGATGCGTCCTGCTGGCGACTGTCCACCCGCGAACCAAACCGCCGGCCTCACCCGCCGGCAAAATCCGTCGCAGCCGCGACGCGCTCGGCCGTCTCCACATCGGCCGCCGCGTCACGGACAGATGGCTCGTCTGGATCGCAATTCGTTCGCCGGCCCTCGCTGCCGGCACGGGAGACTGCCATGACCGCGAAGATCATCGATTTCCTGCGTGAGCGACGTCCCGAGGGTCCCTGCCTCGTTGTCGATCTCGACGTGGTGCGCGAGAACTATCTCGCCTTCGCCCATGCGCTGCCCGACACCCGCATCTTCTATGCCGTGAAGGCCAATCCGGCGCCCGAAGTGCTGGCGCTGCTCGCCTCGCTCGGCTCCAATTTCGACTGCGCCTCGGTGGCGGAGATCGACATGGCGCGCACCGCCGGCGCGACCGCCGAGCGCATCTCCTTTGGCAACACGATCAAGAAAGAGCGCGACATCGCCGCCGCCTTCGCCCGCGGCATCAACCTCTTCGCGGTCGATTGCGAGGCCGAGGTCGAGAAGGTCGCCCGCGCCGCCCCCGGCGCGCGCGTGTTCTGCCGTATCCTCTGCGACGGCGCCGGCGCCGAATGGCCGCTGTCGCGCAAGTTCGGCTGCGAGCCCGACATGGCGGTCGGCGTGCTCGAGCACGCCCATCGTCTCGGCCTCGCGGCCTATGGCGTGTCGTTCCATGTCGGCTCGCAGCAGGGCAATGTCGAAGCGTGGGACGCGGCGCTCGCGTCTGCGGCCGGCATCTTCGAACTGCTCGCCGAGCGCGGCATCCAGCTGCAGATGGTCAATCTCGGCGGCGGCTTCCCGACCCGCTACCTCAAGGAGGTGCCGGGCGTGCCTTCCTATGCGCAGGCGATCGACGGCGCGCTGAAGCGGCATTTCGGCAACCGCATTCCGGAGACGATCATCGAGCCGGGCCGCGGCATGGTCGGCAATGCCGGCGTGATCAAGGCCGAAGTGGTGCTCGTGTCGAAGAAGCACGAGAGCGATTCGGTGCGCTGGGTCTATCTCGACATCGGCAAGTTCGGCGGCCTCGCCGAGACGATGGACGAATCGATCCGCTATCCGATCCGCACCAGCCACGACGCGGACGAGAAGGCGCCCTGCGTACTCGCCGGCCCGACCTGCGATTCGGCCGACGTACTCTACGAGAAGACCCCGTACGACCTGCCGATCTCGCTGTCGATCGGCGACGAGGTGCTGATCGAGGGCACCGGCGCCTATACGACGACCTATTCGGCCGTCGCCTTCAACGGTTTCGAACCGCTCGCCTCCTACGTGATCTGAGGGGGAACGAATGGTCCTGATCGAAGCCGAGGCGCCCGACGACTGGGGCGCCCGGGAGGCGCTGCTCGACCGCGTGATGGGCGAGGGGCGCTTCCTCAAATCCTCCGAGCGGCTGCGCGAGGGAAGGCTTCCCTCGCCCGGTCTCGCACTCGTCGCCCGCGACGGCGCGAGCGGCGAACTCGTCGGTACCGTGCGCCTGTGGGACGTCTCGGCCGGCGGTCGGCCCGCGCTGATGCTCGGGCCGCTCGCCGTGGCGGACGATCGCCAGGGCGAAGGCATCGGTGGCCGGCTGATGCGCGTGGCGCTCACCCGCGCGGCGGGCTTCCGCCATGACGCCGTGATCCTCGTCGGCGACGCGCCCTATTACGCGCGGTTCGGCTTCTCCGCCGCGCCGACGCGGCGGCTTCAGATGCCCGGCCCGGTCGATCCCGACCGGTTTCTGGCGCTCGAGCTGACGAAGGGCGCGCTCGACGGCGCGGCCGGCATGCTGCGGCCGACCGGCGCCATCGCCGCGCCCTTCGCCGGGACGTCGCTGCGGCCCCTCCGGCGGCCGGTTCCGACCTTGGCACGGCTCGACGCGGCCGCCTGAACTCTCTACGGTTCCCCCGCCTTAGCGGACGGGCAATCCTGCCCGTCCGTTTCCCATTCCTATTAGGAACTCTGGCCGAACGGCACACGGCCCCGAGGAGCATCCGGACATGACCACGCCCGCCGACTGGCCCATTTACGGCACCATCGACGGCCCGATCGTGATGATCGGCTTTGGCTCCATCGGGCGCGGCGTCCTGCCGCTGCTGGAGCGTCATTTCCGCTTCGACAAGGACCGCTTCGTCGTTATCGCCCCGGACGACCGCGACCGCCGGCTGCTCGACGAGCGCGGCATCCGCTTCATCCATCAGGGGCTGACGCGCGACAACTATCGCGACCTGTTGTCGCCGCTCCTGACCGCCGGAGAAGGCCGGGGTTTTTGCGTCAATCTCTCGGTCGATACCGGGTCGGTCGACATCCTGCGGCTCTGCCGCGAACTCGGCACGCTCTATATCGACACGGTGATCGAGCCCTGGCCGGGCTTCTACTACGACCGCAACGCCGATACCGCCGCGCGCACCAATTATGCGCTGCGCGAGACGCTGATGGCGGAAAAGCGCGCGCGCCCCGGCGGACCGACCGCGGTTTCGACCTGCGGCGCCAATCCCGGCATGGTGTCGTGGCTGGTCAAGCAGGCGCTCCTCGACATCGCCCGCGATACCGGCCGTCCTGTCGAGGCGCCCACGGACCGTGCGGGCTGGGCGGCGCTGATGCGTGGACTCGGCGTCAAGGGGGTGCACGTCGCCGAGCGCGACACGCAGCGATCGCGCATGCCGAAACCGGACGACACCTTCGTCAACACCTGGTCCGTCGACGGCCTGCTCTCGGAGGGCATGCAGCCGGCCGAGCTCGGCTGGGGCACGCACGAGCGCTGGATGCCGGACAAGGCCCGGCGCCACGCGAAGAGCGACGCGGCGGCGATCTATCTGCTGCAGCCGGGCGCCGATACGCGGGTTCGCACATGGTGCCCGATCTCCGGGCCGCAATTCGGCTTTCTCGTCACCCACAACGAGGCGATCTCGATCTCGGACTACTATTCCGTGCACGAGGACGGTGCGCTCGTCTATCGGCCGACCTGCCACTACGCCTATCACCCGTCGAACGACGCGGTGCTGTCGCTGCACGAGCTGTTCGGCCAGGCCGGCCAGCCGCAGGGCAAGCAGCACATCCTGAGCGAGAGCGAGATCGTCGGCGGGCGCGATGAGCTCGGCGTTCTCCTCTACGGCCACGCCCGCAACGCCTACTGGTACGGGTCGCGTCTCACCATCGAGGAGGCGCGCACCCTCGCGCCCTATCAGAATGCGACGGGGCTGCAGGTTACCTCCGCTGTCATGGCGGGAATGGTCTGGGCGCTCGAGAACCCGGCTGCGGGGATCGTCGAGGCGGACGAGATGGACTTCGCCCGCTGCCTGTCGATCCAGCGGCGCTATCTCGGCACCATAGAGGGCCACTATACGGACTGGACGCCGCTCGACGGCCGGCCGGGCTTCTTCCCGGAAGATCTCGATCGCGACGACCCCTGGCAGTTCCGCAACATTCTGGTGCGGTAGGGCCGGCGGGACGATCAGAAGCCGGGATCGGCGCTCCTCCCCCAGTCGACCCGGTGCGGGCGGCGCGGGGGCGGGGCGGCCGCAAAGTCGTCGTCCTCGTCGGGACGGCGGCGCCGACGCTTCGGGCGGCGCAGCGTCATGCCGAGCGTGCGGGCGAGCACATAGACGAGGCCGAAGCCGAGACCCGCGGCGACGAAGCCGTCCGGTGTCGTCGGCACCGCCGGCTCGTAGTCGCGCCAGGTGCCCGACATCAGCGTCGGATCGGGCGCCGCGGCGACGGCACGAAGGGTCGCGAGGATCGCGCCGGTTTCGAACGCCGCCTGCTGCCGGCTGAGCGCCGCATAGCGTTCGAAGGCGCGTTCCATGCTCGCCGCGCGCAGCCGGATGAACTCGTCGGAGGCGCGACGCATGCTCTCGACGGCGCGGGCGCGATCGAGGCCGGCCTCGGCCGCATCGCGATCGAAATCCGCGACCACCCGGCCGAGTTCGGCGGCGGCGCCGCCGAGCCGCTGACGGTATTGCTGGCCGAACTCCGGCCCCTGCGCGGCGACGAAGCCGGCGAAGAGAGAAAGCGCCAGAAGCACGGGTCTCGCCATCGGGTTCGCTCTCCTTCACGGGCTGTGATGCGCGTTACTGCCCGCAGGCCGGGAAAATGCTCTTGAGACGCCGCACAACCCGACCACGCTCGGCGCATCGGCCGAGGCCGGTCGACTCACCACGGGGGAGAACATGCCTCAACTGAGCCAATGGTTCATCAAAACAGCGATCGTCTATCTCGTCATCGGCATGCTGATGGGCATCGGCATGGCGATGTCGCAGGATCACCGCCTCGTCGGCGCGCACGCGCATCTCAACCTGCTCGGCTGGGCCTCGTCGGCGCTGTTCGGCTTCTATTACAACGCCAATCCGCACAAGGCGGCGTGGACGCTCGCCAAGGTCCAGTTCTGGATCTCGACCGCCGGCATCGTGCTGATGGTCCCCGCGCTCGCGGCGCTGCTGCTCGGCTATCCGCAATTCGAGCCCGTCGTGGCGATCGCCTCGCTGCTCGCGCTCCTCGGGGCGCTGATGTTTCTGGTGAATGTGTTCAAGCGGTAGGCGTTTTCACCTCCGCCGTCGTTCCCGCGAAGGCGGGAACCCATCCGGCCGAACAAGGAGAGGTTCTCCTGCTCGATGGATCCCCGCCTTCGCGGGGATGACGACCAGAGCGCCTCAGCCGGCGAGGTCGATCACGCCCGCCGTGCCGTCCTCGCCGCCGAAGGCGAGGCGTTCGCCGCGCCGGTCCCAGGCGAGCGCCGTGATCGGGCCGCCGCTGCCGGGCGCCCGCAGGCCCGCCTCATTGCCATCGGCGAAACGCACCGCGGCGACCTCGCCGTCGCGATAGCCGATCGCCACCACCTCCTCGGTCGGGTGGCAGGCGACGGCCGAGACGATCCCGGCCCGCGGACCGAGCTGCAGCGGCTGGCGGCCCATCGGCCCGTCCTTGTAGTGGAACGGCCAGCACACCGCGGCTTCCGAGCCCGAAGTGGCGAGATAGCGGCCCTTGGGCGACCAGGACATCGAGCGGACTTTGCCGGGATAGCCGGACATGCGCATGTGCTTGCCGTCGGCGACCGTCCAGCCGTGCAGCGCGTTCTCCTGCATCGTCGTGACGACATATTTGCCGTCCGGCGAGAAGGTCACGCCGATATGCGAACCCTTCCATTCGAGCGTCGCGGCCGCCGCGTCGGTCGCCGGGAACCACAGCGAGACGCCGTTGTAGCGGGCGACGGCGAGGCGCAGCCCCTTCGGCGCGAAGGCGAGGCCGCCGACCGCGCGCTCGTGCTCGAGCACCTTCTCCCGGCCGTTCGCCAGGCGGACATAGGCCTGCCGGCCGCTGCCCCAGGCGAGCGCGCCGTCCGGCCCGGTCGCCACCGTGTCGATCCACTTCTTCGGCAGCCGGGCCACCTCCTCGACATGGCCCGCCGCATCGATCAGCGCGACCTTGCCGTCGTCGCCGGCGGTGGCGAGCCGCTTGCCGTCCCATGTGGCGGCGGCCGCGAGAAGGCCGCCGTCATGAACCGGCACGGTCTCCGCCGCGGGGCCGTCGACGATCGCCACCCGGCCGTCACCGGTCGCGAAGACGGGACGGCCGTCGAGGAAGGTCGCGGCGACGACATAGCCGCCGAGCGGAAAGGTCTGGATGGTCGGCAAGGGTCCGGTCCCGGCGTCTCGGAAGGCGGCTCACGCCGCCATGCAGGCCTCGAAGCTCTTCCTGAGTGCGACTTCGTCGAGCTTGCGGCCGATGAAGACGAGCCGGCTCTCATGCGTCTCGCCCGGCCGCCATTCGCGCTGATGATTGCCCTCGATGATCATGTGGACGCCCTGCAGCACATAGCGCTCGGGATCGCCCTTGAAGGCGAGGATGCCCTTCAGCCGCAGGATGTTCGGCCCCTCGAGCTGGGTCAGCTGCTGGATCCAGGGAAAGAAGCGGTTCGGATCGAGCTCGCCCCCGCGCAACGAGACGGAAAAGACCGACTCGTCATGGCGCGGATGATGGTGGTGATGGTCGTGATCGTGGTGGTGGTCATGATCATGATCATGGTGGTGATGATCGTGATCATGGTCGTGGTCGTGATGGTGGTGATCGTCCTCGAGGAATTCCGGATCGAGGGAGAGGATGCGGTCGAGATCGAAGGCGCCGCGGTCGAGCACGCGGTCGAGCGGGATGGCGCAGCGCTCGGTGCGGTGGATGGTGGCGTGCGGATTGATGTCGCGGATGCGGCGCTCGACGGCGGCGAGTTGCTCGGCGGAGACGAGATCGGTCTTGTTGAGGAGCACCACGTCGGCGAAGGCGACCTGCTCCTCGGCCTCCGGCGCATCGTCGAGCCGCTGCAGCAGGTGCTTGGCATCGGCGACGGTGACGACGGCGTCGAGCTTCGAGCGGCGGCGCACCTCGTCGTCCATGAAGAAGGTCTGCGCGACCGGCGCCGGATCGGCGAGGCCGGTCGTCTCGACGAGGATGCCGTCGAAGCCGCCCGGCCGCTTCATCAGGCCCTCGACGACGCGGATCAGGTCGCCGCGCACCGTGCAGCAGACGCAGCCATTGTTCATCTCATAGATCTCTTCGTCGCTCTCGACGATGAGATCATTGTCGATGCCGATCTCGCCGAACTCGTTGACGACGACGGCGTAGCGCTTGCCGTGGTTCTCCGAGAGGATGCGATTGAGCAGCGTGGTCTTGCCGGCGCCGAGATAGCCGGTCAGCACGGTGACGGGGATCTGCGCTTCGGAGGAGGTCTGGCTCATCGATGAACTCCGGGGCGGCGCGGCGCCGCCATGGTGAGGTCGGTGCCCGGATATAGGCGATCGGCGGAGCGATTGCACGGGGGGTGCGCGAGGGGGCTCGGACGGGCGAGGTCGGCTCGGCGTGATGGCTCCCGCCTTCGGGGATAAGGGGGATGCGACGCGGCTCGCGACCCTCGGGTGGACAGCGCGGGGACAGCCCCGCGTCATTGATTATGGACCCCGGCACGGAGGCCGGGGTGACGGGTGCTCTGAGACGGAAAGGGCGCGCTGGATATAGGAACTGGGAAGGGGCTCGGGTGCCGGACGAGGGCGGCGCCGCATCGGGGACATCCCCTTCCCCCGTCATGCCGGCCTCCGTGCCGGCATCCATAATCGTGAGGCTGGGCGTACCGGTGGAGCCTCTCCATCCGGTATCCCACGACAGTCGGAAATCCGCAGAAGAAGGCCCGGCCCTGCTTCCGCCCGCGCGGCTCGCCTCAGGCGAGCCGGCCGTGGCAGTGCTTGAACTTCTTGCCCGAGCCGCAGGGGCAGAGCGCGTTGCGCTGGACCTTGCCCCAGGTGGTCGGATCGTTCGGATCGACCTCCTCCGCCACAAGGCCGGGGGCGTTGGCAAGCGTCGGCAGGGCGCTGTCGTCCATCTCGTTCTCGCCCGTGAAGGGATCGAGATGGCGCGCCTCGATCTGATCCTCGTCCGGCGGCGCGAGCTGGGTCTCTTCCGGACGGACGAGCTCGACGCGCATCATCTGGCCGGTGACCGCCTCGCGCAGATTGGCGAGCATCGCCTGGAAGAGTTCGAAGGCCTCGGTCTTGTATTCGTTGAGCGGATCGCGCTGCGCATAGCCGCGGAAGCCGATCACCTGGCGCAGATGGTCGAGCGTGACGAGATGCTCGCGCCAGAGATGGTCGAGCGTCTGCATCAGCACCGCCTTCTCGACCTGACGCATTACCGGCGGGGTGAAGCGCGAGGTGCGGGCGGCGGCGGCCTCGTCGGCGGCGCGCATGATGCGCTCCTTGACCTCGTCATCGGCGATGCCCTCTTCGGCCGCCCAGTCCCCGACCGGCAGGTCGAGATTGAGCACATTCGCCAACGCGGTCCGCAGTTCGGCCGTCTCCCACTGTTCCGGATAGGCCTTTTCCGGGATGTGGCGGGACACCAGCGCCTCGATCACTTCGTGCCGCATGTCGGCGACGGTGCCGGAGACGTCTTCCTGCGCCATCAGCTCGACGCGCTGCTCGAAGATGACCTTGCGCTGGTCATTCATCACATCGTCATATTTGAGCAGGTTCTTGCGGATGTCGAAATTGCGCGCCTCGACCTTCTGCTGCGCCTTTTCGAGCGCCCGGTTGATCCAGGGATGGACGATCGCCTCGTCCTCCTTGAGGCCGAGCCGCTGCAGCATGCCGTCCATGCGGTCGGACCCGAAGATGCGCATCAGGTCGTCCTGCAGCGACAGGAAGAACTTCGAATGGCCGGGGTCGCCCTGGCGGCCGGAGCGGCCGCGCAGCTGGTTGTCGATGCGCCGGCTCTCGTGCCGCTCGGTGCCGACGACATAGAGCCCGCCGGCGGCGAGCGCCGTCTGCTTCAGCTGGGCGATCTCGGCCTTGATGGCGGCGATGCGGGCCTCGCGGTCGGGTCCCTCCGGGATCTCGGAGAGTTCCTGCTGGATCCGCATGTCGAGATTGCCACCGAGCTGGATGTCGGTGCCGCGGCCGGCCATGTTGGTGGCGATGGTCACCGCACCGGGCACGCCGGCCTGCGCGACGATGAACGCCTCCTGCTCGTGATAGCGGGCGTTCAGGACCTGGTGCGGCACCTTCTCCTTCTTCAGCGCTTCCGAAAGGAGCTCCGATTTCTCGATCGAGGTGGTGCCGACCAGAACCGGCTGGCCGCGCTCGCGGCAATCCGCGATCAGCTTGATGATCGCCTTGTACTTCTCGGCCGCGGTACGATAGACCTCGTCGTCGTCGTCGATACGGGCGACCGGCACATTGGTCGGGATCTCGACCACTTCGAGGCCGTAAATGTCGGCGAACTCGTCCGCTTCGGTCGAAGCCGTGCCGGTCATGCCGGAGAGCTTCTCATACATGCGGAAATAGTTCTGGAAGGTGATCGAGGCGAGCGTCTGGTTCTCGGGCTGGATCTGGACGTGTTCCTTCGCCTCGAGCGCCTGATGCAGACCCTCGGAATAGCGCCGGCCGGGCATCATGCGGCCGGTGAACTCGTCGATGATCACCACTTCGTTGTTGCGGACGATGTAGTCCTTGTCGCGCTGGAACAGTCGGTGCGCACGCAGCGCCTGATTGACGTGGTGGACGACGGTGACGTTCTCGACGTCGTAGAGCGACTCGCCCTTCAGAAGCCCGGCCTCGCGCAGCAGCCGCTCGAGCTTCTCGTTGCCCGCCTCGGTGAAGGTGGCGGAGCGCTGCTTCTCGTCGACATCGTAGTCTTCGGCGGCGAGCAGCGGCAGGAACCGGTCGATCGTATTGTAGAGATCGGAACGATCGTCCAGCGGGCCGGAGATGATCAGCGGCGTGCGCGCCTCGTCGACCAGGATCGAGTCGACCTCGTCGACGATCGCGAAGAAATGGCCGCGCTGGACCATCTGGCCGCGATCATATTTCATGTTGTCGCGGAGATAGTCGAAGCCGTATTCGTTATTGGTGCCATAGGTGATATCGCAGGCATAGGCCGCGCGACGCTCATTGTCGTCGAGGCCATGGACGATCACGCCGACCGACAGGCCGAGGAAACGGTAGATCCGGCCCATCCACTCGGCGTCGCGCTTGGCGAGATAGTCGTTGACGGTGACGACATGAACACCCTTGCCGGCGAGCGCGTTGAGATAGACGGGCAGCGTCGCGACGAGCGTCTTGCCTTCACCGGTCTTCATCTCGGCGATGTCGCCGTCATTGAGGACCATGCCGCCGATCATCTGCACGTCGAAATGACGCATGCCGAGCGCCCGGCGGGCCGCCTCACGGACCGTGGCGAAGGCCGGCACGAGCAGATCGTCGAGGGGCTTGCCGGCGGCGATCTCGGCCTTGAAGGCCGCGGTGCGGCCGCGCAGCGCCTCGTCGGAAAGCGCCGAAAGCTCGGCCTCGAGGGCGTTGATCTCCGCGACGCGAGGGCGATAACCCTTCACCCGCCGGTCATTGGCGGAACCGAAAATCTTGCGCGCCAGCGCACCCAGACCGACCATAGGGTCATCCTCAATGTTATGGCCGGACCGCTCGATGACGTCGAGGCGGAGCCGGGATTTCGGCCGAACGCCGCTCCACGCGACAGACGCCGAACCTCTGAAGGGAGCCCGCCACCTCGGAAAGGCCGGCATCCTAGACGCCGCGACGGGAGACAGATAAGAGGGGGCCTTGCTTCTGTCAACGGAGCGGCCGGCGGGCGGAGCGGGCCGCCCGCGCGCCGTAAATCCGCCAAGGATGGTGCGAAGAACCGACCTCCGGAGCCCGGCAGAGGCAACCCTCCGCGGCTTCGCACCTTGCCCTCATCGCCGGCGAGCCTCCGGCTTCTCCTGTCCGTCTTCTTCATCGTTCTCTTGCCACGGGAATTGTCCGATGACCTCCCACCTCAAACTCAGGGCCGCCGGCATCGCCTTCGCCGCCCTCCTCGCCTCGGGGCTGGCGGCCTCGGCCCAGGATCCGGTGCCCGCTCCGGCCGCCCCGGCAGACCCCGACAAGGTCGTCGCGACGGTGGGCGGCTCGCCGATCACGGCGCTCGATCTCGCCATCGCGCAGGAGGACTTCGCCGAGGAGCTCGCCAAGGTCCCGGCTCCGGAGCGCCCGAAGGCGGTGCTGACCGTGCTGATCGACATCAAGATGATGGCCGAGGCGGCGGCGAAGGACGGGCTCGACAAGGGCGACGAATTCACCCATCGGCTGGCGCTGCTGCGCGAGCGGGCGCTGCGCAACGAGTATTTCCGGGTTCATATCGACCAGGCGGTCACCGAGGACCAGGTGAAGGCGCGCTACGACGCCGAGATCGCCAAGATCACGCCGCAAGACGAGATCCGCGCCAGCCATATCCTGGTCGAGACCGAGGACGAGGCGAAGGCGATCATCGCCGAGCTCGACAAGGGCGCCGATTTCGCGACCCTCGCCAAGGAGAAGTCGAAGGATCCCGGCTCGGGCCAGATGGGCGGCGATCTCGGCTTCTTCGCCAAGGGCCGGATGGTGCCGGAATTCGAGCAGGCGGCCTTCGCGCTCGAGGTCGGCAAGTATACCGAGACGCCCGTCAAGTCGCAGTTCGGCTGGCACGTCATCAAGCTCGTCGACAAGCGCAAGCAGCCGATGCCCCCGTTCGAGCAGGTGAAGGAGCAGGTCCGCCAGCTCGTCATGGGCGAGGCGTTCAGTGCCGCGGTCAAGACGCTGCGGGACGACACGCCGGTCGAGATTCTCGACGACAGCCTGAAGCCGGCGGCGGCTCCGGCCGAGGCGCCGAAGCCGTAAGGCGACGATCGCTCAGCGCGCCGGGAGCGTCCAGCTCCCGGCGAGATGCCGGACGGCGGTCCGGATGGCCTCGTCGGCGAGATCGAGATCGCCGATCAGGAGATGCAGCCAGGCATAGGCGGCGACGAGTTCCGCCGCCTGCTGCGGATCGACATCGGCGGCGAGCTCGCCGCGCGCCCGGGCGCGGGCGATGATCCGCCCGGTCTGAACGCGGCGATCCTGCGTGAAGGCGGCGAGGGCTGCGGCGCTCGCCGGATCGGACTGCGCCTCGGCGATGGTCGAGCGGAAGATCGGCCCTGAAGCCGTGTCGCGCCAGTGCCGCAGCAGGCTGCGCAGGAAGAGGAAGAGATCCTCCTCGAGCGCGCCGGTATCGGGCTCCTCGACCCGCTTCTGGCGCTGATAGACGTCGAGAAGCAGCGCCGCCTTGCTCGGCCACCAGCGATAGATCGTCGGCTTGCCCGCCCGCGCGCGGCGCGCCACCGCCTCGATCGAGAACCCCGCATAGCCCTTTTCCCGCAGCACGTCGGCGGCGGCTTCGAGGATCGCCTCGGCGCTCTCGGCGCTGCGGCGCGCGCCGACCGAGCGGCGCCGGCCGGCCTCCTCTTCCTCCCCCGTCCCGTCCCGCTCCGGCTCGCTCATGGTTCGCTCCTCATCTGCGGCGACCTTAGGCGCTTCCGCGCCGCTTGACAAAACGAAACGGCCCGTTTTATATAACGAAACGTTCCGTTCAGATACGGTTCGCCGTTCCGATCTTCGAGGAGCTTCCCGATGTCCACCGCCGCCCTCGGCGCCACCCGCGCCACCGCCGCTCCGTCCGCCGCCGCGAGCCCGGTCCTGTCGCGGCCGCGCTTTGCGCTGCTCGTGCTCGCCGTCGTCTACCCGCTCGTCACCACGCTCCTCTATCTGCTCCGCCCGCTGACCGCCGGATGGAGCGTGTGGCAGCAGACCATCATCCTGGTGCCGATCATGGTCGGGGCGATGGTGTGGGGCGTCATTCCCGCCGTACAGAAATATGGCCGCCGCTTCATCTTGGTGCGCCGCGGCTGAAGAGCCTTGCGCCGCCGCGCGGCATCCTGCAAACGGTCGGCATCCGGCTCCAGATCGAGAAGGTCCGATGTCGACCGCAGTCTCCCCGCTCGCTCCGAAATCCTATCCCGACCTGCCGGCCATCGAAGGGGTCTCCTTCGCCACCGCCGAGGCGGGCATCAAGTACAAGAACCGCACCGACGTGCTGCTCGTCGGTCTCGCCGAGGGCACGACCGTCGCCGGCGTGTTCACCCGCTCGAAATGCCCCTCGGCGGCCGTCGACTGGTGCCGCGAGGCGCTCGCCGGCGGGGCGGCGCGCGGCCTGCTCGTCAATTCCGGCAATGCCAATGCCTTCACAGGCAAGAAGGGCCGCGAGACCGTCCGGCTCTCCGCCGACCATGCGGCGAAGGCGCTCGGCGTGCCGGCGGAGACGATCTTCCTCGCCTCGACCGGCGTGATCGGCGAGCCGCTGCCGGCGGAGAAATTCGCCGGCGTGCTCGACGATGCGGCGGCCCGCCTCGCAGACGGCCCGTGGCTCGACGCGGCGAAGGCGATCATGACGACCGACACCTTCCCGAAGGTCGCGACCCGCACCGTCGAGCTGGACGGCGTCGCCGTGACCCTCAACGGCATCGCCAAGGGCGCCGGCATGATCGCGCCCGACATGGCGACCATGCTCTCCTTCGTCTTCACCGACGCGCCGATCGCCGCGCCCGTGCTGCAGGCCCTGCTCGGCAAGGGCGTCGCCGGCTCGTTCAACGCGATCACCGTCGACAGCGACACCTCGACCTCGGACACGCTCCTGCTCTTTGCGACCGGTGCGGCCGCGGCGCGCGGCGCGGCGCCGATCGAGACGATCGAGGACGCGCGCCTCGCCGCCTTCGACGCGGCGCTCGCCGATCTGCTGCGCGATCTCGCCCATCAGGTGGTGCGCGACGGCGAGGGCGCGCGGAAATTCGTCGCCGTCACGGTGACCGGCGCGACCTCGGACGGTTCGGCGAAGCGGATCGCGCTGTCGATCGCCAATTCGCCGCTCGTGAAGACGGCGATCGCCGGCGAGGACGCCAATTGGGGCCGCATCGTCATGGCGGTCGGCAAGGCCGGCGAGCCGGCGGACCGCGACCGGCTGGCGATCTGGTTCGGCGACACGCAGGTGGCGGCCGAAGGCGAGCGCGTGCCGGACTATTCCGAGGCCGCGGCGAGCGCGGCGATGCGCGAGGAGGAGATCGCCGTCCGGGTCGATCTCGGCCTCGGCGACGGCTCGGCGACGGTGTGGACCTGCGACCTGACCAAGGACTATGTCGCCATCAACGGCGACTATCGGAGCTGACGTGGATCTCCTCACCGCGCCGCTCTCGATCGAGGCCGCCTGCCTCTCCGCCTGGCCGGCGATCGGGGCGGTGCACGACCGTGCTTGGCTGTGGCGCTTCGCGCAGGGCTATACGAAGCGGTCGAACTGCTTCCAGAGCCTCGATCCGGCCGACGACGCCGATTCCGAGCGGCGGATCGCCCGGCTGGCGGCGCTGTCGACCGGCCACGGCATTCCCCCGGTCTTCCGGGTGACGCCGCTCGCCGGCGAGGGCATTGTCGCCGCGCTCGACCGGCTCGGCTGGGCCCCCTTCGAGGAGAGCCGGGTGATGATCCGGCCGCTCGATGCACCGCCCGCCGGCGACGGGGAGGTGCGGCTCTTCTCGCCGACCGATCCGCGCTGGTATCGCGCCTATGCAACGCTCGCCAGCGCGCCGGGACCGACCATCGAGACGCTGAAGCTGCTCTTGAGCCTGATCGCCCCCGAGGCGCGCGGCTTCGTCGCCTATGGCCGCGACCGCACGCCCGCCGCGGCCGCGCTCGCCGTCGTCTGCGGCGAGGTCGCCGTCTTCCTCAACGTCGTCACCGACCGTGCCCGGCGCCGGCAGGGCTTCGGCCGCGCCGCGATGACGGCGGCGCTCGGCTGGAGCCGGGAGGCCGGGGCCCGGCTCGCCGCCATCCAGGTGATCTCCGACAATGCGGCCGCGATCGGCCTCTATGAAGGCCTCGGCTTCGGCGAGCACTATCGCTACCACTATCGCCGTCCAGCCTGAGACCGGCCCCACATGAAGCGCCTCGTCCTCGTCGTCGCCTGCGCTCTTCTCGATGCCGACAACCGCGTGCTGATCGCGCAACGCCCGCCGGGCAAGACGCTCGCCGGCCTGTGGGAGTTTCCCGGCGGCAAGGTGGAGCCGGGCGAGAGCCCCGAGGCGACGCTGATCCGCGAGCTGAAGGAGGAGCTCGGCGTCGACACCGAGGCCGCCTGCCTCGCGCCGCTGACCTTCGCCAGCCACGCCTATGAGGACTTCCACCTCCTGATGCCGCTCTATGTCTGCCGGCGCTGGCGCGGCCTGCCGCAGGGTCTCGAGGGCCAGGCGCTCAAATGGGTGCGGGCCCGGGCGCTCCGGGACTATCCGATGCCGCCGGCCGACGAGCCGCTGATCGCGCCGTTAATCGATCTTTTGTAGTTTCGCGCGAGGTTCCGGCAGGGCAACGGGACGAGGCGCATGAAACATCCGAGCACCGCGCCGGCGATGAGGCCGATCCGGGTCGAGCCGGTCGCGCGCGATTGCGCACCGCGCGATGCGCGGAGGACGCGCCCCGCCGGAACGGCTGCCGAGCTGCTCGCGGTCGCCGCCGTGATCGCGGCCGCCCTCATCGGCGTGGTCGCGACGAGCGAAGGGGCCTTCGGCCTGATCGCCCGTTTGGGGGCCGCGCTCGGCGGCTGAGGCCGTCGTCTCTTCACGCTACCCTTCCTGCGGCGATCGGCCGGCCTGCCGCACGGCATCGGCGAGGCTCGCCCGCGCAGAGCCCGGTCGGAGCGGCTTCTGCTGCGTCTCCGACGGCGCCCAGCCCGACAGCGAGACGATTTCGAACCGCGCCCGGATACGGCCGTCCGGATCCGCGAACCGCTCGGCATAGATCTCGGCCGCGCGGACGAGAACCGCCCGCGGCAGCGGCCGGCGGCTGCGCGCGGCGAGCACATTGGTCGCCCCCATCGCGCGCAGATCGCGCATCAAAGCGAAAAGATCGGCATAGCGGACCGTGATCGTCTCGGTATCCGCGACCGGCAGGGCGAAGCCGGCACGCTGCAGCAGCGCGCCGCCGTCGCGCACGTCGAGAAAGGGAAAAACCCGCGGCGAGGCGCCGCCGGTCAGTTCGCTCTCGGCGGTGGTCAGCGCGGTGCGCAGTTCGCCGAGGGTCGCCCCGCCGATGAGGGCCGCGAGGAACAACCCGTCGGGCGCGAGCGCCCGGCGGATCTGCACGAGGGCACCCGGCAGATCGTCGACCCATTGCAGGGCGAGCGCGCTGACGACCAGATCGACGCTCGCCTCGGCGAGCGGCAGCGCTTCCGGATCACCGGCGATGCCGCCGGAGCCGAGCGCCTGCGGCAGCCGGTCGAGCCGGTCGACGCGGCCGACCCGGCCCGCAGCGACGAGCGAGGCGGCGAGCGCCGGTGTCGGGCTGCCGATCTCGAGCGCCCGCTCGAAGCGGCGGTTGACCGTCGACAGCCGGTCGACGAGGTCTTCGCCGACGCGCGCGAGCAGGAAATCGGCGCCCGGCGCGGCGGCGGCGAGCGCGCGGGCGCGGGCGCGATCGAGGGCGGGCTTGTCGAAGAGGCGCGGGCGCTCGGTCATGCCGCCCTTATGAGCCCGCCGCCCCGCGCGGTCAAAGCGGAAGACGTTCCGTCGCGGGCGCTTCGGGGTTACGCTCGCGTCATGGATGCCGAACGCGCCGATCTCGCCCTGCCGATTCCCGCGGCGCGCCGCCTCGCCGCAGCCTTCGGCCGGCTGGGGCGCGGTCTCGCCGATCTCGTCCTGCCGCCGACCTGCCTCGCCTGCGACGCACACATCGGCCGCGACGGCGCCCTGTGCGCGCTCTGCTGGGGCGCTGTCGCCTTCATCGAGCGGCCGTTCTGCGAGCGGCTCGCGATCCCGTTCGGCTACGACATCGGCCCGGGCGCGCTGTCGGCGGAGGCGATCGCCGATCCGCCGCCCTTCGGACGGCTGCGTGCCGTCGCCGTTTATGACGAGATCTCGGCGAAGCTGGTGCACGGGCTCAAATACCGCGACCGGCCGGAACTCGGACGCGCGCTCGGCGCCATGATGGTGCGGGCAGCGGCCGATCTCGCGCCGGGCTGCGAGCTCGTCCTGCCGGTGCCGCTCCATCCCCGCCGGTTGTGGAGCCGCCGCTTCAACCAGTCGGCGCTCCTCGCCGCCGCGGTGGCGGAGGGCTTCGGCGTCGCCTTCGAGCCGACCCTGCTCGCCCGCATCCGCCCGACCCGCCAGCAGGTCAGGCTGCCGCCCGGCCAGCGGGCCGAGAACGTGCGCGGCGCCTTTGCCGTGCCGCCGGCGCTGAAGCCGCGGCTCGCCGGCCGCCGCGTCGTGCTCGTCGACGACGTCTATACGACCGGGGCGACCGTGAAGGCGGCGACGCGAGCGCTGATCCGGGCCGGCGCCGCCTCGGTCGACGTCGCCGTCTTTGCCCGGGTGACGGGCGGCCGGGTTGTCGCTGCGCGGGGATGAGACCTATATAGGCCGGTCCGTTCCCGTGCGGCGAGGTTCGTCATGGCCGATGTGGTCATCTACACACGTCAGTTCTGCGGCTATTGCACGGCCGCCAAGCGCCTGCTCGACGAGAAGGGCGTCGCCTATGTCGAGCACGACGCCACCGACCGGCCGGAGCTGCGGCAGGAGATGATGACCCGCTCCGGCCGCACCACCTTCCCGCAGATCTTCGTCGGCGCCACCCATGTCGGCGGCTGCGACGATCTCTACGCGCTCGAGCGCGCCGGGCGGCTCGATCCGCTGCTCGCGGGCTGATGCTCGATTTTTCGCAACACCGAGGGGGTTCCGGCATGGCGACGTTCAAGGCGGCGACGATCCAGATGCGCAGCGGGCGCTCGATTGAGCGCAATGTCGAGGATGCCGAGGCGCTGATCCGCGGTGCCGCAGCCGCGGGCGCGGGCTATATCGTCACGCCGGAGATGACCAACATCATCGAGCGGGATCGCGCCGCCCTCGCCGCGGCGCTTGCCCCCGAGGAGACCGATTTCGCCCTGCAGCGCTTCCGCGAGCTGGCGCGCGAGCTCGGCATCCACCTCCATATCGGCTCGCTCGCCATCAGGAACGGCGACGCGATCGCCAACCGGGCCTTCCTGATCGGCCCGAACGGCGCGGTGATCGGCCGCTACGACAAGATCCACATGTTCGACGTCGACCTCGCCGGTGGCGAGAGCTGGCGCGAGTCGGCGACCTACCGTCCGGGCGACACCGCCGTCGTGGCCGACCTGCCCTGGGTCCGGCTCGGTCTGTCGATCTGCTACGACCTGCGCTTCCCGCAGCTCTACCGCACCCTCGCCAAGGCCGGCGCGACCGTGCTCGCCGTTCCCGCGGCCTTCACGCGGCAGACCGGCGAGGCGCATTGGCACGTGCTGTTGCGCGCCCGGGCGATCGAGACCGGCTCCTTCGTCGTCGCGGCCGCGCAGGGTGGCCGGCACGAGGACGGCCGCACCACCTATGGCCACAGCCTCGTCGTCGACCCCTGGGGCAAGGTCATCGCCGAGGCGGGCGACGAGCCGGGCTTCCTCGTCACCGAGATCGACCCGGCCGCCGCCGACGAGGCGCGGCGCAAGATTCCGGCGCTCGCCAACGAGCGTGCCTTCCACCTGCCGGAAATGCCGCAGGTCGGCTCCTTCGCGATATGAGATGCTCCTGACCGCATGATCCGCTACGACCTCGTCTGCTCCGCCGAGCACGCCTTCGACAGCTGGTTCCGCGATTCCGCCGCCTATGACAAGGCGGTGGCCGCTGGCCTCGTCGCCTGCCCCGTCTGCGGCTCGACGAGGGTGGAGAAGGCGCTCATGGCGCCCGCCGTCGCCGGTATCGACCGCCCGGCGCGGGAAGCCCCGCCGGAGGCGCGCCAGCCGGTCGCCGCCGCCGATCCGCGCCGCGAGGCGATGATCGCCGTGCTGCGGGAGATGAAGAAGCACGTGCTCGCCAATGCCGACCCGGTCGGCGACAAGTTCGCCGAGGAGGCGCTGAAGATCCATTTCGGCGAGGCCGAGCCGCGCAGCATCTATGGCGAGGCGACGGCGGAAGAGGCGCGCCGGCTGATCGAGGAGGGCGTCGAATTCGCCCCCCTGCCGGTGCTTCCCGAAGAAGGGAATTAGCGACGACGAGGCCTGCGTCAGGCCGCCTTCGCCTCGATCGCCAGCGCGTGCACGCCGCCGGAGAGTTCGTCGGCGAGCAGGGCGTTGATCCGGCGGTGCATTTCGAGCCGCGACAGGCCCGCGAAAGCGGCCGCGGTGATACGGATGCGGTAATGCGTCTCGCCGCCCGGCCGGGCGCCGGCATGGCCCTTGTGGAGGTGCGACTCGTCGACCACATCGAGGGCCTGCGGCGAGAGAGCCTCCGTGAGGCGTGCCGCGATCCTCTCCTTCGTGTTCATCTTCACGTCCTTTCTTCGGCTGGGGCGAAAGGCGCCTTGCCCGTCGGCGGGGCGGTCCCCATAATCCCGCTTCGGCTTACCGCATCGCATCATGTCGCTCGACCAAAAGATCTTCGACCGCATCCGCATCAGACCCGACGCCGAGACCGTCCTCCGGGCGAGCGAACCCGCATGCGAGTATGAGGGCTGCGACAAGGCCGGCACCCACAGGGCGCCCAAGGGCCGCAGGCAGGAAGGCGCCTATTGGCGCTTCTGCCTCGATCACGTCCGGCTCTACAACAAGTCCTACAACTATTTCGCCGGCCTCGACGACGACGCGATCGCGGCCTACCAGAAGGATTCGCTGACCGGTCACCGGCCGACCTGGTCGATGGGCGTCAATCCCGACGGCGAGAAGCGCGACGAGGTCCATCGCCATCGCGGCCGCGATTTCGGTGGCGCCTTCTCCGATCCGTTCGAGATGTTCCGCGGCTATTCTTCCGCGCGCGAGCGCGCGGCCGCGCCCGAGCCGCCGGAGCGCAAGCTGAAGACGCTCGAGCAGCGCTCCTTCGAGACGCTCGACCTCGAGGGCCGCGAGCGCGGCGCCGAGATCAAGGCGCGCTACAAGGCGTTGGTGAAGCGGTTGCACCCGGATGCGAATGGCGGCGACCGGTCCTCGGAGGACCGCCTGCGGGAGATCATTCAGGCATATAACTATCTCAAATCCGCAGGCTTCTGCTAAGAACCGTCCGCCGGAACGCCTCGTGGCGAACCGTCATTTCCGAAGCACGACCGCCAGCGCCGCCGCGGCGCCCGGAGACATCATGACCGAGACCACCGCCGACACCGCCGCTCTGCCCGACAAGACGATTTCCGTGCGGCAGGTCTTCGGCATCGATTCCAATCTCGAGGTGCCGGCCTATTCGGCGCCGAACGAGCACGTGCCCGACGTCGACCCCGACTATCTGTTCGACCGCGCGACCACCCTCGCCATTCTCGCCGGCTTCGCGCGCAACCGGCGCGTGATGGTCTCGGGCTATCACGGCACCGGCAAGTCGACCCATATCGAGCAGGTCGCCGCCCGCCTCAACTGGCCCTGCATCCGCGTCAATCTCGACAGCCACATCAGCCGGATCGACCTGATCGGCAAGGACGCCATCGTGCTCAGGGAAGGCCAGCAGGTCACCGAGTTCCGCGACGGCATCCTGCCCTGGGCCTATCAGCACAATGTCGCGCTCGTCTTCGACGAATACGATGCCGGCCGGCCGGACGTGATGTTCGTCATCCAGCGCGTGCTCGAAAGCTCGGGCCGGCTGACGCTGCTCGACCAGAACCGCGTGATCCGGCCGCATCCGGCCTTCCGCCTGTTCGCCACCGCCAATACGATCGGCCTCGGCGACACCTCCGGCCTCTATCACGGCACGCAGCAGATCAACCAGGCGCAGATGGACCGCTGGTCGATCGTCACCACGCTCAACTACCTGCCGCACGACAAGGAAGTCGAGATCGTGATGGCGAAGGCGCCGCATTACCGCGACCAGAAGGGCAAGAACGTCGTCTCGCGCATGGTCCGGCTCGCCGACATGACGCGCAGCGCCTTCATGAACGGCGACCTGTCGACCGTGATGAGCCCGCGCACCGTGATCACCTGGGCCGAGAACGCCGATATCTTCGGCGATATCGGCTTCGCCTTCCGGCTGACCTTCCTCAACAAGTGCGACGAGCTCGAGCGGCCGCTCGTCGCCGAGTTCTACCAGCGCGCCTTCGGCGAGGAACTCGCCGAATCGACCGCCAACGTCGTCCTGTCGTGACGAGCAACAGCGATCCGCGCGCCAAGCCCGGCGAAGGGCCGACCGAACCCTTCAAGCGGGCGGTCGCTGCCTGTACGCGCGCGATCGCCGGCAAGCCGGATCTCGAGGTCGTCTTCTCGGCCGACCGGCCGATGCTCACCGGGCTGAAGGCCCGGCTGCCCGAGCCGCCGCGCAAGCTCGGCGCGCGCGAGGCGGCGATCACCCGCGGGCTCGGCGATTCGATGGCGCTCCGCCTCGCCTGCCACGACCCCGCGGTGCACCGCGCCCGTTCGCCCGAGGGCAAGAATGCCCGCGCCGTGTTCGACGCGGTCGAGCAGGCGCGCGTCGAGGCGATCGGCGCGCGCCGCATGGACGGCGTCGCCAAGAACCTCACGGCGATGCTCGAGGACAAATATCACCGCGGCAATTTCGGCGACATCTCCGAGCGCTCCGAGGCGCCGCTCGAGGACGCCGTGGCGCTGATGCTGCGCGAGCGGCTGACCGGCCTCGCGCCGCCGGAATCGAGCCGCCGGCTGGTCGACCTCTGGCGCGCCACCATCGAGGAGAAGGCGGGGCCGGCGCTCGACCGGCTCGCCGGCCGGCTCGACGACCAGAACGCCTTCGCATCCGCCGTGCGCGACCTGCTCACCTCGCTCGACATGGGCGACGAGCTCGGCGCCGACGAGGGCGACGACGAGCAGTCCGGCGAGGAGACCGAGAACGCCGGCGCCGAACAGGAGACCCCGTCCGAGGAGGCCGACAAGGCCGAGTCCGAAGCGGCGGAGGAATCCGAGGCGAGCGGCGAAGAGGCCGAGGCGGGCGAAAGCGAGACGACCGAGGCGGGCTCCGAAGAGGAGGCCGAGGGCGAGGAATCGACCGATGCCCGCGATGCCGGCGAGGCGCGCCGGCCCGACGCGGCCGCGTCCAACATGGCGCCGCAGAGCGACTACAAGCCCTTCACCGTCAAGTTCGACGAGACGGTGAAGGCCGAGGACCTCTGCGACGCGGCCGAACTCGACCGGCTGCGCGGCTTCCTCGACAAGCAGCTCGCCAATCTGCAGGGCGCCGTCGGACGGCTCGCCAACCGGCTGCAGCGCCGCCTGCTCGCGCAGCAGAACCGCGGCTGGGATTTCGACATGGAGGAGGGCCTGCTCGATCCCGCCCGCCTCCACCGCATCATCCTCGATCCGATGCAGCCGCTCTCCTTCAAGATCGAGCGCGACACGGATTTCCGCGACACCGTCGTCACCCTGCTGCTCGACAATTCCGGCTCGATGCGCGGCCGGCCGATCACGGTCGCCGCCACCTGCGCCGACATCCTCGCCCGCACGCTCGAGCGCTGCGGCGTCAAGGTCGAGATCCTCGGCTTCACGACGCGCGCCTGGAAGGGCGGCCAGTCGCGCGAGAGCTGGCTGCAGGCCGGCAAGCCCGCCTCGCCGGGCCGGCTCAACGACCTGCGCCACATCATCTATAAGTCCGCCGATGCGCCCTGGCGGCGGGCACGGCGCAATCTCGGCCTGATGATGCGCGAGGGCCTCCTCAAGGAGAACATCGACGGCGAGGCGCTCGCCTGGGCCTATCAGCGGCTGATGGCCCGGCCCGAGCAGCGCAAGATCCTGATGATGATCTCGGACGGCGCGCCGGTCGACGATTCGACGCTGTCGGTCAATCCCGGCAACTATCTCGAGCGCCATCTGCGTTACGTCATCGAGGAGATCGAGACCCGCTCGCCGGTCGAGCTGATCGCGATCGGCATCGGTCACGACGTCACCCGCTACTACCGGCGCGCGGTGACGATCGTCGACGCCGAGGAACTCGCCGGCGCGATGACCGAGAAGCTCGCCGAACTGTTCGAGGAGACGAAGAACCGGACCTCGGCGCCCGCCGCCCCTGTGCGCCGCCGGGCGTCGGCCCGATGAGGGGCCGCGCTGCCGCGCTCGCGCTTCTTCTCCTCGCGAGCACGGCCGGCGCGCAGGAATTCCGGCCGCTTCCGCTCTCCGCACGGCCGATCGAGACGTTCTCGATCGGCTCGTCCGCGACCCGCTTCGGCGAGTTCGAGTTTCTGGGCGGCCTCGTCGTCACGGCCCGCGACCGCGATTTCGGCGGCCTGTCCGGCCTCGATTTCACCGGCGATGGACGCCTCCTCTTCGTCTCCGATCTCGGCTTCTGGGTCGAGGCGCGCCCGGTGCGCGAGAACGGCCGGCTCGCCGATCTCGTCGAGGGCACGATCGCGCCGATGCTCGACCGGACGGGGCGGCCGCTCGAAAGCAAGCGGAACGCCGACGCCGAGGGCCTGCGCATCGTCGACGGCACGGCCTATGTCACCTTCGAACGCCACCACGCGATCGCCGCCTATTCCGCGCGCGATCCCGCTGGCTCCCGGCCGCGCCGGCTCGGCATCCCGAAGACGCTCGGCCGGCTGAAGAGCAATAGCGGTCTCGAAAGCATCGCGGCGGCGCCCGCCGACGGACCGCTCGCCGGCGCGCTCGTCGTCATCGCGGAGAACTCGCTCGACGCCGACGGCAACCACAAGGGCGCCGTTCTCTCCGGGCCGCGCGCCGGCGCCTTCCGCGTCCGCAAGACGGACGGCTATTCGATCACCGATGCCGCCTACCTGCCGAACGGCGACCTTCTGATCCTCGAACGCAAGGTGCCGACGGCGATCAGCGTCGCGATGCGGATCCGCCGGCTGCCGGGTGCCATTCGCCCCGGCGCGCTGCTCGACGGGCCGGTGGTGCTCGAAGGGACGATGCGCGACGAGATCGACAACATGGAAGGGCTCGCCGTCTCCAGGATGGAGGACGGCCGCACCCGCATCACGCTCGTCTCCGACGACAACCGGAGCCTCTTCCAGCGCACCCTGCTGCTCGAATTCGCCTGGCAGGGCGCCCCGCCGCTCGCGGCACCGGAAGCGGGCGGGCCGCCGCACGCGCCGCCGCCGCGCTCGAAGCCGACCGGCTGACCGCGCAGGCCCTGCTCTACCGGGAAAGCCGGGCCGACGGAGAGAAAGAGGATCAGGCCGGGCGCTGCTGGCCCGCAGGCCAGGGCAGGATGAGCCCCATCACCACCCGATAGGGCACGAGGAGCACGAGGGCGGCCGCGAGCTTCACCGACAGGTCGCCGAGCGCCCAGGACATCCAGCGCGGCAGATCGGGCGCAAACGCGCCGAGCAGCGGCGCGGCCTCGATCGCGAAGGGATCGTTCGGGCCGAGGAAGACGGCCGCCGGCGCGAAGGCGAGCGTGAAGAAGATCGCCGTGTCGAGCACGGAGCCGACCACCGAGCCGGCGAGCGGCGCACGCCACCAGGCGAGCCGGCGCAGCCGGTTGAAGAAGGTGACGTCGAGCAGCTGGCCGACCAGGAAGGCCGTGCCCGAGGCGATGGCGATGCGGGCGGTCGAAAGCTCGATCGAGACGAGCACCGCCGCGGCGAAGCCGACGAGCACGACGAGCCGCGCGACCGACGGGCCGAAGCGGCGATTGGTGAGATCCGAGACGAAGAAGGCGAGCGGATAGGTGAAGGCGCCCCAGGTCAGCACATCGGCGAGCGCGATGCGACCGAGCTGCGCGTCGACCGGATACTGGACGAGGACGTTCGACAACACGACGACGGCCGCCATGGCGGCGGCCGCGGTCAGGAATCCGGCGATCTTCATGCGAGCCTCCGGCAAAAGCCGCGGCTCAGGCGCTCGCGGCGACCTTCTTGGCGATCTGGCGCTTCAGGACCAGGGCCTTCTGCGACAGCTCCTCGGCGGACGCCTTGGCGAGGAAGGCGTCGAGGCCGCCCCGGTGCTCGACCGAGCGGAGCGCATTCGCCGAAACGCGCAGCCGGTAGCTCTGGCCGAGGGCATCGCTGATCAGCGTGACCTGGCAGAGATTCGGCAGATAGCGCCGGCGCGACTTGTTGTTGGCGTGGCTGACCGTATTGCCGGTCATCACGGCCTTGCCGGTCAGTTCGCAGCGACGAGACATCGAAGCAATCCTTTGACACTGGCGGAACGCGCGCGTAACCGGCGCTGCTCACGACAGAACGGTCGGAAAAGTCGCGGTTCAATAGCGGCGGGCGTCGCCCCCGTCAAGCGTCACGCGGAAATCGCCCGGTCCGCCACACGCCGGCCGTGATGCTCCGCTAGTGACGCGGACGGCCGGATCGCCTAGACTCTTCGTTCGAAGCGGGGGGTGCTTCGCATCGGGATTGCAGATGGCCGGACCGGCACCGGCCGAAAGCGACGCTTTGGACGGAAACCATCGATGGTCAATTCCTTTCTTTCGCGAACGGGCCTCGGCCGTTGCGTCGCCGCGCTCGCCGTCGCCGCCGGCCTGGCGGCCCCCTCCTCCGCGGGTGCGGTCGAGAGCGGCTCCGTCAAGGCGACCTACGTCATCACGATCAACAGCATCGTGATCGGGCGCTTCACGCTCGCCTCGAAATTCGAAGGCGACGACTACGACATCACCGTCTCGGGCTCGACGAGCGGCGTCAGCCGGCTCGTCTCGGATGGCAGCGGCGCCCTGCAGAGCAGCGGCCGTTTCAACGGCGACAAGCCGCTGCCGACCACCTATGTGCTCGAGACGAACGAGAGCGGCCGGCGCACGTCCGTGAACATGATCATGAAGGCGGGCACGATCACCCGCCTGTCGGCCGAGCCGCCGCTCGCCGACCGGCCGGACCGCGTGCCCGTCACCGCACGCGACAAGACCAACATCCTCGATCCGCTGTCGGCCTTCCTCGTTTCTTATAGGAAGGGCCGGGAGACGCGCGCCTGCAACCGCAGCATCCCGGTGTTCGACGGCTGGCAACGTTTCGACATCAAGCTCTTCTACAAGGCCACCCGCGATGTCCGCAGCGCGAGCGAGGACGGCTATAGCGGCCCTGTGATCGTCTGCGGCGCGCGCTACGTGCCGGTGGCCGGCCACCGGCCGAGCCGCGAGGCCGTCGAATACATGGCCCGCAACACGGCGATGGAAGTCTGGTACGCGCCGGTCGAAGAGCTCGGCGTGATGTTCCCCTACCGCTTCCAGATCGGCACCAAGCTCGGCGAGCTCGCCATGCATTCCTCGAAGCTCCGCGTGAACCCGGTCGGCGACCGCGCCTCGGTGGAATAGGCCGGGCGGGATCGGTGCCCGGGCGGACCGGCAAGGCGCCGCGGGAAGCCGTCGCTTCCGCGGGCCACGGCCACCCCGAACCCGTCACCCCGGCCTCCGTGCCGGGGTCCGTGATCGTGCCGCCGGGTCCTCCGAGCGCCACGGCGGCCCCCGTGCACCCGTTGTCCTCGCGAAGGCGAGGATCCATCACACTGTGCCGTCCTCTGCTTCATGGATCCCGCCTTCGCGGGAGGGACGGGCGGAGAGATGGTGCCCGGATCACGACCCTCACGATTATGGATGCCGGCACGGAGGCCGGCATGACGGGTGGGGCGTTGTTCGACGGCGCCGAACCGGGGCTCGGGGAGGAAGCCGGCGAGACGGTTCGGGGACGCAGAGCCCCGCCGCGCCCCCCCGAACACCCGTCACCCCGGCCTCCGTGCCGGGGTCCATAATCGTGACGCCGGGCCATCCGAGCGCCACGGCCGGCCCCGTGCACCCGTTGTCCTCGCGAAGGCGAGGATCCATCACACTGTGCCGTCCTCTGCTTCATGGATCCCCCTTCGCGGGAGGGACGGGCGGAGAGGTGGTGCCCGGATCACGACCCTCACGATTATGGAGGCCGACACGGAGGCCGGCATGAGGGGTGGGCCGTTGTTCGACGGCGCCAGACCGGGGCTCGGGGAGGAAGCCGGCGAGACGGTTCGGGGGCGCAGAGCCCCGCCGCGCCCCCGAACGCCCGTCACCCCGGCCTCCGTGCCGGGGTCCATAATCGCGCCGCCGGGCCATCCGAGCGCCGCGGCCACCCAACCCACCCCCGCGCGATCACCTGCCTGTGCCTTATCGGGACGCGGGGCGTGGCCGCCCGTAACCCTTTCGCCGCGTGCTTCCCGCCGCCGGGAGGGTGCCTTTGCGGTCCAGTCCCGCCGGGAACGCAAGATCGTGTGCGCACAGAGGACGAACATCGCGCGATCGGCGATTCGTCGACGATTCGTTCCGCTTCCGGACGAAAGGTTGACGGCGCCACGAGGTTTCACACGGGAGGCGGTAACGCCTCGCTAACCCTGTCCTCGACCCGCGCAGACCGCCGATCACGGGGCTGCGCACGGCAGAGCGGTTAACGTGGCGTGGCGATCGGGGAATCTCCGGCCGCCCTTCTTGCCGCCCCTCGTGCGAAGCCGGGCCGGGCACCCCATATCTTGCGGTGAACGGAAGGCGAAGAGCGCCGGGTGAGTGATTCGGGCCTCTTTCGTTCCGCGCCCGTTCCGATCGTAAACCGGCGCGGCCTCTCATCGATTTTCAGCACCGATCCTGTATCGGCATGATACACAACCGGTGACGGACCGAGGAAAGACCCACTTCCGCATGACGCTTCCTTTGAGTTCCGGCGGCGCCCCGAAAGACGGTGGCCGCAATGTCGTCGCCGTTCTCGGACCGACAAACACCGGCAAGACCCATTTCGCCATCGAGCGCATGCTCGCCCATCCCTCGGGCGTCATCGGCCTGCCGCTCAGGCTGCTCGCCCGCGAGGTCTATACGAAGGTAGCGGCCCGGGTCGGCGCCGATCAGGTCGCCCTCGTCACCGGCGAGGAAAAGGTCATCCCCGCCAATCCGCGCTTCCGGGTCTGCACCGTGGAAGCGCTGCCGACCGACACCGGCGCCTCGTTCCTCGCCATCGACGAGATCCAGCTCGCCGGCGATCTCGAACGCGGCCATGTCTTCACCGACCGCATCCTCAATCTGCGCGGCCGCGACGAGACCCTGCTGCTCGGCGCCGGCACGATGCGCGGCATGGTCGAGAAGCTGATCCCCGGCGCCACCGTGATCACCCGGCCGCGCATGTCGATGCTGACCTGGTCGGGCTCGAAGAAGATCACCCGCCTGCCCCGCCGTTCGGCGATCGTCGCCTTCTCGGCCGACGAGGTCTATGCGATCGCCGAACTGATCCGGCGCCAGCGCGGCGGCGCCGCCGTCGTGCTCGGTTCGCTGTCGCCGCGCACCCGCAACGCCCAGGTGGAGCTCTTCCAGTCCGGCGACGTCGATTTCCTCGTCGCCACCGACGCGATCGGCATGGGGCTCAATCTCGACGTCGACCACGTCGCCTTCGCGCAGGAGCGCAAGTTCGACGGCTACCAGTACCGCCGGCTGACCGCCGCCGAACTCGGCCAGATCGCGGGCCGCGCCGGCCGCCACACCCGCGACGGTACCTTCGGCGTCACCTCCGGCGTCGATTCTTTCGAAGACGAGCTGATCGAACAGCTCGAGACACACAGCTTCAGCCCGGTCCGCACCGTGCAGTGGCGGAACCGGCTGCTCGACTTCCGCTCGGTCGAGACCCTCAAGGAGAGCCTCGAACGGACGCCGCAGCAGGAAGGCCTCACCAAGGCGCCGCCGGCCGAGGACGTCGCCGCGCTCCATTTCGCCGCGCGCGATCCCGAGGTGCGCGATCTCGCGGTCGGTGCCGAGCGCGTCGCCCTGCTCTGGGATATCTGCGCCATTCCCGATTACCGGCGCATCGCCCCCGCCAATCACGCCGAGCTCGTCATTGACATTTTCGGCCATGTCGCGCGGCGCGGCGCGATCCCGGAGGACTGGTTCGCGGCGCAAGTTTCCTATGCCGACCGGACCGATGGCGACATCGATACGCTCGCCAATCGCATCGCTCACATCCGGACCTGGACCTTCGCGGCCAACCGTCCGAACTGGCTCGCCGATCCTCGCCATTGGCAGGAGCGCACGCGCGCGATAGAGGATCGTCTTTCCGATGCCCTTCACGAGCGCTTGATGCAGCGTTTCGTCGATCGGCGCACCAGCGTGCTGATGAGGCGCCTGAGAGAGAACGCCATGCTCGACGTTGAGATCACTCCGGCCGGCGACGTGATGGTCGAGGGCCAGCATGTCGGCAGCCTGCAGGGCTTCCGCTTCACTGCCGACGCGGCCGGCGACGGTCCGGACGCCAAAGCGGTGCGGGCCGCGGCCCAGAAGGCGCTCTCGGGCGAAATCGACCGGCGCGCCGACAAGCTCGGCAACGCCCCGAACCCCGAATTCGCGCTGTCCGCCGACGGCACGCTGCGCTGGCTCGGCGCGCCCGTCGCCCGGCTCGTCGCCGGCGACGAGGCGCTGAAGCCGCGCCTCGTCCTGCTCGCGGATGAAGGCCTGACCGGCCCGGCCCGCGAGCGGGTGCAGGATCGGCTCGACCTCTGGCTGTCGAGCCAGATCGGCACGCTCCTGAAGCCGCTGCTCGATCTCCTCGCCGCGGAGGGCCTGCCGGGCGCCGCACGCGGCATCGCCTATCGGCTGGCCGAGAATTTCGGCGTCATCGAGCGGGCCGAGATCGCCGAGGAGGTCAAGGCGCTCGACCAGGAGGCGCGGGCGGGCCTGCGCAATCTCGGGGTCCGCTTCGGCGCCTATCACATCTATGTGCCGGCGCTGCTCAAGCCGGCGCCGGGCGCGCTCTCGGCGATGCTCTTCGCCCTCAAGAATGGCGGCCTCGATATGGCCGGCCTGACCGAGTTGCCGCAGCTCTCGGCCTCGGGCCGCACGACGATTCCGGTCGATCCGACATTCGCCCGCCCGCTCTATCGCGTGGTGGGCTATCGCATCGCCGGCAATCGCGCCGTCCGCATCGACATTCTGGAGCGGCTCGCCGACATCATCCGGCCGCTGATCGCCTGGAAGCCGACGCCGGACAATCCGGTCGGACCGGACGGTGCGGTCGACGGCAACGGCTTCACCGTCACCGTCTCGATGACATCGCTGCTCGGCTGCTCGGGCGAGGACTTCGCCTCGATCCTGAAGGCGCTCGGCTACCGGCTGGAACGCCGGCCGGCGCCGAAGCCGGTCGCCGCGCCGCCCGAAACGACCGCTGTGGCGCCGCAAGCTGCCGCGCCGGCCGAACCGGCCGCCGGGGTCGAGACGACCACCGCCCCCGACGCGGAGCCGGTGACGGCGGAAGGTCAGCCGGACGAGGCCGCGCCGACCGTCGATCGGGAGGAAGCCGCACCGGCCGTCGATACTGCGCCGGACGGGGAAGCGGACCAGCCCGCCGCCGCGACCGCGGCGGCGACGGACGAGACCGCGGAACCGGCGGCCGAGACCGCGGAACCGGCGGCCGAGACCGCCGCCGTGGAAGCCGCTGAGGGGGATGCGGAAGAACTGCCCGCCGGCGGCGGGCCGTCCGCCGGCCTCGCGGATGCCGCCGCCGGACCCGAGGCCCCTGCGGAGCCCCAGCCGTCTGCCGAGGCCGACGAGACGCCCGCGCAGGCCGGGCCAAGCGCGGCCGAGGCCTCCGACGCCCCTGCCCCTGCCCCTGCCGCCGACGCAGCGCCCGCAGAGGCGGAGGCCGAGCCGGCCTTCATCGAGATCTGGCGTCCGGGCCGCTTCGACCGACGCCCGGACCGCAAGCGCGAGGACCGGCGGCGTCCGCAGGCCGGCGCCACCGAGACGGCGGAGAGCGGCGAGCGCCGCGGCCCCCGCGAGGGCGGCGGCGAGCGGCGCGGCGATCAGCGGCCGCATGGCCGGCCGGGCGACCGTCGCCATCAGGGCGGCGGCCGGCGCGACGGCGAGGCCTCCGCAGGCGGCGACGACCGCCGTGCCCAGCCGAGGCCGGAGCGTGGCGGCGGCGGTGGTGAGCGGAGCGAGGCGCGGCCCGAGCGGCGGGACCGGCCCGACCGCCCGGAGCGGCGCGGCGGCGGCCCGCAGAGCGGCGAGCGGCCGGAGCGCCGCGAGGGCAAGGAGCGGCGCCCCGAGCGCCCCCGCGACGAACGGCCGCGGGAGGAGCGGCGCGACCGGCCGATCGATCCGAACTCGCCTTTCGCGAAGCTCGCCGCCCTGAAGGCGAGCCTCGAGGGCAAGGGCGGCTGATCCGCGATGACGGCGGGTGAACGGCAGCGCATCGACAAATGGCTGTGGTTCGCCCGCTTCACGAAGAGCCGGACCGGTGCGCAGCGCCTCGTCGAGGCGGGCGCGGTTCGGGTCAACCGCGAGAAAGTCGACCAGCCGAGCCGGCTGGTCGGCCCGGGCGATGTGCTGACCCTCGTCACGCCGGCTGCGGTGCGCGTCGTGCGGATCGCCGCCTGCGGTGGACGGCGCGGCCCCGCCGAGGAAGCCCGCCGGCTCTATGAGGACGTTCCGGCCTCCGGCGAGGCCCGCGGACCGGCCTCGTGACGGAGCGTTGCGCGCATCGCCGCCGGCGTGAAAAATCGATCCTGTTCCGCCGCTTCGGACAGCGCGCTCGTTCTTGCGCGCTCCGGCCGAACCGGCTACCCAACGCCTGCCGGCCCGCTGCCGGCCGACTTCCGGGAGACCGTCGTGACCTATGTGGTGACCGACAACTGCATTCGCTGCAAGTACACCGACTGCGTCGAAGTCTGTCCGGTGGACTGCTTCTACGAAGGCGAGAACATGCTGGTCATCCATCCGGACGAATGCATCGATTGCGGCGTCTGCGAGCCGGAATGTCCGGCCGAGGCGATCAAGCCGGATACCGAGCCCGGCCTCGACAGATGGCTGAAGCTCAACGCTGACTACGCCGAGAAGTGGCCGAACATCACCGCCCGCAAGGAGCCGCCGGCGGACGCGAAGGCGATGGATGGTGTCGAGAACAAGCTCGACCTCTACTTCTCCCCGGAGGCCGGCGAAGGCGACTGAGCCACGCCGTCTGGTCTCGCCGCCCGATCCTGCCCCGCCGTCGAGCATTCGACAGCGGGCGCGCTGCTGTGCGGCAATAGTGCACGGCGCGCTTTATTTTTCCCCTATTTTGTGGTAGGGTAGCTCTTACAGTCAGATTCTGGCTCGTTCTGCTCCCGCCCACCGTGTCGGATACGTGATCAGCCACGAGAGCCGTCCGCCCTGTCGAATTCGCGTCGCCGCGCGGGTTCGGAGCGGAAGGTTCTTGGGCGCATTGGTCCCTTGTGCGCAAGCGGGCCCGGCCGGCAGGGGCTGCGGTTGGGAAGCGTGGCGCGTCGCCGCGCGCCGATGAAGAGGGCTGCCGGCTTCGCCGAGCCGGGCGGTCATGACAGGAGTTGAAGCGTAATGGCCACCGTGAAGAAGCCCGCCTCTCGTTCCGAGTTCAAGACCGGCGAGCACATCGTCTACCCGGCGCACGGCGTCGGCACGATTGTCGGTCACGAGGAGCAGGAAGTGGCGGGGCTCAAGCTCGAGCTCTACGTCATCTTCTTCGAGAAGGACAAGATGACGCTTCGTGTGCCGGTCGCCAAGGCCAATACCGTCGGCATGCGCAAGCTATCCGACGCAGCGACCGTCAAAAAGGCGCTCGAGACCATTCGCGGCCGCGCCCGCGTCAAGCGGACGATGTGGAGCCGCCGCGCCCAGGAATATGAGGCGAAGATCAATTCGGGCGATCTGATCGCCATCGCCGAGGTGGTGCGCGACCTCTATCGGTCCGATACCCAGCCCGAGCAATCCTATTCCGAGCGGCAGCTCTACGAGGCGGCGCTCGACCGCATGGCGCGCGAGATCGCCTCGGTCGGCCAGATCTCGGAGACCGAGGCGATCCGCCAGATCGAGCAGAACCTCGCCAAGAGCCCGCGCCGCGGCGCGAAGACCGAGGCGAGCGCCGAAGACGCGCCGGCCGAGCCCGAAGACGAGGAGCAGGACGAGGCCGCCTGACCGCGCCGCGCCGAACGCAGCGCCCCGCCCTTCCGGCCTGAGCATCTCGGCCGCTGGCGCTCCCTGCGACGCCCAGGCCGGAAGCCCTCTCCCGCAAGCGGGAGAGGGGAAGAGGGCCGATTGCAGGGAAGAGAAGTCGCCCTCCCGATCGAGCGCAACGGCGGCAACCCCCTCTCCCGCATCGCGGGAGAGGGTGGGGGCGAGGGCCCTTCCCTTCCCCGATGAAGAAAGCGGCCCTCACCCTTCCGGCCTAAGCATCTCGGCCGCTGGCGCTCCCTGCGACGCCGAGGCCGGAAGCCCTCTCCCGCGAGCGGGAGAGGGGAAGAGGGCCGATTGCAGGGAAGAGAAGTCGTCCTCCCGATCGAGCGCAACGGCGGCAACCCCCTCTCCCGCATCGCGGGAGAGGGCGGGGGTGAGGGTCCTTCCCTTCCCCGATGAAAGAAAGCGGCCCCCGCCCTTCCGGCCTACGCGCCTCGGCCGCTGGCGCTCCCTGCGACGCCCAGGCCGGAAGCCCTCTCCCGCAAGCGGGAGAGGGGAAGAGGGCCGATTGCAGGGAAGAGAAGTCGTCCTCCCGATCGAGCGCAACGGCGGCACCCCCCTCTCCCGCATCGCGGGAGAGGGCCGGGGTGAGGGCGCTTCCCTTCCCCGATGAAGAAAGACGCCCCTCACCCTTCCGGCCTAACCGTCTCGGTCGCTTGCGCTCCCTGCGACGCCGAGGCCGGAAGCCCTCTCCCGCCGCGCGGGAGAGGGGAAGAGGGCCGATTGCAGTGAAGAGAAGTCGTCCTCCCGATCGAGCGCAACGGCTACAGCCCCCTCTCCCGCATCGCGGGAGAGGGCGGGGGTGAGGGCTCTTCCCTTCCCCGATGAAGAAAGCGGCCCTCACCCTTCCGGCCTAACCGTCTCGGTCGCTTGCGCGACCTGCGACACCAAGGCCGGAAGCCCTCTCCCGCCGCGCGGGAGAGGGGAAGAGGGCCGATTGCAGGGAAGAGAAGTCCTCCTCCCGACCGAGCGCAACGGCGGCAACCCCTGTCCCGCGAGCGGGAGAGGGGAGCGGCATGGGCTGCGCGGACGCCCGCCGAAGATGCGCCCGGCGAACGGCCGAGGGGGCGTTGGGCGGACGAGCCAAATTGGCTCCTCGACGACGTCACCGAACCTCGCCGATGCTGATCCGGGCACGCCACCGCTTCGTAACATGAGCTGCGCGTCGGATAGGCGCCGCGCGGCAGATCCGTCGATCCCTTCGCCGCAGCGCAACCCGAGTGTCGTCCCGCCGTTCTATCGTCTCACGGCATTGTGTGACCCGATGGATGGCGGGCCGCGTAAAGTTCGGAATGTCGAGCCGCGGAGATGCCGCGGCCTCGGACTCCCCGGAGGCGAAGGATGGCGTCGGCGTCATACCCCCGCGGAAACATCGTCCGAGCGGCGATGCGAGCGCCCTACCTCGAACGCGACGAGGAACACGCGCTCGCGACCCGCTGGCGCAGCGAGAACGACCAGGTCGCGCTTCATCGCCTGACCTCCTCGCACATGCGGCTCGTCATCGCGATCGCCGCCCGCTTCCGCCATTTCGGCCTGCCGATGAGCGACCTGATCCAGGAGGGCCATGTCGGGCTTTTGGAAGCGGCGGCCCGCTTCGAGCCGGAGCGCGAGGTGCGCTTCTCCACCTATGCCACCTGGTGGATCCGCGCCTCGATCCAGGATTACATCCTGCGCAACTGGTCGATCGTCCGCGGCGGCACGAGCTCGGCGCAGAAGGCCCTCTTCTTCAACCTGCGCCGGCTGCGCGCCCGTCTCGCCCGCGGCACGACCGGCCTGCCCGATCACCAGATCTACCGGCAGATCGCCACCGCGATCGGGGTCTCGACGAATGACGTCGCACTGATGGATGCGCGCCTCTCCGGACCCGACATGTCGCTCAACGCACCTGTCAGCGAGAGCGATCAGGGCGCCTCCGACCGGCAGGACTTCCTCGTCGACGGCGAGCCGCTGCAGGACGAGCGGGTCGGCACGGCGATCGACAGCGAGCGCCGCGTCGCCTGGCTCAACGATGCGCTCGCCGTGCTGTCACCGCGCGAACTGCGCATCGTGCGCGAGCGGCGGCTGCGCGACGACGGGGGCGCGACACTCGAAGCGCTCGGCGAAAGCCTCGGCATCTCGAAGGAGCGGGTCCGCCAGATCGAGAGCCGGGCGCTCGAGAAGCTGAAGGCCGCCCTGCTGCAGCAACACCCGGACACGGCGAACTTCATCTGAGTCGGACGCTCCCGTCGCGCGTCCGCCGCCGTTTCTGCCCCTCGGCCTACTGGATGATCTTGACCTTGCTGCCCGGCGAAGGCTGGTCGCCCGGGCCGATGCCGTTGAGAGCCCGGAAGAGATCGGCGGGGCGGTCCACCTCCGACATCTGCGCGGCGAAGCGCTCCACCGTATCGCCCGGGCGCACGGTGACGACCCGCACCCGCAAGGGCTGCAGCCGCGACGCTTCGTCCGCCGTCAGCTTGCGGAAGCTCGCGATCGTCGCGTCCGCCGCCTGCTGCAGGCCGGGTGCGTCACTCTCGTTGGCGAAGATGAAGCGATAGGTCGCGGTCTCGCCGGCGCGGATCAGGATGATCCGGAAGGCCCAGCCGCGCGCCGACGCGCGCGCCGACGCGGCCTCCATGCCGTTGACGGAGAAACTCGTGATCGAACTCCGGTCGAGCCCGTTGACCCAGCCCGAGGTCAGATAATCGACGAGCGAGGTGCCGGCGGCGAGATTGGCCCCGTCGAAGCGGAGCGCCGTGCCGTCCGTGCCGGTCGCGAGCACCGCATCGGCCGTGTTGTCGAGCACGAACCCGTCCGGGACGGTGAAACCGACGCCGAGCGCGGGATGCAGGAAATTGCGGCCGCGGACATAGCCCTGCGACGGATCATCGCCGAAGACGACCCCGTCGATGCCGTCGAGATAGCGGTTGCGGTCGACCTCGCCGATGCCCGGGGCGCCGAACTGGCGCGCCGCGCGGATGGCGAACTCGACCCGCTGCGGCGTCGAGGGATGCGAGGAGAGGAAGTCCGCCCGCTTGTCCTGCACCGCGCCCGGCGCCGACTTGTAATCGGCGAAGCGGCCCATCCGCTCGAGGAAGCGCGCTGCGGCGAACGGGTCGTAGCCGGCTTTGCCGATCGTCCTGATGCCGATCGCGTCGGCCTCCAGTTCCTGCTGCTGCGAGAAGGCGGCGAGGGTGCGCTGCGAGGAGGCGAGCGCCAGCTTGCCGGCGAGGCCGTCGTCGAGCACATCGGTGACGACGCGGCTGACGATCACCGCCTCGCGGGCGCGGTTCTGCCGCTCGACCGCATGATTGGCTGTGACGTGCGCCATCTCGTGCGCGATCACCGCGGCGAGTTCGGAGGAGTCGTTGGCGAGCGCGAGCAACCCGCGCGTGACGTAGAGATAGCCGCCGGGGAGCGCGAAGGCGTTGACGGTCGGCGAATTGAGGATGGTGATCCGATAGGCCTGCGACGGCACCTCCGAGGCATCGACCAGGCGGCCGACGACGCGGGCGAGCGTCTGCTCGAGCTTGGGGTCGCGATAGACGCCGCCGAAAGCCGCCACAATGCGGGGATGTTCCTCGGCCCCGACACGGGCGACCTGCGGATCGACCGGCGCGGGTTGCGCCGCACCCACGAGCGGCTGACTCGGTCCGAGCGTCCCCTCGAGCACCGTCGAGGTACAGCCCGACAGCGCCGCGGCGAGCGTCACGGCCGCGACGAAGCGTATCGCCCGGTCCAGTCCCCGCTGAGCGTCAATTGCCGCCATCGGCCTCGTCCAGAATCTCGATCTGCTCGGGATGCGTGATGCGAACCAACGGCCCGCCATGCTCCTCGATCCAGCCGCGCACTCGAACAATTCGCCCCTCAAGGGTTTCGACGGGAACGCCCGCCGCCGCGAACGCGTCTTCCGCCTGGGCCTCGATCTCGGCCGTGAAGTCGCTCGTCCAACGCCGGCCGAAATTCAGATAGATGCGACGGCCGGCCCGGCCGATGGAGAGGACCCGGCCCTCCACGAGTTCATATAGGCCTTCTTGCTGCAGAAGCGAAGAATCCCGCGCGGCGCGAATGTGATAATCGGGGACATGCCAGAGTCCGCTTCCGGCCGACCGTGCGGCGCGCTCGGCCGCCGCGAGCGGAACGAGACAGGCGCGATCATCGGCGGCCGAGGCGAAGCGCCCCCTGCCGGCCTCGACGAGCGCCCGCTGCAGCCAGAGCGCCGGCTCGCCATCGCGCCCGACCCGAAACACATGGGCGCGCGCCCGGCCGTGGCGATCACGCCGCGGGCCGCTATAGCGCAATTCGACCCGCCGCCCGAGCGCGAGATCGGCGAGTGCCTCGCGGGCTGCCGCAGCCGGTTGCGGATCGGCGGCCGAGCCGGGGACGGCGAGCCCCGCCAGCCGCACGACCAGGCCGTCTTCGAGCACCAGCGTAGCACCGTCCGGCACCGCAGCGACGCGGCCGGCCTCGCCGGCGGCGAGCACGCAGTCGGCCCCGCCGACCAGCCGTTCGGCGCCATCCGCCGCCCCGCTCACGAACGCGAAGACGACGCCCGCCAGCGCGCGGTGCCATGCCGGCGGGCGGCCGCCCGGCCGGCCGGACCGCCTCCACCGCGGCCGACCGGCACTGCCCCGGAAGGCCGAAAGCGCTTGAACCCGACACCGCTCTCGGCTCATATGCCGCCTGGATCTCCGCTGCGTCCCGGTAGCTCAGCAGGATAGAGCAACGGTTTCCTAAACCGTAGGTCAGGGGTTCGAATCCCTTCCGGGACGCCACTCCCCGCGCCAGCGCTTCCGGCGTGCGAGGTTCTCGGCCTGCTCACGGCGCTGTGGCCGGGGCGAGACGGGCCGATCATGCGGCGAGAGAAGAATCGGACGATCGGGAAAGACACGTGGCGCAGTTGGAACGCTTCAGCCCGGAGATGAGCGGCCGAATAGCCTACGAGCATCTGCATCGCTACGCCGCCTGCCGTCCGTTCGCCGAAGATCGAACCGTGCTCGATCTCGGCTGCGGCGTCGGTTACGGCACCGCACTGCTCGGGGCGCGGGCAGCCCGGATCGAGGGGCTCGATCACGACCCCGCGACGATCGCCGAGGCCGAACGGCACTATGGCGGGGCGGACCGCATCGCCTTCCGCGTCGGCGACGCCACCGCTCTTCCCTATGCCGCGGCGAGCTTCGACCTCGTCGTCGCCTTCGAGATCATCGAGCACGTCGACGCCCCGGCGCAGCAGCGTTTGGTCGCGGAGATCCGGCGGGTGCTGCGGCCCGGCGGTCTCGCCATCGTCTCGACGCCGAACCGGCCGGTCTATGGGCGCGCCGTGCCGGTCAACGTCTTTCACCGGCGCGAGATGGACCGTGAGGAGTTCGTCGGACTCCTGCAGCCCTGCTTTCCTCACCTCCACCTCCTCGGCCAGCGCATGGGGGTCGCGTCCTGGGTAGGGCCCCTTGATGAGGTCACGGCGCCGCCGCCGCTGCCCCTCGTCGGCCGCCGGCTCGACGCGGGATTCGCGGTCGAGAGGGGCGGCCCGCCGATATGGGAGCCCGAGTATTTCCTCGCCTTCTGCGCCGATCGGCCGATCAGCGAGGCGGCTGAGGCCATCTCGACGCTCTCCCGGTCCGACGACGATCTCTGGGAGGCGCAGAACAGGACGCTGCTCTGGGCTTCCGGCCTGCACGAGGAGGACGAGGCGCTCCGCCGGATCAACGCCGAGAACGAACGGCGCCTCGCCGCGCTCACCGGCGAACGGAATATGCTCGCCGAGGCACGGGACGCGCGCGCCGTGGAACTCGAACACACCCGCGCCGCGCTGCAGGCACTGAGGACCGGGCAGGCGGAGCGTGCGGACGCCGCGATGCGCGCTGCAGTCGAGGCACAGGCCCGCGCGGGCACGAAAGCGCTCGCCGAACTCCGGGCGGATACGGAAGCGCGCCTGGCGCTGGCCGAAGCACGCGCGCATGTGCTGCGCGAGCGGCTCGGTGCGGAGAAGCGGCTCGCCGCAGCCCGCCGGCGGACGGCGGGGTCGTCGGCGAAAGCCGCCGAGCCGGCCGCCGCCTCGGCACCGCGGCCGCCGACCGATGGGTCCGCTGCCCGGCGTCGCCGGCTGGGCGATCGGATCTGGCCGGCGCGCAGACGACCGGCCGGGGACCCGCCCGCCGAGGGCCCGCCGCACGCCTTCTTCGATGCGGAATGGTTCGCGCTCCGCCACCCGGAGCGGCTGGCCGGAAGGCCGCTCGCCGATGCCTATGCCGCCTACGCCACCGCGCCCGATCGCGCTCGCCTGTCGCCGCACCCCATTCTCCTTCCCGACTACTATCTCGCGCTCCGGCCGGATGTCGCAGCCGCCGGCATCGAGCCGCTCCAGCACTTCATCATGCACGGAGAGGGCGAGCATCGCTCGCCGCATCCCCTGGTCGACATCGGCTGGATGATCGCGCAGCGCGAAGCGTTCGCCGACGATCCGCAATGGCTGCAGCACTATCTACGAGATCCCGACCTGTTCGAGATCGCTCCGCATCCGCTCTTCGACCCGCTCCACTATCGCGCGCAGGCGCGCGATCCCGCCGAGGCGGAAATCAACCCGCTCGTCCATTACCTCGTGCATGGCTGGCGGGCGGGCCGCTCGCCGCATCCCGCCTTCGACGGCGACTGGTATCTCGCGGTCAATCCGGACGTGCTCGCCGCGGGCGAGAATCCGCTCGTCCATTTCCTTCGCCATGGAGCCGCCGAGGGGCGCAACCCCAACCCGGTGTTCGACATCGCCGCCTACCGTCGGCTCTACCCCGACGTACCCGGTGCGGACGCCGAGCCGTTCCTCCATTTCCTGCAGCACGGCCGCTTCGAGGGCCGCGCCTTCTCGGCAGACCCCCGCATCGCTCTGGCGGCTGCGCGGCTCGGCGCCACACGGGACCTGTTCGGCGCGTTGCTGGGCGAGGACGAGACGACGGAGGCACCTCCCGATGAAGGCGCGTCCGCCTCGGGTCGGTTCCCTGCCGCCCTTGCCGGCCATCTCGTCGACACCGGCCGGCCGCGCGACGTGCCGCGGCTCGCCGGCCTCTATGCGGCCCTCGCCGCATTCGGTGAGCGGCAGGAGACGTTCCGCGCCTCCGCCGCCTTTCGCCGGCTGTTCGAGCGGGCGCGGACGCGCTCCGCACTGCTCAGCCGCGAGACGCAGGACGTGCCGGACGTCTCGATCATCGTCCCGATCTATCGCAATCTCGTCGACACGCTCGCCTGCCTCGTGTCGCTGCTCGAACACCGGACGGACTTTTCCTGCGAGATCCTGATCGGCGATGATGCCTCGCCCGACGACACCGGGGCGATCCTCGCCGGCATCGGCGGGATCGTCCGGGTGGTGCGGCACGCCGAAAACGAGGGCTTCATCGGCAATTGCAATCGCACCGCCGAACACGCCGCGGGCCGGCATCTCGTCTTCCTCAACAACGATACGCTGATCCTCTCCGGCTGGCTCGACCAGCTCGTCGGCACCCTCGAGCGCGATCCGGAGATCGGTCTGGCCGGCTCCAAGCTCCTCAACTGGAACGGCACCCTGCAGGAAGCGGGCGGCATTCTCTGGCGCGACGGCTCCGCCTGGAACTATGGACGCGATCAGAACCCGCGCCTGCCGGGCTTCAACTATATGAAAGACGTCGACTATTGTTCGGGCGCCGCGATTGCCGTCCCGGCAGCGGTGTGGCGGGCGCTCGGCGGTCTCGATCGCCATTTCGCTCCGGCCTATAGTGACGATGTGGATTTCGCCTTCCGGGTCCGCACCCGGGGTCTGCGGACCGTCTACCAGCCCTTCGCCGAAGTGGTGCACCATGAGGGGCGCAGCCACGGCCGCGATCTGTCGGTCGGCATCAAGGCCTATCAGGTCACCAATCTCGTCAAGCTCGTGGAACGCTGGCAGGAGACGCTCGCCGCAGAGCATTTCGTGAACGGGGAGGATGCCTTCCTCGCGCGCGACCGCTCCGCCGCCAAGCCGCACATTCTGATCGTCGACCACTATGTGCCGAAATGGGACCGCGATGCTGGATCCCGAACAATCGAGCATTACATCCGGTTCTTCCTGGCGGAAGGCTTCCATATCACCTTCTGGCCCGACAATCGCTTCTACGATCCCGTCTACGCCCCCATCCTCCAGCAATTGGGGGTAGAGGTCATCCATGGTGACTTTCCCGGCCACGGCTTCGACGAATGGATCTCGACCAACGGAAAGTATATCGATTACGCCTTTCTCTCCCGGCCACACATTTCGATCAATTATGTCGGGGCGGTGCGCGCCTATTCGCGGGCACGAATCCTCTATTACGCCCATGACCTGCATGGCGAGCGGCTGAGGCTGCAGCACAGGATCACGGGAGAGTCCGGCCTTCTCGCCCTCGCGGAAGCGGCCGATGCTCAGGAGGATGCGATCGGCGCGCAATCGGATGCCGTCGGCCTGCCGAGCGAGGCGGAAGCGGTGCTGATGCGGGCGCGGCTGCCGGCGACGGTCGATGCGATCGCGATGTCGATCCTCGCCTACCCCGACGAGACATTCGCTCACGCCCGCTCACGCCTCGCAGCCGAAGCCACACCGCGCGACCGTAGTCTGTTGTTCGTCGGGGGCTTCGGGCACGCACCGAACGCCGACGGCATCGTCTGGTTCGTCGATAAGGTCCTGCCGCTCCTGCGCGATGAGACGAAGGGGCTGATCGTCAATGTGGTGGGCTCGGATGCGCCCGCCGAGGTAGAGGCGCTCGCCGCGCCGGACGTCCGTCTCCTCGGCGCGGTGTCGGACGAGACACTCGCCGCGCTCTATCGGACCTGCGGGGCGGCCATCGTGCCGCTGCGCTTTGGCGGCGGCGTCAAGGGCAAGGTGCTCGAAGCGATGCTCAACGGTGCGCCCCTCGTAATGACGTCGATCGGGGCGCAGGGCATCGAGGCCCCGGAGACCATGGCCTGGATCGCCGACACGCCCGAGGCTTTCGCCGCCGCCGTCCGCGACGCGCTCGCGCGTCCGGACCCGGAGCGGGCTGCGCGCGCGGTGGCCTTCCTCGAGGCACGCTACTCGCGTCGCGCCGCGCGTGACCGGCTCGCCGGCTTCATGCCGGAGCTCGGCCGGCCGCGGGTTCTGGATGCCGCGGCGCGTCAGGCGGCGCAGGCCCGCGCCTATGGAACCGCCGTAGCCGGCGCGCCGGAGGCCGCCCGCTGAGGGCCGAAGGCGGCGAAGGCGCAGCCGCGATCTTGGGCAGGGCGCACAGCTTTTGGCGCCGAAGGCGCCGAAGCGCAGCGTCCGGCACGAGGCAAGACGCCAGACCTCTAACTGGCACAGGCTTTGCTAATCTTCGTCTCGAGCTTGAGGCTAGGGTTCCGGCATCCGTTCGATGCGCTGGTCCGAGAGCCTCAGTCAGGGCGGGAGACATCCCCCTGAGCACGGCGGGATAAAAGCCCGGGAGATCTCACCAGTCGCGGACGCGGAGTTCTGCTCCGGCCGCTGCGAGATCAGGAGGCGCCGTGCCATCGTCCTCGATCCAGTTCCCGGCTTTCGATCACGCCGCGCGGAAGCGTTTGGCGCGCCCGGATCAGCGCGCGCGCTCCGTCCGGCGATCCCTCGACCAGAGGAGACCAGCATGATGGGGACCAGCAGCGCCGCGCCGAAAAAGCTCGATCTGCGCGGGATCACCAAACGCTTCGATACGCCGGAGGGCGGCATCCTCGCCGTCGACGACATCTCGCTGTCGGTGGAGAAGGGCCGTTTCACCAGCATCATCGGCCAGTCCGGATGCGGCAAGTCGACCCTCTTCAACATCTTCGCCGGCCTGCTCAAGCCGAGTTCGGGCGCCGTCGTGCTCGACGGCGAGGACATCACGGGCCGCGCCGGCATGATCTCCTACATGCTGCAGAAGGATCTGCTGCTGCCGTGGCGGACGATCCTCGACAATGTGATCTTCGGGCTCGAACTGCAGGGCATCGGCCGCGACGCGGCGCGCGAGACCGCCCGCCCCTTTCTCGCCCGCTATGGCCTCGGCGCGTTCGAGAACCACTATCCGGCGGCGCTCTCCGGCGGCATGCGTCAGCGCGCGGCGCTGCTGCGGACGCTCCTCTGCAACAAGGACGTCATCCTGCTCGACGAGCCTTTCGCTGCGCTCGACGCGCAGACCCGCTTCCGCATGCAGCAATGGCTGCTGACGCTGTGGCGGGATTTCGACCTCACCATCCTTTTCGTGACGCACGATGTCGACGAGGCGATCTTCCTCTCCGACGACATCGTCGTGCTGTCGCCCCGCCCGGGCCGGGTGCGCGACAGCTTTCCCGTCGGCCTGCCACGCCCGCGCGCCCGCGACATCGTCACCACGCCGGAATTCGGCCGATTGAAGCATCGGTGCCTCGAACTGCTGTTCGAGGGCCGGACGTCCGAGGACGAGGAAGCGGAGACCGCATGAAGATGTCCGCGACGACCCAGAGTGGCGGGCCGGTGACGGCAGCCGATGCGAAATCCGAAGCCACCCCCGCGCTGCCGAAGCGCCGCGCCGGCGTGGTGCTGAAGGCGCGGCGCGACTGGCCGCCGCTCGCCATTCACTCGGCTCAGCTCGTCATCCTCGCGGCGATCCTCGCCTTCTGGGAGTTCGGGGTGCGGGCCGGCTTCATCAATGCCTTCTTCTGGTCCTCACCGTCGGACATCGCCCGCGTGGCCCGCATCTTCGTCACCGAGGGCACGGCGCTGCAGGACACCTGGTTCACCTTCCGTGCGACGGTGATCGGCTTCGTCGCCGGCTCGCTGCTCGGCGCGGCGATCGGCTTGTCGCTGTGGTGGTCGAAGAACGCGGCCCGCATCGTCGAGCCCTTCATCGTCGTCTTCAACGCCATTCCCAAAATGGCGCTCGGCCCGCTGATCATCCTGATCTTCGGCATCGGCATCAGCTCGAAGATTGCGCTCGCCATCGCGCTGACCTTCGTCATCACCGCCCTCGCGGCTTATTCGGGCGTCAAATCGGTCGATGAGGATCTCGTCAAGCTGACCTATTCTCTCGGCGGCCGCCGCTGGGACGTCTTCCGCAAGATCATCCTGCCATCCTCGATGCCGTGGATCATCTCCTCGCTCAGGATCAACATCGGCCTTGCACTCGCCGGTGTACTGGTCGGGGAATTCATCTCGTCGCAGTTCGGGCTCGGCAAGGTCATCATGTATGCCGGCGCGACCTATGACATGGCCCTGATCTGGGTCGGCATCACCATCCTCTCCGTGCTGTCCATGGCGCTCTATGGCGTCGTGGTCTGGATGGAGCGGCAATTGCTCAAGGGCTTCCACAGCGCGGAGACCTCACGCGACAGCACGCGCTGACGGCGTCCACGCCGCAGCCGCGTCCCTCCCTTCACCCGTCACGACGAGCCCGGCGAGAGACCTCGGCCCCGGGGCGGGTGGACTATCGCCTCGACCAACCAAGGGAACAGACATGACAAAGCTCACACGCCGCCAGTTCGGCACCGCCGCCCTCGCGCTCGGTGCCGCCAGCCTCGCCGGAGGCCGCCTCGCGCGGGCCGCCGATCTGAAGACCTTCACGGTCACGGAGCCCGGCCACAGCGTCGACAGCCTGCCCTTCTATGTCGGCATCAAGAAGGGCTTCTACGAGGAAGCCGGGCTGAAGATCGAACTCGTCACCACGGAAGGCGGCGGCAAGCACATCGCCGCCGTGCTGTCGGGCGATGCCGATGCCTATATCGGGGGGCCGGAGCACATCGCCTTCGTGCGCGCCCGGGGCGGCATGCCGCTGCGCGCCGTGGTCGCCCTGTCGAACCGGGCGAACGCCTTCCTCGTCGCCAAGACCGGCGTGACGATCGATCCGGCTGCCTCTTTCGCCGACAAGATCCGCGGCAAGAAGATCGCGATCGGAACCCGCGGCGGCACGGGCTATTCGATCATGCTCTATCTGCTCGAGCGGGACGGCCTCGATCCGCGTTCCGACGTGACCCTGATCGAGATCGCGACGAGCGCCGGTCAGATGGCGGCCGTCGCCGCCGGAACCGCCGACGTCGCCATGGTGTCCGAGCCGACCATCGCGCAGGGCATCAAGCAGGGCGTCTGGCAGGCCCCCTTCGCCAGCATGCCGGCCGAGCTCGGCCTGTTCGCCTGGACGACCGTCAACCTGCCGCTCAGCCTGATCGAATCCGATCCGACGCTGTGCAAGGCGATGGTCGACGCGACGCTGAAGTCGCTCGCCTATGTCCGCGACGAGCCGGACGAAGCGAAGGAGCTCGCCCGGCAGGAATTCCCCACCCTGCCGCCCGACGATCTCTCGGCGATCCTCGCCTCCACCATCGCCAACGACATGTGGCAGTACGACGGCGCCATCCCGCCCGAGGCCTGGGACAAGACGCAGTCGATCGTGCGCATCGCCGGACTTCTCAAGGAGGACGTGCCGTACGATCAGGTGTTCGATCCCCGCTTCCTGAAGGGCTGATCCTCGGCCGGCGGAAGGCGCCCCCTTCCGCCGGCCCCCTTCTTCTCCCGACGAGGCCGCCATGACCGACGTTCGAAAGCTCTTCATTCTGCTCTGCGGCTATGAGGTGATCCGCAAGTCCGCCTGCATCCGCGGCGACGACCGGCGGATCGTCCTCGCCGTGCCGATCTGCGCCTATCTGATCGAGACCGCGAAGGGCTACGTCCTCTTCGACACCGGTCTCGACAGCGCCCCGCTCGCCGATCCGGTCGAGGCGGTGCGGCTGTTCCGCAACGACAGCTTCCCCGCCCCGCCGGTGGTCCTCCCGGAGCACGAATTGCTGCCGCAACTCGCCCGTCTCGGCGTCGCGCCCGACGATATCGGCACGGTGCTCCTGAGCCACGCCCATGGCGACCATACCGGCCATCTGCGCCATTTCCGGCGCGCCCGCGTCGTCATCCAGAAGATGGAGCACGAGGCGGCCTTCTCCGAAGCCGGCCGTCAGGCGCGCTCCTTCGCCGAGATCGCCGGGCCGGAGATCGACTGGCACATCGTCGAGGGCGACCATTCCGTGATGCCGGGGCTCGACCTCGTGCTCACCCGCGGCCATCGGCCGGGCCACCAGTCGGCGGTCGTCCGCCTGCCGAACAGCGGCGTAAAAATCCTGACCGGCGATGTCGTCGACCTGCTCGAGAATTTCGACCGCGAGATTCTCGGCTCGAGCATGGACGACGCGGCGGCTATGGCGAGCCTGCGCCGTCTGAAGGCGATCGCCGCCGAGACCGGGGGCGAACTGGTGCCGCTGCACGATCCCGGCTTCGTCGCCCGCGCGAAGCTCGCCCCCGATTTTTACGACTGACCGAGAAGGCCGAAGCGATGTCCACCACCGGCTATGGCTATCAGGCGCTCGCCCCCGAACAGCGCGACCGCTTCGCCCGGCTCGCCGCGGAGACCGACCGGCGCCGCACCGTGCTCGACCGGTATGTCGAGCGGGAGCGCGGCTTCGCCTTTCCGGTCCGCAGCGGCGAGATCCTCCGGATCACCTGCTGCGACGGGCCGCAGGTCTGCGATTTCAACGCCTTCGCCGCCGACGACCCGTCCGAACATTTCTGGTCCGGCCGGACCCGCACGCTGCAGGGTGCCCATCTCTCGGTCGGCGACCGGCTGTGGAGCACCGAACCGAAAATGCGGCCGATGTTCACCATCATCGCCGACACCGTGCCGCACGGCGCGCTGCCCTTCAACGCGGCCTCGCACGATCTCGTCTACGCCCGCTGCAGCGCCAGCGCCTGGCGGCTCCGCTTCGACCGCGACATGCCGAACTGCAACGACAACCTGACCGCTGCGCTCGCGGCGATCGGCTTCCCGGCGAGCCATGTCCACGACGCCTTCAACATCTTCATGACGACGGGCGTCGACGACCGGCAGCGCCTGTTCCACCTCGAGCCGGAGGCCCGGCAGGGCGACTATATGGAACTCCATGCCGAGATGGACACGGTGGTCGCGGTCTCCTGCTGCCCCGGCGGCTGCAGCGGCCCGGAGAACAAGGGCCTGCAGGTGACCGTCTTCGCCCCGCTCGACGCAGAGTAGGCGGCAGCGGCACCCCTCAGAGGCCGAGGCCGTCCGTGCCGCTGCCGCAGAGCACGGCGACCACCTTTTCGCCCGGCCGCGTGCGGACATGGCCGTTGAGCACCGCCGCCGCGGCGGTCGCGGCGCCGAGCTCGACGGCGAGGCCGGTGTTCTTCCACATCCATTCCGCCACGGGTTTCGGCTCATCCTCCGGCACGAGGACCAGCTCGTCGACATTCCGCTCGACGAGATCGAAATTGATCGGCTCCGTCGTCCGGGCGGCGAGGATCGGCACATTGGTGACGAAGTTCTCGATCTTGACGATGTGCCCGGCGGCGCGCGCGGCATGGAGCGTCGGACAGGCCTCCGTCTCGACCCCGACGATCCGCACCGCGGGTTTCCTCTGCTTGATCGCCTCCGAAATGCCGCCGATCAGGCCGCCGCCGCCGATCGCCACCACGACGGTATCGACATCGGGCATCTCCTCGAGGATTTCGAGGCCGATCGTGCCCTGGCCGGCGATCACCGGCTCCTGCGCGAAGGGGTGGAGCAGCGCCCCGCCGCGCTCGGCGGCGAGCGCCTTGCCGGCCTCCCAGGAAAGATCCCAGTGCTCGCCGATGACGTGCAGCGTCGCGCCATAGCCCGAGATCCGCGCCCGCGCATAAGGCGTCGAACCGGTCATCACCACGATCTCCGCCGGCAGGCCGAGTTCGCGCGCCGCATAGGCGATCGCCGCGCCGAAATTGCCGCCCGAGGCGGTGACGACACCCCGGCGACGGACCTCGTCCGGCAGCGACAGCACGGCATTGAAGGCGCCGCGCGCCTTGAACGAACCCGAGACCTGCAGGCATTCCGGCTTGAAGAACAGGGTTCCCGGCACCGACGACGGAAGGGTCGGCGCCGCGGGCACCAGCGGCGTGCGTCGGATGTGATCGCGAATGCGCGCCGCGGCCTCGGGATAGACGCTTCGATCCATGTCGTATCCTCGTCTCGGCGGGTCAGCCCTTGAGCGCGCCGGTCAGCATCGACTTGCCGATATAGGGGTAGGCGAAGAGGCCGAGGACGAGCGGCGGAATGATGCCGAGCGTCATCGCCGCGGCCGTTGCGCCCCATTTCACGCCATAGGTGGTGACGAAGAAGGTGGCGCCGACCGTCACCGGCACGGCCTGCCGCGTCGTCAGGATCAGGCCGAAGATGAACTCGTTCCAGGCATAGATGAAGGAGAGGATGGCGACGGCGAAGAGGATCGGCCGCGACAGCGGGAAGATGACGTGGCGCAGAATGCCCCATTTGCCGGCGCCGTCGATCTTCGCCGCGGCGTCGAGCTCGTCCGGAATGTCCTGGATGAAGCCGACGAAGAGGACGAGCGCCACCGGCACATTGATCACCGCGGCGATCAGCGCAAGGCCGAAGCGGGTATCGAGCAGCCCCGCGAACTGGAACATCAGATAGATCGGGATCGCATAGATGATCAGCGGCAGCGCGCGCAGATTGGTGATGATCGGCAGCAGCCAGGATTTGCCGACATCGTAGCGGACCATCGCATAGGCCGCCGGGAAAGCGAGGAGGATGGCGATCACCGCGCCGCCCGAGGCCATGACGACGCTGTTGAAGAGATAGCGCGGGAAGTCCGCATTGCCGGCGAACAGCACCTCGACATAGTTCTCGAGCGTCGGCCAGAAGATCAGCGGCGGCGGCGAGGTGTTGATGTCGGCCATCGTCTTGAACGAGGTCAGCACCGTCGCCAGGATCGGGAAGTTGAGCACGAGCGCGACGAGCACGAACACCGCCCAGCGCAGGGCCGTCGTCGCCTTGGCGAGCCTGTTGGCGCGCGACACGATCATCGTGCGGTCCTCCGGACGACGAGCTTCAAGCCGAAATAGAGGAGCGCGAGCGCGGCCACGAGCAGCATGACCGAGAGCGCCACCGCCTCGCCCAGCCGGTTCTGCACGAAGAACAGCTTGTAGATATGGATGCTGATCGAGGTGGTCTGCGTGCCCGGCCCGCCGCCGGTCAGGACGAAGATGTGGTCGAACACGCGAAAGCCGTCGATGAAGCGGATGAAGGCGACGATGGCGATCGCCGGCAGCATGATCGGCAGGATGACGTGGAGGAAGAGCCGCAGCCCGGTCGCGCCGTCGACCGCCGCCGCCTCCTCGAGCTCATAGGCGACGCCCTGGCGCGCGGTGAGCAGGATCAGGAAGGCGAAGGGCGTCCATTGCAGCACCTCGATGGCGACGAGGGTGGCGTAGACATTCGCCCGGCCGAGGAAATTCATCGAGATGCCGACGAGCTCGAGATAGCCCGGAACGAGGCCGGTGAACTCGTTGAGGATCAGCCGGTACATCACGCCCATCAGCGCCGGCGAGACCATCATCGGCAGCATCAATATGCCGGTGAGCCAGGGACGCTTGGTGAGGAGCGGATGCAGGACGAAGACGAGGACGAGCCCGATGCCGACCTCGATCGCCGTGGTCAGCAGCGCGAAGCGGACGGAGAAGCCGAGCGCCGTCCACATGCGCGGATTGGCGACCGCATCGGCATAATGGCGCAGGCCGACGAAATCGGTCGAGGCGAGGTTCTGGAACGAGACGTCTGAGAAGCTGTACCAGAGATTGGCGAGCGTCGGGAAGCCGAGCATCAGCGCGAGGAAGACGCAGAGCCCGGCGAGGAAGACGCGCGCTTCCGCCTTGTCGCCCTGGTCGAGGCCGATCGTCTTCGCCGCCATAGGATGTCCCGGAAACGAGGTCGAGAGGAGGCGGCCGCCGGTCATCCGGCGGCCGCGGCGCGTCCGGCTATTCCTTGCCGAAGGCCTTCTTCATCGCCGTCTCGACATTGCCGATCGCCGTGTCGATATCGAGCGCGTCGTTCCAGTAGCCGGTGAAGTTCTCGGCCATGACGGTATAGATGTCGAGCGCCTGCGCGCTCGTGCCGCCATTCATCACCATGCCGTATTTCGCCGCCTGCTCGCCCTGGGCGAGAATGTCCGGCCGGCCGGCGGAAACCTGCTTGATCAGATCTTCATTGAGCGGCGGCTGGCCGCCTTCGCGGGCATACATGGTGATCGCCGGCTCGGAGGCGAGATAGGCGAGGAATTTCTTCGCCTCGTCCTGCTTGTCCGAGTTCTTCGAGAGGCCGAGACCGAGCGAATGGAAATGGGTCTTCGGGCCTTCGGGGCCGGCCGGCTCGTGGGTGATGTCGAACTTGCCCTCGACGGCGGGATACTGCTTCGGATCGATCAGCTCGGCATAGGCCGCCGACCACTGCACCATGAAGGCGACCTGGCCGGTGCCGAAGGCGCCGTTCGCCTCGGCATATTCGTAGGAATTGCTGTCGCCCGGGGTCGCTTCGAGATCGACCAGCTTCTTGTAGATCTCGAGGCCCTTGCGATAGGCGTCCGAATTGACGGTGATGTTGCCGTCGGCGTCGCGCCAGTCGCCGCCATAGCTCTGCACCGTGCCCTGCCACACCATGATGTTGAAGAGGAGGTTCTTCAACTGCAGCACGGTGCCGTAGCGGACCGGGCTGTCCGGGTTGATCGACTTGGTGAAGAAGAGCGCCGTGGCGATATAATCGTCCCAGGTCCAGTCGGCAGGCGCCTTCGGGTCCATCGCCGTGCCGAGGTTCTCCTCGGAGATCTCCCGATATTTCGCCTTCCAGGCGTCGTCGGAGAGGAGCTGGTCGATCAGGTCCTTGCGGTAATAGAGGAAGTGCAGCGAGAGGTCGGTCGGGATGCCGTAGAGGTGGCCCTCATAGCTCTGCGAATCGAGCGCCGCCTTCGGGAAGGTCGTCTTCACCGCGTCGGTGGCGAGTTCGTCGATCGGCGTCATGAACGGCGCATATTTGCCGATATTGTAGGTCGCCGTCAGCATGACGTCGAATTCCTTCGAGCCGGCAGCCGAATCCGACAGCATCTTGTCGAAGAAATTGTCGCGGCTGAAATAGAGGAGGTTCGCCTTCGAACCCGCCTCCTTGCCGACCGTGTCGTTGTAGCTGTCGACGACCTTGCGCAGCGCCGTCTCCGCCGGGCCGCCCGGCCAGGCGAGAATGGTGATGTCGGCGAATGCCGACGTCGCCGTGAGCACGCCGCCGACGATCGCGGCACAAGCGGCCAGAATTCCCGATCTCTTCATCGCCTTCCCCTCTGTCTGGTCCGGGCACGCCCGGCCTCGCCCGCCGCTCGCTGCGGCGACGGCCGCGCATGGCCTCGCCAGGCCCGGCCGCGAACCCGGTCCATCACCGGGCTATCCCTGCTGTTTATTCCATTTTAATGGAATTGCATTCATTGCTACAGAAGAGTAACATCGTGGCTCGTCGGGTCAAGGCCCGAACGGCCGGTCATTCCCTCGCGAGCCGCGCCACGTTGACGAGACAGTCGCCGGACTGGGAGTGGGTGTGCAGGCGCCGCGTCAGAACGATCCCGCCTTCCCGGAAGGTCAGCGGCTGCGGCGCCTCGAGCGGCCGTTCGAGATCGTGCAGATAGCCGGCGACCGCCCCGGTCTCGACCGTGTCGCCGATATCGACCGCCGGCTCGAACCAGCCCTCCCGCTCGGCATAGACGAAGAGCGACTGGCCGCCGGTCGACAGGAGCACGGTGTCGGTGGTCGTGTCGGGCGCCGGCGAGACGATCGGACGGCGCGTCAGCCCCATCGCCATCATCAGATTGTCGACCGCGCTCTCGGTCATGCGCAGCGTCGCCTTCGTCGCCGTCGCCCCGCCGCCGAACTCGCCGGACAGGCCGATCAGGCCCTGCCGCGCCGCCGCCGCCATCGAGGTCGGCGAATCGAGGCCGTTGTCGGCGATCATGCCGTAGGGCAGCCGCATCGCCTTCATGAGGGCGAGCGCCTTCGCGAATTGCGCCGGCTCGCCGATCCGCTCGACCAGGCTGCAGACGAGATGGTCCATGCTCGTGCCGCCGGAATGGATGTCGAGCAGCACCTCGTGCCGCGGCAGGATCTCGTGCTCGATGAAATGGGCGATGCGGAAGGTCGGCGTGCCCTTCGGATCGCCGGGAAAGGCCCGGTTCAGATTGCCGTTGTCATAGGGCGAGCAGCGCTTCGCCGCCATCACGGCCGGCAGATTGGCGGCCGGCAGGATGGTCAGGCTGCCGGTCACGTCCTCCGGCTGCGTGAGGCGGATGAGCTTCAGGAGCGTCAGCTCGCCCTCATATTCGTCGCCGTGATTGCCGGCCATCAGGACGAGGCTCGGCCCTTCGCCGTTCTGGATCCGGCAGACCGGCACCTTGATCTGGAAATAGGGCGACCGGTCGATCGAATAGGGGAAGCTGAAGAAGCCGACCTGCTTGCCCTGTTCGGTCCAGGAGATGTCGGAAAAAGCGCCGGTATGCATCGGTGAAACGTCCTTATGGGCGGCAGCCGGCCGCGATCGGCCGGGGGAGAGAGGAGCGCAAATGCGGATCGACAGCGAGATCCATCTGGTGATGAGCGGCGGCGGCGGGTTCGATCTCACCGACGCCTTCGACTGCAACGTCTTCCTGGTCCGCGCCGGAGCGGACTGGCTGATGTTCGACGCCGGCGCCGGCCGCGATCCGGAGCGGGTGGCCGAGCGCCTCGCCGGGGACGGCATCGCGCCCGCCGCGATCCGCCACATCTTCCTCACCCACGCCCATGCCGACCATTCCGGCGGCGTCGCGCACTGGCGCGGTGTGACCGGTGCGACCGTCCATGCGGGCGCCGCGACGGCGGCGATGGTCGAATCGGGCGACGAGGCGGCGATCAGCCTCGACCGGGCCCGTGCCGCCGGCATCTACCCGGCCGATTACCGTTACCGCGCCTGTCCCGTCGACAGCGTGCTCACCGAGGCGACGCCGGTCACGGTCGGCCCGGCGACGGTGCGGATGATCGAGACGCCGGGCCATTCCCGCGACCACGTCTCCTATCTCGTCGACCTCGCCGGCCGGACCCTCCTGATCGGCGGCGATGCGCTCTTCCATGGCGGCAAGGTGGCGATTCAGGACATTGCCGATTGCGACGTCTCGGCGATCTGCCGCACGGTGCGCCGGCTGGCGCAGACGCCGTTCGATGCGCTGCTGCCCGGCCATCTCGCCTTCAGCCTCTCGGGCGGTCGGCGGCACGCGGAGGCCGCGCTCGCCCATGTCGAGGCCTTCCGGATCCCGCCCTCGATCATCTGAGGCCGAGCCGGTCATGTCAGCCGCCGCGCATCGCGCCGAAGATCATCGCCGAGAGACCGCCGTCGACGGTGATCGTCGCACCCGTGGTATAGCCGTTCGCCGCCTCGGCGAGATAGAGCGCGGCGCCCGCCACCTCTTCCGGCAGGCCCGGACGGGCGAGCGCCACCTCGTCCCGCAACGCCGCGGCGAGCTTCGGCGCGCGGTAGGAGTCCCCATTGTTGGGCACGTCGATCGGGCCGGGTGCGATCATGTTGCAGAGGATGCCGTGGCTGGCGAGATCGACCGCCATCGCCCGTGTCAGCATGGCGACGCCGCCCTTCGCGGCGACGTAGGGCGCGGCGTTCGGCTCCGACTGGTAGGAATTGACCGACCCGACGGTGACGATCCGGCCGCCGCGGCCGGCCGTCGCCATCGCCCGCGCGGCGGCCCGGCAGAGCACGAACATGCCGGTCAAATTGACGCCGATATAGCGGTCCCAGTCCTCGTCGGTCAGATCGAGGAAGGGTCCGCTGCCACCCTTCAGCGCGCCCGCCGCGACCAGCACGTCGAGTCCGCCGAGCGTCTCGACGGCGGCCGCCACCGCCCGCTCCGTCCCCGCCCGGTCGGCGAGATCGCAGGCGATCGGGACGATCCCGTCGCCCGGCCAGACGGTGCGGCCGAGCGGGTCCGCGAGGTCCATCGCGACGATCCGCGCGCCCTCGCGCGAGAAGGCCTCGACCACCGCGCGGCCTATGCCGCCGGCCGCCCCGGTGACGATGCACGCCCTGCCGTCGAGCCGTCCCGCCATGCCGACCCCTCGCTCCTTCGCTGCCGGTCGAGGCTTGACCGCGCGAGAACGGATGCTAGCATTCCAGATCAATGAACTCAATTTCACAACTATAGAACAATGTGCGGACTTCACAGCGGTGAGGTCGCGCCGGACGAGGGCGGACGACGAGCATGACGGAGCGTGCGGCAGCCGGGTCGGTGGCGATCGAGCCCCGGGAATCGCCCTATCGACGGCTCGAGGCGCTCGGCATCGCGCTGCCCCCCGCCCCGGCGCCGGTGGCGAATTTCGTCACGGCGGTGCGCGAGGGCAATCTGCTCTTCCTCTCGGGCCAGGGTCCGCTCGAACCGGACGGCCACGAGCATCGCGGCAAAGTCGGCGCCGAGGTGAGCGTCGAGGAGGCCTATCGCCATGCCCGCGTCACGGCGATCAACATGCTCGCCGTGATGCACGAGGCGCTCGGCTCGCTCGACAAGGTGCGCCGCATCGTCAAGGTGTTCGGCATGGTCAATGCGGCACCCGGCTTCGGCGAGCATCCGAAGGTGATCAACGGCTGCTCGGATCTCTTCGTCGCGGTGTTCGGCGAGGCGGCCGGCCGCCACGCCCGCTCCGCGGTCGGCATGGGCTCGCTGCCCGGCCAGATCACCGTCGAGATCGAGGCGGTGGTCGCCGTCGCCGATTGACGGCCTCAGCCGCCGTGGTCGCGCCAGCCGAGATTGCGCTCGATCGTCTCGGACGCGGCGCGCACCGCATCGGCATAGAAGGCGCGGTTCGCGACCACCTTGTGCTCCGGCAGCACGATCGAGATCGTCGCGACGCAGGCCCCCGACGCATCGCAGATCGGCGAGGCGACACAGGACACCATGAAGTCCGTCTCGCTGATCTGGATCGACAGCCGCTCCTCGAGCGCCTTCGCCGCGAGTTCGGCGAGGGTCTTCGGATCGGTCTGCGCCTTCCTGGTCGGCGAGGCCTTGGCGCTGCGCCGGAAGATCGCGATCCGCTCCGCCTCGGGAAGATGGCCGACGAGCAGCCGGCCGGACGCCGTCCAGTTGAGCGGCACGCGGGTGCCGACCTCCGAGCTGACACGGAAATGGCCCGGCCCGTCCGCCATCGAGAGCACGACCATATTGTCGTTGTCGCGGCCGCAGATCTGCACCGATTCCTCGACCGTGCGGCAGAGCGCGTGCATCACATGGCTCGCCTCGCTCAGGAAATCGAGCGAGCGGGCATAGACGAGCCCGTAGTGATAGAGCCGCGGCCCGAGCCAGACATTGCCGTCCGGTCTGCGGACGAGAAGCGACCGCTCGACCAGTTCGTCGATCACCACATAGGTCGTCGACAGAGGCGCGCCGATCGCCTTGGCGATCGCATAGCCACCGGCCGGCGCGCCCGTCTCATAGAGATGGTCGAGGATCTGCAGGGCGCGGTCCATGCCGCTCACCCGCGTCCGCCGCGCCGCGGGCGCCGCCGCCTCGGCCGCTTCGATACCGTCCGACATCGCCAAGAGCCGGTCCTTTCGGCAGGCGGCCGCCGGAGCGTGCGGCCGCGACGCTTCCCGGATTAGGCGCCCCAACCCGCTCCGTCAACGGCACGAACCCCGGCCGCGACACTTCCACTCGTCTGGACGATAAGCCACTCTTTTGTCAGAGTGAAAAGCCGCGCGGCAGACCGCCGCTTGCGCCCGCAGGGCCGCCGAAGCATGCTCCGCGCTCGACCGGAGGATGCCAGATGACCGACGAAGCCCTTCTCGCCGAACTCCTCGCCCAGGAGGAGAGGCTCGTCTTCGAGCGCTTCGACAACGACACCGCGATCGCGCTCGGCGAGGCGCTGGTCGCCCGCGGCCGCCGCGAGAAGCTCGCCATCACCGTCGACATCTGCCGCGGCGAGCAGCAGATCTATCACTGCGCGCTCGCCGGCACGGTCGCCGACAACGATCACTGGGTGGCGCGCAAGAACGCGGTGGTGCGCCGCTTCGGCCACTCGTCCTATTACATGGGCGTCAAGGCGCGGGTCCGCGGCGTCGATCTGTCGGACAGCCACTATGTCGATCCGCGCGCCTTCTCCGCCCATGGCGGCGCCTTCCCGATCATCGTCCGCCATGTCGGCCTCGTCGGCACGGCGACCGTATCCGGCCTGCCGCAGGCCGACGACCACGCCCTCGTCGTGGCCGTGATCGAGGAATTCCTCGGCGCCCTGCCCGTCGAGGAGAGCGGCGCGGAAGTCTGGACGGCGTGATCCCCCTCTCCCGCTCTGTTCGAGGGGGCGGCCGGCGGAGCGCCGGCGGACGAGCGCGGCGCCGGGCTTCCTCCTCTCCCGCTCCGCGGGAGAGGGGGGTGGCACCCACTGTGTGGAACGGCTGCCGACGATGGGCGGGGGGACCAGCCCGCCCGCCGGACTTCCCCTCTCCCGCCCGCGGGAGAGGGTAGGGTGAGGGTCTTCACTTTCCTTCGCCGAGCAAGAGCCACCCTCACCCTTCCGGCCTACGCGTCTCGGTCGCTGCCGCGGCCTGCGACGCCAAGGCCGGAAGCCCTCTCCCGCAAGCGGGAGAGGGGAGCCCCACCTCAACCGCTGTCCCCAAGCGGAGAGGGAGCCCGACCGGCGGATCGGATCACCCGCCCCGCCATCGCGACGAGCCCCTCTCCCGCTCCGCGGGAGAGGTTGGGTGAGGGTCTTCACTTTCCTTCGCCGAGCAAGAGCCACCCTCACCCTTCCGGCCTACGCGTCTCGGTCGCTGCCGCGGCCTGCGACGCCAAGGCC
>NZ_JACHOO010000003.1:0-56118 GCF_014199915.1 Prosthecomicrobium pneumaticum | reverse complement strand
CCGGAAGCCCTCTCCCGCAAGCGGGAGAGGGGCGGGTGCCTAACCGAGCTTCGAGACGTCGCGCACGGCGCCCTTGTCGGCGCTGGTGGCGAGGAGGGCGTAGGCCTTGAGGGCCGTCGTCACATTGCGTTTGCGCTTCTCCGCCGGCTTCCAGCCCGCCGCGCCCTTCGCCTCCATCGCGGCGCGGCGGCGGGCGAGTTCCTCGTCCGGGATGGCGATGCGGATCGTGCGGTTCGGGATGTCGATCTCGATCGGGTCGCCCGGCTCGACGAGAGCGATCGCGCCGCCCGAGGCCGCTTCCGGCGCGACATGGCCGATCGACAGGCCCGACGTGCCACCGGAGAAGCGGCCGTCTGTGACGAGCGCGCAGGCCTTGCCGAGGCCGCGCGACTTCAGATAGCTCGTCGGATAGAGCATCTCCTGCATGCCCGGCCCGCCACGCGGCCCCTCATAGCGGATGACGACGACGTCGCCCGCCTTCACCTTCTTGTTGAGGATGCCTTCCGACGCCGCGTCCTGGCTCTCGAAGATGACCGCAGGCCCGGTGAATTTGAGGATCGACTCGTCGACGCCCGCCGTCTTCACGACACAGCCGTCCGGCGCCAGATTGCCCGTCAGCACGGCGAGGCCGCCATCCTTCGAGAAGGGATGCTCGGCGTCGCGGATGGCGCCCTTCTGGCGGTCGAGATCGAGCTCGTCCCAGCGCGAGGACTGGCTGAAGGCGACCTCGGTCCGCACCCCGCCGGGCGCCGCACGGAAGAATTCGCGCACGCTCTCCGAATTGGTCTGGCGGATGTCCCAGCGGGCGATCGCCTCGCCGAGCGTCGCGGCGTGCACGGTCGGGCTGTGGAGGTTGAGGAGGCCGGCGCGGCCGAGTTCGCCGAGGATCGCCATGATGCCGCCGGCGCGGTGGACGTCTTCCATATGGACGTCCTGCTTCGCCGGCGCGACCTTGCAGAGCACCGGCACGCGGCGCGACAGCGCATCGATGTCGTCGAGCGTGAAGTCGATGCCGCCCTCGTTCGCCGCGGCGAGGATGTGCAGCACGGTGTTGGTCGAGCCGCCCATCGCGATATCGAGCGTCATCGCATTCTCGAAGGCGGCTTTCGACGCGACGGCGCGCGGCAGAACGCTCCCGTCCTCTTCTTCATAGTAGCGGCGGGTGATGTCGACGATCAGGTGGCCGGCCTCGACGAACAGGCGCTTGCGATCCGAATGGGTGGCGAGCGTCGAACCGTTGCCGGGCAGCGAGAGACCGAGCGCCTCGGTGAGGCAGTTCATCGAATTGGCCGTGAACATGCCCGAGCACGAGCCGCAGGTCGGGCAGGCGTTCTGCTCCATCAGCTGCACATCGGCGTCGGAGACCCGGTCGTCGGCGCCCGCGACCATCGCATCGACGAGATCGAGCGCGACCTGGCGGCCGCCGATGATCGCCTTGCCGGCCTCCATCGGGCCGCCCGAGACGAACACGGCCGGAATGTTGAGCCGCATCGCGGCCATCAGCATGCCGGGGGTGATCTTGTCGCAGTTCGAGATGCAGACCATGGCGTCGGCGCAATGCGCGTTGACCATGTATTCGACCGAGTCGGCGATGATCTCGCGCGACGGCAGCGAATAGAGCATGCCGTCATGCCCCATCGCGATGCCGTCATCGACCGCGATCGTGTTGAATTCCTTGGCGACGCCGCCGGCCTTCTCGATCTCGCGGGCGACCAGCTGGCCGAGATCCTTGAGATGGACGTGGCCCGGCACGAACTGGGTGAAGGAGTTCACCACCGCAATGATCGGCTTGCCGAAATCGCCCTCCCTCATGCCCGTGGCGCGCCAGAGGCCGCGCGCACCGGCCATGTTGCGGCCGTGAGTCGTGGTGCGGGAACGATAGGCAGGCATGGGTCGTCTCCGAGGGTCGCCCTCTTTGGGTGGTGAAAGCCGTTCGATCGGCTCGTCGGGGGCAGACGGTGGTCGCACAGTCCGGCCGGAATTGTCGAGAAACTTTCGCGCGAGCAGAGCTTTCGCGCCGTCCCCTCTTGCCTCCGTCACAGCGGCGCCCCATCTCCGTCGACGTGACCGGGGTCCGGGCCCCTCTGACGGTGTGGGTCGCCCACCGTGATGTCGGACCTTCTTCCCCGTTTGCGCGGCGACCGAGTGTCCTTTCCCGAATGGATCAGCTTCTTCAATTGGTCGCCGCGGACTTCCTCGGCAAGCCCGTCGGTGCGTGGCTTCTTTTCCTCGGTATCGTCGTCGCGCTGCTCGTCTTCGATCTCGGTCTCTTCAATCGCCGCGACGAGACGATCGGCGTGCGAAAAAGCCTCGTCATGTCGGCCTTCTACATCGCCGTCGCGCTCGCCTTCGGCGCCTGGGTCTGGGTCGATCACGGTCGCGAGGCGGGCCTTGCCTATCTGACCGGCTTCGTCGTCGAGAAGTCGCTCGCCCTCGACAATGTCTTCGTCATCTCGCTCATCTTCGCCGCCTTCGCCATTCCGCGCGCCTATCAGCACCGGGTGCTGTTCTGGGGCATTCTCGGCGTGCTCGTCCTGCGCGGTATCATGATCGCGGCGGGCGTCGCCCTCGTCGAGAATTTCGACTGGATCCTCTATGTCTTCGGCGCCTTCCTCGTCGTGACGGGCGTCCGCATGTTCTTCGCCGACGAGGCGCCGCAGGACATCTCGCAGAGCCGGCCGATCCGGCTCGCCCGGCGCATCCTGCCGGTGAGCCCGGAGCTCGACGGACACCACTTCTTCGTCCGGCGGCCGGATGCGCTCGGCCGGATGAAGACCTTCGTCACACCGCTCTTCCTCGCCCTCGTCGCGATCGAGTTCGCCGACGTGGTCTTCGCGGTCGACAGCGTGCCGGCGATCTTCGCCATCAGCACCGACCCCTACATCGTCTATACGAGCAACATCTTCGCCATTCTCGGCTTGCGCGCGCTCTATTTCGCGCTCGCGGCGATGGTGCACCGCTTCCACTATCTGAAATACGCGCTCGCCCTGCTGCTCGTCGTGGTCGGCGGCAAGATCTTCGTCAACCAGATCTGGGGCAAGGTCGATCCGGCGATCTCGCTCGGCCTCACCCTCGCGATTCTGGCCGGCGGCGTGCTCTTCTCGCTATGGAAGAGCCCGCCCGCCGGTCACGGCACGGTTCAGCCGGGTGCGAGCGCCCGCTCGACCAGCCTCACCCAGTAGGACGCGCCGACGGGCAGCGCCGCGTCGTTGAAATCGTAGTGCGGGTTGTGCAGACCCGCACTCGGCCCGTTGCCGATGAAGATGAAGGCGCCGGGCCGGGCCTCGAGCATATAGGCGAAGTCCTCGCCCGCCATCATCGGCGCGGCCTCCGTGGAGACACGGTCCGCGCCGACCACTTCGGCCGCCACCTCCGCGGCGAAGCCCGTCTCGGCGGCGTGATTGCGCGTCACCGGATAGTTCCGGTTGTATTCGACATCGATGATCGCGCCGTGCGCCGCGGCGACGCCGGCGGCGATCTCGCGGATCCGCCGCTCGGCGAGATCGCGCGTCTCCGCCTTCAGCGTGCGCACCGTGCCGCCGAGCCGCGCGGTCTCCGGAATGACGTTGTGCGCGTCGCCGGCATGGAACTTCGTTACCGAGACGACCAGCGAATCGAGCGGATCGACGGTGCGCGAGACGATCGTCTGCATCGCGCCGACGAGCTGCGCGCCGATCATCACCGTGTCGACCGTCTCCTGCGGCCGGGCCGCATGGCCGCCGCGGCCCCGGATCGTCAGGTTGAACTCGTCGGTCGAGGCCATGATCGGGCCGTTGCGGATGGCGAAGCGGCCGACATCGAGCCCGGGCAGATTGTGCATGCCATAGACCTGGTCGATGCCGAAGCGCTCCATCAGCCCGTCCTCGACCATTTCCCGGCCGCCGCCGCCGCCCTCCTCCGCCGGCTGGAAGATCACCACCGCGGTGCCCGCGAAATTGCGCGTCTCGGCGAGATGGCGCGCCGCCGCGAGCAGCATGGCGGCATGGCCGTCGTGACCGCAGGCGTGCATGGCGCCCGGAATGGTGGAGGCGTAGGCGGCGCCGGTCGCCTCCTCGATCGGCAGCGCATCCATGTCGGAACGCAGCCCGATCGTGCCGCCCGGACCGCGATTGCCCCGGATGACGCCGACGACGCCGGTTCGCCCGAGCCCGGTGACGATCTCGTCGACGCCGAATTCTCCGAGCCGCGCGGCGACGAAAGCAGCGGTGCGGTGCACGTCGAACAGGATCTCGGGATGGCGGTGCAGCTCGTGACGCCAGCCCACGGCCTCCTCATGGAACTCCGCGACACGGTTGATGATCGGCATGACGGCTCCTTGGAACGCGACCACGACTATAGCCCGCCCGCAACGGCCGACGCCATGCAGGGATCGGGCCGTGGCGAGCGCGGCGGCGTGGCTCAGGCGGCGCGGGCGAGGCCGCCCGCCCGCTCGATGAAGGCGACGACCTCACCGACATTGTGGCCGGACCGCACATTGGTGAAGACGAAGGGCCGCTGGCCCCGCATCTTTTTCGCGTCCCGGTCCATCACCTCGAGCGAGGCCCCCACCATCGGCGCGAGATCGATCTTGTTGATGACGAGGAGGTCGGAGCGGGTGATGCCGGGGCCGCCCTTCCTCGGGATCTTGTCGCCCGCCGAGACGTCGATGACGTAGATCGTCAGGTCGGCGAGCTCGGGCGAGAAGGTGGCCGCGAGATTGTCGCCGCCCGATTCGATCAGGATCACGTCGAGGCCGGGGAAGCGTTTGTTGAGATCGGCGACCGCGGCGAGATTGATCGAGGCGTCCTCGCGGATCGCCGTGTGCGGGCAGCCGCCCGTCTCCACCCCCATGATGCGGTCCGGTTCGAGCGCGCCCGAACGGGTCAGGAACTCGGCGTCCTCCTTGGTGTAGATGTCGTTGGTGATCGCGGCGATGTCGAACCGGTCCCGGAGCGCCTTGCAGAGCGCATCCATCAGCGCCGTCTTGCCGGAGCCGACCGGGCCGCCGACGCCGACGCGCAAGGGTCCGTTGAGCGAGCGGGTCATGAGCGGAACAGCCTCGTATACTGGGTTTCGTGCTTCATGCTGGCGATGTCGGCGCGGAACGCCGCGCCGCCGAGATCGTCGAGCGGGCGGCCGCGGCTCGCCGCCACCGCCGCGGCGACCTCGGGGCCGAGACCGGCGATGATCCGCTGCCCGTCGGTCTGGCCGAGCGGCACGGCGCGGATGCCGGCCGAGACGATGTTGGCGACGAAGGCGGCGAGGAAGGCGTGCAGCGCCGGCTCGACCGGAACGCCGTGCGCCGCGGCGGCCGACGCCACGGCGACGGCATAGGTCGGCCCCTCGAGGGGCTCGAGCGCCGCGGCGAGCCCCTCGAGCGCCGGCGCGTCCCAGGCGGCGCGGATGGCCCCGAGAAAGGCGCGGCCCTGCGCATTCGCCTCGAGACGCCGCTCGGCGGAAGGCTGGAAGGCCTCGGCGAGTTCGGCGATGGCGGCGAGTCCGGCACCGTCGCCCCGCGCCGCCGCGGCGTGCGCATGGCGGAAGAGGATGGCGTCGGACCGGCCGGCGCCATGGGCGAGCAGGGCGCCGATCCAGGCGCGCAGATAGGCGGCGGTGGCGACCGTGCCGTCCTCGATCGCCCATTCGAGGCCGTGGCTGTAGGTGTAGGCCCCGACCGGGAAGGACGGCGACAGCCAGGCGAGCAGCCGGTGCAACGCCGCGGGATCGACGCGGTCCTCGAGCGCCGCCGGCGCGACAGCGCCGTCAGCCATGATGGTGCCCGTGATCGTGGCCGTGCACCCGGCCATGGCCATAGGCGCCGCCCTCCGGATCGAACGGCGCGGAGACCGGGGTGACGATCGCGCCGAGACCGGCGAGCATCGCCTCGATGACATGGTCGCGCCGGATCCGCAGGCGGTCGCCGAGCAGTTGCGTCGGCAGATGCCGGTTGCCGAGATGCCAGGCGATGCGCACGAGATGGGCGGCGTCCTGTGCGCTCACCTCGACGAGCGCCTCCGCCTCCGCCTCGACGGCGACGACGCGGCCGTCCTCGAGCAGAAGCCCGTCGCCGTGCTTCAAGGCGACCGCCTCCGGCAGGTCGAGCAGGAAGAAGGTTCCGCCCCTGCCGGCCATGGCGATCCGCCGCCGGTGGCGGGCGTCGAAATCGAGCACGACGGTATCGGCCGGGGCGCCGGACCACGAGCCGGCGGGCGAGACGGACAAAGCGCGGATCATGCCATCAGTCGCCCAACGGGTCTTCGGGATGCCAGGGCGAGCCGGCCGCGGATTTCGCTCCGCTGCGATCGGCCCACGCTCGCGATCTCCTCGGCGACGTTCTCCCAATCGATCTCGTCGTGCCGCCGCCGGCGCAGATGCTCCGCCTGGTCCTGCGTCCAGGCGTAGAAATCCGCGTCATATCCGGAGGCGTTGCGCGTCGCCGCTTTCGTGCTCATCGGCAGACCCCGCTCATCGTTCCGCGCCCGGAAAGAAGTCCGGATCGAGAACCTGCTCGACCGTATAGGGGCAGCGTGCCGGGAAGGCCGAAACCGGGAGCCCCGTCTCGTCGGCCGGGTAGAGCACGGCCGTCCCGTATTCCTCCTCCAGCACTTCGGCGGAATGGATCTTCAGGCTCGGGCTCTCGCGAAGCCGCTTGGCTATTCTCTTGCGCTGCTCGAAGATAGTCGCCCGCCAGCCCGTCTTCCGGCCCGAAGGCTGGTAGTCCCACTTCAGAAGATGCTGCAGCAGCACGGCGAGACGGCTTTCGATCTCGCTCTTTTCGCTGTTCGCCAAGCTCTTTATCTCATCCGCGAGATGATCCCAGTCGAGCTGCTCGGTCCGCCGCTGTTCGAGAGCCGTGGCCTGGCTCTTCGCCCACGCAAAAAAGTCCGTCTCATGCGCGACGGGAACATTCGACGGCCGTTCGGCGAGCTTCGGCTTGGTGCTCATGCCCCCGATTTTAGAACAGGAAGTAGCGCTGCGCCATCGGCAGGCTCTTCGCCGGCTGGCAGGTGAGGAGTTCGCCGTCGGCGCGCACCTCATAGGTCTCGGGGTCGACCTCGATCGTCGGCGTCGCGGAATTCAGCACCATCGAGGCCTTGGAGATGCCGCCGCGGGTGTTTTCGACCGGCACCAGCGCCTTTTCGACGCCGAGCCGGCCGGCGAGCCCGTTCGCCGCCGCGGCCTTGGAGACGAAGGTGACCGAGGAGGCGGTGAGCGCCTTGCCGAACGCCCCGAACATCGGCCGGTAATGCACGGGCTGCGGCGTCGGGATCGAGGCGTTCGGATCGCCCATCGGCGCCGCGGCGATCGAGCCGCCGATCAGCACCATGTCCGGCTTGACGCCGAAGAAGGCCGGCGACCACAGCACGAGGTCCGCCCGCTTGCCGACCGCGATCGAGCCGATGTGCTGCGACAGGCCGTGCGCGATCGCCGGGTTGATCGTGTATTTGGCGACGTAGCGCTTGACGCGGAAATTGTCGTTGTCGCCCGTCTCCTCCGGCAGCCGGCCGCGCTGCTGCTTCATCTTGTGCGCGGTCTGCCAGGTGCGGATGATCACCTCGCCGACGCGGCCCATCGCCTGGCTGTCCGAGGAGATGATCGAGAACGCCCCGATGTCGTGCAGGATGTCCTCCGCCGCGATCGTCTCCTTGCGGATGCGGCTCTCGGCGAAGGCGACATCCTCGGGGATCGAGGCGTCGAGATGGTGGCAGACCATGAGCATGTCGAGGTGCTCCTCGAGCGTGTTCACGGTGTAGGGCCGGGTCGGATTGGTCGAGGACGGGATGACGTTCGCGAGGCCCGCCACCTTGATGATGTCGGGTGCATGGCCGCCGCCGGCACCCTCGGTGTGGAAGGCGTGGATGGTCCGGCCCTTCAGCGCCGCGATCGTGTCCTCGACGAAGCCGGATTCGTTCAGCGTGTCGGTGTGGATCATCACCTGCACGTCGTAGTCGTCGGCGACCGAGAGGCAGTTGTCGATCGCCGCCGGGGTCGTGCCCCAGTCCTCGTGCAGCTTCAGGCAGGAGGCGCCGGCCTCGATCATCTCGACGAGCGCGCCGGGCAGCGAGGCATTGCCCTTGCCGGCGAGCGCGATGTTCATCGGGAAGGCGTCCATCGCCTGGATCATCCGGGCGATGTGCCAGGGGCCGGGCGTGCAGGTGGTGGCGAGCGTGCCGTGCGCCGGGCCGGTGCCGCCACCGAGCATGGTGGTGAGGCCGGAATAGAGCGCCTCGTCGATCTGCTGCGGGCAGATGAAGTGGATGTGGGCGTCCATGCCGCCGGCCGTCAGGATCTTGCCTTCGCCGGCGATCGCCTCGGTGCCCGGGCCGATGACGATGTCGACGCCCGGCTGCACATCCGGATTGCCGGCCTTGCCGATCGCCACGATCCGCCCGTCCTTGAGGCCGACATCGGCCTTGACGATGCCCCATGTGTCGATGATCAGCGCATTGGTGATCACGGTGTCGACGGCGCCCTCGGCGCGGGTGCGCTGCGACTGGCCCATGCCGTCACGGATCACCTTGCCGCCGCCGAACTTCACCTCCTCGCCATAGGTCGTCAGATCCTTCTCGACCTCGACGACGAGATCGGTGTCGGCGAGCCGCACCCTGTCGCCCACGGTGGGGCCGAACATCGCGGCATAGGCCGAACGGGAGATCTTCGCGGGCATGGCGGCGGTCCCTTCAATTGCGGAGCAAGGCGAAATCTTCGGCTTTCGCGACACCGGCATCGAATGTGTAGGTCACCGCCGCGCCATGGCGGCGGTTGAGAAGCGCGATCAGGTGGTCGGGGATGTCCCCCCCGGTCTCGCGCGCACGGTGCACCGCCTCGCGCAGCAGATCCTTCTCGGGAACGAAAAGACGTACATGCTCGGTCAGATGGCGCGCCACGACGGCGAGGCTGTCGGCATCGAACCGGTAGGCCCGCCGCAGCGTCCACATCAGTTCGACGATCACGACGATGTTGACGACGGCGTGCTCCCCATCGGGAAGCGCTTCGATGAGGTCGAGCGCCCGGCGGCGCTGCGCCGCGTCGTCGGCGGCGTAGAGACGGACCAGCACATTGGTGTCGAGGCCGATCATTCGGCCGCAGACCGGCTTCCCCGGCGGCGCGGCGCGTTCTTCGCTGCCAGATGATCGGCGATCGCCTCGTCCATCTCGCGGGGCGAGAGCGGCGGCCGTCGGGCTTTGCCGAGTTCGGGGAAGCCGTCCGTCAGATGGTGGAAATAGACATGGCCGTCGAGCGTCACGAAGAACTCGACCTCGGCACCCGGCTCGATGCCGAGCCTCTCCCGCAGTTCGGGCGGCAACCGCACCGACCCGTCCTCGGCCACCTTCGCCGTGAAGCTGGGCATCGCTCGAACCTCCCGCGCTGCGCCCGGTCCGGCAGTCTATCACGGCTCTCCTCACAGGCCGCCCATGACCTTTTGCTGAAAGCCGTAGATCGTCCGTCCGCCGCCATAGGGGACGAGCGTGACGCTGCGGGTCTGGCCCGGCTCGAAGCGGACCGCCGTGCCGGCGGCAATGTCGAGCCGCATGCCGCGCGCCTTGTCGCGGTCGAAGGCGAGCGCGCCGTTCGTCTCGAAGAAATGATAGTGGCTGCCGACCTGGACCGGCCGGTCGCCGGTGTTCGACACCTCGATCGTCACGGTCGGCTGGCCGGCGTTCAGCTCGATCTCGCCCGCGGCGGGCATGATCTCTCCGGGAATCATCGTCGATCCTCCTCGCTCGTCAGGACAGGGCCGGGGCGCAGCCGCCGGCCTTCACCACCCGCTCGGCGGAGGCGGGGAAACGCGTCAGCTTTCCGGCCGGCCGGACCGGCCGGCGGACCAGCTCGCCGCCGCAATTCGGGCAGGCACCGGCGAGCACGCCGGTCGCGCAATCGGCGCAGAAGGTGCACTCGAAGCTGCAGATCATGGCGTCGCGACTTTCGGGCGGCAGGTCGCGGTCGCAGCACTCGCAATTGGGGCGCAGCGCGAGCATCGGCCTACCGGATCGGCTCGTGAACGGTGACGAGCTTCGTCCCGTCGGGGAAGGTCGCCTCGACCTGGACGTCGTGGATCATCTCGGCGACGCCCTCCATCACCTGCGCGCGGGTGACGACATGGGCGCCCGCCTCCATCAGATCGGCGACCGAGCGACCGTCGCGCGCGCCCTCGACGACGAAATCGGTGATGAGGGCGATCGCCTCGGGATGGTTGAGCTTGACGCCGCGCTCGAGCCTCTTGCGGGCGACGATCGCCGCCATGGCGACGAGCAGCTTGTCCTTCTCGCGCGGCGTCAGATTCATCGGCTCTCTCCGAACATCAGCAATGCCAGACCCGCGGCAGCGGCCTGCCGCACAGGAATTCGAGGATGGGGACGGTCGCCGCCCGCAGCGCCCGGCCGTCGACGGCGAGGATACGGAAGACGATCAGCCCGGCAAAGACGCTGACGCCGATCTCGCCCGGCAGGCCGGCGGCGAGATCGCGCGCAGCATCGCGCCGCTCGGCCGCCCCCTCGGCCACCTGCAGGATGGTCGCGACCGCCCGCGCCCCGCCGCCGGTCGCGCCGCCTTCGAGCACGGCCGCGGCATCGCCCTCGATCGCCACACCGTCGGCATAGACGAGCCGGCCCTGGCGCCGGATCCGCCAGCGATCGGACAGGGCCACATCCCGCACGGTCTCGCCCATCGCGGTACGGCCGAAGACGAGGCTCTCGATGGCCGTGAAGGCCGCACCGGCGCCGAGATCGACCTCGAGCCGGCGCGACAGCGCCGACCCGTCGAAGAGAATCGTTTCCTGCGGCAGCCAGTCGAGCCGGGCGCCGTCGCCCGCGGCAAGTCGGCTCTCGACGACGCCGATTCCGGCCGACCGGCGATAGATCCGCTCGGCGGCCTGGGTGGTCGCGACGAGGGATGCTCCCGCCTGCGCCTCGACCTCATAGAGCAGCACGTCGCCGCCGGTGATACCGCCGGATGTGTTGATCAGCACGGCTTCCGGCGGCCGGCCGGGCTCGACCCGCGGCAGGCGCACCTTGGCGCAGCCCTGCTGATAAAAGGTGTCGAGCCGGTCCCGGCCGTCCGTTCTGCGGAACACGACGCGGGCATGGCCGCGCGCGCGCTCGAGGGCCACCGCCCCGCCGCCGCCCGCCGCCGCCTCGTCGACACTCCGCATCCCGTCTCCATCCGATCCCGCGGGTCCGACGACCCGGTGCTGCCCGTCTCGCGGCCCGAGGCCGATCGTTTGCAAGGCGCGGGCCGCTGCACGAAAGCACACATGACGGGCCTCACGTCCGACGGCAACGCGGCCTCGCCGCCCGCAAACTGAGCACATTGCACACCGCAGAGGCAAAGACCGATGGCGGCGGGAGACGCAGCCCGGGCACCAGCCGACCGGGCTTTTGCCAAAATCGCGGTATTGAGGTATCAGAGTGCGGCGCACGGCCGAACCTCCCCTCAGAAGAGGGCGCCGCCGACCCCCCGACGTCAGAGACGGACCGGACCGAACGTGATGCGATTCCCCGCAAGGCTTCTCGCGGCCCTCTCGGCCTTCCTTCTCCTCGCCATCGCCTCGGCCCGGGCACTCGATACGCCCTATATGGTGGTCGACGTCGATTCGGGCGCCGTGCTCGCCGCGCGCAATCCGCACCAGCTCTGGTATCCGGCCTCGATCACCAAGCTGATGACCGCCTATGTCACCTTCAAGGCGCTGCGCGACGGCACGCTGAAGCCCGATACCGAAGTGATCGTCTCGGCCCATGCGCTCGGCGAGCCGCCCAGCAAGATGGGATTCCGCGCCGGCACCCGCATCGCCATCGACGACGCGCTGAAGATGATGATCGTCCGCTCGGCGAACGACATCGCGATGGCGATCGCCGAGACGGTCGGCGGCAGCGAGGAGGGCTTCGTCGCGATGATGAACCGCGAGGCGGCCCGGCTCGGCATGAGCTCGACCCGCTATCACAACCCGAACGGCCTGCCCGATCCGGGCCAGATCACCACGGCGCGCGACCTCGCCGTGCTCGCCCGCGCGCTGTGGACCGACTTTCCCGAGCGGCGCGACCTCTTCTCCATTCCGGCGATCCGCGCCGGCAAGCGCGTGCTGCGCTCGCAGAACGCCCTGCTCGAGCGTTATCGCGGCACGAACGGCATGAAGACCGGCTTCATCTGCGCCTCCGGCTTCAACATCGTCGCCACCGCCCGGCGCGACGGCCACATGCTGATGGCGGTGGTGCTCGGCGCCCCGTCCGCCGCCGACCGTTCGGAAATGGCCGCCCGCCTGCTCAACAAGGGCTTCGGCAGCCTGGCGCTTCCGGGCAGCCGGCCGAGCCTCGCCGGGTTCCGCGGCGCCTCGCCGCAGCCCACCCCGGTCGACCTGCGCGACGCGATCTGCCGCAAGGCCCCGCAGAGCGACGAGGGGCCGGACGATCTGCTCGTCGAGGAGGGTCCGAAGGGCGGCAGCGCGCTCGAGCCGCGCTTCGTGCTGCGCGATCCGGTCACGGTGACGACGCTCGGGACGATCCAGACCGCCGCCACGCCGACGGTGGCGGGCGGAGCGGGCGGATCGACCGCGACGCCCCGACCCCGGCCGCGGCCGACTGCGGCGGGCCGCGAGATCGTCATCGGCCAGCCTTTCGATTCGGAGGCGCTCGGCGATGCCGGCGGCGATGCGCCGCTCGCCATCGCGCCGCTGCAATGAACGGCGTGCGGCCCCGCAAGCCGCCGATCCCGCTCACTGTGCTGACCGGCTTTCTCGGCGCCGGCAAGACGACGCTGCTCAACCGCCTGCTCGCCGATCCGGCGCTCGCCGGCACGGCGGTGATCGTCAACGAGTTCGGTTCGATCGGCCTCGACCACCTGTTCCTCGCCGGCGCCGAGGACGGCGTGATCGGACTCGCCTCCGGCTGCCTCTGCTGCACCATCCGCAGCACGCTCGTCGCGACGCTCGAAGACCTGCTGCGCGGGCTCGACAACGCCCGTCTCGCCAGGCTCGACCGCGTCGTCATCGAGACCACCGGCCTCGCCGACCCGGTGCCGGTGCTGCAATCGGTGCTCCTTCACCCCTATCTGTCGCTGCGCTACCGGCTCGACGGCGTCGTCGCCGTGGTCGACGCGGTGAATGGCGGCGCGACGCTCGACGCGCATGAGGAGGCGCGCAAGCAGGTCGCCGTGGCGGATCGCGTCGTGCTGTCGAAGACCGATCTCGGCGGCACCGATGCCGCGGCGCTGAAGGCGCGGATCGAGGCGCTCAATCCGGGCGTGCCCGTTCTCGAGGCCGCCACGGGCGCGGCCAATTCCGATGCGCTCTTCGCCGCCGGGCCGTTCTCGCTCGCCGCCAAGCCGGAGGCGGTGCGCGGCTGGCTCGCCGTCGAGGCGGCGGACCATCATCACCAACATCACGACGTCAACCGTCACGATGCGCGCATCCGCGCCCATGTCGCGCTGCGCGACCGGCCGATCGCGGCGGGACAGTTGGAGGCGTTTCTCGAGCGGCTCTCGGCCTTTCTCGGCGACCGGCTGCTGCGCCTGAAGGCGATCGTCGATGTCGCCGAACAGCCCGGCCGGCCGGTCGTGCTGCACGCCGTGCAGACGCTGTTCCATCCGCCCGTCACGCTCGCCGTGTGGCCCGACGCCGACCACCGCTCGCGCCTCGTGCTGATCGGCCGCGATCTCGAGGCGGGCGCGGTCGAGGACCTGCTCGCCGCCTTCACCGGCGCGCCGCGGGCCGACACCGCCGATCTCGCCGCGCTCCTCGACAACCCGCTGGCGCTCTCAGGCCGGCCCGGCGCCTGAGCCGCGGCGGATCAGGAAGCGCAGCACCGGCCGTTCGGCCGGGCCGTCGCGCTCCTGGTGCAACAGGACGTGACCGTCCTGCCGCGCCAGATGCGGCAGATCGATCGCCGCCATCGGATCGGTCGCCTCGACGAGCAGCGTCTTCCCCGCTGCGAGCCCGGCGAGCGCCTTGCGCGCCCTCAGCACCGGCAGCGGACAGGCGAGCCCGCGGCAGTCGAGCACGCGGTCCGGAACGGGCGATCGGCAATCGTCCTGGCTCATCCGCCACCCTCCGATCGGACGGGCGCCGCCCCCTCTCCCGCCGGGGAAGTCGGCTGTTGCCGACTTCGCCTTTTCCGCGCTCGGCTCGGCAACAGCCGAGCCGAGTGGGAGAGGGCCGAGGTGAGGGCCTTCTCTCGGTTGACGAAACAGGACACCCTCACCCTCCGCATCGAACCTCGCTTCGCTCGCCAGGATGCGAGGCCCTCTCCGGCGAGCGGGGGAGGGGGGCCGGCGTCGGGCCAGCAACGCCGGGAACGGTTGCTCCCGCTCCTAGCCCCCCGCCGGCGGGTTCGCAAGGCGGGCGGCGCTCTGCTATGAAGGCCTGCGCCAGAACGGCGTGATCGCGGAGGAGAGCCCTCCACCCGACTGCCGGCTGCCCGTTGTCCCCTCGCCCCCCGCAATCGTCCACTCCCCCGCTCGATGGGTCCCGACCGGCGCCGCGCGGCGCCGTCATCCTCGGCGGCGCACACGGCACGCTCGCGCTCGCCCGCAGCCTCGCCAGACGGGGCCTCGCGGTCTGGCGCGTGAGCGACGATTCCCCGCTGCCGTCCTGGTCGCGCCGGGTGACGCGGACGCTCGCATGGGCGGGGCCGGACGATCCCGGCGCGCTCGCCTTCCTCATCGCCGCCGCGGAGCGCCACGATCTGGCGGGCTTCCTGCTCGTCGCCGCCTCCGATGCCGACGTCCGCTTCGTGTCGCGGAACGCCACCCTCCTCGCGGGACACTTTCGCCTCACTTTGCCGGAGTGGGAGACGCTTCGCGTGCTCTGCGAGAAGCCGCGCCTCTACGGCCAGGCCGAGGCGCTCGGGCTCGGCTATCCCCGCGTCTGGCGGGCGGACGGGCGCGACGCCGCGGCGATCCGCTTCCCGGTCGTCATGAAGCCCGCCATGGGCGGCGGCCGCAGCCGTCTCGCGCGGGCAAAGGTCATCCGCATCGACGATGCGGCGACGCTCGCCGCCCTCTTCGCCGAGGCATCGGGCGAGATGAACGCCGACGATATCGTCGTGCAGGAGCTGATCCCCGGCGGCGGCGAAAGCCAGTATTCCTATGCCGGCCTGTGGCGCGACGGTGTGCCCGTCGCCGAGTTCACGGCGCGGCGGCTGCGGCAATACCCGATCGATTTCGGCTATACGAGCACCTGTGTCGAGACCGTCGATGCGCCCGATGTCGCCGCCGCGGCCCGCCGCCTGCTCGCCGCGACGCGCCATCACGGCCTGATCGAGGTCGAGTTCAAGCGCGATCCCGAAGGCCGCCTGCGGCTGCTCGACGCCAACCCGCGGCCCTGGTCATGGTTCGGCCTCGCCGCCGCGGCGGGGCTCGACCTCGGCGCCCTGCTCGCCGCGGATGCGGCGCCCGCACCGGGTCGCCCGGTCGCCACGGCGCGCACCGGCGTCGCCTGGATCTATCTCGCCCGCGATCTCGCCGCGGCGCTCCGCCTCGTCGGCCGCGGTGCGCTCGGGCCGCGCGCCTATCTGCGCTCGCTCGGCCGGGTGCGCGCCTTCGCCGCCTTCGCCGCCGACGACCCGCTGCCCGGGCTCGTCGACCTGCCGCTCACTGCCTGGCGCGTGCTCGTCCGGCGTGTCCTCAAGCTGCGCTAGGGAGGCTGCGATGGCGATCGGTGCGGCGCTCCGCCTGGTCAAGCCGGCCCTCAAACCCGTCCTGCTTCGCACCGGGCTCGCCGCGACCGCGGCTGCGGCGCCCTTCCTGCCTTCGGCCGCGGGCCGCGGCATCATCTTCACGCTTCATCACGTCCGGACGCGGGGCGCGCACGAAAGCGGACCGAACGCCCATCTCTCGGTGACGCCGGAGGGGCTCGACGCCGCCATCACGCTGGCACGCGGCATGGGTTTCGCGCCAGCGGCGCTCGACGACCTGCCGCGCCGCCTCGCAGAGGAGCCAGAGCGGCGCTTCGTCGTCTTCACCCTCGACGACGGCTATCGCGACAATGCCGAATGGGCGGCGCCGGTGTTCCGCCGGCACGGCGTGCCCTACACGATCTTCCTCACCGAAGGGTTCTTCGCCCGCACCCACACGCTGTGGTGGGAGACGGCCGAACGGCTCGTCGGCCTGCCGCATCCGCTGCGGCTCGATCTCGGCCGTCGAGCGCTCACGCTGCCGCTCGCCACGCCGGCCGACCGCCACCGGGCCTTCGCCGAAATCGCCGCCCTGGTGTTGAAGGGCGACGAGGACGCCGCCGTCGCGGCGCTCGACCGGGCGGCGGTGGATCACGGCATCGACCCGCACGCCCTCACGGCCGAACTCACCCTCGACGCGGCCGGGCTCGCCGCCCTCGCGGCCGACCCGCTCGCCCGGTTCGGCGCCCATACCGTCAGCCATGTCGCGCTCCCCCGCGTCCCGCCCGCCCGGCTCGCCGCGGAGCTCGCCCGCTCGGCCGACGCGATCGCGGGCGTGACCGGCCATCGGCCGGCGAGCTTCGCCTACCCTTACGGCTTCGCCGGCGCGCGCGAGTTCCAAGCCGCCGCGGAGGCGGGCTTTTCGCTCGCCGTGACGACGCGACCGGGCGTCCTCACCGCCCGGCGCATGCGACAGCCGACCGCGCTGCCGCGCGTCTCGCTCAACGGGCTCTACCAGCGACCGCACCAACTGCGCGCGCTCTTGTCGGGCCTCCCCTTCCGGTTCATGTAGAGGCGCCGCCGGCGGCCGCTCCGCGCCGGACCGGCGCCGCCCGTCCCGGAGCACCTTCGCGGAGCCCGGCCGGCCGTGCCCTCTTTCGTCGCCCTCCTCGAACGGCGTGCTCCGGCGGCCGTGGCGCGCCGGCTCGCGCCCGTCGCGGCGACGCTCGACAGGATGCTCGGCGGCAGCGAAGGCCTCTTCGTCGCCCGGCGGATGGCGCTCGCCGCCTTCGTCGTGCGGGTCGCATCGGCGGCCATCGCCTATCTCAGCCAGGTGCTGATGGCGCGCTGGATCGGCGATTTCGAGTATGGCGTCTTCGTCGTCGTCTGGGTCGCGGTGGTGACGCTCGGCGGCATCGCCTGCCTCGGCACCCAGGTCGCGATCATCCGCTTCGTGCCGCATTATCAGGAGACCGGCGAGGCGGCGCTGCTGCGCGGCGTGCTGCGGGCGAGCCGGCTGCAGGGCCTCGCCTCCGCCACGCTCTTCGCCGCGCTCGGCATCCTCGGGATCTGGCTCTTCGGCGACCGGCTGGCGAGCCATTACGTGCTGCCGCTCTATCTCGGCGCGGTCTGCCTGCCCATGCTCGCCCTCGCCGAGATCGGCAGCGGCGTCGCGAACGGCTTCAGCTGGTCGACGCTGGCGCTCTGGCCGACCTTCATCGGCCGCCCGCTCGTGCTGCTCGCCGCGATGGCGGGGGCGATCGCGCTCGGTGCGCCGGCGACAGCGCCGACCGCGATGACGGCGGCGGTCGCCGCGACATGGCTCGTCACCTTCGCGCAGAACCTCGCCATCGAGATCCGGGTCCGGCGCGCCGTGCCGCGCGGGCGACGCCGCTACGCGCCGCGCCTGTGGGCGACGACGATCTGGCCGGTCTTTCTCGCCGAGACCTTCTACGGCCTGCTCCTCAATGTCGACATCCTCGTCGTCGGCCAGATGATGGCGCCCGAAGATGCCGGCGTCTATTACGCCGCGGCAAAGACGCTCGCCCTCGTTCACATCGTCTATTTCGCGGTCCGTTCCGCGACCATGCCGCGCTTCGCGCAGTATTTCGCGGCCGGCGACCGGCCGCGGCTCGAAGGTATCCTGCGCGACGGGCTCATCTGGACCTTCTGGCCCTCGGTGCTGATGGTCGCCGGCGTTCTCGTAGCGGGGCGGTTCCTGCTCGGCCTGTTCGGCCCGAATTTCGACGCCGGCTACCCGCTGCTCTTCGTGCTGTCGCTCGGCGTGCTCGCCCGCGCGGCGATCGGCCCGGCCGAGGCCGCGCTCACCATGGCCGGCCGGCAGAAGGCCTGCGCAGCGATCTATTCGGCCTGCTTCTTCCTCAATCTCGGCCTCAATCTCATCCTCGTACCACGCTTCGGGCTGGCCGGCGCAGCCTCCGCCACCACGGCGACCCTCGCCGCCGAGGCGATCCTCGTCTATCTCGCGGCACGGCTTCTGATCGGCCTGCGCTCCTCGATCGTCGACGCCATGCGCGGCGCCCGGCTGACGACGACGGCGCGATGAGGCGCGCGGCGGATCTCGTCGACCCCCTTCGCGCCCGGCCGGACTGGCGCGAGCTCGCCGCGGCATCGGTCGAGGCGAACCCGCTCCTCGCGCCCGCCTTTCTCGGCGCCGCGCTCGATCACTTCGCGCCGCCTTCGGTCCGCCTCGCCCTCGCCCATGACAGCGACGGCCGGCTCACCGCGCTCGCCCCGGTCCGGCCGGTCCGGATCGGCCGGATGATACCGGCGACCGCCCTGTGGACCCACCCCTATGCCCCGCGCGGCGTCCCGCTGCTCGACGCGACCGAGCCGGTCGCAGCGGCCGCGGCGCTGCTCGACGCCATGGGGGCCGCAGGGTCCGACCTCCTCGTGTTTCCCCATCTGCCGCTCGAGGGGGCGGCTGCGGAAGCCCTTCGTGCCGCCGCGGCGGATGCCGGCCGGCCGGTCGTCACGCTGCGGCGTGCGGCGCGCGCCATGCTCGAGCGCGACGCCGTGCCGGACGGCGACGTGCGATCACTTCTGCCGGGCCGCCGGCGCAAGGACTATCAGCGCCAGCTCCGCCAGCTCGCGGCGCTCGGCGAGGTTCGCATCGCGGCGGTCGGCGGCGGAGAAGCGCTGCCGGCGATCGAAGCCTTCCTGGCGCTCGAGGCGGCGGGCTGGAAGGGCACCGGCGGCACGGCGCTGCGCTCGCGGCCGAGGACGGCCGCCTTCGCCCGCGCCGCGCTCGCGACTGGCCTGATCGACGGCACGGCGGTTCTTCTGGGACTGTGGCTCGACGCGCAACCGCTCGCCATGCTCGCCTGCTGGCGGATAGGCGACACGGCGGTCACCTGGAAGATCGCCTATGACGAGCGCTTCGCCCGCTTTTCGCCCGGCGTGCAGCTGATGCTCGCGGCGCCGCCACTCCTCTTCGCCGGCCCGGCCATCCAGCGGATCGATTCGCTCGCCGTGCCCGGACATCCGATGATCGAGCCGCTCTGGCCCGGGCGGATGCGGCTCGGCAGCCTCGTGATCGGCCCGGAAGGCGGCGAACGTCGCCTCGCGCTCGCCGCGCGGCTCGATGCGATCGAGGCGGCGGCGAAGGCGCGGCTGCGGCCGCTTCTCAAGAGCCGAGCACGCCGCCGCCCGGACGCTCCCGCAGCAGCTTCGTGAGATAGCGGCCATATTCGTTCGGGTGCTGGCGGGCGAGGCCGGCGAGGTGATCGTCGTCGATGAAGCCCGCCCGCCAGGCGATTTCCTCGGGACAGGCGATCTTCAGCCCCTGCCGCTGCTCCATGACCTGAACGAAATGCCCGGCTGCGGCCAGATTCTCGAAACTGCCGGTGTCGAGCCAGGCCGTGCCGCGCGGCAGACGCTCGACGGCGAGCCCGCCCTCCTCGAGATAGAGCCGGTTGAGATCGGTGATCTCGAGTTCGCCGCGGGGCGAAGGCTGCAGCCGGCGCGCCTTCTGCGACGCCGTCCCGTCGTAGAAATAGAGGCCGGTCACGGCCCAGTGGCTCTTCGGCGCTTTCGGCTTCTCGACGATCTCGACCGCCCGGCCGGCCGCGTCGAAGCTGACGACGCCGAAGCTCGTCGGATCGTCGACCTCGGCGGCGAAGATGACGGCGCCCTCCTCGAAGGCCGCCGCCCGCCGCAGCTGGCCGGTCAGGCCGGCGCCGTGGAAGATGTTGTCGCCGAGCGCCAGCGCGCAGCGCTCGCCGCCGAGAAAATCCTCGCCGATCAGGAGCGCCTCGGCGAGCCCGTTCGGCGCGGCCTGCGCCGCGTAGGCGAAGCGCATGCCCCAGGCCGAGCCGTCGCCGAGCAGCCGCTCGAACAACGGCAGCGCCTCCGGCGTCGAAATGACGAGGATCTCGCCCACGCCGGCAAGCATCAGCGTCGAGATCGGATAGTAGACCATCGGCTTGTCATAGACCGGCAGCAATTGCTTGGAGACGGCGACCGTCGCCGGATAGAGCCTCGTGCCGCGCCCGCCGGCGAGAATGATCCCTTTCATCCCTGACCTTCTTCGCTTTTCTTCATGATGCCGTGGATGGTCGCCGCGACGCCCTGCCGCCAGTCCGGCAGGACGATGCCCCATGTTTCGGCGAGGCGGCGGCAGTCGAGCCGGGAATTGAGCGGCCGGGGCGCCGGCGTCGGATAGTCGGCGGTCGAAATCTCTTCGATCCGGGCCGCCTTCAGGCCGAAGGCGCGGCCCTCGGCGAGCGCGGTGCGGGCGATCTCGGCCCAGTTCGTGCAACCGGCATCGGCGGCATGGAAGACGCCGGCCCGCCCGGCGAGACCCTCGGCCTCGATCGCCGCGGCAATGGCGAGGATCGCGGCGGCGAGGCTCGATGCCGCGGTCGGCGCGCCGTGCTGGTCGGCGACGACGCGGATCACCGCGCGCTCCTGCGAAAGCCGCAGCATGGTGCGGATGAAGTTCTGGCCTTCCGGATCGTGCACCCAGGAGGTCCGCAGGATCACCGTGCCTTCGGCGTAGGCGTCGAGCGCGGCCGCATCGCCCGCCGCCTTGGAGCGGCCATAGGCGGACAGCGGGGCGACCGGATTGCTCTCGTCCCGCGGATTGTTACCACCGCCGTCATACACATAGTCGCTGGACAGGTGGATGAAACCGATCCCCGCCGCCGCGGCGGCACGAGCGAGGAGACGCGGCCCCTCGGCGTTGACCGCGAAGGCGGCGGCCTCCTCCGTCTCGGCGCGGTCGACCGCGGTCCAGGCCGCGGCATTGACGAGGAGGGAGGGCCGGTGCGCGGCGAGCGCGGCCGCGATCGAGGCGGCATCGGTGACGTCGAGATCGGGCCGGCCGAGCGCGACGAGCGGCACGCCGCGTGCAACGGCCGCGCGCTGCAGCGCCCTGGCGACCTGACCGGTGCGGCCGGCGACGAGGACCGGCCGCGTCATTGCGCGGCGGCGAGGAGACCCAGCCGTTCCCCCTTGTAGACGGAACGGCGGAGCGGCTCCCACCAGGCGCGGTTGTCGAGATACCAGGCGATGGTCGCCGCGAGGCCGTCCTCGAAGCTGCGGGCCGGGCGCCAGCCGAGATCGCGACCGATCCGCGTCGCGTCGATCGCATAGCGCCGGTCGTGGCCGGGCCGGTCGGCGACGAAGGAGACGAGGCCCCGCCGTCCGGCCCCGTCCGGACGCAGCCGGTCGAGCGTGTCGCAGATCGCGTGCACGACGGCGAGATTGGTCCGCTCGGCATTGCCGCCGATCGCATAGCGGCTGCCGGGCTCGCCCGCCTCGAGCACGCGGGCGAGCGCCGCGGCGTGGTCCTCGACGTGCAGCCAGTCGCGCACCTGGCCGCCATCGCCATAGACCGGCAGCGGCCGTCCCTCGAGCGCGTTGAGGATCATCAGCGGGATCAGCTTTTCGGGAAACTGGCAGGGGCCGTAATTGTTCGAGCAATTGGTGACGATCGTGCCGAGCCCATAGGTCCGCCACCAGGCCGCGGCGAGATGGTCGGACGCCGCCTTCGAGGCCGAATAGGGCGAGGACGGATCGTAGCGCGTCTCCTCGTGGAAGGCGCCGTCGGACCCGAGCGAGCCGAACACCTCGTCGGTCGAGACATGGACGAAGCGAAAGCCGTCGCGCGCCTCCGCCGGCAGCCGGTCGCGATGGCGCGTCGCCTGGTCGAGCAGCACGCCGGTGCCGAGCACATTGGTCTCGACGAAGGCGAGCGGACCCGCGATCGAACGGTCGACATGGCTCTCGGCGGCGAGATGCACCACCGCATCGGGCCGGTAACGCTCGAAGACGGCGGCGACCGCTTCCGCGTCGCGGATGTCGCCCCTGACGAAGGCATAGCGCGGATCGCCTTCGATCGGCGCGAGCGATGCCGGATTCGCCGCATAGGTGAGCAGGTCGAAATTGACGACCCGGCAGTCCGTGGCGGCGATCAGATGCCGGCAGAGCGACGAACCGATGAAACCGGCCCCGCCGGTGACGAGAACGGTCTTCATGCCGTGGCGGCCTCGAACAGGAAGGGGTTCTCCGCCGCGGCGAGCGGCGGCAGGGCGCGGTCCTTGTCGGAGAGGTGCACCGCGTCGGACGCGACGCCCCAGCCGACGCCGAGCGCCGGATCGCTCCACAGCACGCCGCGGTCCTCGGCCGGCGCATACACGTCGCTCACCTTGTAGACGACCTCGGTATCGGGCTCGAGCGTGACGAAGCCGTGCGCGAAGCCGACGGGAACCAGGAGCTGATGGCCGTTCTCCGCCGACAGCACCGCCTTGACGTGGCCGCCATAGCTCGGCGAGCCGCGCCGGATGTCGACCGCGACGTCGAGGATGGCGCCGCGCACCACGCGGACGAGCTTCGCCTGCGCCCGCGGCGGAAGCTGATAGTGCAGCCCGCGCAACGTGCCGACCCGGCGCGACAGGGAGTGATTCTCCTGCACGAAGTCGCAAGGCAGGCCTTCGGCGACCAGACGATCGCGCCGGAAGGTCTCGGCGAAGAAGCCGCGGGAATCGCCGATCCGACGCGGGCGGATCAACACCACGCCGTCGATCGGCAGCCGTTCGATGTCCATCGACCGCTCACACATCCCCCATGCCCCGGGTCAGTCTATAGTCGCGCACCCCAAGGTATGCAACGCGCGGGCGGCGCCGGGCGCCGCCGGCACGGACGATCCGCCGGCCCGCCGCGGTGCCGCCTTGCCTCGCGACGGGCGGCGTCCTAGCGTCGGCCGAACGGCGCGGACGAGCGGTGACGGGGAGTGGATGATGAGCGAGCGCGTGTGGGTGAAGGATCCGATCGCCGTGCTCGCCGAGGGCGCCGAACGCGGCGTCGTGGTCGAGAACGGCAGGATCGCCGAACTGGTCGGCAAGGGGGCGGAGCCCGCCCATCCGGTGCACCGCATCTTCGATGCCGGCCGGCACGTCGTGACCCCGGGCCTCGTCAACACCCATCACCATTTCTTTCAGACCCTCACCCGGGCGCATCCATCGGCGATCAACAAGGAGCTGTTCCCCTGGCTCCAGGCGCTCTATCCGATCTGGGCGCGGCACGTGAAGCCGGAGGCGTTCCGGCTCGCGACGCGGCTCGCCCTCACCGAACTCCTGATGTCGGGCTGCACCTGCGCCTCCGATCACCAATATCTCTTCCCCGGCGGCATCGAGGACGCGATGGACGTCCAGACCGAGGAGGCGGCGCGGGTCGGCCTGCGCATGACGCTGACGCGCGGCTCGATGGATCTGTCGCAGAAGGATGGCGGCCTGCCGCCCGATTCGATCGTCCAGGATACCGATACGATCCTCGCCGATTCGGAGCGCATCCTCGGCCGCTATCACGACGCCTCGGACGGGGCGATGCTGCAGGTGGCGCTCGCGCCCTGCGCGCCCTTCACCGTGACCAAGCGGCTGATGGTCGAGAGCGCCGCGCTCGCGGAGCGCTTCCAGTGCCGGCTGCACACCCATCTCGGCGAGACGATCGACGAGAACGACTACTGCATGGCGCATTACGGCTATCGCCCGGTCGACTATCTCGAAGAGGTCGGCTGGCTGAACGACAAGGTCTGGCTGGCGCACGGCATTCATTTCAACGACGAGGAGGTCGGCCGCCTCGGCCGGCACGGCGTCGGCGTCTGCCATTGCCCGACGTCCAACATGGTGCTCGCCTCCGGCCAGTGCCGGACCAAGGAGCTCGAGGCGGCCGGCAGCCCGGTCGGGCTCGGCGTCGACGGCTCGGCCTCGAACGACAATTCGAACCTGATCGAGGGTGTGCGGCACGCGCTGATGATCAACCGGCTCACCTATGACGCGGCCTCGGTCACCCATCTCGACGCGTTCCGCTGGGCGACCGAGGGTTCGGCCCGCTGCCTCGGCCGCAGCGACATCGGCGCGATCGCGGTGGGCAAGCAGGCCGACATGGCCTTCTTCACGCTCGACGAACTGCGCTTTTCGGGCGCCGGCGATCCGCTCGCCGCGCTCGTCCTTTGCGGTGCCCATGCGGCCGATCGCGTCATGGTGGCGGGCGCCTGGAAGGTCGAGAACGGTCTGCCGACCGGCATCGACGTCGCCGCGCTGCGCGCCGAGCACGGCCGCGTCGCGAAGGCGTTTCTCGAAGCGCTCTAGTCCTGATAAATGCTCGGCGAGTCGCCGCGTCGCGGTGCCGAGAGAGAGCCCCCGGATGAGTCTCGCCCTTCCCCGCCGCCGCTGGCACGAGATGACGGCCGTCGACTTCCGCGAGGGAGACACGGCCGAATGGATCGCCGTTCTGCCGATCGCGGCGATCGAGCAGCACGGTCCGCATCTGCCCGTCTATACCGACACCTGCATCGCCGAAGGCCTGATCGGCCGCGCGATCGAACTGATGCCGGACGACCTGCCGGTGAGCTTCCTGCCGCTGCAGCCGGTCGGCAAGTCGAACGAGCACATCTCGTCGCCCGGCACGCTGACGATCGGCTGGGAGACGGCGACAAGGCTCTGGCTCGAGATCGGCGAGAGCGTGCGGCGCGCCGGCGTGCGCAAGCTCGTCATCGCCAATTCGCACGGCGGCAATGTCGCGCTGATGGATGTCGTCGCGCGTGAGCTGCGGGTGCGGCACGACATGCTCGTCGTGCTCGCCTCCTGGTCGCGCTTCGGCGACCCGCCCGGCCTTTTCGCGCCGGAGGAGGCGAGCTACGGCATCCATGGCGGCGACATGGAGACCTCGGTGATGCTGGCGCTGCGGCCGGATCTCGTCCGGATGGACGAGGCGAGCGACTTCCGTTCGACCCAGACCGTCTATGCCGAGGCGTTCGAGCGGCTGCGCGTGCACGGACCGGTCGGCTTCGGCTGGAAGGCGCAGGATCTCAATCCGGCGGGGGTGGTCGGCAATGCGGCGGCGGCGACGGCGGAGAAGGGACGCGCGGTGATCGAGCATCAGGCAGCCGCCTTCGTCGCGCTCTGCCGCGACGTGCACCGCTTCTCGCTCGATCTCCTCTGGAGCTGACCCTCGGGCCTCTGGAGGCCGGACGTGCCCGAGATCGTCATCACCGAATTCATGCACAAGCAGGCGGTCGCCGCCCTGTCGCGCGAATTCGAGGTCCATTACGACCCGACCCTGGGGCTCGACCCCGAGGGCCTGCGCCGCATCATCCGCAAGGTCCGCGGCCTGATCGTGCGCGAGCGGACGGATGTCGACATCCCGCTGATCGCCGATGCGCTCGCGCTGCGCGTCGTCGGCCAGATCGGCACGCCGGCCGACAATGTCGACCGGCTGGCCTGCGAGGGGCGCGGCATCGAGGTCATCCGCGCGCCCGAGACGGTCGCCGATTCGGTCGCCGAATACGTGCTCGCGGCGGCACTCCTTCTGATGCGCGGCGCCTTCCTGTCCACCACCGCCGTGATCGCCGGCCAGTGGCCGCGCGGCCATCTCGTCGGGCGGGAGATCGCCGGCAAGCGGCTCGGCCTGCTCGGGCTCGATCTCGGGGCGCGCGCGGCGGCCCTGCGCGCCCGCGCGCTCGGCTTGACGGTGGCCGGCTGGGACCCCTTCCTCAAGGAGACGAGCCCGGTCTGGCGCGACCTCGCCCGATCCGAGTTCGACGCGCTGATCGCCGGGTCGGACGTCCTTTCGGTGCACCTGCCGGCGCACGCGAAGACGCACGGCCTGCTCGGCCCGGCGGCGCTGATGCGCATGAAGGCGGGGTCCGTGCTGATCGCGGTCGGCGGCGCGGGCGTCGTCGACGAAGCCGCGCTCGCCAACATGCTGTCGACCGGCCGGCTGCGCGGCGCGGCGATCGACGGCTTCGAGACGGAACCGCTGACCGGCGAGGCGGGCAAGGTGTTCGCCCGCGTGCCGAACCTGATCCTCAGCCCGCGCGTCGCCGACCTGACGGTCGAATCGCATCTGCGCTCCTCGCAGGCGATCGCCGACAAGATGGCCGCCGCACTGCGGCGGTGAGGCCGGCGACACGAATTGGGCTTGCATTCGGCCGCGCCCTCGGCTCGACTACAGGTGGATCGCGCCGCAGAGCCGCCACCAAGGCGCCGCCAGGCCCCCGATCCGCCGAGCGCTCCCGCAAGGAGCGTCGATCAAGGGGAACTCAGCGATGAAGATGATCACACGCCTTCTGGCGGCCACCCTCCTGTCGGCCGGCTTCGCCGCCGCCGCCGAGGCGAAGACCCTCGTCTATTGTTCCGAGGGGAGCCCGGAGAACTTCAACCCGCAGATCAACACCACGGGCACCTCCTTCGACGCCGCCCGGCCGGTCTTCAACCAGCTCGTCGAGTTCGAGCGCGGCACCACCAATGTGATCCCCGGTCTCGCCGAGAGCTGGGAGGTGTCCGCCGACGGGCTCGAGGTGACCTTCCATCTGCGCAAGGGGGTCAAGTTCCATTCCTCGAAGAGCTTCACCCCGACGCGCGACTTCAACGCGGACGACGTGCTCTTCTCTTTCGACCGGATGTGGAAGGCGGACGATCCGTACCACAACGTCTCGGGCGGGGCCTATGACTACTTCAACGACATGGGCATGCCCGATCTCCTGAAGGCGATCGAGAAGGTCGACGACTACACCGTCAAGTTCACGCTCGCCCGGCCGGAATCGCCCTTCCTCGCCAATCTGGCGATGGATTTCGCGACCATCCATTCGGCCGAATACGCCGCCGCCATGCTGAAGGCCGGCACGCCGGAAAAGGTCGACCAGGAACCGGTCGGCACCGGGCCGTTCACCTTCATCGCCTATCAGAAGGACGCGGTGATCCGCTTCAAGGCCTTCGCCGACTACTGGGGCGGCAAGGCGGCGATCGACGATCTCGTCTTCGCCATCACGCCCGATCCGACGACGCGCTATGCCAAGCTCGCCAAGGGCGAATGCCATGTGATGCTGCAGCCGAACCCGGCCGATCTCGAGACGATCAAGCAGAACGGCGATGTCGAGCTGCTCTCCCAGCCCGGCCTCAATATCGGCTACCTCGCCTTCAACGTGACGAAGAAGCCCTTCGACGACAAGCGCGTGCGCCTCGCGATCACCCATGCGATCGACAAGGACACCATCCTGCGCGACGTCTATCAGGGTGCCGGCCAGCCGGCGAAGAACTTCATCCCGCCGACGATCTGGTCGTACAACGACGCGGTCGAGCCCTATGCCTATGACGTCGACAAGGCGAAGGAACTCCTGAAGGAGGCCGGCCTCGAGGGCGGCTTCGAGACGGACCTGTGGTGGATGCCGGTGACCCGGCCCTATAATCCGAACGCCAAGCGGATCGCCGAGATCGTCCAGGCCGACCTCGCCAAGCTCAACATCAAGGCCGAGCTGAAATCCTACGAATGGGGCGAGTATCGCAAGCGGCTGCAGGCCGGCGAGCACCAGATGGGCCAGCTCGGCTGGACCGGCGACAATGGCGATCCGGACAATTTCTTCTTCCTGCTCGGCTGCGACGCCGCCCGGCCCGGCGGCCAGAACCTTTCCAAATGGTGCGATCCGAGCTTCGACGAGAAGCTGAAGGAGGCGCGCAAGCTCACCGACAAGGCGGCCCGCACCAAGCTCTATGAGGAGATGCAAGAGATCGTGCACGACGAGGTGCCGGTCTACACGATCGCCCACTCCGTGGTGTTCGAGCCGGTCCGCAAGGAGGTCAAGGGCTACAAGGTGAGCCCGCTCGGCCGGCACGAATTCTACGGCGTCGATCTCGACTGACCAGCGGACAGCGGCGGCGGCGGAGCGTATCCGCCGCCGTCCCGTCACCACAGCCGATGCTGTCCTTCCTCATCCGCCGCCTGTCGGTCGTCGTTCCGACCTTTCTCGCGATCGCCTTCCTGACCTTCGTCGCCATCCGTCTCGTGCCGGGCGACCCGATCGAGGTCCGCACCGGCGAGCGGGGCATCGCGCCCGAGCGGCTCGCGCTGCTGCGCCACGAGCTCGGCCTCGACCGGCCGGTCGTCGTGCAGTTCCTCGACTATCTGCGCGGCCTCGCGCATGGCGATTTCGGCGTCTCGATCTCGACCAAGGAACCGGTGCTGCGGGAGTTCTTCACGCTCTTCCCGGCGACGCTCGAACTCGCGCTCGCGGCGATGCTGTTCGCCGTCATCCTCGGCGTGCCGATCGGCGTCGTCGCGGCGCTGAAGCGCGGCACGGTGCTCGACTATGCGCTGATGGGGACGGCGCTCGCCGGCTTCTCGATGCCGATCTTCTGGTGGGGGCTGCTCCTCATCCTGTTCTTCTCGGTCGATCTCGGCTGGACGCCGGTCTCGGGGCGGATCGACCTCCTCTATTATTTCGAGCCGGTGACCGGCTTCATGCTGATCGACAGCCTGCTGTCCGACCAGGACGGCGCCTTCCTCTCGGCGCTCGCCCATCTCGTCCTGCCGACCATCGTGCTCGGCACCATCCCGCTCGCCACCATCGCGCGGATGACCCGCTCGGCCATGCTCGAAGTGCTGTCGGAGGACTATGTCCGGACCGCGCGCGCGAAGGGCATGCCGCCCTTTCGCGTCGTCGGCATCCATGCGCTGCGCAACGCGCTGATCCCGGTCGTCACCGTGATCGGGCTGCAGACCGGCATGCTGATGGGCGGCGCGGTGCTGACCGAGCACATCTTCGCCTGGCCGGGCATCGGCAGCTGGCTGATCGAATCGATCGAGCGGCGCGACTATCCGGTGCTGCAGGGCGGCATCCTGCTCGTCTCCGGCCTCGTCATCCTGATCAATCTGATGGTCGATCTCGCCTATGGCGCGCTCAATCCGCGGATCCGCCATGGCCGCTGACTCGACCCGTCCGGCCGCCGCGATCGCCGCGCCCTCGACGCTGCGCCTGTTCTGGCGCGACTTCGCCGCCAACCGCGCGGCCGTCGCCGGGCTCGCCGTGCTCGTCCTTCTCGCCCTCGCGGCGATCTTCGCCGATCTCCTCGCGCCCTATTCGCCCTATGAGCAGTTCCGCGATTTCGTCCGCGTGCCGCCGGTCTGGGACGCGCGCGGCAATGCCGCCTTCCTGCTCGGCACCGACGAGGTCGGCCGCGACATGCTCTCGCGGCTCATTCACGGCGCGCGGCTGTCGCTCTTCATCGGCGTCGCTGTGGTGGTCGCCTCGCTCGCCCTCGGCATCGTGCTCGGCCTCGTCGCCGCCTTCTTCCCGCGCTGGCCGGCGATCGTCATCCTGAGGGCGATGGACGTCATCCTCTCGGTGCCGGGGCTGCTGCTGTCGATCGTCATCGTCGCGATCATCGGCCCGAGCCTTGCGAACACCATCGTCGCGATCACCATCGTCACCCTGCCGAACTTCGTCCGGCTGGTGCGGGCGGCGGCGCTGTCGGAGAAGACGCGCGACTATGTCGTCGCCGCGCGGGTCGCCGGCGCCGGGCGGCTGCGCATCATGTTCCGCACCGTGCTGCCGAACTGCATGGCGCCGATCATCGTCCAGGCCGCGCTCAACATCTCGAACGCGATTCTGGAGGCCGCGGCGCTCGGCTTTCTCGGCCTCGGCGCGCAGCCGCCGACGCCCGAATGGGGCGCGATGCTCGCGTCGGCGCGCGAATTCCTGCAGTCCGCGTCCTGGATCGTCACGCTGCCGGGCCTCGCCATCCTCGTCACCGTGCTCGCCATCAACCTCGTCGGCGACGGCCTGCGCGACGCGCTCGACCCGAAGATGCGGAGCGGCTGATGCCCCTGCTCGAGATCGAAGAGCTTTCGGTCGACTTCAAGACCTCGGCCGGTCCGTTCCGGGCCGTCGACGGCGTGTCGCTGGCGGTGGAGGCGGGCGAGATCGCCGCCGTCGTCGGCGAATCGGGTTCCGGCAAGTCGGTCGCGATGCTCGCCGTGATGGGGCTGCTCCCCTGGTCGGCGACCGTTTCGGCGAAGCGGCTCGCCTTCGACGGCAAGGACCTGCTCGGCATCGCGCCGCGGCAGCGCCGGCGCATCGTCGGCCGCGACCTCGCGATGATCTTCCAGGAGCCGATGACGAGCCTCAATCCGTGCTTCACCGTCGGCTGGCAGATCGGCGAGGCGCTCGCCGTCCATCTCGGCCTGTCGAAGGCCGAGCGGCGGGCGCGCACCCTCGAACTGCTGCACGCGGTCGGCATTCCGGCGCCGGAGCGCCGGCTCGCCGCCTTCCCGCACCAGCTCTCGGGCGGCATGAGCCAGCGGGTGATGATCGCCATGGCGCTCGCCTGCCGGCCGAAGCTGATCATCGCCGACGAGCCGACCACCGCGCTCGACGTGACGATCCAGGCGCAGATCCTCGACCTGCTCGTGCGGCTGCGCGACGAGACCGGCACGGCGCTGGTGCTGATCACGCACGACATGGGCGTCGTCGCCGAGACCGCGGAACGGGTCGCGGTGCATTATGCCGGCCAGAAGGTCGAGGAGCAGGACGTGCGTTCGCTGTTCCGCGATCCGCACCATCCCTATACGGCGGCGCTCCTCGCCGCCCTGCCGGAGCGGGCGACCGGCCGCATGCTGCCCTCGATCGCCGGCACGGTGCCCGGCGCCTTCGACCGGCCGCCGGGCTGCCTCTTCGAGCCGCGCTGCCGCTTCGCGACCGCCCGCTGCCGCGACAAGGCGCCGCCGCGCCAGGGGGCGATCGCCGGCTTCGCGCTCTGCCACTACCCGCTCGCCGAAGGCCGGCCGGTCGGCCATCCCGATCCCGATGCCGGCCGGGAGCGCGCCGCATGAGCGCCCGCCCGCTCCTCGAGGCGGTCGGCCTCGCCCAGCGCTATGTCCTGCCGCGCCGGCTCTTCGCGCCCGAGGCCGTCGTCCACGCCGTCGCCGAGGCGAGCTTCACGCTCGAGCCCGGCCGAACCCTCGCCGTGGTCGGGGAATCGGGCTGCGGCAAGTCGACCCTCGCCCGCATGGTGACGATGATCGAGCCCCCTTCGGGCGGCCGGCTGCTGATCGACGGCGCCGATGTCGCCGGCGCCGATGCCGCGACGCTGAAGCGGCTGCGCGGCGAAGTGCAGATCGTGTTCCAGGATCCGTACGGATCGCTCAATCCGCGCCAGACGATCGGCGACGCGCTCGCCGAGCCGCTCGCCATCAACCGGCCACAGACGAGCCGGGCCGAGCGCCGCGAGGCGGCGGCCGAGATGATGCGGCGGGTCGGGTTGCGGCCCGAATATGCCGACCGTTATCCGCACATGTTCTCGGGCGGCCAGCGCCAGCGCATCGCGATCGCGCGCGCGCTGATGCTGCGGCCGCGCATCCTCGTCCTCGACGAGCCGGTCTCGGCGCTCGACCTGTCGGTGCGGGCGCAGGTGCTCAACCTGCTCATCGCGCTGCAGGAAGAGTTCGGCCTCGCCTATCTCTTCATCTCGCACGACCTCTCGGTGGTGCGGCACATGGCCGACGCGGTGATGGTGATGTATCTCGGCCGTGTGGTCGAGCAGGCGCCGCGTGAAAAACTGTTCGCGGCGCCCTTGCATCCCTATACGCGGGCGCTGCTTTCCGCGACGCCGGTCGCCGATCCGGAACGACCCCGCGCCCGCGCCCGGCTGAAGGGGGAGCTTCCCTCGCCGCTCGCGCCGCCGCCCGGCTGCGCCTTCAACCCGCGCTGCCCGCTCGCCATCGCCAAATGCCGGGTCGACCGCCCGGCGCTCGAATGGCGCGGCGAAACCCGCGTCGCCTGCTGGGTGGCGTAAGGGAAGAGCCCTCACCCTGCCCTCTCCCGCGGAGCGGGAGAGGGGATGCCCGGCCGTGGCGCTGTTTTTTCAGGCGACGAGCCCGCGCGCGTTCGACGCCCTCTTCCCCTCTCCCGCGGAGCGGGAGAGGGGACTGCCGCGCTATGCCGCCTTGCGGTTCTCGGCGAGGAAGGCGCCGATGCGCTCCATGGCGCGGAGGATGTTGTCGGTCGAATTGGCGTAGGAGATGCGGATATAGCCCTCGCCGTAGACGCCGAAATCCGGGCCGCCGATCGTCGCGACATTCGCCTGTTCGAGCAGCGCCGAGGCGAGCGGCTTCGCCTTCCAGCCGGTCTCGAGAATGTTCGGGAAGGCGTAGAAGGCGCCCTTCGGCACGATGCACGACACGCCGGGCAGCCGGTTCGCCGCCTCGACGACGACGTGCCGGCGCCGGTCGAACTCCGCCACCATCGCGGCGACCGCGTCCTGCGGGCCGGTCAGCGCGGCAAGGCCCGCCCATTGCGAGGGGGCGTTCACGCAGGACCAGCAATTGACGGCGAGCTTGCGCACCTTGTCGACGAGCCCGGCCGGCCACACCGAATAGCCCATCCGCCAGCCGGTCATCGCATAGGTCTTCGACCAGCCGTCGAGCAGGATCACCCGGTCGCGCACCTGCGGATAGGAGAGGAGCGAGACGTGCTCGAGCCCGTCATAGACCATCTGGCCGTAGATCTCATCGGCGAGGATGGCGATGTCGGGCCGGTCGGCGAGGCCGGCGACGAGCTTGTCGATCTCCGCCTTCGGCGTCACGCCGCCGGTCGGATTGGCGGGCGAATTGAGGATGACGAGGCGGGTCTCAGGCGTCAGCAGGGCGAGCGTCTCTTCCGCCGAGAAGGCGAAGCCGTTCTCCTCGCGGATCGGGATCGGCACCGGCCGCGCACCGGTGAACTCGATCATCGAGCGGTAGATCGGGAAGCCGGGATCCGGATAGAGGATGTCGGCGCCCGGCTCGCCGAACATCAGGATGGCGGCGAACATCGTCACCTTGCCGCCCGGAACGATCACCACATTGTCGGGCGAGACCGGCGCGCCGGTGCGCTTCTCCACATCGGCGGCCACCGCCTCGCGGAGCGGCAGGATGCCGGTCGCCGGCGTATAGCCGTGATGCCCGTCGCGCAGCGCCTTCACCGCCGCCTCGACGATGTGCTCCGGCGTCGAGAAATCCGGCTGGCCGATGCCGAGATTGATGATGTCGCGCCCCTCGCGGGCGAGCGCGGTGGCGCGCGCGAGCACGGCGAAGGCGTTCTCTTCGCCGATCCGGTCGAAGCCGGCGATCGTCCTCAACATGGCGTCTCCCGAAGCGTCGGCCGTTTCGGCCATTGATCTTCCCTCACCTTTCAGCGCATCGTCGGGCCGATTGCAATTCGAAACGGCAAGCCCGATGGGCAAGATCAACGCGGCCTGGCACGAGGCCCATCCGATGCCGAAGAACCCGACCCTCGGCGAGCGGGTCGACTGGCATCTCGCCCATGCCGCGGCCTGCGGCTGCCGCGGCCTGCCCGCCTCGATCCTCGCCGAGCTCGCCCGCCGCGGCATCGCTCCTCCCACCCCGCCCGCCCGGTCCGCCTGATGTCCCTTCCCGCTTCCGAACAACCGGTCGGCGACCCCGTCGACCCGCGCCCCGCGCCCCGGCCCGAGCGCATCACGCTGCGCGGCCGCCATATCTCGATCGTGCCCTTCGACGCGGCCGTCCACGCCGCACCGCTCTTTGCCGCTGTCGCGGGAGCCGAGAATGACGGGCTGTGGACCTATCTGGCGCAGGGGCCGTTCGCCGACGCCGAGCGCTTCGCGTCCTTCTATGCCGCGGCGGCGCAGAAGGACGATCCGCTCCTCTTCGCCCTCGTCGACCCCGCCGGCCGCACGCTCGGCCACGCCTGTCTGATGCGGATCGACGCCGCCAACCGGGCGATCGAGATCGGCAACATCCTCTACGCCCCGGCGCTCCAGCGGACGCCCGCGGCGACCGAGGCGATGGCGCTCTTCGCCCGCCACGTCTTCGAGGATCTCGGCTATCGCCGCTACGAGTGGAAGTGCAACGCGCTCAACGCACCCTCGCGCCGCGCCGCGGCCCGGCTCGGCTTCACCTATGAGGGGATTTTCCGCGCCCACATGATCATCAAGGGGCGCAACCGCGACACCGCCTGGTTCTCGCTGCTCGATACGGAATGGCCGCGCGCGCGCGCCGCTTTCGACGCCTGGCTCGACCCGGCGAATTTCGATGCGCAGGGCCGGCAGCGGCAGAGCCTCGAGGCGATCCGCGCCGCGCTCTGACGCCGCGGCGGCAGCCCCACCGAGAAACCCCATCAAGACCAATAACAAGCGACACGAGAGAGACGAGGAAACGACCATGGCCGACCGACTGAAGGGCAAGCGCGCCTTCCTGACCGCGGCGGGCGCCGGCATCGGCCGCGCCACCGCGCTCGCCTTCGCCGCCGAGGGCGCCGAGGTGATCGCCACCGATCTGAAGCCGGAGCTGATCGCCGATCTGGCGGCGCACGGCATCACTGCGCTGCACGCGCTCGACGTGCGCTCGACGGCGGCGGTCGACGCGCTCGCGAGCGAGGTCGGCCCGGTCGACATCCTCTTCAACTGCGCCGGCTATGTGCATCACGGCACCGCGCTGACGACCTCCGACGAGGAGTGGGACTTCTCCTTCGACGTCAACGTCAAGTCGATGCACCGGACGATCCGCGCCTTCCTGCCGGGCATGCTCGAAAAGGGCCGCGGCGCGATCGTCAACATCGCCTCGGGGGCGAGCTCGGTGCGCGGCATTCCGAACCGCTACGCCTATGGCGCCTCGAAGGCGGCGGTGGTCGGCCTGACCAAGTCGGTGGCGGCCGATTATATCCGGCAGGGCATCCGCGTGAACGCGATCTGCCCGGGCACGATCCAGTCGCCCTCGCTCGACGGCCGCATCGCCGACCAGGCGGAGAAGCTCGGCAAGACGCTCGAGGAGGTCCGCCAGGCCTTCGTCGACCGCCAGCCGATGGGCCGGCTCGGCACGGCGGAGGAGATCGCGCTGCTCGCCGTCTATCTCTCCTCCGACGAGGCGAGCTACACGACCGGCCAGATCCATCTCGCCGATGGCGGCTTCGCCCTCTGAGCGACGGCGCTTTCCGCGTCGGCGTCAGGTCCTGAGCCGGTATCCGGTCCGGAACATCCAGGTCACGACGCCGACGCAGAGCGCCATGAAGACGAAGGTCATGCCGAAGCTGACGCCGGGCGAGACGTCCGAGGCGCCGTAGAAGGACCAGCGGAAGCCGTTGACGAGATAGACGACCGGATTGAACAGGCTCACCGTGCGCCAGATGCCGGGCAGCATGTCGATCGAGTAGAACGTGCCGCCGAGGAAGGCGAGCGGCGTCACGATCATCAGCGGCACGATCTGCAGCTTCTCGAAGCCGTCGGCCCACAGGCCGAGGATGAAGCCGAACAGGCTGAAGGTGACCGCGATCAGCACGAGGAAGGCGACCATCCAGACCGGATGGACGATCTCGAACGGCACGAAGAAGCGCGCCGTGACGAGGATGATCGCCCCGAGCAGCACCGATTTCGAGGCGGCCGCGCCGACATAGCCGGCGAGCACCTCGACCACCGAGACGGGCGCCGAGAGCAGCTCGTAGATCGTGCCGGTGAAGCGCGGCAGATAGATGCCGAAGGAGGCGTTGGCGATGCTCTGGGTGAGCAGCGTCATCATGACGAGGCCCGGCACGATGAAGGCGCCATAGGGAACGCCGTCGATCGTCGCCATGTGCTGGCCGATCGCCGAGCCGAAGACGATGAAATAGAGCGCGGTCGAGATCACCGGCGAGGCGATGCTCTGCAGCAGCGTCCGGAAGGTGCGGCTCATCTCGAAGAGATAGATGGCGCGGATGGCCTGAAGGTTCACGAGCGGCTCCCGACGAGGTCGATGAAGATCTCCTCGAGCGAGGAGCGGGTCGTGTTGATGGTCTTGAAATCGATGCCGCGGGCGGACAGCGCCTTGACGAGCGCGGCGATGCTGTCGTCGTCGTCCTCGGTCTCGCCGTCGAGCACGAGCGACAGGGTCGTCCCGTCCGAAGAGAGGGTGAGCCGGTCGTCGATGCCGGGCGGCACGGCGATCAGCGCCTCGCGCAGGCCGACGCTCACCCTCGTGCGGCCGAGGCTGCGCATCAGCCTGTGCTTCTCCTCGACGAGGATCAGCTCGCCCTTGTCGATGACGCCGATGCGATCGGCCATCTCCTCGGCCTCCTCGATATAGTGCGTCGTCAGGATGATCGTCACGCCGCGCTCCCGCAGCCGGCGCACGATCCCCCACATGTCGCGGCGCAGCTCGACATCGACGCCCGCGGTCGGCTCGTCGAGGAAGAGGATGCGCGGCTCGTGGGCGAGCGCCTTCGCGATCAGCACCCGGCGCTTCATGCCGCCGGACAGCGTCTTGATCTTGGCGTCCTTCTTGTCCCACAGCGAGAGCTCGCGCAGCACCCGCTCGACCTCGGCGCGATCGGCCGGCAGGCCGAACAGGCCGCGGCTGAAGGAGACCGTGTTCCACACCGTCTCGAAGGTGTCGGTGGCGAGCTCCTGCGGCACCAGGCCGATCGCGGCACGGGCGGCGCGATAGTCGCGGACGATGTCGTGGCCGTCGGCGGTGACGGTGCCCGATGTCGGCCGGACGAGGCCGCAGATGATGCCGATCAGCGTCGTCTTGCCGGCGCCGTTCGGCCCGAGGAGCGCGAAGATCTCGCCCCGCTCGATGGCGAGATCGATGCCTTTCAGGGCCTTGAAGCCGGTCTCGTAGGTCTTTTCGAGACCGGAGACGACGACGATCGGATCGGCGGCCACGATTTCACTCCGATTGCGGCGCCCGCCGGGAGACGGCGGGACGGGGGGCGCCTGCATCTAATGCGGCCGGCGGCGCGGGACAACCTCTCGCACCGCTTGCCGGTCCGCCGCAACGGCGGTATCGATCGGAAATGTCCGCGCGACCGATGAAGGAGATCCCGATGAGCTACGAAACCTCGACCGGTTCGGCCCTTGCCGCCCAGCTCTGGCCGGAGCGGTCGGCGCGCGTCGTCCGCTTCGTGGTGCTCGCCCTCCTCGGCAGCGCGTTCCTCACGCTCGCGGCGAAGATCCAGGTGCCGTTCTGGCCGGTGCCGATGACGATGACGACCTTCGCCGTCTTCGTGCTCGGCGCGACCTATGGCTCGCGGCTCGCCGGTGCGGCGGTCATCGCCTATATCCTCGAAGGCGTCGCCGGCCTGCCGGTCTTCGCCGGCCCGGTCGCGGGCCCCGCTTACCTGCTCGGCCCGACCGGCGGCTATATCATCGGCTACGCCGTCGCCGCCTATCTGATCGGCCTCGCCGCCGACCGCGGCCTCGGCCGCTCGATCGTCGGCCTCGCGGTGACGATGTTCCTCGCCGATGTCGTGCTGTTCACGCTCGGCGCGCTGTGGCTCGCCGCGAGCGTGATCGGCTTCGACGTCGCGGTGCTCGAAAAGGGCGTGTTCCCCTTCGTGCTCGCCGACCTGCTGAAGATCGGCCTCGCCGCGGTCGCCGTGCCAGCGGTCTTCGCGCTGCTGCCGAAGAAGCGCGCCTGATCCGAGCGCAAGGCCCTCACCCTCCCCTCTCCCACGGCGCGGGAGGGGGGAATCCCGGCGGCGGCGCTCGTCCGTCCGGCGCATGCCGGCGGTGTCGGCGGCGCGGGTGAGGCGCAGGCGATCGAGATCGCCGCCTGCCGCCATCACTGTTGATCAGGCCGCGACGCGCACGCCGATCGCGACCGGGGCACCGAGGAGTTCGGCCTCCGACACCGTGCCGTCCGGCCGCGCCTCGGTGCGGGCAAAGGAGACCGCGAGCGTCTCCGCCTCGACCGTCTCGCGATGCGCAAGGAGCGCGGCGCCGGCGGGTTCGCCCACCTGCACCTCGACATGGATTCGGTCCGACACCTTGAAGCCGGCATCCTTGCGCGCCTGCTGGACGAGGCGGATGAAGTCGCGGGCGATGCCCTCGGCCTCGAGCTCCGCGTCGACCGCGGTGTCGAGCACGACGACGCCCGCCGCCCCGCCGAAGGCGGCCGCATCGAGGCCTTCCTTCGCCTTGAAGCGCAGCTCGTATTCGCCGGGCTCGATCGTCTGGCCCGCGACGAGGAAACGGCCGTCGCCGGCTTCCGTCCATTCGCCCTGCCGCGCCGCGGCGAGCACGGCCTTGACCGCCGGGCCGAGCCGCTTGCCGATCTTCGGATCGACGGCGAGCTGCACCGCGCCGAATTCGGCCGGATCGGCGGCGAGCCGGACTTCCTTGACGTTCACCTCGTCGGCGATCACCGCGGAAAGCGGAGCGAGCGTCGCATGGTCGGGATGGGCGACGGTGAGCGAGCGGAGCGGCAGCCGGGTGCGCAGGTTCTTCGCCGTGCGGATCGACAGCGCCGCCGAGCAGACGGTGCGGGCGAGATCCATCCGCGCGACGAGCGCGGCATCGGCGGCGAAGGCGTCCGCCTCCGGCCAGTCCTGAAGGTGCACGCTCTCGCCGTCGCAGAGCGCCCGGTGGATGTGCTCGGCGAGATAGGGCAGGAACGGCGCGAGCGCCCGGCACATGGTGACGAGCACGGTATAGAGCGTGTCATAGGCCGAGATCTTGTCGGCGTCCTTCTCCGCCTTCCAGAAACGGTCGCGCGAGCGGCGGATATACCAGTTGTTGAGCGCGTCGATGAAGGGCGGGAAGGCATCGGTGGCGCCGGCGAGATCGAGCCGGTCCATCGCGGCCTCGACGCCCTTCACGAGATCGGCGGTCTTGGCGAGGATATAGCGGTCGAGCTCGACCTCCGCCGAGGTGACGAGCTTTGCCTTCACGCCGTCGATGTTGGCGTAGAGGGTGAAGAAGGAATAGGCGTTCCAGATCGGCAGCAGCACCTGGCGCGTCGTCTCGGCGATGGCGCGGCCGTCCTTCGGCATGGCGAGATCGCCGCCCGACAAGAGCGGCGACGACACCATGTACCAGCGCAGCGCGTCGGCGCCGTAGGTGTTGAAGACGTCGATCGGGTCCGGATAGTTCTTCAGCCGCTTCGAGAGCTTCTGCTTGTTCTCGTCGAGCACGACGCCATGGCAGACGCAGGCACGGAACGGCGCGCGATCGAACAGCGCCGTCGCCATCACCATCAGCGTGTAGAACCAGCCGCGCGTCTGCGCGACATATTCGACGATGAAATCGCCCGGGAAGTGGCTCTCGAACCACTCCTTGTTCTCGAACGGGTAGTGCACCGAGGCGAACGGCATCGAGCCGCTCTCGAACCAGCAGTCGAGCACGTCCTCGACCCGGCGCATCATCGCCTTGCCGGTCGGGTCGTCCGGATTGGGGCGGACGAGATCGTCGACATAGGGACGATGCAGGTCCTTCGGCCGCACGCCGAAATCGCGCTCGATCTCGTCGAGCGAGCCATAGACGTCGATGCGCGGATAGTCCGGATCGTCCGACTTCCAGACCGGGATCGGCGCGCCCCAGAAGCGGTTGCGGCCGATGTTCCAGTCGCGGGCGTTCTCGAGCCATTTGCCGAACGAGCCGTCGCGGACGTGATCCGGCACCCAGGTGATGCCCTGATTCAGCTCGACCATCCGGTCCTTGAAGGCGGAGACCTGGACATACCAGGAGCGCAGCGCCTTGTAGATCAGCGGCTGGTCGGTGCGCCAGCAATGCGGGTAATTGTGGTCATAGGTCTCGTGGCGCAGCACGACGCCGTCCGCCTTCAGGTCGCGGATGACGTCCTTGTTGGCCTCGAAGACGTTTCGGCCCTGGTAGGGCGGCGTCTCGGCCGTGAAATCGCCGGCGAAATCGACCGGATCGACGACCGGGATGCCGTTCGCCTGCGCGAGGTTCATGTCGTCCTCGCCGAAGGCGGGGGCGATGTGGACGACGCCGGTGCCGTCGGTCATCTCGATGAAGCCGCCGGCGTGCACCCGGAAGGCGCCCTCCTGCCGCTTCCCCTCGAAGAAGGGGAAGAGCGGCCGATAGGTGCGGCCGACCAGCTCGGCGCCGGCGAGCGTGCCGACCTCGTTCCAGCCCTCGAGCTCCTTCGCATAATTGGCCGCGAGCGGCGCGCCGATGACGAGGCGCTCGCCGCCCTTCTCGAGCACGGCGTAATCGGCATCGGCCTTGACCGCGAGCGCCATGTTGGAGGGCAGCGTCCAGGGCGTCGTCGTCCAGGCGAGGAGCCGGGTCGGCGTCTCGTCGGCGCCGAGCGGGTCGAGCAGGAAGCCGACGGTGAGCGCCGGGTCCTGGCGCATGCGGTAGGAATTGTCGAGCCGGGTCTCGAAATTCGAAAGCGGGGTCTGCGCCGCCCAGGAATAGGGCACGACGCGGTAGCCTTCATAGATCAGGCCCTTGTCGAAGAGCGTCTTGAAGGCCCACATGGTGCTCTCCATGAAGGAGAGATCCATGGTCTTGTAGTCGTTCTTGAAATCGACCCAGCGGGCCTGCCGGGTGACGTAATATTCCCAGTCCGCGGTGAACTGCTGGACGGAGGTGCGGCAGTGCTCGTTGAAGCGGGCGACGCCGTATTTCAGGATTTCGAGACGGCCGGAGACGGAGAGCTCCTTCTCGGCGTGCAGCTCGGCCGGCAGGCCGTGGCAATCCCAGCCGAAGCGGCGCTCGACCATCCGGCCGCGCATGGTCTGGTAGCGCGGCACGAGGTCCTTGACGAAGCCGGTGACGAGATGGCCGTAATGCGGCAGGCCGTTCGCGAAGGGCGGGCCGTCATAGAAGACGAACTCCTTCGCGCCCGCGGCGCGGCGCTGCTCGACCGAGCGTTCGAAAATCCGGTTCTCCTTCCACCACGCGCCGATCGCCTCCTCGATCTTCGGAAAGCTCGGCGAGGTGTCGGCGGGCGGATAGGCGGTCGAACGGACAGGCGCTTCGGCGGTCTCGGTCATTGCGGGATCTTCGCGTGGTTCAGGCGGCGGCGGGGCCGCGCTCGGAAAGGCGTGCCCTCAGATAGCGCTTCTCGGCCGAAACCGCCACCCGCAGGCGTGCGGGCTCAACCGCTGCGCGGCTCGAGGCGGTTGACATGGCCCATCTTGCGGCCCGGGCGGACCTCGGCCTTGCCGTAGAGATGCAGCCGCACGCCCGGCACGGCGGCGATCGTCGCCCAATTGTCGGCGGCGTAGCCGATCAGATTGGTCATCACGACATCGGAATGCCGGTCGACCGAGCCGAGCGGCCAGCCGGCGACGGCGCGGATGTGGTTCTCGAACTGCGAGACGAGCGCGGCGTCCTGCGTCCAGTGGCCGGAATTGTGCACCCGCGGGGCGATCTCGTTGACGAGCAGGTCGGTGCCGCCGGCGCCGGCCACGACGAACATCTCGACCGCGAGCAGCCCGACATAATCGAGCGCCTCGGCGATCTTCAGCCCGATCGCCCGCGCCTTCTGCGCGACCTCCGGCGCGATCGCCGCCGGGACGGTCGAGGTGGCGAGGATATGGTCCTCGTGGCGGTTCTCGACGACGTCGTAGACCGCGCTCGCCCCGCCGGCACCGCGCACGACGAGCACCGAGATCTCGCGCTCGAAGGGGACGAAGGCCTCGAGCACGGCCGGCTGGCCGCCGATCTCGTCCCACGCCTCGCCGGCATCCTCCTGCACCTCGATGCGCACCTGGCCCTTGCCGTCATAGCCGAAGCGGCGGGTCTTCAGCACCGCCGGCGCGCCGATCTCGGCGACACCGCGGACCGCATCCGCCGGGCCATCGACGAGCGCGAAGCGGGCGACGGGGATGCCGAGCTCGACCATCAGCTTCTTCTCGGCGCCGCGGTCCTGCGCCACGCCGAGCGCCCGCGGCCCCGGCAGGACCGGCACCTTGCCGGCAAGGAAGACGGCCGTCGAGACCGGCACGTTCTCGAACTCGTAGGTCACCACCGAGACGGCGCCGGCAAAGGCGGCGAGCGCCGCCTCGTCCTCATAGGCGGCGACGGTCTTCGCCACGGCGACGTCGAAGGCCGGCGAGGCGGGGTCCGGGCAGTAGATGTGGCATTTGAAGCCGAGCTCGGCGGCGGCGAGCGCCAGCATGCGGCCGAGCTGGCCGCCGCCGAGAATGCCGATGGTCGCGCCGGGTGCGAGCATGTCAGGCCTCGTCGCTGGGATGGTCGGCGATCTTCGCCGTCTGCGCCGCGCGGAAGGCGTCGAGCCGCTCCGCCAGCGCCGGATCGTGGAGGGCGAGCACGGCGGCGGCGAGCAGCGCGGCATTGACCGCACCGGCCTGGCCGATGGCGAGCGTGCCGACCGGGATGCCGGCCGGCATCTGGACGATCGAATAGAGGCTGTCGACGCCCGAAAGCGCCTTCGACTGCACCGGCACGCCGAACACCGGCAGCGGCGTCATCGCCGCGCACATGCCCGGCAGATGGGCGGCGCCGCCGGCGCCGGCGATCACCACCCGGTGGCCGGCATCGCGCGCGCCCTTCGCGAAGGCGACCAGCCGGTCCGGCGTGCGGTGGGCCGAGATGATGCGGTCGTCATGGGCGACGCCGAGCGCATCGAGCGTCTGCGCGGCATGGCGCATGGTCTGCCAGTCCGACTGGCTGCCCATGATGATCGCGACCGGCGCCGCAGCACCCTTCGACCGCTCGTTCCCGGAACTCTCGTCCACACCGCACCCCGGCTCGAGGAAAGGCCGGGAGTATAGTGGCGGCGCCCCGGCCGGCAAGGCTTTCCGCACCGCGTGCGGCGTCGCACGCACCCTGCCCCGCCGACCCGCGGCACGCCCGTTAACCACCGGTCAACCATCGCGGCCCCACCCTGTCCGGCTATGATCCCCCGCGCCGACCACAGCCGCCCGTCCGCCCTTCCCGAATCCGCTGCGCCCTCGGCGCGCCGCGGCCCGGCGTCCGAGGAGGGCGCTCGGCCGCATCCGCCCGAACAGCGCGCGCTCGTCACACGGCTGACGGAAGAGGTCGCGGCGCTGCGGGCGGCGCTCGACGCCAAGGCCCGGCAGCTCGCCGCGCTCGAAATCGAGGCGACGACCGATCCTCTCACCGGCCTCCTCAACCGGCGCGGCCTCGACCGGGCGATCGACCGGGCGCTCGCCCTCCATGCCCGCTACGGCATGGCAGGGATGCTCGCCTTCATCGAGATCGAAGGGCTCGAGGCGATCCGCCGGAGCGGCGGGCGGGTCGCCGAGGCGGCGGCGCTCGGCGCGGCGGCGGCCGAAATCCGCGCCGCGATCCGGGCATCCGACCATGCCGCGCGCCTCGAAGGCGGCGGCTTCGCCGTCCTGCTCGGCAATTGCGATCCGGCCGGCGCCGCCCGCCGGCTCCAGGGCCTCGCGGCGGCGCTCTCGCCGCTCACCATCGATCTGCCGGACGGGACGCGCGCCGTGCTGTCGGCCCGCGCCGGCCATGCGGCGATCGCACCCGGCGACGACGCCGCGGCGCCGATCGACCGCGCCGAAGCGGCGGCCCGTCGGATCTGAAACCGCTCAGGCGATGATGTCGGGGACGATCTGATCCTCGATCGCGACGATGCGATCCTTGATCATCAGCTTCTTCTTCTTGAGCCTCTGGATGCGGAGCGGGTCGATGCGGCCGGTCTCGAGCATCGCCTGGATGGCGGTGTCGAGATCGGCATGTTCCTGACGCAGCCGCGCCAGTTCGATCCGCAGCTCCTGCTCTTCGTCCTCGGTCATTCACGCACCCCTCGCGCCCGCCGGATCGATCGATGCGGACGGCCGCCGGGACGGAGGATACAGAGAAGCGGCAGGGCGAGCGAGATGCTTCGCACCGTGCCGGCACGACATGAGCGCGCAGCGGGCGCGATCCCGCCGGGCTTCCGCCCCATTCGTGCCCGATCGCCGTGCGAGCGTCATCACCATGTCGCGAGGCTGTCGCGCATCGTTCACAGAGCGACGGATCCGTGGCATAGTTCCGAAGTCGTGATCGGTCACGAAGGGAGGCCTGAGATGTCCATGGAATCGCATCTTGCCGAACTCGAGCGCCGCCATCGAGCGCTCGAGCGCGAGATCGAGGAAGCGATCAATCATCCGAGCACCGATACCGTCGTGCTCGCCTCGCTCAAGCGGCGCAAGTTGCAGATCAAGGACGAAATTACCCGCCTGCGCGCGCCGACCATTCACTGAACGGCGCCGCACGAACCTCTTCGAGAGCCGCGGCGCGCCGCGGCTCTTTTTCATTGCCCCTCTCCGCTTCCGATCAGTCCGCGCGGGCGACCGAGGGCAGCGCCGCCCCCGCGAGCGCCGGCGCCGTTGCGCGCCGCGCCGCCTTCTCCTCGCGCGACCAGTCGAGGAACCAGGCGAGGCCGTAGAGGAGCAACCCGCCGGCGGTCACCAGCAGCGTGTCGAGGACGAGGCTCGACAGGGTCGGCGCCGCCTCGGGCAGCAGGCCGAACACGGTGCGGCGGATGATCAGGCCGACATTCGACAGGATCGAGCCGAGACAGAATACCGGCAGCGTATTGCGACCGAGGCGGACGATCGGATTGTCACCGCCCAGCCAACGCTGCAACAGGCCGGGGATCGGGCTCCAGGCGATCACATAGCAGAGCGCCAGGATGTGGACGAACCGGAAGAGGCCGAGCGCGCCCTTGTCGAAGCCGTCGATCCAGAACCAGGACGGCAGTTCCGGAAACGTCGACCACAGCGCGAACCAGGCGATCCCCGCCGCCACGGCGAGATAGCCCGCCGCGCCCCAATGGAGCGGCCGGCTGTAGGGCATCCTCACACCGTCGCGGAAGGCGATCCCCCAGACGAGGCCGACCGAGAAGAGCAGCTGCCAACCGAGCGGATTGAAGAACCAGCCGGCCCCGACATGATTGGGCGGGGTGAGCCTGAAGACGTGCGCGACGAGCCAGAGCGCGATGCTGAAGGCGACCGGCAGCCAAAGCCGGATGCGGGCGAGCAGCATCAGCACCGGCAGCAGGAGCAGGAGGCCGATATACATCGGCAGGATGTTGAAGCCGCCGGTCTGGTAGGTGAGGTTCGCCATGCCGGCGATCGCTTCGAGCGGCCGGTCGAACAGGAATTTCCGCTCGTCGAGCTCGATCAGCCAGGGATCGCCGAACCGCAGATAGGCGGCCGCGAAAAGCCCGAGGCTCACCGCCAGCATGGTGATATGGGCGACGTAAAGCGTGACGATGCGCTTGCCGATGCGGGCGAGCGCGAAGGGCCAGCGCCCGTCGACGAAGCGCGGCCAGTAGGCGAAGGCCGAGGACACGCCGGCGAGCAGCACGAAAAGCTCTGCCGCGTCGGAGAAGCCCCAGTTCCGCTGCGTGAAGCCGCCCCAGAAATTACCGTGGATGTGATTGATGAAGATCGACAGCAGCGCGAGGCCGCGGAAGAAGTCGATCCTGTATTCGCGCCCGGCACGGGGCGCGATCGGGGGGGCCATGCCGCGCATCATACGTCCTGCTCTCGATCCCGACTTTCTTAGCCGGCAATCCGCGCCGACGAAAGACCCGGGTCGAGGAACGCAACGTCAAAGCAGGGCGCGGGTTCCGTCATAGACGAGTTTCAGGCCGATCAGGAAGATCGTCACATAGGAGATGCCGTAGAACACCTTCTGATCGATCTTCTTCACGATCCAGATCCCGATGACCGTTGTGATCGCCGCGAGCGGAAACAGAACGGCGGAGGTTTCGAGATTGGCGGCGTCGAACTGGCCGAGGAAGAAATACGGGACCAGCTTGACGACGTTGGTGATGGCGAAAAACACAACCGACGTGCCGACGAAGACCTGCGGCGGCAGGCGGAGCGGCAGTGTATACATCTGGAAGGGCGGGCCGCCCGTGTGGCTGACAAAGCTCGTAAAGCCGGTGACAAGGCCCCAGAAGGCGCCCTTCGGCGTGCTGTGCTGCGCGGGCTCCCGGCGCAGCCGATCGCCGAACCAGTAATTGAGCGCGAAGGCCACCGAGATGACGCCGACGAGCAGGCTCACCGCATCGTCGTCGACGTGCGCCGCCATCAGCCAGCCGATGCCGATGCCGAGGATCGAGGCCGGCAGCATGACGACCAGCGTGCGGCGGTCGAAGGTGCTGCGGTAATAGAGGAGGCTGACGGCATCCATGACGATCAGGATCGGCAGCATGATGCCGGCCGCCTGAACCGGCGAGATGACGAGCGCCATGATCGGCACGGCGAGCATGCCGATCGCCCCGCCGAAGCCGCCCTTCGACAGGCCGGTGAGCGAAACGGCCACCAGCGCGGCCGCATAGAACCAGGGATCGTCGATCATGGCGGATCATTCCGAGAGGCGGGCCGTTTCCTCTAGACCCTTTCGGAGCCCCGCGCCATCGAACCCGTCGCGGCACCGCAGCATTCTCGCTTGCATATTATAAGGCTTCTTATTATATACGGCGCATGCAAAACGATCCCATCCGAGCCGGATCGCCAAACGACAGCGATTTCGGCTTTCTCGTCAGTGACGTCGCCCGGCTGCTGCACCGCGCCTTCGACCATCGCGGCGAGTGCGGCGATCTCACGCGCGCGCAGTGGCAGGTGCTCGTCCGCCTCGCGAAGAACGAAGGCGGCAACCAGGCGAGCCTCGCCGGCGATCTCGACATCGAGCCGATCACCCTGTCGCGCCATATCGACCGGCTGGAAAGCGCCGGTCTCGTCGACCGACGCGCCGATCCGGACGACCGGCGCGCCCGGCGGCTCTATCTGACCGAGGCGGCGCGGCCGCTGCTCGACGCGATGCGCGCCTATGCGCTCGTCGTCTTCGAGCACGCTTTGACCGGGCTCGAGCCGGCCGAGCGCGCCGAACTGGTGCGGCTCCTCACCCATGTGCGCGGCAATCTCGGCGTCTATTCCGCCGGAACCGCCCCCCTCTGCCAAACCGAGCCGGACGCCTCCGCGGCGGCCGGACAGTCCGAACGGGCCCTGACATGACCGAGACCTCAGAGATCAAGAAGCCGGAAGCCCCGGCCGCCGCTGCCGCCCCCGCCACCCTTCCGGCCGCCCTGCCGACGGCGCCCGCCAAGCCGAAGTCCCGCCGCCGGCTCGTGCTGATGCTCACCGTGCCGCTGCTCGTCGCGGCCGGCGGCTTCTATATCTGGGCGACCGGCGGCCGCTTCGTCGCCACCGACAACGCCTATGTCGAACAGTCAAAGGTGGCGATCGCCGCCGATGTCGGCGGCCGCATCGTCGCGCTCAACGCGGTCGAGAGCGCGCCGGTCAAGAAGGGCGACGTGATCATCGAGATCGATCCCGAGCCCTACCGGATCGCCGTCGACGAGGCGCAGGCGCGGCTCGCCTCGGCGCGGCTGCAGGTCGAGCAGTTGCGCGCCACCTATCACGAGGGCGAGGCCGAGGTCGCCTCGAACCGCGAGAACATCCTCTATCTGACCTCCGCCTTCGAGCGGCAGCAGAACCTCCTGAAGACGGGCGTCGCCGCGCAGGCTTCCTACGACAAGGCGCAGACCGATCTCGCCACCGCCCGCCAGGACCTCGCGCAGGCGCAGCAGAAGCTCGAGGGCGCCCGCGCCGCGCTCGGCGGCGACCCCGACCGGCCGGTCGACCAGCATCCGCTCGTCATGACCGCCCAGGCGGCCGTCGAGAAGGCGCAGCTCGATCTCTCGAAGACCGAGATCCGCGCGCCGGCCGACGGCATCCTCGCCCAGACCGACGCCGTCCGCATCGGCCAGTATGTGACCGCCGCGACGCCGCTGCTCAGCCTCGTCGAGACCGGCAACACCTGGGTCGAGGCGAACTTCAAGGAGACCGACCTCACCCATATGGCGGTCGGCCAGCAGGCGACGATCACGGTCGACGCCTTCCCCGACAAGGAATATCAGGCCCGCGTCATCGCGATCGGCGCCGGCACCGGCTCGGCCTTCTCGATCCTGCCGGCGCAGAACGCCACCGGCAACTGGGTCAAGGTCGTGCAGCGCGTGCCGGTCCGGCTCGAGATCGCCGATGGCGCGGCGGAGGCGATGCTGCGCACCGGCCTCTCCGCCTCGGTCGATGTCGACACCGAGCATCGCCGCGCCCTGCCCGGCTTTCTCGCCTCGGCGATGGCGCTGATCGGCGTCGAGCCGGTCGAAGCCGCCACACGCTGATCCCTCGTCCGGTCGCGCGCCGCAGCGCGCTCCCGCAAGCCCCATCGCCCGAAGGCGAAGATCATGAACGCTCCCGCCGCCGCTGCGGCCCCCGCCGTGCGTCACCGCGGTCTGATCACCGCGGCGATCATGCTCGCGACGATCATGCAGGTGCTCGACACCACGATCGCCAATGTCGCGCTGCCCTCGATGCAGGGCTCGCTCGGCGCGGCGTCGGATACGATCACCTGGGTGCTGACCTCCTACATCGTCGCCGCGGCGATCGCGACGCCGGTCACCGGCTGGCTCGCCGACCGGCTCGGCCTCAAGCGGCTGTTCCTGATCTCGATCGCCGGCTTCACCGTCGCCTCGCTCGCCTGCGGCATCGCCGGCAGCCTCGCCGAAATGGTGTTCTACCGCATCGCGCAGGGCCTGTTCGGCGCGGCGCTCGTGCCGCTCTCGCAGAGCGTGCTCCTCAACATCAACCCGAAGGAGCGGCACGGCCAGGCGATGGCGATGTGGGGCGCCGGCATCATGATCGGCCCGATCATCGGGCCGACGCTCGGCGGCTGGCTGACCGACGTCTTCAACTGGCGCTATGTGTTCTTCGTCAACCTGCCGGTCGGCATCCTCGCCTTCACCGGCCTGCTGATCTTCATGAACGAGAGCCCGAAGCGCGAGCGGCGGTTCGATTTCTTCGGCTTCGCGATGCTGTCGCTCGGCGTCGGCGCGCTGCAGATGATGCTCGACCGCGGCGAGCAGCTCGACTGGTTCTCCTCCGCCGAGGTGCTCACCGAACTCGCTCTGACGCTGATCGGCTTCTGGGTCTTTGCGGTTCACATCGCGACGAAGAGCGACACCTTCATCGAGGCGCGGATCTTCCGCGACCGCAATCTCGTCACCGGCCTCGTCTTCATCTTCATCATCGGCATCATCCTGCTCGCCACCATGGCGCTGCTGCCGCCGATGCTGCAGCGGATCTACGGCTATCCGGTCGTCACGACGGGCATCGTGCTGGCGCCGCGCGGCGCCGGAACGATGATCGCGATGATGGTCGTCGGGCGGCTGATGGGGAAGATCGACCCGCGCCTGATGATCTTCGTCGGCCTCGCGCTCGTCGCCTGGTCGCTCTACGAGATGACCACCTGGTCGCCGATCATGGACTGGTGGCCCTTCATCACCACCGGCGTCGTTCAGGGCCTCGGCCTCGGCCTCGTCTTCGTGCCGCTGTCGACGATCGCTTTCGCCACCCTCGCGCCGCAGCAGCGCACCGACGCGGCGAGCCTCTTCAGCCTCGTCCGCAATCTCGGTTCGTCGATCGGCGTCTCGATCGTCTCGACCCTGCTTTCGCAGAACATCCAGGTGAACCACGCCGAACTCGCCGAGCGGATCACGCCCTATTCCTCGCCGCTGCCGGCGGGGATCGCACCGACGGGCGCCCTCTCGTCGGGCTCGACCGCCGCGCTCGCGACGCTCGATCAGGCGATCAACACGCAGGCGACCTTCATCGCCTATCTCGACGACTTCAAGTTCATGATGTTCGTCACCCTCGCCACCATTCCGCTGCTCGCCTTCCTCCGCTACCGGCGCCAGGCCTCGGGCCCCGCCGAAGCGGTGGTGATGGAGTAGCGTCCGCCTTCGGCGTCTCGCCGCGACCGGTCCGCCTCGCCCCCCTACCCCGGGGCGGCCCGGCGGCGAGACGCCGGAGCCTTCTCAGAAAGCTCCGATGAGGCCGGCTGCGATCCAGCCGGCGAGGCCGGCACCCGGCACCAGCAGCCAGGGCGGCAAAAGCCCCTTCATCAGAAGGAGGAAGGCGGCGGCGACCAGCGGCACGTCCCACCAGGCGCGGATCGCGTGCGTCCCCACCGGATCGGCGAGCGCCGCGGCGAGCAGGCCCACCACCGCCGCGTTGATCCCGGCGAGCGCCGGCCGCACGGCGGGAAGCCCCAGCAGCCGGCCCCAGAACGGCAGAGCCCCGCAGACGAGCAGGAAGGCCGGCAGGAAGATCGCAAGGGTGGCGAGGAGCGCGCCGAGCGGACCATTCGGGACCGCGGCGGCGGCGCCGAGATAGCTCGCGAAGCTGAAGAGCGGGCCGGGCACCGCCTGCGCCGCGCCATAGCCGGCGACGAAGACATCCGGCGCGACGAAGCCCGTCCCGACCACCGCCCGGTCGAGGAGCGGCAGCACGACATGGCCGCCGCCGAAGACGAGACTGCCCGACCGGTAGAAAGCCCCGGCGAGGCGCAGCGCCTCCGATCCGCTCGCCGCGGCGAGCACCGGAAGACCGACGAGCAGCCCGAAGAAGAGGGCGAGCAGCGCCGCGCCGGCCCGCGGCCCGAGCGGGCTGCGCTGCCCCGAGCCGCCCGCGCCGCCGCTCGCAGGCAGAAGAAGCGCCCCCAGCACGCCCGCCGTGGCGAGCACGACGAGTTGCACAGCGGCGAAAGGCAGGAGGAGGAGCGCGACGGCCGCCAACGCGGCGAGCGTCCGGCGCGGTCCGTCGGGCGTCAGCTGGCGCGCCATCGCCACCACCGCCTGCAACACGACGGCGGCGACCGCGATCTCCAGCCCGTGCAACAGGCCGGCGTCGATCGGCCGGCCGCTCGCGACGAGGCCGAGCCCGAGCGCCGCCATGACGAGCGCCGAGGGCAGGGTGAAGCCGAGGAAGGCCGCGACCGCACCGGCGAGCCCGCCCTTCAGGAGACCGATGCCCATGCCGACCTGGCTGGAGGCCGGCCCGGGCAAAATCTGGCAGAGCGCCACCAGCTCGGCATAGGCCGCGTCGTCGAGCCAGCGGCGGCGGCGCACCAGCGCCTCGCGGAAGAAGCCGAGATGGGCGACGGGTCCGCCGAACGAGGTCAGACCGAGCGCCAGAAACACGGCGAAGATCGCCGCCGGGCTCTGCCGCCCGACGATCGGTGAGGGCGCCTCGTTCATGTCCTCCCCCAGACGCGAAAAGGGCCGGCGCTGGGCCGGCCCTTTCACAAAACGCGTTCGGCGATCACTCGGCAGGCACGGGCGCCGGGCCGTGGCCGTGCCCGTGCGCGCCGGGCGGCGGCTCGAGCGAGATCGGCGCATTCGGGTTCGAGCGGGTCCGCGAGGAGATGATCGTATAGAGCATCGGCACCACGAAGAGGGTGAAGATCGTGCCGATCGACATGCCCGACGCGATCACGATGCCCATCGCGAAGCGCGCCTTGGCGCCGGCGCCCGTCGCGGTGAGCAGCGGCAGCACGCCGAGCACCATCGCCGCCGTGGTCATCAGGATCGGCCGCAACCGGACCCGCGCCGCCTCGACGATCGCGGCCTTGCGGTCGATGCCGCGCGCCTCGCGCTGCTGGTTGGCGAACTCCACCATCAGAATGCCGTGCTTGGTGATCAGCCCGACGAGGGTGATCAGTCCGACCTGGCTATAGATGTTGAGCGTGCCGCCCGACAGCGCCGGCACGAAATTGCCGAGCCGCGAGCAGACATTGAGCACCGCCACCGCGCCGAAGATCGAGAGCGGCACCGACATCAGGATGATGAACGGATCGCGGAAGCTCTCGAACTGCGCCGCCAGCACGAGATAGATGACGACGATGGCGAGACCGAAGACGATCAGGAGCGTGTTGCCCGTCTCGATCTCGGTGCGGGACTGGCCGGAATATTCGATGAAATAGCCCTGCGGCAGAACCTGCTGGGCGATCTCCTGCAGGGTCGCGAGGCCCTGGCCGGAGGTGACGCCCGGCAACGGCAGGGCGGTCAGCGTCGAGGAGTTCAACTGATTGAACTGCTCGATCGCCGGCGCCGAAGCCTGCTCCGTCACCGTGACCACCGCCGAGAGCGGCACCATGGCGCCGGACTGGCTGCGGACGAAGAAGGCGCCCAGGCTTTCCGGGTTCATCCGGTATTTCTGGTCGACCTGCGGGATGATGTCATAGGCGCGCGCCTCGCGATCGAACTTCGACACGCTGTTGCCGCCGACGAGCAGGGTCAGCGTCGCGCCGATGTCGCTCACCGAGACGCCGAGCGAAGCCGCCCGCAGCCGGTCGATCGTCACATTGGTCTTCGGCGTCTCGAAGGAGACCGAGTTCTGCACGATGATGAAGCGGCCGGTCTGCATGGCGCGCCGCTTGATCTCCTCCGACATCTCATAGACGCGCTCCGCCGAATTGGTCGACTGAACGACGAGCGAGATCGGCAGACCACCACCCGTGCCGGGAAGCGACGGCACGGCGAAGACGAAGCCCTGCACGCCGGAGACGCCGTCGACCTTGGCCTGGATCTCCTGCTGCAGCTCCTGCTGCGAGCGCGTGCGCTCGTCCCAGGGCTTGAAGGCGAAGCCCGAGAAGGCCTGGGTCGTGCCGCTCGAACCGGCGATCGAGAAGCGCGCCCGGATCTCCGGGATCTCGTTCACCCGCTCCGACAGCTCGTCGACATAGCGCGAGGTATAGTCGATCGTCGCATAGGGCGGCGCGTTGAGGATCGAGATCAGGAAGCCCTGATCCTCTTCGGGCGCCAGTTCGCTCTTCGTCTGCAGGAAGAGATAGACCATGCTGCCGATCAGAATCGCGACCATCAGCAGCGTGATCGAGCGGACCTTGAACGAGCCCTCGAGGCGCCGTCCGTACCAGTTGGCGAGCCCCTCGAAGATGTGGTCGACGAAGTGCTGGAAACGGCCGCCGCCGGGCTTCAGCATCCGGCCCGCCATCATCGGCGAGACGGTGAGCGCGATGATGCCCGACAGCACGACCGAGCCGGCGAGGGTGAGCGAGAACTCGCGGAACAGCGCCCCGGTGACGCCCTGCGTGAAGGCGATCGGCGCGTAGACGGCAGCGAGCGTGATCGTCATCGCGACGACGGCGCCGGAGATCTCGCGCATCGACTGGATCGCCGCGGCGATCGGCTTGTAGCCCTCCTCGATATGGCGGTGGATGTTCTCCACCACGACGATCGCGTCGTCGACGACGAGACCGATCGCCAGCACCATGGCGAGCAGCGTCAGCGTGTTGAGCGAGTAATCGAGCGCCCACAGCATGAAGCAGACGCCGATGAGCGACAGCGGGATGGTGACGATCGGGATCAGCACCGCCCGGAACGAGCCGAGGAAGAGCAGGATGACGAAGACGACGATGACCGCGGCCTCGCCGATCGTCATGATCACCTCCTCGATCGAGGCGCTGATCGCTTCGGTCGAGTCGTAGACGAGGTCGATCGTCATGTCGGAGGGGAGGCTGGCCTGGATCGCCGGCAGTTCCTCGCGGACGCCCGCGGCGACGTCGAGCGGGTTCGCCGACGGCGTCTGGAAGATGCCGAGGAAGACGCCTTCCTCGCCGTTGAACCGGACCTCGGAATCGGTCGACGCCGCGCCGAGCTCGATCTTCGCGACATCGCGCAGCCGGACGACGTCGTCGCCGTTCGAGCGGATCGGCAGCGCCCCGAAGACCTCCGGATCCTGCAGCGTCGTCTTCGCCTCGATCGAATAGCTGAAGTCGGAATTGCGGGTCCGGCCCGGTGCCGAGAGGAAGTTCGAGCCCTGGATCGCGGCGAGCACCTCGCTCGCCGTGACGTTGCGCGAGGCGAGCGCGACCGGATCGATCCAGACCCGCATCGCGAATTCCTGCGCGCCGAGAATGTCGGCATTGGCGACGCCCTCGACGGTCGCGAAGCGCGGCTGGATGACGCGGATCAGGTAATCCGTCAGCTGCTGCGGGTTCATCGTCGCGCTGCGCGCCGCCAGGTACATCATGGCGAAGGTCTGGCCGGTGCCCTTGACGATCACCGGGTCCTCGGCGTCGTCCGGCAAGTCGCCGCGGACCTGCTGAACCTTGGCGATGACCTCGGTCAGCGCGCTGTCCGGATTGGTGTTGAGGCGCATGTGCACCTGCACCGTCGAGACGCCGAGCGAGCTGCTCGAGGTCACGTAGTCGACGCCCTCGGCGGAAGAGACCGACTTGGCGATCGCCGTCGTGATGAAGCCCTGGATGACGTCCGACGAGGCGCCCGGATAGGCCGTGGTGACGGTGATCACCGTCTCCTCGACCTCGGGATACTGGCGCACCGCCATGTTGAAGATGCCCTGCGCGCCGAGCAGCAGCATCATCAGGCTGAGGACGGTCGAGAGGACCGGCCGGCGGATGAAGATTTCCGACAGGTTCATTACTTGGTCGCCTGAGCTTCGGCCACACCGGCCGGCTGCACGCTGTTGTCGATCGCGACGGGGCTGCCGGGCGACAGCTTGTTCTGCCCGGCGGTCACCACCTGGGCACCCGCCTTGAGACCGCGGGTGATCTCGATCTTGTCGCCGACGCGCCGGCCGGTCTCGACGAAGACCTGGCGGGCGACGAGCTTCGGCCCGGCCGGGGCCTGGCCGGCGGCGCCCTGCGCGGCGGGCGCGGCCTCGCCCTCCTTGGCCGGGGCCTCCTCGACGACATAGACATAGCTGCCATAGAGGCTGACGGTCACCGCCGTCTGCGGCAGGGCGATGATGCCCTTCTCCTCGGGCAGATTGACGCGGACGCGGATGAACTGTCCGGGACGCAGCACGCCGTCGGAATTGGCGACCTGCGCCTGCACGGAGACGAGACGCGAGGACGGGTCGATCTTCGGATCGATGCCGCTCAGCTGGCCGCCATAGGGCAGTTCGCCCTCGTTGAGGCCGAACTGCGCGGCCTGACCGATCGACAGCGAGGACAGCTGCTGCTCGGGCACGGTGAAGTTGACCTTCATCGTCTCGAGATCCTGCAGCGTCGCGACGACCGTCGCGGGCTGGACGTACTGGCCGACATCGATCTTCGGAATGCCGATCGTGCCGGCGAAGGGCGCCTTGATCGCCTTCTGATCGATGGTCGCCTCGATCGTGGCGAGGCTGCCCTGCGCGGTGTCGACCTGGTTCTGCGAACTCTGCAGATCGGCGACCGTCGAGACGCCGCGGTCTAGCAGGCGCTGGGTGCGCTCGAGCGCCTCGCGCGCGGTGGCGAGCGAGGAGCGCGCGCCGAGCAGGCCGGCGCGCTCGACGGCGTCGTCGATCTGCACCAGCAACTGGCCGGCCGAGACGCGATCGTTCGCCTTGAAGCGGATGTCCTTGACGATGCCGCCCACCTCGACCGCCACGTCGACGCCCTGCGACGCCTGGACCGTGCCGACCGCCTCGATGCCGGGGGTCCAGTCGACGGGCTGGACCTCGACGGTCGAGATCGTCACCGTCGGGACCGGCATGTTGGCGAAGAACTGCGCCGTCATCTTGTTGCTGAAAACATTGAACCAGATCAGCGCGCCGGCGACGACGGCGACGACGATCAGAAGGAGAACGGCCAACAGAACGCGCTTCATGGGACGATCCGATGTCGGCCCCGGCAGCGGGGCCCGAAAGAGGGACTGCGGCGACCGGACCTAGTCGCTCGCGACAAGCAACCTTGATCGGACATCGCTATTTACTGTACCGTCTGGTCGGTCATGTCAATTCCGCGCCCGGCGGAACTGCTGCGCCGCAGCATGAGCGTGGCCCAAAAGGCACAGAGAAGAACCGAATGCGGCGTTGGATCGAAGGGATCGAAGGGTGACCGAGACAGCAGCAAGGCGCGGCCGGCCGAGCGCGCGGCAGCGCATCCTGGAAGCGGCGGAGGCGGTGGCCCAGCAGGTCGGCCCCGCACATCTGTCGCTCGATGCGGTCGCGGAGCGCGCCGGCGTTTCGAAGGGCGGCCTGCTCTATCACTTCCCCTCGAAGCAGGCGCTGATCGTCGCGGTGATCGAGCAGCACATCCACGAGATCGAGTGCGCGCGGGAACGCGCCGAGGCGGAGCAGCCTCCCTCCTCCTGCCCGGTCGCGACCGGACATATCGACGCCTTCGCGCAGAAGCTGTGTTCGAATGCGGACGGCGTGCCGCCGGGGATCCTCGCCGCGCTCGCCGAGACGCCGGCCCTGCTGGAACCATTTCGCGATTTCAACCGGCGCTTCGTCGAACGGCTCGACCGGTCGAAGCCGAACTGGGAGACGGCGATGATCGCCTTTTATGTCGTCGAGGGCATGAAGGCGCTGCAGATCTTCGGCGCCGATCCGCTCGATCTCGACAGCCGCCGGTCGGTGCTCGACGCGATGCGCCGGCTGGTCGGCGAGGAGGATCGGCCCGCCGCGGCGGAATAGCCGCAGGGACGGGCGCCGGCCAGCCGGCCTCGCCCCGCCTGCCCGCAGGGGGCGGCTGGTTTTGGCGCGAGGCTGCCTTGGTGCTTTGGCGCCGATCTGCCCCCTCTCCCGCTGTGCGGGAGAGGGCCGGGGTGAGGGGTCTTCGGGGAGCGGGGCTTGCGGTTTTGAGCCGCTGGGCGCGCACAGCAAAACCCCCGCCGGCTGTTGGGCACGGGCGGGGGTTTTGGGATTGCATCGCGAAGGGAAGGTTGTGATCTCGAAGAGGATGTTCGT
>NZ_JACHOO010000002.1:350755-740691 GCF_014199915.1 Prosthecomicrobium pneumaticum | reverse complement strand
CCTCGCCGACCGCCTCCACCCGGATCGTCGGCGTCCGCCGAACATAGGGCGCCAGCCGCGCGGCCGCCGCCTCGATCTCCGCGAGGCCGATCATGATGTCATTCTCCGAGTGTGGGGAGCGGCGGACGAGGATGAGAGCGCCGCATCAGGGCAGGGTGAGCCGGCAGGATATCATGATCGGCGGCTGTCCCAGCAAGCGGGGACGGTGCCGGACCTCCCGCGGCACGCATTTCGGCAGCGGTCCTGAAACGCCCGACCGCCGGGCCGGGCGCGACCGCCGCAGCGTCCGGCTGAAGCCGTGGCCGGTTGCCGGCTTCAGCGCGGCCGGGTCTGATCGCGGATCGCGGCGAGGGCGCGCTGCGCGTCGCGCGAGCCGGTCGAGGCGAGCGCGACGAAGATGCGCTTCGCCTCGTCGAGCCGGCGCAGATGGAAATAGCTCCAGCCGCGCATCATCAGGAGGTCGTTGCGCTCCGCCGCGACCTCGGCGCGCGCGTCGAGATGGAAGAGGGTCTCGACATAGCGGCCGTCATTATAGGCGCCGATCGCGCGCTGGGCGAGGATGGCGGCGGAGAGTTCGCTCCGCCGGCCGGCGCTCTGCGGCGCTTCCGCCGCGGCGGTCGCCGCGAGATCGGTGAGCCCGGCGCGCAGATAAGCGAGGCTCTTGCCATAGGCGGCGTCGCGCCGCGTGGTCTCGCCGCCGGCTGCGCCAGCGGCGGCGAAAGCGTCGGCCGCCTCGATCGGCCGGTCGAGATCGAGCAGGCACCAGCCGCGGTCGAGCGCGCCGCGGCCTCCGCAGGACCCGCGCGCGGCGGGCGCCGCGGGCGCAGCGCGCGGTGTGGCCGGGGCGGGCGGTTCGGCAGCGGCGAACGCGGCCTCCTCCTCCGGTGCGTCGGGAGCGGGGCGCGCGACGGCCGCCGGCGGGGCGGCGCGGCGCGCGGCACGGCCTCCGCCGAGTTCGGCGATGCGGGGCGAGCGAACGGACCAGGCGGCGACGATCGATGCGAGTCCGGCGCGGTCGCCGAGCTTCTGGCGGGCGAGGGCGAGGCCGAAGGCGGCCGGCTCGGCATCGGCCTGCCAGCCGAGCGCCGTCTCGAACCATTGCGCGGCGGCGCGCGTCTGGCCGATCCGGTAGGCGTACCAGCCGAACTCCTCCGCCCCCGGCGCATCCTTCGCCGCGGTGACGGCGCTCGCCATCCGGCTCATCACGTCGGGGGCGAGCCGGGTCGGCGGCTCGAGCGCGAGCAGGCTCGCGGCGGCGATCAGATAGGCGGCGCGGTTGTCGTCGCCCGCGTCGCGGAAGGGCGCGGCCGCGGCCTCGGCGTCCGCCGGCCGCTTGAGGGCGTTCAGGGTGAGTGCGCGGCCGCGTCCGATCTCGGCATTGTCGCCCTTCGTTCGGGCGATCTCGAACCAGCGCAGCGCCTCGTCCGGCTGGCTGCGGCGGAAGAAATACCAGCCGAGAAGGATGGCATCGTCGGGCGCGGTCTCCGCCCTCGCGAGGGTCTCGACCCGCTCGCGGTCGGCATCGGAGACCGTGAGGGTCGGGTCCGTCGCGGCGCGGCTGAGGCCACGGCGGGCGATGTCGTCGCGCACCGCCTCGAATTCTCCCTTGCCGTCCGGGCCGCGCCGCTCGAGCGCCAGCAGACCGGCGAACTCGGCCTCGGACAGCAGCGGCAGCGCCTTCTGCACGGTGGCGAGCCGCTCGGCGGGTTCCTGGCAGTTGCGCAGGACGTAGGTGTAGACATCCCGGGCGCGGCCCGTGCGGTCGGTTTTCGCGAAGGCTTCCGCGACGCGCCAGAGCACGTCGATCTCCGCGCAGGTGAGAAGACTGGGCGTCGCCGCCGCCACCGTCACCACCGTGTTCCACTGCTGGTTGTCGGAGGCGTTGACGAGACGCTCGCGCGCCTCCGCAACATCGAGCCGGGTCAGCAGGTCGGCCGGCGGCTGCCATTGCGGGTCGCGCGTCTGGCGTGCGGCGATCGCGGCGCGGACCTCGGCATAGCGCTGCTCGCCATAGAGCCGCCACATCCGGTCGAGTTCGGCATCGCGGATCGGCGCGGGGCTCGTCAGGTCGTCGGGCGGAACCCAGTCGGGATAGAGCGCGCGCAGCCGGGCGATCTCGCGCGCCAGCCGCTCCTGATCGCCGTTGCGGGCGAAATAGCGCAGGGCCGTCTCGTCGACCGCCGGCTCGGCGGAAGGGGCGGCCGGCTCGTCCGGCGCGGGCGGCGACGGCGCCACGGGCGGATTTGCGGCGGACGGCGCGGGCGCGATGGTCGCCTGCGCCATGATGACCGGCGGCAGCGAGCCGCGCAGCGATGCGGTGACGATCGGCTGCGTCTCGCCGAGCGCGGCCCGGGCGGGCGAGACGGCCGCCGGCTCGCCGTGCTCGAGATAGAGCGCGAGCGCACCGCCGCAGACGGCGGAGGCGAGCGCGAGGGCGAGCGGGCGGCGCGTCACAGGCATTGCGGATGTCTCTCGCGCAGATAGGCGAGCGAAAGCAGGTGCAGCGTCGAGGGGTAGTAGAGCGTCGGCGCGAAACTCTCGAGCGCGTCCGGCATCTTGCGTCCGTCGAGGATGCAGCCGAGCACCGCACCGACCGCGGCATAGCCCGGCTCGCCGAGCGCCTCCTTCGGCTTCCCGGTCGTGACGTCGACGACCGCCGGGCCGGCCTCGGCGGCGGCCCGGAACGGGCCGAGGAGATCGGCATCGGTCTCGCCGGCGCGGGCGAGATAGAGCGGGATGCGGAAGGCGTTGTAGCCGTAGACCGGGTCGAAGCCCTTCGCGGGCGAGACCTTTCCGTCCCGGTAGTCGATCCAGTCGGTCGGCAGGCGCGTTTCGCCGAAGCGTGCGGCGGCGACGAGCCCGCGGCCGCTCCGCCCGAGCGCGGCCCAGTCCGTCGCGGCATCGAGCCGGGCGAGCACCGGCAGCGCCTCGAACACGAAGTATGAGAGATTGAGGATGAGCCTGTCCTTCTCCGACCGCTCGTCGAACCCCTCGACGCCGGGCAGGAGCAGCGGAACGCCGTTCCGCTCGATCACAACCGCCCGGCCGATCGAGGCGGCGAGGCGAGCGCCGGCCTGCCTATAGCGCGGCTCGGCCCAGCCTTCGCCCGCGAGGCCGAGGGCATAGGCGATCAGGATGTCGCCGTCGCTCGCATTGTTGCGGTCGGTGACGTGCGGCGTCGTCGCCGGGTCCCAGCGCCAGAAGGCGAGTCCGTCGTCGCGCAGCAGGAGCTGGGTCCGGGTGAAGAACCAGATCGATTCGAAACTCGCCCGGTCGTTCGCCGCATAGGCGAGGATGAGGCCATAGCCCTGGCTCTCGCTATGGCTGATGCCGCCATTGCCGTCGTCGATCACCCGTCCGCCCGGGTCGACGAAGCGGTCGCGATAGGCGGCCCACTCCGCCGCGGTGACGGTGTCCTTCACGGTGAGCTCCTCGGCCTCGACGGCCGAGGCCGAGGCGAAGAGCAGCGCGGCGCAGAGCGCGAGCCTCATCCCTGTCTCCCGATCCGGCGCAGGAGGAAGGCCGTCATCGCGCCGAGTATCGCGCACATCAGCACGAGCGCCACGGCGTAGACGAGAATATTGCTCGACAGCCAGTTCGCCGCGATCATCCGCAGATTGCCGACAGAGCGGTCGGTGAGCGGCAGGAAGGTCACGGCAGCGGCGGGGGCGGTTTCGATCGTGTCGGTCGCCGCCGCATAGGTGGCGAGACGGCCGTCGATGTCGCGCCAGCGGTCCTCGCGCGTCGCGGCCGCCATCGCGTCGGCGAGAAGGTCTTCCGACGGGGCGGCGAAGACCGTCCAGACGCCGTCGCCCGTCGGCGCTGCGGCCTGGGCGATGACGAGGCTCGTCTCCCGCGCCGGCGCATAGGGCGGAGCCTCGGGGGCTCGCAGGCGGAGTTCCGAGAGTGAGATGTCGAAGGTGCGCTGCAGCCAGTCCTCGAAGGAACTGACCTGACCCTGCCAGCCGCCGCCGCCCGACAGCCGGTCGCGCCAGCGGTCGAACACCTGCTCGGTGTCCGCAGGAGGTGCCGCTCTCTCGGTGGCCTGTTCCGTCGCTCGCGTTGGCACCTGGCCGGCCGGCTCGCGCCAGTCCGTCCGCGCGCTCTCGGCGATCCGCGTCGCCTGGAGCGCGACGGGCGGCGTCTGCGCGGCCGCGCCGACGAACAGCGCCATCGAGCGCGGCGCGGCCGAGGCACTCGTCTCCGCGACGGGTACGATCCGGCCGGCCTGGAGCGCCAGCCGGCCGAGCAGTGTCGCCGCGGCGGAGATCACCTGCGGGCTATGGCGGCCGAGCACCAGCGAGACGGGCTCGACGCTCGGACCATAGGGATATCCGGTGCCCGAAAGCGCGGCGAGATCGGGGGTGCGGGCCGCCCGGGCAAAGGCGGGCATATGGAACTCGGTCGTGTCGAACAGCACGAAGCGGCTGTCGTCGGTCGCGGCGGCATCCGGGGCGCAGGCCTCGTCGGCCGCGGTGTCGAGATTGGCTTCGATGGTGACGTGGTTGATGCCGGGCGTGAAGTGGCGGAGCGGAATCGGCACGGGATAGTGCCGGAAGATGCCGCCGCGCCGGCCGATGATGCGCGTCGTGGCGGCGATGTGGCCGTTCACATAGACGTCGAGATGGCTCGCCGGCCGCACCGCCTCCGTGAAGGCGGCGTCGAGCAGCAACGCCGCCTCGCCATAGGCCGCCGCATAGAAGTCGGCGGTGACGGCGACGGCGAAGGTCGTGCTGAAGCGGCGACCCGAGAACTCCGTCGTCCGCACCCCGAGGGCGGAGAGCGGCACGGTCTGCTCGCCCCGGAACAGCCGCACCGGCGGTGATTCCCAGCTCGCCGTGTCGAGCGTCTCGCGCAGTGCCGTGGCCGGCCGGTCGATACGACTGACCAGCGCCTCCACCGCATTGGCGATGTCGCCTTGCCGCGGTCCGGAGATCAGGAGCACCGCGCGGCCGAGATCGGGCCGGTCGAGAAAGGTGGTGACGGTCGTGCTCTGCGCGTCACGGCCCTCCGGTCCGACGAGGCCGGCGAGCTCCTCGGCGGTGCCCAGCAGCACTGTGAGAGTTCCGTGGCCGCCGCCCGGCGGCGGTGCGTCGAGCACTTCGACGCGGATATTCGGGAAGCCGCCGAGCAGGGCCAGCGACTGCGCGAGCGGCCAGATATGAGCCGCGGCGGCGCTCCGCTGCGCGCCGGGGGCCACGATCGCGATCGTGGTGAGGCCGGTGCCGTCGAAGCCGACCGCGGCGAGTTCGTCGATCGAGCGCGGCCGCAACTCGGCGGCGGAGCCGGCGAAGCTCAGATGGCTGCGGCTGCCGTCGATCTCCGTCCACAGCTCATAGGTCGACGGGATGGTGCAGTCGGTGCGATGGCGTTGCGCCGCCTCGAGCCGAAAGACGTTGGCGCCCGGCTGGAGCACACCGGACGGAAGGTCGGCCGTCAGCAGGCCGGTGGTCTCAGGCGCGGAAATCGGCGCGTCGATCACCGTCTGATCGTTGAGCACGAGCCGCAGGCGGGAGCGCTCGGGCATCACGAGCACCGCATTGCGATAGGCGAGGGTGACCGAAGCGGCGGCCGCCGCCTCCTCCTCGGTGACGAAGAGGGTCCAGCTGCGCCCCGCCATCTCGCCCTCGAACCGGACGGAGCCGAAGGGCAGCAGGGAGCGTTCGTCGGCCTCCGTTGCGGCCGGCTGCGGCCCGGCCGCGGGTTCCGGCACGGTCGCCTCGGGCGGCGCCGGTGCGGGTGGCGGGGCCTCGGGGGGAACGGGCGCCGGTATCGCGGGTGCCGTCGACGGCCCGGGGGCCGGCGCGGCGGCGGGCGGGGGGTCGGGCGGGGTCGGCGCGACGGCCGCGGGTGGGATCGGCTGCGGGGACGGCGCCTGCCCCGGCGGCGCCGGACGAGGCGCGAGGGGGGCGGGCAGGGCGCCCCGTTCGGGCGTCATGTCGAAAGGCTGCTGCGCCGCGGAGGGCGGAGCCGACGCGGCGAGCAGGAGCGCGAGGAGCCGGAACGCCGCTCTCATCGCCCGCCGGCCTCCGCCGCGGGATCGGCCGCGGGCCGCGCGGGCCTCAGCATCCGCGCGTAATAGGTGAGGCCGCGGCCGGTCTGGAACAGCGCGGTGCGCAGGAACCACACCGTGCCGCGCAGGATACCCGGATTGACGCGACGATTGTTCTGGATCCGCGTCCACACATCGGAATTGGCGAAGACGAGATCGGCGATCTTCGAGTAGTCCTTCGTCTCGGCGGGGCGGTACTGCACACGCAGCATGGCGCCATTGTCGGTGCGGTCGACGGCCCGGATCTCGACCGGCAGTTCGAGCGCCGGTCCGCCATCGTGCGGGCTGAAACGGATCCGCGCTATGGCGCCGCGCGGCACGCCCGCATCGGCGGCGATACCGACCCGGGCACCGCCGACCGAAACATCCTCGATCACCGCCGGCAGCACGCGGTCGCCGTGCAGCAACTCGGCGCGGCGCTGCACCGGCACGCGCTGGCTCGCGCGGCTCTCCGCCCGCTCGGAAACCACGCCGAGCGCACACCCCGCCATCAAGAGGTTGAAGATGTTCCAGGCGCCGACGACCATCGTCACATCGGCCTTGTACGGCTCGGTCAGCGTGCGCCAGACCGTCATCGCCACAGCGCCCGACAGCAACAGGAAGATCAGGAAGAACGGCGTGCCGAGCTCCGAAACGAAGCTGCGGTCGAGCGATTCGTTCTTCGCCGTCACCTTGAAGGTGGGCTTTCGCGGGTTGAGGAAAACCGAGATGACCGCCGGCAGAAGATAGACGGACTGCACGAACTCGTAGAGCTCGGATACCCAAGGCCAACGATAGCGCCCGTAGAGATAGTTCTGCATCATCATATTCACGATCATATACGAGAACGTATAGGACATGAATTCCGCGCCGGAGGCGATGAAGATCTCGAGATCGAAGAAGAGATAGCCGAGAGGGGCGAGCAGAAAGGCCCAGCGCGTGAACGGGAAAAGCCAGAACAGCGTGCTCGACATATAGCAGAGGCGCTGCGGCAGCGAGAGGCCGCGCTTGAGCGGCGGGACGCGGAGCCGCAGGATCTGCATCATGCCCTGGGCCCAGCGGCTGCGCTGGCCGATGAAGCTCGTGAAGGTCGCGGGTTGCAGGCCGGCGATCAGCGGCTTGTCGACATAGACGCTGTGCCAGCCCTTGGCGTGCAGTTCGAGCGCCGTCTCGGCGTCCTCGGTGATCGAGACGCCGCTGAAACCCTTCGTCGTGACGAGCGCTTCGCGCCGCAAGACGGCCGCCGAACCGCAGAAGAAGGAGGCGTCCCATTTGTCGAGGCCGCGCTGGATGATGCCGTAGAACATGTCGTTCTCGGACGGCATCCGGTCGAAGGTCTTGAGGTTCCGCTCGATCGGGTCCGGATTGAGGAAGAAGTGCGGCGTCTGGACGAGGAAGAGCTTGGGGTCGCGGCGGAAATAGCCGACCGTGCGGAGCAGGAAGTCGCGCGCCGGAGCGTGATCGGCATCGAAGACGCAGACGAGTTCGCCCGTCGAATGGGCGAGGCCGTTGTTGAGATTGCCCGCTTTGGCGTGCTGGTTGCGGTCGCGCGTCAGGTAGCGTGCGCCGAGCGATTCGCAGAGCGCCTCGAGGGTGCGCCGCCGCTCGATCGCTTCCGCGGCGGAGCGGATGTCGGTCGCCTCGCGCTTCTGCCGCGTGCCGCCGTCGTCGAGCAGCCAGACGGTGAACTTGTCCTTCGGATATTCCATCGCCATCGCCGCGGCGACGGTCATGGCGAGCAGCTCCGGCTCCTCGTTATAGGTCGGCACGAAGACGTCGACGGTCGGCAGGTCCTCGTCCTGCGGGGACACGACGAGATCGCGCGAGGGCAGCGGCGCCGACACGACGAACAGGCTGATGCCGAGCATCAACACGTTGTACATCTCGGCGAGATAGAGCATCAGGCCGGGGATGAAGTCTTCCGGCTGGTTGATCGGCGGCAGCGTGCTCGTCGTGCGCCAGTAGACATAGCGCAGCACGATGGACGTGCCGAGCGCGAGTGCGACCTGCCGCCAGATGCCGCCGAAGTTGAAGAACTTCAGGACGATCATTGCCCCGACGACGATCGTTCCGGCGACGAGATGAGCCTGCAGATTGATCGGCAGCGTGATCATGACGATCACGACGAGGGCGGCGAGGCCCCAGAGCAGAGCGTTGACGAACCGCATGCCGGCCTCCCGCCGCGATCAGACGGACGCGCGCAGGCGCGCCGCCCGGGGGTTGCGCGGACCCGCCGGATGGTTCGGTCGGCCGGAGGCGGCCGCGGCGTTCGGGGCGCTGTTCACGGTGTGCCCCCCGGCAGAGGCACGACCTCGAAGTCTTGATAGCGCTCCGATGCCGCCCCCGGCGCTGCGGGCGCGGCTGCCGATGGCGACGGCGCGACGGCCGCGGACGAGCCGGCCGGCATGGGGACGTCGGGATAGCCTTGCATCGGCGCGTCGGCGGGTGCTGCGGCGGCTGCCGTCCTCCGCCGCGGTGCCGCGGCAGCGGGTGCAGGCGCGATCGCGCCGGTGACGGTCGCGTCGGGCAGCATCACCGCGCCGGCCCGGCCGAAATCCGCGGCGAGCGGCGGCGGGTCGCCATAGGGGTTCCAGCCCGGCGCGCGCAGATAGCTGTTGATGGTGAAGCCCGCCATCACCGCGACGAGGTCCTGCTCGGTGGCGTCCGGATCGCAGATGCGCAGCCGGATCGCCAGCGTGCCGCGGCGGGCGAACAGCGTATCGTCGAGATCGGGCGCCCGGATCCGCTGCCAGCCATAGAAGCACAGATCGCGGGCCGCGGAGCGCCCGGTCGCGTAGCCGAATGCGCCGTAGCGGTTCTGCGCGTAATAGGGCGAGACGGACATCGCGACGCCGGGGACCGCGGCGCGCATGTCGCGCGCCACCGCGCCGATGTCGACCGGCGGATTGCCGGCGGTGTTTTCAGGCCCGGTCGAGGCGGCGACCGGGCCGAACACGGTCACCGTCATGCGGTTCTCGCCCGGCGTGCGGGAGCGGTTGCCGAGGATGATCTCCTGCCGGTGCGCGTTGGCGAGCTCCGTCGCGACGATGCCGACAATGCCCGGGCCACCGGGCGGCAGGTCGACCATCGCCTGTTCGGGCGCGACACGGGAGGCGAGCCGGCCGCTTTCGACCGGCACGACGCTGGTGCAGCCGGCGAGGAGGAGGGCGGAGAGGGCGATCGCGCAACGGCGCAGGCCGACGCCGGCCGCAAGGCCGCGCCGTCCTCCTTCGCACCCCGTCTCGTCCCATCCGTACATGAGCCGATGTTCACCCGCGTATGGTTAAGTCGCGGTTAAGTCTCGATTCGCCGCTCCGTTCGACCCGGCTCGCGGGTCGTCCCCCGTCGCTTTCGCTCCACCCGAGCGGAACTCACCTGCCAGTGGTGCATTCCGTTCGACAGGTCCGCGCGGCTTCCGAGGGGAATGCCGTGCGCCAGCGATGAGGGGACGGCAAGGATGGAGGGGGGCGCCACGCTTCCAGCGCAGGTCTATTGCGGGCCGGCGCCGACGCCGGCAGGCCTCGCATGGGCATGGAACGGGGATCCGTTCGCCATCGCCTTCGGCCTCCTCCTCGCGGGTGTCGTGCTGCCGCGGGCGCAGGCGCGCCGCGCGCCGCTCCTCCTCGCGCTCGGGCTCCTCGCCATCCTCTACCTCTCGCCGCTCTGCGCGCTCACCGCGGCGCTCTTCTCGGCCCGTGTTCTGCACCATGTCGTGCTGGTCGCCGTCGTCGCGCCGCTCCTCGCGCTCGCCCTGCCGCAGCGCGGCCGGACCGTGCCGCTCGGCCTTCTGGTCGCGCTGCACACCGCGACCCTATGGCTCTCTCACGTTCCGGCCGTCTATGACGTCGCGATCCGCGGGGCGGCGGGCTACTGGCTGATGCAGGCGGGCCTCGTCGCCACCGGCTGGCTCGTCTGGCGGGCCGTGCTCGCGGAGCGCACGCCGCCGCTCGCCGCCGTGTTCGGCCTCTTCACCCTGACCGTCCAGATGGGCCTGCTCGGTGCCTTGATCACCTTCGCGCCGGCCGCGCTCTACACGGCCCATTTTGCCACGACAGCCGCGTTCGCATTGACGCCGCTCGAGGACCAGCAGCTCGCCGGGCTCGTCATGTGGGTTCCGGCGGCGTTGCCCTATCTCGCCGTCGCGCTCTGGCGAATCGGCAGGGCGCTTTCCGGCGATCGCCCCGCCCCGGCGGCCGAGCGGCCATGATCCTGCTGAAAACGGTCCATCTCACCACGATCGCCCTGTGGGCGGCGGCGCTCGTCTGTCTGCCCGGCCTCTATGTCCAGCGCACCCGGCTTTCCGACGGACCGACGCTGCACCGGCTGCAGGCGACCGTCCGCTTCGTCTATGTGGCACTGATGTCGCCGGCCGCCTTCCTCGCCATCGCGAGCGGCACGGCGCTGATCTTCGTGCGCGAGGTGTTTGCGCCCTGGTTTGCCGCGAAGCTCCTGCTCGTCGGCCTGCTCGTCATGGCCCATGTGCTGACCGGGCTCGTCATCGTCCGGCTGTTCGACGAGCGTTTCGTCTATCCGCCCTGGCGGTTCGTCCTTACGACGGTCGTCACGCTGGCGATCGTCACCGGCATCCTGACGCTCGTTCTCGCCAAGCCGGACCTGCCCGACCTCGCACCGGAGGTGCTGCGCGAGCCCGGCGGCCTGTCGCGGCTCGTCGAGCGGCTCACTGGTCTTCCGACACGATGAGGCCGACACCGTGATCGAAGACGAGCTTGCCGCCATGCCAGCCCGCAAGGGCCGTGAAGAGCGCGCCGAGGACGGAAAGCATCAGCCCCATCGGCAGCACCGCCGCCTCATGGTCTTCGAGCCGGATGCCCCAGTTGAGGCCGGCGATCGAGACGAGCGTCATCGCCGCCACGGCGTGGGTCCAGCTCGCGACACGCAGCCGGATGCCGCGCACCAGCAACAGTTCCGCCGTGCCGACGAGACCGGCCGCGACGCCGAAGGCGAAGCCGAAGCCGGCCGCCCACAGCCCGGCCCGCGCCCAGAACGGATCGCCCCACCACCAGTAGAAGACGTCGCAGCCGAGCGTCGCGATGACGAGGGCGATCGGGAAATGCACGCTCATCGCATGCAGCGGATGGCCGGCGACAGCGACCGTCGAGGAGACATCCTCGGCGATCACCGCCTCGATGATCGGATTGGTCTTCTCGCCTTCGATCGAGCTCATCGCGCCTCTCTCTTTCCAGCGGAAAGCCGCGGAGGGCCGATCGGGTTCCGGCGCGATCGCCGCGCCCGCCGGCTTGCGGCGGTCTTTCTGGCGCCCTTGGCGCTCGCGGCGTGCGGCGGACCCTATTCGGCGCTCGCGCCCGCGGGGCCGGTCGCCGCGAATGTCGCGCTCCTGTGGTGGATCATGGCCGCCGGCGCGACCATCATCTTCCTCGCGGTGTTCGTCGCGCTCGCCATCGTCTGGCGGCGGCCGGCCCTCCTCGGCGCCGCGCCGGAGCGCCGGCTGATCCTGTGGGGCGGGCTCGCCCTGCCGGGCGCGATCCTCCTGCTCCTCCTCGCCGCCGCCTTCGTGCTCGGCGAGCGGCTCGTCGCGGCGGCGCGGGAGGACGAGGGCGCGATCGAGGTGATCGGGCGGCGCTGGGAATGGAGCTTCCGCTATCCGGGTGCGGCGGGCGCGGTGTCGACCGGCACGCTGCACATTCCGGCCGGCGAGGACGTCGCGTTCCGCGTCATCAGCGAGGATGTCATTCACGCCTTCTGGATCCCGCGGCTCGGCGGCAAGATCGACGCCATCCCCGGTCACGTCACCCGCATCCGGCTGCGCGCCGATGCGCCCGGTGTCTATGGCGGCGTGTGCGCGGAATTCTGCGGCACCGACCATGCCGCCATGTTCTTCCGCGTCGAGGCGCATCCGCCGGAGCGCTATGCGGACGTGCTCGCCGGCCTCGCACGGGAGACCGGCCAGTGACCGAGCGCATGACGGACCCCGACGCTCCTCCCGCAACGCCGACACCGCCGTCCGAACCGCCGCGGCTGTCGCCGATCCGCCTGCACAAGGCGCTCTCGGCCGCCTGGGGCACGCCGCCCGGCCTCGGCCGGCTGTCGGCGGTCAACCACACCGTGCTCGGCAAACGCTTCATCATCGCTGCCTTCGTCTTTTTCGCGATCGGTGGCGCGCTCGCCATGCTGATCCGTGTCCAGCTCGCCACCTCGGAGACCGCCTTCGTCGGACCGGACGTCTACAACCAGTTCTTCACGATGCACGGCAGCGTGATGATGTTCCTCTTCGCCATTCCGATGTTCGAGGGATTTGCGATCTACCTGCTGCCGAAGATGCTCGGCGCGCGAGACATGGCCTTTCCACGGCTCACCGCCTATGGCTTCTGGTGCTATGTCTTCGGCGGGGCGATCCTCGTCGCCGCGCTCGTCGCCGGCGTGGCGCCGAACGGCGGCTGGTTCATGTATACCCCGCTCACCTCCTCGACCTATACGCCGGGGATCAATTCCGACGTCTGGCTGCTCGGCGTCACCTTCGTCGAGATCTCGGCGCTCACCGCGGCGATCGAGATCACGGTGAGCGTGCTCAAGCTGCGCGCCCCCGGCATGTCGATCGACCGCATGCCGATCATGGCGTGGTATCTGCTGATCACCGCCTTCATGATGCTGTTCGGCTTCCCGCCGCTGATCCTCGGCTCGATCCTGCTCGAGCTCGAGCGGGCGGCGGACCTCCCCTTCTTCGACCCGCTGCGGGGCGGCGACCCGCTGCTCTGGCAGCATCTCTTCTGGCTGTTCGGCCATCCCGAGGTCTACATCATCTTCCTGCCCGCGGCGGGCGCGGTGTCGATGATGATCCCGACCTTCGCCCGGCACGAACTGGTCGGCTATCGCACCGTCGTCGTCGCCGTCATGGCCGTCGCCTTCCTCTCCTTCGGCCTCTGGGTGCACCACATGTTCACCGTGGGCATCCCGCATCTCGCGCTCGCCTTCTTCTCGGCGGCGAGCGGCCTCGTCGCCATTCCGACCGCGGTGCAGATCTTCGCCTGGCTCGGCACGATCGCCGCCGGCCGGCCGCGCTACGACGTGCCGATGCTCTATCTCGGCGGCTTTCTCGCCGTCTTCGTCATCGGCGGGCTGACCGGCGTCATGCTCGCCATGGTGCCGTTCAATTTCCAGGCGCACGACACCCATTTCGTCGTCGCGCATCTCCACTATGTGCTGGTCGGCGGCTTCGTCTTCCCGATGCTCGCCGCCACCTATTACTGGCTGCCGCACATCACCGGCCGCGCCTGCGAGCGGCGGCTCGCCGTGCCGGCCTTCTGGCTGATCTTCGTCGGGTTCAACCTCACCTTCTTCCTGATGCATCTGACGGGCCTCGCCGGCATGCCGCGCCGGGTCTGGACCTATCCGGAATCGGCCGGCTGGGACGGGCTCAACCTCCTCTCTTCGGTCGGCGGATTCCTGACGGCGATGGGTTTCGCGCTCTTCGTCATGGATATCGTCGTCCAGCTCCGCTTCGGCCGGCGCTTCCGGCGCAATCCGTGGCAGGCCCGGACGCTCGAATGGGCGACGCCGACGCCGCCGCCGGCCTATGCCTTCGCCGCGCTGCCGCGGATCGCCGACCGGGCGGACCGGCTCGACCCCGGCGCGATCGGCGTGGCGCTCGCCCGCGGCGAGGGCTATCTCGGCTTCGACCGCGATGGCCGGATGGAGACCCTTGCGGTGGAGATGGCGAGCGGCGCGCCGCAGCAGGTCGTCGTCCTGCCGAAGCCGACCTACCTGCCGCTCGCGACCGGCCTCGCCACGGGCGCGGTGGTGCTCGCTCTGCTCTTCAAGCTCTATCTGGTCGCATTGCTCGGCCTCGCCGCGACGCTCGCGCTGTTTCTCGCCTGGACGCCCAGTTGCGGCGCCCGGGCGGACAGCGGGCCGCTGCCGATCGGCATGGGGGAAACGGCGCCGCCGCATTGGGAGGCGGCGCGGCCGCCCTCCTGGTGGGCGATGGTCTTCACCCTCGCGGCGGATGCGACCCTTTTCGGCTCGCTTCTCTTCGGCGGCGTCTTTCTCGCCGTCGTCGGGCCGGCCGTGCCGGCGCCACCGATCGTCCTGCCGCCGGCCTTGCTGATCGGCGCCGGTGCGGCGCTCGTCGCAGGGGCCGCGGCGGCGGCCTTCGCCGTGCGGCGGCTCGTCGCCGGCCGTTCGCCGGCGGCAGCCCTTCTCGCGGCGCTCGTGCTCCCCCTCGCGGCGGTCGCGCTCCTCCTTCCCGTCATCGGCGGGCTCGGCGATCCGACCCTCCATGCGAGCCGGGCCGTCACCTTCGTGACGCTCGCCTATCTGATCCTGCACGCGCTGATCGCCGCGCTCTTCGCCGGCTTCGGCCTGTGGCGGATGCGGGCAGGCTTCCTCTCCGCCACGCGGAGCCTCGATCTGCGGCTCGGCGCCCTCTGGCACGGCTATTCCGCCGCGGCGGGCATTGCGGGCCTCGCCTTTCTCTGCGGGCTGTCGCTGCTCGGTGTGGTGCTGCCGGCGGTGCCGGGCGTCGAGGGAGGGCCCCCTTGAGAACCCGCCACCCGCTCGCGCTCGTCGCGCTCGCCGCCGGCTTCGGCCTCTGGCTCGCCGCCTTTATCCTTCTCTATGGCAGCCTGTCGGTCGGTTGCCGGCTCGGTTGGCACAGGATCGAACTGGCCGGTGGCCTCACCCTGCAGCGGGCGCAGCTCGTCGCGCTCTTCGCCGTCGCGGTGGCGGCGAGCGGGGGGCTCGCCGTCGCGCTGCGGCCCGTCCGCCCGGCCGATGAGCCCGCCGAGGGCTTCCTGCGGCCGGTCGCCTTCCGCGCGGCGGTGGCGGCGACGGCCGCGACCGTCGTCACCTTCGCCGCCGTGCTCGTCCTCACGACCTGTCGCTGAGGTCGGCGTCGCTCCAGGTGAGCACCGCGACCGGTGCCTCAGAAAGTGCCTGGTCGAGCCTCGCCGGCGCATCTCCGGCGCGTGCGTCGCGCAGGCCCTCGGCCGGCACGTCCTCCGGCAGGGCGAGGCGGAGGGGACCGTTTTCCTCCTCCGGTCCGAGCCGGCAGGCGACGAGCAGGCCCTCGCCGGCATGGCGGCGCAGGAAGGCGCAGATGCGCGCTGCGTTGGTGCCCTCGGCGAAGACCGGTTCGTAGGTGCCGTTCTCGAAGAGCGCGGGCGACCGGCGGCGCAGCGCGAGCAGGGCGGCGACGAGCCCTTGCTTCACGCCGTCCGGCGTCTCGCCCTCCTCGTCATTCGACGCGAGCGAGGCCGCGCGCCGCTCGAAATCGACCGGCCGGCGGTTGTCCGGATCGACCATGCCGAGGTCGAGCCGCTCGGCGCCCTGGTATATGTCGGGCACGCCCGGCAGGGTGAGCTTGAGCACGGTCTGGATCAGGCTGTTGCGCAGCCCGGCGGGCGCCAGCCGTTCGACGAACAACCCGACCGCGCCGAGAAAGCCGTCGTCACCGAGCGCCAGCCCGATGAAGGTCCGCACCGCCGCTTCATAGGCCTCGTTCGGCGCGACCCAGAAGCTCTCCTGCTTCGCTTCGCGGACCACCTTGATCATCGTCGTCTCGATGCGTTCCCGGAGCGCATCGATGGCGCCCGGGTCGGCGAGGATCGCGCTCGGATCGGCCGGCCAGGCGCCGACGAGGATCTGATAGAAGGCGTATTCGTCGTTGCGGCTGATCTGCGCCGCCTGCGGCGCCGCCGCAGCCCGCTCGTGCAGGGTCGCGCTCCAGCCTTCCACCACGGCCGCCCATTCGTCGCCCCGCTCCGACAGCGCGGCGAGCCGTGCACGGGCGTCCTCGCCGCGCTTGGTGTCGTGCGTCGAGGTGGCGAGCACGGCATGCGGATGAACCGCCGCGCGCCGGGCCACTGCCCTGTGGAAGGCGTCGACGCGCAGGCCGAAACGATCGGGATCGCCGCCGACCTCGTTGAGCGCGAGCAGCCGGTTGTAGCGATAGAAGGCGGTGTCCTCGCAGCCCTTCGCCATGACGGGCCCGCTATACTGCTGGATCCGCATCGCGGCGTCGCGGACCGCCTCGGGCGGATGGGTCCCGGCCGGCAGGGTGAGGGTCATCACCGCCGCGACGAAATCGAAGGCGGCCGGGTCGATCATCGGATGGCGGCGCCGGGCACGGCGGACCGCCTGGCCGATGACGCGGCGGTCCACTTCGGTCACCGGCCCCTCCGCGGCGACATAGCTCCGATAGACCGAAAACTCGGTGAGGATCGCGGCAACGGCCCGGCGGAGCGCGGCCGGTGCGAGGTCGACGGTGTCGGCCTCGGCCGCGGCGAGGGCGGCGAGACGCGCCGTGATGGTTGCGAGCTCGCTCGCCATCTCGTCACGCATGATCGCCTGCTTGCTCTCGCGCGCGATCTCGGCGAAGCCGCGGCTCTCGCCCGTGAAGCGGCGATAGGCCTCGGTGAGCGGCGTCTCGCCGGCCGGATCGATCATCAGGCCGAGCGCGAGATTGGCGAAGTCGTAGCCGGTCGTGCCGTCGACCCCCCAATCCTGCGGCAGCATCTCATCGGCCGAGAGGATCTTCTCGACGACGAGATAGATCGGCCGCGGGCTGGCCGCGCGCAGGCGGCGGCAATAGGAGGCGGGATCGAGCAGGCCATCGACATGATCGAGCCGCACGCCATGGACGATGCCCGCTTCGATCAGATCGAAGAGCAGCCGATGCGCGTCGGCGAAGACGGCGTCGTCCTCGATCCGGATCGCGGCGAGATCGCTGATATTGAAGAAGCGGCGATAGTTGATCTCGTCGGCGGCGAGGCGGAAATGCGCCGGGCGCCAGTGCTGCGCCGCGATCAGTGCCGCGAGGCGCGAGCCGCCGCGTTCCTCCCGCGCTTCGCCGTTCAGGGCGTCGAGATGACGCTCGATCGCCTCGCGCACCGGCTCGTCGGCGAGCCGCGCGGAGAGGGCGGCCTTAGCGGCCGCAGGGTCGCCATCCAGCCCCTCGGCAAACTCCGGGGGCAGGGCGTCGCGATAGGTCTCGGGTGCGAGCGGCAGCTTGTGCGCCTCGTGCGCCCAGACGGCGAGGCCGCCATCCTCCGCGTCGAGCCGGATCGTCAGCGCGCCGGAGCCGAGCGCCCGGCCATAAGGCTCGCCGAGAAAGGGCACGAGCACCCGGCCGTCATGACGCGACCAGTCGACATCGAACCAGCGCGCCGCTTCGGAGTCCCGTCCGCGCTCGAGCAGATCGAGCCACAGCGCGTTCCGGTCGCCGCCGACCCCCATATGATTGGGGACGAAATCGACGAGGAGGCGCATGCCGTGCGCGGCGAGCGTTTCCGACAGGCGCTCGAGGCCGGCCCGGCCGCCGAGGTCGGGACTCACCTCGTCGAAGCGCACGGCGTCGTAGCCATGCGTGCTGTCGCGCCGGGCGGTGAGGATCGGCGAGAGATAGAGATGGCTGATGCCGAGCTCGGCGAGATAGGGCGCGACGCGGGCCGCGTCGTCGAAGCCGAAGCGGCTTTCGAGCTGCAGGCGGTAGGTGGCGCGGGGGATTTGGCTGTCGGTCATCGGGGGGCCTCGGCGAGGGTCCAGAGCACGGAAGCGGGAGCGAGCCGGTCGCCGTCGAGGCGGCCTTCTGTCCAGAGCGACGTGCCGTGCGGGGGGCGGGGGAGGAGGACGGGCGCCGGACCGAGATTGGCGTGGAGGACGAGATCACCGCCGGCGAAGCGCCAGTCGACGCGGACCGCCTGCGGGCCGAGCACCTCGAACGTCCCGGCCGCCGCGAGCCCATCGGCGAGGAGCGGCACGATCGATCGTCGACGCAGGGCGAGAAGGTCGCGGCAGAAGGCGCGGTGTGCACGTGCCGCCTCCGTCTCCGCTTCGCTCCAGTCGAGTTTCGCGGCCAGGAAGGTCTCCTCGATGGTCGGATCGGGAATGCGCTCCCGGCTCTCCTCGTTCGAGAAGGCGGCGAAGTGGGCGAATTCCTTCCGCCGGCCGTTGCGGATCGCGTCGCGCATGCCCTCCTCGAAATCGCTGAAGAAGAGAAATGGCCGTTTCGAGCCCCATTCCTCGCCCATGAAGAGGAGCGGGATCTGCGGCAGGAGGAGCAGGAGCGCCGTCGCCGCCCGAACGGCGGCGGGATCGGCGAGCGCTGCGATCCGCTCGCCGAAGGCGCGGTTGCCGATCTGGTCGTGATTCTGCAGAAAGGCGATGAAGGCCGTCGGCGGCAGATGTCCGCTCGGCGCACCGCGGGCGCTGCCCCTGAAGGGCATCAGCTCGCCCTGGAAGCCGAAACCCTCGGCGAGCGCCCGGCCGAGCTTGGTCGTATCGCCGAGATAGTCGCCGTAATAGCCCTCGCCTTCGCCCGTCAGCGCGGTATGGAGGGCGTGATGGACGTCGTCGTTCCACTGGGCGCTATAGAGCCGCGCGACGCCCGTCTCGTCCCGCTCGAGCCAGCGCGGGTCGTTCTCCTCGTTCTCGACGATGAGATGCACCCTTCGGTCGGTTGTTCCGCGGACCTTTGTGGCGATCTCTTCAAGGATGTGCGGCGCACCCTCGTCGAGAAGGGCGTGCACGGCGTCGAGCCGCAGCCCGTCGATATGGTAGTCGGTGACCCAGCAGACCGCGCTCTCGATGATGAAGGCGCGCACCTCGTCGGCGTCATCGCCGCAGAAATTCACCGCCGCGCCCCAGGCCGTATGATGCTGTGGATCGAAGATCGGCGCGTAGAGGGGGAGATAGTTCCCTTCCGGCCCGAAGTGGTTGTAGACGACGTCGAGGATGACCTGCAGGCCGAGGCCGTGTGCGGCGTCCACGAACCGCATCAGATCTTCAGGCCGGCCGTAACGGGAGTCCGGGGCGAAAGGCAGCACGCCGTCATAGCCCCAGTTCCAGCGGCCTGGGAAATCGGCGATCGGCATCAATTCGATCGCCGTGACGCCGAGTTCGGCGAGCGCGGCGAGATGCGGGATGGCGGCGGCGAATGTGCCTTCCCCGGTGAAGGCGCCGACATGCAGCTCATAGATCACCGTCTCGGCCCAGCGCCGTCCGCGCCAGCCGGCATCGGTCCAGCCGAAGCCGGCGGTGTCGACCACTTCGCTCGGGCCGTGCACGTCCTCGGGTTGGTGCCGCGAGGCGGGATCGGGCACGGCGCTACCGTCCGCGAGCACGAATCGGTAGCGCGCGCCCGGACCGGCGCCGGCGGCGTCGAGGCCGTGCCAGCCGTCGGGGTGGCGGGTCATCGCCTGCGGCGCGCCGCCGTCCAGTTCGAGCCTGACCTCGTCCTGCAGCGGTGCCCAGAGGCGGAATTCGACGCCTCGCGAATGAAGCCGGGGGCCGAACCGACGGCCCGCTGCGGCCGGCGAGGCGGCTCCTGCAGCGGCCGGGTTGACGAAAGTGTCCAAGGGGGAGCCTCGCTCGCTCGAGAAGGCTCACCCAACGGCGCGTCGCGTCGGCCGGTTCCTGCACCGCAGCAAGATGGAGCGGCGCATGTGCAAGCCTGCGGCACGATTGCTCTGGGATCGCTGCGCTGCCGGGCGCATTGTCCCGGCAAAGCGCCCGCCACGGGCACCCCGCCACGAGTTCAAGGATCGCGCCGCCCTTGTCGCCCTCTGCCACACGCCCCCAGATACCCGGAGCGGTCCCGCTCCGGATCCTCACCTATAATGTTCATCGCTGTCTCGGCCTCGACCGGCGCTATTCGCCGCAGCGGATCGCGTCGGTGATCGCCGAGAGCGGCGCGGACGTGATCGCGCTGCAGGAGATCGACGCGCACCGGCCGCGCAGCGGCCATGTCGACCAGGCGATGGAGATCGCCGAGGCCCTGAAGATGCAGGTCCACTTCTTCCCGGCGCTCCGGCTCGAAGAGGAGCTCTATGGCGACGCCGTGCTGTCGACCTATCCGATGCGGCTCGTGAAGGCGGCCTCGCTGCCGCGCCCGCCCGGCCGGCTGTGGGAGGAGCGCGGCGCCTTGTGGGTCGAGATCGATCTCGGCGCCGCCCGGCTGCAGGTCGTGAACACCCATTTCGGCCTGCGCGACCGCGAGCGGCGGATGCAGGCGGAGGTGATCATGGGGCCGGAATGGTTCGCCCGGCCGGACATGCGGCCTCCGGCGGTGCTGCTCGGCGATTTCAACTCCGTGCCCGATTCCGCCGCCTATCGCCGGCTGACGACCGATTTGCGCGATGCGCAGCGTCTGATCGAGCGGCCGCCGCGGGCCACCTTTCCGACCCGCTTTCCCCTGCTGCGCCTCGATCACGTCTTTCTCTACGGCGACATCGCCGTGCGCGACGTGACGCTGCTCAGGAGCCGCACGGCGCGCATCGCCTCCGACCACGTGCCGCTCAGCGTCGACCTCACCATCCCCGCCGAGACAAAGGTCGCAGTGCCGGAAGGCATGGATATCGGCGCATGAGCGCCGCTGCGGATGCCTCCCCGAGCGGGCGCGCCGGGAAGCGGCTGCTGCGCTGGGGCATCGGCCTCGCCGCCGTGGCGCTCGGCGGCTTCCTGCTCTACCGGACGCTCGCCGGCTATTCCCTCGATGATCTGGTTGCGTCGGTGACAGGCCTGCCCGGCCCGCGGCTCGCCGGTGCCGCCGGCTTCGCCGCGGCGAGCTATCTCGCGCTCACCGTGTTCGACTTTCTGGCGCTCGGCTATGCCGGCCGGCCGCTGCCCTATCGCCAGGCTGCGCTCGCCTCCTTCTGCAGCCTGTCGCTCGGCCACAATATCGGCTTCGCGGGCTTGAGTTCGGGCGCCATCCGGTATCGCTTCTACGCCCGCTGGGGCCTCGATACGGAAGCCGTGGCGAAGGTCGTGCTGTTCTGCGGGGTCACCGTGGGGCTCGGCCTTTCGATGCTCGCCGGCATCGGGCTGGCGCTCGATCCGACGCTCGCCACCGATCTCGCCGGTCTTTCGACGGGCGTGGTCTATGCGATCGCCGCACTGTGCTGCCTGGTGCCGCTCGCCTATATCGGGCTCGCCGCCCGGCTGCGGCAGCCGCTCCGCATCCGGAGCTGGAGCTTCGCCATGCCCTCGGCCCGGCGCGCCGCAGCGCAGGTGGCGGTCGGCACGGTCAATTTCGCCCTCGTCGCCGCCTGTCTGCACCAGGTGCTGCAGGCCGTGGCCGAGCCTTCCTACGCCGATACCGTCTCCGCCTATGTGACGGCGAACGTCGCGACCCTCGTCACCCATGTGCCGGGTGGCGCGGGTGTCATCGAGACGGTGATCCAGCACATGCTGCCGGGCGCCCGGCTGATCGGCGCGCTGATCGCCTTCCGGGCGATCTATTTCCTCGCCCCGCTCGCGATCGGCAGCCTCGTCTTCGCCGTGGCCGAACTCGTCTTCCGCGGCCGTTCGGCTCAGCGCTGACGGCGGCGCCGCCGTTTCAGGAACCAGAGCGGCTCGAAGGGGCGCTTCGGATCGAAGATCGCCGTGCCCGGCATCGGCCGGCGGGGACCGCGCGGCGCGAGATCGCGGATCGAATCGAGCGTCCGCGGTCCGCCGGCCAGGGCGCGGATCGTCCCGGCGATCGAGCCGGTCGCGGCATGGGCGGATGCCACCTGCCGCGGCGTCGTGCCGAGATGTTCGGCGAGCAGCCGGTCGCGGAAGGCCGTAATCGCCGTGGCCTGGTCTTCCTCGGCGGCCTCCAGCGTGATGTCGAGTTCGGTATCGAGCCCGAGCGAACGGTTGTTCATGTTGGACGAGCCGATCCGCATCAGCCGGTCGTCGACGAGGATCAGCTTCGAGTGGACGAGAATCGCGGTCCGCCCGCTTTCGTCGGACACCATCGGCGAATGGATGTGGAAGCGGCCGAACCGATCGGCATCGACGAGCCGGCGGATCAGCCGGTCGCGATTCTCGCACATCACGAAACGCTCGAGCAGGCTGTGCGCGGACCGGCTGACGATGACGACGATCTCCGGTCCGTCGGGTTCGGCGAGCCGCTTGGCGACCTCCGCGCCGATCGGCGCAGCGCTGAAATATTGCGCCTCGATCAGGATGCTGCGCCGGGCCGCGCGGATGAGGTCGACCGTCATCCGCGCCGATTCGTGAGCCGCCTGTCGCTCGCCCCAGGCCGGCTGGGTGCGCGACAGGGCGAGCCGCAGGCCGCGGAACTCGACCGGCAGACCGGCGGGCCAGAGATCGGCCGCGCAGTCGCCTTTTTTGGACGGCGGTTCGCCCGTGCCCTGCCGCCAGCGCGTCTCGGCGAGACCGCACACGGCCTGCGCCGCCTCGCCGTCGACGAGCATGTGGAGATCGTGCACGGGCCCATAGAGATCGCCGTTCGGCAGGCGCCGGCGCGGATCTTCGGGCCGATGCTCGGGCGTGTCCCAGCGGTCGACGGTCAGGTCCATGCCGCCGACGAAGGCGAGCGCCCCGTCGATGCAGACGATCTTCTGATGGTGCGCGGCATAGATCGGATGGGTGGTGTCGAGCCGGACGCGGATGCGCGGATGGTCCTGCCAGGCCCCGCCGACCAGCAGTTCGCCGGGCGCGCTCGGGGCGTGCACGACGGCGACGCTCCAGACGAGGACGCGCACCTCGAGATCTTCGTTTTCCTCGACGAGCCGGCGCAGCAGCGGGCCGAGCGGAACCGCGTCGTCGCCCTCGCGGTCGGCACGGAGGCGGAGATGCCCGTCGAAATCCCAGCCGACGATGAGGATCGACCGCCGCGCGCCCCGCAGCGCCTCGTCGAGTGCGGCGAAATAGATGCAGCCGTCGACGAGCACGGTGGCGCGGTCGGCGGTCGCCACAGTGCAGCAATTCCGCCCCGGTTCGAACAGCGTCGGGTTCGTGGCGCGCGCCGGGAGGGAAGGGGAAGCGGGATAGTGGACTTGGGCTTGCGCGCTCATCACCGGCCGGGCGAAAGGCCCGCCGCGCGGGCTGCGCGGCGGCTGCTCGCAGAAGAATGCGGCGCCGGCCGGTGCGTTCCGCTCCGGCACCGCATCGAACCGCCCCTTGACCTTCCCGTCGCTGGAAGCCCCATCTTCGGGTCCGATCGATCCGGGAGACCGCGATGACTGAGAAGCACGGACAGGCCGAAGGCTGCTGCGCGAGCGGCGGGCATCATGCGCCGACGCCGCACGCCCATCACGACCACCATCACCATCACGGCGTGCCTTCGGCCGCCGCCGGCGCAGACGCCGCGCAGGGCGCCTGCTGTTCGGGCGAAGCGGCGGGGAGGGCCGAGACGGCGCGCGATCCGGTCTGCGGCATGACCGTCACGGTCGCGACCGCCAAGCATTCGACGGTTCATGACGGCGAGACGTATTATTTCTGCTGCGCCGGCTGCAGGGCGAAGTTCGAGGCCGATCCCGGCCGCTATCTGGCGCCGCCGGTGACGCCGCCCGCGGCTCCGCCGGTCGCGGAAGGAACGATCTACACCTGCCCGATGCACCCCGAGGTGCGGCAGGTCGGCCCGGGCAGCTGTCCGATCTGCGGCATGGCGCTCGAGCCGGAGATGCCGACGGCGGAGGCCGGCCCCAACCCGGAACTCGCCGACATGACGCGCCGGCTGAAGATCGGTGCGCTCTTCGCCGTTCCCGTCGTGGTGCTCGAGATGGGTGGCCATTTCCTCGGCCTTGATCGCCTGATCGCGCCGCGCCTCTCCGCTTTCCTGCAGCTCGTCCTCGCCGCGCCCGTCGTGCTGTGGGCGGGCTGGCCGTTTTTCGTGCGCGGCGTCGCCTCGGTGCGGAACCGGGCGCTCAACATGTTCACCCTGATCGCGATGGGAACCGGGGTCGCCTATGTCTACAGCGTCGTGGCGACGCTCGCGCCTGAACTCTTTCCGCACGCCTTCCGCCATGACGGGGCCGTCGCGGTCTATTTCGAGGCGGCCGCGGTGATCACGCTCCTCGTGCTGGTCGGCCAGGTGCTCGAACTGGGCGCTCGCGAGCGCACATCGGGCGCCATCCGCGCCCTGCTCGATCTCGCTCCGGCAGTGGCGCGGCGGATCGAGGCAGGCGGGGCGGAGCGCGAGGTGCCGCTCGCCGAGGTGAGGGAGGGCGACCGGCTGCGGGTGCGGCCGGGCGACAAGGTGCCGGTCGACGGCGTCGTGGTCGAGGGCCGCTCGCATCTCGACGAATCGATGGTGACCGGCGAGGCGCTGCCGGTCGCGAAGGCGGCGGGCGATCCGGTGATCGGCGGCACGCTGAACGGCCAGGGTGGCTTCGTCATGCGGGCGGAGCGGGTCGGCCGCGACACCATGCTGTCGCAGATCGTCGCGATGGTCGCCAAGGCGCAGCGCTCGCGCGCGCCGATCCAGCGCCTCGCCGACCGGGTCGCCGCCTGGTTCGTGCCGCTCGTCATTGCGGCGGCGGTCGCCGCCTTCCTCGCCTGGGCATATTTCGGGCCGGAGCCGGCGATGGCCTATGGCCTCGTCGCGGCGGTGAGCGTGCTGATCATCGCCTGCCCCTGCGCGCTCGGGCTCGCCACGCCGATGTCGATCATGGTCGGCGTCGGCCGCGGCGCCGAGGCCGGCGTGCTGATCCGCGATGCCGAGGCGCTGGAACGGATGGAGCGCGTCGATACGGTCGTCGTCGACAAGACGGGCACGCTGACCGAGGGCAAGCCGCGCGTCACCGCCATGCGATCCGCGGGGATGGCCGAGGACGAGATGCTGCGGCTCGCGGCGAGCGTCGAGGCGGCGAGCGAGCATCCGCTCGGCGCGGCGATCGTCGCGGTGGCGAAGGGGCGCGGCCTGGTCCCGGCGCCGGTCGCCGGGTTCGATGCGCCGGCCGGCAAGGGCGTCGTCGGTGAGGTCGGCGGCCGGCGCGTCGCGATCGGCAACCGCCGCTTCCTCGCCGAACAGGGCATCGCGCCCGCGCCGGCGCTGGAGGACGAGGCGGACCGGCTGCGCGCCGAGGGCGCGAGTGCGGTTCTCGTCGCGGTCGACGGCCGGACGGTCGGCACGATCGCCATCGCCGATCCGGTCAAGGAGACGACGGCGGAGGCGCTCCGCCTGCTGCACGAGGCCGGTCTGCGCGTCGTCATGCTCACCGGCGACAACCGCACGACGGCGGAGGCCGTCGGCCACCGGCTCGGCATCGATACCGTGCGGGCGGAGGTTCTTCCGGAGGAGAAGGGTGCGGTGATCGCGGCTCTCAAGCGGGAGGGCCGCGTGGTGGCGATGGTCGGCGACGGCGTCAACGACGCGCCGGCGCTCGCCGCGGCCGATGTCGGCATCGCGATGGGAACGGGCACCGATGTCGCGATCGAGAGCGCCGGGATCACGCTCCTGTCGGGTGATCTGACCGGCATCGTCAAGGCGCACCGGCTGAGCCGGGCGGTGATGGCGAACATCCGGCAGAACCTGTTCTTCGCCTTCGTCTACAACGCCGCCGGCGTGCCGATCGCCGCGGGCGTTCTCTACCCGGTGCTCGGGCTGCTGCTCTCGCCGATGCTCGCCGCGGCGGCGATGGCGCTGTCCTCGGTCAGCGTGATCGGCAATGCGCTGCGGCTGAGGACGCTGCGGCTCTGACCGTCACCCCGGCGGCCGGCGAAAGCGCCGGCCGTCCCGGCTGTCCGGGATCGATCAGAAGAACTGGCGCTGCTGCAGCGCGATACGGGTGTAGCGGTCGGACAGTTCGGAGCGGACATCCTGGCCGGTAAGGCCGATATCGGCGAGCAGCCGGTCGTCGAGATGCCGCAGCCGGCGCCGGGCCCGCGCGCCTTCGATCTGCTCTTTCAAAAGGTTGAACATTCCCGTCTCCGTCCATCCATTGCCTGTGTCGTCATCCCGATGCTCAGGAGACGCGCACTATCCTGCTCAGGATATAGGCAGGGCCGCCGCGGATATCGACAGTCCAGGGCTGCGCGCTTTGCCGCACCGCAACAGCACGGGTAGAGCGATGTGGGCGGCGCAACGAAGGAGGATGAAGGCGGGCGCTCAGGCCTCGCCATGCACCGCTGCGGGGTCGGAACGGGAGGCACCCTCCGCCGGTTCGGCGGGCGAACCGGGCGGGGCGGCCGAAGTTCCGCCGAAAAGGGCGGTGAGCGCCTCGTGGAAGGCCCGGGCGGACACCGGCTTCGCGAGGACCGTAACGCCCGGGGAGCCCAGCGAAGCGGCGTTGGCGCCCTCGCCCGCGAGCAGGATCAGGGCCGGCGGCGGCGCGACGGCGCGGGCGGCGTCGAGCGTCAACGCGGCGTCGGCAAGGTCGCGGTCGAGTACGAGGACGGCCGGCGGCGCGGCGGCGAGCGCCGCGCGGGCGGTCGCGCCGTCGGCCGCCTCCTCGATGCGCAGCACGCCGAAACCCTCAAGCATGCCGCGCAGCACGGCACGCAGATGACCGTTGTCTTCGACGAGAAGGAAGGACAGTTGATGGAAATCAATGTTCAAGGCGGCGCCCTCGACCACCCTCTTGATGCGCCTCGACCTCTGAAGATGCGGTAAATTGCGCCATGGCCCATGGCGGCGTGCGTGTGCTTCGTCACACCCCGTCGAACCGGGCGGTGCTAACACCCCGTCCTCCCTCCGGAGACCGCGGCAAACTGGCGTTGGACAGGGAGCGTCCGGGCCACTAGTTTTGAAGCGCTCCAATCATAGGCGTCGGAATGGACTATCAGTCGTTCTTCCACGATGCGATCGCGGCCCTGCACGCCGAGAAGCGCTACCGGGTCTTCGCCGATCTCGAACGCATCGTCGGCCGTTTTCCGAAGGCGATCTGGCGTCACGACGGCGTCGCGCGCGAGATCACCGTCTGGTGCTCGAACGACTATCTCGGCATGGGCCAGCACCCGTCCGTGCTCGCCGCGATGACCGGTGCGGCGAACGGCATGGGCGCCGGCGCCGGCGGCACGCGCAACATCTCCGGCACTAACCATCCCCTCGTCGAGCTCGAGGCCGAACTCGCCGACCTGCACGGCAAGGAAGCCGGCCTCGTCTTCACCTCCGGCTTTGTCTCCAACGAGGCGGCGATCTCGACGCTCGCCCGCCTGCTGCCGGATTGCGTCATCCTCTCGGACGAGTTGAACCACGCCTCGATGATCGAGGGCGTGCGCCGCTCCGGCGCGCAGAAGCGCATCTTCCGCCACAACGACCTCGCCCATCTCGAGGCGCTCCTCAAGGAGATCCCGGCCGAACGGGCCAAGCTGATCGTCTTCGAGAGCGTCTATTCGATGGATGGCGACATCGCCCCGATCGGCGCGATCTGCGACCTCGCCGAGAAATACGGCGCGATGACCTATATCGACGAGGTCCATGCGGTCGGCATGTACGGCCAGCGCGGTGCCGGCATCGCCGAGCGGGACGGCCAGATGCACCGCATCGACGTCATCGAAGGCACGCTCGCCAAGGCGTTCGGCACGCTCGGCGGCTACATCACGGCGAGCAAGGCGGTGGTCGACGCGGTCCGTTCCTATGCGCCGGGCTTCATCTTCACGACGGCCCTGCCGCCGGCGATCGCCGCGGCGGCGACCGCTTCGATCCGCCATCTGAAGACCTCGCAGGCCGAGCGCACCGCCCATCAGGCGAATGCCGCGCGGGTCAAGCAGGTGCTCGCCGAGGCCGGCCTGCCGGTGATGCCATCCGAAACCCACATCGTGCCGGTCTTCGTCGGCAATCCCGATCTCTGCAAGCGCGCCTCGGACATGCTTCTCGAGGAGCACGGCATCTACATCCAGCCGATCAACTATCCGACCGTGCCGCGCGGCACGGAGCGGCTGCGCATCACCCCGACGCCGTTCCACGGCGAGGCGGAGATCGCCGTGCTGCGCGACGCGCTGGTCGATGTCTGGCATCGGCTCTGGCTGCCGCTCGGCCGGACCGCGCCGGCGGCCGTGCCGCGCGTCGCCGCCGCGGGTGGCGACCTGACCCGCCTCGCCGTCTTCCCGCCCGCCGGCGGCTGACGGTCGCGGCAGGGGCGTGCGCCGGGAGCGAAGGGCTGTCCGGCTCCGCCGCCTCCAGTTCTGCCGCTCCGATAGCGTTCGGCCGCCCGGCTTCGGGCCGCTCGGCCCCGGCCGATCGCCGCGGCGAGGCGTTCTCCTGCGGCGACGCATTGGCGGGCGCCCCCGTGGAGCGAACCCTGTGACGCCGGACACAGGCCGCCAACGCGACATAAAAAGAACAACGCCGTCAAAGTCTTGACCGAGGCCCCCGGAATCCGCCCCGGCTTGCGGGCGGGGCGGCGCGGACGTAGTGTCGCGGCAGGGCTGGGCTGATCGATCGGGAGGTTTCGATGCGCGGTCTTCGCCGTTTCGCGCGCCATGCGCTGATGGTGCTCGGTCTCGCCGCGCTCGCCGCCGGGCCGGCCGCGGCGCGCGACGAGGCTGCGGGTCAGCGTGTCGTCACCACGCGGAACGCCGATTATCCCGGTTTCGATCTCGAAACGCTGAAGGATGTCGATCTCGACGCCTGCACCGCGGCCTGCACGGCGGACCAATCCTGCCGTGCCTTCACCTATAACGAGAAGGCGCGCTGGTGCTTCCTGAAGTCCGATTTCGGCACGCTGACCCAGGCGCCCGGGGCCACGGCCGGCCGAATCGTGCCGGTCGCCACCCTGTCGCAGAGCGAGACGGTGAAGCGGCGCGACGAGCTCGGCTTCGTCATGCCCTGGTTCATGGACGAGGCGCGCGCCCTCGAGGGCGCGCTCGCGCAGCGCGCTGCGGGCGAGTCCCGCAGCGCCGCGACGCTCTCGGCCGATCTCGCGCAGGCCCTGTCGGGCGGCGATTTCGAGGCCGCGTCGAGCGCGGCGATCGGACTGCTCGCCCTGTCGCCCGAGGATCCGGCGAACTGGCTCGCGCTCGCCCGCGCCGCGCTCGGCCGCAGCCCGCAGGACTGGCAGGCTCAGAACGAGGCGAAGACCGACGGCACGGCCGCGGTCATCGCCGCCTATCTGCGGATGACCGGGCCGGCGGAGCGGGCGCAGGCGCTCGCGCTGCTCGGCCGGGCGTTCGAGAAGCGCGGCGAGGGCAGGATGGCGCTGAAGGCCTATCGCGCCAGCCGCGGGCTCGAGGCCGACGCCGCCGTCGCCGCCGATTACGAGCGGGCGCTCGAGCAATACGGCTTCCGCGTCGTCTCGAACGAGGTCGACGCCGATTCGGCCTCGCCGCGGCTCTGCATCGTCTTCTCGGACAGTCTGAAGCCCGGCGCGCCGATCGCCGATTTCGTCACCGTCGAGGGCGGCACCGGTCTCGCCATCGAGCCGCGCGACAATCAGGTCTGTGTCGAAGGTCTGAAGCATGGCGGTCGCTATACGGTGCGGGTGCGGCCCGGCCTGCCGGCCGCCGACGATGAGGCGCTCGCGCGCCAGGTCGAGATCACGAGCTATGTCCGCGACCGGGCGCCCTGGGTCGGCTTCGCCGGCAAGGCCTATGTGCTGCCGGCGGGCGGCGAGGCCTCGATCCCGATCGATTCGGTCAATGCCGACCGCATCGACGCCAAGGTCTACCGGATCGGCGACCGCGCGCTCGCCTCTGCGGTGCGCGACGGCACTTTCCTTCGCCAGCTCGAACGCTATGCCGCCGATCAGATCGGCGACAGTTCGGGCACGCTCGTCTGGCAGGGCGAGATCGAGGTGAAGGGCGGCACGCTCAACGAGACGATCACCACGGCGATCCCGATCACCGAGGCGGTCGGCAAGGCCGAACCGGGCGTCTATGTGATCGTCGGGCGCGCCGCGCTCGACCAGCAGAACCAGTGGGGGACGCAGGCGACGCAGTGGTTCATCGTCTCGGATCTCGGCCTCACCGCGCTCTCGGCCACCGACGGGGTGCACGCCTTCGTGCGCTCGCTCGGCTCGGCGAAGGCGCTCGCCGGCGCCCGCGTGAAGCTCGTCGCCACCAATGACGAAGTGCTCGGCGAGGCGACGACCGACGCCGACGGCCATGTCCGCTTCGAGCCCGGCCTTGCCCGCGGCGCCGGCGGCATGGCACCGCAGCTCCTCGTCGCCGAGACGGATGCCGGCGACTATGCCTTCCTCGATCTGAAGAAGACGCCGTTCGACCTTGCCGATCGCGGCGTCGACGGCCGGCCGGCGCCCGCGGCGATCGACGCCTTCCTGACGCCGGAGCGGGGCATCTACCGGCCGGGCGAGACGGTGCATCTGACGGCGCTGCTGCGCGATTCGCGCGCGCAGTCGGTCGACGGCCTGCCGCTCACCCTCGTCGTCGAGCGGCCGGATTCGGTCGAGGCGTCGCGCGAGCAGATCGCCGATCAGGGGCTGGGGGGCTATCACGCCGCCGTGCCGCTCGCCGCCGAGGCGATGCGCGGCGCCTGGCGGTTCAAGCTCTTCGTCGATCCGAAGGGCGCACCGATCGCCGAAATCTCCGTGCTCGTCGAGGATTTCGAGCCCGACCGGCTCGCCTTCGAGGCGGACAGCCCGGCCGAGCGGCTCACCTCCGGCGGCGCGCTGCCGCTCTCGATCGCCGCGCGCTACCTCTACGGCGCGCCGGCGGGCGATCTCGCGGTCGACGGCGAGGTGATCGCGACGCCGACCGCGACGCTCGATGCCTATCCGGGCTATCGCTTCGGCCTCGCCGACGATCCGGCCCCGACGGTGCGCGACACGCTCGGCGCCACCGGCCTCACCGATACGGACGGCGCCGCCGCCTTCGAGGCCACGGTGCCGACGCTGCCCGAGACGACGCGGCTGTGGAACGCCGAGATCGTGGTGCGCGTCACCGACACCAATGGCCGGGCGGTCGAACGGCGGCTCAGCCGGCCGGTCGACGCCGGCGGGCCGCGGCTCGGCATCCGGCCGGCCTTCGACGGCAGCGTCGCCGAGGGCGGCCCGGCCGATTTCATGCTCGTCGCGATCGGCGGCGACGGCACGCGCATCGCCGCCGCGGGCGTCGCCTGGACGCTCGAACGGCTGACGACGACCTACCAATGGTATCGCCGCGACGGCAACTGGAACTATGAGCCGATCACCTCGGCGGAGAAGATCGCCGACGGCGCGCTCGATCTCGCCGCGTCGGGCGAGCCGGCGAAGCTCTCTCTGCCGGTGGACTGGGGCCATTACCGCCTGACCGCGACGCTGTCGGGCGCGGCGACGACCGCCTCGAGCGTCGATTTCGACGCCGGCTGGTATGTCGACGCCGCCGGCGGCTCGGAGACGCCCGACATGCTCGGCGTGTCGCTCGACAAGCCGCGCTATAAGGTCGGGGACACCGCCCATCTGCGCCTCGAGGCGCGTTTCGCCGGCGTCGCGCTCGTCGCCGTCATCGACGACCGGCTGATCGCCATGAAGACGGTCGAGGTGCCGGAGGGCGGCACCACCGTGGCGCTGCCGGTCACCGCCGAATGGGGGCCGGGCGCCTATGTGACGGCGGCGCTCTACCGGCCGATGGACATCGCCGCGAAGCGCATGCCGGCGCGCGCCCTCGGCCTTTCCTGGCTGGCGGTCGATCCGGGCGAGCGCAAGCTCGATCTCGCCCTCGACGTCGCCGCCGAGTTGCGGCCGCGCGAGGCCATGGCGATCCCCGTGACGCTCCGCGATCTCGCGCCGGGGACGGAGGCCTATGTAACGGTCGCCGCCGTCGATGTCGGCATTCTCAACCTGACCGGCTTCAGGACGCCGGACCCGGACGGCTGGTATTATGGCCAGCGCCGGCTCGGCACCGAGATCCGTGATCTCTACGGCCAGCTGATCGACCGCATGCAGGGCGTGCCCGGCGTGCTGCGCTCGGGCGGCGATGGCGGTTCGGCCGGGCTCAAGGCGCCGCCGCCGACACAGAAGCTGCTCGCCTTCCATTCCGGTGTCGTCCGTGTCGACGATGACGGCCGCGCCACGGTCTCCTTCGACCTGCCGGACTTCAACGGCACGGTGCGAGTGATGGCGATGGCCTGGTCGAAGGCCGGCGTCGGCCATGCCGAGAAGGACGTGATCGTGCGCGATCCGGTCGTCGTCTCGGCGAGCCTGCCGCGCTTCATGACGCCGGGCGACAAGAGCCGGCTGCTCGTCGAGATCGACAATGTCGCCGGCCGAGCGGGCGACTACACGCTCGCGATCGGCGCCGCCGGCCTCGCCCTCGCGTCCGAGGACGCCGCCCGCATCGTCACCCTCGCCGAGAAGCAGAAGGTCACCCTCGTCCTGCCGATCGAGGCGGTCGACATCGGCGATCACACGATCACGGTCGACCTCGCCGCGCCGGACGGCGAGCGCTTCCCGAAGGATTATGCGCTCGGCATCCGTCCGGCCGGGACGCCGGTGTCGCGCCGGTCGCTCGTCGCGCTTGCGCCGCAGACCGGCCGGCTGACGGTGAACGGCGCCGCCTTTGCCGATTTCGTGCCCGGCACGGCGAGCGCGACGCTCGGCCTCGGCGGTCCGGCGCGGCTCGACGTGGCGACGCTGATCGACGCGCTCGACCGCTATCCCTATGGCTGCACGGAGCAGATCGCCAGCCGGGCGATGCCGCTCCTCTATCTCAACCAGGTGGCGGCGACGATCGGCATCGCCGAGGACACCGAGATCCGGAAGCGCGTCGCGGATGCGATCGGCGCCGTGCTCGCCAACCAGTCGGGCGCCGGCTCCTTCGGCCTGTGGGGGCCGGGCTGGGACGATCTCTGGCTCGACGCCTATGTGACGGACTTCCTCACCCGGGCGAAGGCGGTCGGCTATGCCGTTCCCGAGGTCGCCTTCGGCAATGCCGTCGACAATCTCGCCAACAAGCTCGCCTATGCGCAGGATTTCGAAAGCGGCGGCGAGGCGATCGCCTATGCGCTCTACGTGCTCGCCCGCAACGGCCGGGCGGCGATCGGCGACCTGCGCTATTATGCGGAGACCAAGCTCGATGCCTTCGCGACGCCGCTCGCCAAGGCGCAGATCGGCGCCGGCCTCGCCCTTTATGGCGACAGGGCCCGGGCCGAGCGCGTCTTCGAGGCGGCTTATCGAGACGCCCGCGCCGGCGCGGGTCCGCAGTCGGGCGGCCGCGACGATTACGGCTCGGCGCTCCGCGACGAGGCGGGCGTGCTCACCCTCGCGGCCGAGACGGGCCAGAACGGGCTCGATCTCGGCGCGCTCATCGACAGGGTGTCGGAGACCCGCGCGACCCGCCGCGCCGTCTCGACGCAGGAGCAGAGCTGGACGCTCCTCGCCGCCGCCGCGCTGATGGACGGCATGGCGAAGGGCTCGGCCGAGGTCGACGGCGTCGCAGCCGACCTGCCGCTCTTCCGCAAGCTCTCCGGCACAGAGGTGGAGGACCGGCCGCTCGCCATCGCCAACACCGGCACGACGGCGCTCGACGCGGCGCTCACCATCACCGGCGTCCCGGCCGTTCCGGAGCCGGCCGGTGGGGTGGGCTTCTCGATCGCCCGCGCCTATTACGCGACGGACGGCTCCGAAATCGACCCGTCGACGGTCGCGCAGAACGACCGGATGGTGGTGGTGCTGACCGTGACGGCGACCGAAGGGCGGTTCGGCCGGCTGATGGTGACGGACGGACTGCCGGCGGGCTTCGAGATCGAGAACCCCAACATCTCGCGCTCGGGCGATACGGCGAGCTATGACTGGCTGTCGGTCGAGACCAATGTCGCCCATACCGAGGCGCGCACCGACCGCTTCCTCGCCGCCGTCACGCGCTCGGCCTCCGATCCGCTCGAATTCTCCGTCGCCTATACGGCGCGCGCCGTCTCGCCCGGAACCTTCGTCCACCCGGCGGCGACCGTCGAGGACATGTACGATCCCGACCGGTGGGCGCGCACCGATACCGGCGCGGTCGAGATCGTCGGCGCGATGCGGTGATGTCACGACCTCGTCGTCCGTCATCCCGGGCGAGCCAGGCGAGACCCGGAACCCCGCAGGCCGAGGACGGCGCGGCGGGAGGGATCCCCGCCTCCGCGGGGAGGGCGGCGGGGAAATGGCCTCGCCGCATCACGGCCGCCCTCACCGCCACCGCCTTCGGCGCCTTTCTCGGCGTCGCCTGGCTGTCGGGCGAGATCGCGGCGATCGAGGGCTCGCTCCCGGCGACGCCCCAGGCGGCGGAGCTCGCCCGCTCGACCGTCGTGCTCGACCGCACCGGCGCGCTGTTGCGGCCCTACACGACGCCCGAGGGGCGCTGGCGCCTGCCGGTGGCGCGCGACGCGGTCGATCCGGCCTTCCTCGCCATGCTCTGCGCCTATGAAGACCGCCGCTTTCGCGACCATCACGGCGTCGACTGGCGGGCGATCGGCCGCGCCGCATGGCAGCTCGTCCGCTCCGGTCACATCGTCTCCGGCGGCTCGACCCTGACCATGCAGGTCGCCCGCCTGATCGAGGCGCGGCCGACCCGCGGCCTTTCCGAGAAGCTGCGCCAGATCGTTCATGCCCGCCGGCTCGAGGCCGACTTGTCGAAGGACGGGATCCTCGATCTCTATCTCGCCCTCGCCCCCTATGGCGGCAATATCGAGGGCGTGCGGGCGGCGAGCCTCGCCTGGTTCGGCAAGGAGCCGCGCCGGCTGACGCTCGCCGAGAGCGCGCTGCTCGTCGCGCTGCCGCAGGCGCCCGAGGCCCGCCGGCCGGACCGCGACCCGGCCGCGGCGAAGGCGGCACGCGACCGCGTGCTCGACCGGCTGGCGGCGGCCGGCGCCATCGATGCCGAGGCGGCCGCGGCCGCGAAGAGCGAGCGCGTGCCCGCCGCGCGGCGCGATTTCCCGCTTCTCGCCGCGCATCTCGGCGATGCCGCCCGGCGGGCGCAGCCCGGCGCCGGCGCGATCCGTCTCACGCTCGATGCCCGGCTGCAGGCGCGGCTCGAGCGGCTCGCCGCCGAGCGGGCCGCCGCCGCCGGGCCGAAGGCTTCGGTCGCCATCCTCGTCGCCGACCAGACGACGGGCGAGATTCTCGCCTCGGTCGGCTCGGCCGGTTTCACGACGGAGGGCCGCGGCGGCTATCTCGACATGACGCGCGCGGTGCGCTCGCCCGGCTCGACGCTCAAGCCGCTCATCTACGGCCTCGCCTTCGAGGACGGGCTCGCCCATCCGCAGAGCCTGATCGAGGACCGGCCTTCCGCTTTCGCCGGCTACACGCCGGTCAATTTCGACGGCTTCTATCGCGGCACGGTGACGGTGCACGACGCGCTCACCGAATCCTTGAACGTGCCGGCGGTCGCCGTGCTCGACGCGGTCGGCCCGGCGCGTCTGGTGGCGCGGCTGAAGCGGGCGGCGGCCGCGCCGGTGCTTCCGGAGCTCTCGGCGCCCGGCCTCGCGGTCGGGCTCGGCGGCGTCGGCCTTTCGCTGCGCGATCTCGTCGCCACCTATGCGGCGATCGCCCGCGGCGGCGCGCCCGTTCCGCTCGTCGACGGTTCGGAGGCCGCAGCGCCGGTGCGGGAGGCGGCCGCCCCCCCGGTGCTCGACCGTATCGCGGCCTGGTATGTCGCCGACATCCTCGCCGACGTGCCGCCGCCGGCGAACGGCGCGCGTGGCCGCATCGCCTACAAGACCGGCACCTCCTATGGCTATCGCGACGCCTGGTCGATCGGCTTCGACGGATCGGTGGTGATCGGCGTCTGGGTCGGACGGCCGGACGGCGCGCCGGTCACCGGCCTCACCGGCATCGGCACGGCGGCGCCGATCCTCTTCGAGGCCTTCGACCGGCTCGGCCATGAGCCGGCGCCGCTGCGGCCTGCACCCGCCGGTGCGCTCATCGCCCGCACCGGCGACCTGCCGGCGCCGCTGCGCCGTTTCCGTGGCCGCGCCGTGCTCGCCGGCAAGGCCGACGACCTGCCGGAGATCGCCTTTCCGCCCGACGGCGTGGCGATCGATCTCGGTTTCGCCGCCGGCGATCCCGGGCCGCTCGCCATCAAGGTGCGGAACGGCCGGCCGCCCTTCGTCTTCCTCGCCAATGGCGTGCCGATCGCGCGCTCGCCGTTTGCCCGCAGCGAGAGCTATGCCCCGGAGGGGCCCGGCTTCGTCACCCTCTCGGTGGTCGATGCCGACGGCCGCTCCGACCGGGTGACGGTGTTCGTCGAATGAGACCTATTCCGCTGCCGCCTTGAGCGCCCGGCTGCGGGCGAGAAAGGCGCGCAGCGCCGCCGGCTTGACCGGCTTGTTGATCACCGTCACGGCGGCCGCCGTCGCGGTCTCGCGCACCGCCGGCGTGCGGTCGGCCGTGACGAGCGCGGCCGGCACCGCGCTGCCGAAGCGCGAGCGCAGCCGGCCGATCGCCTCGAGCCCGTTCCCCGTATCGAGATGATAATCGACGAGGAGCACGTCGGGCGGCGCCCGCCCTGCGGCCGCGGCGTGCACCGCTTCGTCGGCCGACAGCGCGGTGATGACGTGGCAGCCCCAGCCGCCGAGCAGCGCCGCGGTGCCGGCGAGGATCTGCGGCTCGTTGTCGAGCGCCAGCACGACGAGCCCGTCGAGCGCCGCGGCCGGGGCGGGTGCGGCGGCATGGGCGGGGATGGTGGCGGCGCGCCCTTCGGCACGTGGCAGCTCGACGGAGAAATGTGAGCCGCGGCCGGGCTCGGAGACGACGCGCACCCGGTGCTTGAGCACGCGGGCGATCCGCTCGACGATCGAAAGCCCGAGGCCGAGGCCGCGCGCTGCCCGCGCGCCGGCATCGAGCCGGTGGAACTCGCGGAAGATCGCCTTCTGCTTCGAGGCGGGAATGCCGAGCCCGGTGTCGTAGACGGAGATCACCACCGTCTCGCCGCGGCGACGCGCGCCGAGGAGGACCCGGCCGGAGGCGGTGTATTTGACGGCGTTCGAGACGAGGTTCTGCACCACGCGGCGCAAGAGGCGCCGGTCCGACCGTACGGAGAGCGAGGTCGGCACGAACCGGAGCGCGACGCCCTTTTCCCGCGCCATCGCGTCGAACTCGGCTGCGATCGGCCGCAGCACGTCGTCGAGCGCGAAGACGCCGATTTCGGGTTTCAGCGCGCCCGCGTCGAGCCGCGAGATGTCGAGCACCGCCCCGATGATCTCCTCGACGCCTTCGAGCGCGCTGTCGATATTGCCGACGAGCGCGCGCTCCGGCCCCTTGTCGAAGCGCTCGACGAGGCTCGTCGTGTAGAGCCGGGCGGCGTTGAGCGGCTGCAGGATGTCGTGGCCGGCGGCGGCGAGGAAGCGCGTCTTCGAGAGGTTCGCCTCGTCGGCCTCGGCCTTCGCCCGGACGAGCTGCTCGTTGACGCGCACCAGTTCCTCGGTGCGCTCCTGCACCCGTTTCTCGAGCGTGTCGCGGGCGCGTTCCAGCGCCTCGGCGCTCTTCACCCGCTCGGTGATGTCGGCGAAGGTGGCGACGATGCCGCCGTCGGGCATGGCATCGACACGCACTTCGAGCACGGTTCCGGAGGGGTGCAGGACCTCCTGATAGGGGCCGCGGCGGCCGACCAGACGGTCGAGCCGGCTCGCCACCGCCTCCTCGATCGGACCCGGTCCGAACGCGCCGACCGCCGCCTGGTGGCGCAGGATCGCGTCGAGCCCGATACCGACCTGGCCGAGCTCCGGCGGCAGGTCGAGGAGGGCGCGGAACGGCCGGTTCCAGCAGATGAGCTTCAGCTCGCGGTCGAACACCGCTATGCCCTGGCTCACCTGGTCGATCGCGGTCTGCAGGAGGTCGCGATTGTACTGGATCGCCGCCGAGGCGTCGTCGAGCAGCTTCACGGCGCCCTTCGTCGCCGGGTCGCGTCGTTTGATCAGCAGCGACAGCACGAGTCGGGAGGAGGCGGCGCCGATCGCGCTCGCGAGCAGGCGTTCGGCGAAGCGCAGCAGCGGCAGGTCGGCCGGCCGTGCCGGATCGAGCGCGATGCCCCGCTCGCGCGCATAGGCGGCGAAGGAGCGCCCCGTCCGCTCGGCGCCGAGGAAGCGGGCGACGGTTTCCTCGAGATCGCGCACCGTCACGGCGGTGCGCCAGAGCCGGAGCGCCGGCGCGTGCACCCGCTCGGCGGCGACGAAGATCGTCGCCTGGACGCGCTCGCTCGGCTCCGGCCCGCGGGCGAGCGAGACGAGCACGAAGGCAAGGATGTTGACCGAAAGGCTCCACACGACGCCGTGGGTGAGCGGCTCGAAGGAGAAGTTGAGGAGCCCTTCCGGCCGCAGGAAGCCGAGGCCGAACGGCCCCTCGGTGACGAAGCGCTCGGGCAGCCAGCCCGAGGCGGCGAAGGCCGGCAGCATCAGCGTGTAGAGCCAGACGGCGAAGCCGGCGAGCATGCCGGCGATCGCGCCGCGGCCGGTGGCGCGCCGCCAGACCAGCCCGCCGAAAAAGGCCGGTGCGAACTGCGCGATGGCCGCGAAGGAGAGCAGGCCGATCGAGGCGAGCGCCGCCGTGCCGCCGGTCGCCTTGTAGTAGCCATAGGCGAGCAGCATGACGAGGAGGATCGCCGCCCGGCGGATGAGGAGGAGCCGCGGCCGCTGGTCGGCGCCGGCGTCGAAGCCGTGCTGCCGGTGCCGCAGCAGAAGCGGCATGACGACGTCGTTCGAGATCATGATCGACAGCGCGACGCATTCGACGATCACCATCGCGGTGGCGGCCGAAAGGCCGCCGACGAAGGCGAAGAGGGTCAGCGCCTCCGCGCCGTGCGCCATCGGCAGGGCCACGACATAGGTGTCGGCGTCGACCCCCGCGGGCAGCAGGACGAGGCCGGCGAGGGCGATCGGCACGACGAAGAGGTTGATGAGGACGAGATAGCTCGGCAGCAGCCAGCGCGCCCGCCTGAGCTCGGAATCGGCGTTGTTCTCGACAACCGTGACGTGGAACTGGCGCGGGAGCAGGACGATGGCGCAGAAGGAGAGCAGCGTCATCGTCAGCCAGGCGCCACCGTCGAACGGCCGGCCGAGAATGTCGATCGTGCCGGCCCGGGCCGCGGCCTGCGCGGCGAGATCGCCGAAGCCGTCGAACAGCCCGTAGGTGACGTAGAGCCCGACGGCCAGAAAGGCGACGAGCTTGATCAGCGATTCGGTGGCGATCGCCAGCATCAGGCCTTCCTGATGCTCCGTCGCGTCGGCGTGGCGGGTGCCGAAGAGGATCGAGAAGGCGGCGAGGGCGAGGGCGATCGGAAAGGCGACGTCGCCGAGTGCGGCGAAGCCGCCGCCCGGTCCTGCGAGCGTCACGAAGGAGGTCGAGATCGCCTTCAGCTGCAGCGCGATGTAGGGCACGATGCCGACGACCGCGATCAGCGCGACGACGCCGGCGACGGCGTAGCTCTTGCCGTAGCGCGCGCCGATGAAGTCGGCGATCGAGGTGATCCGTTCGGCCTTGGCGAGCCGGACGAGCCGGCGCAAGAGCGGATAGAACAGCCCGATCATCAGCGCCGGGCCGAGATAGATGGTGAGGAATTCGAGGCCGGAGCGGCTCGCGAGACCGACCGAGCCGAAGAAGGTCCAGGACGTGCAATAGACCGACAGCGAGAGCGCGTAGATGAAGGGCCGGCCGCGGCCGCTGGCGCGCGGCCGACGCGCCCGGTCGCCATAGCTCGCGACCAGGAACAGAAAGCCGATATAGAGGATCGCCGCCAGGACGACGATCGAGCCCTGCAGCATCGCGCCTCCCCCTCCGGTCCCGGAACCTAGCATGAAGATCGGCCCTTATCCGCTCGCTTGCCGCATCCGGGTCGCTCGGGCACCCTGGAGGGCGCGAGAGGCGTTTCTGAAGAGGCAGGAGACGGGCCGATGCTGAAGGAATTCCGCGAATTCGCCCTCAAGGGCAACATGGTCGATCTGGCGATCGGCATTATCATCGGCGCGGCCTTTTCAGGCCTCGTCAACTCGGTCGTCAACGATCTCTTCATGCCGATCATCGGCTTCATCACCGGCGGCATCGATTTCTCGAACATGTTCATCCAGCTCGCCGGTGCGCCGCAGGCGACGCTCGCCCAGGCGCGCGAGGCCGGAGCGACGATCGCCTATGGCAACTTCATCACCTTGGCGATCAATTTCATCATCGTCGCCTGGGTGCTGTTCATGGTCGTCAAGCTGATGAACCGGCTGAAGCGGCAGCAGGAGGTGGCGCCGAAGCCCGCCGAGGATCCGAAGGACGTGCAGTTGCTGCGCGAGATCCGGGACCTGCTCGCCAAGCCTTGAGGGCTCCGATCGATCAGATCGGGTGAAGCGACCGACCACGAGAAATCATGGGCGGGGCCGGGACCGATCGGCTATGGTCCCGGCCTTCCGTTAGAGCCCGAGGCCGCCCGTGACGTCGCTTTCCTTTCTCTCCACGCTCCGCCCCGAGGCGCGCGAGGCCCCCGAGAGCGGCATCGTCGAGGTGTTCAATTACGGCCGCGGCCGGCAGGGGCTGATCCCGCTCTGGGTCGGCGAGGGCGATCTTTCGACGCCCTCCTTCATCTCGGAGGCGGCGAGCGCGGCACTCGCCGCCGGCGAGACCTTCTACACCTGGCAGCGCGGCATTCCGGATCTGCGCGCCGCGCTCGCCCGCTATCACGAGCGGACCTTCGGCCGCCCCTTCGACGTGGAGCGCTTCTACGTCACGATCGGCGGCATGCACGCGATCCAGACCGCGCTGCGGATGATCGCCGGCACAGGCGACGAGGTCATCGTGCCGACCCCGGCCTGGCCGAACTTCGCGGCGGCGATCGAGGTCGGCGGCGCGCGCACCGTCGAGGTGCCGATGGGGTTCGGCAATCGGGGCTGGGTGCTCGATCTCGACCGGATGTTCGAGGCGGTGACGCCGCGCACCCGGGCGCTCTTCATCAACTCCCCCTCCAACCCGACCGGTTGGACCGCGACGCGCGACGAACTCGTCGCCATTCTGGCTTTCGCGCGGCAGAACGGTCTGTGGATCATCGCCGACGAGGTCTATTCCCGCTTCTTCTATGAGGGCATCCGGGCGCCGTCCTTCTACGACATCGCCGAGCCGGAGGACCGCATCCTCTATGTCAACACCATGTCGAAGAACTGGGCGATGACCGGCTGGCGGGTCGGCTGGCTGTCGGCGCCGCCCGAGCTCGGCCAGGTGATCGAGAATCTCGTCCAGTATTCGAGCTCCGGCGTGCCGCAATTCCTGCAGCGCGGTGCGGTGACGGCGCTCGACGAGGGCGACGATTTCATCGCGCTGCAGCGCGGCCGTGCCGAGGCGAGCCGGGCGGTGATCTGCGATGCGCTCGCGGCGACCGGCCGTGTCCGCTTCGCCCGGCCGGCCGGGGCCTTCTATCTGTTCTTCTCGGTCGACGGCGAGCCGGATACGCGCCGGCTCGGCCTCAGACTGGTCGACGAGGCGAATGTCGGCGTCGCGCCGGGCGATGCCTTCGGCGCCGCCGGAAAGGGGTTCCTGCGCCTCTGCTATCTGCGCAAGCGCGAGGACATCGAGGTCGCCGCCGAGCGTCTGGTCGCCTGGCTGAAGCGCTGAGCCGGCCACCCGGTCCGCGTCGCGCCGTCTACCGCTCGCCGAGCACCTTCAGCACGGCGACCGCCGCGGAGGCGCGGTTCTCGACGCCGAGCTTCTGGTAGATCGTCTCGAGGTGCTTGTTCACGGTGCGCGGCGACAGGCCGAGGATCTCGCCGATGTCGCGGTTCGACTTGCCGCGGGCAACCCAGATCAATACGTCGGCTTCGCGCGGGGTGAGCTGGAACTGGCGGCGCAGCACCTCGGCCTCGTCCTTCTCCTCGCCGCGCGAGAGCCGGAAGAGCAGTTCGTCCTCGCCGGCCGAGCCGACGAAGGAGAGGGTCAGCACGGTGCCGTCGGCGAGCGCCAGCGTCGTCGCGGTCGCCTCGGCCGCGCCGCCGGCGAGCGCCGCGAGCCAGGGGCGCAGGCGCTCGGGGAGCACGCGGCCCCCGCCATCCGCTGGCAGCAGCGTTTCGAGGAGCCGCACCGCCTGCGGCGTAGACCACAGGATGGCGCCGGCCCGGCTCGCCGCGAAGAGGAAACGGCCGGCGCTGTCGAGGGCGACGCGCGCGCTCTGCGCCGAGCGGGCATTGGCGAGGTGGACGCGGATGCGCGCGAACAGTTCGTCGAGCACGATCGGCTTCGTTACATAGTCGACGCCGCCGGCGCCGAGCCCCTGCACGACGTGTTCCGTCTCCGAAAGCCCGGTCATGAAGATCACCGGCACATGGGCGACGGTGCCGGTCGCCTTCAGCCGGCGGCAGGTCTCGAACCCGTCCATGCCGGGCATGACCGCGTCCATCAGGATGATGTCGGGCGTGATGTCCTCGACAAGGGTGAGCGCCTGAAGGCCGCCGGTGGCGACCAGCACCATGCGGCCGGACTGTTCGAGCGCATCGGTGAGGAAGGACAGAGTCTCGGGCGAATCGTCGACGACGAGGACGATATCGCGCGCCTTCATCGCATCAACCATGGCCGCGCAGCCCCTCCAGGACCTCGGTCAGGCGGCGGAAGTCGAAGCTCTTCAGATGGGTGCGCAGCGCGTCCACGAACGGTCTGTTCTCCTCGTCGGCGTCGAGCTGGTCGAGCTTCGCCTCGATGCCGCGGACATAGCCGATCCGGCCGAGCCGCAGAAGCTCCGCGACATGCTCCGGCCCCGGGCTCTTCAGCCGGATGCCGGCCGGCCGCGGCGGTCCGAACCGGTCCGGCGCGCTCTCGTCGATCCAGGCGAGGCCGAGCAGGCTCTGCACGCGGTCGAGCAGTTGCGACACGTCGAAGGGCTTGGCGAGCGTGTCGTCATGCGCAGGCGCCTCCGCCTCGGAGGGCGCCGTCTCGCCGACATTCGCCGACAGCATGACGATCCGGCCCGGGTGTCCGGTGGCGCGCAGCGCCCGCGCGAGCGCATAGCCGTTCATGCCCGGCATCGAGATGTCGAGGAGGAAGAGGTCGGGTTCGAGCGTCTCGGCGAGGGCCAGCGCGGACGGTCCGTCCGCGGCGAGCAGAACGGTGAAGCCGACCGGCTCCAGCACCTCGCGCACGAGGGCGCGATGGTCGGCGTCGTCGTCGACGCAGAGGATGGTGCGGCGCGGACCCTGATAGCCGAGGATGCGCTTCGCCGGCAGCACGGCGTGCGGCCGCTCGATCGCCGAGAGCATCAGCCGCACCTCGAACAGCGAGCCGCGTCCCGGCGTGCTCTTCACCGTGATGTCGCCGCCCATCAGCTGGGCGAGCATCTTGGTGATGGTCAGGCCGAGACCGGTGCCGGGCACGGTGGCGCCGGTGCCGCGGCCGCGTTCGAACGGCTCGAAGATGCGCTCGAGTTCGTCCTCCGGAATGCCCGGCCCGGTATCCGCGACGGCGATCGTGGCGACCTGGCTGCGATAGCGGATGGTGAGCGAGACGGTACCGCGCTCGGTGAACTTGATGGCGTTCGACAGCAGGTTGACGAGGATCTGGCGGAGCCGCTTGTCGTCGGTGGTCACCACTTCGGGCAGATGGGCGGGCCGGTGGAATTCGAAGCCCAGCCCCTTCGCCTCGGCCTGGAAGCGCATCATCTCGACGATCTGGTCGAGGAAATCGGTGAGCCGGACCTCGTTGCGCTGCAATTGCAGGCGGCCGGCCTCGATCTTGGAGATCTCGAGCAGGCCGTCGATCAGGCCGGAGAGGTGTTCGGCCGAGCGGCGGATCACCCGCACGCTGCCCTGCCGCTTCTCCGGCAGTTCGGGGTCGCGCTCGAGGATCTGGGCGTAGCCGAACACGGCGTTGAGGGGCGTGCGCAATTCGTGGCTGAGGCCGACCAGATAGCGGCTCTTGGCGTCGTTCGCGGCCTCCGCCGCCTCCTTCGCCTTCTGCAGCGCCGCGTCGGTGCGCCGGTGCGCCGCGATTTCGCGCAAGAGCAGTGTCGTCTGGCGGGCGGACTCTTCCTGCGCGACGCGGCGGCTCTCCTGCGCCAGCACGAGGAACCACGCCGCGACGCCGGCGACGATCAGGAGCACGAAGAAGGCGGCCCACAGCGTCTGGCCGATCACCGCCTGGTTCTCGGTGGAAAAGCCGTCGGCCTGCACGCGGATCAGCATGAGAACGAGGATGATCACCGCGACGAAGACGGCGAGCACGCCGAAATAGCGCACGAGCCGCGGGCTGATCCGCTCCTTGAGCCGGGCGGGCAGGAGTGTGGCGATCGCGCCGTTCACCTGCGTCTCGAACTTCGCGTGCGGCTTGCAGAGATCGTGGCAGCGGGCATCGAGCGAGCAGCAGAGCGAGCAGATCGGCCCGGCATAGGCCGGGCAATAGGCCATGTCCTCGGGCTCGAAATCGTGCTCGCAGATCGAGCAGGTGAGGGTGCGCATCGACGCCCACTGCGCCCGCGGCTTCCGCGCGAGATAGTAGCGGCCCTTGGTGGCATAGGCGATCGCCGGCGCCGTGACGAGGGCGACGCCGAGGGCGACGAAGGGGGCGAGCGCCTGCGCCGTCACGCCGAACGCGCCGAACGAGGCGGCGAGCGCGATCGCCGCGGCGATCCCCATCGCGCCGGTGCCGACCGGATTGACGTCGTAGAGATGGGCGCGCTTGAACTCGATGCCCGGGGGGGCGAGGCCGAGCGGCTTGTTGATCGCGAGGTCGGCGACGATCGCGCCGAGCCAGGCGACGGCGACGACCGAGAACAGGCCGAGCGTCTGCTCGAGCACGTGATAGATGCCGAGTTCCATCAGAAGCAGGGCGATCACCACGTTGAACACCAGCCAGACGACGCGGCCCGGATGGCTGTGGGTCAATCGCGAGAAGAAGTTCGACCATGCGAGCGAGCCCGCATAGGCGTTCATCACATTGATCTTCAGTTGCGAGACGACGACGAAGGCGGCGGTGAGGAAGAGCACCGCATCCTGCCAGGGCAGCACATAGCCGAAGGCGACCGCGTACATATAGGCCGGTTCCGCGGCGTGTTCGGCGGGTACCGCATGGCGCAGCGCGAGCACCGCGAGGAAGGAGCCGAACAGGAGCTTCGGCGCGCCGACGACGATCCAGCCCGCGCCGGCGAGGAGCGCCGCGACGCGGCCGCGGCCGCCGGCCGAGCGCGGCGGGCGGAAGCGCAGCATGTCGACCTGCTCGCCGATCTGCGGCATCAGGGCGAGAATCACCGAGCAGGCCGAGCCGAAGGAGACGAGATCGAGCGGCTTCGCTCCGGCGAGCCCTTCGAAGGCGAACCAGGCGTCGAGCGAGCCCCAGTCCTGCCACAGGATGAAGCCGACCGGCAGCACGTTGAGGCCGATCCACAGCGGCTGGGTGAAGATCTGGAAGCGCGAGATGCCGGCGAAGCCGTGCGTGACGAGCGGAATGACGACGACCGCGCTGACGATGTAGCCGAGCCAGTCGGGCACGCCGAAGGCGAGTTCGAGCGCCGTCGTCATGATCGACGCTTCGATCGCGAAGAGGATGAAGGTGAAGGTGGCATAGATCAGCGAGGTGATCGTCGAGCCGATATAGCCGAACCCCGCGCCGCGGGTGAGCAGGTCGATATCGACGCCGTAGCGCGAAGCGTAGCGGGCGATCGGCAGGCCGGTGAGGAAGAGGACGACGCCGGCGACGAGCGTCGCGGCGAGGGCGTTGGCGAAGCCGTGCGACAGGGTGATCGTGCCGCCGATCGCCTCGAGCGCCAGGAAGGAGATGGCGCCGATCGCCGTCTGCGCCACGCGCGGTGTCGACCAGCGGCGGGCGCTCTTCGCGGTGAAGCGCAGCGCATAGTCCTCGAGCGTCTGGTTGGCGACCCAGCGATTATACTCCCGCCGGACCGGGACGATCCGCTGCCTGCCCGCCATCGCGCTCTTCTGCCCATTCGCAGGGCGTGCCTATGCCCGCGGCACAGACTAGCGGCGGCGGCGCGGAGCGCAAGGACTGCGGCGTCCGCGCCCGCTGATCGCCGTCCAGCGGAACAAATTTCTAAATCACGGCTAGTTCAGTCGTGATTTAGGCTCGGCTTCGGGAGGGCGTTGGGCGCCACCACATGCTTCGCCGACCCGAAAAAGCCTTCATCCATAAGGTGCTGCGCGATCACCGCGGGCTGGCGCGGAAACGCTGCGGACTGGATTCTTTTTCCGCGAGGAGGGGAAAGATTGGAAGCGCCGTCGTCGCGGGCGGGACCGGCTTCGCCTAAATAGGCTGGAACCGTTTCAGCCTGCGCCCGCGGGCGCGCCCCGAGGAGTCCGGCGCATGGCCGATCGCCGCAAGCTCGGCGTCTTCCCTGCCTTCCATGTCGTCGATGGCCGGCGCGTCGCCGTCGTGGGCGGCGGCGTGGAAGCCGCGGCAAAGCTGCGGCTCGTCGCCGAAACGAAGGCCACGCTCGTCCTCTACGCCCCCGCGATCGAGGCGGCGACCGCCGCGGATGCGATCGCTGCCGGAGCGGAGATCGTGCCGCGCCTGCCGGAAACCGGCGATCTCGAAGGCGCCGCGCTCGTCTTTGCCGCGACCGGCGAGGAAAGCGAAGACCGGATCGTTCGGGATCGGGCGAAGGCCGCCGGCGTGCCGGTCAATGTCGTCGACCGGCCGGAGCTCTGCGATTTCTATACGCCCGCCCTCGTCAACCGGGCGCCGCTCGCCGTCGCGATCGGCTCGGAGGGGGCCGCGCCCGTGCTCGCCCGCCATGTCCGGGCGCGGATCGAGGCGATGCTGGCGCCGGCCTTCGGCGATCTCGCCTTCCTCGCCGACCGGCTGCGGGCGCGCGTCGCCCGGGCCATCCCGCCGGGCGAAGGCCGCCGCCGCTTCTGGGCGCGCTTCTTCTCAGGCCCGATCGCGCAGCGGGCGCTGTCGGGCGATCTCGCCGGCGCGGAAGGTGACGCCGTCGCGGTACTGGAGCGGCCGGAGGCAGCCGGCGGCCATGTCGCGCTGGTCGGCGCCGGACCGGGCGCCGAGGACCTCCTGACGCTGCGCGCCCAGCGCCTGCTCCAGGAGGCGGACGTCATCGTCTACGACAAGCTCGTCCCCGAGACGATCGTCGCCATGGGCCGGCGCGATGCGCTCCGCCTCTATGTCGGCAAGGCGAAGGGCGCGCACGCGGCGAGCCAGGACGAGATCAACGCCATCCTGGTCCGCGAGGCGAAGGACGGTCGCCGCGTCGTGCGGCTGAAATCGGGCGACCCGCTGATCTTCGGCCGGGCCGGCGAGGAGATCGCGGCGCTGCGCGAGGCCGGGATTTCCTTCGAGATCGTGCCGGGCGTCACCGCGGCGATCGCCGCGGCCGCCGAGACCGAGATCCCGCTCACGCTGCGCGGTGCCGCGTCGAGCCTCGTCTTCGCGACCGGCCATGATCTGCGCGGCGACACCCTGCCGGATTGGGCGGGGCTCGCGCTTTCGGGGGCCACGGTCGCCGTCTATATGGGCCGTTCGGTCGCCGCGAAGGTCGCGGCGAAACTGATCGAGAACGGCCTCGCCCCCTCGACCCCTGTCGCGATGGTCGAGAACGCCTCGCGGCCCGACCGCCGCAGCCATGCCGGCCGGCTCGACGGGCTCGCCGCACTCGCCGATCTTTCGGGCTCCGCAGCGCCCGTGGTCTTCATCATCGGCGCCGTGGTGGCGGAGGGGGCGGTCGCCGTGCCCCCGCTCGCCCGCGCGGCGCTCGCCGCCTGAGGTCCCGATGGCGCTCTTCCTCGTCACCGCCAACCGACTGTCCGACGGTCTCGTCGTGTTTCTCGATCCGTCCGGCGGCTGGACGACGGCGCTCGCGGGCGCGCGCGTGATCGCGCCCGACGAGCTCGCCGCCGCGCTCGCCCACGGCAAGGCGCAGCACGATGCCCGGATCGTCGTCGAGCCCTATGAGATCGAGACGACGGTCGAGGCGGGCGTGCCGGTCCCGGTGCGCCTGCGCGAACGTATCCGCGCCGCCGGGCCCACCGTCCCTTATGGCGAGGCCGAGTTCGAGGCCCGCGTCGCCGCCCAGTCGGGAACGCCCTGATGTATCGCTATGACGAATTCGACCAGGATTTCGTGGCGGCCCGCGTCGCGCAGTTCCGCGACCAGGTCGAGCGGCGCGTCTCGGGCGCGCTGACCGAGGACCAGTTCAAGCCGCTCCGGCTGATGAACGGCGTCTATCTGCAGCTGCACGCCTATATGCTCAGGATCGCCATCCCCTATGGCACGCTCGACGCGCGCCAGATGCGGATGCTCGCCCATATCGCACGCACCTATGACCGCGGCTACGGCCATTTCACCACCCGGCAGAACATCCAGTTCAACTGGCCGGCCCTGTCGCAGATCCCCGATATCCTCGCCGAGCTCGCCTCCGTCGAGATGCACGCCATCCAGACCTCGGGCAATTGCATCCGCAACGTCACGGCGGACCATTTCGCCGGCGTCGCCGCGGACGAGGTCGCCGATCCGCGGCCCTATGCGGAGATTCTGCGGCAGTGGTCGTCGCTGCATCCGGAATTCGTCTTCCTGCCGCGGAAGTTCAAGGTCGCGGTCACGGGCGCCGAGCGCGACCGCGCGGCGATCCAGGTGCACGACATCGGCCTGCATCTGAAGAAGGACGAGAACGGCCGGCCCGGCTTCGCGGTCTATGTCGGCGGCGGCCAGGGCCGCACGCCGATGATCGCCAAGAAGATCCGCGATTTCCTGCCCGAGGAGGACCTGCTCTCCTATTGCGAGGCGGTGCTGCGCGTCTACAACCTCTCCGGCCGGCGCGACAACAAATACAAGGCCCGCATCAAGATCCTCGTGCACGAGACCGGCGAGGAGGAGATCCGCCGTCAGGTCGAGGAGGAGTGGGAGCGTATCCGCCGCGGTGCGCTGAAGCTGCCGCAGGGCGAGGTCGAGCGCATCCGCGCCTATTTCGACCTTCCTCCGTCGGTGCGGCCGCGCGAGGACGGCGCCGCGGCGCTCGCCGCCGCGCGCGCCGCCGATCCGGAATTCGACGCCTGGGTGCGGCAGAACACCGTGCCGCACCGCGTCGCCGGCCATGTCGCGGCGACGGTCTCGCTGAAGCCGATCGGCGGCACGCCGGGCGATGCCACCGCGGCGCAGATGGACGCCGTCGCCGATCTCGCCGAGCGCTACGGCCATGACGAGCTGCGGGTCAGCCACGAGCAGAACCTCGTTCTGCCGCATGTCGCGGAGGCCGATCTGAAGGCGGTCTATGACGAGCTCGTCTCGGCGGGGCTCGCCACCGCCAATGCCGGCCTCATCACCGACATCATCGCCTGTCCGGGGCTCGACTACTGCGCGCTCGCCAATGCCCGTTCGATCCCGATTGCGCAGCGCCTCTCCGACCGCTTCGGCGACGCGGCGCGGCAGCGGGAGATCGGCGAGCTGAAGATCAAGATCTCGGGTTGCATCAATGCCTGCGGCCACCACCATGTCGGTCATATCGGCATTCTGGGCGTCGAGAAGAAGGGCGAGGAATTCTACCAGATCACCCTCGGCGGCTCGGGCGCGGAGGACGCCTCGATCGGCGAGATCGTCGGCCGCGGCTTCTCGACCGAGGAGATCGTCGATGCGGTCGAGACCGTGGTCGACACTTATCTCGCGCAACGCACCGGACCCGACGAGAGCTTCCTCGCCGCCTATCGGCGCCTCGGCCAGGCGCCGTTCAAGGAAGCCCTCTATGGCGCCGCTTGACGCGCTCGCCTTCGACGCGGCCGCACCCTCCGCAGCGCCCGACCTCGCGCGGCTCAACGCGGCGCATGGCGACCGTCCGGCGCGCGAGATCGTCGCCCGCGCGCTCGACCTGTTCGGCCGCCGCATCGCGCTGGTCTCGAGCTTCGGCGCGGAATCCGCCGTGCTGCTCCATCAGGCGGCCTCGGTCGACCGGGCGATCCCGGTCGTCTTCGTCGATACCGGCCGGCTGTTTCCCGAGACGCTCGCCCATCGCGACCGGTTGATCGAGATGCTCGGCCTCGCCGATGTCCGCACCGTCGGGCCGGACCCGGCGAAGCTCGCCAATGCCGATCCCTACAAGGCGCTGTGGATGCGGGACCCCGACGCCTGCTGCCAGATCCGCAAGACCGAGCCGCTCGCCCGCGCGCTCGCCGGCTTCGACGCCTGGTTCACCGGCCGCAAGCGCTTCCAGGCCGCGACGCGGGCGGCGCTCTCTGTTTTCGAGGCCGACGGCGCGCGCATCAAGGTCAATCCGCTCGCCGGCTGGACCTCGGCCGACCTGAAGGCCTATGCGGCCGAACACGGCCTGCCCGCCCATCCGCTCGTCGCCGAGGGCTATCCCTCGATCGGCTGCGTGCCCTGCACCTCGAAGGTCGCGGCGGGCGAGGACGAGCGCGCCGGTCGCTGGCGGGGGCTGGACAAGACCGAATGCGGCATCCATCTCGGGCTCGAAGCGGACGGGAGCGGGATTTGACCGCGCCGCCGGCTTGGGCGATGACGGACGGCGCGCCGCCGCGGATGATCGCGCCCTCTTCTGGGAACTGACCATGGCCTTGTGGAAGAACCGCCGTTTCGTCGAGGATCCGTTCCGCCGCGCCGCCGATGACGAGGCGATCGCGCCCGGCGAGGCGGTGCTCGTCTCGCTCGGCCGCTATCTCGACGAGCGCGAAACACTCATCGCCCGATCGGCGCCGCTCGGCATCGTCGTGCCGCCGGGCGCGGACTGGAGCGGCCTCGTGCCCGATCTCGGCCGGCTCGCCGTCATCGCGGTGGAGATGCCGAAATTCGCCGACGGCCGCGCCTTCTCGATCGGCCGGCTGATCCGCGACCGCGAAGGCTATCGCGGCGAATTGCGGGTGGTCGGCGACTTCTTCCTCGATCAGGTGCCCTTCCTGCTGCGGGTCGGCTTCGACGCCTTCGCGGTCGACAATCCGCTCGTCGAACAGGGCTTGCGCGAAGGGCGCTGGCCGGAAGTGAAGGAATATCTCCAGCCGGCCGGCGAGGTGGGCGAGGTGCCCGCCGGAACCCGCCCCTGGATCCGCCGCCCCGCCGCGGCGGCCGAGTAGGACGCGCGCATGAAGATCTTCGTCACCGACCACAAGGGCGCCGAGCACGAGCTCGAGGCGCTCGAGGGCTGGCGGGTCATGGAAGTGATCCGCGACTGGGGCATCGGCATCAAGGCGGAATGCGGCGGCGCCTGCGCCTGCGCCACCTGCCACGTCTATGTCGACGCCGACTGGCTCGACCGTCTCGTGCCGATGACGGACGAGGAGGAAGAGCGGCTCGACGACGCGATGGCGGTCAAGCCGACCTCGCGCCTCTCCTGCCAGATCCTGATGTCGGACGAGCTCGACGGCCTGCGCGTCCGCCTCGCCCCCGGCAGCGAGCCGGAGGAGATGGCGGCGTAGCGGCCCGGCACACCGTCAATCCAGCGTCCGACGATACCTGAGCAGCGCCAGTGTGCCGACGGCGAGCCAGAAGGCGGCGAGCGGCCAGATCTGCGGGGCGAGGTCGGCGAGGCCGCTGCCCTTCAGCATGATCGCCCGGACGATGCGCAGGTAATGGGTGAGCGGGAACACCTCGCCGACCCATTGCGCCCAGACCGGCATGCCGCGGAACGGGAACATGAAGCCCGAGAGCAGGATCGACGGCAGGAACCAGAAGAAGGTCATCTGCATCGCCTGCATCTGCGTCCGCGCGACGGTCGAGAAGGTGTAGCCGAGCGTCACATTGGCGGCGATGAAGAGCAGCGTCGCGGCGAGCAGCAGCGGAAAGGAGCCGGCCATCGGCACGGCGAAGAGCAGCCGCGCGCAGACGAGGATCACCGCCACCTGGACGAAGCCGAGGCCGATATAGGGCACCACCTTGCCGATCATGATCTCGAGCGGCGTCGCCGGCATCGCCATCAGGTTTTCGAGCGTGCCGCGCTCCCGTTCGCGGGTGAGCGCGAGCGCCGTCATCAGGATCGTCGTCATGGTGAGGATGGTGCCGAGCAGGCCCGGCACGATGTTGTGCGAGGTGATGCCTTCCGGATTGTAGCGCCGTTGCACGACGAGATCGACCGGCAGGGCCGACGGCGCGCGGGCGGCGAGCGGGCCGACGAGCTCCGGCCGGAACGCGCTTTCGAGGATCGGCTGCAGCGCGCCGAGCGCGTTGGAGGTCGCGGCGGGGTCGGTCGCGTCCGCCTCGACGAGGAGTTGCGGCCGGTCGCCGCGCACGAAGTCGCGCTCGAAGCCGGGCGGGAAGGTGATCGCATAGGTCACGGTGCCGGCCGCCATCGCCGCCTCGACCTCGCGCTCGGTGGCGAGCCCGACGCGCACGTCGAAATAGCCCGACGCCTGCATGCCGGCGAGGACGGTGCGCACCACCGGGCCGTTGTCGGCGGCGACGACGAGGGTCGGCAGCCGCTTCGGATCCATGTTGATCGCATAGCCGAACAGCACGAGCTGCAGGATCGGCACGCCGATGATCATCGCGAAGGTCAGCCGGTCGCGTCGCATCTGGATCATCTCCTTGACCATCAGCGCGGCGATGCGCGAGGCGGAGACGAAGTCGGCGGCGGTCCGGCGGGCGTGTGCGGCGCTCATGCCGCGGCCTCCGGCCGGTTGGAGGGGTCGTCGGCGCGGGCGACGTCCATCAGCCGGATGAAGACGTCCTCGAGGCTCGTCTCGCCGCGCGCGGTGGTGACGTCCCGCCCTTCCGCCGCCGCATCGACCGCCGCGCCGAGGAGACCGTCATCGGTGCCGACGACGTGCAGCGCGCTGCCGAACAGCGCCACCTGAGCGACACCCGGCGCGCCCCGCACGGCCCGGGCGACGGCGGCGACCTCGCGGCCGGTGACGACATAGGTCGAGAGGCCCGACTGTGCGATCACCTCGCCGACCGTGCCGCGCGCGACGATGCGGCCATAGGCGATGTAGACGATGCGGTGGCAGCGCTCGGCCTCGTCCATGTAATGGGTCGAGACGAGGACGGTCAGCCCGTCCTCGGCGAGGGCATGGATCTCGTCCCAGAACTCGCGCCGGGCGAGCGGGTCGACGCCGGCGGTCGGCTCGTCGAGGAGGAGCACCTTCGGCGCGTGCATGATCGAAGCGGCGAGCGCGAGGCGCTGCTTCCAGCCGCCGGAGAGGGCGCCGGCGAGCTGGTTCTGGCGCGTCTTCAGCCCGAGCCGGTCGAGCGTCGCGTCGACCGCGCGGCGGCGGTCCGGCAGGGCGTAGAGCCGCGCGACGAAGTCGAGATTCTCCCGGATCGTCAGGTCCTCGTAGAAGGAGAAACGCTGCGTCATGTAGCCGACCTCGCGCTTGATCCGCTCCGACTGGGTGCGGATGTCGAAGCCGAGCGCGGTGCCCTCGCCCGCATCGGGCCGCAGCAGGCCGCAGATCATGCGGATGGTGGTCGTCTTGCCGGAGCCGTTCGGTCCGAGAAAACCGACGATCTCGCCGCGCCGCACTTCGAGATCGACGGCGTCGACCACGGTCTTCTCTCCGAAGCGCTTGGTGAGGCCCTTGATCGCGACGACCGTCTCGTCGCTCACGTCCCGCTCCCTTCGAGCGGCCGCACGTCGACCGGCTGGCCGGGCGCGAGCGTCGCGGCCGCCCCGTCGAGCCGCGCCTCGACGCGGAAGACGAGCTTGGCGCGGCTCGCCTCGGAATAGATCACCGGCGGGGTGTATTCGGCATCGGTCGCGACGCTCTCGACGGTCGCGGAAAGGCCCGCGGCGCAGCCGTCGCAGGCGAGCGCCACCCGGCTTCCGGGCGCGAAGCGGGCGCGCACCGGTTCGGGCACGTAGAAGCGGGCGATCGCCGCCCCCTTCGGCAGCAGCGAGACCACCGGCTGGCCGGCCGCGACGAACTCGCCCGGCTCGAAATAGGTCTCCTCGATGCGGCCCGCGGCGACCGCCGCGGCGGAGCGGCGGGCGAGGGCCGTGCGGGCCGTCTCGACGGCCGCCCCCAGCGCTCCGACATTCGCCTCGGCCGCGGCGATCGTCTCCGGCCGCGCCTCGAGCGTCGCGACGAGCCGGTTCTGCCGCGCCGCCGCAGTGCGGGCGCGGGCCGCATCGAGCGAGGCCTGCGCCTGGTCGAGCTCGGCGCGTGCGGAGACGGCGCGCGCGGTCAGCGCCTGGGTGCGCCGATAGGTCTGCCCGGCGGCCCGCTCGCTCGCCTCCGCCTCGGCGAGCTCGGCGTCGAGCACGCGGATCTCCTCCGGGCGCTTGCCGGAGCGCAGATCGGCGAGCTGCGCCTGTCCTTGCGCGAGCCGCGCCTCGGCCTCGGCGAGCGCCGCCGTCTCGACGCGCGTGTCGAGCGTGAAGAGCGCTGCGCCCGTCTCGACGGTCTCGCCGCGACGTACCGGCCGCGCGTCGAGCCGGCCGGCGCTCTCCGCGGCGACCAGCACGTATTTGCCCTCGACATAGCCCTGATAGACATCCTCGCCCGTTTCGCCGCTGCAGGCGGCGAGGAGGAGCGTGATCGGGGCGAGCCCGAGGGCTGCCCTTCTCATCGCGCCACCCCGAGCAGGATCGCCTCGAAATTGTCCGCGAGGATTGCCGCCACCTCTGCCCGGTCCTCGGCCGTCAGGCTCTTCTTGTTCAGCCGGCGCAACACGACGGGATGGCAGAAGCGGAAGACGAGGATCTGGCCGAGCAGGGTGAACACCCGCATGCGGACGCGGTCGCTCGCCGGATCCTCGCCGAGCGCGATGCCGACCAGCCGGCAGATCAGTTCGTGCGCGCCGGCCATGAAGTCGAAGATCACCTCGAACACCGCCGAGGGCTCCATCTGCTCGCGCATCACGAAGCGCGCCCAGAGTTCTGCTTCGGTCGTGCCGAGCATCAGCTCGACCTGGCTCTGCGCCAGCCATTGCAGACGCTCGATCGCCTGCGCCCTCGACAGGGCGGCGAGATCGCCCGTCGCCATCGCTTCGAGCGTCGGGCGGAGCTGGCTGCCGATGCGGGACACGACATAGTCGGCGACGGCGCGGTGCAGCCCGTCCTTGCCACCGAAATGATAGACGATCGCCGCGAGATTGGCGTCCGCCCGGCGGGCGATCTCGCGCGTCGGGGCCGCCTCGAATCCGTAGCGGCCGAACACGTCGAGCGCGGCCAGCACGAGCCGCTGCCGCGTTTCGCCGCCGCGGTCCGCCTTGGCGCGGCGATAATGCCGGGAGGCCGGCGTCCGTCGCTCCGCCCTGTCCTCGGCCGCCGCGTCGACTGCAGCCGCTACGGATGAGGCGCCGCCGTCGAGCTCCGCCGGCCGTCGCCCCTCGGCGCTTGCGTCTTGCTCCCCGCCATACGGGCCGTCCTGCCGGGCGAGGGGCGCCGAATCGGGTGCGAAGAGGGTGGAGGTCGCTCTCGGGTCCATCTCGGTCTCCTTGGTCTCCGCCTAAATCAGTCGATCGATTTAGTCAATCGATCGACTGACTGTTGCGGCCCTCCGGCACAGCCGGGCACGTGCGACGCCCTTCCGGGAGCGAGGCCGAACGCACCACCGAACGGGCGAGGCCGGGATCGGCCGACGCGATCACCGGCCAGTCGGTGATCCGGGCTACCCCCGCGGCCCCGCCGCGCGTCATGGCCGCGGCGGCGGCGGCTGCAGCGCCTGCCGGCGCGTTTCGAGGAAACGCCGCACCGCCGGGTCCGCGGCGAGGCCGATGGCGATCTCATAGGCGTGTACCGCCTCGTCCACGGCATCCGCCGCGGCGAGCAGGGCGGCGCGCGCCGCCCAATAGGGCTGATAGGTGGCGAGCCGTCCGTCCGCGGCGAGTCCGTCGAGCAGGGCGAGGCCGGCCTGCGGTCCCTCGGTCCCGGCGATTGCGACGGCGCGGTTGAGCCCCACCACCGGCGAGCCGGTGAGGGCGAAGAGGGCCTCATAGAGGGCCGCCACGGCACGGCTCGTGTCGCGGCCGCTGCGGCGACGGTCCGCATGGGCCGATTGCAGCGCCGCTTCGATCTGGTAGCGGCCGGGCTGGCGGCGGGAGGCCGCGCGGCGGAGCAGCCTCTCGGCCTCGGCGATCATCGCCCCGTCCCAGAGTGCGGGGTTCTGTGCCTCGAGCGGGATATAGTCGCCGTCCGCGCTGCGCCGGGCCGGCCGCCGCGCCTCGGCATGCAGCATCAGCGCGGCGAGGCCGAGCGCCTCCGGCTCGTCCGGCATCAGTTCGGCCATCAGCCGCGCGAGGAAGAGCGCTTCCTCCGGCAGGTCGCGCCGCGACGGGTCGGTGCCGGCCGGGTCGCTCCAGCCTTCGGCGAAGGCGGCATAGATGGCGTCGAGCACGGCGGCGAGCCGCGGCGCCAGCTCGTCCCGCCCGGGCGGCGCGAAGGGAATGCCGGCGGCGCGTATCTTCTCCTTCGCCCGGACGAGCCGTTTCGCCATCGCGGCGGGCGAGGTGAGGAACGCCGAGGCGATCGCCGCCGCGTCGAGGCCGAGCACCGTCTGCAGCATCAGCGGCGCGCGGATCCCGGCATCGATCGCCGGATGGGCGCAGGCGAAGAGCAGCGCCAGTCGCCGGTCCGGCAGTTCGCCCGCCGTGTCGCCGGCCCGTTCCTCGGCGAGCTGCCGCAGGGTCTCGGCGGCGGCCGTCCCGGTACGGCTTCGCCGTCCGGCATCGACCATCCGCCGCCGCGCCACCGTCAGCAGCCAGGCCTCCGGATTGTCCGGGCAGCCGGTCTCCGGCCAGTCGCGCAGCGCTGTCGCGAAGGCTTCGGCGAGCGCGTCTTCGGCCCCCGCGAGATCGCGGGTGGCGGCGGCGAGGAAGGCGACGAGCTTGCCGTAACTGTGCCGTGCCACCGCCTCGGCCGTGCGCCGCGCCCGCTCCGCCGCCATCGCCGCCCTCCCGCCTCAGCCGGTCCGCGGCGGCCAGACCGGCCGGACCTCGACGACACCGTGGCCGACCGTCGGGCAGCGGGCGGCCCAGGCGAGCGCCTGGTCGAGATCCGGCAGTTCGACGAGATAATAGCCGCCGAGCTGTTCCTTCGTGTCGGCATAGGGTCCGTCGAGCACCTGGCTCTTGCCGCCGGTGAGCCGGACGGTCGTCGCCGAGGGGCTGGGCTGCAGCCGGTTGGCGCCGATGAGGATGCCGGCCGTCTGGAGCGCCTCGGTATAGGCCATGTAGGCGCCTTCACCCTCGGCCTGCTGCTCCGGCGTCATGGCGTCCCAGCCGCCTTCCTCGAGATAGAGAAGATAGAGATAGCGCATGTCCGTCTCCTGTGATCGGTGATGGCGTCGTCCGCCGCAGAGATGTCGCGCGCGGCGAGCCCCGATGGACAGCCGGCCCGCTTTTCTTGCCTGAGCCGGTTCATCGCGGCGGCCATTCCCAGGCGGGCGCGTCGAGGCCCTCGACCTCGGTCTCGCCGAACGGCTTTTCGAGCTCGTGCCGGACGAGGCCGCGGCACCCGGCGAGGGCCTCGGCGAGCGGCGCGGCGTGGGTGACGACGACGATCTGGCAGCGCGTGGCCGCCGCGCCGATCAGCCTTCCGAGGGGAGGCAGGAGGTCGGGATGGAGGCTCGTCTCCGGCTCGTTGAGCACGATCAGGCCGGGCGGACGCGGCGTCAGCAGCGCCGCGAGCAGGAGCAGATAGCGGAGCGTCCCGTCCGAAAGTTCGGCGGCGGCGAGCGGACGCAGCAGTCCCTTCTGCCGCATGCCGACCGTGAAGGCGCCGTTCGTCTCGCCGATCTCCACCGTCGCGCCGGGAAAGGCGTCGTCGATCGCCGCATCGAGCGCGGCGGCATCGCCGATCTCGCGGATCGTCTGCAGCGCCGCGGCGAGATCGGCGCCGTCCGCGGCGAGCGCCGGCGTTCGTGTTCCCGCCGTCGCCGCGCGGGCGGGGGCCGCCGCATCGGTGCGGAAATGGTCGTAGAACCGCCAGCGCCGCATCCGCTCGCGCAGCACGAGCAGTTCGGCGAGGCTCTGCGGGTCGGCCGCATGCGTCATCATGCTCTCATAGGGCGGCAGGTCGCCGATCAGCACGCGCCGCCGACCGTCCGCACCGAGCGCTGTCACCGCAGGGCCGGCCCGGGTGGCGAAGGCGTTGCGGCGCGACAGCACGTCGCCGGCCCAGACCGCCTCGGCCTTCACTTCCGGGTCGCGGTTGAACATCGAGCCGTTCTGCGGCACCGGCAGGCCGAGATCGATCGCATAGCCGTAGTCTTCCGCGGCGAAGCCGAGCCGCAAGCTCACCGGCCCGCCGCGCACCGTCCCCTCGAGCGGCCGCTCGCCGCGGCGGACCGCCGCGCCGATCCGTTCCGGCCCGGCCCACAGCGTGGAGGCGAGGCCGCCCTCGGCGGCGAGCGCGGCGACGACGCGCCCCTGCGCCACTTCGGCGAGCAGGCGGAGCGCGCGATAGAAGCTCGACTTGCCGGTGCCGTTGCGGCCGGTGATCACCGTGAGCGGGCCGAGCGGCAGGACGAGGCTGCGGATCGACCGGTAGCCGGCAATGGCGAGGGTGTGGATCAAGCGCGGGGCCTCCCGGTTCGGTGGCGCCGGCCCGGCCGCCGGCGCATCGAGAATGACCAATGCCGCCGGAGCGGAGAAGGTGTCCTGTCGCCGATAGTGCCATTTTCGCGCCCGCCCCGCCGCCGATTGGGCTATGAGCCCCGTGTTGCGGTGCAGCGCAGGAGAGACGCCGATGGATGAGGGGTCGGAACCGCCCGCAAGGGTCCTGCCGCCGTCTGTCCAGTGGGCGGCGCTCGTCGCCGGCACGGTCGCGCTCGTCGCCGTGCTCGAATGGGCGGCGCTGCCGGCGGCGCTCCTCCTCGGCCCGATGATCGCGGCGATTCTCCTGTCGACGAATGGCGGCACCGTGCGGCCGCCGCCGATCGCCTTTCTCGCCGCGCAAGCGGTCGTCGGCTGCCTCGTCGCCCGTTCGATCACGCCCTCGATCCTCGTCTCCTTCCTCGACGACTGGCCGCTCCTCCTCGCGGTCGTCCTGACGACGCTCGCCGCGTCGAGCCTGCTCGGCTTCCTGATGAGCCGCTGGCGCGTGCTGCCGGGCACGACGGGCGTCTGGGGCTCGACCCCCGGCGCGGCGAGCGCGATGGTGATCATGGCGGGGGCGTTCGGGGCCGACGCTCGCCTCGTCGCCTTCATGCAGTATCTGCGCGTCGTCTGCGTCGCCGGGGCGGCGGCGCTGATCGCGGGGCTGATGGTCGACACCTCGGGCGCCGCGCCGCCGGCGGTCGTCTGGTTTCCGCCGCTCGACCTCCTCGCCTTAGGCGAGACGCTGGCGCTCGCGGCGGTCGGCGGCTTCGTCGGCGTGAAGCTGCGCGTGCCGGCCGGCTCTATGCTGGTGCCGCTCGTCGCCGGCGCGGTGCTGCACGGCACCGGGCTGATGGCGATCGAGCTGCCGCCGGCGCTGCTCGCGCTCGCCTATGCGATCGTCGGCTGGCGGATCGGCGGCGCCTTCACCCGGCAGGCGCTCCGCCACGCCTTTCGCGCCCTGCCGCAGATCCTCGGCTCCATCCTGCTCCTGATCGCCTTCTGCGGCGGCCTCGCCTGGCTGCTCGCGCATTTCGTCGGCATCGACCCGCTCACCGCCTATCTGGCGACGAGTCCCGGCGGCATGGATACCGTCGCGATCATCGCGGCCGCGAGCCATGTCGACCTGTCCTTCGTCATGGCGCTGCAGACGCTGCGCTTCCTGATCGTCCTCCTGCTTGGCCCCGCCCTCTCCCGCCTCGTCTCCCGCCGCCTGCCACCGCCTCCGCCGTGAGAGGTAACGCGATAGCGCTCACCGTCACTGAAGCCTACGTTTCAAGCTTGGCGCCGGGTATCCCAAGTAGGAGGGTACGTATGTCGTCTTGCGACCATATGAGATCCTCTCCGATCGATTCAGAGAATCCGCTTACCAGTATTAATATTTCACCATCTTCAACTTCCATATGCATTATTAGCATAAGTCCAGGAAAGGTGACGTTGCATATCCGAAATAATTGTGTCCTTCGTGTCCCGCAGCGTCCTATCCTGCCTTTTTTACTTTCAAAATACGTTATCATGGGAGGAGGAATTTCATTTATTAATTCAAATTTCTCTTTATCTTCTGTGCCTAGGGGCACTCGGATAACTTCGGACACCACTTCGAATGCCGGACCCACCCAATCTGTACCCGCCGAGGAGAGTATCGCTTTCCGGTCTCCTCCAATGGACGCGCTATAGTAGGATTTGAAAGAATCCCATGCCTCGGTCAGTGCATCGAGATCAGTAGATGCGAGTAAGACTATTGTTAATCGGTTGCTATTCTCTACGATACAGCGCGCGCCGATCCGAATGCCGCGTCGCTCGGTAAAGTTGACTTGGTCTGGCGAGTGCCAAAAGACAATCGACGCAAACTCGCGCCATTTTACCCATTCTCGCACTCGGTCGAGGCACGCCTTGCTGCTTTGAAAAGGGAAAGCAACCCATGCCATCCGGATGTCGGAGGATTGATTGAGAGTGATGTTACCGGTAGGACCAACTATTGAGTTAGCCTCTGATGGCAACTTAGTGATTTCTATATCATAGCTACTCCATAAAACAGTACCTGCTGTAGTAGCCGAGACAAGGCAGAAAAGTACAATGGATCCTACTATGTGCTCCGTAATTTTATCAAAGATTACTTTGAGCAGGCCTCTTCTGTGACCATGCGGGGCGGCTTGGCTTGGGCCGGGGTCGTTTGCTTGATGGTCCATCGGGCATTCTCAACATGGATTGGGGCCGACTTTGCAGCTGCCTCCCAAGAGTAGTGGATCATGAACAGCTCGCCAATCGAGAGTGGGGCCTGGCGGAAGAATTTACGGGGAGAATCAAGGGTTGGGCCAATCTGCTAACCGTCAAATCCGGTCCCGGAGCGCGTACCACGTCATCCCCGCGACCAGCGCGGGGTAGCGGAGCAGCGTGCCGCCGGGGAAGGCCGGGGCGGGCAGGGCGGCGAAGGTGTCGAGGCGCGCCGGGTCGCCGCGGATCGCCTCGGCGAGTATCTTGCCGCCATAGGGCGCGAGCGCCACGCCCTGGCCGGAATAGCCCGAGGCGACATAGACGCCGGGCCGCGCCCGGCGGATATAGGGCAGGCGCTTCACCGTGACGGCGAGCGTGCCGCCCCAGGCGTGCGAGATCGGCGTATCGGCGAGGCCGGGATAGATGCGCAGGAGATGCCGCCGCACGAAGGCGAACAGGTCGCGCGGATCGGTCCGCGAATAGGTCTCGCCGCCGCCGAAGAGCAGCCGCCCGTCCGCCGTCGGCCGCCAGTAATAGACGACGAAGCGGGAATCGGAGACCGCCTCGCCGCCCGGCAGAAGGCCGCCCGCCGCGCCGGCGCCGATCGGCTCCGTGGTCAGGATGAAGTTCTTGATCGGCAGCACGCGGGCTTCGACCGTGCCGTCTATGCCGTCGAGATAGCCATTGCCGGCGAGCACGACGATGTCCGCCGTGACCCGGCCGCGCGCCGTCTCGAGCGTCGGCTTCGCGCCCGTGGCGAGGCGGCGGACGCGTGTCCCTTCGTGGAGCCGGGCGCCCGCCTTCGCCGCGGCGCGGGCGAGGCCTTGGGCGAATTTGAGCGGGTGGAGATGGCCGGCGCCGCGGTCGAGACGGCCGCCGAAATAGGCGTCCGTGCCGATCATCGCGGCGAGCCGGTCAGGCTCCAGCCATTCGGCGTCCCGGTAGCCGTAGTCGCGGGCGAGCCGCTCGGCATAGGCCCGCTCGTGCGGCACCATGCGGCGCTTGTGAACCGCCTCGACGAGGCCTGGGCGCCATTCCGCATCGATGCCGTGCCGGGCGATCAGGTCGTGGACGAGCGCCTTCGCCTCCTCGGCCATCGTCCACAGCGCGCGTGCCGGGGCGAGGCCGAGCCGCGCCTCGAGCCAGTCCTGGTCGCGGCGCTGGCCGGTGTGGAGCTGGCCGCCGTTCCGCCCCGAGGCGCCCCAGCCGACCCGCTCCGCCTCCAGAAGCACGACGTCGACGCCGGCCTCGGCGAGATGCAGCGCCGCCGACAGGCCGGTATAGCCGCCGCCGACGATCGCCACATCGGCGCGCGTGTCGCCCTCGAGGGGGGGAAAGGCGAGTTCGGCATCGGCGGTCGCCGCATAGAAGGAGGGCGCGTGCGGCGCCCTCATGCCTTGAGCCCGAGCCGGCGCGCCGCGTCGAGCGTGTCGTCGAGCGTCTTCCGGGCGGCGGCGAGGAGGAAATCGGCCTCCTCGAAGGAAAGGGTGAAGGGCGGCGCGATGATCAGCGAATCGCGCACCGCCCGCATGACGAGACCGTTCGCGATCGAGAGATCCCGGGCGAGCGTGCCGACCTTGCCGGTGTCGGGGAAGGCGACGCTGCGCGACGGCTTGTCGGGCACCAGTTCGAGCGCGCCGATCAGGCCGACCATCCGCGCCTCACCCACCAGCGGATGGTCGGCGAGCGCCCGCCAGCCACGCTGCAGATAGGGGCCGATCTCCTCCGCCACCCGATCGACGAGCCTCTCCTCTTCGAGGATGCGCAGATTTTCGAGCGCGGCGGCGCAGCACACCGGATGAGCCGAATAGGTGAAACCGTGGTTGAACTCGTTCGCCGACAGCACCTCGGCCACCGCCGAGGAGACGACGACGCCCCCGATCGGCAGATAGCCGGAGGAGAGACCCTTGGCGATCGACATCAGGTCGGGCCGGATGCCGAAGAAATCCGAGCCGAACCAGCGGCCGGTGCGGCCGAAGCCGCAGATCACCTCGTCGGCGACGGTGAGGATCTCGCGGCCGGCGAGGATCCGGGCGATCTCCGGCCAGTATGTCTCGGGCGGGATGATCACGCCGCCGGCGCCCTGGATCGGCTCGGCGATGAAGGCGGCGATGTTGTCCTCGCCGATCTCCTCGATCGCCGCTTCGATGTCGCGCGCCGCCGCGATGCCGAATTCCTCCGGGCTCATTTCGCCGCCCTCGCCGAACCAGTAGGGCTGGGCACGGTGGACGATGCCGGGAATGGGCAGGCCGCCCTGCGCGTGCATCGGCTTCATGCCGCCGAGCGAGGCGCCGGCCATGGTCGAGCCGTGATAGGCGTTACGGCGGCTGATGATCACCTGCTTTGCGGGCTTTCCCCGCTCGGCCCAATAGTGCCGCACCATCCGCACGACGGTGTCGTTCGCCTCCGAGCCGGAGCCGGTGAAGAAGACGTGCGACAGGTGCGGCTGGGTCAGCGTCGCGATCTTTTCGGCGAGCGCGATCGCCGGCGGATGCGTGCTCTTGAAGAAGGTGTTGGTATAGGAGAGTTCGGCCATCTGGCGGGTGACCGCAGCGGCGATCTCGCGCCGTCCGTGGCCGATGTTGACGCACCAGAGGCCCGACATGCCGTCGAGCGCGCGACGGCCGTCCGAATCCCAGATCCAGCTCCCTTCGCCGCGCACCACGACGCGACTGCCCTCGGCATTGAGCGCCCGCATCTCGGAAAAGGGATGAAGATGATGCGCCGCATCGCGGGCACGGTAGTCGGCGGTGATGTTGGAGATCATGGTCGTGGTGTCGGACCTGGAGGCTTTCGTTTGCGCGGCGAAGAGGGCGGCGGGAAGGCGCGAAGATCGGGCGTCGCACGGCTTGATGGGTCCCGGGTCTCCGCTGCGCTTCGCCCGGGATGACGGGCCGTATCTTTAGTGGAAAGAAGCGATCTCATCGTAGAGGTCCGCCCAACGCGGATTCATCTTCTCGATGAGCTCCAGTTTCCATGCCCGGCGCCAACGCTTCAGCAGCTTTTCCCGGGCGATCGCCGCTTCCATGGTCGCGTGGGTTTCGTACCACACCAGCCTCTTCAGTTCGTGCTCCTTGGTGAAGCCTTCGAATATGGCTTCGCGGTGCTGCCAGACTCTTTGCACCAGGTTGCTGGTTACGCCAACATAGAGCGTGCCGTTGTAGAAATTCGTGACGATGTAGACCGAGGGAAGCACCGCATCCTCCGTCATCCCGGGCGGAGCGCAGCGGAGACCCGGGACCCATCTCGCCGAGCGACGCTTCTCTACTCCGATGAGGCAAGGGCCTGTGCTGCATCGTTCCCTGCGCGCCACTCGAACACAGCGCGACCCTCACACGTTCAACAGCAGGAACTCCCGCTCCCAGGGGCTGATCACTTCCATGAAGGTTTCGAACTCCGCCCGCTTGATCGCGCGGTAGGTGGTGACGAAGGAGGAGCCGAAGATGTCGACCAGTTCCTCGCAGTCTTCGAACAGCGCCACCGCTTCGAGCAGGCCGCGCGGCAGGTCGATCTCGTCGGAATTGGCCGAGCCCTGCACCGGCTCGCCCGGCTTCAGCCCCTCGGTCATGCCGAGATAGCCGCAGGCGAGCGAGGCGGCGATGGCGAGATAGGGGTTGGCGTCGGAGGAGGGCAGGCGGTTCTCGAGGCGGCGGCCGGAGGGCGAAGAGTTCGGGATCCTGAGGCCCACCGTGCGGTTGTCGTAGCCCCATTGCGTGTTGACCGGCGCTGAAGAGCCGCGCACCAGCCGGCGGTAGGAGTTCACGTAAGGGGCGAGGATGCACATCACCGCCGGCAGGTATTTCTGCGAGCCGCCGATGAAGGCGAAGAACTCGTCGGTCGGGTCGCCGTCCGAGTCGGAGAAGATGTTGCGGCCGGTCTCCGTCGACAGCACCGATTGATGGATGTGCATCGCCGATCCCGGCTCGCGCATCATCGGCTTCGCCATGAAGGTGGCGTACATGCTGTGCCGCAGCGCCGCCTCGCGGATCGTCCGCTTGAAGAGGAAGACCTGGTCGGCGAGGGTGAGCGGGTCGCCGTGCAGCAGGTTGATCTCCATCTGCGCGGCGCCCTCCTCGTGGATCAGCGTGTCGATCTCGAGCCCTTGCGCGGCGGAGAAGTCATAGATGTCGTCGAAGAGGTCGTCGAACTCGTTGATCGCGGCGATCGAATAGGATTGGCGCGCCGCCTCCGGCCGGCCGGAACGGCCCATCGGCGGCTCGAGCTGGTAGTCCGGATCGGTGTTCGGCTTGACGAGGTAGAACTCGATCTCCGGCGCCACGACGGGCTTCCAGCCGCGCTTCGCGTAGAGCTCGACGATCCGGCGCAGCACCTGGCGCGGCGCGGTCTCGACCGGACGGCCGTCGCGGTGGAAGCCGTCATGGATGAGCTGGGCCGTCGGATCGTTCTCCCAGGGCACCACGGTGAGGGTCGAGAAGTCGGGCTCGAACAGGATGTCGGCGTCGGCGGCGTCGTTGTGATAGAGGTCGTCGTCGTGCGGATAGTCGCCGGTGATCGTCTGGGTGAGGATCGAACCCGGCATCGACATGGTCGGCCCGGCGAGGAATTTCGACACCGGCATCATCTTGCCGCGAGCGACGCCGGCCTGATCCGGCGCGATGCATTCGATGTCCTCGATGCCGCGGGCGCGAAGCCAATCCTGCGCCTCGTCGAGCGAGGCCACCCCCCGCACGTTGTCGGCGGGCGATTTCTCCCCCTTTTTGCGTCTGGCCACGCTCTATCCTTTCGTTTCCCCGGCGATTCTGTGATCGGAGGCCGGGTCCGAGTCAACCGCGCGCAATCGCCCGGACGCTGCGGCAACACGACCGGCAGCCCGCAACCGCACGAACATGACGCCGCGCCCGCCATCTCGCTGTTGTCGCACCGCCGCAAGCACACTAACCTTCGCCGCCGGGGACGCGAGCCGAACCGAATTCGAGCGAAAGGCAGGGCAAGAGATGAGTTTTTCCCGTTTGATCGGCGCGACGGCGCCGCGTGCTGTGATCGCCGCCGCCTTCGCGGCCGCGCTCGGCGGTGCCGCAATGGCGCAGGAAGTCCATATCTACAACTGGTCGGACTATATCGATCCGACGATCCTCGACGATTTCACCAAGGAGACCGGGATCAAGGTCGTCTACGACGTCTTCGATTCGAACGAGATGGTCGAGACGAAGATGCTCGCCGGTGGATCGGGCTACGACATCGTCGTGCCGACCGACCGCAACATGCAGCGCCTGATCGAAGCCGGCGTTTTCCAGCCGCTCGACAAGGCGAAGATTCCCAACCTTCAGTATGCCTGGCCGGCGATCTATGAGCGGCTCGCCACCTATGACCCGGGCAACCAGTATGCCGTGAATTATATGTGGGGCACCACCGGCATTGGTTACAACAAGAAGATGATCGCCGACCGGATGGCCGATGCTCCGGTCAACTCGATGGATATGATCTTCAAGCCCGAAGTAGCGGCGAAATTCGCCGATTGCGGCATCTATGTCCTCGATTCGGCGGACGATGTGATGCCGGCCGCGCTCAACTATCTCGGCCTGCCGGCCGATTCGAAGAAGACCGAGGATCTCGAAAAGGCCGCGGAACTGCTTTCCTCGGTGAAGCCCTATATCCGCAAGTTCCATTCCTCGGAGTTCATCGAGGCGCTGGCGAATGGCGACGCCTGCATTGCCTTCGGCTTCTCCGGCGACATCCTCCAGGCCCGCGACCGCGCCGTCGAGGCCGGCAACGGCATCGAGATCGCCTATACGATCCCCAAGGAGGGTGCCCTCCTGTGGATGGATTCCATGGTGATCCCGAAGGACGCGCCGAATCCCGATGCGGCCTATGCTTTCATCAACTATCTGCAGAAGCCGGAAGTCATCGCCAAGGCGACGAACTACGTCAACTATCCGAACGGCAATCTCGAGTCGCAGAAGTTCGTCAATAAGGAGATCCTCGACGATCCGACGATTTATCCGTCGGCGGACGTGCTCGCCAAGCTCTACACGACGACGCCGAACGACCCGAAGGTGCAACGTGTGGTGACCCGGCTCTGGACGCGGATCAAGAGCGGGACCTAAACTTCGGGAGGCCCGGCTTCGGCCGGGCCTTTTCCTGCGGCGGGGCTGGGGAGTTCTGAAGCGTGGCAGCAGACAAGGCGATCGGGCCGATCCGGCGTTCCTTTGCGCCGTGGAATGATCCGAAGGCACGACCCTTCATCGAATTTCGCAACGTCACCAAACGGTTCGGCGATTTCACCGCGGTCGACCACCTGTCGCTCGGGATCTACGAACGCGAGTTCTTCGCGCTGCTCGGGCCGTCGGGCTGCGGCAAGACCACGCTGATGCGGATGATCGCCGGCTTCGAGGAGCCGACCGAGGGCCATGTTCTGCTCGACGGGCAGGATCTGGTCGGCGTGCCGCCCTACCGCCGGCCGACCAATATGATGTTCCAGTCCTATGCGTTGTTCCCGCATATGAGCGTGTGGGACAACATCGCCTTCGGGCTCAAACAGGACAAGATGCCGAAGCCGGAGATCGCCGCCCGCGTCGAGGAGATGCTGGCGCTCGTCAAGCTCGGGCCCTTTGCGCGGCGCAAGCCCCACCAGCTCTCCGGCGGCCAGAAGCAGCGCGTCGCGCTCGCCCGCTCGCTCGCCAAGAAGCCGAAAGTGCTGCTGCTCGACGAGCCGCTCGGCGCGCTCGACAAGAAGCTGCGCGAGGAGACGCAGTTCGAACTGACCGACCTGCAGATGAAGCTCGGCATGACCTTCATCATCGTCACCCACGATCAGGAGGAGGCGATGACCGTCGCCGACCGGATCGCCGTGATGGATCACGGCAAGATCGTGCAGGTGGCGACGCCGGCCGAGATCTATGAGCTGCCGAATTCGCGCTATGTCGCGGACTTCATCGGCGACATCAATCTGATCGAGGGCCGGCTGGCACCGGCGGCGGGCAACGGGGCGCGGCTCGAATGCGCGGGTACGGGCGCGACGGTCGAGACGAGCCAGCCGGTCGAGGCCGCGCCCGGCAGCGAGGCCTGGTTTGCGATCCGTCCCGAGAAGGTGACGATCGGCCTTGAGCCGCCGGCCGATCCCACGAAGAACGCGCTGAAAGGCACGGTCTGGGACATCGGCTATCTCGGCGACGTTTCGATCTATCATGTCCGGCTCGCCACCGGCGCCACGGTGAAGGCGACGATCGCCAACCGCACCCGGCTCGTCGAGCGGCCGATCACCTGGGAGGACGAGGTCTGGCTCTCCTGGTCGCGCGACGGTGGCGTCGTGCTGACGCGGTAGGGGGAACACCATGGCGGTTGCATGCGAGACGGTGAGGCCGGCGCTCTCCCGCAGGCGAGACGGCGGCGACGCGGGCGCGATGCGCCGAGCGGGAGGCGCCGATGGCCGGGCCTGATCCGAAGGGCGGCGGCGGCCGCTTCCTGGTGCTCGGCATCCCCTATCTCTGGCTGATCGTCTTCTTCCTCATCCCCTTCCTGATCGTCCTCAAGATCTCCTTCTCGACGACGGCGATCGCCATCCCGCCCTATACGCCGGCGATCGATTTCGCGCAGGGGCTGACGGCGGTCTGGGAACAGGCGAAGGAATTCACCACCGACAATTACGTCTGGCTGACCGAGGATGCCCTCTACTGGAAGGCCTATCTCGAGAGCCTGTGGATCGCGCTCGTCTCGACCTTCCTCGTGCTCCTGATCGGCTATCCGCTCGCCTATGGCATGGCGCGGGCGCCGGCCCGCTGGCGCCCGACCCTCGTGATGATGGTGATCCTGCCGTTCTGGACCTCGTTCCTGATCCGCGTCTATGCCTGGATCGGCATTCTGAAGCCGGAGGGCCTGCTCAATCAGGTGCTGCTCGCGGTCGGCGTGATCGACGAGCCGCTCGTCATCACAGGCACCAATCTCGCGGTCTATATCGGCATCGTCTATTCCTACTTGCCCTTCATGGTGCTGCCGCTCTATGCCGCGCTCGAGCGGCAGGACCAGACCCTGCTCGAGGCGGCGGCCGATCTCGGCTGCCGGCCGATCGAGTCGTTCTGGAAGATCACGTTCCCGCTGTCGCTGCCGGGCGTCGTCGCCGGCTGCTTCCTCGTCTTCATTCCGGCGGTCGGCGAGTTCGTCATTCCCGACCTGCTCGGCGGCTCGGGCACGCTGATGATCGGCCGCACGCTGTGGAACGAGTTCTTCCTCAATCGCGACTGGCCGGTCGCCTCGGCCGTCGCCGTCATCCTGCTCCTCGTGCTCGTCGTGCCGATCGTGATCTTCCAGAACCAGCAGAAGAAGAACGAGGAGCGGCTCAGATGAACGACAGGCCGTCCTGGTTCAACGTCACCTCGCTGGTGCTCGGCTTCTCCTTCCTCTATCTGCCGATCGTGCTGCTCGTCGTTTATTCGTTCAACGCCTCGCGGCTCGTGACGGTATGGGGTGGGTTCTCGACCCAGTGGTACGTGTCGCTGATCCACAATCAGGGCATTCTCGACGCCGCCTGGGTGACCATCCGCGTCGCGCTGATCTCGGCGACCTGCGCCACGATCCTCGGCACCCTCGCCGCGGTGGCGCTGGTGCGCTACGGCCGCTTCCATGGCCGGACGCTCTTTTCGGGCATGGTCTACGCCCCGCTCGTCATGCCGGAGGTGATCACCGGCCTGTCGCTGCTGCTGCTCTTCGTGGCGGTCGGGTTCGACCGCGGCTTCTGGACCGTTGTGCTCGCCCACATCACGCTCTCGATGTGCTTCGTCGCGGTGGTGGTGCAGTCGCGCCTCGTCACCTTCGACCGCTCGCTCGAGGAGGCCGCGCTCGATCTCGGCTGTCCGCCGGGGAAGACCTTTCTCAAGATCACCCTGCCGCTGATCGCGCCGGCCGTCGTCGCCGGCTGGATGCTCGCCTTCACCCTGTCGCTCGACGATCTCGTCATCGCGAGTTTCACGACGGGGCCGGGGGCGACGACCCTGCCGATGAAGATCTACAGCCAGGTGCGGCTGGGCGTGACGCCGGAGATCAACGCCGTCTGCACGATCCTGATCGGCATCGTCGCGACCGGCGTGATCATCGCCTCGATCGCCACCAAGCGGCGCGAGGTCGAGCGCGCCCGGGCCGAACGGCTCGCCGCCGCAGCGCCCTGAGGCGCGGCTTCTCCGTCAGAGCGGCGGCGGGGGCGGCGGGTCGTCGAATCGCGGGCCGCGCGGCTCGCGGATTTCGGACCGTTCCTCGGGGGTAGCGCGTTCGAGGGCCCGCAGCACGGCCTGTTCGCCGCGCTTGCGCATGCCTTCGAGCCGGTCCCCCAGCGCGGCGAAGGCCGCTTCGACGCGGCTGCGGTCGAAGGGCTCCGTCTTGATCGCTTGCACCAGATCCCGGCGCTGCTCGCGAATCCGGGCGAGATCCGCCGCCATCTCAGGCTGCGTCGCTTCGAGTTCCGCCGCGACCGCATCGCGCAGCGATGGCGGCAGCCCGCCCAGTCCCTGTTCGACGATCCGCATCATGTTGGGTGGGCCGCCGGGGTGGAAGCCGCGGCCGGCGAGGAAGCCGATCACCAGGAAATTCGCCGACAGCGACAGAGCGAGCAGCACGAAGAGCGCGATCACGAGGCGGCGCGACAGGGTCAAAGCGTGCCTCCCGAACTCGTGCCGGCGCTCGACCCGCCATCGATGTCGGGCAATACGAGCGCGGCGAGCGTCGACGCGTCATCGGTCGGCGCGAGCGTCGTGCCGAGCACGAAGCCGGCGACGAGCGAGGCGGCGAGCGCCGTCGTGCCGAAGGCTGCCGCGAGACGGCCGAGTCGCGGGGCCGCCATCCGGTCGGCGACCCGTGCGGCGATCCGCGTCGCATAGCCCAGTTCGACCGGGGCGGCCGGCAGGGCGCCGAGCGCCCGGTCGAGACGCGCCGCGAGCGCGAGTGCGGCTGCAGCGTCCCGGTCGGACAGGACGAGCGACTGCGCGGCGCGGCGCTCCGCCTCGGGCCACTGCGCCAGCGTGCCGCCGTGGCGATCGAGCGAATCCTCGAATTCGGTCCGGCTCATCGAGAGAGGCTGACGGGTCGATCCGGTCATGTCTGGTCCCCTTCTCCGGCATCCTGACGCGCGGCGAGCTTCGTGCGAAGCGTCCGGCGCGCCCGGACGAGCAATTGTTCGGCGGCACCCTCGCTGACGCCGAGCGTTGCGGCGATCTCCGCCACCCCGCGATCCCCCTCCGCCGCGAGCAGGATCGCGGCCCGCTGGCGGTCGGGCAGGGTCCGTATGTCGTCGAGCACCGCGCGGGTCTCCGCCGCGTCGATCATGGCGGCCTCGGGACCGGGCGCGGGGTCTTCGGGCTCCGCCGTCTCCGCGAGGCCGGTCCAGCGCCAGAGCCGCGCCCGCCGGGCGCGATCGATGGCGCGATTGATCGCAACCCGCGTCAAGAAGGCGGCGAAAGGCGCAGCGCCGGGCCGCCACCGCGCGGCCTCCTTCCAGGCGACGACGAAGGTTTCCTGCACGATGTCGTCCGCTTCGTCCCGCCGGCCGCTGAAGCGCAGCACGAGCGTACGCAGCCGCCCGCCATGGCGGCGGATCAGCTCGGCGAGCGCCCGCTCGTCGCCCTGCCGCAAAGCGGCGACGAGTGGTGCGTCGGGATCGTCCGCCGGGCTCGTCGCGCCCGGCGCAGCTGGGCGCATCAGGAAGCCTCGCGAGAAGCCGTCGCGGACGATCTTAGCATGGCGGACGCGCGCTGCGTCGGGCGCGGGGGCGGTTGGCCCTTTCGCAGCGATCGCGTCCGCCATGCATCCCTCGGCCCGTCAGCGCGCCAGGGGACCCAGGAAGCCGAGCACATGAGGCCCGGCCACCATGAATTCGGCGCGGCTCACCTTGCCGTCCTCATTGGTGTCGAGCCGGGTGAAAGCGGGCGTCGGCCGTGCGACGAAATCGGCCCGCGTGATCGAATCGCCCTCGCCGAAGCCGAGCCGGGCGAAGAGGCGCTCTTCCATCTTCTCGTGACGCTCTTCCATCTTCGCGCGGCGTTCGTCGCGGCGGGCACGCCGTTCCTCGCGCCGCGCGTCGCGGTCGCCCTCCGCCGCGGGGCCGCCATCCGGTCCGCCCCAGCCGGGGCCGCGACCGTCCGGTCCGGGGCCATCCCGACCCATGGGTCCGCCCGGCCCATCCTCGGGACCCATCATGCCCCTCTCCATGCCGGGACCGCGACCCATGCCGGGGCCGCCCCAGCCATGCGGGCCATGGCCCATGCGCGGCAGGCCGGCGAGCACCTCCTCGCGGGTCAGCGTGCCGTTCTTGTCGGCGTCGAGCGCGTCGAAGAGGGCGCCGCGCGCCGCCTGGAGCTCGCTCTGATCGATCGCGCCGTCGCCATTGCGGTCGAGCGCCCAGAACAGCATCGCCCGGCCGACCGGTTCGCGGTCTTCGGGATCGGGGCCTTGCGCGGCCGCCGGGAGGGAAAACGCGGTCGCGGCGAGCACCAGGGTGGTCGCGAGCAATCGGCTTCTCATCATCGGTTCGTCTCCTGTCGAAGAGCGCCCCGTCAAACGCCTTCGAGGAGCATCACGCCGCAGCGCGGTTTTCCCTACGCGGGTGAAGATCTTTTTTCGTGCCTCAGCGGGGGCTGAGAAAGCCGAGCCGGATCGGCCCCGGCGCAGCGCCGGCATCGGCATGGTCGAGAATGCCGTCGAAATCCGGCACAAGGGTCGGCGCATCCCAATGCCCACCGAGAAGGAAGGGGACGGGGACGGTGTCGGCCGGCCCGTCGGGCCTGCGGGCCGCGCGCTCGACGAGCAACTGGCCGCGGCCGGAGATCGACGTGGTGCCGATCGGCGCCCGCCCGACGAGTTCGACCGTATAGCCGCTGCCGCGGATCGACAGATCGCCGGTGCGCACCTCTCCGTCGCCGATCGAGAGACCGGCGGTCAGCTGTTCGAAACCGGTGCTGCCGCCGACCAGGCTGTTGAGCGGGCTGAAACTCCCCGTGTTGACGGCCCGCACGATGGCGCCGACGTCGAGACCGGCGATCGTCCCGCGGGTGATGCGCACTCGTCCGTCCCCGGAAAGCGACCCGATCAGGGCGCCGAGCGTCGCGCCCTGCGCACCGAGCGTCACCTCGCCGCCGCCGATGCCGTCGACGGCGCCGAGGCCGAGCAGATCGGAGAGGGCGAGCCGTGCGGGGATGCCGTCCAGTCGGGCCGAGAGCCGCGCGGCGGCGCCGCCGGCCTTCGGGCCGAGATCGAGCGAGCCGACGAGCCGCCCGCCGAGGAGCTGCGCTTCGCCGAGACTGGCCGCGAGCCGGCCGGCGGAGATATTCAGGGCAGCGGCGCTGCGGCCGAGCCGCACGCGGCCGGTCAGTACCTCGTTCGCAGAGAGACGCAGGTCGATGTCGAGCGCGTCGAGCAGGCCGGTCGGAACGGGGAAAGTGCTCCAGCGCCTCGGGCCGCCCGTTGCCGCGACGAGCGCGTCGGCGTAGGGCGTCAGATCGAGCCGGTCGAGCGCCAGCGTGCCGGCGAGGGCCGGACGCGCCGTCCCCGGCGAAAGGCTGAGTGCCCCTTCCGCCTCGTTGCCGTCGAGCCGCAGCGTCGCCTGGCTGAAGGAGAGTCCGTCGGCGGCGAGTCGCGCGCGCCCCTCGACGGAGGCGGGACCGAAAGTTGCGCCGGAGCCGCCGGGGCCGTCGAGCCAGGCGGAGAGATCGCGCAGCGACGCGGTCGAGAGCGAGAGCTGCCCCTCGGCGACGAAGCCGCCGGCCGTCTGCGTCGTGCCGGAGAAGCTCGCGCGGACCGGCTTGGCCCCGAGGCTCAGGCGCAGCGTCGTCGACCGTCCGTCGGCCAACGCCGCCGGGTTCGCGATCGTCGCGCCGAACTCGACCGGCTCGCCGCGCCAGGCGAGCCAGCCATGCGCGTCGAAAGCGGCCGCCGTCGAGGGCCAGTCGAACTCCGCGTCGATCGCGTCGGCCGAGAAGGCCGGGGCGCCCGCCGCGTCGCGATAGACGAGCGTGCCGGACCGGATCATCACCCGGCCGAAGCGCGACTTCACCGGATCGTCGTCGAAGGCGTAGCGCGCGAGATGTGCGGCCTCCGGCGAAAGATGGAAATGCGGCCTGTCGAGCTCGAAGGATTTCGTCTCCAGCCGCCCGAAGAGCAGGGCGAGCATGCCGACCCGCACGACGAGCGCGTCCATCTCGGCGAGCGGCGCGTCGGCGGGGCCGATCCGCGCGTCCTGGAAGCGGATCGACAGGCCGTGATCGAAACGCACCGCCGGCGTGCCGGAGAAGGCGAGGGTCTGGCCGGTCCAGCCGAGCACGTGGCGGGTCAGCGCGGTGGCGACCATATCGGTCGAGACGAGGAAGGGCGTCGCGGACAGAGCCGCGGCCACCGCTGCGGCCACGAGGAGGACGGGAATGAGCAGCCGTTTCATCAGCGCACCGCCCCCGGTCTTTTCATTGCACCGCGGCATAGGCATCGGATAGGGCCATTCGGCAGGCCCTTCAAGGAATTTTTCAGAACGTCCACATCCCGTGATCGACGGGCGGCGAGCGACGGGGAAGGATTATCGCCGTCCGGTGCGGGCGAGGAGCGCGACCGGGACGAGGCCGGCGAGCACGATGGCGAGCGCGGCGACGGCGCCATCCTCATAGGTGCCGCGGGCCGCCTCGCCATAGACATGGGTAGCGAGAGTCTCGAAATTGAACGGCCGCAGCAGCAGCGTCGCCGGCAATTCCTTCATGCAGTCGACGAAGACGAGCAGCCCGGCGGCGGCGAGCGCCGGAGAGAGCATCGGCAGGTGGATGCGGCCGACCGTCTTCAGCGGCCCGGCGCCGAGGCTGCGCGCCGCCATGTCGATCGACGGGCTGATCCGCGCGAGACCGGCCTCGAGCCCGCCGGCCGAGACCGCGAGGAAGCGCAGCACATAGGCGAAGACGAGCGCCGCCCCCGAGCCGGTGAGGAGGAGGCCGGGCGAGACGCCGGTCCAGCTCCTGACCGCATTGGCGATGAGATTGTCGAGGCTCGCGAGCGGCACGAGCAGCCCCGCCGCGAGCACCGTGCCGGGAAGCGCATAGCCGACGCTCGCCACGCGCACGAGGAAGGGCGCGAGCGGACCGCGCACGACGCGCACCGTATAGGCGAGCACGAGGCCGACCGCGACGGCGACGAGCGCGGCGATCGCCGCGAGGCCGACGCTGTTGGCGATCCAGGAGCCGAGATCGGCCGGCAGGCCCCGCGTCCCGACCCGGCGCACCGCGGAGAGGACGAGATAGCTCGCCGGCACGACGAAGCCGAGCAGGACGGGAAGCGAGAGGAGCAGGGCGGCGGCGAGCCCGCGCCAGCCGGCGAGCCGCCGCGGCGCCGGCGCGCGGCCGCGGCCGGCGGGGCCGGCATAGCGGCGGCTCCGGCGGGCGCGGTGCTCGACGAGGATGAGGACGAAGACGATCGCCAGCATGAAGAGGGCGATCTGCGCGGCGCCCTCGATCGAGGAGCGGGTGACCCAGGTGGTGTAGATCGCGACCGTGAGGGTGCGCACGCCGAGGAATTCCGAAGCGCCGATGTCGTTGAGCGCTTCCAGCATGGCGAGGCTGACGCCGACGACGAGCGCCGGCCGGGCGAGCGGCAGCGCGACGGTGCGGAAACTGCGCCACGGCCCGGCGCCGAGCGTGCGCGACACCTCGAGCATCGAGGCCGACTGCATCAGGAAGAGCGCCCGCACCGGGAGATAGACGTAAGGGTAGAGCACGAAGGCGAGAAGAAAGATCGCCCCGCCGAGCGAGCGGATCTCGGGAAACCACAGGCCGCGCGGGTCGGAAATGCCGAGAAGGCCGCGCAGGAAGGTCTGCACCGGCCCGACCGGGTGGGTCACGTCGAGATAGGCATAGGCGGCGATATAGGTCGGCACCGCGAGCGGCAGGATCAGCGCCACTTCGAGGATGCGCCGGCCGGGAAAGCGGAACATCGCCACGAGCCAGGCCGCGCCGACGCCGATCACCGCGACCGACAGGCCGACCCCGGCGAGCAGCAGCACGGTGGTGCGGACCGCCACCGGCAGGACGTTCTGGAGAAGGTGGGGCCACAGCCCGCCGGAGCCGCGGCTCGCGAAGACGACGAGGCCGGCGACCGGCGCGAGCACGAGCAGCGCCACGGCGAAGGAGGCGGCGAGCCAGGGCCAGCCCGGGCCCAGGCGGCTCTTCACGGCCGCCGCTTCGGCGACGGGATCGGCGGGCTCGAGAAGGTCTGTCAAGCGGGCGCGGTGGTCTGAAGGGGAAAAGGCGGGCCGGGACGGCCCGCCTCGAGGCGCTTCGCTTTACTCGTCGAAGCCGACCTTGTCGACGAGCTCGCTCGCCTGCTTGCGGTTCTTCGCGACCACGGTGAGCGGCAGCGGGTCGATGGTGAGCGGGCCGAGTGCGGCGATGATCGGGTCCGCCTCGATGCCCGGCTTGACCGGATATTCGAAGTTCGCCTTGGCATAGATGTGCTGCGCCTCGTCGGACGCGAGGAATTCGAGCAGCTTCTTCGCATTGTCGAGGTTCGGCGCGTTCTTGGCGATCGCCGCACCGGAGACGTTCACATGCGTACCCTTGCCGTCCTTGAAGGTCGGCAGGATCACGCGGATCGCCTCGCCCCAGGGCTTCTGTTCCTCGCCGCCGGCGCCCGACCGCATCAGGCCGACATAGTAGGAGTTGCCGATGCCGATGTCGCAGAGGCCGGCGAGGATGTCGCGCGCCACATCGCGATCGCCGCCGCCGGGCTTGCGGGCGAGGTTCTCCTTGACGCCGGAGAGCCAGGTCTCGGCCGCCTCGGCGCCGTCCTTGGCGATCAGCGCGGCGATCAGCGAGGTGTTGTAGGGGTGCTGGCCCGAGCGGATGCAGACCTTGCCCTTCCATTTCGGATCGGCGAAGTCCTCATAGGTCAGCGTCTCGTCGCTCACCCGGTCCTTCGAGACATAGGCGACGCGGGCGCGGATCGAGAGAGCGAACCACTGATTGTCCGGGTCGCGCAGGTTCTGCGGAATCGAAGCGGTCAGAACCTCGGACTGGACCGGCTGGGTGAGGCCACGGTCGACGAGTTCGATCAGATTGCCGTAATCGACGACATTGAAGAGGTCGGCGGGCGAGTTCTCCCCCTCCGCGGCGACGCGCTCGGCGAGGCCCTCCTTGACGAAGATCGTGTTGACCTTGATGCCGGTCTCGGTGCTGAAGGTATCGAGGAGCGGCTGGATCAGCCCGGGTTCGCGGGTCGTGTAGACGTTCACCTCTTGCGCGAGCGCAGTGGGCACGGCAGCGCAGAACGCGCCGAAGGCCAGAAGGGGGCCTGCGAGAAGGCGGGTCATCGTCTCTCTCCATCCGTTCGTGTCGCCGGCGCGTCTGCGCCGGAGCGCCGGCAAAATGCGGGCGGCGACCGTTGCGGTCAACCAGAAGCCCAATCAAATCAATGTATTAGATTGATTCCAATGTGGAACATCTCTAAACTCGGCTCGGAAACTGCGGATCGGACTGGGACCTCGCGACCGGATTCCAAGTGATCCTTACGATCCGCGCCAGTCGCCCTTCGCGGCCTGGACGAGCGCGAGCGCGGCGACCGCCGCGGTATCGGCGCGCAGGATGCGCGGCCCGAGCGCGATCGGAACGACGAAAGGCAGGCGCCTCAGCCGGTCGCGTTCCTCGGCGGAGAAGCCGCCCTCCGGCCCGATCAGGACGCCGAGCGGGCCATCGGTCAGGCGCGACAGCACGGCGAGCGGATCGCCCGCCTCGTTCTCGTCGCAGAAGACGAGCGGCATCGCCATGGGCCACTCGGCGACGACATCGAGGAGGGGCCGCGGCGGGTCGATCGCCGGCAGGGACAGGATGCCGCACTGCTCGGCCGCCTCGATGGCGTTCGCCCGCAGTCGCTCCGGATTGAGCTTCGGCACCTGGGTGTGCTGGGTGATCACCGGCCGCAGCCGGCCGGCGCCCATCTCGACGGCCTTCTGCACCATATAGTCGAGGCGGCCCTGCTTGAGCGGCGCGAAGAGATAGTCGAGCACCGCCGGCGGCGTCTGCGGACGGGTGCGTTCCCCGATCGTCAGGGCCGCGCGCTTGCGGTCGCCCTCGAGCACGGCGCGCCATTCGCCGTCGCGCCCGTTGAAGACGAGCAGGCTCTCGCCCGGCCGCATGCGCAGCACGGTGACGAGATAGTTCGCCTGGTCGCGATCGAGCGGCAGCGTCGCGCCAATGGCGAGATCGGCGTCGAGGAAGAGGCGCTGGCTGGTGAAATCATAGCGGGACATGCTTCTTCCGATACCTCCCGCCGCATCGTGTCGCAACGGAGCGGTCGACGGGAACACCGGATCGGGTTAGGCATGCGCCATGGCCGAAACGCCCGCCACCAACGCCGCCGAATTCACGGTCTCCGAGATCTCGCTCGCCCTCAAACGGACGGTCGAGGAGAATTTCGGCTATGTCCGCGTCCGGGGCGAGGTGTCGGGCTATCGCGGGCCGCATTCCTCGGGCCACGCCTATTTCGCGCTCAAGGACGACCGCGCCAAGCTCGAGGCGGTGATCTGGAAGATGACCTTCCAGCGGCTGCGCTTCCGCCCCGAGGAGGGGCTGGAAGTGATCGCCACGGGCAAGCTCACCACCTTCCCCGGCTCGTCGAAATACCAGATCGTCATCGATTCGCTGGAACCGGCCGGCGCCGGCGCGCTGATGGCGCTGCTCGAGGAGCGCCGCCGCCGGCTCGCCGCCGAGGGCCTCTTCGACGCGGCGCGGAAGCGCCCGATCCCCTATCTGCCGCGCGTCATCGGCGTCGTCACCTCGCCGACGGGTGCGGTGATCCGCGACATCCTGCACCGCCTCGCCGACCGCTTTCCGGTTCATGTCCTCGTCTGGCCGGTGCGCGTCCAGGGCGAGACGGCGGCCGCCGAGGTGGCGGCGGCGATCGCCGGCTTCAATGCGCTGCCCGCGGGCGGCCGGATCCCGCGGCCGGACGTGCTGATCGTGGCGCGCGGCGGCGGCAGCCTCGAGGATCTGTGGGCGTTCAACGAGGAGGTGGTGGTGCGGGCCGCCGCGGCCTCGGCGATCCCGCTCATCTCGGCGGTGGGCCATGAGACGGACACGACGCTGATCGACCACGCCGCGGATCTGCGCGCGCCGACGCCGACCGGCGCCGCCGAGATGGCCGTGCCGGTGCGCTCCGTACTCGTCGCGGCGGTGGGCGATCTCGCCCGCCGGCTCGAGAGCGGGGCGCTGCGCGGCATCGAGCAGCGCCGCCGCGAGGTGCGCGCGCTCGCCCGTGGCCTGCCGCGGCTCGACGACCTGCTCGCCATCCCGCGCCGCGCCTTCGACGAATGGGCGACGCGCCTCGACCGGGCGCTCGCCGCCAGCGCCTTCGCCCACAAGGCGCGGCTCGGCCGTGTCGAGGCACGCTTCACGCCCGCCTGTCTCGAGCGCATCGTCGGCCGCGCGCGCGAACGGCTCGCGCTCGCCGCGGATCGCAAGGGCCGGGCGCTCGAACGTTCGGTCGAACGCCGCCGGGCGACGTTTCTGCGGGCCTCCGGCCGATTGCGCATCGAGCCGGTGGCGGAGCGGCTGCGGCGCGCCGCTGAGCGGGCCGAGACGCTCGACCGGCGCGCCTTCACGGCCTTCTGCCGCAGCGCGGAGCGGAGCCGTGAGCGAATGGACCGGCTGTGGCGGCTCGCCGAGACGCTGTCCTACAAGGCGGTGCTCGCCCGCGGCTTCGCGCTCGTCACCGACAGCGACGGCGCACCCGTGAAGACGGCTGTCGCGGTGTCGCCGGGCATGGCGCTCACGATCCGGTTCCAGGACGGCCCGGTCGGCGCGACGGCCGCCGGCTCCCCCGCGGAGCCGGCGGAACGGCCGAAGCCGGCACCCGCCGCGCCGAAGAAGTCGTCGTCCGCCCGCAGCGGCCAGGGCAGCCTGTTCTAGGCACGTCCTCTCCCGGACCGGGCGGGGGCGTAGGCGTTTCTGCCGCTCTCTTCTGCCTCGTTTTTGGGCGGCAACCGACGGATGTCCCGTGCAGGACGGCTGCGCGCGCCGGCGGCATGGAACTTGCCATGGGCTCGACAGGGTGCGGGCCGCAGGGTCCGCGCGGTCGTTCCCGGAAGGAGAGTTCATGCCCACGTCGCGCCTCGTCCGTCGCTTCTCGTCCCTTGCCGCGCTGGCCGGCTTCGCGCTCGCCGGCCTCGCGGCCGCCGCGTCGGCGCAGACGCCGGTCAAGTTCTCGCTCGACTGGAAGTATGAGGGTCCGGCGGCGCCGTTCCTGATCGCGCTCGACAAGGGCTACTTCAAGGATGCCGGGCTCGACGTCACGATCGATACGGCGGGCGGCTCGCTCGAGCCGATCAATCGGGTCGCGTCCGGCACCTACGACATGGGGTTCGGCGACATCAATTCGCTGATCAAATTCGTCGACGCCAATCCGACCGTGCCGCTCAAGGCCGTCTACATGGTCTACAACAAGCCGGCCTTCTCGATCGTCGGGCGCAAGAGCCTCGGCATCACCGCGCCGAAGGATCTCGAGGGCAAGAAGCTCGGCGCACCCGCGCCGGACGGTGCCTGGGCGCAGTGGAAGATCTTCGCCGCCGCGAACGGCATCGACAGCACGAAGGTGACCGTCGAGAATGTCGGCTTCCCGGTCCGCGAGCCGATGCTCGCCGCCGGCGATGTCGATGCGATCACCGGCTTCTCCTTCTCCTCCTTCATCAATCTGAAGGCGAACGGAGTGCCGGCGGACGACATCACCGTGCTCCTGATGGCCGATCACGGCGTCGATCTCTACGGCAATGCGATCTTCGTGAATCCGGCCTTCGCCGAGAAGAATCCCGAGGCGGTGAAGGGCTTCCTCGCCGCCTTCAACAAGGCGCTGAAGGAGACGGTCGCCGATCCCGCCGCGGCGGTCGAGCACGTGACGGCCGCCAACCCGCTGGTCGCGAAGAATGTCGAGCTCGAACGGCTGCAGATGGCGGTCGACCAGAACATCCTGACGGACGAGGTCAAGGCGAACGGCTTCGGCGCTATCGACTCCGCCCGGCTCGGCGCCGCCATCGACCAGATCGGCCTCACCTACGAATTCAAGGCGAAGCCGGCGGCCGAGGCCGTCTTCGACCCGTCCTTCCTGCCGTCGGCCGACGACCGGAAGGTGATGTAGGCGTGTCGGCGGGGCAGGGGGCGGCGGCGGATCCCTTCGTCCGCCTCGAGGGGGTCAGCCATGTCTATGGCGGCGCGGCCGCGCTGAAGGCGGGGACCGGCACGCTCGCCGTGGACGGTCTCGACATCACGATCGGCCGCGGCGAATTCGCCGCGGTGGTCGGGCCGTCGGGTTGCGGCAAGTCGACCCTGATGAAGCTCGCGACCGGGCTGCAATTCCCGGTCGGGGGCACGGTCTCCGTTGCAGGCGAGCCGGTCACGAAGCCGGTGAAGATCGCCGGCATGGCCTTCCAGGCGCCGAACCTCCTGCCCTGGCGGACGACGCTCGACAATCTGATGCTGCCGCTCGAAGTGGTCGAGCCGCATCGGCGGCGGCTGCGCTGGAACAAGGCGGAGTATGTCGACCGGGCGGAGCGTCTGCTCGCCTCGGTCGGCCTCGCCGGCTTCGGCGACAAATTCCCCTGGCAGCTCTCGGGCGGCATGCAGATGCGCGCCGCGCTCTGCCGGGCGCTGATCCACGAGCCCCAACTGCTGATGCTCGACGAGCCGTTCGGCGCGCTCGACGCCTTCACGCGCGAGGAATTGTGGTGCGTCATCCGCGACCTGCACCAGCGGACCGGCATCACGGTCGTGCTCGTCACCCATGATCTGCGCGAGGCGGTGTTCCTCGCCGACCGGATCTTCGTCATGTCGGCCCGGCCGGGCCGCATCCTCGTCGAACGGACGGTCGGCATTGCGAGGCCGCGCGACCTCGAGATCACCTATACGGCCGGCTTCCAGGAGATCGTGCACGAGTTGCGCGGCCATATCGTGGAGGCCCGCCGATGACCGCGACGCCCGTGCTCATCCGCTTCGCGCCGTGGATCTTCACCGTCGGCCTGTTCGTGATCTGGGAAGCGGTGTGCCGGCTCTTCGCCATCCCGCCCTTCTTCCTGCCGCCGCCCTCGCTCGTCTTCGGCGCGATGGTGCAGTTCTGGCGGCCGCTCGTCGACAATTCGCTCGTCACCCTCGTGACGACGCTGATCGGCTTCCTGCTCGCGGTCGGCTTCGGCCTCCTGCTCGGCCTCGCGATCGGCGCCTCGCGCACCGTCTATGCCGGCGTCTATCCGCTGATGATCGGCTTCAACGCCATCCCGAAGGTGGCGGTCGTGCCGATCCTGGTGCTGTGGTTCGGCATCGGCGCGGTACCCGCCGTGCTCACCGCCTTCCTGATCTCGTTCTTCCCGATCGTCGTCAATGTCGCGACCGGGCTCGCCACCATCGAGCCGGAGCTCGAGGACGTGCTGAAGGCGCTCGGCGCCTCGAAGCTCGACATCATGCGCAAGGTCGGCATTCCGCGCGCGCTGCCCTATTTCTTCGGCTCGCTCAAAATCGCCATCACGCTCGCCTTCGTCGGCTCGGTGATCTCGGAATCGGTCGCCTCCAATCGCGGCATCGGCAATCTGATGCTGCAGGCGCAGGCGCTGTTCCAGGTGCCGCTCGTCTTCGCCGGTCTGATCGCCCTCGCAGTCGAGGGCATCGTCATGTATGCGGCGATGGCCTGGCTCGAAAAGCGCACTACCGGCTGGGCGCAGCGCTCCGGCTTCGGAACCTGAGGGCCTCGCGCGCCGGTGTTGTTTTCATCGACAACGGGGCGGTATGGCGGTATCGTTGCGGACGTGAAAGCGGAGCTGCTCTATTTCCGTCGTATGCCGATCGGTGAAACGGCCTTCACCGAGATGGTCCTTTGGAGAGTGCCTACCCCGGTTCCCGGCAGCAGCCATGCCTTCAGATATCGGCTCGCGCTGATCGTCGAGGGTGTCTGCGTGGTGCGCTACGACAATGAGCGGGGCAAGGGCGACCACCGCCACATCGCCGGCCGGGAAGAGCCGTTCGTTTTCACCGGGCCGGCCGATCTGTTCGCTGCGTTCGAGGCCGACGTGAGGAGGATCATGGCATGAGGACGCTGCACGTTCGGATCGAGACGATGGATGCCATGAGGGCGGGCTTCCTCGACGCGTGGGAGAACGCTGCCGCGGGCAAGCCGAGGACCGCCGATCACGGGGTAAGCTTTGCCAGCTACGACGACATGCATCGCGTTCTTGCGCCTTCGCGCCTCGCCATCGTCAAGATCATGGCGGGTCAGGGGCCGCTCGCGATTCGCGAGGTCGCCCGGCGGGTGGGCCGCGACGTCCAGGCGGTTCATCGCGATATCACGACCCTCATCAATGCCGGCATCATCGATCGCGAAGAGGGAGGCGTCGTGTTCCCCTATGACGAGATCGACTTCGCCTTCAAGGTGAGCGCGGCGGCGTGAGGGCGGGCGGTCCGCCGGTTGCGCCCCGCGCCGATCGGACCTAGACGAGAAGCATCGCTTCCTCCTCACGCGGTCCCCATGGTCGAAAACATTCCTCCCCGCACCGGCGGCCGGTTGCTCGTCGAGGCGCTCGCGGCAAACGGTGTCGAACGGGTCTTCTGCGTTCCGGGCGAGAGCTATCTCGCCGCGCTCGACGCGCTCTATGATTCCGGCATTCCGGTCACGGTGGCACGCCACGAGGGCGGCGCGGCGATGATGGCCGAGGCGTTCGGCAAGCTCTCCGGCCGGCCGGGCATCTGCTTCGTCACGCGCGGGCCGGGGGCGACCAACGCCGCCGCGGGCCTGCACGTCGCCATGCAGGATTCGACGCCGATGATCCTCTTCGTCGGCCAGGTCGGGCGCGACATGCGCGAGCGCGAGGCCTTCCAGGAGATCGACTATCGCCGCATGTTCGGCAGCGTCGTCAAATGGGTGGCCGAGATCGACAGCGCCGAGCGTGTGCCGGAATTCGTCTCGCGCGCCTTCCATGTCGCCGTCGCCGGCCGGCCGGGACCCGTCGTGCTCGCCCTGCCGGAGGACATGCTGCGCGAGACCGCGGCCGTGCCGGTCGCGGCGGCGGCCGAGCCGGTCGAGACCTATCCGGGCCTCACCCAGACCGCGCAGCTGCAGAAGCTGCTGTGGGCGGCGCAGCGCCCCTTCGCCATTCTCGGCGGGGCGCGCTGGAGCGAGAAGGCGCTCGCCTCGGTCGCCCGTTTCGCGGAGCGCTTCGACCTGCCGGTGGCGGTTTCCTTCCGCCGCCAGGGCCTGTTCGACCACGAGCACCCGAATTTCGCCGGCGATGTCGGCGTCGGCATCAATCCGGCGCTCGCTGCGCGCATCCGCGCGGCCGATCTCCTGCTCCTGATCGGCGGCCGGATGGGGGAGATGCCGTCGCAGGGCTATACGCTGATCGGCATTCCCGAGCCCGACCAGACGCTCGTCCACGTCCATGCCGATGCCGATGAACTCGGCCGGGTCTATCGGCCGGCGCTCGCCATCAATGCGACGCCGAACGGCTTCGCCGCGCAGCTCGAAGTCGTCCATCCGCCGGTCTCGATCCCCTGGGGCGCCGAGACCCGGGCGGCAAACGCGGCCTATCGCGCCTGGTCGGAGCCGACGCCGCGCGATCTCGACGGGGTCGACATGGGGCCGGTGATCAAGGCGCTCGGTGCCCGCCTGCCCGCCGACGCCATCCTCACCAATGGCGCGGGCAATTACGCCGTCTGGCTGCATCGCTATCATCGCTTCCGCGCCCCCGGCACCCAGCTCGCGCCGACCTCCGGCTCGATGGGCTATGGCGTTCCGGCGGCGGTCGCAGCGAAGCTGCGTCATCCCGAGCGGATCGTCGTCGCTTTCGCGGGCGACGGCTGCTTCCAGATGACGGGGCTCGAATTCGGCACGGCCGTGCAGGCCGGCGCGGCGATCGTCGTCGTGGTGGTCGACAACGGCATGTACGGCACGATCCGCATGCACCAGGAACGTCATTATCCGGAACGGGTCGTCGCCACGCCGCTCGTCAATCCGGATTTCGCCGCCTTTGCCCGCGCCTATGGCGGGCATGGCGAGACCGTCGCGACGACCGGGGACTTCATGCCGGCCTTCGAACGCGCGCTCGCCTCGGGCAAGCCGGCGATCCTGCACGTCAAGGTCGATCCCGAGGCCATCACCCCGTCCTCGACCATCGGCGCGATCCGCGGCGCAGGGCGGCGCTGAGGGGTCTTCGGTCGCGGCTCGCAATCGGCAGGAGCCTCGCGACGGGCGGCACGTCGCAGCCTTTCGAGATGACCGGCCGAAAGCTAGGGTGGAAGCCGTCGAGCGAGTCGAGAGGGGCGTGTCGGATGAAGCTGTTCGAACATGCGCGTGCCGCCCGCGGCGGCCTCGCCGTCCTGATGGCCGTCGGATCGATGCTCCTGGCGGCGCCCGCCTTCGCGCAGGACCCGGAGGAGGACGGCCCGGCCTATCCGCACATCGAGTTCTCCGAAGGCGCTCGCGACGGCAGCGTTACAGACGGCCCGATCACCGCGCGGATCGTCCAGGAACCGATGCCGGCGGGCGCCGATGCGGTCGAGACCCCGGAACTGACCGTTTCGGTCGACGGCAAGGCGGTGTTGAGGGCGAAGGGCGCGCCCTCGGGCCTCGATGAGATCGCTGCGGACGCGATGATCGCGGAGATCGACCCGGCGAACGCCGGCAAGGAGGTCTATTTCTCGAGCTATACCGGCGGGGCGCATTGCTGCTCGCAGGCGATTGTCGCGACGGAGACCGAGGCCGGCTGGACGGGCGTCGAGATCGGCACGTTCGACGGCGACGGCGATTACCTGCGCGACGTCGACGGCGATGGTGTTGCCGAGATCGTCACGGTCGACAACCGTTTCCTTTATGCCTTCGATTGCTATGCCTGCAGCGCCGCACCGCTCGTCGTCTATGCGGTGCGGGCGGGCGTGCGGATCGACGTGACGGCGGAGCCGCGCTTTCTTGCCGAACACCGGGCCTGGCTCGCGCAGCTCGAGTCGGACGTCGACCCGGAGAATCGCTGGACCTCGCCGGGCTTCGTCGCCGGCTGGGTGGCGGCGAAGGCGCGCGTGGGGGAGGGGGGCGCGGCGATGGCGGCGCTGCGGTCGCACTGGGACTCCGCCGCCGACGAGGGCGAGGAGACCTGCCTTTCCGGTGACGATATCGACGCCTGTCCGCGCAAGGACCGGAAGCTGCTCAAATTCCCCGACCGCCTGGCGCTGTTCCTCAAACGCACCGGCTATCCGATCTGAGCGACGGAAAGCGGCTTCTTCTTCGTTCACGCGATCGGGGGACCGGGGCGCGCCTGCGAGGAGCGGGCGCGTTCATGTCCAAGGAGTCGTGCATGCTCTCGCGTCGTAGCCTGTTGACGGGTCTTTTCGCTTCGGTGGCGCTCGTGCCGCTCGCGGCGGTGGATGAAGCCGCCGCCGATGTGCGGGTGCGGATGGCGCCGCCGGCGCCGCGCCGCGAGGTCCGGCCGCCGCCCCGCCGCGGCTATGTCTGGGTGCCGGGCTATTGGGAGTGGCGGCGCGGCCGTTTCGCCTGGGTCGAGGGACGCTTCGAGCGCGAGCGCCGCGGCCAGCGCTGGCGCGAGCCGCGCTGGGTCCGCCGCGGCGGCGAATGGCAGTTCACGCCGGGCGGCTGGGGGCGCTGAGGCGCCGCCCATCAGCGATCATCGGGAGGGGGCGGCCACGGCCGCCTCTTCGCCGCTCATCTCGGTCTCGCGCCGTTCCGGCCGACCACACGCCAGCCTCGCGCCAGCTTCGGCGCCTATCTCGCGTGGAGGTGGTATATCACGAAGGAGCGGTCATGGCCGGCGTCGGTCGGAAACTGGGCAGTGTCCTCGTTCTCGTCGCAACGAGCGCCGTGGCGGCCTCGGGAATCGCGATTTATGCGAGCGAGCGTTTCGCGGGCGAGCTGTCGCTCTCGGCCACCACCAATACGGCGCTGCGCCAGCACATGGTCGGCGACATGATGCACGACGCCTTGCGGGGCGACGTCTATGAGGCGCTGATCGACTCTGGCGACGGGCAGGCCGCCGCCGCCGCGGTGCGCGCGGCGACGGACGAGCACGCCGCGACCTTCCGCGAGACGGTCGCGCGGAACAAGGCGCTGCCGCTGTCGCCCGAGGCGCGCGCCATGCTCGACGGGCTGGACCAGCCGCTCGCCGATTATATCGATCAGGCGCAGCGCATTGTCGCACTGGCCTTCGAGGACGGTGCCGCGGCGCGTGCGCAGCTCGCGCAGTTCGATCAGCGTTTCAGCGTCCTCGAAGATGCGATGGAGAAGGCCGGGGATGCGATCGAGCGGAGCGTCACCGAGGCCGCGGCTCAGGGCGCCCGTTTCGCGCAGCAGGCCATATCTGTGGCCGTGCTCCTGCTCGCCGCTGCCCTTCTGATCGCCGCCATCGGGCTCTTCATAACCAATCGCGCCGTGGTTCGTCCGCTCGTGCGTCTGCAGCGGACCACGCAGCGTCTCGCCGAGGGCGATCTCGACGTCGCGGTCACCGGCCACGACCGGCGCGACGAGATCGGCCGCATGGCGGCGGCGCTCTCGGTGTTCCGCGAGAACGGGCTCGAGGTCCGCCGGCTCGCCGCGGAGCGGCGCGAGGCGGAAGCGCGCGCCGCCGCCGAGCGTCGGGAGGCGTTCGGCGCCCTCGCCGACCGGTTCGAACGCAACGTGCGCGGGGTCGTCACCGCCGTCGAGACGGCCGCCGTCCGGCTGAAGGAGAACGCCAAGGTGATGGACGAGACGGCGCGCGACGCCTCGAGCCGTTCCGCCGCGATCGTCACCGCTTCGGGCAGCACATCGGACAATGTCGGCCTCGTCGCGGCCGCTGCCGAAGAACTGTCCTCCTCGATCGACGAGATCGGCGCCAAGGTCTCGGACGCGGCGGTGATCGCGGCGGAGGCGGCGAGCCAGGCGAGCACGACCCGGCAGATCGCCGGCGGTCTCGCCACGACCGCCGGGCGGATCGGCGAGGTGGTCGACCTCATCAACCGCATCGCCGAGCAGACCAATCTCCTCGCGCTCAATGCGACGATCGAAGCGGCGCGGGCCGGCGATGCCGGCCGCGGCTTCGCGGTCGTCGCGTCGGAGGTGAAGACGCTCGCCAACCAGACGGCGAAGTCCACCGAGGACATATCCCAGCAGGTCGCGTCGGTGCAGCAATCGACCCGTGCCGTGGTCGACGCGATCGGCGGCGTCACCCGCACGATCGACCGCGTCAACGAGATCTCGGCGGCGATCGCCGCCTCGGTGGAGGAACAGACCGCGGCGACCGGCGAGATCGCCCGCAATGTCGACCAGGCGGCGATCGGGACGCGCGCCGTCTCGACCACGATCACCGGGCTCTCGGCCGCCGCAGAGCGGACGGGCAGCGCGGCCGCCTCGATCGTCGATTCGGCCGAAGACCTCGCCCATCAGGCCGAGACCCTGCGCAGCCAGCTCGATCATTTCGTCGCCGAGATCCGCGCCGCCTGAGCGGCGCGGTCCGGCCTCAGACGATCTGCGCGATCTCGTCGAAGGGCAGGCGGTAGCCGCGGGGGAAGAGCTTCCCGCTGTCGCCATAGCCGATATTGACGAGGAGGTCGGTCTTCACCGTGCCGCCGGGGAAGAACTCGGCATCGACCTTCTCCGCGTCGAAGCCGGCCATCGGGCCGGTGTCGAGCCCGAGCGCGCGCAGCGCCAGGATCAGATAGGCGATCTGCAGCGTCGCGCTCTGGCGCGCCGTCGCCTTCGCCGCATCCGGATTGCCCTCGAACATCGGCTTCAGGTCGACATGCGGGAAAGTGCGGTGCATCTGGTCGAAGAAGCGGACATCGTGGCCGACGATCGCCGTCACCGGGGCGCTCATCGTCTTGTCGACATTGCCCGGCGCGAGCGCCGGCTTCAGCCGCTCCTTCGCCTCCTGCGAGCGGACGAAGACCACCCGGAGCGGCAGGCTGTTCGCCGCGGTGGGGCCGAAGCTCGCGACCTCGACCGCCTCGCGCAGCAGTTCTTCGGAGACGTCCCGGTCCTGCCAGGCGAAATGGGTGCGCGCCGTGCGGAAGATCTGGTCGAGCGCGGCGTCTGAGACGCGCGCCGGCACAGCGGTCGCGGCCTGCGGCCGATCGAGGGTTTCGGTGGTCATGGTCGGGTGCTCCGTCGTGGTCCCGTCTTGCGGTGACCCGAAGATCGGCATCGACATCCATCATCTCAATCGGCAAAAATTAGATGAGAACCATCTGTGGAGATGATGGATGTTGGACCGTCTGACGCTCGACCAGCTCCGCGTGTTCGTCGCGGTGGTCGAAACCGGATCCTTCTCGGGCGCGGCGCGCCAGCTGCGGCGCGTCCAGTCGGCGGTGAGCCAGGCGATGCAGACGCTCGAGGAGACGCTCGGTGTCGCGCTTTTCGACCGCGCCGGCCGGACGCCGAAGGTCACCGAGGCGGGTGCCGCGCTCGTCGTCGACGCGCGGGCGATCCTGCGCGACGCGGAGCGGCTGAAGGACAAGGCGCGGGCGATCACCGAGGACATCGAGCCTTCCCTCCCGGTCGCCATCGACCCGATCCTGTCGCCGACCGTCATCGTCGGGGCGCTGCGCCGCTTCTCGCGCACCTTTCCCGATGTGCCGCTCACCGTGATGACCGAGCCGCTCGCCGGCCCGGAGCGTCGGCTGCGCGACGGCGATGTGCGGCTCGCCTTCCATTCCTGGCCGATGGGCGGCGATCTCGACGTCGAGCGGCGCTTCCTCGTCGGCTATCCGATGATTCCGGTCGTCGCAATGAACCACCCGCTCGCCCGCGAGGCGGAGCCGGTGCCGCGCGCGGTGCTCGAGCGGCATCGTCAGCTCGTCATGACGGATGGCCGGCCGACCCAGCCGGCGGCGAGCGTGATCAGCCGCGACGTGTGGCGCTTCATCGATATGCCGACCCGCGTCTCCTTCCTCTTTGCCGGCTTCGGCTGGTGCAACATGCCGGTGCATCTCGTCGCGCGGGCGATCGCCTCGGGCCGGTTGAAGGCGATCGCCACCGAGAACCGGCAGAGCTTCGAGATCCCGATCAGCGCGGTCAATCTCGTCAGCCGGCCGCTCGGCCGCGCCGGGCGCTGGCTGGTCGACGAGATGGAGCGGCAGATCCGTGCCGAGCTGGAGGCGCTTCCGCATCTCCTGCCCGGCGTCTGCGAGGCCGTCCGTCTCGGCGGGCGTGACGCGGCGCCGCCTGTCGGCTAACCTCGCCGGCCGAACCACAAGAAACCGGAAACGCCCCGATGCGCGCCCTCGTCCTCGAAGAAAAACACCGTCTGTCGCTGCGGGAGATCGACCTGCCGCTCGACCTCGGCCCGCGCGACGTCAAGATCGCCATCCACACGGTCGGTATCTGTGGCAGCGACGTGCACTATTACACGCACGGCCGCATCGGCCCCTTCGTCGTCGAGGCGCCGATGGTGCTCGGCCATGAGGCGGCCGGGACGGTGGTCGAGGTCGGTGCGCAGGTGAAGAGCCTGAAGCCGGGCGATCGCGTCTGCATGGAACCCGGCATTCCCGACCCGCAGTCGAAGGCCTCGAAGCTCGGCCTCTACAATGTCGATCCGGCCGTCACCTTCTGGGCGACGCCGCCGATCCATGGCTGCCTGACGCCGCATGTCATCCATCCCGAGGCCTATACCTACAAGCTGCCGGACCATGTCTCGTTTGCGGAAGGCGCGATGGTCGAGCCGTTCGCCATCGGCATGCAGGCGGCGACGCGGGCGAAGATCGTGCCCGGCGACGTCTGCGCGGTGATCGGCGCCGGCCCCATCGGCATCATGGTGGCGCTCGCCGCGCTCGCCGGCGGCGCGAGCCGGGTCTACATCTCCGATCTGGTCGCCGAGAAGCTCGCGATCGCCGGCCGCTATGACGGGCTGATCCCCGTCAACATCCGCGAGCGCGGCCTCGCCGCGACGGTGGCGGCGGAGACCGAGGGCTGGGGCGCCGACGTGGTGTTCGAGGCGAGCGGTTCGCCGAAGGCCTATCAAGGCCTCTTCGACACCGTTCGGCCGGGCGGCTGCGTCGTCTTCGTCGGCATGCCGGTCGAGCCCGTCGCCTTCGACATCGTCGCGGCCCAGGCGAAGGAAGTGCGGATGGAGACGGTGTTCCGCTACGCCAATGTCTATGACCGGGCGATCAACCTGATCGCCTCGGGCAAGGTGGACCTCGAGCCGCTCGTTACCGGCACTTATCCGTTCGAGAAGAGCGTCGAGGCGTTCGAGCGCGCCGCGTCCGCCAATCCCAACGATGTCAAGCTGCAGATCGTGCTCGGCGCCTGAGCCGGCGGCGGTTGGCGCGGATGCGCTTGCCATAGGCGCCGGTCACCACGCGGCTCGTCTCGACGACCGACAGCGGGCCCTTGACCGAGGCGGCGATCACCGCCGCCATCGCCTCGGCGGGGGCGAACATCTTTTCGACGATCATCTTCTCGTATTCCGCGGTCGCGAAGGCGCCGGGGCTGGCGAGGGCGGCGAGGCGATGGGCGATCACCTCCTGGGCGGCGAGCGCGAGGCGCATCTGCTCCAGGCCGAGCGAGAGGAACGGGTTCATATGTTCGCCTTACGAAGCATCGGGTGGCGGAACAAGCCGCGGCAGCCCGCCGGGTTCCGGCGACGCGAGCGGTGCCCTTGACCCTCGTCCCCATCGACGATCCTTCCGATCCCCGGCTCGATCCCTACAGGGCGGTCCGCGAGCGCGATCTCGTCGGCCGCGCCGGCCTCTTCGTCGCCGAGGGCGAGGTGGTGCTGCGTATGCTCGCCGCCAGCCGGCGCTTCGCCGCCGTCTCGGCGCTGATCGTCGACAAGCGGCGCGACAAGCTCGCCGATCTCCTCGCCGCGCTCGATCCCGACGTGCCGGTCTATCTCGTGCCGCAGGCGGTGATCGATACGGTCGCCGGCTTCGAGATCCATCGCGGCATCCTGGCGCTCGGCCGGCGCCCCGAACCCGTCCCGGCCGATGCGCTGCTCGCCGGCTTGCCGGCGCGGGCGCTCGTGGTCGCCGCGGTCGGCATCGCCAATCACGACAATATGGGGGGCATCTTCCGCAACGCCGCCGCCTTCGGCGCCGCCGCGGTGCTGCTCGACCCGACCTCGTGCGACCCGCTCTACCGCAAGGCGATCCGCGTCTCGGTCGGCGGTGTGCTCGCCATGCCCTTCGCCCGTCTGGCGGCGGAGGATGACCTGCCGGACCTCCTCGCCCGGCACGGCTTCACCGCCTTCGCCCTGTCGCCGCAGGGCTCGACCCGCCTCGCCGATCTCGCCCGGCCGCCCCGTGCCGCGGTGATTCTCGGCGCCGAGGGGCCCGGCCTGCCGGCCGCTCTGCTCGCCCGGACCCACACGGTGCGCATCCCGATGGCGGCCGGCTTCGATTCCCTCAACGTCGCGACGACATCCGGAATCGTGCTCCACCGGCTCGCCGAGGCGGACGGTCTCCCGGTTTCCTGACCCGGCGGGACGGATTTCGGGTTGCGGAGGCGGCGAAGCTCCGCGACAGTGTCGCGCCGCCCGACCGGGCGGCGAGCACTGTGCCGCGGTCCGTCGCGACGGGCGACCGGAGAGGACGGGCGGCGGCCGAAACGCACCATCCGGCTTTCAATGCCGATTTTCGGCATGGCCGAGGAGGAAGAATGGCAACGGTCAATATCGACAAGGTCCGCAAGAGTTACGGCGGACACGAGGTGATCCACGGCGTCTCCGTGGATATCGCAGATGGCGAGTTCGTCATCCTGGTCGGCCCGTCGGGCTGCGGAAAGTCGACGCTCCTGCGCATGATCGCGGGGCTCGAGGAGATCACCGACGGCGACATCCGCATCGGCAACCGCGTCGTCAACGACGTGCCGCCGAAAGAGCGCGACATCGCCATGGTGTTCCAGAACTATGCGCTCTATCCGCACATGACGGTCGCCGAGAACATGGGCTTCTCGCTCAAGCTGTCGCGCGCCTCGAAGGCGGAGATCGCGCAGCGCGTCGGCAAGGCGGCCGATATTCTCGGGCTGCAGCCGCTGCTCGAGCGTTATCCGCGCCAGCTCTCGGGCGGCCAGCGCCAGCGCGTCGCGATGGGCCGCGCGATCGTGCGCAATCCGCAGGTCTTCCTCTTCGACGAGCCGCTGTCGAATCTCGACGCCAAGCTGCGCGTGCAGATGCGCACCGAGATCAAGGCGCTGCACCAGCGGCTGAAGACGACGACGGTCTATGTCACGCACGATCAGATCGAGGCGATGACGATGGCCGACCGGATCGTCGTGATGCATGACGGCATCGTCGAGCAGGTCGGCGCGCCGCTCGAGCTCTACGATCGCCCGGCCAATCTGTTCGTCGCCGCCTTCATCGGCTCGCCCTCGATGAACCTTCTCGAAGGCACGGTCGAGGCGGGCAATGGCCGGCCTGTGTTCCGCGTCAAGCAGGGCGGCGCGAGCCTGCCTCTGCCGTCGGACATCGCGGCGCAGCCGGGCAAGGCGGCGGTCTATGGCGTGCGGCCGGAGCATTTCGCGCTGTCGAGCGAGAGCAATCCGGACGCGCTCGCCGCCACCGTCGAGGTGGTCGAGCCGACCGGATCGGAGACCCAGGTGTTCATGAAGCTCGGCGGCGTCGATCTCGTCGGCGTGTTCCGCGAGCGCATCGAGGTCGCCCCCGGCGCCAAGCTCCACATCGCCCCCGACCTCGCCAAGCTGCACCTGTTCGACCAGGCGAGCGGCAAGCGGATCTAACCGTCTCCCCGGAGCGGCCCGCGCCGCTCCGGGCCTCCGTGTTGGCGCCGCATCCCGGAACACCCGTCACCCCGGCCTCTGTGCCGGGGTCCATAATCGTGCCGCCGGGCTGCCCGAGGGGGGCGTCACCCCACACGCCGTGACCCGGGTGAGACGCAGCCGAGACCCGGGAAGCATCCCGCAGACCGCTCCGGATCGGTGCTGTCGCCCGGCTCGATGGGCCCCGGCTTTCGCCGGGGTGACGGATGGTGAGATCGTTCCAAAGACACCGCCGTCACGATTATGGAGCCCGGCACGGAGGCCGGCATGACGGGTCGATCGGACCGGTCGCAGCATGACGGGTCGGGCTGTTCCGATAGGAAAGGCGCCCGCCCGCGGCCGTGAGGGGCAACGCCCCTTCAGAAAATCCCGAGCGCCCGCTGCAGCGCCTGCGAGAAGTGGAGCTGGAGCGCCGCCTCGGCCGCGTCGATGTCGCGGCTGCGGCAGGCGGCGAGGATGTCGAGGTGCTCGTTGAGCGTCCTGAGCGCCGTCGCCGCGGTCAGGCGGCGGTCGAGACGGATCAGCTGCAGATAATTGTGCACCCGGCGATAGGTCGAGCCGACCAGAGGGTTGGCGAGCGCCGCGACGATCGCGAAATGGAAATCGGCGTCGATCGCGATGATCTCGTGCACGTTCTCGCCGGCGAGACCCGCGGCGCCGATCGCGGCGATCAGCCGGTCGTGGCGCGAGACGAAGGCGTCGATCGCGTCGGCGCCGGCCGTCTCGGCGAAGACGCGGACGGCCGGCCGCTCGAGAATGCCGCGGAACTGGTAGGTGTTCTTCGTGAACTCGAAATCGGGCTTCAGGAAGCGGATGCCCGAGCGCGAGTGGATCGTCAGCACGCCCTCGGTCTGAAGGACACGGAGCGCATCGCGCAGCGGCGCGACCGGCACGCCGACCAGCCGCACCAATTCGTTCTGCGACACGAAGGCGCCGGCCGGCAGATGGCGGCCGAACAGCATTTCGAGGATGCGGTGATAGGCGACCTCGCTCAGCGAGACCGGACCCGCCTCGCTCTCGCGCTCCGCGTGCGCCTCGCCCTCTTGCGGGTCCGGCACAATTGATCTATCAGTCGCCATACTTGATATATCAATCTGTCTCTGTTGATCGATCACCGAGTCTTAGCATGCGCCTCGCCGATTTTCGAGTGACCCGTTTCCAGTTCCGGCGCGATCGCGTGATCGGCGACAGCCAGGTCCGCACCGACCAGGTTCATGTCGCGGCGCTCGAACTCTTCGCCGAGAGCGGCGAGGTCGGGCTCGGCTTCGTCTTCTCGCTGTTCCATCCGCTGCCCGACGAGGCCGAGATCGCCCGCATCTTCCGCGAGGAGGCCTGGCCGCGGCTCGAGGGCAAGGACCCGTCGGCCCTCGTCCACCGCGTTCGCCGGCCGCGCGGCGGCAACTGGCGCGGCTACACGCTCCTGTTCGCGGAGGGCATCGACCAGGCGCTGTGGGACCTCTCCGCGAAGCGGCTCGGCATGCCGCTGTGGCGGCTGCTCGGCGGCGAGCCGCGGCGCATCAAGGCCTATGCGAGCGGGCTCGACTACCATCTGTCGGATGCCGACTTCGTCGCGCTCTTCGAGCACGCCGCCTCGGTCGGCTACCGCTCCTTCAAGGTGAAGGTCGGCCATCCCGATCTCGACTGGGACATCCACCGGCTCGACCTGCTGAAGAAGACGGTCGGCAAGGCCGAGGCGGTGATGATCGACGCCAATGAGGCGTGGTCGCCGCAGGAGGCGGTCCGCCGGCTGAACGCCATCCACCGCGCCGGCTTCGACATTCTGTGGATCGAGGATCCCTGCCTCAGGACCGATTTCGCGGGCTTGAACGTCATCCGCGCCGGCTGCCCCTTCACCCTCGTCAATTCGGGCGAGTATCTCGACGCCTCGGGCAAGCGCGCCTTGATGGAGGCGCGCGGCACCGACATGATCAACGTGCACGGCCATGTCACCGACGTGATGCGCGTCGGCTGGCTCGCCGCCGAATACGGCATTCCGGTCAGCCTCGGCAACTCGTTCCTCGAGATCGGCGCCAACATGGCGTTCGCGCTGCCCGAGGTCGACTGGCTCGAATACTCGTTCCAGAACTTCGACCATCTGGTCGAGCAGCCGATGGAGATCCGCGACGGCGTGATCCTGCCGCACGACCGGCCGGGCCACGGCCTCGCGCTTTCGGCCACCGCCCGCGCGATGGCGGTGCCCACCGTAACGGCGACCGACGCTCTGCCGCCGGCGCCGGCCAATCCGCGCCTGCCGCCGCTTTCCGGAAGCCGCCTCGCCGCGGCCGCCGGCTGATCGTTCACACACGCTTCTCGAGGGAGGGGACTGCGATGATGAAGACGAGGACCATTCTGCTCGCCGCCGCCGCGCTGGCGGGTCTGGCCACCACCGCCGCGCGCGCCGAGGACGCGACGCTGACGGTATGGGACTGGAAGTCGGGCGATCCGGTGACGGCGCCCTATTACGAGAAGGTGAAGGCCGATTTCGAGGCCGCGCATCCGGGTGTGACGGTCAATTACGTCATGCAGCCGCACGACCAGTATTACACCCTGCTCGGCACCGCGATCGCGGCGAGCCGCGGCCCCGATCTCGTGCTCGTCCATGGCGGTTCGCAGGCGAAGGAGCGCGTCGGTGCTTTCGTGAAGCTCGACGAGGCGATCGCCGACATTCGAAACGATGTCGTCGGCTGGGGCGAGTTCGCCGATGCCGCCGGCGCGGTCTATGCCGTGCCGCTGTCGATCCAGGGCTTCATGGTCTATTACAACAAGGATCTCTACACGAAGGCCGGGCTCGATCCCGAAAAGGCGCCCGCGACCTGGGCGGAGCTCGAGGCGAACTGCGCCGCGATCAAGGAGAAGGCCGGCGTCGCCTGCTTCGCGCTCGGCAACAAGGAAGGCTTCGGCGCCGACTTCTTCCTCTCCGCGCTCGCGGCGAACGGCTGGACCGACGCGCAGCAGGCGGACTGGGCGGCCGGCACGCTGCACTGGTCGGATGCGCCGGTGAAGGCGGTCGTCGCCGAGTGGCTCGAGACCTGGAAGACCGGCTGGTATTCCGAGGGCGCCAACTCGACGCTCAAATTCATGGACGAATACGAGAGCTTCATGCGCGGCGAGAACGCCCACACGATCGGGCTGATCTCCGACGTCGCGCACTGGAAGCAGTTCGACGAGTTCCTCGGCGCGGACAAGGTCGGTGCCTTCCCGATGCCGGCGCCGACGCCGGCCGCGGAAGGCCCGGTGCGCATGCCGTTCGCCGGCGGCATCGGCTATGCGGTCACCCGCTTCTCGCCGCACCAGGATCTCGCCATTGCGCTTGCGAAGTCGTTCGCGGCCCCGGCCGCGATGCAGATCTTCTTCGAGAGCGCCGGCGCCATCCCGGCGAGCACCAAGGTCGACACGTCGGGCCTTTCGAGCCCTTCGGCGAAGGTCGTTCTCGCCCTGCTCGGCTGCTGCGGCGCGAGCATCGCGCACAACAACATGTCGACCGCCGAGGTCGAGGAGTGGCATCGTCAGAGCCAGCTCCTCTTCACGGGTGAGACCACCGTCGACGGCGCCGTGACGCGGCTCGACGAGGTTCAGGCCGCGGCGAAGAAGAAGTAGGCACCGATCGTCTCTCCCGGACGCGCCGCGACGTGGCGAGGGCGTCCGATCCACCGGGCTGGCGGTGCGCCGGCCCGGTGGAAGCCCCGCTCGGCGGGGACGACGGATCAGGCGGCGAACACGACTGAAGAGAGCATGACTTCGGCGACAGAAACGCACGGAACGGCGACGGCAGTCCGCGCCCGGGAATTGCTCGACCGCAACCCGGCGAGCCGGGCGGAACGACGCTTCGGCATCCTCTTCGTCCTGCCGGCGCTCGCCCTCGTCATCGTCTTCCGCATCGTGCCGCTCGTCTGGGGCGCGGGCTATTCGCTCACCGACTACAACGGCATCGACGCGCCGTCCTATATCGGGCTGCAGAACTATGCCGCGCTCGCGACCGACCCGGCCTTTCGAGACAGCATCGTCAACACGCTGATCCTGCTCGCCACGCTGCCGGTCTGGATCGGCCTGCCGCTCGTCCTCGCCATCCTCATCCATCAGGGCGTGCCGGGCGGGCGGCTGTTCCGGGCGGTCTATTTCTTCCCGGCCGTGCTTTCGAGCGTGATCGTCGGCGCCATCTTCAACATGGTGCTGCGCTATGACGGCTCGTTCAATGCCATGCTCGGCAGCCTCGGCCTCTCGCCGGTCGACTGGCTCGGCAATTCGAACACGGCGCTCTTCGCCCTGATCGGCGTGCAGCTCTGGTCGACCTTCGGCATGAACGTGCTGATCTTCCTCGCCGGCCTGTCGACCGTTCCGGAGGAACTGGTCGAGGCGGCGAAGCTCGATGGCGCCTCGACGCTGCAGACCTGGCGCCATGTCGTCGTGCCGTCGATGGTGCCGATCATCGAATTCGCCACCGTCGCGACGACGATCGGCGTGCTCACCTCGATGTTCGGACTCATCTATGTGCTGACCGCGGGCGGGCCGGGCACCTCGACGACGCTGCCGGAATATCTGATCTGGCTCGAACAGGGCCGCATGAACCGGCCGGGCTATGCGAGCGCGATCTCGATCGTCCTGTTCGGCGTGATGGCGGTGCTCGCGCTCGTCCAGATCCGCATCATGACGAAGAACGCGGAGATCTGAGATGGCGACGCTCGGCGCCTCGGAGAAGCGCATCCGCTGGCTGATCGCCGTGCCGATGGCGCTGCTCGCGATCTCCTGCATCTATCCGCTCGTCTTCGCGTTCAATGTCGCCCTGAAGAGCAAACGCGACTACATCCTCAACCGCTTCTCGCTCGTCGCCGACGCGACCTTCGACAATTTCCGCCTCGCCTGGGTGCAGGCGAAGCTCGCCGACTATTTCGTCAATTCGCTCACCGTCACGGTCGGTGCGGTGGCGCTTCTTCTGCTCGTCTCGTCGCTCGCGGGCTATGCGCTGGCGAGCCTGCGCTTCCCCTATCGGCGGGCGGTGTTCCTGGTCCTGCTCGCCGCGCTGATGATCCCGGTGCAGGTGGTGCTGGTGCCGTTCTACCGGACGATGATCGCGACCGGCCTCGTCGACACGCGGATCGGCCTGATCCTCGCCTATACGGCGTTCTTCCTGCCCTTCTCGATCTATCTGATGACGGCCTTCTATGCCCGGCTGCCGCGCGAGCTGATCGAGGCGGCGAAGATCGACGGGGCGAGCCTGCTCGCGATCTGGTGGCACGTCATGCTGCCGCTCGGCAAGCCGGCGCTCTTCACGCTCGGCATCCTCAACACGCTCTATTGCTGGAACGACCTTTTGATCTCGCTGCTCGTCTTGCAGAGCCGGCGCACGCTGATGGTCGGCATCGCCGCGCTCCGGGGCGAGTACACGACCAATGTGCCGATGCTCGCCGCCGGCGTGGTGCTCGCCGCGCTGCCGATCGTGGTGATCTATGTGATCTTCCAGCGTCGGATCGTCGCCGGCATCGCCGTCGGCGCGGTCAAGGGGTAGCGCCGATGCGCCGGATGGGCATGGTGATCCGGGTGCGGCCGGAGAAGATCGCCGAATACAAGCGCCTGCATGCCGATCCCTCGCCGGAGGTGAACGCGCTGCTCTCGGGGTGCGGCGTGCGCAACTACTCGATCTATCTGCGCGAGCCGGAGAATCTCCTGTTCGGCTATTGGGAGTATCACGGCGCCGACTGGCCGGCGGATGCCGCGCGGCTCGGTGAGGAGCCGGCGATCCGCGTTTGGCTGGCGCAGACCGATCCCTGTCAGGAGAAGCTCGCCTCCGCCGGCCCCGACGAATGGTGGGCGGCGATGGAAGAGGTCTTCCACCTCGACTGACGGCTGTCGGCCGCCGCTCAGGCCGCCTCGACGAAGGCCGCCGACAGCACGTCGTTCTCGCCGAGCCCGGCCCGCGGCGCATAGAGCGTGCGCCGGCCGTGCGCGAGCACCATCACGGTCGAGGCGAGCGCCAGGATCTCCGGCAGTTCGGACGAGACGAAGACCACGGCGAGACCCTCGCCGGCGAGGTCGCGCACCGTCCTGTAGATGTCGCCCTTGGTGCGCACGTCGACGCCGTGCGTCGGCTCGTCGAGCAGCAGGATGGAAGGGTCGGCGGCGAGGCAGCGGGCGAACAGCGCCTTCTGCTGGTTGCCGCCGGAAAGGCTGCGGATCGGCTGGCCGGGACCGGCGGCGACGATGCCGAGCGTGCGCCACAGGCGGTCGGCGAGCGCCCGCTCGCTGCCCCGCGCGACGAGCCCGCCGCCCGCCTGACGGCGCGCCACGACGATGTTCTCCTCGACCGAGAGGTTCGGCAGGATGCCGTTCGTCTTGCGCCCTTCGGGCAGCAGCGCGAGGCCGCTCCGCCAGGCGGCGGTCGGCGAGGCGGGCGCGGCGCCCGAGGCGAGCCGGATCGCGCCGCTCTTTATCGCGCGCTTGCCGCAGAGCATTTCGAGCAGTTCGGTCCGCCCTGCGCCGACGAGGCCGAACACGCCGAGGATTTCCCCCGCCCTGAGCTCGAAGGAGATCGGGCCGATGCCGGCGCCGTCGCCGATCGCCTCCGCCGCGAGCCGCAGCGGCGCGCCCTCCGGCACGATCGCCGGCGGCATCGCGCCGAGCGCGAAGGCGCGGCCGGTCATGTCGGCGATGATCGCCTCGCGCGAGGTGGCGGCGACCGGCCGGTCGCTGACGACGCCGCCGTCGCGCAGCACCACCACCCGGTCGGCGATCTGGAACACCTCTTCGAGCCGGTGGCTGATGAAGATCACGGCGACGCCGCGGCTCTTCAGCTCGCGCACGACGGCGAAGAGCGCCGCCGCCTCGTGCGGCGTCAGCGAGGCGGTCGGCTCGTCGAGGATGAGGAGCCTGGCGTTCCGCGACAGGGCCTTGGCGATCTCGACCAGCTGCTGCTCGGCGGTCGACAGCTCCCCGGCGGTGCGGCGCGGATCGATATGGCCGGCGCCGACCCGTTCGAGCAGCGGGCGCGACGCGGCGGCGAGCGCCTTGCGGTCGATGATGCCGGAGCGGCCCGTGCGGTAGTCGCCGATGAAGAGGTTTTCCATCACCGACAAGGAGCCGATCAGCGACAGCTCCTGATGGATGTGGATGATGCCGGCGTCGATCGCCTCCCGCGTGGTGGAGAAGACGGTCTCGGCGCCGGCGAAGACGACGCGGCCGGCGTCGCGGCCGAGCGCACCCGACAGGATGTTGACGAAGGTCGACTTGCCCGCGCCGTTCTCGCCGAGCAGCGCGACCACTTCGCCCGCGGCGATGTCGAGGTCGATGCCGGTGAGCACCCGGTTGCGGTCGAAGGATTTCTCGATGCCGCGGACGGAGAGGAGGGCGGTCATGGATGTCTCCCATCGAGGCCGCCCGAAGACCCTCGCCCCGACCCTCTCCCGCGGGGCGGGAGAGGGAGGCTCGGGCCTTTGCGGCGGCCGTTCCGCGCGGCGGCCGCGCGTTTGGCTCGGCGTTACGGCTTGGCGTTCTTGCCGAGCGCGAGCGGCGCCGCGACCGGGATGTCGGCCGGGTATTCCTTGCCGAAGGCGAGGATGTTGTGGAGCATCACGAGGCTCTCGAAGGTCTGCCGGCCCGGCGCCTGGTCGAGCAGGGCGAGGATCTCGCCGCCGTCCTTGTACTGCTGCTTCTCGGGCAGGTCGTCATAGCCGACGACGCCCACCTTGCCGGTCTGTCCGGCGTCGCGCACCGCCTTCGCCGCCGCTTCCGAGCCGCCGGCCGTCACATAGATGACGGAAAGATCGGGGTTGGAGGTCATCGCGTCGGTCGCCTGCGAATAGGCGGTCGCATCGTCGTCCTTGCACTCGAACGGGCCGACGATGGTGATGTCGGGATGCTCGGCCTTCAGATAGTCGAGCGCGCCGTTCATCCGCGCGTCGTGCTGGGCGGCGCCGAGATAGCCGGTGATGACGGCGATCTTGCCCTTGCCGCCGAGCTGCTTGGCAATGAACGCGCCCGCCGTCTTGCCGGCGTCGTAGGCGAGCTGGCCCATGCCGACGGTGCGGTTCGAGCGCTCGGCCGAGTCGGCGATGAAGGCGACGAAGGGCACGCCGGCGGCGACCGCCTCGTTCACCTTGGCGACGGTGCCGTCGAAGATCGGCACGGTGGCGATGCCGTCATACTGCTTGGTCAGCGCGCCATCGATGCCGGCGACGATCGTCTCGGCGGTCAGGCCGGTGCCGAGCTGGATGTAGTCGACCGTGGTGTTGAGCGGCTTCAGATAGTCCGTCGCGGCGGCGATGCCCTTGTCGGCCGCTTCCCAGAAGGACGATCCCTGGAAGGAGAGCACGGCGAGGCGGAGCGGCTTTTCCGAGGGGCCTTCGGCGGCGACCGTCGCGCCGAGCGCCTTCGCGGCGTCGGGCAGCGGCACCTCGGCGGCGGCGAGCCGCGGCAGCGCGGTGAGCGAAAGGCCGGCGGCCGAGAGCGCCAGGAAGCGGCGGCGGTCGAGCAGGATCTTCATCTTTGTCTCCTCCCAGAGGTTCAGTGCGATCAAACGGTTCAGTCGGGGCAGGGCCGGCGCCGCGGGCGTCGCCGGTCAGTCGTCCTCCCGTCGCCGGTTCAGGCTGTCCGCACCGACCGCCAGGATGACGACGAGGCCGATGGTGATGGTCTGCCAGTAGCCGGAGACGTTGAGCAGCACGAAGGCGTTGCGCAGCAGTCCCATGAGGGCGGCGCCGATCACGACGCCGCCGATCGAGCCGCGGCCGCCCGACAGCGCGACGCCGCCGAGGATCACCGCGGCGATCACGTCGAGCTCGTAACCGAGGCCGAGATTGGGGTTCGAATTGGTGAGCATGCCGCCGAGCAGCAGCCCGCCGAGCCCGGCGAGGCTGCCCGAGAGCGTGAACACCATGATCCGCGTCCGTGCGACATCGATGCCGGCGAGCCGCGCGGCGCGGGCATTGTCGCCGACCGCATAGACATTGCGGCCCCAGCGGGTGCGCGTCGCGAAGAAAGCGACGACGAGGGTGAGCGCGACGAGGAGCAGGAACTGCACCGGCACCTCGCCGATCCGGCCATAGCCGAGCCAGGCCGCCCAGTTGTCGAAGCGCTGCGGGTTGCCGTTGGTGGCGAGCAGCGCCGCGCCGCGGGCGATCGACAGCGTGCCGAGCGTGGTGATGAACGGGTTGATGCGGATGCGGGTGACGAGCACGCCGTTGAGGAAGCCGACCGCCATGCCGATCGCGATCGCGCCGACGATGCCGAGCGAGGGCATGCCGGTCGCCGCCGAGACCATCGCCGCGGTCACCGCGGCGAGGCCGATCACCGAGCCGACCGACAGGTCGATGCCGCCGGCGATGATGACGAGCGCCTGGCCGAGCGCGACGATGCCGACGACCGAGATCTGCCGCGCGACATTCGACAGATTGCGCCCGGTCAGGAAGAACTCGCTCGCGAAGGTGAGACCGAGAAAGACGATGACGAGCATCGCCAGGACGGTCGCTTCACGGCGGGTCCGCAGGAAGCGGACGACGGACCTCCCCTCCATCCCCTTCGCCCTCACTTCCGCGAGAAGACGGGCGGCCGCTTTTCCTTGAAGGCGGCGCGGCCCTCGGCGGCATCGGCGGTGGCGAAGCAGATGGTCTGCAGGTCGCGCTCATATTCGATGGCGTTTTCGAGCGGCATCGAGAAGGCGGCGCGCAGGTTCGCCTTCGCCGTCTCGGCGGCGATCGGGGCGCGGCTCGCGATCGTCGCGGCGATCGCGCGCGCCCGGTCCATCAGGCTCGCGAGCGGCACCACCTCGGAGACGAGGCCCCAGGCGAGCGCCTTCTCGGCGTTGATCGGGTCGCCGGTCATGATCATCAGCGCGGCGTTGGACGGGCCGACCGAATGGGCGAGGAAGGCCGACATGCCGCCGCCGCCGATCCAGCCGAGCTTGATCTCGGGCGCGGCGAACTGGGCGTTCTCGCTCGCGATCCGGATGTCGCAGCTCATCGCCGTCTCGAGCCCGCCGCCGAAGGCATAGCCGTTGACCGCGCAGAGGGTCGGCTTGAGCAGCTTGCGGATGGCGTCGCAATAGTCCGGCCGGTTGCGGAACTGCCAGGGCGTCTCGTAGGTGTCGAGCTCCTTGATGTCGGACCCGGCGCAGAAGGCGCGCTCGCCCGCACCCGTCACGATGACGACGCGGATCGTGTCGCTGTCGTTGCACTCGGCCACCGCCGCGGTGATCGCCTCCGCCATTTCGGGCGTCACGGCGTTGAGCTTCTGCGGCCGGTTGAGGGTGATCGTGGCGATCGCGCCGTCGATCGAGAAGGTGACGTCGTCGGTCATGGTCCTCACCTCTCGCCGCCCGGCACGCGGCCGGCGGCATAACGGTCGTTCAAACGGGCGATGGTGTCGCGGTGCGGCGTGCCGGCGGCGAGCGCCGCGCGGATCGCCGCCGAGGCCTCGGTCTGGAAGGCGATATACCCGTCGTGCCTCGGCCGCACGTAAGCCGCCTCGAGCGTCGCCGCGGTGTTGCGGTAGAAATCGCCCCAGCGGGCGTTGACGGCGTCATCGGCCCAGGCCGAGCGCCGGCTCGGCTGGCCGTCATGGGCCGGGATGAAGCGGGTCTGCGCCTCGTCCGACAGGAGCCAGCGCAGATGGTCGAGGAGCGCCGGGGTGACCTTCGCATGGCGCGACACGGCGATCCCGGTGCCGCCGAGCGTCGTGCCCGGTCGGCCGCCGGGAACCGCCACCGGGGCGTCGCGGAAGGTGACCTTCGCCGCGCCGGCCGCCGGCGCCGCGTAATTGACATAGCCATAGACGAGCGGGGCGAGCGCCACGGCGTCGCTCGACGCCATCAGGCCGAGCAGGCCGATCGGGTTGAGCGGCTTCGCCGCCTCCGGCATGCGGGCGAACAGCCGCGCCATGATGTCGAGCGCCGCTGTGCCGGTTTCTTCCGAGACGAGGCGGTCCGGATCGGCGACGGCCGGCGGCTCGCCGAGCGCGGTGGCGATCGACCAGAGCGACAGGGCCGCGTGCGGCCCGGCGAGCGACAGGGCGACCGGCTTCGTCTCGGAGAGCGCGATCACGCCGTCCCAGTCGCGCGGCCAGTCCTCGCCGAGGAGGTCGGCACGGGTCGCCATCACCTGCGTCGCCGCATCGAGCGGCAGCGCCCAGTGCCGGCCGGCGAAGCGATAGCTCGACAGCGACGGCCCGATCGATTCGGCTTCGAGCGCCGCGACGGCTTCGGTGCCGAGGAGGTCCTCCATCGGCAGCAGCACGCCCTTCGCCACCGCCTCGCCGACATGGGGATGGTCGAGCACGATGAGGTCGTAGCGCGCGGCGAGATCGTCGATCGGGTGCGCCTCGAAGCCCTCGAGCGGCTGTTTCTCCCAGTCGATGGCGAGGCCGTCGCGGGCCTCGTCGAGCCGGGCGGCCGCGGCGGCGAGCGCGTTATAGCCGCGCGGATGATCCCAGGTGAGGGCGCGATAGCGCATCCTCACGCCTCCGTCGTCGCGGCGACGGCGCCCTTGGCGATCAGCGCATCGATCGCATCGTCGCCGAGCCCGGCCTCCTTCAGCACCTCGCGGGTGTGCTCGCCGACGAGCGGGGCACCGCGCCAGACGTCGGACGGCGTCTTCGAGAATTTGATCGGGAAGCCGGGGACCTTCACATGGCCCTCGGTCGGATGGTCGTATTCGACGAAGGTGCCGTTATGGGCGATCTGCGGGTCGGCGACGAGATCGGCATAGCCATAGACCGGGCCGCACCAGATGTCGGCGGCGCGCAGCGCCTCGAGCCATTCGGCCGAGCTCTTCGTTTTCAGCTTCTCGCGCGTCTTCGCAAAGATCTCGTCGCGCCGCGTCCAGGTGTCCGTCTCGTCGTTCATGGTGAGGAAGGATTCCTCGCCGATCACCGTGCCGAGCGTCTTCAGGCTCGGGAAGGCGACGATGATGTAGCCGTCCGTGGTGGCGAAGGCGCCGTAGGGCGAGCGGATATAAACATGCGCATGCGGCTCGGCGGAGCGCTGCTGCGGCTTGCCGGCGACGGTGAAGACCGACAGCTCCTGCATCTGCAGCGTCGTGATCGCGTCGAGCATGTTCACCTGGACGAGCTGGCCCTCGCCGGTCCGCTCGCGGTGGAGGAGCGCGGCGAGCGCCCCCTCGAAGGCCGTGTACGCGGTGACCGCGTCGACGAGATACTGGCCGGCGGCGGTCGGCGGCTCGCCGGCGCGGCCGGCCGAGAGCATGGCGCCCGAAAGGCCCTGCAGGACGAGATCCTGGCCGGGCCGGTCGACATAGGGGCCGTCCTCGCCATAGCCGGACATCGAGACATAGACGAGGCGCGGATTGATCGCCGACAGCGTCTCGTAGTCGACGCCCAGCCGCTTCGCGACCCCCGGCCGGTAGTTCTGCAGGAACACGTCGGCGGTCTTGACGAGCTCCATCAGCAGGGCCTTGCCCTCCGGGTTCTTCAGGTCGACGGCGAGCGAGCGTTTGTTGCGGTTGAGCGAGAGGAAGGAGACGTTGATCTTGTTGCCGCGGGCGCCGCCGGCCGAGACATGGCGCTGCCATTCGCCGGTGACCGGCTCGACCTTGACGACGTCGGCGCCGAGATCGCCGAGCCGCTGCGCCGCGAAGGGGCCGGCCATGGCGATCGAGCAGTCGAGCACCCGGTAGCCCGAGAGGATGCCTTTTCCATTGGTCACGACGAGTGCTCCGGCGTCGACGGGCGGTGCCCATCCGTGTTAGCGTTCAAGTGAGCGCTAACATCGGCTCGGCGAGCGCGCAAGTGGATTTCATGCGCCGTCCACGGCTTGACCGGTCGGGCGCAGCGCGGCAAGCCGGGCGGAGCGGAACTGAGGAACGCGGGTGGCGGGCGAAACGGCGGGCGAGGGCAGGACACGGACGCGGCGCCGCTCCGCCGGGCGGGCGGCGACCATGGCCGACGTGGCGCGCGAGGCCGGCGTCTCGGCGCAGACCGTGTCGCGGGCGCTCCGCGACGCCGCGACCGTGACGCCCGAGACGCTCCGCCTCGTTCAGGAGGCGGTGCGAAAGACGCGCTATGTGCAGAACCTCTCGGCGAGCCATCTCGCCTCCAACCGCTCGATGACGGTGGCGGCGATCATCCCCAACATCTCCGCTTCGATCTTCGCCGAGACGATCCAGGGCCTCGCCGATACCCTTTCGGCGGAGGGCTACCAGATCTTCCTCGGGGATACGGAATACCGCACGGACCGCGAGGAGGCGCTGATCCGCAGCTTTCTCGGCCGGCGGCCGGACGGCATCTTCCTGATCGGCGCCCATCACAGCCGAGCGGCGGCGGCGCTGCTGAGGCGCGCCGGCGTGCCGGTGATCGAGAGCTGGGAATGGCCGGCGCGGCCGATCGACGGGCTGGTCGGCTTCTCGAACCGCGCCTCCATGGCGGCCGTCGCCGCGCATCTCATCGAGCGCGGCCGGCGCCGGCCGGTCTTCGCCGGCGTGCTGCGGCCGGGCGATCATCGCGCCGCCGAGCGGCGTGACGGCTTCGCCGAGGCGGTCGGCCGGCTGCTGCCCGGCGCGCCGGCGCGCATCGTCGATCCGACCGACCTGCCGCTCGCCATCCGCAGCGGCGAGGCGTTGCTCGACCGGGCGCTCGCCGCGCATCCGGATGCCGACGCGCTCGTGTTTTCGAGCGACCTCCTCGCCGCCGGCGCGCTGCTCGCCTGCGACCGGCGCGGCATCGCCGTTCCCGACAGGATCGCGATCACCGGCTTCGGCGATTACGACATCGCCCGCGAACTCAATCCGGCGCTCACCACGATTGCCGTGCCGAGCCGGCGGATCGGCAGCGAGGCGGGGCAGATGTTGCTCGCCGCGATGCGGGGCGGGGGCGGCCCGGCCGGCCGCCGCATCGACGTCGGCACCGAGCTGGTGGTCCGCGAGAGCACCTGAACGGCCCTCCGTTCTGCGGCTCGGGACGCCACGGCGCCGGCTGGCAACGATGGCGGATCCCCGGCGTTCTCCTTGCGCAACCGCAACCAAGGAGGATCCCATGGCGCGCGCGAGCAAGAAGGGCAAGGGCATGGGCGACGGGCAGGTCGTCGGCCATCCCCACACCGGGCCGGTCGGCCCGGAGGTGCTCGACGAGGACGATCTCGCGAACGAGATCAAGGGCCGCAACGCCCTGCAGGGCGAGGACCAGGGCCGCCATCACAATCAGAGACTGACCAATCCGGGCGCGCAGGATCTGCGCAACCAGCCCGATTAGGTCAGTCGTCGGGAGCGGAGCCGACGGGCGAGCGGCGGCAGAGCGCCGCGGCCTCGCGCGCGACCACGAGTTCGGCGCGGGGATCGGCATCCGGCCCGGCGAGCCGGAACAGCTCCGGCACCAAGTGACCGGCCGCCATCAGGGCCGCCGCGGCGCAATGGGTGTGCGGCGGGCTGACGCCGGCGAGCCGGGCGAAGCGCGCCGCGGTCTCGGCGAGATCGGGCCGGGGTCCGCTGCGCGCCGCGGCGAGGCTTTCGGCGAGTCTCGCCTGCGCCGGCATGGCGGCGACGCCCGACCACAGATAGGCGACGGCCCGCGCCTGCAGTTCGATCACCGGCAGCGCGGCCCCGCGCTGGTCGAAATGGCCGAGCACGGCGATTCCCGGCAGGTCCGGATGGAAGGTCGATTCGGCGAGGGCGATACGCCCGTCGGCCGTGACGAGCGCTGCTTCGAGACCGGGCGGGAAAATCGAGAGGGCGGGCCGGTACCCGGTCGCCGCGATGATCGAATCATAGGTCTCGGCGGTGCCGTCGGCGAAATACACGCCGTGCGTCGTGACGGAGGCGACCGGCGGCGCCGGCAGAAGGCGTCCCTCGGCGCAGAGGGCAGCCAGAGCGGCGTCGCACCGGGCGGGATGAGCCGCCGGGGAAGAGAGCCACGCCGGACCCGCGAGTGCGACGCTGACGCCCGCTCCCGCGAGATCGAGCGCGATCGCTCCCCCGGCCGGTCCACCGCCGATGACGAGGACGCGCCGGCCGCGATGTTCGGCGGCGCCGCGATAGCCGGAGCTGTGGACGAGTCCGCCCGGACCCGTGAAACGGTCGGCGCCGCGCAGGCCGCCGAAAGAGCGCTCCGCATAGAAGCCCGTCGCCACCACGACCCGGGCGAAGGCCTCCTCGCGACGGGTGGTCGCGGCGGTCGTCGAGCGCACCATCCAGCCGCCGATCGGATGACGGGCGACGGAGTCGACGCTCGTCCGCAGCCGGATCTCGGTGCCGAGCGCGAATCCGGCCGTATACCGGGTGAGATAGGCGGAGATCGCGTCGGCGCTCGGGCGGGCGGCGACCGCCTCGTCGTGATCGAGATCGGCAAAGCGGGTGGCCGCCCGCGGGGTGTTGGCTGTCAGGCCCTCGGCGCTCGCGGTGGAGCAGGGCCCCTGCGTCCAGAGGCCGCCGAGCCGGCCGCCCCGCTCGAAGACGACCGGTGAAAAGCCCCGAGCGCCGAGCCAGCGCGCCGCAGCGATTCCGGCCGGCCCTCCGCCCAGCACGGCGATACGTTCGGCATTGCCCGGCATCTCGGTTCGTCCCTCCCCCGATCAAGCGCGCCTTGATCTGCCCGGCATCCGATGTCGCGCATTAGCTTGTGCGACGCTGTGATCGCCTTCACCTTCCCCACCGAGCCTGACGCCGCGCTTCCTTCCGCCCTCCGCTGCCCAAAAGGCATGCACTGCGCCCCTCCGCCGCGGGCAGCCTTGCGCGACGGGGTTGCCGGCGCGCGCGGATCGGCTCAGACTCCACCCTTGATCGCACCGGTTCCGCGACGGCATCCATGTTGCATCGTGCCAGGGGTGGCGCGCCGCGCCGAGGTACCGCGAGCCCGAAGACGGATGAGGCCGATGAACGACAGCACGGTGTTGGACGCGCCCGCGGGCGGAGGACCGGTCGGCCCTCCGCCGGACCGGGTTGATGTGATCCGCAAGTCCATCCTCGCCAAGCTCACCTATGTCGTCGGCAAGAACCCTGCTACGGCGAGCGAGCGCGACTGGTTCATCGCCACCGCGCATGCGGTGCGCGATCATATGGTCGACCCCTGGATCGCCTCTTCGCGGGCCACCTATGCCGAGGGCCGCAAGCGGGTCTATTATCTCAGCCTCGAATTCCTGATCGGACGGCTGCTGTTCGACACGCTCGGCAATCTCGGCCTCACCGATACCGTGCGCAGCGCCCTCGGCGATCTGGGCGTCGATCTCGACAAGCTGCGGACCGTCGAGCCGGACGCCGCCCTCGGCAATGGCGGTCTCGGCCGTCTCGCCGCCTGCTTCATCGAGAGCATGGCGACGCTGTCGATCCCGGCCTATGGCTACGGCATCCGCTACGATCACGGCCTGTTCCGGCAGGTGATCAAGGGCGGCTGGCAGCAGGAATATCCCGAGGACTGGCTGTCCTTCGGCTATCCGTGGCAGTTCGAGCGCCCGGAGGTCACCTACGACATCGCCTTCGGCGGTTCGGTCGAGGCGGTCGCCTGGCCCGGCGGCGCGACCCGCTATGTCTGGCATCCGGCCGAGACGATCGAAGCGGTCGCCTACGACACCCCGGTGGTGGGCTGGCGCGGCCGCCACGTCAACACGCTGCGTCTGTGGTCGGCACGCGCCATGGACCCGCTGCGGCTCGATGCCTTCAACCAGGGCGACCATGTCGGCGCGCTGGTCGAGCAGGTGAAGGCCGAGGCGATTTCGAAGGTTCTCTACCCCTCCGACGCGACACCGGCCGGGCAGGAATTGCGGTTGCGGCAGGAGTATTTCTTCGCCTCGGCGTCGCTGCAGGACCTCATTTACCGCCACACCCGGACCTATGGCGACATCCGCTCGCTGCCCGACAAGGTCGCGATCCAGCTCAACGACACCCACCCTGCCATCGCCGTCGCCGAACTGATGCGCATCCTCGTCGATCTGAAGGATATTTCCTGGGACGAGGCTTGGGATATCACCCGGCGGACCTTCGCCTATACCAATCACACCCTGATGCCGGAGGCGCTCGAGACCTGGCCGGTGCCGCTGATGGAGCGGATGCTGCCGCGCCACATGCAGATCATCTATCTGATCAACGCCTATCATCTGGAGGCGGTGCGCAAGGACTTTCCGCAGGATCCGGACAGTTTTCTCTCCTCGGTCTCGATCATCGAGGAGAACCATGGCCGCCGGGTCAAAATGGGCCATCTCGCCTTCATCGGGTCGCATTCGGTGAACGGTGTCTCGGCCTTGCATTCAGACCTGATGAAGGTGACGGTCTTCCGGGATCTGCACCGGCTGCATCCGGAGCGCATCAACAACAAGACCAACGGCATTACGTTCCGCCGCTGGCTCTACCAATCCAATCCCGGGCTGACCCGCGCTCTGGTCGACATTTGCGGCCCGCGCGTGCTCGACGATCCTGCTGCGCTCGGGGCGCTCGCCGACCGCGCCACCGAGGCGGCGGTTCAGCAAAGGCTGGAGCAGATCAAACACGACAACAAGATCGCGCTCGCCCGGCTGATCCGCGACCGCATGGAGACACGCGTCAATCCGAGCGCCTTGTTCGACGTCCAGATCAAGCGCATCCACGAATACAAGCGCCAGCTCCTCAACATCCTGGAGACCATCGCGCTCTATCAGGCGATGCGGGCGCAGCCGCATCGCGACTGGGCGCCGCGGGTCAAGATCTTCGCCGGCAAGGCGGCGGCGAGCTATCACATCGCCAAGCTGACCATCAAGCTCGCCAATGACGTCGCCGCGGTGGTCAACAGCGATCCGATGGTGCGCGACCTGCTCAAGGTCGTGTTCATGCCGAACTACAATGTCAGTCTCGCCGAGACGATCATCCCCGCCGCCGATCTCTCCGAACAGATCTCGACCGCCGGCATGGAGGCGTCGGGCACCGGCAATATGAAGCTGGCGTTGAACGGCGCGCTGACGATCGGCACGCTCGACGGCGCCAATGTCGAGATCCGCGACCATGTCGGTGACGACAACATCTTCATCTTCGGTCTGACCACCGACCAGGTCGCCGAAACGCGGGCCCGCGGAAACTGGGCCGAGGCGGCGATCGGCAACTCGCCGCTCCTTTCCGACGTGCTCGCGGCGATCGAAGGCGGCTTCTTTTCACCCGGCGAAAAGGACCGCTTCCGCGATCTCACCGGGAACCTTCGCTATCACGACCACTTCTTGGTGACAGCGGACTTCGACTCCTATTTCGCGGCCCAGCGGAGGGTTGACGCCAAGTGGGCCGACAAGCGAGCTTGGTGGGCATCGAGCGCGATCAACACGGCGAAGGTTGGATGGTTTTCATCGGACAGGACGATCGCCGAATACGCCCGGGACATCTGGGACGTCCCGGTGCGCCCGATCGCCTGAGGGCGGGCTCCGGCCTCCGCCCCCGGGCTGCAGCCGCGGCCGAAGCCGCGGGGTGGCTTGATGGCTGAGTGGAAGGCGTCCGAGGATGACGTGAGGGCGCTCGTCGAGGCGCGGCACGCCGATCCCTTCGGTGTGCTGGGGCCGCACGAGACGGAGGCGGGCCTCGTCATCCGGGCGCTCGTTCCGCGCGCGGAGACCGTCGAAGTGGTCGAGATCGGCGGTGCGCCGGTCGACACGCTCGAGCGGCGGGACCCCGGCGGCTTCTTCGAAGGGCACGTCGACCGGCCCGGGCGGTTCTCCTATTTCCTGCGCGCCGCCAACGCGACCGATGCCTGGGAGTTCTGCGACCCCTACGCCTTCGTCGGCGTGCTCGGCGACATGGACGACTACCTGCTCGTCGAAGGCACGCACCGCCGGCTCTACGAGCGGCTCGGCGCCCACCCGATGGTGCATCAGGGGGTCGAGGGTGTGCATTTCGCCGTCTGGGCGCCGAACGCGCAGCGCGTCTCGGTGGTCGGCGACTTCAACGAGTGGGACGGTCGCCGCCACCAGATGCGCAAGCGCGTGACGAGCGGCCTTTGGGAGATCTTCGCGCCCGATCTCGGCGAGGGCACACTCTATAAATACGAGATCGTCGGCGCGCACGGCGAACTGCTGCCGCTGAAGGCGGATCCGTTCGGCTTTTCCGGCGAGATGCGCCCCTCGACGGCCTCGCGCGTCGCCCGCACCGACAATTTCACCTGGAGCGACGAAGCCTGGATGGCCGAGCGCGCGGAGGGCGATCCGCGCCGCAAGCCGATGTCGATCTACGAAGTCCATCTCGGCTCCTGGCGGAAGGCCGAGGGCTGGCGCTTCCAGACCTATGACGAGATCGCCGACGAACTGATCCCTTACGTCGTCGACCTCGGCTACACCCATCTCGAACTGCTGCCGATCTCCGAGCATCCGCTCGACGCCTCATGGGGCTACCAGCCGATCGGCCTGTTCGCGCCGACGAGCCGGTTCGGCGATCCGGCCGGCTTCGCCCGCTTCGTCGACCGCGCCCATCAGGCCGGCCTCGGCGTCATCCTCGACTGGGTGCCGGCCCATTTCCCGACCGACGTGCACGGCCTCGCCCATTTCGACGGCACGCCGCTCTACGAACATCCCGATCCGCGCCGCGGCTTCCATCCCGACTGGAACACCGCGATCTACGATTACGGGCGCCGCGAAGTGTCGAACGTGCTCGCGGCGAACGCGCTCTACTGGCTCGACCGGTTCCATGTCGACGGCTTGCGCGTCGATGCCGTCGCCTCGATGCTCTATCTCGACTATTCGCGCAAGGCGGGCGAATGGCTGCCCAATCCGGACGGCTCGAACGACAATCGCGATGCGATCGGCTTTCTGCGGCGCGCCAATACGCTCGTCTATGGCGAGCATCCCGGCGCGATGACGATCGCCGAGGAATCGACCTCCTGGCCAGGCGTCACCCGGCCCGTGCACGATTCCGGCCTCGGCTTCGGCTTCAAGTGGAACATGGGCTGGATGAACGACATGCTCGGCTACATGAAGCACGAGCCGGTTCATCGCCGCTGGCACCACGATCGGGTGACCTTCGGATTGCTCTACGCCTTCTCCGAGAATTTCGTGCTGCCGATCAGCCATGACGAGGTGGTGCACGGCAAGGGCACGGTGCTCGGCCGCATGCCGGGCGATGCGTGGCAGCAATTCGCCAACGTCCGCGCCTTCTACGGCTTCATGTGGGGCTATCCGGGCAAGAAACTGCTCTTCATGGGGCAGGAATTCGCGCAAGGCATCGAGTGGAACGACGAGAAGGGCCTCGAATGGCATCTGCTCGGCCAGCCGGCCCATGCGGGCGTCCACCGGCTCGTCGGCGACCTGAACCGCGCCTATCGCGGCATCCCGGCGCTGCATGCCCGGGACTGCGAGCCCGAAGGCTTCCGCTGGGTTGTGGTCGACGACCGCGACCAGTCGGTCTTCGCCTGGCTCCGCTTCGGCGCGCCGGATGACCCGCCGGTGCTGGTGGTGTCGAACTTCACGCCGGTGCCGCGTCCCGGCTATCGCATCGGCCTGCCGCGCGCCGGGCGCTGGCGCGAGATCCTCAACACCGACGCGGTCGTCTATGGCGGTTCGGGTCAGGGCAATATGGGGGGCGTCGAGGCGGCCGCGCAGGGCGCGCACGGCTTCCCGGCCTCGGCCGAGATCACGCTGCCGCCCCTCTCGACGGTTTTTTTCGAAGCCGAACAACAATAACTTGGCCTTGGGGGGCTTGGGAGGAAGATGATGGAGCGTCCTGGACAGACCGGCGGTCCGCTCGCGCGGCACGCCATGGCCTATGTGCTCGCCGGGGGCCGCGGCAGCCGGCTGCTCGAACTGACCGATCGGCGGGCGAAGCCGGCTGTCTATTTCGGCGGCAAATCGCGCATCATCGACTTCGCCCTGTCCAACGCGCTCAATTCGGGCATCCGCCGGATCGGCGTCGCGACACAGTACAAGGCGCACAGCCTGCTGCGCCATCTCCAGCGCGGCTGGAACTTCTTCCGCCCCGAGCGCAACGAGACGCTCGACATGTTTCCCGCCAGCCAGCGCATTTCCGAAGAGCAGTGGTATCTCGGCACGGCGGATGCCGTCTATCAGAACCTCGACATCATCGAGAGCTACGATCCCAAATATCTGGTCATTCTGGCGGGGGATCACATCTACAAGATGGACTATGAGGAGATGCTGAAGCAGCACTGCGAGAGCCAGGCCGACGTGACCGTCGGCTGCCTCGAAGTGCCGCGCATGGAGGCGACCGGCTTCGGCGTCATGCATGTCGACGAGCAGGATCGGATCCTCGCCTTCGTCGAGAAGCCGAAGGACCCGCCGGCGATCCCCGGCAAGCCCGACAGCGCGCTCGCCTCGATGGGCATTTATGTCTTCGACACGCGCTTCCTGATGGAGGAACTGCGCCGCGACGCCGCCGACCCGCATTCGAGCCATGATTTCGGCAAGGACATCATTCCCGCCATCGTCAAGGGCGGCAAGGCGGTGGCGCATCGCTTCGAGAACTCCTGCGTCCGTTCTCCGGGCGAGACCGGCGTCTATTGGCGCGATGTCGGCACGGTCGACGCCTATTGGGAGGCGAACATCGCCTTGACCGACGTGGTCCCCGACCTCGACCTCTATGATCGGGACTGGCCGATCTGGACCTATGGCGAGATCGTCCCGCCGGCGAAATTCGTCCACAACGAGGAGCATCGCCGCGGGCACGCGCTGTCCTCCCTCATTTCCGGCGGCTGTATCGTCTCCGGCTCGCAGCTCAACCGGTCGCTCCTGTTCACCGGAGTGCGCGTGAATTCGTACGGCAGTCTCGAGGGCTGCGTCGTGCTGCCCTATGTCGAGATCGGCCGCGGTGCGCGATTGAGAAACGTCGTCATCGATGCGCGGGTCCGGATCCCCGAGGGGCTGGTGGTCGGTGAGGATCCCGAGGCGGATGCGCGGCGCTTCCGCCGCACGGAGAAGGGGATCGTGCTGATCACCCAGACGATGATCGATCGCTTGGGAGGCTGATCCTGGCTGCGACCGACGAGCCGCCGCGCAAGACCGTGCGGCCGCGCAAATCCCCGACGCGCAAATCCCCGACGCGCATGGCCGCGACCGGCGCGGCGACGGCGCCGCAGTCCCCGGCCGACCCGATCAGCGAGCCGGCCGGCGGGGATATCGCTGCGGCGACCGAGCCCCCGGCGGCGCCGGCCGAGCCGCGCCCTGCGCTCCGCGCGCTGTCGGTGACCTCCGAGGTCTATCCGCTCGTCAAGACCGGCGGTCTCGCCGATGTCGCCGGCGCGCTGCCGAAGGCGCTCGCCGATCACGGCGTCGAGACGGTGACGCTCGTCCCCGGCTATCCGCGCGTCATGGCCGCGCTCGAGGCGGCCGAGCCGGTGCATTTCTTCGCCGATCTGTTCGGCGGGCCGGCGCGCCTCCTGCGCGCCTCGGCCGCAGGGCTCGATCTCCTGATTGTCGACGCGCCGCATCTCTACGATCGGCCGGGCGGCCCCTATCTCGATCCGAACGGACAGGATTTCGCCGACAACCCGATCCGCTTCGCCGCCCTCGGCGCCGCGGCGGCCGCGGTCGGCCTCGGCTATGCCGGCAGCTGGCAGCCCGATCTCGTGCACGGCCACGACTGGCAGTCCGGACCGGCGATCGCCTATCTCGCCTATGCCGAAGGGCCCCGGCCGGCGACGGTGGCGACCGTGCACAATCTCGCCTTCCAGGGCCAGTTCGCACTGTCGCTGGTCGGCGTGCTCGGCCTGCCGCCCCGCGCGCTCTCGGTCGAGGGCGTCGAGTATTTCGGCTCGGTCGGCTATCTGAAGGCCGCACTCCGGCTCGCCGACCGGGTCACCACCGTATCGCCGAGCTATGCCCGCGAGATCCGGACACCCGAGGGCGGCATGGGGCTCGACGGGGTGTTGCGGGCGCGCGGCGCCGCCTTCAGCGGTATCCTGAACGGCATCGACACCGGCATCTGGAACCCGCAGGCCGATCCCCTCGTGCCGCATCCCTTCGGGCCGGATTCGCTCGCCGAGCGGCAGGGCAACAAGGCGGCGCTGCAGCGCAGCCTCGGCCTCGACGAGCATCGCGACGCGCTGCTTTTCGGCGTCGTCAGCCGGCTGACCTGGCAGAAGGGGCTCGACCTTCTCGTCGACCGGCTCGATGCCTTGATGATGACCGGGGCGCAGCTCGTCGTGCTCGGCGACGGCGACGCCGCGATCGCCGAGGGCCTGCGCGGCATCGCGGCGCAGCATCCGAACCGGGTGGCGCTCGCGACCGGCTATGACGAAGGCCTCGCCCATCTGATCCAGGCCGGCGCCGACGCGCTGCTCGTGCCGTCCCGTTTCGAGCCCTGCGGGCTCACCCAGCTCTGCGCGCTCCGCTATGGCGCCCTGCCGGTGGTGTCGCGCGTCGGCGGGCTCAACGACACGGTGATCGATGCCAATCCGGTGGCGCTCGCCGCGGGGGTGGCGACCGGTTTCCAGTTCGGACCGGTGTCCGCGCTCGGCCTCGAGGCGGTGCTCCACCGCGTCGTCGAGCTCTGGCGCGACCGGCCGGCCTGGCGCCGCATGCAGGAGAACGCCATGCGCACCGACGTCTCCTGGGACCGGGCTGCGGCCGCCTATGCCGCGCTCTACCGGCAGGCGGTCGCCGAGCGCGCGGTCGGCGAATGATGCCCCTCGGCCTCGGCCGGCCGGAGCCGCTCGGCGCGGCCTATGACGGGGCCGGTGTCAATTTCGCCGTCCATTCGGCCCATGCCGACGCGATCGATCTGTGTCTCTTCGACGCCGATGGCGGCGAGACGCGCATACCGCTGCCCGGCCGGACCGGCGCGGTGTTCCACGGCCGCGCCGAAGGGCTCGCCCTCGGCGCCCGCTATGGCTTCCGCGCGCATGGCCCCTTCGCACCGCATAAAGGCCACCGGTTCAACCCGGCCAAACTGCTCGTCGATCCCTTCGCGGCGGCGCTCGACCGGCCCTTCGCGCTCCATCCCTCCCTGTTCGATGCGCGCCGGCTCGGCGCGGCCGAGGACGGGGCCGACAGCGCCCCCTTCGTACCGAAGGCGCTCGTCATCGCCGATCTTCCTGCCGCGTCGCGTCTCGCATCGGCCGTGCCGTGGGACCGACAGATCGTCTACGAACTGCATGTCCGCGGCTTCACGATGCGTCATCCCGGCGTGCCCGAGGCGCTGCGCGGCACCTTCGCCGGGCTCGCCCAGCCGGCGGCGGTCGAGCATCTCGTCCGGCTCGGCGTGACGACGGTGGAGCTGATGCCGTCCGCCGCCTGGATCGACGAGCGGCATCTGCCGCCGCTCGGCCTCTCCAATTACTGGGGCTATAATCCGATCGCCTTCTGCGCGCCCGATCCGCGGCTCGCGCCCGGCGGCTGGCCGGAGGTGCGCGCCGCGATCGCCGCGCTGCACGCCGCCGGGATCGCCGTCATCCTCGACGTCGTCTTCAACCATTCCGGCGAGAGCGATCATCTCGGCCCGACCCTCTCGATGCGCGGCCTCGACAATGCCTCCTGGTACCGGTTGCGGCCGGATGACCCGGCCCTCTATATCGACGATGCCGGCTGCGGCAACATCCTCGCCGCCGACCGGCCGATCGTCGTGCGGCTCGTCATGGATGCGCTGCGACGCTGGGCGGATGCCGGGCTCGACGGCTTCCGCTTCGACCTCGCCACCACGCTCGCCCGGCGACCGGGCGGCTTCGACGCCGAGGCGCCGCTCCTGACCGCGATCGCGCAGGATCCGCGGCTGCGCGATCTCACGCTGATCGCGGAACCGTGGGACATCGGCCCCGGCGGCTACCAGCTCGGCGAGTTTCCGGCCGGCTGGGGCGAGTGGAACGACGAATACCGCGACGCGGTGCGTCGCTTCTGGCGCGGCGATGCCGGGTTGCTCGGCGCCTTCGCGACGCGGTTCGCCGGTTCGGCCGATGTCTTCGTGCCCCGCTGCCGGCCGCTGTCGCGCTCGATCAATTTCGTCACCGCGCATGACGGCTTCACCCTCGCCGACCTCGTCGCCTATGAGCGCAAGCACAATCGCGCCAATGGCGAGGACAATCGCGACGGCACGGACGACAACAAGAGCTGGAACAACGGCGCCGAAGGGCCGAGCGACGATCCGGCGGTCGCCGCCGCGCGGGCGAACGACGTGCGGGCGCTGCTCGCCACCCTCCTCGTCTCGCGCGGCACGCCGATGCTCGCGATGGGCGACGAGGCGGGCCGCAGCCAGGCGGGCAACAACAATGCCTATGCGCAGGACGGCCCGATCGCCTGGTTCGACTGGGCGGGCAAGGACGAGGCGCTCGTCGACTACACCGCCGCGCTGATCCGGCTGCGCGCGCGACATCCGGCGCTGCGGGACGAGCGGCCGCTCGGCGGCGCGCCGAACGATCAGAGCGGCGTGCCCGACGTGCTCTGGCTGCGGCCGGACGGCGCGCCGATGGCCGAGGCGGACTGGCACGGCGGCCGTGCGGTCGTCGCCGTCCTCTATGCCGATGCGGATCGGGTCGCGGTGGCCGTCAACGGCGCGCCCGAGGCGCCCGCGCTCAGGCTCGCGCCGCCGCGGCCCGGCTTCCGCTGGGAGCGGGCGATCGCCTCCGCCGAGCCGCCGGCGCCGGATCGGCTCGCGCCGCGCTCGGTGTCGGTGTTCGTCGAGGTCGCGGCGCCGGAGTGAGGCGTCCGCGCAACGATGCTTCGCCGTCGCGCGAGAATTTCCGAGCACCCTCTTTCGCTTCCGCAAAAGCGGGCCTATCTTTTGATCATCGTCAACAAACGGAAGGAGGTGATCCAGTGTCTCATTGTCACGCATCGCGGTCGTCGGAGACCCGGGTCCTCGCCTTTGAGGGTTTCGCTGCGTAACACCGACGTTCGTCCGGCCCTTGCCGGAACGCGGTCAGGCAATGGAGGGGTCGCTCGACCGAGCGACCCCTCTTTGTATTTGATGGTTGCTTGGCGGCCCCGCCGCGGCAGGAAGGAAGCATGAGCCGTCCGATCCGCATCTTCGTCGATGCCGACGCCTGCCCGGTGAAGGACGAGATCTATCGCGTCGCCGAGCGTCACGACCTCGCCGTCTTCATCGTCGCCAACGCCTTCGTCCAGGTGCCGCGCGACCCGCGCATCGAGCGGGTGATCGTGCCGGCGGGGCCGGACGTCGCGGACGACTGGATCGCCGAGCGGGCGGCGACGGGCGACGTGGTGGTCACGGCCGATGTGCCCCTCGCCGCGCGCTGCGTGAAGACGGGTGCGACGGTGATCGGCCCGACCGGGCGCCTCTTCGACGACGCCTCGATCGGCATGGCGCTCGCCACCCGCAATCTGCTCGACGAGCTGCGCTCGGCCGGCGCCGTGACGCGCGGACCGCCGCCTTTCGCGAAGAAGGACCGCTCGGCCTTCCTCTCCGCCCTCGACCTCGCGATCCGCAGGCTCTCTCGCGCGGCCTGAGCGCGTCAGAGAAGCGTGCGGCGGAGGAAGCCGACGATCTGGTCGCGCGCCGACCGGGCGCCGTCGAGGAGCCGGGTCTGGTTGAGGAAGCCGTGCGGCATCCCTTCGTAGATCGTCAGCTCGACCGGGTTGCCGGCCGCGGCGAGCCGCGGCTCGAGGGCGAGCGTGTCGTCGAGCAGGGGGTCGAGCGCGGCCGCGATCAGGAGCACCGGCGGCAGGCCTGCGAGATCGGCGGCGGCGAGATCGTCGAGCACCTGCCGGCGGAGCGCGGCGTCGGGCAGGTAGCGCGACCAGAACCATGCGAGCCGGGCCGTCGTCAGCCCATAGCTGCCATCGCCGAAGTCGCGGTGCGAGGGGCTGTCGTGCCGGTCGCTCAGCATCGCATAGACGAGCGCCGCGGCCCGGAAGCGGCCGAGCCCGGCGGCCCGATCGGCGAGCAGCTGCTGCAGGGCGAGATGCGCGCCGGCCGAATCGCCGCCGATCGCCATGCGCTGCGGATCGAGCCCATGGGCCGCCCCATCGCTCGACAGCCAGGCCGCGACCGCGGCGACCTGGCGCGGCGCCGCGGGGTAGGGGTGTTCCGGGGCCAGCGCATATTCGAGCCCCACCACGGCGATGCCGGCCTCGCTCGCGATCTCGCGCTTCACCCGGTCGAGCGTCTCGAGCGTCCCTTGCGCGAAGCCGCCGCCATGGATGTGCAGATAGACCGGATGCGGGCCGGGCCCGTCGGGCTTGTAGAGACGCAGCGGCACCGGCGGCTCGGCGGCCACCGTCGCGGTCTCGACGGCCGGCTGCGGCCCGCCCTCGTTCAGGAAATGCTGGAAGCGCAGATTGGCGGCACGGACCTCATCGGCCGGCGCCTTGACGAAATCGAGCTGCACGATGCCGGCATCGGCTGCTGCCCGCTGGGCGGCCTTCACCTCGTCGGCGAGCGCCGGCTTCGTTTCGGTCGTCATGATCCTTACTCCTCCCGCTTGTCGGCGCCCGAGAAGGGCCGCCCAAGAAAGGCCGAGCCGCCGCATTGCGCAAGAGGGGTCCGGGCTTCGGGCCAGTTCGGGCGTCCCGCGGCAGCGTCTTCACCACGGCCTCGAGCTTCACCCGGTCCGGCACGGCGGCGTCCGTCCGAACGCGCTCGGCTGGGCGTTCATACGTCGATATACCCTGTTCAGAACATTCTTATTGATGGTCTGGACATCATTCTTCAGGCGCGATAGAGTCGTGCATCAGTCGGAGCCACGATGATCACCGCCGCGCAGATGCGGGCCGCCCGGGCCCTGCTCGGGATCGACCAGCGCCAGCTCGCCGAGCTGTCGGGCGTCTCTCTGCCGACCATCCAGCGGATGGAGGCGAGCGAGGGCACGGTACGCGGTGTGATCGACACGCTGACCAAAGTCGTCGAGGCGTTCGATGCCGCCGGCATCGAGCTGATCGGCGACAACGCGCCGAGCCAGGGCCGCGGCCGCGGTGTCCGGCTCAAGGACGCGAAAGCGTGATCGGGGGCGACGGCTGACCACCCGCGACGGCGACCGCCGACGAGAAGCCGACGATCCCGCCGCCTTTCATTCCTGAAGGCGGATTGAATGGCTGCCCAGACCCGCGAAGCGAGCTTCGCCGACCTCTACACCCCGAAACTCGTCACGGTGCTGCGCGAGGGCTACCGCCTCGCCGACCTGAAGCCCGACATCGTCGCCGGGCTCACGGTGGCGATCGTCGCGCTGCCCTTGTCGATGGCGATCGCCATCGCCTCCGGCGTCACGCCCGACCGCGGGCTCTATGCCTCGATCGTCGGCGGCTTCATCGTCTCGGCGCTCGGCGGCAGCCGGTTCCAGATCGGTGGGCCGGCCGGCGCCTTCATCGTACTCGTCGCGGCGACCGTCGCACGGCACGGCGTCGACGGGTTGATGCTCGCCACCATGATGTCGGGCGTCTTCCTGCTCTTGATCGGCCTCCTGCGGCTCGGCACCTTCATCAAATACCTGCCCTATCCGGTGACCGTCGGCTTCACCTCGGGCATCGCTGTCATCATCTTCTCGAGCCAGATCAAGGATCTGTTCGGCCTGACGCTCGACCATGAGCCGGGCCCGCTGCTGCCGAAGCTCGAGGCACTCGCCGGCGCCATGCCGACGCTCAATCCCGCCGCGCTCGGCGTGGCGCTCGGCTCGATCGCCGTCATCATCGCGGTGCGCCGGCTGCGGCCGCACTGGCCGGCCTTCCTGATCGCCGTCGCGGTCGCCTCGGTCGCGGCGCTCCTCCTCCATCTGCCGGTCGAGACGATCGGCACGCGCTTCGGCGGCATTCCGCAGAGCCTGCCGCTGCCGCATCTGCCGCCGATCTCGCTCGACCTGATGGTCGATCTCTTGCCCGATGCGATCGCCTTCACCCTGCTCGGCGGCATCGAGAGCCTCCTGTCGGCGGTCGTCGCCGATTCGATGACCGGCCGGCGGCACCGGTCGAACAGCGAACTGGTCGCGCAGGGCGTCGCCAACATCGTCACGCCGCTCTTCGGCGGCATCTGCGTCACCGGCACGATCGCCCGCACCGCGACCAATGTGCGCGCCGGTGCGCGCGGGCCGATCGCCGGCATGCTCCACTCCGCCTTCCTGCTCGTCTTCATCCTCGTCGCCGCGCCGCTCGCGAGCTATATCCCGCTCTCCGCGCTCGCGGCCGTGCTCGCGGTCGTGTGCTGGAACATGGCGGAAAAGCACCAGTTCGCGACGCTGGTGCGCGCCTCCTGGGGCGATGCGCTGGTCCTCCTCGCCACCTTCCTCCTCGTCGTCTTCCGCGATCTGACCGAGGGCATTCTCGCCGGGTTCATCATCGGCACGCTGCTCTTCGTCCACCGCATGGCGCAGACGGTCGAGATCGAGAGCGGCCGGCCGCTCGCGCAAGCCGATCTCGCCGACGCACCCGACGGGGCGCGGGAGCGCTACGATACGGCGGTCGCGACGGACGAGGACGTCGTGCTCTGCCGGATCTCCGGTGCCTTCTTCTTCGGCGCGGCGGCGAGCGTCGGTGCGGTGCTCGACCGGATCGGCGCGCATCCGAAGGCCTATGTGATCGATTTCGCCGCTGTGCCGATCCTCGATTCGACCGGCGCGGCGACGGTCGAGGGCTTTGTCGGCAAGGCGCGGCGGGCGGGCGCGCGGGTCTTCGTTTCGGGCGCGCGGCCGTCTGTGCGGCGGGTGCTGCTCGCCCATGGCGTGCGCATGCCCGAAGTGGTCTTCGAGAACGATGCGGAGACGGCCCTCGCCGCAGCCCATGCGGCGGCGAGGGGGGAGGCGGTGGCGACCTGAGCCCCGGCGGGGGCTCAGCTGCCCTTCATTGTCTCCTGGAAGGTCGCGAGGTGCTTCTGCTGCGCCTCGAGCATCCGCTCGCGATAGACGCCGTAGATGATGTCGGTGTCGTGCAGCGTGACGCCCGGAATGGTCGGCGAGGCGAAGACCGGCAGCTCGACGTTCCGCTTCGACAGCTGGTCGGCGGTGCGGGCGATCAGCTCGTGCGTCAGGGCCATCGCGAGCACGGTCGAGGAGCCCGACACCGGCCGGCTCCAGCCCTCGATCGGGACGATCGCGTCCTCGACCGGCGAACCGGTGTCGATGACGACATCCGCGATGTCCTTGAGGCGCTTGCCCGAGGAATGCTTGGCCGGGCGGTCGTTCTTGGCGCTCGTCACGGCGACGACGAAGAGGCCGCGCTTCTTCGCATAGAGCGCGGTCTCGATGCCGGCCGAATTGGTGCCGGAATGACTGTAGATGATGATCGAGTCGCCCGGATTGAGCGGCTGGTGGTCGAGGAACTTGTCGATGTAGTTTTCGGTCCGCTCGAGCCACAGCAGTTCGCGCACGCCGCCGGCGCCGAGCACGTTGTGCCACATCACGCGCGGGTCGGTGAGCGGGTTGAAACCGACATAGGTGCCGTAGCGCGGGAAGGCCTCCTGGCAGGGCAGCACCGAATGGCCCGAGCCGAAGAGATGGACGAGGCCGCAATCGGCGAGGCTCTGCGCGAAGCGCTCGGCGACCTGCGAGAGATTGGCGTCGTTCTCGCGCCCGGCGGATTCGATCAGCGCCGTCAGGCGGTGCAGGTAGAAATCGGTCATGGTCTTCTCTTTTCTTCTCTCGGGAGAGCTCGGAGCGAGGGGTTGATCAAAGCCGCAGCGTCGAACGGATCTCGTAGCGATCGCCGCGCATGATGGAGCTCGTGAATTCGAACGGTCCGCGCGCATCGACGGTGACGCGCTCGACGATGAAGCCCGGGCTACCCTCCGGCACGCCGAGCAGCTTCGCCTCTTCGGCCGGCACCGCGCCGACGCGATAGAGTTCCGTCGCCTCCACCGGCTCGATGCCGAAGCGCCGCTTCAGATGCAGATAGAGCGAGCCTTCCGCGAGCTCTTCGTCGAAGAGGCCGGGCACCCGGTCGGCGCGCAGATGGGCGTTCTGGATGCCGACCGGCGCGTCATTGCCGATCCGCAGGCGGCGGATCAGGAACACCTCCTCGCCCTCATCGATCTCGAGCGCGGCGGCGACGAGTGTCGAGGCAGGCACGCGGGCGCGCTCGAGCACCAGCGAGCCGACCGAGACGCCGAGCGCCCGCATCTCCTCGGTGAAGCTCGTCAGCCCGCGCGCGCCGGCAACGACGGTGGCGCTCCGCACGAAGGTGCCGCGGCCGTGCTCGCGGCGCAGCAGCCCCTGCGCCTCGAGATTCTTGAGCGCGTGGCGGACGGTGATGCGCGACACGCCGAGCAGATCGCAGAGCCGGTCCTCGGCCGGGATCTGGCTCGCCGGCGGCCATTCGCCGCTTTCGATGCGGGACCGGATGGCGCGCTCGGCCTGGTGCCAGAGCGGCTCCGGCCGCCGGCGGTCGAGATCGACGGCGGGCGTCGTCTTGGTCATCGGCGGATCCTCCACCAGTCGGAACCGAGCGTCGCGGCGATCGCCGCACCGGTCAGCCCGGCACGCGGGCCGAAGGCGCCGACCTCGACGCGGACGGCGCGCAGATGCGCCGGCAGATTGCGGATAAGCGCGGCGCGCAGGTCGGGCATCAGCACGTCGGCCGCCTCCGAGACGCCGCCGGCGAGCAGCACGGCCGAGGGGTCGAGCAGGCCGACCGCGCCGGCGAGTGCCGCGCCGAGCGCGGCTGCGGCGGGAGCGATCGCGGCGCGCGCCTGCGGGCTGCCGGAGCGGGCGGCGGCGATCAGCGCGGCGCCATCGGCGAGGCCGACCGTCCGCGCCGCTCGGTCGAGCGCCGGGCCGGCGGCGTTCCGCTCGAGCCAGCCGAGCCGCTCGGCGCCGGGATCGGCGGGATCGCCATTTGCCCAGCCGAAGGAACAGGCGCCGCCGCGCGCGCCGCGCACGATCCTGCCCGCGGCGAGAACGGCCGAGCCGATGCCGGTGCCGATCGCGACGAGGAGGGCGTCGTCGAGGCCTTTCGCAGCGCCGGCCGACGCTTCGGCGACCAGCGCCATCTGCGCGTCATTGCCGGCGGCGAGCGGCAGGCCGCGGCAGAGCGGGGCGAGGTCGACGCCGTCGAGCGCCGGCAGGTTGGGCATCCAGCGCGACACCGTGCCCTCGACGAGACCGGGTGCGGTGAGGCCGATGGCGGCGACGTCCGGCGCCGCCTCGAGAAGGGCGCCGATCCGGGCGGCGAGCGCCTCCGGTGTCTGCGGCGCCGGCCAGTGTCCGGCCGGTTCGAGCGCGGTCGGCGCGGCGGCCGGCGCGGTGGCGGCGCGCAGGCTGGTGCCGCCGAGATCGAGGGCGAGGACGCGGCTCATCCGTGCTTTCCCCCGCAGCCACAGGCGGGCCGCAGCCGCATCGGCGGCATGAACTGGCCGAAGCCCGCGCTCCAGGAATGCGAGGTGGTGGCGAAGGCCTGGGCGTAGGTGACGCCGCGCAGGCAGCCATGCGTTCGGTAGAGCGCGCTGTAGTAATCGACATAGGGGAAGCTCGCGAGGCCGCGCGCGAGCTCGTATTCGAGGATGCCGGCGCGCCAGGCCTCGAAACCCTCGGTGACGTCGACGAGCTGGCTCGGCACGAAGCCCTCGTCGTCCTCCCAATTCTGGCCGAAGAGAAGGAGATCGGGCGTGTGGGCCGGCGCGGCGCGGACGAGGGTCGGCAGGGCGGCGTAGAAGACGGCCTTCCTGGTCGCCTCGCCGGCGGCACGATGGTCCTTGTGCCAGCTCCCCGACCAATGGGTGATGACGGTCTGCGGCTTCGTCTCGCGGATCACGTCGCAGATCCGGAGCGCCGTTTCGTCGGTGTCGGGCAGGAAGGCATCCGGCAGGTCGAAGCCGAGCCAGGAGATGCCGAGCCGGGCGGCGCAGCGCGACGCCTCCTCCTTCTTCTGCGCGGCATAGGCATCGGGGGCGAGCCGCGTGTGCCCCTGCTCGCCCATCGTCAGGTGCAGGAAGGTGACCGCGGCGCCGCGGGCGGCTGCGGTGGCGGCGAGCGGCCCGGCGATCACCTCGGCATCGAAGGCGTGTGCGCCGACGACGAGCACCGGCCCGCCGGAATAGATGCGATCCTCGATCATTTCAGTCCTCCGCCCGCGCCGACACCTTCGCGGATCTGCCTCGCGAGCAGCACATACATGAGGAGCACCGGCGCCATCGAGAGGGCGAGCGAAGCGAAGACCTCGCCCCATTCGGTCCGGTACTGGCCGATGAAGCTCATCGTCGCGAAGGGGACGGTGCGCAGGTCCTGATCGAAGATGAAGATCAGCGGGAAGAAGAAGTCGTTCCACACCGCGATCGCCGTGAAGATCGCGACGATCGCCACCGCCGGCCGCACGATCGGCAGGATGACGAGGAAGAGCACGCGCCATTCCCCGGCGCCGTCGATGCGGGCCGCCTCTTCGAGTTCGCGCGGCAGGGCGCGCATGAAGTTCGCGAAAATGAAGATCGCGAAGGGCAGCCGGATCGCGACATAGACGAAGACGAGGCCGAGCCGGCTGTCGAGCAGGCCGAGCTCCTTCATCAGCGTGAAGAGTTCGACCGAGGCGAGCCGGATCGGCAACATGATGCCGGCGAGGAAGAAGGCGAGCACCGGCGAGGCCCATTTCAGCTCGTAGCGGCTGAGCGGATAGGCCGCCATCGCGGCGAAGAGAACGGTGAAGACGACCGCGGCTCCGGTGACGCCGAGGCTGTTGAGCAGGTAGCGGCCGAAATCGACATGCGTCCAGGCCGAGATGAAGTTCTGGAAGGTCCAGGCGGAGGGCAGGCCGAACTTGTCGTTGTAGATCTCGGCCGTCGTCTTGAAGCAGGAGACGATGAGAATGTAGAGCGGCAGCGCGACGGCGGCGGCCCAGGCGAGGAGCACGATCCAGCCGGGGACCTGCCCGATGCGGTGACGGAGGGCGAGGGAGGTCATGCCGGCTGCACCGTGCGGCGCTCGAAGAAGCGGATGAGCAGGATCGTGACGAGCGTCAGCAACAGGAAGAGCGCCGAGCCGAGCGCGAGCGCGAGCCCGATATCGGTGATGCCGACCGCGCCGATGGCGCCGAAGGCGAGCCGGTAGAAATAGGTGACCAGCGTGTCGGTCGCGTAGTTCGGGTTCCCGGCCACACCCTGCATCACATAGACGAGGTCGAACTGGTTGAAGGTGTTGATGAAGGAGAGCGTCGTCAGCGACGACACGGCCGGCACCAGCAGCGGCAGGGCGATGCTCCACAGCGTGCGCACCGGGCCGGCGCCGTCGAGCCGCGCCGCCTCGAAGACGGAGGGGTGGATCTGGCGCAGCCCCGCGAGGAAGATGAGCACCGGCAGGCCCATCCAGTTCCAGGCGTCGATGGCGATCAGCACGTAGAGCGCATAGGTCGAATTGCCGAGGATGGTCAGCCGGCCCTCCATCAGACCGAGCGCGGAGAGCATCGCCTCGACCGCACCCTCGGGCGAGAGAAGCAGCTTCCACAGCGCGCCGACGATCACCGGACTCAGCACCGCGGGGAAGAAGAAGACGGACTGGAGCAGCGCGGTGCCGCGGCCGCGCCGGAAGAGCAGATAGGCGAAGATCAGTCCCAGCCCGTTCTGCAGCAGCATGACGCCGGCGAACCAGATCACGTTGTGGCCGAAGGCGCCGAAAAGGAGATCGCGGCTCGGCGGCTCGACCAGGCGGACGAAATTGTCGAGGCCGATGAAGCCCTGCTGGCGCAGGCCGCGCCAGCGGAACAGGCTGCCCCACAGCGAGAGGGCGAGCGGATAGACGATGAAGACGACATAGAGGGTGAGCGCCGGCAGGATGAAGAGGAAGGCGCGGCGGTGCCGTGCGAAGGCGGCGGCGGAAAACCGCCGTCCCGTCCGCGCCCTCCCGGTCCTTGTTGCTTCGGCCATGCCCCTCTCCGCGCCTTATGGGCGGGCCGCGTCGCCGCGGCCCGCATCGGCATCACTCTTTCGGCTTGAACCAGGTGGAGACCGCCGCATCGGTATCGGCGGCGAGCTTCTCGGCGGCAATCTTGCCCTCGATCATGTCGATGATGCCGGCCTGGATGACCGAGGAGGCGGTCGGCGTCTGCCAGCGGTAGCCGACCAGAGTCAGGTAGGGCGTCGCGTGCTTCTGCATCTCGAGCATCGCCTTCAGCACCGGGTCGTTCGCCGTCGCGTCGATCCGGGCCGGCGGCCAGCCCAGCTCGTCCGCGAAGAGCTGCGCGAATTCGGCCGAGGCCATGAAGCGCAGCACCTCGACCGCCGCGTCCTTGTTCTCGCTGTCGGCGACGAGGCCGTAGGAGCCGTCCGAGAAGGTCGATGTGTAGGCGGGCTCCTCGGCCTTGTCGGTCGGGAAGGCGAAGATCGAGAAGTGGAGGTTCGGATTCTGGCTCTTGAAGCTGCCATTCTCCCAAGCGCCGCCGAAGAACATCGCCGCCTTGCCGGCGATGAACTGCTGGGTGGCGGTCGTATAGTCGACACCGGCGAAGCCGTCCGAATAATAGGGCGCGAGCGCCTTCACCCGTTCGAGCGCCGCGACGAAGCGCGGGTCGGTGAACTTCGCCTTGCCGCTCATCATCTCGTCGTAGAAGCCGGGGCCGTAGACGGTCGGTCCGACGACGCCGAGGCTGATCTCGAGCGCCCAGCCGGAACCGTTGGCGCCGCCCGCGGCGATCGGCAGGATGCCGGCTGCCTCGAGCTTCTCGCAGGCCGCGACGAAGGCCTCGTAGGTCTTCGGAATCTCGATGCCCTGCGCGGCGAAGATGTCGGTGTTGTAGAACACGCCCATCACCGGCGTCGAATAGGGCACGCCATAGATGAGGCCATCGGAGACGGCGCGCGAACCCCCGAGCGCGGTCTCGGGAAACGCCTTCAGCTCGGGAACGCTCTCGTCGAGCGCTTCGAGATAGCCGGCCTCGACGAGCGGCTGCAGCTCGCCATAGGCCTTCAGCTGCGCGATGTCGGGGCCCGCGCCACCGCGCAGCGCGGTCGACAGGCGGTTCTGATAGTCCGCATCGGCCGTGAACTGCAGGTCGACCTTGATGTCCGGGTTCTTCGCTTCGAAGGCGTCGAAGATCCGGTTCATCGCCGCCTCGTCCTCGGTCCGCCAGCTCCACAGCGTGACCGTCGTCTGCGCGAAGGCGGGCGCGGCCAAGGCCGCGAGCGCGCCGAACATCGCGGCAGCCGCGACCGGGGCCTTCCAGCGGCGACGCTTCTCGATCCGTTCCGTCATGAGATTGTCCCTCTGATCATCGACATTATGTCGTTATAACGTCCTGACCTTAGAGTCGATCTTCGCCCGCCGGCAAGAGAGAAATTGAGCGGGGGTGAAAGTTCGGCGGCAGAGCGGGCCGTCATCCCGTCATCCCCGACGAGACGATCGTCTTCACGAAGAAGCGCTGCAGGAAGACGAAGAGAACGAGCGGCGGCAGCACGGCGAGAGTGGCACCGGCCATCACGAGATTGGTGTTGATCGCCGAGCGGTTGTAGGAGAGCAGCCGCGACAGGGAGAGCACGATCGGATAGGCCTCGTCGCGGCCCTGCAGGACGGTGAGCGGCCAGAGATAGCTGTTCCAGTGATAGACGAAGGCGAAGAGCGCGAGCGCGGCGAGCGCCGGCGTCACCGCGGGGGCGACGATGCGGAAGACGATCCGCATCTCCGAAGCGCCGTCGAGCCGGGCCGCCTCGATCAGCTCGTTCGGCACGCCGGCGATGAACTGGCGCATCAGGAAGATGCCGAAGGCATTGGCGAGATTGGGCAGGATGACGCCGGCGAGATTGCCGTCGAGGCCGATCGAGCCGACGAGCCGGTAGAGCGGGATCAGCGTGACGATGGGCGGCAGGAACATCGTCGCGATCATCGCGGCGAACAGCGTGTTGCGGCCACGGAACTCGTATTTGGCGAAGGCGAAGCCCGCCATCAGGCTGGTGACGAGGATGCCCGCCGTGGTGATGCCGGCGATCAGCGCGGAGTTGAGGAAGGATCGCCCGACCGCGATCAGATCGGCGACGCTTTCATAGGCCGCGAGGCTCGGGCTCGCCGGCAGCCAGACCGGCGGGGTCTGCATCGTCTCGGCCGGTGTCTTGAGGCTCGACAGTATCATCCAGGCGAGCGGGAAGGCGGCTGCGACCGCGATGGCGATCGTCGCCAGGTAGACGAGGCCGCGGCCGGGCGTCGGCAAAGGGAGGCGGGCGCTCATCGCTGCTTCTCCTTCCGCACCGCCGCGAAGACGGCGCTGACCGCGACGACGAGGGCAAGCAGGAGCGTCACCGCCATCGCCGAGCCGAGCCCGCCCTGGGCGCGCTCGATGCCGACGCGGCGGATGTGATAGGTGACGACGTTCGTCGCGCCGACCGGCCCGCCCTGGGTGATCAGGGCCACCGGCTCGAACACCTGCACCGCATTGATGAGGGCGATGACGGCGCAGAAGACGAGCGTACGCTTGAGGAGCGGCAAGGTGATCGAGACGAAGAGGCGCGGGCCGCGCGCGCCGTCGATCTTCGCCGCCTCATAGACGCTGTCGGGAATCTGGGTGAGGCCCGCGATGGCGAGCACGGTGAAATAGCCGACCTGCTGCCAGACATTGAGGATGACGAGCGAGACCAGCGCCGAGGAGGGCGAGGAGAGCCAGGGCTGCCGGCCGATGCCGACGAGGCCGAGCACCTGATTGAGCGGCCCCTCCGTCGGCGAATAGAGCTTCGAGAAAACGAGCGCCACCGCGATCATCGGCACCATGTAGGTGGCGAAGAGAATCGTCCGCAGCAACGTCGCCCCTCTCGGCCGCGCCTGGTGGATGAGCATGCCGAAGAGCACGGAGAGCGGCAGGATGAGCGCGATCGACAGCGCCGAATAGAGCGCGGTGTTCGTGAGCGCCCGCTTGAAGTCGCTGCCGACCGAGCCGGCGCCGAAGATCTCGCGGAAATTGTCGAGGCCGACAAAGGTGGCGGTCGAGAACGGGGTCTGCGACGACCAGCGCTGGAAGGCGAGCCAGAGCGTCAGGAGGAGGGGGAGGAGGACGAACACCGCGATCGGCCCGACGCTCGGAGCGAGCATCGCGATCGTTGAGCGCCGCAGGCCGAAGCCGGTCATGAGGGGTCCGTATCGGGAAGGCCGGAATACATCCTCCCGCCGTCATGCCCGGGTTCGGCCCGGGCACCCACGTCCTCCCCGGTCCGCCGCGGAAGGAAAGGCGTGGATGGCCGGGACGAGCCCGGCCATGACGCACGGAAGCGCGCGCGAAGTGAAGGGTTACTGCGCGGCGCGCTCGAGGATCGAGACGGCGTCGGCCTGCGCCGCCGCGGCGGCATCGGCCGCGCTCGCCTGGCCGAACTGCACGGCCTCGATCTGCGCCTGCAGCGCCTCGGTGAATTCCTGTCCGCCGAGCACGACGGGGAAGGGCCGTGCCTCTTCGAGAACGCTCACATAGCCGGCGAGGAAGGGCGTATCGAGCCGGTCCTTGAAGGCCGCGACGTCGGACTTGCGGGTCGGCAGGATGCCCATGGATTGCAGGATGTCGCCCATCGCCGAGGCGCCGTTGGCGCCGGAGGTCGGGCCGTTCAGCCAGGCGAGGAAGTCCCAGGCGGCCTTCTGCTCGGCGGGGGCGGCCGCGGCGCTGACGACGGTGAGCCAGGAATAGGAGATCGAGTGCGGGCCATCGCCCTTCGGTCCGACCGGGATCGGCGCGGTGGCGATGTCGGCGAAGGCGTCGCCCATGCCGGCCTTGAGGGCCGATTCCCACCAGTTCGCCATGATGATCATGCCGGTCTTGCCGGACACGAAATTGTCGAGGAACGGCCCGGTGGTGTTGGCGTCGGCTGTGCCCATGGTGGCCTCGGAGGAGCCGGCCTTCACGAGCGTCTCATAGAGCGCGAAGGTCTCCTTCGCCGCGTCGCTGTCGAGCGCCGGCTTGCCGTCCACCACCAGCGCGCCGCCATTCGAGGCGAGCAGCGAGGCGAAGGGATGGACGACACCGGCCGCCCAGGAGTTGATCATGCCGAAGCCCTGCCGGCCGGCATCCTTGTCGGAGAGCTTGGCGGCGGCGGCGACCAATTCGTCCCAGGTCTTGGGCGGCGCGTCGATGCCGGCTTCGGCGAACAGCTTCTTGTTGTAGTTGAGCGCGTAGACGTCGATCTCGTTCGGATAGCCATAGACCGTGCCGCCGACCGAGGCGGCGGTCGCCACACCGGCCGGCCATTCCGCCTTGACCTCCGCGGCATTCGTATCGGGTGCCGCAGCGACGAGCTTGTCGCGGACGAGCTCGGGCAGCCAGAGATCGTAAATGCCGGCGATCGTCGGGCCGCTCGCCTGCCCTGCGGAGGAGCGGATGGTGGTCAGGAGGTCGCCGAAGGGAACGGCGCGCACCGTGACGGCGACGCCGGGATGATCCTTCCGGTAGGCAGCGGCGGCCGCCTCGAGCTTCGCGACCGTCTCGGGGGGCCAGTGGGTGAGGAAGGACACGGTGACGTCCTCTGCGAACGCGCCGCCCGCCGAGGCCGCAACGAGCGCGCCGAAGGCGCCGCCCAGGATCAGACCCTTGATGCCGAGACTGCTCACGAAGCTCTCCTGCTCTGGATTGGGCCGCGCTCCCCGGCACGGCTCCGCTTATGACGTAAGGACGTTATAACGACTTCTCCCGCGCTGCAAGATGGCGCGTCGTCAGGGAGGGGCGCCGGACGGCGCCAACCCTTCTCGCGCGGCAGAAATGCGCCGGGAGGCGGGGGAGGATGACGCCGAGCGGAGAGCGGCCGAGGAGAGGAGCGGTCGAGGAAAGGCGGGGCCGGCGGAGGTAGGCGCGATCACGCCGACCGCGCCCCTGAAGGAGCGGCGGCTGTGATGCGGACCGGACGGACGGGTGGACCGGCGCGGGCGGCGGTCCCGCTCCGCCGCGTTGCAGGCCGCGGCGGAGCGGGGGCGGGCCGGCTCAGCCGAGGGCGGCGAGCACGGCGCGATAGGCGGCGAGGAAGATGTCCGGCCGGTCGAGATTCATCCGGTCCGGCCGCAACCGGATCAGTCGCGCCATCTCGGCTGGATCCGCCCCGAAATACTTGATCATCGCCTCGGCGCCCTGCGTCCGGCAGGCGGCGATCTCGCCGAGGTCGTCGCAGTCGGGATCGAACTCGACGATCGCCGCGCCCTCGGCGGCGATCGCCGCATCGAGGCTCGGATAGGGCGTCCGCTGCGCCATCAGGCGCACCTTTGGCCCGAGCGCACGCAACGCCGCGCGGATCGCCGGATCGGGGCTCCAGAAGAACGAGCGCGGCAGCGCTCCGGCCGCCTCGACCATGGCCACGATCGCCGCGGCGTCGCCGGCCTTCACTTCCACATAGAGCCCGCCATCCGGACCGGCGGCGGCGAGAACTTCGCCGAATTCGGGAAGTCCTTCGCCGGCGAAGAAGGGATCGAACCACAGGCCGGCGGAGACGCCGTGGAGTGCCGCCCGGTCGAGCGCAGCGACCGGGCCGCGGCCCGACGTGGTGCGGTCGAGCGTGGCGTCGTGCAGAACGGCGATGGTGCCGTCGGCGAGCTGGTGCACATCGAGTTCGACGGTCTGAAAGCCCTGGTCGAAGGCGAGCCGCGCGGCGTGCAACGTGTTCTCCGGCGCGAGCGCGGCCATGCCGCGGTGGCAGACAACGCCGATCGGAAGAGCCGGATCGGGCCGGTAGCGGTTCATCATCTCCGGCTTGTCGGTGCAGATGCCGAGCACCGGCTTCGCCATCAGCCGGTCGAGCACGTCCCGCCGCTCCTCGTGCCAGAGCACGACACCGAGCTCCGCCGCGGCGGCCCGCGCGATGAGCGCATCCGTCACCAGCCGGTCGGGATCCGCGCCGTCGCGCTCCCAGCAGAGATGGATGATCGCGGCCCCCGTCGCCTCCGCCGCCGCGAAGGGATCTTCCGCCATCCGCACCAGGACGGAGACGGGAAAGCGGGACCGGGCCGCGACGAGGTCGCGCACCGTGTCGTGGTCGAACGACCCGATCGCCGCGAAGGGGGCCGCGCCGGCGGAGAGCACGGCGAGCGCGGCGCCCGCCGCGGCGCGCTCCTTCACCTCGACATAGAGGCCGCAGCCGGCCTCCGCCGCGAGATCGACGATCGCGGCGAATGCGGGCATCGTGCCGCCGCGGGCGAGCGCCACCCCGGCGAGCGCCGCCCAGTCGTGGTCCGCGATCGTCACCCGGCGGCCGTCGGCGAGCGCGAGCGTCGCGTCGTGGCTGACCACCGGCACGCCGTCGCGCGACAGCCGCACGTCGAGCTCCCACATCGCCGCGCCGAGGGTCGCGGCCTTCTCGAAGGCGGCGCGGGTGTTCTCGTTCGCGTGCGCGCTCGCGCCGCGATGGGCGATGGCGAGCGGCGCCAGCGCGGCCCGTTCCGGCCAGCCGTGCCGGCGGACGAATTCCGCCCGGAAATCGTCGGTCACAGGCGCCTCCCCTCGCCGTCGAAGACGAGCATCCGAGCGGGGTCGAAGCCCCAGGCGACGGCCTCGCCGATCCGTGCGCGCGCGATGCCGGGTTGGATCGCCCGCAGACGCGCGCCGAGCGCGAGATCGACCGCATAGAGCATTTCCCGGCCATGGCTCTCCACCGCCGCGACGGTGCCGGCGAGCCGGATCGGGCCGTCCGGCCCGAAATCCTCCGGCCGGACGCCGATCGAGAGCGGGGTATCCCGCGGAGCGGTGCCCGCCCAGGGCACCAGCGCGTCGCCGACCCGCAGCCCGCCCTCGGTCGCGGCGGCCGGCAGATAGGCGATCGGCGGGCTGCCGAGGAAGCTCGCGACGAAGCGGCTCGCCGGCCGCTCGTACATCTCCGCCGGTGCGGCGATCTGGACGACGCGGCCGCGGTCCATGATGGCGATGCGGTCGCACATCGACATCGCCTCGACCTGATCGTGGGTGACGAGGATGGCCGTGGTGTGCGTCTCGCGCTGGATGCGGCGGATCTCGCCGCGCATGTCGAGCCGCAGCCGGGCGTCGAGATTGGCGAGCGGCTCGTCGAGCAGGAGCACGTCGGGCCGGCGCACCAGCGCACGGGCGAGCGCGACGCGCTGCTGCTGGCCGCCGGAGAGCTCGCCCGGCCGCCTTTCGAGCAGCGGCCGGATCTCGAGCAGCTCCGCCATCTCGTCGATCGCCCTGTCGGCGGCGCGCCTCTCCATGCCGCGGATGGCGAGCGGGAAGCCGATATTGCGGCGCGCCGTCATGTGCGGATAGAGCGCGTAGGACTGGAAGACGACGCCGACATTGCGCTTCTGTGCCGGCAGCCGCGTCACGTCGCGGCCGCCGATGGTGATGCGGCCCTCGTCGACCCGGTGCACGCCGGAGATGGCGAACAGCGTCGTCGTCTTGCCGCAGCCGGACGGGCCGAGCAGCGCGATCATCTCGCCCTCTTCGACGACGAGGTTCATGTCGGAGACGACGACGGTGTCGCCGAAGCGCTTGGAGAAATGCTGCAATTCGATGCGCATCAGCCCTTCGTCCCTCCGCCGTAGATCGACATCAGTCGGTTCTGGAAGATCATGTAGATGAGCGTCACCGGCAGGACGTAGAACAGCCCCACCGCCTTGAAGAGGTGGAAATCGAAGCGGGAATCGTCCGAGATCAGGCCGGCGAGATAGACCGAGAGCACCTGCACGTCGCTGCGCGGGGCGAGCACCTGCGGCAGGATGAACTCGTTCCAGCCATCGATGACGGAGAACAGACCGAGCGCGGCGAGGCCGGGCCGAACCTGCGGCAGGACGAGCTTGCGCCACACCGTGAAACGGCTGGCGCCGTCCTGCACACCGGCGATCTCGATCTCCCACGGCACGGTGTCGTAGAAGCCCTTCATCAGCCAGATGCCGAGCGGCAGGTTGAGCGCGGTCTTCACGAGGACGACGCCGGCGAGCGTGTTGTAGAGCCCGGTCACCTGCAGCACGAGGAAGATGGCGATGATCAGCGTCACCGTCGGAAAGGCGTGCATGACGAGCACGCCGCCGAGGAAGAAGGCGCGGAAGGGCAGGTCGAGGCGGGCGAGCGCGTAGCCGGCGGTCGACGAGATCGCGACGAGCAGCGTGCCGGTCGCTCCGGCGAAAAGGAAGGTGTTCGCCGTCGCGGTCCAGATGCTCGGCCGGCCGGGCAGGGTCTGCCACAGGAAGCGCCAGTGCTCGAGCGTGAATCGGTCGGGAATGAGCGTCCCGGGCGGGCTCGCGCTGAAGGAATCGATGACCAGGAAGGCGAGCATGACGATGAGCGGCAGCGACGCGATGCCGATCAGGCCGAGGATCATCAGGCTGCGGAGGCGGTTCGGCATGGCGGGCCTCACTGCTCGATGCGCGGCCGCTCGACGAGCGCCGCGAAGTTGAAGAGCCGCAGATAGGCGAGCGAGACGAGGATGCCGACGACGACCAGCACGACGGCGAGGGTCGCGCCCATGCCGTATTGCAGATTGCCGGTGTAGCTGTTGAGCGCGGTGTTGTAGGCGGCGAGCGCCCAGACCTCGGTGGAGGAGCCCGGTCCGCCATCGGTCGCGAGCAGGATCTCCTGGAAGGAGGCGAGCAGGGACAGCGTCTGGTACGAGGTGACGAAGAGGATCGGCCAGCGCAATTGCGGCAGGATGACGTGCCGGACCTGCTGCAGCGTCGAGGCGCCGTCGACCGCGCTCGCGTAGAAGAGCGGCTGCGGGATCGCCCGGATCGCGCTCGAAAAGATGATCATGCCCATCGAGGCGCCGATGAAGCCGTTGATCAGCACGATGAAGATCCAGGCATTGACCGGGCTGTCGAGCAGCCAGTTGCGCGGCGCGACGCCGAGCGGGGCGAGCACGGTCGACAGGAAGCCGCCATCCCAGGCGAGCCATTTCCACAGCATGACATAGAGCACGACGGGCATCACGCGCGGGATCAGCCAGAAGGCGCGCACCGCGGCACCCGGCCCCTTCGGCAGGTAATAGGTGGCGATGGCGAGCACGAGGGCGAAGCCGACATTGAAGAACAGGATGGTCGAGGCGACGTAGAGGAGCGTGCGCCCGAGCCGGGCGAGCGTCTCGGGCGAGGCGGCGAGCCGCCCGTAATTCGCCGTCGTCCAGCGCCAGCCGGTATAGGCCTCGCGCCCGACGAGATCGCGGGCTGCGGCATCGAGCGCGACGCCGGAGCCCGCCACCGCCGCATCGAAGGCCGCCGCCGTCTCATAGCGGACATTGACGATCGAGACGCGGAACGGCGGCACCGCCGCCTTCAGCGCCGCGACATTGGCGGGCTTCGCCGCGAGGCCCTTCAGGAAGCGCTCGAAATCGCGCCGGTTGTCGAAGGTCTCGCCGCCGTGCCGGGTGCGCAGCTCCTCGATCGTCGCGGCCGCGACACCCGCGTCCGCCGCCGTGGCGAGCGTCGTCTCGTCGATGCGATAATGCTCGGCGGCGAGTGCGTCGACGGTTGCTGCGGCAAGGCCGGCGGAGCGCAGCCGACCCATCGCCTCGCTCGTCAATTGCCACGCCCCGCCGGTGATGCCGGTCGCGGTCGTCATGCTCGTGAAGGAGAACACGCCGGTCAGGATCGCCGGCGCGACGAAGAGCAGCGCCACGACGATCGCCGCCGGCGCCAGCATCAGAAGGCCGAGACGGGCGGAGGACGACATGGCTTCCTTTCGGGATGGGGATGAAAGGGGGAATGGGCGGGTTCGGATGGTTGAACGCGGAGAACGACCTTCGTCGTGCCGGCCTCCGTGCCGGCATCCATAACCGTTCCGGTTCGGGATCATGGGCACCGTCGGCGAGGCCCACTTCGCGGCCAAGGACGCGAGCAGCGCCCCGCCTCACGATCATGGACCCCGGCACGGAGGCCGGGGTGACGGCCGTTCGTGTGAAGGCCGCACCCTGGCCCGAAGCGGAACCCTCCCCCGCCATGTGCAGGGGCGGGAGAGGGGCTGTCCACTCAGCGGATGATGATCGCGTCGCCGAGCTGTTCCTTGACCGCGGCTTCCGCCTCGGCGACCGCCTGGTCCGGCGTCTTCTCGCCGGTCCAGGTGGCGAGCAGGCCCTTCCAGTAGATGTCCCAATAGGGGCTGAACTGGCTGTGGTTCGGCATCGCCGTCGCGGTCGCGAGCAGGCGCTCGGTCGCCTCGGCCGCCCAACGGTTCTCGGAGTAGAGCGGGATCGTCGTCTCGGCCTGCGAGATGGCGAGATGGGCCGAGGAGATCGCGTGCAGCACGTTGATCCGCGGCTCCGAGGCTATGGCGATCAGCCGCGCGGCGATCGTCGCCTCCGCTTCGTCGCCCTTCGCGGTGACGAGATAGACGAGCGGATGGGTGAGCGTGTTGGCGCGGCCGATGCCCTTGTCGCCCGCCGGGATCAGCGAGAACTGGGTGGTGCCGAAGAAGTCCTTGTTGCCTTCCTTGCCGGTGTAGCGGGCGAAGTGCCAGGTGCCGCCGTGCCAGAAGCCGGCCTTGCCGGTCGCCACTTCATGCCACCACTGGTCGCCCGGCATGCCGATATGGTTCTTCTTCGTCACGCCCATGGCGACCGCATCGGCGAAGAACTTGTAGGTGCGCTGCATCGCGGCGCGATCGAAGACCAGCTTGCCGGTCTCCGGATCGGCGATCTCGCCACCGAAGGAGGTGTAGAACTGCCAGTAGTCCGGGCCGTTCGAGTTGCGCGGGTAGAAGCCGTAGCCGGGCTCGACCACGCCGGCGTCCTGCATCTTCTTCGCATCGGCGAGCATGTCGTAGAGCGTGTATTCGCCATTGGCGACGCGCTCGGGCAGGGAGGCGATCTGCGCCTCGCTCCAGCCGATCTGCTTCAGATGCGGGATCCAGGCGAAGAAGGGGCGCGATTCCGCGTCCTGCGGCACGCCGTAGATCGTGCCGTTCAGCGAGGCGATGTCGACGAGATTGGGGTAGAGGTCGGAGAGCGGCCAGGCGTCGAAATCGACATAGTTCTCGATCGGCCGGATCAGGCCCGACTGCGACCAGGTGGCGATGTCCTCATGGCCGGTGACGAGGATGTTCGGGCCGGTGCCGGACTGGGCGGCGAGCGTGAAGGCCTGCTTGAACTCGTCCCAGCCGTTGAAGGCGCGGCCTTCGACCGTGATCTTCAGGTCCTCGCCGTCGATCTGCGCCTCGCGCTCGAGCTGTTCGGCGGCGATCTTGATCGCGTCGATGCGGTAATGGTCGGGCTCGCTGGTGCCGCCGGCCCAGACGGAAACCGTGACGTCCTTGGCGAAGGCGACCGGCGCGGCGCCGAGCGCCGCAACGAGCGCTGCGGCGGCGAGACCGCCGCGGAGGAGCGGGCGTTTGAGCATGTCGGAAGTCCCCCGGAATGGGATGTGGTTGCACACTATGTGCAATCCATAGCTACCCGGATCGGATGACAGCTTGATAACGCGGTCGAACCTCGCGGCTGCCTTGGCCCGGCAGGCAAGATCTCCATCATCGTTCTGTAATGCTGTTCGGATACCGATCGCCGGATGACGATCGACGGACCGGCGAGTTTGTGCAATTTATGTGCAATGTGTTTCCCCGGCCCCCCGGACGATCCTGACGCTGTGCTGCGACGCCCTCGCGTCGTTCCCGCCCGCGGTGCGGTCGATGGCCGCTGAGGATCGTCCGGGTGGGGGACCGGACACCCCCGGACTGGCCGAGGGCGCCTCGCCGGGCTCCGCCGCGGAGCCGGCGGCGGCCTATCCGAGTGCCCAGGCGGTCGCGGCGCGGGCGGGCGTCTCCCGCTCCGCCGTGTCGCGGGCCTTCACCCCCGGCGCCTCGATCGCCCCGGCGACGCGCGCCCGGATCGTGCGCGCCGCCGAGGAACTCGGCTATGAGGTGAACGACCTCGCGCGGGGCCTCCTGTCGCGCAAGAGCCGGCTGATCGGCCTCGTCGTCACCGCGCCGGAGGAGGGCTTTCGCGCTCATCTCGTCGGAGCGCTGACCCGCGCGCTGGTGCTGCGCGACCGGGCGCCGATCGTCGTCAACACCGGCCGCAGCGCCGCCGACATCACCGCGGCGCAGAAGATGCTCGTCGGCTATCGCGTCGAGGGGACGATCGTGCTCTCCGGCTCGCCGCCCGCCGCGGTGGTCGATCTCGCCCGCCGCAACGGCCAGCCGCTCGTCCTGATGGGCCGGTTCGAGCCGGGCTCCGACCATGTCAACGCCGACAATGCCGGCGCCGCCGCGCAGGCCGTGGCGCTCTTCACGGCGCTCGGCCGGAGTCGCCTCGGCTTCGTCGGCGCGGTGCGGGCGACGCCGAGTGTCGTCGAGCGCGAGACGGCGTTCCGCGCCGCGGCGGAGGAGCGGGGCCTCGCCGTCCGGATCGGCCGCGGCGGCGAGAGCAGCTATGCCGGCGGCCGCGAGGCGGCGGCGGCCATGCTCGATGCCGGTCCGGCGCCCGATGCGGTGTTCTGTGTCAACGATCTGATGGCGCTCGGCTTCATGGATGTCGTCCGCGGCCGGGGGCTGCGCGTGCCCGACGATCTCGCCGTGATCGGCTTCGACGACATTCCCGAGGCCGGCTGGGAATCCTACGCGCTCACCACGTTCCGTCAGGATCCGGCGCGCATGGCGGCGGAGGCGATCGGCCTGCTGGAGCGCCGCCGCGAATTCCCGCAATCATCGCCGGTAACGATTCGCGTCGCGGTGCCGCTGGTGCCGCGTCGCTCCTGCCCGCTTCCCGTCTGAACCCCGTCGAGGACCGCTCGTGCCCCTCTCCGCCGCCGATATCGCCGCCCGCCACCGTCTCGCCGAGGAACTCGCCCGCGAGGGCGGCGCTCTCGCCATGTCCTATTTCGAGCGGCTGGCGAGCCTCGCCGTCGAGTTCAAGAAGGGCGGGCAGGACGTGGTCAGCATCGCCGATCGGTCCGTCGAGGCGCTGATCCGCGCCCGCGTCGCGGTCGCTTTCCCGCAAGACGGCGTGCTCGGCGAGGAGGAGGGTCTGACCGAAGGCACCTCCGGCGCGTTGTGGATCGTCGATCCGATCGACGGCACGAGCCCCTTCCTCGCCGGCATGGCGGACTGGTGCGTCTCGATCGCCGTCGTGGAAGAGGCGCGACCGGTCGTCGGAGTGATCTACAAGCCGACCTCGGAGGAGATGTTCTCCTCCGCCGACGGGCTCGGCGCGACGTTGAACGGCGCGCCGATGCGGGTGGAGCCGAAGCGCGGGCTCGGCGAGGGCCTGCTCGGCTATGGCTGCAACCATCGCATCCCGGCCGCCGATGTGGCGCGCTTCGTCGAGGTGCTGCTCGCATCGGGCGGCATGTTCTACCGCAACGCCTCCGGCGCGCTGATGCTCGCCTATGTCGCCGCCGGCCGCCTCGTCGGCTATTTCGAGCACCACATGAATTCCTGGGACTGCGCCGCCGGCCTCTGCCTGATCCGCGAGGCGGGCGGCTGGCAGAATGATTTCCTCGCCGGCGACGGCATCCTCAATGGCAATCGCATCGCCGCCGGCGCGCCGCAGATCCGCGGGGAGCTCGCGGCGCTCGTCGAGGCGGCGGGGGTCGAGCGCTTCTTCTGACCGCAGCCGTCACGCGGCCGCAGTCTTCTCCCGCTACGCCGTCGTCCGATTTCCCTCGCGAACCGGACGACGGCCATGAAGATCATCCAGGTCACCGACCTCCATCTCGTCGCGCCCGGCGAACGCCTGCACGGGCTCGATCCGCTCGGCCGGCTCGATGCGGCGCTCGCCGATATCGCCGCCCATCACGGCGACGCCGCGCTCGTCGTGTTCTCGGGCGATCTCGCCGATGCGGGCGCGCCGGCCGCCTATGAAGCGCTGCGCGACCGGCTGGCGCGGTTTCCGGTTCCCGTCCGACTGATGCTCGGCAATCACGACGACCGCGCGGCCTTTCGAGCCGTCTTCCCGGAAGTGCCGGTGGAGCACGGCTTCGTCCAGACCGTTGTCGACACCGGGGAGGGAAGGCTGATCCTTCTCGACACGCTCGATCAGGGGGCCGTGCCCGGCCGGCTCTGCGATGACCGGCTCGCCTGGCTCGACGCGCGCCTCGCGGAGGCCGCCGGCCGGCCGGTCTACATCTTCCTGCACCACCCGCCCTTCCGGCTGCACATGCCGGTGCTCGACGCCGTCCGGCTCCTCGACGATCAGGCGTTCCTCGCCGCCTGCCGCCGCCACGGCGACGTCCGCCACGTTTTCGCCGGTCATGTCCACCGCCCCGTGACCGGCAGCTGGCAGGGGCTGACCTTCTCGGCGCTGCGCGGTACCAACCATCAGTCGAGCTTCGATTTCACCACCGGGCAGGGTGCGACGATCGAGGAGCCGCCGGCCTATGCGGTGATCCTGATCGATGCCGCGGGTGTGGTGGTACACTTCCACGACTTTCCGGTGCGGCTCGACGCGACCGCTGTTGCCCGGGACCCGCTACCCGCCTAACAATCAGGAATGCATTCCGATGCTGAGGGCGCGCGGGTGGGCTCTGTCACGGTCGCGGCGGTCATCCCGCTCTACAATGGAGCGCCCTTCATCCGCGAGGCGCTCGAGAGCGTCATCCGGCAGACCGTGCCGGCCGATGAGATCATCGTCGTCGACGACGGCTCGACCGATGACGGCCTCGGCGTCGCGCGCGCCGTCGCCGCGGAGCATCCTCGCGCGCCGATCCGCTTCGCCGAAAAGCCGAATGGCGGCCAGTCATCGGCCCGAAATCTCGGTGTGGCCCTCGCATCGAGCAGCCACGTCGCCTTTCTCGATCAGGACGACGTCTGGTACCCGGACCATCTCGCCATCCTGAGGGAGCCCTTCGAAACCGCCGGACCGCGCGGCCTCGGTCTCGCCTATGGCAATCTCGACCGTATCGACCGCTCGGGGCGGATGGTGATGAGAGCGATGCTCGACGCCTTGCCGCAGCGGCATCCGAAGACCTCCCTCGCGGCGCTCCTGCGGGACGACCTCTACATCGTTCCGGCGGCATCGCTGGTTTCGGTCGCTGTGTTCCGCGCGCTCGGCGGCTTCGACGAGCGGCTGATCGGCTATGAAGACGACGATCTCTTCCTCCGCCTGTTCTGCGCGGGCCACGAAATGGTCTTCGTCGACCGGGCGGTGACGCGATGGCGCGTGCACGCCTCCTCGACGACGCACAGCCCGGTGATGGCGCGCTCCCGGATGATCTACTGGGAGAAGCTCCGGGCGACCTTTCCGGACGATCCGGTCGTCGGGGAGAGGTGGGTCTCCGAGCTCATTGCGCCGCGGTTCTTTCGCATCGCCTTCCAAGAGTTGCGCGATGCCGCGCGGCAGGGCCGGCCCGAGATCGCGCGGCGTGCCTTCGCGGATATGATGCGGATCGGGCCGCATCTGCGCCGGCACCGGCGCCGCCGCTTCAATGCGGTCGCGCCGCTGGCGAGGGCGCTTCTGGCTTCCGGCCGTGACCGGCTCGCCTATGCCCTGATCAAGGCGGTCCGGCCGGTCTGATCCCGCGGCCGTTTGGTGGCGTCACAGCCCCGGCTGGACGGCGAGCAGCAGCTTGCCCGAAACGGTGCGGGATTCGAGCCGGTCGTACATCGCGCCCACCTCGGCGAAGGGGAACACCGCCTCGATCGGCACGGCGAGCGACCCGTCGGCGATCGCGCCGGTGACGAAGGCGGCACCCGCCCGCCATTCGGGCGACTGGAAGTTCGAATGGCCGAGATGGAAGCGGGTGAAGGTGAGCGACTTGCGCACCAGCCTCTCCCACAGATTGGGGAAGGGCTTTCCCTCCGCCTCGCCATAGCTGACGATGTGCCCCAGCTTGCGGATGAGCGCGAAGCTCTGGTCGAGAATGGTGGCGCCGGTCGAGTCGACGATCTTGTCGATGCCGTCCTTGCCGGCAAACTCTTCGATCGCCGCGACGAAGTCCCGCTCGGCGCGGTTGACGACGAGCGCCGCGCCATAATCGAGCGGCCGCTTCTCCTTGCCGGCGGTGCCGATCGTCCCGATCACCCGCGCGCCGGCGAGCACGCCGAGCTGCGTCAGATAGAGCCCGACCCCGCCGCCGATCGCGTGGACGAGCAGCGTGTCGCCGGGCTTCGTCGTCGAGACCGTGTGGAGCATGTGCCAGGCGGTGAGCCCCTGGACGAGGAAGGCGGCGCCGGTGTCGAAGCCGATCGCCTCGGGCAGCACGACGCAGCGCTCGGCCGGGACGGTGCAGAAATCGGCGAAGCCGCCGGCTTCTTCCGAGAAGGCGGCGACCCGGTCGCCGATCGCGAGCGTCGTGACGTCGGGGCCGAGCGCCACCACACGGCCGGCGATCTCGAGCCCGGCGACGATCGGATAGCCCTTCGGGTGCGGATAGGTGCCCTTGCGCATCATCGTGTCGGCGAAATTGCAGCCGCAATAGGCGACCTCGACGAGCACGTCGCCCGGACCCGGTTCCGGCCGGGCGATGTCGACGAGCGACAGGGCCTCGCCCTCGCCGCCCGGCTTCTGCAGCAGCATCGCGCGCATGGCTCGATCTCCTCCGTTCAGGCCGCTTCGGCGCGCAGGCGCGCCGTGCGCATCGCGTCGACCCGGCCGTCCTCGATGGCGACGCCATAGACGGTGAGCGCCGTCGCCGCGTCGATCAGCCCGTCGAGCACGTCGTCGAGCACGGCCTGCGGATCGCGCTTCATCGGATCGCCATAGCCGCCGCCATTGGGGCCGAGCGTCACGATGCGGTCGCCGGTGCGCGCCTCGTGATAGGCGACCTTCGAAGGCAGCGGTTTCTCGCTGCCGTCGGCGCGCCGCAGCGTCAGCGTGCCGGGCTTGCCGGGCGCCCCGCCGGCAAAGCCCCACGGGGCAGTGCCATGGCCGTCGCCCTCGATCGAGAAGGCGCCATCGGAGAGCAGCGTGAAGGAGCGCACCGACCCCATGCCGCCGCGCCAGGCGCCGGCCGCGGGCGGTTCGGGGCGGAGTTCATAGTCCTCGACCCGGATCGGCAGGTGCGATTCGATGTCCTCGATCGGGTTGTTGCGGGTGTTGGCGTAGAGCGTATCGACGGCGTCCATGCCGTCCATGCCGAAGCGGCCGCCATAGCTGCCTTCGAGGATCTCCATGTGCACCCAGTGCCGGCCGTCCTTCAGGCCCGAGAAGGAGACGACGCGCAGATTGCCGATACCGGCCGAGACCTGCTTCGGCACGGCCGCGGCGAGCGCGTGCATCAGCGTGTCGGCGATCGCATTGCCGGGCGTGAAGCGGGCGATGGTCGGCGCCGGGAAGATCGGATTGGCGAGGCAGCCGAGCGGCGCGACGATCCGGATCGGCCGGGTGAGCCCGGCATTCTGCGGGATCTCGCCATAGATCGCCGAGTCGAGCAGGATCGAGCGCAGCGTCAGCCAGATCGCGCAATCGACCGTGCCGACAAAGGGCATGTTGATCGGCCGGTCGGGCACCTGAGGCGCGGTGCCGGTCAGGTCGACGGTGATCTCGTCGCCCTCGACCGTCACCGCGACCTTGATCGGCAGGTTCTTGCGGCTCGGGCTCGGATCGTCGAGATAGCCGTCATAGATCGTCTCGGCGGCATAGACGCCATCGGGGAGCCCCCGGATCGCGTCGCGCATCAGCCGCTCGGAATAATCCATCTGCGCGGCGGAAGCGGCGGCGATCGCCTCGAGCCCGAACTGGTCGACGAGACCGCGGAACCGCTCGGCGCCGATCTCGGCCGCCTTGATCTGCGCTTCCATGTCGCCGACGACGAGATCGGACGCCCGGATGTTGTCGCGCACCATCTGCCAGAGCGGCCGGTTCCACTGGCCCTCGTCGATGATCTTCAGCGCCTTGAACTGCAGGCCTTCCGCATAGGCGTCGACCGCTTCGACGATGCCGGCGCTGCCCGGCGTCGCCGCGCCGATGTCGAGATGGTGGGCCGTCGTCGCCGAGAAGGCGGCGAGCGTCTGGCCGATGAAGACCGGCACGATGAAGGCGACGTCCGGCCCGTGCGAGGCGCCGGCATAGGCGTCGTTGTGCATGATGACGTCGCCCGGCCGGATCTTCTCGCCGCGGGCGGCGAGGATCTTCCGGATGCCGCGGATATAGCCGGGGATCGGGCCGGACTGCAGCGGCGTCGACAGCTTGCACTCGCAGAGCTGGTTGCCCTCCGGATCGGTCAGTGCGGCGCCGAAATCCTCCGATTCGCGAATGATGCTCGAATAGCTCATCCGCATCAGCTTGTAGCCCATCTCGATCGCGACATTCTCGAGCGCGCCCTGGATGACGGCGGCGGTGATCGGGTCGATCCGGGATTCGGCCGCGGCTTCGAGCGCGCTCATCGGGAGGCCTCCAGCGTGATCAGGATGTTGCCCGCCGCGTCGACGCGGGCGATCGAGCGCGGCGGCACCACGGTGGTGCTGTCGCGCTGCAGCACGATCGCCGGGCCGGCGAAGGCCTCGCCGACCGGCAGCAGGGTGCGGCGGTAGAAGGTCGTCTCGAAGCGCTCGAGCACGCCATCGACGCGGAAGACGCACGGCCCGGTGCGGATCGTCGCCGCCTCGAGCGAACCGCCCTCGGGCGCGGTGAGCGGCTTCAGTTTCGGCATGACGCCGATTCCACTCACCCGCACATTGACGATCTCGATCGGGCTCTGCCGGAAGGCGTGGCCGTATTCGGCGGCATGGGCGGCATGGAAGGCCTCCCAGACCGTATCGAGCGCCGCCTCGTCGAGCGGGCCGGCGGGGATCGGCACCTTCAGCTCATAACCCTGGCCGACATAGCGCAGGTCTCCGGTCCGCTGGAAACCGCGCTTCTCCGCCGGCACATGGTCGGCGGCGAGGCGCTCGTCGAGCCCCGCCTCCATCTCGGCGAGATCGGCGTTGAGGCGAGCGAGATCGATGCCGCCCGAGACCTGGAACTGGGTCCGCACCGCATCGTATTTGAGATCGGTGGTGAGCAGGCCCATCGCCGATGTGATGCCGGGGAAGGGCGGCACCAGCACTTCGCGGATGCCGAGGATCGCGGCGACCTCCGCGCCGTGCAGGGGCCCCGCGCCGCCGAAGGCGACGAGCGCGAAATCGCGCGGGTCGATGCCCTTCTGCACGGTGCGCGAGCGGATGGCATTCGCCATGTTGTTGTTGATGACGGTGAGGATGCCCTCCGCCGTCTCCTCGAGCGACAGGCCGAGCGTCTCGGCGAGCCGGCCGACGACGCGGCGCGCGGCCGAGCCGTCGAGCGCCATGCCGCCACCGAGGAAATCGTCCTCGTCGAGCCGGCCGAGCACCAGATTGGCGTCGGTGACGGTCGGTTCCTCGCCGCCGCGCCCGTAGGCGGCGGGGCCGGGCACCGCGCCGGCCGAGCGCGGCCCGACGCGGAAGGCGCCGCCGCGGTCGAGATGGGCGATCGAACCGCCGCCGGCCCCGATCGTGTGGATGTCGATCATCGGCGCGAGCAGCGGGAAGCCGGCGATCGAGGTGGAGCGCGAATCCGTCTCCGCGAAACGGCCGTCGACGATGATGCCGATATCGGCGCTGGTGCCGCCGATGTCGAAAGTGATCAGCTTCCTGCGGTCGGCGATGGCGCCGACGAAGGCGCCGCCGAGCACGCCGGCGGCGAGGCCCGAGAGGAGGGTGAGCGTCGGCTTCTCGGCGACCATCGCCGCGGTGGCGACGCCGCCGCTCGACGCCATGATGCGCAGTTCGCCGCGCACCCCGACATAGGCGAGCGCCTCTTCGAGATGGGCGATATAGCGCCGCACCTTCGGGCCGACGAAGGCAGCGAGGCCGGCCGTCGTGAAGCGCTCGAATTCGCGGAACTGCGGCGAGACGAAGGAGGAGGTGGTGACGAAGGCGTCGGGCATCACGTCGGCGACGATCTCGGCCGCCCGCTTCTCGTGCGCCGGGTTGAGATAGGAGAACAGGAAGCAGACCGCGACCGCCTCGACGCCGGCCGCCTTCAGCTCCAGCGCCGCATCGCGCACGCCCGCCTCGTCGAGCGGTTCGAGCTCGGCGCCGGTCGGCGGCACGAGGCGGCCGGCCACCGTCTTGCGGTGCCGCCGCTTGACGAGCGGCCGGTCCTGCCAGGGCAGTTCCTGCCGGATCGAATAATGCAGGACGCGCTGGTGCCGGCCGATATGGACGATGTCGCGGAAGCCCTCATTGGTGATCATCCCGGTCGTCGCGCCCTTGTGTTCGAGCACGGCATTGGTGGCGATCGTCGTGCCGTGGAACACGGTGTCGATCTCCGCCGGCGTCACGCCGACGATGTCGCAAAGCTCCGTGATCCCGGTGAGCACGCCGCGGGACGGATCGTCGGGTGTGGTCGAGACCTTGTGGATCTCGACCGCGCCGGTCGAAAGGTCGCAATAGACGAGGTCGGTGAACGTGCCACCGACATCGACGCCGATCGTTTTCATCCGCGATCTTTCCTTATGCCGTCGGACCGTAGCCGGCGAAGTTCCCGGTATAGGTCTTGGGGAGCGGCCGGGCATAGCCGCCGCGCTTCGCCGTGCCGAGGCCGAGCGCCACCAGCCCCTCGACGAGCTTGACGCCGGCCGAGACGCCGTCGATCGCCGGCGCGCCGATCTCGCGCGAGACATGCGCCATCAGGTCGGACATGCCCCCGCAGCCGAGCAGCACGCAGTCGGCCTTGTCCTCCTCGATCGCCTTGCGGCACTCCTCGACGACGACGGCGCGGGCGTTCGAGCCCTCTTCCTCGAGGTCGAGCACCGCCATATCGGTGGTGCGGATCGAGCGGCAGCGATGCGTCATGCCATAGGCGTGGACGAGATGTTCGAGATGGGCGCGCGAACGGTCGAGCGTCGAGACGACCGAGAAGCCGGTGCCGATCAGGCTCGCGGCGTGCATCGCCGCCTCGGCGATGCCGACCACCGGGCCCTTCGCCAGTTCGCGGGCGGCGTGCAACCCGGGATCGCCGAAGCAGGCGATGACATAGCCGTCGAACCCTTCCGCCTCGCCCTTCCGCACCTCGTCGATCACGCCGATCGCGGCGAAGGCGTCGTCATAGAAGCCCTCGATCGAGACCGGCCCCATCTGCGGCGAGACGGCGACGATCTCCGTGCCCACCGCCGCGACGGCGCGCGCCGCCTCGCCGATCTTGGCCGTCATCGAAAGCGTCGTGTTCGGGTTGATGACCTTGATCTTCATGGCGTCCTCCTCAGGCGGCCGGAGCGAAGCGGGCGAGGTCGACCGCCGGCCGGGCGCCGCCGATCAGGTCTGCAAGAACCCGGCCGGATCCCATCGACATGGTCCAGCCGAGCGTGCCGTGCCCGCTGTTCAGATAGAGATTGGCATAGGCGAGCCGGCCGATCTCCGGCGGGCCGTCCGGCGTCACCGGGCGCAGCCCCGACCAGCGCTCGGCGGAGGCGATCGCGGCCTCCGGCACCTTGGGGAACAGGCTCTTCAGCGTGTGGATGAGGCCGGCATAGCGAGCCTCGCGCCGCGACAGGTCGAAGCCGGCGAGCTCCGCCGTGCCGCCGACCCGGATGCGGTCACCGAGATTGGTGACGCCGACCTTGGTCGTCTCGTCGCCCACCGTCGCCATCGGCCCGACCGCGTCGGACTCCGCCTTCACCGTCAGGGAATAGCCCTTCACCGGATAGATCGGCAGGTCGATGCCGAGCGGCGCGAGCAGTGCGTTCGACCAGACGCCGAGCGCCACGACGACGGCGTCCGGCTCGAAGGTTTCGACCGTCGTCTCGACCGCCTTGATCCGGCCGGCCTCGGCGACGAGCCGCGTCGCCGTCGCGCCGTGCACGAAGCGGACGCCGCGGGCCGCACACTCCTTCGCCAGCGCCTGCGTGAAGCGGTGGCAGTCGCCGGTCTCGTCGGTGATCAGATGCGCGCCGGCGATGATGCCCGATTCGGGCGAGAGATTGGGTTCGAGCGCCTGCAATTCGTCGCGTCCGATCTTGCGATAGGGCACGCCGAGCTCGTCGAGCACGGCGAGATCCTTCGCATAGCCATCGACCTGCGCCGTCTCGCGGAAGGCGACGAGGAGGCCGCGCTGCCGGCCTGCATAGTCGATCGCGATCTCGGCCCGCAGCGCCTTGAAGCAGTCGCGGCTGTATTCGGCGAGCTTCACCATCTCGCGCTTCGAGCGGACATAATCGTCCGGGCTCGACGCCCGCCACATCCGCCACAGGAAGCGCAGCATGGCGGCATCGGGCGCCCGGCCGAGCACGAGCGGGGGATATTGCGCGAAGGCCCAGCTCATCGCCTTGCCGACGAGACCCGGAAAGGCCCAGGGCGAGGAGAGCGCCGGCGAGATCTGGCCGGCATTGCCATAGCTCGTGCCGAGCGCCGCCGCGCTCTCGCGCTCGACCACCGTGACGCGGTGCCCGTCGCGGGCGAGATACCAGGCGGTTGCGACGCCTACGACACCGGCGCCGAGCACGACGACATGCACGGTCGATAACTCCCGAATCGATCAGAGCTCCGCGATCAGGCCGTAATGCTGCGGCTGACGGTGGAGTTTGAAATTGAACATATGCTCGCGCAGTTCGCGGCAGCGGTCGAGATCGATCGGCGCGGAAATCACCTCGTCCTCGAGCGTGGTCGAAAGTGCCGCGATCTCGCCGGTCGGCGCGACGATGCAGGAATGGCCGAGCAGCATGCAGCCCTCCTCGACGCCGACCTTGCCGGCGGCGGCGGCATAGGCACCGTTCTGGTAGGCGCCGGCCTGCATCGACAGGAGGTGGTGGAAGGAGGTCAGGTGATCGTGCTGCGGCACCGGCGGGTTGTGGGTCGGCGTGTTGTAGCCGCCGGAGATGAGCTCGGCCCCCTTCAGCCCCATGACGCGCCAGGTCTCCGGCCAGCGCCGGTCGTTGCAGATGAACATGCCCATCGCCGCGCCGTCGACGCGATAGACGGGAAAGCCGAGATCGCCGGGCTCGAAATAGCGCTTCTCGAGATGCTGGAACGGCCGGTAATCCTCGTAGTCCTTGTGCCCCGGCAGGTGCACCTTGCGGTATTTGCCGATGATCGTTCCCGTCGTGTCGACGAGGATCGAGGTGTTGAACCGCCGCTTCACGCCGCTCTCGAAGACCAGTTCGGCATAGCCGAGATTGAAGCCGATGCCGAGTTCGCTCGCCTTCTCGAAGAGCGGCCGCGTCTCAGGCCCCGGCATCTCGGTCTCGTAGAAGGCGTCGAGTTCCGCCTCGTCGGTGATGTACCAGCGGGGGAAGAAGGTGGTCAGCGCCAGTTCGGGGAAGCAGACGAAGGTGGCGCCGCGGCCGGCCGCCTCCTCGAGCATGGCGACGAGCCGCTTGACGACGGCGGTGCGGCTGTCGGCGCGCGCGATCGGACCCTGTTGCGCGACGGCGATCGTCATCTTGCGGGCCATGATGGTCGTTCCTCTCTCTTCCGCCCGCCCGGCTCAGCCGCCGAGATAGAGCGCCTTGACGTGATCGTTGTGGAGCAGATCGGCCGACGCGCCCTCGAGGCCGATCCGGCCGGTTTCGAGTACATAGGCGTATTGGCTGATGCGCAGCGCCATGCGCGAGTTCTGTTCGACGAGGATGACGCTCACGCCCTCGTCGCGGTTGATCTCGACGATCAGATTGGCGATGTCGCGCACCACCATCGGCGCGAGGCCGAGCGAGGGTTCGTCGAGGAGCAAGAGCCGCGGCTTCGCCATCAGCGCCCGGCCGACGACGAGCATCTCCTGCTCGCCGCCCGACAGCGTGCCGGCCGACTGGCGGAAGCGCTCCTCGAGGCGGGGGAAACGGGCGAGGATACGCTCGAGGTCGCGGGCGACGCCGGCCTTGTCCTTCCGCGTATAGGCGCCCATCAGGAGGTTGTCGCGGATCGACATGTGCGGGAAGACGCGGCGCCCCTCCGGCACCATGGCGATGCCGCGCTCGACGAGGGCGGCGGGCGCATGGCGGTCGATCTGCTCGCCCTCGAACCAGATCTCGCCCGCCTTCAGCCGCGACAGGGCGGTGATCGCCCGCAGCGTCGTGGTCTTGCCGGCGCCGTTCGCGCCGATCAGGGCGACGATCTGGCCCTCGTCGAAGCCGATCGAGATGTCCTTGATCGCCGTCACCCGATCGTAGTCGACGGTCAGCCCGCGGGCCTCGAAATAGCGCATCGCACCCTCCGCTCAGTGACCGATCGTCTCGTCGTCCTTGCCGAGATAGGCTTCGACGACGGCGGGGTCGGCGCGCACCGCTTCGGGGCTCCCTTCCGCGATCTTGGAGCCGAAGGAGATCACGACGATGCGGTCGCTGATCCGCATCACCGCGCGCATGTCGTGCTCGACGAGGAGCACCGTGACGCCGCGCTTGCGGATGCCCTCGACCATCGCGACCGCACGGTCGGTCTCCTCCGGGTTCATGCCGGCGAAGGGCTCGTCGAGCAGCAGGAGGCGCGGCCGGGCGGCGAGTGCGATGGCGATGCCGAGCGCCCGCAGGTAGCCGTGCGGCAGGTTGCGCGCCTCGACATCCTTGACGTGGCCGAGGCCGAGATAATCGAGGATCTCGGCGGCGCTGTCGCGGAAGCGCCGTTCGTCGGCACGCGCAGCGGCGCTCGAGAAGAAGGTGCCGAGCGGGCTTGCCGTGACGCCGAGCTGGTGCGCCACGACGACGTTCTGCAGGGCCGTCATTTCCTTGAAGACGGTGGTCTCCTGGAAGGTCCGCACAATACCCTTGCGCGCCACCTGATTGGGCTTCAGCCCGCTCACCACCGCGCCTTCGAAGAGCACGCGGCCGGCCGAGGGCGGCAGGAAGGAGCCGATCAGCTTGAAGAGCGTCGACTTGCCGGCGCCGTTCGGGCCGATCACCGAGAGGATCTCGCCCTCGCTGACCGTGAAGGAGACGTCGTTGACCGCGACGAGGCCGCCGAAACGCCGGGTGAGCCCCTCGACCGAGAGCAGCGTCATGAGGCACCTCGGCCGAAGCGGCGCACGAGGAGCGGGAAGAGGCTGATGACGCCGTTCGGCAGGAACAGCATGACGACGATCATCAGGATGCCGTAGAGCAGCGCCTGGTATTCCTGGATCGAGCGCAGCAGCTCGAAGGCGATGACCAGACCGAAGGTGCCGACGATCGGCCCGAGCACGAAGTCGAGCCCGCCGAGGAAGCAATAGAGCATGAAGTTGATCGAGTCGGAGACGGTGTAGCTCGCCGGATAGATGTTCTGCTGCAGGCTGGCGAAGCAGCCGCCGGCAACGCCGCCCATGGCGGAGCAGATGGCGAAGGCGACGACGCGATAGCGCGCGACGTCGATGCCGATCGACAGCGCCAGTTCCTCGTTCTGCCGCATCGAGCGGAACACCCAGCCGATCCGGCTGGTGGCGAGCCGCCAGACGAGCAGATAGCCGGCGAGGAGCAGCGTCGCGGCGAAGAGATAGAAGGCGAGCGGGGTGTCGAGCCCGGCGGGGCGGGGAATGTTGAGGATGCCGCCGCCGCCGAGGCCGGGGGCATTGAGGAAGGCGAGCCGCATCGCCTCGGTGAGGCTCAGCGTCACCATCGCGAAATAGATGCCGCGCAGCCGGAGCAGCGGCCAGCCGATCGCCGCGCCGACGAGCGCCGCGACGAGCGCCGAGGCCGGCAGGCAGAGCCAGAACGAGACGCCGTAGAGGGTCGAGAGCAGCGCCGTCACATAGCCGCCGAGGAGGGCGAAGGCGCCCTGCGCGATGTTGACCCGGCCGATCGCGAAGGTGAGCCAGACGCCGAGGCTGGCGAAGGAGAGCACCGCGCCGTTCGTCATCACGTTCAGCCAGTAGGGCTGGCCGGCGAAGAGCACCGGGATGAGGCCGTAGAGCACGGCGGCGAGCGGCAGCAGGGTGAGGAGGACGCGCGACACGCCGCCCATCCTCTCCGGAGCTCTGCCGGCGATCGCGTCGAGGGAGGCTGCCATCGCGCCGTCCGCCTTTCTTTGCTTGCCGGGAAGGGTCAGGCCGCGGGCTTGCCCATGATCCCCTGCGGCCGGAACAGCAGGAAGACGATGAGCGCCACGAAGATCAGGAGGTAGGTGACGGAGCCGGGGATCAGCGCGTAGCCGATCGCCTCCGCGAAGCCGAGCACGACGGCGCCGAGCAGCGAGCCGCTGATCACGCCCGCGCCGCCGATCATGATCATGATGAAGGCCTTGGTGGAGATCGCCGTGCCGATGCCCGCATTGACGCCGGAAATCGAGATCAGCAGGCCGCCGGCGACTCCGGCGAGCGCTGCGCCGAGGCCGAAGCCGAGCGTCGAGATGCGCTTCGCATCGACGCCCATCAGCAAGGTCGCCGTGCGGTCCTGGGCGAGGGCCCGCATCGCCCGGCCGGTCTTCGTGTAGTTGACGAAGACGAGCACCGCGGCGATCAGCACGAGCGACAGGACGAGTACGAGCGCCCGGCTCGCCGGCAGGAAGGCATTGCCGATGCGATAGACGCCCGAGACGATCGGCGGGATGGCCCGCTGCTTCTCGCCGAACAGGGAGAGGGCGGCGTTCTCGAGCAGCAGCGAGGTGCCGACCGCGAGCAGCATGGTGTTCTCCTCGCGGTTGGAAATCCGCATCACGCGCTGGAAGAACACGTCTTCGAACAGCATGCCGATCAGCCCGACGATCACCACGGCGGCGATCAGCGCGAGCGCATAGGGCAGGTGCAGAACGACGCAGACATAGTAGACGATCAGCCCGCCGAGCATGAACATCTGGCCGTGCGCGAAGTTGAGCACGTTCATGATCGAGAAGATCAGCGTGATGCCGAGCGCGATGAGCGCGTAGTTGGCCGCGAGAATGGTGCCGTTGACGAGGATCTGTTCCATGCCGCCCTGCTTTCGTCCCTCTTCGTCGAGCCGCCCTGCGTCCGTCACGCCAATGCCGTCCGGCCTCAGTCGCGAAGACCGGCCGATCCCCCCTCTCCCGCGCGGGAGAGGGGGGATCTCATCCGGACGTCAGGAGGCGACGCTCGAGATCGCGAAGGTGGTGAAGGCGCCGCCCTTCGTCTCGGTGATCACCATCGGCACGCCGATCTGGCGCTTCTGGCCGAAATCGCCTGTGCCGACATAGGTGAGCTGCGACTCTTCCTTGAGGAACGGGTTCTTCATCGAGAAGCCGTCGATCGCCGCCTTGAAGGGCGCGATGTCGTCGATCGCTTCCGGACCGGCCGCGGCGAGCGTGGCGAGCAGGATCTCGAGCGCATAGGCTTTCGTGCCCGCCTCGTCGTTCCATTCGCCGGCCACCTTGGTGTAGCGGGCGATGAACTCCTCCATGTAGGGGCTGCGGATCTCGGGCGTCGAAGCGCCGCCGATCGAGATCAGCCCGTCGCCATATTCGCCGGCCACCTCGTTGATGATCTTGATGTCCTGCGCCGCCTCGCAGGCGAAGAGGCCCTGAAAGCCGAGCTCGCGGGCGACGCGCATCATCTGCGGCGCGTGCGCCGGCGCCGCCGAGGAGAGCACGATGAGGTCCGGCGCCAGCGAGACGAGGTTCGACATGACGGGGAAGAAGTCGGTGATCGTCGGCTCATAGGTATCGGAGGACGAGACGATCTCGAGCCCGAGCGTCTGCGCGACCTTGACGCCCTCGTCGCGCTGCAGCAGGCCGTCGGAGTCGTTGCGGGCGACGAAGCCGATCGTCTTGACGCCGCGCTGCTCCTTCAACTGCTGATACATGATCGGCGCGACCTGGTAGCTCGCGATCATGCCGAGGATCGCGTTCTCCGCCGGCTTCGTATAGAGCGATCGGGCGAAGGCATAGGGGAAGTAGATCGCATTATTCTTCTCGGCGATCGGCCGGACGCTCGTCGCGGTGGTGTCGGTGTTCGGGCCGATGAAATAGCGGATGTTTTCCGATCCGGTGAGCCGCTCGGCGCCGGAGACGGTCAGCTTGGGATCGTTGCGGTCGTCGACCGAGACGATCTCGATCTTGTATTTCGTGCCGCCGATCTCGTAGCCGCCCTTGTCGTTCCACATCTCGGCGGTGGCGAGCGCGGAATACTTGTTGACGAGGCCCCAGGAGGCCTCCGGGCCGCTCATCACGCCGAGCTGGCCGATGCGCAGCGCCTTTTCCTGAGCGCGGACGATCGATGGCGTCGACAGCGTCGTGGCGAGCGCCAGAGCGCCGGCGCCCTTCAGAACCGAGCGGCGGGATGCGTTGACCATGTCCCTGTTCCCTGTCGTTGGAGCGCGGAAGGAGGGTGCCGCGAGGCCCTCCCTCGCGACCGTCCAGGCGCTGTAATTCTGTAGAAAGAACGACGTCTTACATACAGGATGAGATTACAGGCATGAATGCAGGAGCTGTCAACTCCTGATCTGTATGTTTTTTGCGCCTGCCTAAAGTTGAGACGGTTGCCCGCGCGCGGGGCAGTCCCGCGCTGCCGGAACAGGCGAACCGGACGGTGTGCGGCGTGCGGGACGGCGTGCGCAGCGCGGCGGGAGGGCGCCGGGCGTGAGCCGCGGCCCGGCCTCAGGCCGGGAAGTCGGGTGGCATCCGTCCCTGGACCGCGCGGTTGATCGCGATCGCGCTGCGAATGAGGTCGCGGGCGATCGTCTCCTCGAGCGGGGCGAGCGTCGCCATCAGGCCCGAGCAGGTGACGACATAGTCGACCTCGCCGTGCCGGTTGAAGATCGGCATGCCGAGCGCCATCAGGCCTTCGGTGAACTCGCCGGCGCTGCGGGCGTAGCCGCGCTTGCGGGTGGCGAGGATTTCCGCGCGGACCGCGTCCTTCGACAAGAGGGTCGCGCTCGTGTAGCGCACGGGCTCCCAGGCGGCGAGCCAGGCCTCGATCTTCTCTGCCGGCTGCCAGGCCAGGTAGGCGCGGCTGTTGGCCGTCGAGTCGCGCGGGAAATGGTGGCCGATCGGAAACGAGACCTCCATGGCCTGTGGCGCGTTGAACTTGTCGACGACGATGAAGGTGTCGTCCCCTTGCGTCTGCGCGAGCACGGCCGAGATGCCGGCGCGCCGCACGAAGGCGGTCACCTCGGCGCGGATCCGTTCGATCACCGGCGAGCCGAGCAGCGAGGACGCGCTCGCGACGAGGCCGGAATTGAGCTCATAGGTCTTCGCCCGCGGATCGAAGCGCAGCCAGCCGAAATGGGTGAGCGTCTTCAGGATCGAATGGCAATGGCTCTTCGAGATGCCGAGCTTCGTCGACAGTTCGGCGAGCGAGGCGATGTGCGGCGGCACATGGTTGATATAGTCGATGATCGCGATGGCGTTCTCGAGCGCGGGGACGAGGCCGGGCGCGGCGGGCCGGGCCGTCTGGTCGTCCTGCGCGGTGAGCAGCCAGCGCGAGCCTTCCTGCCGCAGTTCCGACCGGTAGAGCGGCGCGGTGCTCGTCTCTGCGGGGGCGGCCGGGCGTGCGCCCGCTTCCACCTTGACCGTTCTCCTCGCCACGCTTCGCTCCGATACCGTTCTTGTCGGCGTTGATACCGCCTCCTTCTCAATCCGGGAAGGCGCATCCGTTCAGTCGCCGCAACGATCTTGACCGCGGCGCAATATGCCGTCAATCTTTTATACGGAACATAATTCTTCATATAGAACAAAAGGGGCCGCCATGCCGGAGATCGCCGTCGATCCCGATTTCGTCGAGCGCACCATTCTCGAGATGGGCCGCTACGGCGCCTATGCCGATACCGGTGTCTGGCGAACCGTCTATTCGCCCGAATGGGTGCAGGCGACCGACCAGTACGCCGCCTGGTGCGCCGAGGCGGGCCTCGCCGTGACACGCGACGCGGTCGGCAATGTCTGGGGCCGGCTCGAAGGCTCCGAACCCGGCCCCTCGATCGTCTCCGGCTCGCACATCGACACCCAGCGCCCCGGCGGCCGCTATGACGGAACGCTCGGCGCGCTCGCCGGCCTCATCGCCATCCGCGCGCTCAAGGAACAGTTCGGCCGGCCGAAGCGCACGCTCGAGGCGCTGTCGCTCTGCGAGGAGGAAGGCAGCCGCTTCCCGTCGACCAATTTCTGGGGCTCGCGGGCGATCACCGGCCGCATCGCGCCGGGCGATGCCGAGGCGATGAAGGGCTATGCCGACGAGACGATGGCCGACGCGATGCGCGGCGTCGGCCTCGATCCGGCGGCGATCCCGAGCGCCCGGCGCGACGACATCGACAGCTTCGTCGAACTCCATATCGAGCAGGGGCCGATCCTCGAACATGCCGGCCTGCCGGTCGCGGTGGTCGATGCGATCACCGGCATCCGCCATTACAGCGTCGTGCTGACCGGCGAGCAGAACCATGCCGGCGCCTTTCCGATGGATCTGCGGCGCGACCCGATGGCCGGCTTCGCCGAAATCACGACGGGCGTCATCAACACCGCCCATCGCATGGGCCGCCCGGCGGTGACGACCGTCGGCCGCGCCGTCGTCGACCCGAACGGCCCGGCCGTCGTTCCGCGCAGCGTCGCCTTCACGGTCGATGCCCGCCACCCCGATCCCGCGCAGCGCGCCATCCTCTATCGCCGGCACGAGGCGCTGATGCGCGAGGTCGCCGAACGGCGCGGCCTCGAGATCTCCTGGACCCATTATGTCGACCACGCGCCCTGCCTCTCCGATCCGGGGCTCGTCGCGACCTTCCAGGACGCGGCGCGCGAGCAGGGCATTCCCTTCATGACGATGCCGAGCGGCGCCGGCCATGACAGCCAGCAGATGGCCTCGATCGCCAAGGTGGTGATGATCTTCGTCCGGTCGAAAGACGGCCGCAGCCATACGCCCGAGGAGTTCTCCTCGATTCCCGACATCGTCGCCGGCATCCGCACCCTCGCGGCCGGCCTTTACAAACTCGCCTATTGAAGGCCGGAGGGCGTCCCATGGATCTCGTCATCACGAACGGCACCATCGTCACGGCGTCGTCGATCTCGCGCGCCGATATCGGCATCAAGGACGGCAAGGTGGTGCAGATCGGCGGGGAATTCGACCCGGCCGCCCGCACCCTCGACGCGGCCGGCCGCTACCTCCTGCCGGGCGGCGTCGACGTCCATACCCATGTCGATTCGGTGAGCTTCGACACCCAGTCGGCCGACACCTTCGAGACGGCGACGCGGGCCGCGGCCTGCGGCGGCACAACGACGATCATCGATTTCTGCCAGCAGGAGCACGGCGGCACGCTCGCCGAGGCGGTCGCCGACTGGGATTCGAAATCGGTCGGCAAGGCGGCGATCGATTACGGCTATCACATCATCATCGTCGATGCGCCGGATGCGGTGATCGAGGAACTGGCGACCTTGCCCGACAAGGGCATCACCTCGTTCAAGCTCTTCATGGCCTATCGCGGCATGAACATGATCGACGACGTGACGCTGCTGAAGGCGCTCGACGTCGCGAAGCGGACGGGCGCGCTCGTCATGGTGCACGCCGAGAACGGCGACGCGGCCGACTATCTGCGCGACAAGTTCGTCGCCGAGGGCAAGGTCGAGCCGATCTATCATGCGTTGAGCCGTCCGCCGCGTGTCGAGGCCGAGGCGACGGCGCGGGCGATCGCGCTCGCCGAGATCGTCGGCGCGCCGATCTACATCGTCCATCTCACCTGCGACGAGGCGCTGCAGGAGCTGATGCGGGCGAAGGCGCGTGGCGTCACCGCGCTCGCCGAAACCTGCACCCAGTATCTCTATCTCACCAAGGAGGATCTCGCCCGGCCCGACTTCGAGGGCGCGAAATATGTCTTCACGCCGCCGGCGCGCAGCGTGGCCGACCAGGAGCTGCTGTGGAAGGCGCTCGCCGACGGCTGGCTCGAGACCGTGTCGTCGGACCATTGCTCGTGGCTCTTCAAGGGCCACAAGGACAAGGGCCGCGACGACTTCCGCAAGATCCCGAACGGTGCGCCGGGCATCGAGGAGCGGCTGATGATGGTCTATCAGGGCGTCAATGAGGGCCGGCTGTCGCTCACCCAGTTCGTCGATCTCGTCGCCACGAGGCCATCCAAGGTGTTCGGCCTGTTCCCGCAGAAGGGCACGATCGCCGTCGGATCGGACGCCGACATCGTGCTGTGGGATCCGGAGGAGACCTTCACCATCACCCAGGGCGCGATGCACAATGCGATGGACTATTCGAGCTATGAGGGGCGGACGGTGAAGGGCGTGCCGAAGACGGTGCTGCTGCGCGGCAAGGTCGTCGTCGAGGACGGCCGCTATGTCGGCGCGCCGGGCGACGGCAGCTTCCTCAAGCGGCGAAAGTTCGGCGCGTAGAGCGCGCCCGAACGGCCAGCCGGGGTGGTCCGCGCCGGCACCACCCCCTCAACCCCTCATCCCGGGCGAGGCGAAGCCGAGATCCGGGATCCACCCGGCCGAACTGGCCGCCGGTTCACGGATTCCCGCCTTCGCGGGGATAAGGGGGCTGCGGCGGACGCGCCGCGACCGGCGATCGCCGGGCGGTCGGGTGCCGCCGGCGCCGTCTTTACGGCCGGGCCTGTCGTTCAGGCCCGGCGCGGTATTGTCTTCTCAGACCGGATGCCACCAGCGGCCGGCGATCACGACGCCGCCGGCCAGCAGGCGCTGGCGGCCGGTCAGGATCTCGCCCGTCACGTCGGGATAATCGAACGAACCCTCGACGAGGTCGAGGATCGAGGCGTCGCCGACCGAGCCGGGCTTCAGCGTGCCGAGCTCCGGCCGGCCGACGGCGAGCGCCGGCGCCTCGGTGGTGGCGCGGATCACGTCGACGAGCGGCATGCCGAGACAGAGCATCTTCGACAGCGTCGTCACCTGGTCGAAGGCCGGGCCGTCGAGGCAGAGGGCGTGGATGTCGGAGGAGATCGTGTCCGGCCAGAAGCCGTTCGCGATCATCGCCCGCGCGGTCTTGTAGGCGAAGGACCCCATACCGTGGCCGACGTCGAAGATGACGCCGCGCTCGCGTGCGGCGAGCACCTCGGGCTTCACCTTGCCCTGCCGGGTCACCGGCGCGTTCGGGAAGGGACGGAAGCAGTGCGTCAGCACGTCGCCCGGCCGCAGCTTGTCGACCACGGCTTCATAGGAGGGTGGCGGCTCGTCGATATGGGCCATCAGCGGCAGGCCGGCCTCGTCGGCGACCTGGAGCGCGATGTCGAGCGGCGCTATGCCGGAATCGCCGCCGGCATTGCGGCCGACGCGCACCTTGATGCCGATGATCACGTCGCGGTTCGCCTCGGCGACCTCGACCGCCTCGCGCGCCGCCATCAGCTTCAGATTGGCACTCTCGCCGAGATTGATGTTCTTCGAGAAGGCGAAGATGCCGGCGAAGGAGACGTGCAGATAGACGAGGATTCGGGTCTCGCTCTTTTCGATCACGTGCTTGCGGAAGCCGGGAAAATTGCCCGGGCCGGCGCTGCCGGTGTCGACCGCGGTGGTCACCGCGCTCTTCCGCGCAAACTCTTCCGCGTCGATGCCGAGCGAGGTGCCGCCCCAGTAGACATGGGTGTGCAGGTCGATCAGGCCGGGCGTGACGAGGCGCCCCGAGACGTCGCGCACATCGCCCGCGCTCGTGCGGTCGAGGCCGGCGCCGAGCGCCGCCACCTTGCCGTCCTTGAAGGCGACGTCGAGCACGGCGTCGATGCCCTGCGACGGGTCGATCACCCGTCCGTTGGTGAGGATGAGGTCGAAGGCCATGGCCGTCTCGGAATGCTCTCGGGGGAGGGAGGGGAGCCGCGCGCCGGAGCGCGCGGCGAGCCGGGCGGTCAGCCGCGCGGCGAATAGGCGACGGCTTCGATCTCGACCTTGATGTCGATCATCATGCGCGATTCGACCGTCGTGCGGGCCGGCGGCTCCTTCGGGAAGAAGGTCGCATAGGCCTTGTTGAAGCCGCCGAAATCGCGCGCGTCCTCGAGCCAGGCCGTGGTCTTCACCACCTGGTCCATGGTCGCGCCGGCGAGCGCCAGCGCCGCCTTGATGTTCTCGAGCACCTGGGCGGTCTGCTCCTCGATGCCGCCCGTCACCAGCTTACCGTCCGGCCCGACCGGAACCTGGCCGGAGACATAGACGAAGTCGCCGGCGCGCACGGCGGGCGAGATCGGAACGTGCGAGGTGCCGAAGGTCTGCTTGGACATGATCATCCTCTGAGCGATGGGGAAGGGCGGCCGGTCACTTCACCGCGCCGAGCGCAAGGCCGCGGACGAGATAGCGCTGCAGCCAGGCGAAGAGCACGGCGACCGGCAGGGTGGCGACGAAGGTCGCCGCCATGACGTGGTGCCATTCGACCGTGTAGCGGCCGGCGACGAGCGAGAAGACCTGGATCGGCAGGGTGTAGCTCTCCTGCCGCCGCAGCAGCGTGAGCGCGATGACGAACTCGTTCCAGGCATTGATGAAGGTGAAGATCGCAGTGACGGCGATCGCCGGGGTGACGAGCGGCAGGAACACCTTGACGAGCGTCTGAAAGCGGCTGGCGCCCTCGATCCACGCCGCCTCTTCGAGATCCTTCGGCACGGTGGCGAAATAGCTCTGCAGCATCCACACCGTGAAGGCGATGTTGAAGGCCATGTAGACGAAGGTGACGGCGCCGATATTGTCGATCAGGCCGAAGGAGGCGATCACCCGGAACAGGCCGACGACGAGCACGATCGGCGACAGCATCTGGGTGATGAGGAGGAACTGGCGGTAGGCCTCGCGGCCGCGGAAGCGGAAGCGCGACATCGCATAGGCGGACGGGATCGAGATGACGATCGCGCCGAGCGTCGCGAAGGTCGAGACCACCACGGAATTCCACAGCGCCTGACCGAAATTGGTCGCCGCCCACATGTCGATGAAATTGCGCCAGCGCGGCTCGTGCGGCCACCAGTGCGGCGACAGAACCTCGGTCTGCGGCTTGATCGCGGTGATGAACATCACCGCGAAGGGGAAGAAGACGAGCACGACGAGCGGCGCGAGCAGCAGCCAGGCGATGATCGAACGCTTGAGCTTCTTCGACATCACGCCCCCTGATGCGCCCGCTCTTCGCGCATGGCGAGCCGGACATAGACGATGGTGAAGAAGAGCAGGAGCGCGAACATCACCAGCGACACGGCCGAGGCCTGGCCGAGCTGGCCGATCCGGAAGCCGAGCTTGTAGAGATGGGTGACGAGGATGTCGGTCGAATTGGCCGGGCCGCCCTGCGTCATCACCCAGATGATCGGGAAGGAGTTGAAGACATAGATCGTGTTGAGGACGATCGCGATGTTGAGAAAGGGCCGCAGCAGGGGCAGCGTGATCTCGCGGAACTGCTGCCAGCCGCTCGCCCCCTCGAGCGAGGCGGCCTCGTAGAGATCGCCGGGGATCGAGGAGAGGCCGCCGAGGAAGATCGTCGTCGTGAAGGGAATGGTGACGAGGATGCCGATGGCGATCTCCATCGGGAAGGCGGTCGACGCGCTCGCCAGCCACTGGATGTTGGTGTCGATCAGGCCGAGCGCGCGCAGGCCCGAATTGAGCATGCCGCTCTCGCCGTTGAGCGCCCAGCGCCAGACGATCGCCGTCATGGTGAGCGACACCGCCCAGGGCAGCATGACGATCACGCGGGCGATGTCGCGGCCGTAGAAATCGGAATTGAGGATCAGCGCCACCGGCACCGAGACGAGAATCGCGCCGGCGACCACCGCGACCGTCCACAGCGCCGTGCGGCCGACCGCGGCGAGGAAGTTCGGATCGGCGAACAGCGCGGTGAAATTGGCGAAATCATTGAAGCCGCGCAACTGGCCGAAGCGGTTTACGTCGTTCGAGGCGATCTGGACGAGGTCGTAGACCGGCCAGATGATGACCGCGGCGGCGAGCAGGAAGCTCGGCAGGATCAGGAGATAGGGAAGCGGATTCCTGCGGCGCATCGGTGCGCTGTCGCCCTTCTCGGCCCGCCCGGCGGGCGCGCGTGTCGACGAGGGAGGGCGTCCGGGGCGGATCGGCCCCGGACGCGGTTTCCGTCCGGCTTACTTGCCGAGAACGGTGTTCGCTTCGGCCGCCGCGGCCTTCAGCGTCGCCTCGACCTCACCCTGGCCGAGATAGATCGACTGCAGCGCGTTCGAGGTCTTCTCCGCGATTTCTTCCCAGCCGGCGATCACCGGCGCGAAGCGGGCGTTCGGCAGCAGGCTCGCGAAGACCTTCAGGTCGGCGTCGTTGACGAAGTGCGGGTCGGCCGCTTCTTCCTTCTGGACCGGCAGGAAGCCTTCATTGACCGTGAACTTGACGCGCCACTCGGTCGAGAACAGGAAGTCGAGGAACTTCCAGGCTTCGGCCTTGTTCTGCGAGTTCTCGAACAGGATGATCGAGTCGGTGACGCCGTAGGTGCCCTGGTCGCCGTTCGGACCGGCCGGGATCGGCGCGACGCCGTACTGGAGGTCCGGCGCCTCGGCCTTGATCTGGCCGGACAGGAACGGCGCCGTCATCATCATGCCGATCTTGCCCTGCTTGAACAGGTTCTGCACGTCCTCGCGGTTGTACGAGGTGACGCCCGGCTCGGTGGCGCCCTCGTCGATCAGCGCCTTGTAGAGCTTCGCCGCGTCGATCGCCGCCTGGCTGTCGAGACCCGACGTGCCGTCCGCTTCTACGATTTCGCCGCCATAGGACCACATCGCATAGTAGAAATAGACGTCGGTCTCGATTTCCTTGCCCTGCAGGCCGAAACCATAGACGCCGTCACCGAGCGCGGAGATCTTCTTGGCGGTGTCGGTCAGTTCGGCCCAGGTCTTCGGCGGCTCGGAGACGCCGGCCTTCTCGAACAGCGACTTGTTGTAATACATCGCACGGGCGGACGCGGCGATCGGCAGGCCGTAGGTCTTGCCGTCCATGATCGACGGGGTGAGGAAGGTGTCGATGAAGCGACCCTTGAACTCCGGCGTGATATACTCGTCGAGCGGCGCGGCGACGCCCTGCTGCACGAAGTCGACCAGCCAGCGCGTGCCGATGATCGACAGATCGGCGTTCGAGCCGCCGGCGATGTCGGTGGTCAGCTTCTGCAGCAGGTTGTCCCAGGGCACGACCTCGAACTGGATGTCGATGCCGGGATTGGCCGCCTCGAAGGCCTTCTCGGCCTCGGCGAAATAGGGGCCGGTCTTCGAGGAATATTCCGCGACCGTGACGCGGACGGTGCCGGCCGAGGCGGCGGCCGTGAGCGCGGCGAGGCTGACGCCCGCGAGCGCGATCTTCTGCCAAATGGTCTTCATCCTGGTCCCTCCAGACGATGGACAGTCGAGGCTTTCCGGGCGCGCGGCCAAGTCCCTGAGCGCATGATTGACGCAGCCGGAAGTCTTGTTGCTTTCCTACATTACACGGCGCCCCTGCCGGCACAAGGCGATATTTTATGTTGCGAACTTTCATTTTTCGCGCTGTTGTGAGCCAAACAGCACGCCCCCCGCGGGGGGCCGGACAGGGACGACGATGCAGCTTAGCGGAAAACGCGCCGTGGTCACCGGCGCCGGCGGTGGAATCGGCACGACGCTCGTCGAGGTGTTCAAGGCCGCGGGCGCGGAGGTGGTCGCCTGCGACCGCACGAATGGCGATCTCGAGGGCACGGCGGCCGATCACGCCGTCACCTTCGATCTGCTCGACGCCGATTCGGCGAGCGCCGCGGGCGGGCGGATCGCGGAAGCCTTCGGTACGCCGGACATCCTCGTCAACAATGCCGGCTGGACGCGCGCCGAGACGCTCGACCATCTCGACGAGGCCTCGATCACCCGCGAGGTGGAACTGAACCTCACCGGCGTGATGCGCTTCACGCAGGCGCTGCTGCCTTCGATGGTCGCGGCGCAATCGGGCGCTATCGTCTTCGTGAGCTCGGTCAACGGCCTCATCCATTTCGGCAATCCGGCCTATGCGGCGGCGAAGGCCGGCATCCTCGCCTATTCGCGCGGCATCGCGGTCGAGTATGGCCGCCACGGCCTCCGCTCGAACGCGGTCTGCCCGGGCTCGGTGATGACCGCCGCGTGGGAGCACCGCATCGCACGCGATCCTTCGATCGCCGACAAGATCCTGCGGCTCTATCCGCTCGGGCGGCTCGTCTCGCCGGTCGATGTCGCGAAGGCCTGCCTTTTCCTCGCCTCGCCGGCCGCCGCCGGCATCACCGGCGTCGCGCTGCCGGTCGACGCCGGCCTCACCGCCGGCAATCTTCCCTTCATCCACGACGTGCTCCAGGGGTGACGCGATGTCCGATCTCGCCTTGAGGAATGTCGCCAAGCGGTTCGGCCCGGTCGCCATCCTGCACGCCATCGATCTCGACATCGCCGATGGCGAGTTCGTCGTGCTGGTGGGGCCGTCGGGCTGCGGCAAGTCCACGCTTCTGCGCATGATCGCCGGGCTCGAGGATATCTCCTCGGGCGATCTCCTGATCGGCGGCAAGCGGGCGAACGAGCTCTCCGCGCAGCAGCGGAACATCGCCATGGTGTTCCAGTCCTATGCGCTGTTCCCGCACATGACGGCGCGCGGCAATATCGGCTTCGGCCCGCGCATCCGGAAGGAGCCGGAGGCCGACATCGGCGGCCGCGTCGAGCGGGCGGCCGGCATCCTCAACCTGCACGCCTATCTCGACCGCTTCCCGCGCCAGCTCTCCGGCGGCCAGCGCCAGCGGGTCGCCATGGGCCGGGCGATCGTGCGCGATCCGGCGGTGTTCCTGTTCGACGAGCCGCTCTCCAATCTCGATGCGCAGCTCCGCGTGCAGATGCGCGTCGAGATCAAGGCGCTGCACCAGCGGCTGCGCTCGACCATCGTCTATGTCACGCACGACCAGATCGAGGCGATGACCATGGCCGACCGGATCGTGGTGATGAACGAGGGCCGGATCGTCCAGGCCGGCGCGCCGCTCGACCTCTACGACAATCCGGCCTCGAAATTCGTCGCGAGCTTCCTCGGTTCGCCCTCGATGAGCTTCATCCCGGCGACCGTGCGGGGCGGCGAGAGCGGAACCGCGGTGGTGCGGGCGGACGGTTCGGCGATCGCGACACGGGCGATCGGCGCGGCGCACGCCGGCAAGGCGGTCGAGATCGGCATCCGGCCGGAGAACTTCCGCATCGGCGAGGGCGAGGGAGCGCTGCCCTTCCGCGTCGACGTCGTCGAGCCGACCGGCTCGGAGACGCATCTCTACGGCACGATCGATACGGCGCCGGTGCGGGCGGTGTTCCGCGAGCGCATCCGCGTCGCGCCCGGAGAGACCCTGCCGCTCAGGGCCGATCCGGCCCTCACCCATGTCTTCGATGCGGCGACGGGCATGCCCGTGCGATGAGGGACATCCTCGACATCGTGATGCGGATCCGGCTGCGGGCGGAGGAGGGGTCGAAATCCGACCGCCGGCTCGCCGCGTTGATCCTCGCCGATGTCGACTTCGCCTCGAAGGCCTCGATCGCCGAGCTGGCGACGCGGGCGGGCGTCAGCGAGCCGACCGTCACCCGCTTCTGCCGCACGCTCGGCTGCGAGGGCATCCGCGACTTCAAGTTCCACCTCGCCCAGGCGCTCGCCGTGGGCGGCATCTATCTCAACGCCGACGCCCCCGACCGCGACGCGCGCGAGAGCCGGATCGCCACCGCGGTGGCCGCCTCCGCCATCGCCGCGATCGAGCGGATTCGCGATTCGCTCGACATGTCCGGCGTGATGGGCGTCGCGGCCGCCATCGCGCGGGCCGAGCAGGTGGTGATCGTCGGCTCGGGCGGCACCTCGTCGATGATGGCGGTCGAGATGCAGAACCGGCTGTTCCGGCTCGGCGTCCGGGCGGCGGCCTATACCGACGGCCAGTTGCAGCGCATGGCGGCCTCGGTCGCCCGGCCGGAGACGGTGCTCATCGCCTTCTCGACGTCCGGCTTCGCCCGTTCGGCGATCGACGCGACGGTGATCGCCCGGCAATATGGTGCGACGACCATCGCGATCACCGCCGCCGATTCGCCGCTCGCCGCCGCCGCGGAGTTCGTGGTCGGTTTCGCGGCCGCCGACGACCCGAACATCTACAAGCCGCATTCCTCCCGCTACGCCCTTCTCGCCATCGTCGACATGATCGCCACCGCGACCGCCGAGACGATCGGTCCGAAGGTCCTCGAGGGGCTCCGCCGCCTCAAGCAGAGCCTCGCCACCTTCAAGGTCAACAATCCGCGTCTGCCGCTCGGCGACTGACGCGCTTCCGGACGAGAACATGACCCTTCCGAAGACGATCGACGACATCGAGACCCCGGCCGTTCTGATCGACGTCGACCGCGTCGAAGCCAATCTCGCACGCGCGCAGGCCTATGCGGACGAGCATCGGCTGGCGCTGCGGCCGCACATCAAGACGCACAAGCTGCCGGCTTTCGCGAAGCGCCAGGTCGAGCTCGGCGCGGTCGGCATCACCTGCCAGAAGCTCGGCGAGTCCGAGGTGATGGCCGATGGCGGGCTCTCCGACATCTACATGCCCTACAACATTCTCGGGAAGGCGAAGCTCGCCCGCCTCGCCGCGCTCGCCGACCGCATCACCATCAAGGTGACGGCGGACAGCCTGCCGGTGGTCGAGGGCCTGTCCGGGGCCTTTGCGGGGCGGGCCGCGCCGATCGCCGTGCTCGTCGAATGCGACACCGGGGCCGGCCGCTGCGGCGTGCAGTCGCCGGAGGCGGCACTCGCGCTCGCGCAGGCGATCGACCGGGCGCCGGGCCTCGTCTTCGGCGGCCTGATGACCTATCCGCCGGTCGGGGGCATGGCGGCGGTCGACGCCTATCTCGGCGAGGCGCTCAGGCTGCACGAAGCGGCCGGACTCGAGGTGAAGGTGGTCTCGGCCGGCAACACGCCTGATCTCTACCGCTCGCACCTCGTCACCCATGCGACCGAGATCCGGCCCGGCACCTACATCTACAACGACCGCTCGCTGATCAACCGCGGCGCAGCCACCCATGCCGATTGCGCCCTCACCGTGCTGACCACCGTGGTCAGCCGTCCGACCGCCGACCGCGCGGTCCTCGACGCGGGATCGAAGGCGCTGACGAGCGACCTGCTCGGCTGCGTCGGCTATGGCGAGATCCTCGAGGCGCCGGGCGCGGTGATCGCCGGGCTGAGCGAGGAGCACGGCCATGTCGACCTCTCCGCCGCGACGGCGAGGCCCTCGGTCGGCGACCGGGTCCGCGTGCTGCCCAATCACGCCTGTCCGGTCAGCAATCTCTTCGACATCGTCCATCTCGTCTCGGGCGAGAGGGTCGTCGACGTGCTGCCCGTCGCGGCCCGCGGCAAGGTCACCTGAGCCCGCCGAGCACGACACGAGACCCGCCCGAGGAGCCCGCCATGGACGCCACCGTCAATCCCTTCCCCGCCGATCCGGACCGCCGCGCGATCTGGACCATGCTCGTCGAGCGCGACATCGACGCCTTCCTCGCCGCCGACTGGTCGATGGTCGACGGCGACTTCGTCAAGGAGGGCTTCATGGGGCTCCACGCCCATGGCTCGGAACTGCCGGACAGCTGGCGGCTCGCCTTCCCGACGCTCGAGGTCTATCGCGACGAATGGCTGCGCCAGGCGGCCGAGACGGCGAAGGTCGCCTATGCCGAGCCGCTTCGGGCGGCGCTCTTCCGCGCCACCAATCTGCGCGACATCGACCTCGCGGGCGAGCGCGCCGTGGCGCACAAGAAGTTCGACGGCACGGTGGCGCGCGCCGACGGCGGCACGGACGTGCTCAGCTGGCAGACGCTCTACTTTTGTCGAAAGGTCGACGGAGTGTGGAAGCTCACCGGCTTCGTCGGCTATATGCCCTTTCCGATGGGCCGCCCACGCAAGGGCTGACGCCGCCGGCTCCGCCAAAGCACATCCCGAAACATCCAAAAGGCCCGTCGGCCGCGACCATGGTGCGGGGTTCCGTGGTCGCGGCCGAGGCTTGGCCGAGCTTGGGCGATTGCCGGCTCGGCTCGAGATCATCGGGTTGCCGGCGCCGGATCATGGCCGGCACGCCCCGATATAGCACCGCTTGATCGGCGAGAAGAGTCTCGTGAATTGTGCGGAGGCTTCGCCTCACCGAGTTCCGTATTCCATCGCTTCCCAACCGATCCTGCACCCGATTGCAAGGCCTGCGCCAATACGGGCGGCGGCAGTGGGCCCCGCCGGCCGCCGGCCTTCGGCCCCCGCACCCGCCGAGGGCTGCGCACCGACCGGTCATCTGCTCACGTTATCGACATATACGCAAAGTGTGGAAAATTTGTCTCTCTGCCGATTTTCAGGGTCGACCGCGCGCGTGCGACGGGGGTTTTCGTGGCGCCGTGGCGGTCTATCTTAAGCCGGGCACCCCGCCGCCCGCCCAGCCGGCTCAAGCCGCGCGCTCCCCGTCCCGAAGGAATGTCCCATGGCCCATCAGACCGCGCTCGACCTCAATGATGGCCGTTCGATCCCGCAGCTCGGCCTCGGCGTCTGGCAGGTCGACGACGGCGAGGCGCCGGCGGTCGTCGGGGCGGCGCTCGCCGCCGGCTATCGGCTGATCGACGGCGCGGCGGCCTATCGCAACGAGCGCGGCGTCGGCGCGGGCGTGCGGCAGTCCGGCCTGCCGCGCGACGAGGTCTTCGTGACGAGCAAGCTCGCCAATTCCGAGCACGGCTACGACGAGGCGCTGCGGGCCTGCGCGGCGAGCCTCGCCGCCTTCGGCTTCGATGCGCTCGACCTCTATCTGATCCACTGGCCGCAGCCGGGCCGGAATCGCTATGTCGAGACGTGGAAGGCGCTCGTCCGGCTGCGCGAGGAGGGCCGCGTCCGTTCGATCGGCGTGTCGAATTTCGGACCCGACCATCTGAAGCGGATCGTCGACGAGACCGGCGTCGTGCCGGCGGTCAACCAGGTCGAGCTGCATCCGCGCTTCCAGCAGCGGCGTCTGCGCGATCTCCACGCCGAGATGGGCATCGCCACCCAGTCCTGGAGCCCGCTCGGCCAGGGCCGGCTGCTCGACGATCCGACGATCGGCGCGATCGCCGCCCGGCACGGCAAGACGCCGGCCCAGACGATCATCCGCTGGCACATCGACAACGGCCTGCTCGTCATTCCGAAATCCGTGACCCCGGCGCGCATCCGCGAGAATGTCGAGGTGTTCGACTTCGCGCTCTCGGAGGCCGACCTCGACGCGATCGCCGCGCTCGACGACAGCGCCGGCCGGATCGGCCCGGATCCCGACCGGTTCGGCTGACCGCCGCCGGCAGGCGCGCCCTCGCCACGCCGCATTTCCCGTGTCGGGAAGGAGCGGGCGGCGTGGCTGCGGAACGAAGTGCGGGAGAGACGGGTGCTGAGACGATCCGCGACGGCGGTCCGGGTGGGCGATCGCCTCGAATTCTGGGCGCGGGCGAAGCCCGGCGCCGCCACGGACACGCCGATCGCCATCCGCGCCGGCGGCAAGACCTTCTTCCGTCTCGCCTATCCGACCCCCTATTTCCAGTTCTACACCTACACCCACTATCGCGAGGGCGAGATCGAGATCGAGTGGGAGGACGCCGCGATCGAGATATCGGTCGCCTATCTGTTCAATCCCGCGACCGTCGCGCAGACCGGCGTCACCTTCGTCGAGTTCCGCAATGGCGACATCCGCACCTATCCGCGCGACCGCTGGCCGGGCTGGTACGCCGCCGAGCGCGGCCGGCCGCAGCTTCGCTTCTCGCCCTTCCGCGGCTGGATGAACGACCCGAACGGGCTCTGCTATGTCGACGGCCTCTACCACCTCTTCTACCAGTTCCATCTGAACAGCACGGACTGGGGGCCGATGCATTGGGGCCATGCGGCGAGCCCCGATCTCTACCATTGGACCCACCTGCCGGTGTTCCTGCATCCGGAAGAGAACCTCGAGGCGCTCGGGGCAACGGGTGGCGCCTTCTCCGGCACGACCTGCATCGGCCCGGGCGGCAAGCCGCTCGTCTACTACACCGAGCGCATGCCCACCTATGAGGGCAACAGCGACTTCAAGGAGCTGCAGCGGCGCGTCGTGCCCTCGCGCGGGCTGTTGCGGCCGAACGACAACGAGGTCGTGCTCGATCACGAGCCGGAAGGCAGCGCGCACGACTTCCGCGATCCGAAGGTCTGGTACGACACCGAGCGGGGCGTCTACCGGATGGTGCTCGGCGCGGCGATCGAGGACGATCCGGCCGTGCTCCTCTACGGCTCGGAGGACGGCATCGACTGGACCTTCGTCTGCGTGCTCTACCGGGCGCCGGCGCAGTATCGCGAGAACGGCGCGCGCTGCGTCGAATGCCCCGACTTCTTCCCGCTCGACGGCCATTTCGTGCTCGTCATGAGCTTTGTCGGCCTCGTCGACCCCGACACCGGCCGGCACAATCTGATGTATGCGTTGACCGGCAGCTTCGAGAACGACCGCTTCCAGCCTCATGGAAACGAACTCCAGGAGCTCGATTTCGGCACCGATTTCTACGCGATGCAGAGCTTCGCGGCACAGGGCCGGCAGATCGCCTTCGCCTGGCTCTTCAACTGGCAGTTCCGCAAACCCCCCGGCTCCGTCTATAGCGGCGAGATGTCGCTGCCGCGGGTCCTCGCGCTCGACGCGCGGCAGCGGCTGGTGATGCGGCCCGAGGAGGGCTACCGGGCGCTGCGCTCCGAGCCGCTCGCCGAGGCCGAGCCCGGGCGGCTCGCCACCGTGGCCGGGGCCGCGGCCGAGATCGCGCTCGCCGGCCGGCTCGACGGGATCCGCATTTTCGGCCGCACCGCGGACGGCCACGCCTTCGCCGTCGAGCACATCGACGGCCGGCTGAAGATCAGCGTGCCCGAGGATGACGGCCGCATCCGCTACGCCTCGGCGCCGCTCGACCTCTCCGAACTGACGCTGATCTTCGACCGCGGCACGATCGAACTGTTCGCGAATGGCGGCGCCGTCTGCGGCACGCGCCGGACCTATCGCGTCATCGACCTCGACGTGATCGAGATCGTCCCCGGCCCCGCGACGGAGATCATGGCGCGCGAGGCGTGGAGCCTGCGCTCGGTCTGGGGGTAGGTTCCCCGGCCGGACGGCGGCTCAGCCGCGGCCGATGCTCAGATAGTCGAAACCGTGCTGGCGCACCTCGTCGCGCCGGTAGATGTTGCGCAGGTCGACGAGGAGCGGCGCCTTCATCGCGCCCTTCAGCCGCTCGAAATCGAGCGCGCGGAACAGCTCCCACTCGGTGACGATGACGAGCGCCTCGGCGCCCTCCGCCGCCTCATAGGGGCCGCCGCAGAAGGTGACGTTCTCCGTCAGCCCTTTCGCCGCGTCCATGCCTTCGGGATCATAGGCCCGGATGCGGGCGCCGGCGTCCTGCAGGGCCTGGATGATCGACAGCGAGGGCGCCTCGCGCATGTCGTCGGTATTCGGCTTGAAGGTGAGGCCGAGCAGGGCGACCGTCTTGCCGCGCACCTCGCCGCCGCAGGCGGCGATGATCTTGCGGGCCATCGCGCGCTTGCGGTGATCGTTGACCGCCACCGTCGTCTCGATGAGGCGGAGCGGGGCGGAATAATCCTCCGCGGTCTTCGCGAGCGCGATCGTGTCCTTCGGGAAGCACGAGCCGCCATAGCCCGGCCCGGCATGCAGGAACTTCGATCCGATGCGGTTGTCGAGGCCGATGCCGCGCGCGACCTCCTGCACGTCGGCGCCGACCTTCTCGCAGAGATCGGCCATCTCGTTGATGAAGGTGATCTTCATCGCGAGGAAGGCGTTGGCGGCATATTTGGTCAGTTCGGATGTGCGCCGGCCGGTGAAGAGCAGCGGCGCCTGGTTGAGATAGAGCGGCCGGTAGACCTCGGTCATCACCGGGCGGGCGCGCTCGTCCTCGAGGCCGACGACGATGCGGTCGGGACGCTTGAAGTCGGAAATCGCCGCTCCTTCGCGCAGGAACTCCGGATTGGAGACGACGGCGACATCGGCCGCCGGATTGGTCTCGCGGATCACCCGCTCGACCTCGTCGCCGGTACCGACCGGCACGGTCGACTTCGTCACGACGACGGTGAAGCCGTCGACCGCCGCGGCGATCTCGCGCGCCGCCGCATAGACATAGGACAGGTCGGCATGGCCATCGCCGCGCCGCGAGGGCGTGCCGACCGCGATGAACACGACGTCGGCCGGGCCGACCGCCGCGGCGAGATCGGTCGTGAAGGAGAGATTGCCGCGCCGCACGTTCTCGGCGACGAGACTGTCGAGGCCGGGTTCGAAGATCGGGATCGTGCCGCGCCCGAGCGCCGCGATCTTGCCCGCATCCTTGTCGACGCAGACCACCTGATGGCCGAAGTCGGCGAGACAGGCTCCCGAGACCAGGCCGACATAGCCCGACCCAATCATGGCGATACGCATGGAAATCCCCGTTGACGCCGCGACGGCACGCGCGGCCTCTTTACCCCGCAGCGGCCGAAGATGTCACGCCTTCCGAGCCGTTGCGGCATGCGAATACCGGCCGCTGCGGCAGTGCGGAAACACCTCGCCGGGACGCGCGGCGGCGACGCGATCGGCCCGATCGCTCGGATGACCGGGGAATGCAATCCCAGGCGGTGAGGCTGGAAGGCCGAAATCTGAACGCCGAGTTAAAAATTTTATTACTATCAAAGTGATGGGTGGATCTTCGCCCGCCGTGCGGCGTCGGAAGGGGCTGGACTCCTCCGCTCATAAAGCCTATGCGTGTAGCACGCGAGAGTTGCGCTATGGGCAGGCTCGCAGGGGTTCGCGGGGAAAAGGGGCATCGCGATGTCGATGAGGCTGTTCTTGGCGTCAGTGGCGCTCGTTGGCTCGGCCGGTCTGGCGGCTGCGCAGGATCACGACTGGACGGGCGTCTATGTCGGCGCCTCGGTGGGCGTGACCGGTTCGGAGAGCGACGCTTCGGTCCGCTATGACGATCCGGGCGCATCCTACAGCGGCTCGGCCTCGGCCGGCGCGCCGCACGGCCGCTGGGAAAACGGCATGTATGTCAGCGATCTCGCGCGCGAAGAGCATTACGATAACGTGCGCGCGTCGACGACCTACGGTCCGACCTATGGCTATGGCGGCACGCTCACCTCCGTCGGCTCGCTCGACGGCGCCACGCTCGGCGTCGCCGACCCGATCAGCCCCTGGATCAATTCGATCGCGAACGGCGACATCAACGTCGTCGGCTCGCTCAGGATCGGCGCCAATTACCAGCTCGGGCCGGTGGTGTTCGGCGCCGAGGTCGACGGCTCCCTGATGAAGCAGGCGGTGGACAAGGCGTTCGCGATCGGCGAGGGCGCGACGATCGACGCTTCGACCAGCCAGTGCATCGTCGGCGGCTCGCCCTGCACGACGACCTACTACACCGACTATCAGAGCGAATACAGCCAGAGCGGCGGCTTCACCTTCGAGAGCGAGGCGTCGAACATCCGCACCGCGCGCGCCCGGCTCGGTCTCGCGGCGGGTCCGGTGCTCGTCTATGCGACCGGCGGCGTCGCATCCGGCGACATCCGGATGAAGACCTCGGCCTCCGTCTCGGAGCAGGTCGACAATGACTGGAGCGGCGATACCGGCAGCTCGCCCACCGATGTCGGCAGCGGCGGCGTCACCAACAACACCTCCTGGTCGGCGAGCGATTCGGAGACGAAGTATGGCTTCGCGGTCGGCGGCGGCGCGAGCTACGCCGTGACCGACAACGTCATCCTGACGCTCGACGGCTATTACTACGACCTCGGCCGACATTCGCTCACCGCGGTCGATAACCACGGCGAGACCAGCTACACGATCAGCCAGGATTTCGACGGCTACGTCGTCCGCAGCGGCCTCGAATACCAGTTCTGACCTTCCAGCAGGGTATCGGGCCGCCGCTTCGAGACGCGGCGGCCCGGCTTCCGGGTCCAAGCCGTGGGTCCCGCAATTGCTGCGGATCAAGGCAGGCAAGTCGGCTTCAGACTTGGGCACGCACTACCACAAGACTTCCGGCGGGCCTGCGGTCCGCTCCATGTATGCCTTTCCCGCAGCATCGCAGGCGTTGTAGTTGGTGAATTCGGCGGCCGGTGTGGCGGATTGCCCCGATAAATGATACTCAAGATCATGATTACCGTCACATCGGCTTCCAGCCGGTGCGGCCCATCTTGAAATGGGAATGGCGGCTGACTATCTACTGCAAGAGACGCGCTGGCTACCCTGAACAAATAGCTACAGCGCGCGGCCGAGATCACGGATTGTAGGGTCCAGCCGCCCTGCCGGTCGCCTCGTGAGCGATCATCGCAATTTGGATGGGCAACCGTAGAGCCTTCTTATGCGTAGAGCATATGGACGGCTCGACCGAATGGTGATGATCGTGAACTTGCTGAAAGCAATTCTCGTTACAATCACAGCGCTGGTCGAGCTTATCTCGCGTATTATGTGAAGTGAGCGATGAGCGGCGATCACTGTGGCGCCGCTCACTCCTCAATCCAACATTACCTCGGCGTTAACGTGTCAGATCTTCGCAGCGTGACCGGCTTGGTGTCCTGAGTGGGCTGGCGCCGGAAGCACTGCGGGGCGTGACGCTCCTTGGGCCGGTTCACGTCCACATCGCTCGCATGCGCGCGCCGATATCGATGCGGGGCGCGTCGGGGCGGGCCGCTGTGGCGGCCTCGGGGCTGGCGATCGGCCAGGCCTCGCGGGCGAAGAAGCCGGCGAGCCGGTCGGGGATGAAGCGGCTGCGCACCGCATAGACGTGGCGGTCGCCGCGGGCCGCCTGACCGCTCGTATAGAAGCGCTGCGGTACGACGAGCTTCAGCGTGTCCTTCGCCCGCGTCATGGCGACATAGAGGAGCCGGCGCTCCTCCTCGATCTCCGCCGAGGAGCCGACGCCGAGATCGGACGGCATGCAGCCGTCGACGACGTTGAGCACGAAGACCGACTTCCACTCCTGTCCCTTGGCGGAATGGATGGTGGAGAGGACCAGATAGTCTTCGTCGCGGCCGGGCGGCACCGCTTCGCTGGTCGCATCGGGCGGATCGAGGGTCAGGTCGGTGAGGAAGCGCTCCCGCGAGGGCGCACCGGTGGCGATCTGCTCGAGCTGGACGAGATCGGCCCGCCGCAGCGCCGCATCCTCGTGGATCCGTTCGAGATGCGGCTCGTACCAGAGCCGCGCCGCCTCGATCTCGGCCGGCCAGGGCGATTGGCCGGCGATCAGGCGCGTCATCAGGCCAGAGAAGGCGGGCCAGTGTTCCGCAGCACGGGCCGGCGGCGTGAAGGCCGCGATCGCCGCGCCCGGGTCGGCCGCGGTCGCGAGCGAGTCGAGCACGCGCGCCGCGGTCGAGGCGCCGACGCCGGGCAGGAGCTGGAGCACGCGGAAGCCGGCGATCCGGTCGCGCGGATTGGCGGCGAGACGCAGGACGGCGAGGAGGTCCTTGACGTGCGCGGCGTCGAGAAATTTCAGCCCGCCGAACTTGACGAAAGGGATGTTGCGGCGCGTCAGTTCGATCTCGAGCGGACCGCTGTGGCTCGACGTGCGGAAGAGCACCGCCTGATCCTTGAGCCGCAGGCCGGCCTCGCGGTTGGCGAGCACCTCGGCGGCGACATAGTCGGCCTGGACGGCTTCGTCGCGCACCGCGACGAGGGCGGGCGGCGCGCCGGTCTCGCGCTCCGACCAGAGATTCTTGGTGAAGCGCTCGGCGGCGAGGCCGATCACCGCGTTCGCCGCGGCGAGCACGGCGCCCGTCGAGCGGTAGTTCTGTTCGAGCGTCAGCACGCGCGCCGGCGGCGCGAAGGCGGTGGGGAAGTCGAGGATGTTGCGCACCGTCGCGGCGCGGAAGGAATAGATCGCCTGCGCGTCGTCGCCGACCACGGTGACTCCCGCCCCGTCCGGCCGCAGGGCGAGCAGGATCGAGGCCTGCAGCCGGTTGGTGTCCTGATATTCGTCGACGAGGACATGATCGAAACGGCCGCCGAGATCAGCGGCGAGCGCCGGCTCGGCCATCATCTGCGCCCAATAGAGCAGGAGATCGTCGTAATCGAGCACGCCCTGCGCCTGCTTCGCCTCGACATAGGCCGAGAACAGGGCGCGCAGTTCCTTCTCCCACATCGCGCACCAGGGGAAGACGTCGCGCAGCACCGTGGCGAGCGGCGTCTGCGAGTTCACCGTGCGGGAATAGATCGCAAGGCAGGTGCCCTTCGCCGGGAAGCGGCTCTCGGTCTTCGAGAAGCCGAGCTCGTGCCGGACGAGGCTCATCAGGTCGGCCGAATCCTCGCGGTCGTGGATCGTGAAGCGCTCGTCGAGACCGATCGCGCCGCAATACTCGCGCAGCACCCGCGCGCCGATCGCGTGGAAGGTGCCGCTCCAGGTGAGGGCACCCGACACCGCGTCCGGCCGGCCGGCGAGCGCCCGGCCGGCGATCCGCTCGACCCGGCGGGCGAGCTCGGCTGCGGCGCGGCGCGAGAAGGTCATCAGGAGGATGCGGCGCGGATCGGCGCCGCGCACGATCAGATGCGCCACACGGTGGGCGAGCGTGTTGGTCTTGCCTGAGCCCGCGCCGGCGATGACGAGCAGCGGCCCCGCGCTGCCGTCGAGCCCGTGCTCGACCGCGGCCCGCTGCGCCGCGTTCAGCCGGTCGAGATAGGAAGCGGACGAATCAGGGGCTGCCATGACCCGCGGAAGCACGCACGATTCACTCTCTGTTCGCAATGGGCGGATAAAATGGCGGGGAACGCGACTCACCCTCGTCGAATTTGACAGGGCCGACGCCACATCGTGACCACGATTGGATTCAAGGCTAATTTGGGGCGTGGCGTCGGGTTGGGGTAGGCGTATCAGAGTAAGGCGTATCGCGCATGGTTCCGCAGCCGGCCGGAAGACGAAGAGCGACCGGTGGCGGCGTGGTTCTCGGTGCGCTTCTGTTGGCGAGCGTCTCGACCCTGCCGGCGCCGGCTCAAGAAATGGGCTTCTTCGAGCGGGTCGGCGTGTTCCTCGGCCTGCGCGACGCGCCGGTTCCGGCCATTGCCGATGCGCTGCCCTATACGGTCGAGCTGACGGTCGAGGGCGCCGGCCGGTCCACCCGCAAGGAGATCGAGCGCTCGTCCCGGCTGCAGCGGCTGCGCCGCGCGCCGCCCTCCGGTTCCGCCGGCCTGTTGCGCCGGGCGCTCGGCGACATCGATCTCATCACCGCCGCGCTCTATGCCCATGGCCGCTATGCCGGCACGATCCGCATCACGGTCGCCGGCGTGCCCGTCGACGCCGACGGCGCGCTCGCCGCCATCGAGGCGGCGCGATCGGCCGGCCCGGTTCCCGTCGCCGTGACCGTTGCCGCGGGGCCGGAATTCCGGTTCGGCAGTATTGCCCTGGTCGACGCGCGCGGCCGCCCGCTCGTCGAGCCGCCGACCCTCGCGGCGATCCGCCTCGAGCCCGGCGAGCCCGCCCGGTCGGCCGCCGTGATCGACGCGGAGGGCCGCATCGCGCGGCATTATCGCGATCTCGGCCATCCCTTCGCCAAGGTGGCGTCGAAGGATGTCGTTGCCGATCATGCCCGCAACACGCTCGACGTGACCTTCTTTGTCGATCCCGGCCCGGTCGCGACCTTCGGCGCGGTCACCGTCTCGGGCGAGGAGCAGGTCCGGAAAGGCTTCGTCGCCGAGCGGGTGCGCATCGTTCCGGGCGAGATGTTCTCGCCGAAGCGTCTCGCCGATACGCGCAAGTCGATCGCCCGCTACGAGATCTTCTCGGGTGTGCGTATCGTCGAGGGCGACGCGCTCGATGCGCAGGGCCGGCTGCCGGTCGAGATCGTGGTGACCGAGCGCAAGCCTCGCTATGTCGGCTTCGGCGCCAAATATTCCTCGACCGACGGCAGTTCGATCAATGCCTTCTGGGGCCACCGCAATCTCTTCGGCGGGGCCGAGACGCTGCGGCTCGACGGCCAGCTCTCCTGGTACGGCAAGACGCCCGATGATGTGCCGGATGCCGATCCGTTCGGCTATCGCTTCACCGCGCGCTTCGGCAAGCCCGGCATCTTCACGCCGATCGACGACCTCGTCACCGAGGCCTCGGTGCTGCGCGAGGTGACCGACGCCTATGTCCGCGAGGGCTATACGGTGACGGCCGGTGTGAGGCGGGCCTTCACCGAACAGCTCTCCGGCCAGATCGGCCTCGATTTCGAAGATGCGACGGTCGAGGACGGCGACGGCAGCCGCGACGACCTGATCCTCGGCGTGCCGCTCGACGTCGCCTATGACACGACGGACAACGCGCTCGATCCGAGCGAGGGCATCCGGGCGAGCGCCACCTTCGAGCCCTTCGCGCAGCTCGGTGCGGCGGGGGCGGGGCCGCTGCTCTTCCGCGGCGCGCTGTCGGCCTACCGCGCCTTCGACGAGGAGAAGCGCACCATCATCGCCGGCCGCGTCTCGGCCGGCACGATCTTCGGCGCGGACCTCCTCGACGTGCCGCCGCAGCGGCGCTTCTTCGTCGGCGGCGGCGGCACGGTGCGCGGCATCGATTACCAGTCGGCGAGCCCGCGCGACGCCGATGGCGACATCATCGGCGGCCTCTCCTTCTTCGCCGCCTCGGCGGAGATCCGCTATCGCATCACGGAGAAGATCGGCATCGTCCCCTTCGTCGACGTCGGCGCCGCCTTTGCGGACTCGCTGCCCGATTTCCAGGACCTGCGCTATTCCGCCGGTCTCGGCCTGCGCTACTACACCGGCATCGGGCCGCTCCGCTTCGACGTCGCCGTGCCGCTCAACCCGCACAGCGAGGATTCCGGCTACGGGGTCTATCTGAGCCTCGGACAGGCCTTCTGATGCGCATTCTCCGCCGCCTTCTCCTCTCGCTCATCGCCCTCCTGCTGGGCGTCGCCGTGCTCGCCGCGCTGCTGTTCGGTGCGGCGCAGACGGGGCCCGGCAAACGCGCACTCGCCGCACTCGCCGGGCGCCTCGCGAGCAGCGAGGGCCTCACCGTGACGGTCGAGGGTCTTTCTGGCTTCGTCCCCTCCGAGATCGGCGTCGAGCGGATCGTGCTTTCCGACGGCGCGGGCCGCTTCGCCACCATCGAGGGGGCGTCGCTCGTCTGGGATCCGCTCGCGCTCCTCTCCGGCACGGTGGCGATCGAGCGGCTCGCCGCGGCCCGCGTTGCGATCGATCGCCGGCCGGTCCTGCCGGACGCGCAGCCGGATGGCGGTGCGGGCCTGCCGCTCCTCGAGCTCGCGCTCGAGCGGCTCTCCGTCGACGAGATCGCGCTCGCCGGACCCGTTGCCGGCCTCGCCTCCCGCTTCGCGCTCACCGGCTCCGCCCGTCTCGCCGACCCCGACGCCGGCCTCGCCGTCGATTTCGCGCTCACCCGGCTCGATGCGCCCGGCACGATTTCCGGCCGGCTCGGCTATTCCCCCGGCACCGCCGGCGGGCGCCTCTCGGTCGACGTCACCGGCACGGAGCCCGCCGATGGCCTCGTCGCCAATCTGCTCGAGATCGAGGGGCGGCCGCCGCTTTCGCTGACGATCGAGGGCACTGCGCCGCTCGACGACTGGAACGGCACGCTGGCGCTCGATGCCGGCCCGGCCGGCACCGTCTCGGGCACGGGCGCGGTGCGTCGGGTCGAAGGCGGCCGCCGCGTCATGCTCGACCTCGCCGGCGCGGTCGAGGGCCTCGTTCCCGCCAAGGTGGCGCCGCTCTTCGCCGGCCGGACGACGCTGATGGGGTCTGCCGTCGTGCGCGACGGCGGCGCGGTCGGCATCGAGGGGCTCAATCTCTCGGCGCCCGGCTTCGGCCTCGCCCTCGTCGGCGCGATCGACCGGAGCGCGGACTCGCTCGACCTGACCCTCGATCTCGTCGGCGGCGATCCCGCCCGCTACGCAGCCCTCGCGCCCGGGCTCGCCTGGCGCGAGTGGCGGCTGAACGCCACCGTCACCGGCCGGCTCTCGGCGCCCGAGGCGTCCGCCACCTTCACCGCGCGCGATGTCGCCGGCGAAGGCTATGGCGCCGCAGCGATCGAGGCGCGGGCGAGCGCGACCCCACGCGACGAGGGCGGCCACGCCTTCCGCCTCGACGGCACGGCAACGGGCCTCACCGCGGACGATCCGGAGGTCGCGGCGGCGCTCGGCAGCAATGGCGCCTTCGGCGCCGCGGGTACCTATGTCGACGGCGTCCCGACCGTCACGGCGGCGGAAGCCCGGCTCGACCCGCTCGACGCCAGCTTCGCCGGCACGGCCGGCGCGGCGGGCCTCGACGGCCGGCTCGACGTGACGCGGCTCGATCTCGCCGCCTTCTCGGCGCTCGCCGGGCGGCCGCTCTCGGGCACCGCGGCGCTGCGTGCCACCGTCGCCGCCTCGGCGGGCTTCGCGGATCTCCGCGCCACGGTCGAAGGCCGCGGCGATCATGTCGCGACCGGCATCGCGGCGCTCGATGGCATGCTCGCCGGCCGCAGCGTGGTGCGCGGTGGCGTGGCCCGCAGCGCCGACGGGATCGCCGTCGACGGGCTGACGCTCTCCGCGGACGGGCTCGACGTGTCCGTCGACGGACGGATCGACCGGACAACGGCCGATCTGTCCGGCAGGGCGGCGCTCGCCGATCTCGGGCGGTTCGATCCCCGCGTCTCCGGCGCCGCGGACGCCACCTTCCGCTTCTCCGGCGCGCTCGGCAGCCTCGCCCTCGACGCGCGTCTCGCCGTGCCCTCGGGCGTCGCGATGGGCAAGCCGGTCGAGAACCTCGCCCTCGAGGCGACGCTCGCCGATCTGACCGGGCGCCCCTCGGGCACGCTCGCGCTCACCGGCAGCGTCGCCGGCAAGCCGGCGCGCGGCCGCGCGACGCTCGCCACCGACGCCGATGGCGGCCGCACCCTCGACGGGCTCGATCTCGCCGTCGGCTCGGTCACAGCGCAGGGCACGGCCGCGCTCGGCGCCGATGGGCTGTTGCGCGGCCGGCTCGCGGTCGCGGCCGGCGATCTCGCCGATCTCGCGCCGCTGGTGCTCGCCGATATCGGCGGCCGGCTCGACGCGACGGTGACGCTCGATGCGGCGGACGGGCGGCAGACGATCGCGCTCGAGGGCACCGGCGCGGGGCTCACCTTCGGCGACAACCGCGCCGGACGCGCCGAGATCTCCGCGACGGTCACCGATCCGGCCGGCGCCCTGCGGCTCGACGGACGCGCCGTGCTCGGCGATGTCGCGGCCGGCGGCCGGCGGATCGAGCGGGCGACGGTGACCGCCTCGGGCGACGGCAGCGCCACCGCGCTCACGCTCGACACGGCGATCGAGGGCGCCACGGTACAGGCCGCCGGCCAACTCGCCTTGGCGGGAGAGACCCGCCGGCTGCGGCTCGACCGGCTCGACATCGCGCGGAGCGGTGTAACCGCGGCGCTCGGCGCGCCTGCGACCTTGACCTTCGGTGCGGACGGCGTCGCGATCGACGCGCTGGCGCTGCGCACCGGCTCGGGCCGCGCGACGGTGCGCGGCCGGGCGGGCGAGACGCTCGACCTTTCCGTCGAGATCGCCGACCTGCCGCTGTCGCTCGCCGCGCTCGCCGATCCCGGCCTCGATCTCGACGGCGCTCTGTCGGGCGAGGCGCAGATCTCGGGCCGGGCCGACCGGCTCGAAGGGCGCTACCGCCTGACCGTGCCGCGGCTGACCAATGGCCGGATCGCCCGCGCCGGCCTCGGCCCCTTTGCGATCCGCGCCGAGGGGACGCTTGCGGGTGGCCGCGCGACGGTCGATGCGACGATCGACGCGCCTTCCGTTTCCGGCGTCAGGGTAGAGGGCAGCGTACCGCTCGGCGCCGGTGATCTCGATCTCGCCCTTGCCGGCACGATCGACCTCGCGATCGCCAATACGGCGCTCGCCAATTCCGGGGCGCGGGTCGCCGGCACGACGGCGATCGATGCGCGAATCGGCGGCAGCGCCGCCGCGCCGCGCCTGTCCGGGACGGCGCGGGTGAGCGGCGGGCGCTACGACGATACGCTCAACGGCATCGCGCTGTCGGACATCGCGGCGACCCTGACCGGGTCGGACCGCACGGTCGAGATCGCCGCGCTCACCGCGCGGACGCCGCAGGGCGGCACGGTGACCGGCTCCGGCCGCATCGGGCTCGACCCCGCCGCCGGGTTTCCGGCCGACATCACCCTGACGCTCAGCCGGGCGACGCTCCTGTCGAGCGACCTCGTCCGGCTCGTCACGGGCGGCCGGGTGACGATCAGCGGCCCGATCGCACAGCGGCCGCGCATCGGCGGCCGGCTCGACATATCGAGCCTCGACGTCAACCTGCCGGAGCGGCTGCCGGGCGGCCTCGATCCGCTCGACGTCCGCCACATCAATATCGGCCGCGCGCCCGGGGCGGAGCGGGGCCTGCGGGCCCGCGCCCGCGAGGAACAGGCACGCCGCCGGAGAGCGGATGCCGCGCCGCCGGCCTTTCTCGCCGATCTCGACCTGACGCTGTCGGCGCCGAACGGCGTGTTCGTCCGCGGCATGGGCATGGATGCCGAGTTCGGCGGCGACCTCACGCTCTCCGGCACCACCGCTTCGCCGGTGACGCTCGGCGCCTTCGAACTCCGCCGCGGACGACTGGAAATCCTCGGCCGCCGGCTCGACTTCACACGCGGCAATGTCGGCTTCACCGGCTCGCTCGACCCGACGCTCGACATCGCCGCCGATACGACGAGCGACAACGTCACCGTGACCGTGGAAGTCACCGGCACGGCATCCACGCCCGAGGTGAGCTTCACCTCGAGCCCGGAACTCGCCCAGGACGAGGTTCTGTCGCGCCTTCTGTTCGACCGCTCGATCGGCTCGCTCACCCCCGGCCAGGCGCTCCAGGTGGCGCAGACCATCGCCCAGTTCTCCGGCGGCGGGCCGGGTGTTGTCGACGACGTGCGTCGCTCGCTCGGCGTCGACACCCTCGACATCGGCACCGACCCGACCGGAACCGGCGCCGAGGTCGGCATCGGCAAGCGCCTGAACGACCGCGTCTATCTCGGCGTCCGCCAGGGCACGAAGCCGGATTCGAGCCGCGTCACGGTCGATGTCGATGTGACGCGCAACATTCGCCTGCAGGGCGCGACCGGGGCGGACGGCGACAGCGAGATCGGCATCGGCGCGCAGTGGGACTATTGATCCCGCATCCTGCGCTCCGCCCACTGGCCTGAGGCCGCGCCGCTCGCCCCGATCCGCGCTGCGGCGCGGCTTCCTTCTCTCTTCCCCTTTCTCCCTCCCTCTCCCGTCACGCCGGTCGACCGGCCCCGCCGGGCGGTGGCGCTCATGCGCGTCGAGGACGACGCGCGCCCCTCTTGCCGTGTCCCGAATGCTGGTTATAAGATGATGCTATTATAAACTTAAGAGCGGCGATTCACGCCGCAGCGCCCTGTTCGGGGCAGTCACAGGTGGGGAAATGAGCCGAACCTCCTCCCGCGCCGCAGCCAGCGGCCGATCGCTCCGTCCCGTCCCCAATCTCGAGATTCCCCAGCTCCTGGCGCTCTACGAGAAGATGGTGCTGCTGCGCCGTTTCGAGAGCGTCGCGCAGATCGCTTGCCGCAAGGGCGAGACCCCCGGCTTCCTGCATCTTTATATCGGCGAGGAGGCGACGGCAGTCGGCGTCTGCGCCCATCTGCGGTCGACCGACTGGGTCACCTCCACCCACCGCGGCCACGGCCATGCGCTCGCCAAGGGCATGGACCCCAACATCCTGATGGCGGAGCTGTTCGGCAAGCGCGACGGCTGCTGCGGCGGCCGCGGCGGCACGATGCATCTCTACGACCGTTCGGTCGGGCTGTTCGGCACCAATGGCATCGTCGCGGCCGGCATCAGCCACGCCGTCGGCGTCGGCATGAGCGCCCGCCGCCAGGGCCGGGACGACATCGGCGTCGCCTTCTTCGGCGATGGCGCGACCAACCATGCCGGCTTCCACGAATCGCTGAACTTCGCCGGCATCCAGCGGGCGCCCGCCGTCTTCGTCTGCGAGAACAATCTCTACGCGACGGCGACGCCCTTGAAGACGGCGACCCTCAATCCCGAGATCGCCAGCCGCGCCGCCGCCTATGGCATTCCCGGCGTCGCCGTCGACGGCAATGACGTGCTCGCCGTCTGGGAGGTGACGCGCGACGCCGTCAACCGCGCCCGCCGCGGCGAGGGGCCGACCCTGATCGAGGCGAAGACCTATCGCACCGTCGGCCATCACGAGGGCGACCCGGTGGTCGGCACCTACCGCACCCAGGAGGAGGTCGACGCCTGGGCGGCGCGCGATCCGATCAAGACCTTCCGCGAGCGGCTCGTCGACCAGTTCGAGGCGGCCGCGGCCGGCGAACTGGATGCGATCGACGGGCGTATCGAGAACGTCGTTCAGGAGGCGCTCGAATTCGCCCGCCGCTCGCCGGAGCCCGATCCGGCGACCAGTTTCCATCACGTCTTCGCCGAGCCGCTCAATCCGGCGGCCGCGCTCGCTCATCGGCCGAGGACCGGCGGGCCGGTGACGAGCTGGCTCGACGCGGTGCGCGACGGCATCGCCGAGGAGATGCGGCGCGACGCGGCGATCATGTATTTCGGCGAGGGCACGGGCGAGCGCGGCGGCACCTTTGCGCATACCAAGAACCTCTTTGCCGAATTCGGCCCCGAACGGATGATCGATACGCCGATCTCCGAGCAGGGCTTCACCGGTGCTGCGGTCGGCGCCTCGGCGACGGGCGCGCGCACCATCGCCGATCTGATGTTCGCCGATTTCATGTTCGAGGCGGCCGGCCAGATCGTGCTCCAGGCGGCGAAGCTGCGCTACATGTCGAACGGCCAGATGAACGCGCCGATGGTGGTGCGCGTCGGAGCCGGCGCGGTCCGCAGCGCCGGCCCGCATCATTCCGGCGCCTATCATCCGGTCTGGGCGCACATTCCCGGCCTCATCGTCTGCCTGCCGTCGACACCGGCCGACGCCAAGGGCCTGATGAAGACGGCGCTGCGCGGTTCCGATCCGGTGTTGATGCTCGAGATGAAGGCACTCTTCGCCACCAAGGGCGAGGTGCCGGACGGCGAGCATCTGGTGCCCTTCGGCGTCGCCCGCATCGCGCGGGAGGGTCGCGACCTCACCATCGCGTCGGCCGGCCAACTCGTCCACCGCGCGCTCGAAGCGGCCGAGGCCCTCGCCAAGGAGGGCATCGAGGCCGAGGTCATCGACCTGCGCACCATCATGCCGCTCGACGTGAAGACGGTCGCCGAGAGCGTCGCGAAGACGCACCGGCTGCTGATCGTCGACGAGGGCTGGGCGATGTGCGGCGTCGGCGCCGAGCTCGGCCAGGCGATGAACGAACTCGCCTTCGACGATCTCGACGCGCCGGTCGGCCGGCTGCACAGCGAGCCGATCAGCCATCCGCTCGCCCCCGCGCTCGAACGGACCATGCTCGTCGACGCCGCGAAGGTGGTCGCCGCGGCGAAGTCGGTGCTCGCCGGTCGCGCCCCGGTTCCCTGGCACTGGCGCCATCCGGCGCTCGCCGCCGCGGTGCCCGCAACCGCCGCGCCGTCCCCGGTCGCTGCGCCGGTTCCGCCCGCGCTCGCGCCCGCCGCACCGGTCGTGCCCGCCGAGGCGCTGTCGAGCGCGGCGGCGGGCGGCGAGCCGATCACCATGCCGTTCGGCGATCTGACGGTGAGCGAAGGCACCATTCTGCGCTGGGCGAAGGCCGAGGGCGATACGGTGAAGGCGGGCGAGCTCGTCGCCGAGATCGAGACCGACAAGGCGGTCGTCGAGATCGAGGCGCCGGTCGCCGGCCGGCTGGCGATCGAGCTGCGCGAGGGCACGGTGGTGCCGATGGGCGGCCGCATCGGCGCCGTCCACTGACGCGCGCGAAGGAGAACTCCGTGAGCGCTCTCGCCGCCGCGCCCGCCGGGCGCATTCTCGCCACGCCCTATGCCCGCCGGCTCGCCCGCGAGCGGGGCGTGCCGCTCGCCGCGCTCGCCGGCTCCGGCCCGAACGGCCGCGTCGTCGCCGCCGACGTGATCGGTTTCGTGCCTGCCCCGGTCCAGCCGGCGCCGCCGCCCGCCGCCGCGCCGGCTCCGGTCCCAGCCGAAGCTCCGGCTGTCCCGGCCGCGGCGGCCGTGCCGGTGCCCGCCGCGCTCGCGGTGGCGATCGACTTTTCGGCCGTCGCCGACCTCCTCGCGCGGCTCGGCGATCTCGCCCCCGGTGTCGGCCGCGAGGACGTCTGCCTCAAGGCCGCTGCGGTGGCGCTCGCCGAGGCTCCGGCGCTCGATGGTGCGATCGGCCTCCCGGGAGGCGCGCGCGACGGCGGCCGTGTCCTCGGGCGGCTCGCCGGCCTGTCGCTTGGCGGCATCGCCGCCCGCCGCGCGGCCTCCGAGCCGGGCGTGGCGACGCTCGCGCTCTCCTTCATCGGCCGGGCCGGCCTGCGGCCCGTCGCGGCGCCGATCCCGGCCGGGGCGGTCGCCCGGCTGGTCGTCGGCGGCGCGGATGCCGCCGGAATCGCCGATTGTCTCCTCAGTTACGATCCCGACCGTCTCGACGACGGCGACGCGGCGGCGTATCTCGCGGCGTTCAAGGCGCTGGTCGAGACGCCCCTGCGTCTCCTCGTCTGAAGACCGCGCCGATCGGGAGAGACGGATGGCGATCGAACAGTTGAACGGCGTGCGCACGGCGAAGGCGGCGCTCGAGGAATATGTCGAGGCGCTGCTCGGCGCGGCAGGGGCCGATGCGCCGAGCGCTGCCGCGGTTGCCCGCTCGGTCGTCGATGCCTCATCGCGCGGTGTCGACACGCACGGCGTCCGGCTCGTGCCGTGGTATCTGCAGATGATCGAGGGCGGCCGTATCAACGGCCGGCCGGTGCTCGGCTTCGAGAAGAAGGCGGCGGCGGTCGGCCATGTCGATGCCGATAACGGCTTCGGCCATCTGGCGAGCTACCGGGCGATCGAGGAAGGCATCGCGCTCGCGAAGGAGGCGGGCGTCGCGGCGATCACCGTCGGCCGCTCCTCGCATCACGGCGCCTCGGGCGTCTACGCGCTCGCCGCGGCGCGGCAAGGCTTCGCGGCCATCTCCATGACCCATGCCGATCCGGCCGTGGTGCCGTTCGGCGGCAAGAAGCCCTTCTTCGGCACCAATCCGCTCGCCTTCGCCGTGCCGGCGCCGGGCGAGGAGCCGATGCTGCTCGACATGGCGACGAGCGCCATCCCCTACAACCGCATCTTCCTGCGCCGCGCCACCGGCACGCCGCTGCCGGCCGAAGTGGCGGTCGACGCCGAGGGCCATCCGACGCGCGATCCGCACGCCGCGACCGCGGTGCGGCCGCTCGGCGGCGCCGATTTCGGCTACAAGGGCGCCGGCCTCGCCTCGATGGTCGACATTCTCTGCTCGGCCTTCACGGGCATGGGCCATGGCGCGACGATCGATCCGCTCGCCGGCAGCGATTATTCGAAGACCATCCCGATCGGCCATTTCTTCCTCGTGATGAATCCGTCGATCTTCCAGGCCTTCGCCGCCTTCGATGCGCGCGTCGGCGCTTTCCTCGCCGATCTGCGCCGCCAGCCCGCCCATCCGGGCCAGACGGTGATGGCGCCGGGCGATGTCGAGAAGGCGGAAGCCGCCCGCCGCGCCGAGGCGGGCATCCCGGTCGACGCCGTGACCTGGGCGGCGCTCGAGGCCGCCGCGGGCCGCTACGGCAAGGCCGTTCCCCAGTCCTGGACCTGACGGAGCCCATGCTGTGAAGATCGATCTCGACGGCCGCCTCGCTTTCCTCGTCGGCACGCCCGGCACGGTCGCGACGGCCGTCGAGGCCGCACTCGCCGCGAACGGCGCCCGCATCGTGCGCCCCGCATCGGCGGACGAAGCGGCGCTCGCCGCGGCGGTCGCGGCGCACGGCACGCCCGTCCTCCTCCTCGCCGCGAGCTGCGGCGCGGACGGTCTGCCGGCGGAGGATGACGGCGACATGGCGGAGTTCACCGCCTTCGCCGGCGCGATCCGCCGCCTCGCGCCGCATCTCGCCCGGGCGATCCTCATCGTCTCGTCCGCCGGCCTCGTGCCGGTCCGCGGCGCGGCCGCCTTTTCGGCGGCGCAGGCCGGGCTCGTCGCGCTCACCCGCACCCTCGCGATGGAACGCGGTCCCGCGGTGCGGGTGAATGCGGTCGCGGTCGGCGCCTATGCGGCGGGGGAGGGGGCGGACCCGGCGAACGCCCGTTTCCTCGGCCATACCGGCCTTCGCCGTCCGGCGACCCTCTCCGAGATCACGGCCGCGGCGCTCTTCCTCGCCGATCCGCAGAACGGCTACATGACCGGCCACACGCTCAATGTCGACGGCGGCTGGGCAGCGGGCTATGCGCGGAATTTCTGATCGCGCCGCTTCGAGGGCGGCGGGCTCAACCCCCCTCCGCGCGGCGCCCGCGGGTCCCGCACGGTCGGCCGGGTCCCGCGGCCGGGGTCCCCTGGCGAGGACCCGTTCGCCTCAGGCCAAGGGGATGAGTGCCGTCGCTTCGCTAGACCAGGTCGTTCGGCGCGTCGTAGGTCACGCTGAAGGTGTCGGCGCGGTTCCGGGCGATCGACAGCTCGATCGGCTCGCCGTCGACCGAGCGATAGAGCATCTGAGCGACCAGCACCGGCGCGCCCTCCGGATAGTTGAGTTCGTGGGCGAGGTCGGCGTCGGCGATCTCCGCCTTCAGCGTCACCCGGGCGCCGGACAGCCGGATGCCGAGCTGACGCTGCACCGAGCGGAACACCACGACATCGTCGAAATCGGCCTTCTTCAGCCGGCTGCCGATCGTCGGCGGAAAATAGATGGTGTGCTGGCTGACCGCCTGGCCGTCGACATGCAGCACGGCCCGCAGGCAATAGACGCTCTCGCCGGGCTCGAGGCCGAAGGCGTCGGCGGCGGCGGCCGAGACCTCACGGCCATAGGAGCGGATGCGCAGCTTGCGGTGGCGGGTCGATTCGGCGATCGCGGCGAGGCTGTGGAAGTCGATGCTCGGCCGCATCAGCGGCTCGGAGGCGGCGACGACGGCGGGCTTCGCGGCGCGCTTGCGGATCAGCCCTTCGTCCTCCAGCTCGCGCAGGCTGCGGCGCACCGTGATCAGGCTGATCGCGAAACGATCGGCGAGCTCGGCCTCCTTCGGCAGCGCCGAGCCGATCGGGAAGATGCCGTCGGCGATCTGCTGCCGCAGGATGTCGGCGAGCTGCTGGTAGAGCGGGCCGTGCCGCCGGTCGAGCGGTTCGCCGGAAAGGGCGTCGAGCGGGCCGTCCTTGGTTCCGTCGTCGAGCAAGCGGTCTGTCCTTGGCTGGAGGCCGGGCGGCGGGCGCCCGATTCCGGAGTGAAGGCAGATATTATAACGTTTGTCGCTGCACCGAAATGCCCGCCCTTGGTCGAATCTGGGAGGTTTTGATGCGCTGCGATCTCAACGGCCGCGTCGTCTTCGTGACCGGCGGCGCCGGCGGCATCGGCCGGGCGACGGTGAAGCGGCTCGCCGAGAACGGTGCCGCGGTGGTGGTCGCCGACATCGACGCGGCGGGCGCCGAGGCGGTGGCGGCCTCGCTCCCCGATGCGCTCGGCCTCGCCCTCGATGTGCGCGACCCGGACGCGGCCGAACGCGCCGTCGCGGCGACGCTCGCCCGCTATGGCCGGCTCGACGTGCTCGTCAACAATGCCGGCGTCAACACCTTCAAGGACCGCGTCGACATCGACGCCTTCCCGAAGGAGGAATGGCACCGCGTCGTCTCGATCGATCTCGACGGGCTCTATGTGGTGAGCCGCGCGGCGGTGCAGCCGATGATCCGCCAGGGCGCCGGCCGCATCGTCAACATCGCCTCGGTGGTCGGCGTCACGGCGATGCGGCTGCAGAGCGCCTTCGTCGCGGCGAAGGCGGGCGTCATCCACCTGACGCGTTCGATGGCGCTCGAGCTCGGTCCGAAGGGCATCCTCGTCAACGCGCTCGCGCCGGGCTCGGTGCTGACCGAGGGCACGAAGAAGCTCTTCTACGGTGACGACGGCACCTTCCGGGCGCAGATGGCCGCGTTCCTCGACCACGTCCCCCTCGGCCGCCCGGCGGATGTCGAGGAGATCGCCGAGGCGATCCTCTTCCTCGCCGCGCCGGAAAACTCCTACATGACGGGCCATTTGATGATGGTCGACGGCGGCTGGACGGCCGGCTTCATGATGTGACGGATGGCGCGGCGGAATGGCGGCGCGGCCGGGCGCGTTTCGCTGCGCCCCTGCGGGGGAGCTGCCGTTCCCGGAGTTCGTCCTGGCGGCTCCTCCGATCGGCCCTCTCCACCCGTCATGCCGGCCTCCGTGCCGGCATCCATAATCGTGAGGTGCGGCGTCTCGGCGCGACCTTTCCATTCGCCACCCCGGCGAAGGCCGGGGTCCATCGAGCCGTGCGGTTCCATATGGTCTGCCTGACGGGTCGCAGGTCCCGGCTTCGCCTCGCCCGGGATGACGGCGCGGGGGGTGGGCGTGGTGCCGCACGCGCCGGAGGAACGGCAGATCGATAGGGCGTCGTGGTGCGTCTTCGCCACGCGACACGATTATGGACCCCGGCACGGAGGCCGGGGTGACGGGCGCTCTCGATGGCACCCATGCTCTGCGTCCTCGAAGCGTCCTGCCACGTAGCGTCCTGCCACGTCCAGCCCGCCCTCTCGCCGCTCGCCCCTCCGCCGCCTCGCGAACAGCCCCCACCCCCCGTCATGCCGGCCTCCGTGCCGGCATCCATAATCGTGTCCTTTGGCGTCCTGGCACGGCGCTCTCCATCCATCATCACCTCGGAAAGGCGGGCCCCGCGGCGCCGGACGGCCTCGCCGTGTTCTCCCCGCGGGATGGATACCGGGCCTCCGCCCCGCCTCGCCCGGGATGACGGCGCGGGGGGCGTGGTGTCGCACACGTCGGAGGAACGGCAGATCGATAGGGCGTCGTGGTGCGTCTTCGCCACGCGACACGATTATGGACCCCGGCACGGAGGCCGGGGCGACGGGTGCTCTCGATGGCACCCATGCTCTGCGTCCTCGAAGCGTCCTGCCACGTAGCGTCCTGCCACGTCCAGCCCGCCCTCTCGCCGCTCGCCCCTTCGCCGCCTCGCGAACAGCCCCAACCCCCGGCATGCCGGCCTCCGTGCCGGCATCCATAATCGTGAGGTGCGGCGTCTCGGCGCGACCTTTCCATTCGCCACCCCGGCGAAGGCCGGGGTCCATCGAGCCGAGCGGTTCCATGTGGTCTGCCTGATGGGTCGCAGGTCCCGGCTTCGCCTCGCCCGGGATGACGGCGCGGGGGGCGTGGTGCCGCACGCGCCGGAGGAACGGCAGATCGATAGGGCGTCGTGGTGCGTCTTCGCCACGCGACACGATTATGGACCCCGGCACGGAGGCCGGGGTGACGGGTGCTCTCGATGGCACCCGTGCTCTGCGTCCTCGAAGCCTCCTGCCACGTCCAGCCCGCCCTCTCGCCGCTCGCCCCTCCGCCGCCTCGCGAACAGCCCCACCCCCCGTCATGCCGGCCTCCGTGCCGGCATCCATAATCGTGAGGTGCGGCGTCTCGGCGCGACCTTTCCATTCGCCACCCCGGCGAAGGCCTGGGTCCATCGAGCCGTGCGGTTCCATATGGTCTGCCTGATGGGTCGCAGGTCCCGGCTTCGCCTCGCCCGGGATGACGGCGCGGGGGGCGTGGTACCGCACGCGCCGGAGGAACGGCAGATCGATAGGGCGTCGTGGTGCGTCTTCGCCACGCGACACGATTATGGACCCCGGCACGGAGGCCGGGGTGACGGGTGTTCGGGGAGACGGCCGTGCTCTGCGTCCTCTTTTTTGAAATCCATTTGACTTGAAATTCATCGGTGCTACCGTTTGGGCAAAGACGGGGCGGGGCGCGGATGACTCTGCGGGGGACCAATCAGGAATTCGGGCGGCCGTACAACCGGCGGATCGTGCTCGAGACCATTCGGCTCTCCGCCCCGATCGCCCGCGCCGAGATCGCCCAGAAGGTCGGCCTCACCGTCCAGACCGTCTCGACCATCACCCGCGAGCTCGAGCTGCAGGGCTTCGTGCGCAGCGCCAAGGAGCCGCGCAAGGGCCGCGGCCACCCGCCGGCGACACTGACGCTCAATCCCGAGGGCGGCTTCGCGATCGGCCTGCACGTCACGCCGCTCGGCATCGAGGCGGCGCTCATCAATCTCGCCGGCGACGTCATCGCCCGCCGCGGCAGCCCGGGCGCGCCGAGCGATCCGGATGCCGCCTTCGCGCGCTGCGGCGCCCTCGTTGCCGAGATTCGGGCGCTCCGCCCCACCGGCCGCATGCTCGGCATCGGCATGGCGATGCCCGGGCCGGTCGGCGTCGAGACGATGAGTTTCGTCGGCCCGACGACGCTCGAGGGCTGGCGTGAAGTCCGCATCGCGGAGCGGCTCGAGGCGGCGACCGGGCTGCCGGCCTTTGTCGGCGTCGATCTCGCCGCCGCGGCGCTCGGCGCCCGGCTCTATGGCGCCGGCCGTGCCTTCCGCGACTTCTACTATCTCTATTTCGGCGTCGGCCTCGGCGGCACCATGGTGCAGGACGGCGTCGTGCTGCGCGGCGCGCGCGGCAATGCCGGCGAGATCGGCCATATCCCGGCGGTGCCGGGCGGCGATCTCTGCCCTTGCGGCAATCGCGGCTGCCTCGAGCGCTATCTCTCGCTCGATGCGCTCGACCGGCGCCTGAAGGCGGACGATCCGACGGCCGATCTCGCCACCGCGGTGGCGGGCGGTGCACCGGCGGTCGCGGCCTGGGTGGAGGAGGTGGCGCCGCTGCTGCGCGCCGCCGTCGTGACCATCGAGAACCTCTTCGATCCCGAGACGATCCTGATCGGCGGGCTGGCGCCCGATGCGCTGCTCGCCCGCCTCGTCGCCGCTGCGGCGCCGCTGCCGCATTCCATCGCCGAGCATGGCGGCCGGGCGGCGGAGCGGCTCACCCCGACCGGCGAAGGCCAGGACGCGGTGCTGCGCGGCGCCGCCGCGCTCGCCGTCTCCGGCGTTCTGTCGCCGCGCTTCGGCCTCCTCTTCGCCGGCGAGGAGGAACGGGTCGAGCGGGATCCCATCATGGCCGGAGCGAACAAGCCGGAGGTCGCCGCATGACGGCACGCGAACCCCTTCTCAGCCTCGACGGCATCACCAGGAATTTCGGCGCCATCGAAGCGTTGCGCGGCATCACCTTCGAGATCGGAAAAGGCGAGGTCGTCGCGCTGCTCGGCGACAACGGCGCCGGCAAGTCGACCCTCGTCAAGATCATCTCCGGCGGGCTGGAGCCGTCGGGCGGCCGGCTCGTCTATGAGGGCCGCGAGGTCCGCTTCGGATCGCCCGCCGAGGCGAAGGCCGCCGGCATCGAGACCGTCTATCAGGACCTCTCGCTCTGCACGAATGTCGACGTGGTGGCCAATTTCTTCATGGGCCGCGAGATCGTGAAGCGCTTCCTCGGTATCCCGATCCTGCAGGAGCGGGCGATGGAGGCGGCAACCGCCAAGGCGATCGCCGACGCCGGCACCCGCATCCCCTCGCTCAGGACCAATGTCGAGCATCTCTCGGGCGGCCAGCGCCAGGCGATCGAGCTGAACCGCTTCGTCCACTGGGGCGGCAAGCTGGTGCTGCTCGACGAGCCCTTCGCCGCACTCGGTGTCGAGCAGACGCGGCGCGGCCTCGAGATGATCAAGCGCATCGCCGCGCAGGGGATCAGCGTCGTCATCATCACCCACATCATGGCACAGGCCTTCCAGGTCGCCGACCGGATGGTCGTCATCCGGCAGGGCCAGGTGGCGGGCGACGTGAGGACCGAGGACACCACCGCGGACGAGGTGGTGCGGATGATTACCGGCGAGGCGGTCAAGCCGCCCCGCGCACCGATCGCGGAGGCCCGGACAACGGGCCCGGCGTAACCGGCGGCCGCGGCCGCCTTCCACTTCCGGAAGAGAGCACAGGGAACATCGACATGAAGAGAATGATGGCGACACTGGCGGGTGCGGTCGCGCTCGCCGCCGCGACGTTCATGACGCCCGCCTTCGCGCAGGACAAGGGCACGATCTACTACCTCGTTCCGACCCTGCTCGACGAATTCCAGACCGGCTCGGTCTCGGCGATCGAGAAGTTCATGGGCGATGTCGGCTACAAGACGGTGACCCTCAACGCCGACAACAAGACCGACGTGCAGCAGGGCCAGATGAACGACGTCATCGCCCTGAAGCCCTCGGCGATCGTGCTCGCCGCGGTCGATTTCAACGCGCTGAAGCCGCAGATCGAGGCCGCCCGCGCCGCCGGCATCCCGGTGATGCAGTTCGACCGCCAGATCACCTCGACCGTCTCCGACTTCACCTCGGTGGCCGGCACGGTCGAGATCGGCGAGGTCGCCGCCGGCGAGATCGAGCGCCTCCTGAAAGAGAAGAACGGCGCGGTGAAGGGCAAGGTCCTTCAGGTGCTCGGCGACCCCGGCGACCCCTACACGCTCGACATCCAGAAGGGCTTCGAGGCCAAGATGAAGGCCTTCCCGGACGTCACCATCATCACCCATCCGGCGATGCAGTGGGAAGCCTCGAATGCCGGTTCGATCGTCGCCGACCAGCTGCTCGCCAATCCCGACATCGATCTCGTCTTCGTCCACGCCGCGCATCTGGCGGTCGCCGCCGTCGCCTCGCTCGAGGCGGCCGGCAAGAAGCCGGGCGACGTGCTCCTCGTCTCCTCGAACGGCGCGCCTGTCGGTCTCGACCTGATCCGCAAGGGCTGGGAACAGGTCGAGGTCGAGCAGCCGCTGTTCGCCCAGGCGGCGGCGCTCGCGATGTTCGCCGACAAGGTGGTCGGCAAGCAGGAGCTGAAGCCCGGCAGCTATGACGTGCTCGGCCTCCAGGGCACGCTGACGATCGAGAGCTGGGGCCCGAACATCAAGCTGCCCGGCGCCGCGATCACCAAGGACAATGTCGACGATCCGAAGTTCTGGGGCAACATGAAGACCCCGGAGACGCCGGTCGCCCCGGTCCCCTGATCGGTCGAGCCTTGCTTGCGGACGCCGGCGCGACCGGCGTCCGCATCCTCCCCCCGCGCCGTCCTCCTTCGGAGCCGCTCCATGGTCTCTCCCCGCCGCCGGGCGGCGATCGAGTTCGTCCTCGACAATCTCGTCTGGTTCATTCTCGTCGCGGTCGTCGCGATCTTCTCGTTCGCCGTTCCGAACTATTTCCAGATCGGCATCTTCGCCAACATCATCGAGCAGGCGACCTTTGTCGGCACGCTGGCGATCGGCCTCTCGCTCCTCATCATCGCCGGCTATATGGACCTGTCGATCGAGTCCGTGATGGCGCTCTCGGCGATGGTGATCGGCATCCTGTTCGCCGCCTCGGGGGTCGGGCTCGGCATCACGCTGACGCCGGAATGGCTCGTCGTGCCGGTCTCGCTCGCCGTGGCGCTCGCCGTCGGTGCGGTGGTCGGCGCGACGAACGCCTTCTTCGTCGTCCGGCTGAAGATGAACGCCTTCATCGTCACGCTCGCCGCCTATATCTGGGGCCGCGGCCTCGTCGTGGCGCTGTCGGGCGGCCGCTCGGCGCAGGAAATGCCGGCCGCGCTCCGCGTCTTCGCGATCGAGCGCTTCCTCAACGTGCCGCTGATCGCCTGGGTGTCGATCGTCGCGACGCTCGCCTTCGCCTTCGTCCTGCGGAAGACCCCCTTCGGCCGCCATCTGCTGCTGATCGGCGGCAATCCGGTCGCCGCCTATCGCGCCGGCATCCGCGTCGACCGGCTGACGGTGATCACCTTCATCCTCGCCGGTGCGATCGCCGGTCTCGCCGGCTGGCTGCTCGCCATCCGCACATCGGGCGCGACGGCCAATCTCGGCGTCGGCATGCTGTTCCAGACCTTCGCGGCGGTCGTCATCGGCGGCGTCAGCCTGAAGGGCGGCGTCGGCAGCCTGACGGGTGTCTATGCCGGCGTGCTGCTGCTCTCCTCGATCCAGACCGCGATCAACCTGATGGGCATGCCCGCCCATTTCACCCAGCTGATCCAGGGCGCGATGGTGCTCGCCGCCGTGCTGCTCGACACCATGAAGCTCCAGATCCGAAAGAAACTCGCCTGATGACCGTATCGCGTGAGAAGAGGCTTCTCGGCCGCGTCGCCCTCGTCGTCGGCGCGGCGCGGGGGATCGGCAAGGGCATTGCCGCCCGCTTCGTCGCGGAGGGGGCGAAGGTCGTCGTCGCCGATACCGAGGCCGAGGCCGGCGCCGCGACGGTCGCCGAACTCGGCGGGCCGGAGGTCGCCCGCTTCGTTGCCGTCGACATTGCGCAGAAGGCCGGCGCCGATCTCGCGGTCGCGACCGCCGTCGAGGCGTTCGGCGGGCTCGACATCCTGGTCCAGAACGCCGGCATCTATCCCTGGACGCTGATCGAGCACATCTCGGCCGAGGAATGGGACGCCGTGCTCGGCGTCAATCTGCGCGGCACCTTCCTCGCCGCGCAGGCGGCCCTGCCGGCGATGCGGGCGCGCGGCGGCGGCCGGATGATCTTCACCTCCTCGATCACCGGGCCGAAGGTGACGAGCCCCGGCCATGGCCACTACTCGGCGTCGAAGGCGGGCATCAACGGCTTCATCCGCGCCGCCGCGCTCGAATTCTCGGGCTATGGCATCACGGTGAACGGCGTCGAGCCCGGCAACATCCTGACCGAGGGCATGAAGGCGCACCGGAGCCCCGCCTTCATCCGGCAGATGGAGGAGGCGGTCCCGCTCGGCCGGCTCGGCACGCCGGAAGACATCGCCGGCGCCGTGTTCTTCCTCGCGTCCGACGACGCCGCCTATGTCACCGGCACCACGATCGTCATCGACGGGGGCCAGATCCTGCCGGAAGGCAACGACTTCCGGCTCTCTCCGGGCTGAACCATGGCGGCGATCCACGACGCGCTCGGGCTTGCCCCCGTCATCAACGCCTCCGGCACGATGACCGTGATCGGCGCCTCGCGCGTCGTGCCCGAGGCCGTCGCCGCGGTCGCGTCGGTGTTGCCGGAGTTCGTCGACATCGCCGACCTGCAGCGGAAGGCGAGCGCCGTGATCGCCGCAGCGACGGGTGCGGAAGCCGGTTTCGTCACGTCCTCGAGCGCCTCGGCGATGACGCTCGGCGTCGCCGCCGCGATGACCGGCGCCGATCCGGCCGCGATCGAGCGCCTGCCCGACACCGGCGGGCTGCGCGACGAGGTCGTCGTGCCGGCCGGCCATCTCGTCAATTTCGGCGCGCCGGTCGGCCAGATGATCCGGCTCTCCGGGGCCATGGTCGTTTCCGCCGGAACCGCCTTCGACGTGCAGCCTTTCCATGTCGCCGCCGCCCTGTCGGAGCGCACGGCGGCCGGGCTCTTCGTCGTTTCGCATCACGTCGTGCCGACCGGCCAGCCCGATCTGCCGACCTTCGTCGCGCTCTGCCGTGCGAAGGGCGTGCCGGTGATCGTCGACATGGCGAGCGAATACGATCTCACCGGCGCGATCGCTGCCGGAGCCGATCTCGTCATCTGGAGCGCCCACAAATTCCTCGGCGGGCCGACCGCCGGCATCGTCGCCGGCCGCAAGGACCTCGTCCGTGCCGCCTATCTGCAGAGCCGCGGCATCGGTCGGGCGATGAAGGTCGGCAAGGAGGGCATCGTCGGCGCGATCGCCGCGCTCGAAGCCTGGGGCCGGCGCGATCACGCCGCGGCGCGGGCTCGCGAGACGGCGATCGTCGCGGCATGGCTCGCGGCGCTCGCCGATGCGCCCGGCCTGACGCTCCGCCGCCAGCCGGACTGGACCGGCAATCCGATCGACCGCGTCGAGATCGGCGTCGGCGAAGCGGCGGGGCTGTTCGCCTGGGAACTCGCAGACCGGCTCGCGGCCCGCACGCCCTCGATCCGCGTCCGCGCCGATCTCGTCGAGACGGGCATCGTCCATCTCGATCCGTGCAATCTCGATGCGGCGGAAGCGGAGCTGGTGGCGACCGCCATCCGCGCGGAGATCGAGGCGGCGCGTGCGCAGGGCGACGGCCGCCGTCTCTCCCATGCCGAATACCGCACGGCCGGTCTCGCCGCCGCGCTCGCCTGGCCGGACTGAGGCGCCGCTCCTCGGGCGCCGCGGTCCGACGTGCCGCCTCCGCGGCGACGAGACGCCGGCCAGGGGCGTGCAGGGGCTCCCGCCGCGACGTCCGGAGAGGTAGAAGGGCGGGATGCGCGTGGCGGAGGAGAGACCATGCAGAGCGATATGCTGGTGAGCGGCGGCCTCGAACTCGCGCTCGCCCCGGCGGCGGGCGGCAGCGTCGCCGCCTTCCGGATGCGGGTCGATGGCCGTCCGGTCGATCTGATGCGGCCGATGTCCGCCGAGGCGCAGGCCCGGCACGATCCGATCGGCGCCGCGATGTTCCCGATGGTCCCCTTCGCCAACCGGATCGGCCGCAACCGGCTCAGCTTCCGCGGCAGAGGCTTCGACTTCCCCGCCAACAACCCGCCGGAGCGCTACCATGTGCACGGCACGGGCTGGCATTCCGCCTGGACAGAGACGCGGCTCGGTCTCGACGCGGCGATCCTGTCGCTCGACCGTGCGATCGCCGGCGAGCCCTATGCCTATCGGGCCGAACAGCGCTTCGCCCTCACGCCGGAGGCGCTCGTTCTCACCATGGCCGTCGAGAATCGCGGGCCGGAGACGATGCCGTTCGGGTTCGGCGCCCATCCGTGGTTCATCCGCGACCCGGATGTCGAGCTGCGCTTCTCGGCGGAGAAATTCTGGCTCGAGGGGCCGGACCATGTCGCGACCGATCCGGTCTCGATCCCGCCCGAGCTCTCCTTCCACGACTGGAGCGCGCTGCCGCGCGGCTGGCGGAACAATTGCTACAGCGGCTGGCACGGCGTCGCCGAGATCCGCTGGCCGAGCCGGGGCGTCGGGCTCGAGATCGTCGCCGATCCGCTCTACGGTCATCTGATGCTCTATTGCAGCCCGGACGCGCCGTTCTTCTGCCTCGAGCCGCAGACCCATGCCACCTCCGCCTTCGACCACATGGTGGCCGGCCGCGAGGCGGAGCTGGGCGTCATCGTGCTCGCGCCCGGCGAGCGGGCGGAAGGGGCGATGACCTTCTCGCCCTTCCGCCTCGACTGAACGCCCCGCCCCTTGGGACGGGGCGAAGGCCGGCTTCAGGCGGCCGCCGCGAGGGCGAGCGCATCGGCGCCGGCCGGCAGGCGGAGCGGTGCCGCCGGATCGGTCGCGGCCCGCCAGACGGCCTCGGCCACATCGTCCGCGCGGGTGACCGGTGCGTCGGCATCGGCGAACATCGCGAACATCTGCGTTGCGAGCGGCGCATAGGCTTCGGGGATCGCCGTGTCTGCGCCGGTGTGGCCGCGCGCATTGTCGGCGAAGCGGGTGTCGGGCGCGCGGCCCGGCAGCACGATGTGGGTCCTGACGCCGATCTGCGCCGTCTCGAGCGCCAGCGCCTCGGAGAAGGCATTCACGGCGACCTTGCTCGCCGTATAGGCGGAGAGGAGCGGGAAGGTCGCCATCGTCACGGTCGACGTCACATTGACGATCACCCCGGCACCGCGGGCACGGAACTGCGGCAGCACGGCGTGCACCATGGCGATGGTGCCGAGCGTGTTGGTCTCGAAGATGTCACGAACCATGCCGATCGGCGTCGCCTCGGCGGCATTCAGCCAGCCGATGCCGGCATTGTTGACGAGCACGTCGATCGGACCCGCGGCCTCGACGGCGCGGGCGATGCTGTCGGCATCGGTGACGTCGAGGGGGAGGATGCGCAGCCGGTCCGAGGCCGGCAGCAGGTCTTCGCGCGGCGTGCGCATGGTGGCGACGACGGTCCAGCCGCGGTCGAGGAAGAGGCGGGCGGTCTCGAGGCCGAAGCCGGACGAGCAGCCGGTGATGAGGACGGTGGCCATGGCGGCGAACTCCTGAAAGGGTGCGACGGCCGGAAGATAGGAACGCCACTCCGTGGAGACATTGGCAGAGTGCGCCATCCGATTGGCAAAAGACGCCAATCGATCGGCGGGGTCGGCGCGGTTCAGCCCGCCCGGGCGGCGGCCGCCGCGGCGCCGGGGCCGTTCTGCGCCAGCCATTTGCCCGGCGTGATGCCCTCCCAGTCGCGGAAGGCGCGGTAGAACGAGGTCTTGTCCTGGTAGCCGAGCAGGCACGCGACCTCGTCGATCTCCGTGCCGGGCTCGGCGAGCAGCGCCCGGCTCATCTCGCGCCGTGCCTCGGCGAGCAGGGTGCGGAAGCTCGTCCCCTCCTCGGTGATGCGCCGCTGCAGCGTCCGCTCGCTCATGCCGAGGTCGCGGGCGATCGCGCCGACATCCGGCCGTCCGCCGGCGAGCCGCTGCTTGAGGGTGGTCTTCACCCGCTCGGCAACCGTCTCCTCCGGACAGTCCGCGCTGAGGGCCGCGGTCAGGGCCGGTGTGAGAATGGCGAGCAGTTCGGGATTGTGCCCGGGAAAGGGCCGGTCGAGATCGGCCGAGGCGAGCACCAGACGATTTCCCGTTGCGCCATAGCGGGCCGGCACGCCGTAGAAGGTGTCGCACTCCGGGCTGCGCGGTCCGGAATGGCTGAACTCCACACGGATCGGAGCGATGGGTAATCCGGTGCCGCGCCGGCCCAGTTCGAGCGCGAAGGCGAAGCTCAGCTGGACGAGGATGAGCGGCTCCGGACCGGTCGCGTGCGGCCAGCGCTTGAAGAGGGTGAAGGTCCCGTCGCGCTCCTCCGAATCGACTTGTTCGCAGGTGGTCAGCCGCTTGAAGCGCAGGATCCGGGCGAGCCCGTCGCGAAAATCCGCGGCGTAGCAGGCGGCGAGGAAGAGCGGCTGGTAGCCGGCCGAGCGTGCCGCCTCGAGCATGCGCATGGCGACGTTCGGATCGCCGGAGAGCGTCTCGACGGCGCGCCAGAGCTCGAAGAACTGGGCGGTGGTGAGGATGGCGTGCGGGTCGAGATGGAAGGCGGCGGGAAGCCGCGCCTGGCGCAGCACCGCCGCCGGCGGCAGGCCGACATCCTCGATGGCCCGCCACATCGCCGTCGGCATCCGGCAGCGATCGATCGGCATGCGGTCCATGGATTTGGGGCCTCCGCACCGGAACGCGGCGACCGCCCCTGGCGGCCGCCGCTCGGCGGGAAGATAGGTGCATCGCGGCGCGGCGCAATGACCGATCGCGCCATTCGATTGCCCGATCGCGCCAGCTTCAGGCCGGCGTGCGCGCCCGCAGATGTTCGCGGTTGACGCAGTTCATCAGCACGCCCTCGCGCAGATAGGTGACGATCACCTCGATCGCCTTGCGCTGCATGTCCTCGAGCGCCGAGGGGCTGTAGAAGGCGGCGTGCGGCGTGACGACGAGCCGGCCTTCCGTCCAGGCCTCGCGGGCCCGCCAGGCGCGGATGAGCGCATGGTCGGGATCGGCCGGCTCCTTCGGCAGCACGTCGAGGCCGGCGCCGGCGACGCGGCCGCTCCGGAGCGCCTCGGTCAGCGCATCGAGGTCGACGATCGGGCCGCGCGCCGTGTTGACGACGATGAGGCCGGGCTTCGCCTTGGCGAGCGCCGCCGCGCCGACCATGCCGCGCGTCTCGTCGTTGAGCGGGGTGTGGACGGAGAGCACGTCGGCGCGCGCCATCGCCTCGTCGAGCGAGCGAACCCGCTCATAGCCGACGGCGAGTTCCGCGCCGTTCGGAAGGTAGGGATCGTAGAAGATCACCTTCATGTCGAAGGCGGCGGCCCGCCGGGCCGCGGCGAGGCCGATCCGGCCGAGGCCGAGCACGGCGAAGGTTGCCCCGCGCAGCCGGCGGACGAGCGGCGCGCCGGCGAAGTTCCAGCCGGCCGGATCGTCGCGCACCGCCTCCTGATAGGTCGCCGTGCCGCGGGCGAAAGCGAGCATCAGCGCGATCGCATGGTCGGCGACCTCGGTCGTGCCGTAATCCGGCACGTTGCAGACCGGCACGCCGCGCGCGCCGAAGCCTTCGAGGTCGAGATTGTCGTAGCCGACGCCCTCCCGCACCACGATCCTGCAGTTCTCGAAGGCCGAGGGCGGCATGCCGAGCGGCAGGGTCGCGGCGCAGTTGATCACCGCATCGGCGGCGCGACAGCGCTCGGCGGAAGGCGGCGCGACGGCCTCGGCGCCGGCCCGATGGATGTCGAAGGTGACGTCGGGACCGAAGGCCTGATAGAGCGGCGTATCGGGGGCGTAGGTGTTGACCTTCAGAATGCGCATGGAGCCTCGCTGGTGTGCCGGACGCCGGGGCGCATGACCCTTGGCGGACGGCCTTCGTTGATTGTAAACAATTGAAGATGAGCGACGAACTTTCCGCCCTCTCTCCCACCCGCCGCCGCGTCCTGATGGACGACGTCGTCGATGCGCTGCGCGACGCGATCCTCGCCGGCAAGCTGAAGCCGGGGATGCGCCTGATCGAGGATGATCTCGCCGCGATGCTGAAGGTCAGCCGCGGCCCGGTGCGCCAGGCGATCTTCCGCCTGGAGCAGGAGGGGCTCGTCGCGCACGAGGCACATCGCGGCGCCACCGTGCGGGCGATCTCGCCGGAGGACGCGGCCGAGATCTACAGCCTCAGGACGGCGCTCGAGACGCTCGCCATCGACTGTGCCTGCCGCCGGGCCGGCCCGGCCGAGATCGCCGCGATCGAGGCGGTGCTGACGCGCTTCCGCGACACGCCGCGCATTGAGATCTCGCGCAAGATCGTCGCCGAACTCGACATCGACTTCCACGATGCGATCTTCCGGGCCGCCGGCCACGCCCGGCTCTATCGCGCCTGGGAGACGCTGCGCTCGCAGGTGATGATGTTCCTCCTGCTGCGCGACGCGCTGCCCGACGACTATCTCGACAGCTGGCACCGCGATCATCTCGCGCTGCTCGAGATCGTCCGCGCCGGCGACCCTGCGGCCGCCCGCGCCGCGATCGAGAGCCATATCGGCCTCGCCTATGCCCGGCTGCTGGCGCTCCTGAAGGCGAGCGGGCGCTTCGCCGCGACCGGCTGACCGCGCCGCGCTGCCTCCCTTCTTCGCCGCCCTCTCCGCCGCCGCTCGCCTTGACACGCCGTGCCTCCGACCTCTACGCTCGGATTGTAAACAATAAACGATCGTCGAATGCAATCGCATCGGCGACGCGAGAAACGAGGGAGAGAGGGATGGCCACTTCGGAAGCCACGGGCCGCACCGGCGCATCGCGCGGTCCTTCACGGCGCCGCTTCCTGTCGGGCGCAGCCGCGCTCGGCGCGAGCGCGGCGCTGGCGCCGCTCGCTGCAGGGCGTGTCCGGGCGCAGGAACGCAAGACGCTGAAGCTGATGAGCTGGGAGCAGTTCCAGCCCGGCGAGAAGGACGGCTGGAACGCCGTGCTCGACAAGTTCAATCAGTCGCAGAGCCAGTACAAGGTCGAGTGGACCGGCTGGCCGGCGAGCCAGTACGCCTCCAACGTCGTCATCCAGGCGCAGGCCGGCGGCATCGACGCCGACATCCTGATGGCGATGCCCGATCTCGCGGCGCAGACCATCCGCAAGTTCAAGTTCGCCGAGCCGCTCGATCCGATCGTCGCCGATCTCGGCATCACCCCCTCGGGCGGCCACGCCTTCCTGAAGCAGGACGGCAAGCTCTACGGCCTGTCGGCCATCGATGTGAATTTCGCGCTCGTCTACAACAAGGCGCTGTTCGAGAAAGCGGGGGTGAAGCCCGCCACCTCGGCGGATGAATGGGTCGAGACGACGGCGAAGCTGACCGACCGGCCGAACCAGTTCGGCATCGCGCTCACCAACACCATCGCCGATGGCGGCGAATGGTGGTTCCAGCTGCAGAATTTCTGCCTGCCCTATGACGGCAAATGGGCCGAGGGGAAGACGCCGCTCGCCAATTCCGAGGCGACCGTGAAGGGCCTCGAACTGTGGAAGCGGCTCTATGAGGCGGGCGTGCCGCAGGGCACGGCGCAGGGCGCGATCATGAAGCTCGCCGCCGACGGCCGCGTCGCGCAGGCCTTCGGCGTCAACCCGACGGTCGTCGTGCTGCGCGCCACCAATCCCGACATCTACCCGAACCTCCTGTCGGCCGCGCCGCCCTGGGCGAGCCGCCGTTCGCTCGACCGCATCCATCCGCTGATGGCGCTCAACACCTCGAAGAATGTCGAGGGCGCGATGGACTTCATCAAATTCGCCATGCAGCCCGACATCATGGCGGAATTGATGGAGACCAATCTCTACGTCATCCCGCCCTATGACCTCGCGGCGAAGTCCGAGAAATTCAAGGCGTTCCTCGCCGACAAGCCGTGGGTGTCGGGGTTCAACGAGGCGAAGCAGGTCTCACCGATCGATGTGATGGGCGACTTCGCTTACGTCGACGATCAGTTCGGCCGCATCATCATGCAGAACTTCCAGCGCGCCCTGCAGCCCGGCGGCTCGGTGAAAGCGGCCATGGACGCCGCGCAGCGTCAGCTCGAGGGTCTCGCCGCCCGGATCTGACGCCGGCGCGGCCTCCGGGCGCGTCGCGGGGCGCGCCCGGATTCATGACGTCCGGCCCCCTCCGCCATCCCGCCTTCGGGGATGATGGAGAGGGCGCGGATGACGGGGGTGCCGGAGGGCGCGTCCGGCGAAGGAGGAGAGGCGGCTTGCAGGCGGCGACGGCGATGATCGGAGGGGAGGGGGACGTTCGCGTCCGGCGCGGCGTGCTCGCCGGCAAGGCGCTGCCCTATCTGCTCGTCCTGCCCGTTCTGGTGCTCGAGGCGGTGCTGATCCTCTATCCGATCGTCCGCGGCGCGCTGTTCAGTCTCGAAGGGCCGGCGGGCGGCCTCGACCTCGACAATTACCGCTTCATGCTCGCCGATCCCGACTTCTGGCGGATGCTCGGCCACACGCTCGTCTACACGCTCACCGTCGTCGTCGCGATCCTCGTCGTGGCGCTCGGTGTCGCGCTCTTGATGAACTGGAGCTTTCGCGGCCGCGGCCTGGTGCGCAGCATCCTCACCGTGCCCTGGGCGATCCCCGACGTCCCGGTCGCCATCACCTTCGTCCTGATGCTCGACCCGACCTTCGGCGTGTTCAACCGGCTCGCCGGCCTGCTGCCCTTCATCGGGGAGGACCGGCAATGGCTGCTCGACCCGACGCTCGCCATGGCGGCGGTGATCATCGTCACGGTCTGGAAGGGCTTTCCCTTCTATGCGCTCGTCCTCCTCGCCGCGCTGCAGAACGTGCCGGACGAGCTCTATGACGCGGCGCGGGTCGACGGCGCCGGGCCGCTCGCCCAGTTCCGGCACGTCACGCTGCCGGGCGTGCGCGACACGATCGCGCTGCTCGCCGTGCTCGCCTTCATCTTCTCGACCCAGCAATTCACCCTGATCTGGCTGATCACCGGCGGCGGACCGGTCGATGCGACGACGACGCTCGCCCCGGCGATCTATCTGCAGGCCTTCCGCTTCTACAATTTCGGCTATGCCGGCGCGATCGCGGTGATCGGCTTCCTCGTCTCCGCCCTGTCGACGGTCGCCTTCGTGGTCGTGCAGCGCCGCATCGCGAGCGAGCCATGAGTGTGGCAGCCCCTTCCGCGCGGCGCCGGCGCAGGATCGCCCCGGTCGAGATCCTCCGCGTCGCGGCGATCGTCATCGTCTGCGCCGTCGTCTTCTTCCCCGTCTACTGGATGCTCCTGTCGGCGATCCAGCCGACCGAGTATTCGCTCTCCTATCCGCCGCCCCTCGTGCCGAAGGGCTTCAACTGGGCGGCCTATGCGCAGCTCTTCGCCGACAAGCCGATCGGCCGCTGGCTCGTCACCTCGATCTTCGTCGCCCTCCTCGTCGTCGCGGCGACGCTCCTTCTCGTCATTCCGGCCGCCTATGCGCTGTCACGGCTGCATTGGACAGGCCGGTCGGCCTTCGGGCTGATGCTCCTCTTCACCCAGATGATGCCGGCGGCCGTCGTCGTCGCGCCGGTGCTCGCGCTCTACCGGGCCTTCGGCTGGACCGACAATCTCGTCGCGCTCGCGCTCCTCCACACCGCCTTCGTCGTGCCGCTCTGCGTCTGGGTGCTGAAGAGCTCCTTCGACGCGATCCCGAAGGAAATCGTCGAGGCGGCGCTGATCGACGGCTGCAACCGGCTTTCCGTGCTGCCGCGCATCTTCCTGCCGCTCGCGAAGCCCGGCCTCGTCGCGGTCAGCGTGATCGCCTTCTTCGCGAGCTGGAATGAATACCTCTTCGCGTCGACACTGATCGTCCGCAACGAGCTCTATACCGCCTCGCTCGGCATCGCGACGCTGATGACCCAGCTCGACACGCCGCTCTTCGTTCTGATGGCGGCCGGCGTCGTGTTCTCCGTCATGCCCGTGCTCTTCTACATGGCGATCCAGCGCCATGTGCTGCGCGGCCTCACCGCAGGTTCGGTCAAGGGATAGTCAGGACGATGCGCATCACCAAGGTCGAGACGATCTGGTTCGAAGCCCAGCCGCACGCCGTCTGGAACGCCGCCAATCCGAAGGCGCGCCAGGCGCTGCCGAACAATCTGTGGGTCCGCATCCACACCGATAGCGGGCTTTCGGGCCTCGGCGAGACCTATTACCTGCCGCGCGCCGTCGCCGCGGTGATCCATGACGTCTATGCGCCGCTGCTCGTCGGCCGCGACCCGCGCGACATCGAGAACCACTGGCAGAACCTCTTCTCGCTCGTCAATTTCTGCGGGCCGATGGGCGCCGAGATGCGGGCGATCTCGGCGATCGACGTGGCGCTGTGGGACCTCCTCGGCCAGATCGCCGGCCTGCCGATCCACACGCTGCTCGGCGGCCGCAGCCGGGACCGGATCCGGCTCTACAACACCTGCGTCGGCTTCGGGAAATATCCCGATCTCGACGCCTGGACGAACGGCCGCGCCGGCGAACTCGCCGAGGACCTGCTGAGACAGGGCATCACGGCGATGAAGGTCTGGCCGTTCGACCGGTTCGGCCCCGGCCTCGCCGGGCCGGAGAACGAGCGCGGCCAGACCATGGTCTGGGGCGCCGTGACGGCGGCGGGCACGCTCGGCCACGTCATCTCGAACGAGGACCTCAAGGCCGGCATCGCCGTCGTCGAGGACATCCGCCGTGCCGTCGGCGACCGGATGCAGATCGCCATCGAGGGCCATTGCCGCTGGGATCTGCCGTCCTCGGTGAAGATCGCTCGGGCGCTCGAACCCTATGACGTGCTCTGGCTCGAGGAGATCATGCCGCCCGACAATGTCGACGCCTTCGTCCGGCTGAAGGCGCAGACCACCGTGCCGATCTGCGAAAGCGAGCGCGTCTTCACCCGCTTCGGCTTCCGGCCCTGGATCGAGAAGAACGCCGTCGACATCGTCATGATGGACCTCTCCTGGGGCGGCGGCCTCACGGAAGGCCGCAAGGTCGCGGCGATGGCCGACACCTATTACCTGCCCTTCACCTGCCACGACACGATCGGACCCGTCGCGCTCTGGGCCGCGACCCATCTGATGCTGCACGCGCCGAACGGCATGATCATGGAGACGGTGCGCGGCTATATCGACGGCTGGTACGACGATGTGCTCGAAGACCGCATCCCGATGATCGAGGGCCGGCTGACGCTCCCCGACAGGCCCGGCCTCGGCACGCGACTGCGCGAGGATTTCACCAGCCGTCCGAACGTCCGGATCGAGGTGACGTCGGAAGAGAATCTGAAGGCGTGGTGAGCGGATGCTCGTGTGTCGGGACACCGGACAGCGCCTCTTCCCCTCTCCCGCTTGCGGGAGAGGGCAGGGTGAGGGTCTTCCCTTCGCCGGTCCGGCAAAGGACCCTCACCCTTCGCGTCTAGGCTCGCTTCGCTCGCCAAGAAACGAAGCCCTCTCCCGCGAGCGGGAGAGGGGAAGCGGCGCCGGCGCGGAGCGCCCGGCATCACGGCTATGGAGGCGGGCATGACCGATGGAGGGATTGTGGCTGGACGTCGATCGACCTTTGCGGTCAACTACACCGGCGACTATCTCGACGAGACGGGCGCGCTCGCCGTGCCCGACATCGCGCTCGACCTCTACGCGCCGCACCCCTTCGTGCGGCCGGGCTTCCTCACCGACCAGAGCCCGACGCCCGGCGATACGACCTATTGGGACCGGCTCTATTCGCTCGCCATCACGCCCGCGCATGTCGCGGCCTCGGAGGCGATCGTCATCTTCCGGCCGTGGGTGAAGGCCTCGGCCTTCGTCGATGGCGCCGACCGGCTGGTGGTGATCGGACGGGCAGGCGCGGGCATCGACAAGATCGACCTCGCCGCCTGCACGCAGGCCGATGTCGCCGTCTTCAACGCTCCCGACACGCTCACCCATGCGACCGCCTCGTCGGCCTTCCTGCTCATCCTCGCCCTCGCCAAGCGGCTGACGGCGCAGGAAAAACTGGTGCGCACCGCGCGCTGGGACCTGCAGCCGCACGTGATGGGGCTCGACCTGCCGGGCAAGGTGCTCGGCATCGTCGGGCTCGGCGCGAGCGGGCGCGAACTCGCCCGGCTCGCCCGTCCCTGGGGCATGGAGATCATCGCTCATTCCCCGCACGCCGATCCGGCGGCTGCGGCCGCGCTCGGCGTCACCCTCGTTCCGCACCGCGAAACGGTGTTCGAGCGGGCGGATTTCGTCAGCCTGCACAACCGGCTCGACGCGGCGAGCCGCGGCTCGATCGGCGCTGCGGATTTCGCGCGGATGAAGCGGAGCGCCTATTTCGTCAATGTGGCGCGCGGCGAGATCGTGCGCGAGGCAGAACTCGTCGCGGCGCTTCGGGACGGGACGATCGCCGGTGCGGGCCTCGACGTCTTCGAGCACGAGCCGCTGCCGCCCGGACATTCCCTGCTCGCGCTCGACAACGTCATCCTGACGCCGCACTGGCTGCCTTCGACGCGCGACGCGGCGCGGCTCACCATGACGAGCGTCGCGAACGGCATTCTCGCGGCGGCGACGGGCCGTGTGCCGGATCATGTCGTCAATCCGGCGGTGCTCGATCGGCCGGGATTTCGTGCGAAGCTCGCGCGATTCGCCGTCAATGCTCCCGCCTCGTCCTGACAGGATCCCCGATGTTCCGTCCAAACCGCCTGAAGGCCCGCATCCGCGCGGGCGAGCCCTCCTTCGGCACATGGCTGCAGAGCGCCGAGCCGACCTTCGCCGAAATGGCGGCGATCGCCGGCTTCGATTTCATCATCATGGACGAGGAGCACGGCGCCGGCGCGCTCGAGGCGGCGGTGGCGACGATGCGGGCGGCGGCCTGCACCGAAGCGACCGTGATGATCCGCGTGCCCTCCGCCGATCCGGTCTATCTGCGCCGCCTCGTCGACGCGGGTGCGCAGGCGCTCCTCGTGCCGATGGTCGAGACGGCCGAGGAGGCGCGCGCCATCGTCGAGGCGGTGCGCTATCCCCCGCACGGCAGGCGCGGCAATGCGAACGACATCACCCGCTCCTCGAGCTACGGCATGGTGCCCGACTATTACGCTCGCGCCGACGACAGCCTTCTCATCGTCGTGCAGATCGAGACGGTGACGGCGGTCGAGAACGCCCGCGCGATCGCCGAGGTGGACGGCGTCGACGTCGTCTTCATCGGGCCGACGGATCTCTCCGGCAGCGCCGGCCTGCCCGGCCAGACCGGTGCGCCGGAGGTCGAAGCGCTGATCGCGCGAACCGTCGAGGCGGTGCGGGCGGTCGGCAAGCCGCTCGCCACCGTGCCGCGCGCCGGCCGCACCCATCAGCAGCTCTTCGACGAGGGCTATTGCTTCGTCGCGAGCGGCAGCGAGATCTATTTCTACCGCCGCGGCGTCGAGGCGCTGATGGCCGAGTGGCGCAGCTATCGCGGCGAGGCGGCGGCCACCCCGGCTGCGGCCCCGTCCTCCTACGGCCGCTGAGCGGCAGACGGGCGAGGCGGGGCCGGCCGGAGACCGTGCGGCGACCGGGTCTCGAGCCGTCGCCGGCCGCTCCCTGCCGTGCGGGCCGCCTCGACCTCTCGTCCCGGAGTGGCGAGGGGGCGGCCGGCGGATCGCCGGCACCATGGACAGTCACATAAGATTATAATAGCATGCCGATCCAACGTGCCGGGTGCCCTGTTCAGCCGGGAACCGGCATGTTACCGTTATCATCGCGGGCGTGGCCGGGGAGGCGGTCTGTTCCGCGAACGATCGAGGCGGCCTCGAAAGCCGCGACGAGGAGCGCCCGCAGTGGCGCCGAGGGAGGGAAGTCGTGAAGGGAGGAAGCATGATGAATCCGGGAATCCGCCCGGGCGCGCTGGCGCGCTCGGTCTGCGCGGCGGTCTCCGCCGTTGCGCTCGGCGCGGCGCTCGCGGCCGGCATTGCCGCCGGGCCGGCAGCCGCCGCCGAGGGCAAGACCTACAAGATCTACCTGTCGAACAATTTCGTCGGCAATGACTGGCGCCAGCAGATGATCCGCATCGCCGAGCTGGCGGCGAAGAAGGCGCCGCTCGCCGGCCGCGTCGATCTGAAGGTCGAGAATGTCGAGACGACGGTTCAGGCGCAGATCAACTCGCTCAACAACATCATCCGCGCGAAGCCCGATGCGATCCTGATCGATGCGGGCTCCGATACCGCGCTCAACCCCACGATCGAGAAGGCCTGCGCCGCCGGCATCGTCGTCGTCTCCTTCGATCAGGTCGTCACCGCGCCCTGCGCCTATGCCCTCGAATCCGATTGGGACCGCATCCCGGCCCTGATGGCCGAATGGATGGCGAAGGAACTCGGCGGCAAGGGCAAGGTCTTCATCGATCGCGGCCTCGCCGGCGCGCCGATCTCGGCCCGCCTCCAGGAGGGCTATGAGAAGGTCCTGAAGAACCATCCGGGCATCGAGGTCATCGGCTATTACAACGGCGAATACGCCCTCGGCCCGGAGCAGGCGGGCGTGGCGAGCCTGCTCGCCGCCCATCCGGAGGTCGACGGCATCCTGACCCAGGGCTATGGCTCGGGCGCGATCAAGGCGCTGCAGGACGCCGGCCGCAAGGTCGTGCCGGTCACCGCCTTCTCCTACAATGTGACGGGCGTCACCTGTGCCGAGACCGAAGGCGCGAAGTGCATTCTCGGCTCCAATCCCGGCTATCTCGGCGCCGAGGCGATCAAGCTCGCGGTCGACGTGCTCGACGGCAAGAAGCCGGCCGACCGCCACGTCCTCGTCTATGCCGACTTCCTCGCCACGGACGAGTTCAAGTCCGAGCTCTATCCGGACGCCAAGGTGCAGAAGATCGCCCTCGGCACCAATGCGTGGAAGGATCGCCCGCCCGGCTTGACGCTGCCGATCAGCCCGGACTGGATGGAGGTCACGGCCGAGGAGGCCGCTGGCAACTGACCGTCCGCGGCGGCCGGGAGGAGTTTCTGACATGGCCTTCCTCGAGGCGACGTCCGTCGCCAAGCGGTATGGCGGCATCGTCGCGCTCGGCGGGGTGGATTTCGCCGCGGAGCGCGGCGAGGTCCACGCCCTGCTTGGCGAGAACGGCGCCGGCAAGAGTACCTTCATCCAGGTGCTCGCCGGCTCCGTCCGGCCCGATGCCGGTTCGATCCGGCTCGGCGGCGCCGAATACCGCCCAGCCGATCCGCGCGCCGCGCGTGCCGCCGGCGTCGCCGCGGTGTTTCAGGAGCTCTCCCTCGTCCCCGATCTCACGGTGGCGCAGAACGTCTGGTTCCGGCGCGAGCCCCTGTCGCGGCTCGCCACCGCAAGGCGGAGCGCGCTCATCGAGCGCACGGAAGCGCTCTTCGCGCGCTACCGATTCCCCGACATCGCGCCGGACCGCGAGGTCCGGCGCCTCTCGCTCGCCGACCGGCAGGTGGTCGAGATCGCCAAGGCCCTCGCCGGCGATCCCTCCGTCCTGATCCTCGACGAGGCGACCTCGGCGCTCGCCCCGCGCGAGACCGAATGGCTGCTCGATCTCGCCCGGTCCTTCGCCCGCTCCGGCCGGCTCGTCGTGTTCATCTCGCACCGGCTCGGTGAGGTGCGGGCGCTCGTCGACCGCGTCACCGTGTTCCGCAATGGCGAGACCGTCGGCGCCTATCCGATCGGCGCGGTCAGCGACGAGACGATGATCGCCGACATGCTCGGCCGCCGGCTCGACCGGCTCTATCCCGAACGCCACGCGACGGCGACCGCCCGGCTGGCGCTGAAGGTCCGCGGTCTCTCGGCCGGCGCGGCCCTCAAGAATGTCGATCTCGACCTCAGGGAGGGCGAGGTGCTCGGCGTCGCCGGCCTGCAGGGGCACGGCCAGCAGGCGCTGTTCCAGGCGCTGTTCGGCGCGCTCCGCGCCACCGGCGAGGTCGAGGTCTGGGGCAAGCCGGTCTCGATCCGCAATCCGCGCCGGGCGCTGTCGCCGGCGCTCGGCCTCGCCCTCGTGCCGGAGGACCGCCGCGGCCAGGGGCTCCTGCTCTCGAAGAGCGTGCGCGAGAACCTGACGCTCTCCGTCATCCCGCGCTTCTCCCGCTTCGGCCTTCTCTCCGCCCGGCGCGAGAAGGCGCTCGTCGACGAGATGATCGCCTTCCTGCAGATCAAGGCGAAGACCCCCGAACAGCCGGCCGGAACCCTTTCGGGCGGCAACCAGCAGAAGGTCATCTTCGGCAAGATGCTGCTCACGGAGGCGAAGATCCTGCTCCTCTTCGATCCGACGCGGGGCGTCGACGTCGGCACCAAGGGCGAGATCTTCCGCCTGATGCGCGATCTCGCCGCGAAGGGTTATGCCATCCTCTTCTATTCGAGCGACCTCTCCGAACCGGTCCATGTCGCCGACCGTGTGGCGGTGATGCGGAACGGCGCGGTCGCCGCCGTGCTCGCCGGCGAAGCGGTCACCGAGGAAGGGATCCTGCGCGCCGCCATGGTCGAGAGGGCCGCCGCATGACGCTCGCCGCCCGCAGCGAACCGGTCGCCGCCGATGTCCGGCCGCGGGCCGCCCGCGACTGGACCGCGCTCGTCGTCGACCGCGCGCCCTTCCTCGTCGCCTGCGCCATGCTCCTGATCCTGCTCGGGATCTATTCGACCCTGCAGCGGGACGTCTTCACCCTCGAGGAGTTGAACCTCGACACCACCGCCTCGCTCACGCTGCTCCTCGCCGCGACGGGCCAGACGATCGTGCTCGTGCGCGGCGGCATCGATCTGTCGATCGGCGGCATGATCAGCCTCGGCACGGTGATCGCCGGCACGCAGTTCGGCGAGGATCCCGCGAATGCCGCGCTGTGGGCGGTGATCATCCTCGCGATCGGCGTGGGCGCCGGGGTCGCGAACGGTCTCCTCATCTCCGTCCTCCGGCTGCAGCCCTTCCTCGTCACGCTCGCCACCTGGTCGATCCTCGGCGGCACGGCGCTCGTCATCCTGCCATCGGACGGCGGCAGCATCCCTTCGGGCTGGACCTGGTTCGGCAATACGGGCTTCGGCGGGCTCTCCACCTCGGTGTGGATCCTCGCCGCGCTGGTCCTCTTCTGGCTGTGGTTCCGCGCGACCCGGCTCGGCATCGCCATCCGCGCGACGGGCTCCAACGAGCGCTCGGCCTATCTCTCCGGCGTCTCGCTCACCGCCGTCAACTGCGCCACCTACGGCCTCTCCGGTCTCTTCTCGGCGCTCGCCGCCCTCTATCTCGTCACCCAGACCGGCACCGGCTCGCCCACGGTGGGCAATGGCTACATCCTCAACACCGTCGCGGCCGCGGTGATCGGCGGCGTCAGCCTGTTCGGCGGCCGCGGCGGGCTGGCGAGCACGATCGTCGGCGCCTTCATCCTGACGATCATCGGCAATCTCGTCTTCGTCCTGTCGATCTCGAGCTATTGGCAACCGATCGCCTCGGGCGTCATCCTGCTCGCCGCCGTGCTCGCCAGTTCGCTCGCCGAGAAATCCGCCCGGAGGGGAGGGATGTGATGGCGCCGCTTTCCCGTCACCGCGCGATCCTGCTCGCCTATGGCGCGATGATCGCGCTGCTCCTCGTGACGAGCATCTTCTCGCCCGGCTTCCTGTCGCCGGGGCATCTGCGCTCGATCGTCGTCCTCGCCGCCTTCATCGGCATCGTCGCGCTCGGCCAGACCTTCGTCATCATCGGCGGCGGCATCGATCTCTCCGTGCCCTGGGTGCTCAACAGCGCCGCCGTCTTGATGACGCTGTTCGCCGCCGGGCAGGACGCGCCGCTCCTGTGGATCGTGCCGCTGCTGCTCGCGGCCGGTGCGCTCGTCGGCGCCGTCAACGGCATCGGCATCGCGGTGTTCGGTGTGCCGCCGATCATCATGACGCTCGCCGTCAACGTCATCCTGCAGGGCGGCATCCTCGTCTATACCGGCGGCTCGCCGGCCGCCGCGGCGCCGCCGCTGATCCAGTATCTCGCGGTCGGGCGGATCGGCGTCGTGCCGGTGATCGGCGTCGTCTGGCTCGTCCTCGCCCTCCTCGCCTCGCTCGTTCTGTCGCGCACCGCCTTCGGCCGCCAGCTCTATGCAGTGGGTACGAGCGCGACCGTCGCCACCTTCTCCGGCCTGCCGACGCTGCGCACCGCGATCGCCGGCTATACGCTGTCCGGCTTCACCGCCGCGCTCGCCGGCATGCTGCTCACCGGCTATTCCGGCCAGGCCTATCTCGGCATGGGCGATCCCTATCTCTTCACCTCGATCGCCGCGGTGGCGATCGGCGGCGCCTCGATCCTCGGCGGCAGCGGCCATTACATCGGCACGATCGCCGGGGCCTTCGTGCTGACCATCCTCACCGGGCTCCTGCCCGCGCTCAACCTGTCGAACGGCGCGCTGCTCATCGTCTATGGCGCGGTGATCCTCGTCACCGTCTCGGTGTCGAGCGACGCCTTCGCCGATCTGTTCGCGTTCGTCCGCCGGCGTCGTGCCGCCGGCTAGCCGCAGAAGAGGAAACGGGGGAAGAGATGGTGGAGATCGCCTGCGTCGTCGATGCGAAGGCGCAGCTCGGCGAGGGCACCTATTGGGACCCTGCGGCCGGAAAGCTGTGGTGGATCGACATCTACGGTCCGACCATCCATCGCTACGATCCGAAGACCGGGGCGAATGAGAGCTTCTCCGCGCCGGAATATCTCGGCTGCCTCGCGGTGCGCGAGAAGGGCGGCCTCGTCGTCTCGATGGCGAGCGGCTTCTATTTCGCCGATCCGGAGGCCGGCCGCTACGAGAAGATCGTCGACCCCGAGGCCGACCTTCCCGACACCCGCTTCAACGACGGCAAGACGGACCGCCAGGGCCGGTTCTGGTCCGGCTCGATGTTCGAGGCGCCGGGCAAGAAGGCGGCCTTCATCGCCTCGCTCTATCGGCTCGACCCGGACCTCTCGGTGCACCGGATCGTCGAGGGGGTCGGCTGCTCGAACGGCCTCGCCTGGAGCCCCGACAGCCGGACGATGTATTACACCGACAGCCACACGCCGGTCGTCTGGGCCTTCGATTTCGACGCCGCGACGGGCGCGGCGGAAAACAGGCGGACCTATGTCGACCTCTCCTTCATGAACGGCATCGTCGACGGCTCGACGGTCGATGCGGAGGGCTGCTACTGGCTGACCGTGCCCTTCCAGGGCAAGGTGATGCGCTACGATCCGGACGGAAGGCTGATGCAGACGATCGGCATGCCGGTCGACCTGCCGACCTGCTGCGAGTTCGGCGGCGACGATCTCGACATCCTCTACGTCACCTCCGCCGTCTACAACCGCACGCCCGAGCAGCTCCGCGCCTGGCCGCAATCCGGCGGCCTCTTCGCCCTCGACGTCGGCGCCAAGGGCCTGCCGCTGGTGCCGTTCAAGGGCTGAGCCGCGCAACCGCCGGACATCCCTCACCCTCCGCGCCGCGGGAGAGGGGAAGAGGGCAGCGAACGCGGCGCCGGATCGTCGGCTGAAAAAAACGAGCACAACCGCCGGGCATCCCCTCTCCCGCGCCGCGGGAGAGGGTTGGGTGAGGGCCTTCCTCTCCACTGCGCGCGCCGGCTTCGGCCCCTTTCACCCTCACCCCCGGCCCTCTCCCGCGGAGCGGGAGAGGGGGGAAGGGCCGCTCCGGTTGCCGGCCGTCAAGGAGCGGATGAGCCGCCGGGCATCCCCTCTCCCGCCTGCGAAGTCGGCTGTTGCCGACTTCGCTTTCTCCGCGCTCGGCTCGGCGACGCCGAGTCCAGTGGGGAGAGGGTTGGGTGAGGGTCTTGTCTTCGCCGCCGAAGCAGGGTGAGGGTCCTTCTTCCTACAGCCGCGATGCGCCGGCGGCCGGGTGAGGCACCTCGTTGAGGCCGACCTCGAGCGGTGCCACGCCGCGCGGGATGCGGCTGCGGCTCGCCGTCAGCCGACGTTCGAGCCGTCCGGCGAGGAGCGACAGCGGCCAGCACAGCGCGAAATAGATCGCCGCGACGGTTCCGAAGACGAGCATCGGCTCGAAGGTGATGGTGTTGATGGTCGTCGCCGTGCGCGCCACCTCGTTGAGCCCGATCAGCGAGGCGACCGAGGTCGATTTGACGATCTGCACCATGAAGCCGACCGTCGGCGGCAGGGAGAGCGGCACGGCCTGCGGGATGACGACGAGCCGCAGCGTCTGCAGGAAGCGCAGGCCGAGCGCGGTCGATGCCTCCCACTGGCCCTTCGGGATCGATTCGATCGAGCCGCGGAAGATGTCGCCGAAGAAGGCTCCGGAATTGAGCACGAAGGTGAGCGCCGCGGCCGCCCATGGGTCGGGCCGCAGCCCGATGAAGGCCGAGCCGTAATAGGCCATGAAGAGCTGGATCAGCAGCGGCGTGCTCTGGAAGAACCGCACATAGGCGATCGAGATCGCCCGCAGCGTGCGGAAGCGGCTGACGCGGAGCCCCGCGACGACGAGGCCGACGATCCCGCCGCCGACGAAGGCGACGAGCGACAGGATGACGGTCCACTTGGTCGCGAGGATGAGGAACCAGACCTCGTTGAAGGTGAAGTCGCGCAGCATCGCCTCACACCTTCCAGCGGAACAGCCAGACACCGCCGAGCCGGAAGGCGACGATGAAGGCCTGCACGACGACGAAATAGATGACGGCGATGGTGATGTAGATCTCGAAGGAGCGGAACGACTGCATCACCATGTTGTTGGCGATCGCCGTCAATTCTTCCGCCGCGATCGCCGAGACGATCGACGTGCCGAGCAACTGAAGGATGAACTGCGCGGTCATCGCCGGATAGACGGCGCGCATCGCCGGCACGAGGACGATGTGGCGGATGATCCGGTAGGAGGAGAGGCCGAGCGATTTGCCGGCCTCGATCTGCCCCACCGGCACGGCGGCGATGCCGGCGCGGACGATCTCGGTCGCATAGGCGCCGAGATGGATCGAGAGGGTGAGGATCGCCGCTGCATCGCTCGACAGCCGGAGCCCGAGAAAGGGCAGGGTGAAGAAGACGAAATAGAGCTGGATGAGGAGCGGCGTGTTGCGGATCAACTCGACATAGGCGGCGAGCGCGAGCGAGAGGGGCCGCGGCCCGAAGCTGCGGCCGACCGCGCCGAGCACGCCGATCGCGAGGCCGAAGGCCATCGACAGCACCGAGAGCTCGAGCGTCCGCCAGAGACCCCAGGCGAGGTCCTCCCAGCGGGCGAAGACCGGTCCGAAATGAAAGACGTAATCCTGCATGGGCCGCCTCGCTGCGAACGGGGTCGCCCGCCGGTCGGGCCGGCGGGCGACCGGGTTGACGGGGACGGCTCAGAACACCGGCAGCGGCGGCAGCGGCGTCTTCCTGTATTTCATCGACAGTTCGTCGAGCGCGCCATTGTTCTTCTGGAAGTAGATGAAGGTGTTGAGCCATTGCAGCAGCTCGGGATTGCCCTTGCGGATCCCGACGCCGAAGAAGAAGCTGCGCAGCACGTATTTCATCTCGAAATCGTCGCCCTGCGCGCTCTTCTTCAGGTAGATGTCGCCATAGTCGCCGCCGCCCATCGCGTCGATCTGGCCGGACAGCATCGCCTGCAGGAGCGAGGCGTAATCGTCGAAGCGCAGGATCTCGATGCCCGGATTCTTCTCCGCCGCCGTGGTGAGCAGCCCGTCCTCGCCGGTGCCGCGGGTGACGCCGATCTTCTTGCCGACGAGATCCGCATGGCCCTTGATCGAGGCGCTCTTCGGCGCGATCACCACAGCCGACTGGCCGGCATAGGGGATCGAGAAGGCGATCTGCAGCGCCCGCTCCGGCGTGATCGAGAAGATCGAGACGACCATGTCGACGCGGTTGGTCAGGAGCGCCGGAATGCGGCCGGGCGAGGTGACCGTGACGAATTCGACGGGAACGCCGAGCGCCTTGCCGATCGAATTGGCGAAGTCGATGTCGAAGCCGGCCGGCTGCATCGTCTCGTCGACCATGCCGTAAGGCGGCGTCGTGGTGTCGATCGCGACCACGAGCTTGCCCTTGGCGATGATCTCGTCCGGCGTCTGGGCTGCCGCCGCCCCGGCGAAGGCGACGCCGACCAGTGCCGCGAACCCGGCCGCGAGGCCCTTCAACCACGTCCCTTTCATGCATTCCTCCCGCTTCGACGCATCCCTGAAGGGTGTTCCGCGGCCTGCGTCGAGCCGCCCCCTCTCGTTTCAGAAGAGCAGTGCGGTCATGCCTCCGTCGGCGACGAGGCCCGAGCCGGTGATGAAGGAGGCCGAGTCGGACAGGAGGAAGGCGATCACCGCGGCGAGTTCGGCCGGCTGCGCGATGCGCGGCACCGCGGTCGGCGAAAACGAGAGCCCGACCGATTCCGGCCAGCCGGCCGGTGCGTCGGCCGGGCGCGTCATCCGCGTGTCGACCGAGCCGACGATGAGGGCGTTGACCCGGATCCGGTCGGCCGCATAGTCGAGCGCCAGCTGGCGGGACAGGGCGAGCACGCCGCCCTTCGAGGCGGCGTAGGCCGGCACGAGCGGCACGGTGGCGAGGGCGTGCACGGAGGCGATGTTGACGATCGCCCCGCCGCCCGCCCTGCGGAGTTCCGGCAGCGCGGCACGGCAGACGCGGAACGTGCCCGACAGATTGATGTCGAGCGTCAGCGCCCACTCCGCTTCGTCGACCTCCTCGGCGCGCCGGCCCGTGCGGTAGACGCCGGCGGCGTTGACGACGGCGTCGAGCCGGCCGAACGCTTCGACCGCATCGGCGACCGCGGCGCGCACGGCCGCGTCGTCGCGGATGTCGACCGGGGAGAAGCGGATCGGTGCGCCGGACGCGGCGGCGCTGGCGGCGAGCGCCGCACCATCCTCCGCATCGCCGCCGATGCCGTAGACCGCCATGCCGGAAGCGGCGAGCCGCTCGGCGGTCGCCCGGCCGATGCCGGTCGCCGCGCCGGTGACGAGCGCGACCTTGCCGGAGAGCGAGTCGAAGCGGTCGGTCGCCCGGGTCATGCCGCGCGCTCCGCCTGCGCCGCCGCAATCGAACGCAGCACGCGCTCCTCGCTGCCCGCGCCGCGCTCGAAGGCGTCGACGAAGCGCCCGTCGGCCATGACGAGGCAGCGGTCGGCGAGGCCGATCACCTCCTCGAGCTCGGAGGAGACGACGATCAGCCCGACGCCCGTCTCGGCGAGATCGACGATCAGCCGGTAGATCTCCGAGCGCGTGCCGACATCGACGCCCTTGGTCGGCTCGTCGAGGAGCAGGATCTTCGGCTGGCGCATCAGCACCCGGCCGAGCAGCAGCTTCTGCTGGTTGCCACCCGACAGATGGGCGACGGCGGCGTTCGGCGAGGGCGCCTTGACCCGCAGGTCGCGCATGGTGCGCAGCGCCGCCGCCCGCTCGGCGCCGGGATTGAGGACGCCGCCGGACGAGAAGAGCATCAGATTGCCGATCGTGATGTTCTTCGCGACCGGCAGGTTGAAGAGGAGGCCGGAGCGCTTGCGGTCCTCGGTGAGCAGCGCGATCGCAGCGTCGCGCGCGTCTTTCGGCCGGCGGATCGTCACCGCGCGGCCCTCGACCCGGATGCGGCCGGAATAGGGGACCGAGCCGTAGATGGCGCCGAGCAGTTCGGAGCGGCCGGAGCCGAGCAGGCCGGCGATGCCGAGGATCTCGCCCGCCCTGAGCGTCAGGTCGATTCCCTCGAGGGCGCGCTGCTCATGGCCGCGGCCGGCGACGGAGAGCCCGTCGATCTCGAGCAGCACGGGCGATTGCGCCGGCGGCGTGTGCGCCGGGTAGAGCCGGCTCAGGCGCTGGCCGGACATCGCGGCGATCACCGTGCCGGCGTCGAACTCGCCACGCTTCAGTTCGGCGGCGACGCGTCCGTCGCGCAGGACGGTCGCCCGGTCGCAGAGCGCCATCACTTCGGGCAGACGGTGGGTGATGAAGATCATCGTCGTGCCCTGCGCCTTCAGGCGGCGCAGCAGGATGAACAGCCGGTCGACCTCGGCGCCCGACAGCGAGGCGGTCGGCTCGTCGAGCATCAGCACGGCGGGCTTCGCGGCGAGCGCGCGCGCGATCATCACGATGTGGCGCTGCGCCGGGGTGAGCGCGGCGACGAGGGTGGAGGGCGCGATGTCGAGCCCGAGCTCGCGGAAGAGCACGGACGCCTGCCGTTCGAGCACGCGCTGGCGCACCAGCCGGCCGCCGAGCCCGGTCTGGCCGGCGAAGACGTTTTCGGCGACCGAGAGCTGTTCGAGCACCTCGATCTCCTGCGGCACATAGCCGACGCCGCCGAGGCGCGCCTGCGCGGTCGACCCGAAGGAGACCGGCCGCCCGTCGAGCAGGATGCGCCCCTCGAAGGAGCCGGCGCGGTGGACGCCATTGAGAATCTTGACGAGGGTCGACTTGCCGGCGCCGTTCTGGCCGAGCAGGGCGTGGATTTCGCCGCGCCGCACGCGGAAATCGACGCCGGCGAGCGCGGTCGCGCCGCCGAAGCGCTTCACGATCGAGAGCGCCTCGACGACGAAGGGGGCATCGGTCTCTGCGGCCATCGCTCTTCCGTCGCGTCTGGGGGAGGGGCCGGCGTCGCGGACGACGCCGGCGGGACGGTGCGGCCTTACTGGCCGGCGCTGTCGAGGATCGCGTAATAGGGATCGAGATCGGCGGCGGTGATCACCTTCGCCGGCAGCGGGTTGAGGTAGGGGACCTCCTTGCCCTCGGCGAGCGCCGCGGCGAGCTCGGCGGTCTTCGCGCCTTCCTCGTAGAGCGGCTGCGCGACGAGGCCGTAGGCGCCGCCCGACTTGATGATGTCGAGGTTCTGCCGGATGTAGTCCATGCCGATGATCGCCACCGTGCGGTCGGCCTTGCGGGCGGCGCCCGACCAGGTCTGGATGCCGTTGCCGGTGGTCGAGAAGGCGCCGACGATGTCGGCATTGCCCTGCAGGATGCCGACCGCCTTCGCCTCGGCCGCCGACGGCTCGAAGCCCTCGAGCTGCGTGTCGAGGACAGTGATGCCGGGATACTTCTCCTTCATCGTGGCGCGGAAGGAGTCGGCCATCACGTTCTCGGTGTCGTTGTAGCTGCCCTGCGTCAGCGCGACGACGCCCTTGCCGCCGAGCTTGTCGCCCATGGCGATCGCGGCGTTGCGGCCGGCATCGGGAATGTCCTCGCCGGTCGCCGCCTTGAGGCCGGCGACGGTGCCTTCCTTCGGCAGGACGTGCCAGGTGACGATCGGGATGCCTTCGGAGCCGAGCTTGCCGATATAGGGGTAGAGTTCCGGGCCCGGACCATAGACGGCGACGGCGCCGAACTGGGTGCGGGCGAGCGCGGCTTCGGCGAGCGGGATCGAGGCGGCGACGTCGTAATTCGTCGCGCTCGCATTGCCGACCACCTCGCATTTGTAGCCGAGCGCCTCGCACTTCTTGAGGAAGCCGGCCTGCATCAGGCGGTGCACCGGATGGTCGCGCATCGGCTGCACCCAGAGCAGGCTCTTCTCCGCCGCGGAGGCGAGCCCCATGCCGCCGGCGAGCGTCATCGCCGCGACGACGCCGGCGAGGCCGGCTGTCTTGAGGTTGGCGAGTATCTTCAGGTTCATGTCGTTCGTTCCTCCCAAAACGGGCCGTGAGCCGGCCTTCGAAAAGCGGGCGCGATGCGCCCGTCCGTCACTCCGATCGCAGTGGCGAAGGGTCCGCGGGGGCGGCGTCCTCGCGCGCACCCCCGGCGATGAAGAAGCGCCGGCGCAGGATGTCGAGGCCGACGGCGAGCACCATGATGATGCCGACGGCGATCTGCTGCCAGTTGGCGTTGACGCCGATCACGACGAGGCCGCTCTGCACCACCTGCAGCAGCAGGATGCCGACGAGGCCCCCCGCCATCGTGCCGGCGCCGCCGAACAGGCTGACCCCGCCGACCACCACGCCGGCGATCACCGCGAGTTCCCAGCCGCTGCCGATCGAGGTCGTGCCGCTCGACAGGTCCGCCATCACGAACATGCCGGCCGTGGCGGCGAGCGCGCCGATCAGCATGAAGGCGCCGATCTTGTAGCGGTCGGTGTCGATGCCGACGAGCTTCGCCACCTCGGGATTGCCGCCGGTCGCATACATGTTGCGGCCGAGCACGGTGCGCCGGAGCATCAGGTCGGCGGCGATCGCGGCGACGATGAAGAAGACGAAGCTCCAGCCGAGGCCGAAAATCGGCCGCGCGAAGCCGACGGCGCTGACGGAGGGTGGCAGCGGATAGACCGGATAGCCGTTCGTCACCACCTGGATGAGGCCCTGGCCGATGAACAGCATGCCGAGCGTCTGGATGAAGGCCGGGATCTTCAGCCTTACGACGACGAGGCCGTTCATGAGCCCGATGCCGGCGCCGATCAGCACGCCGCCCAGCACGGCGACCGGAACGGGCAGGGCGAACACCGTCATCAGCTTGGCGCTCGACACTGCGCAGAGCCCGGCGACCGAGCCGACCGACAGATCGAACTCGCCGTTGACGAGCAGGATCGTCTGGCCGATCGCGATGATGCCGACGAAGGAGACCACCGTGAGGATGGCGCGGATGTTGCGCTCCGACAGGAAGGCCGGTTCGAGCGCATAGAAGAACAGCACGACCACGACGAGGGCGCCGATCACGCCGACCTCGCCGACGGCGAACAGCCGGATCAGGCGATCCCGTGCCGAAACCGGCGGCGCGCCGATCCGCCCGCTCGCTTCAAGCGTTCCCATGCTCCTCCCCACCTGTCTGCCGCCCGTCTGACGGGGCGATCGGTGCGCCGGCGGACCGGCGCCGGCCGGCGCGCTCTCCTCCCGCGCCGGCTTCAGAGATTATGCTATTATGAATCTATCCTCGCTGTCCATCGCCCCGTCGTGCCGCATCGGCGGTTCCGACGAGCCCGAGCGGAGCCCTTTCCCATCGGGACTGGGACCGTTACCATCGACGTGCCGACCTCGATTTCCGGCGCCGCCGCCGATAGTCTCCGGCGCGAGGAGAGACCGTGTCCGACGATTCCGATCCCCCATCCGATCCCGCGGCGGCGAACCGCGTCCGGTCCGGCCGGCTCGGCATGCGGGAGATCGCGCGGCGGGTCGGCGTCGCGCCGATGACCGTGTCGCGCGCCCTCAACGATCCCGACCGGGTGTCGCCCGAGACGCGGCGCAGGATCCTCGCGGCGATCGAGGAGGCCGGCTTCATCCCCAACCAGCTCGCGAGCTCCATGCGCGGCGCCGGCCGGATCATCGGCACCATGGTGCCGCCTCTGATCAATTCCGGCATTGCCGAGCAGGTGCAGGGCATGTCGGACGCCTCGATCGCGAACGGCTACCAGCTCCTGCTGATGCAGGGCGATTTCACGTCCGCAGCCGAGGAGCGCGCGATCCGCGGCATGCTCGGCTGGCGGCCCTCCGGCATGATCCTGCAGGCCTTCGTGCAATCGCCCGCGGCGCGCGAGCTCCTCGAGGCGAGCGGCCTGCCGGTGGTCGAGATCAGCGAGATCCGCGGCAAGATGCCGATCGACATGGCGGTCGGCGTCTCGAACTTCGAAACGGCCTACGCCATGACGGCGCATCTCGCGGCGCGCGGCTATCGCCGGATCGGCTTCGTCTCGACGCCGATCCACGGCAATGACCGGCTCCGCCAGCGCCGCATCGGCTATCGCCAGGCGATCGCCGATCTCGGCCATGCCTATCCGGTCGATCTGGAGGTCGAGGTGCCGATCACGCCGTCGGGCGGCGCCGAGGCGGTGCGGGCGCTGGTGGCGCGCGATGCCGCGCTCGACGTCGTCTTCTGCTCGAGCGACACGCTGGCGATCGGCGCGGTCCAGGAATGCCATCGCCAGGGCTGGCCAGTGCCCGGCCGGCTCGCGATCGCCGGCTATGGCGATCTCGATCTCGCCGGCCAGCTCTACCCGGCGCTCACCACGGTGCGCGTGCCGCGCTACGAGATGGGCCGGATCGCCGTGGAGCATCTGCTGCGCAAGCTCCGGGGCGAGAGCCGCGTGCCGACCATCGTCGGCCTCGGCTTCGAGATCATCGAGCGGGAGAGCGCCTGAGGCCCGCCGCACGACTCAGCCCGTATCGCCGCGGCTGCCGAGCCGGCGTTCCCAGCCCTCCTCGTGAATGTTGAGGAAGGCGCGCGGGTCATAGGCGTGGGCGCGCGCCGCCTCGACGTTCAGATCGATGCCGAGGCCCGGCGCGTCGGGCAGCGAGAGGTGGCCGTTCGCCGGGTCGACGGTCGGATGCCAGGTGACGAGATCGCGCGTCCAGGGGTCGTTGAAGGCGTCGAAATGCTCCTGGATCAGGAAGTTCGGCACCGCCGCCGCGAGTTGCAGGCAGACCGCGGTGGCGACCGGGCCGCCGCTCTGGTGCGGCGCGATATAGCTGCCATGGGCGAGCGCCAAATGCGCGACCGCCATGGTGTTGCCGATGCCGCCGAGCGACATCGGCTCGGGCTGGAAGATGTTGACGCCGCCGCGTTCCGCGAGGGTGTAGAACTGGCCCACCGTGTCGTACATCTCGCCGGTCGCGACCGGGATCGGGCTCGCCGCGGCGACGGCGTGGACGGTCTCCTGCCGGTCGCGCGTCGTCGGCTCCTCCCACCAGTAGAGGCCGATCGGCGCCAGCCGCTTCGCGGCGCGGATCGCCTCGATCTCGGTGAAGCGGGCGTGCACGTCGATCAGGATGCGGAAATCCGGCCCGGTCTCGGCGCGGATCGCGGCGAGGATCGCCTCGGCGAGATCGAGTTCCGCATCGGAGATGAAGCCTTGCGCCGTGCCGAAGGGGTCGAGCTTCGCCGCCTTGAAGCCCTTGTCGCGCACCGTGCGCACCGCCGCGGCGAAGGCCTCCGGCGTCCGCTCGGTGCGGTACCAGCCATTCGCGTAGCCGGGCACGCTGTCGCGCACGCGGCCGCCGAGGAGCTGATGCACCGGCACGCCGAGCGATTTGCCGAGAATGTCCCAGCAGGCGACCTCGACGGCGGCGATCGCGGTGCGGTGGATGTGGCCGCCGTCGAGCGAGACGCTGTCGAGCATGCGCTTCGCGAGCGCCGTGATGCGGCGCGGGTCCTCGCCGGTAACGAAGTGTTCGAGTTCCCGGATCGCCGCCTCGGTGGTCCGGATGAAGCCGTTGAGCGTGCCCTCGCCGATGCCGTAGAGCCCGTCGATATCGGTCAGAACCCGGATGAACAGCCAGTTCTTCCAGCCGGCGCCGACGGTGAAGGTCTCGATCCCGGTGATCCGCATCGCTTCTCCTCAGGCGGCGATGACGGTGGCGACGATCGCCGCGGTGGTCAGGCCGTAGCGGGCCTGCAGGGTCGGCACGGAGCCGCATTCGATGAAGCGGTCGGGCAGGCCGATCCGCTGGAGCGGCTTCGACACGCCGTGCTCGAACAGCGTCTCGGCGACGAGGCTCGCGAGCCCGCCCGCCACCACATGGTTCTCGACGGTCACGACGCGATCCACCTCCGCCGCGAAGGCGGCGACCGTCGCCGCGTCGAAGGGCTTGATCGTCGGCACGTGCAGCACGCCGGCCGAGACGCCGCGCCGCTCGAGTTCCGCCGCCGCGTCGAGCGTCCGCTCGGTCATCATGCCGGTCGAGATGAAGCCGATCGCGCCGCCCTCGCGGACCTGCTGCGCCTTGCCGATCTCGAAGCGGTAGCGCGCGGGGTCGAGCACGACCGGCACCTTGCCCCGCAGGAGCCGCATATAGACCGGCCCGTCATAGTCCGCGATCGCCGCGGTCGCCTGCGCGATCTCGGTCGCGTCGCAAGGGTCGATGACGACGAGGCCGGGGATCATCCGCATCAGCGCGAGGTCCTCGATCGCCTGATGCGTGCCGCCATAGCCCGTGGTGAGGCCGGGCAGTCCGGCGACGATCTTGACGTTGACGCCGCTATGGGCGAGCGCGATCGCGATATAGTCGTAGGCGCGGCGGGTCGCGAACACGCCATAGGTCGTCGCGAACGGCAGCTTGCCGGTCCGCGCGAGGCCGGCGGCGATCGCGACGAGATTCTGTTCCGCCATGCCGATGTTGAGGAAGCGGTCCGGATAGGCGTCCCGGAACGGCAGGATATCGGTGTATTTGCCGAGATCGGCGGTCAGGCCGACGATCTCCGGCCGCTGCCGGGCGATCGCGACGAGTGCGCGCCCGAAGGGCGCCTCGACCGTGTCGCGCGCGCCGGTGGCCTCGTCCTCGCCCATGGCGAGGGTGCGTCCGCGTTCAGCCATGGGCCGCCTCCCGTTCGAACTCCGCGACGAGCGCATCCCACTCGCCGGGATCGACACGGACGAAATGCGCCCGTTCGCGCGCCTCGAGCGTCGGCACGCCGCGCCCCGGCTTCGTCCGCAGCACGATCGCCTTCGGCCGCCCGGTCCGCGCGCGCAGTTCCGCGAGCGCCGCGAGGATGGCACCGAGATCGTTGCCGTCGATCTCGCGGGTCTCGAAGCCGAAGGCGCGCCATTTGTCGGCGACCGGCTCCATGTCGAGCACGACCGGCCCGTCCGCCTGGATGCCGTTGCAGTCGATCAGCGCGACGAGATGGTCGAGCCCGAAATGGCTCGCGGCCATCGCCGCCTCCCAGGTCGCGCCTTCCTGCATCTCGCCGTCCGAAAGCTCGACGAAGACGCGTGCCTCGATGCCGTCCATCCTGAGGCCGAGCGCCATGCCGACGCCCTGGCCGAGACCGTGGCCGAGCGAGCCGCCGATGATCTCGACGCCCGGCGTAGTGTCGAGCGTCGACATCTCGAGCCGGCTGTCGTCGGCGCCGTAGGTCGAGAGCTCCTCGACCGGCAGGATGCCGCATTCGGCGAAAGCCGCCCACAGCGCGATCGAGTAATGCCCGGTCGAGAGCAGGAAGCGGTCGCGCCCGGCCCAGGCGAGGTTTGCCGGATCGTAGCGCAGCTCGTGGAAATAGAGCACGGCGAGGAGGTCGGCGATGCCGAGCCCCTGGCCGATATAGCCGCTGCCCTGGCCGCGGGCCATGGCGAGCATGTGGCGGCGCAGATTGGCGGCCCGCCGCGCCAGCGCGGCGAGGTCGGGCGTGTCGGAGGGGCTGTTCGGCCGCGCCATCGCTCAGTCCTTGTCCATGCCGCCGGTGAAGTTGAGCCGCTCGGCGGTGACATAGGCGGGCGCGTCGAGCGCCAGCCAGACGATGCCTTGGGCGACCTCCTCCGGCTCGACCCGCCGGCCGAGCGGGATGCGGCGGGTGCGTTCGGCGAGGAAGGCGTCGAGATCGTCGCGCCCCTCGACGCGGGCGAGCACGGCCTCGGTCGAGCGCTGCATCTCGGTGTCCATCATTCCCGGCGAGAGGCTGTTGACGAGGACGCCATAGGGCGCGAGCGCGACGGCCGCGGCGCGCGTCACGGCATCGACGCCGGCCTTCGAGGCGGCATAGGCGGTGTAGTTCGGCAGCGCCATGCGGGCGGCGGGGGAGGTGATGTTGACGATCCGGCCGCTCCGCTGGTCGCGCATCACCCGGCCGGCGGCGGCGGTCGTCAGCGCGAGCGCCTTCAGATTGATCGCGAGCGTGCGGTCCCAGAGCGCGGCCGTCATGTCGAGGAACGCCTCGATCCCGCCATAGCCGGCATTGTTGACGAGCACGTCGAGCCGGCCGAAGGCGGCGACCGCCGCATCGACGGCTGCCTGCGGGCCGTCGGGCGCCGTCAGGTCGATCGCCCGCGCCTGCGCCCCGTTGCCGGCGAGCGTCGCGCTCTCCTGCGCGCTCGCCGGGTCGATATCGAGCACCACGACGCGGCAGTCGCGCCCCGCGAGCTGCCGTGCGATCTCGCGGCCGAGCCCGCGCCCCGCCCCCGTCACCAGCGCAACGGGCGCTCCGTCCGGTTCCTGCACCACCTTCCGAGTCCTCCCACTCGGTCTGAATGGTAACGGTATCATTCGACGATCGTCAAGCCGCTCGACGGGAGAGGGCGGTTGCGCTTAGGCTGGGGCAGCCACGATCGGTAGGTGGGGAGGACCGTCGATGTCGAAGGCAGGGGTGAGCGCCGAGACGCTCGCAATGCTCGGCGAACTGGAGCGCAAGGTGCTCTGGCTCGCCGCCTGGACGATCCACAACGCCAACCATCTGCGCGACAATGCCGAGGGCCTGAAGGTCGGCGGTCATCAGGCCTCCTCGGCCTCGCTCGCGACGATCATGACGGCGCTCTATTTCTCCGCGCTCCGGCCGCAGGACCGTGTCGCGGTGAAGCCGCATGCGAGCCCGGTCTTCCACGCGATCCAGTATCTGCTCGGCCGGCAGACGCGCGAGAAGCTCGAGAACTATCGCGGCTACAAGGGCGCGCAGAGCTATCCCTCGCGCACCAAGGACATCGACGACGTCGATTTCTCGACCGGCTCGGTCGGCCTCGGCGTCGCGCAGACGCTCTTCTCGGCGCTCGTCCAGGACTATGTCCGCGCCCATGGCTGGGGCACGGAGCGGCCGGAGGGCCGCATGGTGGCGCTGGTCGGCGACGCGGAGATGGACGAAGGCAACATCTTCGAGGCGCTGCTCGAAGGCTGGAAACACGGCCTGCGCAATTGCTGGTGGATCGTCGACTACAACCGCCAGAGCCTCGACGCGGTGGTGCGCGAGGGGCTGTGGCAGCGTTTCGAGGCGATCTTCGCCAATTTCGGCTGGGACGTCGTGATCCTCAAATACGGCGTTCTGCTCGAGGCGGCCTTCCGCGAGCCGGGCGGCGACCGGCTGCGCGCCTTCATCGACCATTGCCCGAACCAGCTCTATTCGGCGCTCTGCTTCCAGGGCGGCGCGGCCTGGCGCCGGCGTCTGCTCGACGAGATCGGCGATCAGGGCCCGGTGACCCGCCTGATCGAGTCCCGCTCGGACGAGGACCTCGCCCGGCTGATGACCAATCTCGCCGGCCACGACCTGCCGACCCTCCTCGAGGCCTTCGAAACGGCTGGCCGGCACGACCGGCCGACCTGCTTCATCGCCTATACGATCAAGGGCTTCGGCCTGCCGCTCGCCGGCCACAAGGACAACCATGCGGGCCTCATGAACCCGCAGCAGATGGATGCGTTCCGCCAGGCGGCGGGCGTCCGCCCCGGCCATGAATGGGACCCGTTCGAGGGCCTCTCGGCGTCGCCCGAGCGGCTCGGGCGCTTCCTCGCCGGCGTGCCCTTCGCGGCGCGCCGGCCGGCGCCGGCCGCGCCCCGCGTCGCGGTGCCGGCAACCCTGCCGAGCCCGGCCTCGGGCGGCAAGACGCTCTCGACGCAGGCCGGTTTCGGGCAGATCCTCAACGAGATCGCCCGCGCGGAGAGCGAATTCGCCGCCCGCATCGTCACCACCGCGCCGGACGTCACCGTCTCGACCAATCTCGGCCCGTGGGTCAACCGGCGCGGCCTGTTCGCGCGCGAGACGATGGCCGATCTCTTCCGGTCCGAGCGCATCCCCTCGACCTTCGCCTGGGATTTCTCACCGGAGGGCCAGCATCTCGAACTCGGCATCGCCGAGATGAACCTCTTCCTGATGCTCTCCGCCCTCGGCCTCAGCCATGCGATCCATGGCGAGCGCCTGCTGCCGGTCGGCACGCTCTACGACCCGTTCATCTATCGCGGCGCCGATGCGCTCAACTATGCCTGCTATCAGGACGCCCGCTTCATCCTCGTCGCGACCCCCTCGGGGGTGACGCTGGCGCCCGAGGGCGGCGCCCACCAGTCGCTCGGCACGCCGCTCGTCGGCATGGCGCAGGACGGGCTCGCCGCGTTCGAGCCGGCCTTCGTCGACGAGCTGGCGACGATCCTGCGCTTCGGCTTCGACTATATCCAGCGCGAGGGCGGCGGCGATCCGGACGAGCGCACCTGGCTGCGCGATCAGACCGGCGGTTCGCTCTATCTGCGCCTGTCGACCCGGCCGGTCGAGCAGCCGCTCCGCACGATCGGCGAGGATCTCGCCCGCGGCATCGTCGACGGCGCCTACTGGCTGAGGAGGCCCGGCCCGAATGCCGAGATGGTGATCGCCTATCAGGGCGCGGTGGCGCCGGAGGCGATCGCCGCGACGGGCCTGCTCGCCGAGGACCGGCGCGACATCGGCCTGCTCGCGATCACCTCGGCCGACCGGCTCAATGCGGGCTGGACCGCGGCGGGCCGGGCGCGCGAGCGCGGCCTCGTCCACGCCCGTTCCCACATCGAGCGGCTGTTCGCCGACCTGCCGCGCCATTGCGGCCTCGTCACCGTGATCGACGGCCATCCGGCGACGCTCGGCTGGCTCGGCGCGGTCGCCGGCCACCGCACCCGCTCGCTCGGCGTCGAGCATTTCGGCCAGACCGGCACGATCGCCGATCTCTACCGCCATCACGGAATCGACGCGCAGGCGATCGTCCGCGCGGCGCACGCACTCGCCCCCGAACGCCCGGCCCGCCACCTCAAGGCGGCGAGCGGCGACATGGCGGGGTGAGGGGAATTCCGGAGAAGGCGGGCTGACGTGGAAGAATGGTACAGCTGGGTGGACTCGAACCACCGACCTTCGGAGCCACAATCCGACGCTCTAACCAACTGAGCTACAGCTGCCCAAGGCGGGCGGCCGATCGTCGGCGCACCCGCGGAAAGCGGCTGGACCCTAGTCAAGGGCCGGCCGCGTTTCAAGTGCAATCGTCAGCGGTGCACAGGACGGCGGCGCCGCAGACAAAAGGCCCGGAACCGTCCGGCCCGGGCCTCGTTCACCGCGCCCCACGCGCGCGTGCGGTCTCGTTTCAGACGAAGCCGAAGGTCTTCACCGACTTCTCGACGCTGTCCTTCATCGGCTTCGAGGCGTCGGTCACGACCTTGGTCGTGAGGTCCTGGAAGTCCTTCGCCTGCGCGGTCAGCGCCTCGAATTCCTGGCGCAGGTAGCGGCTCTGCAGTTCGATCGCTTCGGCGAAGGTCTTCGTCGCCAGGAGGCCGCGGGCGAGATCGAAGGCCGAATCGGTGCGCGCCTTGCCGGCATCGAGCATCTTGTAGCCGAGGGCGAGCATGCCCTCGCGGGTCGCCTCGTAGGAATCCTCGAAGGCGTCCGTCGTCTCTTCGGCGGCCGACTTCATCTTGGCATAGGCCTCCTTGGCGCTCGACACCGACTTCTCGGCCATCTCGCGGAAGGCGGCGGGAACTTCCATCTGCGGCATGTTCATGCTGAAGGCCTCGAACGGCATGTCGAAGGCCTTCGTCGCGGCGGCCTTCGCGGCCTTGGCGGCTTTCGGCGGGGTGGCGGCAGCTTCGGTCATGGATTTGCTCCTCGCGTTCCTCTTCGAACGAAAGACCGGCCCGCCCGCCGCCCGAGGGGCGCGCGCCGCGGACGCAGCACGGCTGTTCCGAGCTTATATAGCGAGGTCTCTTGTGCGTTGCAACAATCTTTTGCGTTGCACAAAAAAATGAGCGAAATCAAGCGGCTGCACACGGAAAGGTGGCGGCTGCCGCTCAACTGCGCAGGGGCGCCGGCGGCTAGCCGGGCTTGGGTGCCGCCTCGCTCGCCGCACGGCCGATCGTCTCGGCCATGCCGCGGCCCTGGTTCGTGGCCTGCTCGACCTGCCGCCTCAGAAATTCCTGCTGCAGCGCCGCGATCTCCTCCACCGTGGTGGCGCGGACGAGCTTCTGGGCGAAATCGAAGCCCGAGGCGACGTTCTCCTCGAGATAGGCGAGGGCCTGCCGGTTGATGTCCTGCGCTCCGCCCTGCACGGTGCGGGCGGAGTGCTCGGTCTTCTCGATCGCCTTCAGCGTCGCCGTCATGAAATCGTCGAAGGCCTTCTTGGCCTGGTCGACGCTCTTGTCGGCGAAGGCGCGCATCGGCTCGGGAATGTCGAAAGCCGTCTTGTCGGTCATGGCGTTCTCCCTCCTGGAGGCGGCGAGCATAACCCTGCGGCGAGACGAGAGAAAGTCGCGGCCGGTTAACCCTTGCGCGCGACAATGGGCGGGCCGCGGGCCTCTTTTCGTGACGGGGGCCGGCCGGCGCGCTATGGAAGGCTCGTCGCGAACAAGGGTGCGGATCCGATTTCGGGCATGAGCGGCAGGACCTACGCGTTCCTCGATCTGGCGGCGCTGCCCGCCATCGGCGCCGGCCTGCTGGCGCCGGAGCCCCGGCTCGTCTGGTCGGCCGATGGCCGGCGCGTCCTGTGGGCGAACGCGGCCGGCGTGCGCTTCCTCGGCGAGGCGCGGCTCGCGGCGCTCGCCGAGCGGCGTTTCTCCGAGGCTCACCCTGCCACGACGCAGATTTCCCGGCTCGCCCGCAGCCTGCCGCCCGACGCGCCGCGGCTCGAGCGGATCAGCTTTCTCGCCGCCGGCCGGCTTGCGGCCCGGCTGTGCGCCGCCACCCGCATCGCCCTGCCGGACGGATCGGCCGCGCTCCTCCTCGTCGTCGAGCCCGGCCTGCCGCCCAGCGCGCCGCTCGAGGCGCGCGCCCGCGATCTCCTCGAGGCGATCGTCGCGGAGGACTGCCTCGCCGTCATTCTCGACGATGCCGGGGCGCCGCTCGCTTCCGCCGGCGCGGTCGAGGCGCTCGGCGATGCCGAGGCGGCCGCCGATACGCTGCGCGCCGCACTTCCAGCGGGCGCGCGGCTCGCCAAGCGGGCGCTGCGGATCGGAGCGGCGCGCCGCCCGGTCGGTATCTGCCGCTTCGAGGCCGAGGGCCGCCCGCTCCATCTCGCGATCGTCGGCCCGGCGGTCGAGATCGTGCTCGCCGAGGAGGCGTCCCCTGGGGCATCGTCCGGGGCCGCCCGACCGGTGCCGGAGCCGGCTTCCGCCGCTCCGGAACCGCCCTTCGGTGGGCGCCATGCCGATGGACCGGTCGGGGCCGAAACACCGTTCGCGGCGATCCCCCCCGACCCGACGGCCGGGCCGCAACCGTCGAGCGCGCTGCCGGCGGATCCGGCCTCGTTCGCATCGGCCGCCGAGACGTCGATTGCCGATGCGACCGGCGGCGAGGAGCCCGTCGGCGCCGACCTCGACGCGCCCGAGGTCGCGCCCGCCGACCCCGCATCGGCCGACCCGGCATCGGCAGAGGCCGTTTCGACCGATCCCGCTTCGGCCAGAGCCGCTTCGCCGCAGACCGACGAGGCGCCCCTCGCGGCGCCGGTCCGCTTCCTCTGGCGGATGGACGGCGAGGGGCGGTTCACGGAGCTTTCGCCCGAGTTCGCCGCCGTGTTCGGACCCGTCGCCGAACGGCTGGTCGGCCTCGATTGGAGCGCCGCCGCCGTCCTGCTCGGCGTGCCGGCCGAGCCGGTCGCCGGGCTGATCGCCGGGCGCGACACCTGGAGCGGCGTCACCATCGCCTGTACCGCACCCGGCGGCGCCGTCCTGCCGGTCGATCTCGCCGCCTTGCCCGCCTTCGGCCGCGATCGCGGCTTCGAGGGCTATCGCGGCTTCGGCGTCATCCGGCCGCCCGAGCGGGCGCCGCGCCCCGCCGGCCGCCGCGCCGCGCCGCCGGCGTCCGATGCGGCCGGTCGCGCGCCGTCTGTCGCCCTCGCCGGCGAGCCGGCCTCCCTGCCGCCCGCGCCGCGCCTGCCCGACCCGCCGAAGGGCGCGGACCGGCTGAGCGGCACGGAGGAGGAGGCCTTCCGCCGCATCGCAGAGGCGCTCGGCCGCACCGTGCCGAAGCGGATCGGCGCCGCGCCGGCCACGCCGGCCGCGGCACCCGAGCGGGCGTCGTCGCCGGGCGTCGCCGCGCCCGTGCCGCCGCCGGCACCCTCCGCGTCATCCACGCCGCCTCCGCCGGCCGTCCCCGAGGCGCCCCGCGATGAGGGCGCACCAGCCGTAACGCCGGGCCGTTCCGCGCCCGAAGCGGTGGCCGACGACACGCCGCCGCCCGTGCCGCCAATCCCCGTCCGGCCCGAGCCGGAGCCGGACAGGGCCGTGCTCGATGTGCTCGCCGCGGAGCGGGACGCCGCGCTCGCCCGCGCCGCCGAGCTCGAGACCATCCTCGATACGGCGACGGATGGCATTCTCGTCGTCGATCGCGCCGGCACGATCGAGCGCGTCAACCGCAGCGCCGAAGCCCTCTTCGGCATCGATGCCGCGGCCGTGCTCGGCACGCCCTTCGTCACGCTGTTCGCCGAAGAGAGCCGCCGCGCCGCCGGCGATTATCTCGACGGTCTCGCGGAGAACGGCGTCGCGAGCGTGCTGAACGACGGCCGTGAGGTGATCGGCCTGGTGCCGCAGGGTGGGCTGATCCCGCTCTTCATGACGATGGGCCGGCTCGGTGCGACCGGCCGCTTCGCGGCGGTGCTGCGCGACATCACCCACTGGAAGAAGGCGGAGGAAGAACTCATCGCCGCCCGCCGCGCCGCGGAGGAGGCGTCGATGCAGAAGTCCGACTTCCTCGCCAAGATCAGCCATGAGATCCGCACGCCGCTCAACGCCATCATCGGCTTCTCGGAAGTGATGATGGAGGAGCGCTTCGGGCCGGTCGGCAATGCGCGCTACAAGGACTATCTGCGCGACATCAACCGCTCGGGCGGGCATCTGATGAGCCTGCTCAACGATCTTCTCGACATATCGAAGATCGAGGCGGGCAAGATCGACCTCTCCTTCGAAGCGGTGTCGCTGTCGGAGATCGTGACGGAATGCGTCGCGCTGATGCAGCCGCAGGCGAACCGCGAACGCATCATCATCCGCACCAGCCTGCCGTCCGGCGTGCCGAGTGTCGTCGCCGATCCGCGCTCGCTGCGCCAGATCGTGCTCAACCTGCTGTCGAACGCGGTGAAGTTCACCCTTGCCGGCGGCCAGGTGGTCGTCTCCACCGCGCTCGATCCCTCCGGCGAGGTGACGCTGCGCATCCGCGACACCGGTATCGGCATGTCGGAGAAGGACATCGAGACGGCGCTGAAGCCGTTCCGCCAGATCGCCACCGCCGTCCGCCCGCGCACCGACGGCACCGGTCTCGGCCTGCCGCTCACCAAGGCGCTGGTCGAAGCGAACCGCGCCGCCTTCGCGATCGATTCGACCGTCGGCCAGGGCACGATGATCCGCGTCACCTTCCCGACGACGCGGGTGCTCGCGGGGTAGCCGAGCCCGCAGCGCCTCCTCGAGGACCTTGGCCGAGCGTCAGGTGCCGATCCAGCGGAATCCGACGAAATCCGAGCGCGGGAAGACCTTCTCGCAGACCTGATCCGGACCCGTGCCGCCGGCCGGCTTCTGGTTGCCGGCGAGCAGGACCACCTGCCCATCCTTGGTGCTCTTCACGAAGCCGACATGCCCGGTCGTGTCGGTCGAATAGGGCTTTGTCACGCCGATTGCTCCGGCCGTCGGCTCGAGAACGACTTTTGGCAGCTTGAGCCAATCGGCCGCGAAGCTGCTCCTGTACTTCTTGGCGGTGGCGATCGCCGTCGCATCGCCGGAGTTTTCAAGACACCAGCAGACGAAGGCGGCGCACCAGGCGGTCTCGTCGGACTGGTTCGCTGCGAAGCCCACCGTCGTCAGATAGGCTGATATCCGGGGATTGCTTGCGGCGCCCGGAACCTCGCTCTGGCCTACCTCCTTCTCGGCGATGGAGAGCCAGGGCGTTGGCCCGCCGGACGAGGCCGGGGAGCCAGCGGCCGCGGGCCACCAGTCCTCCGGCTTGGCGAGCAATGGCGCGTTCGCGGTATAGGCGTCAAAGAGGCGCCTCGCGACCTCGTCGAGAACGCCGTCGCGCGTGCGCGGCTTCCCATCGGCCTTGAGGAGGCTGGCATTGCCGTTCATGATCGAGGTGACCCGATCCGGCTTGTCGTAGATCGTGGCGAGCAGGGAATCGATTGCCTGATCGCCCTTGCCGCCCATAACCTTGAGCGCAGCCGGCCAGCCGAAGAAGTGATAGAGATAAAGCTCGGCGGGACTTGGAAGTCCGCCGAAGTTTTTCTGATGGCGGTTGATGGCGTCGTCGGCGAGTTGGGCGGCCATGAAGGCCTGCGCGCGCGCATCGATGATGTCGACGGCGCGCAGATAGGGCGGATCGCCTGCGGTCTTGCTCAGGTCGTTCCATGTCGAGGCAAGAAATTGGAACGGCCCGGTCGCGCCCGTATCCTTGTAGATGCTGGCCCGGATCACGCCGGCCGTCCTGTCCCAGGCCGATCCGCTTTCAATGCGAGCGAGCGCGAGAAGGTAGGCGACGTCGACATTTGCGGCCACCGCGGCCTGCGCGACAAAGGATACGAAATCGGTGAGCTTCACATCCTGCGGCGCGAGCGTCTTCTCAAGCAGATACTCGGTCCGCACGAAGCCCTTCGGCCCGTTGCCTCCCCCGCCGTCAATTCTGACCGAGGACCAGCCGTCTGCCTGATCCTGGCGGTCGACCAACACATACTCAGGATAGATGCGAACGGGGGAGCCATCGGGAGCCTGTATCGGGGCGCTGCCGTCTACGGGCTCGGATCGAAGAAAAGTTGGCTCTTCTACGAATGTAACTTTCATTTTTGCCCAGCGACCCTCCCTGCCTATCTGGTAATTGCCAGTGCCACCTCTTCGGAATATTTTCCGGTTTCTTCTTTTCCATTTATCTTCTGTATAATGTTTATTATATATCTATTTTGATCATTCAATCGATCTCCAGACACGAAAGATTCTTTATTAACAATTATCTTAGTATCATTATTAATATATTCGTGAGATGTTCTATTGATGTACATTCGGAGTCTTTCTTGAAGAGCCTTGATCTCCGCTTCGTTGCGAAGATGAACCTGTTCATACGTATCTGCTCGCCGCGCAGGATCGCAGTCCGGCAGCTCGACTGCGGCGCGCAAAGTTCCGGGGTCGAGCCGGAGAGTTGGTGTCGAGAAGGACGCCATCCTGCCTTGCAGTATCCCCAAGGCTTTTCTGGTGTCGCTTGCTGGCCCCCCCAGATCGCCATCGACCGCGACGCAAAGACGCCGCTGAACAATTTTCACTTGTTCGGGCGTCAGAGACGGGATGTCGCCGGGCAGGAGGTTGGCGGCCACCGGCTGGGGCGCCGGCCGGACATTGTCCGTGCCGGTCCTCACATCCGCCAGCCGCGGCTGCGAGGCGGTCTGGACGCGCTCGAGGGTCGGCACGCCCGAGGGCGAGGCGACGGCGACATAGACGGTGTTCTGGATGGCCGCCTTGATCTGCGCTTCGATGGCGACCGGCAGGCAGAGATTGAGATAGCCGCGCACCGCCTCCATCGCAGTGCTCGAACTGGAATAGTTCGAACGCTGCAGGGCGACGCCGTTGCGGTAGGCCTGCATCTGGTTCTTCAGGAGCACGTCGATGTCGGCCGGATCCATCGAGTAGAGCACCGCGGCGCTCGCATTGTCGGTGATCTGCGATCCCAGGCCGAAAGCGGCCGCGGTGATCGCGATGGCGGCTTTGCTGGCGTCGGCGACGCCCAGAATGCTGTTCGTGGTGCCGCCGATCGAAGTCAGCTGGCTCTTGATGTGATCGCGTTCGCGGCGCACCCGGTAGAGCCCGTCGAGATAGGCGGCGCATTGCTCGTCGACATAGCCGAAGCCTGCCACGGCCACCTCGTACCAGTCGACATAGGCCGCGGTGGTCGGGTAGCCCGCACGACGAATGAAGATGTCGCGAACGTTCAGATAGTTGTCCGACGATCGGGCCGCATCGGCCGCCTGGATGACCGGGTCGGGACCGATCGGATTGTCGAGTGCCGTGCACGCCGAGAGGAGCGTTCCGGACAGCAGAAGGACAGGGATCCCCGAGCGCTTCGCCATGCCGCCACCCCCCGGTAGAATGCTGGCATGGCGTCCGGAGGGGAACAATCCTCAACTAAAAATTGCGATACCAAAATTAACTATTGCCTCAGTGAAACAGCGCGCTTCTATCGTGTCGCGAGCGGCCGCCGCTCGGGGGGATTGCGCGCGGTTCATCTCTGCTGCAGTCATCCCGTAGCGTTCGACGTTCCTATCGCGCTTGCCTCGGCCGCCGCCCGCCGTCACGCTCGGCGCCGCACACGAATCGGCGGCGGAAGGGATCGGCATGGCGACGGTGGAGTTCGCGGCGGGCGGCTATCGGTTCATTCCGGGGGTGTTCCAATATTCGGCCGGCGTCGCGGCGCTGCCGGGGCACGCCATCGAGCGGGTGCGCTTCTCGCGGCCGGTGCCGCTCGCGGAAGGGTTTGCCCGGATCGCCGCGCATCTCGGTGCCGCCGGCCGGCCGCGCGCCGCGTTCTGCGCCTGCGAACTGCGCTCGCCCGCGCCCTTCGACGAACCGGGCTTCCGCGCCTTCAACGAGCGCTATGTCGGCACGCTCGCGCAATGGGGACTGCTTTCGGGCGAGGTGAACCCGGTCGCGCGGGCGAATGTCTGCCCGGAACGCGATCCGCCGGCCGAGCCGAGCTTCTTCGCCTTCTCCTTCACCCGGCCGGAGGCGGGTGCCCCCGCCTCCTTCGTCGTTGCCGGCAGCGGCGAGGTGCCGGAAGGGAAGGGGAACTATCGCGACCACATCGTGGCGCCCGGCGACACCAGCCCGGCCGGGCTCGCCGCCAAGGCGCGCTTCGTGCTCGCCGAGATGGAGGCGCGGATGGCGGCGCTCGGCGGCAACTGGGCGACCGCGACCGGCGCGCAGCTCTATACGGTGCACGATGTCTTCCCGCTGCTCGCGGACCAGATCGTCGCCCGCGGCGCCGCGCGGCACGGTCTCGCCTGGCATTTCTGCCGGCCGCCCGTGGTCGGCATCGACTACGAGATGGACTGCCGCCGCGTCGCCACCGAGCGGGTGCTGTTCGTCGATTGACCGCGGTCCGCCGTGCCGTCGGGCGGGCACCGGCCCCTCTCGCGATCCCGTGTCGGGGGTGGGCCGCCGCGCCCGGACGTCGCACCCGCCGAGTGGATCAGTTTTTTGACCACTCGCTTCCCCGCTGCTAGCGTGCGGCCATGGTCTTCCATCCCGTCCCCGCCCGCGCGACCGCCGACGACGTTGCCCGCCAGATCGAGCTCCTGGTGCTCGAAGGCGTGCTCCATCCCGGCGACCGTCTGCCGGGCGAGCGCGAGCTGTCGGGCCTTCTCGACGTTTCCCGGCCGGTGCTGCGCGATGCGCTGAAGGCGCTCGAGACCCGCCATCTGGTCGAGAGCCGGCACGGCGGCGGCACGTTCGTCGCGGCGATCGAGGGTACCGTCTTCGCCGCGCCCGTGCTCGACCTGATCGCCCGGTCGGAAAAGGCCGGCGGAGACTATCTCGAATTCCGCCGCGAGATCGAGGCGACCGCGGCGGCGATGGCGGCCGAGCGCGCGACGGAAGCCGACCGCACGCTCCTGTCCCGGCTCTTCGCCACCATGGAAGAGGCGCATGCCGGGGCTGACCTGCGGCGCGAGGCGGCGCTCGACGTCGAGTTCCATCAGGCGGTCGGCGAGGCGACGCACAACATCGTCATGATCCATGTCCTGCGTGCCTGCTACCGCTTGCTCGCCGAGGGCGTGCTCGAGAACCGCGCCCTGCTCTACGATCAGGCCGGCTCGCGCGACGCCCTGCTCGCGCAGCACCGGGCGATCAGGGACGCGATCCTCGCCGGCGACGCGCCGGCCGCCCGCCTCGCGTCGATTGCCCATATCCGCTATGTCGCGACCGCGCTCGAGGAAGCGGCGCGCGCCGGCGCCCGCGCCGAAATCGCGCAAATGCGCCTGATGCAGTTCGAGGAACGCGCGTCGAAACGGCGGGGACGCCGCAGGGACGAGACGCCGGAAAAGAGAAGCGCATGACCACCACGCCTGCCGGGCCCTCCGTCGGCCTCTTCGTCACCTGTCTCGTCGATCTCTTCCGCCCGACGGTGGGCTTCGCGGCTGTGAAGCTGCTCGAGGATGCCGGCTGCACCGTGTCGGTGCCTGCGGCGCAGACCTGCTGCGGCCAGCCCGCCTTCAATTCCGGCGATCGGGCGGATGCGCGCGCGCTCGCCGAGGGCGTCATCCGGGCCTTCGAGCCCTATGATTATGTCGTGGCGCCGTCGGGCTCCTGCGCCGGCATGATGAAGACGCATTACGACGAGCTCTTCAAGGGCGATGCGGTGTGGTCGGCGCGGGTCGCGGCCTTCACGGCGAAGACCCATGAGCTCGTCTCCTTCCTCGCCGATGTGCTCGGCGTCACAGCGGTGCCGGCCGCCGCCTATGCCGAGACGGTGACCTATCACGACTCCTGCTCGGGGCTGCGGGAACTCGGCATCAAGGCGCAGCCGCGGGCGCTCTTGCGCTCGGTCGAGGGGCTGTCGATCCGGGAGATGCAGGATCCGGACGTCTGCTGCGGGTTCGGCGGCACGTTCTGCGTCAAATATCCCGACATCTCGAACGCCATCGTCGAGCGCAAGACCGCCGATATCGGCGCCTCCGGCGCGACGACGCTGCTCGCCGGCGATCTCGGCTGCCTGATGAACATGGCCGGCAAGCTGAAGCGCCAGGGCTCGCCGATCCGCGCCCGCCATGTCGCCGAAGTGCTCGCCGGCATGGCCGACGGCCCGGCGATCGGCGAGAAAAGATGAGGGGTTTCCGTCGGTCCGTGACATGCTCGGCGGGCCAACGCTCAAGGGAGACGATGATGGGTCTCGCCAAGGAGAAGCCGCTCTATCCGTCCCCGACGGAGCACAAGACCGATTTCGACCTCTGGCTCCGCGAGCAGATCGCCCTGTTGCGGCAAAGGCGCATCGACGAGATCGATCTTCCGAACCTGATCGAGGAGCTCGAAGACATGGCGAAGGCGCGCCGCAATGCGCTTCGGTCGGCCTATCGCCTCGTCATCGCCCATCTCCTGAAGTGGACGTTTCAGCCGGCGCGCCGCAGCGCCTCGTGGGAGATCACCATCACGCGGGAACGCGCCCACATCGCCGACGAGGAGAACCTCAGCCCGTCCCTCCGGGCGGACGCTGCGGAGATCGTCCACTATGTCTACGGCTCGGCCGTGCGTGAAGCCGTCGCCGAGACCGGCCTGCCGCGATCCGCCTTTCCCGCCGAATGCCCGTGGACGCCCGAAGAGCTCCGCGACGAAGACTTCTTGCCGGACTGAACTGGTTTGAAGATGAAATACCTTTGCGATTCCATGGCATGTCCACGAAACAACGATCGAGGGATACGATAATGGGTCTCGCCAAGGAAAAGCCGCTCTACGCGACGCCGACGGACTATGAGGACGACTTCTGTCAGTGGACTTTCGAGCAGGCCGAACTGCTCCGGCAGAAGCGATTTGCGGAGGTTGATCTTCCCAACCTCATCGAGGAAATCGAGAGCATGGGCAATGAACAGCTGCATGCCTTGGAGTCCTCGTATCGGCTGCTGATCAGCCATTTGCTGAAATGGGCCTATCAGCCTCAGCTCCGGACGAGTTCGTGGTCGATCACCATCATTCGGGAGCGCAGTCACATATTTCAGCGCGAGAAACGCAATCCGAGCCTGAAGGGACGCGCCCAGTCGATCATCGAGGACATCTATCCGGCGGCGGGACGAGAAGCTGTCGCCGAAACCGGCCTGCCGCGCAGCGCCTTCCCCGCCGAATGCCCGTGGACGCCCGAAGAGCTCCGCAACCCCGACTTCATGCCGGACTGAGTACCCCCATGCATCTCACCTCGCCCGAGTTCAAGTCGAACGCCCACCACGCGCTCGACGACGGCCAGCTCCAGCGCGCGCTCGGCAATGTCCGCGCCGGCTTCATCGACAAGCGGATCAAGGCGGTCGACGGCCTGCCGGAATTCGAGGCGCTGCGCGAGCAGGCGCGGGCGATCAAGAACCACACGCTCGCCCATCTCGACCTCTATCTCGAGGCCTATGAGAAGCGGGCGACCGAGAACGGCGCCAAGGTCCATTTCGCCGAGACCGCCGCGGACGCCCGGTCGATCATTCTCGACATCTGCCGCTCCGTCGGCGCCAGGACGGTGACGAAGGGCAAGTCGATGATCGCCGAGGAGATCGGCCTCAACGAACACCTCGAATCCGCCGGTCTCGTGCCGGTCGAGACCGATCTCGGCGAATACATCATCCAGATCCGCAACGAAGGGCCGAGCCACATCATCGCCCCGGCGGTCCACCTCAACAAGGATCAGATCGAGGCGGATTTCCGCCGCGTGCATACCGGCCTGCCGAAGGACCGCGACCTCACCGAGCACGCCACCCTGCTCGCCGAGGCGCGCGCCGTGCTGCGGGAGAAGTTCCTGGCCGCGGATGTCGGCATCACCGGCGCCAATTTCCTCGTCGCCGAGACCGGCACCTCGGTCATCGTGACGAATGAGGGCAATGGCGATCTCACCCAGATCCTGCCGAAGGTCCACATCGTCGTCGCCTCGATCGAGAAGGTGACGCCGACCCTCGAAGACGTCTCGCAGATCCTGCGCCTGCTCGCCCGCTCGGCGACCGGGCAGGAGATGTCGGTCTACACCACCTTCTCGACGGGACCGCGCCGGCCGGGGGATCCGGACGGCCCGGAAGAGTATCACGTCGTGCTGCTCGACAATGGCCGCTCGGCCATGCTCGGGACGGAGTTCCAGGACATGCTGCGCTGCATCCGCTGCGGCGCCTGCATGAACCATTGCCCGATCTATCATTCGGTCGGCGGCCACGCCTATGGCTGGGTCTATCCCGGCCCGATGGGGGCGGTGCTCACCCCGACGCTGGTCGGCGTCGACAAGGCCGGGCATCTGCCCAACGCCTCGACCTTCTGCGGCCGCTGCGAGAGCGTGTGCCCGATGAAGATCCCGCTGCCGAAGATGATGCGGCATTGGCGCGAGCGCGAGTTCGAGCGCCATCTCTCGCCCGCGACGGTGCGCTGGGGCCTCTCGGTCTGGTCCTATTTCGCGCGACGGCCGAAGCTCTACCAGTTCGCGACGCGCATCGCGATGGGCGGCCTCGGCCTCGTCGGCCGCTCGAAGGGCCGCTTCCGGACGCTGCCGCTCGCCGGCGGCTGGACCAAATATCGCGACCTCCCGGCGCCCGAGGGCAAGACCTTCCAGCAGCAATGGGCGGAACGGAGGAAGGCGGCTTGATCGGGCGAGATTCGGCACCATAATGGTGCCGCGATCCGATGCGCGGGGGGGCGCATGGAGAAGCGGAAGCCGAGCCACGATCTCGACCGGTTCAAGGCGGTGTGCGGTGATCCATACCTTGCTCAGATGACCCAATCCGCGAGGTTGTCCGCCGCCGAGCTCGGCTACGCGACGAGCGACGTCGCCGCCCTCATCAGGACGATGGATCGGACGATGTTCTATAAATCCATGACGAGCTTTGCTGATCATCGCCGCTGGCAGGATGTCTACCATGTGCCCGCGCCAGACGGCATGACGATCTACCTGAAGTTCACCGACGATCTGATCACCGAATTCATGATCCTTTCCTTCAAGGAGAAGTGAATGTCATCGGAGACGCGCATCCACCCGGAGACCGGCCGCGAACTGAGGCGCGGTATCCGCGCCCTCACGATCCGCTATCGCGGGCTGGAGCGGACGGTTGACGTCCCGGGTTGGTATCCGGAAGACGACAGCGACGGCATTCTCGGCCATGATGGCCTGACGGTGACCGACGCCGCCCTCTCCGAGATCAAGGCGGAGATCACGGGGCTTCCCAATCCGGACGAAGTCCGCCGTATCCGCGAGAAGCTCCGGCTGTCGCAGCGCCGTGCCGGCGAGCTTCTCGGGGGCGGGCCGCGCGCCTTCCAGAAATACGAATCCGGCGAGGTCGTGGTCAGCCGGCCGATGGCCAATCTGCTGCGCCTGCTCGATCGCGATCCGGCGCGCCTCGAGGAACTCCAGACAGAGGAGGCGGCATGACCGCCCGCGACGCCGTTTTGTCGAAGATCCGCCGCGCGATCGGCGTCACGGGCGGCGAGGCGCCGCGCCGCATGTCCGTCGCGGAGCGGCTGGCGCAGAGCCCGAAGGGCGTCATCCCGGCGCGCGCGCAGATCGATCACGACGCACAGATCGCGCTGTTCGTGAAGAAGGCCGAAGCCTCGCTCGCCACCGTCGAGCGTGTCGCCGCCGCAGCCGATGTGCCGGAGGCGGTCGCCGCCTTCCTGCGCCGGAGGAACCTGCCGGCGGAGGTCAAGCGCGGCGCCGACCCGCGGCTCGCCGGTCTGCCCTGGGAGCGCGTGCCGCAGCTCACCCTGACCTCCGGCCGCAGCGACGGCCAGGATCTCGTCGGCCTGTCGCATGCGGAAGCCGGCGTCGCCGAGACCGGCACGCTCGCGCTCGCCTCCGGGCCGGACAATCCGACGACGCTCAACTTCCTGCCCGACTATCATCTCGTCGTCGTCGATGCCGCCGATGTGGTCGGCGACCTCGAGAGCGTCTGGGCGCGGCTGCGGGCGAAGCACGGCAAGGGCCTGTTGCCCCGCACGGTCAATTTCGTCACCGGCCCGTCGCGCTCGGGCGACATCGAGCAGAAGCTGCTCCTCGGCGCGCATGGCCCGCGCAGCCTGCACGTCATCCTCGTCGGCTGACGCTTCTCCCGTTCCCGCGGCAAAGGGCTGTGGCTGGGGCGCCTACCGCGCCTCCCAGCCGCGCTTCAGGCGCCGCTCGAGACCGCGGACGAGCAGCGACAGGCCGATCGTCATGACGAGATAGAGGAAGGCGACGACGTTGTAGGTCTCGAAGAACAGGAAGGTCGAGGCCGAATAGACCTTGCCGAGCTGGGTGATGTCCTGCACGCCGAGCGCCGAGACGAGGGCCGAATCCTTGACCATCGAGACGAACTCGTTGCCGAGCGGCGGCAGCACGGTGCGCAGCGCCTGCGGCAGCACGACGAAGCGGAAGCTCTGCCGGCGCGACAGGCCGAGCGCCGCCGCCGCCTCGCTCTGGCCGCGCGGCACGGCCTCGATGCCGGCGCGGAAGATCTCGGCGAGGAAGGCGGCGTAGCCGAGCGAGAGCGCCGCGATCGCCCGCCCGCTCATGTCGAAGTCCCGCACCGACAGCGCCGGCAGGAGGCCCGCGCCGATCGCCCCGCCGAGCGCCCAGTTCCAGAAGGCGACGAACTGCGGCGCGCCGACGAAGGCGATGTAGAAGAGCAAGACGAGCATCGGGATGCCGCGCACGATCTCGACATAGAAGGTCGCGATCTCGCGCAGCAGACGGAAGCGCGACAGCCGCGCGAGCGCGATGAGGAGGCCCAGCCCGGCGGCGAGCGTGAAGGCGACCGCCGTCACCCAGAGCGTCGTCGACACGCCGGTCACGAGCGTCGCGGCGATGGTGCGGTAATCGCCGTCGGCGAGGATCAGCCAGAGGAAGAGCAGCCCGAGAAAGAGCGCCGCGAGCAGCCAGTAAGGGATCGCGCGGCGCGGTTCGGAGGGTCGGCTCACGGCCTCACTGGCTCGCGCGCCACTCGTAGAACCACTTCTTGTCGAGCCCTGCGAGGGTGCCGTCCGCCTTCATCGCCGCGAGCGCCGCATTGACCGGGCCGACGAGATCGGAGCCCTTCTTGAAGATGAAGCCGAACTCCTCGCGGCCGAGCGGCCCGCCGACGATCTTGAAGGAGCCCGGCGAGGCGCCGATGTAGCCTTCGGCCGAAACCTTGTCCATCAGCACGAGATCGACATCGCCGGTCTTCAGTGCCTGGACGGAGGCGCCGAAGGTCTCGAAGAGTTTGACGCGCGGGTCCTGCTCATTGCTCTCGAGCACGTTGTAGACCGAGACGTAGAAATTCGTCGTGCCGGCCTGCGCGCCGACGAGGAGCTTCGGATCGGCCTTGAAGCCGGCGGCGTCCGAGAAACGGTTCTCGTCCGCGCGCACCAGCATGAACTGCTCCGAGACCATGTAGGGGTCGGAGAAGTCGACCTGCGCCTTGCGCTCGTCATTGATCGTGATGCCGTCCATGCCGATGTCGAACTGGCCGTCGCGCACCGCCTGGATCATCACGTCCCAGCTGGTCAGCTTCCAGTCGACCTTCGCGTTGAGGCGCTTGGCGATCTCGTTGACGGCGTCGTATTCCCAGCCGATGCCCTCGCCGGTCTTCGGATCGGCGAAATTGAGCGGGGTATAGGCGTTCTCGGTCACGGCGACGATCGTCCGCCCGCCGAGATCGGGCAGACCCAGCGCCGGCGCGGCGGCCGGCAGGAGCGCGAGCGACGCGGCGACGGCGAACAGCTTGAGAAGGCGCATGGTGCTCTTCCGGGGTCGAGGTGAGGTGAACCGCATCCTTTCTAGCCGGCGGCGCGGAGCTTGACGATAGCGGGACGCACCGCGTGGCAGCGGGGAAACGCATCTCCGCCTTGGCGAACGCCGCCCTCATCAACTTCCGTGAAGCCGGACTTCACGAGGCTTGATTGGACGCCTCCGCCCGCGCGGCGCAAGGTCCGGCCCTTCCTCGCCCGGCGGATGCGATGCGCCCCTCCGAACTGCCCCTTTCCGAACCCGCCCCGCGCAAATCCGTGTCGGAGCGTCCGATGGCGCCGCTCGATTACGGGCTCTATGCGCTCACCGTCTTCGCCTGGTCGACGAGCTGGATCGCGCTCAAGAACCAGCTCGGCGTCGTCGCCCCCGAGGTCTCCCTCGTCTGGCGCTTCGGCCTCTCGGCCATCCTGATGTTCGGCTGGGCGCTCCTGCGTGGCGAGCGCATGCGCTTCCCGCTCGCCGATCACCTGCGCTTCGCCGGGCTCGGTGTCTTCATCTTCTCGGTCAATTTCGTCTTCTTCTACCATGGCGGGATGGCGCTCACCTCGGGACTGCTCGCGGTGATCTTCTCGCTCGCCTCGGTGTTCAACATGCTGCTCGGCGCCGTCTTCCTCGGCCAGAGGATCGACCGGCGGGTGCTGGTCGGTGCCGCTTTCGGCTTCTGCGGCGTCGCGCTGATGTTCTGGCCGGAGATCGCCGGCACGGAGTTCGACCGCCATGCCGCGCTCGGCCTCGCGCTCTGCATCGGCGGCACGCTTTGCTTCTGCACCGGCAACATGATTTCCGCCGTCAACCAGCGCCGCGGCCTGCCGGTCATCCCGGCCAACGCCTATGGCATGGCCTATGGGACCCTTCTTCTGACGCTCGCCTCGCTCGCGCTCGGCCATGCCTTCGTCATCGAGCCGACCGCGCGCTATCTGGCGGCGCTCGGCTGGCTCTCGGTCGTCTCCTCGGTGCTCGCCTTCGTCGCCTATCTGACGCTGCTCGGCCGCATCGGCTCGGCCCGCGCCGGCTATTCGACGGTGCTCTTCCCCGTCATTGCGCTCGCCATCTCGACGGTCTTCGAGGGCTATCACTGGACGGCGGCGGCGATCGCCGGCCTCGCCCTCGTCATGATCGGCAACGTCATCGTGCTGCGGCGGTAGGGCGCTCTTTTCGTCTCGGCAAACGCCGCCCGTGATCACGGGCGGGAGCGAAGCGGAGACCGGGGGCTGTCACGCCGGGCCATCGGCCGCATGGATTGCCGGGCATGACGGATGGAGAAGGTCCGCCGCGAACGCCTGCCGTCACGATTATGGATGCCGGCACAGAGGCCGGCATGACGGGTGGCGAGGGCTGCAGACCGGCCCTGAGAACGAAGCCCCGCTGGAACGCGCAGCGCTCCGAGGACGAAGCGCACCGCTTCGCCCCCGAATGCCCGTCACCCCGGCCTCTGTGCCGGGGTCCATAATCGGGACGCTGGGCCGTCCGCACAGCGGCTCGGTACGCCGCCCGTCATCCCGGGTCTCCGCTTCGCTCCGCCCGGGATGACGGATGTATGGCCTTGAGGGAGGGCTCGGCTACTCCGCCGCGATCCGCATCGTCAGATTGTCGAGCGAGGAGACGATGTGCTCGGCGAGCGCGTCGACGATCGCGTTGGCGGGCTGGGTCCAGGAGCGCATGATGGCGATCTCGGCGGGCCGCAGCCGGGAGAAGCCGTCGGCCTCGCCGAGGATCCGCATGCCCGGGCGGAGCGCCGATTCCGGCTGCACGGAGACGGCGAGGCCGGCGAGCACGGCCGCCGACAGCGCCGTCGAATTGTTGCTCGCATAGAGGATGCGATACTTCCGGCTCATCGTGGCGAGCGCGTCGAGCGCCTCGCGCCGCCAGCAGCAGGTCTGCCGGCCGAGGGCGAGCGGCAGCACCTCCTCGTCCTCGACGCGGTGGTGGCTCGACGTCACCCAGTAGAGCGGCTCGTGCCGGATGATCTCGGCCTGCGGCGTCTCGCGCATATTGGTGATGATGCCGAGATCGAGCTCGCCATTGCGCAGGCATTCGATCAGCTGCACGGTCGGCTCGCAGACCACCGTCACCTCGACGCGCGGATTGGAGCGCGAGAAGCGGGCGAGGATCTCGGGCAGGAAACGGTCGGCATAATCATCCGGCGTGCCGAGCCGCACGCGGCCCGACAATTCGTCCTCGTCGAAGGCGGCGACCGTCTCGTCCGAGAGGCGGACCAGCCGGCGCGCATAGCCGAGCAGCCGCTCGCCGTCCTCGGTCAGCTTGGCGCTGCGGCCGTCGCGGCCGAAGATCGGCTTGCCGATCCGCTCCTCGAGCCGCCGCATCTGCATCGACACGGCCGACTGGGTCTTGTGGACGGTGTCCGCCGCCCGCGTGAAGCTCCCCGTGTCGGCGATCGCGACAAAGGTCCGCAGCTGGTCGAGATCGAGCACATTCGCCATTTCGCTTCTCCTCTCGTGCGGGGGCGTCGACGCAGTTTTCGGGTGGAGCGGAGCCGTCCGATGGTCGATGGTCCGGCAACGATATCGCCGTCGAAGGATCACTGATTTCGATGGCTGATATTAGAAACATTCGTTTGAATGATCAATGGCCCTCGGCCATTCTCCAATTGTTCCGAAACGCCGCGCCGAGCAGCCCCATCCCGAGAGCGGGAGGATCTCGCGCCGCCAGCCGCCGGAGGCTCCGATGACCACGCTCGAGCATTACGCGTCCACGCCCCGCCCGCATCGCGCTTCGCTGCGCAACGCAGTGGCCGGCGTGCTCTATCCGGTCGTCTCGTTCCTGCGCGCCTGGAAAAACCGCCGCGAGCTGGGCCGGATGCTGGAATGGGATTCCCGCATGCTCGCCGATATCGGCGTGACCGAAGGCGACGTCCGCTCCGCGCTCGCCTCCGCCTCCGACGAGGATCCGACGCTGCGGCTCAACCATTTCGCCATCGAGCGGCGGGCCGCCTCGCGCGCCCATGCGCTCGACCGGCGCGGCCTCGCGGCCGATCTGCGCGCCCGCGGTGTCTCGACGAGAACGATTGGCGAGCCCTGGGCGCGGTGATACGCACTGCGATCACGAGCGCCGCCTGAAGCCCCCTCGGCGCGCGCCCCTCGCCGCGGACGGCGTGATCCCCCGCGCCGTCCGCCTCATTCCGATCGGAACGACCCTTCGATCCCCTGGGTCCGTTCCAAACTGCCCGCCGCCCCGTGCGGCGGGCCTTTTCGTTCCGGCCCTCTCCCGCGCGGCGCCGCCGCTCAGCCCTTCGAGAACCGGTCGAACAGCGTCTCCATCGACTTCACATAGCTCTGCTGCATCGATCGTCCCGCGTCGAAGAGACGGTCGACGACCTCCTCCTCGCTCATCGGTTCCTCCGGCTCGGGTTCGGGCTCCGGCGGCAGGCCGAGCCAGGATTCCATCAGGCGCGAAAAGGGCGTCGGTCCGCCTCCGGCCGGACGGCGGTCGCCCTCCGGACGCATCGCATCGAACCAGGCGAGGAAGGGATTGCCGAAGGTGGGTGCCGGCCGGGCCTTTTCGAGCCCGCCCATCATGACGTTCGCCATCCCGGCCATCATCCGCTGGATCGCGTCCTGGCCGATGCCCGTCATCGTTTCGGCCTGACGGGCGACCGCGCGGGCGAGATCCTTCGAGCCGAACAGGCGCTCGAGCGCGGCTTCGCCCTCGGCGAAGGCCGAGGCCTGGAAGGCCGCCATCGGATTATCGAAATAGGAGAGATAGCGGCCGGCGCCGAGCGACTCCCAGAAGGCCCGATAGCCGAACGGGTCGGCCGCGGAGCGCCGCATGCCGAGCCAGAAGGCCGGCATCAGCGCCTCGAAGGCGCGCGTCGCGTCGCCGGCGGAGAGGCCGAGGCGCTCGCCGCTCATCGCCTTCAGCGCGCCCTCTTGGGCGTCGCGCATCCAATCATAGACGGTCTTCATGGGCGCTCCTTTGGCCCATGATTTCCTGCCGTCGCGGCGCCGTCAAATCGCGGCGGCGCCGGGTCTCGGCGGGATGCCTCACCGGGCCATCAGGACCGGCACGGTCATCGTATCGAGCATCGAGCGGGTGACGCCGCCGAACACCCATTCGCGCAGTCGGCTGTGGCCGTAGCCGCCCATCACGAGCAGGTCGGCACCCGATTCGAGCACCGCCTGGCGCAGCGTCGCGGCGATGTCGCCGGCGGTGTCGGCGACGGTGCGGATCGTCACCGGCACGCCGTGCCGGGCGAGATGCGCCGCGACATCGGCGCCCGGCTCGCCGCCCTCTGGCAGATCCTCGCCGACGATCACCACATCCACCGCCTTCGCCCGCTCGAGCACGGGCATGGCGGCCCGCACCGCCTTCGCCGCCGTGGTCGAGCCGTCCCAGGCGACGACCACCCGGTCGAGCGGGATGGTCGGGGCGCCCTTGCGCGGAATGAGAAGCGCCGGCAGGCCGGCGTTGAAGAGCACGCCCTCGATCACCGCGTCGCGCATCGGCTCGGAATGATCCGCATCGTCCTGGCCGATCACCACGAGATCGGAGAAGTGCAGTTGCGCGACGAGGCCGTCGAGCCCGCCGCCGGTCAGCACGTCCGTGATTCGCGTCTCGGCGGCGATGCCCGCCCGCTCGGCGATCGCGCCGAAGGCGGAGGCAGCCACCTTCGCCTCGTCGATCGCCCGCTCGCGCGCCTCGACCATGAAATCGGCGGGCACCGGCGCGACGCCATAGCCCGGCACGACGGGGTCATAGGCGAGCGCGATGCCGACGAGATGGGCGTCGAAGCGGCGTGCCAGTTCCGCGGCGGCGACCGCCGCCGGCTGGCTGCCGGCATTGTCGATGATCACGCTGATGTCCCTGATCGCCATGACGACCCTCCGTATCTCTCACGATGGCGCCGACAATGGCGTCTCGCACCGCCCCGGACCTTGAGGCCGATCAACATGTAGGCCGTCGTCACGCAGTTCAGTAGGCGTTCTCCCGGAAGATCGGTGCGAGGCTGCCGTCCCAGGCCTCGCGCTGCAGGACGAGAAGCCGCTCGGCGGGCGTTAACCCGCTCTCGACGGCCTCTTCGACGGGTCCGAGATAGACCGTCTCGTCGACGCCCTCGCTGTTGAGCCGGCCTCGCGCGGCGAGCCCGGATCGCGCGATCGCCACCGCGGCGCGCGCGATGTCGCGCACCGTGCCGCCGCGGAACGGCGTCGCGAGGGCGTTCCGCGGCACGCCGTCGCGCAGCGCCTGCCGTTCCTCCGCCGTCCAGTCGCGCACCAGCTCCCAGGCCGCGTCGAGCGCGGCCTGATCGTAGAGCAGGCCGACCCAGAAGGCCGGCAGCGCCGTCAGCGACCGCCACCGGCCGGCGTCGGCGCCGCGCATTTCGAGGAAGCGCTTCAGCCGCACGTCGGGGAAAAGTGTGGACAGATGGTTCTTCCAGTCCGACAGCGTCGCGCGCGCACCGGGAAGGCCCGGCAGCCGGCCCTCCATCAGGTCGCGGAAGGACTGACCCGCCACGTCGTGATAGACATTGCCGCGCTTCACGAAATACATCGGCACGTCGAGCGCCCAGTCGACATAGCGCTCGTAGCCGAAGCCTTCCTCGAAGGCGAAGGGGATCAGCCCGGCGCGGGCATTGTCGGTGTCGCGCCAGATCTCGGCGCGATTCGACAGGAGCCCGTTCGCTGTACCGTCGATGAAGGGCGAATTGGCGAAGAGCGCGGTGGCGACCGGCTGCAGCGCGAGGCTCACCCGCATCTTCTTCACCATGTCCGCCTCGCTCGAGAAGTCGAGGTTCACCTGCACGGTGGCGGTGCGGTACATCATGTCGAGACCGCGCGTGCCGACCTTCGGCATGTAGCGGGTCATGATCTCGTAGCGCGATTTCGGCATCACCGGCGTCTCGGCGAGCGACCAGACGGGCGAGGCGCCGAGGCCGAGGAAACGGATGCCGAGCGGTTCGGCGCATTCGCGCAGCTGCGCGAGATGGGCGTGCAGTTCGCGACACGTCTGGTGGACGGTTTCGAGCGGCGCGCCGGACAGTTCGAACTGGCCGCCCGGCTCGAGTGAGATCGCGCCGCCGCCGACCGGATCGACGAGGCCGATGATCTTCTCGCGGTCGAGGATCGGCTGCCAGCCGAGCAGGCCTTCCATGAGGTGGAGCAGGCGCTCGATGCCGCGCGGGCCGGCATAGGGCACCGGCGCGAGGCTGTCCGCATAGAAGCCGAACTTCTCGTGCTCGGTGCCGATCCGCCAGTCCGCCTTCGGCTTTTCGCCGGCGGCGATCTCCTCGATCAGAGCGCGCCGGCCATCGAGCGGCGTCAAATCGTCGGCGTCTCGCGCCATGGGCGGCTCCGGGGGTATCAAGGCAGGGCGCGGCACATTAGCGGCGCCGCGGAAGCCGGGCAATGACGGCGCGCGGAACGAGGCCGGCCCTTGGTCGGACGGGATCTGGAGGAGAGATCGATGAACGAATCGGAGAGGCCGGTGGCCATCATCACGGGCGGCACGCGGGGCATCGGCGCCGCGATCGCCGAGGCGCTCGCCGCCCGCGGCGTCGATCTCGTGCTCGCCGGCCGGCACCGCGACGCCGAGGTCGACGCACTGCTCGCGCGGCTCGAACCGGTCACCGGCGTCGCGCTCGAACTGGGCGACGCCGCCGACCCGGCCTTCGCGACGGCGCTCGTCGAGGCCGCCGAGGCCCGTTTCGGCCGGGTCGACTATCTCGTCCCGGCGGCCGGCGGCGCCGTGCCGGGCACGGCGGTGTCGATCCCGGTCGAGGAATGGGAGGAGGCGTTCCGGGTCCATGTGCACGGTCCCTTCCACCTCTTCCGCGCGGCGCACCGTCTGCTCGCCCGCCGCGGCGGCGCGGTGCTCCTCGTCTCCTCCGTCGCGGGTCTCAAGGGTTGCCCCGGCACGGTCGCCTATCAGACGGTGAAGGGCGCCCTGCCGCAGATGGCGCGCGCGCTCGCCCGCGATCACGGCCATGAAGGCATCCGCGTCAACGCGATCGCGCCGGGCATCATCGAGACGCGCTTCCATGCGGCGATGACGCCGGAGGCCCGGCGCAACAACATCGACAACCGCATTCCGCTGCGTCGGCTCGGCACGGTCGACCACGTCGCGACCGCCTCGGTCGAGCTGCTCACCAACGGCTTCATCACCGGCGAGACCCTCGTCGTCGACGGCGGGATGAGCATGCGCATGGTGTAGGCCGGCCGCGGCAGGAACCCGGAGGCTCGCTTTTACTTGATCGACGCGGTTCATCCGCCATTCAGATTGCGGGCCTTAAACATCGTCGTCGAAGGGCCGCCGCGCGGCCCGGTGCTTGGAGAGAAACATGCTCAAGAAGATTCTCGTCGCGGTGGCCCTTTCCGCCTCGACGCTTGCGCCGACGGCGCTTCCCGCCGCCGCGCAGCAGATCATCATCGACGAGAACGGCGTCCGCATCCGTCCGGACGATCCCCGTTACGACATGTACCGCCGCGGTATCGACCGTGACGACGCCCGCCGCATCGCGCGGCGCGAGGGCATGCGCCGCGTCGTCGATGTCGACCGTCGCGGCCGCACCTTCGTGGTGCGCGGCGAGGACCGGCGCGACCGTCCGATGCGCGTCACGATCGACGCGCGGAGCGGCCGGGTGCTCGACGTCGATATCGCCCGCGGCCGCCGCTTCTGAGGCGCGAGCCGGCATTACCATATCGAGAAGGCGCGGCCGCGGCCGCGCCTTTTCTCGTATCGGCCGATCGGCCGGAGGCGGAGAGCCCGTGGCTCGGCCGGGTGTTCGCGAGCCGTACGAAGACGGACGCCCCGGCGCTCACTCCGCCGCGATCAGATCGTCGAGCCCTTCGTCCCAGGCGGGGTTTTCGCCATAGAGGCCGGCGAGATAGTCGATGAAGACGCGGACCTTGCCCGGCAGATAGCGCCGGCTCGGATAGACGGCGTGGACGGCGACGCGGTTCGAGGCGCGCCAGGCCGGCAGCACGACGCGGAGCCGCCCGGAGCGCAGCTCCGGGCCGACGTCCCAGGTCGAACGGAGCGCGATGCCGGCGCCGGCGAGCACCGCCTCGCGCACCACTTCGTTCGAGTTGGTCCGCAGCCGGCCGCTCGCGTGGATCGTCATCGCACCGTCCGGCCCCTCGAGCCGCCACGGATCCTGGCTCGCGGTCGCGAGCAGGGCGTGGCGGTGCAGTTCGGCGATCGAGCGCGGCGTGCCGTGCCGCTCAAGATAGGCGGGTGCGGCGCAGAGCATGCGATGGTTGGGGGCGAGACGCCGCGCGACGAGGGTCGAATCGGCGAGTTCGGCGATGCGGATCGCCATGTCGAAACCGTCGCGCACCAGATCGACGAAGTCGTCCGAGAGCACCAGATTGACCGTGATGTCCGGATAGGCCTCCAGAAAGGCGAGCATGTGCGGGGCGACGTGCAGCCGGCCGAAGGAGGTCGGCGCCGAGACTTTGAGCACCCCGCGGGCGAGTTCCGACCGGCGGCTCGCAAAGGCCTCGGCCTCCTCGATCGAGGCGAGGATGGCGACGATCCGGTCGTGGAAGCCGCGGCCGGCCTCGGTCAGCGCGATCTGCCGCGTGGTGCGCTGCAGGAGCCGCGTGCCGAGCCGGTCTTCCAGCCGCTTCAGCCGCTTCGACACCACGGCCGGCGAAAGGCCGAGTTCACGCCCCGCCGCCGACAGGCTGCCGGCCGCGACGACGCGGGCGAAGATTTCCATTTCGGTGAAGTCGGGCATGGGCGGGGGTCCCCGCGCGACAATGGCAACAAAGAGCGGCGACTTTCAACCCCGGGGCAACAGTTTGTCGCTGCCGGAAGCATTGGGCTTGTCGCGCGGATGGGCATAAACTATCCGCAGGGACAGGGGGTTGAGGAGGAGCCATGTCCGCGATACCGAAGCTCGCGCCGCGCGCGGGCGTCGTCGAGCGCCGCGCGTCGATCCTCGCCGGCCTCGCCGCGCTCGTGCCGCCCGCTGCCCTGATCACGGCCGAGGATGAGCGCCGCGCCTATGAGACGGATGCGCTGACCGCCTATCGCCAGATCCCGCTCGCCGTCGTGCTGCCGGAGACGACGGAGGAGGTGTCGGCCGTGCTCGCCTTCCTCAACCGCGAGGGTGTCCGTGTCGTCGCTCGCGGCGCCGGGACCTCGCTCGCCGGCGGGGCGCTGCCGACCGAGGATTCGGTCGTCGTCGGCGTCTCGAAGATGAACCGCATCCTCGAGGTCGACACCGCCAACCGCACCATCCGCGTCGAGGCGGGCGTCACCAATCTCGCCGTCTCGGGCGCGGTGTCGCATCTCGGCTTCTTCTATGCGCCCGACCCGTCCTCGCAGCTCGCCTGCACCATTGCCGGCAACATCGCGATGAATTCCGGCGGCGCGCACTGCCTCAAATACGGCGTCACCACCAACAATGTGCTCGGCGCGAAGATCGTGCTGATGGACGGCACGGTGGTCGAGATCGGCGGCAAGGCGCTCGATGCGGCGGGGCTCGACTGGCTCGGCCTCGTCGTCGGCTCCGAGGGCCAGCTCGGCCTCGTCACCGAGGCGACCCTGCGCATCCTGCCGCTCGCCGAAGGGGCGCGGCCGGTGCTGATGGGCTTCTCGTCCGCCGAGGACGCGGGCGCCTGCGTCGCCGCGATCATCGGCTCGGGCATCATCCCGGTGGCGATCGAATATATGGACCGGCCGGCGATCAAGGTCTGCGAGGCCTTCGCCCATGCCGGCTATCCGCTCGACGTCGAGGCGATGCTGATCGTCGAGGTCGAGGGGTCGGAAGCGGAGATCGAGGACCTGCTCGGCCGGATCACCGCGATCGCACAGGATTTCCGGCCGCAGACGATCAAGGTCTCGCGCTCCGAGGCCGAGAGCCTCGCGATCTGGAAGGGCCGGAAGAGCGCCTTCGGCGCGATGGGCCGGATCGCCGACTATATGTGCATGGACGGCACCATCCCGACCGGACAATTGCCGCTCGTGCTGCGGCGGATCGCCGAGATCTGCGCGGCGCGCGGGCTCGAGGTCGCCAACATCTTCCACGCCGGCGACGGCAATCTGCACCCGCTGGTGCTGTTCAACGCCAATGAGCCGGGCGGGCTCGAAAAGGCGGAAGAATGCGGCGCCGAGATCCTGAAGCTGTGCGTGGAGGTCGGCGGCTGCCTGACCGGCGAGCACGGCGTCGGCGTCGAGAAGCGCGAGCTGATGGTGCATCAGTATACGCCGGTCGATCTCGCCCAGCAGACCCGGTTGAAGTCCGCCTTCGATCCGGCCTGGCTGCTCAACCCCAACAAGGTGTTTCCGCTCGAAGGGCGGGTGCTGTCGTGAGGGCCAGGCTTCTGCTGCGGGTGCGCTGCTTTCCCCCCGTCATGCCGGCCTCCGTGCCGGCATCCATAATCGTGAGGGTCGGCATTCCGGGAGCGTGTTGCCCGGCTTCGGCGTATTCGTCTCGCGCCCCGGTTTTCCCCCCGAGGGGGGCGGCGGTTTGCGGGCGGCCCGGCGTCCCGGTTATGGACCCCGGCACGGAGGCCGGGGTGACGGGCGTCCGGAGGCGCCGGGAGGACAGAAATCCCTCAGTCAGACGCCCGCCTCCCTCCGCCGTGCGACGGGACTCCGCCTTCGCGGGGAGGACGGATGGAAAGGCCGTGCCCGGCCGGCCCCCTCTCCGGCTCTGTCCCACGAGGGGGGAGAGGGCAGGGCGTCGTTGGGTGGTGCTGTCGTGAGCGTGCTCCTTCCCGCGTCCGAGGCCGAGGCCGAGGCGATCATCGGCGAGGCGGCGGCGGCGCGCGCGCCGCTCGCCATCGAAGGCGGCGGCACGCGTCCGACCGGCCGGCCGGTGCAGGCGGAGAGGACCATCGCCACCCGTGCGCTTTCGGGCATCACGCTCTACGAGCCGGCCGAGATGGTGATCGCGGCGAGGGCGGGCACGCCGCTCGCGGAAGTCGAGGCCGCGCTCGCGGCGAACCGGCAGCGGCTCGCCTTCGAGCCGATGGACCATCGGCCCCTGCTCGGCACGGCGGGCGAACCGACCATCGGCGGCGTCGCGGCGGCGAACGTCTCCGGCCCGCGTCGCATCCATTCGGGCGCAGCGCGCGACTCGCTGATCGGCATCCGCTTCGTCAACGGCCGCGGCGAGACGGTGAAATCCGGCGGGCGGGTGATGAAGAACGTCACCGGGCTCGACCTCGTGAAGTTCCTCGCCGGTGCCCGCGGCAGTCTCGGCCTGCTGACCGAGGTGACCTTCAAGGTCCTGCCCGAGGCCGAGACCGAGACGACGCTCGTGATCGCCGGGCTCGACGCCGAGCGCGGCGTCGCGGCGCTGTCGGCGGCACTCGGCACGCCGTGGGAAGTGACCGGTGCGGCGCATCTGCCGGCGGAACCGGGCGACGTCTCGCACACCGTGATGCGGCTCGAGGGGTTCGCGCCCTCGGTCGCCTATCGGCGCGAGCGGCTCGCCGCGGCGCTCGCCGCCTTCGGCCCCGCCGAGCTTTTGGAGGGCGAGGATTCGCGCGCGCTCTGGGCGGCGATCCGCGACGTGCGCCTGCTCGCAGCGCCTCCGGGCAAGGCCGTCTGGCGCCTCTCCGTGCCGCCGATGGAGGGGCCGGCGGTCGGCCGAAGGCTCGAAGCGGCGCTCGGCAGCCGGCTCCTCTATGACTGGGGGGGCGGGTTGATCTGGGCGAGCGCCGACGAGACGGGCGATGCCGGCGCCGCCGCGATGCGCGCCGCGGCGGCGGCCGCCGGCGGCCATGCGACGCTGGTGCGCGCCGGCCCGGCGACGCGCGCGGCGGTCGCCGCCTTCACGCCCGATCCGGCGCCGCTCGCCGCCCTGGCGCGGCAGGTGAAGACGGTCTTCGACCCGGCGGGCATATTTCCCGCGGTTTTCGACGCGGCCTGACGAGAACGAGAGCGAGCGATGCAGACCGCCTTTTCCCCCGCGCAGCTCGAGGATCCGGACGTCCGGGAATCGGAGAAGATCCTCCGGACCTGCGTCCATTGCGGCTTCTGCACCGCGACCTGTCCGACCTATGTCCTGCTCGGCGACGAGCTCGATTCGCCGCGCGGGCGCATCTATCTGATCAAGGACATGCTCGAAGGCGGCAAGCCGGCGAACGAGGAGGTGGTCAAGCATGTCGACCGCTGCCTCTCCTGCCTCTCCTGCATGTCGACCTGCCCGTCGGGGGTGCACTACATGCACCTCGTCGACCATGCCCGGGCGCATATCGAGGAGACCTATCGCCGGCCCTTCCTCGACCGGATGATGCGGTCCGTCATCGCCGCGGTGCTGCCGCACCGCAACCGTTTCCGCCTCGCCCTCGCCGGCGCGGCGCTTGCGAAGCCCTTCGCCGGTCTCGTCGCTGGGCTGCCGGGCGGCGAGCGGATGGCGGCGATGCTGCGGCTGGCGCCCTCTTTTCCCGCCGGGCGGAGCGCCGCCGAGGGGCCGGGCGTGTTCGCGGCCGCCGCGCCGCGTCGCGGCCGTGTCGCCCTTCTTTCGGGCTGCGTCCAGCCGGTGCTCGATCCGGCGATCAACGAGGCGACGGTCCGCCTCCTGACGCGGCTCGGCGTCGAGGTGGTGATCGCGAAGGGCGAGGCCTGCTGCGGCTCGCTCGCCCACCACATGGGCAAATCCGACGCCGCGCACGAGAGCGCGAAGCGGACGATCGACGCCTGGATCGCCGAGATGGACGGGCCGGGCCTCGACGCGATCGTCATCACCGCCTCGGGCTGCGGCACGACGATCAAGGATTACGGCTTCATGTTCCGGGACGATCCGGCCTATGCGCAGAAGGCGGCGCGGGTCTCGGCGATCGCCAGGGACATCACAGAATATCTCGACACGCTGAAGCTCGCGCCGGCGCGCCCGCCGCAGCCGATGACCGTCGCCTATCACTCGGCCTGCTCGATGCAGCACGGCCAGCAGATCAAGACGACGCCGAAGACGCTGCTGCAGAAGGCGGGCTTCACCGTGCGCGACGTGCCGGAGGGGCATCTCTGCTGCGGCTCGGCCGGCACCTACAACATGCTGCAGCCGGCGATCTCGGCACGGCTCAAGGCGCGCAAGCTCGCCAACATCGCGAAGGTGGCGCCCGACGTCATCGCGACGGGCAATATCGGCTGCATCACCCAGCTCGCCTCGGGCGCCGGCGTGCCGGTCGTCCACACGATCGAACTGCTCGACTGGGCCTATGGCGGGGAGAGGCCGGCGGGACTGGCGTGAGGGCGGTTCCACGCCCATGTTCTTGGTCTGAGCGATTTCAGCTATCGTCTCGCTCGCGCACCCGGCCGCACCACGACAGGAAGATCCCTCCATGTCCCAGCCCATCAAGGCCGTGGTCTCACCTTCTGGACAGCTCAGCATTCCGGCCGAGTTGCGGAAGTCGATGGGGATCGACGGCGGCGGAGAAGTCCTTCTCACCCTCGACGGGGGGGAACTTCGCGTAAAGACGGCCGCCGAAGGCTGGCGGCGGGCGCGCGAGAAGGCGCAGGCGATCCTTGCGCAATCCGGCAAGAGTTTCACTGTCGACGATTTTCTCGCCGAACGTAAGACCTATTGGCGCGACTGATGGCGGTCGTGCTCGACGCCTCGGCCGTCATCGCGGCGCTTCTCGGCGAACGTGGCGGGGAGGTGATCGACGCGTATTCGGAAACGGCGGCGCTCGCGACCGTCAACCTTTCAGAGGCGGTCAGTGCCCTCGCCGATCATGGTTTCGCCCCGGAAACGGCATTCGCACTGATTGTCGAGACGAGAGTCGAGATCGTGCCGTTCGACGCTCAACTGGCCCTCGACGCCGCAGCAATGAAGCCGCTGACGCGTCGGGCGGGCCTCTCGCTCGGCGACCGCGCCTGCCTCGCGCTCGCGCGGCGCAGGGGCCTCGCCGCCATCACCGCCGACCGCGCCTGGTCGGCCGTCGCCGATGCGGTCGGGGTCGAGATCATCCTCATCCGCTGACGACTTCGCCGGCTTGCCAAGCCCGCGGCGTCCGGTCTAGGGTTCGCCCGCTTCATCGGGGTGCTTCGTCCGTCGGACGGGGCTGAGAGGCTTTCGCCAACCCGTGGAACCTGATCCGGATCATGCCGGCGGAGGGAATGAGGCGCGGGGCCGCGAGGCTCCTCGATCCGTCTTTCCGTCGTCGCGCCGCACAACACGGAGCACGACGCCATGTCGAACCAGACCATCCCGTCCTCCCTCTCGATCGAGGGTGCCGCCGAGGCGCTCGCCGCCGTTCGCGACGGCCGGCCGCTCGTCCACAACATCACCAATTACGTGGCGATGACCGTCTCGGCCAATGTGCTGCTGGCGGTCGGCGCGTCGCCCGCGATGATCCACGCGGTGGAGGAGGTCGAGGACTTCGTCGCGATCGCCTCGGCGCTGGTCGTCAATATCGGCACGCTCTCCGAACCATGGGTCGAGGGCATGCGGCGGGCGAGCCGCCAAGCGGCGGCGCTCGGCAAGCCCTGGGTGCTCGATCCCGTCGGTTGCGGCGCGACGCCCTATCGTACCGGTGTCGCGGCCGAACTCAGCAAGAACGGCCCGGCAATCATCCGCGGCAATGCGAGCGAGATCATCAGCCTTTCGGGCGCGGCGGGCGGCGGCAAGGGGGTCGATTCGACCGCTTCCTCGGATGCGGCGGTCGAGGCAGCGCGCGCGCTCGCCCGGGCGAGCGGCGCGGTCGTCGCCGTCACCGGTGCGATCGATTACGTGACGGACGGCGAGCGCCTTGTCGCGATCGAGGGAGGCGATGCCCTGATGCCGGCCTCGACCGCGCTCGGCTGCGCCCTGTCGGCGACGGTCGCGGCGTTCGCCGCCGTCCGCCCCCCGTTCGAAGCGGCGGTTGCGGCGCTCGCGGTCTATGGCGCGGCGGGTGCCGAAGCCGCCGCCCGGGTGAAGGGGCCGGGTCATCTGCCGGCCGAACTCTGCGACGCGCTCTACGCTCTCGATGCAGCGACGCTCGCCCGCCGCGCGGCGATCTCCCTCGTCGAGCCGGCCTGATGGCGCTCCACGAAGGCAGGCGCTTCGACCCGACGCTCTATCTCGTCACCGACCCGGTGCTCGCCGGGCCGCGCGGCGTCGTCGAGACGGTTCGGCAGGCGCTCGACGGGGGCGTGACCCTCGTGCAACTGCGCGATCCCGAGGCGAAAACACGGGCGCTCTGCGAGACCGCGGCGGCGTTGCTCGAAGTCACGCGGCCGCGCGGCATCCCGCTCGTCATCAACGACCGGGTCGACGTGATGCTGGCGGTCGGCGCCGACGGTGTCCATGTCGGGGCGCGCGACATGGCGCCCGGCCTCGTCCGCCGCCTCACCGGCCCGGACGCCATCGTCGGCCTGTCGATCACCACGCTCGAGGAACTCGCCGCGGCCGATCTCGGCCCGGTCGACTATATCGGCGCCAGCCCGGTGCACGCCACGCCGACCAAGACCGATACCGGGCCGGCGCTGGGGCTCGACGGTCTCGCGCGGCTGCGCGCCGCGACCGACCTGCCGATCGTGGCGATCGGCGGCCTGCACGCCGGCAACGTCCGGGCGGCGGTCGAAGCGGGTGCCGACGGCATCGCGGTCGTCTCGGCGATCATGGCGGCGGCCGATCCTGCCGCTGCGGCACTCGTGCTTCGGGGCGCAACTGGCCTCTGATCTTTTCCAAAACGGAAAGAGTGATCGGGAGTCAATGCCGGTTCAGCGCCGCACGGCTTGGTGGCATAGTCGTCTCATCCCGCCCGTTCCGGAGAACGAAGAGATGTTGGACGCCGCCGCGAAGCTCGCCATCAAGGGCGCCCTGGGCCCGCGCTTCGACGAGATCCTGACCGCCGAAGCGCTCGCCTTCGTCGCCGCCCTGCACGCCGCGTTCGACGAGCGGCGGCTCGACCTGCTCGCCCGCCGGGTCGAGCGGCAGAAGGCCTTCGACGCCGGCGCGCTGCCGGACTTCCTGCCCGAGACGGCCGCGATCCGCGCGGGCGACTGGACCGTGGCGCCGATCCCGGCCGATCTGCAGGATCGCCGTGTCGAGATCACCGGGCCGGTCGACCGCAAGATGATCGTCAACGCGCTCAATTCCGGCGCCAAGGTGTTCATGGCCGATTTCGAGGACGCCTCGTCGCCCTCCTGGTCGAACATGGTCGAGGGCCAGCTGAACCTCAAGGATCGCTGGCAGGGCAAGATCGACTTCACCGACGAGCGGACCGGCAAGGACTACAAGCTCAAGCCGAACCCGGCGGTGCTGATCATCCGGCCGCGCGGCTGGCACCTGCCGGAGCGCCACATCACCTATGACGGCCGGCCGGCCTCCGGCTCGCTGGTCGATTTCGGCCTCTACGTCTTCCATTGCGCCCGGCTCGCGCTCGACCTCGGCTCCGGCCCCTATTTCTACCTGCCGAAGCTCGAGAGCCATCTCGAGGCGCGGCTGTGGAACGACGTCTTCACCTTCGCGGAGGAGCGACTCGGCCTCGCCCTCGGCACGATCAAGGCCACCGTGCTGATCGAAACCCTTCCCGCGGCCTTCGAGATGGACGAGATCCTCTACGAATTGCGGCCGCACATTGCCGGCCTCAACTGCGGACGCTGGGACTACATCTTCTCCTTCATCAAGACGCTCCGGAACAATCGCGCCTTCCTTTTGCCCGACCGCGGCCAGGTCGTGATGGGCAAGGCCTTCCTGAAGGCCTATTCCGACCTCCTGATCAAGACCTGCCATCGCCGCGGGGCCTTCGCGATGGGCGGCATGGCGGCGCAGATCCCGGTGAAGAACGATCCGGCGGCGAACGAGGCGGCCTTCGCCCGCGTCCGCGCGGACAAGGAGCGCGAGGCCTCCGCCGGCCATGACGGCACCTGGGTCGCCCATCCCGACCTCGTTCCGGTGGCGATGGAGGTGTTCGACCGGCTGATGCCGACGCCGAACCAGCTCGGCGTGACCCGCGACGACGCCGCCGTGTCGCAGAAGGACATGCTCGAGATCCATGAGGGAACGCGCACCGAAGCGGGGCTTCGACACAACATCCGTGTCGGCGTGCAGTATATCGAAGCGTGGCTGCGCGGCCGCGGTGCGGTGCCGATCTACAACCTGATGGAGGATGCCGCGACGGCGGAGATCTCCCGCGCGCAGATCTGGCAGCAGCTCCATTTCGGCGCGACGCTCGATGACGGCACGGCAGTCACCGGGGCCTTCTTCGACAAGGCGCTCGCCGAGGAGATGGAGGTGGTGAAGGCCGAGGTGGGCGAGGCGGCCTATGCCGCGGGCCGTTTCCCGGAGGCGATCGACCTCTTCGCGCGGCTATCCACCGCGGAAAGCTTCGAAGCCTTCTTGACCGTCCCGGCCTATAAGTTGATCGACTGAGCGAATCGGGCGGCCCGTTTCGCTCGCTGGCGACGGAGAGACGGATGAACGGGGTGGGTGACCGCTACAAGCCGCAGAAGCGGACGCGCAAGACCGGCACGGTCAAGCGCGTCGCGCTCTCGGACGATGCCAAACGGGCCTATGAGGCGTTGCTCGAGACGCGGGCCGAGAAGGAAAAGGCCTATGGCCGCCATCTCGACCCGAACAACAAGACGCGCTGAGTTCGGGCACGGCCGGCTTCGAGCCGGTCGACAAAGACCGTTGCGCGCCGGAGCCTCTGACGGCCGCCGCTGAGCGGATCCGCCCGGCTGCGGCCATTGTCCGCCGGGCGCGCGGCGTCGGCGTGTCGCGACGACCCGCCCGCCCGAGGCGAGCGGGTTGCCGACGTGCCTCAGCCCTCCGCCGTCGGCGGCGGGTGGGCGCCGCCCCGGAGCGGGCGCTCCTCCATCACGAGGATCAGCACGAAGGCGATCGCGACCGAGATCGCCGCGGCGACGAATACCCAGCGGAAGGCTTCGGCGATCGCCGCGCCGTCGCCATGCGCCACGGCTCCGGCGACGAGCTGCTCGGCCGAGCCCGTGCCGCCGCCGCCGGCGGCGAGGACGGACAGGAAGACGGCGCCGAAGCCGGCGACGAGCAGCGCGCTGCCGAGCGAGCGCAAGAGGTTCATGAGGCCGGTCGCCGTGCCCATTTGATGGGGCAGCACGGCGTTCTGCACCGCGACGGTGGAAATCGGGAAGATCGTGCCGAGGCCGAAGCCCGCGACCGCGAGAAGGATCTCGAGCAGCCAGAACGGCACCCGGCCGGACAGCCAGGCGAGCACGATCATGCCGGCCGCGCTGACGACGAGGCCGACGAGCGGCAGCCGCTTGTAATGCCGCACCCTCACCATGATGCGGCCGGCCGTGAAGGCGCCACCGACGGTGGTCGCGGTGAAGAGCACCAGCGCGGCGCCCGACTGGGCGGCGGAAAAGCCCTCGATCGCCTCGAAATAGAGCGGCATGTAGATCGACAGCCCGACCATCGTGCCGACCGCGAAGAAGGCGGCGCCGGCACCGGGCGCGACGACCCTGTCGAACAGCACGTCGAGCGGCACGAAGGGCTCGGGCGCGGTGGTGACGCGGGCGACGAAGCCGGCCCAGAGCACGGCCGAAAGGCCGAACAGGCCGAGGATCTCGACGGACGACCAGGCGAAGCGCACGCCGCCCCAGGTGAGGGCGAGGAGGAGCGCCAGCGCGGCCGCCACCATCAGGACGGCGCCGGGCAGGTCGAGCCGATGCGGCCGCTCGTGGCGCGGCAGCTTCTTCAGCGCATTCGCCGTCATCAGGAAGGCGGCGATGCCGAGCGGCACATTGATCCAGAAAATGACGCTCCAGTGCAGCGCCCCGGCGATGAAGCCGCCGAGCACGGGTCCGGCAACGCTCGAGGCGCCGAACACGCCGCCGATATAGGCCTGGTAGCGGGCACGCTCCTTCGGCGCGACCACATCGGCGATGACGGTCTGGGCGAGCGAGATCAGCCCGCCGCCGCCCAGCCCCTGGACGAAACGGGCGATGATCAGCGCGAGCATGGTCGGGGCGATCGCGCAGGCGACCGAACCGACGATGAAGATCGCGATCGCCGTCATCAGCACCGGACGGCGGCCGTGGATGTCGCTGAGCTTGCCGTAGAGCGGCGTCACCGCGGTGGAGGAGAGCAGATAGGCCGAGACCACCCAGCCGAGATTGCCGAGATCGCCGAGCTCGTGACCGATCGTCGGCAACGCCGTCGCGACGATCGTCTGGTCGAGTGCCGCCAGGAACATGGCGAGCATGATGCCGGTGATGATGGTCAGCACCGTCGCATGGTCGAGCGGCGGCGGGGCGGCAGCGGTGGGGGCGTGCATGGGGGATGCTTTCAGCGGGGCGATCGCGGCGGCATCCATAGCACGAGGACGGCGCCGTGAAAGCGCCGCCGCGGCCGCAGGGATCAGAGATGCGCGCGCAGACCGTTCAGCGGACGATCACCTTGGCGCCGATTTCCGCCCGGCCGTAGAGATGGACGACATCGGCATTGACCATCCGGATGCACCCCGACGAGACGTTGCGGCCGATCGTCTGCGGCTCGTTGGTGCCGTGGATGCGATAGAGCGTGTCGCGCCCGCCGCGATAGAGATAGAGCGCGCGTGCGCCGAGCGGGTTGTCCGGCCCGCCGGCCATCCGCACCGGCAGGCGCCGGCCGCGGCGCAGCTCGCGCACCCGCATCTCCTCCGGCGGAATCCAGTCCGGCCACTCGGCCTTGCGGCCGATCTGCACCGTGCCGCGCCAGCCGAAACCCTCGCGGCCGACACCGATGCCGTAGCGGGTGGCCCGGCCGTTGCCCTCGACGAAATAGAGATATTTGGGGCCGGTCTCGATGACGATCGTGCCGGGTGTTTCCGCGCCGTCGAAGCGGACGCGCCGGCGCGCGAAGGGACTGCCGACGAGGGGATTGGGGCCGAGACCCGGCTCGAGCCCGCCGCCGCCGAAGAACAGCGCTTCGAAGAAGCCCTCGGCGCGAGCGGGCCGGCCGGTGGCGGTCAAGGTCGCCGCCAGTGCAGCAATGGACAGGAATTGGCGTCTGGTGGTCATCGCTCCGCCCTCTCTTCACGGCTCCCCGCTCCCCCGGGGCAAAGGATAGCGGCCTGCGACGTCCCGCCGCAATTCCGCCACCATTCACGGAGCCGTGATCGAAAGGGTCAGAGCACCACGACGCGGGTGCCCACCGCGACGCGCTCGTAGAGATCGACGACATCCTCGTTGCGCATGCGGATACAGCCGGAGGAGGCCGCCTTGCCGATCGTCCAGGGCTCGTTGGTGCCGTGGATGCGATAGAGCGTGTCGCCGAGATAGAGGGCGCGGGCGCCGAGCGGATTGTCCGGGCCGCCCTCCATGCGTACCGGCAGCTCCGGCTTCCGCGCCCGCATCTCGGCGGGCGGCACCCAGACCGGCCATTCGGCCTTGCGGCTCACCGTCTCGCTGCCGGACCAGGAAAAGCCCTCGCGGCCCACGCCGACACCATAGCGGCGCGCGGTTCCGTCCGGTCCGACGAGATAGAGGAACTTCGCCGCCGTATCGACGACGATCGTCCCGGGCGCCTCCGGGCCGTCATAGGCGACCACCTGCGGCAGGAAGCGGGGCTCGATCGCCGCGCTCGGGTCCGTCGGCGGGACGAGCGCGGCACTCTGCCGGCGGCCGTCGTCGATCCGGTCGGGGCGTGGTGCGGCCTCCTCGAAGCGGCTGTCGCCCCGCTCGCGCATCCGCTCGCGAAGCGGTCTGCGGTCTTCCACGCGCCGATCGTACCACGGGTCGGCCTCGTAGGCCGGCATGTCCTCCTCGTCATAATAGCCCGGCGCATCGTCATAGAGCGGCGCGTCGTAGAGTGGCCCGCCGCCGAAATAGAAGTCGCGGGCGAGAGCGCCGGCGGGCGCCAGGCCGAGCGTGAGCGCGACGAGGAGGGCAGGGAAGAACGAAGGGGCGATCATGGGCGAAGGCGACCTGTCAGCGAGGACGGGTGGGAAGGGTTCGTACCGATCCTGCCGCAAGGCCTTGATGAAATTGTGGATGGACGGCGGCGATTCGAGGATCGCGGAGCCTCTTGCAATTGGCGGGCGTCGGGCTAGACTGCGAACAAAGAGGGAACACGAGAATGGTCGAGCGGGACGGGCTGCTGATCGGGACGGACGGTCGGGCGCGCTGCTGGTGGCCGGGCGAGGCGCCGGACTATGTCGCCTATCACGATCGGGAGTGGGGCCGCCCGGTGACGGAGGATCGGCGCCTGTTCGAGAAGCTCTGTCTCGAGGGCTTCCAGTCGGGGTTGTCCTGGCTCACCATCCTGCGCAAGCGCGAGGGCTTTCGCGCCGCCTTCGCCGGGTTCGATCCGCATGTGGTGGCGCGTTTCGGCGAGGCGGATGTCGCGCGGCTGGTCGCCGATCCGGGGATCGTCCGGCATCGCGGCAAGATCGAATCGACGATCAACAATGCGCGCCGCATGCTCGATCTGATCGAGCGGGAAGGCTCCCTCGCCGCCTATGTCTGGCGGTTCGAGCCGGCGCGGACCGTTCGGGGCGGTCGCGGCGAGATCGTCGCGACGACGCCGGAATCGGTGGCGCTGTCGAAGGACCTGAAGAAGCGCGACTGGAGCTTCGTCGGGCCGACCACCGTCTACGCCTTCATGCAGGCGATGGGGCTCGTCAACGACCACATGGAAGGCTGTTTCTGCCACGCCGAGGCGGAAGCGGAGCGCGCCGCGCTCGCCCCGCCGACCGGCGCGGCTCAGTAATAGCGGGCGTTGCGATGCGAGCGGCGCTGGGCAACCTCGCGCTGGCGCAGTTCGAGGTCGATGCGGTCGGTGCAGTCGGCGAACTCGGCCGCCTCGGCCTGCTGCGGATCATAGGCGAAATAGCGCTTGAGCGACTTCAGGCCGAACATGGCGTGCTCTCCTCGTGTCTCGGTCGAGGAGAAGAATAGAGCGTTGGCGTTGCGTCGCAATATTGGTGCGTGCATTGCAGCATAGACGTTTTCGCATGGCTCCCGATAATGATCGAGCTCGAGCCATGCACAGGTCGGGGGATGGGGCATGAGCGGTCCGGCGGCCTTGGAGCAGGCGCGGGAGTTCGCCGATCAGCTCGCGCCGCTCGGCCCGGTCAAGGTCGAGCGGCTGTTCGGCGGGGCGGTGCTGAAGGCCGATGGACGCGCCTTCGCCTTCGTCGCGGACGGAATGCTCTATCTGCGCGTCGACGCCGAAACGCGCGATGCCTTCACGGCACGCGGATCGGTGCCGTTCAGCTATCCGACGCGCAAGGGGAGGGTCGAGGCTCGCAGCTATTTCGAGGCGCCGAGCGAGCTGTTCGACGATCCCGACCTCCTGCTCGCCTGGACCCGCGCGGCGATCGCGGCGGCCGGGCGGGCGGCGGTTCGGGCTCCACGCAGCCGTCGCCGGCCGTCCCCCATGGCGTAGCGTGCTCTCGCCGGCCCGGCCGGGTTCGTCCTCGCGCCTCCGATACCCGGCCACCGAATGTCGACCTGTTCAGCGAGGGATGGGCCGTGGGGCCTGCGACACGCCGGGATTCGGCAAGACGATCGTTCCGAGACGATCGATCCAAGCCTTGGCGCCGGTGCCGACGATGGCACGTTCGTCCGCGAAGACGCGATGCGAGAGGAAGTGCTCCTTTACCGAAAGCCGGACGTGCTCGACCGGGCCGGGTTCGGGGGAAGAGGATGGCGGGCGGATGAGGCTGGGGCTTGCCGGCAGCGTCAGCCGCCCGGTGACATGGTATCCGCCTGGTCGAGGACGGTGATGGCGTGGGCGTTCGGTGCGCGCGCGGCGGAGAAGGCGTCGAGGACGATCTGCCTCATGGCGGGATCGGCGCGGGGGCAGCGCCAGCGCGAAGGCGTCGCCGCTGCGAGGGCGGACGACGCCGTGGATTTGGGCCGACTCGGACCGTGCGTCGGCCGGACGGTCGGGCGGCGACCCTTCGCGTAACAGACGTGGGCGTTGCGTCCCTTTGACCCGGCATAGGCTTCGTCCTGGAACCACAGCTGAACGTCATTGTCGGGGCGGCGCTCGAGGACGCGCTTCACCGCCTTGGCGGTCCCTTCTGCAAAGCCCGCCGGGCGGCGGGAACGCGCCTCGCCGGTGCCGCGGCCGTGTCTTCTGGCGCGACAAGCCCGGCGATCTCATGAACTGCAACATGCTGTTCTCGGAATACCCCGAGGCCGAGGCGCTCTTGCGCGATGGGGCAGCCATCAGTCGCCCGAAGGCCGGAATGCCGGCCTTTCGAAGGTCGGGACCACGCGGGGACGATTTCTCTCAACACCGCTGCGCGATCGCCCGAGAGGGGGCCCGGCCTACCGTTGGAAGCGCCATGTCAGCGTAGCACAGCACATATTTCTCGCAGCCGGGAGGCAAAGCTGTGTTCTTCGGCGATCCACCGCGCGATCTCGTCGCGTTGTGAGAGGCTGTGACGAGATCTGGCTATGGCGATCGCATCGCGGAGCGAGATGTTCTCATCAAGCATGGTGCATGCTTCGCGCAGCGATTGCGGCATTCCCTCGACGCTGTCGGTGAGCAGTGGTGCGCCTGTCGCCAGCACGTCGAAAACGCGATTGGAAACGAAACCATGTGCGCGCATGCTTTCCCAATGGTCATTCAATACGACGTCCGCCCCTGCATAGTAGGTCGGCAGCAAGACATTCGCGACATTCTCTCCCTTGACCCAATCGACTGGCGCGAGACCGTCCCACATCTCGCCATAGATATCCAGCCTCATGCCTTCTGACATCGCTCGGGCGACCATGCTGCGCAAGAACTTGCGTGAATTCGCAACATAGAGACGCTCGTGATGAGGCGCGCCCGCCCGCGCCTCGAGATTGAAGCGTTCAACTTCCGTACATTGCAGCAGCGCCGTTATCGAGGGCTTCAGCCCTCGCTCGGAAAGCACGGTCGCCCACACGTCGGAGGCTACAAAAATGTGGTCGTAGCAGTCGAGCTCCTCATCGCTAACCTTGTCGGGATGGCTGATCATCCAGATCACGCGCCGCCCCCCGCCGGCCCGGCGGTTCGACCCGGGCCAAGGCGAGAGGCCGCGCAATACCACCTCCAACTCGCCCTTTGCCGCTGGCGTCGACCAGTCTTCGAGAAAATCGATCGTGGCTGCGAGGCCCTTGCTTGTCGCGGCCTTGGCCAGAGCGGCAGCGAAATGATAGTCGCCCCAACGGTCCTTCAGGTCGCGCCTCGGGCAGGGGATCCGCAGCCGAAGACCGGTCATGCCCGCAGAGAGAGCCGCGGTCGTCGGTCCGGGATAGGCGAGCGTCGGTATGGCCGTGGCAAGACCCATTGCAGCCAAGGGTTCGGAATCGACTCGATAGCCTTCGAGGTCCACGCCGTCCGTCACATAATGCAGCCGGTCGTCGCCGGCGATCCTGCCGGCCCACCGCTCGGCGAAAAGCGCCCTGTTGTCAGGGATCGCATTCCCTCGACCTGCCGACTTGCCTTCATGGTGAACGACAACCGAATCCGTAGCGCAGGTGAAGACCGGCTTGCCCCCTCCCACGCGCAGACAAAGATCCACGTCCTCTTGCCCGTTGACAAACAGCGGGTCGAATCCACCGGCTTCGACAAAATCGCGAGCCCGGATCGCAAGGCAGGCCGCGGTGAGCGCCTTGAACCGGCGGCGACGCCGGACGAGCGGCGCGTCTCCGGGCAATCGAGAGTAGAGCGGGTAGGCAAACGGTGAATGGTCGCTGAAGACCAAGCCGATGCACTGTATCGTGCCATTCGGGAAGACGAGCTTGGGTTGGACACCTCGCACATCATCCCTGTCGAGCGGGGCCAGCAACGAACTCAGCCATTCCGGGCTCACCTCTGTATCATTGTTGAGGAAGACGATCCTCTTTCCGCGGCTCATTGCGAAACCGAGGTTGTTGCCCAGGGAAAAGTTCATATTCTCCGGGTTGGACAGCAACCGGATGCGCGGCTCGCGGTCGCTCCACGCGCGCAGTAGCTCGGCTGTGTCCGCGTCGCTTCCATTGTCGACCACGATCACCTCGAAGGGTGAGCCGGCTTCATGGCGGAACAGCGAGTCGAGGCATTTATCGGTCAGTGCCGCGTTGTTGTAAACGCACACGATTATCGAGACGAGTAATTGATCGCGTTTGTCAAGGCCGGCCCTCAGAGCCGCCCAGTCGATCATGTATTTGTTTCTTATCGCATACAGATAGGATCTCTTCTCTCTCCGAGAAATACGATCTTATGTATCCGAATTATCGTAATCTGCTCCAATTGAATTGCAGTATGTGGGGGGATAAAACTCACAATAGCGGATAATCAGATCCCAGTCGACCATCCGCCGCAAGCTTTCGTCGAAACCACCAAGCTCCGTGAAGAGTGGTCGTCTATGAGAGAATACGTTGAGATCAATGTAGTTCTTAAACTTAAGGCTATTTATATCAAAATCGACGCAGAGTATATCCGAAAAACCGGATTCGTCAAAAATGTTGGGTAGTCGGCGCAATGCGGAATAGCAGCAAGAAGCGCCCGAGCGGAGCATCTGGAGCAGCGTGATCTCGAGATAGTCCGGTTGCCAGCGGTTGTCGTCATCGAGATAAGCGATGACATCACCGCGAGTCTCATGCAGGCCAGCGTTACGCGCGGCGCATACACCTCGCCCATCACCGCGGATTACGCGAATCCTGGCGTCCGAAAACCGCTCGGAAATGACTTCAAAGGTTCCGTCGTTCGACCCGTCGTCGATTATCATCAACTCCCAGCCGTCGTAAGTCTGCGCCAATACCGATTCAATCGCGAGACCAATACGGTGCAGACGGTTCTTCGTCGGCATGATGATCGAGACGAGCGGTCGCTCGGACGCCAGATGTTCCGTCGCGGCCGAGCGACGCAATTCATCCTTCCAGATAGCAGAAGCTTCAAATGAAAAATTGGATGTGGCCTTCGGCGTCGTCAATATGTCGACGGCAATCGAAGCGGGCGGCTCAACCGGCGCAGATGGTTTACTTGGTTCGTCGACAAATCCCAAAGGATCGCGATACTCCGGCCTGCCGAGTTCTGCCTCTCCCGGGTCAGCGTGTGCTGTCGCGCCGGGGTCGGCTGGTGTCATGACCGGGTTCACCGAATCGGCCAATGCCTCTGCCTCAGGCGGCAGCGTGCTGGTGGGAGCTTCGGGCAAGGCCGTACCTGCAGACAAACCGTCGTCGGCGTCGGCGCGTGCAGCAGCAGATCGTTGAAGTAGCGAACTTCTTTCAAATAAACCGAAGAATCGCCTCACGAATTGTCGGCCCTTCCGGCTGCCGACCATATTAATGAACTCTACCATCGGACTCGCCAACTGGTCGCCCAAAAATCGGAAAGCCCGCCCCTGCTGACCTCTTTAGCTCCAGGATGGATGGCACAATATTACGAGTGTCTACCCAGGAGCGAGATTCATCGAAGGCGTGCCTGCGCGCTTTGGTGTCGTAGAATAGGGCGACAGTGCGCCGCGAGGCCGTCGGCCTCCAGCTTTCGAGAAGATCCTTCACATCTCTACAGCAATTTCGTCCATCGAAATGAAACAGATCGATCGAGACTTGATCTGCATCCGTCAGGCCATCTGCAAAGGTCTTTTGCAGCAACGCGCTGGGCCCGTGGCGGCCGTCTTTTGCAACGACTCGCGGATAGACGTCGCCTTCGTAAAGGCTTGCGTGTTCAGGCCGCTCCGAACGATCAAGGGTATAAAAGGCCCATTGGTGCCCTGCCGATGCCACTGGCTCGTCTGAGACGAAGCAGGAGAACGCGTAATGCGTCCCGAGCTCTGAGATCCCTTGCGCGCGCATTGTACGAACCAGCGTCTGAGTGAAAGGTCCATGCGGTAGCCAGGCTGACACCCGCAGAACAGAATTGGGCGCGATAAATGCGTAGCCAGGAAATTCCGAATTCATGGAGTTCAACTGGCTGTTGATCGGCACGAATAGAAATAATGTTCTATGATACTATAAGGTGTTCCGAATTCACCGTCAACCGAGGCGAGAACGAATCGAGTCGTCATAGCTGCATGGGGCCGCCGAAGTTCGTTCGATCGAGCGAAGGCACCTGAGCGTCCCGACGTGCCCTTCGAGCCCGGGTTGTGCGGACGAGCGGGATTGTCCCATCGTCCGACATCTGATGGAACGCTGGTCAAGGGTCATGGCAGCGCGAAGGCGGAGGGTTGACTATCGGCTTCCACGTGACGCCCCGCCGGATCTCCGACAGGGCGGCGCACGGCGACTTCATAACGGAGGACGCGCCACCGCCAGCGGCGATGCTCGGCGGCAGGGACGATGACGGCGGCGCCATCGGATCCGATCTCGAACGGCGCGGCATCCGCCCGCTGATCCCGACCAAGTCGAGCCAAAGGGGCCGGCGGACGATCGACGGGCCGGCCCGCACCATGGGCAATCGGATCGAGTGCTTCTTCAACGAGATCAAGCCCTCTCGCCACACGGCGCTCGGCTGCGGCACGCTCGCCTCAGGCTTGCTCGGGGTTCGTCCGGCTCGCAGCAATCCGATGCTGGATCAAAGTGGTCCGCACGGCCCGGGTCGTCCGCCCATTCCCAGGCGCCGCAGCCCGCTGCCGCCTCGGACGCGCCCTCGCCGTCGCGGCTCGTGAGAACCGGGTTGCGGCGCCCCGATCCACCGCCATGGACGACCTCAAAGAACAGACAAGCTCGGAGAGCGAAAGAGGGACCAGCGCCGCCGGAGCATCACGGTTCCCGGGCCTCGACGCACAGAGGCTCGGAAGCGGATGGCTCGATGCCGGCGGGATCAGAGCCGGGTCTCGGCCCTGTCCTGCGCCGGGACTCCGTCACCGCAGCGCAGCGATCGCCGGCGCCGGACGGGCCTATCCGGCCGCTCCAGCGCCGTCAGGCCCGGCCGTTCAGACGGCCGAGCAGGCGCTCGGCGAGCGGGCTCGTGGCGGCAAAGATGCTCTCGACCTTGGCGACCGCGACGGTGCGGGCGCCGGCGCCGGTACGCAGCCATTCGGCGCAGGCATAGACCCTGCCCGCGTCGCAGAAGAGCCGCAGCGGTGCGCCGGCGGCAACGCCGAAGGGCGCCGTGGCGCCGAAGCGCGCGGCAGCCACCGAGGCGGCGCCTTCCGCATCGGCGACATCGGCGAGGATCTCACGCTTGGTCCGGCCCGCCGCTTCCGCTTCGATGCGGTCGAGGATGACGCGGAGCGCGCCGCGCGCCGCATCGCTCCAGCTCGCCGAAAGGCTCGCGACGAGATGCGCCTCGGACGACAGGATGACGCCGTCCTCGAGCACCTTGAGGGCGTTCGCCCGCAGCGTCGATCCGGTCGTGGTGATGTCGACGATGAGATCGGCGGCGCCGGAAGCGGGTGCCCCTTCGGTGGCGCCGAGGCTCTCGACGATCCGGTAGTCGGCGATGCCCGCCGTCGCGAAGTGGCGGCGGGTGAGGTGGACGTATTTCGTCGCGACGGTCAGCCAGCGGCCGTGCCGGCCGCGGAAATCGGCGGCGACATCGTCGAGATCGGCCATGGCGCGGACGTCGATCCACGCTTCCGGCACGGCGACGACGACATCGGCATGGCCGAAGCCGAGCGGCAGGACGAGATCGAGCCGCCGGTTCCAGTCGCGGATCTCCTCCTCGACGAGATCGCGGCCGGTGACGCCGAGATGGGCATTGCCGGCGGCGAGTTCGCGGGCGATCTCGGAGGCCGAGAGGAAGGCGATCTCGACGTCCGGCAATCCGGCGACGCGGCCGCGATAGGAGCGCTCGCCGCCCTGGACGATGACGAGGCCGGCGCGGGCGAAGAAGGCGGCGGCGTTTTCCTGCAGCCGGCCCTTGGACGGCACGGCGAGAACGAGCGGCGCGCTCATGCGACACCTCCGGCGCGCGCGGCGCGATCGACCCAGAGGGCGAAGCCGACCGCTGGAACGGCGGTCTTGGCGCCGAGCAGCGGCATCAGCCGGTCATAACGGCCGCCGCCGACGATCTGTCGTCCGTCGGACACCGCCGGATCGTGGATCTCGAAGACGAAGCCCGAATAATAGTCGAGCCGCCGGCCGAAATCGGCGGCGAAGGCGAGGCGGTCGGGATCGATGCCGCGGCGGGCGAGCCCCTCGGCGCGCCGCTCGAAGCCCTCGATCGCCGGGGCGAGCGCGAGCTTCTCGTCCGCGGCGAGGGTCTTCAGCGCCCCGGCCGCCGCATCCGGCGTGCCGGCAATGTCGAGGAAGCGGGCGATCACCGTGCGGGCGCGCGGATCGAGCCCGGCGCCGACGCGCAGCGCCGCCTGTTCGAGGAACCGGTCGGCGATCTCGCCCGCGGAGCGGCCGCCGACCGCCCTTATGCCGGCGATGGCGAGGAGGTCCTCGACCACCTTGTGCGCGGAGTCGTGGTCGCTGCCCTCGAGCGCGGCGAGGAAATCGGCATGCGCCGGGGCCGGCCCGTCGCCGTCGCCCGACAGCCGCGCGATCGTCCGGCGCAGCCGGTCGCGGTCGCCGAAGACGCGCGCCAGCCGCCGCCGCCAGGCCGCGGCGACGCCGAGCGCGTCGAGAAGCGTCGAGAAGAGTTGCGAATCGCCGATCCGCACGGTGGGCGCTGCAAGGCCGAACACCCGCACCGCCTCGATGGCGAGCGCGAGAATCTCGGCGTCGGCGGTGATGCGGTCGGTGCGGCCGAGCGATTCGACGCCCGCCTGCAGGAATTCGCCCGGCTCGCCCGGCCGGTGGCGGAAGACCGGACCGCAATAGGCATAGTCGGCGATGCGGTGGGCATCGCCGCCGGCGAGATGGTCGAGGCAGACGGGGATGGTGAATTCCGGCCGCAGGCAGAGCTGCGCCCCGTCCGGCCCGGTGGTCAGGAAAAGCCGGCGGCGCAGATCCTCGCCGGCGACATCGAGGAAGACGGCCGCATCGTGCAGGATCGGCGGATCGACGAAGCGATAACCGCCATCGGACAGCAGGGTGCGCAGCGTGGCGAGGGCGGCGCTCACGGGCGTCCACCGAGCAGGCTGCGCACCGCCTCGACCAGCCCGTCGACGGGCACCTCGAACTGCGCCGGCCGGGCCTCGCGCCAGGTGGCGTTGTCCTCGATCGTCGCGGCGAGCGCCTTGCCGAGCGCGAGGTCCTTGATCTGGACGACGCCGCGGTCGCGCTCGTCCGAGCCCTGGATGATCACGCAAGGGCTGTTGCGGCGGTCGGCATATTTAAGCTGCGCCTTGGGGCCGGAGCCGCCGAGATAGAGCTCGGCGCGGATGCCGCCGGCGCGCAGCCTCTGCACCATCGTCTGATAATCGGCGATCCGGTCGCGGTCGAACACGGTGACGACGACGGGGCCGACCTCGTCCTCGGTGGACAGCTTGCCGAGATTGGCGAGCGCCGCCATCAGGCGGGAGACGCCGATCGAAAAGCCGGTCGCCGGTACCGGGTCGGCGCGGAAGCGGCCGACCAGCCCGTCATAGCGCCCGCCGCCGCCGACCGAACCGAACCGCGCCGGCTCGCCCTTCTCGTTCACCGTCTCGAACAGGAGCTCGGCCTCGAAGACCGGACCGGTGTAATATTCGAGGCCGCGGACGACGGAGGGGTCGATGCGGACACGGTCGCTATAGCCGGCGGCCGCCACGAGGGCCTCGATCTCCGTCAGCTCCGCGACACCCTGTGCTCCGCCGACCGATGTCCCGACGGCAGCCGCGAAGTTCGAGAGGGTGACGGCGGACACCCCGGCGATGCTTCCGGATCCCGATCCTTGTTCTCCCCAGCCCGTAAAGTTGAGCACACGGTCGATCCCGTCGGGATCAAGACCTGCACCCTTGGTAAAGTCACCGCTCTCGTCGAGACGGCCGGCGCCGAGCAGCGCCGCGACCCCCCCCGGCCCGAACTTGTCGAGCTTGTCGATGGCGCGCAGCACCGTCAGCCTGCGGCCGGCATTCTCTTCGCCGGAAAGGCCGATCGCCTCCATCACGCCGTCGAGCACCTTCCGGTTGTTGACGCGGATGACGTACTGGCCGCGTTCGAGCCCGAGCGCCTCGAGCGTGTCGGCCATCATCATGCACATCTCGGCGTCGGCCGCCGGCGAGGCGGCGCCGACCGTGTCGGCGTCGAACTGCATGAACTGGCGGAAGCGGCCCGGGCCGGGCTTCTCGTTGCGGAACACCCAGCCGGCGCGATAGCTGCGATAGGGTTTCGGCAGCGCGTCGAAATGCTCGGCGACATAGCGCGCGAGCGGCGCGGTGAGGTCATAGCGCAGCGACAGCCACTGCTCGTCGTCGTCCTGGAAGGAGAAGACGCCCTCGTTCGGCCGGTCCTGGTCGGGCAGGAATTTTCCGAGCGCGTCGGTGTATTCGATCAGCGGCGTCTCGACCGGGTCGAAGCCATAGCGCTCATAGACGCCGCGGATCACGCCGAGCATGCGCTCGGCCGCCTTGATCTCGCCGGCCGGCCGGTCGACGAGGCCGCGCGGAAGGCGCGCCTTGACGGCGCTCGTCTTTGATTTTTCGGCCATGTCGTCGTCTCGCTTGCGGAGCGCCTGATTACTCCATCGCTCCCGGCGCATCAACCGCGGCCGGGCGAGAGCGGCCGAAGGCCGATCGCGGCTTGACGCAGGCCTTGCGCGCCCGCAAAATTCGCGGACTGCCGAAAACGAAGATCATGTGAAGACGATCGCACCGCGATCGGGTCTTCGCGGGGGGTATGGATGACGGGCGAGCAGGTGCCGCCACGCGCCGCGACGGAGAGGGGCAGCGCGATCGCCCGCGCACCGCTCGCCGGCCGGCTGCGGGCGCGCGTCGCGCGTCTCGCGGTGCTGCTCGGCCGCATCGGCTTCCTGTCCGATGGTCCGGCGCTGGGTCGCGACGGCATCGAGGTCGGCGCCGCCTGGAAGCGGCCGGCGAACTGCGAATAGCCGCTCACCCCGCGACCGTCGTTCAACGAAAAGGGCCGCCCTCGGGCGGCCCTCGTCATGTTCGGATGGAAGGCGACGGCGCCCGCTCAGCGGCGGTCGATCGACAGCGGGCCCGGGCCGCCGGCGAACAGGAAGAGGAAGCCGCCGACGATCGCGATGTTCTTCCAGAAATTGATCATCTGACCCATGTCGGCGGGCTGCAGGTGGAAGAGGAGGCCGGCGACAAGGGTGAAGGCGGCGAGGATCAGCGCCACGATGCGGGTCTGGTAGCCGACCACGATCAGGATGCCGCCGAGAAGCTCGACCACGATGGTCGGCCATACGAGGATGCCGGGAAGGCCGACCGAGCTCATGTAACCGGCGGTGCCGGCCGGATCCATCAGCTTGCCGAAGCCGGAGATGAGGAAAATGGCGGCGATCAGAATGCGGCCGACGAGCAGGGCCGGCGCGGAAAGGTTGGACATCGTTCACTCCATGGGCGCTCGGCCCGGCTGACAGTTCCCATCCCTTAACGGCAAGCGCGGCTTCGGCCTAGCGGGGGCGACAAGCACATAGCGTTCAACCTGCGTGAACAATGCTTCCATCAACCCGCCGCCGGCTCCGGCGCGGGCGCGGCGACGAGCGTGCTCGTCCCGTCCATCCCCCGTTCGAGCCGGAAGAAGCGGTCGTGCAGCGCGGCGAGGCTGGCGCGGTGGCCGATCGACACGAGGGTCGTCTGCGGCAGCCGGGCGGCGATCGCCCGGTAGACCCCGGCCTCGGCGGCCTCGTCGAGGGCGCTGGTCGCCTCGTCGAGAAGGAGCAGGTCCGGCGCGGCGAGAAGGGCGCGGGCGAGCGCGACGCGCTGCTGCTCGCCGCCGGAAAGGCGGTTCTGCCAGTGGTGCTCGGTCTCGAGGTCCGGCACGAGGCTCCCGAGGCCCACGGCAGCGAGCGCGTCGGCGGCCGCCTCCGGCGCGATCGTCGCGGCCTCGTTCGGATAGGCGAGGGCGGCGCGGAGCGACCCGATCGGCAGATAGGCGCGCTGCGGCAGGATCATCAGCCGCGCGCCGGCGGGCCTCACAACCTTGCCGGTACCGAACGGCCAGGCGCCGGAGAGGGCGCGGAAGAGGCTCGTCTTGCCGGTGCCGGACGCGCCGGTGACGAGCACGCGCTCGCCGCGGCCGATCACGGTCGGCGGCACGGTCGCCACGGTGCGGCCGTCGGGCAGGCCCACCGTGAGGTTCTCGATCGCGAGGCCGGTCGCGTCGCCGCGTTCTTCGAGCGCGGGTCCTGCGGTCGCCTGCGCCTCGGCAGCGCCGAGCGTCCGCTCGAAGCCGGCGAGACGGTCCGTGACCGCCTTCCAGGCGGCGAGCGTCGCATAGGCCGTGACGAAGAAGGAGAGCGCCGTCTGCACCATGCCGAAGGCCTGGCCGATCTGCATCAACTGGCCGAGCTGCATGTCGGTGAAGAAATAGGCCGGCCCGACGACGACGAAGGGAAAGATGATGGCGATCTGGCCATAGCCCGCAGTCAGGAAGATGAGCTTCTTCTGCCGGCGCATGATCGCGAACCAGTTGTCGATCACATGGCCGAAGCGGCGCGCCAGCCCGGCGCGCTCGGCCGGCTCGCCATGAAGCAGCGCGACCTCTTCGGCGTTCTCGCGCAGCCGGACGAGCGAGAAGCGGAAATCGGCCTCGAAACGCTGCTGCTGGAAATTGAGCGCGACGAGCGGCTTGCCGATCCAGTGGGTGAGCGCCGTGCCGACCACGGCATAGACGAGCGCCGCCCAGACCAGATAGCCGGGAATGTTGAGCGTCAGGTCGCCGATGATCAGCGGCGTGTTCGACGACAGCCGCCACAGGATGAAGAGGAATGAGACGAGCGTGACGATCTGGCCGAGCAGCGCGACGCTGACCGACAGAAAGCTGTCGGCAAAGAGATTGGTGTCCTCGGCGATACGCTGATCGGGGTTGTCGGCCGGGTTGCCGGCGAGCCGCATCCGGTAATGGGTGCCCGAGGCCATCCAGTGGCCGATATAGCGCCGCGTCATCCACTCGCGCCAGCGGATCTGCAGCCATTGCGCCAGATAGTACTGATAGACGGAAGTGAGGATCGAAAGCGCCGCGATCCAGGAGAAGACGACGAAGAGCTGATGCGCGAAGGTCGGCCAGTCCTTGCCCTGCAGCGCCGTGTAGAAATCATTGTTCCACTGGTTGTATTGAACGTCGAGCCAGACGTTGAAGAGCCGCAGCGCGATGATCGCGCCGAGGAGGCCGAGCGCGAACCAGCGGTGCTCGGACTTGAAATAGGGAACGCCGATGCGCCAGATTTCGGCGAGCGCGGCCTTCAGCTTCTGCATCGGGGTCTCCGGGGAGCGCGGGACGGATCGCCGTAAACTATCGAAAGGTCGACCTTGCCGCATCGTGAACGGAACATGACAGGCCGTTCATGAAAAAGCCCGGCGCAGGGGCCGGGCTCCGTCTCGGATGGGCGATGGGGACGCGCGGCCTCAGCTGCCGAACGGCCAGATCTTCCACTTCTTCTTCTTCGGCTCGGGCAGGTCGGTCGGCGAATTGGGGTCGAATTCGCGGTAGGTGCTCGGCGGGTCGGTCAGATAGCGGCGCACCGGCCGGCCTTCCTCGTCGAACGAGCCGCCCTTGTTCTTGCGCATCGAGGCCCAGATCTTCTTGGCCTCCTCGGGATCCATCGGCTTGCTCTCGTCGCGGATGCGGCCCATTTCCTGGCCCTTCGGGAGCCGGAAACCGGGATCGCGCGCGGCGCGTTCGGACGGGGTGAGATTGTCGAGCCGCGGCGTGTCGTCCTCGCGGGAGCGGGCGCGCCGCTCGGCATCGGGATCGCGCGGCCAGGCCGGGTCGGTATAGGCGGTCGCCTCGGCGGGCGGCGGCAGCGACTTCGACTTCGGGTCGACGATGGCGCCGCGCGGGCGATATTCCACCTCTTCCTTCGACGGCCCGCTCAGGGAGACGATGCCGAGCACGTCCTCCATGGTCTGCAGTTCGGGCGCCTTGCCCGTGCCGTAGGTGGTGCCGGAACAGCCGGCGAGCGCGGCGACGGCGAGGCTTGCGGCGGCGAGACCGCAGAGGCGGCGCGAGGCGGCGAAGGACGGCATCAGAACGGCTCTCCCGATTCCGCCGAAGTGAGGCGGGGCGACTGCGCTTTGCCCGAAGAAGCGGGCGAAATTCCGGCGCTCTCGCTTCTAACCCGGCCGCGTCGGCCCGGCAACTCGTCGCGACCGTTCAGAGCGGGGCGGGGAGCGCCCGGTCGATCGGTCCCGGCGCCGCGGCTTCGGCGAGAATTGCGCGGGCGGCGGCCGAATCGCGGTCCATCTGGGCGATCAGGGCGGCGACGCTGTCGAACTTCTCCTCGCCGCGCAGGAAGGTGTGGAAGCGGACCGCGACGCGCTCGCCATAGAGATCGCCGGAGAAGTCGAAGGCGAACACTTCGAGGAGCGGCGGGCCGTCATCGAAGGTCGGCCGCCGGCCGTAGCTCGCGACGCCTTCGAGCACCGTGCCGTCGGCGCGCGTCATCTCCACCGCATAGATGCCGTGACGCAGGCGGCTGTCGGCGCCGAGCCGGATGTTGGCGGTCGGATAGCCCAGTTCGCGGCCGCGTTTGTCGCCGTCGATCACCGTGCCGAGCACGAAGAAGCGGTAGCCGAGCGCCTCGTTCGCCGCGGCGACATCGCCCGCCTCGAGGAGCGCGCGGATGCGGCTCGACGAAAAGGGGACGCCGCCCGTGTCGACGACCGGCGCCAGCACCGCGAGGCGGAAGCCGTGCCGGGCGGCGGCGGCGCCGAGGAAGGCCGGGGTGCCGGCACGGTCGCGGCCGAAGTGGAAATCATGGCCGACGACGGCGCCGGCGACGCCGAGGCCGCCGACCAGAACCTTCTCGACGAAGCGGCCCGGCTCCATCGCCGCGAGATCGCGGTCGAAGGGCAGCACGACGAGCCCGTCGAAGCCGAGCGCGGTGAGGAGGCGTGCCTTGGCGGCCGGCGGGGTGAGCCGGAAGACCGGCGGGTCGGGCCGGAAGAAATCGCGCGGATGCGGCTCGAAGGTGAGCACGAGCGCCTTCAGGCCGCGGCTGCGCGCCTCGCTGCGGGTCGCCGCGAGCAGCGCCTGATGGCCGCGATGCACGCCGTCGAAATTGCCGATTGCGACGACGCCGCCGGCGAGGTGCGGCGGCAGCGTTTCGAGGGAGAGCGGCGTCAGCGGGTCGGCCATGGACACTGCAACGATCGGCACGGGGAAGAGGAGCGAGGAGAGGGTTCGGACGGGGTCCTGCGAGCGGCCGCAACGTGGCGTTCCCATCCCCCGCGGTCAAGGCCTCGTTGCGGTGCGGCAGACAAGGCGCCGCCGCGATCTCCGCGCGGCCGGTTCACCAGGCGAGACGCGGGATGAAGGCGGTGGCGCCGAGGCGTTCGGCAGCGAGGAAGCGATGCACGGCGTCCCGGTCCGGATCGTCCGCCGGGCCGAAATCGGCGGAATGGATGCCGGCCGTGACGAACAGAACGTCGAGGCCGAAATCGACCGCGCCGCGCAGGTCGGTCGGCGCGCCGTCGCCGATCGCCAGCACCCGGTCGAGCGGCACCGCGCCGGCCCCGGCCTCCGCCGCACGGGCGAGCGCCGCCTCGTAGATCGGCCGGTGCGGCTTGCCGGCGATCAGAGCCGAGCCGCCCAGCTCGCGATAGCGTTCGGCGAGCGCTCCGGCGCAGTAGATCAACTGGTGGCCGCGCTCGACGACACGGTCGGGGTTGGCGCAGATCATCGGCACGTTGCGCGCGCGAAAGCGCTCGAGCAGGGCCTGATAGTCGTCCGGCGTCTCGACCGTGTCGTCGAACAGGCCGGTGCAGGAGATGAGATCGGCCTCCTCGGCCGCGGCGAGCGAGAGATCGAGCCCGTCATAGAGGCCGAGATCGCGTTCCGCACCGAGATGGAAGGCCTTGGCGCCGGGATGGGCGGCGAGGAGGTCCCGCGTCACGTCGCCCGACGTCACGACCGTGTCGAAACACTCCGGCTCGACCCCGAGCGCCGCGAGCTGCGGACGCACGGCATAGTGCGGGCGCGGGGCGTTGGTCACCAGAATCACCGTGCCGCCACCGGCGCGGAAGCGGGCGAGCGCGTCGCGTGCCGCGGGCCAGGAGACCACGCCGTTATGGACGACGCCCCAGACGTCGCAGAGGACGACGCTGTAGCGATCGGCGATCGCGCTCAGGCCGGTGATCGGGTGCGGTGTGGTGTTGTTCATGGCCGCGGGGTTAGAAGGGCCGCGCCGCCCGGTCAAGCCCGCGGCACGGCATCCGCCTCGCCATCACCGGACAACGCTTTCTTTACCCTGTTCGCCGATTGTCGCGCAGGGGCTGCCACATCTTGGCCGGCGGCGCCGGAGACCGTCGATCCACCATGCCGGAGCAGGGTTTGCCCGAGCCCATCCTCCTCGCCCGAGCCCGCAGCGCCGGCTCTGCCGCGCCCGTCCGCGTCGTCATCGTCGATCGCGACCCGGCGCAGCGGCGGCTGATCGCGGCGCAGCTCGAGGCGTCGCGCGACGGCCGCTTCGCCGCCCAGGCTGTGGCCTCCGCCGAAGAGGCGCCCGGCTTCGGCGCCGGCGAGCGCGGGATTCTCGTCGCCGATCTCGACAGTGTCGGCGGAACCGACCGTCTCGGCCGCCTCGCCACCGGCGCGACTGCGGTGATCGCGACGAGCGCACGCGGCTCGGTGAGCACGGCGGTCGCGGCGATGCGGGCGGGCGCCGTCGACTTCCTGCCGAAGCCGTTCGGTCCCGCCGCCCTGATCGAGCGGATCGAGGCGGCGGTGGCGAACTGGACTCGCGACCCGGTGGCCGTCGAACTGCCGCCGACCGCCGTGCCACGCGAGGACTTCGAAGGCTTCATCGGCCGCTCGCCGGCGATGCGGCGCGTCTACGACCAGATCGAGCGGATCGCGCCCTCGCGTGCGCCGGTCTTCGTCACGGGCGAGAGCGGGACGGGCAAGGAGGTCTGCGCCGAAGCGATCCACGCCCGCTCGGGCCGGGCCGACGGCCCCTTCGTGGCGCTCAATTGCAGCGCCATCCCGAAGGATCTGATGGAGAGCGAGATCTTCGGCCATGTCCGCGGCGCCTTTACGGGAGCGACCGAGACGCGCGCCGGCGCGGCCGAGCGCGCGGACGGCGGCACGCTGTTTCTCGACGAGATCGGCGAGATGGACATGGCGCTGCAGGCGAAGCTGTTGCGCTTCGTGCAGACCGGCATGGTGCGGCGGGTCGGCGACGGCGAGGACCGCCGGATCGACGTCCGCTTCGTCTGCGCCACCCATCGCGATCCGCTCGTCGAGATCGCCGCCGGGCGCTTCCGCGAGGATCTCTTCTACCGTCTGCACGTGCTGCCGATCCATCTGCCGGCGCTGCGGGAGCGCGGCGACGATGTGATGGCGCTCGCCGAAGCCTTCCTCGCCCGCTACGCCGCCGAGGAGCGCAAGGCCTTTCGCGGCTTCGACGCCGGGGCGGCGGAGGCGCTCGGCCGCCACATCTGGCCCGGCAATGTGCGCGAGCTCCAGAACGTCGTGCGGCGGATCGTCGTGCTCGAGGATGGTGAGATGGTCACCTGCGGCATGTTGCCGGCGGCGGTTGCGGCCGGCGCGCGCGGTGCGGCGGCGCCGGTGCTCGCGGCCGCCCTCGGCCAGCCGATCGTCGTCACACCCTTCTGGGAGCAGGAACGGACGATCATCGAGGCGGCCGTCGCGGCCTTCGGCGGCAATGTCGCGCGGGCCGCAGCCGCGCTCGAGATCAGCCCCTCCACCATCTACCGCAAACGGCTCGCCTGGCAGGAACGGCGGACCGGCTGAGAGCCGGCTGAGCGTTACGGCGCCGAAACGGCCCTTGCCGCGCCTCGTTTTTGCTACGCCCGCATCTCGTGCTGCACTTGCGTCCTACGGCCAAGCTGCGGCATGGTCGGTCCGTGGGCTGAAACGGGCGCCTCCCGCGGCGTCCGGTGAGGGGTGGGATGATGAGACGAAGCGGTTCCCGGATCGCCGGGAGCGCCATGCGCGGTTCCCTGGCCGCGGTCCTGATCGCCATGCTGGTTCCGACGGCGGCTTCGGCCGGGCCGATCGCGGAGCGCGCCGCTGAGGCGGAGGCGAAGCTCGCCGCGGGCGATGCGGCCGGGGCCGCCGCCGCACTCGATGCCGCCTATGATGCCTTCGCCGCCGCCGCGCCCTTCGCGCTCAAGACCGCCGCCTTCGCGTCGCGGATCGACGGTTACGGGCTCTACACCCCGCGGGCGGCGGGGCCGTTCCGCGCCGGCGACACCGTGACGATCTATGCCGAACCGCTCGGCGTTGCCGGGTCGACGCTCGCGCCGACGATCGAGATTCGCGACGCGCGCGGCCTCATCTATGCGAAGGCGACCGATCTGCCGCCGATCGCGGCGCCCGCCGGTGCCGCCTCGCGCCTCTTCCACATCGCGCTCGCCTTCACGCTGCCGACGCTGCGGCCGGGCGATTACGAGCTCGTGCTGACGCTCGACGCGGGCGAGGCGCAGGGGCGGACGGTGACGGCGACGCTGCCGATGGCCGTCGCGCCCTGAAGTCGGGCACGCCGAGGCCGGCTTTTCCTGGAAGCGGCGCGAGGGATGACCGGGCGGGCTCATGAGGCGCCCGCTCGTGTCTCCCTGCCGCCGCTCGGCGCCACGGCGTTCCTCCGCGCGCCCTTCTTTCGTCCCTTTCCGCCGGCATGAGCAGGCGCAACGGCCGGTCTGCGGCGCTGCGGCCGCGATCGATCGTCGCCCGGCCTTGACAAGTCTCACCCCCAATCCTAAATCCGGCGCGCTCGTTGGCACTCGATCCGTGAGAGTGCTAACAGCGGCATTCCGGACGGACTCGCGAGGGGGTCCGCTTTCAGATATCTCAGGAGAGAGACATGGGATTCCGTCCTCTGCATGACCGGGTCGTTGTTCGCCGCCTGGCGTCCGAAGAAAAGACGGCCGGCGGGATCATCATCCCCGACACCGCCAAGGAAAAGCCCCAGGAGGGCGAGGTCGTCGCCGTCGGTCCGGGCACCCGTGACGACAGCGGCAAGCTGGTCGCGCTCGACGTGAAGGCCGGCGACCGCATCCTGTTCGGCAAGTGGTCCGGCACCGAAGTCAAGATCGACGGTGAAGAGCTCCTGATTATGAAGGAGTCGGACATTCTCGGCGTCGTCGAGGGCAAGGCCGAAAGCAAGAAGGCCGCGTAACGGCTCCGCCGACGCGCCTTTTCCATTGCCCCGAGATTGAAAGGAACCAGAAATGGCTGCCAAAGACGTCAAGTTTTCTGCTGATGCCCGCGAGAAGATGCTGCGCGGCGTCGACATCCTCGCCAATGCGGTGAAGGTGACGCTGGGTCCGAAGGGCCGTAACGTCGTCATCGAGAAGTCCTTCGGCGCGCCGCGCATCACCAAGGACGGTGTGACCGTCGCCAAGGAGATCGAGCTCGAGGACAAGTTCGAGAATCTCGGCGCTCAGCTCGTTCGCGAAGTCGCCTCGAAGACCAACGACATCGCCGGTGACGGCACCACCACCGCCACCGTGCTCGCCCAGGCGATCGTCAAGGAAGGCGCCAAGGCGGTTGCCGCCGGCATGAACCCGATGGACCTCAAGCGCGGCATCGATCTCGCCGTCGCCGAGGCCGTCAAGGATCTCGAGAAGCGCTCGAAGAAGATCAAGACCTCGGAAGAGGTCGCTCAGGTCGGCACCATCTCGGCGAATGGCGAGAAGGAAATCGGCCAGATGATCGCCAATGCGATGCAGAAGGTCGGCAACGAGGGCGTCATCACGGTCGAGGAAGCCAAGACCGCCGAGACCGAACTCGAAGTCGTCGAGGGCATGCAGTTCGACCGCGGCTATCTCTCGCCGTATTTCATCACCAACGCCGAGAAGATGATCACCGAGCTCGAGGATCCCTACATCCTCCTGCACGAGAAGAAGCTCTCCAACCTGCAGTCGATGCTGCCGGTGCTCGAGGCCGTCGTCCAGACCGGCAAGCCGCTCCTCATCATCTCCGAGGATGTCGAGGGCGAGGCGCTCGCCACGCTCGTCGTCAACAAGCTGCGGGGCGGCCTCAAGGTCGCGGCCGTCAAGGCGCCGGGCTTCGGTGACCGCCGCAAGGCCATGCTCGAGGACATCGCCGTGCTGACCGCCGGCCAGGTCATCTCCGAGGATCTCGGCATCAAGCTCGAGAGCGTCACGCTCGCCATGCTCGGCCGCGCCAAGAAGGTCACGATCTCCAAGGAGAACACGACCATCGTCGACGGCGCCGGCAAGAAGAAAGAGATCGAGGCCCGCGTCAGCCAGATCAAGGCCCAGATCGAGGAGACCACCTCGGACTATGATCGCGAGAAGCTCCAGGAGCGTCTGGCGAAGCTCGCGGGCGGCGTCGCGGTGATCCGCGTCGGCGGCGCGACCGAGGTCGAGGTGAAGGAGCGCAAGGACCGCGTCGACGACGCGCTCAACGCGACCCGCGCCGCGGTCGAGGAAGGCATCGTCCCGGGCGGCGGCACGGCTCTGCTGCGCGCCAAGAAGGCCGTCGAGAAGCTGAAGTCCGACAATCCGGACGTCGAGGCCGGCATCAAGATCGTGCTGCGCGCCCTCGAGGCGCCGATCCGCCAGATCGCCGAGAACTCGGGCGTCGAGGGATCGATCGTCGTCGGCAAGGTGCTCGAGTCGAAGGGCGACACCTTCGGCTTCGACGCCCAGAGCGAGACCTATGTGGATCTCGTCGCGGCCGGCATCATCGACCCGACCAAGGTCGTGCGCACCGCGCTGCAGGACGCCGCGTCGGTGTCGAGCCTGATCGTCACCACCGAGGCGCTGATCGCCGAGCGTCCGAAGAAGGAAGCGGCTGCGCCGGCGATGCCGGGCGGCGGCATGGGCGGCATGGACTTCTAAGTCCGGCCTTCCGGTCCAGGATCAAGAAGGGCGCGGCCGAGGCCGCGCCCTTTTTCTTTGGCCGCGTGGCACGGCGCGGTTGCAGCCTTTGGCCATTGCGCCCAGACTTGCCGTGCTCGGGCGCTCATAGGCCGATCTACCACTGACGTCCCCGGTGGCGCACCGCTCTGGTTCCCAATGATACCTGATAGTGATACTATATGACGTTGAGCAAGAAGCACCGGATGACGCTCGATGCCCTCTTTGCCGAACCGGTTCGCGCCGGCATCGTCTGGCGCGATATCGAGGCCCTCCTCGCGGCATGCGGTGCCGAGATGAGCGAAGGGCAGGGCTCGCGGGTGCGGGTGGCGCTGAATGGCGTTCGCGCCGTGTTCCATCGCCCTCATCCGCAGAAGGAGACGGACAAGGGCGCGGTCAAGTCTGTCCGGCGCTTCCTGCTCGAAGCGGAGATCGCACCATGAACACGATGAACTACAAGGGGTATGAGGCCGTCGTCGGCTATGACGAGGAGGCGGAGCTGTTCCACGGCGAGGTGATGAACCTGCGCGATGTGATCACCTTCCAAGGGCGATCCGTCGCCGAGCTCAAGCAGGCCTTTGGGGATTCGGTCGACGATTATCTGGCGTTCTGCGCGCAGCGGGGCGAGGAGCCCGAGAGGCCGTTTTCGGGCCAGTTCGTCGTTCGGGCCGAGCCCGAACAGCACAGAGCTTTCGTCAGCGCTGCGAAGCGCGCCGGCCTCAGCCTGAACCGGTGGGTGACGGCGACTCTGGAGCGGGCAGCGCTCCGGTAGCCGGGCGATCGCCTTCCGTCCGGTCCGAAATCGAGAAGGGCGCGGCCTCGGCCGCGCCCTTTTTCTTTGGCCGCGGGCCGCCCTCAGTGATCGAGCACCGAGCCGTCGGCGTGCAGCCGGGCGTGGATGTGCTGGATCGAGCGGCGGCGCGGCGGAAAGCGCTTCTCCGCTTCGGGGGCGAGCGCGATGCCGAGGCCCGGCGCGTCCGAAATGGTGATGAAGCCGTTCTCCGCCTTCGGCGTGCCGATCAGGAAATCCTCGCCGACCAACCCTTTCCGGCCATCGATATGCGGCGTGCCGATCGGATATTCCTGGATCGCGAAGTTGGGGATCGCCGCGGCGAGCTGCAGGCAGGCGGCGAGGCCGACCGGGGAGACCGGATTGTGCGGGATGATCTGCGCGTCGCTCGCCTCGGCGAGCGCGGCGATCTTCCGGCCGCCGGTGATGCCGCCGCAGATCGCGAGCGAGGTGCGCAGGAACTCGACGCCGCGGCGGGCGAGCAGAGTCTGGAACTGCTGCAGGTTGATGAACCGTTCGCCGGTCGCGACGGGCAGCGGAATATGGTCCGCCACCCAAGCCATGGCATCCGGGCTCGCCGGCTTGAGCGGGTCCTCGTAGAAATAGGGGTGGTAGGGCTCGAGCGCCCGTCCGAGCGTCACCGCCTCCGGCACGGTCAGGCGGCGATGCAGTTCGAGGCAGATGTCGACCTCGGGGCCGACCGCCTCGCGCACCCGCCGGATACGGTCGATCGCGGCATCCATGCGCGCCGCATGGGTCTGGAAATAGGTGCTCGTCTCGGACTCGTCGAGAAAGGGGTTGAGGTGTCCGATCGCGGTATAGCCCTCGGCCTTCCGCTTCGCCGATTCCTCGACCAGTTCGTCGGTGTTGCGCCCCTTCACCCAGGCGTAGACCCGGGCCTTGTGGCGATAGCGGCCGCCGAGCAGTTCATAGACCGGCACGCCGAGCGCCTTGCCCTTCAGGTCCCACAGCGCGATGTCGATCGCCGAGAGGGCGCCGTTGATCGCGGCGCCGGTAAAATGGTTCGAGCGGTGCATCACGTTCCAATGATGCTCGATGGCGCCGGCATCCTTGCCGACGAGATACTCGCCGAACTTCGCGACGGCGGCCGCACTCGCCTCGAGATGGCCCCACGTGCCGGATTCGCCGAGCCCGACGAGACCGTTATCCGTCGTGATCCGGACGAAAAGGAAGATGTCGATCAGAAGCGGTTCGACCTTGGCGATCTTCAAGGGGGGCACTCCAGGCGTGAAAGGGTCTCGGCGTGAAACGGCCGGCCATCCGCGAGCGGATGGCCGGCCACTATGAAGGAGAACGGACGGAGCCGGGTCAGGATTCGATCGAGATCGCCCAGGGCGCGAAGACCTGCCAGTCCGCATTCTTCGCCACACCCTTCACCCAGGGCATCGCCCAGACCGGCATGTTGCGGTAGATCCACGGAATATAGAGGGCATCGGCGCCGGCGAGCACCTGCGCCCGCTGCGCCAGTTCGATCCGCTTCGGGTCGTCGAGTGCCAGCACCGAGGCCTGTTCGAGCAGGGTGTCCACCTCGGCGTTCTTGTAGCCGCCCAGCTTGTTCTTCGCGTTCGAGGAGCCGGAATGCACCGCGCCGAGCAGGAAGGCGGTGGCGTCGGGAACCCGGGCGTTGACGCTGTCGCGGAAGATCTGCACCTGCGCCTGGTCGGGGCCGGAGAAGGCATCGATCTGCGGCTTCATGTCGACCGCCTCGATGCCGAGCACCTGGCGCCACTGCTCGGCGATGTATTGCGCCGCCACCTTGTGCGCCGGCCGGGCGATGCCGACGAAATTGAGCTTCGGCAGGGCGGCGGCGGTCTTGTAGCGCGATTCGGCGAGCAGCTTCTTCGCGCCCTCCGGATCATAGCCGATCGCCGGATAATTCGGATCGACGCCCGGCACGGCGTGCAGGATCTGGTCGGCCTTGGTCTCCGGCCCCTTCGGATAGCTCGCCTTGATCAGCCCGTCGCGATCGATCGCCTTGATCAGGGCGAGGCGCACCTTCGGATCATCGGTCGGGGCGCGGCTGACATTGAACCAGAAATGCTCGCCTTCCGGCGCCGGCGGCCCGGCGACGAAGTCGGCACCGAGATCGTCGACCACGGTCGCCGTCTGCAGCAGGGTGTGGAGATCGTAGCGGCGCTCCTTGAGGAGGAGCGTGGCCGCCACCTGGTCCTCGATCGCCGTCACCTCGACGCGGGCGAGCTTCGGCGTCGGGCCGAAGAAATGGGGATTGCGCTCGAAGACGAGCTTGCCGGCATCGAGGTCGATCGACACCGGCGCGAACGGTCCGCTCACCGCAACGCCGTTCTCCGGACGCCACCATTCGGCGATCTCGGCGCCCGTCTCGTCGCGCGCCGCCGACGCCTTGATCACCGGCGCCAACTGGTTGGCGAGCTTCGCGAAGAAGATCGGATCGGGCCGCGAGAGCCGGACGACGAGCGTCTTCTCGTCCTTGACGGAGACGCCCGACAGGGTCGACGCCGCGCCGCTCTGCACCGCGCCGAAGCCCTCCACCGTGCCGATCACCTGCTCGATGCGCTGGTTCTTGGTGGCCGGAACGGCGGCGATCTCCCACGAGCCCTTCACCTCGTCGGCCGTGATCGGGCTGCCGTCGGAGAACTTCGCCGCGGGATCGAGGGTGAACACCCATTCCGTGAATTCGGCGTTCGAAGTCCAGCTGGTGAAGACATAGGGATGGATCTGCCCCTCGCCGTCATAATAGAGCGGCGAGGCCCACCAGAAGGCGTTCAGCCGATAGGTCTGGCCGCCGCCGCGGATCGGCGACCAGTCCTGCGAGAAGGCGGGATAGATCACCTTGAGCGTGTCGTTCTCGGTCGCGGCGGCGGTGAGCACCATGCGGCCCGGCGCCACGGCGAGGGCGAGCGCGGAGAGGCCGACCCCCGCCATGACGCTGCGGCGGGAGGGGCCGGCGCGGTCGCGCGCGGCGCCAGAAGGCAGATCGAAATGCGGCGGGCGGGCCATGATGGGATCCGGTCTCGACGGTCGGGGGCGGCAATGAATTCCGCGGGTTGAAGCCCGGCTATGATCGCCGCCCGCGTGCCGCTGACGAGGAACGGAAAACCAATTTCACTCGTGCCGAAAGATTAAACGTCTATTCGGGGCGGGTTCCCGCCCGATCCGCCCCGCCGCTGCCCGCCTGACGGACGGCCCGAGCGCGCCTCATTCCCGTCTGGCGCGGAAAAACCCGCGCAGCAGGTCGGCCGCCTCGCGCTCGGCGAGGCCGCCATAGGTCTCGGGAGCGTGGTGGCAGGTCGGCTGGGCGTAGAGGCGGACGCCGTGCTCGACCGCGCCGCCCTTCTCGTCGCCGGCGCCGAAATAGAGCCGGCGGATGCGGGCGAACGAGATCGCGGCCGCACACATCGGGCAGGGTTCGAGGGTGACGTAGAGATCGCAGCCGGTGAGCCGCTCCGAGCCGAGCGCGGCGGCCGCCGCGCGGATCACCAGCATCTCGGCATGGGCGGTCGGGTCCTTCGCCGCCAGCGTCTCGTTGCCGGCGCGGGCGATCACGGTGCCGTCGCGCACGATCACCGCGCCGACCGGAACCTCGCCGCGCGCCGCCGCGGCACGGGCCTCTTCGAGCGCCAGCGCCATGAAGGAGGGCGCCGCCTCCGATCGATCTCGCAAGCCGCTCTTCCCTCTGCTAACAGTCCGCTCTAATGGGCCGCGCCGCCGATGGCGCCGCCGCGAGGATCACGAACTCTCATGACCGACACGAGGAAACGCAACGGCCGCGACGAGGCCGCCGGCGACGAACGGATCGACCGCATCGCCAAGGTGCTCGCCCGCGCGGGCCTCTGCTCGCGCCGCGACGCCGAGCGCTGGATCGAGGAGGGCCGCGTCGCCATCAACGGCCGGACGCTGACGAGCCCGGCAGTGAACGTCAAGCCCGGCGATTCGGTGACGGTCGACGGCGAGCCGCTGCCGGAGCGCGAGCGGACGCGGCTGTGGCTCTATCACAAGCCGCGCGGCCTCGTCACCACGGCGCGCGACCCCGAGGGGCGGCCGACCGTGTTCGATTCGCTGCCCGACGAGCTGCCGCGCGTCGTCGCGGTGGGCCGGCTCGACATCAACACCGAAGGCCTCCTGCTGCTCACCAATGACGGCGGGCTCGCCCGCGTGCTCGAACTGCCGGCGACCGGCTGGCTGCGGCGCTACCGGGTGCGCGCCTATGGCCGCGAGATCACGCCGGCCGATCTCCTGCCGCTCGCCGACGGGCTGACCATCGAGGGCGTCGTCTATGGCGCGGTCGAGGCGGTGATCGACCGGGTGCAGGGCGCCAATACCTGGCTGACGCTCGGACTTCGCGAGGGCAAGAACCGCGAGGTGAAGAAGATTCTCGGCCATCTCGGGCTCGATGTGAGCCGGCTGATCCGGGTGTCCTACGGGCCCTTCCAGCTCGGCGACCTGCCGGAGGGCGAGGTGGTCGAGATCCGCGGCCGCATGCTGCGCGACCAGCTCGGGCCACGCCTGATGGACGAGGCCGAGACCGATTTCGACGCGCCGATCCGTCCCCCGACGGCCGGCGACGCTCCGCCGCGCCGCCGCACACCGGCCAAGCCGGAGCCTGCCGAGGAGCGTCGCGGCGCGCGTGGCGACCGGCCGGTCCGGCCGCGTCGCGAGGAGGGCGCGGGCGAGCGCGCCACCCGCCCCCGGCGCGAGGAAGGCGCCGGCGACCGCCCCTTCAAGCCGCGGCGCGCGGAGGGCGCAGGCGATCGGCCGTTCAGGCCTCGGCGCGAGGGAGGCGCGGGTGACCGTCCGTTCCGGCCTCGGCGTGAGGAAGGTGCCGGCGATCGGCCGTTCCGGCCGCGGCGCGAGGAAGGTGCCGGCGACCGTCCGTTCAAGCCGCGGCGCGAGGAAGGTGCCGGTGATCGGCCGTTCCGGCCTCGGCGTGAGGAGGGTGGCGGCGACCGTCCATTCCGGCCTCGGCGTGAGGAGGGCGCCGGCGATCGCCCGTTCAAGCCGCGTCGCGAAGAGGGCGCCGGCGATCGGTCGTTCCGGCCTCGGCGCGAGGAAGGTGGCGGCGATCGGCCGTTCAGGCCGCGGCGCGAGGAAGCTGCCGGTGATCGGCCGTTCCGGCCGCGGCGTGAGGAGGGCGGCGGCGACCGTCCGTTCAAGCCGCGTCGCGAAGAGGGCGCCGGCGCTCGGCCGTTCAAGCCGCGGCGCGAGGAAGGTGGCGGCGATCGGCCGTTCAAGCCGCGTCGCGAAGAGGGTGGCGGCGGCGATCGGCCGTTCAAGGCCCGGCCGCCGCGGCGCGATGAAGCGGCGGGTGGCGGCAAGGGTCCGTCGCGCAGCGGTCCGCCGCGCGGCAAGCCGGGCGGTGGCCGTCCGACCGGCGGCAAACCGGGACGCGGGCCGACACGGGGCGGCGATGCGGGTCGTCGGCGGTGAGTTTCGCGGCCGGACCCTCGCGACGCCCGCCGGCGCCGCGATCCGGCCGACCTCCGACCGGCTGCGCGAGAGCCTCTTCAACCGGCTGGCGCACGGGCTCGGCGATCCCGTGCCCGGCGCGCGGGTGCTCGATCTCTTCGCCGGAACGGGCGCGCTCGGCATCGAGGCGCTGTCGCGCGGCGCGGATTTCGTGCTCTTCGTCGAGATCGGTGCCGAGGGCCGCGGCCTGATCCGCACCAATGTCGAGGCCTTCGGCCTCACCGGCCGCACCAAGATCTTCCGCCGCGACGCCACCGATCTCGGACCGGTCGCGCCGCTCGCTCCTTTCGATCTCGTCTTCGCCGATCCGCCCTATGGCAAGGGTCTCGGCGAGCGGGCGCTTGCTTCCGCGCGGGCGGGCGGATGGCTGGCGCCCGGCGCCCTGCTGGTGCTCGAGGAGGACGCGAAGGCCGAGATCGCGCCGATCGACGGGCTCGAGGAGATCGACCGGCGCGAGGCCGGCATCGCGCAGGTGCGGCTCTTCCGCAACGGTTCGTGAGGCGGATCGCCGCGCTGCATCTTTTTCGTGCAGCGGCGAGGGAACCGCCCTAGGCTGGCCGCAAAGAGCGGCAAGGATCGCCGCTCGATCCCGAGCCATGGACCAGCCTGTGACGAAAAGGCTTCGCCGCCGCCTTTCCGCCCTCGCCGGAGCCGCGTTGATCGCGGCGCTGGTGCTTTCTGCCGCTCCCCTTCGCGCCGAGACGCCGGCCGTGCCGCGCATCGCGCCGGCCGCCTCCGAATTCACGCTCGACAACGGGCTCTCCGTCGTCGTCGTTCCGGACCGCCGCGCGCCGGTGGTGACGCAGATGGTGTGGTATCGCGTCGGCTCGGCCGACGATCCGGTCGGCAAGTCCGGCATCGCCCATTTCCTCGAACATCTGATGTTCAAGGGCACGAAGACCCATCCGGCCGGCGTCTTCTCGGCCGAGGTCGCCGAGATCGGCGGCAATGAGAACGCCTTCACGACGGACGATGCCACCGTCTACCACCAGACGGTGCCGAAGGAGCAGCTCGGCCTTGTGATGGGGTTCGAGGCCGACCGCATGGCCAATCTGGTGCTCGACGACGCGGCGGTGCTGCCGGAGCGGGACGTGATCCTTGAGGAGCGCCGGATGCGGGTCGATTCCGATCCGGCGGCGCAGCTCGGCGAGGCGGTCGACGCCGCGCTCTATCAGCGTCACCCCTATGGCACGCCGGTGATCGGCTGGGCGCACGAGATGGCTGAGCTGTCGCGCGAGGACGCGATCACCTTCTACGACCGCGCCTATACGCCGAACAATGCGATCCTCGTCGTCGCCGGCGATGTCGACGAGGAGGAGGTCCGGGTGCTCGCCGAGGCGACCTATGGCAAGGTCGCGCGCCGTGCCGCGCCCGCCCCGCGCGACCGGGCGAAGGAGCCCGAGCCCGTCGCCGCCCGCGCCGTGACGCTTTCCGATCCGCGCGTCGCGCAGCCGAGCCTGCAGCGGCGCTATCTCGTGCCGTCCTATGCGAGCGCGACGGGTCGCGAGGCCGAGGCGCTCGACGTGCTCGCCGACATTCTCGGCGGCGGCACCGAGAGCCGGCTCTATCGCAAACTGGTACGCGGCGCGGCGATCGCGACCTCGGCCGGGGTCTGGTATTCCGGCTCGCAGCTCGATTACGGCAGCTTCGGCCTCTCCGCTTCGCCGCGGGGCGCGACGACGCTCGATACGCTCGCCGCGGCGATCGACGGCGTGATCGCGGATCTGCGCGATCGCGGCATCACCGAGGACGAGCTCGCCCGCGCCAAGCGGCGAACGCGGGCGGGCGCGATCTACGCGCAGGATTCGAGCCGCGGCCTCGCCAACTATCTCGGCACCGCGCTCCTGACGGGCGAGAGCCTTGCGAAAGCGCAGGATTATCCCGCCCGGATCGAGGCGGTGACCGCCGAGGACGTCCGCGCCGCCGCCGAGAAATATCTGGACCTGAAGCGGTCCGTGACCGGCTATCTCCTTCCCGCCCCCGCCGCCAAGCCGATCTGAGGCGCCATGACCGCGATGTTCCGCTCCGCCGCCGTCCGTCTCGCGCAGCATTCCCTCGCCGTCGCCGCTGCAGCCGGCTTCGCCCTGTTCGCCTGTGCCGCCCAGGCGACGACGGTCGAGCGGGTGGTCAGCCCCAAGGGCATCGAGGCCTGGCTCGTCGAGGAACAGGCCGTGCCGCTCGTCGCGATGAACTTCGCCTTCAGGGGCGGCGCGGCGCAGGACCCGCCCGAAAAGCCCGGCGTTGCCAATCTTCTCTCCGGCATGCTCGACGAGGGCGCCGGCGATCTTCCCTCCGAAGCGTTTCAGGCGCGGCTCGACGATCTGTCGGTCGAGCTCTCCTTCAGCGCCGGGCGCGAGGCCTTTTTCGGCACGCTGCGCACGCTCGTCGAGACGCGCGACGAGGCCTTCTCGCTCCTCAAGAGGGCGATCACCGTGCCGCGCTTCGACGACGAGCCGCTCGCGCGGATGAAGGACGCGGTGACGACGGGCATCCGCGCCGCCTCGACGGACCCCGATTCGCTCGCCAGCCAGGCGCTCGCCGCGGCGATGTTCCCGGGCCATCCCTATGGCCGGCCGATCGAGGGCACCGAACGGACCGTCGCGGCGATCACGCGGGACGATCTCGAACTGTTCCGCCGCGCCGCCTTCGCCCGCTCCAATCTGCGCATCGTCGTCGTCGGCGCGATCGACGCGAAGACGCTCGGGCCGCTCCTCGACGCGACCTTCGGCGATCTGCCGGAGAACCCGTTCCTGCGCCCGGTGCCGGATGTGAAGCCCGCCGATGCGGGGCTCGTCGAGGTCGCCTTCTCGACCCCCCAGGCGGTCATCCGCTTCGCCGGCAACGGCCTCGAGCGGCACGATCCGGATTTCATGCCGGCTTTCGTCGCCAATCACATCCTCGGCGGTGCCGGCTTCTCCTCGCGGCTCTATGCCGAGGTGCGCGAGAAGCGCGGCCTCGCCTATTCGGTCGGCACCGGCCTCGCGACCTTCGATCATGCAGCGGCCTTCTTCGGCGGCACGGCGACCCGTGCCGACCGCGGCGACGAGGCGCTGACGCTGATCGAGACGGAGATCCGCCGTCTGGCGAGCGAGGGGCCGACCGAGGCCGAGCTCGACCAGGCGAAGCATTATCTGATCGGCTCGTTCGCGCTCCGCTTCGACACCTCGTCACGCATCGCCAGCCAGTTGCTCGCCTTCTCGCTCGACGGTCTCGGCATCGACTATGTCGAGCACCGCAACGATCTCGTCGCCGCCGTGACGATCGAGGATGTGCGCCGTGCCGCGCGCCGCGTCTTCGAGGCCGGCCCGGCGGTGGTGGTGCGGGTCGGGCCGAAGCCGAGCTGAACGCTGCGATGAGCGAGGACGACGAAGCGCCGTCGCACCCGCCGGCGGAACGCAAGGCCGTTCCGGCGCGGACCACCGGGGGGCCGCGCGTCGGGCTCGCGCTCGGCGGCGGCGGAGCCCGCGGCCTCGCGCATATCGTCGTGCTCGAGGCGTTCGACGATCTCGGCATCCGGCCCTCGATCGTCGCGGGGTCCTCGATCGGGGCCGTCATCGGTGCCGGCTGCGCGGCCGGCATGCCCGCCTCGGAGATCCGCGCCTATGTGCTCGAGCTCTTCCGCAACCGGCCCGAGGTGCTCGCCCGGCTGTGGAAGCTGCGGTCGCGCGGCGCGTTGTTCGGCCTCGGCCAGATCGATCCCGAGCGGACACTCGATCTCTTCATGCCGGCCGGCCTGCCGCGCGACTTCGCCGATCTCATCGTGCCGCTCGAGATCGTCGCGGCCGATTATTACGCCGGCGAGGCGGCGATCTTCTCGCACGGGCCGCTCTTTCCGGCGATCGCCGCCTCGATCGCCATTCCGGTGCTGTTCCGGCCGGTGCTGCGCGACGGCCGGGTGCTGCTCGACGGCGGTCTCGTCAACCCGCTGCCTTTCGACAGGGTCGCGCCGCACGCCGACATCACGGTCGCCGTCGATGTGGTCGGCGCACCGGCCGGGACGCCGCCGCGCGTGCCGGGGTCGATCGATCTCGCCTTCGGCTCGTCGCAGTTGCTGATGCACACCATCACGCGCGAGAAGCTGCGCACGGCGCACGCGCCGGACATTCTTGTCCGTCCGGCGATCCAGCCGTTCCAGGTGCTCGATTTCTGGAAGGCACCGGCGATCCTCGAAGCGGCCGAGCCGGTGCGCGCCGAGGTCCGCGCCGCGCTCGAGCGGCGCCTCGCGGCGCTCTGAGGCCGCCTCAGCTCCAGCCCGTCCTGGCGCCTTCCGCCGGCGCGGGGTCCGGACGGTCGATGCGCTTCGATTCGCGCTTCGGCTGGACGAGCGGCTGCGGCGTGACGCGGGAGCGGGCGAGCTGCTGGCCGAAGGTGATGAAGCCGCCGGCCTGTTGGATGGCGAGCCGCTCGGCGTCCTTGGCCCGAAGATCGGCGGCGATCTCGGCCGCCCGGTCGGCGTCGACGCCGAGTCCTTCGAGCGCGGCCTGGCCGAAGGTGAAGGCGCTCTCGTAGAGTTCGCGCACCTGGTAGTCGACGCCCGCCTCGATCAGCTCGATCGTATGGACGCGGTCGAAGGAGCGCACATAGAGCTTCTTCATCGGATAGGCCTCGCGGATCACCTCGACGACCCGGCTCGTCGCCTCCTTGCGGTCGGTGCAGATCGCGACGAGATCGGCCTCCTCGATACCGGCGGCGCGCAAGACGTCGAGCCGCGTGCCGTCGCCGAAATAGACCTTGAAGCCGAACCTGCCGGCGCTGTCGATCATCTCGACATCATTGTCGATCGCCGTCACGTCGAGCCCCTGCGCCAGCATGAACTGCGAGGCGATCTGGCCGAACCGGCCGAAGCCGATCAGCAGCACCTTGCCGCCGGCGCCGGCGAAATCCTCCTCGATCTCGGCGGGCTTCGGCTTCGGCAGCACGAAGCGGAGCACGAGCATGGCGAGCGGCGTCAGCGCCATGGAGAGAATGACGGCGGCGGTCAGCACGGCCTGCGTCTCGCCGGGCAGGATGCCCGAGCCGGAAGCGGCGGTGTAGAGCACGAAGGCGAACTCGCCGCCCTGCGCGAACAGAACCGCGCGCGACAGCGCCTCGCCGTGCTTCGCCCGCGTCAGCCGCGCGACCAGATAGATCGCGGTGCCCTTGACGACCATGAAGGCGAGCACTGCGGCGAGCACGATCGGCCACTCGCGGCCGATCACCGCGAGATCGAGCGCCATGCCGACCGAGAGGAAGAAGAGGCCGAGCAGGATGCCGCGGAACGGCTCGATGTCCGCTTCGAGCTGATGGCGGAAGGTCGATTCGGAAAGGAGCACGCCGGCGAGGAAGGCGCCCATCGCCATCGACAGGCCGCCCAGATCCATGATCAGCGCCGCGCCGAGCACGACGAGGAGGGCCGCGGCCGTCATCACCTCGCGGGCACGCGCCGCTGCGAGGATGCGGAACATCGGGTTGAGCAGCCAGCGCCCGGCCGCGACGACGACGGCCACTGCGGCGGCGGCGATCGCGACGCTCGTCAGCCGGTCCATCGCCGTCGCTTCGCCGCCGCCCGGGGCAAAGAGGGCGACCACCGCGAGCAGCGGCACGATCGACAGGTCCTCGAGCAGGAGGATCGACACCATGCGCTGGCCCGGGGCGGTCGCGATATCGCCACGCTCCTCGAGGATCTGCATGATGATCGCGGTCGAGGAGAGCGTGAAGCCCATGCCGGCGACGAAGGCGACGAGCGGGGGAAAGCCGATCGCGATGCCGGCCGCCATGGTCGCCGCGCCGCAGGCCGCGACCTGGAAGGCGCCGAGGCCGAAGATCTCGCGCCGCAGCCCCCACAGGCGCGAGGGCTGCATCTCGAGGCCGATCACGAAGAGGAACATCACCACGCCGAGCTCGGCGACGTGCAGGATCGCCTCCGGATCGGTGAACAGGCCGAGCCCGAACGGTCCGATCAGCACGCCGGCGGCGAGATAGCCGAGCACCGAGCCGAGCCCCAGCCGCTTGAACAGCGGCACGGCGAGCACGCCGGCGCCGAGCAGCGCCGCCGCCGCGGTGAAGGCCGGATCCGTTTCGACCGCCATGCCCCGATCCTTCGCAAGCCTGTATGGGATGCTGCTGAGAGTGGTCAATCACGACGCGCTGTGCAACCCGGCGCCGCGTGCTTCTCCACCCCCTCTCCTGTCGGGGAAACGTGTCGATCCGATGTCGGCGGAGCGGGCGCCGCCGCGCGGGCGCTGCGGGGCCGGATCATCCGGCCGCGGGACCCTTGCGGCGGCGGGCCGGCATACCTACACAACGGTGCACCTGTCCGACGAAAGCGGAGCCCCCGATGACCGCCATGCCCGACGAGAGCCGCCTGCTCGACCGTGCCGCCGCCCTCGTCGAGGCGGCGAAGCGGGCCGGCGCCGATGCGGCGGACGCGATCGCGGTGCGCGGCACCTCGCTGTCCGTCGAAGTGCGTGACGGTGCGGTCACCGAGACCGAGCGTTCGGAGAGCGATCGGCTGTCGCTGCGGGTCTTCGCCGGCGGGCGGAACGCATCGGTCGGCTCGAATGCGCTCGACGAGCCCCAGGTGCTTGCGGAGCGGGCGGTGGCGATGGCCCGGGTCGCGCCCGAAGACCGCTATGCCGGCCTCGCCGACCCGGCGCGGCTCGCCCGCACCCTTCCCGCGCTCGACGTCGTCGATCCCGACATGCCGTCCTCGGAGACGCTCGTCGAGCGCGCGCAGCGCGCCGAGGCAGCGGCGCGCGCCGTTCCGGGCGTCGTACGCTCGGGCGGGGCGTCGGCCTCCTGGTCGCTCGGCGGCATGGTGCTCGTCACCTCGCACGGCTTTTCCGGCAGCCATCTGCGCTCGACTCACGCGGTGTCGCTCTCGGCGATCGCCGGGGAGGGGACGGGCATGCAGCGCGACTATGATTCGGCGGCGAAGACGCATGCCGTCGACCTGCCCGATCCCGCCGAGATCGGCCGGCGCGCCGGCGAACGCGCGGTCGCGCGCCTGTCGCCGGCCCGGCTCGCCACCGGCCGCTACACGGTGGTGTTCGACCCGCGCGTCGCGACGAGCCTCGTCGGCCATCTCGCCGGCGCGGCGAACGGCGCGGCGGTGGCGCGCAAGACGAGCTTTCTCAAGGATGCGCTCGGGACCCGCATCCTGCCCGAGCACGTGCGCATCAGCGACGATCCCTTGCGGCCGCGCGGCCTCGGCTCGCGGCCCTTCGACGGCGAGGGGGTGGCCGCCGAAGCCTTCGACCTGATCTCCGGCGGCGTGCTCACGACCTGGTTCCTCGACAGCGCCGCGGCGCGCGAGCTCGGTCTTCAGACGAACGGCCGGGCGTCGCGGGGCGGCGGCGGCACGTCGCCCTCGTCGACCAACCTCACCCTCCTGGCCGGACCGCTCGGTCGGGCGGAACTTCTTTCCGGCGCCGAGGACGGCATCTATGTGACCGAGCTGATCGGCCACGGCGTCAACGGCGTGACGGGCGATTACAGCCGCGGCGCCGCCGGCTTCCGCATCCGCGGCGGGGCGCTCGCCGAGCCGGTTGCCGAGATCACGATCGCCGGCAATCTCAAGGACATGTACGCCCGGCTGCTGGTCGCCGACGATCTCGAATACCGCTATGCGGTCAACGCGCCGACGGTCGCGGTCGAGGCGATGACGGTCGCCGGCCGATAGATGGCGGCGGCCGACGATCTCCTCCTGATCGCCGCGGCGGCGCGTGAGGCGGGCGCGATCGCGCTCCGCTATTTCCGCAACAATCCGCGCCGCTGGACGAAGGGCGTTTCCTCGCCCGTCACGGAAGCCGACATCGCCGTCGACGACTTCCTGAGCGCGCGTCTGCGCGCCGCGCGGCCGGACTATGGCTGGCTGTCGGAGGAGACCGCGGACGGGCCGGAGCGGCTCGACAGGGCGCGGGTCTTCGTCGTCGATCCGATCGACGGCACGCGCGGCTTCATCGAGGGCGACCGGCGCTGGACCGTGTCGATCGCCGTCGTGGAGCACGGCCGGCCGGTCGCCGCCGCGCTCTACGCCCCGGCACTCGACGAATTGTTCGAGGCGCGGACCGGCGGCGGCGCGACGCTCGGCGGACGGCCTTTGGCGCTCGCCACCCCGCCGGCGCTCGACGCGGCTCACATCGCCGGCCCGCGCCGGCAGGCGAAGCTCCTCGGCACCCGCGCGCCCGATTTCGTGCCCTCGCTCGCCTATCGCATCGCGCTCGTCGCGACCGGCCGGATCGACGTGGCGATCGCCGGGCCGAATGCGCAGGACTGGGACATTGCCGCTGCCGATCTCATCGTCGCGGAGGCGGGCGGGCTGCTCGCCGATCTCGACGGCGCGCCGCCCCGCTACAATCGGTCGGATCCGCGTCATCCCGCCCTCGTCGCCGCCGCTCCGGCGCTGCAACACGCGGTCGCCGCGGCGCTCGGCCGCGGCCACGGAGCCTAGGCGTCGCCCCATACAAGGTTTTGGTGGTATGGCGCGGACGCGGTCGGCATAGTACCGGGGCATGGCGTGATGCGCAGAGCAGAAGGGTCAGGCATGACGGCTCCCGACAAGCAGCTTCTTCACCTCGTCTTCGGCGGCGAACTGAGCGACCTCGAGGCGGTGAACTTCTCCGATCTCTCGAAGCTCGACATCGTCGGCATCTTTCCGAACTACAAGACCGCCTACGACGCCTGGAAAAAGGCGGCGCAAGGCTCGGTCGACAGCGCCCAGACCCGCTATTTCATCGTCCATCTGCATCGGCTGCTCGATCCCGAAGCGACGGGCGGGTGAATGCGCGGGGCCACCCTCGCCCTTCCCCTCGTGCGGCGTCCGTGCGAATGGTCGGGTGGCTCTTGAAGCTCGGATGGTTGTCGAAGCTCGGATGGTTCTTGGAGCGAGGGCCCGGTGTCGGCTGAGAACGACGCGCCCGAGAAACGCCCGCCGCTCGAGCGGCTCTATCGCAACAGACCCGCCCTGCGGGCGATTGGCTATGGCTTCGCCGGCTATCTCGCCTTCGTCCGGGCGACGAGCCGGGTCGTCTTCGAGCCGGAGGATCCCTATGCCGCCTATGCGCCGCATCTCCCCGCGATCGTCACGATGTGGCACGGCCAGCATTTCCTGCTGCCTTTTCTCCGGCGTCACGGGCACGACGTGCGGGCGATGATCTCGCGCAGCGACGACGGCGAGATCAACGCCGCCGTGGTCGAGGCGCTCGGCCTCGGGACGGTGCGCGCTTCGGCTGCGCGCGTGCCCTGGCACATCCGCGAGAAGCGCGGCGTGCCCGGCTTCCTCGCCATGCGGCGGGCGCTCGAAGAGGGCGCGACCGTGTGCATGACCGCGGATCTTCCCAAGCAGACGCCACGGCGGGTCGGTCTCGGCATCGTCAAGCTCGCGCAGGCGAGCGGGCGGCCGATCCTCGCTGTCTCCTTCCTGAGCCGTTACCGCATCACGATTCCGAGCTGGGACCGGTCCGAACTCAACCTGCCCTTCGGCCGCGCCGCCTGCGTCGTCGGCGCGCCGATCTATGTCGAGGCGCATCTGGACGACGCGGCGCTCGAATCCGCACGTTGCGCCGTCGAGGCGATGCTTCTCACGGTGACACGGCGCGCCGCCGAGCTGACGGGGCGCCGCGATGGATGAACGCGCCGGACGGCTTCTGCTCCGGGCCTATCACGCCGCCGGCTATGCCGCGCTGCCGCTCGTCCCGGCCTTTCTCGGCTGGCGCACGCGCCGCGGCAAGGAGGACCCGCTCCGGCGCGGCGAGCGCTTCGGCCGGCCCTCGCTCGCGCGGCCGCGCGGCCGGCTCGTCTGGATCCATGCGGCGAGCGTCGGCGAGACCAATGCCGTGATGCCGCTCGTCGCCCGCATCGTCGACGAGGGGGTCGGCGTGCTCTTCACGACGGTCACGCTGACCGGCGCGAAGACGGCGATGGGCAAGCTGCCGAAGGGGGCGTTCCATCAATATGCGCCGCTCGACATCGGCGCCTGCATCGATCGCTTCCTCGACAACTGGCGGCCGGACCTCGCGCTTTTCGTCGAATCGGAGCTGTGGCCGGCGACGATGGGGCGGCTCGTCCGGGCGAAGATCCCCCAGGTGCTCGTCAATGCCCGGCTGTCCGAGCGCTCCTTCGCGCGCTGGGAGAAGCTCGGCGAGACGGCCCGGCTGCTGTTCGGTCCGGTGACGCTCTGCCTTGCGCAGAGCGAGGCGGACGGCGCGCGTTACCACCGGCTCGGCGTCGAGAAGGTCACGGTGACCGGCAATCTCAAATTCGACGTGCCGCCGCCCTTTGCAGACCCGCGCACCGTCGCCGCTTTCGAGCCGCTGCTCGCCGGCCGGGACGTCTGGGTCGCCGCCTCGACGCATGAGGGCGAGGAGGAGGTGATCGCCGCGGCGCACCGGGTGCTGCGCCACCGCCGGCGCGGCCTCCTGACCATCATCGTGCCGCGCCACCCGGGTCGCGGGCCGGAGGTGGCCGCGGCGCTCGCGGCGCGCGGTTTCGCCGTCGCGCTGCGCAGCCGCGACGAGCCGATCCGCCCGGAGACCGACATCTATCTCGCCGACACGCTCGGCGAACTGGGCCTCTTCTACCGGCTCGCCCCGATCGCCTTTCTCGGCGGTTCCCTGGTGCCGCATGGCGGGCAGAACCCGATCGAGCCCGTGCGGCTCGACACCGCAATCCTGCACGGGCCGCACGTCCACAATTTCGCGGAGGTCTATGCCGCGCTCGACCGCACCGGCCGGGCGGAGACGGTGCGCAATTCCGAGGGGCTCGCCACCGTCCTCGATGCGCTGTTCTCGGACCCGACCGCGATGCGGCGGCGGGCGACCAAGGCGGCGGAGGCACTCGCCGCCTTTTCCGGGGCGCTCGACGCGACGATGCGGGCGCTGCTGCCCTATTTGCGGCCGATCGCCATCGCCTCCGGCCTCGACGCGCACCGCGGAGGCGGGGGATGATCAAGGCACCGGGTTTCTGGTGGCGGCGCCGGCCGACGGCGGCGGCGCTCGGTCTCGCGCCGGCGGGCCTCGTCTATGGCGCGGTGTCGGCGTCCCGCATGCGCCGGCCGCCCGAGCTCGTCGCGCCGGTGCCGGTGGTCTGCATCGGCAATTTCACCGTGGGCGGCGCCGGCAAGACGCCGACCGCGCTCGCGCTCGCCCGCATCGCCCGGACGCTCGGCCGCACGCCGGGCTTTCTGACGCGCGGCTATGGCGGCCGTGCCGGCGCAGCGGCGGTCGTCGACCCGGCGATCCACGATCCGGCGATCGTCGGCGACGAGGCGATCCTGCTCGCGGCGGAAGCGAAGACCGTCGTCTCCGCCGACCGGCCGGCGGGGGCGCGGCTGCTCGTCGAGGAGGGCGTCGACCTCGTCATCATGGATGACGGTTTCCAGAATCCGGCGCTCGCCAAGGATCTGTCCCTCCTCGTCGTCGACGGCGGGGCGGGGATCGGCAACGGCTTCGTCTTCCCCGCCGGGCCGCTCCGTGCGCCGCTCGCCGCGCAGATGGTGCGGGCCGATGCGGTGCTTGTGGTGGGGGAGGGCGCGGCCGGCGACAAGCTCGTCCGCCGCGCCGCGCGGGCCGGCAAGCCGGTGCTGCGGGCGCGGCTCGAGCCCGTTCCCGATCAGACCTTCGATGCGGCGGGCTATCTCGCCTATGCCGGCATCGGCCGGCCCGAGAAATTCTTCGACAGCCTCGTCGCCGCCGGCGTGCCGCTCAAGGAGGCGCGCGGCTTCCCGGACCACCATGTCTTCACCGTCGAGGACGCCCATCGCCTGCGTGCCCGCGCCGCCGAGGCGGATCTCGCGCTGATCTCGACCGAGAAGGATATGGCCCGGCTCGCCCGTGCGACCCGCGAGCGGGGCGAATTGCGCGAACGGACCACGGTGTTCCGCGTCCGCCTCGCCTTCGCGGACGAAGGCCGCGTGCGCGCGCTGTTCACCGATATGCTACGGCGCATCGCCGTCGCGCGGCCGAGGCCGGTTCAGTAGCGCTTCAGTTCCTGATGGCGCTTCAGCGACGCGGCCGCGTCGGCATAGGCCTCCTGCAGCTCGACATTCCAGTAGCGCAGTTCGTCGATCGGAATCTCGGCCCCCGTCACGGCGCAGCGGACGAAGGCCCCGGGCGTCAGGATCTGAAAGTCGCCGTCGAGATAGCGAATCCTCGCCTCTCCGCCACGGCCGTTTTCCATGCGGTTCATGCCTCTCTTATCCGGCGAAAGCGGGCGCCGCGCAACGCTTCTTCGACGCCGCATCACCGCCGGCCGAACAGCCGCTCGATGTCGGCGAGCTTCAGCTCGACATAGGTCGGCCGGCCGTGATTGCACTGGCCGGAACCCGGCGTCGCCTCCATCTCGCGCAGCAGCGCGTCCATCTCCTCGGGCTTCAGCCGGCGGCCGGCCCTGACAGAGCCGTGGCAGGCCATCGTCGCCGCGACATGGTCGAGCCGCTCGGCGATCCGCGTCGTCGTGTCCCATTCGGCGAGATCGTCGGCGAGATCGCGCACCAGCGCGGCGATGTCGGGCTTGCCGAGCAGCGCCGGCGTCTCGCGCACCGCGATCGCACCCGGACCGAACGGCTCGAGCACCAGCCCGACCATGGCGAGTTCCTCGGCCCGCCCGGCCAGCCGCTCGACGTCCTCTTCCGGCAGGTCGACGATCTCCGGAATCAGCAGACCCTGGCGCGCCACGCCCGTCCGGCCGAGCGTCTCCTTTAGCCGTTCATAGACGAGCCGCTCGTGCGCCGCGTGCTGGTCGACGATGACGAGCCCGTCGCGCGTCTGGGCGATGACATAGGTCTCGTGGATCTGCGCGCGAGCCGCCCCGAGCGGCCGGTCGAGCGCTTCCGCCGAGGGCGCGGCGTCGGCGCGCGCATCGGCCGACGGCATGGCGATCGTCTCGAACGCCGCCTGTGCGGCTTCCGCGAAGCCGGGTGCCGGCGCGAAGGCGGGTGCCCGCAACCCGGCGGTATTGCCGGCGACGGGCGCCGGTCCGCGGTCCGCGCCGCTCCAGGACGCCGGACGCGCAGAGCTCCAGGATCCGGCCGAGGCGGCAGCTGCGGCCGGCCGCACGGCCGGGCGGAAGGCGGCGATCGTCGCCCCGCCGCCGGTCGACGTCGCGCGGTGGCCGGCGCGGGCGATCGCCTCGCGGATGGCGCCGACGACGAGCCCGCGCACGAGACCCGCATCGCGGAAGCGCACATCGGCCTTGGCGGGATGGACGTTGACGTCGACCTGGTGCGGATCGAGCGCGATCGACAGCACCGCGACGGGATGGCGGTCGCGCGCCATCACATCGGCATAGGCGCCACGGATCGCCCCGAGGAGCAGCTTGTCGCGCACCGGCCGGCCGTTGACGAAGAGATATTGCTGCAGCCCGTTGGCGCGGTGATAGGTCGGCAGGCCGGCATGGCCGGAGAGGCGCACGCCTTCACGCACCGCCTCGATCGAGAGCGCATTGTCGACGAAATCCTCGCCGAGCACCTGCGCCAGACGCACGAGCAGCGCGTCCGGCCCGGTCGCGGCCGGGAAATCGAGCGCGCTGCGGTCGCTCCCGGCGAGCGAGAAGCGGACTTCCGGATGGGCGAGGGCGAGCCGCCGCACCACCTCGGTGATCGCGCTCGCCTCGGCGCGCGCGCCCTTCAGGAATTTGAGGCGCGCCGGCACCGCGAAGAAGAGGTCGGCGACCTCGACGCGCGTGCCGCTGCCGAGCGCCGCCGGCCGCACCGGCGAGGCCGCGCCGCCCTCGACCGCGATCGTCCAGCCGTGCGGCTCGGCCGCGTGGCGGGTGGCGATCGCGAGCCGCGCCACCGCGCCGATCGAGGCGAGCGCCTCGCCGCGGAAGCCGAGCGTGCGGATGTCGAGGAGATCGTCGACGAGCTTCGACGTCGCGTGCCGCTCGACGGCCAGTTCGAGATCGGGCCGCGTCATGCCCCCGCCGTCGTCGGTGACGCGCAGCAGCGCGATGCCGCCGCCGGCCGTCGTCACGTCGATGCGGCGTGCGCCGGCGTCGATCGCGTTCTCGATCAGCTCCTTGGCGACGCTCGCCGGCCGCTCCACGACTTCGCCGGCCGCGATGCGGTTGATCACCTCCTCGGAAAGCCGGCGGATCGCCATCGGACATCCTCTCTCGGGCTGCGAGTCTGTCGGATTCGCGGTCGTGCGGAAAGGCCCGCCGGGCCTCAGCCGGCCGTCTCTTCCCGCAGCACGGCGCGCCAGCCGATATCGCCGCGGCAGAAGCCTTCCGGCCAGTCGATCCGCGCGACCGCCGTGTAGGCGCGCGCCTGCGCCTCGCCGACCGTCGCGCCGAGCGCCGTGACGGCGAGCACCCGGCCGCCATTCGCCACCAGCACCCCGTCGCGGAGCGCCGTCCCGGCTTGAAACACCGTCACGCCCGGCAGCGCCCCGGCGGCCTCGAGGCCGGCGATCGGCGTGCCCTTCTCGTACGCGCCGGGATAGCCCTTCGCCGCCATCACGACGGTGAGCGCCGCATCGGCACGGAAGCGCGGCGCGGCGCCGGCGAGCCGTCCTTCGGCGGTGGCGAGGAGGAGGTCGAGCAGGTCGCTCTCGAGCCGCAGCATCAGGACCTGGCATTCCGGGTCGCCGAAACGGACATTGTATTCGATCAGCTCCGGCCCATTCGCCGTGATCATCAGTCCGGCGAAGAGCACCCCCCTGAAGGGCGTGCCGCGCGCCGCCATCGCGGCCACCGTCGGGCGGATGATCTCCGCCATCACCCGTTCCGTCATCGCCGCGTCGACGATCGGGGCGGGCGAATAGGCGCCCATGCCGCCGGTATTGGGGCCGGTATCGCCGTCGCCGACCCGCTTGTGATCCTGCGCCGCGCCGAGCGCGACCGCGGTCTCGCCGTCCGACAGCGCAAAGAAGCTCGCCTCTTCGCCGACGAGGCAATCCTCGACGACGACCTCGGCGCCGGCCGATCCGAACGCGCCCGTGAAACAGGCGTCGACGGCCGCTTCCGCCTCGGCGACCGAGGCGGCGACGACGACGCCCTTGCCCGCCGCGATGCCGTCCGCCTTGACGACGATCGGCGCGCCGCGTTCGGCGATATGGGTCTTCGCCGCGGCGGCGTCGGTGAAGCGGCGATAGGCGGCGGTCGGAATGCCCGCTTCGGCGCAGAGATCCTTCGTGAAGCCCTTCGACCCTTCGAGCTGCGCGGCCGCGGCGGAGGGTCCGAAGACCGGGATGCCGGCCTCGGCCATACGGTCGGCGAGGCCGGCGACGAGCGGCGCCTCCGGCCCCACGACGACGAGACCGATCGCGTTCTCGCGCGCGAAGGCGACGAGGGCATCGTGCGAATCGACCCCGATCGGCACCAGCTCCGCGAGCGCGGCGATACCGGGATTGCCGGGTGCGGCGTAGAGCCGGCCGAGCTGCGGCGAGCGCGAAAGCGCATGGGCGAGCGCGTGCTCGCGGCCGCCCGATCCGACGAGGAGCACATCGATGGTCACGCTTCACCCTCCTTTGTCCGCCCGCCTGTTAGCATCGGCGCGCGGGGAGGGGAAACGCTTCCGCTATTCGTCTGCCGCCGCGGCCTCGATCGCCCCGCAGGCGATGCGGTCGCCGGAGCCGCCGGCCGGATCGGTGTGATAGTCGTCCGGACCGGCATGGATGACGACCGCCGCACCGTCCTCGTCGAGCAGCGCGCCGGTCTCGCCGTGGGCGAGGGTGATCAGCGGGGCGAAATACTCGACCGTCAGCGTGCCGCTCTCCGGGACATGCAGATTGGGCAGGTCGCCGACATGCGGCCCGTCGCGATTCATCACGCCGTGCTCGGTGCCGGTCGGGTTGAAATGGCCGCCGGCCGCTTCCGGGTCGGGCGTGCAGGCGCCCTTCTCGTGGATGTGGATGGCGTGCGTGCCCGCGGGCAGTCCCTTCACCGCCACCGTGATCACCACGCCGACCTGCGCCATCGCGAAGCGGACGATGCCGTGCTCCGTGCCATCGGGTCCGACGAGCCGGGCCGTTGCGCGGACCGGCCCGCCATCCTCTGCCGACGTGCCGGGCCGCCCCTCCTCGGCGGGCTGGGGCAACTCGTCGCGCTCGACGGGCAGATTGCCCTGCGCAAGGGCGCCGGCGGCGGAGAGCGTGAAGAGCGCCGTTGCGGCGAAGAGGGCGGGGACAGGTCGCATCGGCTTCTCCTCGAGGCTCAACGGGGCGAGGCCGCCCGGGGGTCTCGATCGGCGGCTCGCCGTGCTAAACAGCGCGCGTCGGCCGCTTGTTCCGGTCGGACCGTCGATGAGGAGAGCCTGCGATGCGCGAGGAAAGCGCGATCGGAACCGGGAGCGGCACGGTCGCCGATGCCGACCGCGGCAATCTCATCGACCGTTTCGCCCCCGCCTGGCTGCGGCCCTATGGCCGGCTCGCCCGCTGGGACCGGCCGATCGGCTGGTGGCTGCTGCTCATTCCCTGCTGGTGGTCCGCCGCGCTCGCCGCCATTGCCTCCGGCGCGCGTTTTCCCGATCCCGTCCACCTCCTCCTCTTCTTCATCGGCGCGGTGGCGATGCGCGGCGCCGGCTGCACCTGGAACGACATCGTCGACCGCGACCTCGACGCCCGGGTGGCGCGCACCCGTTCGCGGCCGATCCCGAGCGGGCAGGTGACGGTCGGCCGGGCGAAGGCCTTCCTCGTGCTGCAGGCGGCGATCGGGCTCGTCGTCCTGCTGCAGTTCAATCTCTTCGCGATCGTGCTTGGCGCGTCCTCGCTCCTCGTCGTCGCCCTCTATCCCTTCATGAAGCGGCTGACCGACTGGCCGCAGAGCGTGCTCGGCCTCGCCTTCTCCTGGGGCGCGCTGATGGGCTGGGCGGCCGCCTATGGCAGCCTCGACTGGGCGCCGCTGTTTCTTTATGCCGGCGGCGTCGCCTGGACGATCGGCTATGACACGATCTATGCGCTGCAGGACATCGAGGACGATGCGATCGTCGGCGTCCGTTCTACGGCGCGGCTGTTCGGCGCCCGCGCGCCCTTCTATGTCGGGGTGTTCTACACCATCGCGGTGCTCTGCTTCGGGGCGGCGCTCATCGCGGCGGAGGCGGGGCCGCTCGCCTGGTCGGGGCTTTTCCTCGCCGCCGCCCATCTCGCCTGGCAGGCACGGCGGATCGACATCGACGATCCGGTGCGCGCGCTCGCCCTCTTCAAGTCCAACCGCGTCGCGGGCCTCGTCTTCTTCGCGCTGCTCCTCGCCGACGCGGCGTTCTGAGGTCAGTCCCGCGCGATGATCTCGCGACCGCAGAGCACCGGTTGCGGACCGGCGCGGCCGACCTTGCGGCGCTTCAGGAAGCGCGGCCGGCGGGCGGCGAAATGGGAGTGGAGCCGGCGCGGCTTCTGCGCGCCGATGTCGAGACCGCCGAGCCGGGCGACCGGCTCGCGCACCGCGCCGTCCGTATCGACGATCAGGAGCGGCAGGCCGAGCGCCCGGCCCCAGGCCTGCCAGTCGGCGGCGACATCCTCGCCATCGCCGAGGTCGTCGGCGACGACGAGCGGCAGCGACAGCGCCGGATCGCGGTGCATCAGCTCGATCACCGTGCGGACCCGGCCCTCGGCATCGGCGGTCATCCGGACCGCGACGCCGCGATAGGCCCGGATCGGGAAGGCGAGCATCGCCGGCACGCCGCCGATCCGCCGCTTCATCACCGCCTGGGCGCGGTCGAGATAGATCTGGGCCGGCACCGCGCCGCCACGCGGCGCCGGCAGGGGCGCCTCGAACCGGACCGGCAGGGCGAAGGGGTCGAGCCGCAGCCGGCCGCCCGCCGCCTCGATGTCCGCTCCGTCGCTCTTCCGCTGCACATCCGTCATCTGCCACCACCTCTTCGGGACCGCTTCCGGTCTTCGTCGATGGCGGCAGAGTGTCATGCGGCCGGCCCGTTCCAGCTTAACGGACACGGTTAAGTTTCGATGATTTCCGAAAGGGTTAGCGGGTGGTGATCAGGTAGGGTTGACGGCCGGTGAACGCGGCCTTCGGCGTCACAGCACACGGCCGGGGTTGAGCACACCCTTCGGATCGAGCGCCGCCTTGATGCCGCGCATCATCGCCATCGCGACGTCGCCCTCGACGCCCGGCAACAGGTCGCGCTTCGCCCGGCCGATGCCGTGCTCGGCGGCGATCGAGCCGCGATAGCGGCCGACGATCGCGTGAACGGTCTCGTTCACCTGCGCCCAGCGGGCGAGGAAGGCCTCGCGGTCGCCGCCGACCGGCTGGCTGATGTTGAAATGGATGTTGCCGTCGCCGAGATGGCCGAACGGCACCGGCCGCGCATCCGGGATCAGCGCGAGTACCGCCGCGGTCGCCTCGGCGAGGAAGGCCGGCACGTCGGCGACGGGAACCGAGACGTCGTGCTTGATCGAGCCGCCTTCCGGCTTCTGCGCTTCCGAGATGGCGTGGCGGATGCGCCAGAGCGCGTGCCCTTCCGCGAGCGAACGGGCGATCGCCGCGTCGAGCACATGGCCCGCTTCGTAGCCCTCGCCGAGCAGCCCCTCGAGCGTCGCGTCGGCGTCCTCCTGGTTACGGCCGGAGCTGACCTCGACGAGCACATACCAGGGATGGAGCGAGGCGAGCGGATCGCGCGTGCCGGGGATGTGGCGGAAGACGAAATCGAGCGCGATGCGCGGCATCAGCTCGTAGCCGGTCAGGTCCTGGCGCGCCCGCTCGCGGGCCGCGCCGAAAAGGGCGAGCGCGGCCTCCGGGCTCGGCACGCCGACAAGCGCGACCGCAAGGCCCTTCGGGCGTGGAAAGAGCTTCAGCGTCGCCGCGGTGACGACGCCGAGCGTGCCCTCGCCGCCGATGAAGAGCTGCTTGAGGTCGTAGCCCGTATTGTCCTTGCGCAGGCCCGAGAGCCCGTTCCACACCCGTCCGTCGGCGAGCACGACTTCGAGGCCGAGCACGAGATCGCGCATCGAGCCGTAGGAGAGCACGGCCGTACCGCCGGCATTGGTCGAGACATTGCCGCCGACCCGGCAGGAGCCCTCCGAGCCGAGCGAGAGCGGGAACAGCCGGTCGACCGCCTCGGCCGCGGCGTGGATGTCGGCGAGGATGACGCCCGCTTCCGCCGTGAGGGTGAAGCCGGCCGCATCGACGGCGCGGATCGTCCGCATCCGGTCGAGCGCGAGCACGACCTCGCTGCCGCTGTCGTCCGGCACCTGGCCGCCGACGAGGCCGGTATTGCCGCTCTGCGGCACGATCGCCGTCATCGTCTCGGAGGCCGTGGCGAGGATCGCCGACACTTCGGCGACCGAGCCCGGCCGCAGCACCAGCCCGGTGCGGCCGCCATAGCGGCCGCGATGCTCGAGCGTGTAGGGCTCGATCGCGGCCGGCTCGGTGAGGGCGTTGGCGGCGCCGACGATCGAGGCGAAGCGTTCGACGAGCGCGGCGGAGGGCGGATTTCTGACCATGGCGGACCGACTTTCTGCGCGGCGGGACGCGCCGCTGGCGACGGGACCGGGCGGCGGAGCGGCCTTCGGCCGCCGGCCGCCTTGATGCGAAGACCCCCCTATGCCATAGGAGGCGCTCCGCAGGGAGCGGAAACGGAAGGCGAGATGATGACGGCATCGGGCGGATTGATGGCGGGGAAGCGCGGCCTCATCATGGGCGTCGCCAACAACCGGTCGATCGCCTGGGGCATCGCCAAGGCCGTGCGCGACGCCGGCGCCGAACTCGCGCTCACCTACCAGGGCGATGCGCTGAAGAAGCGCGTCGAGCCGCTGGCGGCCGAACTGGGTGCGCTCGTCGCCGGTCATTGCGACGTCACCGACCCCTCGACGATCGACGCCGTGTTCGGCGAGATCGAGCGCGCCTGGGGCGGGCTCGACTTCCTCGTCCATGCGATCGCCTTCTCCGACAAGGACGAGCTGACCGGCCGCTATGTCGACACGACGGCCGAGAACTTCGCCCGCACCATGCAGATCTCGGTCTATTCTCTCACCGCCGTGGTGCAACGGGCCGAAAAGCTGATGACGAAGGGCGGCTCGGTGCTGACCCTCACCTATTACGGCGCCGAGAAGGTGATGCCGCACTACAACGTCATGGGCGTCGCCAAATCGGCGCTCGAGGCGAGCGTGCGTTACCTCGCCGCCGATCTCGGCCCGAACGGCATCCGCGTCAACGCGATCTCCGCCGGGCCGATCAAAACGCTCGCCGCCTCCGGCATCGGCGACTTCCGCTATATCCTGAAGTGGAACGAATACAACGCGCCGCTGCGGCGTACCGTGACGATCGAGGAGGTCGGCGATGCCGGTCTCTATTTCCTCTCCGATCTGTCGCGCTCGGTCACCGGCGAGATCCACCATGTCGATTCGGGCTATCATGTCGTCGGCATGAAGGCGGTCGACGCCCCCGACATCGCGGTGGCGAAGGAGTGAGCCCGGCCGCCCTGCCGCGCATTGTCTTCGTGCGCCATGGCGAGACGGACTGGAACGCCGTCGGCCGCCTGCAGGGGCAGCGCGACGTGCCCCTCAACGATCGTGGCCGCGGCCAGGCCCGGCAGAACGGCGCGTTGATCGCCGCGCGCATGCCCGAGGCGGCGGATTTCGACTTCGTCGCCAGCCCGCTCGTGCGCGCCCGCGAAACGATGGAACTGGTCCGGGCCGCGATGGGACTCGATCCCGCCGCCTACCGGCTCGATCCGGTGCTGCGCGAAGTCAGCTATGGCGACTGGGAGGGCCATACGCTCGACGAGATCGCGGCGATCGCGGCCGAGGCCTATGCCGCGCGCGACCGGGACAAATGGGGCTATGCCTCCCCGAACGGCGAGAGCTATGCCGACCTGTCGCGCCGGATCGAGGGTTGGCTCGCCACCATCGCGCGCGACACCGTCGTCGTCTCGCATGGCGGCGTCTATCGCGTGTTGCGCGGCCTGCTCGATGGTGTCGACCGGCTCGAGCTCGTCCGGCTCGACGTGCCGCAGGATCGCGTCTATCTCTGGCAGGGCGGGGTCGGCCGCTACATCTGAGACGGCCGTGGAAAGCCAAAGGCGGCGACCGGAGGGGACCGGCCGCCGCCTTCGCTAGAGCCCGGAGATCAGGATGGGGGACGGGCTCAACCGCTGTTTTCAGCCACTGCTCTTCGTCGGATCGGGGCGCCGCACGACGCCGAGTGCCACCGGATGGCCGTTCTCGTTCTGATAGCCGACGCTGACCGTGTCGCCGGGAATGAAGCCGAGCGCCTCATTGGGGTGCTCGAGGCGGAAGGACTGACCGTTCGTGAAGGTGATCGTGTTGGCGGTCACCGAGCCGACCGTGCCGTCGGCCTGCTGGGCCGCGAGGGCGGAGCCGGCCGCGGCGGCAAGGAACGCGACCGACGCGGTCGCGAGAGCAAGCGTCTTCATGGGACTTCTCCGTGGTTGTTCCCGCCTTCTGCGGGAGGGGTGGTCGAGGAGAGTCCGTGCCGGGCGGCGGCCCTGCCGCCGGCCCGATCGCGGGCTGGTCAGTTGTCGTTCTTGGTCGGGTCGGCGAAGCGGGCGACGCCGAGCGCCACCTTCTGGCTGCCTTCGTCGGCATAGCCGACCGCAACCGTGTCGCCGGGGATGAAGCCGATCACCGCCGAGCGGTTCTCGACGCGGAAGGACTGGCCGTTGGTGAGCGTCAGGGTCGAGCCGTTCACCGAACCGACGGTGCCGACCGCTTCCTGGGCGGCGAAGGCCGAACCGGCGGCGGCGAGGAAGGCGACCGAGGCGGCCGCGAGAGCGAGGGTCTTCATGATCATTCTCCGTGGATCGCGTCCCGTCTTGTGCGGAAGCGCGGTTTCATCGGGCGCCGGGCGGGGCGGCGTTGTCGCCGCCGGGCCCGATCGCCGGGTTGGTCGTTCAGTCCTTGGTCGGATCGGCGCGGCGGCTGACGCCGAGCGCGACCTTCTCGCCGCCCTGGCTCGCATAACCGACGGTCACCGTGTCGCCGGGGATGAAGCCGACCACGGCCGAGGGGTTCTCGACGCGGAAGGACTGGCCGTTGGTGAGGGTCAGGGTCGAGCCGTTGACGGCGCCGAGCGTGCCGTCGATCTGCTGCGCGGCGAAGGCGGAGCCGGCGGCGGCGAGGAAGGCGACCGAGGCGGCCGCGAGAGCGAGGGTCTTCATGATCATTCTCCGTGGATCGCGTCCCGTCTTGTGCGGGAGCGCGGTTTCATCGGGCGGCGGGCGGGGCGGCGTTGTCGCCGCCGGACCCGGTCGCCGGGTTGGTCGTTCAGTCCTTGGTCAGTCCTTGGTCGGGTCGGCGCGGCGGCTGACGCCGAGCGCGACCTTCTCGCCGCCCTGGCTCGCATAACCGACGGTCACCGTGTCGCCGGGGATGAAGCCGACCACGGCCGAGGGGTTCTCGACGCGGAAGGACTGGCCGTTGGTGAGGGTGAGGGTCGAGCCGTTGACGGCGCCGAGCGTGCCGTCGACCTGCTGCGCGGCGAAGGCGGAGCCGGCGGCGGCGATGAAGGCGACCGAAGCGGCCGCGAGAGCGAGAGTCTTCATGATCATTCTCCGTGATCGCGTCCCGTCTTGTGCGGAAGCGCGGTTGCGTCGGGCGCCGGGCGGGGCGGCGGGCTTGCCGCCGGGCCCGATCGCCGGGTTCTTGTTCAGTCCTTCGTCGGGTCGGCGCGGCGGCTGACGCCGAGCGCAACCTTCTGGCTGCCTTCAGCCGCATAGCCGACCGTCACCGTGTCGCCGGGGATGAAGCCGACCACCGCCGCGGGGTTCTCGATGCGGAAGGACTGGCCGTTGGTGAGGGTGAGGGTCGAGCCGTTGACGGCGCCGAGCGTGCCGTCGACCTGCTGCGCGGCGAAGGCGGAGCCGGCGGCGGCGATGAAGGCGACCGAGGCGGCCGCGAGAGCGAGGGTCTTCATGATCTTTCTCCGTGGTTGGGCGCGCCGCTCTTCAGGGCGGCGTGGTGTTTGTCGGGGTAGTCGGGCGCGACGATGGGGGCTCCGCCGCGCCCGACCGGGGCCGGCCCATCAGGGCCGTCCAGAGGTGGGGTTCAGTCGAGGCTCGGGCGCGGGGCCCGGGCTCAGTCGTTCTTGGTCGGGTCGGCGCGATGGCTGACGCCGAGCGCGACCTTCTGGCTGCCTTCGTCCGCATAACCGACCGTCACCGTGTCGCCCGGGATGAAGCCGACCACCGCCGCGGGGTTCTCGATGCGGAAGGACTGGCCGTTGGTGAGCGTGAGGGTCGAGCCGTTGACGGCGCCGAGCGTGCCGTCGATCTGCTGCGCGGCGAAGGCGGAGCCGGCGGCGGCGATGAAGGCGACCGAGGCGGCCGCGAGAGCGAGGGTCTTCATGATCATTCTCCGTGTTCGCGCCCTCTTCGTGGGGGCGCCGTTGTCATTCGCCCCGATCGATTCCGGCCGGCATGACGATGTCGGGATCGCAGGGCTCGAAGGCCGAGCGTCCGGTCTGCCGGAACTGATCGAGGCCGTCCGCTTCACCCGGAGCGAAGCCGATCAGCTGCGCCGGGTGAGAGAAGCTGAAGCGTTCGCCGGTCGACAGCACGATGGTGCCGGCATGCGCTTCCAGTCCGTCGACGGTTCGCTCCGACTGGAGCGCGGCGACCGCGGGGGTCGCGGCGAGCGCCAGGGTGAGGGCGAGAAGGCTGGGATTGGAGGCACGCATGGCACTGTCCGACATTCGCTTCGTCCGTCCGATCTGTCCTTCGCCGCTTGTTCGGCGCCGGTGATCGGCCGGTGACGATTACATCGGCCCAGCCCGCCCGAACCTCAACTCACGAACTTTTCAATGAACACCCCTTGCGAAAATCGGGTCGCCGACAGGGTCGAAATTCTGGTCGCTTTCAGCACGTATCGTGATTGAGAAATGGCGGAAATCAGCCATTTTAAGATTCTATATCACAACGACGTGAAAATCAGGTTTCCATATGATAGTCGAGCTTAGAGTCGTCGAACCTTGCAAATTTTTGCCTGATCCGGCTAACCCGCGCGCAGGCCCTCCGAGGGCGCGTCCCGGCGTTGTCGCGGCCGTCGTTTGACGGGCGGGGTGCTCGTCCCTAGAAACGCAGCGACCGCAAGGAATCCGCCGCCCCATGTCGCACAATACGTTCGGCCATCTCTTCCGCGTCACGACCTGGGGCGAGAGCCACGGACCCGCGCTCGGCGCGGTGGTGGACGGCTGTCCGCCGCGCATCGAGATTTCGGAGGCCGAGATCCAGGCCTGTCTCGACAAGCGCCGGCCCGGTCAGTCGCGCTTCACGACGCAGCGGCGCGAGCCGGACGAGGTGCGGATCCTCTCCGGCGTCATGCCTCAGGCGGACGGCCGGCTGCTCACCACCGGCACGCCGATCGCGCTCGAGATCCAGAACGTCGACCAGCGCTCGAAGGATTACGGCGACATCGCCGACCGCTACCGGCCGGGCCATGCCGACTATGCCTATGACGCCAAATACGGCATTCGCGATTATCGCGGCGGCGGACGTTCCTCGGCGCGCGAGACCGCGGCGCGGGTCGCCGCCGGCGCGATCGCCCGCAAGGTCGTGCCGGGCCTCACGGTGCGCGGCGCGCTCGTCCAGATGGGGCCGCTCAAAGTGGATCGCAGCCGCTGGAACTGGAACGCGGTCGACGACAACCCCTTCTTCTGCCCCGATCCCGTGGCGGCGGAGGAATGGGCGGTCTATCTCGACGGCATCCGCAAGTCCGGCTCGTCGATCGGCGCGGTGATCGAGGTGGTCGCCGAGGGCGTGCCGCCCGGCCTCGGTGCGCCGATCTATGCCAAGCTCGACCAGGACATCGCCGGGGCGCTGATGTCGATCAATGCCGTCAAGGGCGTCGAGATCGGCGAGGGCTTCGCCGCCGCCGCGCTCACCGGCGAGGAGAACGCCGACGAGATGCGGCTCGGCAATGACGGCAAGCCGGTCTTCCTGTCGAACCATGCCGGCGGCATTCTCGGCGGCATCTCGACCGGCCAGGAGATCGTCGCCCGCTTCGCCGTCAAGCCGACCTCGTCCATCCTCAATCCCCGCCGCTCGATCACCTCGGGCGGGCAGGAGGTCGAACTGATCACCAAGGGCCGGCACGACCCCTGCGTCGGCATCCGCGCAGTGCCGATCGGCGAGGCGATGGTCGCCTGCGTGATCGCCGACCATTACCTGCGCCATCGCGGCCAGGTCGGCTGAAGTTAGCCGGCTGCAGTTGCCCGGCCGCGCTACGCCGAAGACCGTGTTCAGCGAATGAAGCCGGCGACCAGCTCGACATGGCCGGACCAGAGGAACTGGTCGACCGGCTGGACGCGGACGAGGCGATAGCCGCCGTCGATCAGGATCCGCGCGTCGCGGGCGAAGGTCGCCGGATTGCAGGAGACCGCGACGACCCGCTCGACTTTCGAGAGCGCGAGCGCCTCGGCGACGGCCTTCGCGCCGGCCCGGGGCGGATCGAACACCACCGTCCCGAACGCTTCGAGTTCCTTCGCCGTCAGCGGGTCGCGGAAGAGGTCGCGCCGCAGCGCTGTGATCTTTTTCAGCCCCCTCGCGTGCCGCACCGACCGGTCGAGCGCGGCGAGCAGCGCCCTGTCGTGCTCGACCGCGGTCACCGGGCTCTTCCCGGCGAGGCGGAGCGTGAAGGTGCCGATGCCGGCGAAGAGATCGGCCATCGGCTTCTTCGATGCGCCGGCGAGGGCGAGCACCGCCTCGACCATCGCCGCTTCGGCCGGGGCGGCCGCCTGCAGGAAGCCGCCCGCCGCCGGGAACAGCGACGCGCCGCCGATCGCGATCTCCGGCGCGCGGGCGAGGAACACCTCTTCCCGGTCGACGGTCAGCCGGGCGATCGCGCCGTCCTCGCCGAGCCGGCCGAGCGCCTCGCGGTCGGCGAGGGTGAGCTTGCGTCCGCTGTCCTCGATCGCGACGTCGAGCCCGCCATCGGTGGCGGCAACCGTCATCCTGGCGCGCTTCGAGGCGGCGAGGATGCGGCCGGCGAGGGCCTCGAGCGCGGTCAGGCGCCGCGCGATCGCCGGCACCAGCACCGGGCAGCCGGCAGCCGAATGGACGGTGTGCGTGCCGCGCCGGTTGTAGCCGACGACCGTGCCGGCGGGACCGCGCAGCGCCGTGAAGACGGCACGGCGGCGCGTGCCGAGGCCGATCGGCACGATCGGATCAACAGGACCCTCGATGCCGCGCTGGCGCAGCGCCTCGACGACGAGACCGTGCTTCCAGGCGAGATAGGGGCCGGAGGCGAGATGCTGCATCGGGCAGCAGCCGCAGTCCGGATCGTGGCCGGGCAGGGGCGCGACGCGCTCGGCGCTCGCCGTCAGGATCTCGACGAGCCGGCCCGTCTCGCCCTCGACTTCGGCGCTGACCGTCTCGCCGGGCAACGCGCCCGCAACGAAGATCCGGCGGGTCGCGGTTTCGGCGATGCCGTCGCCCTCATGGCCGAGCCGGTCGATGACGAGACGCTCAAGCACCGGCGCCACCTCCACCCTTCTTGCGGGCGCCGATCAGGAATTCCCGATTGCCGTCGCCGCCGGTGATCGGGGAGGGGGCCACCCCCTCGACGATCCAGCCCGGCGTCGCGGCGACGAAGGCCCGGATGCCCTCGACCGCCGCGTCGATCGCGGCCCCGTCGCGCACCAGCCCGCCCTTGCCGACATGCGCCCGACCGACCTCGAATTGCGGCTTGATCAGCGCGACGAGGAAGGCGCCCGGCGCGGCGAGCGTGAGCGCCGGCGGCAGGCCGAGCCGGAGCGAGATGAAGGAGAGGTCGGAAACGACCGCTCCGACCGGCTCGCCGATCTCGGCCGCGGTGAGGTCGCGGACGTTGAAGCCCTCGCGCGAGACGACGCGCGGATCGGCGGCGAGCGCGGGGTGAAGCTGGCCATGGCCGACGTCGAAGGCATGGACGCGCGCCGCGCCGCGCTCGAGCAGCACCTGCGTGAAGCCGCCCGTCGAGGCGCCGAGATCGAGCGCGACCCGGCCGGCGGGATCGTAGCCGAAGGCATCGAGCCCGGCGACGAGCTTCAGCGCCGCCCGGCTGACATAGGCCGAGGCCGGATCGTCGATGGCGAGCTCGGCATCGTGCGGCACGCTCGTGCCCGGCTTGTCGGCGAGGCGGCCGGCGACGCGGACATGGCCGCGCAGGATCGCGTCGCGCGCCCGCGCCCGCGTGGGCACGAGGCCGCGGGCGACGAGCGCCTGATCGAGGCGGAGCGAGGGGTCTGTCATGGGCGCAACGGAGGCATGGGCGCAGGTGATGGCCCGGCGCCGCGCCGGACGCAAGCCTTCAGAGGCCGGCCGTCACAGGCAGAGCGCGAAGCCGGCGGCGATCGCGTCGAAAAACACCGCATCCGCCTGCGCCGCCCAGAGCACCCCGGCCCCGCCGAGCAGCAGCACGGCGGCGGTCGAGAGGGCGAGGGTGGCGGACCGGCTCATGGCATTGATCCTAGCACGAAACGGCCGCCGGGCGCCAATCGCCATGTTGCGGCGCGAGAAATGTGCAGCGCTCCTCTTGCGATGCAAAGGCCGCCACCGCTAGAAAGAGCTCATCCGCATGGACCCGGTGAAAATCCGGGTGGCTCTTCCGGCCGCCGATCCGCCGGACCACGAACAGCACAGACCGCCCCGCCGCCATTTCGCGCCGCCCGTCTGCCTGTCCGCGTCTCTCAAGTCCCCGATGATCCGAAACTCCGCCTATGGCCGCTCCTGGCTCGCCAACATTCGCGCCGACGTGCTCTCCGGCATCGTCGTCGCGCTCGCCCTCATCCCCGAGGCGATCGGCTTCTCCGTCATCGCGGGCGTCGACCCGAAGGTCGGGCTCTACGCCTCGGTGGTGATCGCCTGCGTCATCGCCTTCACCGGCGGGCGTCCGGGCATGATCTCGGCCGCGACGGCCGCCACCGCCGTGCTGATGGCCGGCCTCGTCCGCGATCACGGCATCGAATATCTCTTTGCCGCGACGATCCTGATGGGCGTGATCCAGATCGCAGCCGGCTTTCTGAAGCTCGGCCGGCTGATGCGCTTCGTCTCCCGATCAGTGATGACGGGCTTCGTCAACGCGCTCGCCATCCTGATCTTTCTCGCCCAGCTTCCGGAGCTCACCAGCGTCCCGCCGGCGACCTACGGCCTGATCGCCCTCGGCCTGGCGATCATCTACCTGCTGCCGCGGCTCACCCGCGCCGTGCCGTCGCCGCTCGTCGCCATCGTCGTTGTGACGGGCGCCGTCATGGCGCTCGGGCTCGACGTCAGAACGGTCTCCGACCTCGGCGAACTGCCGAGCGCCCTGCCGAGCTTCACGCTGCCGATGGTGCCGCTCACCTTCGAGACGCTCGCCATCATCTTCCCCGTCTCGCTGACGCTCGCCGCCGTCGGGCTGCTCGAATCGCTGCTCACCGCGCAGATCGTCGACGACATGACCGACACGCCGAGCGACAAGAACCGCGAATGCAAGGGGCAGGGCCTCGCCAACATCGCCTCGGCGCTGTTCGGCGGCATGGGGGGCTGCGCCATGATCGGCCAGTCGGTGATCAACGTCTCGTCCGGCGGCCGCGGCCGGCTGTCGGCGCTGACCGCCGGCGTCTTCCTGCTCGTGCTGCTCGTCCTGCTGCAGGACCTGCTCGCCATCGTGCCGGTCGCCGCGCTCACCGCGGTGATGATCATGGTTTCGATCAACACCTTCTCGTGGGGCTCGATCCTCCGGCTGCGCACCAATCCGCTGCCGTCCTCGGCGGTGATGCTGGCGACGGTCGCGACCGTCGTCGCGACGCACGATCTCGCCAAGGGTGTGCTCGTCGGCGTTCTCTTGTCGGGCGTGTTCTTCGCCGGCAAGGTGTCACGGCTCAGCCGGGTGAGCGCGACCCTCTCGCCGGACGGAACGGTGCGGACCTATCGTGTCGAAGGGCAGGTCTTCTTCGCCTCGGCCTCCGGCTTCTCCGACTCGATCGACGTCACCGAACCGGTCGAACGGATCGTCATCGATGTCGGCGCGGCCCATTTCTGGGACATCTCGGCCGTCGCCGCGCTCGACCGGGTCGTGCTGAAGGGGCGCCGCCACGGCCGCGTCATGGAGGTGATCGGCCTCAATGCGGCGAGCGCGACCATGGTCGAGCGCTTCGGCGTGCACGACAAGGAAGGCGGCTCGCTCGCCGCCCACTGAGCCGCCCGTTCAGCGCCGGCGGACCTCGATCGTGATGTGCGACAGGCCCGGCAGGTCCCTGATGCGGGCGGAATACGCCTCATAGCCGTCGGGCCGGTCGGACTCGACCGCGGCGACGAGGGCGTTGTGACCGGGCCCGAGCCGCCAGAGGTGCAGGTCGACGACCGAGCCCCCGGCCGATTCCAGACGGCGCCGCACCGTCTCGAGCAGACCTCGGTCGGGCACCGCGTCGACGAGGATCGCGCCGGTCTCCTTCATCAGGCGGGCCGACCACAGGCCGATCATCGCGGCGCCGAACAGGCCGATCGCCGGATCGATCCAGACGAGGTCGAACAGACCGCCGATCGCGAGGCCGGCGATCGCCGTGACCGATGTCGCTGCGTCGGCGAGCACGTGCAGATAGGCGGCGCGCAGATTGTTGTCGCCCGAGCCGGCCGTCTGGCGGAAGCGGGCAAGGAAGCCCGGTTTCGATGCGCCCCTGCCCTCGGCCGATTCCTCATGGCCGTGGTGGCGATCGCCGCCGGCATCGTGGGGATGATCGTGAGGGTGGGGGTGGCCGTGACCGCCGGCACCGCCGAGCAGGATGAAGGCGCCGGCGAGATTGGCCGCGAGGCCGAGCACGGCGACGATGAGCGCCTCACCGAACATCACCTCGACCGGCGCGAAGATCCGGCCGATCGATTCCACGGCGAGGAGCAGCGCGACGACGCCGAGCACCACGGCGCTCGCGAAGGCGGCGAGATCGCCGATCTTGCCCGTGCCGAAGGAGAAGCGCGGATCGTCCTGGTGCCGCCGCGCGAAGGCATAGGCACCGGCCGCGATGGCCAGCGAACCGGCATCGGTCGCCATGTGCCAGCCGTCGGCGAGCAGCGCCATCGAGCCGAACAGCCAGCCGCCGCCGATCTCCGCCACCATCAGGGTCAGCGTGATGGCGATCACGATCCGGGTGCGGCGGGCGTTCTCGTCATGCGCCGCGCCGAGGAAGACATGGTTCGACGGATGGGCGTTCGACATCGGCCTCACAGATATTTCGAGATCTCGCGAAAGTCGTCGAGCAGCCGTTTTGCCTCGGGCGAGGCGATCGCCGCGGCGCCGAGATGGTTCTCGAGATGATCGTGGATCACCATCGTCTTCACCTTCTCGATCGCCTTCAAAACGGCCTGCAGCTGCTGCGCGATGGCGAGGCAGTCGCGCTCCTCCTCGATCATGCGGACGACGGTGGCGAGATGGCCGGACGCCCGGCGGAGGCGGTCGCGGATAGCGGGATCGTTGACATGGCTCATGAGCCATAACCTATCCCCCGGGAGGGGATAAGACAAGGCTGAGAGCGCCTTGGTGCCGGAACGAAAACGCCCGGGCGGTGGCCCGGGCGTCGTTCGTGCGGAGTGGCCGAAAGCGTCAGCCGGCGATGAGCCGCTTCAGCTTGGCGAGCGCCGTATCCTCGGCCTCCTTGTAGTCGATCGTGCCGGCGAGCCGCGCATCGCGATCGAGCAGGTAGACCGTGGCGGTGTGGTCCATCGTATAGTCGCCGTCGTCGAGCGGCACCTTGCGGGAATAGACCCGCCAGGCCTTCAGCATGCCGTCGATCTCCGGCCGGCTGCCGGTGAGGCCGACGATGCGCGGATCGAAGGCGCTGAGATAGGCCGCCATCTGCTCCTGCGTGTCGCGTTCCGGATCGACGGTGACGAAATAGACCTTCAGCCTGTCGGCGTCCGGGCCGAGCGCCTTCAGCCACTGCGTCGTCTCGTAGAGCGTCGTCGGGCACACCTCGGGGCAGAAGGTGAAGCCGAAGAAGAGCACCGAGGGGTGGCCCTCGAGATCGGCCTGGGTGACCCGCTCGCCCTTGGTATCCACGACCGAGAACGGGCCTCCCATCGACGAGGCCTGCAGGCCCATGCTCTTGCCGGCCTGCCAGACGCTGAAGGACATCGCGCCGACGGCGAGCACGAGAACGACGATCGCCGCCCAGAGGAGGTAGCGGACGATCCGTAGCAGGGTCACGGCCGGTGACTTGCCCGGTCCTTGCGTCATGGTCTGTGATCCTTCGCGCCCGTCATGGCCTCACTGGCCCATGTTCATGTGCTGGTGATCGTGGCCGCCCGCATGGCCGGCATCCGCGTCGGGCTTCGGACCCGGCGAGCCGACCGGCAGGATGTGCAGGAAGGTGTCGACCGCGCCGGCCTTCTCGAAGGTGAGCGTGACCGCGACCTTGCCGCCCTCGACGAGCGGCGCTTTCGGCCGGATGAACATGATGTGGTAGCCGCCCGGAGCGAGCGCCACGGTGCCGCCCGCCGGGATGTCGACGCCGCCGGCGACCGGCCGCATGATCATCGTGCCGTTCTCGGTCTTCATCTCGTGGATCTCGACCTTCTCGGCGGCGTCGGAGGCGGCGGAGATCAGCCGGTCCGGTTCGCTGCCGTGATTGGTGATGGTGAGGAAGCCACCGGCGGCGGGGGCCGCGGGCGGCGTTGCACGGGCCCAGAGATCGGTGATCTCGATCGCGCCGACCTTCACCTCATGGGCGGCGGCGGGCGCAGCGGCGAGAAACAGGGCGAAGAGGGCGCCGGAGAGGCGCGAAAAGCGGCGATTCATGGCGGATGTCCTGAGACGGCCGGGGTCTTGCCGCCGGCCCGAAGGAATTGAGGGAGCGAAAGAAGGTCTCAGGCGAGAACCGGCGGGCCGCGTGGACCCTTGCCGCGCCAGGGCATTGCGACCGCGGGGCGGTCGATAGGCTCCGCCGATACGCCGGCGGCGAACAGCCGGGTCGGCTCGGGCGCGCAGGGCGGCGCCGCGGGAGAGGCCGCGGAAAGGCTCGCCTGGCAGGAGAAGGCGCAGAGCGCGGTCTGATCCCGGCCGCCATGGTCAGAGCCGGCCGGAGAGGCGACGCCGGCGGGCGTGCAGACGCTGCCGCCTTCCAGCATTGCGGCGAGGCTGACGCCGGAGCCGAGTGCGACCGCGAACAGCTTGACGATCAGGAAAAGGGCGAGCGTCCGCGCCAGAACGCGGCCATCCGTTCCCCGAAGGATCGCCAGAGTGGACATCGCCCGTCTCTATAGCAACCGGCCGCCGAAGGCGACAGGGTCGAGCCGTGCGACCTTCGGTCAGGCCCGCCGCATGGCGGTCGCCTCGGCGCCGCGGCCGAGCGCCTCGAACACGGTGGCGACGATGCTGCGTGCGTCGAGCCCCGCTGCGGCGATCATCGCTTCCGGCTTGTCCTGCTCGAGGAAGCGGTCCGGCATGGCGAGCGCGCGGATCTTCAGGCCGCGGTCGAGCGCGCCGGCGCGGGCGAGAATGCCGAGCGCATGGCTGCCGAAGCCGCCTTCCGCGCCTTCCTCGACGAGGATCAGCACGTCGTGCTCGCGGGCGAGCCGCAACAGGAGCGCGCTATCGATCGGCTTCGCGAAACGCGCATCGGCGACCGTCGCCGACAGGCCGAACGTGTCGAGCTGCTCGGCGGCGGCGAGGCAGTCGGCAAGCCGCGTGCCGAGCGAGAACAGCGCCACCTTCGTTCCCTCGCGGACGATCCGGCCCTTGCCGATCGGCAGCACCGCGCCGCGTTCCGGCAGGTCGATGCCGACACCCTCGCCGCGCGGATAGCGGAAGGCGGAGGGCGCATCGTCGATCGCAACCGCCGTCGCGATCATGTGCACGAGCTCCGCCTCGTCCGAGGGGGCCATGACGACGAAACCGGGCAGGCTGGCGAGGAAGCCGACATCGAAGGAGCCGGCATGGGTCGGTCCGTCGGCGCCGACGAAGCCCGCCCGGTCGATCGCGAAGCGGACCGGCAGGTTCTGGATCGCGACGTCGTGCACCACCTGGTCGTAGCCGCGCTGCAGGAAGGTGGAGTAGATGGCGCAGAACGGCTTGTAGCCTTCGGCGGCGAGGCCGGCCGAGAAGGTGACGGCGTGTTGCTCGGCGATGCCGACATCGAAGGTGCGCTTCGGAAAAGCCTGGCCGAAAAGGTCGAGCCCGGTGCCCGTCGGCATCGCCGCGGTGACGGCGACGATCTTCTCGTCGCGGCCCGCTTCCTTGATCAGGCTCTCGGCGAAGACGCGCGTATAGGCCGGCGCGTTCGGCGTCGCCTTCGCCTGCTTGCCGGTGATGACGTCGAATTTCGCGACGCCGTGATATTTGTCGGCGGACGCCTCGGCCGGCGCGTAGCCCTTGCCTTTCTGCGTCACGACATGGACGAGGATCGGCCCGTCCGTCGCGTCGCGCACATTCTCGAGCACCGGCAGAAGATGGGTGAGGTTGTGGCCGTCGATCGGGCCGACATAATAAAAGCCCAGCTCTTCGAACAACGTTCCGCCGGTCCAGAAGCCGCGGGCATATTCCTCGGCCTGCTTGGCCTTGTCGTGCAGGAAGCGCGGCAGCTTCTTGGCGAGCTGCTTCGCCGCACCGCGGAAGGAGCGATAGGCGCGGCCTGAAACGAGGCGGGCGAGATAGGCCGACATCGCGCCGGTCGGCGGCGCGATCGACATGTCGTTGTCGTTGAGGATGACGATCAGGCGGGAGCGCAGCGCCCCCGCATTGTTCATCGCCTCATAGGCCATGCCGGCCGACATCGCGCCGTCGCCGATCACGCAGACGACGCGGTTGTCGCCGCCTTCGAGATCGCGCGCGACCGCCATGCCGAGCCCGGCCGATATGGAGGTCGAGGAATGCGCCGCGCCGAACGGATCGTATTCGCTCTCCGCCCGCCGGGTGAAGCCGGACAGGCCGCCGGCCTGGCGGAGCGTCCTCATCCGGTCGCGTCGCCCGGTCAGGATCTTGTGCGGATAGGCCTGGTGGCCGACGTCCCAGATCAGCCGGTCGCGCGGCGTGTCGAACACGTAGTGCAGGGCGACGGTCAGCTCGACCACGCCGAGCCCGGCGCCGAGATGCCCGCCGGTCACCGAGACGGCATCGATCAGCTCGGCGCGCAGCTCGTCGGCGAGCTGGGGCAGGGCGGACTGCGGCAGGCGGCGGAGGTCTTCCGGCAGATGGACCTGATCGAGGAGCGGTGTTGAGGGTACGGCCATCAGGATTTTTGGAATCTTTCGAACGGCACGGTTACACGAGGCGGCGCTGCAAGGCAACGCGGCGGGCGGATCTCCGATCCTCCCGGCACCGCCACCCCCGCTTTCGGCGTTCGCGCGCCCGCCGAACTGCTCTACGCTCCCGCCCGGCCGAACCGGGAGGACCGCCATGATCCGACACACCGTCGTCTTTCGCCTGAAGCATGCCCCCGGCTCCCCCGAGGAGGGCGCCTTCCTCGATGCGGCGCTCGTGCTCGCCGCGATTCCGGGCGTCGAGCGGTTCGAGCGACTGCGCCAGACGAGCCCCAAGGCGCCGGACTATGATTTCGGCTTCTCGATGGAGTTCGCCGATCAGGCCGCCTATGACGGCTACAACGATCATCCGGACCATGTCGCCTTCGTGCGCGACCGCTGGCTGCCCGAGGTCGCCGCCTTCCAGGAAATCGACTACACGCCGCTCTGACCGTCCTCCGCGGCAGGGGTCGCGCGCACCGGCGCCGTCCGCGTTCGCCTCCGATGGTTTAGCCTTGCGGCGGTCTGCAACTGCGCTAAGCTCCGATCCGATCCGGTCGGGGAGAGCGGGGGCGGAGCATGCGGCTCGGGGAGCGGATCCGCGCGGTCTGGCGCACCATCGAAGCGTCGCGCCGGGCTTGGGCCGTCGGAGCGGCCGGCGCTGTCCTTCTATTCGCGGTCCTCGTCGTGCGGCCCTTCGGCGGGGCCGCCCCGATGCCCCGTTCTGAGGATATCGCACAGGCCTGGAACGAGGCGATCGAACGGCTCGGCATACAGCCCGTCTATCCGCCGACCGAGGATTTCTATGTCGGCGATCTGTGGGCGGTGGTCGAGAGCTCCGAGAAGGATGTCGGCCTGCTGCGGAAATCGGTCTGGCTCGGCCGGCTCGATCTGCGCCCCCATATCCTCGAGACGGCAGCCTCACGCCCGGTCTTCACCGAGACGAAGTTCGATGGGAACGGCGCTGTCACCCTCGCGCAGGAGCGCTTCGAGGAACCGCCCGGTCCCGCTCAGGATCGTATCGGCGTCCGCCTGATCGCCTTTCCCGGCATTACGATGCGGCGCACGGAACGGGCGGAGACCGCGCTCGGTAGCCTTTTCGGCGCCTCGCGGGTCAGCGAGACCCAGGAGGAGATCACCGTCCCGGTCGCGGAGACCTATGGAGCGCCCTCGGGCAAGGCGGCGGGCGCGCTGGTGGCTTGGTGCGCCGACGCGGCGAACGCCATCCTCTGCACCGACGCCTATGCCCGCCGGGTCTTCGCCTATGCCGTCGATCCCCGCGTGCTCGCCACCGAGAAGGACGAAGCCACCCTCGAGGAGCACTACATCGTCAAGCTGAACCTACAGCTCGTGACGCGGGTCTACATGACCCGCGCGCTCGCGACGCGGCGCGTTGTCGAGGGTGAGCGCGGCCCCGGCGTCGCGCTGCCCGTTCCGGGCGCGGCGGCCGCACCGCCGGATGCACCCGCGGCCGGTGGCGCAGGGACGGTGCAGACCGCCTCGCTCCGCTACAATGCGGGCGATCGGACCGATCTTCATCTCGAGAAGACGTTCCAGAGGCCGCTCGTCTTCGGCTATCGGGCGGTCACCTTTCCGCTCGAACCCTCGACGCCGGTGCAGAGCCGTGAGCCCGTGAAGCCGGAGGGGTCGCGATGAGACGCGGATGCGCCGCCGTTCTGTTCGCCGGCCTGATCGCCATTCCGGCCTCGTCGTCCGGCCAGACCGCGCCGGACGGGACGGCGCCGGCCTGCCAGCCCATGCCGGAATGCCTGATCATAGGGCTGAATCCCGTTCTGCCGAGCGGCCCTTTGGGTCCGGGCATGAACCCGCAGGGCCTCGAGCCGGACCGCGATAGAGCGCTTCAGGACTTCAGACCCGGTGCCGACCTCTATTCGCTCGATCCGAACGTGCTCCGGCGTTTCGATCCGGACACCTTCCGTCTGCCGGAGACACGGCCGTTGGCGCCCTCGCGCTGAAAGGGGGCGTTCGGCCTCGCACTTTCCGCGCGGCCGGTCGCGCAACCGTGTCCGGCGGCATGAAACATCTCCGCCCCCGCCGTCGTATAGAGGGCATGGTGCGCCCCGCGGCGCGCCCCTGCGTCAGGGCGATGAGGACGAACGTGACCGGCACGATAAGGCTCGCCAAGGCTCCCTGGCTTTCAAAGGCGCCCTGGCTCGACCGGCGCGGACGCTTTTCGTCCCTCAAGGCGATCGTGTTCGCGCTCCTCCTTCTGCCGGCGGCGATCCTGCTGTGGCGGACCTTCGCCGGCACGCTCGGCCCGCGGCCGATCACCGAGGTGCTGCATCAGCTCGGCCTCTGGGCCGTCCGGCTGATCGTCATCGGTCTCGCCGTCACGCCGCTGCGCGCCGTCTGGCGCTGGCCGGAACTGATCTTCGTGCGCCGGCAGATCGGGCTCGCGGCCTTCTTCTACGCGCTTGCCCATTTCGTGTTCTACATCGTCGATCTCGGCTTCGACCTGTCGAAGGTCGCCTCGGAGATCGTGCTGCGCTATTATCTCGCGATCGGCTTCGTGGCGCTGCTGCTGCTCGTGCCGCTCGCCGTCACGTCGAGCGACGCGATGATCCGCCGGCTGGGGCCGCGCTGGCGCTCGCTGCACCGGCTCGTCTATCCCGTCGCGCTCCTCGGCATCGTCCACTTCTTCATGCAGACCAAGGCCGGCGCGACCGAGCCGCTGGTGCTCGCCGGTATCGCGCTGTGGCTCGCGGTCTGGCGGATCGTCGACGGGACGGCCGGTGCGCGCGTGTCCGGCGCGCTCTGGTTCCTCGTGGCCTCCGGCACGCTCGCCGTCGCGGCGACGGGGCTCGGCGAGGCCGCCTACTACGCGCTCGTTCTCCGCGCCCCCTTCGATCGCGTGCTCGGCGCCAATCTCCTCTGGGCGGCCGGCTGGCGGCCGGCGTGGATCGTTCTGGCGCTCGCCGTCGCGCTCGTCGCCGTCGCAGGGGTGCGCCGGCGCATCAAGTCGCGCGCCCGCGGGCCGGGCCGGCAGAGGGACGGAGGCCGGCCTATTCGGGCAGCGGGATGAACTCGCTCTCGTCGCCGATCACCGGGCCGAAACGTCCCGCCTTCCAGTCTGCCTTCGCCTGTTCGATCCGCTCCTTCGAGGAGGAGACGAAGTTCCACCAGATGTGGCGGGGCCCGTCCATCGCCGCGCCGCCGATCAGCATCAGCCGCGCCGGGGTCCGCGCCGTCACCGTCAGCCGGTCGCCGGGGCGGAAGACGAGCAGCCGTCCGGCCTCGTGAACATCGCCGCCGATCTCCACCGTGCCGGAGAGCAGATAGGCGGCCCGCTCCTCGTGGTCGGCGTCGACCGGCAGCCGCGCCCCGGCCTCGAGCACGACATCGGCGTAGAGCGTGTCCGTGAAGGTCGAGACCGGCGACACCGCGCCATAGGCCTGTCCGGCGACGACGCGAACGCGGATCCCTTCCGCCGAGACTTCCGGAAGCGCCGCGGCGCCGTGATGGTGGAAGGCCGGCGCGGTCTCCTCGTGGTCTTTCGGCAGCGCCACCCAGGTCTGTAGCCCATAGACCTCGCGGTCGTTCGCCTGCTGGCGCCAGCTCGGGCTCGACCGCTCGGAATGGGCGATGCCGCGGCCCGCCGTCATCCAGTTGACGTCACCGGGGCGGATCGCCTGCATCGCGCCGGTCGTATCCCGGTGCACGATCTCGCCGTCATAGAGATAGGTCACGGTGGCGAGCCCGATATGGGGGTGCGGCCGCACGTCGAGCCCTTCGCCGAGCGCGATCGCGGCCGGCCCCATCTGGTCGAGGAAGACGAAGGGGCCGACCATGCGCCGCCTGGCGGTGGGGAGGGCGCGGCGCACTTCGAAGCCGCCGATGTCGCTCGTGCGCGGCACGACGATCAGATCGATCGCGTCGGAACTCGCGGCATCGCCATAGATCGGATCGTCGGCGTCCAGTCGCGACATCGCGGCCCCCTCTCTTCGATCCCGCCAATGTGGACCGATCGGGCGGCGATGGCGAGCGCGGCCGGCGGCGACGCGCTGTTCACCGGAAGGGCCTCCCCCCGACCTTCTCGTGCAAGCCGGAGGCTGCGGGCGCTCTGGTTGAGGCGGGGCGTTTGTAAGGAGAGAGCCTCCCTCTCCCGCCTGCGGGAGAGGGCCGGGGTGAGGGTCCTACCCTTCGACGTCGAGCGGCTCGGTGCCCTTTGCCTCGCCGGGGGCGCCGATGCGGATCTTCTCGACCTTGTCCTCGGCCTGTTTCAGGAGCGCGTCGCAGTGCTTCTTCAGCGCCTCGCCGCGCTCATAGATGCGGATCGACTCTTCAAGCGGCACGTCGCCGCGTTCGAGCTTGCCGACGATCGTCTCCAGCTCGGCGAGGGCCTGCTCGAAGGTGAGCGTCTCGATCGGGGCTGCGTCGGCCATGGCGGTCTCCTTTGCGGCGGGCCTTGTCCCGCATCGGGACGAGAAGCGCAAGCCGGCCTCAGGCCCGGGCGAGCACATCGAGATGAGCCGCGAGGCCGCCGGCGAGCCCGTCGAGGTCATAGCCCCCTTCGAGCACCGAGACGAGCCGCCCGCCGGCATGGCGTTCGGCCCGTTCGAGCAGCGCCTCGGTCACCCACGCGAAATCCGCCTCGACCAGTTCGAGCTCGGCGAGCGGATCGCGGTGATGCGCGTCGAAGCCGGCCGAAACGACGATCAGCTCCGGCGCGAAGGCGTCGAGCGCCGGCAGGATGCGGTCGCGATAGGCGGCCCGGAAGGCGGGTCCCCGCGTTCCGGGCGGCAGGGGAGCATTGACGATGGTGCCCGCCTCGCCCGTCTCGGTGGCGGCGCCTGTGCCGGGATAGCAGGGCATCTGGTGCGAGGAGGCATAGAGGACGCTCCGGTCCGCCCAGAAGATCGCCTGCGTGCCATTGCCATGATGCACGTCGAAATCGACGATCGCGACACGGCCGAGCCCGTGCGCGGTCTGGGCGTGGCGGGCGGCGATCGCCGCCTGGTTGAAGAAGCAGAAGCCCATGGCGGCATCGGGCTCGGCGTGATGGCCGGGCGGACGCGCGGCGCTGAAGGCGTTCTTCGCCGTGCCGCCGAGCACCCGGTCGACCGCGAGCACCGCGCCGCCCACGGCATGGAGCGCGGCCTCGAGCGTCTTCGGCGACATCACCGTGTCGGCATCGATCCGCACGAAGCCCTCGGACGGGCTCGCGGCGCGCATCGCGTCGAGGTGACGGGCGGTGTGGCAGGACAGGATCGCCGCCTCGTCGGCCATCGGCGCGGCGGCCCGCGGCAGGGCAGCGAAGGCCGGCGCGGCGAGCACCCGGCCGACCGCCTCCATGCGCTCCGGCCGCTCGGGATGGCCGAACGGCACGATATGGCGCAGAGAAAGCGGGCTCTCGACGATCAGCGTGGTCAAGCGGGACTCCGGCAAACGGCGTGCGAGGCGGTTCCGGCCGACCGGACGGTGCCGCGGCGCCGTCGTTCCTCCGCCCGGTGATCTTCCGGGAACAGGCTCTAGCGCGCCTTCCGCATGAAGGCGATGACATTGTCGCGGGCAAGCGGCGAACGCAGCCGCTCGACGATGAGCGCCGCCTCCTGGTCGACGCGGGCGAGGATCTCGCGCCGGTCGCCGCGGATCAGCCGTCGCGTCGCCGTCACCGCCTCAGGCGGCTTCCGGGCGATCGACCGCGCGACCTCGAGCGCAGCGTCGTCCACCGCCTCGGCGGGCAGGATGCGGTTGACGAGGCCGACCTCGCGGGCGCGCTCGGCGTCGAACCGCTCGCCCATCACGAGGAATTCGAAGGCCCGGGCATAGCCCATCAGCCGCGGACCGATCAGGGTCGACGCCGCCTCCGGCACGAGGCCGAGTTCGACCGAGGGGCACTCGAAGGTCGACCATTCGCTCGCGACGACATAGTCGCAATGGAAGAGGATCGTCGCGCCGATGCCGACCGCCGGCCCGTCGACCGCCGCGACCAGCGGCTTCTCGATCGTCGCGATCGTTTTCAGAAAGCGCGTCACCACCTCGTCGAGCGCACCGCGGTCGGCGAAGGCGAGTATTTCCTTCAATTCGCTGCCGCTGCAGAAAACGCCGGGCGTGCCCGACAGCATGAAGGCGCGGACCCTGCCGTCGCGCTCGCCGATGACGAGCGCGTCGGCGAGAGCGCCGAGCATGTCGAGCGTCCAGGCGTTCTGCGTCTCGGGACGATCGAAGCGGATCGTCACCACTCCGGCCCGGTTCTCGACGTGGATCGGCATGCTGGCCTGCGCGCTCATCCTGCGGGTCGTCCTCCCCTCATGAAGAGGTGCCATGGTCCCGGCGGGTGGCCGCTTCGTCAAGGCGAAAGGAGGATGCGGCAGCAACATGTAGAAAAAGTGGCGGAACCGGGAGCTTGACGCCCGCGCTGGGCACGGGCCATCTGGCGCTTTCAGCGTCACGGCCGATGTCAGAGCGTCCTCTTCTCCTTTCCGCCGCCGATCCCCGCTCGATCGAGCGCGCCATCGCGGCGCTCGCCGCGGGCGATCTCGTGGCGCTGCCGACCGAGACGGTTTACGGCCTCGCCGCCGATGCGACCAACGGCGCCGCCGTCGCCGGCATCTACGCGGCAAAGGGCCGGCCGCGCTTCAACCCCTTGATCGCACACGTCGCCGACCGTGCCGCCGCGGACCGGCTGGTGGTGCTCGACGCGGACCTCGCCCGCCTCGCGGCCGCCTTCTGGCCGGGGCCGCTCACCCTCGTCGCGTCGCGCCGGGCGGAGGCGGGGGTGGCCGATCTCGTCACCGCCGGGCTCGACACGCTCGCCGTCCGGGTGCCGGCCCATCCGGTGGCGCGGGCCGTGCTCGCCGCCTTCGACCGGCCGGTCGCGGCGCCGAGCGCCAATCGCTCCGGCCATGTCTCGGCGACGGAAGCGGCGCATGTGGCGGCCGATCTCGGCGCGGCCGTCGCCGTGATTCTCGATGCCGGTCCGGCCCCGATGGGGCTCGAATCGACCATTGTCGGCGCGGGTCCCAACGGCCCGGTGCTGCTGCGGCCGGGTGCCATCGCGCGGGGAGCGCTCGAGGCGGTGCTCGGCCGGCCGCTCGCGAAGGCCCCGGCGAGCGCGGCCCACGCGCCCGCCGCACCCGGCATGCTCGCCTCGCATTACGCCCCCGCCGCGGCGGTGCGGCTGCGCGCGACCGCGGTGCGTCCGGGCGAGGCGCTGCTCGCCTTCGGGCCGGATCTGCCGGAGGGCTGGCGCGAGGCCGCGGCGGTGGTCCAGCTGTCGGAGCGGGGCGATCTCGTCGAGGCCTCGGCCCGTCTCTTCGCGGCCCTCAGGACGCTCGATGGCAAGGCGGCCGTGATCGCCGTCGCGCCGATCCCGCAGGAGGGGCTCGGCGAGGCGATCAACGACCGGCTCGCCCGCGCCGCGGCGCCGCGGCCCGCGGCCGATCCCGTCTGAGCCGGTTCAGCGCTCGTATTCGGGGCCGCGCGCACTATAGGGCGCCCGGTCGCGCCAGCGCCGCATCAGCGCGTCGAGCTCCGGATCGGCCTTTTCGGGCAGCACGATGCGAAGGCTGACGAGCAGGTCGCCATGGCCGCCCTCGGCGGTCGGCAGGCCCTTGCCCTTCAGCCGCAGCACGCGGCCGATATTGGCGTTCGGCGGTACCGTCATCTGCACCGAGCCGGACAGCGTCGGCACGCGCACCTTGGCGCCGAGCACCGCCTCGTCGAGCGTCACCGGCAGGTCGAGCCGCAGGTGCTCGCCTTCCGGCTTGAACAGCGGATGCGGCACGAACTCGACCTGGACGAGCGCGTCGCCACCTGCGAAGCCCTGCCCGCGCAGCCGGATCGTCTTGCCGGCGCGTGTGCCGGGCGGAATGGTGATGTCGACCGTCTTGCCGGTCGGCAGGTCGACGCGCGCCTTCTCGCCGCGGGCGATCTGCTCGAGCGTCACGGCGACCGTCGCGCTCGCATCCTCGATCGGGCGTTCGGGCTTGGCTCGCGCGCCCCGCGCCCGGCCGGCGCCGAAGCCGCCGAAGAAATCGTTGAGGATGTCCTCGGCACCGCCGCCGGGCGCGCCGCCCGACCAGCGGAAGGTGCGGCCGCCGCCGAAACCCTGCGGGTCGAAGCCCTGGAAGCCGCCGGCCCCGCCGCCGAGCGGATCGAAGCGCGGCTTGCCGTCGGCGCCGATCTCGCCGCGGTCGAACTTCGCCCGCGCTTCCTCGTCGCCGACCACCTCATAGGCCTGGTTCACCTCGGCGAAGCGCTCCTTCGCCTTCGGATCGTCCTGGTTCTGGTCGGGATGATGCTGCTTGGCGAGCTTGCGGAACGCCTTCTTGATCTCGGCGGCCGATGCGGTCCGCGTCACGCCCAGCACTTCGTACGGATCACGCATGTCTACCCCCTTTCGAGGCGGGATATGGCCCGGACCCGCGCTGCGGCATCCGGCCGACCCCAATATAGATGGTCGTAGGAATAAATTCTACAGGCTACAGCAGGGCCGCATCTTCCGGCAGCATGCCGATCAGCCGCGCCATGCCGTCCTGCGAGCGGCACGCCTCGCCGCGATAGCGGCGGATGCCGCGCAGGTCGCTGACGGTGAGCGAGAAGGGCCGGCAGAGCCCGGCCGCCGCGTCGCGCCGGGCCTCGCCCGTCGCCGCCACCGTGCCGTTCGAGCCGGTCGCGGCATTCGTCCAGTCGATCACCTCGCCCTGTTGCGCGGTCGAGAGCGTCGTTGCGGCGACGAGCCGGATGCGCTCCCAGTCGGAAGGGTCGAGCGCGTCGACCACGGTGCGCGCCACCGGGACCGGGCGGGCCGCCTCGACCGAGCCGGTGACGGCCCGGTCGACCTCCGCCCGTTCGGCGAGCGGCGACAGGCCGCAGCCGGAAAGAAGAGCCGGCATCAGCGCGATCATGGTCCAGCGCGCGAGAGCCACCTTCCCAGCGACGCAACGGCCGAGGTATGACTGCCCGCGTCGCGCCATTCGGATCCCTTCGGCCGCCTCCCGCCATCGTGCAGCATCCAGGATCAGCGTTAACAATGAGTGACTTCACGCAAGCGAACGACCCCTTCGCGCTGTTCGGTGCCTGGCTCGCCGAGGCGACGGACCGCGAGATCAACGATCCGAACGGGATGGCGCTCGCCACCGTGGACGCGTCCGGCCTGCCGGATCTGCGCATGGTGCTGATGAAGGATTTCGACGAGGCGGGCTTCGTCTTCTACACCAACCTCGAAAGCGCCAAGGCGACCGAGCTCGCCGGCCAGCCCCGTGCGGCGCTGCTCTTCCACTGGAAGAGCCTGCGCCGTCAGGTGCGCATCCGCGGCGAGGTCGGCCGCGTCACGGCGGAGGAGGCGGACGCCTATTTCGCCACCCGCCCGCGCGGCAGCCGCATCGGGGCCTGGGCCTCGGCGCAGTCGCGCCCGCTCGAATCCCGCGCCCTCCTCGAGGAGCGCGTGGCGGCGGTGACGGCGCAATACGGAGAAGGGGACATCCCGCGTCCGCCACACTGGTCGGGCTTCCGGATCGCGCCGGTCGAGATCGAGTTCTGGCACGACGGCGCCTTCCGCCTGCACGACCGCGTCCGCTTCACGCGCGCCGTGCCCGGTGAAGGCCCCTGGACGCGGACCCGGCTCTATCCGTAGCGGTGCGACACTCGTTCTGGCGACGCCTCGCCCGCCGAAGCGGCGCCGGCCGGCCGGCGCCGTAGCGGGAGGCGCCTGCGCCGCGTTCTACTCGGCGGCCTGGGCGAGCGGCTGCAGCGCGGCCTCGCCGTCGAGGGTCGCGGCGACGGCGTGCACGGTCGCGGCGATGCGGACGGCCGACTGGACCTGCTCCTGCGTCAGCCCCTCGGCACGCACCGCGCGCTCATGGCTCTCGACGCACATGGCGCAGCCATTGATCGCGGAAACCGCCAGCGACCAGAGTTCGAAATCGGCCTTCTCGACGCCCGGCCGGCCGATCACGTTCATGCGCAGCTTGGCCGGCATGTTCGCATAGTCGCCGCCGACCATGTGGACGAAGCGGTAATAGACGTTGTTCATGCCCATGATCGACGCGGCGGCTTTCGCTGCATGCAGCGCCTCGGGCGAAAGCTGCGGCGCGAATTCGGCGACGATCGCCGCCGTCACGTCGGCGTTGCGCGAGGCGAGCGCCGCGGCGACGAAGGTGCCGGCGCGCTGCTGCGTCGTCAGGCTCGGCTCGGTCGAGAGCGTGCCGAGATTGAGCTTGATGTCCTTGGCGTAGTCGGGGAGGGCGTTCTTCAGCGTGTCGAGCGACATGGGATCCTCGTCGGAACGAAGGCCTGCGCACCGGCGGCGCGGAGGCGGATCGGAACCAAGGCCCGCGCGCCGGCGGCGCGCGGGTGGACTGGCGGCAGTCGCCGGCTCAGGCGGCCGGGCGGAGGAACTCGTCGCCCTTGTTCCAGTTGCAGGCGCAGAGCTCGTCGCTCTGCAGCGCGTCGAGCACGCGCAGCACTTCCTGCGGGTTGCGGCCGACCGACAGGTCGTTGACCGAGGCGAAGCGGATGATGCCGTCCGGATCGACGATGAAGGTGGCCCGCAGCGCCACGCCTTCCTTCTTGTCGAGAATGCCGCAGGCCGCCGACAGCTCGCGCTTGATATCGGCGAGCATCGGGATGGTCAGCTCCTTGAGGTCGGCGTGGTGGATGCGCCAGTTGGCGTGGACGAACTCGTTGTCCGTCGAGACGCCGTAGACCACCGTGTCGCGGTCGGCGAAATCGCCCGACAGCTTGCCGAAGGCGACGATCTCGGTCGGGCAGACGAAGGTGAAGTCCTTCGGCCAGAAGAAGATCACCTTCCACTGGCCGGCATCGGACTCGTTCGAGATGTCGACGAAGGGGTCCTTGAGGTTGAGGCCCGCCGGGCCGGGCTTCACGGCCTTGAGGTTGAAGGCGGGGAAGGTGTCGCCAACGGTCAGCATCGATCAGTCCTCATACGGTTGAATCGGGTCGAGGGACACGCTTGGGATGTTGCCGTGCAAACAAACTGGCGCGGTCCCTGTTGCGGCGCATATATTGATCAGTGATGCCGCGCAAACCAAATGAATTATTCCTGTCTTTTTGATCGATCGGATCGATGGCGCCCCTTCCCAGCCCGCAGCAGCTCCGCTACCTGCTCGCCCTCAACGAAACCCAGCATTTCGGCCGGGCGGCGGAGGAATGCGGCGTCACCCAGTCGACCCTTTCGGCCGGCTTGACGGCGCTCGAACGCCAGCTCGATGCGGCGCTCCTCGATCGCAGCCGGGCGAAGCGGGCGATGTTCACCCCGCTCGGGCTCGAACTGGTCGACCGCGCCCGCGTCGCGCTCGCGGCGCTGGAGGCCTTCGTCGAGGCGGCCGACGTCGCCCGCCAGCCGATGAGCGGGCCGCTGCGGCTCGGCGTCATCCCGACGATCGGGCCGTTCCTCCTGCCGCGCCTGATGCCGGCGCTGCGGAGCGCTTTCCCGAACCTGAAGCCGGTGCTGCGCGAGGACACGACCGAGCGGCTGGTCGCCCGGCTCGAGGCGAACCGGCTCGACGCGCTGCTCCTCGCCTTCCCCTGTTCCTGCAGCCGGCTCGAGACCGTGCCGATCGCGCAGGACGCGCTTCTCGCTGCCTTGCCGGCGGGCCACCGCCTCGCCGATCTCGAGCGCATCCCGGTCCGCGCGCTGGAAGGCGAACGCCTGCTGCTGATGGAGGACGGTCACTGTCTGCGCGATCAGGTCGTCTCGGCCTGCGCCCTTTCGCCCGAGGATGCGCCGGCACGCGACGAATTCGCCGCGACGAGCCTGCACACGCTCGTGCAGATGGTGGCGAGCGGCTTCGGCGTGACGCTGCTGCCGGAAATGGCGGTCGCCGCGGGCGTCACGGCCGGTACCGACCTCGTCGTCCGGCCGCTCGTCGGCCGCCGCACGGAACGCACCATCGCGCTCGCCTGGCGGCCCAACGCGCCGCGCGCCGCGGACTATCGCGCGCTCGCCGCGCTGCTCGGCGGAGATGCGGCCGCCGCGGCGTGACGAACCGGCATCCCCGGGCAGGTCCCGGGCGATGGCGGGTGGCGGGCGCCGCCATTGACAGGTCTATAAGCGCTCTCTAATTTAGAGAGATCTAATATAGAGGGTTTGATGTCAGGCGCACCGCGCATCGCGACCCACGATCTCGCCGCGCTCGAAGCGCGGGCGGGCGAGGCGGCGGCGCTGCTCGCCCTGATGGCGAACGAGAAGCGTCTGCTCCTGCTCTGCCATCTCTGCGGGGTTGGGGAGGCGCCGGTGGGCGCCCTCGCCGAGGCGGTCGGCCTGTCGCAATCGGCAGCCTCGCAGCATCTCGCGCGGCTGCGCGAGGAGGGTGTCGTGGCCTTCCGCCGCGACGGGCAGACCCTCCATTACCGGGTCGGGCATGCCGGGGCGCTCCGCCTGCTCGCCACCCTCAAGGACCTCTTCTGTCCCGCCGATCTCCCGGCGGGCGCTCCCAAAGGAACGACCCCGTGATCCGCACCATCGATGCCCTGAACGCCCGCGCCCTCGTCGAACAGGGCGCCGCGCTGATCGACATCCGCGAGCCGGCCGAATTCGCGAGCGAGCGCATTGCCGGCGCCGAGCTGCAGCCGCTGTCGCAGCTCTCGGCCGGCCCGGCGGCCGTGCGCTCATCGGGCACGGTGATCTTCACCTGCCGCTCCGGCCAGCGCACGGCGATGAACGCCGCGCGGCTCGTCGCCGCGGCACCGGGCTGTACCGTCTTCCTGCTCGAAGGCGGTCTGAACGGCTGGCTGCGCGCCGGCCTGCCCGTCGAGCGCGGCTGAGGCGCCGCCGGCGCCGCAACCCGCTTCCGCGCGGACGGTCAGGTGGCGGTGCCGCCGACCGTCAACCCGTCGATCCGGAGCGTCGGCTGGCCGACGCCGACCGGCACGCCCTGGCCGTTCTTGCCGCAGGTGCCGATGCCGCGATCGAGCGCCATGTCGTTGCCGACCATCGCGATGCGGGTCAGCGCGTCCGGCCCGTTGCCGATCAGCATTGCGCCCTTGACCGGCGCGCCGATCCTGCCGTTCTCGAGGAGATAGGCCTCGGTCGAGGAGAACACGAACTTGCCGCTCGTGATGTCCACCTGGCCGCCGCCGAAGCCGACCATATAGAGGCCCTTCTTCACCGACCCGAGGATCTCTTCCGGGCTGTGCGCGCCGGACAGCATCAGCGTGTTGGTCATGCGCGGCATCGGCGCGTGGGCGTAGGACTGGCGGCGGCCATTGCCGGTCGGCTTCATGCCCATCAGCCGGGCGTTCTGCCGGTCCTGCATGTAGCCGACCAGGATGCCGTCCTCGATCAGCGTGGTCGACTGGGTGGGCGTGCCCTCGTCGTCGATGGTGAGCGAGCCGCGGCGATCGGCGATCGTGCCGTCGTCGACCACGGTGACGCCCTTCGAGGCGACCCGCTCGCCCATCAGCCCGGCGAAGGCGCTCTCCTTGCGGCGGTTGAAATCGCCTTCCAGCCCGTGGCCGACCGCCTCGTGCAGCAGGATGCCCGGCCAGCCCGGGCCGAGCACCACGTCGAACGTGCCGGCCGGCGCCGGCACGGCCTCCAGATTGACGAGCGCCTGGCGGAGCGCCTCGTCGACCGCGTGCCGCCAGGACTCCTCGGTCACAAAGCTGCCGAAGCCCTCGCGGCCGCCCATGCCGTAGGAACCCTGCTCCTGCCGGTCGCCCGAGCCGGCGACGATCGAGACATTGACCCGGACGAGCGGGCGGACGTCGCGGCGATAGCTGCCGTCCGGCCGCAGGATCTCGACCACCTGCCAGGAGCCGGCGACCGAGGCGGAGACCTGCCGCACCCGTGGATCTTTCGCCCGCGCATAGGCGTCGATCGTCTCGAGCAGCTTCACCTTCTCGGCGAAAGAGGGCGAGGCGAGGGGGTTCTCGTCGCCATAGAGCGACCGGTTGGTGCCGGGGGGCGGCGCGGCGAGCGTGCCGGAGCGGCCCGCCTTCACCGAGGCGACCGCCTCGCCGGCGCGGCGGATGGCGTCGAGCGAGATCTCGCCGGAATGCGCATAGCCGACCGCTTCGCCGGCGACCGCACGGAGGCCGAAGCCCTGCGCGGTGTCGTAGCTCGCCGAGACGAGCCGCCCATTGTCGAAGCCCAAGCCTTCGGACTGGGTGTATTCGAGAAACAGCTCGCCGTCATCGGCGCCGGCGAGCGCCGCCCCGACGACCGATTCGGCCTCGCTTCGGTCGATGCCGGCGCGCTCGAGCAGGCTCTTTGTGTCCTCGGTCATGAGCGAAGGGTCCTTCCGTGGCGTGCTGGCCCGAAGATAGTGCGTCGCGGCCCGGTTCGCACCGGCGTGCGGTGATCGATCAGCGGCGCCGCTGCGGCCATTGTTGCGCGCCGTGAAGGACGCGAAGGATCGTGATCCGTTCCGCGGCGGCGCGATAGACGATGATGTGGGGCGTATGCGGGACGATCAGCTCGCGCGTCCCGGCGATTCGTCCCGCACGCCCCTGGTGCGGCATCGCGGCGAGGGCACCCGCCGCCGTTACGATCGCATCGCCGACTGTGACAGCCGAGGCGGGGCTGTCGAGCGCGATATGGGCGATCTGATCGGCGAGGTCCATCTCGGCCAGGACCGTCCAGACGACGGGCCGATCAGTCACCGTCGGGCTTCAGGAGATCGGCGCGGCGGCTCCGCCAGCGCGCCTCGACATCCGCCTGCGACAGCGCCGCTGCGCCGGCTGTATCGGCGGCCTGGATACCCCTATCGACCTCGGTCCGGAACCAATCATCATGATCGGCGCGGCTCTGATCGACCACGTCGCGCATGAAGTCGCGCAGCATCTGCGGGCCGCTGCGATCACGGGCCGCCGCCACTTCGGCGAAAGCGCGCTTGAGATCGTCGTCGACGAGGAAGGTGAACGGCGCATCGGGCATCGCGAAACCCTCTCTTCCGTTGCTCCAATATGACGCTGCCGGCTTCCGATCGGAAGAGGTCATGGCAGCGAATCGAAGCTCGGGCCGAAGCCGTTGAGCGAGATCGGGATGCCGATGCCCTCTTCCGGCGTCTGGAAGATGATGAAGGTCGCCGTCTTGCCGTCGCGCAGCTTCTGGATCAGCTGATCGTCGAGGATGACCTCGGCGAGGCAGCCGTCCGGCAGGCAGCGCACGAAGCCGGCGCGGCCCATGTCGCTCGTGTCGATCTTGAGCGCGAGGCCCGACGGCAGCAGCACGCCGAGCGGCGCCAGCACGCGCATGATGCGGGCCTTCTTGTCGGCCGTCTTCAGCACGATCACCGAAAGGCCGACATTGTCCCGATCCTCGGCCGTGACGAACTGCATCATCGAGCAGACCTCGTTCTGCGCGCCGGCGGGCGTGTCGCAGCGCACCTCCCAGTCGCCGTGCACGGCCTTGACGACGCCCTGCGCCGCTGCCGGCGCGGCGAGACCCGTCGCGGCGAGGGCGAGGGCGGCGAGCCGGAGGGCGATCCGGCGCGGGAACTTGAGCTCAAAGGACACGGGACGGCTCCTCGGTCACCGAAACGATCATCATGCTCCGCCGCGCGGCCGCATCGAGGCGGCGGCAGCGATTTGCCGCATGTCTTCGCATGTTCCACCGTTGCTCGGCAAAGGCCTCTGTGGCAAAGGGCGATCCGGACGCTCGAAGACCGTGCGCGAAACGAAAAAGTCGCATGGCCGGCGGGCCTTCTCGGCCTATACTGGGCTGGAAAAAGGCGCAAACGGGGCCGTCGGAGGGGAGCGCGCGAGGCGCTGCGGCGGCCGACGACAAGGAGTGGGACGTGGCGAAGGCGATCGCGCATTTCTCGGGCAAGCTTGCCGCCGTCGGCGCGCTGACCATGCTGCCGGCTGCGGCTTGGGCCGACCAGCCGCGGCAATGGGAAGTCTGGCACCAGGAGGCCGCCTCGCCGATCATGGCGCGGATCGAGAGCTTCAATGCCGGGCTGACGCTGACCATGGCGGCGGTCGTGGTGTTCGTGCTCGCCCTGCTGCTCTATGTGATGGTGCGCTTCAATGCGCGCGCCAATCCGACTCCCTCGCGCACCTCGCACAACACGCTGATCGAGGTGGTCTGGACGGTGGCGCCGATCCTGATCCTGATCGGCATCGCCGTGCCCTCCTTCTCGCTCCTCTTCGCGCAGGAAGACCCGGCGCGCATCATCCCCGGCTTCGATCCGGCCAAGGATCGCGTCGTTCACCTGAAGGCGACCGGCTATCAGTGGTACTGGGGCTATGAATACGCCCCGACGCAGGAGGGCGCCGAGCCGGTCAGCTTCGAATCGCGCATGCTGTCGGATGCCGACCGCACCGATCCGGCGACCCAGCCGCGGCTCCTCGCGGTCGACAATCAGGTCGTGCTGCCGGTCGGCGTCGTCGTCGATCTGCAGGTGATCGGCGCCGATGTCATCCATTCTTTCGCGATGCCGGCCTTCGGCGTGAAGATCGACGCCATTCCGGGCCGGCTCAACTCGGCCTGGTTCCGGGCCGACCGTGAGGGCGTCTATTACGGCCAGTGCTCCGAACTGTGCGGCCGCGACCACGCTTTCATGCCGATCGCCATCCGCATCGTGCCGCAGGCGCAGTACGACGCGTGGCTGGCGGCGGCGCAGACCGATCTCAAGAGCGCCTATCAGCTGCTCGCGGACATGAAGACCGAGGACGGCGCCAAGGCCGTCGACGTCGCCGCGCGCTGAGGCGGGCGACAGACGAAGCGATCCGGCCGGGCGCGCTCGGCGCGCCGCAGGGCGAGAAGGGAAGGAAGAGACATGGCCACGGGCGCTCACGCCGCTCACGTTCACGACCACGGCCATCCGACGGGTTGGCGCCGCTGGGTCTATTCGACCAATCACAAGGACATCGGCACGATGTACCTGATCTTCGCGATCATCGCGGGGATCATCGGCGGCGCGCTCTCGGTCGGGATCCGGCTCGAGCTGCAGGAGCCGGGCATGCAGATCTTCTCCGATCCGCATGTCTTCAACACCTTCACCACCTCGCACGGCCTGATCATGATCTTCTTCATGGTGATGCCGGCGATGATCGGCGGGTTCGGCAACTGGTTCGTGCCGATCATGATCGGCGCGCCCGACATGGCCTTCCCGCGGATGAACAACATCTCGTTCTGGCTGCTGCCGCCGTCCTTCCTCCTGCTCTTGATCTCGCTCTTCGTGCCCGGCCCGGCCGGCGCCAACGGCGTCGGCGGCGGCTGGACGATCTATCCGCCGCTCTCCTCGGCGGTGACCGGCGGTCATCCGGGCCCGGCGATGGACTTCGCGATCCTCGCGCTGCACATCTCGGGCGCGTCGTCGATCCTCGGCGCGATCAATTTCATCACGACGATCTTCAACATGCGCGCCCCCGGCATGACGCTGCACAAGATGCCGCTCTTCGCCTGGGCCGTGCTCGTCACCGCCTTCCTGCTTCTCCTGTCGCTTCCGGTGCTCGCCGGCGCGATCACCATGCTGCTGACCGACCGCAATTTCGGCACCACCTTCTTCAAGCCGGAAGGCGGCGGCGACCCGATCCTGTTCCAGCACCTGTTCTGGTTCTTCGGCCATCCCGAGGTGTACATCCTGATTCTGCCGGGCTTCGGCATCGTCAGCCACATCATCTCGACCTTCTCGAAGAAGCCGATCTTCGGTTACGTCGGCATGGCCTATGCGATGGTCGCCATCGGCGTCGTCGGCTTCGTCGTCTGGGCGCACCATATGTATACGGTCGGCCTCTCCTATGAGACGCAGGCCTATTTCGTCGCCGCCACGATGATCATCGCAGTGCCCACGGGTGTGAAGATCTTCTCCTGGATCGCCACGATGTGGGGCGGTTCGATCGAGTTCCGCACGCCGATGCTGTGGGCGATCGGCTTCATCTTCCTCTTCACGGTGGGTGGCGTGACGGGCGTTCAGCTCGCCAATGCCGGTCTCGACCGGGCGCTGCACGACACTTATTACGTCGTCGCGCACTTCCACTACGTGCTCTCGCTCGGTGCGGTGTTCGCGATCTTCGGCGGCTGGTACTACTGGTTCCCGAAGATGTTCGGCTACATGTACAACGAGACCATCGGCAAGCTGCACTTCTGGGTGACCTTCATCGGCGTCAACCTGGTGTTCTTCCCGCAGCACTTCCTCGGGCTCGCCGGCATGCCGCGACGCTATGTCGACTATCCGGATGCGCTCGCCGGCTGGAACTTCGTGTCGTCGATCGGCTCCTACATCTCGGCCGTCGGCGTGCTGATCTTCCTCTATGGCGTCGTCGACGCCTTCCTGAAGAAGGTTCCGGCCGGCGACAATCCGTGGGGCGAGGGCGCGACGACGCTCGAGTGGCAGCTCTCCTCGCCGCCGCCCTTCCATCAGTGGGAGACGCTGCCGAAGATCGGCGACGTCAAGCACTGAACGTGACGACGGGGCCGGGAAACCGGCCCCACTCTCGAAAGGCGACCAAGGGGCCGGGAAACCGGCCCCCTCGAAAGGCGACCATGTCCGACGTGGAGTTCCGCGACATCGAAGGGACGGCGAGCCATCTCGCCACGCCGTCCGATTTCATCGCGCTCTTGAAGCCGCGGGTGATGTCGCTCGTCATCTTCACCGCCTTCGTCGGTCTGGTCGCGGCGCCGGGGAGCATTCACCCTGTGATGGCCTTCACCGCGCTGCTCTGCATCGCGGTGGGGGCGGGCGCCTCGGGCGCGCTCAACATGTGGTATGACGCCGATATCGACCGGCTGATGCGCCGCACCGCGAGCCGGCCTGTGCCGGCCGGCCGCGTCGCGCCGGGGGAGGCGCTCGCCTTCGGCCTGACGCTCGCCGCCTTCTCGGTCGTGCTGCTCGGCCTCTTCGTCAATGCCGTCGCCGGCGCGCTGCTCGCCTTCACCATCTTCTTCTATGCCGTCGTCTATACGATGTGGCTGAAGCGCTCGACGCCGCAGAATATCGTCATCGGCGGCGCCGCCGGCGCGCTGCCGCCGGTGATCGGCTGGGCCTCGGTGACCGGCTCGGTGTCGCTCGAGCCGATCCTCCTCTTTCTCATCATCTTCATGTGGACGCCGCCGCATTTCTGGGCGCTGGCGCTCTTCAAGTCGGACGATTACGGCCGCGCCGGCGTGCCGATGCTGCCGAACGTCGCCGGCGCGGCGGCGACCCGCCGGCAGATCCTCCTCTATTCGCTGGTGCTCGCCCCGCTCGGCGTGACCCCGGCGCTGTTCGGCTTCGCCTCGCCGGCCTATGGCGTCGCGACTGCGGCGCTCGGCGCGGTGTTCGTGCATCACGCCTATCGCGTCTGGCGTGCGGGCGACGCGGACCCACGCTTCGCCGCCGCGAAGCGGCTGTTCGCCTTCTCGATCGTCTACCTCTTCCTCGTCTTCGCGCTCCTGCTCGTCGATCGGCTCGCTGCGCTCTTCGGATGGATGGTCTGACCATGGCCGAGGAAGGTCGCAAGCTCACCGAGGAAGAACTGCGCCGCCGCCGCGCCCGCTCGATAGCCATCGCCTGGGTGCTCGCCGGCCTGGTCGTGCTCTTCTTCGCGATGACGATCGTCAAGATGGGCGGCAATGTCGCCAGCCGCGTGATCTAGGAGGGGCGGATGAAGTCGAAGGTCGGAATGACCGCCGCGGCCTGCGTGGTCTTCGCCGGCGCCATGCTCGGCGCCGCCTTCGCCTCCGTGCCGCTCTACAATCTGTTCTGCAAGGTCACGGGCTATGGCGGCACCACGCAGCGCGCCGAAGCCGGGCCGGGCAAGGTGCTCGACCGGACCGTCCGGGTCCGGTTCGACGCCAATATCGGCAATGGCCTCGAATGGAGCTTCCGCCCGGTCGACCGCGAGGTCGAGGTGAAGCTCGGCGAGATCCGCGAGATCCATTATGCGGTCGCCAACCGCTCCGGTGCGCCGAGCGCCGCCACGGCCGTCTTCAATGTGACACCGGGCATTGCCGGGCAGTATTTCAACAAGATCGCCTGTTTCTGCTTCAACGAGCAGCACCTCGCCGCCGGCGAGAAACAGGACATGGCCGTCACCTTCTTCGTCGATCCGGCGATGGCGTCGGATCCGGAACTGCGCTACGTCGATACCATCACCCTTTCCTACACCTTCTTCCCCGCCGAAGACGGCGCGACGGTCAAGCCGCTCGCTGCCGTCCCGGCTACGAAGAGCCCGCTCTGAGCATAGGGGGAGCCGCCATGGCCGAGGCCCACGCCGTCCACGCACACGGCAAGAACCACGACTACCATCTCGTCGACCCGAGCCCGTGGCCGTTCCTCGCTTCGCTCGGCGCCTTCCTGCTGGCGGTGGCGGCGATCCAGTACATGCACGGCGCGAGCCCGTGGTGGATGGTGCCGGGCGTCCTGGTCGTCCTCTACACCATGTTCGTGTGGTGGCGGGACGTCATCAAGGAAGGCCAGAAGGGCGATCATACGCCCGTCGTCCAGCTGCACCTGCGCTACGGCATGATCCTGTTCATCGCCTCGGAGGTGATGTTCTTCGTCGCCTGGTTCTGGGCGTTCTTCGATGCGAGCCTCTTCCCGAACGAGGCGCATCAGGTCGCCCGCGCCGCGTTCACCGGCGGGCACTGGCCGCCGCAGGGCTTCGAGGTGTTCGACCCCTGGCACCTGCCGCTCCTCAACACGCTGATCCTGCTCACCTCGGGCACGACCATCACCTGGGCGCATCACGCGCTGCTGCACGACGACCGTGAGGGCCTGAAATGGGGCCTCGTCTGCACCGTCGCGCTCGGCCTGATCTTCTCGGTGGTGCAGGCGATCGAGTATCTGCACGCGCCCTTCGCCTTTGGCGGTCCGGTCGACGGTCCCTACGGCCCGGATGCCGGCAACATCTATGGCGCCACCTTCTTCATGGCGACCGGCTTCCACGGCTTCCACGTCATCATCGGCACGCTGTTCCTGATCGTCTGCCTGTTCCGGGCGATGGCCGGCCATTTCACCCCGAAGGCCCATTTCGGCTTCGAGGCGGCGGCCTGGTACTGGCACTTCGTCGACGTGGTGTGGCTGTTCCTGTTCTTCGCCATCTACATCTGGGGCGGCTGGGGCGCTCCGGTGCACGGCTGACGCTGTTCCGGCCGCGCCACCCCGGCGCGGCCGTTCCTCTCCTTTCGATCGAGCGGCCATGGCTTCCCCGACCCGCCGGCTGATCGCGCCGGGCATTGCCGCTCTCATCGGCGTCGCGATCCTCCTCGGCCTCGGCATCTGGCAGATCGAGCGGCTCGCCTGGAAGGAGGCGCTGATCGCGCAGGTCAACGCCCGCATCGGCGCCGCGCCGATCGCGGCGCCGGGGCCGGAAACCTGGCCGGCCCTCGATCTCGGTGCGGTCGATTACACGCCGGTGACGATCTCCGGCACCTTCCACTACCCGGCCGAGACGCACCTCTACGCCACGGTGAGCGAGCCCGAAGGCGGAGCCTATGGCGGCGTCGGCTGGATGGTCTACGTGCCCCTGAAGACCGATCAGGGGTGGTGGGTCTATGTCGATCGCGGCTTCGTGCCGGACGACCGGCGCGATCCCTCGACGCGCCGCGAGGGGCAGGTCGAGGGCCGCATCACCATCACCGGGCTGCTGCGCAAGCCGGAGACACCCTGGAGCCTGCTGCGGCCCTCCGGCGACGGCGCCAAGAACGAGTGGTTCTATCGCGAGCCGGCGCGCTTCGGCGCTGCCGCCGGGCTTCCCGCGGCCGACCTCGCGCCCTATACGATCGAGGCGGATGCGACGCCCAATCCCGGCGGGCTGCCGCAGGGCGGCGAGACCCGCGTGACCTTCGCCAACAACCACCTCAATTACGCGATCACCTGGTTCGCCCTGGCGATCGGCCTCGCGGCCGTGTTCGTCGTCTGGGCGCGCGCCCGGTTGCGCGAGGCCGGTCCGCGCTGACGCGCCTCAGGCGTGCCCGGCTTCGCCCGACAGCATGCCGGGCCGCACACCGAGAAGCGCGAGCGCCCGCTCATATTTCGCGTCGAGATCGGGATCGAAGATCAGATCCGGCTCGGCCGTACAGTGCAGCCAGCCATTCGCCTGGATCTCGCTTTCGAGCTGGCCGGGGGCCCAGCCGGCATAGCCGAGCGCCAGCATGGCGCTCGCCGGGCCGGAGCCGACGGCGAGCGCCTTCAGCACCTCGAGGGTAGCGGTGAGCGAGACGTGATCGTCGATCGGCAGGGTCGAATTCTCGACGAAGTAATCCGTCGAATGGAGCACGAAGCCGCGGCCGGTCTCGACCGGGCCGCCGCGCTGCACGATCATCCGCGAGGCGACGGAGGGCAGGCGGATTTCCGGGGTCTCTGGGATGATGTCGAGCTGGACGAGGAGGTCGTGGAAGGTCAGCTGCGGGGCGCGCTGGTTGATGACGATGCCCATCGCGCCTTCCGAGGAATGGGCACAGACATAGACCACCGAACGGGCGAAACGATCGTCCGTCATGCCCGGCATGGCGATCAGGAAGTGCCCGTCGAGAAAGGGCCGATCCGACGTGTCGAGGCTGTGCGCGCGCGGCTTCATGGCGATCGAGTCTAGCACGGGGTCGGAAGAAGGAAAGGGCGGGCGGACCCTGCGGCTCACGGAGAAGTGGTCGGCCGGCGTGCCCGCCGGCCTCGCCTTTGCCCGAGGCCGCCGATATCGTCCCGCGCTCATGAAGCGTGCCCTTCCGATCCTTTTCGCCGCCTTCGCAGCGGCGGCCCCGCCGGCCAACGCCGCGACCGGCGCCTGGGTTGCCGCCGATCACGTCCGGCTGCGTCTCGTCGCCACGCCGACCGCCGACGGCCGGATCGACGGCGTGATCGAGATCGCGCTCGACGCCGGCTGGCACACCTATTGGCGCGACCCCGGCGACGCCGGCATGGCGCCGCGCTTCGATTTCTCCGCCTCCGCCAATCTCGATGCGGCCGAGATCGCTTTCCCGCCGCCGCGCCGGTTCGACGACGGCTTTGCGGTCAGCAATGTCTATGAGGGCGCCGTGGCGCTGCCCTTCGCCGCGGCGATCCCCGAGGCCGGAGTGCCGGTCCGTGTCAAGGCGGCGGTCGATCTCGGCGTCTGCGCCGAGATCTGCCTGCCGGTGCGGCTCGACGCGACACTCGACGTGCCGCCCGGCCTGTCCGATCCGAATGCCGCGGCGCTCGTCGGCGCGGCGCGGGCGCGCCTGCCGGGGCCGCCCGCGCCCGGCCGGTTCGCCGTCCGCGACGTCGCCGGTCTCGGGGGCGCCGAGAAGGAGACGGGCTTCGAGCTGACGCTCGAAACCCCCGCGCCGCAAGGAACGGAAGTATTCGTCGAGGCGCCCGCCGGCTGGTATCCGTCGCCCCCGCAGCGCGTCTCCGCGACCGACGGCACGGCCACCTATCGCTTCACGGTCGACCGGTCGGCCACCCCGCAGCCGGCGCCCGGCGCGGCCTTCCGCTTCACGGTCGTGGCGGGGGACAGCGCGATCGAGCAGGCGGTCCCGCTCGACGGCCTCGTCCTCGAGGATCGCCCCCGGTGACGTCCCCTTGGCAGCGCCGTTCCGCCGCCCTAGTCTCCGCCGGCCTTTCCCTCTCCATCCGGAGCGCATCATGACGATCACGGTCGGCGACCGCCTGCCCGACGCCAGCTTCAAGGTCGCGACGCCCGAGGGCTTCGCCGACCGCACGACCGGCGAGATCTTCGCCGGCCGCAAGGTCGTGCTGTTCGCCGTTCCCGGCGCCTTCACGCCGACCTGCCACCGCAACCACCTGCCGGGCTATGTCGAGCAGGCCGAGGCGATCCGCGCGAAGGGCGTCGACGAGATCGCCGTCGTGTCGGTCAACGACCACCACGTCATGAAGGCCTGGGCCGAGGCGACGGGCGCGGCGGGCAAGATCACCTTCCTCGCCGACGGTTCGGCGGTCTTCACGCAGGCGGTCGGCCTCGACCGCGACCTGACCGCGGCCGGCATGGGCGTCCGCTCGCAGCGTTATGCGATGATCGTCGAGGACGGTGTCGTGACCGCGCTCAATGTCGAGGACTCGCCGGGCAGCGTCACCGGCTCGGGCGCCGCGGCGATCCTCGCTCTGCTCTGATCCACCTTGTGAGACCATCGGCGCGCGACTAGTTTCCGGTGGAAGACTGGAGCAGCGCCGATGACCCGTGTCACGCTGGAGCAGGCGGAGAAGAATCGACGCCGTTTTTCGATCCGCCGCCGGGTGACGCACTGCGGCTGCGGACCGGCCGTGAAGCGTCTCCCCGACACCCACGCCCGACCTTCGGTGTCGAGTGCCTCCGGTGCTAGCTCTTGTCGTGGCGGCTTTCCTGATTCATGCCGTGGCGACTCACCGGGAACTCGCTCTGGCGGGCGTCCGGGTGCTTGATCGGATTGGGCGGGACGTCGCCTTCGGCGGTGCGTTCGAGCATCGCATCGGCTTCTCCGGCCTTCGGCAGGTCGTCCTTGCGCTCGAGCATGCGGAGCTGCTGCTCGTGGGTGATGCGGCCCTGGCGGCCTTCCGGCTTGGCGTGGCTCATAGGGTCCTCCTTTGCGTGCCTGACGAAAGGCGAACACCGGGACCGCGCGAGGGTTCCGCGCCGTCCGCAGGGACCTCCCGCCCTTTGGGGACGTGCGGCGCTGCGCCCAAGGCCTATGGCCGGAAGGCCGGCGCGGCCGGGCGGCGGGCGGGCTTGAAGGGGCGCATGCCTTCACGGGCGAGTTCGTCGGCCCGCTCGTTGAGCTCCGTGCCGGCATGGCCGCGCACCCAGTGCCAGGCGACATCGTGGCGGGCGAGCGCCGTATCGAGCCGCTGCCAGAGATCGACGTTCTTCACCGGCTTCTTGTCGGCGGTCCGCCAGCCGTTCCGCTTCCAGCCGTGGATCCAGCCGGTGATGCCGCCACGCAGATACTGCGAATCGGTGTGCAGGTTGACGCGCGACGGCCGTTTCAGCGCCTCGAGCGCGGCGATCGCCGCCATCAGCTCCATGCGGTTGTTGGTGGTGTCGGGGGCGCCGCCGGACAGTTCCTTGCGATGATCGCCGGCGATCACCACGGCGCCCCAGCCGCCGGGGCCGGGATTGCCCGAGCAGGCGCCGTCGGTCCAGATCTCGATCGCGGTGTCGTCCGTCACGCTTCGGCTCCATAGGCGGCGGCCGAGCCGGCGCGCTGGTGGAAGCGGAGCTTCCGGAGATATTCGAGCGGGTCCTTCGGCCGGACGAGCGCGCCGGGCGGCACGTTCAGCCAGTCATAGAGCCGGGTGAGCAGGAAGCGGAGCGCCGCGCCGCGGCAGAGCAGCGGCAGGGCCGCGATCTCCTCCGCGCCGAGCGGGCGGATGCGGCCATAGCCGGCGATCATCGCCTTCGCCTTCGTCACATTGAGCGCGCCGTCCGGCTCGAAGCACCAGGCATTGATCGAGACGGCGAGGTCGTAGGCGAGGAAGTCGTTGCAGGCGAAGTAGAAGTCGATCAGGCCGGAGAGCGCGTCGCCGAGGAAGAAGACATTGTCGGGGAAGAGATCGGCATGGATGACGCCGGCGGGGAGGGCGGCGGGCCACTGCGCCTCGAGCGCGCCGAGCTCGGTCTCGATCTCGCGGCGGAGCCCCGAGAGCACGGTGTCGGCGCGGCCGGCGGAGCGGGCGAAGAGCGGCCGCCAGCTGTCGACGGTGAGCGCGTTGCGGCGGGTGATCGCGAACCCCTCCGCCGCGGCATGCATGTGGGCGAGCGCCTCGCCGACCGCCGCGCAATGGAGGACGCGCGGCCGGCGCACCGACATGCCCTCGAGAAAGGTGACGATCGCCGCAGGCCGGCCGGCGAGCGTGCCGAGCGCCGCGCCGGAACGGTCGCGCACCGGCAGGGGGCAGGTGATGCCGCGGCCGGCGAGGTGCTCCATCAGGCCGATGAAGAAGGGCAGATCGTTCGGATCGACCCGCTTCTCGTAGAGCGTCAGGATGTGCGGCCCGGCCTCGGTGACGAGCAGGAAATTCGAGTTCTCGACGCCCTCGGCGATGCCCTTGAAGGAGAGCACGGCGCCGAGATCGTAGCGCGCGATGAAGGACGCGAGCGCGTCGTCGGAGACGTCGGTATAGACGGCCATGGCGGGGATCAGGCGGCGGCGGGCGGGAGCCTGAGCTCGCGCGGCAGGTTGAAGGCGATGGTCTCCTCGGCGTTGCGCACCACTTCGACCGAGACGGTGTAGCGCTCGGCGAAGGCGGCGATCACCTCCTCGACGAGCACCTCCGGCGCCGAGGCGCCGGCGGTGATGCCGACCCGGCGCAGCGACCCGAGCGCTGCCCAGTCGATCTCGGCGGCGCGCTGGATGAGCACAGCGCGGGTGCAGCCCTCGCGCTCGGCGACCTCGCGGAGCCGCTGCGAGTTCGATGAATTGGGCGCGCCGACCACGACCATCGCGTCGACCGCGGGGGCGATCCGCTTCACCGCCTCCTGCCGGTTGGTGGTGGCGTAGCAGATGTCTTCCTTGTGCGGCCCGACGATCGCGGGGAAGCGGGCCTTGAGCACGGCGACGATCGCGGCGGTGTCGTCGAGCGACAGCGTGGTCTGGGTGATGAAGGCGAGATTGGCGGGATCGCGCGGGGCGAAGCGCGTCGCGTCGTCGACGGTCTCGACCAGGGCGACGGTGCCTTCGGGCAACTGGCCCATCGTGCCGATCACTTCCGGATGGCCGGCATGGCCGATCAGGACGATCTCGCGGCCGCGCCGATGATGCAGCACCGCCTCCTTGTGGACCTTCGAGACGAGCGGGCAGGTGGCGTCGAGAAAGAACATGCCGCGCGTCTCGGCGTTCGCCGGCACGGATTTCGGCACGCCGTGCGCCGAGAAGATCACCGGCCGGCCGGTATCGGGGATCTCGTCGAGCTCCTCGACGAAGACCGCGCCCTTCGCCTTCAGCCCCTCGACGACGAACCGGTTGTGGACGATCTCGTGCCGGACATAGACCGGCGGGCCATAGCGCTCGAGCGCCAGCTCGACGATCTGGATCGCCCGGTCGACGCCGGCGCAGAAGCCGCGCGGCGCCGCGAGCAGGATATCGAGCGGGGGGAGCGGGCTCGTCATGACACCTCTGTCGCTTCGCCGGCAATAGAGGAGCGGCACGCCGCCCTGTCAAGGCGGGGCGGCCGATCGACGCCGCCGCCGGTGCCGCGGCGCGCTGCGCACGCTCACCCGCCGGAGCGGAGGGGGGCGGCCCGTGCCCCCAAGTCCCGCCTCGACCGCGGCTCGATCTCCAAGCACGACCAACGTAGATGAATTCGGCATAGCTAAAAATCGGAATCCGCTCTATCAACATTCCGGGGGCTGAAGCGGAGCTGTATGATCGTCACCAGCTTTCACGGGATGAGCCGCTCGGGAAACCATGTCATCATCCACTGGACGGGGTATTCGAGACAAGGTCTCTACTTGAACGATATGTTGCGGCGACGGCGCTACGCACTGGAGCGGGGCGCCGACCTGCCGCCGGCGCGGTTCACGCCGAGTGTCCTGCAGGCGTTGTCACGCCGCTCGCTGCGCAAACTGTTTCTCGATCTGCCGCGCCTTGCGAGGGGGCGCATCGTGGTCAGCCTCGAGGACTGGCCGCTCGACCGGCCGGTCTTCGCGACCCGGCCGCGGCGACAGCACGAGATCCTGATCCTGCGGGATGCGCCGTGCCTTCTCGCGAGCCGCGTGCGGGCCAGGATGTGGGACGCAGGCGGCTCCGCCGCCCGCAGCCCCTCCGAGGCGGTGGCGCAGTGGGCGGCGCGGTGGAAGCAGCACGCGCGGGAGTTTCTCGGCGAGACCCGGCATCTGCCCGGCCATTGCGGCATTCTTTATGATCGTTGGATCGCCGATCCCGCCTATCGCGCCGCGCTCGCCGAGCGCCTCGGTATCGTGCCCGACGAGGCGGCCCTTTCGATCGTACCGCCGCAGGGCGGCGGCAGCTCGTTCGAGGGGATGGCGCCGCTCGGCGCGGACGCCGTGACGCGCCGGCTGTCCCGCTTCGACATGCTGTCGGAGGAGGAAAAGGCGCTGTGCGCGCCGGTACTCGCCGATCCCGAGATCGCCGCGCTGCGGACGAGGCTGTTTCACCGGGCGCCTTGACATCGAACCGCGGCGCCGGCGCGGCTGCGAAGCCGCGCCCTCAGGCGATCAGCGCCTCTTCTTCCTCGGCGAAGAGGAGGCGGGCGGCTTCCGCCGCCGGCATGGCGTGGCCGAACAGGAAGCCCTGCGCGAATTCGCAGGAGAGATCGTAGAGGTCGAGCGCGTCGTCCTCCGTCTCGGCGCCCTCGGCGATGACCTCCATCTGGAGTTCGTGGGCGAGCGCGATCATCGCCTTCAGGATCACCCGCTTCTCGCGGGCGGCCGGGCCGCGGACGAAGCTCTGGTCGATCTTCAGCGTGTCGAAGGGGAAGCGCTGCAGATAGGAGAGCGAGGAATAGCCGGTGCCGAAATCGTCGAGCGACAGGCCGGCGCCGAGCTCGCGGATGCGGCCGAGCACCTGGGCGGCATATTCCGGGTTCTCCATCACGAGGCTCTCGGTCAGCTCGAGTTTCAGCGAGCCGTGCTGGACCGGCGAGCGGGTGAGCACCGATTTGACGTCGTTGATCAGGTCGTGGCGCAGGAGCTGGCGGCTCGACACGTTGACGGAGACGAAGAGCGGCACGTCGCGGCCGAGCTGCTCCTGCCAGTCGGCGAGCTGGCGGGCGGCGCGGTCGAGCACATAGAGGCCGAGCGGGATGATCAGGCCGCTGCGTTCGGCGAGCGGGATGAAGTCCGCCGGCGGCAGGCGGCCGTGCTTGGGGTGGTCCCAGCGCACCAACGCCTCGAAGCCGGCCACCGTGCGATCCTCGAGCCGGACCACCGGCTGGTAGAACACCTTGATCTCGTCGCGGCCGAGCGCCCGCCGCAGGTCGCTTTCGAGGGTGAGGGAATCGGCGCCGTGCTGGCGGAGCGCCGGGCGGAACGCCTCGATCCGGTCGCCGCCGTTCCGCTTGGCGTAATACATGCCGATCTCGGCGTCCTTCACCATCTCCTCGGCTTCGATCGGCTTCGCCGCATCGAGCATGGCGATGCCGATCGATGCGGTGAGGAAGATCTCGCGCTCGCCGAAGGTGATCGGCGCGCGCAGCGTGCGACGGACCGAATCGGCGAAGGCGGCGATCCGGTCCGGCTCGGATTCGGAGAGCAGCAGGAAGGCGAACTGGTCGCCCGACAGGCGGGCGAGCGTGTCCTGCGGCTTCAGGAGGCGGGCGAGGCGGCGGGCGATCATCAACAGGATCGAATCGCCGACCGACAGGCCGAAGGCGTCGTTCACCTGCTTGAAGCGGTCGATGTCGAGCACGAAGACCGAGGGCTGCGCCGCGCCTTCCGCCTTGGTGCGGGTCATCGCCGCCGAGAGCCGGTCCATGAAGAGTTCGCGATTCGGCAGACCGGTCAGATTGTCGTGCACCGCGTCGTGCAGCAGCCGCTCCTCGGCGGTGCGCTGCTCGGTGACGTCCGACAGCGTGCCGACGACGCGCTGCACCTCGCCATCGGCGCCGAGCACCGGCCGGGCGCGGAGCTGGAACCAGCGGTAATGGCCGTCCTCGCCGCGCAGGCGGAATTCCTGGGCGATGCGGCCGCGCTTCTGTTCGATCACCGCGTCGAGGGTGGCGCGGAACCGGTCGCGGTCGGTCGGGTGCAGCACATCGAGCCAGTCGCGCGCGGCGCCCTCGAGCGTGCCGCGCTTCAGGCCGAGCAGGTCCTCGGCGTCGGCGCCGGTATGGATCCGGTCGCGCGGGACGTCCCAGTCCCAGATGATGTCGCCGGCGCCGGTCAAGGCGAGGGCGCGCCGCTCCGTCTCGCCGATCGCGGTCTGCACCACGGTGCCGCCGGCGAAGGCGTGCTGCAGCACGGTGAAGCCGATCAGGAGAACGATCAGAACGAGGCCGCCGTTCAGCGCCGGCTGGATGACGTCGTTCTCGATGCCGCCGCTCACCGTCAGCGCGGCGCCGACGATCCACACCATCAGGAGCAGCCAGGTCGGGATCAGCATGATCGCCCGGTCGTAATGGTGGAGGGCGAGGTAGACGATGACGACGAAGCCGGCGATGCCGATGCCGGCGAAAGAGAGGCGGGCGACGCCCGAGGCGATCGCCGGTTCGAAGATCGAAACGCCGATCAGGATGACGAGGCCGACCAGCCAGGCGATGGTGGCGTGGCTGTAGCGGACGTGCCAGCGGTTGAGGTTGAGATAGGTGTAGGTGAAGATCAAGAGGGTCGCCGAGAGCAGCACCTCGGCGCCGGCGCGCCACATCTGGTCGTCGCCGGGCGAGACGCTGATCACCTTGTCCCAGAAGCCGAAATCGATGCAGAGATAGATCAGCACGGACCAGGCGAGCGCCGCGGTCGCGGGGAACATCGCGGTGCCCTTGACCACGAAGACGATGGTCAGGAAGAGCGCCAGAAGCCCGGAAATGCCGAGCACGATGCCGTGGTAGAGCGTGTAGGAGTTGACCGCGTCCTTGTAGCTGTCGGGATGCCACAGATAGAGCTGCGGCAGCACGGGGGTGCGCAGTTCCGCGACGAAGGTGACGATCGCGCCGGGATCGAGCGTGATGCGGAAGACGTCGGCATCCTGGCTCGGCTGCCGCTCGGGCGCGAAGCCCTGGCTCGGCGTGATCGAGGCGATGCGCGAGGCGCCGAGATCGGGGAAGATCAGTCCGGAGCCGGCGAGCCGGAAATGCGGCGCGACGAGCAGGCGGTCGATCTGCTCGTCGCCGGTGTTCGTCAGCGCGAAGAACACCCAGAACGAGGTGCCGCCGGGCTGGTTCGAGCGCACCTCGATGCGCCGTACGATGCCGTCGGCGGCCGGCGCGGTCGACACCTGGACGCGGTCTGAGGGGGTGCGCGAGGCGAACTCGATGACGTCGGTGAGATCGAGCGTCTTGTCGTCGAGGGGGACCGGCACTGCATCGAGCGCCTGCGCCGCGGCGCAGAAGGCGACCGTGGCGATCAGGAAGGTCCACAACGCTGCGAGCAGGCGGCGAAACGACAAGAACGGCCTCCAAAGCTGCAGAGGAGTATTATCCCTTCCTCCGGCGGCACAAGCCCTTTCGGCCCGGCCGGCGGCGGACGTCGAGACCGCCCGGGGGAAGGCGGCATTGGCGGCGGCGGCGTCAGCGCCGCGGATCGTCGGAAACGATCGCGTAGAGCAGATGATCCTGCCAGCGACCGTCGATGCAGAGATACCGCCGCGCGTAGCCCTCACGGGTGAATCCGGTTTTTTCGAGGAGCGCGATCGACGCGGCATTGTGCGGCAGGCAGGCCGCCTCGACGCGATGCAGACGCAGCGTGTCGAAGGCGAAGGGCAGCACGGCGCGGACGGCGGCGCTCATCAGGCCGCGGCGGGCGAAGCGGGCGCCGACCCAATAGCCGAGCGAGCAGGATTGCGTCACGCCGCGCACCACATGGGAAAGCGTCAGCCCGCCGACGAGCACCATTTCGGGCGCCGAGAAAACGAGAAAGGGAAAGCCGGTGCCGTCGCGAATCTCGCGCTGGTAGCGCCTCAACCGGCGGCGGAAGGCACTCCGCGTCAGGTCGTCGCTCGCCCAGACGGGTTCCCAGGGGGTGAGGAAGGCGCGGCTCTCGGCCCGCAGAACGGACCACGCGGCATGATCGGCCATGGCCGGATAGCGCAGGACGACGCGATTCTCGCCGAGCACCGGCGTCGAATACGGGACGACCGTGCGCAGGAAGGCCACGCGCCGCTCCTAGGAGGCCGGGGCGGTGCTGCCGAGGCGCTCGGCGATGCGCTCCTGCTCGGTCAGGCGCTCGATCGGCCCGATGGCGGCGAGGGTCGGCGGCGCGCCGGAGAGCAGGCGGCGGGCGAGATCGCGGATGCGCGGCACGCTGACGGCGTCGATGCGCTCGACCAGTTCCTCGACCGGGATCGGCCGGTCGAACAGCAGCATCTGGCGGGCGAGCTGGCCGGCGCGGGCGGCCGGGCTCTCGAGGCTCATCAGCAGGCTCGCCCGCATCTGGGCGCGGGCGCGGGCGACCTCCGCCTCCGTCAGGTCGTCGCTCGCCCGCTCGAGCTCGCCGACGAGCACCGGCATCAGCGCGTCGACGTCCTCGGCGCCGGTCGCGGCGTGCACGCCGAGCAGGCCGGTGTCGTTGAAGCTCCAGTGGAAGGCATAGATCGAATAGCAGAGGCCGCGCTTCTCGCGCACCTCCTGGAAGAGGCGCGAGGACATGCCGCCGCCGAGCACCGAGGCGAGGATCTGCGCGGCGTGGAAATCCTCGGAACTGTAGGGCACGCCCTCGAAGCCGAGCAGGATCTGGGCTTCCATCAGCTTGCGCCGCTCGCGCCGGTCGCCGCCGCGATAGCGCGCCGGCTGGGCGCTCGGGCCGGGCGAGGCGTCGAGCCCGCCGAAAACGTCGCCCGCCAGATCGACGAGGGCGGCGTGATCGACGGCGCCGGCCGAGGCGAGCACCATTTGCGGGCCGCGATAATGGCGGCCGAGATAGGAATCGAGATCGCCGCGCGCGGTGCGGCGGACCGTCTCCTCGGTGCCGAGAATGGTGCGGCCGATCGGCTGGTCGGGGAAGGCGGCCTCGACGAAGAGGTCGAACACGCGGTCCTCGGGCGTGTCGAGCGAGGCGCCGATCTCCTGCACGATGACGTGCTGCTCGCGCGCCAGCTCCTCGGGGTCGAACACCGAATTGGTCAGGATGTCGGAGAGGATGTCGACGGCGAGCGGGGCGTCGTCCTTGAGGATGCGGGCGTAATAGGAGGTCGTCTCGACGCTCGTCGCGGCGTTCACCTCGCCGCCGACCGCCTCGATCTCCTCGGCGATGTCGGTCGCCGAGCGGCGCGCCGTGCCCTTGAAGGCCATGTGCTCGAGGAGATGCGAGATGCCGTGTTCGTCCGGCGCCTCGAGGCGCGAGCCGGCGCCGACCCAGACGCCGAGCGCGGCGCTCTGGAGATGGTCCATCGGATGGGTCACGACCGTCAGGCCCGAGGGAAGGCGGGTCACCTCCACCGTCATGCTCTAGACTCCCTCAAGCCGCGCCCGGGCGTTGTCCTCGACGAAGCGCGCCACGGCGGCCGCATCGTTGGCGAGCACCGCGAAGCGCTCCTCCCCGCTCATCAGCGTCGCGAGGCGCGCGGGCAGGGCCGGCTCGATGCCGGTCGCGGCGCGCACGGCGGCCGGGAACTTCGCGGGATGGGCGGTTGCGAGCGTCACCATCGGTACAGCCGGATCGGCGGACCGGGACGCGACGGCGAGGGCGACCGCGGTGTGCGGATCGGCGAGATAGCCGGCCGCATCGAGGAGGCCGCGCATCGTCGCCGCGGTCTCCGTCTCGTCCGCCCGGCCGGCGGCGAAATCGGCCCGCATCGCCGCGAGCGCCGCCGCGGGCACGCCGAAGGCGCCGGACTGCGACAGGCTCGCCATGGCGCCGCGGACGGCATCGGCGTCGCGGCCCGAGGCCTCGAACAGGAGCCGCTCGAAATTCGACGACACCTGGATGTCCATCGAGGGCGAGGAGGTCGGCACGACGCCCGCCGTCTCGTAGCGGCCGGTCGCGAGGGTGCGGGCGAGGATGTCGTTGGCGTTGGTGGCGATCACCAGCCGGTCGATCGGCAGGCCCATGCGCTTCGCCACCCAGCCGGCGAAGATGTCGCCGAAATTGCCGGTCGGCACGGTGAAGGAGACCGGCCGGTGCGGCGCGCCGAGCGCCACGGCGGCGGTGAAATAGTAGACCACCTGCGCGACGATGCGCGCCCAGTTGATCGAGTTGACGCCCGACAGCGCGACCCGGTCGCGGAAGCCGTGATCGTTGAAGAGCGCCTTCACGATCGCCTGGCAGTCGTCGAACGTGCCCTCGACGGCCACCGCATGGACATTCGCCTCGGTCGCCGTCGTCATCTGGCGCTGCTGCACCGGCGAGACGCGGCCCTTCGGGAAAAGGATGACGATGTCGGTCGCGGCGCGGCCGCGGAAGGCCTCGATCGCCGCACCGCCGGTGTCGCCGGAGGTGGCGCCGACAATGGTGGCGCGCCGGCCGCGGGCGGTCAGCACATGGTCCATCAGCCGGCCGAGCAATTGCATCGCCACGTCCTTGAAGGCGAGCGTCGGGCCGTGGAAGAGCTCGAGGATGAAGGCGTTCGGGGCGGTCTGGACGATCGGCGCGACGGCCGGATGGCCGAAGGCGCCATAGGCCTCGGCGCACATCGCGGCGAGCGCCGCATCGGCGATCTCGCCGCCCGCGAAGGGCCGGATCAGCCGGAACGCCGCCTCGGCATAGGGAAGGCCGGCGAGCGCCGCGATCTCATCGGGCGACAAGCGCGGATAGGCCTCGGGAACATAGAGACCGCCATCCCTGGCGAGACCCGCCAGAAGGACGTCGGAAAAGCCGAGCGCCGGGGCGAGCCCGCGCGTGCTCACATATTTCACAGACGAAACGCCTCCACCGATGCGGGCCGCGATCGGACGGGCCGCATCGGGCCGCACCCTAGCCCAGCGCCGCGTCCCCCGGCAAGTTGTCGCATTTACCGGCTTTCGCCGCCTTCCTTCCGCCGCGGTCGCCTTTATGCTCGCCCGCTGCTATAGAGGGCGCCGCTCGGCGTCGAGGGGAGTGGTCATGAGAGAGGCGATTGGTCGCGCGCGGGCGGCGCGGGGAGCGGCTTTGGCCGGTGCGGCGCTGATTCTGGCCGCCTGTTCGAGCACGGGCTCCGGGCCCGGCTCGGGCGAAGGCTTCGCCGGCCGCATCTTCGGCGCCCCGGCGACCCAGGAGGCGCGCAAGGCCGAGGTCGTCACCGACGACCGCTTCGCCGCCACGCCGAAATGTCCCCGCATCGAGATCCGCCCCGGCACCGAGGCGCTCGTCGTCCGGGCGAAGCCGACCCGCGAGCAGACCGAAACGGGCGTCGAGCCGCCGGTGCGCTGGCAGGCGGCGATTACCAATACGGCGCGCGAATGCCGGCTGCAGGACGGCGCGACGGTGGTGAAGCTCGGCATTGCCGGCCGCGTCATCGCGGGGCAGGCCGGCGGCGCCGGCAAGGTGACGCTGCCGATCCGCGTCGCGCTGATCCAGGACGGCGAGACCGTGCTCTCCTCGCAGCTCTACAAGCTCGACGTGACGCTCGCGGAGCCCGATTTCGCGGCCGATTTCTCGAAGATCGAGGACGGCATCGTCGTGCCTCAGGGTCCGCCCGGCGCCGGCTACAAATTCTATATCGGCTTCGACGAGTCGGGCGCGAAGCGCTAGCCGGTCGACCTTCGGGCGGCCAAGAGAAGACCCTCACCCTGCCCTCTCACGCGGGGCGGGAGAGGGTTTCCGCCCTCATCCTGTCCCGTCCGGCGGCGGGGGAGGGCTCTTTGCGGAGAGGTCCGGATGAGCGCAGATCGGCCGCCGCGGCGGCGCCTGAAACGGCTGGGTCGGGTCCTGCTGGTGCTCGCCGGGCTCACGGCGATCGGCGCATTGACCGCGCTGAAGCCGCTCGACGAGACGCCCTATTTCGACGGTCCCTTCTATGAGGCGGCGCTGTCGCGCGTCGCGGCGGTCGCCCATCCCGCGATCGCGGAAGGGCCGGTCTCGGCCGGTTTCGGCGAGGCGACGCTCACCCCGACGCTCGACGGCACGGCGGACGATCCGGCCGCCGGCCGTTTCGTCGGGCTGCGGCTCGCCGGCTATTCGAAGCACATCGGCAAGGGGATCGACGGCGTCGCCGATCCGGTCTCGGTTCATGCCGTCGCCTTCGCGGTCGGCGGCCGGCGGGTCGTCGTGCTCGGCATGGACATGCTGATGGTGCCGCCCGAAGTGGCGCTGCGGCTGCGGCGCGACGTGCTGCCCTCGCTCGGGCTCTCGGGCGACGACATCTATCTCGCCGGAACCCACACCCACACCGCGCCGGGCGGCTGGTATCGCGGCCTCGCCGGCTATCTGATCGGCGGCACCTACCGTCCCGGCCTCGTCGACTGGATGACGGCCCAGGCGGCGCAAGCGATCCGCGCCGCGCTCGCCGACCTCAAGCCGGCGACGCTCGCGAGCGCCACGGTCGACCTGCCGGAGATGACCTGGAACCGCAACCGGCAGGAGCCCGCTCCGGTCGACGGGGGCCTGTTCGCGCTCGCGGTCCGGCAGACCGGCGGGCGGACCGCGGTGATCGGCTCCTATGGCGCGCATCCGACGACGCGCGGCGCCGGCGATCTGCGGATCAGCGGCGACTATCCCGGCGTCTGGGAACGGCAGATGAAGGCCGCGGGCTATGACGTCGCCCTCTTCATGGCCGGCGCGGTCGGCGGCCAGTCGGCGAATCGCGAGGACGCGACCCGCGGCAAGCCCGAGGCGATCGGCACGCGCCTCGCGGAGGAGACGGTGAAGGCGCTCGTCCGGGCGACGCCGCTCGAGCGCGTGCCGCTCGCCACCGCGACGGTCGGCCTGCCCCTGCCGCCGCCGCAATACCGCATCTCCGCCGAGATCGTGGTGCGGCCCTGGCTGCTCACGCGGGTGATCGGCCTGCCGCAGGAGGCGCGCATCGACGCGCTCCGGATCGGCGACGCGCTCCTCGTCGGGGCGCCCTGCGACTATAGCGGCGAACTCGCCGCGCCGTTCCGCCGCGCCCTCGCCGGCGCGGGGCTCGACGCCGTGGTGACGAGCTTCAACGGCGGCTATGTCGGCTATGTCCAGCCCTCGAGCCAAGCCTATCTCGACTCCTATGAGCGCGACATGGAGTTCTACGGCACCGGCCTCGGCGACTACATGGCCGAGATGATCGGCCTCATGACGAAGGGACTCGCCGCGCCGCACGGCGTCGCGCACGCCGCCCCCGTCGCCGCGGCGGAATGACCCTCCGGCCCGATTGACTCGGCCGCCGCCGCCTCTAGATTGCTGCCAGCCGGGCGATCGTCGCCGTCCGGCCGAATCGGCGGCGCGCCGCCGGTTCCGACGACCGCCGGGAGAGGCGATGGGCGAAGGCCCGACGCCGCCGAAGGAGCAACCGCCCCGGAAACTCTCAGGCCACCGGACCGGACGGTCGGCGACGCTCTGGAAAGCAGCGGCCCGCAAGGGCGGCTCACCGAAGGAGTAACCGCGGGTCGCCGCGGGAAATCTCTCAGGTTCTCGGGACAGAGGGGGCGCGGAGCGGACCGGAAGGGCCGTGCCGTGCGCTTGGCCCTTTTCCCGAGGCGGACCTGATGGCGGACGAAACGCCCACCGGCGAACTGCACGAGACCCCGCTCGCGGCGCTCCATCGCGCGCTCGGCGCCCGCATGGTGCCCTTCGCGGGCTATGCGATGCCGGTGCAATATCCGACCGGCATCCTCGCCGAACATCTCTGGACGCGCGAGAAGGCCGGCCTGTTCGACGTCTCGCACATGGGGCAGGCGGTGCTGACCGGCCCCGATCACGGAGCGACGGCCGCGGCGCTCGAGGCGCTGACGCCCGGCGATTTCCGCGGCCTCGCGCCCGGCCGGGTCCGCTACACCGTTCTGACGACGCCCGAGGGCGGCATCATCGACGACCTGATGGTGACCCGCTCGCCCGACCCGCAGGACGAGGGCGCGCTGATGCTCGTCGTCAATGCGGCGCGCAAGGCGATCGACTACGCCCACATCGCCGCCAATCTGCCCGAGGGGATCCTGCTCGACCCGCGCGACGACCGGGCGCTGCTCGCCCTGCAGGGGCCGGCCGCCGCCGCCGTGATGGCCCGGCACGCTCCCGAGGCGGTGGCGATGGGCTTCATGACGGCGCGGGCCGCCCTCTTCGACGGCATTGCCTGCCATCTGAGCCGCTCCGGCTATACGGGCGAGGACGGCTGGGAGATCTCGGTCGCCGCCGACCGGGCCGAGGATCTCGCCCGGGCGCTGCTCGCCGAGCCGGAGGTGGCGCCGATCGGCCTCGGCGCGCGCGATTCGCTGCGGCTCGAGGCCGGGCTCTGCCTCTATGGCCACGACATCGACGAGGCGACCTCGCCGGTCGAGGCCGACATCGCCTTCGCGATCGCGAGGCGGCGGCGCGAGGAGGGCGGCTTTCCCGGCGCCGGCCGGATCATCGGCGAACTCGCCGCCGGTGCGGCGCGCCGCCGCGTCGGCATCCGGCCCGAGGGCCGCGCCCCGGCGCGCGAGGGCACCGAGATCCGCGACCCCGCCGGCCGCACGCTCGGCCTCGTCACCTCGGGCGGCTTCGGCCCGACCGCCGGCGGCCCCGTCGCCATGGGCTATGTGCCCGCCGGGCACGCCGCGCCCGGAACCCCGCTCGTCCTCGTCGTGCGCGGCAAGGAACTTGCTGCCCGGGTCGAGACGCTCCCCTTCGTTCCCCACCGCTATCACCGCAAGCCGGCCTGAGCCGTCCAGAGGACCCCGATGAGCAAGCGCTACACCAAGGACCACGAATGGATCGAGATCGCCGGCGACGAGGCGGTCTTCGGCATCTCCCATTACGCCCAGGAACAGCTCGGTGACGTCGTCTTCGTCGAACTGCCCGAGGTCGGCAAGACGCTCGAGAAGGGCGGCGAGGCGGCGGTCGTCGAATCGGTGAAGGCGGCGAGCGAGGTCTATGCGCCCGTCTCCGGCACGGTGACCGCCGTCAACGAGGCGCTCGTCGACAATCCCGGCAAGGTCAACGAGGCGCCGGAAGGCGAGGGCTGGTTCGCGAAGATCGCGCTCTCCGACCCCTCGGAGCTCGACGGGCTGATGGACGAGGCGGCCTACAAGGCCTTCGTCGAGACGCTCTAGCCCACGCAGCCGTCATGCCCGGGTCTCGTCCGGGCTCCCTCGCATTTCTGCCCGCCCCACCGAAGACGTGGATGGCCGGGTCGAGCCCGGCCCTGACGGGCGTTGGAGACAGGTGATGCGCTATCTCCCCCATTCCGAGGCCGACCGGCAGGCGATGCTGCGGGCGATCGGCGTCGGCGCGATCGACGACCTCTTCCTCGACATCCCCGAGCCGCTGCGGGTCGGCGCGCTCGACCTGCCGAGGCGGGCGGGCGAGCTCTCCGTCGAGCGGACCATCGGCCGGATGGCGGCGAAGAACGTCGCCGCCGGCTCTGTGCCCTTCTTCGTCGGCGCCGGCGCCTATCGCCACCATGTCCCGGCGAGCGTCGACCACCTGATCCAGCGCTCGGAGTTTCTGACGAGCTACACGCCCTACCAGCCGGAAATCACGCAGGGCACGCTGCAGGTTCTGTTCGAGTTCCAGACCCAGGTCGCCCATCTGACCGGCATGGAGGTGGCGAACGCCTCGATGTATGACGGCTCGACGGCGACGGCCGAAGCCGTGCTGATGGCGCACCGCGTCACCCGGCGGAAGAAGGCGGTGCTGTCGGGCGGGCTGCATCCGCATTACCGCGCGGTCGTCGAGGGCCTGTCGAAGCTCGCCTCCGACACGGTGGCGGCGCTGCCGCCCGACCCCGCCGGCACGGAGGACATCCTCGCCGCGATCGACGCCGAGACCTCCTGCGTCGTCGTGCAGAGCCCGTCGGTCTACGGCCAGCTGATCGACCTCGCGCCGATCGCGCAGAAGGCGCATGCGGTCGGGGCGCTGCTCGTCGCCGTCTTCACCGAGGTGGTGTCGCTCGGCCTCGTCGAGCCGCCGGGCGCGCAAGGGGCGGACATCGTCGTCGGCGAGGGCCAGGGCCTCGGCAATGCGCTTTCGTTCGGAGGGCCTTATGTCGGGCTCTTCGCGACGCGGGCGAAATATGTCCGGCAGATGCCGGGCCGGCTGTGCGGCGAGACCGTCGACGCCGACGGCCGGCGCGGCTTCGTGCTCACCCTCTCGACCCGCGAGCAGCACATCCGGCGCGACAAGGCGACCTCGAATATCTGTACGAATTCAGGGCTTTGCGCGCTCGCCTTCTCGATTCACACGACGCTCCTCGGCGAAACGGGCCTCGCCCGGCTCGCCCGCATCAATCACATGAACGCGGTCGCGCTCGCGGAATCACTTTCCGAGCTTGCCGGCGTAAGTGTCCTCAACGACTCGTTCTTCAACGAATTCACGCTGCGCGTGCCGGGCGACGCCGCTTCGGTCGTCGAGGCGCTCGCCGAACGGGGCGTGCTCGGCGGGGTTCCGGTCTCCCGCCTCGAGCCCGGCCGGCCGGAGCTCGCCGACCTGATCCTCGTCGCGTCGACCGAGATCAACACGGACGAAGACCGCGCGGCCTATGCGGCGGCGCTGGCGGAGGTGCTCTGATGACGATGAACAGCGTCGGCCGCCCGACCGCGCCGGAGACGGCCGCTGCCGCCCCGATCGGGACCTTCACCGGCAATCGCGGCCTCGCGGTCGAGGAGCCGCTGCTCTTCGAGATCGGCCGGCACGACGTGACGGGCGTCGATCTCGACGAGCCCGGCCGCTTCGCGCCGCGCCTCGGTGCGCACATGCGCCGCGCCCCGATCGACCTGCCCGGGCTGTCCGAGCCGGAGGCGGTGCGCCATTACGTGCGGCTGAGCCAGAAGAACTATGCGATCGACAGCGGGCTCTATCCGCTCGGCTCCTGCACGATGAAGCACAATCCGCGGCTGAACGAGAAGATGGCGCGGCTTCCCGGCATCGCCGACATCCATCCGCTGCAGCCGCTCTCGACCGTTTCGGGCGCGGTCGAGCTGATGGCCGAGCTCGGCCGCTGGCTGCTCGAGATGACCGGCATGCGGGCGGTCGCCCTGTCGCCCAAGGCCGGCGCGCATGGCGAGCTCTGCGGCATGATGGCGATCAAGGCGGCGGTCGAGGCGCGCGGCGAGGCGCGGCCGATCGTGCTGGTGCCGGAATCGGCGCACGGCACCAATCCGGCGACGGCGGCGCTGCTCGGCTTCCGCGTCGTGCCGGTGCCGGCGCGCGCCGACGGCACGGTCGACCCCGAGGCGGTCCGCAAGCTGCTCTCGCCGCAGGTGGCGGCGATCATGCTGACCAACCCCAACACCTGCGGCCTGTTCGAGCGCGACGTCGTCGAGATCGCCCGGGCGGTGCACGAGGCGGGGGCGTATTTCTATTGCGACGGGGCCAATTTCAACGCCATCGTCGGCAAGGCGAAAGTCGGCGAGCTCGGCGTCGACGCCATGCACATCAACCTCCACAAGACGTTCTCGACGCCGCATGGCGGCGGCGGACCGGGCGCCGGGCCGGTGGTGCTGTCGCACCGGCTCGCCGCCTTCGCGCCGCTTCCCTTCGTCAGGATGGAGGCGGAGGGGCCGCGGCTCGTCGAAAGCGAGGCGGAGCTCGCCGAGGGCGAGACGCCGTTCGGCCGCATGGTCGCCTTCCACGGCCAGATGGGCATGTATGTGCGGGCGCTCGCCTATATGCTGTCGCACGGGGCGGACGGGCTGAAGCAGGCCTCGGAGGACGCCGTCCTCAACGCCAATTATGTCCGGGCGGGGCTGCGCGACCTGTTCAGCCAGCCCTTCGGCGACCGGCCCTGCATGCACGAGGTGCTGTTCGACGATTCCTTCCTCGACGGCACCGGGGTGACGACGCTCGATTTCGCGAAGGCGATGATCGACGAGGGCTATCACCCGATGACGATGTATTTCCCGCTCGTCGTGCACGGGGCGATGCTGATCGAGCCGACCGAATCGGAATCGAAGGCCTCGCTCGACCTCTTCGTCGCGACGCTGCGCGATCTCGCCATGCGGGCGCGGGCCGGCGAGACGGACCGCTTCAAGGCGGCGCCGCGCTACGCGCCGCGCCGCCGCCTCGACGAGACCCGCGCCGCCCGCACTCCGAAGCTGAAATGGGAGCCGCCGGCGCCCTTCGAACAGGCGGCGGAGTAGGGAAGGGCCCTCACCCCGGCCCTCTCCCCACTCGGCTCGGCTGTTGAGGAGCCGAGCGCGGCAAAGGCGAAGTCGGCAACAGCCGACTTCGCCCGCGGGAGAGGGATGCGGCGTCGGTTGCGTGGAAATTGCGGCCGAGGATGGGCCGAATCGGCGAACGGAAACGGATGAGCGCCGCTTGGCGTCCCCTCTCCCGCTCGCGGGAGAGGGCAGGGTGAGGGTCTTCCTCGGCTGTCGAACGCCTTCTCTTCAGCCGGCGATCAGGCCGAGGCCGGCGACCGCGATCGCCGCACCGCCGAGACGCAGCGCCGCGGGGCCGGCTCGCTCCGCCAGCCGGCCGGCGGCGAGGCCGAGGGCAAGGCCGGCCGTGTGCAGCAGACCCGTCGCGACCATGAAGCCCAATCCATAGGCAAGCCCTGATGCATCGGCGGGCATTTCCGTGCCGTGCGCATGGCCGTGGAAGACCGCGAAGACGGCGGCGAGCGCCATCGCGGCGGGGAGCGGCAGCGCGCGGCCGAAAGCCACCACGGCGCCGAGCACCAGCACCGAGCCGGCGATGCCGATCTCGACGAAGGGCAGCGGCACGCCGGCGACGCCGAGCGCGCCGCCCGCCGCCATCGCCGCCACGAAGGCGGCGGGCAGCATCCACAGCGCGCGGCCGCCGATCTGCACCGCGAGCAGGCCGACCGCGACCATGGCGAGCGTGTGGTCGAGCCCGCCGAGCGGATGCGCGAAGCCATGAGCGAAGCCGTGCGCGCCGCCGATGCCGGGATGGGCGAAGGCCGGCAGGCTGGAGCCGGCGAAGGCGGCGAGCGCGAGGAGGGCGCGCGAGAGGCGGCGGTTCATTCTCGATCTTCTCCCATGGACGTGGCGCGGCGAGGTCAGCAAGATGCGTTCCAGACGTTCGCCGCGCGCGACGGCGAAGGCAAGACGGCGGGACCCCGGCACGATGCGCTTCTCCAACCAGACCGAAGGCCTGCGCTTCCGGGTCGTGCTGAAGCCCGGTTTCGCGCTCGGGCCGGGCAAGGCCGATCTGATGGCCGCGGTCGCGCAGACCGGCTCGCTCGCCGCCGCCGGCGAGCGGCTCGAGATGAGCGCCAAGCGCGTCTGGACGCTGGTGCGCGAGATGAACGCCGCCTTCCGCGAACCGCTGATCGAGACCTCGAAGGGCGGCGCCGGCGGCGGCGGCACGGCGCGGCTGACCCCGCTCGGCGCCGAGGTGCTCGCCCGCTACCGGACGATGGAGCGCGACGCCGCGGCGGCGATCGCGAGCGGCGTCGCGGACCTGCGCGGTTTTCTCGCCCCGGATTGACATCGCCCGCCGCCCGGCGCGGCGCCGCTTGACCGCCGCGGCAGCCGGCTTATGAGGGCGCAACGCACCGAGGAGCCGAAAATGCCGTTCGCCGAACTCTCCGCCGCCACGCCGCTCGTCCTGATCGGGGCGGGCAAGATGGGCGGCGCACTGCTCGCCGGCTGGCTCGACCGCGGCATCGATCCCGCGGCGCTGCGCATCGTCGATCCCGCGCCGCCCGACGAGACGCGCGCCCGCGCCGCGGCCGCGGGCGTGGCGATCGAGGCGGTGCCGCCGCAAGGGCTGACGGCGCGGGTGCTGCTGATCGCCGTCAAGCCGCAGATGATGGGCGCGGCGCTGCCGGCGGTCGCCGCGCTGGTCGGGCCGGGAACGGTGACGCTGTCGATCGCCGCCGGGACGACGGTCGCGACCCTCGAGGCCGCGCTCGGCGGGGCGGTGGTGCGCTCGATGCCGAACACGCCGGCGCAGGTCGGCCGCGGCGTCACCGTCGCCGTCGGCAATGGCGCGGTGCGCGCTGCGGACCGGGCGATCGTGACGGCGCTCCTCGAGGCGGTCGGCGCGGTCGAATGGGTCGAGGACGAGGCGTTGATCGACGCGGTGACCGCGGTGTCGGGCTCCGGTCCGGCCTATGTCTTCCTGCTCGCCGAGGCGCTCGCCGCGGCGGGCGAGAAGGCCGGCCTGCCGGCGCCGCTCGCAGCAAAGCTCGCCCGGCTGACGGTCGAGGGCGCCGGCGAACTGCTCCACCGCTCGCCGCTGCCGCCCGATACGCTGCGGCGCAACGTCACCTCGCCGAACGGCACGACGGCGGCGGCGCTCGCCGTGCTGATGGCGGAGGACGGAATGCAAGCCCTCCTCGACGCCGCCGTCGCGGCGGCCAAGCGCCGCTCGGAAGAACTCGCCTGAGGGCCGGGAGCGGCGGCCCGCGAAAGGTCGGCCGATCCCGACACCCGGTGCGCCTCTCGCCCGGCGGCACGATTATGGACCCCGGCACGGAGGCCGGGGTGACGGGTGTGCGGGGGGTGGTGACCGCCCTCGCAGCGTCCGATCGCCCGGCGGCACGATTATGGACCCCGGCACAGAGGCCGGGGTGACGGGTGTGCGGGGGTGGTGACCGCCCTGGCGCGGTCTTCCTCCTCGGCCGGCCTCTTTAATGTCGGGGTTCCGCACCTATTCTCATCGGGGGCATCTTCCGCGAAAGGATGGAGCGATGGACGAGGTGAGGACGCAGATCGTCGATGCGCTGCTCGCGCTGCTCGCCGAACGGAGCTTCGAGACGATCGGGCTCGATGCGATCGCGGCAAAGGCCGGCGTGACGCTCGGCGCGGTGCGGGCGCAATACGACGGCAAGCTCGCCATCCTCGCCGATTTCGTCCGCCGCACCGACCGCACGGTGCTCGATGCCGAGGGCGGTGCGGTGGAGGGCGATACGGCGCGCGAGCGGCTGTTCGAACTCGTCATGCGGCGGCTCGACACGATCGAGCCGCACAAGGCGGCGCTCGCCTCGCTCGAACGGTCGGCGCGGCGTCAGCCGGCGCTGGCGCTCTGTCTCAACGATCTCGCGCGCACCTCGGCGCGCTTCACCCTCGCCGCCGCCGGCATCCCGGCCGAGGGCCTGCGCGGCGCCGCCCGCGTCCAGGGCCTCGTCCTCCTCGGCCTGCGTGTCCTCGCGGTGTGGAAGGACGACACCGATCCGGATCTCTCGAAGACCATGTCGGCCCTCGATCACGAACTCGACCGCGCCGAGGCGATCGAGCGCCGGCTCGACCGCGTCGTCGGCGGCGCCTGCCGGATCGCCCGCCGCTTCGAGCGCCGGCGCGCGCACCCCGCGCCGGAGCCGCGGCCCGCGCCGGAGGAGGCGGCGGAGGCCTCGGTCGGTTGAGCGGCGCCGTCCCGGCGTGCTAGCAGGGCCGGGACGAAAACACGGGAGCGGGCGATGGACGGGGCGGGCGAAACGGCGCGGATCGGCTTCGACGATTTCCTGAAGGTCGACATCCGCGCCGGCACGATCGTCGAGGCCGAGCCGTTCCCGCAGGCGCGAAAGCCCGCCTACCGGCTGGTGATCGATTTCGGACCCGAGCTCGGCCGGAAGAAATCCTCCGCTCAGATCACCAAATACTATCGGCCGGAGGATCTCGTCGGCCGGCAGGTGCTCGCCGTCGTCAACTTCCCGCCGCGCCAGATCGGCCCCTTCATGTCGGAGGTGCTGACGCTCGGCCTGCCGGACGCGGAGGGCGCGGTGGTGCTCGCCGCGACGGAGCGCCGGGTGCCCGACGGCGGCCGGCTGTTTTGAAGGCCGCAGGGCGGCGTTTCACAGCACACACCGTTCACGGAAAAGCGGCTGCGCGGCGGCCCGCCTCGGGCGCATATTCGGGCGAACAGCGTCCGATCGCGCCGGAGGCCCGGCGCCGCGCTTCGAGGAGCCGTCCGATGTCCGCCCCCCTTTCCGATGCGCCCGCCCGTGCGGCCGAGGCGCTGCCCTTCGCGCTCACGCGGCCGGTCCGCATCGCCGAGGTGGCGCTCGCCGCCCGCGATCCGCAGACCGTCGCCGCCTGGTATCGCCAGGTGCTCGGCCTCGAGCCGACGGGCACGGCCCCCGAGGGCGGCATCGCGCTCGGCGCGGGCGGCGTGCCGTTTCTCATCCTCCGCCGCGCGGCAGCGGACGCGGCGGGCGACGACCGGCGCGCCGCCGGCCTCTTCCACACCGCCTTCCTGCTGCCGAGCCGCCGCGATCTCGCTCGCTGGGTGCGCCGCGCCGCCGCGGACTCCATCAAGATCGACGGGCTCGCCGACCATCTCGTCAGCGAGGCCTTCTATCTGACCGACCCGGAGGGCAATGGCGTCGAGATCTATGCCGACCGCGACCCGGCCGAATGGCCGCGCGAGGGCGGACGGCTGAAGATGGCGAACGCGCCGATCGACTTCGAGGCGCTCGAGCGCAGCCGTGGCGACGCCGAACCCTATGGCGCCGCACCGGCGCTGACCCGGATCGGCCATGTCCATCTGCGCGTCGGCGACGCGGCCGTCGCGGAGGCCTGGTGGCGGAGCGAGGTCGGGCTCGACACGGTGACGAGCTGGCCGGGCGCCGCCTTCCTCGCCTCGGGCGGCTATCACCACCACATCGCCGCCAACACCTGGTCGAGCCGCGGCGCGGGTCCGCGCGATCCGGCGCGCACCGGCCTCGCCTATGTCCGTCTCGACGGCCCGGCGATCGCCAGCGAGCGCGAACTGCGCGATCCCTGGGGCACAACGGTGCGGCTCACGCCGGCCTGATGCCGGCGTCGCGGGCGGCGGTGTGGTACCGCCGTCACGCAACCGGGGAAAGACCCGGCCCTGTAGAAAATGCGGATGAAGGGAATCTGCGGTTGCGTTAGTGTCCTCGCCGGACAGTAAAGGCGTAGGGGATGTTGACGATGCGGACTTCGCTTCTTCTCGCGGGCGTTGCGCTCGCCGGTTTCGTTTCGGTGGCGCAGGCCGCGGACCTCACCGGTTACGAGCCGGCGCCGGCGCCCGTGCTCGCCCCGGCCGCTCCGGCCTTCGACTGGAGTGGCCTCTATATCGGCGTGCATGGCGGCTATGCCTGGTCCGACATCGACTATGACAGCCTGACCTCCGGGAGTTTCGATGCCGATGGCCTCTTCGGCGGCGTGCAGGCGGGTTACAATTTCCAGAACGGCCCGTTCGTCATCGGTGCCGAGTTCGACTTCTCGCTCTCCGATGTGAGCGGCGACACCTTCGACGGCGGGACGATCAGCACCTCGTCCGACTGGGGCGCGACGGCCCGGCTGCGCGCCGGCTACGCCTTCGACCGCTTCCTCGTCTATGGCACCGGCGGTCTCGCCGTTTCGGATGCCAGCGCCTCGGTGGAGGGCGTCGGCAGCGACGACAAGACGCTGGTCGGCTGGGCGCTCGGCGCCGGTGTCGAAGCCTTCGTGACGCAGAAGGTGTCGCTGAAGGTCGAGTATCTGCACCTCGATTACGGCAGCGAGACCTTCGATTTTGGCCCGTTCGAGAGCGACAACGACGTTTCGGCCGACATCGTGCGGGCCGGCCTCAACTTCCACTTCTGAGCCTTTCGGCGGCTGCGCCGCGGGGGACGGGCCGCCGGCGTCGCGCCGGCGGCCTTTTTCGTGGGCGGAGTCGGCCTGCCCGCGTCTCCTGGGTGGGGCTCTCGTTCCAAGGTGGGGCTCTCGGCCGCACGCCGCGGACCGGCGCGCCGCCGGCTTGACGGGCAGGCGACCGGCCGGGGCTTCTCCGGCCGTCGCGGTGCGGGCGCCGCCGTCCTCCGCGGCGGGCGCGTCTGGCCTTCGCGGACCCCGCGGTCAGGCCGGGATGCGCACCCGGGCGCGCAGGCCGCCGGCGGGGCCGTCCTCGAGCGTGATCTCGCCGCCATGGCCGCGGGCGATGTCGCGGGCGATCGCGAGGCCGAGGCCGGTGCCGCTCTCGTCGAGATTGCGGGCCTCGTCGAGACGATAGAAGGGCTTGAAGACGATCTCGCGCTGTTCGGGCGCGATGCCGGGGCCGTCATCGTCGACGACGATATCGAGCCATCCTCCGGCATGGGTGCCGGCGATCGAGACGGTCTCGCCATGGCGGCAGGCATTGGCGACCAGATTGCCGAGGCAGCGCTTGAAGCCGTGCGGCCGCAGCCGGACGGCCGGCGGGCCGGCGAAGCGGGTGGTGACGATATGGCCGGCGCGCCGCGCCTCGTCGGCGAGCTCGTCGAGCATCGCCGCCATGTCGGTCTCGGCCGTCTCCTCCTCGGCGTCGCCGCGGGCGAAGGCGAGATAGCCCTCGAGCATTTTCTGCATGTCGTCGACGTCCTTGCGCAGCGCCTCGACATCCGGCCCGCTGCCGAAAAAGGCGAGCTGCAGCCGGAAGCGGGTGAGGATCGTGCGAAGGTCGTGGCTGACGCCGGCGAGCATTGCCGTGCGCTGGTCGATCATGCGCTGGATGCGGTCGCGCATCTCCATGAAGGTGATCGCCGCCCGCCGCACCTCGGTGGCGCCGCGCGGCGTGAAATCGTCGACCGGCCGGCCCTTGCCGAACTCGTCGGCCGCCTGGGCGAGCCGCTGGATCGGCCGGATCTGGTTGCGCAGGAAGAGGATGGCGATGGTGAGCAGAACGAGGCTGGTGCCGACCATCCACAGGATGAAGATCTCGGAATTGGAGGCGTAGGTCTGGCTGCGGCGGGCGAGCACGCGCAGCACCGCTTCGTCGAGCCGGATGCGGATCTCGACGAGGTTCGAGCGTCCGACCGTGTCGATCCAGAACGGCTTGCCGACCTGGCTTGTGAGTTCGCGCGAGAGCGCGCTGTCGAGGAGCGAGAAGAAGGGCTTCGGCCGCACCGCGGGCAGCGGATCGGGCGGCAGCAGATCGACGGTCAGGTTGAGCTGGTCGCGCGCGACGCGCAGGATCTCGTCGGGCGAGGCACCCGCCGGCCGGGTCTCGAGCAGCTCGACGATCGCGGCGACATCGCGCACCGTCGCCGCCGAAAGCCGGCGCGTCACGGTCTGCCAGTGCCGCTCCATGAAGACGAAGGCGACGACCGACTGCAGGATGACGATCGGCGTGATGATGATGATGAGCGCCCGGGCATAGAGCCCCTTCGGCATGACCGCGGTCAGCTGCGCGCCGAGGAAATCGAGCGGCACGCGCGCCCGGCGCCAGAGCGGGGCGGCGACGACGCCGGCCCGGATGAGGAAGCGGCGCACCGCGCGCGCCGCCGGGCGGCGGAACCAGGGCTTGAGCGGTCCGGCGGCCCGCGCGGCGATGCCGGGCCGCCCCGCCATCGTCAGGCCTCCGTGACCAGCCGGTAGCCGATGCCGCGCACCGTCTGCAGGAACAAGGGATTGGCCGGGTCGACCTCGATCTTGCGGCGGAGCCGGTTGATCTGCACGTCGACGGTACGCTCGCTCGCCGGATCGTCGCCGGCGAGCAGCGCCTGGCGCGGTACCGTCTCGTTCGGCGTCGCCGCGAAGACGGCCATGATCTGGCGTTCGCGTTCGGTCAGCCGGATCGTCTCGCTGCCGCGGCGCAGCTCGCGCCGGCCGAGATGGAAGGAGAACGGCCCGAAGCGGACCTGCTCGATCAGCGGCGAGGCGACCGGCGCGCCGCGCCGCAGGATGTTGCCGACCCGCAGAAGCAGTTCGCGCGGCTCGAAGGGCTTGGCGAGATAATCGTCGGCGCCGACCTCGAGACCGCGGATGCGGCTCTCCGCCTCCGCCCGCGCGGTCAGCATCAGGATCGGCACGTCATTGTCGATGCGCAGGCTCTCGGTGAGGTCGAGGCCGCTCTCGCCCGGCATCATCACGTCGAGGATCAGACAGTCGAAGGCGAGGCCTTCGAGCCGGCGGCGCGCATCCGCCGCATCCGCCGCGACGGTGACGCGATAGCCGTTGTCGCGCAGATAGCGCGACAGGAGATCGCGCAGCCGGCTGTCGTCGTCGACGACGAGGAGATGGGGCGCGTCGTCCTCGGGCGGGGCGGCCTCGGGCCGGTCGGTCTCGATCATCGGTGGCATTGCGGGACCCTAGCGTGCCGTCAGCCGCGCGACGGCGTCGCGATCGGCGGGATCGACGACGAGGCGCAGGAAATGCTCCGCCCCGGCGCGTTCCTTCGGGTCGAGCGCGTCGAGCGCGGCGGCGATCCGGCGCGCCTGCGGCTCGATCAGCCGCTCGGCCAGCGCCCGGCCCTTCTGCGTCGGATAGAGGAGGCGCTGGCGGCGGTCGACCGGGCCGGGGCGCTGCTCGACGAAGCCGGTATCGACCAGCTCCTTCAGCACGCGCCCGAGACTCTGCTTGGTGATCTTCAGGATGTCGAGCAGGTCGGCGACGCGGATGCCGGGATTGCGGTTGACGAAGTGCACGACCCGGTGATGCGCCCGCCCGAAGCCGAAATCCTCGAGCACGGCGTCCGGGTCGGACACGAAGTCGCGATAGGCGAAGAACAGGAGCTCGATCAGCGCCACTTCGGGAATCGCCTCGCGGGTGAGCGGCTCGGCGATCGGCGGCGCCGAGGACGACGCCTCCGGGTCCGATGCGTCAGCCACGAAATTTACGTCAGCCATATTGACATATTTCGGTTCGATTGTTACGTCTCATGCGGTCCCGGCGAAAGGATCGTCCGCGCCCACCGTCCGCCTTCCTCACGGCAATTCTCCGGCCGAAGGCCCTCGATCGGCAGCTTATCGACTGTTTCGCCGCGGCGCAAAACGCGTCTGACGGTGCTATGCCGCCAAACCCGCGACGCGATAGAATGCCTTTACGAGAGGGCCGTCGGGACGGCCCCTGCCCGAGGAGCGAGAGATGTCGGTTCCCTTCGACCAGCGCGACGGATTCATCTGGCTGGACGGGGCGTTCGTGCCCTGGAAGGAAGCGAAGGTGCATGTGCTCACCCATGCGCTGCATTACGGCAGTGCCGTGTTCGAGGGTGAGCGCGCTTATGGCGGCGAGATTTTCAAGCTGACCGAGCATTCCGAGCGGCTCGTCGAATCCGCCCGCATCCTCGGCTTCAAGGTGCCCTATACGGTCGCCGAGATCGACGCGGCCTGCAATGCGACGCTCGCCAGGAACGGCCTCGTCGACGGCTATATCCGGCCGATCGCCTGGCGCGGCAGCGAAATGATGGGCGTGTCGGCGCAGAAGAACACCATCCACCTCGCCGTCGCGGCGTGGGAATGGCCGTCCTATTTCAGCCCGGCCGAGCGTCTGAAGGGCATCCGGCTGCAATGGGCGAAATATCGCCGGCCGGACCCGGCGACCGCGCCGTCGCGTTCGAAGGCGGCGGGTCTCTACATGATCTGCACCATCTCGAAGCACGAGGCGGAAGACAATGGCTATGCCGACGCGCTGATGCTCGACTGGCGCGGCCAGGTGGCGGAGGCGACCGGCGCCAATGTCTTCTTCGTCAAGGACGGTGTCATCCACACGCCGAAGGCGGACTGCTTCCTCGACGGCATCACCCGCCGCACGGTGATCGACCTCGCCCGCGCCCGCGGCTACGAGCTGATCGAGCGGGCGATCATGCCCGAGGAGCTCTCGACCTTCTCCGAATGCTGGCTGACCGGCACGGCCGCCGAGGTGACGCCGGTGTCGGAAGTCGGCGAGTTCCGCTTCACGCCGGGCGCGATCACCAAGACGCTGATGGACGACTACTCCGCCGCGGTCCGCCCGGCCGCCGTCCAGAAGCGCGCCGCCAACGCCTGAAGGCCCTCACCGAACCCTCTCCCGCCTTGCGGGGGAGGGATGCCCGGCGTTGCTGCGGTCCGCGGAGGGACCGCTTCATCCGGCGCAATCCCGCCCGCGGACGGAATGCCTTCCCCCCTCTCCCGCGGCGCGCGCGAGGGGGTGGCCGTCAAGGCCACTTCACCACCGGGGGCATGGAGGAGAGGATCGAATCGATATTGCCGCCGGTGCGCAGGCCGAAGATCGTGCCGCGGTCGTAGAGGAGGTTGAACTCGACATAGCGGCCGCGCCGCACGAGCTGTTCCTCGCGGTCCTCCGCCGTCCAGGGCGTCGCCATGTTGGCTTCCACGAGCCGGGGATAGATGTCGAGAAAGGCGAGGCCGACCGAGCGGGTGAAGGCGAAATCGGCGTCCCAGTCGCCCGAGGCGAGGCCGTCATAGAAGATGCCGCCGACGCCGCGATGCTCATTGCGGTGCTTGAGGAAGAAATAGCTGTCGCACCAGGCCTTGTAGCGGTCGTAATCGGCGACCGTATGGCCGGCGCAGGCGGCCCGCATCGCGGCGTGGAAGGCGAGCGTGTCGGGGTCGTCCTGGCTCCGGCGCCGGTCGAGCACGGGCGTCAGATCGGCGCCGCCGCCGAACCATTGCTTCGTCGTCACCACCATGCGGGTGTTCATGTGCACGGCCGGCACGTTGGGGTTCGTCATATGGGCGATCAGCGAGATGCCGGAGGCCCAGAAGCGCGGATCGTCGGCGGCGCCCGGGATCTCGCTGCGGAACTCCGGGGCGAACTCGCCGTGGACGGCCGAGACGTGGACCCCGACCTTTTCGAACAGCCGGCCGCGCATCATCGCCATCGTGCCGCCGCCGCCATCGGCGCCGGAATGATCGACCCGCTTCCACGGCCGCCGCTCGAACCGCCCGGCGGGGCCGTCGTGGAGCGCGGCGGGGGCGGCGTCCTCGAGCGCCTCGAAGGCGGCGACGATGCGCTCCTGCAGCGCGGCGAACCAGCGGCTCGCCTGCGCCTTCTGCTGGGTGAGGAGATCGGTCATCGAAGGCACCTCGTCTCGGGACGGTTCGTCATGGACCAGGAAAGGCCGGATCGGAAGGGCCGGCCGCAGCCGCGCCCGATGCCGGAAAGCCGCCGGTCTGGCGCAGCGCCTCGCCGGCGACGAGCGCCACCGTCATGGCGAGGTTGAGCGAGCGCAGGCCCGGCCGCATCGGCACGCGCAGCCGCGCATCGGCCGCGCCGTGCACCGCCTCCGGCACGCCGGCGCTTTCCCGGCCGAAGAGGAGCACGTCGTCCGGCCGATAGGCGAGGTCGAGATGCGACGCGCCGGCCTGCGTCGTGAAGAGGACGATTCGTCGCCCCGCGGCGCGCGCTTCCGCCTCGAAGGCCGCGAAGGAAACGTGGCGCCGGAGCGTTGCATGCCCCAGATAGTCCATGCCGGCGCGCTTCAGGCCGCGATCCGAAAGATCGAAGCCCGCCGGCTCGATGATCTCGACCGTGAGGCCGAGGCAGGCGGCGAAGCGCAGTATGGTGCCGGTATTCTGCGGGATGTCGGGCTGGTAGAGGGCGATCGAGGGCATCGGGTCCTTATAGCCGAGCCGCGTTGCGGCCGAACGAGGGAGAATGCGCCGGATGCTGAGGCGCTTCGAGACACTGATCGATCCGTTCGGCCTCGGCCGCGGCGCGCCGCCGGCCGGGCTTCTCGCCTTCTATCGCCATTTCATCCGCCAGGTCTGGCCGTGGATCCTCGCGCTGCTCGCAGCCGGGCTCGCGGTGTCGCTCGCCGAGGTGGCGATCTATTCCTATGTCGGCCGGCTCGTCGACCTGATGGCGTCGAGCGCGCCCGGCGATTTCGTCGCGGCGCATTTCTGGACGCTCGTCCTGATGGCGGTCGTCGTCGTGCTCCTGCGGCCGCTCGCCAATGCCGTGCAGACGGTGCTGTCGAACCAGATCCTGCCGCCGGCGCTCACCGCGCGGATCCGCTGGCAGAGCCACCGGCACGTCATCGGCCAGGCCTACGCCTTCTTTCAGAACGACTTTTCCGGCCGGATCGTGTCGAAGGTGATGATGACCGGCCCGTCGCTGACGCAGTCGATCACCCAGGTGATCGACGCGCTCTGGGTGGTCACCGTCTTCGCGACATCGGCCTTCGTCATCTTCGCCGATGCCGACACGCTGATGGTGGTGCCGCTCACGCTGTGGATCGGCGTCGTCGCGGCGATGGCGGTGTTCTTCGTGCCGAAGGTTCGGGCGCGGGCCGAAGCGAGCGCGGAGGCGCGGTCGCAATTGACCGGCCGGGTCGCCGACGTCTACGGCAACATCCAGACGGTGAAGCTCTTCGCCCGGCCCGATGTCGAGGATCGCGGCATGCGCCGCGCCTTTTCCGATCAGGTCGAGCGCCTCCTCGACCAGAACCGTCTTCTGACCACCGTCTCGGTGCTGCTGTCTGTGGTCAACGGCGTTCTGATCGCGACGACGGGGGCGCTCGCGGTCCGGCTGTGGATGACGGGCGCCATGACGCCGGGCGAGACCGCCGTTGCGCTCGGTCTCGTGATGCGGCTGACGGTGATGTCGGGCCGGGTGATGTCGACGCTGACGAGCCTCTTCGACAATCTCGGCACGGTCGAGGACGGCATGAAGACGATCGCCCGGCCGCACGCGCTCGTCGACCGTCCGGACGCGGCCGCGCTCGCCGTGCCGAAGGGCGAGGTGCGCTTCGAGGCGGTGCGCTTCGGCTATGGCGGGGCACGGCCGGTGATCGACGGCATCGATCTCGTCGTGCGGCCGGGCGAGCGGATCGGCCTCGTCGGCCGGTCGGGCGCCGGCAAGACGACGCTCGTCAGCCTGCTCTTGCGGCTCTACGATCTCGAGGGCGGCCGTATCCTGATCGACGGGGCGGACATCGCCGGGGTGACGCAGACGTCGCTGCGCGCCGCGATCGGCGTGGTGACGCAGGACACCGCGCTCCTCAACCGCTCGATCCGCGCCAACATCGCCTATGGCCGGCCCGACGCCTCCGACGAGGCGGTGATCGCCGCGGCGAAGCGGGCGGCGGCGCACGATTTCATCGTCGGCCTCTCCGACCTGAAGGGCCGCAAGGGTTACGACGCCCATGTCGGCGAGCGCGGGGTGAAGCTCTCCGGCGGCCAGCGGCAGCGCATCGCCATCGCCCGTGTGCTTCTGAAGAACGCGCCGATCCTCGTCCTCGACGAGGCGACCTCGGCGCTCGATTCGGAGATCGAGGCGGTGATCCAGGAACAGCTCGGCGGGCTGATGGAGGGCAAGACGGTGATCGCCATCGCCCACCGCCTGTCGACCATCGCGGCGATGGACCGGCTGATCGTGATGGATGCCGGCCGCATCGCCGAGACCGGCAGCCACGCCGAGCTGCTCGCCCGCGGCGGCCTCTATGCCGAGCTCTGGCGCCGCCAGTCGGGCGGCTTCCTGCCGGAAGAGATCGAGGCGAAGGCGGCGGAGTAGCGCCCGCCCGGGCGGCGGCGCTCAGCTCACCAGCAGCGCGTCGTCGTCGAGCGCCTGGCCGCGGGCCTTGCGGAACATCGCGATCAGGTCCTCGACGCCGAGCGATCGGCGGCCCTCGCCCGCGACGTCGAGGATCACCTTGCCCTCGTGCAGCATCACGGTGCGCGTGCCGTGATCGAGCGCCTGGCGCATCGAATGGGTGACCATCAGCGTGGTCAGCCGGTGCCGGTCGACGAGCGACTGGGTCAGCCCCATGATGAACTCGGCCATGCCGGGGTCGAGCGCCGCGGTGTGCTCGTCGAGGAGCAGCACCTCGCTGCCGGCGAGCGTCGCCATGACGAGGGAGAGCGCCTGGCGCTGGCCGCCGGAGAGCAGGTCCATGCGGTCCTCCATCCGGTTCTCGAGGCCGAGCCGCAGGCCCGCCACCCGCTCGCGGAAGGTCTCGCGCCGCCGGCCCGACAGGGCGAGGCCGAGGCCGCGGCGGGCGCCGCGCGCCGCGGCGAGGGCGAGGTTCTCCTCGATCGTCAGCGCGCCGCAGCTGCCGGCGAGCGGATCCTGGAACACCCGTGCGACGAGCTTCGCCCGTTCGGCCGTCGCGACGCGGGTGACGTCGCGCCCGCCGATCGTCACCCGGCCGGAGGAGGGGATGACGTCGCCGGCGAGCACGCCGAGCAGCGTCGACTTGCCGGCGCCGTTCGAGCCGATCACGGTGACGAAGGAGCCGGCCTCGATGGTGAGATCGAGGCCGGCGAGCGCGGTCTTTTCGAGCGGCGTGCCGCGGCCGAAGACCACCGAGAGGTTCGAAAGCGCGATCATGCGGCGGCCCTCCCGCGGCGCAGCCGGGGCAGGACGAGCGCCGCGGCGACGAGAACGGCGGTGACGAGATTGAGATCGGAGGCCTGCAGGCCGAGCACGTCGCTCGACAGCGCGAGCTGGATGGCGAGCCGGTAGAGCACCGAACCGAGCACGCAGCCGACGAGCGCGAGGAGGATCAGCCGCGAGCGGAACAGCGTCTCGCCGACGATCACCGCCGCGAGGCCGACGACGATCGTGCCGACGCCGGAGGTCACGTCGGCGAAGCCGTTGGTCTGGGCGAACAGAGAGCCGCCGAGCGCAACGAGGGCGTTCGACAGCGCCATGCCGAGATAGATGTGGACGCTCGTCTTCACGCCTTGCGCCCGCGCCATGCGCGGATTGGCGCCCGTCGCCCGCATGGCGAGGCCGAGATCGCTCGCGAGGAAGCGCCAGACGAGGAGGAGCACGACGAGCGCCAGGACCCCGACGAAGAGCGGCCGGACGTAATAGTCCGGCAGGCCGAGCCCGTAGAAGGGCGTCAGCATGGTCTCCTGATTGATCAGCGCGACGTTCGGCCGGCCCATGACGCGCAGATTGACCGAGAAGAGCGCGATCATCGTCAGGATCGAGGCGAGCAGGTTGAGGATTCGGAAGCGCACGTTGAGGAAAGCGGTGACGAGCCCGGCCGCACCGCCCGCGAGCATCGCCGCACCGGTCGCCGCCCAGGCGTTCCAGCCGGAGAGGATCAGCACCGCCGCGACCGCCGCACCGAGCGGGAAGGAGCCGTCCACCGTCAGATCGGGAAAATCGAGGATGCGAAAGGCGATGTAGACGCCGATCGCGACGAAGGCGAAGACGAGGCCGAGTTCGACGGCGCCGAGGAATGCGATCTGGCTCAAGGGAGGCCTCTTCGGAGCGCGGCATCCTTCTCGGGGCGCCGGGCCGCTTCGGGAACGAGCGGGTCCGGCCGAGCCGGACCCGCCGTCGCGTTATTCGATGACCTTGCTCGCGCGGTCGAGAACGGCCTTCGGCAGGTCGAGGCCGATCTTCTTCGCCGCACCGGTGTTGACGACGAGATCGGTGCCGGTCGCGACGGCGACCGGGATGTCGGCGGGCTTCTCGCCGTTGAGGATCTTCACGACGACCGCGCCCGTCTGCTTGCCGACGTCGAAATAGTTGAAGCCGAGCGCGGCGATGGCGCCACGGGCGACGGAATCGGTATCGGCGGTGAAGAGCGGGATCTTGCTCTCCTGCGCCACGCCGATCGCCGATTCGAGCGCCGAGACGATGGTGTTGTCGGTCGGCACATAGATCGCGTCGACCCGGCCGACCAGCGCGCGGGCGGCGTTCTGCACCTCCGAGGAGCGCGTGGCGGCGGATTCGACGACCGCGATGCCGGCTTCCGCGCTGCGCTTCTTCAGCAGATCGACGAGGGTGACCGAATTGGTCTCGCCCGGATTGAAGAGCACGCCGATCGTCTTCACCGACGGCACGATCTCCTTGATCAGCGCGACGTGATCGCCGACCGGCGACAGGTCGGAGAGGCCGGTCACGTTGCCGCCCGGCTTCTCCATGTCCTTGACGAGCTGGGCGCCGACCGGATCGGTGACGGCGGAGAAGACGACCGGGATGTCGCGCGTCGCCGAGACGACCGCCTGCGCCGAGGGGGTCGAGATCGGCACGATGACGTCCGGGCCCTCGCCGACGAACTGCCGGGCGATCTGCGCCGCGGTGCCGGGATTGCCCTGTGCCGACTGGTAGGTGAAGGTGAGGCCTTCGCCTTCCTTGAAGCCGGCTTCGGCGAGCGCCTCCTTGACGCCGTCGCGCACGGCGTCGAGCGCCGGATGCTCGACGATCGCCGTCACCGCGACGGAGACGTCGCGCGCGAAGGCGGGCTGGACGAGCGCGGCGGTGGCGATCGCCGCGAGTGTAACGAACCGCATGGACGTTGCCCTTGTTCTTGGGTGTCGATCCCCCGGCTCAGGTGAAACCAGCCCGCGGGCGAGAAGTCAATTTCGGGTGGCATCGCCCGTCGGGATGCGCTCCGGTCGCCCGCTGTCACCGATCCGCAACAGGGCGGTGGGAAAGCCGGGGCGGTTCCGTTTTCCCGGGTGACGGCGGCGCCGGCTCCGCTATAACGCCCTCGTCCGGTCGACCTCGTCCCGGACATCCCGCAGCGCACCAGGAGGGACGGATGAGCTTCATGTCGCCGAACGTCCTCGCGTGGCGCGCCCTCCCGGTCCTTTCCGGCTTCTGATCTCCTTCAGACTTCCCGAACGGCTCCCGGCCCGCTGACGCGCTTTTCCCGCGCGCCGGCCCGCTGTCCTCGCTTCCCCATCCCCCTCCCGGTTCCCGCGCGACGTGTCCATCCACGCGCGCTGCCTCGGATTCCCGTCATGTTCCGCACTTTCGAACGTCTCATCGATCCGTTCCGGCCGCACGACGGCGGCATGCCGCCCGCGACGCTCATCGGCTTCTACGTGCATTACTGCCGGCAGGTCTGGCCGCTGCTCGCCGCGCTGATGGCGATCGGCCTCGTCGTGTCGCTGATCGAGGTGTCGATGCTCTCCTATATCGGCTCGATCGTCGACATGCTGCGCGTCACCACGCCCGACCGGGTCTTCGACGAATACGGCCCGAGCTTCCTCGCCATGGCGGGCGTCATCCTGCTCGCCCGGCCGGTCGCGCAGGTGGTGCACGACCTCCTCGTGCAGCAGGCGATCGCGCCCGGCTTCACCAATCTGATCCGCTGGCAGACCCACCGCTATGTCGTGCGCCAGTCGGTCAATTTCTTCGCCAACGACTTCGCCGGCCGGATCGCCTCGAAGATCGTGCAGACCGGCCCGGCGCTGCGGGAATCGGTGGTGCAGATCATCGACGCGATCTGGTTCGTGATGATCTATGCGGTCTCGGCGCTCTATCTCTTCGCGCAGGCCGATCCGCGCCTGATGGTGCCGCTCGTCCTGTGGATCGTCGGCTATGCGCTGACGCTCGCCCGTTTCGTGCCGAAGATCCGCGACCGCTCGACCGAGATGTCGGAGATGCGCTCCGTGCTGACCGGCCGGATCGTCGACAGCTACACCAACATCCAGACGGTGAAGCTGTTCGCCCATCCGGAGCGGGAGGACGACTATGCGCGGGAATCGCTCGTCGAGCACACCCGCACCTTCCAGAGCGAGACCCGGCTGATCACGGCGATGAACGGCACGGTGGCGACGCTCAACGGCCTGCTCGTCGTCTCGACCGGCGCGATCGCCATCGGCCTGTGGTCGGCGAACGACATCACGCTCGGCGCGATCGCCCTCGCGACCGGGCTCGCCATCCGCATCACCAACATGTCCGGCTGGATCATGTGGGTGTCGATCGGCGTGTTCGAGGCGATGGGCACGGTCCAGGAGGGTCTCGAGACGATCGCCCGTCCCTTCGCCCTCGTCGACCGGCCGGCGGCGAAGGATCTCGCCGTGACGCGCGGCGAGATCCGCTTCGAGGATGTGCGCTTCCATTACGGCAAGGCGGGCGGGGTGATCGACGATCTCTCCTTCACCATCCGGCCGGGCGAGAAGGTCGGGCTGGTCGGCCGCTCCGGCGCCGGCAAGTCGACGCTCGTCAACCTGCTGCTGCGCTTCTACGACGTCGAGCGCGGGCGGGTGACGATCGATGGCGAGGACGTCTCGGCGGTGACGCAGGACAGTCTGCGCCGGCAGATCGGCCTCGTGACGCAGGACACCTCGCTGCTGCACCGCTCCGTCGCGGACAACATCCGCTACGGTCGGCCGGAGGCGAGCGACGCCGAGGTGATCGAGGCGGCGAAGCGGGCGCACGCGCACGACTTCATCCTCGGCCTGTCCGACCCGCGCGGCCGGACCGGCTATGACGCCCATGTCGGCGAGCGCGGCGTCAAGCTCTCCGGCGGCCAGCGGCAGCGGATCGCGATCGCCCGGGTGCTCCTGAAGGACGCGCCGATCCTGGTGCTCGACGAGGCGACCTCGGCGCTCGATTCCGAGGTCGAGGCGGCGATCCAGGAGAGCTTCGGCCGGCTGATGGCGGACAAGACGGTGATCGCCATCGCGCACCGCCTGTCGACCATCGCGGCGATGGACCGGCTGATCGTGCTCGATGCCGGCCGGATCGTCGAGACCGGCAGCCACGAGGAACTGCTCGCCCGCGACGGCCTCTATGCCGGCCTGTGGCGGCGGCAGTCCGGCGGGTTCCTGGACCTCGAGGCGGCGTGAGGGGAGGCCGGGCGGGGGGCGAGGGGGGCGGCAGGACGGTCGAGGGGCGGACGGTTCGAGAATGCGGAGCCCTCGGCTCCCTCGAGAACATCCGTCACCCCGGCCTCCGTGCCGGGGTCCATAATCGTGGCGCGTGGCGAAGGGCGCATCGGCGCCATGCCATCGCCCGTCATCCCGGGCCGAGCGCGGCGGAGACCGGGATCCATCACGCCGAACCGTCCTCTGTTGCATGGGTTCCCGCCTTCGCGGGAAGGACCGGCCAAAGACGCCGGCCGGCACGATTACGGATGCCGGCACGGAGGCCGGCATGACGGGTGGAGGGGGCGTTCGGAGAGCAGGACGGCCGAGGGACGGGCGGTTCGGGGATGCGGAGCCCTCGGCTTCCTCGAGAACACCCGTCACCCCGGCCTCCGTGCCGGGGTCCATAATCGTGTCGCGTGGCGAAGGGCGCATCGGCGCCATGCCGCCCGTCAACCCGGGCGTCGATCCGGGAGCGATCCGGCGCACCGGCTCCACCGTCCTCCTCGCGAGGGCGAGGGTCCATCACGCCGAACCGTCCTCTGTTGCATGGCGCCTTCGCGGGAAGGACGGGTGGGAAGGACCGGCCAAGGACGCCGGCCGGCACGATTATGGATGCCGGCACGGAGGCCGGCATGACGGGTGGAGGGGGTGTTCGGAGAGCAGGACGGTCGAGGAGTGGACGGTTCGAGGATGCGGAGCCGTCGGCTTCCTCGAGAACATCCGTCACCCCGGCCTTCGTGCCGGGGTCCATAATCGTGGCGCGTGGCGAAGGGCGCATCGGCGCCATGCCATCGCCCGTCATCCCGGGCGTCGATCCGGGAGCGATCCGGCGCACCGGCTCCACCGTCCTCCTCGCGAGGGCGAGGGTCCCTCACGCCGCCGTCCCCGCGCACCGGGTTCCCGCCTTCGCGGGAAGGACGGGTGGCGAGGAGCCACCGAGGACGCCGGCCGGCACGATTATGGATGCCGGCACGGAGGCCGGCATGACGGGTGGAGGGGGTGTTCGGAGAGCAGGACGGTCGAGGGACGGGCGGTTCGGGGATGCGGAGCCGTCGGCTTCCTCGAGAACACCCGTCACCCCGGCCTCCGTGCCGGGGTCCATAATCGTGTCGCGTGGCGAAGGGCGC
>NZ_JACHOO010000002.1:0-350657 GCF_014199915.1 Prosthecomicrobium pneumaticum | reverse complement strand
GAGGCCGGCATGACGGGTGGAGGGGGTGTTCGGAGAGCAGGACGGTCGAGGGGCGGACGGTTCGGGGATGCGGAGCCGTCGGCTTCCTCGAGAACATCCGTCACCCCGGCCTCCGTGCCGGGGTCCATAATCGTGACATCCGGCGACAGGGCGCGCCGGCACGCTCCCGAAAGCAGCCGGCGGACGATCCCCGCTCAGGCTTCGCCGACGGTCTCGAAGAGCACGACCTCGAGCGCCTCGGAGGCCGACTTGCCGGCCCAGACGACGAACTGGAAGGCCTGGTAATAGCGCTCGCAGCTCTCGATCGCGTTGGTCAGCATCGCCTCGACCTGCCGGGTGCTCGGTTCGGTGCCGGCGAGCAGGAGGGTCTGCCGGTACATCACCACGCCTTCCTTGCTCCACAGGTCGAAATGGCCGATCCAGAGCTGCTCGTTGACCTGCGAGAGGAGGCGCATCACCTCGACCTTGCGTGGATCGGTGACGCGCAGATCGAAGGCGCAGGCGAGATGCACCGCCTCCATGTCCTCCATCCAGGAGAAGGACACGTGGTAGTCGCACCAGCCGCCGCCCACCGAGATGGTGATCTCGTCGTCGCCCGAGCGCTCGAAGCTCCAGTCGTGGAGCGCGGCGACGTGCTCGATCATGTCGACGGGATTGGTGTGACGGTCTTCCGTCTCGACATCCAGAAGGCTCATGGCCGACCCTCGCGCTTGATCGGGATGGGAGGACGCAACAGACTCAGTCGAGCGCCGGGCGAGCTCTCGAAAAGGCCGTTCCCGAGCCGCAGGAGAACCGCGCCGACCTCTGCGGAAACGGCGATCCTCACCGAACTCAAGCCATCAGCGCGTGACGAAGCAGCGCGAATCTTCATTGCCTTCGAGTATAGAGATCGATTTCGCGGATGCGATCCCTTTTCTTCGCAGCCGCATCACGCCTGTGGACGCCGCGCCAGCGTGGCCGGCTGTCGCCCCATCTTGACCCACGGGACCTGATCGGCGAACCAGTCAGCCGGGGCCGCTCTGGGGTTGATCATGCCGACGCTTCTTGCTTTGCCATTTCCGACGTTCCTCGATCCTGTCGCGGTACAGGTCGGGCCGCTCGTGGTGCGATGGTATGCGCTCGCCTATATCGCCGGCATTCTCGTCGGCTGGTGGTATGCGAAGCGGCTCGTCGCCGATGCACGGCTGTGGGAGCCGAAGGGTGTTCCGCTGACGCCGGCCGACATCGATGATCTCGTCGTCTACGCGACGCTCGGCATCATTCTCGGCGGCCGCATCGGCTATGTGCTGTTCTACGATCCGCTGCGCTTCCTCGCCGAGCCGCTGCAGATCTTCGCCGTGTGGACCGGCGGCATGTCCTTCCATGGCGGCTTCCTCGGCACCGTCCTCGCGATGGTGCTGTTCGCGCGCGCTCGAAAGATCCCGATCTGGTCGCTGATCGATGTGGTGGCGCCCTCCGTCACCTTCGGCCTGTTCTTCGGCCGGCTCGCCAATTTCGTGAATGGCGAGCTGTTCGGCCGGCCGTCCGACATGCCCTGGGCCTTCGTCTTTCCCGCCGGCGGGCCGGTGCCGCGCCATCCGAGCCAGCTCTACGAGGCGGCGCTCGAGGGGCTCGTGCTCTTCCTCGTGCTGCGCTTCTTCACCCATCGTCTCGGCGCGCTGGCGAGGCCCGGCCTCGTCTCGGGCGTGTTCGCGGTCGGCTATGGCTGCGCCCGCATCTTCGTCGAGTTCTTCCGCGAGCCGGACATCCAGCTCGGCTATTTCCTGCCCGACACCGTTCCTTTCGGGCTGACCATGGGCATGCTCCTCTCGCTGCCGCTCGTCGCCGCCGGGGCCTATCTGATCTGGCGCGCCCTGCGGCCGGTGCCGCAGGCGGAATGAGCGGGGCGCCCGCCGAGGCGCCGACGCCGCTCGCCCGCCGGCTGGCGCTCAGGATCGCCGCCGACGGGCCGATCACCGTCGCGGCCTATATGGAGGCCTGTCTCGGCGACCCCGAGCACGGCTATTACGCGAGGCGCGAGCCCTTCGGCACGGCGGGCGATTTCGTCACCGCGCCGGAGATCAGCCAGATGTTCGGCGAGCTGATCGGCCTGTGGGCGATCGAGCGCTGGCGGGCGATCGGCCGGCCGGAGGCCTTCGTGCTCGCCGAGCTGGGGCCGGGCCGCGGCACGCTGATGGCCGATCTGCTGCGCGCCGCGCGCATCGAGCCGGGCTTCCTCGCGGCGGCGCGGATCGTGCTCGTCGAGACGAGCGCGCGGCTCCGCGCCATCCAGAGCGCGACGCTCGCCGGCCACGCCGTCCTCTGGCGGGACGAGGTCGCGGCGCTGCCCGGGGGGCCGCTGATCGCGGTGGCGAACGAGTTCTTCGACGCCCTGCCGATCCGCCAGTTCGAGCGGACGGAGGCGGGCATCGCCGAGCGGATGGTGGGGCTGCGCGACGGCGCGCTCGTCTTCGGGCTGCGGCCCGGCGCCCGGCTCGATGCCTCGCGCGAGGCGAGGCTCGCCGCGGCGCCCGCCGGCAGCGTGCTCGAGATCGCGCCGGCCGGCGAGCGGCTCGCCGCGCTGCTCGGCGCACGGATCGCCCGCTCGGGCGGCGCCCTCCTCGCGATCGATTACGGCCATGGCGGCGGCTTCGGCGACACGCTCCAGGCGCTGCGTCGCCATGCCTATGATCCGCCGCTCGCCCATCCCGGCGAGGCGGACCTGACCGCCCATGTCGACTTCGCCGCGCTCGCCGCCGCGGCGGCCGGGGCGGGCGGGCGCCCGGAACAGCTCGAGACGCAGGGCGGTTTCCTGCTGCGGCACGGCCTGCTCGAACGGGCCGGCCGGCTCGGCGCCGGCAAGGACGGGGCGATCCAGGAGGCGATCCGCGCCGCGGTCGAACGGCTCGCCGGCCCCCGCGCGATGGGGGAATTGTTCAAGGTCCTCGCGGTCCATGGGACCGCGGTGGGGCCGGAAGGATGAGGAGACGGCCATGCGATTGACCTCCGATGCCCTCGCTGCGCTGCCCGGCGTCACGCACGGTTTCTTCACGCGCCGGGGCGGCGTCTCGGACGGGCTCTACGCCTCGCTCAATTGCGGCCTCGGCTCGGCGGACGACCGGGAGAGCGTGATCGCCAACCGCGCCCGTGTCCTCGCCGTGCTCGGTCTGCCGCCCGGCCGGCTGGCGACGCCGCACCAGATCCATTCGGCCGACGTCGCGGTCGTCGAGACGGTCTGGGCGCCGGGCGAAGGTCCGAAGGCGGATGCGGTGGTGACGGCGCGGCCGGGGGTCGCGATCGGCGTCGGCACCGCCGATTGCGGGCCGCTGCTCTTCGCCGATGCCGAGGCGCGCGTCGTCGGCGCGGCGCATGCCGGCTGGAAGGGCGCCTTCTCGGGCGTCATCGAGGCGACGGTCGAGGCGATGGAGGAACTCGGCGCGCAGCGCGCGCGAATCGTCGCAGCGCTCGGCCCCACCATCTCGCGGCCCGCCTATGAGGTCGGGCCGGAGTTCCGCGTGCGTTTCCTCGAGGCGGACACGGCAAACGAGCGCTTCTTCTCCCCCGCCGGCCGGACCGACCGGCATCTCTTCGACCTGCCGGCCTATATCGGCGCCCGGCTCCTGGCGGCCGGCCTCGGCCGCGTCGAGGACCTCCGGCTCTGCACCTATGGCGATCCCGAGCGCTTCTTCTCCTACCGCCGCGCGACCCATGAAGGCGAGCCGGATTACGGCCGGCTCCTTTCGGCGATCGCGCTGGTCGACCCGGCCGCCGGATAGGCCGGGCCGGCCGTCTGGACCAGCCTTCCGAATGCGTCTACAGGTGTTCCGGGTCCCCCGAGAGGGGGAGGGTGAAAGGCAGGTGTGATGGGGCGAGTGCGCAGGACGGGCCTCTCCGGCCTTCTGGTCGCGATGGCGGCTCTCGGTCTTTCCGGCTGTGGCAGCAGCTTTTTCGGCTTCGGCGAGGAGGAGTCTCCGGCGGCGAGCACGCCCGCGGCGAACCCGGCGGCGACGAATTCGCCGAGCGTTCTGCCCGGCGCCTCGAGCAGGCCGACCGTTCCGGTTTCGAACGCCCGCTTTTCCTTCGTGTCGCTCACCGGCGCGCCGGCGAGTGTCACCGGCCGGCTGTCCTCGGCGCTCGGCCGGGAGGCCGCGACGCGCGGCCTGCAGCTCGCGCCGTCGGGCGACGAGAGCGCGACCTATATCGTCAAGGGCTATCTTTCGGCGGTCGGCGACGCCTCGGGCACCATCATCGTCTATGTCTGGGACATCTTCGACAAGAACGGCCGGCGCATGCACCGGCTGTCCGGCCAGGAGTCGATCTCGGCGACGGCAGCCGACCCTTGGGGGGCCATCGACGGCGCCGTGCTCGACGCGGTGGCCCGGCGCACGATCGAGGCGATCGGCACCTGGGGCGCCTCCGACTGAAGGCCGGCCGCAAGTTTTCCGGCCTCCGTTCGCGCGGGGGCTTTGCCAGCGGACGGTCCACTTGCTAAAAGGCCGCCGCACGGACGCGCGGAGCCGCTCGCGGATTCGCCGCCCGCCCCCCATGCCATGGACGGGACCCCCATTCCGTGAAGCTCGTCGCCGGAAATTCCAACCGGGTGATCGCCGACGCGATCGCCACCTATCTCGAAATCCCGCTCGCCAAATGCCTGGTCCGCCGCTTCGCCGACCAGGAGATCTTCGTCGAGATCCAGGAGAATGTGCGCGGCGAGGACGTCTTCGTCGTGCAATCGACGAGCTACCCGGCGAACGACAATCTGATGGAGCTCCTGATCCTGATCGATGCGCTGCGGCGGGCCTCGGCCCGCCGCATCACCGCCGTGCTACCCTATTTCGGCTATGCGAGGCAGGATCGGAAGCCATCGGCGCGGACCCCGATCTCGGCGAAGCTCGTCGCCAACCTGATCACCCATGCCGGAGCCGACCGCGTTCTGACGCTCGACCTGCACGCCGGGCAGATCCAGGGCTTCTTCGACATCCCGACCGACAATCTGTTCTCGGTGCCGGTGATGTCGCGCGACATCAAGGAACATTACGACCTCGCCAATGTGATGGTCGTGTCGCCCGATGTCGGCGGCGTGGTGCGGGCGCGCGCGCTCGCCAAGCGGATCGACGCACCGCTCGCCATCGTCGACAAGCGGCGCGAGCGGCCGGGCGAATCCGAGGTCATGAACATCATCGGCAATGTCGCCGGCCGCGACTGCATCCTGTTCGACGACATCGTCGATTCGGGCGGCACGCTGTGCAACGCCGCCGATGCGCTGATCGCCAACGGCGCCCGCTCGGTGGTCGCCTACATCACGCACGGCGTGCTGTCGGGCGGGGCGGTGACGCGCATCACCAGTTCGCGGCTGAAGGAACTCGTCATCACCGATTCGATCCAGCCGACGGAGGCCGTGCTCGCCGCGTCCAACATCCGCGTGACCTCGATCGCCACCCTGATCGGCGAGGCGATCAACCGCACGGCGAGCGAGAAGTCGGTTTCGAGCCTGTTCGCGTAAGGGCGCGCGCGGCCCTCCGCTCAGGATACCGGCCTTCGCGCCGCGTCCAGAGCCGGCCCTGCCCAGCCTTTCCGTCTCCTTGCCGTTTGCGATCGGCCCCCACCACCCGTCATGCCGGCCTTCGTGCCGGCATCCATAATCGTGACGGTGGGGCTCCCGGCGGACCCTGTCCATCCGTCACGTCCGCTGAGGCGGAAATCCATCGCGCCGCCTGCCGCCGGGTCGCGAGAGAGGGTTGCGCGGCCCGAAGGGGCGTCGTCTCGGCTTCGCCTCGCCCGGGATGACGGTGCGGGATAGGGGGAGGTGGTACGCGGTTGGCCCGGCGGCACGATTATGGGCCCCGGCACGGAGGCCGGGGTGACGGGTGTTCCGGGGGGGCGATGGTGCGCCGCGTCCTTGAACGGTCCTGCCACTCCGACCCGTTCTCGCGCTCCTTGCCGTTTGCGATCGGCCCCCGCCACCCGTCATGCCGGCCTTCGTGCCGGCATCCATAATCGTGACGTTGGGGGCTCCCGGCGGACCCTTTCCATCCGTCACGTCCGCTCGGGCGGAAATCCATCACGCCGCCTGCCGCCGGGTCGTGAGAGAGGGTTGCGCGGCCCGAAGGGTCATCGTCTCGGCTTCGCCTCGCCCGGGATGACGGTGCGGGGTAGGGGGGCGGCGCGCGCCGACGAAGGGGAGCCCTCAGCTGCCGCCTTCGACGCCGACGAGGGCGATCCTGGCGTAGCCGGCCGTGCGCAGACGGTTCATCAGCGTCATCAGCTCGCCATAAGGGACGCGGCGGTCGGCGCGGAGATAAAGGCGCTCCTCGCGATTGCCCCTGGTCGCCGCGTCGAGCGCGGCCGCGAGACCGTCGGCGGCGACCGGCGTCGCGCCGAGCAGCACCGAGAGATCGGCCTTCAGCGTCAGGAAGAGCGGCTTGTCGCTGCGCGGCGCCGCCTTGGCGTTGGAGCGCGGCAGGTCGACCGGAGCGTCGACGGTCGCAAGCGGTGCCGCCACCATGAAGATGATGAGAAGGACGAGCATCACGTCGATGAAGGGCGTGACGTTGATTTCGCTCGCCTCGGCGAGGTCGTCCTCGTCCGGGCCGCCGAGCCTGACCGCCATCGCGCGCTACTCCGCCGCCGCGGAGAGGCGCGGCCGCTCGCGCGCCGCGGCGCGGTCGAGGTCGCGCGACAGGAGGCGCATCACCTCCGCCGACACGTCGGCGAGCGCCGCCCGGTTGCCGGCGATCGCGCGGGCGAAGACGTTGTAGAAGACCACCGCCGGAATGGCGGCGACGAGGCCGATCGCGGTCGCGAACAGCGCCTCGGCGATGCCCGGCGCGACGATGGCGAGATTGGTCGTCTGCGCCTGGCTGATGCCGATGAACGAATTCATGATGCCCCACACCGTGCCGAACAGGCCGACGAAGGGGGCGATCGAGCCGACGGTGGCGAGCACGCCCGTGCCGCGGCCGGCGTCCCGCGCGGCGGCGGCCTCGATCCGCGCGAGCCGCGATGCGGTGCGCTCCTTGATGCCGTCGACCGACAGATCGGCCGACAGATCGCGTTCCGTCACCGCGGCGGCGACGAGGGCGGCGGCCGGGTCGCGGCGGCGGCCGATCGCGTCCTCGGCATCGTCGAGCGAGCGGGCGCGGCCGAGCCGGCGGCCGAGCGCCCGGGTGCGCGTCCGCGCGCCGGCGAGCTCGAGCGACTTCGCGAGGAAGATCGCCCAGGTCAGCACGGAGGCGCCGGCGAGCAGGATGATGACGCTCTTCACGACGGCATCGGCATTGGCGAACATGCCGGCCGGGGAAAGGTCGTGCGGCAGCGTCGCCGGGTCCACCCCCTCGGCGAGCGGATCCGCCTCGGCCGAAGGGATTGCCGGGGCGAGGTCGGCGCCGGGGGGCGGGGTGGCCGGGGTCGCCGGTTGCCCCGCGGCGGTCGATCCGGTCGCCGCCGGCGCGGCGGGCGCCTGCTGTGCCGGGGCGGCACCGGGCAGCAGGAGGAGCGCCAGCGCGAGGATCGGACCGAAGCGTCTCATCAGGACGGCTCCCGCATTGCGAAAGAAAAGATGAACGTCAAAGTCCGAATAAGCTCCGATGCTCCCCGGCGCAACGGAAAAACGGCGCGTCCGCGGGGCTTGCGCCGGCTTCTCTTGTCGCCGCGGGCCGTCTCGGCTATAAGCCCGCCGCGGTCGCGCCGACACCCCTGGAGGCAACGCGGCCGCATTTTCTTTTCAAGGAGAACACCGATGAGCACCAGCTACGAGCTCACGGCGTCGGTCCGCGAGAGCGTGGGCAAGGGGGCCGCGCGCGCGACACGTCGTGAGGGCAAAATCCCGGCCGTGATCTATGGCGACAAGCAGGAACCGCTTGCGATCGCCCTCGATTACAAGACGCTCAACACGCGGCTCCATGCCGGCGGCTTCCTGACGACGGTCGCCACGATCGACGTCGACGGCCGCAAGATCCGCGTCATCCCGCGCGACTACCAGCTGCACCCCGTGACCGACCGTCCGATCCATGTCGACTTCCTCCGGGTGTCGGCGGGCTCGACCGTGCATGTCGAGATCCCGGTGCAGTTCATCAATGAGGACAAGTCGCCCGGCATCAAGCGCGGCGGCGTGCTCAACATCGTCCGCCACGCGCTCGACGCCACGGCGCCGGCCGATGCGATCCCCGATCACATCGTCGTCGACCTGACGGGCCGCGAGATCGGCGATTCGATCCACATTTCGTCGGTCGCCCTGCCGGACGGCGTCAAGCCGGTCATCACGGACCGCGACTTCACCATCGCGACGATCGCCGCGCCGGCCGTGCTGCCGGACGAGGCGGGCGGAGAGACCCCGGCGGCCTGAGGTCGGCCGCCTGACGGAGGGCCGGGATGCTGCTCATCGTCGGGCTCGGCAATCCGGGCGGGCAATATGCCCGCAACCGGCACAATATCGGCTTCATGGCGGCGGATGCGATCCACCGCCGCCATGGCTTTTCTCCCTGGCGCCGCCGTTTCCAGGGGGACGCCGCCGAGGGAACGCTCGCCGGCGAGAAGGCGCTGCTCCTGAAGCCGCTCACCTATATGAACGACAGCGGCCGGGCGGTCGCCGAAGCGGTCAAGTTCTACAAGCTCGCGCCCGCCGACGTGCTCGTCATCCATGACGAGCTCGACCTGCCGCCGGCGAAATTCCGAATGAAGGTCGGCGGCGGCCATGGCGGCCATAACGGCCTGCGCTCGATCAGCGCCCATCTCGGCGACGGCTACCGGCGGCTGCGCCTCGGCATCGGCCATCCCGGCGACAAGGACCGGGTGCACGGCTGGGTGCTGTCGGATTTCGCCAGGGTCGACGCCGAATGGCTCGATCCGCTCCTCGATGCGATCGCCGCCGAGGCGCCGCTGCTCGCCGAAGGCAAGGACGCGACCTTCGCCAACAAGGTCTCGCTCGCCACCCAGCCGGAGCGGCCGAAGAAGGCCCCGAAGGCGCCGCCCGCCGACGGCGCGGCCCGGGCGGCCGCCTCGGCTGGGCCTCCCGCGCCCGCGCCGTCGCCTGCAGAACCGGCGGAAGGCCCGCTCGCCCGCAGCCTGAAGAAGCTGTTCGGCGGCTGAGGGCGGCCTGCGGCGAGGCCACCCGGGCGAGGCCGCCCTCCCGGGCGGTCCCCGCCCGGCTTGACTTCCGGCCACGAAAACACGAAATCCGTGCGGCACGGAGTTCGTGGCGGAGCGGTCCATGAAGAATGTGACGATCACGCTCGACGAGAAGGTCGCGCACTGGGCCCGCGTCGAGGCGGCGAAGGCGGGCATGAGCCTGTCGCGCTGGATCGGCGAGAAGCTGCGGGCGGAGATGCCGGGCGAGACCGACGACGAACGGCGGCTGCGCCTCGGCCGGCTCGAGGATTTCCTGAGCGGCCCGGGATGGCCCGGGATTGCCGGCGATTTGCCGAAACGGGACGAGATCTATGCGGAGAGGGGTGTTTATCGACACCAACGTGCTGATCTACAGCCTCGATCCGAACGAGGCGGAGAAGCGCACGAGGGCGGCGGCTCTGCTGCGGAGCGGCATGCTCGCGGGCTGGATCGTCACGAGCCCGCAAACGATCAATGAGTGCTATAGGGTGCTCGTCGACCGAAAGAGACTGATGCCGCGTGAGCATGCCCGCGCCTTCCTCGCCACCCTGCTGCCGACCTGTCTCGCGCCGCTCGACGTCACCACGACCGCCGAGGCCTGGACGATCCAGGACCGGACGGGCTTCGCCTGGTGGGACTGCGTCATGCTCGCCTCGGCCGTCCAGGCGGAATGCAGTGTCTTCGCAAGCGAGGATCTGACCGATGGAACCGAGATCGGCGGGCTGCGCATCGCCAATCCCTTCCTGAACGATCTGGCGCCCGGCGCCCCCTAGGAATCGAGACGAGACATGGGCTTCAAATGCGGCATCGTCGGCCTGCCGAACGTCGGCAAGTCGACCCTTTTCAACGCGCTCACCAAGACGGCGGCGGCGCAGGCGGCCAACTATCCGTTCTGCACCATCGAGCCGAACACCGGCGAGGTCGCGGTGCCCGACCGGCGGCTCGACGACCTCGCCCGGATCGGCAAGTCGCAGCAGATCGTGCCGACCCGCATCACCTTCGTCGACATTGCGGGCCTCGTGCGCGGCGCCTCGAAGGGGGAGGGCCTCGGCAACCAGTTCCTCGCCAATATCCGCGAGGTGGATGCGATCGTCCATGTGCTGCGCTGCTTCGAGGATGGTGACATCACCCATGTCGAAGGCCGCGTCGATCCCGTCGCCGATGCCGAGACGGTCGAGACCGAGCTGATGCTCGCCGATCTCGAAAGCCTCGAGCGGCGCGTCGTGCCGCTGCGCAAGAAGGCGCAGGCCGGCGACAAGGAGGCGAAGGCGCAGGTCGCGCTGATGGACGGCGCGCTCGCCCTGCTGCAGGCCGGCAAGCCCGCCCGGCTGCTCGACGTCGCGGCCGAGGACCGGCCGATGTTCGCCGCGCTCAGTCTCCTGACCGCCAAGCCCGTGCTCTATGTCTGCAATGTCGAGGAGGCCTCGGCCGCCTCCGGCAACGCCCATTCCGAGCGCGTCGCCGCGATGGCGAAGGCGCAAGGCGCGGCGAGCGTCGTCATCTCGGCGGCGATCGAGGCCGAGATCGCGCAGCTTCCCGATGCCGAGCAGCGCGAGTTCCTCGAGACGATCGGCCTCGCCGAGCCCGGGCTCGACCGGCTGATCCGCGCCGGATACGGCCTGCTCGGCCTGATCACCTATTTCACCGTCGGGCCGAAGGAAGCGCGTGCCTGGACGATCACGACCGGCACGAGGGCGCCGCAGGCGGCCGGCGTCATCCATTCGGATTTCGAGCGCGGCTTTATCCGCGCCCAGACGATCGCCTTCGACGATTATGTCCGCCTCGGCGGCGAGGCGGGCGCCAAGGAGCAGGGCAAGGCGCGCGACGAAGGCAAGGACTATGTCGTCGCCGACGGCGACGTGATGCTCTTCCGCTTCAACACCTGAAGGGGGCGCCGGGAGGCTCCGGCGAGGCGCTGCGCGGCTCCGGCGCCACCGTCCCGCCGCCGTCCTGCGCGCACGCCGCGGGCATCTTCGGACGGCCCTCTCCTCGCGCCGGGCGGCCTGCGGGCCGACGCGGCCGATGACCCCGGCGCGGCGGCGGGGGGGACGCATGGCTGCGGCGGGGCAAGCGGACGCCGTCCTCGAACGCTTCTGCGGTGGTTCGGCCGCCCGCCCCCTGCGGCTCTGCGCGCAGCCCTCTGCGAGGGTGATGCCGCGAGCCGGAGCGGCCTGTCCGGCGATCAGGACGGCTTCCGGTCGGCTTTCCCCGCCTCTCCCGCCGATCCGGCGGGCGGCGATGCTTCGCCGGCTGCCTCCGCAGGGACCGGGGCAGAGACCTCGGAGGGCGGGTCCGGCGGCGCCGCAGGGGAAACGGCCGCCGCGGGCGGGGGCGCGGCCTCGGCCGGCTCACGCTTTGTTCCGCCCGGCTTCGGTTCCAACCCATCCGCCGGCGCGGCGGAAGGACCGGACGCGATCGGCGGAATTGCCGGGCTCTGGGCCGGTGTCTCGTCGGCCGGTGTTCCTCGAACGATCTCGGCGGGCGGCGTGACGGCCGCTGCCGCGCCCGCCGGCGGGCTGTCCTTGACCGCATCCGCAGCGGCTTCGCGGGCGGGCGCCGCGGGTGCGGCGGCGATCGGAGGAGGTGTGCCGGATGGACCGGCCGATCGGATCGCCGGACCACCCGCCGGCGTCGAGGCCGGGCCGGGGGCGGGCGTCGCGGGATCGGGCGAGGGCGACGATTCCGGTGAGGCGGGACCGGCGACATGCAGCGCCGGAGGCGGTGTCGAGGCGCTCGCCGCGGCCGAAGCCGCCGGGCTGGCCGCCGGCGCTGCCGGGGGCTCGGCCGCCGGACCCGTCCGAAGAGGCGGACGCTGGATCGGCTCCCGCGGGAGCAAGGGCTCGCGGGTGGATTCCCTGAGCGGTTCCCGTGCAGGCGCGGGGATGGCCGCCGTGGTGCCGGATGCGGCCGGGGGCGCGGCGGGGCGGTCGAGGCTCGGCCGCGGCGCGAGCGGCGCGCGCGGCGACAGGGGGCGGGCCGGCTCGGCGGGGCGCGGCTCGGCGCGCCCTCCGGCCGGCGGGGGAGGCGGTTCGGCGAGCGCCGCGGCGATCGCGTCGGCGATCGGCGGCACGACGCGCCGGGGCGGCCGCACCGGCAGCGCGGTCCGGCTGCGATCGACGGCGATCTCGGGTGCGGTTGTCCGCGCCGCCGCCGGGCGGGCGGCTGCGCCGGGCTCGGTTTCCTCGGCCGGGGCGCCGATCCGGTCGCGCACCGTCGGCTCGACAGCGGGCACCGTCTCCTTCCAGTTCCGCCGCGGCGGCAGCGTCGGCTCGACGCGCGGCTCGGCCCGTGTCTCCGTCCGCGTCTCGGCGGGCCTGGCGAGCGCGTCGTCGCGCGGCGGCAGACGCGGCTCGGTGCGGCGGGCGGGCGGCGCGGGGTTGGCCGGCTGGGTCGCCGCCCCACGCGGCGTCGCCTCGGCGACGGGAACGGGCGCCTGGGCCGGGGTGACGGCGGGCTCGGCCGGCGCGGCGGACCGCTCGCGCAGCTCGGTGAGGCTCTCGTCGATCCGATAGACGATCAGCAGGAACTCCGACACCAGCCGCGCGGCGATCACACCCGCCGCCGTGCCGAAGATCGCGATCGCCAGCCCGATCATGCCGGCGGCGGGGTCGACCGCGGCCGCGCGCACCGCGCCGATGGCGGCCGACAGGCCGAACAGTACCGCGACGATGGTCGCGAGCACATAGAACAGCCGCACCACGGACGGCGTCACATACCGGTCCCAGCGAAGAAGATCGGCGAAGGTGATCAAGCGCGAATCTCCGATCGGGCCCGGACGCCCGGACCTCGGTGCTGAAGGCTGCGCCGCGCGGCGGGCGCGGTCAACTGCCCCGCGGCTTCACGCCTGTGAAATGTGGCTTTCGCGCCGCGCCGCCGTTTCCCAGTCGCGGAAGGCCGGGTCGGCGAGGAGCGTCTCGACATAGGCCGCGGCGATCTCGCCGAGCGCCGGCCGATAGGTGCGGAAGCGGCTGGCGACGGGCGCGAACATCGCGTCCGCGATGGTCGGCGCGCCGAACAGATAGGGGCCGGCGGCGCCATAGGCGGTGCGGCAGTCGCGCCAGAGCGTCTCGATGCGGGCGATGTCGTCGGCGACACCCTCGGCGTCGAGGCCGACGCCCGGCTTCTCCGCGAAGAGGTCCATCGGCAGGTTCGTCCGCAGCGCGCGGAAGCCGGAGTGCATCTCGGCGCTCACCGAGCGGGCGACGGCGCGCGCCGCCGGATCGGCCGGCCAGAGCTGCGCCTGCGGGAAGCACTCGGCGAGATATTCGCAGATGGCGAGCGAATCCCAGACCTTGAGCGGCGTCGCAAAGCGCCGGTCGATGAGGAGAGGGACGAAGCCGGAGGGGCTGACGGAGCGGATCCGCGCCGCCGTCTCGGGCGTGCGGAGCGCAATGAGCGTGACGTCGAAGGCGGCCGGCGTGTGGCAGATCGCGAAATAGGGCCTGAGCGACCAGCTCGACCATTCGCGCGAGCCGACGACGAGGGTGAAATCCGTCATGATCAATGACCTGCGAAGGCGACCAGAGTGTGTACGTCAACGCCGAGGCCGCGCAGTTTATCCGCGCCGCCGAGATCCGGCAGGTCGATGACGAAGGCGGCGGCGGCGATCTCGGCGCCCATGTCGCGCAGCAGCGTCACGGCGCCCTGCGCGGTGCCGCCGGTGGCGATCAGGTCGTCGACGAGCACCACGCGCTCGCCGGCCCGCACCGCATCGACATGCATCTCCATCTCGTCGATGCCGTATTCGAGCGAATAGGCGACGCGCACCGTCGAATGGGGCAGCTTGCCGCGCTTCCTGATCGGCACGAAGCCCGCCGCGAGCCGGTGCGCCACGGCGCCGCCGATGATGAAGCCGCGCGCCTCGATACCGGCCACCTTGTCGATGCCGGCCGCGGCGAAGGGCTCGGCGAGCGCATCGATCGCCCGGCCGAAGGCGCGCGCATCGCCGAGCAGGGTGGTGATGTCGCGAAACAGGATGCCGGGCTTCGGATAATCCGGAATGGTGCGGATCGCGGCGGCGAGATCGTCGTTCGGCGGCAGGCTCATGCTCGGGATCACCGGATCGGACGAGGCGATCGAGGCCTGTCGCTCGTCGGGCGAGAGGGATGCCGCGTCAGCAGGCGGCATGATGGGGCCGGCAGGAGCCGTGCGGCAGGCCCCGCCGCTCCCCTCCGTTCGATATAGGAGGCGTCACCGCCCGTCAAACCGGGGAGGGAAACGCGCCCGGGCGGCACGCCGGCTTCACCCCGCACACCCGTCATCCGCGCGAAGGCGAGGATCGATCGAGCCGAGCCGTCCCTTGTTTCATGGATTCCCGCCCTCGCGGGAATGACGGGTGGGTAGGGCCTCCCGGAGCACCCACCGTCACGATTATGGATGCCGGCACGGAGGCCGGCATGACGGGTGGAGGGGACCGTTCAACGAATTCACGCGGAGGTGCGAGGAGGAGCCGGCCGGATGCTCGGAGCCGGAGAGCACCATCGCCCCTCCCAGAACACCCGTCACCCCGGCCTCCGTGCCGGGGTCCATAATCGTGACGCCGGGCTGCGCTGTGCGCCGGCTCCATCCGTCAGCCTGGCGCGGCCTGGCCCGGCGTCACGACGACCGATGCCGCGCGGCCGGACAAGACGGGATGCCGGAAGCGCCGGGGCGGCTGCGCTCAGTCCTCGTCGGCGGCCGGCGCTTCCTCGTCCGGGAAGGGCTTCTTCGGGCGCTCGGTCGGCTCGGGAGCCGCGACGACATGGCCGCCCGTCGCGGCGGCGAGCTTCGCCTCGAGCACCTCGATGCGGGCGATGAGTGCCTCGTTCTCCGCACGCGCCTTGACGGCCATGTCGCGCACGACGTCGAGTTCCTCGCGCTTGACGAGGTCCATGTCGGTCAGGAAGCGCTCGGCCTGGTGGCGGAAGGCGGTCTCCGCCTCGCGACGAACGCCCTGCGCCATGCCGACGGCGTCGGTCATCAGCTTGGCGAAATCGTCGAACAGGCGGTTCGAAGTCTGGTTCATGGTGGGCCTCCCGAAGCGGCGGTCGAACCTACTATGGGGAGGGCGGCGCGCCGGGACAAGGCCGGGCGCGCCGGATCGGCCGGTTGCCCACGGCGCGGGCGGACGCCGGGGCGGGCCGTCGGCTCAGGCGAGCTGCAGATGCACCGCCTTCGGTCCCTTGCCGCGCTTGTCGGGCTCGGTCTCGAAGGAGATGCGCTGCCCGTCCGCCAGCGCTCCGATGCCGGAGCGCTCGACGGCGGTCACGTGCACGAACACGTCCTTGCCGCCGCCATCCGGCGTGATGAATCCGAACCCCTTGGTCGCGTTGAAGAACTTGACTGTACCCGTCTGACGCATCGAAAACTTCTCCCATTCCGTCTCGAAACCGGGAAGATCGCCGTCATCCCGGTGCTGCAGGCATTCCTTGGCTCGGGGAAAGGTCTCTCGCGTCTTCTGGCTGCCGCCGCCGGGAAAAACGACCCCCGGCGCTGGGGATGCGCTTGCCACATCCTTCTGGCGCTTTTGCCTAGTCTCCGTCGGGGCCGTCCGTCTGCCCGTGACACGAGACTATGCTTGAGGTCGAGGCGGAACGCAACGGCCGCGCACGAAACCATTTCGGATCGCAACTTTCCGTGAGGCGGCGACGGAAACGCCCGATCCGCGCCGTTTCCGCTCTCCCGCGCTTGCCCTTTGCGGCCGGCGCGCCAAGTGCCGGGTGCCGCCGCGCCGCGACCGGCAGACGCTGCGACACAAGGAGAGGAAAGATGACCGAACGCCCCGCCACCGCGCGTCCGAAGATCACACAGGAGATGATCCGCCTCTATGACGAGTACACGCATCTGACGCTCGATCGCCGCGGCTTCATGGAGAAGCTCACCCGCATTGCCGGATCGACGGCCGCGGCCGCGACGATCGCGCCGCTGCTCGCCGCGAACAGCGCCCATGCCGCGATCGTCGCGGCCGACGACGACCGCATCGTCACCGAGCGGGTCAGCCTGCCGGCCGATGGCGGCACCCTGTCCGGCCTTCTCGCCCACCCGAAGGAGGCGACCGGGGGCCATCTGCCGGCGGTTCTCGTCATCCATGAGAACCGCGGCCTCAATCCGCATATCGAGGATGTCTCGCGGCGCCTCGCGGTGGAGGGCTTCCTGGCGCTCGGCGCCGACTTCCTGTCGCCCGCCGGCGGAACGCCCGCCGACGAGGACCGTGCCCGCGAGATGATCGGCGCGCTCGATCCGGCCGCCACCCTCACCAATGCCATCGCCGCGGTGACCTATCTGAAGGGCCATGCGCTGTCGAACGGCCGCGTCGGAGCGGTCGGCTTCTGCTGGGGCGGCGGCCTCGTCAACCGGCTCGCCGCCGCGGCGCCGGACCTTCGGGCGGCGGTCGCCTATTACGGCATGCAGCCGCCCGCCGAAGCGGCGGCGCAGATCAAGGCGCGGGTGATGCTGCACTATGCCGGGCTCGACGAGCGCATCAATGCCGGCATCCCGGCCTATGAGGCGGCACTCGCGGCGGCCGGCGTCGATCATCAGATCTTCGTCTATGACGGCGTCAACCACGCCTTCAACAACGACACCTCGGCCGCCCGCTACGACAAGGCGGCGGCCGATCTCGCCTGGTCGCGCACGATCGCCTTCCTGAAGGAGACGCTCGCCACCGCGACCTGAGGCGCGCGTCTTGCGCTCGCGCAAGCCGCTCCTTCCTTCGGGCCGCTAAAGAGAGACATCGGCGGTGCCGGTGCGGAACCCCGCGCCGCGCCGCCGATTGTCCGGCCAGCCCGTATCGAGCGGCAGACCGGCTCGAGCGGTGTGCCAAGAGCCCTGGAGGAACCCCATGAGGATGCCCGCCTTCGTCGCCGCCGCGCTGTTCGCGGCGGGGATCGGCTTCGCCGGCAGCGCGGCGGCGGAAGTCGCCACCGGCAATGTCAACATGCGCAGCGGCCCGGGCACGGGCTATGCCCGGGTCGGCGTGGTGCCGCGCGGCGGCCATATCGACGTGCTCACCTGCCGCGGCAACTGGTGCCGGGTCGTCTATCGCGGCCAGCGCGGCTGGGTGTCGGCCAACTTCATCGGCGGCGGCCCGCGCCATGCGGAGCCGGATTACGGGCCGGTCTATGTCGAGCCGCCGGTCTATGTCGAGCCGCCGATCATCATCTTTCGCGACCGCGACCGCGACTGGCCGCGACGGCACTGGGACCATGACGGCCGGCGCGACCGCGATCATGATCGTCATCGCGGGCGGGACCGCGATGGTCGGCCGGGCGACGGGCCGAGGGGCGACGGCGATCGCGACGGGCGACGTGGCGATGGCGATCGGCCGCGCGTCCAGCGTCCCGACAATGACGGCGGGCGGCGTGGCGGCGACGGCGACCGGCCGCGCTTCGAGCGTCCGGGTGGCGAGCGCGGCGGACCGGACGGCCGGCGCGGCGGGCGCCCCTGCATCCCGGGCGAAGGCCGCAGCTGCGACTGACACCGCGTGACGGAACCCGCTTCTGCGGGCATCCGGTGAAAACTGAGGGCCCGCGGATCGCCGATCCGCGGGCTTTTTCACGCGCCGCCGCCGAGGGGCGGTTCAGCCTTTGGCGGTGGCGGGCGGCAGGGCGCGGCGTTCGAGCGCCACCGACGTGCCGGCGAGCGCCAGCGCGAAGGTGGAGAGGAGCGCGCCGACGATCGGCAGCTCCGCATAGGGCAGGCCGAGGGCGAGCGCCCCGCCGCCGATCCAGGCGCCGGCGGCGTTGCCGACATTGAAGGCACCCTGGTTGAGGGTCGAGGCGAGGTTCGGGGCGTCCGACGCGGTCTCGACCACCCGCATCTGGAGCGGCGGCACCATGACGAAGACCAGCACGCCCCAGACGAGCACGGTCGCCACCGCCGGCCCGGCCGCCGCGCTCGATACGAGGAAGACGAGCTGCAGCGCGATCAGGCCGATCAGCGCGCCGCTGATGGTCGGCATCAGCCGCCAGTCGGCGAGCTTGCCGCCGATGATGTTGCCGAGCGTCATGCCGACGCCGAACAGCACCAGAACCCAGGTCACCGACGAGGCCGGCAGGCCGGTCACCTCGCGCAGGATCGGGGCGATATAGGTGAAGGTCGTGAACAGGCTCGCCGAGGCGAGCGCCGAGATGCCCATCGCGAGCCAGACCTGCAGCCGGCGGAGCACGCGCACCTCGCCGGCTATGCCGCCGCTCGGCGGGCCGCCGACGCCCTTCGGCACGAAGGCGGCGATCGCCGCGACCGCCGCGAGGCCGATCAGCACCACGGCGAGGAAGGTCGCCCGCCAGCCGAAGGCCTGGCCGAGCGCCGTGCCGCCCGGCACGCCGAGGATGTTGGCGAGGGTCAGCCCGCCGAACACCACCGCCATCGCCTGCGCCCGCTTCTCGCGCGGCACCAGCGAGGCGGCGACCACCGCGCCGATGCCGAAAAAGGCGCCGTGGCCGAAGGCGGTGACGACGCGCGCCGCCATCAGGAGCCCATAGTTCGGCGCGACGGCGCAGAGCAGATTGCCGACGACGAACAGGGCCGCGAGGCCGATCAGCACGCTCTTGCGCGGCAGATGCGCGGTGGCGAGCGCGATCACCGGCGCCCCCACCACCACGCCGAGCGCATAGCCGGTGATCAGGAGGCCGGCGGCCGGGATCGACACGCCGAGATCGGCCGCCACCTCGGGCAAGAGGCCCATGATGACGAATTCCGTCGTGCCGATGCAGAAGGACGCGACGGCGAGCGCGACGAGCGGAAGGGGCATGACGGATCTCGGCGGGGAATGAACCGATTCAGAGTCGCACCGGGAGGCGGGGGCGAGAACTGCCGTCAGCGCATTGCTGCAATGCGCCGGACGCGGGGCTATTCCGCCCTCTCGTCCTCCTCGGCCCGCCGTGCCTCCGCCTCCGCCCGGCGCTCGGCTTCCTCGGCCGCTTCTTCCGCCTCGGACGGGCTGAGCTCGAGGAAGCCGCCGGTCTGCCGCGCCCACAGCCGGGCATAGAGCCCGCCGGCGGCGACGAGTTCGGCATGGCTGCCGGTCTCGACGATCCGCCCCGCCTCCATCACCACCAGCCGGTCCATCCGCGCGATGGTCGACAGGCGGTGCGCGATGGCGATCACCGTCTTGCCGGCCATCAGCGTGTCGAGGCTCTCCTGGATCGCCGCCTCGACCTCCGAATCGAGCGCCGAGGTCGCCTCGTCGAGCACCAGGATCGGCGCATCCTTCAGGAGCACGCGGGCGATCGCGATGCGCTGGCGCTGGCCGCCCGACAGCCTGACGCCGCGCTCGCCGACCTGCGCGTCATAGCCCTTGCGGCCCTTCGCGTCCTCGAGCGTCAGGATGAAGTCGTGCGCCTCTGCGCGCTTCGCCGCCTCGATCACCTCGGCGTCGGTCGCGTCCGGGCGGCCGTAGCGGATGTTGTCGGCGACGGAGCGGTGGAGGAGGGCGGTGTCCTGCGTGACGACGCCGATCGCGCTGCGCAGCGATTCCTGGCCGACCGCCGCGATGTCCTCACCGTCGATCAGGATGCGGCCGCGCTCGATGTCGTAGAGGCGCAGCAGGATGTTGGTGAGCGTCGACTTGCCGGCGCCCGACGCGCCGACGACGCCGATCCGCTCGTGCGGGGCGATCGCGAGGTCGAGCCCCGCGATCACGCCGCGGCGCCGGCCGTAGTGGAAATGCACGTCCTCGAAACGGATCGCGCCGTCGCGCACGACGAGCGGCACGGCGCCCGGGCGGTCGGTGACGGCGAGGGGCTTCGCGAGCGTCGCGACGCCGTCCTGCACCGTGCCGACATTCTCGAACAGCGCCGCGACCTCCCAGAGGATCCATTGCGACATGCCCTGCAGCCTGAGCACGAGGCCGATCGCCACCGCGATGGCGCCGGTCGAGACGGCGGAACCCTGCCAGAGCCAGATCGACAGCGCCGCCGTGCCGCCGAGCAGCGCATAATTGATCGCGACGAGGGTGGCGTTGAGGAGCGTCACCATCCGCATCTGCCGGCGCACGGTGACGAGAAATCCGTCCATGCTCTCGCGTGCATAGACGTCCTCCCAGGCGGTATGGGAGAAGAGCTTCACCGTCAGGATGTTGGTGTAGCTGTCGACGACCCGGCCGGTCATCACCGAGCGCGCATCCGCCTGATCCTTCGAGATCGTCCGCAGCCGCGGCACGAAGAAGACGAGCGTCGCGAGATAGGCGAGGAACCAGGCGACGAGCGGCCCGGCGAGCCGCCAGTCGGCCGAGGCGAGCAGCACCACGGCGCCGGTGAAATAGACGAAGACATAGACGAGGATGTCCGAGACCTTGGTCACCGCCTCGCGCACCGCGAGCGCGGTCTGCATCATCGTGTTGGCGATGCGGCCGGCCATGTCGTCCTGGAAGAAGGCGAGCCCCTGCCGCAGCAGATAGCGGTGCACCCGCCAGCGCACCATCATCGGAAAGTTCGGCATGATCGCCTGGTGGAAGGTGAGCTCCCAGGCGACCTGGACGAGCGGCGCGAGGACGAGCGCCACCGCCGCCATCACGGCGAGCCGGGCGCCGTTCTCGGCGAGGAAGGTCGACGGGTCCGAACGCGACAGCCAGTCGACCAGTTCGCCGAGGAAGGAGAACACCACCACCTCGAGCGCCGCGATCGCCGCGCCGAGCAGCGAGGAGACGACGAGGATCGGCAGGATCGGCCGGGTGAAATGCCAGATGAAGGCGAGGAAGCCGGCCGGCGGCGTCGCGATCGGCCGCTCGGCATAGGGGTCGACCAGCCGTTCGAAGTAACGGAACATCGCCTCTCTCCCGGTCCCCGTCCACCCCGTGCCTAACCGTTCCCGCCGCACTTGGGAATCGCGGCCGGCGTCCGCCACCCCTTTCCGCGCCGTCTGCGTCGGTCCGCGACGGCGCGGGACCGTGCGGGCGGAAATGGGGCAAAGGGTTGCCGTCGACCACACAATCCCCGCGACAATGTGGCCGGGACGGCCTCGCCCGCTGGACATATTCCAAGCGCGATGGCTAAACAGCGTGTGCCATTCGGCCGTTTGCCGCGTGGTTTTCGGTGCACGCCCGAGGGCGTCATCGGGGAGCGCCCGCTCCGGAGGATTTTCGAGGGGACCGACCTTGGCGACGAGCGATTTAGCCGAACCGACACGCCGCGACTTTCTCTATATCGCGACCGGAGCCGTGGGCGCCGTCGGCGTCGCCGCGGCCGTCTGGCCCTTCATCAACCAGATGAATCCGGACGCCTCCGCGCTCGCCCTTTCGACCGTCGAGGTCGACATCGGCTCGATCGCGCCGGGCGCCTCCATCAAGGTGATGTGGCGCGGCAAGCCGGTGTTCATCCGCAACCGCACGCCGGAAGAGATCCAGTCGGCGGCCGGGGTTCCGGTGGCCGAGCTGCCCGATCCGGACGCGCGCAACGCCAACCATCCCGGCGCCGATGCGAGCGACGCGAATCGCGCCGCCGCCGGCAAGGAGAACTGGCTGATCATGGTCGGCGTCTGCACCCATCTCGGCTGCATTCCGCTCGGCGAGCAGGGCGAGTTCGGCGGCTGGTTCTGCCCCTGCCACGGCTCGGTCTACGACACCGCCGGCCGCATCCGCCGCGGCCCGGCGCCCGAGAACATGCATGTACCGGTCTACAGCTTCCTGACCGACACGCGAATCCGCATCGGCTGAGGGAAAGAGGCACATCATGGCTGGCCACAGCACCTTCGAGCCGCAGAACCCGGTGATCCGCTGGATCGACAGCCGGCTGCCGATCTTCGGCCTCGTCCATTCCTCCTTCATCGTGTTCCCCAATCCGCGGAACCTCAATTACTGGTGGACCTTCGGCGGCATCCTCGCCTTCATGCTGGTGGCGCAGATCGTCACCGGCGTCGTGCTCGTCATGCACTACACGCCGCACACCTCGCTCGCCTTCAATTCGGTCGAGCACATCATGCGCGACGTGAATTACGGCTGGATGATCCGCTATCTCCATGCCAACGGCGCCTCGATGTTCTTCATCGCGGTCTATGTCCACATCTTCCGCGGCCTCTATTACGGCTCCTACAAGGCGCCGCGCGAGGTTCTGTGGATCCTCGGCATGATCATCTACCTGCTGATGATGGCGACCGGCTTCATGGGCTATGTGCTGCCCTGGGGGCAGATGTCGTTCTGGGGCGCGACCGTGATCACCAGCCTGTTCTCGGCGATCCCGCTCGTCGGCGAGCCGGTGACGACCTGGCTGTGGGGCGGCTTCGCGGTCGACAACCCGACGCTCAACCGCTTCTTCTCGCTGCACTACCTCCTGCCCTTCATGATCGCCGGCGTCGTCGTCCTCCACGTCTGGGCGCTGCACGTCCCGGGCTCAAACAACCCGACCGGTGTCTCCGTCAAGGCCAAGCAGGACACGCTGCCCTTCCACCCGTATTTCACGGTGAAGGACGCCCTCGGCCTCGTCCTCTTCCTGATGTTCTACATGTGGTTCGTCTTCTATCTGCCGAACTATCTCGGGCATCCGGACAACTACACTCCGGCCGACCCGCTGGTGACGCCGGCCCACATCGTGCCCGAGTGGTACTATCTGCCGTTCTATGCCATCCTGCGCTCGATTCCGAGCAAGCTCGGCGGCGTCATCGCGATGTTCGGTGCGATCGGCGTGCTCTTCCTGGTGCCCTGGCTCGACACCTCGAAGGTCCGCTCGGCCGCCTACCGGCCGCTCTACCGCCAGTTCTTCTGGATCCTGGTGCTCGTCTCGATCGGCCTCGGCTATCTCGGCTCGCGCCCGGCGGAAGGCGGCTACGTCATCGCCTCGCGCATCCTGACGCTCTACTACTTCGCTCACTTCCTCGTCATCCTTCCGCTCCTCGGCCTGTTCGAGCGGCCGAAGCCGCAGCCGGCTTCGATCACCGAGGCCGTGCTCGGCAAGGGCGGCGCGCCGGTGACGGCGGGCGCTCCGGCAGCGCCGCAGACCAAGGGCTGAGGCCGCTGTGACCAGGGACCGTGTCATGAAGAAACTGACCCTCGCCGCCGGCCTCGCCCTCGCGCTCTCGGCCGCCGTGCCCTTCGCCTTCGCCCAGGAAGAGGGCGGGGCGGCGCACGCCGAAGGCGGTGGCGAGCACGCCACCGCGCACTACCCGATCAGGAAGCCGGAGCCGCAGGACTGGAGCTTCGCCGGCATCTTCGGCAAATACGACATCGGCCAGCTGCAGCGCGGCTATCAGGTCTACAAGGAAGTCTGCGCCAACTGTCATTCGATGCATCTCGTCGCCTTCCGCAATCTGGCGGAAGAGGGCGGCCCCGGCTTCACGGCGGCGCAGGTGAAGGCGCTCGCCGCCACCTACACCGTGCAGGACGGGCCGGACGACAATGGCGATATGTTCGAGCGGCCGGCGCTGCCCTCCGACCGCTTCCCCTCGCCCTATCCGAACGCGCAGGCCGCCGCCGCCTCGAACAATGGCAAGGCGCCGCCGGACCTCTCGCTGATGGCGAAGGGCCGTGCGGTCGAGCGCGGCTTCCCGTGGTTCCTGATCGACATCGTTACCCAGTATCAGGAAGGCGGGCCGGACTATATCCACGCGCTCCTGACCGGCTATCAAGACCCGCCGGAGGGTGTCACCGTTCCGCCGGGCACCCATTACAACCCCTATTTCCTCGCCGGCGCGGCGCTCGCCATGCCGCCGCCGCTCGCCGACGGGCAGGTCACCTATTCGGATGGCTCGCCGGAGACGGTCGACCAGTATGCCCGCGACGTCTCGGCCTTCCTGATGTGGACCGCCGAGCCGCATCTCGAGGCGCGCAAGCGGATCGGCTTCCAGGTGCTGATCTTCCTCGGCGTCTTCGCGGCGCTGCTCTATCTCACCAAGCGCAAGATCTGGTCGAACATCGCCCATTGAAGGGCGGCGACGCACGGTTGACGAAGGGCCCTGCGGGGCCCTTTTTCATTGCAGCACCAAGGGAGAGACGATCATGGCGCGCGCGGTTCTCGGCATCATCGGCGGTTCCGGGCTCTATGACCTGCCGGGCCTCGCGGACGCCGAATGGCGGACGGTCGCATCGCCCTTCGGCACGCCCTCCGACCAGCTCCGCTTCGGCCGCATCGGCGAGACGCCGATCGTCTTCCTGCCGCGCCATGGGAGAGGCCACCGTATGTCGCCCTCCGATATCGACTATCGCGCCAATATCGATGCGCTGAAGCGGGCGGGGGTCACCGACCTCGTGTCGGTCTCGGCCGTCGGGTCGCTCCGCGAGGATCTCGCGCCGGGCAGCCTCGTGCTCGTCGACCAGTTCATCGACCGCACCGTCGGCCGGGCCTCGAGCTTTTTCGGCGCCGGCTGCGTCGCCCATGTCTCGATGGCGCATCCGATCGCCCCGCGGCTCGCCGACCGCCTCGCAGCGGCGGCCGAGGCGGAGGATATTCCCGTCACGCGCGGCGGCACCTATCTCGTCATGGAGGGGCCGCAATTCTCCTCGCGGGCGGAATCCGAGCTCTACCGGAGCTGGGGCGCCGCGGTGATCGGCATGACCAACATGCCGGAGGCGAAGCTCGCCCGCGAGGCCGAGATCGCCTATGCGACCGTCGCGATGGTGACCGACTACGACTGCTGGCACCCCGACCGCGACGCCGTCACCGTCGATCAGGTGGTCGCCGTGATGGGCGCCAATCGCGGCAAGGCGCAGCGTCTGATCGCCCGGCTCGCCGCCGACTTCCCGGCCGAACACGAGCCCTGCCCGATCGGCTCGGACCGGGCGCTCGAGCACGCGGTCATGACGGCGCCGGCGGCGCGCGACGCGGCACTCGTCGAAAAGCTCGAGGCCGTCGCCGGCCGCGTGCTGCGCCAAGGCTGAGGGTCGGCGTCGTCCTCCGCTCTCACGGGAGGGCGAGGTTTCCCTTCCCCCCTTTGGGGGAGAGGCCCCGCCTCGTCCCGCCGCTCCCGGATCCCCTGTTGCGTGGTCTTCGAACAACCCCCTCCACCCGTCATGCCGGCCTCTGTGCCGGCATCCGTAATCGTGCCGGTCGGCACTGTGAGAACGGTCCTCTCCACCCGGCATTCCCGCGAAGGGGAACCATGCAAGAGAGGGCGGCCCGGCGTACCGGATCCTCGCCCTCGCGAGGATGACCGGTGCGGGGCGATGGCGGCGCTCGACCGGCCCTTCGGCACGATCATGGACCCCGGCACGGAGGCCGGGGTGACGGGGCTCTCAGGGGGCGACAACCCTCTCAGGTTTCGGCGTATTCACCCCCCACCCCGACCCTCCCCCACAAGGGGGGAGGGAGGCTGCCGATCCCGGACCGCAGGCTGCCGCCCTTCGGCCGTCGGGCGTGAGGCCCTCGAACAACCCTCTCCACCCGTCATGCCGGCCTCTGTGCCGGCATCCATAATCGTGCCGGTCGGCACTGTGAGAACGGTCCTCTCCACCCGTCATTCCCGCGAAGGGGAACCATGCAAGAGGGGGCGGCCCGGCGTACCGGATCCTCGCCCTCGCGAGGATGACCGGTGCGGGGCGATGGCGGCGCTCGGCCGGCCCTTCGGCACGATCATGGGCCCCGGCACGGAGGCCGGGGTGACGGGGCTCTCGATGAGGCGGGCCTCCGGCCGCGGCGTATTCACCCCTCACCGCGACGCTCTCGGAGGTGGTCGTCCCCGCCCGGCATTTCCCGCGGGCGGCGGCGTCATCGGATGCGGTCCGGAGCGGAGGCCGGTCAGAACTTGTGGAAGACGAAGGCGGCGCCGGCGGCGATCAGGGCGAAGCCGACCGCATGGTTCCAGGACAGCGATTCCTTCAGGTAGAGCACGGAGAAGGCGGCAAAGACGACGAGGGTGATGACCTCCTGGATGGTCTTCAGCTGGGCCGCCGAATAGACCGAGGAGCCGAGCCGGTTCGCCGGCACGGCGAAACAGTACTCGATCAGCGCGAGGCCCCAGGAGATCGCGATGACGAGGACGAGCGAGGTCGTCTTGAACTTGAGGTGCCAGTACCAGGCGGTCGTCATGAAGACGTTCGAGGCGACGAGCAGCAGGATCGGCGCGACGGCCGGAGAGGTGAGGATAGCCGGCATGACAGCCTCGAATCGGGAAGGATGCCGGAGTTTAGGCCGCTTCCCGGTTTCCGATAGGGGCTGCGGCACGATCGCCGCGGCGCCCCCGGGGGGTGTTCGCGCGCGGCCTGCGGCGCGTGTCCGCCGGGCATGAAAAAGGGCGCCCGAAGGCGCCCTTTCCGAGTCTCGCCCGGCCGCTGAAGGGCCCTCGGCTCACTGGCCGAGGCAGGTGTCGACATTCTCCGGCGTGCACTCGTCGAGGCCGGTGTAGAGCGGGTCGGCGACCTTTTCGCCATTGATGAGCTGCAGCATGACGTCCGGCGACTTCAGGCCCATCTCATAGGGGCGCTGGCCGATCTGGGCGTGGCTGCGGCCCTGCTTCAGCGCGTCCATCTGCGGCGGCAGCGTGTCGCCGGCGACGATGATCAGGTCCTTCGACTTCAGCCGGTCCATGACCTGGTCGGTGACCTGGGCATAGGCGGACGGCGCGAACTGCGCCCAGCCGCCGGTGAGCACGAAGGCGTCGAGCTCCGGATTGGCGGTGAAGGTGTCCGACATCTGCTGGTTGGCGAGGTCGGGCTGGTCGTTGGTGTAGAGCGGGCAGCCGGCGATCTCGGTCCAGCCGCCCTGGCCGGTCAGCCGCTCGATGTTCTTCTCGCCGCCGAGCGTGTCGCGCACGCCCTGCGCGCGGGCATTGATGTTGGCCGCCGCGACATTGCCCATCTGCAGGCAGACCGTGCCGCCGCTGGCCTTCAGCGCCTTCAGGTGCTCGGCCATCTTGACGCCCATCAGATAGTTGTCGGTGCCGAGATAGGTCTGGCGCAGGCTGCTGTCGGCGGCGTTGAGATCGGCGTCGACGGTCATGATCGGGATCGAGGGCGCGCGCTGCTTGAGCAGGTTCGCCATCGCCGGCGCGTTGGACGGCGAGATCGCGATCGCCGAGACGCCCTTCGTCAGCAGGTCGTCGACCACCTGGATCTGGCCCGCCTCGTCGGCGGTGCTCGCCGGGCCGGTGTAGAGGCAGGTATAGCCCTTGCCGGCATTGTTCTCGTTCCACTTGGCGCAGCCTTCGCCGAGCACCGAGAAGAACGGGTTGTCCGTGCCCTTGACCACGATGGCGAGAGTCTTGTCCTGCGCGGCCGCGCCGCCCGCCGACAGGATGCCCGCCGCGGCGAGCATGATCATCGTCTTCTTCATCCAGTCCTCCCAAGGAAGCTCGAGCCTGCGGCAGCCACGGTCGCACCGACCGATCGCCGCCAGTCCTCCCACCGGCTCGATGGCTGCACGCTAAACCTGCAGCCGCGCCGTCGTCAACGCAATTTTGTCATATGATAGGGAACGAGGGGCGCCGCTCGGCAGGTGCCGCAGAAGGCCCCGCCGGCAGTCCCGCGCCAGGGGGCGGCCGTCCTTGTCCGTTGGCAATTCCGAGGCTTTCCGAAGTCCCGGCATGTGCGGTGCACACCTCAAAACCCTCATTTCTCGAATCCGTTTTACCTCGGCTATAGGCGTGAGGGAGAATCCCTCTTCTCATCAATCATCAGACATTCGATTGACGAAGCAGAACGCCGCACGGTATCTGAGGCGCAAGAGCGCCGCGCGGGCGCCGTCGCGCCGCACGGTGCGCGACCATCGACAGGGAGGACGGGCCGGGATGGCGATTCTCGAGCTCAATCAAATCTCGAAGCATTTCGGGGCCATCCAGGCCCTCAACGGCATTTCGATCGCGCTCGAGGAAGGCGAGGTCGTCGGGCTGATGGGCGACAACGGCGCCGGCAAGTCGACGCTCGTCAAGATCATCGCCGGCAACTTCCACCCGTCCGGCGGCGAGATCCGCATCGGCGGCCGGCCCGTGCAGTTCAACCGGCCGGTCGAGGCCCGCGAGAATGGCATCGAGGTCGTCTATCAGGACCTCGCCCTCTGCGACAACCTGACGGCGGCGGCGAACGTCTTTCTCGGCCGGGAGGTGCGGAAGGGATTCGGGCCGCTGAAGATCCTCGATTACAATGCGATGTACCGGCGGGCGGCGGAGCTCTTCAAGGAGCTGAAATCCGAGACGCGGCCCCGCGATCTCGTCCGCCAGATGTCGGGCGGCCAGCGCCAGGCGGTGGCGATCGCCCGCACCCGGCTGTCGGACGCCAAGATCGTGCTGATGGACGAGCCGACCGCCGCGATCAGCGTGCGCCAGGTCGCCGAGGTGCTCAACCTGATCCGCCGGCTGAAGGACCAGGGCGTCGCCGTCGTGCTGATCAGCCACCGCATGCCGGACGTCTTCTCGGTCTGCGACCGGGTCGTCGTGCTGCGCCGCGGCACCAAGGTCGCCGACAAGCCGATCGCCGCCACCTCGCCGGAGGAGGTGACCGGCCTCATCACCGGCGCGATCCAAGAAGCCTGACGTTCAAGAAGCCTGACGTATAAGAAGCCCAGAGTCCGCCGCCTCCGATTGCAGGATTGCGCCCATGTCCATTTCCATCGACGAGGCCGTGTCGAAGCAGACCCACGGCACGCTGTCCGGCCTGATGGCGCGGCAGACCTTCTGGGTGTTCGTCGCCTTCGCCGTCACCATCCTCCTGATGAGCCTCGCCTCGGACGTCTTCGCGACCGAGAAGAACCTCTACAACGTGTTCCGCAATTTCGCCTTCGTCGGCATCATGGCGCTCGGCATGACGGCGGTGATCATCACCGGCGGCATCGACCTCTCGGTCGGCTCGACGCTCTGCCTCGCCGCGATCGTCACCTCGATGACGATGGGGGCGGGCTATTCGGTCGAGGTCGGCATCATTGCCGGGCTCGCCGCCTCGATCGCCGTCGGCCTCGTCAATGGCGGGCTGATCGCCTATGTCGGCATGCCGTCCTTCGTCGTGACGCTCGGCATGCTGTCGGTCGCGCGAAGTCTCGCGCAGGTGATCTCGAACAACCAGATCGTCTACCAGCTGGGGCCGGACGCCAATGCGATCATGGCGCTCGGCGGCGGTTCGAGCTTCGGAGCGCTCCTGTCGCCCTTCGGTGCTTCGGGCGGCATCCCCAATCCGGCGCTCGTGCTGCTCGTGCTGGCGCTCGTCGCCGGCTTCGCCTTCCGCTGGACGCGCTGGGGCCGCCACATTTTCGCGATCGGCGGCAACGAGAACGCCGCGACGCTGACCGGCGTGCCGGTGAAGGCGATCAAGCTGTCGGTCTATGTCGTCTCGGCACTGATGGCGGGCATCGCCGGCGTGCTCGAGGTCGGCTGGCTCGGCAGCGTGACGGTCAATCTCGGCACCGGCATGGAATTGCAGGTGATCGCCGCCTCGGTGATCGGCGGCGCCAATCTCGCCGGCGGCGCGGGCACGGCGTTCGGCGCGGTGATCGGTTCCGCGCTCATCGAGGTGATCCGCAACAGCCTGATCCTGCTCGGCATCCCGACCTTCTGGCAGGGCACGTTCGTCGGCTGCTTCATCGTCGTCGCCGTGCTCGTCGACCGCATCCGGGCGATGCGCCAGTCGAACTGAGACCGCCGCATCCGTATGAGGATTGGAAGAGGCCGGGCGTGCGCCCGGCCTTTTTCACGGCGGCGGCTGTGCGGACCTGCCGAGGAAGCGTCGGGTGGTCGAGCGCGGCCGTTTGCGCCTCCCTCTCCCCACTCGGCTCGGCTGTTGCCGAGCGGGCGGGGAAAAGGCGAAATCGGCAACAGCCGACTTCGCCGGAGGGAGAGGGTGAGGGTCTCCGCTAGCCCGCCTCGCGGAAGCGTTCGGCGGTTTCGAGGTCGACCGAGACGAGCTGCGAGACGCCGCGCTCGGCCATCGTCACGCCGAACAGGCGGTTCATCCGCGCCATGGTGATCGGGTTGTGGGTGATCGTCACGAAGCGCGTGTCGGTGCGCCGCGCCATCTCGTCGAGGAGGTTGCAGAAGCGCTCGACATTGTGGTCGTCGAGCGGGGCGTCGACCTCGTCGAGCACGCAGATCGGCGCCGGATTGGTGAGGAAGACGGCGAAGATCAGCGCCATCGCGGTCAAGGCCTGCTCGCCGCCCGACAGAAGCGTCATGGTCTGCGGCTTCTTGCCCGGCGGGCGGGCGAGGATTTCGAGCCCGGCCTCGAGCGGATCGTCCGATTCGGTCAATTGAAGCTCGGCCGTGCCGCCGCCGAAGAGGTGGGTGAACAGCGCGCGGAAATGCCCGTCGACGACCTGGAAGGCGGCGACCAGCCGCTCGCGGCCCTCGCGGTTGAGGCTCGCGATCCCCTGGCGCAGCCGCTTGATCGCCTCGATCAGATCGTCGCGGTCGCGCACCAGCGTCTCGCGCCGCGCCTCGGCCTCGCGCGTCTCGTCCTCGGCGCGCAGATTGACGGCGCCGAGCCGCTCGCGCTCCTGGCGCAGCCGGTCGAGCCGGGTCTCCAGCTGGCCGAGATCGGGCGGCGGCGCGTCCGGGTCGAGCGCGGCGAGCTTCGCCGTCTCGGCCGGGGTGCCGTCGAGCACGTCGAGGATGCGGGCCTCGGTCTCGGCCCTCCGTTCGCGCGCCGCGGCGAGCCGCTCCTCGCCGCGAGCCCGCGCCTCGCGCGTCTCCGACAAGGCGGCGAGCGCCGCGCGGGCCGCGCGATCCGCCTCGGCGAGCGCGGCCTCCGCGGCGGCGCGCCGCTCCGCCGCCTCGCGCCGGCCGGTCTCCGCCCGCGCGATCTCGGCGGCGAGCGCCCGGCGCTTGACGTCGAACTCGCCCGGACCGTCGGCGAGGCCGGCCCGCTCGGCCTCCACCTCGGCGCGGCGGGCGGCGAGCGTCGCCATCTGGGTCGCGGCGTTCGCGGCGCGGCTCTGCCAGCGCGCCCGCTCCTCGCCGATCGCGGCCCGGCGGCGGCGGCGGACCTCGGCGTCGCGGGCGAGCGATTCGACCGCGGCGCGCGCCTCGGCGAGCGCGGAGCGCCCTTCGGCGACGGTCGCCCGCAGCGCGTTCACGTTGTTCTGCGCCGCCTGCGGGTCCTCCGCGCCGGCGAGCGCCGCGGCGGCGGCCGTCTTCGCGGCCTCCGCCTCGGTGCGGCTCGCGGCGACGCGCGCCTTCGCCTCGTCGAGCGCGGCACGGCGGGCGACCAGCCGGGCCGCCTCGCGCTCCGCATCGGCGAGCGCGCCGCGCGCCGCATCGAGCGCCTTCTGGCGCTGCCGCGCGGCCTCGCGCGCGGTGCGCTCCGCCTCCGCCGCGGCACGGCCGGAGGCGGACGCCGCATCGAGCACGGCCTTCGCCTCCGCGGCCTTCACGCGCGCCGCTTCCGCCGCGGTCTGCAGCTCGGCGAGCCGGTTGCGGTTCTCGAGCCGCTGGGCCGCCGCGGTCGGCGCGCCGGGCCTCGCGCAATAGCCGTCCCAGCGCCAGACGGCGCCCTTCCGGGTCACCAGCACCTGGCCGGGGGCGAGCGCGGCCTGCAGCCGCGGGCCGTCCTCGGCCGCGACGACGCCGATCTGGGCGAGCGCGCGGGCGAGCAGGGCCGGCGCCTCGACATGGGCGGCGAGCGGCGCAGCGCCTTGCGGGAGCGCCGGATCGCCCGCGACGGGGGCGAGGCCGCGCCAATAGACCGGCGCCGCGGCGTCGTCCGAAGCGTCGAGTTCCTCCCCGAAGGCGGCGACGAGCGCCGCCTCGAAGCCTTTTTCGACCGTCATCGCGTCGAGGAGCGGCGGGCGCCTGGCCGCGCCGGCGGGCGGCGCGAGCAGCCGGGCGAGCGTCTTCGCCTCGGTCTCGATCGCGCCGAGCGTCCGCTCCGCCTCGGTGACGGCGGGGCGGGCGGCGGCTTCCGCATCACGCGCGCCCGCGGCACGGCGCTCGGCTGCCGCGGCTTCGGCCTCGGCCGCGGCGAGGGCCGCCTCGGCGTCCGCGACGCGCGCCTCAGCCGGTTCGACGCCCGGCAGAGCGGCGATCTGGCGGGCGAGGGCGTCCGCCTCGCGCTCGACGCCGGCGTATTCCGCGACGATGCGGGCGAGCCGGTCCGCCGTCTCGCGCGCCGCCCGTTCGAGACCGGCGCGCGCCGCGGCGATCCGGGCATGCGCGGCGGTCGCCTCGGTGAGCGCCGCCTCGCTGCCGGCGAGCGCCGTTTCGGCGGCCGCACGGCGGGCCGCGGCGGCGGCCGTCGTCTCGACCGCGGCGGCATCCTCGGCGACGAGCCGGGCCTCCTCCTCGTCGAGCCGGGCGAGCGTGCCGGCATTTTCCGCCGCCATCTTCTCTTCGCGGGCGACGTCCTCGCCGAGCTGCCTCAGCCGGCGGTCGAGCTCGCCGAGCCGGTCGCGCAGGCGCTTCTCCTCGGCTTCGAGGCTCTCGCGGGCGAGGTTGAGCCGCTGCAGCGTCGCGCCCGCGGCGGCCTCGGCCTCGCGAAGGGGCGGGAGGGCGGCGGCGGCGACCGCCTGATCGCGCGCGGTGCGGGCCTGCACCTCGCCGGCGCCGGTCGCGCCCTTCTCGGCCGCACCGAGCGCGGATTCCGCCTCCGCCACGGCGCGCGCCGCGGCCCGCCAGCGCAGATGCAGCACGGTCGCCTCGACGCCGCGGATGTCGGCAGAAAGGTTGCGGTAGCGATTCGCCTGGCGCACCTGGCGCTTCAGCGTCTCGATCTGGGCGTCGATCTCGGCGAGCACGTCCTCGAGCCGCTCGAGGTTCTGCTCGGCCGCTTTCAGCCGCGTCTCGGCCTCGTTGCGGCGGGAATAGAGGCCGGAAATGCCGGCCGCTTCCTCGAGCACGGCGCGGCGCGCCTGCGGCTTCGCGGCGATCAGCTCGCCGATCCGGCCCTGGCCGACCATCGCCGGCGAGCGCGCGCCGGTCGAGGCGTCGGCGAACAGGAGCTGCACGTCGCGGGCGCGCACCTCCTTGCCGTTGATCCGGTAGACCGAGCCCGCCTCGCGCTCGATCCGCCGCGTCACCTCGAGCACGTCCGCGTCATTGAAGGCGGCCGGTGCGGTGCGGTCGGCATTGTCGACGAAGAGGGTGACTTCCGCGGTGTTGCGGGCCGGGCGGTTGAGGCTGCCGGAGAAGATCACGTCGTCCATGCCGGACGCGCGCATGTTTTTGTACGAGCTTTCGCCCATCACCCAGCGGAGCGCCTCGACGAGGTTCGACTTGCCGCAGCCGTTCGGCCCGACGACGCCGGTGAGGCCGGGCGCGATGAGGAAGTCGGAGGGCTCGACGAAGGACTTGAAGCCGAGCACGCGGAGGCGGTCGAATTTCATCGCGCCGCCTCGCCGGGAGAGGGGCGCACGACACCGGCGCGCCCCCGAAGCGGCACGTCAGGCGAGCAGCTGATCGAGTTCCTCGATCGAGAGAGCACCCGGCTTCTTCTCTCCATTGATGAAGAAGGTCGGCGTCGCGTCGACGCCGAACGTCGTCGCGGCGCGATCCTTGACGGCGTTCACTCCATCGAGGAGCGCCTGATTCTTCAAGGTCAGCTCGAAGGTTTCCTGTGTGAAACCGACCTGCTTGGCGATGGCGAGCAGCGCGGAGACCGGATCCTGCACGAAGGCCCACTGCTCCTGACGCTCGAAGAGGAGATCGACCATCGGGAAATAGCCGTCGTTCGGCGCGGCCCGGGCGAGCATGAAGCCGGCGGTGGCGAGCGCATCGAGCGGGAATTCGCGGAAGATGAAGTAGACCTGGCCGCTGTCGACATATTTCTCCTTGAACGGCCGGTAGGTCGTGTCGTGGAAATGGCGGCAATGGCTGCAGGTGAGCGAGGCGTATTCGATCACCACCTTCGGCGCATCCGGCTTGCCGAGGCCCTTGTCGCCGAGCGGGCCGGGCTTCATCAGCTCGGCCGTGTCGACCGAGGCGGCGAAGGCGAAGCGCGGCAGGAGCGCGGCGGCTCCGAGCGCCAGGCCCGTCGTGGCGATGAAGTCTCTGCGGTTGATCATGGTCCTGTTCCTGGTGGGCCGTCGGCGGCCGGGTTCTCGGGAATCCTGGGCGAAAATTGCGAGCTTTTTCAGCCCTGTCATTTCACGATCGCTCGACCTCGGCGTGCACCGCGGCGCCCCAGCGGGCGAGCGCATCGCGCAGCGGCCCCGGCTCGAGATCGCCGACCAGCGCCTCGGCGGCGGCCTTCGCGCGCGGCGAGGGCGGGGGAGGGCGGGTCCCGGCGGTGTCGGTCCGTGCGACCGGCGCCTGGATGAGCTTGATCCGGGCGATCGCGGCGAAGCCGAGAAAGGCGTTGACCCGCTCGCGGATCACCGAGGCCTCGTGCTGCAGGAAGATCGCGTCGGCGCCTTCGACCCGGATCGTCAGGGTCGCCCCGCCCGGCTCGTCCGCAGCGCCGCGGCGCGGCCATGTGATCTTGTCGGGCGCGGTCGTCGCCGCGAAGCGCGGGCCGACGACGGCACTCCACGCGCCGATCAGGTCGGCCGAGGCGAAACCGCGCTTCGCGAGCACGGGCGCGATCACCTTGCCGATCACGGCGGCGATCGGCAAGGTGCCGGACCTGCGCTCTCGTTCGGGCCTGTCGCTCATCGACCCGGTTGTGCCATGCCGGCGGGGAAGGGGGAAGCCCAAGGCGGCGGGGATTCGCGGCCGGTGCCGGCGGACGGACTCGGCGTCTTCGCGAAAGACAAGTGTTTTCAACGCGATAAGCACCGCTCACCTATTCTTGACAGCAAAAGGGGGGCTCACTATGGTGCGCGCGGCTTCGGGACCGGCCGTTTTGCTCGGTTTCCGGCGGCGGTGTGGCCGATCCGAGAGCGGTTGGAGCTTGCGGCATGGCGGCGCCGGACGACGGAACGGGCGGGGACGGCAAGGGCGAGGAAGCGGCGCTCTCCGAGAGGCTCCGGCAGCTCGACGCCAGGCTCGGACAGAAGCGGTCCGAGCGGCAGGCCGCCGAGCGCGGCCGGTCGGCGAGGGGCGGCATGCAGGGCATGGGCCTCGCGGTCCGGGTGTCGAGTGAATTCGCGGCCGGCGTGCTCGTCGGTGCGGCGCTCGGCTGGGTTGTGGACTATTGGGCGGGCACGACGCCCTGGGGGCTGATCATCCTGCTCCTGCTCGGCTTTGCGGCCGGCGTGCTGAACGTTCTGCGTGCCCTCGGCAAGGTCGCCGGGCCGGAAACGCGGGTGCGGCCCGGCGACGGGCCGAGAAACGGGTCCGGCGGCGACGCCGGTCGAGGTTAACGTCCGGCGCGCCGGACAGTCGAGGGAAGGGCGGGTCCAGACCGTGGCGAACGATCCGATCCATCAGTTTCAGATTCAAAAGCTGTTCACCGTCGCCGATGTCGGTGGCGTCGAGATCGCCTTCACCAATTCCGCCCTGTTCATGTTCCTGACGGTCGGCGCCGTCGCCGCCTTCCTCTATTTCTCGACCGCCGGGCGGGCGCTCGTCCCGTCGCGCTGGCAGTCCGCCGCCGAGCTCTCCTACGAGATGGTCGCCAACATGTTGCGGGACGGGGCGGGGAAGGAAGGCATGCGCTTCTTCCCCTTCGTCTTCTCGCTCTTCATGTTCGTGCTGTTCGCCAACCTGTTCGGCATGGTGCCGTATTTCTTCACCGTGACGAGCCACATCATCGTCACCTTCGCGCTCGCCATTCTGGTGATCGGCACCGTGGTGATCTATGGCGTGATGCATCACGGCACGCATTTCCTCGGCCTGTTCGTGCCGAAGGGCGTGCCGCTGGCGGTGCTGCCGCTCGTCTCCGCGATCGAGGTGATCTCCTTCCTCTCGCGGCCGATCAGCCTCTCCGTCCGTCTCTTCGCCAACATGCTGGCCGGCCATATCACCCTCAAGGTGTTCGCCGGCTTCGTCGGCAGCCTCGGCGCGCTCGGTGCGCTCGGCATCGGCGGCGCGATCCTGCCGCTTGCGATGGTCGTCGGCCTGACGGCGCTCGAGTTCCTCGTCGCCTTCCTGCAGGCCTATGTCTTCGCCATCCTGACCTGCATGTATCTGAACGACGCGCTGCATCCGGGCCATTGAGCCGGAGCGGCGGACGTAAACCCACAGCGACACGGATTTCCTCAAGGAGTGAATGACATGGAAGCGGAAGCTGCAAAGTTCCTCGGCGCCGGCCTCGCCTGCCTCGGCATGGCGGGCACCGCCCTCGGCCTCGGCAACATTTTCGGCAGCTTCCTCTCGGGTGCGCTGCGCAACCCGTCGGCCGCCGATGCCCAGTTCCCCCGGCTGATCTTCGGCTTCGCGGTGACGGAAGCGCTCGGCATCTTCTCGCTGCTCGTCGCGCTGCTGCTCCTCTTCGTGGTCTGATCGCCGCGAGCGGGGCGTCTCCGACGCCCCCGAGCGCCTTCGCGAAAGGGGCGGTCGCCGCCCCTTCGCTCTTTCCCGCGTGAACGCTCGAGCCGAGACCGTCCATGTCCTTCTTCGTCACCGAAGCCCTCGCCCAGGAGTCCGCGCCGGCGCCCGCCGCCCCGGCTCCGGATACGACGGCGCCGCAGACGGCCCCGATCGAGCCGCCGCTCGATGCCGGCGCCCCGGCCGACGCGCACGGCGCCGCCGAGGCGACGCACAGCGAGGTCGGCCATGAGGCGGCGGGCCATGGCGGCCCGTTCCCGCCCTTCGACCCCTCGACCTTCGCCTCCCAGCTCGTCTGGCTCGCGATCAGCTTCGCGCTGCTCTATCTGCTCATGAAGCGCGTGCTCGCGCCGCGCGTCGGCTCGATCATCGAGGAGCGCGCCGGCCGCATCGCCGACGATATCGGCCGTGCCGAACGGCTGCGCGAGCAGTCGGATGCGGCGATCGCCTCCTATGAGAAGGCGCTCGCCGAGGCGCGTTCCCAATCCCAGCGCATCGCCGCCGAGGCGACCGAGGCGGCGAAGGCGGAAGTCGCCGCCGAGCGGGCCCGCATCGAGGCGCAGCTCGGCGCGCAGCTCGCCGCCGCCGAAGTGCGGATCGGCGAGATCAAGAGCCGCGCGCTCGCCGAGGTCGGCTCGATCGCCGAGGAGACCGCGGCGGAGATCGTCGCGACCCTGTCGGGCTCCGCCCCGCAGCGGGACGAGGTGGCCGGCGCGGTGTCCGCCGCGCTCGGCAAGTAGGAGGGCGGCATGGCGTTCGACGCGACTTTCTGGGCCTTTGTCGGCCTCGTCCTCTTCTTCGTCATCCTCGTCGCGATGAAGGTGCCGGGCACGATCGGCGCGGCGCTCGACAAGCGCGCCGCCTCGATCCGCGAGGATATCGAGAATGCCCGCAAGCTGCGCGAGGAGGCGGAGCGCCTGCTCGCCGACTATCAGCGCCGCGCCACCGAGGCGAAGAGCGAGGCCGCTTCGATCGTCGAGGCGGCGAAGCGCGAGGCGGCGGCCCTCTCGGCCGAGGCGAAGGCGCGCATCGAGGACTACGTCGCCCGCCGCACGAAGATGGCGGAAGACAAGATCGCCCAGGCCGAGGCGCAGGCGATCCAGGAGGTGCGCGCGCTGTCGGCCGATGTCGCGGTCGCGGCGGCCGAGACGATCCTCGCCGCGAGGACCAAGGGCGCCGAGGCCGACCGGCTGATCGACGCCTCGATCGCGAGCCTCGCGACGAAGCTCAACTGACCGGCGCCCGAGCGTCACAGGGATTTCGGAAAGGGCGCTTCGGCGCCCTTTTTTTCATGGCGCCGGCGGTTGCCGCGGAGGCGCCTCCTCTCCTCAGCGCCCGGCCGGAAGGGAGGGCGCGCCGGGCGTCTCGATGTCCGGCGGGGGAACGGCCTCCGCGGCGAGGCGGTCGCGCAGGATCGCGATCAGGGCGAGGGTGACCGCGATCGTCGCCGGGCCCAGCACGATGCCCGACGCGCCGAAGACGAGGATGCCGCCGACCGCACCGACGAAGGCGGGAATGGTGTGCAATTGCAGACGGTTGCCGACGAGGATGGGGTAGAGGATGTTGTCGACGGTGGCGACGACGCCGCCGCCCCAGATGGCCATGACGAGGCCATCGGCCCAGCGGCCTTCGAGGGCGAGGAAGATCGCCGCCGGCAGCCAGACGACGAAGGCGCCGAGCACGGGCACGATGGCGAAGAGGCCCATCACGACGCCCCAGAGCAGCGGTGCCGGCAGGCCGAGCCACCAGAACATCAGCCCGCCGAGCGCACCCTGGACGATCGCCACGACGACCGTGCCGAAGATCGTCGCCCGCACCGTGTCGGCGAAACGAGCCGAGACTTTGCCGAACTCCGCCGGCCGCAGCGGCAGCAGCGACGCCGTCGCCTCCACCGCGCGCACGCGGTCGCGCAGCAGATAGAAGAGCATATAGAAGGTCAGCACGAGATTGACGATCTGGTTGACCGAGCCGCGCAGCAGCGATGTGCTCTGCGCGGTGAGCCAGGAGGCGAGCGTGCTCGCCGCGCCGGCGAGATCGAGCCGCTCCTCGACCCAGGTCGCGGCGGCGACGATGCGCGGATAGCCGGCGATCGCGTCGCGCCAGTCGGCGGTGCGGATCGCCGCCTCGACATGGACGGCCCCGCGCGCCGCCTCGGCGGCGACCTGGCCGCCGACGACGAGCAGCGGCACCACGACGGCGATGGCGGTGGCACCGACCGTGAGGCCGGCGGCGAGTTCCCGCTGCCGGACGCGACGCTCGATCCGGCCGTGCAGCGGGGCGAGCAGGATGGCGAGCACGACCGCCCAGGTGAGCGACGGCAGGAAGGGGAGCGCGAGACGGTAGCTCAGATAGAGGCCGATCGCCGCCAGCGCGACGATCACCATCAGCCGCAACCGCTCCGCCGTCAGACACCCCGCCGTCATGGACCGATCGCCTCCGCTGCCCGTCCGGGCGAGACTAGGCCGGATCGGCGCGCGGCGCACGCCCGCGCGGCGGCGGCGGAGCGCCGCGGCAGGGCACGCTCAGGCGGTGGCGAGGAGGAGCGAGGACTGCGCTTCGGAGGCGGCCGCGCGATCGAGGCCGAGCGCGGCGCGCACGGGCGCGAAGCTGCGCCGGTGCAGCGCGCAGACGCCGCGGGCGCCGAGCGCGGCGAGGTGTTCCGGCGTGCCGTAGCCCATGTGCCGCTCGAAGCCATAGCCGGGGAAGCGGGCGCCGGCCGCGGCCATCAGCCGGTCGCGCGTCACCTTGGCGACGATCGAGGCGGCCGCGATCGAGACCGAGCGGGCGTCGCCGGCGACGAGCGCATCGGCCGGGCAGGCGAGGCCGGGCGGCAGCATGTTGCCGTCGACGAGCACGTGATCGGCCGGCCGCGACAGACCGGCGATCGCCCGGCTCATCGCCCACAGGCTCGCCCGCAGGATGTTCATCGTGTCGATGCGGGCGACCGAGGCGATCGCGACGGAGACGCAGGCGGCCTCGACGATCTCTTCATAGAGACGCGCCCGGGCTTCGGGCGCGACCTTCTTCGAATCGTCGAGCCCCTTCGGACGGAAACTCTTCGGCAGCACCACCGCGGCGGCGACGACCGGGCCGGCGAGCGGACCCCGGCCGGCCTCGTCGACGCCGGCCACCCATTGCCGGCCATCCCGTCGCAGCCGGCGCTCGAAGGCGTCGTCGGGCGCCTCGGGCAGAGGCAGAAGCGGGGTCGAATCGGAGGGGCGGCGCGCCATGGTCGCAGAATCGCCCGGCTCGGGCGCCGGGGCAAGCCGGGTCGGCTGCGCCTTTCGTCACGCCGCCTTGCGGCGCCGGCCCCCGGTCTTGCCGCCGCGCTTGCCGGCTCCGGTGTCCGCCGCGGCGGTCTCGGCTTCGGGTTCGGAGGCGGGTGCACGCTCCGCACCGATCCGCGCCGTCACGGGCGCCGCCGGGGCGGCGGCCTCGGCGGGCAGCGTCGTCCAGGACGAGAAGGCGGCGCGGTAGGCCTCGGAGGCGTGCGCCGTGCCGATGCCGTGCGCCGCGACGCCCGCCGCGCGCACGGCGAGCGCGAGGCCGGCAAAACGGCTGTCGTCGGAGGCGATGATCAGGCCGTCGAGGCTGCGGCTCTGCAGCATCTCGACCACATCGAGCGCCAACGCGAGCTCGGCGCCGTGGCGGCTGCGCTCGGTGACGAGGGTGCGGCCGTCGAGCACCACCGTCTCCATCCAGTCCGGCCAGACATCGGCGGGCGCGCATCCGTGCAGCCGGGCGATCAGCAGGTCACCGGAACGGCCGATCGCGGCGAGAAGGGGAGCGGCACAGCCGGGAGAAAGCGTTCCGCCGTCGACGAAGAGCGCCACGCGGCCGACGATATCGCTGCTCATCCTGAATCCTCACTCGACACGGACCCCGCCCGATTGACGGCCCGCAATGGTGAAGACGGCCCTAACGTCCGGCCGAAAATCTCTCTTCCTTCGGCACGATCGCACCGTCCGGCGGTCGACGGCCGGCCCTGTGCAAGGCGCAGCGCCCCCGCCGCGCCTCGTTCCGGGCCGGAGAGCGCCGCTCCCCGCAGCCGCCGCCGTCATCGTCCACCCGACCGCATGCCGTTCCGGTGCCCTATGCCGGTCGGCCCCTTCCCGGCACCGGCAAGGCTTCGTCCACCCCCTTCGACCCGCCGGGTCAGAAGAGGCTCAACTGGCCGCCCCGCGCGATCGGCGGGGCGAAGAGGTCGGTCCGCAGCCGGGTCGTGCGACGGTTGAGACCGAGCCGCTTCACCGCCAGTTCGAAGCGGCGGCCGATCTGCCAGGCATAGGGGCCGTCGCCGCGCATCCGCTTGCCCCATTCCGCATCGTAATCGGCGCCGCCGCGCATCGAGCGCAGCACGCTCATGACGTGCCGGTAGCGATCCGGATAGTTGCGCGCCAGCCATTCGCGGAAGAGCTCCGAAACTTCGAGCGGCAGGCGCAAGAGGACATAGCCGGCCTCGGTCGCGCCCTGCGCAGCGGCGGCGTCGAGAATGCGCTCGATCTCGCTGTCGTTGAGCGCGGGGATGAGCGGCGCCGTCATCACACCGACCGGCACGCCGGCCTGCGCGAGGCCGCGGATCGCTTCCAGCCGGCGCGTCGGCGTCGCCGCCCGCGGCTCCATGGCGCGGGCGAGCTTGCGGTCGAGCGTCGTCACCGAGAGCGCGACCTTGGCGAGGCCGCGCTCGGCCATGCGCGACAGGATGTCGACATCGCGCAGCACCAGCGCCGACTTCGTGACGATCGCCACGGGATGGCCGAAGCGGTCGAGCACCTCGAGAATCTCGCGCATGATCCGGTGCGTCTTCTCGATCGGCTGATAGGGGTCGGTGTTGGTGCCGATCGCGATGGTGCGCGGCTTGTAGCCCTCGGCCGACAGCTCGCGTTCCAGCAGCTTCGCCGCATCGGGCTTCGCAAACAGCTTGCTCTCGAAATCGAGACCGGCCGAGAGGCCCATATAGGCGTGGGTCGGCCGGGCGAAACAGTAGACGCAGCCGTGCTCGCAGCCGCGATAGGGATTGATCGACCGGTCGAAGGAGATATCGGGCGATTCGTTGCGGGTGATGATCTTCCGCGCCTTTTCGACCTGAACCTCGGTCTTGAAGGGCGGCAGTTCGTCGAGGCTCTGCCAGCCGTCGTCGAAGGGCACGAAGGCGAGCTTCTCGAACCGGCCCGACCGGTTCGATTCCGCGCCGCGGCCGCGGCGCCGCTCCGGATCGATCGGCACGGCGGGACCCGGCTCCGCGGGGAGGATCAGCGGGTCGAGGCCGACGGGAATGGGATGGCTCAGGCTCATGATCTTATTCCTAGGCCCAGCGTCGGAACAAATCAAGAACATAATCGTCCGGCGTGCCGTGGCGTCGCAGAACCCTCACGCGATAGTTCAACTTTCTCGCAACTTCGCGCGAAACCGGCTAAAACGGGGCATGATCAGCGTCATCTTGCCGACACGGGACGACGAGACCGCGCTCGCTTATGCGCTCGCCGCGCTCGTTCCGGCCGCCGCCGACGGGACGATCCGCGAGGTGATCGTGGTCGATCTCGGCTCGACCGACGGCACGGCGGCCGTCGCCGACGCGGCCGGCTGCCGCTTCGTCGCCGCACGCGGCCCGCTCGGCGCGGAACTCGCGTCCGCGGCCGACAGCGCCCGCTCCGACTGGCTGCTCTTCATCTCGCCGCGCGTCGTGCTCGAGCCGTCCTGGCAGCGCGAGGCGCAGGAGTTCATCGACCGCACGCTGATGGCGGGCGGCGGCAGGCGGCTCCGCGCCGCGGCCTTCCGGCACGCCCGGGCGGGCTATGGCTGGCGCGAGCGGATGGGGGAGTTCGGCGCGGCGCTCCGCGCCCGGCTGCTCTTCGCGCCCTATCACGAGGAGGGGCTGCTGGTGCCGCGGCGGCTCTATCGCGAGGTCGGCGGCCATCGCGCCTTGCCGGCCTTCGTCGACGCGGATCTGGCGCGGCGGATCGGCCGCAGCCGGCTGACCTTCCTCCGCGCCCGCGCGGTGCTCTCCGGCGAGGCCGCCGATGCGCCGCGGGGAGCGAAGGCGTTCGTCCGCCTGGTGCTCTTCGCGCTGCGCGTGCCGCCGCGCCTGTTCGGCCGCCTCGCCGCCTGAGCGGCGGAGGGGGCAGCGGCAAGATACCCGACAAGCAGCGGAATCCGGACTGGTTCAGTGGCACACAGCTTTGGGCTTGACCTTACGTTGCGCGCCCCGTCTGATTGGCCACCTGAGAGACGGCCCGGCTATTATGGGTTAAAGAAATAAATCGCCGCACACTTTCTGAGAGAAATAGATCGAGATGTCTGCGTCGAAAAGAACGGTAATCCGAAGGGGCCCCTTCCGTGGGGCTCCAATGCTTCTGAACAAAAATACGTCAAAAAGAAAGATATGGGGCCTTTACGAGTACGTTCTTAACGCATGGTTATCTCAGAAGATTCAAAGTCATTCGAATTTTATCGACATTGGAGCAAATAACGGGTATCATACTTATGGTTTTTCTTATGCCGCTAGCAGGGCGGGGCATAGAGACGTAAGGGTAATCTCGGTGGAACCTGACGTCGGAGAGCAGCTATTGGCGCCAAGAAACTGGAATGAGTATCGGAGTTTAAGTATAGATATTATTGAGAAATATTGCAGGGCGGAGCCGGGTGAGGGTATTACGATCCACGACCTGATAAGTAATATGGAGAGCGGTCTTATCAAAATGGATATAGAGGGAGGCGAGAGAGAGGTTATTCCAAGCAACATAGACATTCTATCTAATAGAAAGTTCGACTGGTGTATTGAGATTCATGGAAAAGATCTGATAGTCGAGATAGCTGCTGCCTTTTGTAGCGCCAAGCGTCCGTTCTTGATTAAGGATATGCCGCAACTGCCATTTATCGGGGGCGAGCCTCGTCCAATTCTCACGACGTGGCTGGTGACGATCTGACCAGCGAGCGCGACTTCCGGTGCGGCGGCGCGCCGTGGCTGCTGTCTCCAAGCAATCTTTCCGGAGTTTTTGCGGCCTCGCTCAGGCCTTCAGCTTGCCGCGCTTCAGGTGTTCGTCGAGGCGGGGCATGATCTCGACGAAATTGCAGGGGCGCGTCCGGTAGTCGAACTGCGGCGCGAGAATGTTGTCCCAGGCGTCGCGGCAGGCGCCGGGCGAGCCGGGCAGCACGAACACGAAGGTCGCATTGGCGAGGCCGGCGGTCGCCCGCGACTGGATCGTCGAGACGCCGATCACCTCATAGCTCACCCGATGGAAGAGGGCGGAGAAGCCCTCCATCCGCTTCTCGAACAGCGGCTCGATCGCCTCCGGCGTGACGTCGCGGCCGGTGAAGCCGGTGCCGCCGGTGGTGACGATCGCGTCGATCGAGGCGTCCTCGATCCAGCACGAGACGATGGCGCGGATCTCTTCGACATCGTCCGGCACGATCGCCCGTTCGGCGAGATGGTGGCCGGCCGCCGTGATCCGCTCGGCGAGCGTGGTGCCGGATTTGTCGGTTTCGAGCGAGCGCGTGTCGGAGACGGTGAGAACCGCGAAGCGCACCGGGATGAAGGGCAGGCTCTCGTCGATCCGGGCCATGGCGTCCTCGCTGAGCGGAAGCGCTCGCTCGATAATCTAGGCGGTCGCGGCCGGCTCCGCCACCGTGCCGGGCGCGATCGTCGCGACCACCCACCAGTCCGGCCGGGCGGCGGCGATCGCCGCGGCGGCCCGCGCGGCGGCGGGCTCGTCGGGGAAGAGGCCGAACACGGTGGCACCCGACCCCGACATGCGGGCGGCGAGACAGTCCCCGCGGCTGCGCAACAGGCCGAGGGCCGTCGCGATCGAAGGTTCGAGCGCGATCGCCGGCGCCTCGAGGTCGTTCCGCGTCGCGGCGAGCCAGGCGGCGAGGGCGGCGGCGTCGGCGAACGCGGCCGGCAAGTCGGGGAGCGGCGGATTGTCCCGGCGCTCGAGCCGGGCGAACACGGCCGGCGTCGACACGGCGGCCCCCGGATTGACGAGCACCAGCGGCAGGGTGGGCAGGCCGGGCAGCAGCGCGAGCCGCTCGCCGATGCCGCCCGCCCGCACGGGACGGCCGAGGAGGCACATCGGCACGTCGGCACCGAGCCGGCGGACCTCATCCGCAAGCGGGCCGGGGGCGAGCGGGCGGCGCGCGGCGGCCCCGGGATCAACGGCCGCACCGGCACTGCGGGCGAGAAGGCGGATCGCCGCCGCGGCATCGGCCGAGCCGCCGCCGAGGCCGGAGGCGACCGGCAGGCGCTTGTCGAGGCGGAGCGGGGCGGGGGGAAGGCCGAGCGCGGCGACCGCCTTCAGCACCAGATTGTCGGCCGGAGCGAGGGTTTCGAGTTCCGCGGCGAACCGGCCGGCGAGGGCGAGCGGCGGGCCGCGGTCGAGCCTCTCCAGCCGGTCGCCGGCCGTCGCGAAGACGACGAGGCTGTCGAGCTCGTGATAGCCGTCCGGCCGGCGGCCGGTGACGTGCAAAGCGAGATTGATCTTGGCGGGCGCGTCCTCGGCGTCGAGAACGCGGGCCTCGTCAGCGCTGCGCACCGGCGGGCGGCACGGTCAGCGTCAGGCCGGCCGGCAGCCGGTTCGGGTCGACGATCACCGCCCGGTTCGCTTCGAGCAGCTTGCGGTAGAGATGGCCGTCGCCATAGACGCGCTCGGCGATCGTCCACAGCGTGTCGCCGGCGCCGACCGTCACTTCGGAGACGGTGGCGGGCTTGTCGCCGGCATCGGTCGAGGTGGTCGGCGCGATCGCCGCGACCTTGGTCTCCTCGGCCCGGTCGAGGCCTTTTTCGAGCTTCGCCTCGATCCTCGTGAGATCTTCCGGCTCGGGTCCGAGGTCGCGCGCATGGCGCCACTGGAAGGTCGCCTCGAGCTTGCGGCCGGTCTTCCAATAGGCGTCGCCGAGATGATCGTTGATCGTCGGATCATCGGAGCGCAGCTCGACCGCCCGTTCGAGCTGGGCCACCGCCTCGTCGTAATGGCCGGTCTTGTAATAGGCCCAGCCGAGGCTGTCGACGATGTAGCCGTCGTCGGGGCGCAGCTCCACCGCCTTCTTGATCAGCGCGGTGCCGCGCTCGATGTTGATGCCGCGGTCGATCCAGGAATAGCCGAGATAGTTGAGCACCTGCGGCTGTTCGGGCTGGATCGAGAGCGCCTTCAGGAAGTCCGCCTCCGCCTCGGCCCAACGCTTGGTGCGCTCATAGGCGATACCGCGGGCATAATGGAGGCTCCAGTTGCGGGCGCCGGCCGGCAGCGCGGCGATCGCCTTGCTGTAGGCCTCGGCGGACTGCGCGAACGCCTTGCGGCCGCGCTGGATCTGGCCGATCGCCGCCCAGGCCTCGACGTCGCGCGGATCGGCTGCGGTCAGCGTCTCGAGCCGCGCCACCGCCTCCTGCGGACGGTCGAGCGCGTCGAGCGACAGCGCGACCTGGATGTCGGCGCTGCGCCGCAGCGGCGAGCCGGCCGGAATCCGGTCGAAGATGGCGATCGCCGGCTCCTGCCGCTGCAGGGTCTGGTAGAGATCGCCGAGCGCCATCAGGGCGAGCTCGTTGCCGGGCGCGAGATAGAGGGCGAGCTGCAGATAGACGGTGGCGAATTGCTGGCCGCCGCTGTCGGTGCCGAGCGCAGAGCCCAGACCATAGAGCGCCTCGGCCGCGCCCGCCGCCGGATCGCGCAGCAGCGCCGCGGGCCGGCCGCCGCGGCCGATCTCGGCCTCGAGCGCCGACGTCGTCGGATGCGTCACCGCGCTGTTGCGGAAATCGGCGAGCGCCTTCAGCGCCTTGTCGCGGCCGCCATGACGCGCCTCGAAGCGGACATAGGCTTCGACGACGCGCAACGGCGACGGATCGGCGGCATAGGATTTCTCGAACAAGCGCCGCGCCTCGTCGATCCGTCCCGCATGTTCGGCGATCAGCGCGGCGTGGAAGGTCTTGAAGACGCCGTACCAGGACGGCCCCTGCAGCGTGTCGACGATCTTGAGCGCCGCGTCCGTCTCGCCGCGGCCCTCCGCCGCCCAGGCGGCGAGCAGGCCCGATGTGATGTTGGCGAGGGCGCCGCCATTGCCGTCGACGAAATTCCGCGAGGCGCCGGCGAAATCGCCGGCCTTCAGCGCCTGACAGCCGAGCACCAGCTCCGCGAAGCCGTCGCCGGTATCGAGGCCGACGAGCTGGCGGGCGAGCGGCACCGCGCCCTCGACATCGCCGGCCGACAGCTTCAGCATGAAGGTCTGCTGCAGCAGTGCCGGATTATCGGGATCCTGATCGAGCGCCGCCTCGAAGAAGGCCGCCGCCGCCTGATTGTCGCCCGCCGTCATCGCGCTCATGCCGGCGAGATAGGCGCCGGTCGGCGTCGACACGCCGTAATCGTCGACCGTGCGCGCCGTCGCCTGCGCGGCGAGCGGCGCGAGCGGCAGCGCCGCGAGGAGCCCGGCGAGGCGGAGGGCAGCGACGGCTTTGCGCTTCATGCGGATCGACCCGGTCTGTTCCTAGGGCGTCTGCGACAGCCCTGAACGGTCAGCATGGCCCTTTTACGGCACGGCGGCAATCGCGGATGCCGCCGCGCTCCGCCGCAGGGTCAGTGCGCCCGTTCGATGCAGAAATCGACCACCTCGAGCAGGGCGGCCTTGAAGCCGTCATCGGGGAAGGGGGCGAGCGCGTCCCGCGCCACCGCGCCGAAATGGCGCGCCCGCTCGATCGTGTCCTCGATCGCCCGGTGCGTCCGCATCATCCCGATCGCCTGTTCGAGGTCGCCCTCGCCGATCTCGCCGCGCTCGAGCGCCCTCTGCCAGAAGGCGCGGTCGGCATCCGAGCCGCGGCGGTAGGAGAGCACGACGGGGAGGGTGATCTTGCCCTCGCGGAAATCGTCGCCGACATTCTTGCCGAGATCGGCGGAGGAACCGCCATAATCGAGCGCGTCGTCGACGAGCTGGAAGGCGAGGCCGAGATTGGTGCCATAGGAGCGGAAGGCGGCCCGTTCCGAGCGGCCCTTGCCGGCGACGATCGGTCCCACCTCGGCCGCTGCCGAGAAGAGCGCCGCGGTCTTCGCCCGGATCACGGCGAGATACTCGTCCTCGGTCGTCGTCATGCTCTTCGCCGCGGCGAGCTGCATCACCTCGCCCTCGGCGATGACGGACGCCGCGGTGGCGAGCACGTCGAGCGCGTCGAGCGAGCCGACATCGACCATCATCTTGAAGGCCTGGCCGAGCAGGAAATCGCCGACCAGCACGCTCGCCTGATTGCCCCAGACCTTGCGCGCCGCCGGCTTGCCGCGGCGCATGTCGCTCTCGTCGACGACATCGTCGTGCAGCAGCGTCGCGGTGTGCATGAACTCGACCGAGGCGGCGAGCTTCACATGGCCCTCGCCGCGATAGCCGCTCATCCGCGCCGCGGCGAGCGTCAGCATCGGCCGGAGCCGCTTGCCACCCGACGAGATCAGGTGGTTGGCGACCTCCGGGATCATCGAGACATCGGAGCCGGCCTTCGACAGGATCAGCTCGTTGACGCGCTCCATATCGGCCTGGACCAGCGCGACGAGCGGCTCGATGCGCGCTCCGCCCCGCTTCTTGCCCTCTTCGAGGGGAACCACGACGCCCAAGTCGGTCTCCTGGCGTGACTTCGATTGCGCCGGACAATAGGGTCGGCGTTGCGGTGCGGCAAGGGACAGGGTGGCACGCCTTCCGCGTCGCTGCAATCATGGGTCGCGTTCAGCAGCGGCACGCCTGCGCGCCACTCCCGTTCGCCGGTGGGAACAACGCCGCTGTCTTTCTCCACTACGGGGATTAATCTCGGGCACCATGGAAGAGCTCATCCGCACCAACGACCTGGTCCTGATCTCCTTCGTCGAGTCGCTGCTCAAGGAGGCGGGGATCGGTCATTTCGTCGCCGATGCGCATATGAGCGTCATGGAAGGCTCGCTCGGCGTGCTGCCGCGCCGGGTCCTCGTCGATGCGGAGGAGGCGGACGCCGCCCGGGCGCTGCTCGTCGAGGCGGGTGTGGCGGCCGAACTGCGTCCGGAGGGAAACGGCCGGTGACGCCGGAGCCGACCGTCGACGCCTTTCTCGGCGGCCGGGTCGAGGCCGTTCAGCCGGCCCGCGGCCATCATCGCTCCGGGCTCGACGCCATCCTGCTCGCCGCCACCCTGCCGGCGACGATGCGCGGCCGGGTGCTCGATCTCGGCGCCGGAGCGGGCGTCGCCGGCATGGCCGTCGCGGCGCGCTGCCCGGCGGCGCGGGTGACCCTCGTCGAGCGGGAGGCGGAGCTCGTCGCGCTCGCGGCCGCCGCGCTCTGCCGGCCGGCCAATGCCGGCTTCGCGGCGCGGGTCGATATCGCCGCCGCCGATCTCCTCGTTCCGTCCGCGCGCGCGGCGGCCGGCCTTGCCGACGGCGTCGCCGATGCGGCGATCGTCAACCCGCCCTTCTACAGCGCCGGCGCGGTGCGCGCCTCGCCGGCGGCGGCGCGGGCGGGTGCGCATGTGCTCGGTCCGGCGGGGCTCGATCCCTGGTTGCGGGCGGCGGCGGCCCTCGTCGCGCCGGGCGGCACGCTCGCCGCGATCCTGCATGTCGATCTCCTTGCCGATCTTCTCGCCGGGCTCGCCGGCCGGTTCGGGGAGACCATCCTCCTGCCCGTCCATCCGCGCGCCGGCGTGCCGGCGCACCGGCTCATCGTCCACGCCGTCAAGGGCAGCCGCGGCGCGCCGGCGCTCCTGCCGGGCCTCGTCCTGCACGGGCCTTCGGGCTCCGGCTTCCTCGCCGGGCCGGGCGCGATCCTTCGCGAGGGCGCCGGCCTCGCCGAGATCGACGGAGCCTGGGCGCGCGCCGTCCGTTATCCCCGGTCCGTTCCCCCTTTGCCTTCCGAGGAGACGCCATGACCGACACGGCGACCGCAACGGCCACGCCTTCCTCCCACGCCAAGCCTTCCTCCTTCACCCGGCTGAAGCGCATGCTGCCGCCGGCGCTCGGCGGCGACGCCGTGATCGTTCCCGTCGTCCGCATCGCCGGCGCGATCGGCGCGGTCGGCCCGTTTCGCCAGGGCGTGACGCTCGCAAGCCTCGCCGGTCCGCTGAAGAAGGCCTTCGCCATGCGCGGGCCGGCGGTGGCGATCACGATCAACTCGCCGGGCGGCTCGCCGGTGCAGTCGCATCTGATCTTCGGACGCATCAGGGCGCTCGCCGAGGAGAGCGGCAAGACGGTGATCGTCGCCGTCGAGGACGTCGCGGCATCGGGCGGCTATCTGATCGCGCTCGCCGGCGACGAGATCCTCGTCGATCCCTCCTCGATCGTCGGCTCGATCGGCGTCGTCTCGGCCGGCTTCGGCTTCGTCGGGCTGCTCGACAGGCTCGGCATCGAGCGGCGCGTCCACACCGCGGGCGAGAACAAGGCGATGCTCGATCCCTTCCAGCCCGAGCGGGAGAGCGACGTCGTGCACCTGAAGGCGCTGCAGCGCGACGTGCACGACATGTTCATCCATCTCGTCCGCACCCGGCGCGGCGCGCGGCTCGTCGAGGACCCGGCGCTCTTCACCGGCGCCTTCTGGTCGGGCCTGCGCGGCGTCGAGCTCGGCCTCGTCGACCGGGTCGGCGATCTGCGCAGCGCGCTGCGGGCGCGCTATGGCGAGCGGGTGGTGCTGCGGCCGGTCGGCGGCCGGCGCGGCCTCGTGCGCTCGCTCGTCGGCGGCCGGCTCGGCCATGGATCGGCCATGATGCGTCCCGATCTTGCGCAGGCTGCGCTCGCCGCCGTCGAGGAGCGCGCGCTGTGGGCGCGCTACGGGCTCTGAGGCGCCGGGGCGGGGCGACGGGGGCAGACGCCGGGAGCATGAGGACGATGCCGCAACTTCTTCTGATCGCCATGATCGGCACGGTGACCGTGCTCGCCCTGCGGCGGATCGAAAAGGCCCGCGCCAAGGTCGGCGCGCGCCTGCGCGACATGGAGCGCACCGGCGCCGACCGGCCGATCGCGACGCTGGTGCACGATCCCGAGACCGGCCTCTATCGTCCGGTCGACCGGACGGAATAGCGCTTCCGCAACGGCTCCGGCGAAGGGCGGCACTGCGGCCCCGTCGGAGCGGTGCACCCGCCGTCCGGGCGTGCCCGCCACCGCCCTCGCGGCCGGGCGTCGCGACCATCCTCCCGGCGAAGCGGGCGGCCGGCCCGCGGGCGCCTTTCGCCGAACCCGTCCTGTCGGGGCGGGCCGGCGGCGGCCCGACCTACCCGCCGATCTTCGAGAAATCGGCGACGAAGCGCGTCGCGCTGCGGATCGCGGCGAGCAGGTTCAGCCGGTTGGCGCGGGTGACCGGGTGGTCGGCGTTGACGAGCACCTTCTCGAAGAAGGCGTCGACGGGCGCGCGGAGCCACGCGAGCGCGGCCATCGCGGCCTCGAAATCCTCGCGCGCCACCGCCGCTTCCGCCTCGGCCCCGGCCTGCGCCACCGCGGCGGCGAGCGCGACCTCTTCCGGCTCGGACAGATGGCTCATGTCGATCGTCCCGTCGAAGCGCTCGCCCTTCTTCTCCTCGGCGCGCAGGATGTTCGCCGCGCGGCGATAGCCGGCGAGAAGGTTCCGGCCGTCCTCCGTATCGAGGAAGCGCGCGAGCGCATCGACCCGCCGCACGATCAGCACCAGATCGTCCTGTGCCGCGCCGTCCGAGAGCACGGCGTCGACGAGATCGTGCCGCGCGCCCTGCTCGCGCAACTGCACCTTCAGGCGGTCGTGGAAGAAGGCGAGCAGGTCGTCGGCGTCGCGCTCGGCCGCCGCGACATAGCTGCGCGCCGTGCCGCCCGCCGCCAGTTCGTCGGCGGCGATCTCGAGCAGATCGACGGCGCGCGCCGATCCGGCGCGGGTGAGCACGGTGTCGATCAGGTCGTCGAGCTCTTCGAGCATGTCGGCATTGGCGAGCTGGGCGATCCGGCGCCGGATCACCAGCGCCTGCCGCCGCAGCGCCGTCCAGAGCGGCAGCCGGAGCCCGTTCTCGAGCACGATGCGGATCACGCCGAGCGCGGCGCGGCGGAGCGCATAGGGGTCCTTGCTGCCGGTCGGCTTCTCGTCGATCGCCCAGAAGCCGGCGAGCGTATCGAGCTTGTCGGCGAGCGCGACGGCGATCGCCACCGGATCGGCGGGCACCCGGTCGCCCGGACCCTGCGGCTTGTAATGGTCCTCGATCGCCGTCGCGACCGAGGCGTCCTCGCCCTGCGCGGCCGCATAATAGCGCCCCATCAGGCCCTGCAGCTCCGGGAACTCGCCGACCACCTCGGTGACGAGGTCGGCCTTGGCGAGGCGGGCGGCGCGGCGCGCCTTCGCCTCGTCGGCGCCGACGCGGGGCGCGATCTCGGCGGCCAGGCGCTCGATCCGGTCGATCCGCTCGGCCTGCGTGCCGAGCTTCTCGTGGAAGACGATGCCCTGCGCGCGGATCTTCTCGAGCCGCTGGTCGAGCGGCTTCAGGCGCTCGTCGAAGCCGGGCAGGGGCCGCCGGTCGGTGTTCCAGAAATAGAGCGCGTCCGACAGGCGGGCGCGGATCACCCGGCCATTGCCGGCGACGATCTGGCCGCCGCCATCGCTCGCCTCGATATTGGCGACGAGCACGAAGCGGTTGGCAAGGCCGCCATCCGGCTTCCTGAGCACGAAGCACTTCTGGTTGGCGCGGATGGTGGTGCGGATCACCTCCGGCGGGATGGCGAGAAAATCCTCCTCGAAGGCGCCGACGAGCACGACCGGCCATTCGACGAGGCCGGCGACCTCCTCGAGCAGCGCCTCGTCCTCGACGAGATCGAGTCCGAGCGCGAAGGCGCGGTTCTTCGCATCGGCGAGGATGATCGCCTTGCGCCGGTCGGCATCGAGCACGACCTTTGCCCGCTCGAGCTTCGCCACGTAATCCTCGAAGCGGCGGACCCGGATCGGCTCCGGCGCATGGAAGCGATGGCCGCGTGTGGTGTCGCCGGCGACGATGCCGTCGACCTCGAAGGCGACCACCTCCGGCTCCTCGGTCTCGGGCCCGAAGGTGGCGAGGATCGACTGCAGCGGCCGCACCCAGGCGAGCCGGCCGGTGCCCCAGCGCATCGATTTCGGCCAGGGGAAGCCGCGGATGATTTTCGGCATCGCCTCGGCGACGATCTCGGCCGCCGCCCGGCCGGGCCGCTCGATGACGGCGACGTAGAAATCGCCCTTCTTCGGGTCGGACTGGACGGTCGCCTCGTCGAGCGAGGCGAGGCCGGCCGATTTGAGGAAGCCCGCCACCGCGGCATCGGGCGCACCGACGCGCGGGCCTTTGCGCTCCTCCCGCGTCGCGGCCGACTGCGCCGGCACGCCGACGACCGACAGGGCGAGCCGGCGCGGCGTCGCGAAGGCCTTGGCGGCCTCATAATGCAGCCCGGCCTCGACGAGCGCGTCGGTGACCAGCTTCTTCAGGTCCTCCGCCGCTCGCCGCTGCATCCGCGCGGGAATTTCCTCGGAGAAGAGTTCGATCAGAAGGTCGGGCATCAGGCCTGTCCTGCGATGGTGTTCAAGACTCCGCGCGCGGCGAAGAACTTCGGATAGGACGTCCCTTCGATCTCTTCGACGATGTCGAGCGATGTGAGCAGCGCGACGTGCTTCTGAGCAGCCGGATACGTCACGCAAAGGTGCTCCGCAAGCTGCGGGATCGAGAAAACGGGATGGGTGAAGAGCCGGTCGACCACCGACAGAAGCAGGGCGGACCGGCCGGCGCCCTGCAGCGATTGGCGGTAGCGCTCCCGCATCGCGAGCAATCGGTCGGCGGTCGCGATGGTCTCGCGGCAGGTGTCCGATACGACGTCCATGAAGAAGGCGATCCAGCCGACCCAGTCTCCGGTGCGGGAGACCTCGAACATCCGGTCGATGTATTCGTTCTTCCGGCGTTCCAGGACAGGGCTGACGAAGAGCGCGGGATGCGAGAGCACGCCCCGTTCATAGAGCATGACGGGGATCAGGATGCGGCCGACGCGGCCGTTCCCGTCCCCGAAGGGGTGCACGGTCTCGAACTGGTAGTGGACGAGCGCGGCGTCGAGGATCGCCGGGGTGTCGTTGCGGTTCTGCCTGTGAATATATCGCTCCAGCCGATCGAGGCATTCGGCCGTTTCGATGGGCGGTGTCGGCACGAAGCGGGCGGCTTCGATCGTCGCGGCGCCGATCCAGTTCTGCCGGTCCTTGAACTCACCCGCCCTGACATGGGCGCCCCGAGACCGGGTGACGCCTGTCATGAGATCCCGATGAGCGCCCCGGATGGTCCGGAGCGAAAGCGGGACTTCCTCGAGGCTCTTCACGGCATTGCGCAGGGCGATCGAATAGTTTCGCACTTCGCGGGTGTCGCTGCTTTCCGACGAGCCTGCAAAGCCCGCCTCCGCGAGCAGCAGCGCATCGACGGTCGTGAAGGTGCCTTCCATGCTCGACGAAGTGAGCGCTTCCTTCGCCTGCAGCGGATAGATCAGGATATACGGATCGGGCAGGGTCCGGAGGATGCCGTTCAGCTCGCCAAGGGCCTGTGTGGCACGGACCGTGGGATTGAACACGGCGGCCGCGTCGAGCGCGGGCGGAAGGTCGGCGGGCACGAACCCCCACTGGCCGTCGAGCGTCGGGGCGAGGCGGCCGGAAGGCGAACGTTCGAAGGCTGCCTTGTCCACTTTCAACCTTGCCTGAGGTTTATATCAAACCGCCGTTTCCTATAAACCTGAGCGTGGATTCTATACCAAACTAAAAGCTCTCATCCCGCGCCGCCGGCGGCCGTGCGGAGCCAGGCTTCGCCGCAGGCCTTGGCGAGTTCGCGCACGCGCAGGATGTAGCTCTGCCGTTCGGTGACCGAGATCACGCCGCGGGCGTCGAGCAGGTTGAAGCGGTGACTCGCCTTGATCGTCTGGTCATAGGCCGGCAGGACGCAGCGGTGGCGGCGGTCATTGGCGTCCATCGGCGCCTCGCCGGCTTCGAGCAGCGCCCGGCATTCGCGCTCCGCATCCTCGAAATGTCGCTTCAGCATTTCGGTATCGGCATATTCGAAATTGTGCCGCGAATACTCTTCCTCGGCCTGCTTGAAGACCTCGCCATAGGAGACCTTCTCGTCGCCGTCGCGGCCGTTGAAATTGAGGTCGTAGACGTTTTCGACGCCCTGGACATACATCGCCAGCCGCTCGAGCCCGTAGGTCAGTTCGCCGGAGACCGGGCTGCATTCGAAGCCGGCGACCTGCTGGAAATAGGTGAACTGCGACACTTCCATGCCGTCGCACCAGCACTCCCAGCCGAGGCCCCAGGCGCCGAGCGTCGGGCTTTCCCAGTCGTCCTCGACGAAGCGCACGTCGTGCAGGGCGGTGTCGATGCCGATCGCCGCGAGCGAGGCGAGATAGAGCTCCTGCAGATTGGGCGGGTTCGGCTTCAGGATCACCTGGAACTGGTAATAGTGCTGCAGCCGGTTGGGGTTCTCGCCATAGCGGCCGTCCTTCGGCCGGCGCGACGGCTGGACATAGGCGGCGCGCCAGCGCGTCGGGCCGAGGGCGCGCAGCGTCGTCGCCGGATGGAAGGTGCCGGCACCCACCTCCATGTCGTAGGGCTGCAGGATGACGCAGCCCTGATCGGCCCAGAAGCGCTGCAGCGCCAGGATCAGGCCCTGAAAGGATCGGTCGGGCCGCATATGCGGCGGAAGGACGTCGGACACGCGCGCCTGCCTTGAAAATCGCCCCGGACGAGGGCGGCGCACCCTATCCGCGCGCCGCGCGGCGGGTCAAGGCGGGCCGCCGCACGCGAAGCCGGGTGTGAGCGGCGTAACAGACAGGGCGCCGGCGCCGCGCGATGCTCGCCTCGACGATCCGCACCGAAACGGTCGGACCGGGGTCCGGGGAAGCGCCGTCCACGCCGCGGGAAAGTCCCGCGGCGGGAGTGCCGGCGCGACGTGCCAGAAACGCACCAGGAAACGCCCGCATGCCCTCCGCCTCTCGCAAGCCCGCCCGCCTGCTCCTCTCGCTCGCCGCCGCGGCCCTCATCGGTCTCGCCGCGCCCGCCGCGGCGCAGACCGCCGGCCCCTCCAACACCCCCGGCTCCGGCGGCGGCAACCGCCCCGGCGGCGGGGGCGCCCCGACGACGGTCTACGACCCCTGCAATCCCTATCCGAACGCGACGCACGGCTTCGTCGCCGCCGTTCCCTCCCATTGCGGCGGCTCGAAGCGTCCCCCACGGCGTGTCGCGAGCGGCGGCGAGGACTGCGCCTGCCACGTCCATGTCGAGCGGCTGCCCGGCGTCCGCTTCCACCGCACCGTTTCCTGTCATGGTCATCCGCGCCGGGTGATGCGCACCGTGGTCAGCGTCTGCAGTCCGGATTTCGACCGCCGCTGAGGTCGGGCGGCCGGGCGCGCCGGGGACCGGCGGACGGGGAGAGCGGGCGGCCGTCCTTTCCGGCCGCTTTCGCCGCGCCGGCCGGCCGGCAGCGCGTACGGTCCGGCGCCGTCGCCGATGGCATGCACTTTTCCGGAGCCCCCGACGTCGGCCTGTGATCCGGATCGCTCGGCGCGCCGTATAAGCGCCCTCGATGCCTCCGAAACGGGTCGGGGGCGGGATCCGGCCGATCCGCGGCCGGCCGGGGGCGTGTCATGTCCGGTGGTCTCGAAGCACTCTTCTCGCCGATCATCCTGTTCTTCGTTCTCGGGGCCGCGGCGGCCTTCGCGCGATCGGATCTTTCGGTGCCGGAGGCGGTGGCGAAGGGCCTGTCGCTCTATCTGATGGCCTCGATCGGCCTCAAGGGCGGCGTCGAGGTGCGGCAGAGCGGCTTCTCGACCGAAATCTTCGCCGCGGCGGGCGCGGGGCTCGCGCTCAGCCTTCTGCTGCCCTTCCTCGCCTTTGCGGCACTGCGCCGGTTCGGACGGCTCGGTCCGATCGATGCGGGCGCGGTCGCCGCGCATTACGGCTCGGTGAGCGTCGTCACCTTCGTCACCGGCGTCGAGATCCTCACCGGCCGCGGCCTGCCGCCCGCCGGCTACATGGTCGCCGTGCTCGCCCTGATGGAGACGCCGGCGATCATCGTCGGTCTCCTCCTCGCGCGGCGGGGGCTCGCCGGCGGCGCGGCGACGGGCGGCGATGGCCTGTGGCGCGAGACCCTCCTCAACGGCTCGGTCGTCCTGCTGATGGGGAGTTTCGTCATCGGCCTTATCGCCGGCAAGGCCGGCTTCGCGCCGATCGCGCCGCTCTTCGAGAGCGGCTTCCGCGGCGCGCTCTGCCTGTTCCTGCTCGACATGGGCCTCATCGCCGCACGGCGGCTGCGCGAGGCGCGGGCGCTCACCTTGAGGCTCGCGGCGCTCGCCGTGCTCTTGCCGGTCGTGAACGGCACGCTCGGCGTGCTCGCCGGGACACTGGTCGGGCTCGACACGGGTTCCGTGGCGGCGCTCGGCATCCTCGCCGGCAGCGCCTCCTATATCGCCGTCCCGGCGGCGATGCGGCTCGCCTTGCCGCAGGCCGATGCCGGGCTCTATCTCGCCATGTCGCTCGCGGTGACCTTTCCCTTCAACATCACGCTCGGCATTCCCTTCTACACGGCCCTTGCCGGAACGATGGTCGCGCCATGATCACCACCTTCCGCCGCCAGAAGATCGAGATCCTCGTCGACGCGCCGCTGGTCCGCCGCGTCGCCGCCGCCGCGGCGGGGGTCGGCATCGTCCATTACACGCTCGTGCCGACGCTCGGCGGCGTCGGTGCGCGCGGCGCCTGGTCGGACGATCAGGTGACCGGTGCGGAGGCGAAGGTGCTCTTCGTCGCCGTTACCGGCGAGGAGAAGGCGGAGGCGCTCGCCACGGCGCTGGCGCCGCTCCTCGACAGCCACGGCCTGATGCTGATGATCGGCCCGGTCGAGGTCGTGCGCGGCGAGAAGTTCTGAGCCGTCCGTCCGGGCGGCCCGCTTCTCGCCCAAACGTCGCGCTCAGCCGAGCGGCATGACCGGCCGAACCTCGATGCCGCCGTGCCGGGCCATCGGCACGCCCGCCGCAATCTCGGCCGCCTCGGCGAGATCGCGCGCATCGATGAGGAGGAAGCCGCCGAGTTGCGGCCCGTCCGCGGCATAGGGGCCTTCCGCCGTGGCGACGCGGCCGCCGCGCACCCGCACCGTCACCGCCTCTGAAGGGGCGACGAGCGCGTCGGCGGCGACGAAATGGCCGCGCGCCGTGAGGCCGGCGTCATAAGCGAGCGACTCCTCGATCAGGCGCCGGTGATCCTGCTCGCCGAAACCTTCGAACGTCGCGCCGTCGACATAGACGAGGCAAAGAAACCGCATCGCCCTTCTCCCTGTTGCACTCGACCATGCCGAGGACGCGCGGCGGCGGTGCGATCCGACAGGCGGCGTGCGGTGCGGCGGGAAAAAACGTCCGGCTGCGCCGGCTCCCCGGCGTGCGCGGCCGCCGATCCATCAGCGTGTCGTGCGGCTCGCTTCACCCGTTTTGATTATCCCGGCGCGGCGTTCGGGCTTAGACTCGCGACATTGCCTTCTTCCCTCGCGAGTCCGCCATGTCCGCCCAGCCCGTCGCGCCGTCGTTCCGCCGCCCCGAGGTGATCGTCGCCGCCGGCCTCGCCATCGCCATGCTGACCTTCGGTCCGCGCTCGACCATGGGCTTCTTCCTGACGCCGATGACCGTCGAGAACGGCTGGAGCCGCGAGGTCTTCGCGCTCGCCATCGCGCTGCAGAACCTCTTCTGGGGCGCCGCGCAGCCCTTCTCGGGACTGCTCGCCGACCGCTACGGGCCGGTGCCTGTGCTGGTCGTCGGCAGCGTCGTCTATGCGGCCGGCCTCGTCCTGATGGCCTTCACCACCGACGCGCTGGTGCTCCAGCTGACCGCCGGCGTGCTGATGGGGCTCGGCATCGCGTCGTCTGCCTATTTCCTGGTGCTCGTCGCCTTCCAGCGGCTGCTGCCGGAGCGGATGAAGCCGCTCGCCTTCGGGCTCGGCACGGCGGCGGGCTCGGCCGGCCAGTTCGTCTTCGCCCCGCTCGGCCAGGGCTTCATCGCCGGCTTCGGCTGGCGGGGGGCGCTGGTCGCCATGGCGGCGCTCGTACTCGTCGTGCCCTTCCTCGCCATGGTGCTGCGCGGCGGGGCGCAGCCGCGTCCGCGCGGCGTCGTCGAGCAGAGCGCCGGCGGGGCGATCGCCGAGGCACTCGGCCACCGCTCCTATCTCTGGCTGATCGCCGGCTTCTTCGTCTGCGGCTTCCATGTCGCCTTCATCACCACCCATCTGCCGCCCTATGTCGCCGATATCGGCATCGATCCCTGGTGGGGCGGCATGGCGATCGGTGTGATCGGCCTCTTCAACATCGCCGGCGCGATCACCGCCGGCTGGCTCTCCGGCCGGGTGCCGAAGCGGCTCGTGCTGTCGGCGATCTATTTCGGCCGCGGCATCGCCATCACGCTCTTCATCCTCACCCCGCCGAGCGTCGCCTCGCTGCTCATCTTCTCCGCCGCGATGGGCTTTCTGTGGCTGTCGACGGTTCCGCCGACGCAAGGCCTCGTCAACATCATGTTCGGCACCCGCTTCATGGCGATGCTGTTCGGCGTCGTCTTCTTCTCCCACCAGGTCGGCTCCTTCCTCGGCGTCTGGCTGGGCGGCCGCATCTACGACCAGACCGGCTCCTATGCCCTGTTCTGGTGGATTTCGGTGGCGCTCGCGGTGTTCGCCGGGCTCGTCCATCTGCCGATCGTCGAGCGGCCGGTGGCGCGCCTCCAGCCGGCGGAATAGGCTGGCGCGCCGGCGGGCGAGAGGGAGAGCGGTTTTGGCGAGCTTCAGGGCGGTGCTGATCGAGAAGGACGCGGCGGGCGGACAGTCGGTCGGCTTCACGCGGATCGACGAGACGGCGATGATGCCGGGCGACGTGACGATCGCGGTCGAACGCTCGACGATCAATTACAAGGACGGGCTCGCCGTCACCGGCCGGCTGCCGGTGGTCCGCCATTTCCCGATGATCCCGGGGGTCGACGGGGTCGGCACGGTGATCGGCTCCGAGAGCGAGGCCTTCGCCGTCGGCGACCGCGTGCTCCTCAATGGCTGGGGGGTCGGCGAGCTGCACTGGGGCTTCTGGGCGGAGCGCGCGCGCGTTCGCTCCGAATGGCTGATCGCGCTGCCGCCGGGGATTACCGGCGACGAGGCGATGGCGCTCGGCACGGCGGGCTATACGGCGATGCTCGCCGTCATGGCGCTCGAGCGGCACGAGATCCATCCCGGCTCCGGCCCGATCCTCGTCACCGGGGCCGCCGGCGGCCTCGGCTCGACGGCGGTGAGCCTTCTGTCGAGCCTCGGCCATCACGTCGTCGCGGCGACCGGCCGGCCCGAGGAGGCCGACTATCTGAAGGGCCTCGGCGCGGCGGAGGTGATCGACCGGGCGGAGCTCTCCGGCCCGCCGCGGCCGCTGTCGAAAATCCGCTTCGTCGGGGCGATCGACGCGGTGGGCGGCGCGACGCTCGCGAATGTGCTGTCGATGATCCGCGATTTCGGCGCGGTCGCCGCCTGCGGCAATGCCGGCGGGATGGATTTGCCGGGCTCGGTCGCGCCCTTCATCCTGCGCGGCGTCACGCTCTACGGCATCGAATCGGTGCGGGCCCCGAAGGCCGTGCGCACGGCCGCCTGGAACCGGCTCGCCCGCGACATGGACCGGGCCAAGCTCGCGGCGATGACCCGCGCCATTCCGTTCGACGCGGTGCTCGACGAGGCCAGGGCGATCGTCGACGGCCGCGTCCGCGGCCGGATCGTCGTCGAGATCGGGTAGGGCGGGCCCATCCGGAGGCGGATCGGGGCTCCATCACGGCCCTCTACCCGAAGGTATCCGCCGTCCCGGGGGCTGCGGCCCGTTTGAAGGCCGCGGCTTTGGCCTCGAGACGGCGCAGGCTCGCCTCGATCATCGTTTCGAGCCTTTCGTTGGTCGCCGGCCACAGGGTCGAGTCGAGGGCCGCCGCGTGGCCCGCCACCGGCACCGCCGTCGTGATGCAACGCAGGCCCCGCCGTTCGAGATAGCGGTCGATCGTGTGCCGCGCCGGATCCTCGCCCTCGAATTCGAAGGCGGCGAGGAGGCCGAGGGCGGAGGCGTTGTAGATCGCGAAGACGGCGCCGATCACCGTGTCGACATGGATGAACCGCTCGCCGTCCCGCTCCTCGACATGCGAGACCGCGAAATCGGGCCTGAGATCGCTGAGCAGGCCGGAAAACACGTCCCAGGCTCCGCCGAGGCCGTCGAGATAGCGCTCGACCGCCGCGAGCCGATCGGCCGTTCCGGGCGCGAAGGCGGCGTCGTCCTCGTAGACGGTCAGCCGCGTCGTGCCGGCACCGAGCGCGCGGCGGGCGATAAACTTGTAACTCTCCGCGCAGCCCTTCCAGCCATCGATATGGCGCAGGCACGGGAACACCGCCGCGCCGGCGAGACGGTTCGTCTCGGCGAAACGGAAGCGCGCGATGTGTTCGGGAAAGGCGAGCACCACCCTGTCGGAAGGGAGCGCGATGCCGGCGCTCGCCGCATCGAGTTCGTCGAGCGTCAGTGCGCCCACACCGTGCAGCGCCCGCAGCACGCCGAAGCGGCTTCCCCGGACCGTCTCGGCGACGGGCCGCGGCGGCTCGGCCTTGTCCGGCCGGTTCTCCTGCGCGAGCACTGCGAGGGTCCTGGCGACGAAGGCGTCGATGTCGCCGGTCGGCACGAAGTCGACGCGATCCTCGAAGGCCCCCTGATCGGCCTGATCGACGCCCTGTTCGGAAACCACCCGCGCGCCGAAGCTCAACGCCTCCGAGAGCCGGGTCGTCTCGAGCAGCGCGCCTTCATAATAGTGGACGTTGACCACCACCTTCGCGGACCGGAGCAGGCGGTAAAGGTCGTCGCCGAACACCTCCGTCACCACCCGCAGCTCGACGTGGCTGCGGAGCGCCTCGAAATAGCGCCTCCGCCGGTCATTCGACGCGCCGTAGAACAGGACGTCGATGGTTTGCCCCCCGGGCGGTGGGGGAGTGGCCGGCATCGCCGGCGGCTCGATCGGCACGTGATAGAGCTGCTTCAGCGGAAGCCCGTGTTCGATGAGGGCCGCGATGTTGTCGAGCGAATAGTCGAGCACGGCGAGGCCCGCCGCGAGCGTCGACAGATAGGCGGGCGTGACCCATTGCGAGGCGCGCACCTGTTCCATCTGGAACAGGATGGTGCGCTCGAGAGGCGGCAGACGGTCGAACATCTGCGGGCACAGGACGATGTAGAGATCGTGCTCCGCCTCCGGCGGCGCGTCGTAGAGCCGGCAGGCGAGCCGCGTGCCGGCGAGCGCCGTCGCGATCGTCCCGGCGACGAACCGAGTGTGCGGCGTCGAGACGATGCCGACCGAGCGCACGGCGCCGAGCCGGCCGGACGCCGCCACCGCCCGTATCCGGGCGGCATAGCGCGTCTCCTCCCGACCCGGCAGCCTCTGGCCGATCAGCACGGCCTGCGTCGCCAGCCAGGGCGCGAAAGCCGGCCGGACGCTGCCCTCCGCGTCGAGCGCGATGAGCCGGCCGACCGAGCGCAGACGGCGCTTCTGCCTGTTGATCAGCAGCCGCCGAAGCCAGCCGCGGGGCTTGCCGTCCGAATGGAAGCCGAATCGGTGCGCACGCTCCGCAATGTACCGCTTCAACGGCCGCAAGACGCCGCCGAACTCTGCCCCCACCGTGTGTCCGCCCCCCGCGTCACGACAACCGGGGCGACAGTCTCACACGTCAGGTTGCGCGGCAACAGCGGCCGGCGCGGGAGGGGCGGAGCGCGGCGGGCTAGGACCAGCCGCCGCCATAGGTCTTGTAAAAGACGTGCCGGCCGATCTTCTGCATCTTCTTCATCGTCCGCGCCCAGCGCGGCCGGACATAGGTGGCGTGATAGTGCGTCGCCGAGCCGACATCGGCCGACCACCAGTTGTTCTCGAACAGCACCCGCCGCGCGAGCGTCTGCGCCGTCGACCAGGCCCGCCGGTCGGTCACGCGGTCCTTGATGCCGTCGCAGGCGAAGGAGAACTGGCAGGCATTGCGCATGGTGCGGTTCTGATAGACGACGCCGCAGATCGTCGCCGGATAGGCCGGGTTCTTGAGCCGGTTGATCACCACCTGGGCGACCGCGAGCTGGCCCTTGATCGGCTCCGAGCGGGCTTCGAAATAGATCGCCTCGGCGAGGCATCTCTGCTCGCTCTTCGACTTTGCGGCCTGCGGGATCGGGAAGGTGACCCAGAAATGGTCGCGTTTACCGTCCTTGCCGATCGCCATCGGCGCGCCGGTGCCGGGCTTGCCGAGCAGGGCATCGAAGGGCGCGCCATCGGCGGCGGGATCGGACGGGGCGTAGGCGATCGCGTCCGTCTCGGCGACCGCGGCCCCGGGGGTCGCGGCGGCGGCGGACCCGCGCTTGCCGCGGACGACGGCGGCGATCGCCTTCGTCGCATCCTTGGGCAGCAGAAGCGCAACGGCCTCGCCCGGCGCGGCGTCGAACACCGAAGCCTCGCGCGCCAGCACGCCGGCGGTGAAGGCGCTGACCACCACCGGGCGCAGCCGCGTCATGGCGAGATCGCCCTTCGGGGCGCGGTTGACCTCGGGCGGCTCGAATGTCGGCGCCACCGCGCCCTTGACGATCGTATCGAGGCGGGGCGTCACGACGATCTCGGCCGTCGCGGCGAGGCGCTCGGCGGCGGAAGGGGCGAGGGAGGCGACATGCACCGAGCCGGACGGCGTCGGGACGAGCCGGGCGAGCCAGCGCTCGGCGGCCGGAACCTTGCCGCCGAACATCTCGGCGACGTCCTGATAGGCGACGTCGGTCGCGCTGCCGGCGAGCAGCGCCGCACCGGCGATCGCCGGCAGGAACAGCCGGTTGAAGAGGAGGGTGCCGAAACCGGAGCGGCGCCGGAGGGCGGGACGGGGGCGCGCCAAGCGCGCCGGCGGAGCGGATCGCCCTCTCATCGTAGGCCGGTGAACTCCCGTCATGGGCACGCAAACTCCAGGCGTTCGGACCGGGGGTCGGGGAGTGGAAGCTCCCGGCCGAGGACTGAGAGTTGCGGCATTAACCTTGAAAGACGGTTAACGACCCGCCCGGGCATTGTGGCCCGAGCGAGGCGGGCCGTCCTTTTCCCCGCTCATTCGGCCGCCTTGCGACCGATTTCCCCCGTTCGTGCTTCGGCGGCGATCGCCGCCTGGGCCGCGGCGAGCCGGGCGATCGGCACGCGAAACGGCGAGCAGGAGACATAATCGAGGCCGATCTCGGCGCAGAAACGGATCGAGGCCGGATCGCCGCCGTGCTCGCCGCAGATGCCGAGCTCGAGGTCCGGCCGTGTCGCCCGGCCTCGTTCCGCAGCCATCCGCACCAGTTCGCCCACGCCCTCGTGGTCGAGCGTCGCGAAGGGATCATGGGGCATCAGACCCTCCTCGACATAGGCGCGCAGGAAGGCCGCGGCGTCGTCGCGCGAGATGCCGTAGGTCGTCTGGGTGAGGTCGTTGGTGCCGAAGGAGAAGAAGGCGGCGCTCTCGGCGATCGCCCCGGCGCGCAGGGCGGCGCGCGGCAGCTCGATCATCGTGCCGATCTCGTAATGGGGCGCCGCGCCACGCTCGCGGCCGATGGCCTGCGCGACGATGCGGACCCGCTCGGCGACGAAATCGAACTCGGCGCGGGAGGCGACGAGGGGCACCATGATCTGCGGCACCACCGCCGCGCCGGTCTCGGCGGCCGCATCGAGCGCGGCGTCGAGGATGGCGCGCGCCTGCATCTCGGCGATTTCGGGAAAGGTGATGGCGAGCCGGCAGCCGCGATGGCCGAGCATCGGGTTCGCCTCGGCGAGCGCCTCGAGCCGGCGGCGCAGCCGGTCCTCGGCCATGCCGAGCGCGCCCGCGAGCGCGGCGATCTCCTCTTCGGCGCGCGGCAGGAATTCGTGCAGCGGCGGGTCGAGCAGGCGAACGGTCACCGGATGACCGGCCATCACCGTGAAGAGGCGGGCGAAATCGGCGCGCTGCAGCGGCAGCAGCGCGGCGAGCGCCTCGCGCCGCGCCTCGACCGTCTCGGCGAGGATCATGGCGCGGACGAGGCCGGTGCGGCCGCTCTCGAAGAACATGTGCTCGGAGCGGCAGAGGCCGATGCCCTCCGCGCCGAAGGCCCGCGCGATATTGGCGTCGGCGACCGTCTCGGCGTTCGCCCGGACCCGGAGCGTGCGGATGCCGTCCGCCCAGTCCATGAGGGTGGCGAAGGCGCCGGTCAGCTCCGGCTGGCTGAGCGGCACGGCGCCGACCATCACCGCGCCGCTGCCGCCGTCGAGCGTGACCGTGTCGCCGCGGCGGACCGTCCGCTCGCCCGCCGACAGCGTGCCGGCGCGCGCATCGACACGCAGCGTGCCGGCGCCGGCGACGCAGGGCTTGCCCATGCCGCGGGCGATCACCGCCGCATGGCTCGTCATGCCGCCGCGCACCGTGAGGATGGCCGCCGCCGCATGCATGGCGTGCACGTCCTCCGGCCCGGTCTCGACCCGCACCAGGATCGCCTTGCGGCCGGCGAGCCGCAGGTCCTCCGCCTCCGCCGCGCTGAAGGCGACGACGCCCGTCGCCGCGCCGGGCGAGGCCGGAACGCCGCGGGCGAGCAGATCGACGGGGGCGGCCGGATCGATGCGCGGGTGGAGCAGGTGATCGAGCGAGGCCGGGTCGATCCGGGCGACCGCCTCGCGGCGGTCGATGATCCGTTCGCCGGCGAGGCCGACGGCGATCGCGAGATCCGCGCGCGTCGAGCGGGCGAGCGGCCGGACGTCGAGCAGGAACAGCCGCCCGTCCTCGACCGTGAACTCGAATTCGACCGCATCGCGGAAATGGGCTTCGAGCCGCCCCGCGGCGGCGACGAGGCCCTCGCGGACGGCTGCCACCGCCTCGTGCGCCGCGGCGAGCCGGTCGAGCGGCTCGGCACCGCGCGCGCCCGCCTTGATCTCGTCGCCCTGCGCCGCGGCGAGGAAGCTGCCGGCGAGCCGCTTCGCGCCCGTTTCCGCGTCGCGCGTCGAGACGAGGCCTGCTCCGGACCGGCGGCCGAGATTGCCGAAGGCCATGGTCTGCACGACGAGGGCCGGCGCCGCCTGATCGGGCAGGGCGGTGAGGCTGCGCCAGGCGATGGCGCGGGGCGTCCTCCAGGAGCGGAGCGCCGCCTCGATCGCGGTCGCGAGCTGCAGGCCGAGTGCGTCGGGCGGTGGGGTCCCGGTCTCCTCCGCGATCAGCGCGGCATAGAGCGCGCCGAGCGCCCCGCCATCCTCCGCGCCGAGCGGGCCGGCCGGCGGCAGGCCGCGGCCGCGCCGGAAGGCATCGGCCCGCTCCTCGAAATCGGCCGGATCGAGCCGCAGCACCGTCTCGCCGAACTGGCGCAGGAACCGCCGGCGGCAATCCTGCGCGAAGGCGGGATCGCCGGTCGCCTGCGCGAGCGCGCGGGTCGCGATGTCACCGAGGCCGAGGTCAAGAAGGGCGCCCTCGAGACCGGGCATCGCCCGCTCCGGGCTCGGCCGCAAAGCGAGCACCGGCGGACGGGGGGCGGCGAGTGCCTCGAGCCAGCCGAGCGCGGCGTCGAACTCCGCCTCGAAACCGTTCGGAAACCGTCCATGGGCGAGATGATGCGCCGTCGCCGCGGCGCCGATCGTGAAGCCGGCCGGCACGGGCAGGCCGAGCCGCGCCATCGCCGCGAGCGCCGCGCCCTTGGCGCCGAGCAGGGCGGCCGCATTCGCGCCGCCCTCGTCGGCGACGCCGTCACCGAAGCGGTAGATCCACCGCACCATGCCCGCCTCCCGAGCCGCCCGGCTCGTCTGGACTTAAAGGCCAGCCTTTGCCGCAATGCAACATGGAAAAGCGGCTAACCGGCGGGCTGCCCGTTCAGGCGACCGAAACCGTACCGCCCTGCCGCTCGTCGCGCAGGGTGAGGGCGAAGGGATGGCCCTCGAAAGCCTCGTGGCCACGGCCGATCCGCTCGATCGCCGCGACCATGCGGCCCTGCCGCTGCAGCATCGCGTCGGCGAGGCGGACGAGCAGGAGATTGGGCGTCGCCGGCGGGGAGAGGGCGCGGATCCTCGCCGCGATGTCGGCCTCGTCGCGCTCCGGGCGCAGCGCGCAGAGCGTGATGAAGGCGGCGGCCGTCGACCGGCTGATCCCGGCGAAGCAGTGCACCACCATCGGCCGCTGCTGATCCCAGCCGCGGGCGAAATCGAGCAGCGTCGCGACATGCTCCTCGGCCGGGTGGATCATGCCGTCCATCGGCTCGAGAATGTCGTTGAGGCCGAGGAAGAGATGGCGCTCCGGCGCGATCGCGGCCGGCCGCTCGACGGGCGTGCCGACATTGATCAGCGTGACGAGATGGCTCGCACCGGTCTCGGCGACGGTGTGCGGCACCCGCGCGAGCGAGCAGACATGGATCCTGGGCATGAGGCGACTCCTGAGGCGGCACACATAGACCCTCGCGCGGCCTTCGTCACGCCTTCGCGGCGGCGGCCGGCCGCCGCCGGTGATGCGCCGCTCTCACGCGGCGCCGCCTCAGCGCGGCGCCGTTGTCCCGGTGGCGGCGGGCCGGGGGTCCGCGCCGGGCGGCGCGAGAGCGGCGAAGCGGGCGAGGAACTGCGCCTCCGCCTCCGCGGTCGGCCAGGGGATGAGCGGCAGGCGGGCCGGATCGAAGCCCGAAGGCCGGCCGAAATAGCGCTCCGCCTCGGCGGCCGAGAAGCCGGCGAGGCGCGTCGCCTCGAAATAGGCGGCGATCCTGTCGGCCGCCTTGATCGCCGCCTTGAGCTTCGGCGGGCAGGCGGCCGGCAGGCCGAAGCGCAGGTGGATCGCCGCCATCAGCCGCGCCTCGATGGTCTTGTATTCGCCGCCGACCAGCGCCTTGAAGGGCGAGATCATGTCGCCGATGACATATTCCGGCGCGTCGTGGAGGAGCACGGCGAGCCGTTCGGCCCGGCCGAGCGCGGGCGCGGCGTGCTGCGCGACGGCCTCGACGAGCACCGCGTGCTGCGCGACCGAAAAGGCGTGCGCGCCGACCGTCTGGCCGTTCCAGCGCGCCACCCGGGCGAGGCCGTGCGCGATGTCGGCGATCTCGATGTCGAAGGGGGAGGGGTCGACGAGGTCCAGCCGCCGCCCGGAGAGCATGCGCTGCCAGGCGCGCGGCGCCCGGCTCACGCCGGCTCCTCCGGCCCCGCCTCCTCCGGCCAGCCGAAGCGGGCGAAGGCGGGCAGGGCGAGCGCGACCGTCGCCTCGCCGGCGCGGATCGTCGTGCCGTCATCGGCCGCCGCCTTCGCCCGGTCGAGCCGGACGATCGCGATGCCGCGGCCCCGAGTCGAGGAGCCCATCGTGCCGACCGGCCGGCCGCCGGCGGTCAGCGGCGCGCCCGCCGGGGGCAGGGGCTGCGGCGCGGAGACGGCGAGCGCCCGCCGCCGCGCGGTGCCGCGATGCTCCATGCGCGAGACGATCTCCTGGCCGACATAGCAGCCCTTCCGGAAATCGACGCCGCCGAGGCAATCCATGTCGGCCTCGTGCGGGAAGGTCTCGCCGAACGCAAAGTCCCTGCCACCCTCCGGCACGGCGAGGGCGATCCGATGGGCGTGATAGGACTCCTCCGGCGCCTGTTCATAGCCGGCGCGCACCGGCGGGGCCGCATCGCGCGGCAGCACGGCGCGGAAGCCGAGCGCAGCGAGGCGCGGGTCGGCCCGGAAGGGCGCGCCGGGATCGCCGCCCCCGAAGGCGGCCCAGACGGCGAGCGCGGCCGACCGGTCCTCGATCGTCATCCTGGCGCGCAGCCGATAGAGCGTCATCCGCTTGACGAACTCGGCCGCGCGGTCGGCGGCGAGGTCGAAAAGAAAGCCGTCCTCCGCCCGGTGGACGAGGAAATCGACCAGGATCTTGCCCTGCGGCGAGAGGAGGGCGCCGAAGCCGATGCCGTCCGCCGCCACTTGCGCCATCGCGTTGGTGACGAGGTCGTCGAGGAGGCGGAACGCATCCGGGCCGCCGATCGAAACGACGGCGCGGTCGGCGAGCTGTGCGATCGAGCCCTCACGCATCGGCATGGTTCCCATGCAGGAAGCGGACTTGTGCCCCCGTCGCCGCTTCCGTAAGCCGGTGAATCAAACCCGCCGCCAAGAACGGGCTCTGTTGCGAAATATGGCCGTCCGCGGGGGCGGAGGGCCGGAGGAAAAAGAGCAGCGTCGCCATGCCGGAAACCTACGAACTTCTCTTTCGCAACGGAACCGTGGTCAATCAGGACGGCACGGCGACCCGCGACATCGCGGTGCGCGACGGCCGGATCGCCGCGATCGGCGACGTCGACCCGCGCCGGGCGGGCACGGTGGTCGACTGCACCGGCCTCCATATATTGCCGGGGGTGATCGATACCCAGGTGCATTTCCGCGAACCGGGCCTCGAACACAAGGAAGATCTCGAGACCGGATCGCGGGCCGCGGTGATGGGCGGGGTCACCGCGGTGTTCGAGATGCCGAACACCAAGCCGGAGACGACGAGCGCCGAGGCGCTCGCCGACAAGCTCGCCCGCGCCGCCGGCCGGATGCACTGCGACTACGCCTTCTGGATCGGCGGCACGCGCGAGAACGCGCCGCTCATTCCCGAACTCGAGCGGCTGCCGGGGGCGGCCGGAATCAAGGTCTTCATCGGCTCGTCGACCGGCGGCCTGCTCGTGCCGGACGACGAAGGGCTCGAAATGGTGCTCGCCCGCACCCGCCGCCGCGCGGCCTTCCACGCCGAGGACGAGCCGCGGCTCGAGGAGCGCAAGCCGCTCCGCGTCGCGGGCGATCCCTCGTCTCATCCCGTCTGGCGCGACGAGGTAGCGGCGCTGCGCGCCACCGAGCGGCTCGTCACGATCGCCCGCCGGCTCGGCCGCCGCATCCATGTGCTGCACATCTCGACCGCCGAGGAGATGGCCTTCCTCGCCGATCACAAGGACATCGCGACGATCGAGGTGACGCCGCACCACCTGACGCTGTCCGCCGACGATTACGGCCGGCTCGGCACCCTCCTGCAGATGAACCCGCCGGTCCGCGCCGCACGCCACCGCGACGCGCTGTGGAAGGCGATCGGTTCCGGCCTCGTCGACGTGCTCGGCTCCGATCATGCGCCGCACACGCTCGAGGAGAAGGCGAAGCCCTATCCGCAATCGCCCTCCGGCATGACGGGCGTGCAGACGCTGGTCCCGATCATGCTCGATCACGTCAACGCCAACCGGCTGTCGCTCGAACGCTTCGTCGACCTGACCTCGGCCGGCCCGGCGCGCGCCTTCGGCATCGCCGGCAAGGGTCGGCTCGCCGTCGGCTATGATGCGGACCTCACCGTCGTCGATCTGAAGCGGCGCGCCACGATCACCAATCGCTGGATCGCCTCGCGTGCCCAGTGGACGCCCTATGACGGCCGCCCGGTGTTCGGCTGGCCGGTCGGCACCGTTGTCCGCGGCCGCCGGGTGATGTGGGAGAACGAACTCCTCGCCTCCGGCGCGGGCGCCGCCGTCCGCTTCCACCAGCATCTCGGCGCGAGCTGAGCCGGGACGCATCGGCGCGCCTCAGAAGGTGATGACGACGGACGGAACGGAACGCTGCGCCGGCCCGTGATAGACCGCCTCGATGTTGTTGCCGTCCGGATCGAGCAGGAAGGCGGCGAAATAGCCGGCATGATAGGGGCGCAGGCCCGGTGCGCCATTGTCGCGGCCGCCGGCGGCGAGCCCCGCCTCGTACCAGCGCCGCACCGTCTCCTCGTCCGGCGCCTGGAAGGCGAGATGGGTGCGGCCGGTCAGCGGCTCGCCGAGGCTGACGAACAGCTCGTCGGCATAGAAATACTCCTCGGTCGCCACCACGGGCACGCCGAGCACGGCGAGCGTCGCCTCGTAGAAGGCCCGGCTCGCACCGAGGTCGGAGACGACGAGCTGGATGTGGTCGATCAGCCGTCCGCGATGCAGCTGCTGCGCTTCCATGATCTGTTCCTCTCATCGCCCCAAAGGAACAAATCAGGAACGAATCCGCCTGTCAAGCGTGCGCGACGCGGCCTCACTCGCCCGAGACGAAATACGCCCAGGCGCCGTCCGGCGTGATGCCGGTGCGATAGAAGACATAGGCGCCGTAGGATTTCATCTCCTCGTAGTCCGAGGCGGTGAGGAGCCGGAACATCTCGACGAGCTGGGGCGGGGTCAGGCCGTCGAGCGGCACGCGGGCGAAATAGGGCCAGATGTAGAGTTCCTGCGGCGTGCCGATATCGACATGCACATAGCCCGCCTCGAGCACCTCCGACAGGATGGCGAGGATCTCGCGGCCGTCCGGGTCGCCGGACAGGCTCTTGAGATGGGCGATCGGGTCGCCGATCTCGTCGAGCGAGAGGGTGGGCGGCTCGGGATTGGCCTCGATGATCGGCCGCAGCTTCTCGATGTCGCCGCTCTTCGCCGCGTCGAGCAGCTGTTCGCGGAGCCGCCGGACCGGAGTGGGGAGCTTCGCGACGTCATATTCGATCGCCGGCACCGGCTCGGCGGCTTCCGGCGCGCCGTCCGGACCGGCTCCAGGGGCTTGCGGTGCGGTCGGCGGCACGACCGGATCGGGCTCGGCCTCCGTGTCGGGGGCAACGTCCATGCCCGGAGCCCTGGGTGCCGTGATGGTCTCGGTCGGCACGCTGCGCGCCTCGGGCGCCGCGCGGGCTGCCGGCGCGACGAGCAGAAGCGCGAGGAGAAGGAGGGCGATCCGCTGCATCACATCATCTCTCCGCTCGGAGGGCCATGGTGACGCCCGAAGCTTGGCGGAAATGCGCCCTTACTGCATCGTGCCCGGCAGGGTGAACTCGCCGCGCATGACGCGCGGTTCGAGCCCGCCGACAAAGGACGAGACCGCCTCCTCGCCATAGATCTCGACGAGATCGGAGATCGCGGCGAAGAGCGCCGCGTGGGCGATGATCTCGGGGTCGATGCCCTGATCGACCGCCTCGTCCCAGGCGGCGGCGAGGAAGCTCAGCGCCGCCCGTTTCTTCTCGGCGATGGCGTGGTCCTCGGCGCTCTCCGAGGCCGTGTCGCTCTGAGGAAGATCGTTGCGGGTCAAGGGCTTCGCTCGCGATTTCCCGGGTCGAATCATAGGCATCACCATAGCTATCATTTCGTGCCGGGGCGACCCATCCGATCCTGAAGGAAGGGTTAACCGGCCGATAAGATCGTCGGGCGGCGGTTAACCGGGCTTCAGCGGCCGTAGCGCGCGGCGATGTCGCGGCTGATCCGCTCGCCTTCCTCGGTGTAGCGGGCGACCGCATAGACGGCGGCCGGGGTGCAGCTGCGATAGACCGAGGCGAAGCTGCGATAGCCCTGGTTGAAGCGGGCGGCGAGCCGGGCGCGCCGTTCGGGCGTCGGCTGCTCGGTCGCGATCAGCGCCTCCATCTGGTCGCGCCAGACGGAGCCCTCCCTGGCGCCGCAGAGCGGCCGCAGATAGTGCAGCGCGCCGAGGATCTCCGAAAGGCGCTGCAATTGCGGCTCATAGGGCGGATCGCCCGGCGCCGCGGCGGCCGGCGCGGCGAGGAGAAGGAAGAGGAGGGCGCCCGTCCGCCATCTCGGTCCGCAGATCATCGCGCCGCCTTCGCCCTTCCGCATCGCCGCCCCTCGCCGCAAGAGGCGCCGGATCATCGCCGCCCGCCGCATCGGGTCAAGCCCCGCCCTGTGCGAGCCGCGCCGCCGCCTGCGCGACGACCGCGGCGAGCCCCGGTGTCGTCGCCATGCCGGCGATCGCGCCTTGCGACACCCAGGCGAGCGCAGCGGCGTCGTCCGCCGCAGCGATTTCACTGCCGGCGAGCCGCCCGGCATGGACGAGGACGACGAAATGGCTGCCCTCGGCCGGCAGGATGAGGTCGAGCGCGGTGACCTGGACGAGGGGACCGGCCGACGCGCCGGTCTCTTCGGCGAGCTCGCGCCGCGCCGCCGCCTCGAGCGTCTCACCGGTCCGCACCCGGCCGCCCGGCAGGCTCCACAGCCCGGCGAGCGGCGGTCTGCCGCGCCGCACGAGCAACACGCCTCGATCCGAGAACAGCGCGGTGCTGACGCCGAGCCGCGGCGGCCCGGCTGGCGGGCGGTGCGGCGGCCGGTGCGCCAGCACCGCGACCCGCGTGCCGAAGGGGTCCTCGAACAGGAAGCGGCGCACGCCCCAGGGCTCGTCGGCGAGGTCGCGCAGGATCGGAACGCCGGAGGCGACGACGCGCCTGTGCGCCTCGTCGACATCGTCGACCTCGATCGAGACCGCCGGAAGCGGCGCGCCGCCGCCGCCTTCGCGGGCGAGGCTCAGCTGCGGCAGCGCCGGCTCCTCCGCCGCGAAGGTGGCGATCCAGCCGAGATCCATTGCCGGGACGAGGCCGAGAACAGCGCCATAGAAGGAGCGGCCGGTTGCGGGATCGGGCGCGCCGATGTTGGCGACGATGCGGCGGACTTTCAACGGCGCCTCCCGGCGAGGTTGTCCCGCCGGGGCGAGACCGTGCTAAAGCCGGAGGCGACGGCGCCGTCCCGCGATCGATTCCTTATACAGCGCCGCCGGAGGTGGAGAACCGATGTGCGGCCGCTTTTCGCTCACCGCGGATGCGCGCGCGGTGATGGAGGAATTCTCCGTCACCGGGCTCGGCTGGCTGCCGCCGCGCTACAACATCGCGCCGACCCAGCCGGTCCTCGTCATCCGCGCCGGGCGCCATGGCCGCGAGGCGGTGCTGATGCGCTGGGGCCTGATCCCGCGCTGGGCGAAGGACCCGTCCCGCCTGCCGCTGCTCTTCAACGCGCGCGCCGAGACCCTCGCCGAAAAGCCGGCCTTCCGCGGCGCGCTCCGCCATCGCCGCGTCGTGCTGCCGGCTTCGGGCTTCTACGAGTGGCGTCGCTCCGCCGACGGCAAGCGGCGCGACCCCTATTACATCCGGCCGCGCGGCGGCGGCCTCCTCGCGCTCGCCGGGCTCGCCGAGGACTATGCCGACGACAAGGGCAATGAGATCGACACGGTGACGATCGTCACGACGCCCGCCAATGCGACGCTCGCGCCGATCCACGACCGGATGCCGGCGATCCTGTCGCGCGACGCGGTGGCGGGCTGGATCGGCGGCGATCTCGGCGGCGCCGCGCTGCCCGTCGGTCTGCTCGCGCCGGCGCCGGCCGACCTCCTCGAGGCGATACCGGTCGGCCCGCGCGTCAACCGTGCCGCGGCCGACGACGCGGGCCTGCAGGAGCGGGTGGAGCGCGCCGAGCCCGCCGCCGGGAGCGAGGCGCCTGCGGATGCGACGCCGCCCGCCGGACCGTCCGGCGATCCGCAGCTCGACCTCTTCTGATCCGATTCCGCGCCGAGGACTTCGTTTCCCCATGCATGCCGCTCTCGAGGGCTTCCTGCTCGGCGCCAGCCTGATCGTCGCGATCGGGGCGCAGAACGCCTATGTGCTGCGCCAGGGCCTCGCCCGGCGACACGTATTGCCGATCGTGCTCTTCTGCGCGCTTGCCGATGCGGTGCTGATCGCGGCGGGTGTCGCGGGGCTCGGCAGCCTCGTCACCGCGGCGCCGCGTCTTCTGCTCGGGGTGACGCTCGGTGGCGCGCTGTTCCTGTTCGCCTATGGCGCGCTCGCCTTCCGGCGTGCAGCGTCTCCGGGCGGGCTGTCGGCGGCGGGTGCGGCGCAGATGCGGCTCGGGCCGGCGATCGCCACGGCGGCGGCCTTCACCTTCCTCAACCCGCACGTCTATCTCGATACGGTCGTGCTGCTCGGCTCGCTGTCCGGGCGGCACGAGGGGCCGGCGCGGCTCGCCTTCGGTCTCGGCGCGGCGGCGGCCTCCTTCGCCTGGTTCTTTTCGCTCGGCTTCGGGGCGCGGTTGCTCGCGCCCCTTTTTGCGCGGCCGGCGGCCTGGCGCGTCCTCGATCTGATGATCGGCACGGTGATGACGCTGATCGCCCTGTCGCTCGTGCGTCAGGCGATGGTCATGCTCGGCTGACCGGTGCCGCCGCCGGCCGGCCCGCTACTCAGTCGAACTCGCGCTCGGACTTCTGCTGCGCCTGCATCTGCTGCGGGCGCGGCAAGGGCTTCGCGGCCTTCAGCTGCCGGGTCGCGGCGACCAGTTCGGGGTTGCCGAGGTCGCGATAGCGCGCCTTCAGTTCCTCTTCGCGGTCCCGTTCGGTCTTCGAGCGGAAGGTCGGGTCTTTCGGCCGGGTCATTTCGGGTCTCGGGTGGTTGTACGCGGGAGCCTCTCGCCCGCTCGCGTTCTGGATGTGACGGCCCAATATGGCCGTTTCTTGGTGCGAGACGGGGTTAGCACGTGCCCGATCCGGCATCGTGTGATAGAAGACACACCCTCCGAAGCGATCCTTGGTCATGCCGGGCCGTATCCGTCGAACCACTGCCGCCTCCGCCTTCTGGAGCGCCCGGGCGTCGCTGCTGCCGGTGCCGCTGCTGATCGTCGCCGCGCTCCTGCACCGGTTGCAGGCGATCGACACGGTGGCGATGTTCGCCTCGCTCGGGGTCGCGCTGCTGCTCGCGGCGGCGGCGGTCGGGCTCGCCGTCCTCGCCCTCGTCGAAATCTGGCGCGACGGCTCGGCCGGCTTCGGCCTCGCGCTGCGCGGCCTGTCCTTCGGCGCCGTGGCGCTCGGTCCGCCGGCCGTCGCGGTGGCGGCGATGCTCGTCTTCCCCCCGCTCACGGACATATCGACGGATCCCGTCGATCCGCCGCTCTTCGCCGCTGCGCCGGACGGCATCTGGAACCGCCCGCCGCCCGACGCGGCCGAATACGCCGTTCAGGCCGCCGCCTATCCCCATCTCGTGCCGCGCCATTATCCGGTGGCGCCGGAGCGCGTCTTCGCCGAGGCGCAGGCCCTTTTCGCCCGGCGCGGCTGGACCGTGCTCGACGCGCAGGGGCCGCGCGAGACGGAGGGGATCGGCTGGATCGAGGGCGAGGCACGCACGCTCCTGCTCGCGCTCGAGGTCGACGTCGTGCTGCGCGTGCTCGCCGACGGACGCGGCTCGCTCGTCGACATGCGCTCGGCCTGGCGCACCGGTGGTCACGATCTCGGCGACAACGCCCGGCGCATCCGCGGTTTCCTCGCCGATCTCGACGCGGCGCTGCAGGGTGTGGTCGATGCGCCCGCCGCGGCCCCAGCCGATGCCGAGACGCCGCTCGTCGCGCCGCCGGACGGTCCGCCGCCCGACGCCGCTCCGGCGCGTTGAGCCGCGCCCGGCTCAGCGCCGGCCGGCGAGCACCTGGCGGATCTTGCGGGCGAGCGCATCGCGCGTATAGGGCTTCGACAGCAGCTCGACGCCGGGATCGAGCCGGCCGCCATGTACGATCGAATTCTCGGTGTAGCCGGAGGTGAACAGCACGGCGACGCCGGGCAGCCGCTCCCGCGCCTTGCGGGCGAGCTCCGGGCTCTTCAAGGGACCGGGCATGACGACGTCCGTGAAGAGGAGGTCGATCGGCACGCCGCTTTCGATCACCGACAGGGCGCCCGCCGCGTCCTTCGCCTTCAGCACGCGATAGCCGAGATCGGTCAGAAGCTCGACTACGGTCGCCCGCACCTCCTCGTCGTCCTCGGCGACGAGAATGGTCTCGCTGCCGCCGTCGACGGGGGCGAGATCCGGAGTAGCGAGGATGTCCTCGTCGTCCTCGGCGCGCGGCAGGTAGAGCCGCACCGTCGTGCCCTGGCCGACCTCGCTGTAGATCTTCACATGGCCGCCCGACTGACGCACGAAGCCATAGACCATGGAGAGGCCGAGGCCGGTGCCCTTGCCCTCGGGCTTGGTCGAGAAGAAGGGCTCGAAGGCCTGGGCGAGCACGTCCGGCGTCATGCCGCTGCCCGTATCGGTGACGGCGAGCATCACATACTGGCCCGGCGCGGCGTCGACATTGGTGCGGGCATAGGCGTCGTCGATATAGGCGTTGCCGAGTTCGATCGTCAGCTTGCCATAGCCGTCCATCGCATCACGGGCGTTGATCGCGAGATTGAGCACGGCGTTCTCGATCTGGGTCGGGTCGACGAAGGTGTTCCACAGCCCGCCCGAGATGATCGTCTCGATCTCGATGCCGTCGCCGATCGTCCGCCTGAGCATGTCCTCCATACCGGTGACGAAGCGGCCGATCTTCACCACTTTCGGCTCCAGCGCCTGCCGGCGGCCGAAGGCGAGCAGGTGGCCGGCGAGCTTGGCGCCGCGGCTCACCCCGGCGAGCGCGTTGGCGACGCGGCGCTCCGCCCGCTCATTGCCGGCGACGTCCTTGGCGAGGAGGTGGAGATTGCCGGAGACGACCTGGAGCAGGTTGTTGAAGTCGTGCGCCACGCCGCCGGTCAGCTTGCCGATCGCCTCCATCTTCTGCATCTGGACGAGCGTCGCTTCCGCCTGACGGCGCTCGGCAATCTCGCTGATGACGCGGGATTCGAGTGTTTCGGCGAGCCGGCGCAACTCTTCCTCGGCGCGTCGGGTCTCGGTGACGTCCATGTTGACGCCGATCATGCCGAGGAAGGCGCCCTTGCCGTCGAAGCGCGGCTGGGCGCTGGTGCGCAGGATACGGTAGGCGCCGTCGGCGGCACACCGGAAGCGCGCCTCGACCTCGAAGGCGGCCTGGTTGCGCATGCCGGTCTCGAAGGGGGCGGCGAGCTGCGCGAAATCGTCCGGGTGGATCGTCGCGAACCAGTCGAAGCGGGTGATCTCCTCCTCGGCGACGCCCCAGAACTCGCGCTGCATCCGGTTGAGATAGACGCATTTGCCGTGCTGGTCGCCCATCCACAGCATGACCGGGGCGTTCTCGGCGACGAGCCGGAAGCGGGCCTCGCTCTCGCGCAGCGCATCGGCGGCGCGCTTCTGCTCGGTGACGTCGTGACCCTGCACGAAAATGCCCGACACCGTGCCGTCCGCGGCGGCGATCGGCTGGTAGACGAAGTCGAGGAAATGCTCCTCGCGCCGGTCGCCGTAATCGAGCAGGACCTGGACCGTGCGGCCGACGAAGGGGCGGCCGGTCTCATAGACCTGATCGAGCAGGCCGACGAAGCCCTGTTCCGCCACCTCGGGCAGCGCCTCGCGGATGTCGCGCCCGAGGATGGGCCGGTTGCCGACCAGCCGCCGATAGGCCTGGTTGGTCATCGTGAAGACGTGGCTGGGACCCGAGAGCACGGCGACGAAGCCGGGCGCCTGCGCGAACAGGGCCTGCAACTGGCGTCGCTCGGCCTCGAGCGCCGCGTTCGTCTCCTGCACCTCCTGCGCCCGGCGCAACAGGCTCATGCCGACCCCAGCGGCATCCGACCCCGCGAGCAGGCGCAGTCCGTGCAGTTCGGTGACATCCTGGGTGTGCTGCAGGATCAAGGCGACCTCGCCGTCCCGCCCGAAGAGGGGCGCGTGGGTCGCGCTCCAGTAGCGCTCCTCGAAGCCGGAGCCGTCGGGGAGGGCGATGTCGTAGTGGATCAGCGGCAGATGGTCCGGCGCCTTGTGCCGCAGCACGTTCTCGAGGCTCGTCCGGAGCTGCCTGTGGCTGTCGGAGGCCGGATCGCTCGGAAAGGCCTCGAAGATGCCGCGCCCGACGATGTCCTCGCGCCGCCGTCCGGTCACGGCGAGATAAGCCGCGTTCATCGCGACGATGACGAACTGGCGGTCGAGCACGACATAGGGGTTCGGCGCTGTGCCGAAGATCATCTCGAAGTCGATGGGCTGCACGCGCGCACGCCGGCCCGGCCGGCTTCCCTCTTCTGTGGCTCGACCCTGCTGTTTAGGGCAGAACGGTGCGGCGCGCCATCACCCGGGGCGAAAGGAGACCGCGCCATGGCGGACGAATCGGACCCCCATGACCTCGAGCGCTTCGTCGCGGCGCAGCGGCCGCTGGCCGAGACCGTCGAGCGCGAGCTGAGGCGCGGGCGGAAGGAGACCCATTGGATGTGGTTCGTCTTCCCACAGGTGGCCGGCCTCGGCTCCAGCGCCCATGCGGTGCGCTATGCGATCCGCTCGCGCGCGGAGGCCGCCGCCTATCTCGCCCATCCGCTGCTCGGGCCGCGGCTGCGTGATTGGACCGCACTCGTCTGCGGCCATGCCGGGCGGCCGATCGGCGCAATTTTCGGCGCCCCGGACGACCTGAAATTCCGCTCCTCGATGACGCTGTTCGACGCGGTGGCGCCGGGCGAGATCTTCGGGCGGGCGCTCGATCTCTTCTTCGCCGGCGCGCGCGACCGGGCGACGCTCGATCGCCTCTGAAGCTCAGGCCGGCACGAACTGGCCGTCGAGCCGCAATCCCTCAGGCGCGCCGATCAATCCACGCCCGACCAGATCCTCGAGGTGGGCGAAGACCGAGAGGCCGGCCGCGCCGTGCAGCGCGGCGGGCGTGTCGCGGTAGATCGCCGCAACGATCGCCGCCACCGTCCGATCACCCTGCCGGATCCGCTCGAGGATCGCGCGTTCGCGGATCTTCCGGTGCGCCTTCAGGGCTCGCACGAAGGCCGGGGCGTCGGTGACCGGACCGCCATGGCCCGGCAGATAGGCGGTCTCCGGCCGCGCCGCGAGCCGGTCGAGCGAGGCCATGTAGTCGGCCATCGCGCCGTCGGGCGGGGCGATCACCGTCGTCGCCCACGCCATCACATGGTCACCGGAGAACAGGAGAGGCGTGCCGGCGAGCGCGAAGGCGAGGTGGTTGGCGGCATGGCCGGGCGTCGCCACCGCCTCGAGCGCATAGCCCTCGCCCTCGACCAGGGCGCCGTCGGCGAGCCGGACGTCCGGCCGGAAGGCGAGGTCGCCGCCGGCATCGGTGGCGGGCTCCTCCGCCGAGGCCGGTCGCGCGGCGCGGTGCGGCCCCTCGGCATGGACGGGCGCGCCGGTCGCCGCGGCGAGCCGGCGCGCGCCGGGCGAATGGTCGCGATGGCTGTGGGTGACGAGGATGGCGGCGACCCGCTCGCCCTCGAGCGCGGCGAGGAGGGCGGCGATATGCCGTTCGTCGTCCGGACCGGGATCGATGACGGCAACCGCGCCGCGGCCGACGACATAGGTGTTGGTGCCGTGGAAGGTAAAGGGCGAGGGATTGGGCGCGGTCATCCGGCGGACGCCGGGCGCGAGCGCGACGAGCGCGCCATAGGCCGGGTCGAAATTGCGGTCGAAGCTCAGTTCGGGCACCGGCGCCTCCGTGTCCCCGCTCCTATAGCGCCCGGCGGGCCGAAGAGAAAAGGGCGCCCCGGCCGCATAGCCGGAGCGCCCTTCTCGAAACGAGCGTGACGGACGATCAGGCGGCGACCGGCTCGGCCAGCTTGGCGGCGATCTTCGCGACATGCGCGCCCTGATAGCGGGCGGCCTCGAGCTCGATCGCCGAGGGCTGGCGGCTGCCGTCGCCGCCGGTGATGGTCGCGGCGCCATAGGGCGAGCCGCCCTTCACTTCCTCGACGCCCATCTGGCCCTGGAAGGCATAGGGCAGGCCGACGACGACCATGCCGTGATGCAGCAGCACCGGATGGAAGGTGAGGATCGTCGCTTCCTGGCCGCCGTGCTGGGTGGCGGTCGAGGTGATCACCGAGCCGACCTTGCCGACCAGCTTGCCGGCCGCCCAGAGCGCGCCGGTCTGGTCGAGGAAGTTCTTCATCTGCGCCGCCATCACGCCATAGCGGGTGGGCGCGGCGAAGATGATACCGTCATAGTCGGCGAGCTCGTCCGGCACGGCGATCGGCGCCTTCTGGTCGAGCTTGTAATAGGAAGCCTTGGCGACGTCCTCGGGCACCAGTTCCGGCACGCGCTTCAGCGAGACGGTGGCGCCGGTCGAGCGCGCGCCCTCGGCCGCGGCCTCGGCCATCTGCTCAATATGGCCCCAGGAGGAATAATAGAGAACGAGAATCTTGGTCATGGTCGCCTTCCGTGAAAACGCAGGGCGACGAATGATCGATCCGGCTCGGCCTCGATAGGCCGCGAATGGTGAACGGTCCTTTCGCGGATTCGAGACGGCGTCAGGCCTTGTCGTCGAGCATGTGCTCGACCGCGGCGATCGCGGCTTCGAGATCGGCGATCTTGGCGAGCTGCTTGTCGGAGGGCAGGGCACCGGCGTCGGCCGCCTGCATCAGCAGCTTCTCCTGCGCTTCGACGAGGCGGCCGCGCAGGGCCACCAGCTTTGCGTTCTTCGGCACTGTCTGGAAAACTCCGGCGCTGGGGCAAAAGGAGGTCTGGAGGGGCAAAACGAGGTAATGCCGCCTTTGCGGCTAGGTAATGCCCTCGTTCGGCGAATTTGCAAGCGCGAAGTCGATCCGGATGCGGCGCGGGACGGGCTGTGCCATTATCGGCGCAAGTCTTCGCCGTCGCGCCGGTATCGAGGATTGTTCGCGGCAGGCGGTTGCACGTCGCGGCGGTTGTCGGGGATGGCGGTGCCGTGGGGCGGATGAAGACGGTGCAATCGGCCGGGGGGCCGTCGTGAAGATCGCCATCGGCGCCATCGTCAAGAACGAGGCGCCTTATCTGCGTGAATGGGTCGCCTATCACAAGGCGGTGGGCGTCGATGCGTTCATCATCGGCGACAATGAGAGCACGGACGGCACGCGCGCGCTGCTCCGCGGCCTCGCCGGGGCGGGTGTCCGCTCGTTCGGCGTGCGCGGCCGGGCGCGGCAGCTGTTCACCTACGACACCATCGTGCGCGACCATTCGGCCGGGATCGACTGGATCGCCTTTATCGACGCCGACGAGTTCATCGTGCCGACGGACGGCGCGCTGTCGATCCGTCCGGCGATCGCGGCGCTCGCCGCCGATCCGACGGTCGGCGCGATCGGGCTCAACTGGGCGACCTTCGGCTCTTCGGGCCATGAGCAGGCGGGGCCGGAGGGCGTGCTGCGCCGCTTCACCCGCCGCGCCGAACGTGACTTCCTCATCAACACGCACCTCAAGTCGATCGTCCGGGTGGCGGCGTTCCGGGCTGCTGCGAATCCGCACGCTGCCCACCTCAGTCCCGGCTTCCGCCTGGTCGCGCCCTCCGGCGCGGCGATCGTGCCGCCGGCGCCCGAGCGCCTCGGTCTCAGTTCGACGGTGTCCTGGGAGCGGCTGCGGCTCAATCACTACGTCGTCAAATCGCGCACCGAATTCGCCTTCAAGCAGGCGCGCGGCCGGGCGGACCGCGCTTTCGGTTTCGAAGACGGCTTCTTCGAGGGACACGACCGTAACGAGGTCGAAGAGGCCTTTCCAGGGCCGCTCCTCGCCGCGACCGACGCCGTCGCGCGCGATCTCCCGCCGCGCCGCGTCTGGTGGCGGCAGGGGTCGCGGCCGATAGGCGCCGTTCTTTCGTGGCCCAGGCCGCGCTGGTGCTCCCTCGTCACCCCTCGCCGTTGATCCGTGCCCGCCCGTCACGGCGTCGAGCGCGGCAGCACGGTATCGGTTCCGGCGATGACATATGGCGCATCGATCTCGCCTTCGAGCACGAGTTCGAAGCCGCACGCCGCCGTCCCCGCGCCAGCCCGCGCGACATCGTCGCGCGCGACCTGGATCCGGCGGTGGCCGACCTCGATGCCATCGGCATGGACCCGCAGCCGCGCGACCGGCCGGCCCCGCTGATCGGCGGCCCAGCCCGAGATCCGCGTGGCGCCGCCCTCTCTCGTCACGGTATCGACAAAGCCCTTGATGATCTCGGCATCAACGTTGCCGAAGGCATTCCAGCAGCCGAGCCAATAGGCGCTCGCCATCCGGTCCTGTTCGACCAGTTCGTGCAGAACCGGGGGCAGGTCGTGCGCGCCGCGCAGGATCGCGTCGATGTGCATCGGTTTCGGACCGTGGAAATGGACGATCCGCGGCCGGGCGATGCCCCAATAGGGCTTCCAGTTGAGATCGAGCGGAAGGCGGGACCAGCGGCCGGCGAAGAAGGCGTTGTAGGCGTTCTGGTCGTAAGCGGGCCCCTTCTCGCGGTGCAGCCGGTGGAGATTGGCCGCGGCGAAGGCGGCGAAGGCGGCGTGCTCCCGGCGCATCGCGGGCACATTGACGATCATGGCGCCGGTGTTGACGTAGCTCCAGTCATCGGGTGCGAATTCCGGTGCGCAGGCGAAGAATTCCGGCTCGGGCGTCGAGCCGAGATCGGAGAGGAACAGCACGTCGTTGTCGGTGTAGAGGACGAACTCGTCCTCCGTCTCGATCAGCGGCAGGTCGATCCGCAGACAGGCGCCTCGCGCGATGGCCGCATCCCAGTTGGGCATCGGCGGACAGCGGTCGATCGCCTCGGCGATCGACACGCGGTGCCGGATGACGGTGACGCCGTGTGCCGCGAGCCAGTCGAGCAGCGGGATATCGCCACCGTCATAGAGGCAGACCGGCTGAAGGCCGGTGTTCGCCCGGCACGAGCGGACAGCCGCGCGGATCAGGCGATCGTAGATGCCACGCGCACCGCATTCATTGACTGCGAAATACCACTTCCTGATCATCGCGGCAGTTAACCCTGCCGCGGCCTCCGTGTCGACGTCTTCCGGCCGTGCCGAGCGGTCAGCGTGGCGCCGGCCAGTGAACGGCCCAGGGCCGCTCGGCCTCGAAGGCGGCGGCGACGCGGAAGATGCGGCCCTCTTCGAGCCAGGGCGCGACGATCTGCAGGCCGATCGGCAGGCCCGCCGCGTCGAAGCCGCAGGGCACGGACGCCGCCGGCAGGCCGGCGAGATTGATCGGCCACGAGAAGGGCGACCAGCCGAGATGCGGGTCGACCGGCCGGCCGTCGATCTCGTCGACGCCGATCGTTCCCGCGGAGAAGGCGGTCACGGCGGTCGCGGGCGTGACGAAAAGATCGGCGCGGCGGAAGAGGTCGAGGAACTGCGCCCGCAGCGCCGTCCGCCGATGCGTCGCGGCGACATAGTCGATGCCGCGATAGGAGCGGCCGTGTTCGAGCACCCGGCGATAGTCCGCGTCGGAACGGCCGAGCTCGTCCTCGCTCCGGCCGAGCACCGCCGCCGCCTGTTCGGTGAAGGCGATCGGCTTCAGGATGCGGTCGAGCGCCTCCGGGTCGATGCCGGGATGGTCGGGCACGATCGTCGCGCCGAGGCCGGCGAGGGTCGCGAGTGCCGCCTCGAAGGCGGCGCGCACAGCGGGAGCGACCGGAGCGTGGCCGAGATCGGCGCTCGCCGCGATCGTCAATCCGTCGAGCGGGCCGGGTGTGGTATCGAACCGGCGTGTGCCGACCGGCAGGCTCGCCCCGTCGCGCAGGTCATAGCCGGCGATCGTCTCGAGCAGCAGCGCGGCATCGGCGACGGTGCGGGCGATCGGCCCGGTATGGGCGAGCGAGGCCCAGGAGGGCGGCGAGAAGCCGGGCGCCCGCGGCACGAGGCCGAAGGTCGGCTTCATGCCGAACACGCCGCAGAAGGACGAGGGCACGCGGATCGAGCCCACGCCGTCGGTGCCGACCGCAAGCGGGCCGCAGCCCGCGGCGACCGCTGCCGCCGCCCCGCCGCTCGAGCCGCCGCTCGTCCGGTCGAGCGACCAGGGATTGCGGGTGATGCCCGACAACGGGCTGTCGGCGGTGAGCTTGTAGCCGGCCTCGCAGGTGGTCGTCTTCGCCGTGATGATCGCGCCCGCGGCCTTCAGCGCGCCGACCACGGCCGCATCGGTCTCGGGCACGAAATGCTCGAGCACCGGCGCACCGGCATGGGCGGGCACGCCGGAGACATAGATGAGGTCCTTCACCGTCACCGGCACACCGCAGAGCGGTCCCTCGGGCGTGCCGGAGGACCAGGCGGCGGTCGCGCGGGCCGCCTCGGCGCGGGCCTGGTCGTAGATCGGCGTGACGACGACGTTGCAGAGCGCGTCGGTCCGTTCGAGCGCCGCGATGACGTCCTCGACGACCTCGCTCGGCGTGAAGAGCCCGGAGCGGTAGCCCTCGATCAGCGCGCCGGCGGACAGGCGTGCGAGGTCGTTCGGCGCCGAGCGGGCGCCGCCTTCAATCTCAGCGATTTCCATCATGGACCCCGTGTCTACTCCAGGGCCGCGGCGACCGCCCGCTTCGCCATCACGGTGACGAGGTGGGCACGGTAGCTCGCCTCGGCATGGATGTCGGCGTTGAGGTCGGCGGCGTCGACCGACAGGCCGGCCACCGCGCCGGGGGTGAAGTCGGCGGCGAGCGCCGCCTCGAAGGCAGGGGCGCGGAACACCGAGGCCGCCGCGCCGGTGACCGCGACGCGGACGCCCGCGACCGTTTCGGCGACGAAGACGCCGACCAGCGCATAGCGCGAGGCGGGGCTCTTGAACTTCGCATAGCCCGCGCGCAACGGCCGCGGGAAGCGCACCGCGGTGATCAGTTCGTCGGCTTCGAGCGCGGTCTCGAAGAGGCCGAGGAAGAAATCGTCCGCCGCGATCTCGCGCCGGTCCGTGATCACCGTCGCGCCGAGGCCGAGCACGGCGGCGGGATAGTCGGCGGAGGGATCGCAATTGGCGAGCGAGCCGCCGATCGTGCCGCGATTGCGCACGGCCGGGTCCCCGATCCCGCCCGCGAGCGCGGCGAGGGCGGGGATCGCCGCAGCGACGGTCGCGGAGGCCGCGACCTCCGCGTGCGGTGTCATCGCGCCGATCGTCAGCGTGTCGCCGTCGAGCGTGATCCCTTTCAGCCCGGCGATGCCGGCGAGATCGATCAGCGCCGCGGGCTCGGCGAGCCGCTGCTTCATGGTCGGAAGAAGCGTCATGCCGCCGGCGAGGAGCTTCGCGTCCGGGTTCGCCGCGAGCGCGCCGACCGCGGCGGGAACCGCGTCCGGCTTCAGATAGTCGAATGCCTTCATGGGGTCCTCCTCCCTATTCCGCGGCACGCGGCAGGGTCGCGCCCTGGATGATCCGCCAGATGCGGTTGGGCGTCGCCGGCATGTCGACATGGGTGACGCCGAGATGGGAGAGCGCGTCGACGACGGCGTTCATCACCGCCGCGGGCGAGCCGATGGTGCCGACCTCGCCGCAGCCCTTGGTGCCCATCGGGGTGTGCGCGCAGGGCGTCGAATGGGTCCTGATCGTCATCGACGGCATGTGGTCGGCGCGCGGCATGGTGTAGTCCATGAACGAGCCGGACAGCAGCTGGCCCGAGCTTTCGTCATAGACCGCGGTCTCGTAGAGCGCCTGGCCGACGCCCTGCACGATGCCGCCGTGCAGCTGACCCTCGACGATCATCGGGTTGATCACCGTGCCGACATCGTCGACCGCGGTGTAGCGGACGAGCTCGACGACGCCGGTCTCCGGATCGATCTCGACCTCGCAGATATGCGCGCCGCCCGGATAGGTGAAGTTGACCGGATCGTAATAGGCCTGCTCCTCGAGCCCCGGCTCCAGCACTTCGAGCGGATAATCGTGCGGGATATAGGCCGCGAGCGCGATCTCGGTGAAGCTCTTCTTGCGGTCTGTGCCGGCGACAGAGAATTCGCCGCGCTCGAACTCGATGTCGCCCTCATCCGCCTCGAGCATGTGGGCGGCGATCTTCTTGCCCTTGACGATGATCTTGTCGCTCGCCTTCGACAGCGCCGAGCCGCCGACGACCAGCGAACGCGAGCCATAGGTGCCCATGCCGAACTGCACCTTGTCGGTGTCGCCGAACACGATGTCGATGTCCTCGAAGGGAACGCCGAGCTTCTCCGACACGATCTGGGCGAAGGTGGTCTCGTGGCCCTGGCCGTGATTGTGGGTGCCGATCAGCACCGTCACCTGGCCGGTCGGATGGACGCGCACAGTGGCGCTCTCATAGAGGCCGCCGCGGGCGCCGAGCCGCCCGGCGATGCGCGACGGGGCGAGGCCGCAGGCCTCGACATAGGTCGAGAAGCCGATGCCGCGCAGCTTGCCGGCCGAGGCCGAGGCGGATTTCCGCGCCGGGAAGCCGGCGACGTCGGCCTCGACGAGGGCGTTCTCGAGACAGCCGAGCGGATCGCCGGAATCATATTCGACGAGCACCGGCGTCTGGTACGGATAGGCCTCCTTCGGGATGATGTTGCGCCGCCGGATCTCGACCCGGTCGATGCCCATCTCGGCCGCCGCGACATCGACGAGCCGCTCGACGACGAAGGTCGCCTCCGGCCGTCCGGCGCCGCGATAGGCGTCGACCGGCACGGTGTTGGTGAAGACGACCTTCACCTCGCAATAGATCGCGGGCGTGGTGTAGACGCCGGCGAGCAGCGGCGCATAGAGATTGGTCGGAATGTTGGGGCCGAAGGTCGACAGATAGCCGCCCATATTGGCGAGGGTCGACACCTTCATGGCGAGGAACTTGCCGGTCTCGTCGAGCGCCAGCTCGGCCTCGGTGACGTGATCGCGGCCGTGCCGGTCGGACATGAAGCCCTCGGCGCGGTCGGCGACCCATTTCACCGGCCGGCCGACCTTCTTCGCGGCCCAGGTGACGAGCGCTTCCTCGCCATAATGGAACTGCTTGACGCCGAATCCGCCGCCGACATCGGGCGCCACGACGCGCAGCTTGTGCTGCGGGATGTTGAGCACGAAGGCGCCCATCAAGAGCCGCACGACATGCGGGAACTGGCTGGTCGACCACAGCGTGTACTGGCCGGTGCCGGGGCTGTATTCGCCGATCGCGGCGCGCGGCTCCATCGGATTGCCGATCAGCCGGTTGTTGACGAGGCTGATCTTGGCGACATGGGCGGCGCGGGCGAAGGCCTCCTCCGTCGCCGCCTGGTCGCCGAGCGCCCAGTCGCAGCAGAGATTGCCCGGCACGTCGTCGAAGAGCTGCGGCGCGCCCGGCTGCACGGCGTCGAGCACGCCGACGACGGCCGGCAGTTCCTCGTAGTCGACCGCCACCGCCTCGGCGCCGGCGCGCGCGGCATCGGCGGTCTCGCCCATCACGACGGCGACGAGATCGCCGACGAAGCGGACCTTGCCCTGCGCGAGGAGGGGATAGACCGGCTCCTTCATGGGCAGGCCGTCCTTGCCGGTGATGCCCCAGCCGCAGGGCAGGCCGCCGACCTTGTCGGCCGCCGTGTCCGCGCCGGTCAGCACCGCGACGACGCCGGGCAGGGCGAGCGCCGCCGAAGTGTCGATCCCCTTCAGCACCGCATGGGCGTGCGGCGAGCGGACGAACACGGCATGCACCATGCCCGGCCGCTTGATGTCGGCCACGTAATTGCCCATGCCCGTCAGGAAGCGCTGGTCCTCCTTGCGGCGCGGCGCTTCACCGATCCCGACGATGTTCGACATGGCGTTATTCTCCGGCGCTCGGGGCGTGCATGGCCGCCGCCCCGGCGATCACCGAGGCGACGATGTTCTGGTATCCGGTGCAGCGGCAGATATTGCCCTCGAGGGCGTGGCGGACCTCGCCGTCGCTCGGGCTGGGATTGGCTTCGGCGAAGGCGACGGCGGTCATCACCATGCCCGGCGTGCAGAAGCCGCATTGCAGGCCATGGTGCTCGTGGAAGGCTTTCTGCATCGGATGAAGGCGGTTGGCTCCCGGCCCCGTGAGGCCCTCGATGGTGAGGAGCACGGCGCCGTCGAGCGCCGGAGCAAGAAGCGTGCAGCTCTTCACCGGCTTGCCGTCGAGATGCACGACGCAGGCGCCGCACTGGCTGGTGTCGCAGCCGACATGGGTGCCGGTGAGGCCGAGCCGGTCGCGCAGCAGGTCGGCGACGAGCAGGTTCGGCTCGGCCTCGATCTCGACCGGCTCCCGGTTGAGCGTGAAACGGATCTTCATGGGGAGAGCCTCCGGAAAGCGTTCAGGCGAGCAGATGCGCGTGCTCGACCGGCCAGGTCGCGAGCACGACGTCGCCGATCGCGACCGGATCGCGGAAGAAGGTCCGCTCCGGCACATAGGCGATGAAGTCCTCGCGCCCGAGCGCGTCGAGCATGACCTTGACGAAGGAGCCCTGGTATTCGACCCCGGTAACCCGGCTCGACAGGGCCGCGGTGTCGGGCGCGACCGCGTCGGGACCCGGCCGCTTCAGCACGATGTCGTCGCGCCGCACGGCGAATTCGATCGCGTCGCCGGCGGAGAAGGATCGGCCTGCGAGCGGCACCTCGATCTCCCTGACGGTCGGCGAGGCGACGACGGCGCGGCCGCCGGCGACGGTGCGGACCTTGGCGGCGAGCACGTTCTGGCCGCCGAGGAACTCCGCGACATAGCGGTCGCGCGGCGTCGCATAGACCTCGCGCGCGGGACCCGCCTGCTTGATGTGGCCGCGGTCCATCACCACCACCATGTCGGCGAGCGCGATCGCCTCCATCTGGGTGTGGGTGACGTGGATGAAGGTGATGCCGAGATCGCGCTGCATGCGCAGCAGTTCCTGCCGCATCTGTACGCGCAGCTGTTCGTCGAGCGCGGAGAGCGGCTCGTCGAGGAGCAGCACGCGCGGCTGGGTGATCGCGGCGCGGGCGAGCGCGACGCGCTGCTGCTGGCCGCCGGAGAGCTGCGCCGGCAGACGGTCGGCGAACTCGGTCAGCCGCACCTTCTCGATCATGGCGTCGGCGGCCTTGTTGCGCTCGGCCTTCGAGAGGCCGCGGACGCGCAGCGCGAAGGCGATGTTGTCGCGCACGGTGAGATGCGGGAACAGGGCATAGGACTGGAACATCATCGCCGTGCGCCGCTCGACGGGCGCCATGCCGACGACGTTCTCGCCGCCGATCAGGATCTCGCCGGCGGAAGGGTCCTCATGGCCGGCGATCATCCTGAGGATGGTGGTCTTGCCGCAGCCCGAAGGGCCGAGGAAGCAGCAATAGGCGCCGTCCTCGATCTTCAGGTTGACGCCGTCGACCGCCATGGTGACGCCGTCATAGCTCTTGCAGAGGCCCGCGAGTTCGATATGGCCCTGGCCGGTCGCCATCGATGCCTCCTTCAATGTCCGGCCGCGCCGCCCCGGGCGCGCCGCTTCTGGATCAGGGTGATGCTGCCGAGGCCGATCCCGATGATCAGGAAGGAGACGATCGTGGTGACCGTGCCGAGGGCATAGAGCGAGGGAGAGGTGACGTTGAGCGTCATGCTCCAGATCTCGAGCGGCAGCGTGTTGAGCGAGCCCGAGGTCTGCAGCGTGCGGGCGAACTCGTCATAGGAGAGGGTGAAGCCGAACAGGGCGACGGCGACGAGGCCGGGCGCGAGGATCGGGATGATGACGAGGCGGATGGTCTGCCAGGGCGTCGCGCCGAGATCGCGGGCGGCTTCCTCCCAGGCCTTGTTGAAGCGCGACATGACGGCGAACATCACGAGCACGCCGAAGGGCAGCGTCCAGGAGAGCTGCGCGCCGAGCGCCGAGGTGTACCAGGCGGTCTCGAGGCCGAGCCAGTTGAAGAGCAGGCCGGTGCCGATGCCGAGCACGAGGCCCGGCGCGACGAGGCTGCCGATCATCAGATAGAAGATGACGGTGTCGCCGAAGAAGCGGCGGCGGAAGGCGAGGCCGGCGAGGAAGGAGACCACCACGGTGATCACCGTGACGAGGCCGGCGAGCTTGATCGAACGGTCGAACGAACCCTTGACGTCGCCGGTGCGCACCTGCGTGAACAGGTCGTTGAACCAGTGCAGCGACAGGCCCTTCATCGGGAAGACGAGACCGCCGCGGATATCCTGGAAGGACAGGATGTAGATCGAGATCATCGGGCCGTAGAGCGCGACGACATAGAGCGTGAAGATCGCCGCGAGGACATAGAAGGTCCAGGGCCGGCCCTTGCGGCCGGGGGCGAGCGCGCCCTGCCGGCTGCGGCTCCTGCGCCGCGCCGCGGCAGCGGGGCCGAGGGCTTCCTTCGCCATCGTCATCGCGTGATCTCCCGGCGGATATCGACGGTGCGCAGGATCAGGCCGATCAGCACCATCAGGGCGACGGTCAGCACCACGGCGCTCGCCGCGGCCGAGGGGTATTGCAGGACCGAGATGTCCTCGTAGAAGGCGCCGACCACCGAGGCCGAGCCGCCGCCCGACATCACCTTCACGACGAAGAAATCGCCCATCACGATCGACACGACGAAGATCGAGCCGAGCGCGATGCCGCTCTTCGACATCGGGATGACGATCAGGCGCATGATGTCGAGCCGGCTGGCGCCCGCATCGAGCGCCGCCTCGACGACGCGCTTGTCGATCCGCGCCATCGAATTGAAGATCGGCACGATCATGAAGATCGTCAGCTGGTGGACATAGGCGATCACCACGGCGACGCTCGAGAACAGAAGGATTTCGAGCGGCTCGTGGATCAGGCCGAGCTTGAGGAGCGCCATGTTGATCAGGCCCTCCTTCCCGAGCAGCGGGATCCACGAGATCATCCGGATGATGTTCGAGGTCCAGAACGGCACGGTGCAGAGCAGGAACAGGCCGATGCCGAGCAGCGGGTTCCGGACGTGGAAGGCGAGGAAATAGGCGACCAGGAAGCCGAGGATCAGCGAGAAGAACCAGGTCAGCACGGTGAATTTCAGCGTCGCGAGATAGAGGTTCAGCGTCAGCGACGAGGTGAACAGATTGGCGTAGTTGACGAGGGTGAAGGTCGGCAGCAGGCCGCCGAAGCCATCGCTGTCGAAGAAGCTCGCCGTCAGCACGACGATGAAGGGCAGCACGAAGAACGGGATCAGCACGACGAGGAGCGGCGAAAGGAACAGCCAGCTCGTCAGATGGCGGCGCAGGGTCATCGGGCGGCCCGGATGCTGTCGGGAGGGGAGGAGGGACCCCGGCGGGGGTGCGGCGTGCCGGGGTCCCGGGGGCGTCAGGCGACCTTGAAGTCGTTCCAGCGCTTGTTCATGTAGGCGGCCTCGTCCATCAGCGTGTTCCAGCACGAGATGTTCTTGACGCGCTCGAGGAAGGAGCCGCCGTCGCGCACCGTGCCGGGCTTCTCCATCGGCACGCCATAGGGGTCGTTGATGGTGTCCGGCGCCGGCTTGCCGTCGTACCAGAAGTCCCACTCCGCCTGCGTCATGAAGGGCTTGGCGGTCGACGGCACGGGGCTGTAATAGCCGTAGCGGCCGACGAAGGCGCCCTGCCAGCCGGAATAGTACCAGTTGAGGTACTCATAGGCGGCGTCGAGCTTCTTGCCTTCCAGGTGCTTCATCAGGCCCATGCCGTTGCACCAGCCGCGATAGCCTTCCTTGCCGTTCTTCTTGTTGACCGGGGCGTAGGTGCAGGGGATGCCCTTGACGCGGACGGCGGCCACGGCCGGCGACCACATCGACTGGATCACCACTTCGCCGGCCGCCATCAGCTGCACCGACTGGTCGAAGGTCGTCCAGGTCGCCCGGAAGTGCCCCTCCTTCTTCAGCTCGATCAGCTTGTTGACCGTGAAGTCGATCTCCTCCTTGGTCATGTTGCCCTTGTTGCCGTACGTGATCAGGCCGGCACTCTCGAAGCACAGCGCCGCGTCCATGATGCCGATCGCCGGCACGTCGAGGATCGCCGCCTTGCCCTTGAACTTCGGGTCGATGAGGTGCTTCCACTCGGTGACTTCGTAGCCGACGAGGTCCGGGCGATAGCCGATCGAGTCGGCGTTGTAGACCTGGGGCAGGAAGGTCGCCCAGTCGGTGACGCCCTCGTGCAGTTCGGTCGAGTCGGGCTTCTCGATATACATCGCCTCATAGGGCGAGATGCCCTGGCGGGAGACGACCTCGCCGTCGATCTCACCCTTGGTGAAGATCGGCAGGATGTTGTCGAATTCCTTGATCTTCGAGATGTCGATGCCCTGGATGACGCCGCGCTTGGTGGCGAGCTTCGCCTGCCAGCCTTCGAGGTCGGCGATGTCGACCGAGTTCGGCTGGGTGATGAAGCGGTTGATCGCGGCCGAGGTGTCGAGATTCTGCATCGTCACCTTGAAGCCGAGATCCTTGGCGGCCTGGTCGCCGATCGCCTTGACCACGGAATAGGAGACGCCGACATGGCGCAGTTCGATGTCCTTGATCTCCTGCGCCCAGATGGTCGGGAAGCCCTTTATGGCGCCCGAGCCGATCACCGCACCGGCGGCCGCGCCCGCGCCCTTCAGAAGGCTACGCCGCGAGATCGCGGTTTCCTTCTTCTTGGAGCCGCGCGTCGAATTCTTGCTGTCGTCCCTGAAAGAAGCCATGAGATCCCTCCGTCTGCCTTTGCAGATCAACGTGCATCGGATCGTCCGACGAGACTACGATGGCTTCACGTTAGAGGAGGCTAGAACGACTGCAAATTGGAAGTGTAAATCTGCCGTATAAGCGGATTTTATACGGCGTTATTTGCCTCGTCTGGCGCCATGCGTGGCGCAAAACTGGGCGCCTTCGGCCGCTTCGGCCCGCAGGCCCGCACGTTTCGCGCCGCAGCATCCGTGCTGCGATGCGAAGGCGGGCAGGGCGCTGTTCGGGTTCACGGATTCCCGTCCGGGACGGCCGGCGGGGAGCGGCGACGCGGGCCGTATCCGGAAGCCTGCCGCTCAGCCGGCGGCGGCGAGGAAGGCCGATGAGGGAACGACGTCGCCGTATTTCTGGGCAATGTCGAAAAGATTGGCGCGGTGCGGGCCGAGCGCGCGATCGCCGACGCAATCCTCGAGCACGACCGGGCGGAAGCCGCAGGACATCGCGTCGACGACGCCGGCGCGCACGCAGCCGCTCGTCGTGCAGCCGGCGACGACCACGGTGCGGACGCCCTTGCCGACCAGCCAGGCGGCGAGGCCGCTGCCGGGGAAGGGCGAGGGGAGGGTCTTGCGCACGACGAGTTCGCCGGGCCGCGGCGCGAGCGCATCGACGATCGCGCTCGCCGGCGCCGCCTCGGTGAGGGCGAGCACGCTCGGCACCTTGGCGGCGAAGACGTTGGCGTCGGAACCGTCGTCGGCGAAGACGATCCGGGTGTGCGCGACCGGCCAGTTCCGGGCGCGGAAATGGGCGAGCACCGGCACGGTCGCCTCGACCGCGGCGACGATGTTGCCGCCGCCGAAGGTCGCCGGATCGGCGAAGCCGTTGACGAAGTCGATGATCAGCAGGGCGAAGGGGCCCTCGAAGCCGAGCGACTGGCCGAAACCCTGCGCGGCATAGACGGCGGTCTCGTCGATCTCGCTCATCGCCCGTCTCCCCTTCAGCCCGCGCCGGCGAAGCGCGCCAGCGAGCGGGCGAGATCCTCGCCCCGATAGCCGCGGCCGATCACCACGATCGTGTCGTCCGTGCCGCGCTCGACCGTGTCCGGCAGCCGCTCCGGCGCCTGCACGACACGCCGCACGCTCTGCAGCAGCAGCCGGCCGGCCGGTGTGCGCACGACGCCCTTCACCCGCACCACATCGTCGCCGCGGGCGTGCAGCAGCGCCGACAGCCAGACGGTGAAGGCCGGCCAGTCGATCCGCTCGTCGAGCGTCAGCCGGGTCGTGAAGATCGGCGCGTCATCCGCCGAGAGCGCCGGCAGCGCGATCGGCTCGGCCTCCGCATGATCGGGGAGAGGGTGGGCGTCCCCTTTCGCCGCTCCGGAGACGGCGGCGCCGGGATTGAGCCGGGCGAGTGTCGCGACGAGCCGCGCCACATCGTCCGGCGCGGCCGCGTCGACCTTCGTCACCACCAGCCGGTCGGCCGTCTCGACCTGACGGCGGCCGAGCGCCTCCCCCGCGAGCTGCGCCGCGCCGTGCAGGGCATCGACCGCGACGACGATCTCCGTCACCACCATGTGGTGGACGAGGACCGGGTCGGCGCGGATCGCCGCGACGATCGCGCCCGGGTCGGCGAGGCCGCTCGTCTCGAGCAGGATGTGGTCGAGCCGCGCGTCGTCGGAGCGGACACGGCTGCGGGTATCGGCGAGCCGGCGCAGCAGGGCGACGAGCGCGTCGCGGCCGGCACAGCAGGCGCAGCCGCCGGCGAGCACTTCGAGACCGGCCGCCTCGGTCAGCAACGCGTCGTCGACCGGCGTCTCGGCCGCCTCGTTGACGAGGATCAGCGCATCGCGATAGGCGCCGGCGTGCAACTGGTGGCGCAGCCAGGTGGTCTTGCCGGAGCCGAGATAGCCGCCGAGCACGGTCAGCCGGACGCGGCCCTCGGCGCTCATGCCGCCGCCTCGCTTTCCTCGAGGAAGCGCGGATCGAGCGGATCGACGGGCGCGCCGAGCATCGTCTCGGCGGCGCACCACAGCTCCTCGAGATCGCGCACGATCGTCTCGGCGCCGGCGAGGGTGCCGATCTGGATGCCGGGCACCTGCGCGCCGTCATGCGCCGTCAGGCCGTAGCGGCGCAGCACGGATTTCAGCACCTGGGCGCGACGGAAACGCGTGCGCAGCCGGTCGCCGGGGCCGGCCGATCCGGCCTCCGTCCAATGTCCCGGCGCGGCGGGAAACCCGCAGCTCGCACACATCGTCCTTCTCCTCGTCGCGGCGGCCGCCGGAGCGGTCCGGCCGGAAACGGCGCCCGACCAGAGCGCGCAGTTCCCTCTCCCGCTTGCGGGAGAGGGCAGGGTGAGGCCTTGTTCCCTCTCCCGCTTGCGGGAGAGGGTAGGGTGAGGGCCTTCTCTTCGACGATGAAGGAAAGCCACCCTCACCCTTCGCATCTAGGCTCGCTTCGCTCGCCAAGAGGCGAAGCCCTCTCCCGCGGAGCGGGAGAGGGGAAAGACCCCGGCGAAGCCCTCTCCCGCGGAGCGGGAGAGGGGAAAGACCCCGGCGAAGCCCTCTCCCGCGGAGCGGGAGAGGGGAAGACCCCGGCGAAGCCCTCTCCCGCGGAGCGGGAGAGGGGAAGACCCCGACGAAGCCCTCTCCCGCTCGCGGGAGAGCAGGGCGAGGGCCTTCAGATCACCTCGGGCCGCTTGCCGCCGTCGAAAGGATAGCGCGTCCGGAAGTCGGCCGCGATCTGCTCGAAGGTCATCCACTTGACGCCGGCATGGCCGTTGATGTGCTCGATCAGCCGCTCGAGCATCAGGAGCACCTGCGGCCGGCCGCTGACGTCCGGATGGATCGTGAAGGCGAACACGGCATAGTCCATCTCGCGATAGACCCAGTCGAACTGGTCGCGCCACATCGATTCGATATCGCGCGGGTTGACGAAGCCATGGCTGTTCGGTGCCTTCTTCATGAACATCATGGGCGGAAGGTCGTCGACATACCAGTTGGCGCCGATCTCGACGAGGTCGATCTCGGAGCCGTGCTTCAGCGGATGCATCCACTCCTCGGCCTTCTTCGAGTAGTCGATGACGTTCCAGGAATCGCCGACGCGCGCATAGAAGGGCTGGAAATCGCGGTAGCCCTGGCTGTGATCGTACTGGAAGCCATATTTCTGCAGGAGGTCGGCGGTCGACGCCGACATTTCCCACCACGGGGCGACATAGCCGCGCGGCTTCTGGCCGGAGTGCTTTTCGATCAGCTCGATCGACTTGACGAGCACCGCCTCTTCCTGGGTCGGCGTCATGGCGATCGGGTTCTCGTGCAGATAGCCGTGCGCACCGAGCTCGTGGCCCGCCTTGACGATCATCTCGATCTCCTTGGGGAAGGTCTCGATCGAGTGGCCGGGGGCGAAGAAGCTGGTCTTCAGGCCGTATTTGTCGAACAGGCGCAGCAGGCGCGGCACGCCGACCTCGGTCGCGAAGATGCCGCGCTGGATGTCGGAGGGCGAATCGCCGCCGCCATAGGAGCCGATCCAGCCGGCGACGGAATCGATGTCCGTACCGAACGCGCAGATGATTTCTTTCGCCATTTCTCTTCCCTCTCGAGCGCCCTTCGGGCTGGTTGAACGGGTCCCTCACGCTGTGGCGAGGGGCCGGTCGGATGGATGGTCGGTCGGCCGGCGGCTCACGCCTCCGGCGGCGGGATCGCGCCCTTCCGCTCGACGATCAGCCGATAGGCCTCCGGCTCACGGTGTTTGGCGAAGTTGAAGATCGTCTCGCGGTAGCGCTTGCCGAGGTCGAGATCGCAGCGGAAATTGATGATCTCGTCCTCGAGCGACACGCTCTGCGCCACGATCTCGCCGGACGGCGCGATGATGGCGCTCTGGCCGACCATGTTCGAGCCCTCCTCGACGCCGCATTTGGCCGTGCCGATCACCCAGGTCGAGTTCTGATATGCCCCCGCCTGCATCGACAGATGATTGTGGAACTGCGTCAGGCTGTCGATGTCGCGGTGGCCGGTGTGGTCATAGGGCGTGTTGTAGCCGAGCATCACCATCTCGACGCCCTGCAGGCCCATGACACGATAGGTCTCGGGCCAGCGCCGGTCGTTGCAGATGCACATGCCCATCACGCCGCCGAAACCGCGCCAGACCGGGAAACCGAGATCGCCGGGCTCGAAATAGCGCTTCTCGAGATGCTGGTGGGTGCGGCCGGGCTGCGGCTCGGCATGGCCCGGCAGATGGACCTTGCGGTATTTGCCCAGAATCGCGCCGGAGCGGTCGACGAGGATCGCGGTGTTGAAGCGGCGCTTGCGGCCGGCTTCCACGACGAGTTCGGCATAGCCGAGATAGAAGCCGATGCCGAGCGCCTTCGCGGTGTCGAAGAGCGGCTGCGTCTCGGGCCCCGGCATCTCGCGCTCGTAATAGGCGTCGAGTTCGGCCTCGTCCTCGATCATCCAGCGCGGGAAGAAGGTGGTGAGCGCGAGCTCGGTGAAGACGACGAGATCGGCGCCGCGGCTCTTCGCCTCGCGCATCAGCGCGACGAGGCGGGCGACGGTGTCCTTGCGGGTCTCGGATTTGGCGATCGGACCCATCTGGGCCGCGGCGACGTGGACGATACGGGCCATCTCTCTCTCCGGTTGCTCCCCGACCCCTCAGCGGGCGGCCGCGTCGGCGACGATGCCCTCGACGGCGAGTGCCACCCCGAGCAGCCGTTCGTCGGCGCCATGCGGCGCGGAGAACAGGATGCTCGTCGGCAGGCCGTCGCCATCGCGCCCGTTCGGCACGGCGACGCCGCACAGATCGAGGATGTTGCCGAGCATGGTGTTCCTGAGCGCCGTCAGGTTGACCTTGTGGAAGAGGTCGTCGTCGGCCTCGAGCGGGGCGACGGCCGGCGCGGTGATGGGCGTCGTCGGCATGACGAGGATGGCGTCGCCGAGCTGGTTCTCGAAGGCGGTGATCAGCCGCCGGCGCTCGCGCTGGATGGTGAGCACGTCATGCGCGCTCATCCGCTTGCCGTCCATGATCCGCTTCGTCACGCGGCGATCGATCGAGCGGCCCTTCTCGCCGTCGACGATCTCGCGATATTCGGTATAGGCCTCGGCAGCCGTCAGCGTGCCGTGCGCGGCGTTGAGCGCGAGGATCGCGTGCAGCGCGTCGACATGGGCATGCCGCACGGTCACGCCGGCGGCCGACAGCGCGCCGAGCGTCCGCTCGAAATTCGCCGCCACCGCGTCGGAGACGCCGTCGAGGACGATGTTGGTCGGCACGAGCACGGTGAGCGCCGCCGTGTCGGCCCGACGTACTTCGGTCGCCACCGCGCCGCGCAACGCCATGTCGACGAGGACGCAGTCCTCGACCGAGCGGGCGAGCGGCCCGATCGTGTCATAGGTGCGGGCGAGTGGCACGATGCCGTCCGCCTCGATGCGGCCGGTCGAGGTCTTGAAGCCGACGACGCCGTTGAAGGCGGCCGGGATGCGCACCGAGCCGCCGGTGTCGGAGCCGATCGCGAGCGGGACGAGCCGGGCGCCGACCGCCGCGCCCGAACCGGAGGAGGAGCCGCCGGGCGAGCGCAGCGTCGCCTTGTCGTTCGGATTGCGCGGCGTGCCGAAATGCGGGTTGAGGCCGAGCCCGGAATAGGCGAGCTCCGACATGTTGACCTTGCCCATCGTCACGAGCCCGGCGGCCGCGGCATGGGAGACGCAGGCGAGATCGCGCGCCTTGGTGTCGCGCCCGAAGACGAGCGAGCCGGCGGTCGTCGGCGTGCCGGCGACGTCGAAGAGGTCCTTCCAGGCGATCGGCACGCCGTCGAGCGCGGAGAGGGGCCGGCCCTCCTTGTGCCGCCGGCTCGCCGCCTTCGCCTCGGCGAGCGCACGGTCGGCGGAGACGGTGATGAAGATATGGTCGCCCTCTGCCGCCGCGATGCGCGAGAGCAGGCATTCCGTCACGGCGACGGGATCGGCCTCGCCGGCGCGGTAGGCCCGGCCGATCTCGGCGCCGGTCCGGCTGGCGATCTCTTCGATGTCACTCACGTTCCAAGTCCCTCTTCCGCAATCCGCCTGCGCTCGGGCAAAGGAGCAAGCTTCGCGCCGCCTGGTGCCGGCGCGTCGATCCGTCCTCGCGATGCTGTCCAGCCGGCGGGCCGGTGACGGCCCGCTTCCTCGTTCCGCCGGATGGGCGCTGCCGAGCGGCCTCCTTCGATCTCAGTGCGCGTCGAGATAGGGGTCGCCGGCGGCGCCGGTGTCGACCTTCGACAGGAAATGCAGATGCTCCGGACGGAAGCGCGCGGTGACCGCATCGCCTGTGTCGACCGGGCTCGCGAAATAGGCGTCGTCGGAGACGTTGGCGACGAAGATCGAGCCATCCTCGGTGGCGATCGTCACCTTGACATAGGTGCCCTGATATTCGGTCGCCTCGACGACGCCGCTCACCGCATTGACGACCGGGCCGCCCTCGGCGCGCGGCGACAGCGCGATCCGGTCGCGCCGCACGGCGAGCGAGACGGGGGCGCCCTCGGCCGGCACCTTCGCCGCCTTGTCGGGCCGCGCCTCGTAGAGGGCGCCGCTCGCCGCGCGGACCCGCACGAGATCGGCGGCCCGGCTCGCCACCGTGCCCGAGAGCACGTTCTGCCCGCCCATGAAGCGGGCGACATAGGGCGTCTCGGGTTCGTTGAAGATCATGTTGGCGGTGTCGGCCTGGTCGATCCGGCCGGTGTCCATCACCACGACCATGTCGGCGAGCGCGATCGCTTCCGGCTGGGTGTGGGTGACGTGCACGAAGGTGATGCCGAGATCGTTCTGCAGCCGCTTCAGCTCCTCGCGCATCTTCAAGCGGAGGAACTCGTCGAGCGCGGAGAGCGGCTCGTCGAGAAGGAGCACCTTCGGATTGGTGATGAGCGACCGGGCGAGCGCGACGCGCTGCTGCTGGCCGCCGGAGAGCTGCGCCGGCATGCGGTCCTTCAGGTGCTCGAGCTGCACCCGGGCGAGCATCTCGCGCGCCCGTTCGCGCCGCTCCGTCTTACCCACGTCGCGCATCTTCAGATAGAAGGCGACGTTGTCGAGGATCGAGAGATGCGGGAACAGCGCATAGCTCTGGAACATCATCGCCGTGCCGCGCTCGACCGGCCGTTTGCCGACCACCATCTGGTCGCCGATAAAGATCTCGCCTGCGCTCGGCGTCTCGTGACCGGCGATCATTCTGAGGATCGTCGTCTTGCCGCAGCCGGACGGGCCGAGCAGGCAGCAATAGGAGCCGTGCGGGATGGTGAGATTGACGTTCTTGACGGCGTAGGAGCTGCCGAACTGCTTGCTGACGTCGACGAGCCGGATGTCGCCGGAACCTTGGGTGGTGGTCATTCGGAGCTCCCGGCAGAGGCGTTGCGGACGAAGGCGGGGTGGAAAAGGCGGTTCATTTGCCGGTGGACCGTCTGCGCTGGATGAGAAGGATCGCCGAAAGGGCGAGGGCGATGACGAGGAAGGAGACGATGGTGGTCACCGTGCCGAGCGCGTAGAGCGCCGGCGAGGTGACGTTGGTGGTCATCGTCCAGATCTCGAGCGGCAGTGTGTTCTTGGTGCCGACGGTCAGCCAGCTGCGCGGGAACTCGTCATAGGAGAGCGTGAAGCCGAACAGGGCGACCGCGATCATGCCGGGGAAGACGATCGGCACGACGACGTCCTTGACCGTGCGCCAGCGGCTGGCGCCGAGATCGTAGGCGGCCTCCTCATAGGCGGGGTTCAGCCGGCCGAGCACGGCGAACATGATGAGGAGGCCGAAGGGCAGGGCCCAAGAAAGGTGCGCCCCGAGGCCGGAGGTGATCCACGAGGCGCTGAGTCCGAGATAGCGGAAGGTGACGAGCGTGCCGATCGACAGCACGAGGCCGGGCACGATCAGGCTGGCGATCGCCATGTAGAAGATGACGGTCGAGCCGCGGAAGCGGCGCCGGAAGGCGAAGCCGGCGGTGACCGAGATCAGCACCGTCATCAGCATCACGAGCAGCGCGAGCGGCAGCGAGCGGCCGAAGGCGCCGGCGACGTCACCGGTGCGGCGCGGGCTGAACAGTTCCTGGAACCACATCAGCGAAGGCTCGCGCAGCGGGAAGACGAGCGATCCCGACGGCCCCTGGAAGGAGAGCACCAGCACCGAGATCATCGGTCCGTAGAGGAAGATGACGAAGAGGGTGAACAGCGTCGCCAGAACGTAGAAGGTCCAGGGGCGGGCGCCATAGGAGGGAGAGGCCGACATGACTACCTCACGAGCTCCTTGCGGACGTCGACCAGCCGGAAGATGCCGGCGGCGATCAGGAGGACGGTGATGAGCAGGATGACGGCATTCGCCGCCGCGCGGGGATAGTTGAGGAATTGCAGGTCGTTGAAGATGCCGGAGGTGGCCGAGCCGGAGAGGCCGCCGCTCATCACGGTGACGACGAAGAAATCGCCCATCACGAGGGTGACGACGAAGAGCGCGCCGAGCGCGATGCCGGTCTTCGACAGCGGCAGCACAACCTCCCAGATCACGCCGAAGCGGCTCGCCCCGGCATCGATCGCCGCCTCGAGCAGCGCCTTGTCGATGCGCGCCATCGAATTGAAGATCGGCACGATCATGAAGAGCGTGAACAGGTGGACATAGGCGACCACCACGGAGAAGTCCGAATAGAGCAGCCAGTCGATCGGCTGGCTGGTGATGCCGGCGTTCTGCAGGGCGCTGTTGATCAGGCCCTCGCGGCCGAGCACCGGCCGCCAGGAGATCATCCGGATGATGTTCGACGTCCAGAACGGCACGGTGCAGACGAGGAACAGCCCGATCGCCGTGACGAGATTGCGGATGTGGAAGACGAGGAAATAGGCGATCCAGAAGCCGAGCACGAAGGTCACGACGAGCACGATCAGCGTGAACTTCAGCGTCGAGGCGTAGAGCGTCCAGGTCGTCGGATTGGTGAACAGATCGACATAGTTCTTCACGGTGAAGGTCGGCACGATGCCGACGAGCATCTGGTAACGGAAGAACGAGACGATGACGACGAGCGCGACCGGCACGGCGAAGAAACAGATGAGCACCAGCGTCAGCGGCGCGACCTGGAGATAGGCGGCCCAGCCGGACCGGTTGGTGGAGGAAGGCGTCATTCGGTCGTCCTCGGGGGAAACGGCCCGCGGCGCGGGCGATCGGGGAAGCGGCGGCGGGCCGCCGCTTCCGTTCAGTGCGCGGGCCCGATCAGGCGCCGCTGAACTCGTTCCACTTGGCGTAGAGGAATTCCGCCTCGTCCATGAGGTTGTTCCACACCGCCACCTTCGAGAAGCGCTCCTCATAGGAGCCGCCGTCGCGGACGTCGCCGGCCGAGTTGGTCTTCTCGCCGGTCGGGCTGGTGATGTCGGCGGTCGCCGCCTTGCCCTCGTAGAAGAAGCCGCGCTCGTTCTCGGAGAGGGCCGCCATCGCCGTCTTCGGGTTGGCGCTGTAATAGCCCTGCTTGGCGATGAAGCCGCCGACCCAGCCGCTGTTGTACCAGTTGAGGTACTCGTAGGCCGCCTCGAGCTTCAGGCCGTCGAGATGGGCCATCAGGCCGAGGCCGTTGCCCCAGCCGCGATAGCCTTCCTTGAGCGGCTGATAGGTGCACTTGACGCCCTGCGTCTGCACCGCGGTCACCGCCGGCGACCACATCGACTGGATCACCACCTCGCCCGAGGCCATCAGCGTGACGCTCTCGTCGAAGGTGTTCCAGAGCGCCCGGAAATGGCCGCCGCGCTTCAGCTCGATCAGCTTCGCGATGGTCGCGGCGATCTCGTCCTGGGTCGGGTTGCCCTTGTCGCCATAGGTGAGCTGGCCGGCCGCCTCGAAGGCCATCATGGCGTCCATGATGCCGTTGGTCGGGATGTTCTGGATCGCCGCCTTGCCCTTGAATTCCGGGGCGATCAGATCGGCCCAGGAGCTGATCGGGCGGCCGGTCAGGTCGGGGCGGATGCCGAGCGTGTCGGCATTGTAGACGCCGGGCAGGAAGTTCGCCCAGTCCGTCTTGCCGGAGGCGAAAGCGGTCGCGTCCTTGCTGTCGCGATAGATGAACTCGAACGGCGAGTCGCCCTGCGTCGACACCGGCTTCCCGGCGAAGGTGCCCTCGGTGTAGAGCGGGGTGAGGTCGCCCCAGTTCTTGATCTTGGCGATCTCGACGCCCTGCAGCACGCCCTGCGGCACGGCGATCTTGCTCTGCCAGATCTCCATGTCCGCGATGTCGAGCGAGTTCGGATCCTGGATCAGCCGGTTGAGCAGGCCCGGATGGTCGACAACCGACATCTCGATCTTGAAGCCGAGATCCTGCGAGGCCTGCCGGGCGATATCCGGCAGCACCGAGTAGGACATGCCGACATGGTTGAGCGTCACGTCCTTGAGGTTCTGCGCCCACACGGTCGGGAAGCCCGTCACCGCGGTGGCGGTCGCGATCGCCGCGCCGCCCTTCAGCACGCCGCGGCGCGACACCGCCTTGCCGAGAAGCCCGTCTTTCTTCGTCATCTCAATTCTCCCATTCGTTCCCGAATTGACCCTGAACCCTCTGCCTGTCCGGCCGCCTTGTCGTCGTTCTTGGTCCGGGCGACCGGCCTTCGCGCGGTGGGCCGATCCGGCCGCCGCGCCAGCGGGCGTGCGCCGCACGCCCGGTCTCCTTCAGGCGCCGCGCTGCTGCGCCCGCAAGGCGCGCGTCGCCTCGCGGTCGAGCGCGAAGCCGTAGCCGTCGTCGACTTCGGCGAGCACGACGCCGTAATCCGCGCGGGCGTGATCGACGGTGATGAAGCCGTCGAGCACGTCGTCGAGCACCTTTTGCGGATCTCGCTCGAGCGGATCGCCGAAGCCGCCGCCGGTCGGCGAGTAATAGGTGACGACGTCGCCGACCTCCGTCCGCAGGCCCGAGAACTTCGCCGGCTGGTATTCGAGCTTGCCGGTCGTATCGTTCCGAAGCTCGACCTTCGAGCAGTGACCGTCCTTGCCGCCGAAGATGCCCCAGGGCGCATCCTCGTTGCGGTCGGATTCGTGCGTCATGAAGCCGGGCGTAAGGTAACGCTGCGACTTGACCACGCCGGCGCCGCCGCGGAACTTGCCGGCGCCGGGAGGCGCGTCGTCGCGCACCTCGTAGCGGTCGCAGATCAGCGGCAGATGCATGCCGAGGTCTTCGAGCGGGTTGTTGCGCGTGTTGCGCATCAGCTCCTCGACCGTGTCCGGCCCGTCCGAGCCCGGCCGGCCGCCCATCGCCGCCTCGTTGACCTCGAGGAAGACCCAGTAGTCGCCCGAGGGCCGCACGCCGGAATAGGCGGCGAAGGAGAGCACCGCGGCGTTGCCGGCGGTCGACTTCTCCGGGATGACCGGGGCGAGCGCCTTGATGATCAGGTCGACGACGCGCTGGATCTGGCTGAAGCGGGCTTCCGCCGCCGCCGGCATGATCGGGTTGAAGATCGAGCCGAGCGGTGCCGTCACCTTGACCGGCCGGAACGAGCCTTCGTTCTGCGGGATGTATTCCTCGTGCGTATAGGTATCGAGGAGCAGGGCGCGGAAGGCGAAATAGCAGGCGACCTTGGTCGAGCCGTCGAAGGGGACGTTGAAGGCGGTCGGCACCTGGGCCGAGGAGCCGGTCAGGTCGACCTCGACCGCGTCGCCGCGCACCTTCACAGTGACCTTCAAGGGCAGGTGGACACCGCGATTGCGGCCGTCATCGTCGAGAAAGCCCTCGGCGACATAGTCGCCGTCCGGAATCTTCTCGATCTCCCGGCGCAGCATGTCCTCCGTATAGTCCATCAGCTGGCGCGTCGCCTGGAGCACGGTCTCCTTGCCATAGGTCGCCATCAGCTGCTGGAAGCGCTGCACGCCGAGCTCGGCCGCGGCGATCTGCGCTTCGAGATCGCCCATCACGAGGCTCGGCACCCGCGTGTTGTCGCGGATGTATTTCCACAGCGGCTCGTTCCTGACGCCCTCGTTGAAGAGCTTCAGCCCGTTCAACAGCATGCCCTCGGCATAGACGTCCGGGATGTCGATCACGAGGCCCGGCGTCGCGGCACCGATGTCGACATGGTGCGCGGTGTTGGCCGAGAAGCCGACCAGCTCGCCCTCGAAGAAGACCGGCATGACGATGCCGATATCGGGCGAGTGGCTGGCGCCGTAGTACGGGTGATTGTGAATGACGCAGTCGCCCGGCTTCCAGGCGTCGAGCGGCACGGTCTTCTCGATGCCGCGCAGATAGCCCGGCAGCGAGCCGATGTGCATCGGCGTCGAATCGGATTCGCAGAGCGTGTTGTAGTCGCGGTCGAACAGTCCCGCGCCGAGATCCTGGCTTTCCCGGATGATCGAGGAATAGCTCATCCGGTAGAGGACATTGCCCATCTGCTCGGCGATCGAGTGCAGCGCGCCGCCGATGACCTGCAGCGTGATCGGATCGACTTCCTGAGTCATCGCCGTCACCCCTTCTTCCGGCTGATCAGCATGTCGCCATAGTCCAGCACGGTGGCGACATAGCCGGGCGGCACGATCGTCGTCGAATTGTGCTGGATGATGAGGGCGGGGCCCTCCACCCGGTCGTCGGCGAGGAGCTTGCCGCGCGCGTAGCGGGGCGTGTCGAGCGCCCGGCCGTCGTCGAACACGGTCCGCCGGCGATACATCACCGCGTCTTCCGGATCGGTGCGGCCGCCCTTGTCGAGCTTCGGCAGAGTGAGCGTGTCGACCGCCACCGTCGCGACGATGCGCAGCGTCACCATCTCGGTCGACTGGTCGCGGAAGGCGTGACCGTAGACCTGTCTGTGCGCATTGAAGAAATCGTCGATCACCGCCGCCGCGCTCGCGGGCGTCAGCGGTCCGTCGGGGATCTCGGCGCGCAGCTCGAAACCCTGGCCGACATAGCGGCATTCGGCGATCTGGCGGAACCGGCGCTGTCCGGCCGGCACGCCGTCGGCGTCGAGCTGCCGGTTGGCGCGGGCGATCAGCTCGTCGCGCACGGCGTTCACCCGGGCGAAGGCCTCGTCGGAGGCGCCGTCGAGCACGATCACCGTCGACTGGGTGTATTCGTATTGCAGGTCGGTGACGAGCAGGCCGGTCGCCGCCGTGATGCCGGGATGGAGCGGCGCGATCACGTCCTTGGCGTGGATCGCCTCGGCGAGCGACACCGAATGGAGCGGCCCCGCGCCGCCGAAGCCCATCAGCGTGAACTGCCGCGGGTCGATGCCCTTCGCGACCGAGTTCGCGTTGATCGCCAGCGCCATGTGGTTGTTGACGATCTTCAGGATGCCGAGCGCCGCCGCCTCGACGGTCATGCCGAGCGGCTTCGCGATCGCGTCCTCGATCGCCTTCGCCGACAGGGAGGCGTCGATCGAGAGGTCGCCGCCGAGGAAATGCTCGGGGTCCATCCGGCCGAGCACGACCTGCGCGTCGGTGACGGTCGGCTCCGTGCCGCCCTTGCCGTAGCAGGCGGGACCCGGCACCGCGCCGGCGGAACGCGGCCCGACGCGGAAGGCGCCGCCGGGATCGAGATAGGCGATCGAGCCGCCGCCGGCGCCGATCGCGTCGATGTCGATCATCGGCACCAGGACGGGCAGGCCCGCGACCTCCGTGTCGCGCGGGTTCTTGATGCGCAGCTCGCCGCCCTCGATCACCGAGATGTCGGCCGAGGTGCCGCCGATGTCGATGGTGATGACGTTGTCGCGGCCGCAATGCGCGCCGGTCCAGCGGCCGCCAATGACGCCGCCGGCCGGGCCGGAGAGGAGGAGGCCGATCGGCAGCGCGCTCGAATTCTCGATCGTCGAGATGCCGCCATTCGACTGCATGATGCGGACCATCGCATCGATGCCGTTCGCCCGCAGCCGGCCTTCGAGATTGCGCAGATAGGCCGAGGTGCGCGGCCCGATGAAGGCGTTCATGGCCGTCGAGGAGAAGCGTTCATACTCGCGGATGGTGTTCACCACCTCGGAGGAGCAGCAGACGAAGGCGTCCGGCAGGATCGAGGTGACGATCTCCTTCGCCCGCTGCTCGTGCGCGTCGTTGAGGAAGGAGAACAGGAAGGCGACGATCACCGCGTCCATGCCGCGCTTGGCGAACAGCTCGGCGGCCGCCTTCACCTCGTCCTCGTCGAGCGGCACCGCGACCGAGCCGTCGGGCGGCATGATCCGCTCGGTGACGACCAGCCGGTCGCGCCGCCGCACCAGCGGCTTCGACTGCCAGGGCAGGTCGAACTGCAGCGAGAAATTATGCGGCCGCTTGTGGCGGGCCATGTGCAGGATGTCGCGGAAGCCGCGCGTCGTGATCATGCCGACCTTCGCGCCGGCCCGCTCGATCACCATGTTGGTCGCAACCGTGGTGCCGTGGAACACCGCGTCGATCTCGCCCGGCGCGACGCCGGCGAGCGAGCAGACCTTGAGGATGCCGGCGACCACACCTTCCGATTGATCGTGCGGCGTGCTCGGCACCTTGGTCACGACCACGGCGCTGTCGGCGCCGGAGCGCTCCAGCACGATGTCGGTGAAGGTGCCGCCGACGTCGACTCCGACGCGGATCATGCCGCGTCTCCCGTCCGTTCGGCCGGCCGCTGAGCGGCGCCGGCACGGCCCGTCGTCATCGGAGGCGCAACCGAGGCGCCCCCGTCTCGACCCGAGTCGGGGTTCATTGATGTGCTAGCCCTGTCGCTTCTTCTGGAAGTTTTGTCTATTTTTTATAAGAACTAGACAGGGCTTCACCGCTTGTGAAATACCGTTTCGCGTCCCTTTGATGCGCGGGCGTTATCAATATGCGCTACGACCTGCGGCACCTGACGGCCTTCGTCGCCGTCGCCGAAGAGCTGAATTTCCACCGTGCCGCCGAGCGGCTGTCGATGGCCCAGCCGGCGGTCTCCCGCATCGTGCTGGAGCTCGAGGAGCGGCTCGGCGTGAAGCTGCTCGAGCGCACGACGCGCACCGTCCGGCTGACCGAGCCGGGCCGCTATCTGCTCGAGGAGGCGCAGGAGATTCTGGCGCGCATCGAGGCGGCGGGAAACGCCGTCCAGATGCTCGCCGCCGGCACCAAGGCGATCCTGCGGATCGGCTACACGACGATCACCGGCCACGCGCTGATGCCGGACATCGCCCGCGAGTATCGGCTCGAGAGCCCCGAGGTGCGGCTCGAACTGACCTTCATGACCTCGCCGATGCAGCGCGACCGCATCCTGCAGGGCGAGGTGGATTTCGGCCTGATCGACGGCTCGTTCCAGAGTTCGGAGATCGAATCCCGCCTCGTCGCCCGGCACAAGCTGATGGCCCTCCTGCCGCCCGGCCACCCGCTCGCCCGCAAGACACATCTGACGATCGAGGATCTCGCCGGCGAGAAGCTCGTGATGGGCACCAATTCGGAATGGCCGACCTTCCGCCGCATCGTCGCCGACGTGTTCCAGAGCCATGGCCATGTGATGAATGTCGGGCAGGAGGCGTCGAGCCTCACCGGCCTGCTCGGCCTCGTCACCGCCGGGGTGGGCATCACCATCTTCACCGCCATGCCGCGCTTCTGCGGCGAGAGCGTCGTCGCCGCCCGGCCGATCGTCACCGACACGCCCTTCGTGGTGCAGACGCATCTCGCCTGGCGCCGGGCGAGCATGACGGCGGCGATGCGCCGCTTCATCGAGACGAGCCAGCGGGTCAGCCGGTCCTACATGCTGAGCTGAGCGACATCGCCAGAAGGGCGGTTCACCAGGAGGGCCGACAGGGTGGCCCGAAGAACAGAGGGAATGAGAGATGGAAAACTGGGCCAACCGGAAGACGCTGATCCTCGGCCGCAGCGAGATGATCGGGCTCCTGAAGCCGTCGGAATACAATGATTGCGTCGAGCAGGCCTATCGCATGCACGGCGAGGGCCGGTTCTACATGGATCCGAAGGGCCATATCGTGCTCGACCGCTTCCCCGGCGAATGGGAGGCGATGCCCTCCTATATCGAGGAGCCGCATGCGGCGGCCTGCAAATGGGTGTCGATCCGCGAGCAGAACCGCGAGAAATACAATCTCCCGACCGTCTTCTCGATCCTCATCTACACCCATCCGGAGACCGGCTTCCCGCTCGCCATCGTCGACGGCAGCTATCATACGGTGATGCGCACCGGCTCGGCCGCCGCCGTGTCGATCAAGTGGATGGCGCGCAAGGATTCGAGGAAGCTCGCGATCGTCGGCGCCGGCCACATGGCGGAAGGCGCGCTCGCCACCTGCAACGAGATCTTCCCCTGGTCGGAGGTGCGCGTCTGGAGCCGCAGCAAGGACACGCTCGATCACTTCGTGAAGGAGCAGCAGCCGAAATATGACGGCTTCGCGATCAGGCCCTCGACCGATCTCGAGGCGACGGTGCGCGGCGCCGACGTCGTCGTGACGCTCACCCCGGCGCGCGGCCCGATCGTCCTGAACGACTGGATCGAGCCGGGCATGCACATCGCGGCGATCGGCGCCGACAAGAAGGGCGACCAGGAGCTGGAAGGGACGATCCTCACCCGCGCCCGCATCTTCGTCGACGACATCCGCCAGTGCCGCACCGACGGCGAGATCAACGTGCCGCTCTCGGAGGGGCTGATCACCGAGGCGGACATCGCCGGCGAGATCGGCGAGGTGATCACCGGCCGAAAGCCCGGCCGCACCTCGGACGAGGAGATCACGCTGTTCGATTCGACCGGCATCGCGCTGCAGGACTCGGCGACCGTGCCGCTCGAATACGAGCGCGCCATGGCCGCCGGCGTCGGCATCGAGAAGAAGATGATCTCGACCTGAGGGGCTTCCCCCTCTCCCGCGGAGCGGGGGAGGCCGCAGCCGGGCAGCCGACCGGCGTGGAGAGGAGGAAGACCCTGACCCTCTCCCGCGGAGCGGGAGAGGGAAGCCGCTCCGGATCCCCATCCTGCATTCTCTCCGTCCCATGTGACCGGCCCTGTCACCCTACGCACCCGTCACCCCGGCCTTTGTGCCGGGGTCCATAATCGTGACGCGGGGCGAAGGGACACCGCCGCCGCCCCAAACGCCGTCATCCCGGGCGAGGCGAAGCCGAGACCCGGGACCCATCCCGCAGAGCCCGCAACGCGGCCCCGCTCGATGGTTCCTGCCTCCGCCGAGACGGAGGGAGAGGTGATCCCAAGGACACCGGCCGGCACGATTATGGATGCCGGCACGGAGGCCGGCATGACGGGTGGCGGGGGCGCTCGTGGAGGAGCCCGGACAGACCGGGCGGTGGGGGGCTGCAGAACGGGGGAGGGAGCGTGCCGGACGGTCGGCGCCGGAGAGGATCGTCGCAGAGGAGCGACCGTCACCCCGGCCTTTGTGCCGGGGTCCATAATCGTGACGCGGGGCGAAGGGACACCGCCGCCGCCCCAAACGCCGTCATCCCGGGCGAGGCGAAGCCGAGACCCGGGACCCATCCCGCAGAGCCCGCAACGCGGCCCCGCTCGATGGGTCCTGCCTCCGCCGAGACGGAGGGAGAGGTGGTCCCAAGGACACCGGCCGGCACGATTATGGATGCCGGCACGGAGGCCGGCATGACGGGTGGAGGGGGCCTGCAAGGCGCGCGGAGAGGCTCTCAGCCCACCCCGATCAGGTGATCGACGAGCGCGCGAGCGAAGGCCGGCAGTTCGTCGAGCTTGCGCACGCAGATCTTGAGCTCGCGCAGCGCCCAGGGATCGGTGAGTTCGAGGATGGCGATCGCGTGGCTCGCCGCCAGGCGGTCGGCGACCGAGCCCGGCAGCAGGCCGACGCCGACATCCGCCTCGACCATGCGGCAGAGCGATTCGAAACCCGAGACGCGGATGCGGATCGAGAGGCTCGCGCCGAGATCGGCGGCGATCTTCTCGGTGAAGCCGTGAATGGCGCTGTCGCGCTGCAGCGAGACGAAATTGAGCGGCAGCGCCTCGGCGAAATCGATCCGGCCGCGCCGCGCGAGCTCGTGGTCGCGGGCGACGGCGAGCACCAGACGGTCGCGCTGGTAGGGCAGCACGTCGAGCCCGTCGGTCTGCACCGTGCCGGCGAGGATGCCGATGTCGATGCCGCCATCGGCGACGGCGCGGGCGATCTCGGGGCTCAGCCGCTCCTCGAGCTCGATGTCGACCTGCGGATGCGCGGCGAGGAAGCGACCGAGCGCGGCGGGCAGGATCTCGCTGATCGCCGTCGTATTGGCGAACATCCGCACCTTGCCCTTCACCCCGCGCGAAAAGGCCTGCATGCCGCCATGCAGCCGCTCGATCTCGCGGAAGATCCGGTGCGCATGGGCGAGCAGCGCCTCGCCGGCCGGCGTCGGCGAAACGCCCTGGCTCGAGCGGGTGAAGAGCTGGGTGTCGAGCGCCTCTTCGAGATTCTTGATGCGCATCGAGGCGGCGCCGACCGAGAGATGGGCGCGCTCGGCGCCGCGCGTCAGATTGCCCGCCTCGGCGATGGCGACATAGAGGCGGAGATCGACGAGGTCGTAGCGCAGCGGGTTCATGCACCGATCGGGGGGGCGGGCCGCGCCCGGCCCTTCAGCTTTCCTGAACGCGTCCTTCTCGAATAGCGAATTGCGGGACGGGGCGCCACGTGCTGCCCTCGATGCCGATATGTCCCGTGCGAGCCCCGACGATGACCGAGCCCGAACCGAGCGCCCGCCTCGCCGCCTTCGCGGCCGGGCTGCGCCATGAGGACATTCCCGGACCGGTCGCCGCCCGCGCGGTCGATCTGTTCGTCGACTGGGTCGGCTCGGCGCTCGCCGGCAAGGGCGTGCGCCCGGTCGAGACGATCGCCGCCTTCGCCCGTGCGATGGGGCCGGCGGACGGACCCTGCGAGATCCTGATCGACCGATCGGGCACCTCGCCGCTCTTCTCCGCGCTCGTCAACGGCGCATCCTCGCACGTCGCCGAGCAGGACGACGTCCACAACGGCTCGGTCTTCCATCCCGCCGCGGTGGTCTTCCCCGCCGCGCTCGCCGTGGCGCAGGCGACCGGCGCCTCGGGGCGCGACTTCATCGCCGCGGTGACGGCCGGCTATGAGGTCGGCATCCGGGTCGGCGCGTTCCTCGGCCGCTCGCATTACCGGGTGTTCCACACGACGGGGACCGCCGGCGCGCTCGCCGCGGCGGCCGCCGCCGGCCGGCTGCTGGGGCTTTCGGCCGAGGCGATGCGCGACGCCTTCGGCTCGGCGGGCACGCAGGCCGCCGGCCTCTGGGAGTTCCTCCGCGACGCAGCCGATTCGAAACCGCTCCATACGGCGAAGGCGGCGGCGAACGGGCTCACCGCCGCCTATCTGGCGAAGGACGGCTTCACCGGCGCGAAGCGCATCCTCGAAGGCGCGCAAGGGATGGCCGCCGGCATGTCGCGCGACGCCGATCCGGCAAGGCTCACCGACCGGCTCGGCACGCGCTGGGCGCTCGCCGAGACCTCGTTCAAATTCCACGCCTCCTGCCGCCACACCCACCCGGCGGCCGACGCGCTGCTCAGGGCGGTCGAGGCGCACGGCCTTTCGATCGGCGACATCGTCCGTGTCGTCGCCCGCGTGCACCAGGGCGCGATCGACGTGCTCGGCCCGGTCGATGCCCCGGCCTCGGTGCATCAGGCGAAGTTCTCGATGGGCACGACGCTCGGCCTGATCGCCGCCCACCGGCGCGCCGGCATGGGCGAGTTCGAGGCGCATTTCCGGGCGCCGGAGGTTGCGGCCTTCCGCGAGCGGGTGTCGATGGTGCTCGACGCGGAAGTCGACGCCGCCTATCCGGCGCGCTGGATCGGCAAGGTATCGGTCGAGACGGTCGACGGCCGGGTCATCGACGCCCGCGTCGACGAGCCGAAGGGCGATCCGGGCAACACGCTGTCGCGCGACGAGATCACGGCGAAGGTGATGGGCCTCGCGGCCTTCTCGTCCGCCGCGACGGGGGCGGAAATGGAGCGGACGGTGCCTTCCCTTTTCGCGATCGAGGGGGTCAACCGGCTGGAACGACTGATGCCCGCCGGCGGAGGAGGACGATGACGCCCGATCTCGCCGCCACCTTCCTTTTCGTTCCCGGCGACCGGCCCGAGCGCTTCGCGAAGGCGGAGGCCGCGGGTCCGGATTGCGTCGTGCTCGATCTCGAGGACGCCGTCGGCCCTGCGGCGAAGGCGACGGCGCGCGACCATGTCGTGTCCTTCCTTTCCGGCGGCGGACGGGGCGTGGTGCGCATGAACGGCCCGGCGACCGTCTGGTTCGCCGAGGATCTCGCGGCGCTCGCCGCCGCGCCGCCCGCCGGCATCCTGCTGCCGAAGACGGAGTCGCCGGCCGAGGTGGCGCGCGTCCGCGCCGCGCTGCCGGCGACACCCGTGCTGCCGATCGTCGAGACCGCGGAAGGCATCGCCGCCGCGCTCGACATCGCCCGTGCCGAGGGCGTCGCCCGGCTCGTCTTCGGGACGCTCGATTTCCAGCTCGATCTCGGCATCGAGGGGGCGGGCGAGGAACTCGACGCCTTCCGCGCCATGCTCGTGCTCGCCTCGCGCCGCGCCGGCATCGCGCCGCCGGTCGACGGCGTCAGCCTCGCGATCGATGCGCCGGACACGGTCGAGGCCGAGGCGCGCCGCGCCCGCCGCTTCGGCTTTTCGGCGAAGCTCCTCATCCACCCCCGCCAGGTCGAGCCCGCGGCCCGCGCCTTCCGCCCCAGCGCGGAAGAGCTCGACCGCGCCCGCCGCATCGTCGCCGCATCGAATGCCGCGGCCGGTGCCGCGATCGCCCTCGACGGCCGGATGATCGACGCGCCGGTGGTCGAGATCGCCCGCCGCCTCGTCCTGCGCCACGACACCGCGAGATGACAGCCGATGACGACGATCGACGACCTCGACCAGGGCGACGAGATCCGCCAGATCCGCGAAAGCGTCCGCCGGCTCTGCGCCGATTTCCCCGGCGAATACTGGCGCCGGCTCGACCGCGAGGGCGCCTATCCGACGGACTTCGTCGCGGCGCTCTCGGAGGCCGGCTATCTCTCCGTTCTGATTCCCGAGGAATATGGCGGGGCCGGCCTGCCGCTCTCCGCCGCCGCGGCGATCCTCGAGGAAATCCAGCATGCCGGCGCGAACGGTGCGGCCTGCCACGCGCAGATGTATATCATGGGCGCGCTGCTGCGGCACGGCAGCGCCGCGCAGAAGGAGCGCTGGCTGCCGCAGATCGCGTCGGGCGCGCTGCGGCTGCAGGCCTTCGGCGTTACCGAGCCGACGAGCGGCACCGACACCTCCTCGATCAAGACCTTCGCCCGCCGCGAGGGCGACCATTACGTCGTCAATGGCCAGAAGGTCTGGACCTCGCGCGCCGAGCATTCCGACCTGATGCTGCTGCTCGCCCGCACCACGCCGAAGGAGGAGGTGGCGAAGCGGACGGACGGGCTCTCCGTCTTCCTCGTCGACATGGCCGAGGCGCGGCGGGCCGGCATGACGATCAAGCCGATCCGCACCATGATGAACCACGGCACCACCGAGGTGTTCTTCGACAATGTCCGCGTTCCGGCCGAGAACCTCGTCGGCGAGGAGGGGAGGGGCTTCCGCTACATCCTCTCCGGCATGAACGCCGAGCGCATCCTGATCGCCGCGGAATGCGTCGGCGATGCGAAGTGGTTCATCGAGAAGGCGTCGACCTACGCCACGGAGCGCGTCGTGTTCGGCCGGCCGATCGGCCAGAACCAGGGCGTGCAGTTCCCGATCGCCAAAGCCTATGCGCAGATGCGCGCCGCCGAGCTGATGGTGCGCGAGGCGGCCGGCCGCTTCGAGGCCGGCAAGGATTGCGGCGCCGAGGCGAACATGGCGAAGATGCTCGCCGCCGACGCCTCATGGGCGGCGGCCGAGGCCTGCGTCCAGACCCATGGCGGCTTCGGTTTCGCCGAGGAATACGATGTCGAGCGGAAGTTCCGCGAGACGCGGCTCTATCAGGTCGCGCCGATCTCGACCAATCTCATTCTCTCTTATCTCTCCGAGCACGTGCTCGGCCTGCCGCGTTCCTATTGAGGCCCGCCGCCATGCTGCCGCTCGAGGGATTGCTGGTCGTCGCCATGGAGCAGGCGGTCGCCGCGCCGACCTGCACCGTCCGGCTCGCCGATGCCGGGGCGCGGGTGATCAAGATCGAGCGGGCCGAGGGCGAGACGGCGCGCCATTACGACAAGGCGGTGATGGGGACGAGCGCCTATTTCGCCTGGCTGAACCGCGGCAAGGAGAGCATCGTCCTCGACGTCAAGGATGGCGAGGACCGGGCGCTGCTCGAGCGGATGGTCGCCCGCGCCGACGTCTTCGTGCAGAACTTCGTGCCCGGCGCCACGGCGCGGCTCGGTCTCGGGTCCGCCGATCTGGTCGCCCGCTATCCGCGGCTGATCGCCGTCGACATCGTCGGCTACGGACAGGACACCGCCTATCGCGACATGCGCGCCTACGACATGCTGATCCAGGCCGAGAGCGGCGTCTGCGCCGTCACCGGCACGGCCGACGAGCCGGTCAAGGTCGGCGTTTCGATCGCCGATGTGACGGCCGGCGCGACGGCGCACGCCGCCGTGCTCGAGGCGCTGATCGAGCGGTCGATCACCGGCCGGGGCAAGGCGATCGAGATCGCGATGTTCGACGCGATGGCGGATCTGATGAGCGTGCCGCTGCTGCACCACGACTATGCCGGCAAGGCGACGCCGCGCGCCGGCCTGTCGCATGCCGCGATCTGGCCCTATGGCCGCGTCGCCTGTTCGGACGGCGAGCTCGTCGTGGTGGTGCAGAACCCGGCGGAGTGGCGCCGCTTCTGCTCGGGCGCACTCGGCCGGGCCGACCTCGCCGACGATCCGCGCTTCCTCGACAACCCGTCGCGGGTCGCCAACCGGCCGGCCCTCGAGGCGATCATGGCGGGTGTCTTCGGCGCCCTCACACGGGCCGAACTGATCGCCCGGCTGGAGGCGAACGCGCTCGCCTGGTCGAACGTCTCGACGGTCGCGGACCTCTCCCACCATCCCGCGCTCCGCCGGATCGCCGTCGAGACGCCGGGCGGCACCATGCAGGGCGTCGCTTCGCCGCTCCGGCGCGAGATCCGCGGCGGCGCCGTGCCGGCGCTCGGCGCCCATACGGCCGCCCTGCGGTCCGAGTTCGCGGCGTAGTTATCAATTCGCGGGGAAGGACCATGGAAATCGACCTCGACCACCTGCGCTCCTGGATCGGCCGCACCGAGACGGCGGCGGATCTCGTCACCGTTCGGCTCGCAAACGGGCTGCAGGCGACGCTGGGCGACGCGCCGCTCGCCGAGGGCGACCGCGCGCCGCCGGCGATCCAGTGGTGCCTCGCCCCGCCGATCGTGGCGGCCGCCGAGATCGGTCCGGACGGTCATCCGGCGCGCGGCGGCTTCCTGCCGCCCGTGCCCTTGCCGCGGCGGATGTGGGCGGGCGGCTCGCTTCGCTTCCACGCGCCCATTCTCGTCGGGGACCGCGTCGAGCGCCGGTCCCGCATCGCCGACGTGACGGTGAAGGCGGGCCGCAGCGGCTCGCTCTGCTTCGTCGCCGTCGATCACGAATATGTGACATCGCGCGGCCTCGCGGTCGAGGAGAGGCACGACATCGTCTACCGGGACGCCGCCACCGGCCCGGCGCGGACGGCGCCGGTCGAGACGCCGGCGCCGCAATGGCGGGAGAGCGTCACCGCCGACCCCGTCCTCCTGTTCCGCTACTCGGCGCTCACCTTCAACGGCCACCGCATCCACTACGACCGGCGCTATGCCATGGAGGTTGAGGGTTATGAGGGCCTCGTCGTGCACGGCCCGCTCCAGGCGACGCTGCTCCTGCGCCTTGCCGGCCGGGTCAAGGAACGGCCGCCCGCCTCGTTTTCCTTCCGTGGCGTGAACCCGCTCTTCGACGGTGCGGACTTCTCTGTCGCCGCCGCCGAGACGGCGGACGGTCTCCGGCTGTGGACGGCGCGGGCCTCGGGCGAGGCGACGATGATCGCCGACGCGGTGTGGGCCTGAGGCCACAGCGGTCGCTCGGCGCCCGATAAACCGCCCGGGAGCCGGCCCGATGGCCCATCTCGAGCCGGGGCGGCCGACTTCTCCGGGCGCTTCCCCATGAGGCGGGTGGGATCGGCGGGTGGGATCGGCGGGCTGTGGCGGGCGGGCTCATCGGCCATGGCGGACGCAACGTCGCGTGCAGGGCATCTCGCGACTCGCGACGGACGCAGAATTCGGCTACGTCATGGTCGGGCCGAAGGTGCGTTGGATTTGATCGATCTCCATTGCCATATTCTCGCAGGCCTCGACGACGGCGCGCCGGATTGCGCGGCGTCGGTCGAGATGGCGCGCCTCGCCGCCGCGGAAGGCACGATCGTCCTCGCCTGCACGCCGCATTTCATGCCGGGTGTCTACGACACGGCGCTTGCGGCCGCCCGCCGGGCGATGGCCGATCTCGCGGAGCGGCTGCGGCAGGAGGACATCTTCATCGATCTGGTGATGGGCGGCGACCTGCACGCCACGCCGCACCTCGCCGCCCGGCTCAAGCGGGGCGAGGTGCCGACGCTCGGCGGGTCGCGCTATCTCCTGCTCGAGCCGCCGCACGATGTTCTGCCGCCGCGCTTCGAGGAACTGACCTTCGAGCTCATCCAGGCCGGCTATGCGCCGATTCTGACCCATCCCGAGCGGCTGAAATGGATCGAATCGCGCTATGGCGTGATCCGGCGGCTCGCCGAGGCGGGCGTTCTGATGCAACTCACCTCGGGATCCGTGATCGGCCGTTTCGGCGGTCGGCCGCAATACTGGAGCGAGCGCATGCTCGACGAGGGATTTGTCGATTTTCTCGCGACGGACGCGCATAATGTCGACCGGCGTCCGCCTGATCTGGCGCGGGGGCGCGATCGGATCGCGGCTCTGTTCGGTGAGGACCTCGCGCTCGACCTCGTCTTGCGCAATCCCCGATGGGTGCTCGAGAATCGGTCGCCGGATGATATCAGGCCGCGATCGGTGCACGGCGAGGTGCCGAACATGGCGGGGAACGGCGAGAGAGGGGGGCGACGTCATCCCTTCTGGCCTTTTTGAGCGGCGGAGAAGCGTGTGTTGAGGTTCTGCGTTCTGCTGTTGCTCGCCGTGGTCGGCCTGGCGGGCTGTGTGCCGGTGGACCGCGACGCCGATTCGCCGAGCGCCGCCATGACGACGAGCGGCGCCGCGCCGGCCCAGGCGCCAACGGCGGCTCGGCCGGCCGGTGCGGCCGCGGCCGCGGGCGTCCCGATGGCGGCGGCGTCTGGCCTGCTCGCCGCCGCACCGCAGACCGACTACGTCATCCAGCCCTATGACGTCATCGACATCAACGTCTTCCAGGTCGCCGACCTGTCCCGCTCTGTGGATGTCAGTTCGAGCGGCACGATCGTGCTGCCGCTGATCGGCCAGCTTCAGGCGGCCGGCAAGACCGCGCGCCAGCTCGAGCAGGAGATCACGACCAAGCTCCAGGCCGATTATCTGCAGTCGCCCCAGGTGACGGTGTCGGTCAAGGAGGCGCTGACCCAGACCGTGATCGTCGACGGGGCCGTGAAGAGCCCGGGCGTCTATCCGGTCAAAGGCAAGATGACCCTCCTGCAGGCGCTGGTCACTGCCGGCGGCATCGATCTCGCCACCGCCGATCCGAGCGGCATCGTCGTGCTGCGGCGGGCCAACGGGCAGGCGCAAGTGGCGAAGTTCGACTATGATGCGATCAGCAGCGGCAGGGCGCAGGATCCGGTCCTGTTGGCGGGCGATCTCGTCAAGGTCGATCGCTCCGGCCTGCGGGCCGCCTTCTCGGGGTTGCGTGCGGCGCTGCCGGTGTTCGGCTTCTTCGCGCCGCTGATCTGAACGCCTGATGCGGGATGGGTGAGCGCCTCCGGCGCGCGGTGGGGACGAGCTCATGAACGATCCGAACTTCGAGCGTCGGCTTCCGCATCGGTCGGGCGGTCGTCCAGACGCCGGGGCGAAAGAGCAGCCGGCCGACAGGCGTGCACCGGGCTCAGGCGGGGCGGGGCCGAGTGCTGGCCATGAGGACGACTCCGCGGAAGATTGGGCGAGCGAAGGCACGTGGAGTGGGGCGGGCGGCGGTGGCGAGCCGCCGGTCGGCCGTGGCGGTCGGCCCCATCATGACCATCGAGACGACGGGCGCCTGCCGGCCACGCTGCCGAGGGGCGCGCTGAGGGCGCGGGATTCGTACGCTGCCGCGCCTTTTGTGCCGGCCTCCGCCTATGACGAGCCGCCGCAGGAAGAGGGCGGCATCGACCTGCGCAAATATTTCTGGCTCGTCTACAAGCATCGCTGGCTGCTCGTCGGCTGCGCGGTGCTGTCGGCGCTTTGCGGCGTGGTGCTGACGCTTCTGACGACGCCGGTCTACCAGGCGAGCATGACGATCCAGATCAACCGCGATGTCGACAAGTTCGTCAATGTGGAGGGGGTCGAGCAGGCGGATACGCGAAGCGCGGAGTTCTATCAGACGCAGTACGAATTGCTGCGGAGCCGTGCGCTCGCCGAGCGGGTCGTCAAGGATCTCGGCCTGCAGGACGACGAGAAATTCCTGACGGCGGACGTCGTGCCCCCCTCGGTCCGGCTGCGGCGGCTGATCTTCAGCAATGGCCCGGCGAGCCCGATGAACGCCGACCTCGCTTCCCGCCAAGGCGCCGCGGTCGGCCGTGTGATGGGGGGCTTCTCCGTTTCGCCGATCAACAATTCGACGATCGTTCGACTGAGCTTCGACAGCCCGGATCCGGTCCTCGCCGCCAAGGTCGTCAACGGTTATGCCGACGCCTACATCGCGATGAATCTCGACCGCCGCTACGAATCGACGGGCTATGCGCGCGAGTTCCTCGAAGAGCGGCTGCAGCAGTTGAAGGTCAAGCTGGAGGACTCGGAGCGCGAGCTGGTCGCCTATGCCGAATCGCAAGGCATCATCTCGGCCGGGGAGGCCGGCAATCAGACGCTGACCATGTCGAATCTCTCCAATGCCAACAGCCAGCTTTCGGCGGCGACCACCGAGCGGGTGCGGGCCGAGTTGCTCTGGAAGCAGGTGGAGAACGAGGGGGCGGAGAGCCTGCCGCAGGTTCGCGACAATGCGGCCATCTCCGGACTTCGGGCGAAACAACTCAATCTCGCGGCCGACTATAGCGAGAAGCTCAGCATCTATAAGCCGGGTTTCCCAGAGATGCGGCAGCTGAAGGCGCAGATCGACGAGATCGACCGGCAGGTGACCGAAGAGATCGAGCAGGTCAAGAAGTCCATCAAGGCGCAGTACGAGACGGCCGTCGAGCAGGAAAAGAAGTTCAAGGAACTGGTCGACCAACTCGGTGCACAGGTCACCGACTTCCGTAATCGCAACATCCAATACGCGATCTTGCAGCGCGAGGTGGACACCAACCGGTCTCTCTATGACGGCCTCCTGCAGCGTTACAAGGAGATCGGCGTCGCCGGCGGCGTCGGTACCAACAACATCTCGATCGTCGACCGGGCGCAGACGCCTTGGGGACCCTACAAGCCGAATCTCAAGCGCAATCTGATGATGGCGCTGTTCTTCGGGCTCGCCGCGGGGGCCGGACTCGCCTTCCTGCGCGAGCAGTTCGACGACACCTTCAAATCGCCCGAGGATCTCGAGGAGACGCTCGGCCTGCCCCTGCTCGGCATCATTCCGCTCGCGCAGAAGGGGGTCGATGTGGCGGACGCGCTGCAGGACAAGCACTCCTCGATGGCCGAGGCCTATCGCTCGCTGCGCACGACGCTGCAGTTCTCGACCTCGGACGGCGTGCCGAAATGTCTCTTCGTCACCAGTTCGCGGCCGGCCGAGGGCAAGTCGACCACGACGATGATGTTGGCGAGGAATTTCGCGCAACTGGGGCTGCGCGTGCTTCTGATCGACGCCGACCTCAGGCGGCCGACGCTGCACGAGTATCTGAAGCTCTCGAACAGCCAGGGCCTCACCAACTACCTCGCCGGTGCGACCATGCCGCCCGAGGCTTTCCAGCGTTCCGAGGTCGAGGGGCTGACCTTCATGGCCTGCGGGCCGACGCCGCCCAATCCCGCGGAACTGCTGGCCAGTTCGAAGATGCTGTCGCTGCTGTCGATCGCGACGCAGAAGTTCGATCTCGTGCTGGTCGACGGGCCGCCGGTGGTCGGTCTCGCCGATGCGCCGCTCCTCTCGAGCATCGCCTCCGCAACGCTTCTCGTCGTCGATGCCGGCAACACCCGCAAGGGAATTGCCAAGGCCGCTCTGAAGCGCCTCCTGTTCGCCCGTGCGCATGTCGTCGGCGCGGTGATCAACAAGCTCGACACCTCGTCCCAGTCCTATGGCTACGGCTATGGATACGGCTACGGCTATGGCTATGGCGACGACAGCTATTATGGCTACGGCGCCGACAGGAAGGGCGGCGCGGTGGAGGGCGATGCGAAGCAGCAGATCGGACAGGACCGTGCCGCGGCAAGCGCTTGAGGAAGCGCTCGCGCTGCTCGGATCGCCCCTGCTCGCCGGCGTGATGCGGCGCCGTCCGCTGCCGCCCGACGTTCTGGTCGCGATCAAGACGGCTGCGAGCGAGGAAGAGGCGGCGCGGCAGGCCGCTCTGCGGCAGGTCCCGCCGCGGATGATCCGCGAGGCCGCCGTGCTCTATTTGCAGACCGTCGTCATGCATCCGCAGGCCGATCATTACCGCGTGCTCGGCGCCGTCCGCTCGGCCTCGCAGCGCGAATTGCGCGACCATATGACCTGGCTCATGAAATGGCTGCATCCCGATCGTGTGGCGGATGGATGGGAGACCGCTTCGGTGGAGCGGATCACGGCCGCATGGCAGGCGCTCAAATCGCCGGAGCGGCGGGTGCTCTACGACCGCACCCTGCCGCCGGAGCGGGCCGAACGACCGGCCCGTCCCGGTGGCTTCCGGTCCCGTCGGCTGTCTCGTGACGCGCCGCGCATCCCCTGGGTGGCGCGGCCGGTCGAATTCCGCAGCCGCCGCGGCCATAGGCGTCTCTTCGCCGCCGCGGCGCTGTTCGTCGCGATGTGCGGGCTGCTCTCGCTCGGCGCCTCGCAGTGGAGCCGCGTGGCCGAGGCGCTCGCCGTGACCCCTTGAGCGGCGCGGGCGCTTGGCGCGGTTGGTCGCGCGGGTCCGCCGGTGGCCCGCGCCGGCGCACACAGGTCAAGCGGGGAGGGCGGCGGGGGCCGCCTCTCCCCACCGCATGAGGTCGATCACGCCATGCCGCGCTCGTCCCGTTCCCGGCATTCCCGCGCCACGCGCCGATCGCGGTCGCCGCGCGCTTGGCTGCTCGGCGGGGCGACGCTCCTTCTCTCCGCCTGGCTCGCCTGGGAGATCGTTCACAACACCGCCGCCGATACGCTGGTCCGCGTCGCCCCCGAGGCGGCGCTCGCCTGGCGGCCGAACGACAGCGAAGCCCATGCGCGGCTCGCCTCCGGCGCGCTCGCCCAAGGGGATGCGGAACGGAGCTCGCTGGAGGGGATCGCCGAGGACGCCCGCGCCGCCCTGTTGGCCGACCCGCTCGAACGGTCCGCCTGGCAGAGCCTCGCGATCGCCGCGGATCTCGGCGGCGACGAGGCCCGGGCCGAGGCGCTCATCGAGGTCGCGGCCCGCCGGTCGCGGCGCGATCCGCTGGCGGAGATGTGGTTGCTGCGGCGCGAGGTGGCGCTCGGCCGCTATTCCGATGCGCTCGCTCATGCGGATGCGCTGCTGCGCACCAATCCGCGGCTGCGCGCGCCGGTAACCGAGGTTCTTCTGCCCTTTCTCGGTGATCCGAAGGCGGAGCCGGGCCTCGTCGATCTCCTCGTCGCGAATCCGCCCTGGCGCGCGACCTTTCTCGGCGATGTCGGCGCCAAGGCGCCGCCCGAGCGGCTTTTCGGCCTCCTGCAGGCGATCGGGGCGCGCGGCACAGCGCCGAGCGGAACCGAGATCCGCATGGTCCTCGACCGGTTCATCGGCGCCGGCCGCTATCAGGTCGCTTTCCTCGCCTGGCTGTCTTTCCTTCCACAGGATCAGCAGCCCGATTGGCGCTACATCCAGAACGGCGATTTCGAAGCCCCGATCAGCGGCCAGCCCTTCGACTGGACCATCGGCGAGATTCGCGGTGCCGCGACGGGGCGGGTCGAGGAGGCGGACGGCAACCATGTCCTGCGGGTCGAGTTCGCCGGGACACGGGTGCCGTATCGCCAGGTCGGCAAGCTCCTCCTGCTGCCGCCGGGCTCCTACCGCCTCACCGGCCGCGAAATGGCCGACGGTCTCGTCACCGAACGGGGCCTCGCCTGGCACATCGTCTGCGCCGACGGCGACCGTCGCGAGATCGCGGCGACGCCGCTGCTTGTCGGCACCGTGTCGTGGCGCTCGTTCGAGATTCTCTTCGACGTGCCGCAGGAGGGGTGCACGGCGCAGAGCCTGCGCCTCGAACTCGCGGTCAAGGCGACGCTCGATCAGGAGGTGAAGGGGATCGCCGCCTATGACGATCTGGTGGTCGAGCGGGTCGCTCTCCCGTCGCGAGGAAGCTGATCGCCGGCCGGCTGCTGGGTGGTCCGCTCCGCGGCCACCGTGGAGCGAGGCCTCCGATGTCGCCGCGGCCCGCTTCCGCCGGCCGAAGCGTCGGCAGGCCCGGTCGGATCGGCGAGAATCACGCAGGCCCAGGCGAAGACGACCATCAAGGCCGAGGTCCGCAAAGGATAGTCGACCGCCGAATGAAGCGCGAGGAGCGTGACGACGATCGATGCGGCCCGCGCGACGGCGAGATCGATGCGCGGCGCATCGGCCTCGGTCAGTCGCCAGATCCGGATGCTCGCCGCGCCGAACCAGACGAGGAAGAGCGCGAGCAGCGCGATCGCGGGGATGCCGCCTTCGAGCGCCAGTTCGAGCCACTCATTGTGCGCATGGTTGACGTAGGATTCGAGCAGGACGTTCGGCGTCTCGAACATGCGATAGACGCCGTCGAATGTGCCGATCCCGCTGCCGACGGGGAGGAAGGCGGCGAGGGCGCGCGTCGTCACGCCGGCGATGGCGAGGCGAAAGTCATCGAAGAGATCCGATCCGAAGCGGTCCAGGAAGCCGAGCACGGCATATTGCACGATGAGCCCGAGGCCGAGCAGCCAGGCCCCGCCGATCACCGCAACGCCGAAACGGGCGAAGCGCCGCCCATGGACCAGCGCCAGCCCCAGGCTGCCGATGCCGGCGAGAAGTCCGAGAAAGATACCGGCGCGCGATTGCGCCGCAGCGAGGCCGACCAACAGCGAGGCGTAGACGACGACGCTGATCGAGAGGACGAACAGCCGTTCCGGTCGGCGGTCGAGCACGGTGACGGCGAGCCAGGCGGCGGTCACCGGAATGGCGCAACACAGCAGCGCCGCATAGTGGTTCCGGTTGGCGAAGAAGCCGACGCTCTGTGCCGCCATCGGATGGAAGCGGAGCGCGCTGCCCGGCCCCTGTGCGAGCTGGGCGAGACCCGCCAGCACGCTCGCCATCGCGAGCGCGACGATGAGCACGCTGACGGCACGGCGGCTCCGGCGGTCGAGCGCCGATGTCGCCAGAACCATCGCGACCGCCGGCAGCAGGGAGAGGGCGGCGCGCCAGGTCCGTTCCGGGCTGAGACTGACCGGCAGCCAGGGGAGGTCGACGCCGGCCAGCCGGAGATCCGCCGCGATCTGAGCGCGCTCCGGCAGCAGCGTCCAGAGCATGGGCGGCATGGGCACGAGCTGGATGAGCGGCAGCCCGACGAGACCGACCAACAGCGCACCCGGCAACGGACCGATACCGAGCGGCCGACGGCCTGCGGCGACAAAGGCCGTGATCAGCAGGAGGCTGTAGATCTGGAGGATCGCATCGGACCACAGTCCCTGACGGGCGCCGCCGCCGAGCAGGACCGACAGACACAGCAGAAGCGCCACGCCCCAGGTGAGGGGCGGCCAGCGCAACAGATCGAGTGAGATCAGAGGATCGCGACGCGAGGACCGCCGTGGCGACCAGCCCGCATTGCGGCGGAGAATGAGAGGCGCGGCAAAGCCGGCCTCACTCGGCACTTACCGGCTCTTCGTCGTCGCCGCCGCCGCCGCCGATCAGGAAGAGGGCGCCCGCGACGCCGCCACCCACCACACCGACCGCGGCGAGCGCGGTGGCGATGCCGGCCGCAGACGACGAGCCGGTCGTCGTGCTGGTTGCCGGCGGCGGCACGGCCGCCGGAGTGGCGTTCGCCGGGGCCGGACGGATGGCCGCCCGCGGCTGCTCGACCTTGATACAGGCGCAACTGCCGACAGCGCTCAAGGAGACCGAGGTGTTCGGCGCCAACGGGCCGCTGCAGGAGGAGCCGAAGTAGAAGCTCGCGCTGCCACCATTACGGATCACCACCCGATCGCCGACATAGAGCTGCGTCAAGCTGGTGGTCGGTGTCAGTCCCTCGCGACCGGTCACCTGCACACCGCCCGCGACATTGCTGAGCTCCGCCACCGGAATGTCCGGCACGAAGGGCTTAGCGCAGGTGCAGGCGCCACCGCTCACCAGGCTCGAGCACTGTGCCTGCGCAAAGGCTGCACTCGGCAGACCCATGCTCATGGCCAGCGCGACGATGATCGACATCCGCATCACGGAAACCCCCGAAGCTCCGGATTGCTCCATGCCGCATCTTCGCCCATCCGGCCTGGCAAGGCAAGCGAGGCACCCCCTGTGCAGCCCGAACGGCCGCGGCCGGACGCCGCGCCGCCTGCCGCATCCGTAGCGGAAAAGCGTTATGATGCAAAGGGAAACGACGCTTATCGCGCTCTGCCATTCTGCGTTGCGCTGCACCGCCGAGAATCGCGCGCCCGACTGTCGCCGCGCTGCAACAGCGATGTTCGATTCGACCGTTGGTCCCGTCGAAGCCGGGTGCAAGCGTTGATCGGGTTACCCGCCCCTCTTGTGCACGGCGCGACTGGACTGCGAAGCTGTACTGGTGAATATGTCGATCCCGGAGATCGGCTGAGTGGCGGGCGGGTCGGACGTGATGTGGCAGAGTATGACGTCCAGGGAGATCAAGGCATCGGTTCCCCGCTGGTATGTCGTCTATACGCAACCCCACGGCGAGTCTCGGGCGGCGATCAATCTGAGGCAGCAGGGCTTCCCCGTCTTCCTTCCGACGGTGCGCAAGACGGTGCGGCATGCGCGCCAGTTCCGCACGCGGGAAGCGCCCTTCTTTCCGCGTTATCTCTTCGTCGGCCTGTCGCTCGATCACGACCGGTGGCGCAGCGTCAACGGGACGTTCGGCGTCTCGACCCTGATCATGGACGGCGAGCGGCCGCGGGCCGTTCCACAGGCGGTCATGGAGTCTCTGCTGTCTGTGGCCGACGAGACCGGGAGGCTGGTGCTCGAGCCCGTGCTCGCCATCGGCCAGACGGTGCGACTGGGCTCCGGTCCGTTCGCCGGTTTGGTCGGCACACTCTGTGAGCTTGACGAGAAGGGCCGGGTGAAGGTTCTTCTCGATCTCATGAACACGAAGCTCGCCGTTTCGGCACGCGACGTGAACCTTCTTCCGGCCGCCTGACGGCCGCACGTTCCTGCGGCGCGACCCCTCGCGCCGCTCTCTCTTCTGGGTTACCCGCTCGGGATGACGGTTCGTCACCCGAACTGCGGTAGCGTGGGCAAAGAGCATGATGGCTTTGAGAGACGCACCGATGGCGCTGCCGGCCGCACCGGCGCTGCAGGGGGATTCCCGCGCCGCGGGTCTCGTGTCGCGCCTTCTCGGCCGGTTGCGTTATCAGCTCGCGGGGGGTGTTCTGGTCGCGGTCGTTTTCCCGGCTTTGATGTGGACGGATCTCGATGCCGTTCTCTCCGGCAGCGGCGGCATGCGGAACACCATTCTCGGTACGCTGATCGCCATGCTGCTCAGCGTCTATGTGATCCGCCGGATGATCAAATATCCCGACGTGCGGGCGCTGTCCTATTTGCTGCCGGCTTTCGTCGTCTCCTATGGCCTCGTCGTCGGTGTCTTCTTCTTCGCGCGGTTCGATTATTCCCGCTTCCAGTTCCTCGCGAGTTTCGCTCTCGCGATCGGCTGGTTCGGCGTCGCCTTGATGGTCGAGCGACGCGTCAGACGTCCCCGCCTGATGTGGATGCCGTTCGGCGAAACCGCGGACCTCTCGCATCTGCGCCGGGCCGACTGGATCGCGGCCCTGCGGCCGGATAGCCTGCCGCAGGGCGTCAATGGCATCGTCGCCGATCTTCGAGCCGATATGAGTCCGGAATGGGAGCAGTTTCTGGCGCGCGCGGCGCTCGCGGGCATCCCGGTCTATCATGCGAAGCAGATCCGCGAGTTCTTCACGGGACGGGTGCAGATCGAGCATCTCTCGGAGAACACATTCGGCTCGCTCCTGCCGTCCTCCTTCTATCTCCGCCTCAAGCGCGTGCTCGATGTCGCCGCCGCATTGGCGATGATGCCATCGGCGCTGATGATCCTCGGCGTCGTCGCTCTCGCCATCCGGCTCGAGGATGGCGGTCCGGTCTTCTTCCGCCAGCGCCGGACGGGCTATCGCGGCCATGACTTCTCGATGCTGAAGTTCCGGACCATGCGGCACGGGGTCGGCGGCAAGGCGTTCACGGAGCCGGACGATCCGCGCATTACCCGGGTCGGTCGGGTTCTGCGCCGCTATCGGATCGACGAACTGCCTCAGATCGTCAACGTGCTGAAGGGCGAGATGAGCTGGATCGGGCCGCGCCCCGAATCGATCGAACTCGCCACCCGCTACGAGCAGGCGATTCCCTTCTACAGCTACCGCCACATCGTCCGCCCGGGCATCACCGGCTGGGCCCAGGTCAACCAGGGCAATGTCGCCGAGGTCGCCGCGGCGACCGAGAAACTACATTACGACTTCTACTACATCAAATACTTCTCCCCCTGGCTCGACTTCCTGATCGCGCTGCGCACCATCCGGACAGTGTTGACCGGCCACGGCGTGCGCTGAGCCGTCCTCCGTTCTCCGGATCCCGAAATGTCCTCGCGTGCCGATCAAGCTCTCGCTGCCAACCGCCGCACCGTCCTCGTCACCGGCGGCGCCGGATTTCTCGGCTCGCATCTCTGCGACCGGCTGATTGCCGAGGGCCACGATGTCATATGCCTCGACAACTTCTTCACCGGCCGCAAGCAGAACATCGAACATCTGATCGGCCACCCGCGCTTCGAGCTGGTCCGCCACGACGTCACCTTCCCGCTCTATATCGAGGTCGATGAGATCTACAATCTCGCCTGTCCCGCCTCGCCGGTGCACTACCAGCACGACCCGGTGCAGACGACGAAGACGAGCGTGCACGGCGCCATCAACATGCTGGGCCTCGCCAAGCGCTTGAAGTGCCGGATCTTTCAGGCCTCGACCTCGGAGGTCTATGGCGACCCCTTCGTCCATCCGCAGACCGAGGATTACTGGGGCAACGTCAACCCGATCGGCCCCCGCTCCTGCTATGACGAGGGCAAGCGCTGCGCCGAGACGCTGTTCTTCGACTATCACCGGCAGCACGGCCTCGAGATCAAGGTCGCGCGCATCTTCAACACCTACGGCCCGCGCATGCATCCGAACGACGGCCGTGTCGTCTCGAACTTCGTCGTGCAGGCGCTGAAGGGCGAGCCGATCACGATCTATGGCGACGGCAGCCAGACCCGCTCCTTCTGCTATGTCGACGACCTGATCGAGGGCTTCGTCCGCCTGATGCGGTCGCCCGGGTCGGTCACCGGTCCCGTCAATCTCGGCAATCCGGGCGAGTTCACCATCCGCGAGCTCGCCGAACTGGCGATCGAGATGACCGGCTCGGCGTCGACGCTCACCTTCATGCCACTGCCCCAGGACGACCCGCGCCAGCGCCAGCCCGACATCACCCGCGCCCGCGACCAGATCGGCTGGGAGCCGAAAGTCGCGCTGCGTGACGGATTGCGCCACACGATCGGCTATTTCGACCGTCTGCTGTCCGCGGGCGTGCCGGCGTGAGGTCGCGCGTGAGGCCAGCCCGGGCGCGCCGCGAACGCTAGGACCGGCTCAGGACCTTGCGTACACCGTTCCCGACCTTGCGGTTCATCCTGGACCATCCGCTCGCCGCGCGACGACCCGTGGCTGCCCTTGGTCGCTACGTCGGCTGGCAGTTGCGCAGCCGCCTGCAGCAGGAGATCGAAGTCTCCTGGATCGAGGGGGCGAAGCTGGTCGTCCGGCGGGGGATGACGGGCGCGGCCGGCAATCTCTATTGCGGGCTGCACGAATGCGCCGACATGGCCTTTCTTCTCCATCTGCTCCGTCCCGGCGACCTTTTCGTCGATGTCGGAGCGAATGTCGGCAGCTACACGGTGCTCGCCTCCGCGGTCTGCGGCGCGCGATCGATCGCCATCGAGCCGGATCCGCTCACCGCGCAAGCCTTGCGGCGGAACGTCGAAGCCAACCGGATGGTGGACCGGGTGACGGTGGTCGAGGCGGCGGTCGGGGCGGATGAAGGGACCGTTTCCTTCACGACCGGGCACGATACGACCAATCATGTGGCACGGTCCGGTGAGGCGGGGACGCGCGAGGTTCCGCTGCGCACCCTCGACCGGCTGCTCGCCGGCGAGGATCCCCTGCTGATCAAGATCGACGTGGAAGGCTACGAGCCTTCTGTTTTCGCCGGCGCGCGGCGCGTGATCGAAGGCGATCGTCTCGCCGCCGTGATCGCCGAGACGGTCGACGCTGCGATGCGGTCGCAGCTCGCGCAGGCGGGCTTCGTCGAGGTCCGCTACGAGCCGTTTCAAAGGAAGATCGTGAGCGGGCGGGCCGGACCGGCTGCTGCTGAGGGAAACCGGCTTTTTGTCCGGGAGAATCTCATTCGCGGCCGGCTCGAAGCGGCTCCCCACCGTCGGATCGCCGGGGTCGCGGTGTGACCGCTTCCGCGTCCAACCCGATCTTGGCTTTCCACCTCCGGGCGGACGTTGGCGAACGGCCCGGGTCGATCTGTCGAGGCGAGCTCCTGTTTGCCGGGGCCGATCGCCGCTTGCGATCGGTGCCGTAGCGTGTGCGGCATCAACGGCATTTTCGCCTATCACTATGCGGCGAACCCGATCGGCGAGGCCGAACTGTTGCGCACGCGCGACCGGATGGCGGCGCGGGGGCCCGACAGCGCGAACGCCTGGTGCTCCGAGGACGGGCGCGTCGGCTTCGGCCATCGGCGACTGTCGATCATCGATCTGTCGGACGGCGGCCTGCAGCCGATGGCGAATGACGACGGGTCGCTACGGATCGTCTTCAACGGCGAGATCTACAATTATCGCGCCTTGAAGGCCGAGCTGACCGCCAAAGGGCACGTGTTCCGGACGAGTTCCGACACGGAAGTGCTGCTCCATCTCTATGCGGAGCGGGGCGCCGCGATGGTCGATGCGTTGCGGGGCATGTTCGCCTTCGCGATCTGGGACGAGCGCCGCCGGCAGCTCTTTCTCGCCCGCGACCCCTACGGCATCAAGCCGCTCTATTACGCCGACGACGGCTGGACCTTCCGCTTCGCCAGCCAGGTCAAGGCGTTGATCGCCGGCGGCGCGGTGTCCGCCGATCTCGATCCCGCCGGCCGGGTGGGCTTCTATCTCTGGGGCAGCGTCCCCGAACCCTTCACCATCCACGAGAGCATCCGGGCGCTTCCCGCCGGGGCGACACTGCTGGTCGACCGGCTCGGTGCGGGTGAGCCGCGCCGTTACCATTCGGTCGCCGAGGTCTATCGCGCTGCCGAAGAGGCGTCCGGGCGCGGGGTGCCCCCCTCCGCGGCGGGCGAGGCGATCCGCGAGGCGCTGCTCGACAGTGTCCGGCATCATCTGGTCGCGGACGTTCCGGTCGGCCTGTTCCTCTCGGCGGGAATCGATTCGGCAGCCCTGCTCGGTCTGATGCGGGATGCGGGGCAGGACGAGATCGAGACCGTGACGCTCGCCTTCGCGGAATTCCGGGGGCGGCCAGAGGACGAGGCGCCGCTCGCCGCCGAAGTGGCGCGGGTCTACGGCGCGCGCCATACCGTGCGGATCGTCGACCGAGCCGAGTTCGAAGCCGATCTCCCGCACATTCTCGATGCGATGGATCAGCCGACCATCGACGGGATCAACAGTTGGTTCGTCGCCAAGGCGGCGCGCGAGCGCGGGCTCAAGGTCGCCCTGTCGGGCCTCGGCGGCGACGAGCTGTTCGGCGGCTATCCGTCCTTCACCGACCTGCCCAAATGGGTGCGCCGCGCGGCCGTTCCGGCGCGGATCCCCTTCCTCGGCCGTGCGGTCCGGGAGGTGGCGCGCCGCAGCGGCTCGATCGGCCGATTGGGCCCCAAGGCGGCGGGCGCGCTCGAATATGGCGGCGACTATGCCGGGGCCTATCTGCTGCGCCGCGGTCTCTTCATGCCGTGGGAGCTCGACGGCCTGCTCGCCCCCGAAATCGTCGAGCGGGGCATGCGCCGGCTCGCGCCGCTCGCGCTCGTGCGACAGGCCCTCACCCCCGCGCCACGGACCGCATACGGCCGGGTCGCGACGCTCGAATCGACGCTCTACATGCGCAACCAGTTGCTGCGCGACACCGACTGGGCGACCATGGCCCATTCGCTCGAGGTCCGCACGCCGCTGGTCGACCCGGTGCTCCTCGCCGCGATCGCGCCCTATCTGGCCGCGGCCGGACGCCCGGCGGGCAAGGGCGATCTCGCCGCGGCGCCGCGCGTGCCGCTGCCGCAGGGGATTACGGGGCGCGCCAAGACCGGCTTCACGACGCCGATCCGCAACTGGATGCGGCAGGCCGCCGCGGCCGGGGCGGGCGCGTCGTCTGCGCGAGCGGAGCGCCCTTGGGCGCGCGACTGGGCGCTCCGTGTCGCAGCCGCCCCGAACGCGGCTCCGGCTCTCGTCGGTGTGGGCGGGACCGATCGGGCGGCCGCCTGAGTGCGGCTGTTGGCGCTGGTCACCGAGGCGTTCGGCGGTCATGGCGGCATCGCCCGTTACAATCGCGACCTGCTCACGGCCTTGTCGCGGTCCTCCCCGGTCGAGGCGGTGATCGTGGTGCCCCGGTTCGGCGATGTCGAGGCGGACTTGCCGCCCCGGGTCGCGCAGCGGGCTGCGAGGCCGGGCCGGCTCGGCTGGAGCGCCGCCGCGACCGAAGCGGCTCTGCGCATGCGCCCGGACGCGATCTTCTGCGGCCATCTCAACGCCGCGCCGCTCGCCGCCGCCCTGTCGCGGGTCCTGCGCCGCCCGCTCTGGCTGCAGCTGCACGGCATCGAGGCATGGCCCGATCGCGGCCGGACGATGCGGCGAGCCGCGCGGGCCGCGTCGCTCGTCACCGCGGTGAGCCGCCATACGCGGCGGCGCTTCCTCGGCTGGTCGGACCTTCCGCCCGAGCGGGTGCGGGTGCTGCCGAACACGCTCGATGCGGTCTACCGGCCGCGGCCGCGCCGGGCCGATCTCGTCGGGCGCTACGGGCTCGAGGGTCGCAGGGTGGTGCTGACGGTCGGCCGGCTCGCCCCGTCCGAGCGCTACAAGGGCCATGACCGGGTCATCGCGGCGCTGCCGCGGATCCTCGCCAGAGTGCCCGACATGGTCTATCTGATCGTCGGCGGCGGCGAGGACCGTGCCCGTCTGGAGGCGCTGGCGCGCACGGGCGGGGTCGCGTCCCATGTCGTCTTCGCCGGCCGGGTTGCCGATGGCGATCTGCCGGATCACTATGCGCTGGCCGACGTGTTCGCCATGCCCAGCACCGGAGAGGGTTTTGGAATTGTCTTTCTCGAAGCGGCCGCCTCGGGTCTCGCCGTCATCGGCGGTGACCGCGACGGCAGTCTCGACGCGCTCGCCGATGGGGCCATCGGCCGGGCGATCGATCCGGACGACCCGATCGCGCTCGGAGATGCGCTGGTGACCGCCCTGAAAACCGGCGAAGCGGCGGATCCGGCCGCGCTCCGCCGCTTCGCCTTCGACCATTTCGCGCGCCATGTCGACGCTCTCGTCCGAAGCCTCGGGCGCTGACGCGATGAGCCTCGGGACCATGCCCGCCGGCGCGGAGCCGGACGCGGCGGCCGATCGGCTGACCGTGATCGCGCCCGGCCTCGCGGCGCGCAATTACTGGCGCGATCTCTGGCACTATCGCGAGCTGTTCGCGATCCTCGCCTGGCGCGACGTGACGGTGCGCTACAAGCAGACCGTCGTCGGCGTGCTCTGGGCGCTGGTGCGCCCGCTCCTCACCATGATCGTCTTCACCGTCGTGTTCGGCCGGCTCGCCGGCCTGCCGAGCGATGGCGGCGTGCCCTATCCGGTGATGGTGATGGCCGGCATGCTGCCCTGGTTCCTCTTCTCCACCATCCTCGGCAGCGCCTCGAACAGCATCGTCAGCAACGGCAATCTGATCAGCAAGGTCTATTTCCCGCGTCTGATCGTGCCGCTCTCGGCCTGCGCCGTCGCGCTCGTCGATTCGGCGATCACCTTCGTGCTCCTCGTCGGCCTGATGCTCTCCTATGGCGTCGCGCCGGACTGGAGGATCGTGTTCCTGCCCGGCTTCGTGCTTCTCGCGGTGCTGGCGAGCGTCGGCCCGGCCCTCATCCTCACCGCGCTCAACATCCGCTATCGCGATTTCGGCTTCATCGTTCCCTTCATCATCCAGTTCGGCATGTATGTCTCGCCGGTCGGCTTCTCGAGCGCCGTTGTGCCCGAGGAATGGCGGCTCCTCTATTCTATCAATCCGGTGGTCGGCGTCATCGACGGCTTCCGCTGGTCGCTGCTCGGCGGCGACACGGCGATCCATTGGCCGGGCTTCGCGCTCGGCTGCCTGCTCGTGCTGGCGCTCCTGTGGGCGGGCATCCGCACCTTCCGCGCCACCGAGCGCACCTTCGCGGACCTGATCTGATGGCGGGCGATGTCGTCATCCGGGCCGAGGGGCTCGGCAAGAAATATCTGATCGGCCACCAGACCGAGGCGCGGGCGACGACGCTGCGCGAGGCGCTCGGCCGTTCGGCCCGCGGCCTCGCCCGTTCGGCCGGCGCGATGATGAAGGGAAGGCCGCTCGTCGCCGGCGACGCGGTCGAGGAGTTCTGGGCCCTGAAGGACGTCTCCTTCGAGGTGAAGCGGGGCGAGGTGGTCGGCGTGATCGGCCGCAACGGAGCCGGCAAGTCGACCCTCCTCAAGATCCTCTCCCGCATCACCGAGCCGACGGAAGGCCGCGTCGCGATCAAGGGCCGCGTCGCGAGCCTGCTCGAGGTCGGCACCGGCTTCCACCCCGAGCTGACGGGCCGCGAGAACATCTTCCTCAACGGCGCCATTCTCGGCATGACGCGCGCCGAGATCCGCAGGAAGTTCGACGAGATCGTCGATTTCGCCGGCATCGAGAAATTCCTCGACACCCCGGTGAAACGCTATTCGAGCGGCATGTATGTCCGCCTCGCCTTCGCCGTCGCCGCCCATCTGGAACCCGAGATCCTGATCGTCGACGAGGTCCTCGCGGTCGGCGACGCCGAATTCCAGAAGAAATGCCTCGGCAAGATGCAGGACGTCGCGGGACATGGGCGCACGGTGCTGTTTGTCAGCCATAATATGGCGGCTATAGATGGGCTATGTGATAGGGCCATTATATTAACCTTAGGAAAGATTAGGTATATCGGAAGTAAAACTAAAGCGATAGAGCTACTTAGATCGGACGTTGATGAGAAAAGTATAAAGTTAAGCTCTAGTCGGATCCGCAGGGCCGAGGTGCAAAGTGTGGTTGGGGAGACTCCCATTATGGGGGGCGACTTTAGGATTTGGGTGGAGCTGACAGATGTGGATGAACCACACTTGGGGTTTCAATTCCGCCGAAGATGGGACCAAATGCCTGTCTTCGGGTTTAACACAGAAATGATCGGCTATAAAGCTCCTTCAAATGAGCCGCGTGCAGTTATCTTTGAGGTTTCCAGAACTCCTCTTCTGGCCGGAGAGTATAGTGTCGACATTTCACTGAGATCAAATGGCGATCTTGTAGAGAAGATCGATTCGGCGATTTTATTCGAAATAATTGAGTCTGATGTATATGGAACAGGTCGTATACCCTTCGCTCACTCGGGTTCTATATTTCCTACGATCTCTGTTGTTTCCGAGTAGATATGTATGAGTGTCTCTCTTATTCATCGAGCCTCTGGGCGTATTGGACGAAATTTTGAACTAATAAGATATAGATGGCGGGAATGGAGGCTTTCTCAGAGGAGATCGAGTATAAGGCTGATGCAGATCGACTCGTTTATTCGCCATGCCGAATGGTTACCCTTTCCCCGGAAAGATCTTATTGATCAATGTGCGATAGATGGCGTAGCGTACAAGAGACTAACTCTTGACGGCCATCCTCGTGATTTTAGGGAGAGATCTCTGGGCTGCGTGAAAAAGAGTCCGGCTGAGGATGGGGTTCCGGTAGACGACGAAGTACTTGAGGCGATAATCTATTCTCTCTGCAATGAAATTGAGCGACTGCCTCATGAGGTCGATTTTACTGATCAAGCCGTGCGGGTGGCCGTTATGGAGTGGGCACTATATTATGAGAAAATAAGAAAGGATATAATAAGGGCTATATCTAAATTTAAGCCTAATAGAGTTATATACATACAGGGATTTTTGGTTGAAGAAGTGATTCTTAGGAGCTTGGCGGAAAAGTATAAATTTGAATGTTGCGCCTGGGAGATGGCTATACTGGGGGGGTATAGTCGAATGGCCCGAGGTGGTCCGGACGCCGTCTTCAATCCCAAGCTAAGCATCCCGCATTCGGTAGATAAATCGACCGGTGCGGATGATATAGGGGAAGTTACGCGCTGGAATAAGAATCAGCAACATGAATCCGGAAAGGGGCGATTTAGTTTTCCGAACGGTCGGCTTCGGTTGCTGTTAATCTGTCAGGTGTATACAGATGCATCTCAAATATTCGGGACTACTGCGGATATCAATCCGATCTCTCTTGTGAAGGGTGTGTTAGAAATATCGGTACGGCGAGGCGCGTTTGTATTTGTAAAACTTCATCCCAAGGAGATTCATGGGCGGTCTCCTATAGGCCCAGAGCTCAATGGTCTGACCTATCGGCGGCTAGTTGGTGCGGGGTTCCCTTGGGGTAAGAAAGAGTTTCATCATTTCCAGATTGATCGAGAGTCTCTTTATGATACTGGTTCCGCTATCCGGGATTGTGACGTGGTGATCACCATCAACTCGCAAACCGCACTCGAAGCTGCTGTGGCGGGTAAGGAGGTTATACTGCTTTCTTCTTCATACTTCTCTACTTTGCCGTGCTTTTGGCATGCTGATCGTGTTGAGGATATTGCGCCTATGCTTGATGAGATAGCGGGCGGTGACCGCCGAGCGGACGTCGGACTTGCACGACAAGCTCTTAGAGATCATATTCTTAAAGACTGTGTTATAAACTCATCCGAAGAATTTCTGAGGCGGATCACCTCGTAGGGCGCCTATTCTTCAACTAAGAATTTGCGCCTGTTATGGCTCGTGTCGGTTGGCTCCATATGGACACACGCAGCCTAGATCTCCGTGCGGCGATCGAGACGCTGCTCGCCGACGACGAACTCCGCGCCCGGCTCTCGGCGGAATGTCGGCGGGTCGTCGAGCGAGAATATACGCTCGAACTCCAGGCGGCGCGCTATCATGCGCTTTATGAGGAGCTTGTTTGCGCGGCTCGTCGCCGGCACATAGGTTCTTCCATGAGGAGATTTGATGTGTAGGCGCAGCCCGAGTGTCGGCCCCATTAAGGTTCCATGAGCTATTCTAGTCAGGGGGGTGGATAGGCCGCCAGGATTGGATGTTACTTAGTATGTCGCCATCTGATATCTCGATCTTTCCGGGCAACGTTCATCTTAGGAGCGAGTACGACTTCGAACTCCTTTGCGAAAAGCGGTTTCTCTCGGCTATGTTCTCGGAGCTCGCAAATATAATGAAAGCGGAATTTGCGCGTTTCCATTTCGTCATTTGCTCGGGAGGCTCTGGTGATGATCTTGAAATAGAGACGCCGGCGGAAACAACGGTCGTGATTGTTATCTCTGATGAGCACGCTCGAGTACCGCTCGGGCTTTGTTCTCGAACGCGGCTCGTTTTCAAGAGCTACCTGCCTGGCGAGGGATTGACGAAAAATCTGTATTCGTTCCCTCTCGGGTATGTCGAGAGTACGGCGTCTTCGCTGGAGAAGCTTTCGGCTGGTGCTCGGCCGATTCGTGTTTTTTTCTCCGGAAATCTGAACGGCCAGAGAGAACCGCTCTTGCGGGCCTTGGGAACCCCCATGTGGTGTCCTCGATTGCTTCCTGCGGCGGTCGTACGATCCATTCACCCGTCCCTTGATTACAGCGGCGCCTTTCGGAACTCCTACGTGAAGTTCACGTCCGGCTTTCGTCAGGGGCTGTCGGGCGAGGATTACGGGGCAATGCTGGAGCGGAGTAAGATCGTAATCTGCCCGCCCGGTTTCTATAGCGTAGAAACATTTCGTCATTTTGAAGCCATGCGTGCGGGTTGTGTCGTTGTTACAGCCCCCCTTCCTCCGCTCTATTTCTATGAAGGCGCCCCTCACATGGTTCTGCATTCTTGGAAAGATCTCAAGAGCCGCATCAATGGGCTTCTGGGGAATGCTGAGGCGCTTCAGGAACGTCAGAACCTCACACTCGAGTGGTGGCGTGCCAGATGCTCGGAGCAGGCAACGGCGCGCCGTATAGCGGCTGCATTGGCAACGTAGATGATATCTTCGAGCGCGGCATCTGTGATTGTCGTTGCGTTCCGCTGTCTGGTGATGGTGATGGCGTGATGTTCCTGACTCTCGCCGATCTGCCGCCGCCGCCGCCCGGCAGGACGGGCTGGCCCTGGACCGTCGGCTCTCGACCGCTGCCGGCGCGGATGCGCGATGGGCGGCCTTGGCCTCGGATCTCGATCGTCACCCCGAGCTTCAACCAGGGCGCCTTCATCGAGGAGACCATCCGCTCCGTTCTGCTGCAGGGTTATCCGGACCTCGACTATCAGGTGCTCGACGGCGGTTCGCGCGATGGGACGATCGAGATCCTGAGACGCTACGCGCCTTGGCTGTCGCGCTGGCGGTCGGCGCCCGATGGCGGGCAGGCGGCGGCGATCGGCGAGGGGCTCACGGCCGCGTCGGGTGCGATCTTCCAGTTCATCAACTCCGACGACTTTTTTTGTCCCGACAGCTTCGCCGCGGTGGCCGAGGCGTTCGTCGGAGCCGATGTCGTCGGGGGCGGGGTGATCCAGTTCTCTTCGCGCGAGGAGACGCTCTATCGGAACCGTCGCCTCTCCTGCGGGCATCTGCTGCGCCATCACGGGCTGACGGCTCTCTCGGATTATCACCAGCCCGGCGTCTTCCTCGATACGGCGAAGCTGCGATCGGTCGGTGGCTTCGAGCCGGGCTATCGTTACGTCTTCGACTTCGTCACCATGGTCCGCTATCTCGACCGGTTCCCGCGCGTGCGGACGCTCGGCCAGGCGCTCGCGCATTTTCGCCTGCACGAGACGACCAAATCGGTCAGCGAAGGCGACGGCTTCGGGGCCGAGTTCGAGCGCGCCCGCCGGGACTTCGCGGCCGGCGGGCTGGGCCGACGGCACCGGGCGCTCGCCGGCCGGATCGTGCGGCGGCAGGACTGGGCGGCCGAGGTGACGCAACTGCGGGCGAGCACGCCCTCGCGCGCGAGGTTTGTGGTCGAACTGGCGCGGCGCGCGCTGCTCGACCCGCGGGTTGGTCTCAACCGCTTCACCTTCGGCGCGATGCGGCGCGCGCTGTCGCCGGTGGGGGCAGGGTGATGCGGTCCGGCGCCGCCTCGCCGCTCGTCAGCGTCGTCGTCCCGACGCGGGACCGCAACGCGCTGCTCGCCGAGACGCTCGCTTCGGTCGCGGCGCAGAACTGGCCGCGGATCGAGGTCGTGATCGTCAACGATCGCGGCGCCGAAGATCCGCGCGCCGTGACGGCCCGGATCGTGCGGCCCGGGCTTGTCTCGACCGTCATCGATTTGACCGACGTTCCGGCCGACCGCGATGGCGCGCAGGTCGCGCGGAACGTCGGCTTCCAGCATGCCTCGGGCGCTTTCGTCCTGTTCCTCGACAGCGATGATCTGCTGGGGGAGGGATGCCTTGCGCGGCGCATGGCGGCCCTCGATGCCGATCCCGCGCTCGATTTCGTGGTCGGCAACTGCCTGTGCTTCGACGGCGTGCCGCGCCCGGACGATCCGCCCTGGTCGGTCTGGCGGCAGGAACAGGACGACCTGTTCCTCTTCGTCTCGGGGCGGGTGCCCTGGCAGACGAGCGGACCGCTCTGGCGCCGTGCTGCGCTCGATCGTCTCGGGCCGTGGGCCGAGACGCTTCGCGCGGGCCACGATTACGAGTTCCACATCCGGGCGCTCGCCCACGGCCTCCGTCATCGGCGTCTCGACGGGGCGGATTTCTTCTGGCGCAAGCCGCGCAGCGACTCCTATTCGGGTCATGAAGCCTTCAAACGCCAGCACCGGGAAGGGCAGCACATCGCCGCCTTCGAGCGGTCGGTCGATGCGGTCGACGCGCAGAACCGCTGGACGGGGGCCTTGCGTGACGCAGCCTGGCGGGAGGGGGTTCGCCTCGCCTTCCTCGCGCGCCTGTTCGGGGCGGGCCGAGCCGTGGCACAGTCGGTGCTCCAGCGCCTGTTAGCTCTCCATTGCGGCGGCGCGTTCGGCTATGTCGAGGCGACCGCCTGCAACCGGCTCTGGCTCGAGGCGTTCGGCCGCAATCCGGTGCAGAGCTATCTGAAGGCGCGGGGCTATCTGGGCCCCGGCGGTGTTCCGGCATGAACGCTGCGGCGCTCGCGAACCGTTCGGCTCTCGCTGGGCACATGCGGATTGCCTTCGTGTCCTACGAGTATGCCGGCATTCGCGACGGCGGCGGCATCGGCACCTATGTTCGCAACGCCGCCGCGATGCTGGCGGCGCGCGGCCATGCCGTCGAGGTCTTCACCTCGGCGGAAGGCGGTGTCACGAGTGGCCGGACGAGCGGCGGCGTGCAGATATTCAGCGTCGACGGCCCGCGTGTGGGTTTTGCGCGTGCCGTCCTGCCGGCCTTTCTGGCGCGGCACAAGGTGCTTCCTTTCGATGTGGTGGAGAGCGCCGAATACGGGGCGGATCTCGAAGCCGTTCAGACCGCCGTGCCCGATCTTCCGCGGGTCGTGAAGCTCGCGACGGCGAGCTATCAGATCGGTGCGATCAACGATGCCTATGTGACCCCGGCAGCGAAGCTCCGGTTCGTGGCGGGCGCGCTTCGCCGCGGGCAGTGGCCGCGCCCCTTCTGGGGCCGCTACGCCCCCGCGGTCGACCCGGAGCGGGCGATCACCCTCGCCGCCGACTTGGTGACGTCCCCTACTGCGGCCTTGCTTGAGTTGACCAGCCAGCGCTGGCCAATCGATGTTTCTCGTTCGTCGGTCGTGCCGTACGTTTTTCAGGCTCGCCCCGAATTGCTTTCCCTTGCAGCGAGCCGACCATCGTCGCTCGTGACGTTCATCGGCAAGCTCGAGGTACGCAAGGGCGTGCTCGAACTCGCCCGTGCGATCCCACGAATCCTGCGCGCAATGCCGGACGCACGGTTCCGTTTCGTCGGCCGAACGCTGCCCCATCCGGCAACACGCGAGCCGCTCGATCTCGTGATCCGGCGTCTCGCCGGCGCCGGGGCAGGCCACCGGATCGAGTTCACGGGCGCTCTGCCTTACGACGAGATTCCAGGGACCCTCGCCGATACGGCGGTGGGCGTTTTCCCGAGCTATTGGGAGGCGTTCGGTTTCGTCTGTCTCGAGGCGATGGCCGCGGGCTGCGGGGTCGTTGGCTCCTCGGCGGGCGGCATGGCCGAAATCATCGAGCACGGCCGCACCGGCCTGCTCGTGCCGCCGCGCAGCCCCCGCGCAATTGCGGACGCCGTCATCGCTCTGCTCCGCGACCCGGCGCAAAGGGCGCGGATGGGGGAGGCGGCGCGGACCCATGTGCTCGCGACCTACTCGGAAGCGGCGATCGGCCCCCTGCAGGAAGCAGCCTATCGGAGGGCGATCGAGCGGGCGCGGGGGCGGACTGATCGCACCCTTGTTCGAGCATCCGATGGCTGAGGCATTCACCGTCGCGATCTGCACGCGCAATCGCGCCGCCTTCCTGCGGCGTTGTCTGGAGGGTCTTGCGGCGTCGCTGAAGGGGTTGGACGCGCCGGTCCTCGTCGTCGACAATGGATCGACAGACGATACGGCGGCTGTGGTCGCCCAGTTCGGGTCCATGGCGCGGCGCATCGTCGAGCCGAGAGTCGGGCTGTCGCATGCGCGGAACGCCGCCATGGCCGCTTGTTCGACTGCATATCTCGTCTTTCTCGACGATGATGGGATCCCGTCGGCTGAATGGGGATCCGCCGTTGGTGCGGTCACGAAACGGGCCGAGGCGGATGTGTTCGGGGGGCCCTATACGCCGTTCTACACCTCTCCGAAGCCGGCCTGGTTCGACGATTCTTTCGGCAGTGCCCATCTGGAACTCGCCGACGGCCCACAGGCGGCGTCCGTTTGCTTCTCGGGCGGCAATATGGGCTGGCGTGTCTCAGTCTTGTCAGCAGCAGGAGGCTTCGATCCGACCCTTGGCGTCAGCGGTGATCGATTACGACTGGGGGAGGAAACCGCTCTTCAACTGGCACTTCGGCGGTCGAATCCCACCCTGCGCTTTGAGTTCAGTTCCTCGATGAGGATGGTACACCATGTCTCGCGGGAAAAGATGAGGCTCTCCTATATTCATAGGAGAAACTATATCTACGGGTATCAACTTCGAGACATCGATCCGGCCAACCCGATCAATGACTTGCCGCTGGCTATGTTCGTTCGCCAGACAAAGCTCGGGCTGCCGCTGTTGGCCCGGCTGATCTGGCGCCGCGGATTGACGGAGCGGGAGAGTTGGCGGCGTTACGCCGCGCGCTACCTTTCGCTCAATTCGATCCTGTTCGGTGCTCAGGTCCGGCGCTGGTTCGCGGGTGCGAGACGCCGTTCGCCGGCCGCAGCTCACATCGACAACGGCGCGGCCTCGTGAGCGGGCTTCGCGAGTTCGCCCGCCGCCTGGGTGTGGGGAAGGCCGCGCGGCTCGTCTATCACCGGCCCGTCGGGCTCGTGCGCCAGAGCATCCTCGAGGGGGGGCCGGTCGAGCAATGGCGGACGGCGGGTGGGCGAGCCGCGATGATCGAGGCGGCGGAGCGTTTGCCGCCGCTCGGTGAACCTCCCATCGGCTCCGCCGCTGAGGTGGCGTTTCTCACCGGGCCGAAATACTGGTTCCAGACGGTGTTCTGCTTCGTCTCGCTGCAGCTCGGTGTGCCCTTCAAGATCACGCCCGTCGTGTTCGACGATGGCGCGATGACCGCGGCGCTTCGTGATCGCCTCCGCCGAATCGTACCATGGGCCGAGTTCGTCGACCGCGATGCGACCGAGGCGCGGCTCGACCGCCTCTTGCCTCGGCACGCCTTTCCGGCGCTGCGGGCGCGGCGGGAGGTCTATCCGCATCTGCGCAAGCTGACGGACATGCAGCTCGGCCCGGCGCCGCGGCGCCTGATCCTCGATTCCGACATGCTGTTCTTCCGCCCGCCCGCCCGCCTGATCGAATGGTTTGAGGCGCCGCACGCGGTCTATATGCAGGATGTCGCGACGGCCTATGGCTATCCGCTCGACTTTCTTTCGCGGCTCGCCGGCGCGCCGGTTCCCGAGCGCGTCAATGTCGGGCTCTACGCGCTCGATGCGCACCCCATCGACTGGGAGCGGCTCGAGCACTGGTGCGCCGCGCAGAACGAGCATTATGGACCGAGCTATCTTCAGGAACAGGGCCTGACCGCCATGCTGTTCGCCGGTCGGCCGGCGGCGGCACTGCCGCGCACCGACTATGTCGTCATGCCCGGTCTCGACGAGGGCAGGGCGCCGGCGGCGGTGCTTCATCACTATGTCGCGCAGTCGAAGCGATCCTATTACCAGCACGGCTGGCAGCGGGTCTTCGAACGGGCCTGTGCGGCTGCGGCGGCCAGCTCCTTCCAGGGCCGTCCACCGGGGGGACGGTCCGAAGTGCAACAGGTGGTCGGCTGACGATGCGCAGAACATTGATAGTAGGAGCGGGCCTGACCGGGGCCGTGCTCGCCCGGGAGATCGCCGAACGTCTCGACGAGCGCGTCGTTGTGATCGATCGCCGCGAGCACATCGGCGGCAATACCTTCGACGGCCCAAACGGGCACGGCGTCGTCGTGCACCACTATGGCCCGCACATCTTCCATACCAACGCGCCGCAGGTGGCGAACTATCTGAGCCGCTATACGGACTGGCGGTCCTATGAGCACCGGGTCGTTGCGTGGTTCGACGACCGATGGGTGCCGCTGCCGTTCAACATGACGGCGATGGAAATCGTCTTCGGCGAGACAGAAGGTCGCCGGCTCAATGCGGTGCTCGCCGGAGAATACGGTCTCGGCGTCAAGGTTCCGATCCTGAAGATGCGGCAGTCCGGTTCGGCCGATGTCCGCCGTGTCGCCGATCTCGTCTATGAGAAGGTCTTCCTTCATTACACGATGAAGCAGTGGGGCGTCGCGCCCGACGCGCTCGACCCTTCCGTGTCCGCTCGTGTGCCGGTCTTCCTTTCACGCGACGACCGCTACTTCCAGGACACCTTCCAGGCGATGCCGCGTGATGGCTATGCCGCGCTGGTCGCCCGTATGCTCGACGATCCGCGGATCGAGCTGCGCTGTGGCCAGAGCTTCGAGGACGTCGACGGTGTCGAGCGGTTCGATCGCGTCGTCTTCACCGGCGCGATCGACGAGTTCTTCGATCATGTGCACGGGCCGCTTCCCTATCGCAGCATCCGCTTCGACATGGTGACGACGGAATCTGGACACACGATCCAGCGCGCCGCCCAGCAGAACTTTCCGACCCCTGCCGCGCAGCATGCCTTTACGCGGTCGACGGAATTCAGGCAGCTGACCGGCCAGGGCGACATCGGCCATACGACCCTGGCCTTCGAATATCCGGAAGACTATGTGCCGGGGCGCAACGAGCCCTATTATCCCATCCCGCACGAGGACAGCCGCAGGATCTACCGGCGCTATGCGGCGGAGGCGGCGAAGCTCGGCACCGTCTTCTTCGCCGGACGCCTCGCCGATTACAGCTATTACAACATGGACCAGGCGGTCGCGCGGGCGCTCGCCTGTTTCGAGAAGGAGATCGCGCCGCGCCGTCCGGCGTCCGCCGGCCGGGAGGCTTCCGCGTGACACCCGAGGTCGCATGGTTCAGGCACGGCCACGACCATCGCAACTTCCTGCTGCGCCACGGCTTCATGCGGCTGCACCGGGCGGGGGCGATCCGCTACCGCGAGCGCCCGCTCGCTTCGGCCGCGTCGGCGGGCTTCTCGGAGGCCGTCCTCGCCCATCCGCATCGCCACACCAGCCTGATCGCCGTGTCGCGCAGCAGCACGCGCAGGCGCTGCATCGTCGACAGCGAGGATTCGTTCCTCTGCATGGCGGGCATCATCGAGCACGCCGATGTCTATTTCTGCGCGGGCTATAACCGCGCCTTCTTCATCGACCGGCGCTTCAGTGCCCCTTATGGCTGGCTCGAGCCGCAGGAGACTGCCTTTTACGAGCGGCGCGCGGCTGCGCTCCTCGAGCGGCAAGCCGCCTATTTCGATCGGGTTCGCCCCTTCGTGCCGATCGGGCCGAATGCCGAGCGACGTCGGGGGCCGGGGCCGCTCGTACAGACGATGCGGAACGGCTATGACAAGCTCGTGCGCCGATTATCCGGCGATGAGCCATGGTTCGTTGCTTATCTCGATTTCGAGGCGCGCTATCGGGAGCTGCTCGCGCTGCGCGACCGGCCGCCGCTCCATGACGTCGTGCTCCTCGATACGCTGTGGGGGTGGCCGCGGCACCGGGTCGCCCTGCACCGGGAGCTCGCTAAGCTGGCCGAGCGAGGCCGTGCGATCCATGCGCGGCTCAACTGGGCGGAGCCTTCCGAATGGGACGGCAGCGCGGCGGCCCCGCTCGATAAGGCCGCCTTCCCGATGGCGGTCGGAGCCGTCGCGGACTATGAGACGATGCTCGCCGCGAGCCGTCTCGCCGTTTTCGCGTCCGGATTCCACTGGGGCTGGCGCAACATCATGACGCTCGCCATGATGCTCGGCCTGCCGATCTTCGCGGACCGCGCCTTCCTGGAGCCGTGGTTCGACCTGTCGCGCTTCGAGATCAGCTGGAACGACGAGGCGGGCTGGGCGGGTGTCGAAGAGGCGCTCGCGCGGACGACGGACGCCGAGCGCCGCCGCATCGCCGCCCGCAATCAGGCGGCGTATGATGCGTTGATGGCGCCCGAGAAGGTGGCGGAGTATGTGCTCGCGACGGCGCTCGATGAGGCGGCTCCGTGAGCCGACCGCTCGTCTCCGTCCTGATACCTTGTTTCAATGCGGAACGTTTCGTCGCCGCGGCGATCGAGAGTGTCCTCGAGCAGAGCTATCCGTCGATCGAGCTGATCGTCGTCGATGATGGCTCCACAGACGGCTCGGTCGAGAGGGTGCAGCGGTTCGCCGGTCGTGGCGTCCGGCTCATTCGGCAGGCCCGCGGCAGCGCCTCGGCGGCGCGCAACCGGGCCTTCGCGGCTTCGAGCGGTCGTCAGGTCCTCTTCCTCGATGCGGACGATCTGATCGGCCCCCGCCACATCGAAGCGCTCGCTGAACGGCTGGGCGGCGCAGACGATGTCGTCGCGACCGGTCCCTGGGCGCGGTTTCGCCACGATCCTGCCGAGGCGCAGTTCGTGCCCCGGCCGAACGATCGTGACGCCTCGGGCACCGACTGGCTCATCCGGGAATGGACCGGCGGCCAGCCGATGACACAGTGCGGGGCCTTCCTCATTCCGCGCGCTTTGATCGAGCGCCGCGGCGGATGGGACGAGCGCCTCACCCTGATCGACGATTTCGAGTTCTTCGCCCGCCTGCTCGCCGCGGCCGAGCGCGTTCTCTTCGCCCCCGAGGCCCGGCTGTACTATCGCTCCGGAGTGGCGGGCAGCCTGTCGGGGCGGAAGTCCCGAGTGGCGGTCGAGTCGGCCTATTTATCGTTGACCCTTGCCGTCGATCACCTTCTGACCCTCGACAGTTCTTCGGCTGCACGCAGGGCGAGCGCGAATATCCTCCAGTCGTTCGATTATGAGCACTACCCGTACCATGGCGATCTGCGCATCCTGGCTCGGGCGCGTGCCAAAGAACTCGGTGGAGCCGATATAGCTCCGGTGGGACCACCACGGTTCCACGCGTTGCGCCGGCTCGTCGGCTGGCGACTTGCGCGTCGGCTGCAGCTCTTGGCGAGGCGGTAGAATGAGTTCAGCCCAATCCCCCGGCGACCCGAGCGGCGCCGATCTCGTGGCGGTCTATATCGTGACGTATCGCCGGCATGAAATGTTGCGGCGGGCCATCGCGAGCGTGCTCGCGCAGACCCACACGATGTTGCTCGTCAAGGTTGTCAATGATGATCCGGCCGATGGCGAGGTTGGCGATATCATCGAGAGCTTCGCCGATCCGCGTCTCAGTCTGTTTCTCCCCCTTACAAAGCGTGGTCCGGTTAGCAGCTTCAACTTGGTGTTTCGGGAAGCGGAGGCGCGCTACGCCGCTTTGCTGGAGGACGACAACTGGTGGGAACCAACATTCCTCGCCGCGCAGATCGCCGTTCTGAAACATTTTCCAGACGCTCCGCTGGTTGTAGGCAACGAAAGGATCTGGCGCGAGCTGCCGGGCGGGCGATGGCACGACACGGAAACAACGATCTGGCCATTCTACGATGTGCGCCTTCATAGCTTCACGCTGACAGAGATCTGCGGCTCTGCGAAGATCTGTAACAGCTCCATGCTTGTTCGCGTCGAACGTCGATCGTCGCTCTTGACGCCTGAGACGATACCCGTCGACGTGACGGAGCACTTTAGGGAGCGATTGTTGCCCCGCTCCGTGCCACTCAACGGCGCGCCCCTCGTCAATTATGCAGAAACGCTCAGCAGCGCGCGCGATGTTGGCGACCGATGGGGCATGTATCAGGCGCTCCTGATCGGCAGCGTCTTTGCGGCCCTACGCAGCAAGACGAGTCGCCGACGTCTGGCCGGAGCGCTCTGGAATGGTGTATCGCCAATCTCACCGCGGGCTGTAGCGCTCGTCGAGGCGGGATTGGCAAACCGCGAGGCACATGCGTTGCTGTGGCGGGCGCCGGTCGTCGGACTGATGAGAGCTTGCCTCTCGTTCGGGCGGCGTCCGACGCGATGGCTCCGTCTGTTGCAGAGCCGGCGCCGATTGGCGCAGCACTTCCAGTTCCTTGCTGAGGCTCCGCTCACTCGCAACCTCGCCGGAGACGGTCAATGATCCCGCTGAAGGCCCATCTGCGAGACCTCCTGCGGGCGTCCATGCGCGGCGAGAGGGACGGACTGAGCCCGTTCGGACGCTTTGCCAAGAGGCTGGCTCACCATGTGGAGTTTCATGCCCGCGTCCTGGAACGCGAGGCCCGCTTCTCAGCTCCGGCTGCTGAGCCCTCGAACGGTTGGGGCGAAGAGGATATCAGGGGTCGCCTGGTCTATGACTTTGGCGCCAACCATGGACGAAACATTCCGTACTATCTGGCGCGCGGATTGAATGTGGTGGCCGTCGAGGCGAATCCCCTTTTATGTTCAGTCATTAGTGATAAGTATATTGATTATTGCAAGGAGGACCGCCTAAAGGTCATAAACGCATGTATTGTTCCCGATGAGTCTGTTCATCAGGTGGAATTTTACATTCATTCCGAGCAAGATTCACTTAGTACTTTTGTCGTGCCTGGATCTGAAAGGGCTGCGGACTTCAGGATGATCACGCTACCCTCCCTCACGCCGGGCGCGCTATTCGATCAATACGGCGATCCCTTCTACGTCAAGATCGACCTTGAAGGGCTTGATGGTCCAATTGTTCGCTCTATGACCCGGTCCGTTTCAGTTCCGTACGTTTCAGCCGAGATACATACACCTGACGTGTTCCTCGAGCTTGCTTCCGCCGGCTACACGAAATTTAAGATCGTTGAGGGAGAGTATGTGAATAACAGATACTTCGATATTGATTTACTTGACTTTAAATGGAAGTTCGAATATGACGCTGCTGGACCTTTCGGGGAGGATGTCCCGGGAAGATGGTTGAGCGCATCCGAGATGGCGCTGTATCTCGCCGCCAACGGCTATGGGTGGAAAGATATCCACGCGAAGCTCTGAGGAATGAAGATCGTCCTCACCGCCGATCCGGAGCTCCCCGTCCCGCCGGTCCATTATGGCGGCATCGAGCGGGTGGTGGACCTGCTCGCGCGGGGGCTCGTCGCGCGGGGACATGAAGTCGTCCTGTTCGCTGATCGGAATTCCAGATCGGCAGGGCGGCTCGTGCCTTGGCCGGGCGCCGACAGTCGGTCCCGTGTCGACACGGTCCGGAACGCGGCCGTTCTCGCCGGCGAAGTGCTGCGGGGGCGGTTCGATCTCGTGCACAGCTTCTCCCGCGTCGCCTATCTCGCGCCGCTCCTGCCGCTGTCGATCCCGAAGCTGATGACCTATCAGCGACCGGTCGCCCCCAGAACCATCCGCTTCGGAACCGCCCTGTCGCGTGGAACGCTCGGCTTCACCGCGGTGAGCGAGGCGATGATCCGGCCCGTGCGGTCGCTCGGGCGCTGGAGCGTCGTGCCGAACGGGGTGCCGCTTTCGACCTATGATTTCGTGCCGCGCGTGCCCGACGACGCGCCGCTCGTCTTTCTCGGCCGGGTCGAGGCGATCAAGGGACCCCACCTCGCCATCGAGATCGCCAGGCGCGCCGGCCGCCGGCTGGTCATCGCCGGCAACGTCCCCGACGCCCATCGTGCCTGGGCGCAGGCGCATGTCTTTCCGCATGTCGATGGCGCGGCCGTCGCCTATGTCGGGCCGGTCGACGACGCGCAAAAGAGCGCACTTCTCGGTTCGGCCGCGGCCTTCCTGATGCCGATCCTCTGGGACGAGCCGTTCGGCATCGTGATGGCGGAGGCGCTCGCCTGCGGCACGCCGGTGCTCGGCCTGCGCCGCGGATCGGTGCCGGAGGTCGTCGACGACGGCGTCACGGGCTTCGTGCGCGACGGCGTCGACGGCCTGGTCGGCGCGGTCGCCCGTCTGGCGGAGATCGACCGTGCCGCCTGCCGCCTGGCCGCCGAGACGCGCTACAGCGAGACCGTGGTGGTCGATGCCTATGAGGCGGTTTATCGTGCGGCGGTGCGCCATGGATAGCCGGGTGTCCGCTGCAGCATCCCCTATGGTCCGCGAGGGCCTTCCCGGGCCTCGGCAGAGGCTTGCGGTAAGGGCGCTCGTCGCCTTTCCGTCGACGGCGATGTTCGGCCAGCAAGCGGCGCTCGCCTTTGCGGAGCGTGACGCGCTCGAGGCCTATCTGACCAGCTTCGCCTTCGACCCCAGCGGCACGTTCGCGCGCTTGCTGAAGATGCTGCCCGACCGCTTGGGAGGTCGATTGCTCCGTGAACTCGCGCGCCGCTCGGTGACCGCGGTCCCGCGCGATCGGGTGGAGACGGCGGCCTTCTGGGAGGTGCTGCGCACGCTGGCGGACAAGGGGCGGCTCGATCGCCGGACGGTCGACCGCATCTGGGATCTCCAGTCCCGCCGTTTCGCCGCGGCCGCAGGGCGGCGCCTGCGGCGCGGAGGAACGGCCGTCTATGCCTATGAGTATACCGCGCTCGAGGCCTTCGAGGCCGCAGACCGGCTGGGGCTCGCCAAGATCCTCGACTTCCCGTCCTTGAACAGCCGCGCCTATCAGGAGTTGCAGCGCGTTCAGAAGGCGATCCATCCGGAACTGGCGTCGCCGCTCGACGGCTACTTCGAGACCCTCTTCGAAACCCGCCAGTCCCGCCGCGACGCCGAGATGCGGTCGGCCGACGTCGTCATTACCAACTCGTCCGTGACGCGGGCTTCCCATATCGCCGGCGGCGCCGACCCGGCGCGCACCTTTGCCGTTCCCTATGGCGCGCCGCCTGTCGTCGAAGGGCGGGCGCGGACGGGCGCCGACGGGCCGCTCCGGGTGATCTGGGCGGGAACCTTCTCGATCCGCAAGGCCGCGCATCTCTTCATCGACGCCTGGCGTCGGCTCGACGCCGGCCGGGCCATCGAGGCGGACGTGTTCGGCGCGCAGGCCCTGCCGGAGAACCTGTGGCGCCCGGCGCCCGAGGGAATGACGTTCCACGGTTCGGTCCCCCAGACGCGGCTCTTCGCGGCCTATGACGCCGCGGACGTGCTGATGTTCCCGACGCTGTCGGACGGCTTCGGCATGGTGGTGACGGAGGCCTTCTCCCGCGGGGTCCCGGTGATCACCACCGATCAGGCGGGCGCGAGCGATCTCGTCCGGCACGAGGTCAACGGGCTCATCATTCCCGCCGGGGACGCCGCGGCGATCGCCGCAGCGTTGCAGTGGTGCCTCGACAATCGGCGCCGGCTGGCGGCGATGAGGCGAGAGGCGCTCGAGACGGCGCGGAACTGGCAGTGGCGGGATTATCGCGCCGCGCTCTATGGGGCCATCCAAGCGGGCCTGGGGCGGCGCGACGATCGTGGATTGATTGAGATCTGAAGGTTCTTGTGTCATTACCCATCGTGCACACTAGAGCGTCGCGTTTCGCGCCTAGGGGCGCCGCCGATGCGGTTCTAACCAGAGAGACGCGCCCTCTCCGAGGGTTGTTTGTGTCCAATCATCGGTTCCTTGCCGATTCCCCGGGGGGTGTGCAGGTTGCGACGCGCGAATATATTCGTTTGCTGGCCGCGGCCAACATTGATGTGACGGTTATTCCTGTCGATATAGATATCCGGTTTGGCGTCAGGCTCAGGCGGCTGATCCGGACCTCGCCTTATCAGGGGAGTATATCGCCAGAAGATTTATTTAAAATTGTCGAAGCTGCGCAGCATGCGGACTTTGTTTTCCTTAATCAAGTCAATCTGGCGGGTTCGATCCGAGGCGAGGCGTTTGCTGATCTGCGTAGGAAGATCGTTCTTCTGTCTCATGGTGCAGAAGTTACTGATCTGCTCAATCATGTTCGGGTTGTTCGAAAGCTTCCACTCTCGGGGCGTCTGAGACCGTCGCCGATTCGGGCCGTGCACAATGTCCTGTCTGATGAGATCGCAGCGCGGGAAGGAATTCGAGCGGCCGTCTGCCTTTCGCCCTTCGACGCCGATTTCGAGCGCTGGCTCGGCGTTTCGCATGTAGTCTGGATCCCCCGCACGGTCGTGTTCGATCCGCTGGACTGGATTCCGGTGCCGAAGCGATATGGTTTCCTCGGCACATTGGATCATGCCCCTAATCTTGCGGGACTAGTATCCGTCCTAGAGGCGCTCGAAGCTTCGAAGACCTGGAGGCCCGACGTGCGGGTGGTCGGCGGTCCCGAGCGGTTGGGCGCTTGGTTAACGGAGCGCTTTGCCAGCGTCACCTATTTGGGGCCGCTCGACGAGGAAGCAGTCAGATGCGAGGTATCCTCTTGGACGGCCTTACTCAATCCGATCTTTTGCCAAGGACGTGGCTGTAGCACCAAGCTTGCCGTCGCGCTCGGATGGCATATACCGATCGTTACAACGACGGTGGGGCGGCGAGGATACCTATACCGACAGGGAGCTATCCTCACCGCCGACCAACCAGAGAGTTTCATCCGAGCGATGAAGTCGCTGGAAGATCGCGATGTGCTCGCCGGCGTCCGCCGAGACCTAGGGCGCGCCGCTGAATCAACACCGAGCATAATGGAAAACGCTGTGCAATTTCAAAGATTTATGATGGACGCTTTCGACATCTAGTGTTGTTTAGATTATTGGGGGGCTGATCGCTTTGGCATAATGATCAATGTCGAATTGGGATGGTGAAGAAATACATTGCAGGATGTCGGAGATTTTTCATGAATTGACTCATGATGGCGGTCTTAGAAATCCTGTTCAGAATCTTGCCAAGTCGGAAGGATAGAAATGTCGGGGATATCGTCCTGAACAATGGACGCCGCCGCGCCTGGGAACTGGGCCAGGGCCGCTTCAGCTGGGAGGAGGAGCAGTCCGTTCTGCTCGCCGTGGTCGACAAGGCTCTGCGCGGCGCCCCGTGAAGACCGTGCTCATCCTGTCGCCGCATTTCCCGCCGTCCTCGCTCGCCGGCGTCCACCGCGCGCGGCATCTCGCCAAACATCTGCCGGCGCATGGCTGGCGGCCGATCATCGTGCGGGTGGACGAGCGGCACTATCCCGAGGTGCCCGACCGGGCCTTGGCGGCGCTCGTGCCGGAGACGGTCGAGCAGATCCGCACCGGCGCCGTCCCGGCGCGGCTCGCGCGGTTCGCGGGCATCGGCGACATCGGCCTGCGCGGCTATCCCTTCTTCGGCCGGGCGCTCGCCGAGGCCGCCGCGCGCTTCGAGGCGCAGCTCGTTCTGATCACCGGCTCGCCCTATTATCCGATGCTGCTCGCAGCCGGTATCCGGCGGAGGCTCCGCCTGCCCGTCGTGCTCGATTTTCAGGACCCCTGGGTTTCGGCGGACGGCGCCACCCGGCCTTGGCCGTCGAAGGGACGCCTCGCGCACCAGCTCGCCGTCGCGCTCGAGCCGCGGGCGGTCAAGGCCGCCGCGTGGATCACCTCGGTCTCGGAGACGCAGAACGCCGAGATGGCCGCCCGCTATCCCTGGCTCGACGCGCGCCGCATGACCGCCATTCCGATCGGCGGCGACGCCGAGGATTTCGCGGCGCTGCGGGCCGCGCCGGCCGGCGCGGCGGACGCGCTTCTCGAGCCCGGCCGTATCAACCTCTGCTATGTCGGAACCTTCCTGCCGCATGGCGGCGCCGTGATGCGGACGCTGTTCCGCGCGGTCGGCTGGCTCGCCGCGCACCATCCCGCAGCGGCGGAGCGGCTCCGTCTCGTCTTCGTGGGAACGAGCAACCAGCCTGCCGGCACCGCCACGGGATCGCCGGCCCATCGCGTCGCCCGCCTGGCCGAGGAGGAGGGCGTCGCCGCACTCGTCCGGGAACACCCGGCGCGTGTGCCCTTCGTCGACGCGCTCACGTTGCTCGCCCGGTCGGACGGGGTGATGATGCTCGGATCGGACGAGCCGCACTACACCGCCTCGAAGATCTATCCCGGCCTGATGTCGGGCCGGCCCTGGCTTTCGATCTTTCACGCCCGCTCGAGCGCGCATGCGATCCTGACGGAGGCCGGCGGTGGTGCCGCCTTCGGCTTCTCCGATCCGGCCGCGCTTCCCGGCCTCGTGCCCGCTCTCGGCGCGACGCTCCTCGATCTCGTCGAGGCGCCGGGGCGTTTTGGGCAGGTCGACCCGGCGGCTTACGCGCCCTACTCGGCACATGCCGTCGCCGGCCGGTTCGCGGCCGTGTTCGAGGCGGCGTCGTGAGGGGCGGGGGGCGACGATCATCGGCCGGAGCCTCTAACGTGCGGCTCGCCGTGCTTTCGTCGCACCCGATCCAGTACTATGCGCCGCTTTTCCGCGCCTTGGCGCATCGCCTCGATCTGCACGTCTTCTTCGCCCATCGGGCGACGCCCGAGCAGCAGGCCGCCGCCGGCTTCGGCGCGGCCTTCGACTGGGACATCGATCTCACCGCCGGCTACCCGCACTCCTTCCTGCGCAACGTCGCATCGGAGCCGAGCGCTGCCCGGTTCGCCGGCTGCGACACGCCGGAGATCGGTGCCGCCTTGCGAGACGGCCGCTTCGATGTCGTCCTGGCGCTCGGCTGGCACCTGAAGTCGATGCTGCAGGGGATTGTCGCGGCGAAGCGCGCCGGCATGCGGGTGATGGTGCGCGGCGACAGCCATCTCGACACGCCGCGCTCGCGGCTGAAGCGGGTCGCGAAGGCGGTCGGCTATCCGCCGTTGCTGCGCATCTTCGATGCCGCGCTCTTCGTCGGCGCCCGGAACAAGGCCTATTACGAACACTATCGCTATCCGTCCGAGCGGCTGTTCCGGTCGCCGCACTGCGTCGATACCGAGCGGTTCGGCCGGGCGGCGACGGTGGAGGCGCGCCACCGCCTGAGGGCGCGGCTCGGGGTGGGCGAGGCGGCCCGTCTCGTCCTCTTCGCCGGCAAGCTCGTCGACTTCAAGCGGCCGCTCGATGCCGTCGATGCGATCGCCTTGTTGCGACGCCGGGGCATCGACGCGGCACTTCTCGTCGCGGGCGCGGGGCCGCTCGAACCGCTGCTGCGGGCGCGCGCGGCCGAGGCCGGGGTTCCGATCCATCCGCTCGGCTTCCGCAATCAGACGGAGATGCCGGAGGCCTATGCGGCCGCCGACGCCCTCGTCCTGCCCTCGGACGGCCGCGAGAGCTGGGGCCTCGTCTGCAACGAGGCGCTCGCCTCCGGCTGCCCGATCGTCGTCTCGGAGGCGGTCGGCTGTGCGCCCGATCTCGCCGCCGACGGGCTGGTCGGCCGCACTTTCCCGCTCGGCGATACGGGTGCGCTCGCGGCCGCCCTGGCAGCGCTCTGCGCGACGCCTCCGTCACGAAGCGCCATCGATGCCGTATCGGCACGGTTCTCGATCGACGCCGCCGCCGATGGCATCATCGCGGCCGCGGGCGCGGCGGAGACTTGAGGCGGTGCGCCACAACCGCCCGCGCCTGTCCGGACTTCGGTCGTAGAATGGTCAGTGGCTGCCGGGGCGGGCCTCTGGTATGCTTGAAGGGCTTTCACCATGTCTGAGTGGCGGGCGAGCGGCCGTCGATCGTCGAAGTGGGGCCCATGCTAGCGTCCCGGTTCATCGTAGTGCTCGTCATCGCTGCCGGCTCGATCGCGGCCCTGATGAGCCCCAATTCCCTGCTCGTCTTTGCGACGGGCGCTGTGCTGGCCGGAAGCATATTGCTTCTCTGGACACCGCGGGACGTACCCGTCCTGCTCCTTCCCGTCGCAATGCAATGGCTGTCGGTCGCGATCAAACCGATCCAGACGGCCGTCTTCGGCGTGGAGTTGAACGACCTGCCGCGAATTGGCGCTGACTTGGTGTCTGCGGCGTGGTTCGCGCTTGCTGGCATAGCGGCGCTGGCCGTCGGCATGCGATTGGGACTTGGTCTCCGGCCGGGCGACGTACAGCGCAGGCTGCTGGCCGAGGCACAACGCTGGCAGCCGCGTCGGGTGATTGGCGCCTCGCTTGCTGCAATCGCCGGAGGCCATGCGGCCGACATGAGCACCGCCTATGCCGGGGGGCTGGGGCAGCTGTTTCTTGCTTTCGCGAATCTGCGCTTGGCCGGGGTCTTCGTCCTGACCTTCTGGTGCGTGGCGACGGGGCGTCGCCTTGGGCTCCTGAGCGCGGTGGTTCTCGTCGAAACAGCTTTCGGGATGACCGGGTTTTTCTCCGACTTCAAGATGGTCGTGTTCACTTTCGCTGTGGCAGCGGCCTCGGCAAAACCGAAACTCAGCTTGGCGACGCTGTCTCTTTCGGCGATCGCTGCCATCTCTTTGATTTGCCTCGGTGTCTTCTGGAATGCGGTAAAAGGCGAGTATCGCACGTTCCTCAATGCAGGATCGGGTGCTCAAGTGGTCGTTCAGCCTCTCGATAAGCGGATCGAGTATATGGCCTCTATGATTAGCTCTTTTGATTCCGAGAGGTTCTCAGATGGCTTCTCGGCTCTTGTTGATCGTCTATCCTATATTGATTTTCTTGCGAGTACAATGGAGTATGTTCCTCAGGTCAAACCTTATGGTAATGGGGAGCGTCTCGCTGCGGCCATCTCGCATATTCTAACGCCCCGATTCCTCTTTCCTGGAAAGCCGCCTCTGCCAAACGATACTATTGTTACGGAACAATACACCGGACTTCGATTTTCCGACACAATAAATACGTCCATTAGTATTGGGTATCTCGGCGAAATTTATACAGATTTTGGCGTTTTTGGTGCGCTTCCTATAGTCGGCCTCTTGGGCTGGGCGATGGGGCGTTCGATTTCTGTGTTGCTGAACTACAGAAAGATACCTTTAATTTTGAGCTTGTCGCTGGCCGCGGTAGCGGTTATGCCCGCCCTGTTCTTCGAGCGCGCTCTCGTCAAGCTCGTCGGTTCGATGCTGACGACCTTCATCGCCACCCTGCTCATCCAGCGCGTGCTGGCGCCGCGCGTGCTGCGGATGGCGTTCGGCGGCCGGATCTTCCGTGGGCCCCGCCGGCCGGCGCTGGGTCGGTAAGGCCGCATCGGATGCCCGGTCCCGCCTCGGTTCATTTCCTCGCTTCCGTGCGCGATCCCGGGGCTGGGCCGTCCTACAGCGTGGTGGGCTTGGCGGCGGCGCTTCGGCGCGCCGGCCTCGACGCCGACATCCACTCCGTCGCGGGTTGGCGCGATGCCGGAGGAGGCGCCGGCGAGGGGGTGAGCCATCCGCTCGGCACAGGCCCTATGCGCCGGTTCTGTGCCTCGCCCGCGATGCGCCGGTTCGCGTTCGACGCGTCGCATCGGCCCGTCGTTCTCCACAGCCACGGGCTCTGGCTGATGCCGAACCGCTATCCGGCTGAGGCGCGGCGCCGGGCGGAGAGCAAGGCCCGGCTCATTCACGCGCCGCGCGGCATGCTCGGCGCCGAGGCGCTCCGGATCTCGCGCCGGAAAAAGCAACTCGTCTGGCATTGGTGGCAGCGGGCGGCGCTCGCGGCTGCGGACTGTCTGCACGCTACCGCTCCGTCCGAATATGAGGAGATCCGGGCGGCCGGCCTTCGCCAGCCCGTCGCGGTGATCCCGAACGGCATCGATCTGCCGGAGCGCGTGCGGCGGCAGGCGGGCGCAGGGGGGGTGAAGGAGGTGCTGTCGCTCGGCCGGGTGCATCCCAAGAAGGGGCTCGATCGGCTGGTCCGCGCCTGGGCGCTCGTCGAGACGGAATTTCCGGACTGGCGGCTCCGGATCGTCGGTCCTGCTGAAGAGGGCCATGACGAGGCGCTCCGCCGGCTCGCCGCCGAACTCGGCCTGACGCGCGTATCGATCGAAGGGCCGGCCTATGGCGCCGAGAAGCAGGCCGCGCTCGCGGGAGCGGCGCTCTTTGCGTTGCCGACCCTCAACGAGAACTTCGCGATGACCGTCGCCGAGGCGCTCGCCGCCGAAGTGCCGGTGATCGCGACGAAAGGGGCGCCCTGGCGCGGCCTCGTCGAGGAACGTTGCGGCTGGTGGATCGATCACGGCCCGGAGCCGCTCGCCGCCACGTTCCGCGCGGCCATGGCCCTGCCCGAGGCGGAGCGGCGCGCCATGGGCGCGCGCGGCCGCGCCTGGATGGCGCGCGACTTCTCATGGGCGCGAATTGCCGGCGAGTTCGAGGCCGTCTATCGCTGGATGCTCGAAGGTGGCGCGCCCCCCGACTGCGTGTGGTTCGACTGAAGCGTCGGGTGGCGCGCGTGCGTTGTTGCGATCGGAGGAGCCGTGACGGAAGTGCGGGAGACGCTCGACATCGCCGCGAACCGCCGCGCCCGCAAGTGGAGCCGCAGGGCGCTCGCCGGGCGGCTCGCGTGGGAGACGGTCGGTGTTCTCCTGTTCCGCATAGCCCCGCGGCCCTTCTGGGCCTGGCGGCGGGGCGTGCTCCGTCTCTTCGGCGCGCGGATCGGGCGTGCGGTGCACATCCATCCGACGGTGCGGATCACGATCCCCTGGACCCTCACGGTCGGCGACGAGGTCGGGATCGGCGACCGGGTCGTTCTCTACAGCCTCGGCCCGATCACCATCGGCGCCCGGGCGACGATCTCGCAGCACGTCCATCTGTGCGCCGGCAGCCATGACTTCCGGCGGCCCGACATGCCCTTGCTGAAGCCGCCGATCGCCGTCGGCGAGGAAGCATGGCTTTGCGCCGATGCCTTCATCGGGCCCGGCGTCACGGTGGGCCGAGGCGCCGTGGTCGGCGCGCGCGCCGTCGTAGTGAGGGACGTCGCGGAGCGGACGGTCGTGGCCGGCAATCCGGCCCGGCCAATCGGTGTGCGATGAGTCCTCCGGTCTGGAAGGACGGCGCTCTGCACGGGCGATGCCGAGCCCCCCGGGAGTGCGCGTCGTGAAGGTCTCGGTCTTGCTGCTCGCCTTCAACGAGGAGAAGAACCTCCCGGCCTGTCTCGACGCCCTGGAATGGTGTGACGACATCGTCCTTGTGGATTCGGGAAGCCTCGACCGGAGCGTCGAGGTCGCGCGGGCGCGTGGCGTCCGCGTCTTGCAGAGGCCCTTCGACGACTTCGCCGGGCAGAGAAACTGGGGTCTCGACCACGCGGCCTTTCGCCATGAATGGGTGTTGCATCTCGATGCCGACGAGATCGTCACCGAGGAATTTCGGCGCGCGCTCGATGCGCTGGAGGCCGGTGAGACCCTCGACGGCTATTTCGTTCCGTCGAAGATGATGCTGTTCGGTCGCTGGCTGAAATATGCCGGCTCCTATCCGAGCTATCAGGTCCGGCTCGGCCATCGGGACCGGTTGCGCTTCGTCCAGGTCGGACACGGCCAGCGCGAGGCGGTGCCGCCTTCGCGGGTCGGCACCTTCGATGTGCCCTACCTGCACTACTCCTTTTCGCACGGGCTCTTCTCATGGCTGAACAAGCATGTCCGCTATGCGCGGGACGAGGCCCGGCTCATCCTGGCCGATCGTGCCGCCGCTGGCGGGAGCGCGGCGGCCGGCGGGGCGGTCGGCCGCCGCCGCGCCGTCAAGCGGCTCGCCGCGCGGGTGCCCGTCCTGCTGCGGCCGTTGCTTCGCTTCTTCTATGTCTATGTGGTCCGGCAGGGTTTTCGGGACGGCCGGGCCGGGCTTGCCTATGCGTTCATGCTCTCCGTCTATGAGGGAATGACCGCGATCTTCGTTCTGGAAGCGACGCTCGGTGACCGCACGGCGGCCGAGGAACGACCCGGGGAGCATTGACGTGAACATTCTTGTGACGGGCGGGGCGGGCTTCATCGGCTCGCATGCCTGCAAGGCCCTCGCGGCCGCGGGGCATCATCCCGTCGTGCTCGACGATCTGCGCACCGGCCATCGCCGGGCGGTTCGGTTCGGTCCGTTCGTCGAGGGCGACATCGCGGACCGGATAAAGGTCGAAGCGGTCCTGCGCGAGCACCGGATCGATACCGTCATGCACTTCGCCGCCTCGGCCTATGTCGGCGAATCGGTCCTGCGACCCGACCTCTATTATGCGAACAATGTCGCGGGGTTGCTCGCGCTGCTCGATGCGGTGCGCGCCGCGGGGGTGGGCCGGATCGTGTTCTCCTCGACATGCGCCACCTTCGGTCCGGCCGATCACAAGATCGGCGAGAACGATCGGCAGGCGCCGATCAATCCCTATGGCCGTTCGAAGCTGATGGCGGAGCGGATCCTCGCCGACTACGCCGCGGCCTTCGGTCTCGGCGCGGTCGTGCTCCGTTACTTCAATGCGGCGGGGTCCGACCCGGATGGCGAACTCGGCGAGGACCACGATCCCGAGACGCATCTCATTCCGGCCGCTCTCCTCGCCGCGGCCGGGCTGCGGCCGCATCTCGACGTGTTCGGCATCGATTATCCGACCCCCGACGGCACCTGTGTCCGCGATTTCGTCCATGTCTGCGATCTTGCGGACGCGCATGTCGCGGCGCTCGGCGCGATCGAGCCGGGGCTCTTCAAGGCCTTCAATCTCGGCAATGGTGACGGCATCTCGGTGCGTCAGATCATCGATCGCGTCGAAGCGGTGACCGGCCGGCCGGTCCCGTGGCGCGCCTCGCCGCGTCGTCCGGGCGATCCCCCCTCGCTCGTCGCCGATGCGAGCGCCGCGCGGCGGGAACTCGGCTGGATCCCGCGCTTCGGCGAACTCGACGAGATGATCGGTCATGCCTGGGCTTATATGAGCGGGCCCGGTAGGATGGCTCGTTTAAGTTGAGGATAGCTCTCTTTCTTAATCACTTCGTCTTTCCCGATCATTCGGCGACGACGCAGCTCCTCGTCGAGCTCGACTTCGATCTCGCCGCAGAATGGCAGCGGGTGGTCGTGATCGCCTCGCGGCAGCGCTATGATGCGCCGCAGGAGCGCCTTCCCACGCGGGAGTGGATCGGGGGCGTCGAGGTCTAGAGGATATGCAGCTTATACCCGGGTCGAGGGTCTTTTTTGCCGTTCATTGGCGGCAATTCATTAGTTGCCTGTCCTGAAATCACCCGTAACGCTTTTTTAATTTCTATGCCGCGTCCGGGTTCCCAGCGAATATGGAATCTCCTTTTACGGTAATCTCTGAATTGAAAAACGAAGGCCATCCAACTTCTCGTGCGAGATCAGTCTTTGCGGTCGCCGGATTCCTTCTGACCTATGTCCTTATTGTCTTTAGCCTTCACGGCTTTTCAACGGGCGGCGGCTGGGCAGCACAGGATTCAAGGTTCGCCCATTTTCCAATCATTAACTATTTCATACAAAATGGCTTTGATCTCGGGTATCCGCCAGACCGTATTGCGATGTTTCCGGGCATGCATGCTGTCTTCGCACTGGTGGCCATCTTGTTCCGCCTTCCAGAGTTGCGGTTCGACGGCATCTCGGCGCTGCTGATCCAATCGGTATTTGGTGTATTCTTCTTATCGGGGGTAATCCGAATTGCTTCAAAGCTCAGGCTTGAGCCGGGATCTGCGACGGTATTGTATCTTCCAGTATTTTCATCGAGCTATCCACTGTTCTCGTGGGTTTGGCCTACGACGGACCTGGGATCACTGGCGTTCTACGTCTGGATGCTGGTGCTGTTGATACCCCCGCGGCGATGGAACGCGTCGTCCGCAGGTGCCTATAGTTTGCTCACGGCGTTGTCGCTCCTGTTCCGCCAGAGCAACGCGCTGCTCGGCGCGGCACCGTTGGCAGATCTTCTCGTTCGACGTTGGCGGAGGGGAGGAGGAGGGGCTGGTCTCTCGGTGCTCGCCTGGGCGACGTTCCCGCTTCTTGTGGCAGGGCTTGGTGCCATCCTGTTGCTCTCGATTTGGGGCGCATTGGTGCCACCGGGCTTCGCAGGCATGTCCGCCGTCGGGCCCAACCTTGTTGCGGGTGCGCATATTCTCGCCCTGACGGGACTGATCGGGTGGCCCTTCGCGCTCGTGCTGCTTGGTCAGTTCGGCTTCGCCTCGCGAACGAGCCTGATTGTGGGACTCGCCGGCCTCGCCACGACCGTTCTCTGCGTCGCCACGATGCCGCTCAACTTCGACCCGGCCAGCGGGCGCTTCGGGTCCATTGTCTGGACCCTGCAAGGGCCGCTCTCGGCCCTTCATTTCGAGATCGTCCTCGTGAGTCTCTCAATTTTTGTCGGCAGTCTCATAGTTATTGCGATGGGAGTCGATTGTTACAGAAAAAAATCCATCTATCCTGAGATAGTTATGTTTTTCATGTTTTCAGTAAGCCTGATTGCACAAAGATATTCATGGCAACGCTATGTCGAGCCGCAACTTCTCCTCACGCTCGGCGTTTATTGCTCGCGTTTGCCAATGATCCGTATCGTGCTATGGATCGTCATCGTATGGTTCGCACTTTATGGGACTCTATCGATATTTAAAGGGTTTATGATGTGATCAAGGATATATATAGAGATAATGCCGCCATTTTAGATATATATACTGTTTCGTATAATAATAAAGAGTGACGTGCGATTCCTTCCGTCGTCTTTCTCAACCGCTTCTTCTTTCCCGATCATGCGGCGACGGCGCAGATTGTCGCCGAGCTCGCCTTCGATCTCGCCGCCGAGGGGCGGCGGGTGGTCGTGATCGCCTCGCGGCAGCGCTATGATGCGCCGCAGGAGCGCCTTCCCGCCGTCGAGCGGGTCGGTGGCGTCGAGGTCCACCGGGTCTCGACCTCACGCTTCGGCCGGGCGAACCTCGCCGGCCGCAGCCTCGACTATCTCACCTTCTATCTCTCCGCCGCCTGGCGGCTGGCGCGGCTCGTCCGGCGCGGCGACATCGTCGTCGTCAAGACCGATCCGCCGCTCCTCTCGCTCGTTGTCGGCCCGATCGCGGCGCTTCGCGGCGCGCGGCGGATCGACTGGCTGCAGGATCTGTTCCCCGAGGTCGCCGGCGCGCTCGGTATCGGCGCGGGACGGCTCGGCAAGGCCGGACAGCGGCTCCTCGCCCGGCTGCGCGACCGGTCGCTCCGCCGTGCCGCGGCGGTCGTCGCGATCGGTGACCGGATGGCCGCGCGGGTCGCCGCGGCCGGGGTACCGCAGGGCCGCATCCATGTCCTGCCCAACTGGGCCGACGGTCGGCTCATCCGTCCGATCGACCGGGACGCCAATCCGCTCCGCGCGGCCTGGGGATTGGGCGAGGCCTTCGTCGTCGGCTATTCGGGCAATCTCGGCCGCGCCCACGATTACCGGACGCTCCTCGACGCCATCGGCCGCATCGAGCGGGCGGTGTCCGACGGACCGCCGATCCTCTTCCTCTTCATCGGCGGTGGCGCGCAATACGAGGCGTTCCGCCGCGCCGTCGCCGCGGAGGGGCTCGGCTCGGTGCGGTTCGAGCCCTATCAGCCGCGCGAGCGGCTCGCCGAAAGTCTGTCGGCCGCCGATCTGCATCTCGTTTCGCTGCGGCCGGCCCTCGAAGGGCTGATCGTGCCGAGCAAGTTTTACGGCATCGCCGCCGCCGGCCGGCCGACCCTCTTCATCGGAGCCGCGGACGGCGAGGTCGCGAGGCTGCTCGCGGCGCATCGATGCGGCGCGACCGCGCCCGAGGGCGACGGCGCCGCGCTCGCCGCGACCGTGCTCGACCTCGCCCGGCATCCCGATCGGGCCGCCGCGATGGGCGCGCGGGCGCGGGCCGTCTTCGAGCGGGAATGGGACCGTCCGGTCGCGCTCGCCCGCTGGCGGGCGCTGCTCGACGACATCGCGCCGCCGTAGCGAGGAGATCCGCTCAGCCGAAATCGTCCTCGATGTGGAAGCGGAGCACATCGTCGAAGCTGCGCTCGGCGAGCGCGAAGCCGAGCGCGCGGGCGCGGTCCGCAGCGAAAGCGGCGGGGTAGGCCGCACCGGAGAGTACCGCGTCCGGCTCGAACCGGACGCGCGCCAACGCCGCCGGCCCGGCGATCCGCTCGAGCGCCTCGAGCTCCTCCGCGACCGAGACCGAGAGCCCCGGCAGGGTGAGCGTCCGCTCCGCCCCGAGCACGCCGCCGTCGAGCGCCGCCGCGTGGAGGAGAAAGCCGACCGCCGACCGCGGGCTCGCCATCCAGTGGCGGACAGTCGGGGCGACCGGCAGCACGGCCTCCCGTCCGGCGAGCGGCTCGCGGACGATGTTCGAGAAGAAGCCGGAATTGCCGAAGGTCGGCGGCCCCGGCCGCACGGCGAGCGTCGGCAGGCGCAGCCCGACGGCGTCGACGAAGCCGCGCCGGGCATAATCGTCGAGCAGCAGCTCGCACATCGCCTTCTGGACGCCATACGAACTGTCCGGCCGGACGGGGAAATCGTCCGGGATCAGCGCCGGGAAGGGCGGCGCATAGACGCCGATCGAGGAGGCGTAGACGAAGCGCGGCAGCGGCCCGCCATCCCTTGTCCGGATCGCCTCGAGGAGGCTGCGCGTCGTGTCGAAATTGATCCGGTAGCCCGCCGCGAAGTCGGAATCCGCCTGCCCCATCGCCGTCGCCGCGATGTGGAAGAGGATGTCGGGCGCGGTGGCGATGAGCGCGGCGGCGGTCTCGGGCCGGGCGATGTCGGCGGTTCGGACCATGATCGGGACGGCCGCCGGCTCGGGCGCGGGCGCGGGGACGACATCGACGAGGGTGAGACGCGTCGGCGCCACCCCGCCGATCGGCACCCCGGCGGCGAGCGCCGCGGCGAGCTTGCGGCCGAGCATGCCGGCCGCACCGACGATCGCGACGTGCATGGAGGGCTCAGTCTCCATCCGAGAGGAAGGTGTCCGCGACGAGGAAGTCGGCGCCGATGCCGGCGATCTCGGAGAGCAGCGTGGCGAGCTTCTCGGCCGCGTGCTCGACCAGGCGCCGGCCCGCCTCCGGTGTCGCGGCGGAGGCGTCGCCGCTGACGCCGTAGCGGTTGAGATCCTGCGCCATCCAGCCGAAGCCGCCGAGCCGTCCATTGCCGGGATCGGCCTGCAGCTCGGAGAAGGCGGTGCGAAAATCGAGCGCCCGCGACGGAAAATCGGCGAGCGCCGCGCGGTCGACCAGCTCGGGCCGCAGATGCAGCATCATCGCCGTCTCGATCGCGCCGCCATGGATGCCGTAAGCCTCCTCCTCGGGCGAGAACAGGCCGGGCGGATAGCCGGCGTCGAACCAGCTCGCATAGGCGCAGAGCATGCCGAGGCGGCGGCGGATGTCGAGCGCGACCGGCTGGAGGAGCCCGACCTGGCCGCCATGGCTGTTGAAGATCAACAGCTTGCCGATGCCGGCGCGCGCCGCGCCTTCGAGCACCGTGGTCCAGATGCCGATCAGCGCCGAGGGCGCATGCGACAGCGTGCCCGGATAGGAGAGGTGTTCCGACGAGGTGCCGACCGCCTGCTCGGGCAGGACGAGCACCGAGAGATCGGGCGCGAGCTGCTCGAGCGCGCGGGCGATGATGCCGCGATTGATCAGCGTGTCGGTGCCGAGCGGCATGTGCGGGCCGTGCTGCTCCACGGCGGCGACCGGCAGGATGGCGATCGTGTCGGGCGGCAGGGCGGCGATGTCGCGGGTCGACAGTTCGATCCAGTAGCGGCTCTTCGGCATTCTCAATTCCTCCCTCGCGCCGCCTCGGCGAGGCGCGCCGCGGTGTCCCGCAGGTCGAGCGCGTTGACCCGCTCGATGTCGCGGACGATCTCTTCGGGCAGATCGTCCGCGCCATAGGCGGCGGCGACGGCGCCGGCGAGCATGGCGATCGTGTCGCTGTCATTGCCGCCGTTCACGGCCGCGACGAGCGCGGCCCAGGGCGAGAAGCCGGCGGCGACGACGAGGCCGAGCGCGGTCGGCACCGCCTCCGCCATCGCGACACCATTGCCGATCACGGCTTCCAGTTCGGCCATCGCGGTCTCGGCATCGCCCGGGAACCGCGCGCCGATCTCGGCGGCGAGGGCGATCCGCCGGGCGAGGCTCGGTCCGCCGACGACGCGGCCGCGCAGGGCGGCGATCCGCTCGCCGGCCGCGGCGCCTTCGAGCGCCGCGCCGATCATCCCGGCGGGCGCGCCGCCGCCGAGCCCGTGCGCCACCGCCGCGGCGATCGCGCCGGCGCCGGCGAAGGCGATCTGGGTGTCGTGGGTGGGTGCGGCGAGGAGGGCGGCGATCTCCGCCGCGCCCTCCGGATCGCCGGGCCGCACCGCGCCGGCGACGGGCGCCCGCATCGCGGCGCCGTTCGAGGTCCCGAAGACGCAGGAATAGACGCCGGGGTCGGCGACCGAGGCGGCCGGCGCGCCGCGCTTCAGCGCCTCGACGGCGATCCGTGTCGTCGGGCCGGCGAAGCGGGCGAAGGTCTCCTCATCGCCCGCCCAGGCGAGCAGGCCGCGCACCGCGTCGGACGGCTCGGGGGCGCCGCCCGTCTCGATCAGGATCTCCGCCATGGCGAGCATCTGCGTCGCGTCGTCGGTCAGCCGGCCCGGCGTCAGGCCGCGGGCGAAGGGCGCCTTCTCGGGCGGCGGCGTCAGCGCCGTCACCCTTCCGCCGAAGACGCTGCGGATCTCGGCCGCGCTCATCCCCTCTGTCGCCGCACCGAGCGCATCGCCGACGCAAGCCGCAGCCAGCACGGCGCGGATCCGGTCGGTGTCGGGAAGCATCATCGGGCGGTCTCCAGAGGGCGGGGTACGAGCGTCGTGGCCGCGGCGCGGACGGCCGCCCAGCCGGCCGGCGAGCCGGCGAGGAAGAGGCCGGCCGCCGCGGCGGCGAGCGGCGCAGCGGCGTCGAGGCGGAGGCCGTCCGAGAGCGCGCAGGCGAGGCCGGCGAGGAAGGTGTCGCCGGCGCCGGTGGTGTCGCGCGGGGCGACCGCGAGCGCCGGCACGTGACGCGCCGCCCCGCCCGCAGAGATCACCGCCCCGGCTGCGCCGAGCGTCACGCAGGCGCCGAGCCGGCCTTCGGCGAGGCGGGCGGCGAGATCGGCCGCGGCGGCGATCGCCGTCGAACCCGCCTCCGCCGAAAGCACCTGCGCATTGGTGCAGATCACCGCGCAATCCTTCGCCGCCGCGAGGGCCGCATCGAAGCCGAAACGCTCGATCTCCGGCCTTTCGAGGTCGAGCAGCGCCGCCGCGCCGGCTTGCCGCGCCCGCTCCGCTGCGGCCGAGACGGCGGCCGGATGGAAGAGCTGGGTGGCGAGCACGTCGCCCGCCGCGAAGGTGAGGCCGCGGCCGAGCCCGGCGAGCACAGGCTCGGCGATCGGATCGATGACGATCGCCTTCTCGCCCGTGTGGTCGACGATCACCACCGTCGTGCCGGTCTTCGCCCGCGGGTCGCGCAGGATCGCCCCCGTGTCGATGCCGCGCGCCGACAGTTCGGCGACGAGGGCGTCGCCGGCGGGGTCCGTCCCGAGCACGGTGGCGAGCGCGACCGGCCGGCCGAAGCGGGCGACGGCCGAGGCGACATGGCTCGCCGGGCCGCCGAGCACCTCGCGGCTCGCGGTGGCGAAGGCCTTCTCGTCATGGCCGGGCAGCCGGTCGACCTCATAGACCCGGTCGAGCACCACCGTGCCGAGCACATGGACGCGGCCGGTCATGCCGGAAGCCTCGCGCCGGTCTCGGCGTCGAAGAGGAGCGGCGGCCCCTCGGGCAGGAGCACGCCGACCGATCCGCCGCCGAGGTCGACGGCACCGTCGACGCGGACGAGCAGGCGCTGGCCGGCCGCCTCGACATGCACGATGCGGTCGCTGCCGAGATATTCGACCGCCCGGATCTCGGCCGGCAGCGCGCCCGGCGCGTCGGGAGCACCGAGCCGCAGCCGCTCCGGCCGCAGCGCGAGATCGACCTGCCGGCGCTTCGCCCCGCCGCAGGCCGCGACGAAGCCGGCGGGCGCCGTCCAGGGCTGTTCGCCGAGGCGCAGGCCGCCATCGGCGGCGACCGTGATGCGCAGGAGGCTCGCCGGCGGGCTGCCGACGAAGGTCGCGACGAAGGCCGTCGCCGGCGTCTCGTAGACGTCCCGCGGCGTGCCGTGCTGCAGCACGCGGCCGGCCGACATGACGGCCACCCGGTCGGCGAGGGTGAGCGCCTCGGCCTGATCGTGCGTCACCATGATGGTGGTGAGGCCGGTCCGCTCGTGCAGTTCGCGCAGTTCCACCCGCACGCTCGTCCGCAGCACCGCATCGAGATTGGAGAGCGGCTCGTCGAGCAACAGCAGCCGCGGCTTGATCGCGATGGCGCGGGCGATCGCGACGCGCTGCTGCTGGCCGCCGGAGAGCTCCGCCGGCCGCCGCTCGGCGAGGCCGCCGAGCCGCACGGTGTCGAGCGCCTCGTCGACCATGCGGTCGGCCGTGGCGCGGTCGATCTTGCGCATCTCGAGGCCGAAGCGGACATTGCCGCGCACCGTCATGTGCGGGAAGAGCGCATAGTTCTGGAAGACGAGGCCGATGTCGCGCCGCCAGGGCGGCATCGCGGTGACGTCGGCGCCGTCGAGCGTCACCCGGCCCTCATCCGCGGCGAGCAGACCGGCGAGGATGCGCAGCAGGGTGGACTTGCCGCAGCCCGACGGCCCGAGCAGAGCGAGAAACTCGCCGCGCCGGATGGCGAGCGCGATGTCGGCGAGCGCCGGCGTGCCGCGATAACGCTTCGCGACGCCCTCGATCGCGAGATGCGGCGTGTCGCTCATCGTCCCTCTCGCGCATCCGCCTCGGCGAGCCGGGCGAGCGCCTCGAGCCCGACCCGGATCGCCTCCGCATGGCCGGCACCGGAGCGATGCGGCTCGCCGGTGACGACATTGTCGCCGACCGAGCAGATCGAGCCGCCGCGCCGGCCGTAGAGCCGGGAGAGGGTGAGCACGGCGGCGGTCTCGCGGTCGGTGTTGAGGATGCCGGCGCGGCGCCAATAGTCGATGATCTCGGTGTGCTCGCGCTGCAGATAGCCTCCCGGCCCCGGCCGGCCCCAGCCGGTATATTCGCTGTCGCCCGAACGGGTGATGCCGACATGATGCGGCGCGCCGGCATCGGCGGCCGCCGCGGCGAGCAGGCCGACGAGACGGTGGTCGGCGACGGCCGGATACTCGGCCCGGACATGCGCCTTCGTCATGCCCTCGTCGCGCACCGCGCCGGCCGAGATGACGAGATCGCCGACCCGGACCTTTTCGCTCCAGGCGCCGCAGCCGCCGATCCTGAGCACGGCGTCGGCGTCTGTGAAGTTGAAGAGGTCCATCAGCGCGAGCTCGGCCTCGGGCGAGCCGCTGCCGCCCGAGACGACGCTGATCGGCACGCTGCGCCACGTCCCGGTGACGGTGGTGAAGAGCCCGGTCTGGGCGACGATCTCGGGCGCATCGAGGAAGGAGCCGATATCGCCCTCCATGCCGTCCGGCGAGATGCAGAGCGGGTCGCGCACCGCGAGCACGACATAGCGGGCGACGGTCTCGCGCCGGAATCGGGTGAGCGAGGGCACGCCGTCGCTCTCGAATTTCGGCATGGTGGCGCGGTAGGGATAGTCCTCGATCATGCGCGGGTCCGCTTCCAGCGTTTGGAGATGAGCTCGCCGACGAGCACGGCGAGGAGGATGGCGCCGACGATCATCGCGCCGATGGCCAGCGTAATCGGGTCGACGCCCTGGCTGCGCAGCTGCGAATAGAGCCGCACCGGGAAGGTGATCCAGCGCGATCCGGCGATGAAGGTGGAGACGATCACGTCGTTGAAGGAGACGAGGAAGGAGAAGGCCGCGCTCGTCAGCAGGCCGGGCAGCACGATCGGCAGCGTCACGCGGCGAAAGGCCGTGAAGGGCGGTGCGCCGAGGCTGCGCGCCGCCGCGTCGAGATGCGGGTCGATGCCCGCGAAGGCGGCGATCATGATCCGCACCGTATAGGGCAGCGTGATCGTCGCGTGCGCGAGCACGAGCCCGCCGAGCGAGCCGTTGATGCCGAGAAAGGCGTAGATCTGCAGGAGCGCGATCGACCAGACGATGAGCGGCAGGGTGAGCGGCGCGAGGAGCAGGAGCTCGATCGCGCGACGGCGGCGCACGGCGCCGCGCGCGAGCGGCAGCGCCGCCATGGTGCCGATGACTACCGAGAGCGCCGCGGCGATCATGCCGATCAGCGTGCTGCTGGCGAGCGAGGAGCGGTATTCCGCGCTCGCGAAGGCCGCCTCGAACCAGCGCAGCGAATAGGCCTGCGGGGGAAAGCGGAAGGCCCGGCCGTCATTGAAGGCGGAGAAGATCAGCACGGCGATCGGCGAGAGCACGGCGAGGATGACGAGCACCGTGAAGGCGTCCCAGAGGAGGCCGCGCCCGCGGCTCTGCCCGGCGATCACGGCGCCCGCTCCGCGGCGAGAAGGGCGCGCCGGCCGAGCGCGACGAGGAGACCGGCGGCGCCGATCAGCGCGAGCATGACGACGGCGAGCGCCGAGGCGAAGGGCCAGTCGAGCACCAGCGCCGCCTGCTGATAGGCGATCGTCGCGAAGGTCGCGACCTTGCCCTGGCCGAGGATCTGCGGCGTCACGAAGGAGGTGAGCGCGGCGCAGAAGACGAGCAGCGCACCGGCGAGCATGCCGGGCGCGGCGAGCGGCAGGATCACCCGGCGCCAGACCTTCGGTCGCGTCGCCCCGAGCGACATCGCCGCCTCCTCGAGGCTCACGGGCAACCGGTCGAGCACGGTGGCGAGCGGCAGGATCATCAGCGGCAGGAAGGATTGCACGAGGCCGATCAGGATGCCGGAATCGTTGCCGAGGAAGGGGATCGACCGGTCGATCAGGCCGAGCGCCTTCAGCGTTCCATTGAGGACGCCGAGCGTGCCGAGGATGTTGACGAGGCCGAGCGTCGGCAGCAGCGCGCCGCAGACGAGCGGCACCAGGATGAGCGCGGTGACGAGGGCGCGCGTGCGTCGTGCGCGGCGCACCAGCCACTGCGCGACGGGAAAGCCGATGAGGAGGCAGAGGATCGTGGTCGCCGCGCTCAGGCCGAGCGTCCGGCCGAGGCCGCGCCAGTAATAGAGGTCGGCCGCGATGCGGACGTAATTGTCGAGCGTGAAGCTCCGCTCGACGATCAGCGAGCCCTTCGGCTGGGACCAGAACCCGGTCGCGACGAGCAGACCGAACGGCGCGAGGAACACGACGCCGGTCAATAGGAGCGCCGGTGTGAGCAGCAGAACGGCGGGATCGGGGCGCTTCATCGGGTGTTCCGCTGGTCGAGGGCGAGTGTTTGCCGGGGCGCGGCGAAGCTCCCCGACTATCGAGATCGGCGGCCGGGCATTCCCCTCTCCCGCTCGCGGGAGAGGGCTTTCGGCCTTGGCATCGCAGGCCGCGGCGCGGCCGAGATGCTTAGGCCGGAAGGGTGAGGGTGCCCTCTTCGCCAACCGAAGGAAGGCCCTCACCCCAACCCTCTCCCGCGAAGCGGGAGAGGGGGCCTGGTGCTCTCGTCCCTCTCCCGCGAGCGGGGGCTTGGTGCGCCCGACCCTCTCCCGCTTGCGGGAGAGGGCTTCGCCTCTTGGCGAGGCGAAGCCGAGCCTAGATGCGAAGGGTGAGGGTGCCCTCTTCGCCGACCGGAGAAAGGCCCTCACCCCGACCCTCTCCCGCGGAGCGGGAGAGGGGGCTTGGCGCTCACCTCCCCCTCTCGCGAGCGGGAGAGGGAGGTTCCGAACCTCGAGACGTCGATCGGGCTACTGACCGAGGATTTCCTTGTTCCAGCGCTCGGTCCAGGCGGCGCGCTGCTCGATCACATAGGGCCAGTCGAGCTGGAGCAGGGAGTCGACCTCCTCGGGCTTGTCGATCACGTCGGCGGACACTTCCGGCGACAGCTTCACGGTCTTGTTGGTCGGGCCGAAATAGAGCTGCTCGGCATAGTCGGTCTGGTTCTTGACGCCGAGCGCCAGCGCCACGAAACGCTTGGCGAGATCGGGGTTGGGCGCGCCCTTGACGATGCAGACCATGTCGCGGACGAGCACGGGGCCGGGGCTCTTCGGGAAGGAGAAGCCGATGTTCTTCCACTGCTTGAGGCCGGCGAGCACATAGCCGCTGATCATCGGTGCGGCGACGACCTCGCCGGCATCCATCTGCGCGAACACCTCGTCGAGGCTCGTATAGGTGAGGGCGGGCGGCCCGAGTTCGGCGAGCTTCTTGAACGCGGCGTCGGCATCGTGCTCGTCCTTGCCGGCGAGCCGGGCCGCGACGCCGAGGATGCCGTCGCCTTCCGAGCCGGGATAGGTCGCCTGCGCGATCTTGCCCTTATATTCCGGCTTCCACAGGTCCGCCCATTCCGGCGGGGTGGCGAAGGCCTCCTTGTTGTAGGCGATGCCGAGGCCGACGAGGGACATGGCGTAGCAGCCCTTGTTCATCCCGTCCCAGACGTCCTTGAACATCGCGCTGTCGGGATCGGGCGCCTCGACGAGACCGTCCTTCAGGAGCTGCGGCGCCTCGTAGATGTTGACGAAGGCGACGTCCATGGTCGGGTTGGAGCGTTCCGCATAGATCTTCGAGACGCGGTCGCCGCTGCCGCCGAGCAGGAACTCGACCTTGGCGCCGGTGTCGGCCTCGAGCGGGCCGGCGGCGTTCTGCTTCAGCAGCCGCTCGATGTCGCCGCCCCAGGTGCCGACGACCAGCGTCTTGCCGGCGCCGTCCTGTGCCGATGCGGCGCCCGGCAGGACGGCCGCGGAGAGAAGGAGCGCGAGGCTCCCGATCAGTCGTTTCGCGTTCATGTTCAGTCCCTCTGGAAAGACGGTCCTTCGTCTCGACGGCCCCGGGCGAGGACCTTTTGCGTCCCGGCATCGCCTCCTTCAGTTCGTGCCGCGCTCCACGCGTTCGGCGAGCTGCGCCTTCGAGATCTTGCCCGTCGGCGTCATCGGCAGGCTGTCGGTGATCCGGATCTCGAGCACGGCGAGATCGTAGGCGACCGTGCCGGCGATCGCATCCCTCATCGTGGCGGGATCGGCCTGCGCGCCCTCGGCGAGCGTCACGAAGGCGAGCGGTCGCCGGCCGAGCGCGGCGTCGGCGATGCCGATCAGTGCGGCCTGGCGGATGCCGGCGAGGCCGCACAGAGCCTCCTCGACATCGCGCGGATACCAGGAGACGCCGGCGACGGGGATCAGCTCGGACCGCCGGCCGCGCAGCGTGACGCAGCCGTCGCGGTCGATGAAGCCGATGTCGCCGGTGCGCAGCCAGCCGCCGCGGGTCGCCTCCGCCGTCTTCTCCGGCCGGCCCCAATAGCCCTTCATGAAGCCGCCGCGCAGCACCAGTTCGCCGACGGCACCGGGTCCGAGCGGTCGGTCCTCGAGATCGAACACCGCCACTTCCTTGTCCGGCAGCGGCGGACCGATGCGCATCAGCCGTCCGTCGTCCGGCTCGATCTCGGGCGCGCCGAGCCCGACGAAGCCGCCGAGCTCGCTCTGGCCGTAGCTCTCGGCGAGCGGCAGGCCGAGCGTGTCGCGCAGTCCCTTCTTCAACGTCGGCGGCACCGGCCCGCCGCCCGACACCGCGACGCGCAGCCGCCCCGGCGACCGGCCGCGGAGGCCACTTTCGGTGAGCAGTTCCTCGAGCACCGGCGGGTTGGCGATCAGCATGGTCGCGCCGGCCGCGTCGACCGCGTCCCAGCCGGTCGCCTGCGTCCAGCGGCCCATGACGTGGATCGACGCCGTGCGGTCGAGCTGCGGCAGCAGGTTGCCGACGAGCTGGTAGGAACTCGACAGTGCCGTCGGCCCGAAGGAGACGTCGTCCGCGCCGATCCGCAGCCGCTCGGCGATGCAACGCGCCGCCCGCACGGTCGGCTCGTGCGCGAGGCAGGCACCCTTCGGCCGGCCCGTCGTGCCGGATGTGTAGGAGAGATGCGCGATCGCGTCCTCGTCCCACGGATCGTCGGGCACGGGAAGGCGCGCCGCGACCATCTCGGGCAGCGACAGCGCGCCGTCCTTCGGCCCGTCCATGCAGAGGAGGGCGGCGACGCCCGGCGTCTTCTGTGCCGCGGCACGGACCTTGTCGTGCAGGTCGTGCGTGTAGACGATCACCTTCGGCCGGTGGTCGTCGAAATAATAGTCGAGCTCGTCGGCGAAGCGGACATTGACGAGCGCGGCGATCGCGCCGAGCCGCCAGGCGGCGAAGAGGGTGAGCAGGTAGTCGAGCCCGTTATGGGCGACGACCGTGACCCGGTCACCCGGGCCGATGCCGGCATCGGCGAGCGCGCCGGCGAAGGCCTCCATGCCGGCGACGGCCTCGGCATAGCTGACGGCGCGATCTCGATCGACCCAGCGAAAGGCGAGCTTGTCCGGCCGCCGTTCCGCGCCGCGCAGCAGGAGCTGGTGCATCAACATGGATTCGCCTCGTCGCTCGCCCGGCCTTTTCGCCCCGATTGAAAATGAGGGCGGGAGAGCTGGCGAGACGGGCGGGCGGAATAGAGTCTATACGCCGGCGCTTATGGGGTGGCGCGCTGCTCCGCCGGGAAACGGGGCCTCGGCGTTCATGTCCGCCGCCGCCTGCCGGACGAGGCCGCGCAGCCAGCGGCCGGCGCCGGACTGGTGCGCCCGCTCGTGCCACAGCATGTAGAAGCGCATCGGCCCGAACTCGCGCGGCGCGCCGACGAGGGCGAGCGGCATCTGCGCCGCGACATGCTCGGCGAAGGCCCTCCCGGTGGTGAAGACCACGTCGTTGCGCGCCAGAACATAGGGCACGGCATTGTATTCCGGCACCGTCACCGCGACCCGGCGGTGCAGGCCGAGCTGGCCGAGCCGGCCGCTGATCGGATTGAGCGCACCGCCCTTGATGGCGGTCGGCGAGAGGTGGTCGAGGTCGAGATACTCGGCCATGGTCAGCCGCGTCCGCCGGGCGAGCGGATGGGCCGGCCGCATCATGCAGACGATCTCGCTGTCGAAGAGCGGCGCCATGCGCAGGCTGTCGGGGGGCACCGGGCCGTTCCCGATGACGAGATCGAGTTCGCCCTGTTCGAGCGGGCGGAGGATGTCGCCATCCTCCGGCATGCGTCCGAAATGCACCTCGATGTCGGGCGCCGCTCGGCGGGCGAGCTCGACGATGCGCGGCATCAGGAAGGTGCCGTAGCAATTGGCGGCGAGGATGCGGAGCCGCCCGCGCTGCGCCGCCGGTGCGAAGGCCTCGGCCGCATCGAGCAGCCGGTCCATTTCGTCCAGGATCCGGCCGAGACCGTCGCGGAATTCGAGCCCGCGCTCGGTCGGCACCAGCCGGGCGCCGCTGCGCACCAGAAGGGGATCGCCGGTGATCTGGCGCAGCCGCTTCAGCGCGGCGCTCACCGCCGGCTGGCTCTGCCCGGTCAGGAGCGCGGTGCGCGAAACGCTCCCTTCGGTGAGCAGCAGATGGGCGAGACGCATCAGCCGCAGGTCGAGCGGCGCGTCCTGGACCTTCATCGCCGGGCCTCCTCGGCTTTTCGTCTGGTGGCGCTGCGGGCCGGGAAGCATGCGCCGTGCCAGCCGCCGCCGGCGGATCCTTCGGACGAAGCGTGAGGCGCCCTGCTCAATCCTTGATCAACCGTGCCGGCCCTCCTGCCCGGCCGGCGGCGACGGCCGGGCGCCCGGTGCGCTGGCGCGGCTCTTGCTCGTCCGGCGGCGGACCACGCGGCCGTCTCCTCCCGGAGGCCATGGCCGCGAAGCCGTCGGCTCGAGGGATCGAGATCCCTCCGTCCTCCCGGAAACCATGGAAACCGGCACGCGGCGCCTTGGCGCGTCGCCGCCCTTTCTTCGCGAGGCGCACCTGATGTCCATCCTGATCCGCCAGGGCCACATCGTCACCAATGACGCGGCCGGCACAATCCACGAACGCGGCGACGTGCTGATCGTCGGCGACCGTATCGCCGCGGTCGGCGCCGACCTGTCGCGCGAGGCGGCGGCCCACCCCGATCTCGAGGTGATCGAGGCCGGCAACCGCATCGTCATGCCCGGCTTCGTCGACGCCCACATGCACTCGAACGAGGGGTTCGAGATGGGGCGCTACGACAACCTGCCGCTCGAGATCTGGCTTTCCGAGGTCTACCCGCCCTTCCACCGATCGGGCCTGTCGAAGCGCGCCAAATATCTGCGCGCGCTTCTCGTCGGCATCGTCTCGATCCGCTCGGGCGTGACGACCCTGCAGGACGACGTGATCAATCTCGCCTTCACGCCCGATATGGTCGACGCGACCGCGAGCGCCTATCGCGATCTCGGCCTGCGCGGCTGGATCACCGCTTCGATGTGGGACGAAAAGTTCTGCGACAGCCTGCCTTATCTGCGCCGGTCGATGCCGGCCGACCTCGTCGCCGCGCTCGATGCGCTGCCTCTGCCCGGCCGCGCCGACCAGATCGCGCTCTTCGAGGAACTCCGGGCGCTCTGGCACGGCCGGGACAATATGCGGATCATCCTCGGCCCCTGCGGGCCGCAGCGCTGCTCCGCCGCCCTGCTCGAGGAGGTCGCGGCCCTGTCGGAGAGCCTCGACCTGCCGATCCACTGCCATGTGCTCGAGACGAAGACGCAGGCCGTCACCGGCGCGGAGAAATACGGCCGCACGCTGGTTCAGTATCTGAAGGATGTCGGCTGCATGACGCACCGGCTCACCATGAACCACGCGATCTGGCTCTCCGAGCGCGACATCGCGATCATGGGCGAGGCGGGCTGCTCGATCACCCACAACCCGCTCGCCAATCTGAAGCTCGGTTCGGGCGTCGCGCCGGTGCGGCTCCTGAAGCGGGCCGGCGTCAATGTCGCGCTCGGCTGCGACGGCGTCGCCTCGGCCGACACGGCGGATATGTTCCAGGCCTTCAAGGCGGCGGCGATGCTGCACAAGATCGGCACGCACGATTATCGCGAATGGGTTTCCGCGCACGACGTGATGGAGATGGCGACCCGTGCCGGCGCGCGCTCGAGCCTGATGGAGAAGGAGGTCGGCGCGCTCGAAGCGGGCATGCAGGCCGATGTGATCCTGCTCGACCGGTACGAATGGGGTTTCATCCCGTTGCACGATCCGGTGCAGCAGATCGCCTTCAGCGCCGCGTCCGAGGCGGTCCGCACCTCGATCATCGCCGGTCGCGTCGTGATGCGGGAGCGGCGGCTGACGCTCGCCGACGAGGATGCGGTGCGGGCGGAGATCGTCGAGGCCGCCGAGGCCTTCCGCCGCGACGAGTGCCCCGCGATGAGCCGGCACGCCGCGACCGTGCGGCCCTGGCTCGACGCGATGCACGCGACGGCGACGGGGCAGACCGTCGACGCCGGCCATCTGCCGCTCCGCATGCCGCCGGCGGCGGCGAAGGCGCGCGCGCTCGCCGGCTGAGCATTCTAGGGATGCTCGGGGGAAGGGTGTTCTGGCGCCCTGAGCCTGCTGTCGCTTCTCGAGCGGTTCCCTCCACCCGTCATTCCGGCCTCCGTGCCGGCATCCATAATCGTGCCGGTCGGCCTTCCGGACGGCCGCGCGCCATCCCCGCGGCCTCGCCGCAAGGGGCCATGCGTTCGGCGGGGCGATGGTGGTGCCGCTCGCGCCGCGTCACGATTATGGACCCCGGCACGGAGGCCGGGGTGACGGGTGCTCGGGGGGGTGGAAGGGTGCTCGGGCGGAAAGGGTGTTCTGACGCCCTGAACCTGCTGTCGCTTCTGCACGGTCCCCTCCATCCGTCATGCCGGCCTCCGTGCCGGCATCCATAATCGTGCCGGTCGGCCTTCCGGACGGCCGCGCGCCATCCCCGCGGCTTGCCGCAAGGGGCCACGGGGTCGGCGGGGCGGTGGTGGTGCCGTTCGCCCCGCGTCACGATTATGGACCCCGGCACGGAGGCCGGGGTGACGGGTGCTCGGGCGGGTGGAAGGGTGCTCGGGGGGTGCTCGCGAGGCAAGGGTGTTCTGACGCCCTGAGCCTGCTGTCGCTTCTCGAGCGGTTCCCTCCACCCGTCATGCCGGCCTCCGTGCCGGCATCCATAATCGTGACTGTCGGCCTTCCGGATGGCCGCGCGCCATCCCCGCGGCCTTGCCGCAAGCGGCCACGGGTTCGGCGGGGCGGTGGTGCTGCCGCTCGCGCCGCGTCACGATTATGGACCCCGGCACAGAGGCCGGGGTGACGGGTGCTCGGGGGGTGGAAGGGTACTCGGGTGGAAAGGGTGTTCTGGCGCCCTGAGCCTGCTGTCGCTTCTTGAACGGTCCCCTCCATCCGTCATGCCGGCCTCCGTGCCGGCATCCATAATCGTGATGGTGGGCATGCGGATGGCCGCGCGCCATCACCGCGATCGTCCAGACCAACCATTACGAGATCGTCGCGACGGTCGAGCCGCGCCGGATCGAGGTGCGCAAACTCTGCGGACCGGCCCCCTCTCCCGCCGCGCGGGAGAGGGCTTCCGGCCTTGGCGTCGCAGGGAGCGGCAGCGACCGAGACGCGTAGGCCGGAAGGGTGAGGGCGCTCTCCTTCGTCAACCGAGAGAAGGCCCTCACCCCAACCCTCTCCCGCGGAGCGGGAGAGGGGGGAGCCCGGCCGACGCTCTCATCCGTGTCCGTTCGGCCGATCTGCCGACCGCCATGCTCAGCCCGTTCCGCCTCTCCTCTCCCGCGCGGCGGGAGAGGGGGAGCCCTGCGTTGCGCTCCTTCGCCCCGCGCATGCTCGGTCGCAGGGCTGTACCCGGCGCGCTCGATCTGGAAGCGACCCCTGCCGGTTGCCTGCTAACGGAGGCGGCGGGCGAGGACGGCGGTCGTCGCGGCGATCGCCGCCGCCATGGCGCCGTAGACGATCGGGCCGAGCGGGCCGAAGCCGTCGACGAGCAGGCCGCCGGTGCCCGCGCCGAGCGTGATCGCCACCTGGAAGGCGACGAGCATCAGGCCGCCCGCACTCTCCGCCTGATCGGCGGCGGCGCGGGTGATCCAGCTCTGCGCCGCGACCGGGATGGCGCCGAAGCCGAAGCCCCACACCGCGGTCGCCACCGCGGCGATGCCGACCGAGCCGCCGAGCGCGGCGAGGGCGAGGGCGCCGAGCGCGATCAGCGCCGCGGCCGCCGCGGCGGCGAGCGGCGCGCTGCGGCCGGCGAGCACGCCGCCGGCGAGATTGCCGAAGAAGCCGCCGATGCCGAAGGCGAGAAGCGTCGCCGAGATCGTCTCGATCGGCATGCGCGGCACGCTCTCGAGGAAGGGCCGGATATAGGTGAAGCCGGCGAAATGGGCCGAGACGACGAGCAGCACGACGAGCAGGCCGGCGCGGATCGCCGGCCGGTGGAAGAGCGCGGCGAAGGTGCCGAGCGTCGCGCGGCCGCGCGGCGGCAGAGCGGGTACGGTGGCGAGCTGCGCGACGAGGGCGAGCACGGCGAGGGCGCCGGCGACGATGAAGGCCGTCCGCCAGCCATAGCGGTCGCCGATGAAGGCGCCGACCGGCGCGGCGCAGACCGTGGCGAGCGAGACGCCCGTCAGGATCACCGCCATCGCCCGCGGCATCAGGGCCGGCGGGGCGAGCCGCATGGCGAGGGCGGCCGACATCGACCAGAAGCCGCCGAGCCCGATACCGAGCAGGACGCGGGAGACGAGGAGCGGCGCGAGGCTCTCGGCGGTGGCCGCGATGGCGTTGGAAACGACGAGCAGCACGGTGAGCGCGAGCAGCACGATCCGCCGGTCGAACCGGCCGGTGCCGAGCACGACGGCAGGCCCGGCGATCGCGCCGACGATCGCGGTCGCGGTCACCGCCTGCCCGGCGAGGCCCTCGCTCACCGAGAGATCCGCCGCCATCGGCGTCAGGATCGAAGCCGGCAGGAATTCGGCCGTGACGAGGCCGAACACGCCGAGCGACAGCGAGACGATGGCCGGCCAGGCGGCGTCGGCCCGCTCGGGCGTCGCGCGGGAAATGGGCAGGGTCAGATCCGACATGGGCGAGCCTCGGTGTGGAATGTGGCGCGACATTAGGCGCGAGGTCGTGGCGTTTCCATGCTATAAACGCGACTATGCATGATCATTCGTCCAAATCCTTCGAGCCGAAGGCCGGCGATGCGCTGACCGAGATGCTGCGCGGGCTGCGGCTCGACGGCGTCGATTACAGCCGGTATCGCATGGCAGAGCCGTGGTCGCTCGCCTTCCCGGCGCAGCCGGCGGCGCGGCTCTATTTCGTCTCGCATGTCGGCTGCTATCTGCGCTGTGGCGACGGTCCATGGATGGCGCTGCGGCCCGGCGACGGCATCCTCTTGCCGCACGGCACGGCCCACCGGCTGGCGAGTACGCCGGATCTGCCGCCGGCCGAGCCCGAGAGCTGCCGGCGTGCGCCGATCTGCGGCAATGTCTATGCGGTCGACGGCGGCGCCCCGGATGCGGCGGACGGCTCGGTCGCGACGCTGTTCTGCGCGATCCTGCATTTCAACATGGACCCGATGCATCCGCTGATGCGGCTGATGCCGGAGGTGATGCGGACGTGGGACCTCGCCCAATACGAGCCGGCGCTGCCGCATCTGATGGAGGCGATGGCGCGTGAGGCGGAGCTCGACCGGGTCGGCGCCGCCGGCATCCTCGCCCGGCTCGCCGATGTGCTCGCGGCGAGCCTCATCCGCACCTGGGTCGAGCGGGGCTGTGGCGAGCCGACCGGCTGGCTCGCCGCGGTGCGCGAGCCCGATGTCGGCCGGGTGCTCGCCGCGATTCACCTGAAGCCGGACGAGGACTGGACGGTCGAGGCGCTGGCGCAGGTGATGGGCGCCTCGCGCTCCGGTTTCGCGAAGCGCTTTGCGGACGTGGTGGGCGAGACCCCGGCGCGCTACGTGCTCGGGGTCAGGATGCATCAGGCGCGGCTCTGGCTGGAGCGCGACCGGATGCGCGTCACGACGGTCGCCGAGCGGCTCGGCTATGAATCGGAGGCCGCCTTCAGCCGCGCCTTCAAGCGCGTCGTCGGCGCGCCGCCGAGCCGGTTCCGCGCCGCCGCCGAGGCCTGAAGCGGCTCAGGCGCGGCCGAGCGCCGGCCCTTCCCAGGCGAGCGGGCCGAGATCGGGCCGCTCCGCCACGATCGTCCCGTCGACCGCGAGCGAAAAGCCCGCACCCTTCTCATAGGCGACCGCGAGCGTCCGGCCGCGATAGGGAAGGTTGTCGATCCGGAACCGGTCGAGCCCGATGTCGATCGGGTCGAGCCGCAGCATCGCGCCGGTGTCGATCGCGAGGCCGGCGACCCAGCGGACGACGAGGTCGATGAAATAGGAGTGGCTGTAGTCCGGCTCGTCGCTGATCGGCTCGCCGCTCGCGCTGTCGTAGTGCTCGACGAGATAGGGCGTCCGGCCGTCCTGATCCTTGAAATGCAGGGCGACGTATTTCCAGAAATACTTGGCGAACAGGTCGTCATGCGCATGGCCGGCCTCGCGGCTCAGCCGGCCGAGCGCGTCGATGGCGATGGCGTTGGTATAGGGCCAGGTCGGCCCGTCCCACATGCAGCCATTGCGGCCCTTGAGGAAGCGGCCCTTCCAGCTGCCGCCCGGCTGATGGACCGGGCAGTCGCGCGAAACCGAGGGGAAGGGCAGGCGGGTGTCGAAGAATTCGGGCGTCAGCGTCGCGAGGAGGCCGGGGACGTGCTCCGGCCCGGTCAGCCCGGCCCAATAGGGATAGAAGCCGACGACGTTGCGCACCATCGCCTTCTCGTCCGTCTCCGGGTGGAGGTCATAGAAGAAGCCGGTCGCCGCATCCCACTGCTTGGTGAGGATGTCGGCCGCGACCTCCTCGGCGAGCGCGGTGAAGCGGGCTTCCTCATCGTCGCCGACGAGGGCGCAGAGCGCCGCGACGCCGCGCGCGTTCCGATACTGGTAGACGGCGCGGTCGACCCGCTTCACCGGCGTGTAGGTGCTCTTGTCGAGCGGGTCGTCGGGATAGCCGTGGAAATACCAGTAGCTCGGCTGGTATTCCTTGCCGGTCAGCCGGTGGTCGACCTGCACGGGCAGGGAATCGCCCGCCATCGCGATATTTTCCCGTTCGCCCACCACCTGCCGCTTGAGGAGCGGCAGCGCCGCGGCGACCGCCTCGGTCAGCCCGTGCACGAGGGCATATTGATAGGCGCCCCAGCCGGTGAAATTGGCATAGGGGTGCATGATCTCGTTGAGCGTGCGGCTGTAGAGCTGGCCGTCGGGTCCTTGCGCCGATTCGAGCGTCCGGAGGGCCGCGGCGCCGAGCCCGGCATCGGCGTGCCAGCGCGTATCGATCAGATGCATCGGCGTCGACAGCGGGATGAGCTTCGAAAACTCCCAGCCGACCGGCGCCCAGGGCGTCTTCGTCATCTTGTGCGAGCGGCCCTCATAGAAGAGCGGCCCCTCGAAGGGCGCGACGCCCGGCACGGCGAGGGTGTGGCGATAGAGGAACCAGCGATAGGCGACGGTCCGGTCGAGCAGCGCACTGCTGCTCGAAAAGCGCGGAGCGCCGTCGAACCAGGCCGCATAGCCGGCGACCTGCGCGGCGAGCCGGTCGGCCGGCGCCGGCCCGTCGGCGAGATCGGCGAGCTTGGCCGCGAGCGTCTCGAAGGGATCGGTCTGCGCGAGGCCGAGCGCCGCCACGACGGTGAAAGCGAGCGTCGCGCCGGGTGCGAGCGTCACGCCGTCCCAGAGCGCCGGATCGCTCGCCCCGATCGCCGCGCGGATCGTGAAGCCGCGCGCCGGGATCGCCCGCTCGCCGGTCGCGACGCCGTCGACCGCGGCGCCGATCCAGTCCGGATCGCTGACGAGGCGGAGCGTCGCGGCGGTATCGTCCTCGTTCCGCCAGCGCTGCAGCGAGACGGCGCGGTCGTCCCAGGTGACGTATTTCCGCTCCTCGAGCACCAGCCCGCCGAAGCGCTGCCGCACCGTGAGATGGCTCGGCCGCCATTCGGCCTCGGCCGGCTCGGGCGGCGCGCCGATGCCGTGCTCGATCGTGAAGAGGAGCGGGATGTTGAGCTTGTGGATGAAGTCGATCGCACCGACGAAGCCCGGCCGCTCCTCGAGATAGTCGGCCCAGAGCCGGGCGCCGGTCGGCCCGAGCAGCAGCGAGCCCGGCAGGGTGCGCAGGCCGCGCCGGCCGCAGGCGAGGGCGTCGTCGATCATCGCGTCATTCCAAGGTGAGGGCCGCGGCGCCGGTCGTCATCCTCGCCTTTGCGGGGAAAACGGACGGGAATGCCTCGCCATGGCCGGCTGCCTCCCCCGCGGCGGCCGCGGGGGAGGGGAGGGACGTGCGAGGGGATGGGCCGGTCAGCTCCGCTCGACCGACAGCTTCCAGGGCTCGTAGACCTGCCAGTCGAGGTTCTTGACGATGCCCTTCACCTGCGGCATCGCCCATTTCGACATGCCCTCGAAATACCAGGGGATGAAGGCCCAGTCCTCGCGGAAGGCGCGCTGCGCCTCCTGCGCCAGGCGCTGCCGGTCGGGATCGTCGACCGACTTCACCGCCGCCTCTTCGAGCTTGGCGTCGACGTCGGCGTTCTTGTAGCCGCCGAGCTTGTTCTTGGCGTTCGAGGAGCCGGAATAGATCGAGCCGAGCAGATAGACGACCGCGTCCGGCACGCGGGTGCCGACGTCGTCGCGGAAGATCTGCACATTCGCCTGATCGGGGCCGCTATAGGCGTCGATCTGCGGCTTCATCTGCACCGCGGCGATGCCGAGATTCTGGCGCCACTGCTCGGCGATATACTGCGCGGCGAGCTGGCTCGCCGGCGTCGAGATGCCGACCATCATGATCGTCGGCAGCCGGTCCGGCCCGCCATAGGAGGATTCGGCGAGCAGCTTCTTCGCGCCTTCCGGATCGAAGGGATAGGCCTCGAAGGCCTCGTCGACGCCCGGCACGGCGTTGAGGATCTGGTCGGCCTTCTCCATCGGGCCGCTCGGATAGCTCGCCTTCAGCCCGTCGCGGTCGATCGCCATGATCAGCGCCTGCCGCACCTTCGGATCGTCGGTCGGCGCACGGTTGACGTTGAGCCAGAAGTGCTGGCCCTTCGGGATCATCACGCCGGAGGCGAAGTCCTTGCCGAGATCCTGGTCCATCGTCGGCGTCGCGAAGGCGGTGTGCGCGTCGAACTGGCCGTTCTGCATCAGCGCCGTCGCCGTCACCGGGTCTTCGACGGTCTGGATCTCGATCCGCTTCAGGAGCGGCTTCGGTCCGAAGAAGTTCTCGTTCGGCTCGAAGGCGAGCTTGCCGGCGTCGAGATCCATCTCGACCGGCTTGAACGGGCCGCTCACCACGACGCCGTTCTGCGCCGTCCACCATTCGAGCACTTCCTCGCCGTTCTCGTCGCGCGCCTGCGACGCCTTGACGATCGGCACGACCTGGGTCGCGATGCGCTGGAAGAAGATCGGATCGACGGCGGAGAGCTGCACTTCGAGGGTCTTGTCGTCCTTGACGACGAGACCCGGCATCTCCTTCGCCTGACCGCCGATCATCTCCTGATAGCCGGTGACGCTCGACAGCGCGAGGTCGACGCGCTGGTTGCGCGTGGAGGGCATCGCCGACAGCTCCCACGAGCCCTTGACGTCGGCCGCGGTGATCGGGCTGCCGTCGGAGAACACGGCGTCGTCGGCGATCGCGAGCGTCCAGACCGTGTTGTCGGCGTTCGGCGTCCAGCTCTTGACGACATAGGGATGCAGCGTGTTGTCGCTGTCGAAATACATCGCCGACGCCCACCACAGCGAGTTCCAGCGCAGATAGTCGCCGCCACCGCGCAGCGGCGACCAGTCCATGTTGAACACCGGGTGCGCGATGCGCAGCACGCCCTCGCCCTCGGCTGCGAACGCCACGCCGAGCCCGGCGGGCATGGCGGCCGTCGACAGCAGAGCGGCGGCGAGCTTGAACGTGCCGCGGCGCGTCACGGCGCCGAGCGGCTTCACGAGATCAGACACGGATATCCTCCCACTTCGATCGTCGGTCCGACGTATCGCTGACAAGTTTGCCGCAATTTGTCGTCTTGTCAAATCCCGGGACGGATCATCCGGCCGCGGCGACCAGCGCGTCGAGGGAGGCGCGTTCCTCGTCCGAGAGGGAGACGAAAGGCGGGCGGACGCGCAGCCAGCCGTCGTCGCCGGTGCGCCGTGCGATCAGCGCCTTGATGGTGGGCAGCTGCGCATAGGTGTTGCTGATGGTTCGGAGCCCGACGATCCGTGCCTGCGCGGCCTCGACATCGAGGGTTCGGCCGGGATCGTCGTAGAAATCGAAGACGGTCCGCAGATCGCGCGCGAGCAGGTTCGAGGTCGCCGTGATGCAGCCCGCGCCGCCCTTCTGGAGCAGCGGCAGCATCAGCGGATCGGCACCCGGCAGCACGGCGAGCCCGGGGAAGCGCTCGACGAGCCCGAGCATGTTGTCGAGTTGTCCACCGGAATCCTTGATGCCGACGAAGCTGCCCGGATAGCGCCCGAGCAGCGCCTCGATCACCGGGAACGGGATCGGGATCTGGGCGATCGGCGGGATGTGGTAGAAGATCACGCCGAGCCGCGGATCGGCGACCTCTTCGACGATGCGGGCGTAGCTGTCGATCATGCCCTGATCGGGGATGCCCTTGTAATAGAAGGGCGGCAGCATGACGACGCGGGTGACGCCGAGCGACAGGGCGTGGCGGGTCAGCGCGACCGTCTCCGGATAGGCGCTGACGCCGGTTCCGGGCAGCAGCCGGTCGGGCGGAATGCCCGCCTCGACGACCCGTTCGAGCAGCGCCATCCGCTCGTCGAGCGACAGCGAGTTCGCCTCGCCCGTCGAGCCGAGCAAAGCGATGCCGTGGCAGCCCTCGTCGAGCAGGAAGCGGCAATGCGCGATCAGCCGGTCGGCATCGGGCTTCAGATCGGCGTCGAAGGGCGTCGCGGCGGCGCAGAACACGCCGCGGAAGGGGGGCTCCGCCATCGCCGTCATGCCGCCCGCGCCTCGATCCGGCGCGAGGCCGCGAGCCGCCGCGCATAGGCGATCGCCGCCAGCATGTTGACGTGGTTCGCCTTGCCGGTGCCGGCGATGTCGAAGGCGGTGCCGTGATCGACCGAGGTGCGGTCGATCGGCAGGCCGAGCGAGACGTTCACCGTCGTGTCGAAGGCGACCAGCTTCATCGGAATATGGCCCTGGTCGTGATACTCGGCGACGACGAGGTCGAAGGCGCCGTTATAGGCGCGGTAATAGACCGTGTCGGCCGAGATCGGCCCCTCGACGTCGATGCCTTCGGCCTTCGCCTGCTCGACCGCCGGCAGGATTCGCTCGACATCCTCGCTGCCGAACAGGCCGTTCTCGCCGCAATGCGGGTTGAGGCCGGCGACCGCGATGCGCGGCCGGGCGTAGCCGACGCGCTGCAGATGCGCATGGCCGGCGCGGATGGTGGCGAGCACGCGCTCGGTGGACGCGCGCTCGATCGCCGTCTTCAGCGAGACATGGGTCGAGACGTGGATCGCCTTCAGCCGTTCCGAGGCGAGCAGCATGAAGGAGGATTTCGAGCCGGTCAGCGCGGCGAGCATGCCGGTATGGCCGTCATAGTGATGGCCGGCCCGGTTGAGCGCCTCCTTGTTGATCGGCGCGGTGACGATGCCGGCGGTCTCGCCCGCTTCGGTCAGCCGCACCGCCCGCTCGATATAGCGGAAGGCCGCCTCGCCACCGGCCGGGTCGAGCTTGCCGAAGGGGAGGGGAAGGCCCTCGATCGCGATCTCCTCGACCGCGACACCGTCGCCCGCGGCCCCGCGCGGCTTGAAGGAGAGATCGGCGCCGACCAGCCTTGCCGCGCGCTCGAGCACCGACGTGGTGCCGACGACGACGAGGCTCGCCCGCTCCCGCTGCGGCAGCGCGTCGAGCGCCTTGACGATGACCTCCGGGCCGACGCCCGCGGGGTCGCCGAGGGTGATGGCGACGGGGGGACCCGCGCGCTCCTCGAGATCGGCGCTCATCTTTCCTCCGCGATGCTCTTCGAGACCGGGCGACCTTTGCGACCGGGGCACTCACTTGTCAAGACATGGCGGCCGCCGCGCAGTCTCGGACAGTTGTCGAAAAAGCTCGTCCGGCCAGCATTTTCCGTCCGCCGCGCCGGCGAGAAGGGCGCCGGGGCGGGGCAGGAAACTTGACAGGTGAACAAGTGTCTGCGAACCCTGCCGTCGAGCGCGTCCTTCGACGGCGCCCGGGAGGAACGCGCATGGGACGCGACGAACACGCCCAGCACGAACTGCGCGACCTTCCGCACGGACATGCTAGACTGACCGTCCGGCGATGCGCGGACGGTCCGTCGCGCCGAAGAGTAGAGTAGAGGCGTCATGCTGCGTTATATCCTGCGCCGCGTCCTGATCTGGATACCGTCGCTGCTGCTCATTCTGCTCGGCGTCTACGCGCTTGCCTTCTTCGGCGCGGGCGATCCGATCAAGCTCATCTTCATGCGGGCGCCCGGCGACGTCGCCTATGATCCGGTCCGCATCGAGGCGATCCGCCAGTCGGCCGGCCTCGACCAGCCCTTCCTCGTCCAGTTCGGCCATTACATCCTCAATCTCCTGCAGGGGAACTGGGGCAATTCGCTGATCACCGGGCGGCCGGTCTGGCGCACCATCTCGGCCGCCGCGCCGGTGTCGCTGCAGCTCGGCCTCGTCACCATCGTGCTGACCGCCGTGATCGCCATCCCGCTCGGCGTGATCGCCGCGCTCAACCAGAACAGCCGGCTCGACTATGCGATTCTCGGTTCGGCGATCGCGCTGTGGGCGATCCCGCCCTATGTCGCCGGGCCGCTCCTGATGGTCGCGCTGATCGTCATCCTGCCGGGCGGCGAGATCCCCTATGGCTGGGGCGGCATCTTCGACGTCCGCGTGCTGCTGCCGCTCGCCGTGCTGTCGATGCAGCCGATCGCGCTGATCGTGCGGCAGACGCGCGCCGCGGTGATCGAGGTGATGGGCGAGGATTTCGTCCGCACCGCGCGGGCGAAGGGCGTGCCCGAGCTGATCGTGGCGCTTCGCCACATCATGCGGCCGGTGCTCACCCCGGTCGTCACCCAGCTCGGCCTGATCATGATCACGCTGATCAACGGGGCGATCTTCGTCGAGCTCGTCTTCGGCCTGCCCGGGCTCGGCCGGCTCACCGTGCAGTCGACGCTCGACAGCGATTATCCGATCATCCTCGGCATCACGCTGATCGGCGCCAGCCTCGTCATGATCTCCAATCTTCTCGTCGACCTGGTCTATCCGCTGCTCGATCCGCGGGCCGGCCAGGCGAGGCAGGGCCGCTGATGTCCTCTCCCGCGCTCTCCACCGGTCCGGCCGAGGCGCCGGACGAGACGGTCAGCCTCTGGCGCGACGCCTGGCGGCGGCTGATCGCCAACCGGCTCGCCGTGTTCGGCCTCGCGGTCGTCGCGCTCCTCATCCTCGTCGCGCTCGTCGGTCCCTGGCTCACGCCCTACGATTTCCTGTCGCAGGACATCAACGCCCGCAATCAGGCGCCGAGCCTCGTGCACTGGTTCGGCACCGACGATCTCGGCCGCGACGTGCTCTCCCGCGTCATCTACGGCGCGCGCACCGCGCTGCTCGTCGCGATCGTCGTCACCGGTATCGCGCTGTCGATCGGCGTCCTGCTCGGCGCGGTCGCGGGCTATGCCGGCGGGCGCGTCGACGCCTTCATCATGTGGCTGACCGACATTGCCATGTCGGTGCCGAGCCTGCTGCTCGTCGTCGTCATCAACACCTCGCTGAAGCCGCCGCTCGCCCGCTGGATGGACGCGAAATATCTCGAGACGCTCAATCCGGTGTTCCGCGAGACGGTGTGGATCGACTTCGTCCTCGTTTTCGGCTCGATGGCGCTGATCCTCTGGCCGCCCTATGCGCGGCTGATCCGCGCCCAGGTGCTGTCGATCCGCAGCCGCAACTATGTCACCGCCGCGCGGGCGCTCGGCCTGCCCGCCGGCATCGTCATCCGCCGTTACATCGTGCCGAACGCGCTCGGTCCGGTGATCGTCGCGGTGAGCGCCGGCCTCGGCAATGCGATGGTGCTCGAGAGCGCCTTCTCCTTCCTCGGCGTCGGCGTCACGCCGCCGACCCCCTCCTGGGGCAACATGATCTCGGACGGCCTGCGCGTCTGGCGCACCTATCCGCATCTCCTCGCCGCGCCGGCCGCCGTGCTCGGCCTCGCCACCATCGCCTTCTCCTTCCTCGGCGACGGCCTCAACGACGCCCTCAATCCGAAACAGTGGCGCAAATGAGCTCCTCCCCCCTTCTCTCGGTGCGCAATCTCGAGATCGAGGTCTCGACCCGGCGCGGGCCGGCCAAGGTCGTCGACGGCATCTCCTTCGATGTCGAGCGGGGCGAGGCGCTCGGCGTGGTCGGCGAATCCGGCTGCGGCAAGTCGATCACCACGCTCAGCCTGCTCGGGCTGCTGCCGCCGGGCGCCCGGGTCTCCGCCGGCTTCGCGCTGATGGACGACAGGAACCTCTTCACCTTGTCGCGTCCGGCGCTCCGCAAGGTGCGCGGCGGGCGCATCGGCATGATCTTCCAGGACCCGATGACCTCGTTCAATCCGGTCCTGAAGATCGGCGACCAGCTGATCGAGCCGCTCGTCTATCATCGCGGCCTGTCGCGGGCCGAGGCCTGGGAGCGGGCGGGCGAATTGCTGCGCCTCGTCGGCATTCCGGGCGGCGAGGCGCGGCTCGACAATTATCCGCACGAGCTCTCGGGCGGCATGCGGCAGCGCGTGATGATCGCCATGGGCCTCGCCTGCGAGCCGCCGCTGCTGATCGCCGACGAGCCGACCACCGCGCTCGACGTGACGATCCAGGCGCAGATCGTCGATCTCGTGAAGGATCTGCGTGCCCGCCTCGGCATGTCGATCATCTGGATCACGCACGATCTGGCGCTCGTCTCCGGGCTCGTCGACCGGATCATCGTGCTCTATGCCGGCAAGGTGGTGGAGGAGGCGCTGGTCGACGATCTCTATGCCAAGCCCACCCATCCCTATACGCGCGGCCTGCTCGCCTCGCTGCCGACGCTCGAGGGCGAGGAGACGCGGCGCCTGCCGGCGATCGGCGGCACGCCGCCCGATCCGGGCCGCCGGCCGCCGGGCTGTCCGTTCGCGCCGCGCTGTCCGCTCAAGGTCGAGCTGTGCGAGCGGGCGATGCCGCCGCTCGAGCCGGTCGACGGCCGCAACAGCCACCGCGCCGCCTGCTGGGTGACGACCGGAGCCATGGAGATGGCCGCGTGAACGCCCCGCTCGCCATCACCCCCGAGACCCCGGTCGCGAGCGCGCCGCCGCTCCTGCGGATCGAGGGCCTGTCGAAGCACTTCTTCGTCAAGCTCGGCGCCTTCGGCCAGAAGAGCGCCGAGGTGCACGCGCTCGACGATTTCACGCTCGACATCCGCCGCGGCGAGACGCTGTCGCTGGTCGGCGAGTCGGGCTGCGGCAAGTCGACCGCGGGCTTCACCATCCTGCAGCTCTACAAGCCGAGCCGCGGCCGGGTGGTCTACGAGGGCGTCGACCTCGCGACGCTCGACGAGAAGGCGCTGCGGCCGCTGCGGCGCAAGCTGCAGGTCGTGTTTCAGGATCCCTATTCGACGCTGAACCCGCGCATGACGGTCGGCGAGGCTGTCGGCGAGCCTCTGCTCTACCACCAGCGTGCGACCAGGGTGGAGCTGTCCTCGAAGGTGGAGCAATTGCTCGGCGATGTCGGTCTGTCGCCGCGCTTCGCCATGCGCTACCCGCACGAGCTCTCCGGCGGCCAGCGCCAGCGTGTGGTGATCGCCCGGGCGCTCGCCTGCGGGCCGGAGTTCCTCGTCTGCGACGAGGCCATCTCGGCGCTCGACGTGTCGGTCCAGGCGCAGATCATCAACCTGTTCCAGGACCTGCAGGAGCGCTACGGCCTCACTTATCTCTTCATCGCGCACGACCTCGCGGTGGTGCGGCACATCTCGACGCGGGTGGCGGTGATGTATCTCGGCCGGCCGGCGGAACTGGCGCCGAAGCGGAGCCTTTTCTCGACGCCGCTGCACCCCTATACGCAGGCGCTGCTTTCGGCCGTGCCCGAGCCCGACCCGGCGCGCGAGCGGACCCGCCGGCGCATGGTGCTGAAGGGCGACGTGCCGAGCCCGCTCGATCCGCCGTCGGGCTGTCGCTTCCACACACGCTGCCCGCTCGCCATCGACATCTGCCGCGCCGAGGTGCCGGCCTGGCGCGAGGTGCTGCCCGACCATGCCGTCGCCTGCCATCGGGTCGGCGAGGCGATCCCGGTGCCCGGCGCATGACGCGGCTCGCTCTCGTCGCCGACGACCTGTCCGGCGCGCTCGACACCGCGGCGCCCTTCGCCGCGCACGGGCTCTCGACCGTCGTCGCGCTGGCGCCCGACGCGATCCCGCAGGCCTTCGCGAGCGGCGCGGACGTCGTCGCGGTGAGCACCGGCTCGCGCGAGCGGAGCCCGGAGGCCGCCGCCGCACGGGTCGCGACCGCGATCGACGCGCTCGCGGCGCGGGCGCCCGATCTCGTCTTCCTGAAGATCGATTCGCGTCTCAAGGGCCATGTCGCCGCCGATCTCGCGGCGATGCGGGCCGGCTTTCGCTGTCGGACCGCGCTCGTCGCGCCGGCCATCCCGGATCTCGGCCGGGTGGTGCGGGGCGGGCGGGTGGAGGGCTTCGGCGTGCCGGCGCCGATCGACATCGCCGTGCGGCTCGGGCCGGCGGCGGACGGCGCGACGATCGTCGATGCCGAGCGGGACGCCGATCTCGTTCACGCGCTCGGCCGTGCGCTCGACACGGCGGAGCCCCCGCTTCTGGTCGGCGCCCGCGGACTCGCCCGCGCGCTCGCGCTCCGCCTCGGCGGGGAGAAGCCCGCCGCCGCGCCGCCGCTCGGCCGGCCGATCCTCGTCGTGATCGGCTCGACGGATCCGATCACCGTTGCGCAGGTCGCCGCTCTCCGCGCCGCACTGCCGGAGGCGGCGGCGGTCGCTGCGCCCGACGGTGTGGTGCCGGAGGTGACCGGCGCACCCGGCGGGGCCCTGCTCGTCCATGCGAGCGATGGCGGGGCGGCGGTGTCGGGCGCCGTCGTCGCGGCGCGGCTCGCCGCGGGCGTCGTGCGGCTCGCCGCGACGCTCCGGCCCGCCGCACTGGTGCTCTCCGGCGGCGAGACGGCGCAGGCGACGCTCGATGCGCTCGGCGTCGGCACGCTCATCGTGCGGGGCGAAGCCCTGCCGGGCATCGCCCATGCCGAGGCGGCGATCGCCGGCCGGCCGGTCGCCGTGCTTACGAAGTCCGGCGGGTTCGGCGGGCCCGACACGCTCGTCGACCTCGTCCTCTCTTCGGTGCCGGTCAGGGCGCGACCCGTCCTCGCCGAGCCCGTCCGCTCCGGAGCCTCCCGATGACGACCGAAGGCACCCTACCGCGCGACCTCGACGGCCGCCCCAAGGCGCAATCGCTCGCCGACCGCGTCTATCACGCCCTGCACGCCCGCATCGCCAATGGCGAATTCCCGCACGACCAGCGCCTGCCGAGCGAACACGAACTCGCCGAGCAGTTCGACGTGTCGCGGCCGATCGTGCGCGGCGCGCTCGAGCGGCTCAGGAGCGAGGGGCTGATCTACTCTCGCCAGGGTGCCGGCAGCTTCGTGCGCCACAAGGCCGAGCCGCGGGCGCTCGGCTTCGCGCCGGTCGGCAACATCGCCGACATCCAGCGCTGCTACGAATTCCGCCTGACCATCGAGCCGGACGCCGCCTTCCACGCCGCGCAGCGGCGCAGCGACGCGTTCCTCGCCAAGATCGCCGGCATTCTCGACATGCTCGGCAGCGCGACACGCGAGCAGCGCCACCGCGAGGACGCCGATTTCGCCTTCCACTACGCCGTCGCGGAAGGCGCCAACAACCACTACTACGCCTCCTCGATGCTGGCCCTTCGCGATCACATCGCGGTCGGCATGAAGCTGCACGGCCTGTCGCTGCTCGGCCCGACGCCCGGCCTGCAGCGCGTCTTCGCCGAGCACAGCGCGATCTTCGAGGCGATCCGCGACCGCCGGCCGGAGGAGGCGCGCGACCGCATGCGCCGCCACCTCGAAGGCTCCCGCGACCGCCTCTTCGAGGGCCGCCTGCTCGACCTGTCGATGGATTGAGCGGGGAGGGGGGGCCGGGGCGCCGCCGCCCTTTCGGGACGCGCGCGGAAGGCTCGTCGCTGTGCCATCCGCCGATCCCATTCCCGTCTGTCGCACAGCCCACCCAAAAACGAGCCCCGCGGCGCCGCGGGCGCTCCTGTCGCGTGGACGTACGGGCGCGCCCGCGCTATCAGCGTCGGTAAGGTCGAGACGGCGGAGAGAGCGATGAGCGCGGCTTCGGGGAAAATGGTCACGGTGTTCGGCGGCTCCGGCTTCGTCGGCCGGCACGTCGTGCGCGCCCTTGCCCGCCGCGGCTGGCGCATTCGCGTCGCCGTCCGCCGGCCCGACAAGGCGCTGTTCCTGCAGCCGCTCGGCACGGTCGGGCAGATCATGCCGGTGCAGGCCAATCTGCGCTATCGCTGGTCGATCGAAAGGGCGCTCGAGGGCGCCGACGCCGCGGTCAATCTCGTCGGCATCCTCCACGAGAGCGGCCGCCAGACCTTCGCCGCCACCCAGGCCTTCGGCGCCCGCGCCGTCGCCGAGGCCGTGCGCGACGCCGGCATAGCGCGCTTCGTGCAGATCTCGGCGATCGGCGCGCGGCCCGATTCCCCCTCGCTCTACGGCCGCACCAAGGCCGAGGGCGAGCAGGCGGCGCTCGCCGCCGTGCCGTCCGCCATCGTGATGCGGCCCTCGGTGGTGTTCGGCCCGGAGGATTCCTTCTTCAACCGCTTCGCCGGCATCGCCGGCCTGTCGCCCTTCCTGCCGCTGTTCGGCGGCGGACGGAACCGCATGCAGCCGGTCTTCGTCGGCGACGTCGCCGAGGCGATCGCCCGCGCGCTCGACGACCGCGCGACGCCCGGCACGATCTATGAGCTCGGCGGACCGGAGGTGAAGACCTTCCGCGAGCTGATGGCGCTGACGCTCGAGACGATCGGCCGCGAGCGCCTGCTGCTGCCGCTGCCCTTCGCGGCCGGCCGGCTCGCCGCCTCGGTGCTCGGCCTGCTGCCGAAGCCGCTCGTCACCGCCGACCAGCTGAAGCTCCTCGCCGAGGACAATGTCGTCTCGGCGGAAGCGATCGCCGAAGGCCGCACGCTCGAGGGCCTCGGCATCCAGCCGACCGCGATGGAGGCGGTGCTCGCCTCCTATCTCGTCCGCTACCGGGTGCGCGGCCAGTTCGCCGGCCACCAGTCCGGCCTCTGAGCCGGCGTCACCGCGCCGTCATCGGCACGCCTTAAGTCGCCCGCGTCGGACGACGCGGAGAGACGGCGATGGAAGCGGAATGGAAGGCCCGGCTGACGGCGGGACCGGCCGGCAGCGAGACGTCGGCGGTCGGTACGCGCTTCGACGCGGGAGGCCGCCCGCTCCGCTTCGGCGGCAACACGGTCGTCTGCCATGTGCCGGTGGTCTCCGCGCTGTGGCGCGATCTCGCCGCGCTCGGCGGCGCGCTCGCCGCCCTGCCCTCGGCCGGCTCCTATGCCTTTCTGCCGCCCGAGAGCTACCACATGACGGTGTTCGGCGGCGTCACCGCCAATCCCGACCGGGTCGAGGTCTGGCCGGAGGGCGTGCCCGCCGCCACCCCGCGCGCCGCGATCGACCGGCTGTTCATCGAGCGGCTCGCCGGCATGCGGGCGCCGCAGCGCTTCCGGATGCGCCCCGCGGCATTGCGGCCGATGGGAACCGGGGGCACCGTGCTCGAGCTCGTGCCGGCCGACGAGGACGAGCTGCGCCGCATCCGGGGCCTGCGCGAAGCGCTCGCTCTGCGGCTCGGCATCCGCGAGGCGAACCACGACGCCTATGCCTTCCACATCACCTTCAGCTATCTGCTGCGCCATCTGTCCGCCGAGGCGGCGGAGGCGCAGATCGCCGACCACGCCCGGCTCGTGGCGACCTTCCGCACCGCGCGGCCGGTGATCGAGCTCGGCCCGCCGGAATTCTGCCTGTTCTCGACGCTCGAACGCTTCCTGCCGGTCGCCTGGTTCGACGCCTGAGCGGGCTCCGGCCCGGCGCTGGCCGGCTCGTCATAATGATATAATCCTCCCTCGACCCGGCTACCGTTCCGTGCCAGTCTCCGCTCGCTCGCGCGGCCGGGAGGAGAACGGCCGCCCGAGTCGATCAATCGCCCGTCGACAAGGGCGAGGCGCCGCAAGGCCGGCGCGAACGAAGCACAACGGGAGGAAACCAACGTGCTGAAGAAGCTCCTCATACTCTGTTCAGGGCTGTTCCTGGCGCTCGCCCTGCCGGCGGCGGCGCAGCAGAAGACCTTCTACTGGATCTCGCACGGCACGTCCGCCGATCCGGTCTGGACCTATTTCCTCGCCGGCGCCGAGCAGTGGGGCAAGGACACCGGCCAGACGGTCAACACCTCCTTCCATCAGGGCAATGTCGCCTCGCAGCAGGAGGCGGTGCGCGCCGCCATCGCCGCCAAGGCGGCCGGCATCGTCACCACGAGCCCCGATCCGGGCAGCCTCGTCGACGTCGCCAAGGAGGCGAACGCCGCCGGCATCCCGATCATCAACTTCAACACGCCCGATCCGAGCGCCAGCTTCGACGCCTATGTCGGCGGCGACAACGTCGTCTTCGGCCGCGCCTGGGCACAGTATCTGGTCGACAAGGGCCTGGTGAAGAAGGGCGATTTCGTCTGGATGCCGGTCGAGATCCCGGGCGCCACCTATGGCGTGCAGGAAGAGGAAGGCATCAAGAGCGTGTTCGAGCCGCTCGGCATCACCTATGAGGTGACCGAGGCGACGCTCGATCAGGCCGAGGTGATCAACCGCATGGTCGATTATCTCACCGCCAACCGCAGCAAGGTGAAGGCGATCATCGGCCTCGGCGATCTGGTCACCGGCTCGATCAAGCGCGTCTTCGACCAGGTCGGCGTCCAGCCGGGCGAGATCCCGGTCGTCGGCTGGGGCAACTCGCTCGACACCACGCAGGAAGTGCTGAACGGCTATGTCAACGCCGCGCAGTGGCAGGACCCGCAGGCGACGAGCTATGTCGCGCTGTCGCTCGCCGCGATGGCCTCGTCGGGCATCCCGCCGGGCTTCAACGTCATCACCGGCGCGCTCTACGAGAAGGACACCGCGCAGGTCTACGACACCATCCTGTCGGGCAAGTAAGCGCCGGCCGTGCCCCTCTCCCGCAAGCGGGAGAGGGGACGTCGTTCCTTCTCACCAACCTGCCGGACCGCCCCGTGGAAAACCGATCCCTCATCGCGCGCCTGACGGCGCGGCCCGAGCTCGGACCCTTCGTCCTGCTCCTCGCCGAACTGGTCGTCTTCTGGTCGATCAATCCGGAATTCCTGTCGCCGCTCAACATCTCGAACACGCTGTCCTTCACCGTCGAGCTCGGCCTGATCGCGCTCGCCATGACGCTGCTGATGACGTCCGGCGAGTTCGATCTGTCCGTCGGCTCGGTGTTCGGCTTCGCGCCGGTCCTGATGTGGACGCTCTTCAACGCCGGGGTGACCTCGCTCGGCCTCGCCTTCGTCGTCGCGCTGGTCGTCGCGGCGCTGATCGGCTTCGCGAATGGCTGGTTCGTCACCCGGGTGCGGATCTCCTCCTTCCTCGTCACGCTCGGCATGCTGCTCGTCGTGCGCGGCACGGCGCTCTTCATCACCGACGGCTTCCCGCAGCGCACCTGGAGCGCCGGCGGCCACTGGCTCGCCGAGGTGCTGGTCGGCGATTTCTATGTCGGTCCCTTCCGTCTCTATATGTCGCTGTTCTGGTTCATCCTGTTCGCCCTGCTGCTCGGCTATGTGCTGACCGGGACGAAGGCCGGCAACTGGATCCAGGCCGCGGGCGGCAACGCCAATGCGGCGCGTGCCCGCGGCGTCAAGGTCGATCGCGTCAAGGTCGCGCTCTTCATGCTGTCGGCGACGCTCGCCGGTTTCGCCGGCATCATCTCCTCGATCCGCACCTCGGCCGCCAATCCGAACAGCGGCCAGGGCTACGAGCTCGAGGTGATCGCCATGGTGGTGATCGGCGGCACGGCGCTCACCGGCGGCCGCGGCACCATCATCGGCACCGTGCTCGGCGTCCTGATCCTGCGCGTCATGCGCAACGGCATCGTGCTGATCGGCGTGCCCGGCCTCGCCTACAACATCTTCATCGGCGCGATCATCCTCGGCATGATGACGCTCCATTCCTTCCTCGATCGCCGGCATCAGGGAGCGAACTGATCATGGCGCGGCAGCATTCGGCGGACGGCACGCTCGTCCGCATGGTCGGCATCGAGAAGTCCTACGGCCGCGTCCGGGCGCTCGACGGCGTCGATTTCACCGTCCGCGAGCGGGAGATCGTCGGCCTGCTCGGCGATAACGGCGCCGGCAAGTCGACGCTCATCAAGGTGCTCTCCGGCGCCGTTCCGGCGACCGGCGGCGCGATCTATGTGCGCGGCGAGAAGGCGTCGATCCGCTCGACCACCGATGCGATCGGCTATGGCATCGAGACGATCTATCAGGACTCCGCCCTCGTCACCCAGCTCTCGATCGCCCGCAACCTCTTCCTCGGCCGCGAGCCGATCAAGGGGCCGCGCCTCCTCAACCGCCTCGACCACGAGCGGATGAACCGGGTCGCGGGCGAGCTTCTGCGCCGGGTCGGCATCTCGAAGAACATCCCGCCGACCACGCCGATCGGCTCGCTGTCGGGCGGCGAGCGTCAGGCGGTGGCGATCGCCCGGGCGATGTATTTCGACAGCGACCTGATCATCCTCGACGAGCCGACCAACAATCTCGGCGTCGCGGAGACGCAAGGGGTGCTCTCCTTCGTGCGCAATGCGCGCGATTCCGGCCATTCCTGCATCTTCATCGCGCACAACATCCACCACGTCTTCCAGGTCGTCGACCGGATCGTGGTGATGCGCCGCGGCCGCGTCGTCGCCGACGACATCGACCCGAAGACGAGCTCGGTGGAGGCGGTCGAGCGCGTCATAACCGGCATGACCGAGGCCGGCGTCCACGCCTGACAAGACCCCCCGCCCGCCCGATGCATCCTCGGCCACCATTTCCGCACGGAAGGGTGAGGGTGCACCTTTCTTCGTCAACCGAGAGAAGGCCCTCACCCCCGGCCCTCTCCCGCCGCGCGGGAGAGGGGGAGCTCCAGCGGTTGCTCTCGCACGCCCGGCGTGTCTCGGCCCATTTCCGCACAGCCGGCGCCGCCCCCCCTCTCCCGCCGCGCGGGAGAGGGCTTCCGGCCTTGGCGTCGCAGGGAGCGCAAGCGACCGAGACGGTTAGGCCGGAAGGGTGAGGGTGGCTCTCCTTCGTCAACCGAGAGAAGGCCCTCACCCCGGCCCTCTCCCGCCGCGCGGGAGAGGGGGGTGCCCCGGCGGTTGCTCTCGCATCGCCCATGTCCAGGCCGCAGCGCGGCGCAGCCCGGGCGGCGCCGGCGACACATCCCGGCTTCCCGGCGGGGCCGATCGGTGGGAGAGTGGAAAGGCCGGGTAAAACCTGCCGTAGGAGAGTCCGGCGCCATCATTTCGTCACCCGACCGCAGGAAGGGTTGACCCCTTGAATCGGTTCGACCGCCCCCCGTCGCACGCCAGCCCCTTCGCCGAATGGCCTCCCAGCTCATCCCCGTCGCCGCGCTTCTGCTCGGTTCCGCCTTTCTCCTCGTCGCGGGGGGCATTCACGGCCTGCTGCTGCCGATCCGCGGCGCGGTGGAGGGCTTTTCGACCACCGAGCTCGGCCTGATCGGCACGGGCTGGGCGGCCGGCTTCGTGCTCGGCTGCCTCGTCGTGCCGCGCATGGTGCGGCGCGTCGGCCACGTCCGCTCCTATGGCGTCATGGCCTCCGTCGCGGCCGTCGCCATCCTCCTCAATCTCCTCGTCGTCTCGCCCTGGCCCTGGATCGTGCTGCGGGCGTTTTCCGGCTTCTGCTTCGCCGGCGCGGCGATGATCGTCGAGAGCTGGCTCAACGAGCGGGCGACCCGCGAGAACCGCGGCACGATCTTCTCCGTCTATCAGATGGTGAACTTCGCCGCGTCGACGGTCGGCCAGCTCCTTCTCGCCACGGCACCCGCGGAAGGGTTCTTCTTCTTCGTGCTCGGCGCGATCTTCTATTGTCTCGCGATCCTGCCCTCGGCGCTGTCGACCGCGCAGACGCCGCGGCCGCTCAAGGTGTCGCGGCTGGACCTCAAGAAGCTTATGGCGAATTCGCCGGTCGCCGCCGTCGGCTGCTTCATCATCGGCAATGTCAACGGAGCCTTCGGCACGCTCGGCGCCGTCTATGCGCAGCAGATCGGCCTTCCGATCGCCGCGATCGCCTTTCTGATGAGCGGCGCGGTGCTCGGTGGCGCGCTCACCCAGGTGCCGCTCGGCCGGCTCTCGGACCGGATCGACCGCCGCGTGGTGCTCGTCGGCGTGTCGGGCGCGGCGATCGTGATGGGCGTCCTGATCTCGCTCCTCAACCCGCACGACCCCTATGTGCTGATCCCGATGATCGCGCTGTTCGGCGGCATGATCTATCCGATGTACGGGCTCACCGTCGCCCATGCGAACGATTTCGCGGCGCCCGACGAGTTCGTCCAGATCGCCGGCGGCCTGCTCCTGATGTCGGGCATCGGCACGGCGATCGGCCCGATCATCGGCGCGCTCGCCATGGAGCACATCGGGCCGCAGGGGCTCTTCACCTTCTGCTCCGGCGCGCATCTCCTGCTGATCGCCTACACGCTCTACCGCATGCGCCGCCGGCCCGCGCCCTCGGTCGACGCGCGCGAGGCCTTCCAGCCGATGCCGCTCCTGAAGAACCAGACGCCGGAGACGGTCGCGCTCGACCCCCGCGCCGACGACCAGCCGCCCCGCGGGGCGTGACGGTGGCCGGTCTCCCCCTTTCCAGCGGGCGGGAGAGTGGGAATGGAGCGGCCGGGCGGGGGCGCGTGATTTGAAGGGCGGTCCGGCGGAGCGTCGGCCCGCCGGGGGAGGGTCGGGATGGGGATCGAGTTTCTGCTGACGTCGCTGATCGTCGTCGCCTCGCCGGGAACCGGCGTGCTGTTCACCGTCGCGGCGGGCCTGTCGCGCGGGGCGCGGGCGAGCGTCGTCGCCGCCCTCGCCTGCACGCTCGGCATCGTGCCGCACATGCTCGCGGCGGTGACCGGCCTCGCCGCGCTCCTCCATGCGAGCGCGCTCGCCTTCGAGACGCTGAAGGTCCTCGGCGTCGCCTATCTGCTCTATATGGCCTATGCGACGCTGAAGGACCGCGGCGCGCTGCGGGTCGAGCCGGAGGCGGCACCCCGCTCGGCGCGGCAGGTGATCGTCTCGGGCGTGCTCGTCAACATCCTCAATCCGAAGCTGTCGATCTTCTTCTTCGCCTTCCTGCCGCAATTCGTCCGCGCCGACGACCCGGCCGGGCTCGAGCGGATGCTCGCCCTCAGCGCCGTGTTCATGGCGCTCACCTTCGCGGTCTTCGTGCTCTACGGCGTGTTCGCCGCCGCGGTGCGCCGGCAGGTGCTGTCGCGGCCGGGCGTGCTCGCCTGGATGCGGCGGGCCTTCGCCGCCGCCTTCGTCGCACTCGGCGTCCGGCTCGCCTTCGCGCAGCGCTGACAGCGGCACGGAGCGGGCGGTTCAGGCCTTGCCGAGCACGCGGCCGACCAGCCGGGCGGTGTAGTCGACCATCGGCACGATGCGGGCGTAGTTGAGCCGCGTCGGGCCGATCACGCCGAGCACGCCGATCACCCGGCTCTCGCTGTCGCGATAGGGCGAGACGACGAGCGAGGAGCCCGACAGCGAGAACAGCTTGTTCTCCGAGCCGATGAAGATGCGCACCCCGTCGCCCTCCTCGGCGCGGCCGAGCAGGTGGATCAGTTCCTGCTGCGTCTCGATGTCGTCGAAGAGCAGGCGGATGCGTTCGAGGTCTTCCGCCGCCTTGACGTCCTCGAGGAGATTGGCCTGGCCGCGCACGATGAGCGTTTCCGGCCGCCCGCCCTGGCCGCTCGCCGCCCAGCTCGCGAGGCCGGCATCGACGAGCTTCGCGGTCAGCTGGTCGAGCTCGGCGCGGGCCTTCTCCTGCCGCGCTTCGAGCTCGGCCCGCGCCTCGGCGAGGGTGCGGCCGCGCAGCGAATTGTTGAGATAGTTGGATGCCTCGGTGAGCGTCGAGGGCGTGGTGCCGGGATCGAGCGGGATCAGCCGGTTCTCGACCGTGCCGTCCTCGGCGACCAGCACGACGAGCGCCTTCATCGGCTCGAGCCGCACGAATTCGATGTGCTTCAGCCGCGCATCCGACTTCTGGGCGAGCACGACGCCGGCCCCGCGCGACAGACCGGACAGCATGCGGCTCGCCTCCGACAGCACGCTCTCGACGGTGCGGCCGCCGCCCGAGCCGGCGACCTGCGCCTCGATCTGGCGCCGCTCGTCGGCGGCGAGGTCGCCGACCTCGAGCATCGCATCGACGAAAAGGCGGAGCCCGCCTTCGGTCGGCAGCCGGCCCGCCGAGGTGTGCGGCGCGAAGATCAGGCCGAGATGTTCGAGATCGGCCATGACGTTGCGCACCGATGCGGGCGACAGCGCCATCGGCAGAATACGCGACAGATTGCGCGAGCCGACCGGCTCGCCGGTGTCGAGATAGCTCTCGACGATGTGGCGGAAGATCTCGCGCGACCTGCGGTCGAGTTTCCACAGGGCCGAGGCCGACGCTTCGGAGGGGATGCGGTCGCCGGACAAGGGGCGGTCTCCAGATCGAGAGGGGCGGGAAACACCCGCCGGGAAATTAAGTGTCGATTTTGCCGCGCGCTTCAAGCCGGCCTTTGCCGCGTGGTTGCTTGCCGTTACAAGCGGCAGGAACGCTTTGAGAACGGGATTCGACATGCGACCCTCCGGACGACCCGCCGATGCCCTCCGCGCCGTCAGCCTCGAGCGCGGCGTCGCCAAGCACGCGGAGGGCTCGTGCCTGGTCCGCTTCGGCGATACGCACGTGCTGTGCACGGCGAGCGTCGAGGAGAAGCCGCCGGCCTGGCTGCGCGGTTCGGGCAAGGGCTGGGTGACGGCCGAATACGGCATGCTGCCGCGCGCCACCGGCGACCGGATGAAGCGCGAGGCGGCGTCGGGCCGGCAGTCCGGCCGCACGCTCGAGATCCAGCGGCTGATCGGCCGGTCGCTGCGCGCCGTCGTCGACCTCGTCCATCTCGGCGAGAAGCAGATCACGGTCGATTGCGACGTCATCCAGGCCGATGGCGGCACCCGCACCGCCTCGGTGACCGGCGCTTTCATTGCGGTGTATGACTGCATCGCCTGGATGAAGAGCCGCAACATGGTCGGGCCGAAGCCGATCCGCGATCATATTGCCGCCGTCTCCGTCGGCATCTATCGCGGTACGCCGGTGCTCGACCTCGACTATGCCGAGGATTCCGAGGCCGAGACCGACGCCAATTTCGTCATGACCGGCTCGGGCGGCATCGTCGAGATCCAGGGCACGGCCGAAGGGCGCCCCTTCGACGAGGCGCAGCTGACCGCCATGCTGGCGCTCGCCCGGCGCGGCATCGGCGAACTGGTCGCGCTGCAGAAGCAGGTGATTCTCTGAGGAGACCGCCGATGGACGTGGAAGCCCTCGATCCGATCCGCCTCGCGCCCGGCGCGACGCTCGTCGTCGCCACGCACAATGCCGGCAAGCTCGCCGAGATCGAGGCGATGGTCGCCCCCTTCGGCCTGAAGGCGGTGTCGGCCGGCGCGCTCGGCCTGCCGGAGCCGGAGGAAACCGGCTCGACCTTCGAGGAGAACGCCGCGCTGAAGGCCCATGCGGCGGCGCAGGCCTCCGGCCATATCGCGCTCGCCGACGATTCGGGCCTCGCCGTCGACGCGCTCGGCGGCGATCCCGGCATCTATTCCGCCCGCTGGGCGGGGCCGGACAAGGATTTCGCCCGCGCCATGAGGAATGTCGAGGAAGGCCTGCAGCGCGCCGGCGCGACGACGCCGCAAGGCCGCGGCGCGCGCTTCGTCGCCGTGCTCTGCCTCGCCGCGCCGGACGGCCGGGCCGAATTCTTCCGCGGCGAGGTCGAGGGCACGCTCGTCTGGCCGCCGCGCGGCGACAAGGGCTTCGGCTACGATCCGATGTTCCTGCCGGAGGGAGAGACGCGCACCTTCGGCGAGATGAGTTCCGAGGAGAAGCACGGGCTCGACGATCCGCTGTCGCACCGGGCGCGGGCCTTCGCCCTCTTTGCCGCGGCGAGGCTCGCGGGATGAGCCGGCTCGCCGTTCCCGCCGGGTCCGCGCGGGCCGCGGATGCGGCGCCGCCGCCCGCCGATCCGGGTTTCGGCGTCTATGTGCACTGGCCGTTCTGCGCGGCGAAGTGCCCCTATTGCGACTTCAACAGCCATGTCCGGCACGCGCCCGTCGACCAGGCCCGCTTCGCCGCCGCGCTCGCCGCCGAGGCCCGGGCGATGGCCGAGCGGGCGCCGGGCAAGCGCGTGACCTCGATCTTCCTCGGCGGCGGCACGCCCTCGCTGATGGCGCCGGAGACGGTCGGCGCCGTGCTCGACGCGGTCGCGGCCGCCTGGACGGTGGATGCCGATGCCGAGATCTCGATGGAGGCGAACCCCTCCTCGGTCGAGGCGGAGCGGTTCCGCGGCTATCGCGCCGCCGGGGTCAACCGCGTCTCGCTCGGCGTCCAGGCGCTCGACGACCGGGAGCTGCGCTTCCTCGGCCGGCTGCACGATGTCGACCAGGCGCTCGCCGCGATCCGGCTGGCGCGCGAGACGTTCCCGCGGCTCTCCTTCGACCTGATCTATGGCCGGCCGGGCCAGACGCCGGAGGCCTGGGCGGCCGAGCTCGAACGGGCGATCGGCCTCGCCTCCGACCATCTGTCGCTCTACCAGCTGACGATCGAGCCGGACACGATGTTCGAGAAGCTCTATCGCGCCGGCAAGCTCGCCATGCCCGACGAGGAGACCGGCGCGGCGCTCTATGCGGTCACGCAAGCCGTCTGCGAGGCGCACGGCATGCCGGCCTATGAGGTGTCGAACCACGCCGTGCCGGGCGGCGAATGCCGTCACAATCTCGTCTACTGGCGCTATGGCGAATATGCCGGCGTCGGCCCGGGGGCGCACGGCCGGCTGGTGTCCGGCGGCCGGCGGCACGCCCTCGCCACGGCGCGCGAGCCGGAGCGCTGGCTCGCGCGGGTCGAATCCTGGGGCGACGGGGTCGATGCCGACGACATTCTGAGCGAGGAGGAGGCCGGCGACGAGATGCTCCTGATGGGGCTGCGGCTCGTCGAGGGCATCGACCTGCGCCGCTACCGCGCCATCGCCGGCCGCGGCCTCGATCCGGGCCGGCTCGCCGATCTCGTCGCGCACGGCATGGTCGAGACGATCGGCCCCGACCGCGTCCGCGCCACCCGCGCCGGCGCCTTCGTGCTCGACGCCGTGGTGGCCGATCTCGCCGCCTGAGCGGCGCGCGCCGACGGACGGGCTCGACGGGCGGCCGGCTCTGCCGTAAACGCGGCCGGGAAAGAGGAGCCGCCATCATGTCGAAGACCGCCATCGTCACCGCCGCCTCGAAGGGCATCGGCGCCGCCGCCGCCCGCCGCCTCGCCGCCGACGGCTATACGGTCGGCGTGCTCGGCCGCTCGGAAGGAACGGAGGCGATCGCCGCCGAGATCGGCGGCTTCGCGGTGCGCGGCGACGTGACGTCGGCCGCCGACCTCGAAAGCCTCGTCGCTGCGGCGCGCGAGAAGACCGGCCGCATCGACGCCGTGGTGGTGAGCGTCGGCCATGCCGCCAAGGGCACGCTCACCGGGCTCACCGACGGCGACTGGCACGCCGCGCTCGACATGATCCTGATGCCGACCGTGCGGCTCGCCCGGCTCACCGGTGCCGATCTCGCGGCGACCGGCGGCGCCTTCGTCGCGGTGTCGAGCTATGCCGCGCTGCGGCCCGATCCGGTGTTCGTCGTCTCCTCGGCGCTGCGCGCCGCGCTCACCAACTATGTCCGCATGCTGGCGCGGGAGTGGGCGAAGGACGGGGTGAGCGTCAACGCGGTCGCGCCGGGCTTCGTCGATTCGCTGCCGGAGAAGCCGGAACGCCTCGCCGCCATCCCGGCCGGCCGCTATGCCCGGGTCGAGGAGATCGCCGCGACGATCGCCCATCTGGTATCGCCCGAGGCGCGCTATCTGACCGGCCAGACGATCGCCGTCGACGGCGGCCTCGTCGCCTAGGCTGCTGCCCGCCGGCGCGCCGTTTTGCGCAACATCGTGCCTTGTGCGGGCGGCGCCGTTCGATCTAGCTTCCTCTCGTGTACAGTATCCAGAGCGCTCCGGCGCGGAACGAGGAAGACGGAACGATGACGACGGAACCGGGGCTGCGGGCCGAGGCGGCGGATCTCGAGGCGGTGAGGGCGTGGTTCGACGCGCTTTCCCGTCACGTCCAGAAGGTCGATTACGAGGGCGCCCGGCCGCTCTTCGACAACGACCTGCTGATCTTCGGCACGTTCCAGGACTTCGTCGTCGGCCAGCCCGAATCGGAGCGGCAGCAGTGGCGCAATGTCTGGGGTACGATCGAGGGCTTCCAGTTCCGCATCGGCGACGTACGGGCGCTCGTCTCGCCCGATCGCCTGTTCGCGACGGGGCTCGGCATCTGGGATTCGACCGGCTTCACCGAGGACGGAACGCCTTTCGACCGCAAGGGACGGGCGACCGTGACGCTCGAGCGCAGAAGCGTCGACGAACCCTTCGTCGCCACCCACACCCACATGTCGCTCTTCCGCGGCACGCCCGACCGCTCCTACGGCCGCAAGCCCAAAGCGGCATGACGGACCGCGGCCTGACGACCGCGGCATGACGGGCCGCGGCCCGCGAGACGACGGGCCTGCGCTTCGCGACCCGGCGGCGCGTCCTCAGAAGGCGACCGCCTGGCCGTCCTTCCTGAGGTCCGAGCCGCCGACATAGCCGGCCTCGGTGCGCACGATGAGCTGCGCGCCGCCGAAGGCGAACACCGCATCCGGCGGCTCGACCACCACCTCGTGGCCGAGCGCCGACAGGGCGGCGATCGTCTCCGCTCCGAGCCCCGGCTCGACGGCCACCTTGCGACCCTTCTCGACGCGCCAGCGCGGCGCGTCCGCGGCCGCCTGCGGGTTCTGGTCGTAGACGAGCGTGCGCAGCGCCATCTGCAGATGGCCCTGCGCCTGCATCGGCCCTCCCATCACGCCGAAGGCCTGCAACGGCGCGCCGTCCTTTGTCACGAAGCCCGGGATGATGGTGTGGAAGGGCCGCTTGCCCGGGCCGACCGCATTCGGATGGGTGGGATCGAGGCTGAAGCCGGCGCCGCGGTTCTGCAGGCTGATGCCCGTGCCGGGCACGACGACGCCGGAGCCGAAGCCCATATAGTTGGACTGGATGAAGGAGATCATCCGGCCCGACGGGTCGGCGGCGGCGAGATAGACCGTGCCGCCCGGCCGCGGATCGCCATGGCCGGGATCGCCGGCGCGGGTCCGATCGACGAGCGCGGCGCGCCGGTCGAGATAGGCGGGGGCGAGCAGATCGTCGGGCGATACCGCCATCGCCGCCGGCTCGCCGACGAAGCGCGCGGTGTCGGCGAGCGCGAGCTTCATCGCCTCGATGGCGAGGTGGAGCGTCTGCGGGTCGTCGACCGGCCTCGTGCCGGGCTCCAGCCGGTCGAGAATGCCGAGGCCGATCAGCGTCGCGATGCCCTGGCCGTTCGGCGGGATTTCCCACACCCGCGCGCCGGCGAAATCCTGGCCGACCGGCTCGACCCATTCCGCCTCGTGCGCGGCGAGGTCGTCGAGCGCGAGCGCGCCGCCATGGGCCTTGGCGTGCTCGACCATCGCCGCGGCGAGCGCGCCGCGATAGAAGGCCTCGCCCTCGCTCGCGACGATCGCCTCGAGGCTCGCCGCGAGGGCGGGGTTGCGGAAGAGTTCGCCGGCGTTCGGTGCCCGGCCGCCCGGCATGAAGGCCTCGGCGAATCCCGGCTGGTCCTCGAGGGTCGGCGTTTCATGCTGCCAGCGGGCCGCGACGAGCGGGGCGAGCGCGTGCCCGTCGCGGGCATAGCGGATCGCCGGCGCCGCGATGGTGGCGAGCGGCAGCGTGCCGAAGCGGCGCCACAGCGCGATCCAGGCCGAGACGGCGCCCGGTACCGTCACCGCCCCCCAGCCGCGGCGCGGCATGGCGGCGAGCCCGGCGAAGCGATCGGGCGTCCAGCCGGCGGGCGCCCGGCCGGAGGCGTTCAGCCCGTGCAGCCGGTCGCCGTCCCACAGGATCGCGAAGGCATCCGAGCCGAGTCCGCAGCCGGTCGGCTCGACCACGGTGAGCGCCATCGCCGCGGCGATCGCGGCATCGATCGCATTGCCGCCGAGCGCCATCATCGCGAGGCCGGCCTGCGCGGCGAGCGGCTGCGAGGTCGCCACCATCGCCCGGCCGAGCACGGGCTGGCGGACGGACGGGTAGGGGAGGGAGAAATCCAAGGCGGCGTCTCCGGCTGGCGGGGCTGGCTCCGCGCGCCGGCGCGGCTCCCCGTTCTAAGCGCCGGGCGGCCGGCGCCGCAAGCGCGCGATGGCCGGTCCCTCCAATCGACAGGGCGGGGCGCGACTGCTATCGCTCGGCCGCAGAGGACATCGAGGGGAGGATGGCATGGCGACGATCCGTTGGGGCGTTCTGAGCACGGCGGCGATCGGGGTGCGCAAGGTGATCCCGGGCATGCTCAAATCGCCGCAGGGGCAGATCACGGCGATCGCCTCGCGCGACGCCGCCCGCGCGGAGGCGGTGGCGCGGCAGTTCGGCTTTCCGAAGCACTATGGCAGCTATGAGGAACTGCTCGCCGATCCGGAGATCGACGCGGTCTACAATCCGCTGCCGAACCATCTCCATGTGCCGCTGTCGATCAAGGCGCTCGAGGCCGGCAAGCACGTGCTCTGCGAGAAGCCGATCGCGCTCGACGCCAAGGAGGCCGAGACGCTGATCGCGGCGCGCGACGCGAGCGGCAAGCAGGTGCTCGAGGCCTTCATGGTGCGCCAGCACCCGCAATGGATCCGCACCCGCGAGATCGTGCGGTCCGGCGAGATCGGCGCCGTCGGCCTCGTCTCGGTGACGCTCAGCTATTTCAATGCCGACCCGGCGAACATCCGCAATATGGCCGGCATCGGCGGCGGCGGCCTCTACGACATCGGCTGCTATGCGGTGGTGCTCGCGCGCTACCTGTTCGGCGCCGAGCCGCTGCGCGCCGTTTCGCTGATCGATTTCGACCCGGTGATGAAGACCGACCGGCTGGCGAGCGGCATCGTCGATTTCGGCGGCGGCCGGCGGCTCGTCTTCACGAGCTCGACGCAGCTCTCGCCCTATCAGACGACGCAGGTCATCGGCACCAAGGGCCGCATCGAGGTTCCGGTCTCGCTCAACGCGCCGCAGGGCGAGGCGACGCGGATATTGGTCGACCTCAAGGGGCCGCTCGATCCCGAGCCGCCGCGCACCGAAGAGATCGCCCCCTGCGACCAGTATACGCTGCAGGCGGAGGCCGCAGCGCGCATCTTCCTCGGCGAGGAGGAGGCGGAGTTCCCGATCGAGGACGCGGTGCGCAACATGCGCGTCATCGACGCGCTCTACCGCTCGACTGAGACGGGCGCCTGGCAGACGGTCTGAGGGAGGGCGCCCGTCCGTGCCTCGCCCGGCGTCACGATTATGGACCCCGGCACGGAGGCCGGGGTGACGGGTGCTTTGCCGTGGCGAGGGCTCTCTCGGGCTCCCGCTGTCCGTCCGCCCTCCCTCGTGTGAGGGCTTCGAACAGCCCCCCCACCCGTCATGCCGGCCTCCGTGCCGGCATCCATAATCGTTCGGGTGGGCGTTCACGGGCGGCCCTATCCATCTGTCATCCCGGCGAAAGCCGCGAGGCGGTCGCACGTTCGAAGCGCAACCACGGACGGCGCGGCGTGATGGGTCCTCGCCTTCGAGGATAACGGGTGCGGGGGATGGCGGCGGCGCCCCCTTTCGCCCGGCGTCACGATTATGGACCCCGGCACGGAGGCCGGGGTGACGGGTGCTTTGCCGTGGCGAGGGCTCTCTCGGGTTCTCGCTGTCCGTCCGTTCTCCCTCGTGTGAGGGCTTCGGACAGCCCCCTCCACCCGTCATGCCGGCCTCCGTGCCGGCATCCATAATCGTTCGGGTGGGCATTCAGGGGCGGCCCTATCCATCTGTCATCCCGGCGAAAGCCGCGAGGCAGCCTCACGTTCGAAGTGCAACCACGGACGGCTCGGCGTGATGGATCCTCGCCTTCGCGAGGATGACGGGTGCGCGGGATGGCGGCGGCGCCCCCTTTCGCCCGGCGTCACGATTATGGACCCCGGCACGGAGGCCGGGGTGACGGGTGCTCTGGTGTGGCGAGGGCTCTCTCGGGCTCCCGCTGTCCGTCCGCCCTCCCTCGTGTGAGGGCTTCGAACAGCCCCCTCCACCCGTCATGCCGGCCTCCGTGCCGGCATCGATAATCGTTCGGGTGGGCATTCACGGGCCGCCCCATCCATCTGTCATCCCGGCGAAGGCCGCGAGGCAGCCTCACGTTTGAGGCGCAACCACGGACGGCTCGGCGTGATGGATCCTCGCCTTTGCGAGGATGACGGGTGCGGGGGATGGCGGCGTCGCCCCTCTCGTCCGGCGTCACGATTATGGACCCCGGCACGGAGGCCGGGGTGACGGGTGCTTTGCCGTGGCGAGGGCTCTCTCGGGCTCCCACTGTCCGTCCGCCCTCCCTCGTGTGAGGGTTTCGAACAGCCCCCTCCATCCGTCATGCCGGCCTCCGTGCCGGCATCCATAATCGTTCGGGTGGGCGTTCACGGGCGGCCCTATCCATCTGTCATCCCGGCGAAAGCCGCGAGGCGGTCGCACGTTTGAAGCGCAACCACGGACGGCTCGGCGTGATGGATTCTCGCCTTCGCGAGGATGACGGGAGCGCGGGATGGCGGCGGCGCCCCCTTCGCCCGGCATCACGATCATGGACCCCGGCACGGAGGCCGGGGTGACGGGTGCTTTGCTGTGGCGAGGGCCTTCGGCTTCGGTCCCTTCCCCCCTCCGGCGCGAGAGGGGAGGGGCTGCCGATCAGGCGAGCAGCGTCTTGAGCCGCACCGCGGGCGCGGCGAGCGAGGCGGCGTCGGGGGCGGCGCGGCGGGCGATCAGCATTTCGGCGAGGCGGACCTCCTTCGCGATCGCCGCATTGGGGCCGAGCGCGCTCACCGCGACGAGACGGCCGTCGGCGGCGCGGTGGAAATCGAGCCGTGCCGTGCCGAGATCGCGCGTCACGGTCTCGACGCCCTCGTCCGGCAGACCGGCGATCTGCAGCGTCAGCTCGTACTGGTCGGACCAGAACCAGGGCACGGCGGCGTGCGGTTCGGCCGCGCCGAGGAGGTTGCGGGCGGCCGTGTTGCCCTGGTCCTGCGCGTTCCGCCAGGCCTCGAGCCGGATCCGCCGTCCGCCATAGAGCGGATGCGGGAAGGAGCAACAATCGCCGGCGGCGAAGATGTCGGGGTCGCCCGAGGCGAGCGTCGCATCCACCGCGATGCCGTTGTCGAGCGCGAGGCCGGCGGAGGCGGCGAGCGCGGTTTCGGGCAGCGCGCCGATGCCGGCGATCACCGTGTCGGCGGCGAGCGTCTCGCCGGTCGCGAGCACGACGAGCCGTTCCGCGCCGTCACGGCGGAGTTCGGCGATGCCCGTGCCGGTCAGGATGCGGACGCCGGCCGCTTCGTGCCGCGCGGCGATGAGGGCGGCGAGCGGCGCCGGGACCGCACGCGCGAGCAGCCGCGGCGCCAGCTCGACCAGCGTGACGGTCGCGCCCCGGACCACCGCAGCCGCCGCGAGCTCGAGGCCGATGAAACCGCCGCCGATGACGATGATGCGCCGGCCCGGCTGCAGGGCGGCGCGCAGCGCCAGCGCATCGGGAAAGCCGCGCAGGGTGAGCACGCCCGTCTCCGCCGCGCCGGGCAGGGCGAGCGGCCGGGCGGTCGCGCCGGTCGCGAGGAGCAGGCGGTCATAGGCAAGGGCGCGGCCGTCGGCGAGCTGGAGGCGATGGCCGGCGCGGTCGATTCCGGTCGCGGTCGCCCGCGCGAGATGGACGACGCCGGCCTCGCCGAATTCCGCCGCGCGCAGGATGGTGCGCGGCTCCGGCTCGGCGTCGTCGAGCAGCGCCGCCTTCGACAGCGGCGGCCGCTCATAGGGCGGATGAGCCTCGGCGCCGACGAGCGTCACGCGGCCGGAAAAGCCGTTCTCGCGCAGCGCCAGCGCGGCCCGCGCCCCGGCCTCGCCGGCTCCGACGACGACGATCGACTGCATGGTTCCGTCCTCCGCCACCGAGGGCTGGTTTCCTCGCCGCGTGTGGAGAGGGTGGGGTGAGAGAGGCCGAGGGACCGCGCGCGGTGGAGAGAAAGGCCCTCACCCCGACCCTCTCCCGCAGGGCGGGAGAGGGGGCTCCCGGCGGCCGCGGTGACCGTGCGGGCCGGAGAGCAGGCCGCAGCCGGCGGCCGTGCGGACCGGACAACGGCCGAGCTCTGTCGGCGCCTCAGCCGAGGCCGATCAGGACCGTGTCGCCGTCGATCCGCACCGGATAGGTGGCGAGATCGACGCAGACCGGGGCGCCCTTCGCCCGGCCCGTCGTATAGTCGAACCGGCCGTTGTGCTTCGGGCATTCGATGATCGATCCCATGACGAGACCGTCGGCGAGATGCACCCGCTCGTGCGTGCAGAGCCCGTCTGTGGCGTGGAAGCGGCCGTCGGGGGCGCGGTAGATCGCGAAGGTCCGCCCCTCGTGGTCGAAGCGGATGACGTCCTCCGCGTCGATGTCCTCGACCGCGCAGGCCTCGACCCAGCGGATCGCCGTTGTGGCGCTCATTCCATCCTCCTCATGCTGTCGGCCGGCGGCGGCAGGGATCGGGGGCTGCCGCCGCGCCCGTTCATTCCGCCGGCACGGCGCCGGCCGGCGGCGCGCCGAGCGGCCGCGCATGGCCGGGCAAACGGCGCCGGACGAAGAAGCGCGGGTCCTTCCGCTGCCGCCAGAGCGCCGGGATGATCTCGCGATAGGCCTCCCAGAGGCCCGAATAGGGCGTCGGGCAATCGTCCTTGATGCGGGCGTGCAGCTTCGGCAACTGATGGTAGGGCACCATCGGGAACATGTGGTGCTCGACGTGATAGTTCATGTTCCAGTAGAGGAAGCGGAAGACCGGGTTCATGTAGACCGTGCGGCTGTTGAGCCGGTGGTCGAGCACGTCCTCGTCGAGGCCGGCGTGCTGCGTCAGGCCGAAGACGACGACGAAGGCGGCGCCATAGAGCGTCGGCAGGCCGATGAACATCGCCGGCAGGATCGAACCGATGGCGAGGCACCAGGCGGCGACGGCGATGAGGATGACGAGATAGATCCGCGCGACGCGGAACACCTTGCCGCGTTCGCTCTCGGGAATGTAGAGCGCCTCGTCGGGATAGAGCCGGCCGGTGGCGTGCAGCGCGATCTTCTTCAGCGCCACCCACGAGCTCTTGAGCGCGAAGACGTTGAGCAGGATGCCGGCGATGTCCGGCGGACGCGGCGCGGCGATCTCGGGATCGCGGCCGACGATGATCGTGTCGGTGTGGTGCCGGGTATGGCTCCAGCGCCAGACGGTCGGCTCGCGCAGGATCATGAAGCAGGCGATCTGATAGACCACCTCGTTCATCCAGGGCGTCTTGAAGGCTGTGCCGTGGCCGCATTCGTGCCAGCGGGAATCGGAGGACGAGCCGTAGAGGATGCCGTAGACGGCGAAGAACGGCACGCACCACCAGGTGCCCCAGAAATACCAGCCGCCGAGGCCGGAGAGGAACAGCGCGGCGAACCAGATCGCGGTGTCGCGCAGCGCCGGCCCGTCGGAGCGCGCCATCAGCGCCTTCATCTCCTTGCGCGGGATCGGACATTGATACCAATCGGCTGTGGCGAGGCCGCGCGCCACCGCGCGGTCCGCTTCGGGCCCGGTCAGGCTGTAGTCGCGGCGGATCTCGGTCGGCATCCGGCGTGTCCTCCTCGGGGTTCGCGTCTTGTTGCGAATTCTTCTTGCTCGAAAGAGTAGCCGGCTGCGCTTTGACCGGCAATCGGGCCTTGATAGAACCTATCGAGGCGGCTCAGGCGCTTCGAGGAGGATCATGATGGATTCTATCATCGCGGCGGCCCGATGAGTGCGCGCACCACGCTCGCCGATGTTGCGCGGGCGGCCGGGGTGGGCGTCGCGACCGTCGACCGCGTGCTCAACAAGCGCGCCCCGGTCGCGCGTGCGACCGCCGAGCGGGTCGTCGCCGCGGCCGAGGCGCTCGGCTATCACGGCACCACGCTGCTGCGGCGGCGGCTCGACGAGATCGTCGAGACGAAGACGCTCGGCTTCCTGCTGCAGGGCCGCAACGACCGCTTCTATCAGCCGATGGCGGCGGCCTTCGCCGAGGCGACGCGGGCGCTCACGGCGGTGCGCGGCCGGCCGCTGGTCGATTTCAACGATGATCTCGCGCCGCCCGCCGTGGCCGCGAAGCTGATGGCGCTCGGCGAGCGGGCGGATGTGGTGGCGCTGGTCGCCGCCGACCATCCGAAGGTCGCGGCGGCCGTCGAGGCGCTCGCGGCGCGCGGCGTGCCGGTCGTCACCCTGCTCGCGGAGTTGTCGACGCCGGCCGTCGCCGGCCATGTCGGCATCGATCCGAACAAGGCCGGCCGCACCGCCGCCTGGGCGATCGCCCGGCTGGCGCGGACGCCCGGGCCGGTCGGCATCCTCGTCGGCAGCCATCGCTACACCAATCACGAACGCGCCGAGATGAGCTTCCGCTCCTATTTCCGCGAGAAGGCGCCGCAGTTCCGCCTGCTCGAATCGCTCGCCAATCTCGAGGATTCGCGGCTCTCGCACGAGGCGACGCTGGAACTCCTCAAGCGGGCGCCCGACCTCGTCGGCATCTATGACGCGGGCGGCGGCATGGAGGGGCTGATCGCGGCGCTGCGCGAGCGGGGCGGCGGCGCGCCGATCGTCGCCGTCTGCAACGAGCTGATCCCGGCGACGCGCCTCGCGCTCGAGGACGGCGTTCTCGACGCGGTGATCGGCACGCCGGTGGGGCGGCTGGTCGAGACGGCGCTCCGCCTGATGCTCGGCGCGCTCGCGGGCGAAGAGCCGGCGCGGGTGTTCCTGCCCTTTGATCTCTTCGTGGCGGAGAATGTGTGACCGCTCGCCGAGGTCCCTGCTTCACGGCCTCGCACCGTCGCGGGCACGGGAGGAAGAGCGCCCGCCCCGATGCCGAGCCTCACGATTATGGAGGCCGGCACGGAGGCCGGCATGACGGGTGGATGGGGCCGCACGCAGGTAGACATGAGGGGAGGCGTCGCGTGCCGCTATCCCCGCCAGCGGCCGCTGCGCCAGAGTGCGGTGAGGCCCTCGCGATAGCTCGGATGGGCGAGGTCGACGCCGAGATGCTCGCGCAGGCGCCGGTTCGACACGCGCTTGTTCTCGCCATAGAAGGAGCGGGCCATCGGCGAGAGGTCGGCGGTTGCGAAATCGGTCTCGGGCGGCGGCGGAACACCCATCAGCCCGGCGGCGAAGGCGACAACGTCCTGCGGGGCGGAGGGCGCGTCGTCGCAGACATTGACCGGACCGTCGGCACGGGCCGCGAAGGCGGCGTCGATCGCCGCGGCGATGTCCTCGACATGGATGCGGTTGAACACCTGGCCGGGCTTGACGAGCCGGCGCGCCGTGCCGGCGGCGAGATCGGCGAGCGCGTTGCGGCGCGGCCCGTAAATGCCGGCGAGGCGCAGCAGCGCGACCGGCACGCCCGTCGCGCGGCCGAGCGCCGTCCAGGCTGTCTCGGCGGCGACCCGCTCGATCGAGCGAACGCTCTTCGGCGCCGGCGGCGTCGCCTCGTCGACCCAGCCGCCGCCATGGTCGCCATAGACGCCGACGGTCGAGAGATAGACGATCGCCTCCAGCGCCGGCGCGGCAGCGATCGCCTCGCCGTGCGCCGCGAGCACCGGATCGGCGGCGCCGGGCGCGACGGAGACGAGGAGGTGCGTCGCGGTCCGAAGCGCCGCCGTGACCGCGGGCGAGGGCGCGCCGCCGTCGAAGACGACCGCCGCGATGCCCTCGGCCCGCAGTGCGGCGGCCTTCTCGGCCGTCCGCACCGTGCCGCCGATGCGGCGGTAGCGTCCGCGGGCACGTTCGACGAAGGCGCGCGCCGAATAGCCGAGGCCGAAGACGAAGAGTTCGCCGCTCACGCCGCCGCCTCCCATTCCGCCCGCACCGTCTCGTCCGGCTCCGCGGCGGCGCGGAGTGCCCGCTCGGCCGCGGCCCGCGCGGGATCGAGCCGGGCGAGCGCCCAGACCGCCGCGCCGCGAACGAGCGGCGAGGGATCGTCGAGCCGGGCGGCGGCGACGGCCCCGAGCGCGGCGTCGCCCGCATTGCCGAGCGCATAGAGGACATTGCGCACGAAACGGTCGCGGCCGATCCGCTTCACCGGCGAGCCGGAGAAGAGCGCCCGGAAACCGGCATCGTCGAGCGCGGCGAGATCGGCGAGCGCCGGCGCCTCGAATTCGGGCCGCGCCTTCAGCTTCATCTCGCGCGCGGCGCGCGCGAACTTGTTCCACGGGCAGGCGGCGAGGCAGTCGTCGCAACCATAGATCCGGTTGCCCAGCCTCGCCCGGAATTCGGGCGCGATCGGCCCCTTGTGCTCGATCGTCAGATAGGAGATGCAGCGCCGCGCATCGAGCCGGTAGGGCGCCGGGAAGGCGTCGGTCGGACAGGCGTCGAGGCAGGCGCGGCAGGAGCCGCAATGGTCGCGCTCGGCCGCGTCCGCCGGCAGCTCGGCGGCGCTGAAGATCGCGCCGAGGAAGAGCCAGGAGCCGTAATCGCGCGAGACGAGATTGGTGTGCTTGCCCTGCCAGCCGAGCCCGGCGGCGGCGGCGAGCGGCTTTTCCATCACCGGCGCGGTGTCGACGAACACCTTGACCGCCGCGCCGGTGCGGGCGGCGAGCTTCTGCGCCACCGTCTTCAGCCGGCCCTTGATGACGTCGTGATAGTCGCGGTTGCGGGCATAGACCGAGATCGCGGCGCGGTCCGGCCGGGCCTGCAGGGCGCGAGGGTCTTCCTCCGGCCCGTAATTGAGGCCGAGCATGACGACCGACCGCACCTCCGGCCAGAGCGCGCGCGGATCGGCGCGGCGCTCCGGGGTCTCGGCGAGCCAGTCCATCGTGCCGTGATGGCCGTCGGCGAGGAAGGTCGAAAGCCGGCCGGGCGCGAGCGGGATGGCGTCCGGCGCGGCGATGCGGACGAGATCGAAGCCCTCGGCCTTTGCGTCGGCGACGAGCCGGGCCTTCGCCGCTGCCGCGGCGTTCAGAAGTCGAGATCGGCGTAGTGCGTCGCCGCCGGCAGGCCGCGCATCGTCTCGGCGAGGATCGGCCGGAAGGACGGCCGCGACTTGATGCGCGCGTACCAAGCCTTCGCCGTTTCGTCCGCTTCCCATGGCACCTCGCCGAGATAGTCGACGACGGAGAGCTCGGCCGCCGCCGCGAGATCGGCGAAGGAGAGGCCCCGTCCGCCGAGCCAGTTCCGCCGCGCCGCCAGCCAGCCGATATATTGCAGATGATAGCGGATGTTGGCGCGCGCCGCGCGGATCGCCGCGGCATTCGGCGAGCCGCCGCCTTCGGCGATCGTCATCAGCCGCTTGAAGATCTTCTCGGTCGCCAGATAGTCGGTCACCTCGCCGTGCATCTTGACGGCGAACCAGTGCAGGAGGCGGCGCGCCTCGGCGCGATCGCCGACGTTTTCCGGCAGCAGCTTCACCTCGCCCATGCGTGCACCACGGGTCTCCGCGAGATACTCGGCGATGACGAGCGCACCGCTCGCCGTCACGCCGTCATGGTCGACGAAGACCGGCAGGGTGCCGGCCGGATTGACGAGCAGGAGCTTCTCGTCGCGCTTCCACGGCATCGTCTCGACCAGTTCCACCTCCTCGTCGTATTCGCCGAGAATGAGGCGCACGAAGCGGGAAGCGGCGGAAAAGGGATGGTGATAGAGGAGGGGCATCGCGTCTCGGGAAGGGCGGGACTGCGCGGAAAGGGCCGATTGCGCGCGCGGCGAGGGCGCCCGCATATAGGCCGGGAATTGCGGTCGGAACAAGCCGATTCGCCGCTCTGCCGAGGTGATTCGCGATGGATGGCACGACGATCGTCGAGGCCCTGCTGCTCGGGCTCGTCGAAGGCCTGACCGAGTTCATCCCCGTTTCCTCGACCGGCCATCTCCTTCTGCTCGGACACTTTCTCGGCTTCGAAAATCCCGGCAAGAGCTTCGAGGTGCTGATCCAGCTCGGCGCCATCCTCGCCATCCTGACGGTCTATTCCGGCAAGCTCTTGAAGCTCGTCCGCGACCTGCCGCGCGACCCGCGCACGCAGCGCTTCGTCGGCGGCATCCTGCTCGCCTTCCTGCCGGCGGTGGTGATCGGCGTGCTCGCGCACGACTTCATCAAGACGGTGCTGTTCGAGACGCCGATGGTGGTCTGCATCGCGCTGATCCTCGGCGGGCTGGTGCTGCTCGCCGTCGACCGGATGCCGCTCACCCCGCGCTATGCGGACGCGATGGACCTGCCGCTGCCGGTCTGCTTCGCGATCGGCATCATCCAGTGCCTCGCCATGATCCCCGGCGTGTCGCGCTCGGGCGCTACGATCGTCGGCGGTCTGATGCTCGGCGCCGACAAGCGGGCGGCGGCCGAGTTCTCCTTCTTCCTCGCCATGCCGACCATGGCGGGCGCCTTCGCCTATGATCTCTACAAGACCGCCGCGGTGATGACGGCGGAATCGACGATGATGGTGGCGATCGGCTTCGTCGCCGCCTTCGCCGCGGGCGTCGTCGTTGTGCGCGGCCTGCTCGCCTTCGTCTCGCGGCACGGATTCGCGCCCTTCGCCTGGTGGCGGCTCGCCGTCGGCGCGATCGGCCTCGCCGCGCTGCTCACCTGGGGCTGAGCGCCGGCCCGGCGGCCGATCACGCCCCGCAGACGCTGAGCAGGACACCCTCACCCTTCCGGCCTACGCGTCTCGGTCGCTCGCGCTCCCTGCGACGCCAAGGCCGGAAGCCCTCTCCCGCAAGCGGGAGAGGGGATGTCCGATCCCGGTTCATCCTGTCGGGAGCTCGGTCGACCCGGGCGCGCACATAGCGGAATGGCGGCCCAAAGGCAGGCGCAACGGCCGGGACCCCCTCTCCCGCTCCGCGGGAGAGGGTAGGGTGAGGGCCTTCTCTTGGTCGACGAAGGAGAGCCACCCTCACCCTTCCGGCCTACGCGTCTCGGTCGCTGACGCTCCCTGCGACGCCAAGGCCGGAAGCCCTCTCCCGCCCCGCGGGAGAGGGGGCCGTACAGGTGCGGCCGCGAAGTCGGAATGGCGGGCCTCAGGCGCCGGCGGTGTCCGCGGGCGGGGCGCGGTGGGCGCCGAGGGGTTTGCGGGCGAGGATCGCCCACGCCTCCTCCGCGCTCTCGGCATAATCGAACAGTGTCCGGTCGGCCTCGGCGATCATGCCTTCCTCGATCAGCCGGTCGAGATCGACCACCGTCGTCCAGTAATCGCGATCGACCAGCACGACCGGGATGCGCGGCGCCTTGCCGGTCTGTGACAGGGTGAGCAGCTCGAACAGCTCGTCGAACGTGCCGAAGCCGCCGGGGAAGACGCAGAGCGCGTTCGCCCGCATCGCGAGATGCATCTTGCGCATCGCGAAATAGTGGAAGCGGAAGGTGAGTTCCGGGGTCGAATAGGCGTTCGGCTCCTGCTCGCGCGGCAGGGTGATGTTGAAGCCGATCGAGGGCGCGCCCGCATCGACGGCGCCGCGGTTCGCCGCCTCCATGATGCCCGGGCCGCCGCCGGTCGCGATCACATTGTCGCGATGGCCGCCGACGAGATCGCGGGCGCCGCCGCGCTCCGAGGCGATGCGGCCGAAGGCGCGCGCCTCGGCATACCAGCGGGCGTGCTTCGGCTTGCCGTCCTCGCGGATGCGGGCGCTGCCGAAGACGACGATGGTCGAGCGGATCCGCCACTGCCGCAGCGCCTCCTCGGCCTTCTGGTATTCGAGGAGGAAGCGCAGGCCGCGCGTCGAATCGCCGAGGATGAAGTCCTGGTCGAGCGCCGGCAGGCGATACGACGGAGACGCCATCTGCCGTGCGTTGGAGGGATGGTCGGTCATCGGCGTGCGCTCCGGGGCGGGGAGGCGACGGCTTAGCGCAGCCCGGCGTCCGGCACAAATCGGCGCGCCGCCCCTTGTGTCGGGGGCGGGACGACCGCACATCTCTCAGCACCTATGGAGAGGGACATGATCTATATCCACCGGCTCGGCACGACACGCACGCCCCTCGAAGGATGGCGCGGCAAGCTCACGCTCGTGCTCGCGACCGCACTCGGCCTCGCCGTCGCCGGCGCGCTGATCGTCTTCTCGCTCGGCCTCGCCCTCGTGCTGGTGCCGATCGTCGGTCTCGCCTGGCTGTTCCGCGGCCCGCTCATCCGCCGGGCGCAGCGCCGGATGCAGGAAGAGGCGACCATGCGCCGCGGCGGGCCGGCCCCGCGCGGGACGGCCCGGGTGATCGAGGTCGATTACGAGGTGCTGCCGGCCGACGAGCACCGCCGGCCCTGAGCGGCGGCAGCGGGGCGCGGGCGCCGTTTCGGCGGCACTTGCGGCCGCACCGCCGATCGATCGACGGTGCGGCGGTTTCCCCTGCACGAGGATGACCGGCGGCCGCTGCCTGCGGTCCGTGCCGGAGCCGCCTCAGGCGCCGACCGCGTGGAGCGCCGCGCCGTTACGGGCGAGCCAGGCCCTGGCCGGCTCGACCTGCGGCGTGAGGCTGTCGACCAGCCGCCAGAAGCGGGCGGAATGGTTCATCTCCTTCAGATGCGCGACCTCGTGCGCGGCGAGATAGTCGAGCACGAAGGGCGGCGCCATGACGAGCCGGAACGAATAGGACAGCGCGCCCGACGAGGAGCAGGAGCCCCAGCGGCTGACCGGATCCTTGACCGTCACCGAGCGGATCGCGACGCCGAGCGCCGCGGCATGGCGCTCGGAGGCCGCGACGAGATCGGCCCGCGCCTCGCGGCGCAGGAAATCGAGCACCCGCCGCTTCAAATGCGCCGCGTCGCCGGCGACGATCAGCCGGTCGCCCTCGAGCCGCGTCACGCCGCGGCCCGGCCGATGCACGATCGTCACCTCGGCGCCGCGGAACGGCAGCGTGGCGCCGTCGGCGATCGGCCGTGCGGCGGGCAGCGCCGCCATCCGGGTCTTCAGCCATCCGGCATGGCGGTCGAGGAAGGCCTGCGCCTCGGCGAGGCGGCCGCGCGCCGGAATGGTGACCACCGGCTCGCGCACCGCGCCGCGCAGCCGCAGCGTGTAACGCCGCGCCCGGGCATTCCAGTTGATCGCGACGCGCACCGCCTCGCCGTCGATCGCGACGAGGAGGTGATCGGGCTTCGGCGCGGCGGCGCGGGAGAGCGGGGCGAAGAGGCGCATCGGTTGGGCGGCTGATTCGGGACGGTCCCGACTCTGCCAGCCCGCGGCGGGCGGCGGAACCGGGACCTCGGTCGGCGGCGGCGCGCCGTCAGAGCGGGCCGATATAGTCCATCTTGCCGACCGGCACGCCCTGGTGGCGCAGGATGGCGTAGGCTGTCGTGAGATGGAAGAAGAAGTTCGGCAGCGCGAAGGTGAGGAGATAGGTCCGGCCGTCCTGCTCGACCGGCTGACCGCGACCCCAGCGGATGATCCGCTCGGCGGCACCCTCGAACGCTTCGGGCAACACCCCGTCGAGATAGGCGACCGTGGCCGCGATCCGCGCCTTCAGTTCGGCGAGGCTCTTCTCCTCGTCGGCAAAGCGCGGCGCCTCGGTCGCGGTGAGCCGCGCGACGGCGGCCTTCGCGGTGTCGCTCGCCCGCTGGATCTGGCCGGCGAGCGGCAGCATGTCGGGTGCCAGCCGCGCCTCGACGAGGGCTTCCGGATCGCCGCCATTGTCGCGCGCGTGCGCCTCGCCCTTGTCGAGCAGGGTGGCGAGCACGGCGAAGCCGCGGCGATAGACGGGGATGGTCAGGTCGTAGAGGGTCAGCGACATCGGTCGGGCTCTTTACTGGCGGGCGACGCCCCGGCAACTGGGAAGCCGGACGGCGGGACGCAAGGGCAGCCGGCGGAAGTCTTCGGACCGTGGCACAGGGGCCGCGGGGGCCGGCGCTCCGCAGGGGGCCAGGCCGTGGACTGGCCGGCCCGGCGTCACGATTATCGACCCCGGCACGGAGGCCGGGGTGACGGGTGTCCGGGGTGGGCGAGGGTGCGCTCCGCCTCAACCGTCCTGCCGGCCGGTCTGTGCGCAGTCCTCTCCATCCGTCATGCCGGCCTCCGTGCCGGCATCCATAATCGTGCCGGTCGGTGGTCCGGGCGGATGCGCCCCATCCGTCATGGCCGCGAGGGGGGAATCCCTGAAACAGCGGGCGGCTCGGCGGCATGGGTCCCGAGCCTCGGCTGCGCCTGGCCCGGGATGACGGCGGCATTGGCGGTCCGAAAGCCTGAGCGGAGATGGACCCCGGCACGGAGGCGCCGGGGTGACGGGTGGCGCCGCGTCCGGAACGTTCCCTGATGACCTCACACGTCGAGATTCGCCACGGACAGCGCGTTTTCCTGGATGAACTCGCGGCGGGGATCGACCTCGTCGCCCATCAGCTTGGCGAACAGGTCGTCGGCGTCGTCGGCCTCGCGGATCTTCACCTGCAGGAGCGAGCGGGCGTTGGGGTCGAGCGTCGTTTCCCAGAGCTGGCTCGCATTCATTTCGCCCAGCCCCTTGTAGCGCTGCACGGCGATGCCCTTGCGGCCGGCCGCGAAGACGGCAGCGAGCAGGCTGCGCGGTCCGTGGATCGCCGTCTCGACATCGCGCCGGCGCAGCACCCCGTCGGCCGCGAACACCGTCCGCAGCCGCTCGGCGAGGGCATGGAGCTTGCGGGCGTCGGCGGATTCGAGGAAGGCCGGGTCGATCGCCTGCGCCTCGCGCACGCCGCGCACCTCGCGCTGGAAGAGCAGGCCGCCATCGCGGCCGAGCGTGCCTTCCCAGCCGCGCTCGGTCTCCTCGGCGACACGGTCGAGCCGCTCGGCCGTCGCGACCGCGGCGGCGAGCGCCTGCCCGGCGTCCTCGGCGAGCGCCGCATCGAGCGCGCCGGCGATCGCCGCCTGCTCGATCACCGAACGGTCGTAGCGGGTGTGGATGCCGGCGAGAATGTGGGCGAACTGCCGCGCATCGGCGACCACGCCGGCGAGATCGCCGCCGGCGCGCTCCTCGCCCGTCGTCAGCTTGAGCACCGCGCCGTCGAGGCCCTCATGGACGAGATAGTCCTCGAAGGCGCGCTCGTCCTTCACATACTGCTCCGACCGGCCCTTGGTGATCTTGTAGAGCGGCGGCTGCGCGATGAAGATGTGGCCGCGTTCGATCAGTTCCGGCATCTGCCGGAAGAAGAAGGTGAGCAGCAGCGTTCGGATATGGGCGCCGTCGACATCGGCGTCCGTCATGATGATGATCTTGTGGTAGCGCAGCTTGTCGGGCGCGAACTCGTCCTTGCCGATCGAGGTGCCGAGCGCGGTGATCAGCATGCCGATCTGTTCCGAGGACAGCATCTTGTCGAAGCGGGCACGCTCGACATTGAGGATCTTGCCGCGCAGCGGCAGCACCGCCTGGTTCTCGCGGTGGCGGCCCTGCTTCGCCGAGCCGCCCGCCGAGTCGCCCTCGACGATGAAGAGCTCGGATTTCGCCGGGTCGCGCTCCTGGCAGTCGGCGAGCTTGCCGGGGAGCGAGGCGATGTCGAGCGCGCCCTTGCGGCGGGTCAGCTCGCGCGCCTTGCGCGCCGCCTCGCGCGCGGCCGCCGCCTCGACCACCTTGCCGACGATCGCCCGCGCTTCCGAGGGGTGCTCCTCGAACCAGGTGCCGAGCATCTCGTTGACGACGTTCTCGACCACCGGCCGGACCTCGGAGGAGACGAGCTTGTCCTTGGTCTGCGAGGAGAATTTCGGATCGGGCACCTTGACCGAGAGGACGGCGGTGAGCCCTTCGCGGCAATCGTCGCCGGTCAGCGCCACCTTCTCCTTCTTCGAGACGCCGCCCGCCTCGGCATAGGCCGTCACCTGCCGGGTCAGGGCGCCGCGGAAACCGGCGAGATGGGTGCCGCCGTCGCGCTGCGGGATGTTGTTCGTGAAGCAGAGCACGTTCTCGTGATAGGTGTCGTTCCACCACATCGCGACCTCGACGGCGATGCCGTCGCGCTCGGCGCGGATGGTGATCGGATCGGGCACCAGCGGCTTCTTCGTCCGGTCGAGATAGCGCACGAAGGCTTCGAGCCCGCCCTCATACATCAGCTCCTCGCGCTTCGGCTCGACGCCGCGCTTGTCGGTCAGCACGATGCGGACGCCGGAATTCAGGAAGGCGAGCTCGCGCAGGCGGTGCTCGAGCGTCGCATAGTCGAACTCGGTCTTCGAGAACGTCTCGGTGGACGGCAGGAAGGTCACCTCCGTGCCGTTCCGTCCGTCCCAGTCGCCGGTGATGGCGAGGGGGGCGTCCGGCTCGCCATGGGTGAAGCGCATCTCGTGGACCTTGCCCTTGCGCCAGACCTTGAGCTTCAGCCAGGCGGAGAGGGCGTTCACCACCGAGACGCCGACGCCGTGCAGGCCGCCGGAGACCTTGTAGGAATTCTGGTCGAACTTACCGCCGGCGTGCAGCTGGGTCATGATGACCTCGGCCGCCGAGACGCCCTCGCCGGGGTGGATGTCGGTCGGGATGCCGCGGCCATTGTCCTTGACCGTGCAGGACCCGTCCGGATTGAGCGTCACCGACACCTCGTCCGCATGGCCGGCGAGCGCCTCGTCGATCGCGTTGTCGACCACCTCATAGACCATGTGGTGGAGGCCGGAGCCGTCATCGGTGTCGCCGATATACATGCCCGGGCGCTTGCGCACCGCATCGAGCCCCTTGAGCACCTTGATCGACTCCGCGCCATAGGCGGCGGACGCGGTGTCGCGGGCGTTGTCGGACATTCGGGATTCCTTCGGGCCTTACGCACCCGCGCGTACGCGCGCGGTACATCTAGAGTACGAATCGTGCTTCCAATGTAGGCTTTCGCAGGGGCCAAATCGAGGCGGAAGGCGGCAGAAATCCGCCGCCGCCGCGCTTTCCCCGGCAAAGCGTCGCGCGAGCCGGCGCCCCGTCCCGGGGGGCTCAGGGCCGGCCGCTCTCGGCGGCGGCCGGCGGCCGTGCGCCGCGCGCCTGCCTGGCGGCGAGCGAGCTGCGCACATCCGCCTCCGCCTCGTCGAGCAGGGCGAGGAGGGCGGCGCTCGCCGCCGCCGGATCGCGTGCGGCGATGCCCTCGATCACCCGCCGATGCAGGCCGAGCGAATGGCCCTGGCCCTCCGGATTGTCGTCGGAAAGGCGCAGGCTGATGACGAGCGCGGTCTCGATCAGCGCGGCGAGCGAGCCGATCAGCTCATTGCCGGACATGCGCAGGATCGCCTGGTGAAAGGCGAGGTCGGGCACGGCGAAGCGGGCGCCGTCATCGCCCGCCCGCTCCATCTCGGCGAGATGGCGCCAGAGCTCGGCGATCTCCGCCGCGGTGGCGCGCGCCGCAGCGAGCGCGCCGGCCGCCGGCTCGATCGCCCGGCGCAGCTCGAACAGCGAGCGCGCCTCCTCGGCGGTCGTCCACGGGCCGTAGCGCCACAGGAGCACATCCGGATCGAGGAAGTTCCAGTCCTTGCGCGGGCGCACCCGCGTGCCGACCTTCGTCCGCGTCTCGACCATGCCCTTGCCGGCGAGCACCTTGATCACTTCGCGCAGCACGGTGCGGCTGACGCCGTGCGCGGCGCTCCAGGCGTCGGCGTTCGGCAGCGGGTCGCCCGGCACGAGATCGCCCCGCACAATGCTCTGGCCGATCTCGTTCAGCACGCGGGCGTGCAAGCCGGTGCCGGCCGTCCCCCCGATGCGGGCGGAGACCGCCAGCGCGCGCGCATAAGTCCCCTCATTCTTCATATTATTCATACGAGCGTCATGTGCTCCGTCTAGAAGCTTCCCTCATCGAACACGCCTTCTGCGGACGCGCTCCTCCCCGTGAGTCCCGGCAGGATAGACGGTTCCCGAGCCAAAAGGCGAGCGTCATGAGTATAGCGTCTCACTCTTTCTCGATCTGACAAGACTAATTGCCAGGGACCATAGAGCGCGAACGTCCTGCGGACGGTCGATCCTATTGTCATGGTCTGTCGTTTAGTTCGGCCTGAATAGATCGGGCCGATCCCGCCGCCGCCCTGCACTGCGGCGGCGCAAGGACAATCCCGGCGGGACGTTGCGCCTCGGCTTCGGGCGGCGCCCCGTCTCTCCCACCCCCCGATCCATTGACGACGGCCGCCCTCCCTGCGGCCGGCGCTCGATGCCGCACGGCCGCGCGCCGGCGGAGAACTGCGAGCAGAGGAACAGAACGATGCAGCCGAAGACGAGAACCGGGAAGGCGGATCGCAAGGTCATTGGAAGGCGCGCGACGCCGTTCGTGGTCGGGGCAGGCCTCGTCTGCATCGCCGCGCTACCCGCCGCCGCGGTCGAACCCTGGATCATGGTCGAGAAGACCACCTTCGCCGATGCCGACCAGTCGCGCGGGCAGGGCGTCACCACCGACGGGGTCAACTGGTATTTCTCGGGCACCAACTCGCTCGAGCGCACCGACGGATCGTTCAATACGGGCCTCATCGTCAACCCGGCCATTCCGAACGTCCTCGCCATCCCCTCGGCGCTGTCGGATGCCGGGCTCAACCATATCGGCGACATCGACTATGCCGACGGCTATCTCTACATCTCGCTCGATTCGAGCCAGCGCGACCCGGTCAGCAACGAGAAATACGAGAACCCGGTCTTCGCGATCTACAATGCGAGCGATCTGACCTATACCGGCCAGGCCTTCGCGCTCAACCCGCCGCACGGCGTGCACGACATCGCGAGCTGGGTGGCGGTCGACGTCAAGAACGGCCTCGGCTACGGCATGGCCTATGAGAACGCCACCGAGCTGACCGTCTACAATCTCGCCGACTGGTCGTTCAAGGAATACATCCCCCTGTCGCAGACGATCGACCAGGCGCAGGGCGGCAAGCTGCTCGACGGCTGGATGTATTTCGCGACCGACAATGACGAGAAGCTGATCTATCGCGCCAACGTCAAGACGGGCGAAGTCGAACTGCTCGGCAATCTGAAGATCGACGGCGAGCAGGAGGTCGAGGGCCTGTCCTTCCGGCAGACGGCCGACGGCTGGACGCTCAACATCCTGAACCGCGAGGAGAATGTCGATACCGGCAACACCGATATCGGCTTCTACAGCTACCTTCGGCCCTATGGCAACGCGCTGTCGGGCGAGATCCATGCGAGCGCCAAGGGCGCGCTGATCGAGGACGGCCGGCTGCTGCGCGACGCCGCGGACGGCCGGCTGCGCTCGGCCTATGCGGCACCGGGTGCGAGCGCCGCGCCGGTCTCCGCCTATGGCGAGGGCGGCATCGCCGCCGCCCCGGCGACCGCCGGCGGCCTCGTCATCTGGAGCGAGGCCCTGACCCTCAACGGCAAGGCCGACGCCGCGGGTTATGCCGCCGCCTTCGACCACTCGACGAGCGGCTTCCTGATCGGCGCCGACGCCGCGCTCGGCGGCTGGCGGGTCGGCCTGATGACCGGCTTCAGCGCGACCGATTTCGACGTCGATGCCCGCTCCTCCTCGGGCTCGTCCGACAATGTCTATCTCGGCCTCTATGGCGGCACGGAATGGGGCAGGCTCGGCTTCCGCACCGGCGCGAGCTATGCGTGGCATTCGATCGAGACGAAGCGCGACGTCGTCTTCCCGGCCTTCAGCGAGCGGCTGTCGGCGGATTATGATGCCGGCTCGGCGCAGGCCTTCGGCGAGCTCGGCTACCGGATCGACGTGCCGCACGGCGCGCTCGAGCCCTTCGCCGGGCTCGCCTATGTCCATCTCGACACGGACGGCTTCTCGGAGACCGGCGGCACCACCGCCGCGCTGTCGAGCGAGGACGCGGAGACCGACACGGTGTTCACGACGCTCGGCCTGCGCGCCTCGACCGGCTTCGCGGTCGGGGACGTCAAGGTGACGCTGCGCGGCATGGCGGGCTGGCAGCACGCCGAGGGCGACGTGACGCCGGACGCCCGGCTCACCTTCGGCACCGGCGCGAGCTTCGACAGCGTCGGCACGCCGATGGCGAAGAACGCGCTCGTCACCGAGGCGGGCTTCGACCTCGCTCTGTCGCCCAATGCGAGCCTCGGCGCCTCCTATGCCGGCCATCTCGGCGACGACACGGAAGGCCACACCTTCAAGATCGGCCTCGACCTGAAGCTCTGACCGCGCCCGCCGGTCGACGGTCCGCCGCCCCGCCATGCGGCGCGGCGGGCCTTTCGTCACTTCGCGAGCAGCCAGGCGTGCTCGGGGGCGTTCCAGAATTTCCAGATCCGCTTCGGCCCGGCCATGACGTTGAGGTAATAGAGATCGTAGCCGTGGATCGCGGCGACCGGGTGATAGCCTTTCGGCACCAGCGTCGTGTCGCCGTCCTCGACCACCATCGTCTCGTCGAGGCTGCGGTCATCGGTGTAGACGCGCTGGAAGGCGAAGCCCTGCGGCGGGTCGAGCCGATGGTAATAGGTCTCCTCGAGAAGCGATTCCTCCGGCAGCGCATCGCGATCGTGCTTGTGCGGTGGATAGCTCGATGTGTGGCCGCCGGGTGTGATCACCTCGACGACGAGGAGGCTCTCCGCCGTCGGGTCGGTCTCCGGCAGGATGTTCGTGACATGGCGGACATTGGTGCCGCGGCCGCGCGTCTCGCGGCTCATCGCCTCCGCCCCGATGATGCGGGCCGTGCCGGCGCCGGTTCCGGGCGCGCTGCAGACGGCGAGTTCGAGCGGGGCCTCGGCGATCGCGGTCCATGCGGTGCCCGCCGGCAGATAGGCCGCCGGCACCGGCCCGGCGAACGGGCTCGTCCGCCCGCCGATCGTGCCGAGCGGGGCGCCCGCCGCCTCGATCCGCGCCGTGCCGGTCACCGCGACGAGGCAGACCTCGCGCCCGGGCTCGCCGCCCGCGAACCGCTCGCCGCCTTCGAGGCGGACGAGATCGAAGCCGACATAGGTCCAGCCGGCGCTCTCCGGCGTCACATGGATGACGCGGCCCCCCGTTCCCGAGGGCCGCACGCGCAGATTCGGCATCATCTGTTCTCCCATTCTCGTTCCCGGACCGTGCGCTCGGCCCCTGGCCCGGGCGAAGACCCTCACCCTTCGCGTCCAGGCTCGGCTTCGCCTTCGCAAGCGCGCGAAGCCCTCTCCCGCGCGGCGGGAGAGGGGGCAGTCTCCGGTCGGTCGGCAACCACCGACGGGTCATGCCTGCTGCCGCCCTGTCCGTCCCACCCGCCATCCTCGCGAAGGCGTGGATCCATCAAGCCGAGCGCCGTCCTGTTTCATGGATCCCCGCCTTCGCGGGGATGACGAGGGGAGAGGACGGTTCGTCCGCTCCGCTCGGCGCCTCAGCCCCGCTTCCAGCCCGCCGCGGTCATGAAGCGGGTGAGGTTGTCGTAGCCCATCTTCACATAGGTCGCGGGGTGGGCCTTTTTCGGGTCCTGCTCGGCCTCGATCACCACCCAGCCGGAATAGGCGGGCAGGGCCTTCATCACGCCGATATAGTCGACCGAGCCGTCGCCGGGCACGGTGTAGACGCCGGCGAGCACGGCATCGAGGAACGACCAGTCGGCGGCGGCCGCCTCCCTCGCCACCTCGGGCCGCACGTCCTTGACGTGGACATGGCCGATCCGGTCGCGATGGCGCGCCGCGACGGTCGGGGCGTCGCCGCCGGCCCAGGTGATGTGGCCGGTGTCGAAGAGCAGCTTCACCGCATCGCCCGTCCCGGCCATCATGCGGTCGACCTCCTCCTCGGTCTGCACCACCGTGCCCATATGGTGGTGGTAGACGAGCGTCAGCCCCTCCCCGGCGAGCCGTTCGGCGAAGGCGGTGAGCCGGGCGTTGAAGAGATCCCACTCCGCATCGGTCATCACCGGCCGGGCGGACAACGGCGCGCTCCGCGTGCCGTGCACCGTGCGGGTGCATTCCGCGGCGATGAAGACGGTGCAGCCGAACGTCTTCAGCAGGTCGATATGGGCGCGCGCCGCGGCGAACTCCGCCTCGGCGTCGCGTTCGAGCAGGAAGGTCGACGACCAGCCGCCGACGAGATCGAGCCCGTGAAAGGCGAGGATCGGCCGGAGCGCCGCGGCCTCGCGCGGGAACTTGTTGCCGAGCTCCATCCCCTCGATGCCGATCGCCTTCGCCTCGGAGAGGCATTGTTCGAGCGGAATGTCGCCGCCGATCTCCGGCATGTCGTCATTCGACCAGCAGATCGGATTCGCCCCGATGCGGATCATCTTGCCTTCCTCCCCCTCCGGCGGGTGTCCGCCCTTTCGGCCCGTCCGTTCGGTGCCTCGGGCCGGATCAGTGCTGACCGCCCGTCATCCCCGCGAAGGCGGGGATCCATAACGCCGAGCGCCCTTCTGTTTAATGGATCCCCGCCTTCGCGGGGATGACGGACGAAGAGGACGGCTTCTCGCCCGCCGGCCGTCCCTCTCCCGTTTGCAGGAGAGGGAGCCGCCTTCAATTCAACACCCGCTGCGCCTTCACCGCCCGTTCGTACGCCTCGCGCGCGGCCCGGACGGCGGGGCGGTCGCTCACTTCCGGCACCGCGACGTCCCACCAATGACCGCCGGCCTCGGTCGAGATCAAGGGGTCGGTGTCGATGACGAGCACGGTCGTGCGGTCATTCGCCTTCGCGGCGGCGAGCTCGGCTTCCAGTTCGCCGATCGAGGCGACCTTCCTCGCGATCGCGCCGAGGCTTTCGGCATGTTTCGCGAAGTCGATCGCCGGCAGCACGGCGTGTTTCGTGTCGCGGAACAGATTGTTGAAGTTCGCCCCGCCGGTCGCCATCTGCAGCCGGTTGATGCAGCCGAAGCCGGAATTGTCGAGCACGACGATGGTGAGCTTCAGCCCGAGCATCACCGAGGTGGCGATCTCCGAATTCATCATCAGATAGGAGCCGTCGCCGAGCATCACGACGACCTCCTCGTCAGGCTTCGCCATCTTGACGCCGAGCCCGCCGGCGATCTCGTAGCCCATGGTCGAGAAGCCGTAATCGAGATGGTAGGAGCCCGGCGCGCCGGCCTGCCAGAGCTTGTGCAACTCGCCGGGCAGACCGCCCGAGGCGCACACGAGCGTCGCCTCCGACCCCATCACCCGCTGCACCGCGCCGATCACCTGCGCATCGGACGGCAGCTCGGCATTGGTCGCCGCGGTCACCTTGCCGGCCTCGGCGAACCAGCCGCCGCGGCCCTCTTCGGCGGCCTCTGTCCACCCTGCCGGCGCACGCCAGCCGGCGAGCTCGGCCGACAGCATCTCCAGCCCGACGCGGGCATCGGCGAGAAGCGGCAGGGCGCGATGTTTCATCGCGTCGAAGAGCTGCGTGTTGAGGCCGATCAGCGTCTGCCGCTCGCCCTTGAAGAGCGCCCAGGAGCCGGTGGTGAAATCCTGCAGCCGCGTGCCGACGGCGAGCACGACGTCCGCCTCTTCGGCGAGGGCGTTCGCCGCCGCGGTGCCGGTGACGCCGATCGCGCCCATGTTGAGCGGGTGCGCCGCGGGCAGCGAGGACTTGCCGGCCTGCGTCTCGGCGACGGGGATGCCGTGCCGCTCGGCGAAGGCCGTCAGCGCCGGGCTCGCGCCGGAATAGAGCACGCCGCCGCCGGCGATGACGAGCGGCTTCTCGGCCTTGCCGAGCGCGGCGAGCGCCGCGGCGAATTCGTCGGCATCGGGCCGCACGCGGCGCGGCGTCCACACCCGCTCGGCGAAGAAGGCCTCCGGATAGTCATAGGCCTCGGCCTGGACGTCCTGGCAGAGCGCGAGCGTGACCGGCCCGCATTCGGCCGGGTCGGTCAGGACCGCGAGCGCGCGGGGCAGGGCGGTGACGATCTGTTCCGGCCGGGTGATCCGGTCGAAGAAGCGCGATACGGGGCGGAAACAGTCGTTCGCCGATACCGTGCCGTCGGCGAAGCCCTCGACCTGCTGCAGCACCGGATCCGGCCGGCGATTGGCGAACACGTCGCCGGGCAGGAGCAGCACGGGCAGCCGGTTGACATGGGCGAGGGCGGCGGCGGTGACCATATTGGTGGCGCCTGGGCCGATCGAGGAGGTGACCGCCATCATCCGCCGGCGGAAGCTCGCCTTGGCGAACGCCACCGCGGCGTGGGCCATCGCCTGTTCGTTATGGGCGCGATAGGTCGGCAGCGTGTCGCGCACGCCGTAGAGCGCCTCGCCGAGCGCGGCGACATTGCCGTGGCCGAAGATCGCGAACACGCCGGCGAAGAGCGGCACGGTCTCGCCCTCGATCACCGTCCTCTGCGCCGCCAGAAACCGGGTCACGGCCTGCGCCATGGTCAGCCGGATGGTCTTCATCGATCCTCCCTCCCTCGTTCTTTCCGCCACCTCGCGCCGGCGGGTATTGCCCTCTCCCGCCCCGCGGGGGAGGGCGGGTATTACCCTCTCCCGCCCTGCGGGAGAGGGCGGGTATTACCCTCTCCCGCCCTGCGGGAGAGGGCAGGGTGAGGGCTCTTCCTTCGTCGACGCGAAGAGACCCTCACCCTTCGCATCCAGGCTCGCTCCGCTCGCCAAGAGGCGAAGCCCTCTCCCGCTCCGCGGGAGAGGGGAAGACCGGGAGCGACCGGTTGGCGTCCGGCTCCCCGTTGTGCCCGCCGCTCTGCGCCAGGCCCCCCTCTCCAACTCTCCCCCACGAGGGGGGAGAGAGTGGGACGCGTCCCCCTCGCCTCGCCATCCCCGCCTCCCTGCGGGGACGGCGCCTCACGCCGCCTCGCTCGCCGACGCCGCCTCCCAGGTGGCGACGAGCCGGGCGAATTTCGCCGCCATGTCGGCGACGGCCTCATCGTCCGTCATCCGGCCGGACAGCCAGCCCTCCGCCGCCTCGAAGAAGATTGTCCGGCCGACGGCGAAGCCCTTCACCATGCGGCTCCCGGCGGCGGCGCGGAAGGCGGCGGCGAGCTCCGCCTCCGGCGCGTCGAGCCCCAGCAGCACGATGCCGCGGCAATAAGGGTCACGGTCGAGGATCACCCGGTCGATGGCGGCCCAGGCGGCCGGGCTCGTCTGCGGCTCGAGCTTCCACCAGTCGGGCCTTATGCCGAGATCGTAGAGCCGCGCCATCACCGTGGCGACGGTTTCGACGCCGAGGGCCCCGTGCTTGCCGGCGATGATCTCGACGAGCAGTTCGCGCCCTACGGTCCGCGCCGCATCGTGGAGCCGCAACAGCTCGCGCTCCTGCCGGGCCTTCAGATCCGGCGGGTCGTCGGGATGATAGAAGCAGAGGCACTTCACGGTATGGCCGATCGGCCATTCGGCGAGATGGCTGCCGAGATCGGCGAGGTGGTCGAAATCGAGCGGCCGCGAGCCGGGCTTCTCGACCGGCCGGCCGATCCAGAACGGCTCTTTGGCGGCGCGGAACAGCGCCTTCTGGCCATAGGTCGAATCGAGCAGCATGCCGTAGCCCGGGCGGCCGGCCGCGACCTTCGCCGCCGCCTCGACGGCGAGGGCCTTCAGGGCGGAGAGCCGCTCGCGCGGGGCGCCGAGCCGGTCGGCGAGGTCCTCCAGCTGCGACCGGTGGTCGATCGCGAACGCCATCAGCCGGTCGGGCTGCGCCCGCCGGGTGGTCGCCCAATGGAGATGGTTGAGATCGGCGTCCTTGCGGAGCGCCTTCTGGGCGCTGCCGTGATCGAGGAAATGTGCGAGTTCGGCGAAGGTCGGATATTCCGGCGAGCAGAGCAGGCGCGATACCGCGAAGGCGCCGCAGGCATTCGCCCAGGTGGCGCAGGTGGAAAGCGGCTCGCCCTTCAGCCAGCCGCGCAGGAAGCCCGACATGAAGGCGTCGCCGGCGCCGAGCACGTTGTAGATCTCGATCGGGAAGCCGCGGCCGACGATGCCCCCCTCGAGATCGTCCGGGATCGGCCCGTCATAGACGATGCAGCCCATCGCGCCGCGCTTCAGCACGATCGTCGCGGCGGACAGCGAGCGGATCGTTTTCAGCGCGCCGGCGACATCGTCCGCGCCGGAGGCGATGCGGATCTCCTCCTCCGTGCCGACGATGAGATCGCAATCGCCGAGCACGGTCTTCAGCCGCTCCGAGACGTGCTCCGACTTCACATAGCGCTCGAAGCCGGCGGCGTGGCCGGCGAGGCCCCAGAGATTGGGCCGGTAATCGATGTCGAACACGACCCGGGCGCCGGCCTCCCGCGCGATGCGGATCGCCTTGCGCTGCGCCGCATCGGCATCGGGCCGCGAGAAATGCGTGCCGGTGACGACCACCGCATCGGCGCGGCGGATGAAGTCGGCGTCGATGTCCGCTTCCGAGAGCGCCATGTCGGCGCAGTCGGTGCGGTAGAAGATCATCGGCGAAACGCCCTCGTCCTCGACGGCGAGGAGCACGAGCGCGGTCAGGCGCTCGGGGTCGGTGGCGATGCCGTCGGTCGCGACGCCCTCGCGCGCCATCTGCTCGCGGATGAAGCGGCCCATCTGCTCGTCGCCGACGCGGGTGATCACCGCGGAACGCAAGCCCAGCCGGGCCGTGCCGATCGCGATGTTGGAGGGGCAGCCGCCGACCGCCTTCGTGAAGGTCTGGATGTCCTCGAGCCGCGAGCCGATCTGCTGGCCGTAGAGGTCGACCGAGGAGCGGCCGATGGTGACGACGTCCAGCCGGTCCGCCGCCGCCGCTCCCGAACCTTGCCTGTCGGCCATGTCGCCTCCGTCCTTCCGTACGGGCGCGTCCGCCGGCCCGCTCATGCCCGCTCCGCCACGCGCCTGCCTCGGGTGGACGGCTGCGGATGCGAGGCCGAATGAAACATAAATTCCGGAAATCCGTCAACGTAGAACATTTTGATCATTCTGTGCGGCGGGCCTCGGCGACGGCGACGGTCAGCGTCATGGCGAGTGCAAGCGTCGCGGAGAGCGAGCGGAAGCCCTCATAATCGGCCTCGACCACCTCGAACCACACTTTCGCCCGGCCGGCGAGGGGGCTGAAGGGGCTGTCCGTGACGACGACGAGCGGCACGCCGCGCTCGGCCGCCTGCTGGGCGTGGGCGAGTGTGGCGGAGGCGTAAGGGGTGAAGGAGATGGCGATCGCCGCGTCGCGCGGGGTGGCGAAGGAGAGCGTTTCGGGATCGGTGCCCTGCGCCGAGCCGGTGAGCACCGATTTCACCCCGAGCTTGCCGAAGGCGTAGCTCATATAGGAGGTGACCGGATAGGAGCGGCGCTGCGCGATCAGGTAGATCGTCTCCGCACCGGCCAGCAGCGCGACGGCGCGGTCGATATCCTCGCTGCGCACCCGCTCGCGGAGCGAATCGACCGAACGCTCGACCGCGTCGCAGAAACCCGAAAAGATCGGCGCCGAGCGGCCGTTCGCGACGTCGGCGTGCTCGCGGAGCGCCGAGAGCCGGGCATTGTAGTTCGAGAAGCGGTCGCGCAGCCGGTCCTGAAACACCGCCTGCAGCTCCGAAAAGCCCTGATAGCCGAAGGCCTGCGCGAAGCGGACGAGCGTCGAGGGCTGCACCGTCGCCTTCTCGGCGACGCTCGCCGCGGTGCCGAAGGCGATGTCGTCCGGATTGGCGAGGGCGAAGGCGGCGACCTGGGCGAGCCGCTTCGGCAACTGCTCGTGGCGGGCGATCAGCGTGCTGCGCAGCGTCGCGAAATCGGCCGGCGGCGAAAGGGCGGGTTCGGGCAAGGGGTCCTCGTGCTGCGTCGCGCCTTGCCCCGTCCGGCCGGTCCGGCCGCGGCGATGCGGTTGCGCGGGGCGATTTTACGCTTGACTTGGATCGGAGCAAGACGGAATGCTTGTTCCAATAAAGAAAACGGTGGCCGATACATTCCGGTCAACCGTCCCCGTGGGAGCGCGCTCTGGGAGGAGCCAAAATGCTGAAGTCCTTCGTGAAACTGCTGTCCGCCGCGGCCGTCGCGGTGCCGGTGGCGCTCGGCGCCGCCTCCGTTGCCCATGCCGAGGGCGAACGCTTCGTCTTCGTCAGCCATGCGCCCGACACCGATTCCTGGTGGAACGTCATCAAGAACGCGCTGAAGAACGCGGCCGCCGATACGAAGACCTCGGTCGAGTATCGCAACCCGGCGACCGGCGACATCGCCGACATGGCGCGCATCATCGAGCAGGCGGCGGCCACCAATCCCGCCGGCATCATCACCACGATCGCCGATTTCGACGTGCTGCAGTCGGCGATCGAGGGCGCCATCGCCAAGGGCATTCCGGTCGTCACCGTGAATTCCGGCACGGCCGAGGAATCGAAGAAGCTCGGCGCGATGATGCATATCGGCCAGCCGGAATACGACGCCGGCAAGGGCGCCGGCGAGCGGGCGAAGGCCGCGGGTGTGACGAAGTTCCTCTGCGTCAACCACTACATCACCAATGTCGCCTCGGTCGAACGCTGCCGCGGCTATGCCGACGCCCTCGGCGTCGAGCTGGGCGACCAGATGATCGATTCGACGCAGGACCCGACACAGGTCTACAACAAGGTGAAGGCCTATCTGACGACGCATCCGGACACCAACGGCATCCTCGCGCTCGGCCCGAATTCCGCCGAGCCGACGATCAAGCTGCTGCGCGATACCGGCGAGACGTCGAAATACAACTTCATCACCTTCGACCTGTCGGCCGACATCTCCGCCGGCATCAAGGACGGCATCGTCAACGCGGCGATCGACCAGCAGCCCTATCTGCAGGGCTATCTGCCGGTGGTGTTCCTCACCCAGTATGTCCGCTACGGCGTGATGCCGGCCAACAATGTCAACACCGGCCCGGGCTTCGTCACCAAGGACAACATCTCTCTCGTCGAGAAGCTGGCCGGCGAATATCGCTGACCGGTCCCTCCCGCGCGCGGCGACCCCGCGCGCGGGCTTTTTTCTGCGCAGAGATCGGGACTTCGAGGGAGGACGAGGGATGGCGGACCGCGAGGCCGTGCTGACGGCGATCCGCGACGAGCGGCTGAAGCGCCAGTCGACGCTGCGCCGGCTGATGGCGATGCCCGAGCTCGGCGCGATCGCGGGGGCGATCCTCGTTTTCCTGTTCTTCGGCGTCACCGCCGGCGGGACCGGCATGTTCGCCGCCGACGGCGTGCTCAACTGGGTGACCGTCGCCGGCCAGCTGACCATCATCGCGACCGGCGCGGCGCTCCTGATGATCGGCGGCGAGTTCGATCTGTCGGTCGGTTCGATGATCGGCTTCGCCGGCATGATGATCGCCATCCCGACCGTCTATTTCGGCGTGCCGATCGAACTGAGCGTGCTCTTCGCCTTCGTCGGGGCGCTCGCGATCGGCTTCCTCAACGGCCTGATCGTGGTGCGCACAAGACTGCCCTCCTTCATCGTCACGCTCGCCTCGCTCTATATCCTGCGCGGCATGACGATCGCGCTGTCGATCCTCTTCGCCAACCGGACGATCGTCAGCGGCGTGCGCAATTTCGCGGACGGCACATGGGTTCAGGCGCTGTTCGCCGGCAAGGCCTTCTCCGGGCTCTTCGTCTGGCTCGCCGAGACGGGTGTCATCGCGACGCTGCCGAACGGCGATCCGGCGGTGAAGGGCATTCCCGCCGTCGTGCTGTGGGCGGCCGGCCTCGCGCTGATCGGCCATGTCGTGCTGTCGCGCACCCGGCTCGGCAACTGGATCTTCGCCTCGGGCGGCGATGCGAACGCGGCGAGGAATGTCGGCGTGCCGGTCGGCCGGGTGAAGATCGGCCTCTTCATGACGACCGCCTTCTGCGCCACCGTCTATGCCACCTGCCAGGTGATGGAGTTCGGCTCCGCCGCCGCCGACCGCGGTCTGCTCAAGGAGTTCGAGGCGATCATCGCCGCGGTGATCGGCGGCTGCCTGCTGACGGGGGGCTATGGCTCGGTGGTGGGTGCGGTGTTCGGGGCGCTGATCTTCGGCGTCGTGCAGATGGGCATTCTCTTCACCGGCGCGCCGAACGACTGGTTCCTCGTCTTCCTCGGCCTGATGCTCCTGACCGCCGTGCTCTTCAACAATGTGGTCCGCCGCCGGGTCACCGGCGAGCGCTGAGGAGGGACGTCATGTCGGCCGCCATCGCCTCAACGCCCGATGCCGCCGTCCGCCCCGAGCCGGGCCGGCCGCTGATCGAGGTGCGCGATCTCGTCAAGCATTTCGGTCCGGTGGTCGCGCTCGCCGGCGTGTCGCTGACGGTGCGGGCGGGCGAGGTGCTCTGCCTGCTCGGCGACAACGGCGCCGGCAAGTCGACCCTCATCAAGACGCTGTCGGGCGTCCATAAGCCGACGAGCGGCGACTTCCTCGTCGAGGGCCGGCCGGTCGCCTTCTCGACGCCGCGCGACGCGCTCGATGCCGGCATCGCGACGGTGTTCCAGGATCTCGCGATGATCCCGCTGATGTCGATCACGCGGAATTTCTTCATGGGGCGCGAGCCGATCCGCCGCGTCGGGCCGCTCTCCTTCATGGATATGGGCTTCGCCGACCGGGTGGCGCGCGAGGAGATGAAGCGGATCGGCATCGACATCCGCGATCCGCGCCAGGCGGTCGGCACGCTGTCCGGCGGCGAGCGGCAGTGCGTCGCGATCGCCCGGGCGGTCTATTTCGGCGCCAAGGTGCTGATCCTCGACGAGCCGACCTCGGCGCTCGGCGTCGCCCAGACCTCGATGGTGCTGAAATATGTGAGCCAGGTGCGCCATCGCGGCCTCGGCGTCATCTTCATCACGCACAATGTCCGCCATGCCTATGCGGTCGGCAACGCCTTCACCGTGCTCAACCGCGGCAAGACGCTCGGCACCTATCGGAAATCCGAGATCACGATCGACGCCTTGCAGAATCTGATGGCCGGCGACAAGGAACTGCAATCCCTGTCCGACGATCTCGACGGCATGGTCTGAGCCGCAATCGGGGGAGCAAAGATGAGCTTGAGACTGGGTCTTCTGGGCGCCGGGCGGATCGGCAAGGTCCATGCCGGCGCGATCGCCGCGACGCCGGGCGCCACCCTCGTCGCCGTCGCCGATGCGGTGCCGGCGGCGGCCGAGGCGCTCGCCGCGCAGGCCGGTGCCGCGGTGCGCAGCGTCGACGCGATCATGGACGCCGACGACATCGACGGCGTGCTGATCACCACGCCGACCGACCTCCACGCGACGATGATCGAGCGGGCGGCGCGGGCGAAGAAGGCGATCTTCTGCGAGAAGCCGATCGATCTCGACATCGAGCGGGTGAAGCGCTGCCTCGCGGTGGTCGAGGCGGAGGGCGCCGTGCTGATGGTCGGCTTCAACCGTCGGTTCGATCCGAACTTCATCGAGGTGCGCCGGCAGATCGACGCCGGGGCGATCGGCGCGGTCGAGATGGTGTCGATCGTCTCGCGCGATCCCGGACCGCCGCCGGCCGAATACATCCGCCGCTCGGGCGGGCTGTTCCGCGACATGACGATCCATGATTTCGACATGGCGCGCTTCCTCCTCGGCGAGGAGCCGGTGACCGTCTATGCCGCCGCCTCGGTCCTCGTCGATGCGGCGATCGGGGCGCTCGGCGATTACGACAGCGCCAGCCTCGTGCTGACCACCGCGAGCGGGCGGATCGCGACGATCTCCAATTCGCGCCGCGCCACCTATGGCTATGACCAGCGCATCGAGGTGCACGGCTCGAAAGGCCTCGTCTCGGCCGACAATGTCCGCGCGACGAATGTCGAGGTGGCGAATGGCGACGGCTATCGCCGCGAGCCGCTGCTCGATTTCTTCATGACGCGCTACACCGCGGCCTATCGCAACGAGATCGCCGCCTTCATCGCCGCGGTCTCGGAAGGGGCGAAGGTGTCGCCCTCGGGCGAGGACGGGCTGAAGGCGCTGGCGCTCGCCGATGCGGCGCTCCGTTCGGTGCGGGAAGGGCGTCCGGTCGCCGTTGCAGGCGGCTGACGGACCCCGACGCGCCCGGACCCGGCGGGCGCTATGCGGCCGCGCGGCGGCTGGTCGCCGTGCGTCGCAGCCGCTTCTTCAGGAAGGCGAGGGCGGCCGCCTCCTCGGGTGGCAGGTCGCCGTCCACCGCCGCGGCGATCGCCTCGAGCGTGAAGGGCGGCGTGCCGCCGAGATAGGCCTCCATCACTTCCGGATGGACATAGCATTTGCGGCAGATCGCCGGCGTGTTGCCGAGCTTCGCCGCCACCGCGGCGATGGCGCGGGCGAGGTTCTTCCTGGTCGGCTTGTGCTCCGCCTCGGCGGACAGTTCGGCGAAAGCCATGCAGGCGAGCACCGTGCCCGCCCAGGTGCGAAAATCCTTGGCGGTGATCTCCGCGCCGGTCGCCTCGCGCAGCCAGGCGTTGACATCGCCCGAGGTGACGCTGTGCGGTGCGCCTTCCTCGTCGAGATAGCGGAAGAGGTCCTGCCCCGGCAGATCCTGGCAGGCCCGGACGATGTTGGCGACGCGGCGATCCCACAGTTTCAGCCGCCAGATCTTGCCGCTCTTGCCCTTGAAATCGAAGCGCAGCGTCGAGCCTTCCACCGCGACGTGGCGGCTGCGCAGTGTGGTCAGCCCGAAGCTCTTGTTGGCGCGGGCATAATCGCGGTTGCCGACGCGCACCAGCGTGGTGTCGAGAAGGTGCACGACGGTGGCGATCACCTTGTCGCGGCCGAGCCCGCGCGCGCTCATCGCCGTCTTCACCCGGGCGCGCAAGGCGGGCAGGGCGGCGGCGAAATCGAGGATATGGGCGTATTTGTTGCTGTCGCGGCTCTCGCGGAAGCGCGCATGATAGCGATATTGCTTGCGGCCGCGGGCGTCGCGGCCCGTCGCCTGGATATGGCCGTCGGCGCTCGGGCAGATCCACACCTCCGTCCAGGCCGGCGGAATGGCGAGGGCGCGGATGCGACGGATCTCGGCGGCATCGCGGATCAGCCGGCCCTCGGCGTCGTAATAGGCGAAGCCGCGACCGACGCGCCGGCGCCTGATGCCGGGCAGAGCGTCGCTGACATAGGCGACGGCCGGCAGCGCGCCGCCGCCGGCGGGGACGGGATGATCGGCGCGCATCGGCCGCCTCAGGCCGCGCTGCGGCGCGCCGCCGGCAGGAGATCGGCGATCTCCTTCAATTCGGCGACGAAGCGCTCGTATTCCCGCGCCTTGGCATCGGCATCGGGCAGCCGCAGCAGATAGGAGGGGTGGACGGTCAGATAGGCCTGCGCTTCCGCGTCGAGCGGCACGACGCGGCCGCGATTGCGGCCGACCGGCATCGCCCTGCCGAACACCGCCTGGGCGGCGGTCGCGCCCATGGCGACGACGAGCTTCGGTCGGACGAGCGCCTTCTCCTTCTCGTACCACGGCCGGCAGGCGGCGATCTCGGCGCCGTTCGGCTTCATGTGCAGCCGGATCTTGCCGCGCGGCTCGAATTTGAAATGCTTGACCGCATTGGTGACGTAGACCTTCGCCCGGTCGATGCCCGCTTCGGCGAGGGCGCGGTCGAAGAGCTGGCCGGCCGGTCCGACAAAGGGCCGGCCGGCGAGATCCTCCTTGTCGCCCGGCTGCTCGCCGACGAACAGGATCTCCGCCGTCTCCGGACCCTCGCCGAACACCGTCTGGGTGGCGTTCCGATAGAGCGGGCAGGCTTCGCAGCCTGCCGCATCGCGGCGGACGGCGGCGAGCTCGGTCTCGGCGAGCCCCGCTTCCTGCGCGGCGTCGCGCGGCTTCGCGGCCCGCATGCGGTTCGGCTTCGGCTCGGTCTCGGCATGGGCGATCATGGCGCCGGTCCTTCGCTGCGCGTCGGCGATCAGCGGGAGAATGAGCGGCGCCTCGGGCAGGTTCCGCCAATATTTCTTCGGCATCTCGGCCCGCATCGCCGCCACCTTGAGCCGGGCGGGATTGAAGATCGCCGCGTAATAGCGCCGCCACAGTTCTTCGAGCGCATCGTCGGACGGGGCGGCAGCGCGGTCCGCTCCGGGGCCGAAACGGAGCGTCTCGCCGTCCCAATGGGCGCTTCGCTCGGGCGTCAGGATCGACCAGTGCATCGCCGCGAAGCGCCGCACGAAGAAGGGGGCGGAGGCTTCGAGCGTATGGTGCGACGGCTCGAACCAGGCGACGAAGCGCTCGCCCGGCTCGGTCCCGATGCGGCGGAAGCGGACGAAGGCGTGCGTCTTGTGGATGTCGCGCCGCACCGCCTTCTCGAAGGCCCGGATGCGGGCGACGAGCGGATCGACCGCGACGCCGACGAGGCCCGGCTCGGCCAGCACGCGCAGGAGCAGCGCATAGAGAAGCGCGAAACGCTCCGGATCGCGGTGCAGGATGGCGCTTTCGGCGAGTTCCATGAAGGCGCGCGGCACCGTGAAGGCCGGCGCCTCCGCCTTCGCCGGGAGGGCTTCCTCGTCTCCGCCGAAGAGGCCGGCCGCGCCGCCCGCCACCTCCCAGCTCACCGCCTCGGCCGGCACGCCGGCGAGGGCGAGCGCGCGCGCCGCCTTCCGCCAGCCGGCGAAATCGGTCTCGCCGGCGAGCCCTACGCGGCGCATCAGGGAAAGCCGAAGGAAAGCTGCGCCGGCGGCGGCGCGAGGCGTGCCCTGAGCGTCTCGGACTCGAGCAGATGCGCCGCCGGCCGATGGTCGGAAAGGAGGATGAAGGGCGCCGCCTTCTTCAGCGGCACGCGCAGTCGGGCGAGATCGTCGAAGCGGATGGTGCGGCTGCGGCGTGCGGCGAGGATGCTGTCGACCGCCTTCTTGCCGAGCCCGGGCACGCGCAGCAGCAATTCGCGATCGGCGCGGTTGAGATCGACGGGGAAGCGGTCGCGGTTGCGCAGCGCCCAGGCGAGCTTGGGGTCGATGTCGAGCGGCAGCATGCCGTCGCCCGCGCCGGCGATCTCCTCGACCGTGAAGCCGTAGAAGCGGAGCAGCCAGTCGGCCTGATAGAGCCGGTGTTCGCGCTCGAGCGGCGGCGCGGCCGGCGGCAGCGCGCGCGAGGCATCGGGGATCGGGCTGAAGGCCGAGTAATAGACCCGCTTCAACCGGTAGCTGCCATAGAGGCCGGCGGCGGCATCGAGGAGGGTGCGGTCGTTGGTGCCGTCGGCGCCGACGATCATCTGCGTGCTCTGGCCGGCCGGGGCGAAGCGGGGCGGGCGATGACGGCCGGGCTTCTCCTCGGCCGCGGCGTCGAGCTTCAGCCGCAGCCGCGCCATCGAACGGCGGATGACGGCGCCGCTCTTCTCGGGCGCGAAGGTCCTGAGGCTCGTCTCGACGGGCAGTTCGACATTGATCGACAGCCGGTCGGCATGGAGCCCGGCCTCCTCGATCAGCGCCGGGTCGGCCTCGGGAATGGTCTTCAGATGGATATAGCCGCGGAAGCCGTGCTCGCGCCGCAGCGTACGAGCGACGCGGACCAGTTCGCCCATCGTATAGTCGGCGCTGCGGATGATGCCGGAGGAGAGGAACAGGCCCTCGATGTAGTTGCGGCGGTAGAAATCGAGCGTCAGCCCGACGACCTCTTCGACCGTGAAGCGGGCGCGCGGCACGTTCGACGAGGCACGGTTGACGCAATAGAGGCAGTCATAGGCGCAGGCATTGGTGAGCAGCACCTTGAGCAGCGAGATGCAACGGCCGTCCGGCGCATAGGAATGGCAGATGCCCATGCCTTCGGTGGAGCCGATGCCGCCCTTGCGGGAATCCCGCTTCTCCGTCCCGCTCGAGGCGCAGGAGGCATCGTATTTGGCGGCGTCGGCGAGGATTTCGAGCTTGCGGCGGAGGTCCATGGGAAGCCATGCGGAGGTCGGCTTCCTATTATTGTTCCCCTTTCGTTTCCTTCAAGGGCGACGGGAGCAAAAGTTTCAGGCGATGTCGCCGAGGGAGAGGCGTAGAGCGAGGGCGATCCGCTTCAGGACGTCGACGCTGCCGTCCCGCTTGCCGGCCTCGAGCTGCGAGAGATAGGCTTGGGTGATGCCGGCCGCCTTGGCGAGCGCTCCGGCGGCAAGGCCGCGGCTCTCGCGCCAGACGCGGATCCTGTTCTCGCCTCGGAGGAGACGATCGACCGTTTCCGAGGAAACGAGTTCCTCGTCGCCGGCCGCGAGGCGCTTTTCGAATTCTCTTACCGCCCGAAGGTCCGCCAGATCCTCGGCGGCCTCGACGAGGCGCTCATATTCCCCTTCCGGGATGACGACGAGACGCTCGCCGGCGGGAGAGATGATGATCTGAACGGTCATGACGGGTCACTCATAGGCCGAGCCGCGCGGCGATATGCGGATGATGGCGACGACGCGGCCATCCTCTGTGAAGATGATGCGCCAGTCGCCGACGCGGAGCCGGAGATGGCCGGACTCCCCTTGCAAGGCCCGGACATTGTTCCGAGCGACTGCGGGTCCCGTGCATATTGCTCCACCTTGGCGCGAATGCGCTCCGCTATATTCCGAGGCATCCCTTTGCAGGACATGAAGGGCAGCCTTGGAATAGACGACCTGCTTCACAGCCCCGGCTCCATAGCGTTCAGCTATATTCTCTGGTCCGATGCGGGGAAAGGGGCCGCTCTCCGTTGGGCGTGCGCGGCTGGTCGCAATGCACGCGAGGCGATGAGATGCGAATGTCAGGCTCAGTTCTTGTTCGCTGTTTGTTCAAGTCGGGGGTAAAACAGGAGAAAAGCCGCTCAGCCGAGAGCGGCCTCCACGGTTTCGAGCGGCAGGAACAGGGTGTCCGGGCCGGCGGGGAAGGGAAGGAAGCCGAACCGCGCATAGAAGCGGCCCGCATCGGCATCGATCGGGTGGACGAGCACGGCGCGGCAGCCGACCGTGCGGCCGACTTCGAGGGTACGCAGAAGCGCGTCGCGCAGCAGGCCGGCGCCGATGCCGCGGCCGGCATGGGACCGGCTGACGGCGAGGCGGCCGATCAGCACGACCGGCACGGGATCGGGCGCGTTGCGGCGCAGCCGGCCGGGGGCGCCGAGATGGGCGACCGCCCCGGTGGCGAGGGCGTAATAGCCGACCACGATGTTGCCTTCGCAGACGACATAGGTGCGCGAAGTCCGTCCCTCGGAGCGCAGCGCGCTCGTCTTCAGCCAGTCGTCGAGGCTCGGATGGCCGCAGGAAAAAGCCGAACTGTCGTGGGTCGGCAGGAGGGGCGTCGGTCGTCCGGGCCCGGTTTCCTCCGTGGCCATGGCTCACCTGTCCCAAGGCGCCTTTTCTCGCATCAGCCGTTCGAGACGCGGGGCGGGGGCGGGGGGATCGTCGAGGGCGTTCTGGAAGGCGTCCCATTGCGCCCCGTCGAGCATCATCAAGCGCCGGTCGAGCAGAACGTCGATCGCCCGGCTCTGTGCGCTGTCGAGAACGAATTCGGTCCGGCTCTTTCCGCTCGCCTCCGCGGCGGCGTCGATCAGGGCCTTCACCGTCTCGGGCAGGCGCAGATTGATCGTCGCGGCCCTGCGCGCTGCGCTTCGGGGGGGCTTCTGAGGCGAGGGCTTCGTCATGGCGCGCTCCAGGGGAGAAGCCCGAAGATAGGCTCCGTATTTACAATGTCCATACAGTCTGTGCCGCCTGTTGACGGGCCTCGGCGCCGCCTTGACTCGGTCCCGGCGCCGATCATACTAGAACATAACAGGAACAAACACGAGAACGATGTGCGCCGGACCAACCACACTCGCCGCGCTGCGGCAGGCGATCGGCCGGATCGAGAGGGGGCCCCTCGTCGAGACGGCGGCGGCCGGCGCGCCGGTTCCGCTCGGCGACGGTCGGGTCGATGGCCTGCTCGGCGGCGGCCTCGTCCGGGGGGCGCTGCACGAGGTGTTTTCGCGCACCCCCGCCGATGCCGCGACGGCGACCGCCTTCGCCGCCGGCCTGACGCAGCGTCTCTCGGGAGAGCGGACGGTGCTGTGGATCGGCCAGGATTTCGTCGCGGTCGAGGGGGGCGACCTCTCCGGCAACGGCCTCGCCGCGATCGGCCTCGCGCCGGAACGGCTGCTCTTCGTCCGCACCCCGGACGCCGTGGCCGCGCTGAAGGCGGCGGGGGAGGGGCTCGCCTGTGCCGCGCTCGGCGCGGTGGTGATCGAGCCCTGGGGGGCGCCGAAGCTTCTCGACCTTTCCGCGACCCGCCGGCTGGCGCTCGCCGCGGCCAAGGCCGAGGTGCCGGCGCTCCTGCTGCGGGTCGCGGCGGCGCCCGAGCCGAGCGCGGCCGAAACGCGCTGGGTCGTCGCCGCGGCGCCTTCGCCGCCCGGCGAAGCCTTCGGCCGGCCGGTCTTCGCGGCGGAGCTGGTCCGCAACCGCCGCGGAGCGACCGGCGCCTGGATCATGGAGTGGAACGCCGATGACCGCCTCTTTCGCGAGCCTCGCCCCCTCGGCCGGCCGGCGCATCCTCGCGTTGCGCCTGCCGCTGCTCTCGATCGACCGGGTGCGGCGGAAGGGCTCGCCCGCCGGGCAGCCGGCTGACGCCCCGCTCGTCGCCGTCGCCAGGATCGACAATGCGCTGCGCATCGTCGCGCTCGACGAGCGCGCAACGGCGGCGGGCCTGGCGCGCCGCATGGCGCTCGCCTCGGCGCGCGCCATCCATCCCGTGCTCGCCGTGGTCGAGGCCGATCCGGCCGCCGATGCGGCGCTCCTCGAGCGGATCGCCGATTGGTGCGACCGCTTCACCCCGCTCGTCGCGCTCGATCCGCCGTCCGGCCTTCTCCTCGACGTCACCGGCGCGGCGCATCTCGCCGGCGGCGAGCGGCCGCTGCTCGACCGGGTCCGCGCAGGACTCACGGCGCAAGGCTTTCATGTCCAGGCGGCGCTCGCCGGCACCGCGGCCGCGGCCCGCGCGCTCGCCGCCTTCGCCGACGGCACGATCGCCGCCCCCGGACGCGAGGCCGAGGCCGTGGCCGGCCTGCCGGTCGGCGCGCTCGGCCTCGATGCGGAGACCGCCGGCGGCCTGTCGCGCGCCGGGCTGAAGACGATCGGCGCGGTGGCGGAGCGGACCCGGCACGAACTCGCCGCCCGTTTCGGCGCCGGGCTGCTCGCCCGGCTCGACGAGGCGCTCGGCCGTGGCGAGCGTCCGATCACGCCGCGCCTGCCGGTGCCCGATTATACCGCCGAGCGCCGTTTCGCCGAGCCGGTGGCGACCGAGGACATCATCCGCGATACGCTCGCCGGTCTCGCCGCGACGCTCGCCGGCATGATGGAGCGGCGCGCCGAGGGGGCGCGGCGCGTCGAGGCGAGCTTCTTCCGGGCCGACGGCGCCGTCCGCCGCCTCGCGGTCGAGACCGGCCGGCCGACGCGCGATCCCGCCCTTCTCGACCGGCTGTTCCGCGAACGGCTCGAAGCGCTCGCCGACCCGCTCGATCCGGGCTTCGGCTTCGACCTGATCCGGCTCGCCGCGCTGCGCGCCGACCCGCTCGATCCGGCCCCCGCGACCTTCGACGGCCGCGAACAGGAGGAGGGCGATGTCGCCGCGCTCGCCGATCGGCTCGCCGCCCGGCTCGGGCCGCGCCGCGTGCTGCGCTTCCTGCCGCAGGACAGCCATGTGCCGGAAGCCTCCGAACGCCTCGCCCCGGCGCAGCGGAGCGCCGCCGCACCCGGCTGGCCGACCGCAGCCGAGCCGGGCGAGCCGCCGCGCCGGCCGCTCAGGCTGTTTTCGCGGCCGGAGCCGGTCGAGGCGATCGCCGAGGTACCGGACGGCCCGCCGGTGCGCTTCGTCTGGCGCCGCGCCGTCCACCGGGTGATGCGGGCCGAGGGCCCGGAGCGCATCGCCATGGAATGGTGGCGCAGCACCGAGGGGCTGCCGACGCGCGACTATTTCCGCGTCGAGGATCAGGACGGCCGCCGCTTCTGGCTCTATCGCGACGGCATCTACGGCCGCGAGACGGCGGCGCCGCGCTGGTATGTCCAGGGCCTGTTCGGATGAGCGGCGGGCAACAGACCCGCCAAGAGTTCCGCCGGCAGATCGGCCAGGGGGGATGGAACGCCGGTTTCCGTCCCCGCGGATCGTCTCGTGTCCGGAGGCAGCCGGCGGCGACCCGGGCCGGACGGTCAGACCGGTCCGCCGGCGATCTTCTCGCGTGCCGCCTGGGCGAGGAAGGCGGAGCGCGTCAGCCCGCGCGCCGCCGCGGCGTCGTCGATCTGGGTGAGCAGGCCGCGATCGAGCGACACATTGATGCGCACCGTGCGCCCCTCGTCGGAGAGGAGGGGGACGGAGATCAGGAACGAGCCTTCGGCAAGGGCTTCGCGCACCTCTTCCGTCCGGACGACGGATTCGTAGGGGCGTGGAAGGGGAACCTCCCAACCGAGGCTTTCAAGCGTCTCGATATGCTGACGCAAGGCGAGGACGGCGTTGTGGGTCGCTTCCTCGAGCGTGTCGCCCGCCGAGAAGCATCCTTCCACATCCGGAAACCGGACACCGAAAGCACTCTCGGGATCCTTGTCGATGATGGCGAGGTATTGCCGCGTCATAGGGAGAGCCTGTTCTTCTACGTGTCCCAGCCGGCCGCCCGATAGGTGCTGCGGACAATTCCGATGGACAGATCCTTGCGCGGATGAGGGATCGTGATCAGCTTCTCACGCTCCGGATGCTTGAAGGTATGGTGGTCGCCACTGACCCGCTCGAGAACCCATCCGGCCTTCTCGAGCCTGCGGATCAGCCTCCTGCTGTCTCGCTCCACGGCGCTTCCCCCTTGGCCGTGTGTATATAAATAGCGAGGTTGCATGGTCCTCGCAAGCGCGCCCGCTTTTGCCGAACTCGTCGCGGCCTCCAACTATTCCTTTCTCCGGGGGGCCTCGCGGCCCGGCGAGATGGTGCTGCAGGCGGCCTTTCTGCAGCTCCATGCGATCGGCATCGCCGACCGCAACACGCTCGCCGGCGTCGTCCAGGCGATGATCGCCTATGGCCACCGGAATTTTCCCGCGTGGAAGCCGAAGCTCCTCGTCGGCAGCCGGCTGGTGTTCTCCGACGGCACGCCCGACATCGTCGCCTATCCGCAGGATCGCGACGCCTATGGAAGGCTGACCCGGCTGCTGACGCTCGGCAATATGAAGACCGGGCAGAAGGCGGCCTGCCATCTCGAGTTCGCCGACCTGCTCGCCTGGTGCGAGGGGCTGTCGCTGATCGTCGTGCCGCCGGCCCGGCCGGAGGCGGCGGAACGGGTGCTCGATCGTCTCGCCGCGGCCGCGCCGGGCCAGGTCTGGCTCGCCGCCGCGATGGGCTATGCGGGCGCCGACCGCCGGCGGCTCGCCCGGCTCGGCCGGCTGGCGGAGCGGGCCGGCGTGCCGCTCATCGCCACCAATGACGCGCTCTATCATGCGCCGGAGCGGCGGCCGCTGCAGGACGTCGTCTCCTGCATCCGCGAGAAGGTGACGCTCGATACCGCCGGCCGCAGGCTGGAGGCGAATGCCGAGCGGCATCTGAAGCCGGCGGCCGAGATGGCGCGGCTGTTCCGCGACCGGCCGGATGCGGTCGCCGAGACGGTGCGCTTCGCCGACCGCATCCGCTTCCGCATGGAGGACATACGCTACGACTATCCCGACGAGCCGGTGCCGCCCGGCCGCACGGCGCAGGGCCATCTCGAGGCGCTGACCTGGGAAGGGGCGCAGCAGCGCTATCCGGACGGGGTGCCGGCGGCCGTCGCGACGACGATCGAAACCGAACTGGCGACCATCGCCCGGCTCGATTACGCCGCCTATTTCCTCACCGTCTACGACATCGTCCGCTTCGCGCGGGAGCGGGGCATTCTGTGCCAGGGCCGCGGCTCGGCCGCGAATTCCTCGGTCTGCTTCGTGCTCGGCATCACTTCGGTCGACCCCAAGGAGGGCAATCTCCTCTTCTCCCGCTTCATCTCCGAGGAGCGCAACGAGCCGCCCGACATCGATGTCGATTTCGAGCACGAGCGGCGCGAGGAGGTGATCCAGTATGTCTTCGGGCGTTATGGCCGCGACCGGGCGGCGATCGCCGCCACCGTGATCTGCTATCGGCCGCGCAGTGCCATCCGCGAGGTCGGCAAGGTGCTCGGCCTCACCGAGGACGTCACCGCCGCGCTCGCCGGCACGATCTGGGGCAGCTGGGGCGACGAGATCCCGGACGAGCACATCCGCAAGGCCGGCCTCGATCCGGACAACCCCTCCATCCGCCGCGCCACCACGCTCGCCGAGCAGCTGCTCGGCTTTCCCCGCCATCTCTCCCAGCATGTCGGCGGCTTCGTGCTCACCCGCGGCCGGCTCGACGAATGCGTGCCGATCGGTCCGGCGGCGATGGAGAACCGCACCTTCATCGAATGGGACAAGGACGATCTCGACGAGCTGAAAATGATGAAGGTCGACGTGCTGGCGCTCGGCATGCTCACCTGCATCCGCAAGGCCTTCGATCTGATCGAAAGGCACGGCGGCCGGCGCTGGGAGCTCGCCACCATCCCCTGGGAGGAGAAGGCGGTCTACGACATGCTCTGCCGGGGGGATTCGCTCGGCGTGTTCCAGGTCGAGAGCCGGGCGCAGATGAACATGCTGCCGCGCCTGAAGCCGCGCCGCTTCTACGATCTCGTCATCGAGGTGGCGATCGTCCGGCCCGGTCCGATCCAGGGCGACATGGTCCACCCCTATCTGAAGCGGCGTTCGGGCCAGGAGAAGGTCGAGTATCCGCGCCCCGACCCGCCGCACGATCCCGACGAATTGAAGCGCGTGCTCGAGAAGACGCTCGGCGTGCCACTCTTTCAGGAGCAGGCGATGCGCATCGCGATCGAGGCGGCGGGCTTTTCCGAGGTCGAGGCGAACCGGCTGCGCCGCTCGATGGCGACGTTCCGCAATCTCGGCACGATCGGCGAATTCCGCGACAAGCTGATCGGGGGAATGACGGCGCGCGGCTATCCGCGCGATTTCGCCGAGCGCTGCTTCAAGCAGATCGAGGGCTTCGGCTCCTACGGCTTCCCCGAGAGCCATGCCGCGAGCTTCGCCCGGCTCGTCTATGTCTCGGCCTGGATCAAGTGCTTCCACCCGGCGGTGTTCGCCTGCGCGCTGCTGAACTCGCAGCCTATGGGCTTCTATGCCCCGGCCGAGATCGTTCGCGACGCGCGCGAGCACGGCGTCGCCGTGCAGCCCGCCGATATCGGCCGCAGCGGCTGGGACAACACGCTCGAAGGCGAGGCGGAGGCGCTCGCCCTGCGGCTCGGCTTCCGCCAGATCGACGGGTTCCGCGAGGACTGGGCCCGCGCGATCGAAACGGCGCGGGCGGCGCTCGCGACCGGGGAAGAGATGGCGGCCGAGGACGGGGCGAGAACGCCGGCGGCGTGCCCCTTCCGATCGATCGAGCATTTCGCCCGTGCGACGCGGCTGCCCAAGGCGGCGCTCGTCAAGCTCGCCGAGGCGGACGCCTTCGGCGCGCTCGGGCTCGAAAGGCGGGCGGCGATCTGGGCGGTGCGGCGGCTGCCGAACGACAGGCCGCTGCCGCTCTTCGCCTTCGCCGATGCGGCCGAACTCGGCGCGGAGGCGGGTGCGGCCCTGCCGTCGATGCCGGCGAGCGAGGAGGTGGTGGCGGATTACCGGACGACGCGGCTGTCGCTCAAGGGCCATCCGATGCAGTTCCTGCGCGCCCGTTTCGCAGCAGAGGGGGCGGTCTCCTGCGCGGCGGTGCGGGCGGCGCGGGACGGGATGCGGATGAAGGCGGCCGGCGTCGTCCTGGTGCGGCAGCGGCCGGGCAGCGCCAAGGGCGTCGTCTTCATGACCTTCGCCGACGAGACGGGCGTCGCCAATGCCGTGATCTGGCCGAAGGTGATGCAGCGCTTCCGGCGCGAGGTGATGGCGTCGCGGCTGATCCTGATCGAGGGGCGGATCCAGAGGAGCGCCGAGGGCGTCGTCCATCTCGTCGCCGAGCGTCTGGTCGACCGCACGGCCGATCTCGGCCTGTTGTCGGAGGATCTGGCGCTCGATCCGCCGCTCGCCCGTGCCGACGAGGTCGCCCGCCCCCAACCCGACCGCCGCCCCTCCGCCCGCCACCCGCGCGACGTGCGCATCCTGCCGAACTCGCGGGATTTCCATTGAGGGGCGCAGCCTCACGCCGCGAGCATGCCGGACGCCGCCATTGTCGTGCGCGATGGTCGAGGGAAGGTGCAGCAGAAAAAAGAAAGCCCGGGCTCCGGCGAGGGCCGCGCCGAGGGAGAAGGGCGCAGCCCGTCGGCTACGGGCCCGGGCGATCGATCACTCAGCGGACGGCGAAGACCGCACGTCACACGGCCGGGGAAGAGCGGGCCGGAGTACATCCGTCCTGACCCGCTCGCCAGCGGAGCGCGGCGGTGACGTCGCGCGCTTCCGAAGCCCGATTGTCCGGCTGAGTGAACCCTAGATGGAGGTGACCCTTGCTCCTTTCAAGAGGGCCGGCGCGCCGCGTACAATCGGTCGGCGCCGAGCGGCCGACCGCGCGGGGCCCGACGGTGCGAGGCGCCGCGGCCTCGGGAATGCGGGAGAACTGCCCTCGAAGGGGCCTTAATCCCGGATGCCGTGCCTCGGCCAGAAATGCGCCGCCCTTCGCGGCGCGGGAACACCGGTCGGCTCAACCGGTTTGTCCAGGGGGCCGGTCAACGGACGAGGATCGACCGATGGCAAAGGATGCGACGACGGTCAGCGCGGACGGCGCGAGTGGCCTGATCAAGCCCGTAGCGGACGACGCGCATGCGATGGAACGCGAGGAGCGGGCGATCGAGCAATCGATCGGCGACACGCTCCTGCCGCGCGAAGCCGGCGCCGAGCCGCCGGTCGAGCCAGGGGAGGCGTTCGAGAACCAGGGCGAGTTCCCGGGCCTCACCGATCAGGGTGAAGGCCGGCGCGGTCCCCGGGCCGGGGCGCCGGAGGAGCCGAGCGGGACCGGACAGGACGCCTGAGGCGGGTCCTTCCTCCACCGCTTGGGCAGCCGGTTCGCGGCGTCGGATGCGGATCCGGCGGCGCGCCTTGTCGGCTGGCACCACGGGCGCCGGATCAAATCGCCTCGGCGGCCTTCACCGTGACGTTCTCCCGCTTGGCGCGCTCGGCGGCGGCCGTCGCTTCGGCGAGTTCCTCGCGGTCCTCGCCGAAAAGGTCCATCGCCCGTCCGTGCGCCCGCGCCTCGCAGATCTGGCGCAGGCGGTCGACCTCGCGCTGCGACAGATGGTCGATGCCGATGAAGCGGTTCTGGGCGCCCGAGACGCGGATCAGTTCGTCGAGCTTCGCCTGGAGCGCCGCGCCGTCGCGATTCTGGCTGCACTGGATGAGAAAGACCATCAGGAAGGTGACGATCGTCGTCACCGTGTTCACGACGAGCTGCCAGCCTTCGGAGAAGCCGAAGGCCGGTCCGAGCATCGCCCACACCGCGATGCCGGCGACGGACAGGACGAAGGTATAGGGCCGCCCGGCGAAGGTCGCCACGCGCGTGGCGAAGTCGGAGAAGAAGTCCTCGATCTTTCCCATTCGGCGCTCCATTCTCGGCGAGAATGGCGGCGTGCGAGGTTTGTTCCTGCCCTGCCGCCGCGCGCCCGAGGAGAAGGTCCGATGACGACGCAGAAGACGCCAGACCCTGCCGCGCACGACGCCGAGACCGAAGCGTTGGCCGAGATCCACCGCAAGGACCGGACGCTCGACGAGAACCGCCAGGAACACCTCGACGAAAAGCTCGAGGAGGCGCTCGAGGAGAGCTTTCCGGCGAGCGATCCCGTAGCCGTCACGGTGACGACCGGCACGGAGGAGGAAGGCTGAGCCGGCGGCCTTCCGGTCCCGCGTCGCTTCCGGGGAGGCGACCGTCAGCTTCCGCCGTACCCGCCCGCAAGTCTCGTCCGGAGCCGCCGCCAGGTTCGGGAGACGAGGGAGCCCCTCGATTCGAGTTTTTCGCGGTACTCTTCTCGGACATAGTGCGCGAGAAGCACCTCCTGGCCGAACATCGGGTCGGCGGCGAGCCGCGCCCGACGCACGATGTTGTCGCCCGCCGGACCTCCGATCGCGGTCTCGACGACGCCTTTCAGATCGAAGCGCGCCAGCCAGGAGTCCGGGACGGAGCGGGCGAACGCCACGCCGGAGCGGTAGTCGCCCATGATCTCCTCGGCGAGCGTCCGCCCGTCGCGCCTCCGCTCGCAGCACCGGCCGCTGAAGCTGAAGCGCTCGGCCGCCTCGATATTGCCGGGCCGCAGATAGCCGGGACCACCGAAATGATCGTAGACGAACACCGGAATGCGCGCGGTGAGGGCGTATTGGACCGTCTTTCCGATGCCGATCACGAGATCCTGGGCGCGGATCATCTCGGGTTCGACGAGCATCGCCTTTCCCCGCTTGCGACCCACCCAGCGCACACGAGCCAGCCGGCGCAGCCAGCCGGCCGCTTCCACCAGCGTCGGCTCTGCGTGGTTCGACACCACGAGAATGTTCTGGGGTCGCTTCGGCTTCGCGGCGAAGGGGTGGAAGAAATCCGGCGGAGCTCCATTGCGGAAGTTCAGGATCGGCACCGGCATGCCCAGGGCGGTGAGGTGTTCTTCCGTCAGGGCCGAATTGGCGAGTACGAGATCGGCCAGAAGCCGGTCGGTCGCCCACCCGCCGCTTTCGAGATAGTGGCGTCGCGACAGCCGCCCGAGAATGATGCGGGTCGCCGTCCTGTCGTCTGCCGCCGGCGCATAATCGAAGAGCGGCAATGTCTGGTGCTGAGCATAGACGAGATCATGGCGGAAGGGACGCACCGCGCCTGGCTCGGTCGTCGGCTCGACACCGGTCTTCGTCCTGAAGAGGCTCCGCATCGGCTCGCCGAGCCAGTTCGCGAAGACCTCGACCTCGAAGCCGAACGCCTGCAGGAGCTTCGTCCATTCGAGCGCCACTACTTCGGAACCGCCGATCACCCCGAGCTGATTGGTTGCAACGAGTGCCGAGCGTCGCGTCATCGCGGGTCCCGCCCGAGCGTCACGCCTCGGCGCGGCCCGACGATGCCGTCGAAAAGGCTGCCGCGCGGCTGGAACCTCGGAATGAAGAAGGCGTTATACATAGCTGCGCTGCGTCTCGCGGCGTCTGCGGCCCGCGGCCGCGCGGAGGTGTCATGACGAATGTTCGCCCGATCCCGGCCGGCTTGCGGGTGATGGTGGTGGAGGACGAGATTCTCGTCGCCATGATGCTCGAAGATATGCTCGCGGACCTCGAATGCCGCGTCGTAGGCCCCTTCCACTCGATCGACAAGGCCCGCGAGTATCTCGCGACAGCGCCGGACTCCGTCGATCTCGCCATTCTCGACGTGAATGTCGCGGGGCAGCGCAGCTTCGGCTTTGCGGCAACGCTTTCCGAAGTCGGCGTACCGCTGATCTTCTCGACCGGTTACGATGCCGCCGGGGTCGATGAGCCGTGGCGGCAGTCGGCACGGCTGCGCAAGCCCTTCACGCCCGCGGAACTCGAAGCGGCGCTCTCGGCTGCCGCGGCGCGGTCGAGCTGAGCCGCGCCGCCGGAACGAAAGTCCCTCCATCCGATTCTCCTCGCAGACACATCGGCAGCGGGAATCGACATGGCATTCGGAAGACTCCTCCTCGGCCTCGGGCTGATCGGCCTCGGCGTTTCCACCATGCGGCCGTCGCGGCCGCCGGATACCCGCGAGGGTCGCTTCGTCCGCCGGGCGGGCCGCATCAACGCGACGATCGTCGAGGCGGCGCGGCTCGCGGCGGAACGGACGACGCGCGAAGATCTCCGCGGCTTCGCGAACGCCCTCGTCGAGGGACATACGGATGTCGGCAACCGGCTGGAGGCGGTTCTGGCCAGCACGGGTCTCACGCGCCCCGGCCGGCCGTTGCGCGATGTCGAGCGGGCTCGCCTCGCTGCGCTTCGCGAGGCCACCGATTTCGAGGCTGCCTTCATCCGCCTCGTCATTGCCGAGCACCTGAAGCTCCTCACGCTGCTCGCCGACCATGCCGGCGAGGGCCGCGAACCGGCCCTCCTTGCCTTCGCGGAGGAAGCGATGCCGAAGCTCGCCGACCATTACGAACACGCCCGCATCTTGCAGAGAGACCTCCGCAGCCGCGCGTAACGAAGACACCGCGCTCGGTGAGCGCCATGGCCGAACGGGGCGCGGCATCCGCGCCTCAGGGTGATTGCCGCCGCCGGCGCCTGAACCGTTCGGGCCGCTGCGCGTCGAAGGCGCGGACGAAGTCCGGCACTTCGGAGGCCGGCATGGGCGGGGCGATGAGATAGCCCTGCGCCACATCGCAGCCGAGCGCGGAGAGCATCTGCAACTGCTCCCGCGTTTCGACACCCTCTGCAATCGTCTTCAGGCCGAGCGTCTGCGCGAGACGCACCAGTGCCTCGACGATGGCGCCTGCCTTCGGGTCGCAGCCGAGATCGGCCACGAAACTCTTGTCGATCTTGATCGAGTCGACCGTCATGCTCATCAGGTGGCTGAGCGAGGCATAGCCGGTGCCGAAATCGTCGAGCGCGATCTTGACGCCGTTGCGGCGCAGCGTTTCGAGCGGCTCGACCAGCCGGTCGGCGGAGCGCGACAGCATGACACCCTCGGTCACCTCGATCACCAGTTCCGCGCCGCTCAGCGCATAGCTGGCCAGCCCGCCGAGGATCTGCTGCACGAAGCCGGCGCGGCGCAGATCACCGGCGGTGATGTTGATCCCGACCCGCCGGGGCACGGGCGTGTCGCGCCATCGCGCGAGGTCGGCGAGCACGCGCGCCACCATCGTCTCGGTGAGCGCCTGGCCGAGGGCCGGGTCCTCGAGCGCGGCGACGAATCGGGCCGGGGTCAGCATGCCGCTCACCGGGTCGTCCCAGCGGGCGAGCGCCTCGAAGCCGGTCAGCCGCGCCGTGTGGATCTCCAGCAGCGGCTGGTAATACGGGACGATCTCCCCCGCCTTGAGCGCGAGGCCGAAGCGCTTCTGCACGGCGATCCGCTGCTCGGTTTCGTCGCGCAGCTTTGGTGTGAACAGGGTGACGCATTGCCGGCCGCTGCGCTTGCTCATGTAGAGCGCCATGTCGGCCCGCGAGAACAGGTCGCCGTTCGATCGAGCGTGGTCGGGGAAGATCGCGATGCCTGCGCTGCCCCCCATCGGCACGCTCTGGCCGGCGATGACGTGCGGCTCCGCGAGCTGCACGAGCAGCCGTTCGACCAGCGCGACCGCATCGTCGACCTCGGCAGCGTGGGCGAAGAGGACGGCGAACTCGTCGCCGCCGATTCGGCCGACGAGGTCTTCCGGTCCGACCGCGGCACGGAGCCGCCGGGCCGTCTCGACGAGGACGGCGTCGCCGGCGGAATGGCCCACCGTATCGTTGACGTCCTTGAAGTGGTCGAGATCGATCATGGCGAGCGCGGCGCGGCGGCCATGGGCCGCGGCCTCGTCGAGCTTGGCCGCACAGCGCTGTTCGAACTCCTGCCGGTTGGCGAGGCCGGTCAGCCCATCCTCCTCGGCGCGGCGCTTCAGTTCACTTTCGAGCGCGGCGTTGCGGCGGATCTTGTCGCGCAGTTCCGCGGTGGTGCGTTCGAGCGAGAGATTGAGCGCGGTGAGGTCCGCGGCGCGCTGGGCGAGCAGGGCGCTCGCCTCGACGACCGCGTTGCGCTGCTCTTCGAGCGCACGGGCGCTCTTGCGCAGCGGCCCGATATCGGTCCCGACGATCACGATACCGTCGCGAAAGGGCATCGCCTTGATCGCCCGGTCGGACTGGATGCCGTTGTGCTCGAACTGCACCTCGAAGGCGATCGGCCGCCCGGTTTCCACCGCCTCGACATAGCGTTCGAAGATGTGCGGCTCGAGGATATAGGGTGCGCGTTCGGAAACGAGACGGCCGAGAAGGGTTTCGCGGGTTTCGCCGAGCCGGCGCGCACCTTCGAGATTGACCGCGAGGAAGCGGAAGTCGACGATCGCCCCGGATGAATCCCGTATCGCCGCCAGTGCGCTCGCGGAATCGAGGCTCGCATTCAGTGCGGCCCGAAACAGATCGGCGAACTCCTCGCGCGACCGCAGATAGGAGAGCACGCTCCGCGTCGGACCCTCGGCGAGCGGCAGCGTCAGCCATTCGACCCGGCCGAAGCCGAGGCCGGCATCGAGCTGCAGCACCGGAACACCCGCATCAATGGCCACGCGGAAGCGCCGGGCCGCCTCCGCTTCGACCTCGGCGGCACTCGCGCGCTCGGCGCGATGGAGGGGGTCGAAGCCGAGCAGGCTGGCGGCGAGCCGACCGCAATGCCGATAGCGGACGAGGTTCGCCTCCAGATCGACGATAACGAGCCGCTCGCCGATCGGCTGCGCGAGGAGATGCCCGAAACGCTCCGGCGAGGGCGGACCGTTCACGGCATGGGTGTGCCACATCTCGACGAGGTCGCGGATGTCGGTGAAATGGGTTTCGCGCTCGATTCCCGCAGTGAACTCCTCGACGAACTCTGTCATGGCGGGACGGTGGGCACGCGGCGAACCTTGCGCGGAAAGGGTTTGGACGAGCGAGCCTAGTGGATCAGGCGAGCCGAAGGTAGAGGCGATAGTCGAGGTCCGGCACAGCGGCGAAGAAGCGGTCGCATTCGGCGGCCTTGATCGCGAGGAACACGTCGACGAAGCCGGCACCGAGCCGCGCCGGCAGGATTTCGGAGCGGCGGGCGAGGTCGATCGCGGCATACCAGTTGGTCGGCAGGGTCGGCTCGATCTGCTGATAGCCGTTGCCGGCGATCGGCGGGCCGGGCTCGATGCGGCGGGCGATGCCCTCGTGCATCGCGGCGAGCACGGTCGCGAGCGCCACGTAAGGATTGGCGTCCGCCCCCGCGACGCGATGCTCGAGATGGCGGGCGGCCGGCGGGCCGGCGGTGACGCGGATCGGCACGGAGCGGTTGTCGACGCCCCAGGCCGGGCCGACCGGCGCATAGGTGTTCTTGCGGAAGCGGCGGTAGGAATTGGCGTTCGGGGCGAAGAAGGCCATGCTCTCCCGCATCAGCGCCATCATGCCGCCCGCGGCGTGGCGCATCAGCGCGTTCTCGGTCGCCGGCCCGTCGCCGGCGAAGAGGTTGCGCCCGGCGGCGTCGGCGAGGCTCGCATGAACGTGCATGCCGCTGCCGGAATGTTCCGCATAGGGCTTCGCCATGAAGGTCGCGACATAGCCGTGCCGCTCCGCCATGCCCTTGACGAGGCGCTTGTAGAGGACGGCGTCGTCGGCGGCGCGCAGCGCATCCTCGCGGTGGCCGAGCACGATCTCGAGCTGCCCGGGCGCATATTCCGAGATCAGCGTCTTCGCCGGCAGGCCCATCGCCTTGGCGCCGGCATAGACGTCGTCGAGAAAGGGCGCGAAATCCTCGAGATCCTGGACGAGATAGGCCTGGTGCTGGTGCTGGCGGAAGCCGGCGGCGCCGGCGGGCGGGATGGGCCGGCCGGCGAGCGCGGCGGCGCGGTCGACGAGATAGAATTCGAGTTCGATCGCCGCGACCGGGTAGAGCCCGTCGGCGGCGAGCGCCTCGACGACGCGGACGAGCGCCTGGCGCGGATCGGCCGCCGTCCGCGTGCCGTCCTTCTCGAACGAGGTGAGGATCGCCTGGGCGGTCGGCGTCGCGCGCCAGGGCGCGTGGGTGAGCGTGCCCGGAACCGGCAGGCAGGGCCGGTCGGAATCGCCCTCCTCCCAGACGAGGCCGGTCTCCTCGACATCGGCGCCTGTGATGTCGAGCGACAGGATCGAGCACGGAAGCGGCCGGCCGTCGCGATAGGCGCCGGCGAGTTCCTCGCGGCGCAGCACCTTGCCGCGCTGCACGCCTGACGGATCGGTGAGGAAGACCTCGATCTGCTCGATCTGCGGATGGGCGGCGAGGAAGGCCTCGGCCTCGGCGGGGTCGGGTCGGAGGTCGGGTCGGATCATGGCGGGGCCGTCCGGCCGGTCAGGCTTTCGAGCGCCTCGGCGAGAAGGCCGACCAGCCGGTCGACCTCCGCCGCCGTGGTGGTCGGCGCGACCAGCATCATGTTGTGGAAGGGCGTCACGAGAACGCCGCGGTTGAGGAGATGGAGATGGAGGGCGCGTTCGACCGTGTGGTCGAGCGCGGCGCGCGCCTCGGCGCCGTTCCGCACGGCGGCGGGCGCGAAGACGAGCTCGACGCGGGCACCGAGCCGGGCCACCGACCAGGGCAGACCCAGCGCCTCGAGGACCGCCTCGATGCCGTCGGCGAGCCGGCCGGCGAGGCGGATCATCGTCCGGTAGGCGTCCTCGGTCATCACCTCGGCGAGGCAGGCGCGCATCGCCGCGAGCGCCAGCATATTGCCCGACAGCGTGGTGCCGATGCCGCTATAGCCCTCGGGCTTCCCGGCGAGTGTCCGGCGCATCTCGGCCTCGACGGCCGCGCTGAAGCCGAACACGGCCGCCGGAACGCCACCGGCGACCGGCTTCCCGAGCACGAAGAAATCCGGCTCCAGCCCTTCGAGGCCGCAATAGCCGGCGGGTCCGGTCGAGATCGTGTGCGTCTCGTCGAAGGCGACGAGCGCGCCGTGCCGGCGGGCGAGCCGAACCAGACCTTCGAGAAAACCGGGGTCGGGCAGAACCATGCCGGTATTGGTGAGCGCCGGCTCGGTCAGCACGAGGGCGATCGAATCGGTGCTGAGCGCCCATTCGACCGCCTCGAGATCGTTGAAGGGCACGGCGGAGGAGGTCGAGGCGAGATCGTGCACCTGGCCGAGCAGGCCGGCGCGCATCACGGTCTCCTCGTCGCGGATCTCGACGAACGCATCGTCGACCTGGCCGTGATAGCAGCCGTCGAAGACGAGCACCTTGGCGCGGCCGGTGATCGCCCGCGCCCAGCGGATGACGGCCCGATTGGCGTCGCTCGCGGTCGCGGTGACCTGCCAGTAGGGAAGGCCGAAGCGGTCGGCGAGGAGGCCGGCGACCTCGGCGACGTCGGTGGAGGGCAGCATGGCCGTCAGCCCGTGCGCCGCCTGGGCGGTGATCGCCGCCACGACCGGCGCCGGAGAGTGGCCGAACAGCGCGCCACTGTCGCCGAGGCAGAAATCGGTATGGGCGATGCCGTCGGCGCAGGTGACGGTCGAGCCTTCGGCGCGCGCGACGACGAGGGGGAACGGCGTGCCCCAGTCGCGCATCCAGTGCAGCGGCACGCCGCCGGGAAAATGATTCGCCGCCGTCGCGGCGATCACGGACGAGCGCGGATGGAGCGCGGCGAAACGCGCCTCTTCTGTGGCGATCATATCTTGCGCCCGTTCGCGGAGCGCAGCGTCGATGGGCATGGTGTCTCCGGTCCCCCAGCGAGGAATAGCGGGCGGCGGAGACGGCGTGAAGGGAGGGACGGCGCGCCTTACGTCGCGGACGGCGCGTTCTGAACGGCGGGGGAGGCCGTTGGGGCGTCCGGATGCGCGCCAGGGGCGGGGCGCATCCGGATCGGACTGGGGTCAGCCGGCGAGACGCTCGGCGGCGGCGCGGCGGGTCAGGCGGCGTGCGGCGCGCTCGGCGGTCGCGGCGTCGGGGAAGGTGACGCCTTCGAGGGACTGGAAGGGGAGCTCGAGCGCATGGAAGGCAAAGGCCTGGCCGGCGCGCACGAGGATGCCGGCAGCGTGATCGTCGACTTCGATGAGAGTGTTGTCGAACACGGGAGTCTCCTTTCGCCGGGTAACCTCATGCAAGGTTCGGGCCGACGCATTCTCGCTTGGTCTTCTGTTGGGATCGAGATCCGTGCCGGTGTGTTTCCGGCGCGGTCCAATGCGGTCGTTCAGGAGAGGTTCCTTCGACATTTCATAGGCTTCATGGCGCGCTCCAGGGTTGCTCCATTCGCCACGTGCCATCGGCCGTGACGCTTTAGCGTTTGGTTTCGCGGCGCAAGCTGCTCGTCAAATCACCGCGGCATCGCGAACGATGCCGCCCGGTTATCGCCGAGCACACCGCCCTTCTGCCAGCCAATGATTGCCCTTTTGCGACGGTGGTGAGGAACCTCTTGCCCTCAAATCGCCGCTGGCTTGCGCGAGGCTTGCGGACGCTGCCGATCGCGGCATGGAGGCGCTCGGCTGAGCGAAACGAGATGATGGAAAAGACCTGGGACGCCGTCGACCGTTGGTTCGGCGAGACCATCGTGGCGAGCGATGCGGCGCTCGACTCCGCCCTCGCGGAGAGCGATCGCGCCGGACTGCCGGCGATCGCGGTTGCACCCAATCAGGGCAAGCTGATCGGCCTTCTCGCCCGGATGGTGGGCGCCCGCCGGATTCTGGAGATCGGCACGCTCGGCGGCTATTCGACGATCTGGCTCGCCCGCGCTCTGCCGGAGGGCGGCAAGGTGGTGACGCTCGAATACAACCCGCATCACGCCGCGGTGGCGAAGGCGAACATCGCCCGTGCCGGTCTCGCCGACAGGGTCGACATCCGTGTCGGTCCGGCGTTGGAGACGCTGCCGCACCTCGCCCAGGAGGGCGGCGGCCCGTTCGATTTCGCCTTCATCGACGCCGACAAGAAGTCGAACCCCGACTATTTCGCCTGGGCGCTGAAGCTCGGCCGGCCGGGCGGCGTGATCCTCGTCGACAATGTCGTGCGCGGCGGCGCGGTCGCCGATCCGCGCGTCGAGGACGAGAATGTCGAGGGCGTGCGGCGGCTGCACGCGCTGATCGCCGCCGAGCCGCGGGTCGATGCGACCGCGCTGCAGACGGTCGGCGCCAAGGGTTATGACGGCTTCACCATCGCCCTGATCCTCCGCTAGAACCGTTCGACGCACCGGACGGCGCAGGGCGGGAGGAACAGGCGATGGGCGGAACGACGCTCGGCATCGATATCGGCACCTCGGCGATCAAGGCACTGCTCGTCGGACCCGACGAGGCGGTGCTCGCCGAGGCGGACGTGCCGCTCGCCATTTCCCGGCCGCGGCCGCTGTGGTCGGAGCAGGATCCGGCCGAGTGGTGGCGGGGCACGGAGACGGCGGTGACGCGGCTGCGCGCCGCCGCGCCGGAGGCCTTCGCCGCGGTCCGCGCGATCGGCCTCTCCGGCCAGATGCACGGCGCTGTACTGCTCGACCGGTCGGGCGCGGTGCTGCGGCCCGCCATCCTGTGGAACGACGGCCGCAGCCATGCCGAATGCGCCGAACTCGAGCGGCGCGTGCCCGGGCTCGGCGCGATCGCCGGCGTGCCCGCCATGCCCGGCTTCACCGCGCCGAAGCTCCTCTGGGTCGCGGCGCACGAGCCGGCGGTCTTCGCCGCGATCGACCGCGTGCTGCTGCCGAAGGACTATGTCCGCCTGCAGATGACCGGCGAGGCGGTGACCGAGATGTCGGACGCGGCCGGCACGCTGTGGCTCGACGAGGCGGCGCGCGACTGGTCGGACGCCGTGCTCGCCGCGACCGGGCTCGACCGGACGAAGATGGGCCGGCTCGTCGAGGGGTCGGAGCCGTCCGGCACGCTCCGCGCCGACGTCGCCGCGGCCTGGGGTCTCGCGCCCGGCGTGGTGGTCGCCGGCGGTGGCGGCGATGCGGCGGCCGGCGGCATCGGCGTCGGTGCGATCTCGGAGGGCGACGCCTTCGTCTCGCTCGGCACGTCGGGCCAGTATTTCGTCGTCAATGAGAGCTACCGGCCGCATCCCGCGGCCTTCGTGCACGCCTTCGCGCATGCGCTGCCCGGCCGCTGGTTCCAGATGGCGGCGATGCTCAACGCCGCGAGCTGCCTCGCCTGGCTCGCCCCGGTGGTCGGCGAGAGCGACATCGGCGCACTCCTCGCCCGCGTCGAGGCGGAGAAGCCGGCGACGCCCGATCTCCTCTTCCTGCCCTATCTCGCCGGCGAGCGGACGCCGCACAACGACCCCTATGCGCGTGGCGTGTTCTTCGGCATGACGCCCGATACGACCAGGCTCGACCTCGCCCGCGCCGTGCTCGAGGGCGTCGCCTTCTCCTTCGCCGATGCGCGCGACGCACTCGCCGCCGCCGGAACGCGGCCCGAACGGGCGGGCGCCATCGGCGGGGGCGCGCGCAGCCGGTTCTGGATGCGGATCTTCGCCGACGTGCTCGGCATTCCGATCGTGCGCTATGCGGGCGCCGAGAAGGGGCCGGCCTTCGGCGCGTCGCGGCTGGCCCGGCTGGCGCTCGGCGGGACGAGCGTCGAGGCGCTCTGCCGGGCGCCGGCGATCACCGAGGTGCTCGAGCCGGATCCCGCGGCAAGCGCCGCCTATGCGCCGAAGATCGAGCGCTACCGCGCCCTTTATCGCGCGCTGAAGGACCAGTTCCCTCCCGCCTGAGTGCGGGTTGCTGCACTGCGCAACCGAATTTTCTTGACGGAGGTCGGATTACGGCGATTAATTGCATCAAGATAAATTAATGGCGTGCCGCTCGAACGGCCGCCGAGGGAGGCGAGGGTGGACCGTCCGGCGATCGGGCGCGGCAGCAATTCCGCGCAGCTCCGTCGCTATAACGAGCGCCTCGTGCTGCAGCATCTGCGGCGCGCCGGCGAGGCCTCGAAGGCCGATCTCGCGCGCGCCGCCGACCTCACCAACACGGCGATCGGCGGCATCATCCAGAAGCTCGAGGAAGTCGGGCTGATCGAGAGCCTGGGCAAGCGGCACGACGGCGGCCGCGGCCAGCCGGCGACCATGCTGCGGCTCAACCCCAAGGGCGCCTATGGCGTCGGCGTAAGGCTCGACCGTTCCTCGATGGAAACCGTGCTGATCGATTTCGACGGCCGGCCGATCGCCCGTCGTGCCTATGACATCGAACTGCCGGAGCCGGAGCGGGCGCTCGATCTGGTGCGGCGCGACGTCGGCGATCTCTATGCCATGCTCGGCCGCGAGGAGCGCGAGCGCTTCGCGGGCATTGGCCTTGCCCAGCCCTATAATCTCGGCGCCTGGCTCGGCCGGCTCGGCCTCGCCCGCTCGGTGTTCGGGAAGTGGGAGGATTTCGATTTCGCCGGCCGTTTGTCGGACGAACTCGGCCTCGCCGTGTTCGGCGAGAACGACGGCAATGCCGCGGCGATCGCCGAACTGTTCTATGGCGTCGGGCGGCGGCTCGACGATTTTCTCTATCTCTTCGTCGGGCCGGCGATCGGCGGCGGCATCGTGGTGGGGGGCGATTGCCTGCGCGGCGCGCGCGGCAATGCCGGCGACGTCGCGGTGCTGCTCGTCGGGCCGAGCCGGCTCGCCTCGGCGCCGCAGGCGGTCGATGGCCGCGAACTCCTGATCACCCGCGCCTCGCTCAATGCGCTCGTCCGCCATCTCGGGACCTATGGCCAGCCGGCTGCGACCCACGCCGACATCGAGCACGCGGTTAGCGCCGGGCACCGGGCGGTGACCGAGTGGCTCGACGATGCCGTCGAGGCGCTCGGCCCGGCGGTGTGGTCGGCGGTGGCGCTGCTCGACGTGCCGGCGGTGGTGATCGATTCCGATGTCGATGGCGGCCTCGTCGACGCGCTGATCGGCCGGCTCGCCGAGATGCTGCGCCGGATCGCGCCCGAGGCGCGGGTGCCGCCGCGGCTCTATCACGGCACGTTCGGCCGCGATGCCGGCGCGATCGGCGCGGCGAGCCTGCCGATGTTCTTCAGCTTCTCGCCGCGCGCCGCGATCCTGACGCGCGCCGGGGAGGGCCGGGAGGCGCCGACGCTCGTCGGCCGCTGACCGAAACGGATTTCCGGCTCGGGCCGGGATTGTCGCGGAGAGCGCTGGTCGCTCCGTGGCAGGGAGGGTAGGAGACCAGGGAGGATTTGGAAATGCTGAAGAAGATCCTGCTCGCCGGCGCGATGACCGCGCTGTTCGCGCTGCCGGCCGCGGCCCAGGACGTGGTCGGCCTGATCACCAAGACCGAGGGCAATCCGTTCTTCGTCAAGATGCGCGAGGGCGCCCAGGCGAAGGCCAAGGAGCTCGGCCTCGATCTGCGCACGTTCGCCGGCAAGTATGACGGCGACAATGAGAGCCAGGTGGCGGCGATCGAGAACCTGATCTCGTCCGGCGCCAAGGGCTTCGCGATCGTGCCGAGCGATTCCTCGGCGATCGTGCCGACCATCCAGCAGGCGCGCGACGCCGGCCTCCTGGTGATCGTGCTCGACACGCCGCTCGATCCGATCGACGCCGCCGACGCGACCTTCGCCACCGACAACTTCAAGGCCGGCGAGCTGATCGGCTCGTGGGCGAAGGGAACGCTCGGCGCGAAGGCGGCGGACGCGAAGATCGCCTTCCTCGATCTCGCCGCCAACCAGCCGACCGTCGACTATCTGCGCGACCAGGGCTTCATGAAGGGCTTCGGCATCGACATCAAGGATCCGAAGCGGATCGGCGATGAAGAGGACGCCCGCATCGTCGGCCACGACGTGACCGGCGGCGCGGAAGAGGGCGGCCGGACCGCGATGGAGAACCTCCTCCAGAAGGATCCGGGCGTGAACGTCGTCTACACGATCAACGAGCCGGCGGCGGCCGGTGCCTATGAGGCGCTGAAGGCGGCCGGCAAGGCGGATGGCTCCGTGCTCGTCGTCTCGATCGACGGCGGCTGCCCGGGTGTCGAGAACGTCAAGGCGGGCGTGATCGGCGCCACCTCGCAGCAGTACCCGCTCAAGATGGCGGCGATGGCGATGGAGTCGATCGCCGAATTCGCCAAGTCGGGCAAGAAGCCCGAGAAGACCCCGGGCCTCGAGTTCACCGACACGGGCGCCACGCTGATCACCGACAAGCCGGTGGAAGGCGTGCCCTCGATCACCTCGGAAGAAGGCCTGAAGCTCTGCTGGGGCTGATCGCCGGCGCGAGCGAATGAAACGGCCGGAGGGCTTCGCGCCCTCCGGTTCTTCCGGGAGGGGTGAGCCGATCATGACGACGACCAATGAGGCCCAGCCGCGCGGGCCAGCGGAATTCGAGCGCAGGCTCGCGGAGAGCGACGCCGCCGTCGCCGCGTTCGACGAGGAGCAGCCTTCGCTGCTGCAGCGGTTCCGGCATTTCCTACACGCCCATCCGACCGTCGTGCCGTTCCTGGTGCTGGTGCTCGGCATCGCGCTGTTCGCGTCGCTGGTCGGCGGGCGGTTCTTCCATCCCTTCAACATGTCGCTGATCCTGCAGCAGGTGACGATCATCGGCGTGCTCGGCATCGCCCAGACGCTGATCATCCTGACCGCCGGCATCGACCTCTCGGTCGGCGCGATCATGATCCTCTCCTCGGTGGTGATGGGCCGGCTCGCCGTCTATGTCGGCCTGCCGGTCGAGATCGCCTTCCTGATCGGCCTCGTCGTCGGTCTCGCCTGCGGCATGCTGAACGGCCTGCTCGTCACCCGGCTGAAGCTGCCGCCTTTCATCGTCACGCTCGGCACCTGGAGCATCTTCGGCGCACTCAATCTCTGGTATTCCGCGAGCGCCACCATCCGCCAGCAGGAGATCGCGGCGACCGCGCCCTTCCTGCAATGGACCGGCACGGCGCTGCAGTTCGGCGCGGCGCGGCTCACCTATGGCTCGATCCTGATGATCGTGCTCGCCGCGCTCGTCTGGTACCTGCTCAACCGCACCGCCTTCGGCCGCCACGTCTATGCGACGGGCGACGATCCGGAGGCGGCGCGCCTCGCCGGCATCGACACCGGCCGCACCCTGCTCGCCGTCTATGCGATCGCCGGCGCGCTCTGCGCGGTCGCCGGCTGGGTGCTGATCGGGCGCGTCGGTGCGGTCAGCCCGCTGTCGGGCCAGACGGCCAATCTCGATTCGATCACCGCGGTGGTGATCGGCGGGACGAGTCTCTTCGGCGGTCGCGGCTCGATCGTCGGCACGCTCGTCGGGGCGCTGATCGTCGGCGTGTTCAGAAACGGCCTCGCGCTTTCCGGCGTCGACGTGCTGTGGCAGGAATTCGCCGTCGGCGTCCTCATCATCGTCGCGGTCGCGATCGACCAATGGCTCCGCAAGGTGGCGCAATGAGCGAGACCCCCGTCCTCGAGGCGCGCAGCCTCGTCAAGCGTTACGGCCGCGTGGTCGCTCTCGACCATGCCGATTTCGAATTGCGGCGGAACGAGATCCTCGCCGTGATCGGCGACAACGGCGCCGGCAAGTCGACGCTCATCAAGGCGCTCGCCGGCGCGGTGAAGCCCGATGCCGGCGAGATCCTGCTCGACGGCCAACCGGTGCAGTTCCGCTCGCCGATGGACGCGCGCGACGCCGGCATCGAGACCGTGTTCCAGAATCTCGCGCTCTCGCCCGCGCTGTCGATCGCCGACAACATGTTCCTCGGCCGCGAGCGGAAGCGAAAGGACATCCTCGGCCGCTATCTCGGCCTGCTCGACCGCAAGACGATGCGCGACGAGGCCCGGCAGCGGCTCTCCGAACTCGGCCTGATGACGATCCAGAACATCGGCCAGCTCGTCGAGACGCTGTCCGGCGGCCAGCGTCAGGGCGTCGCGATCGCGCGGGCCGCCGCCTTCGGCTCGAAGCTCGTCATCATGGACGAGCCGACCGCGGCGCTCGGCGTCAAGGAGTCCCGGAAGGTGCTCGAACTGATGCTCGACGTGAAGCGGCGCGGCCTGCCCATCGTCCTGATCAGCCACAACATGCCGCACGTCTTCGAGGTTGCCGACCGCATCCACATCCATCGGCTCGGCCGGCGGATCGCCGTCATCAACCCGAAGGACTATTCGATGTCGGATGCCGTCGCCATCATGACCGGCGCCATGCGGCCGCCGGAGGCGATGGCGGCGTGAGGGGGCGGCGCGGGCGGCGGGAGGCTTCGCCCTTCCGTCGCCCGCCGCTTTCATTCTAGGCTCGCGGCGTCCAGGACCGCCCGATGCGCCTTCGCCCCGCCACCGTCCAGCTTCTCGTTGCCGCCCTGTTCCTCGCCGGGGCGGTCGCCGTGCGCGTCGGCGACGGCTTCGCCGTCCAGGCGCTGCGGCTGCTCGGCTTCGATCTCTACCAGCGCGTCCTCCCTGCCGAGCCGCTGCCCGACAGCCCGATCACCGTCGTCGATATCGACGAGGAGTCGCTGAAGGCGGTCGGCCAGTGGCCGTGGTCGCGCACCATCGTCGGCGATCTGACGCGGAAGCTCGCCGAGGCGGGCGCCGCGGCGATCGTCTTCGACGTCTTGTTCTCCGAGCCCGACCAGACCTCGCCGGAAGAGATCGTCAAGCGCCTGCCGCCGGTTGACGCATCCCGAATCGCCGCCGCGCTCGCCCCCGGCCCGACGCACGACGAGGCCTTCGCGGCGACGCTCGCCACGACCCCGGCCGTGGTGTCGCTGTCGCTCTCGACCGCGCCGAGCCCTCCGCCGGCGCTGCCGGCCGGCTTCGCGGTGGCCGGCGACGATCCGAAGCCTTTCATTCCCGATTATGGCGGCGTGGTCGCCAACGTGCCGGCGATCGATGCGGCGGCGCAAGGGATCGGCGCCCTCAACTGGATCCCCGACCGCGACCAGATCGTCCGCCGCGTGCCGCTCGTCTTCCGCATCGGCGACACCTTCGTGCCCTCGCTCGCCGCCGAGGCGCTGCGGGTCGCGCAAGGGGCGCGCTCCTATCTGCTCAAGGCCTCGAATGCCAGCGGGGAGGAGGCGTTCGGCCGCTCGACCGGGCTCAACCATATCCGGATCGGCGATTTCATCATCCCGACCGACGCCGACGGCGCGATCTGGCTGCGCTACCGGCCGAGCGATCCGCAGCGCTTCGTCTCGGCGAAGGACGTGCTCGCCGGCACCGCGCCGCCCGCCCGGCTCGCCGGGGCGATCGTGCTCGTCGGCACCTCGGCCGCCGGCCTGCTCGATCTCCGCGCGACGCCGATCGACGCCGCGGTACCGGGCGTCGAGATCCACGCGCAGGTGCTCGAGCACATCCTCGCCGGCCGTTCGCTCACCCGGCCCGACTGGGCGACCGGCTTCGAACTCGCCGTCATCGTCGTGCTGGGGCTCGGGCTCGCGGCCCTCCTGCCGCGGCTCTCCGCCGGCCCCGCGGCGGCGGTCGGCGGGCTCGCCATCGGCGGCCTGATCGCCGGCGGCTTCGCCGCCTTCGACCGGCTCGGCCTGCTCTTCGATCCGCTCTATCCGGCGCTCGCCCTGCTGCTGCTCGTCGCCGGCGTGACGCTCGACACCTATCGCCGGGCGGAGCGGGCCCGCGCCGAGCTGCGCCACGCCTTCACCCATTATGTCGCGCCGGCGGTGGTCGACGAGATCGTCCTCCATCCCGACCGGCTGGAACTGGGCGGCGAGGTGCGCGAGCTGACCCTGCTCTTCTGCGACGTGCGCAGCTTCACGACGCTGTCGGAGGGCATGTCGGCGCAGGAGCTGACCCGCTTCATCAACGGGCTGATGACGCCGCTCTCCGAGATCGTGCTCGAACACCGCGGCACGATCGACAAATATATGGGCGACGGCCTGATGGCGTTCTGGAACGCCCCGCTCGACGACGCCGACCATCCGGCCCATGCCGCGACCGCCGCCGCCGCCATGCTCGCGGCGATGGAGGGGCTGAACGCCCGCTGGCAGGACGAGGCGCACCAGGCCGGCCGGACGATGCAGCGCGTCGCGATCGGCATCGGCGTCAACACCGGGCCGTGCTGCGTCGGCAATCTCGGCTCGACGCGCCGCTTCAACTATTCCGCCATCGGCGACGAGGTGAACGTCGCCTCGCGTTTCGAGGGGCTGACCAAGGCCTATGGCGTCGGCGCGATTCTCGGCGAGCAGACCGCCGCCGCCGCCCGGCTGCCGACGATCGAGATCGACAGCGTGCGGGTGAGGGGCCGGTCGCGGCCGACGCGGATCTTCACCCTGCTTCCGGAGGACACGCCGTCCGCGCTTCCCGCCGCACAGGCCGAGTTCCTCGAAGCCTATCGCGCCGGCGATTTCCCGGCGGCGACGGAGCGGCTCGATCGCGCCGCCCGCCTCGCCCCGACGGGCCTCGTGCCCTATTACGAAAAGATGGCGCGCCGCCTCGCCCGGCTCGCCGAACTGTCGAAGCCGGAGGACTGGGACGGCACAATCGATGCCGCGACGCTGTGATCGCGGTCACTTTTCTCGCGCGGGCTTTCCGCCCACCTTTCGTATCGGAACCTCCGGCCTGAAGCCGCCACAGAACAGGGACGAACTTGGCCCATTCCGCTGTCGCCGTGCTCCTCGCCTTCCTGCTTCTGCAGACGAAGCACCTGATCTTCGATTTCCTGGTGCAGACCCGCTATCAGGTGACGAACAAGGGCCGTTACGGCCATCCCGGCGGCATCGTCCATTCCGGCCTGCACGCGCTCGGATCGCTCGCCGTCTTCGTTGCGCTGCCGGTCGGCCTGCCGCTCGCCGCCGCAGTGATCGTCGGCGAGTTCCTCGTCCACTATCACATCGACTGGCTGAAGGACGGTGTCGTGCGGCGTGCCGGCTGGACGGTCGCCGATGCGCGCTACTGGCAGGCACTCGGCCTCGACCAGTTCGCCCATCAGATCACCTATATCGCGATGGTCGCCGTACTCGTCGCGGGCTCCGTCTGAAGCCCGCGTGCCGATCGCCGCTCAGAACCGGGTGACGGCCTTCGCCGAGACCGTGTGGTTCTCGTAGTCCCGATTCGCGTCGGTCGAATCGTTGTGGTCGTAGCGGTAGTCGATCTTGAAATCGGTCTGCGCCGCGAGGAGGTCGTGCAGCGTGACCGAGACCGTCGGCGAGATCAGGAAATCGTCGCGCGCTTCCGTCGAGGGCGGCAGAGGGTCGTCGTACCAGGTCTGGCGGACGCCGATGCCCGCGCCGACCGTCAGCCAGTCGGTCAGATCGCGATAATAGTCGAGCCGGACGCCGGCCTGCCAGTAGCGGCCCGGCGCCGCCTCGAGGCAGGAGAGCGGGCATTCGCCCACCGTCGATCCGTCGATATCGCTCCAGCGGGCGGAGGGCGTCAGCGCGAGCAGGTCGCCGGTGCCGATCAGATCGGCCTTCGACAGGCGCGCCGAGACGTCGGCCCAGACGCCGTCCGTCGAACTCCAGGTCTCGCCATAGCTGCGATAGCCGGCGCGGATCCGGGCGAGCTGATTGGCGCCCTCGAGATAGCCCTCGAGCTGCAGGCCGATGAAGGCCTCGGAATAGTAATAGTCTTCCTCGAGGCCGGTCAGCGTGCCGCCGACGAAGGGATGCGCGGCGATCCGGCTGGCGCCGAGATCCACCACCGGACCCGCGGTCACCGAGCCATAGGCATAATTGAGCTCGTCGGTATCGAGATAGAGGTCGCCGCCGGCCGAGACGACCGTGCGCCAGCGGCTCGGGCCGAGCCGGCGCTCGTCCTGCAGGCGCAGATTGACGAAGCCGCGGACGTCTTCCCGTTCGCCGTCTTCGACGAGGGTCGGGTTGCTCTCGAAGGCGACGCCCGTCTCGGCGGTGACGATCGTGGTATTCGGCTGGATGAGACGGCGCAGCCGCGTCAGGCCGGCCCGCGCCTCGGTATTCTCCGGCTCATAGAGCAGGATCCGCTCATAAGTGGCGAGCGCCTTGCGGTCCTGGCCCGCCGCCTCGGCGAGCCGCGCATAGTCGAGATTGGCGGCGGTGTCGGTCGGATCGGCGAGAATCCGTTGATAGACGGCCTTCATCGCCTCGGGCTCGGCGCCTTGCGCGAAGGCCTGAGACCCGCCGATGGCACAGGCTGCCGCAAACGCGACCGCCGCAATTCCGCGATGAAGCTCCCCCGACAAGCCCGTCTCTCCGGCTGATCCGTAGAAATGCTAACGGCCCTCGTCCGTCTGCGCAATGATGCCGCGGCGTCGGGCCGGCGGTTTCTGCTGCAGGCGATGCAGTTCGGCAACGGCCCTGTAGTTTCTGCCATTGCCGCTTGCGGGTTTTTCGAGGTCGGCCTATCCATTTCAGAAGGTCGAGCGGGCGGCTTGCGGGACGATACGGCGTTTCCGTCGGGAAGGCGGCCCGATTCGAGGCGAGCGGAGGCGGCGATGAAAGAGGGGCTGAGCTGGCTGGCGGGCGCCGCTTTGGCGGCCACGATGCTGACGGCTCCGGCCGCGGCCGCCGATACCAAGATCGGCGTCGCCGCCGCGGTGCGCAATGCGGTCGAGGGCGTCGTCTCCGGCCGCGCGGCCCCACTCTCGGTCGGCAGCGCGCTCGTCACCGACCAGATGGTGCGCACGGGCGAACAGGCCACCGCGCAGCTTCTCTTCCTCGACGAGACGAGCCTCAATATCGGTCCGCGTTCCGAGATCGTGCTCGACCGGTTCGTCTATGATCCGGGCCGTTCGCAGAACGACATCGCCTTCAGCGCGACGAAGGGCATCTTCCGTTTCGTCTCGGGCTCCTCCGATCCGCGCAGCTACAAGATGCGCACGCCGGCCGCGACGATCGGCGTGCGCGGCACGATCTATGACGCGGTCGTCGTCGACGGCGTCACCTATGTCATCCTCGTCGAGGGGCGGGTGGTGATCGAGGGGCCGGACGGCAATGAGCACGTGCTCGACCGGCCCGGCGAATTCCTCGCCTTCCATTCGGGCGGCCGCATCGAGGGGCCGAAGACCTGGGACGGTACGCTGATCCGCGTCACCGGCGCGGTGCCCTATCCGCTCTATGGCAGCAGCTTCCTGCAGGATCCGCGCGATCCGACGGATCCGGACACGCGCGACGTCGTGACGGACGAGATCACGGCCCGCGAGGAACTGACCAATTTCGTGCCCGATCCGGGCGAGGACCCCGATCCAGACCCGGATCCGGATCCGGATCCTTGTTATGGTGGCGGGCCGGGCTGAGCGCGCCTATTCGCGCTCGGCTTGGTCGGGAAAGAAGAAGCGGCGGATCGCGGCGACGATCTCGCTCGCGCGCAGGCCCAGAATGCGCTGCGCGTGTTCGTCCTCGCTGATCCGCTCGAGTTCGATCTGGCGGCGGGCCAGCATGGCGCCGAGGCCGATCACGAGATCGGGTGAATGGGCGAGCACCGCTTCGAGCGCCGCCTTGCGGATCTGCAGCACCCGGGTCTGCACGACGCTCGTCACCGTCGCGGTGCGCCGGGCGCCGGTCATCAGCGACATCTCACCGACGATGTCGCCGGGGCCGAGCATCGCCACCTCGCGGCTGCCGCTGCGCGCGCCCTCGACCGTCACCTCGACCGCGCCGTCGATCACCGCGAACATCGAGTCGCCGTAATCGCCTTCCGACATCAGCACGGTGCGGGGCGGCACGGCATAGACCGTGGCCTTCGCGGCGAGCGTCGCGATCTGGCCTGGATCGAGCACTTCGGCGAACAGCGGAATACGTTCGATCAGCGCCCGTACGTCGGACAAATCCTCGCCCATCTTCGGCTCCCTTGCCGTCCTTCGCGCACTGTCCGACCGTGTACGGTGCCCGTCAAGCGGCGCCGGGTATTGCGCCGCGGTTCGAGGTGCTGAGCCGGCTCTCTTCGTGCTGGACTGAACCGCGAAAGCTGATAGGTAACGGGCCATGGCGCGAGGCGGCACGTGAAGCGGAACTTCCTGACGGTCAATCCCGAGACGGATGCCCATGTCCTGCATGCGCTCGCTTCGCCCGTGCGTGTCCGCATGCTGCGGCTGCTGCACGACCGCGGTCCGCTCAATGTCAATGAGATCGCGGCGGCGCTCGACCTGCCGCAATCGACCGTCGTCACCCATGTCCAGGTGCTCGAAGGCGCCGAACTGATCGAGACGCGGACCGTCAAGGCGAAGAAGGGTCATCAGAAGGTCTGCAGCGCCCGCTACGACGAGATCCTCGTTCGTTTCGACGGCGTTGCCGCCCGCGAGGCGGACCGGGTGATCACGGTCGAGATGCCGCTCGGCCTCTACACGAGCTGCGAGACCACGGCGCCTTGCGGCCTGTGCTCGCCCGAGGGCATCATCGGGCTGCTCGACGTGCCGGACAATTTTCTCGATCCGGACCGCATGAAGACCGCGCTGCTGTGGTTCGGCCGCGGCTTCGTCGAGTATAAGTTCCCGAACAACGCCCGCATTCTCAATGCCGATCTCGAGGCGCTCGAATTCTCGATGGAGTTATCTTCCGAGGTGCCGGGAACGAGCAATATCTGGCCGTCCGACATCACGCTCTGGGTCAACAACGTGGCGGTCGGAACCTGGACCTCGCCGGGCGATTTCGGTGATCAGCGCGGGGCCTATACGCCGCGCTGGTGGAAGCTCGAGGGCTCTCAATATGGTGCGCTGAAGACGTGGACGATCTCGGCGGACGGCACCATGATCGACGGACGGCGGGTCTCGAACGTCACGCTCGCCGATCTCGACCTCGCGGCCCATCATTCGATCCGGATGCGGATCGGCATAGCCGACGACGCCCGCCATCCCGGCGGCGTCAACATCTTCGGCCGCGGCTTCGGCAATTACGACCAGGACATCGTGATGCGGCTCTATCCGCGCGCTTGAGGCGCTCCGCCGCGTCGGCCCGACACCACCGACCCGCCCGCGATCGGGTGGCCACCCGATCGGGGGCCGTGGCGCCCTCCGGTAGACTCTTCCTCGGCTGCACCTTCGGCCGGGCGGATGCCCCTCCCGCCACGCGGCAAGGGCGAATCCTCCCGCCATCCACCCGTCGACGGCTTGACTTCGTCGCGCCCGATTGATCATACTATTCGGTATGTATCGAACATAACGATACAGTCGAGGAAGCGACAAGAGGACATCGCCCGTGAAAGCCGCCGTCACCGTCCACCGCGATTTCGTCATCGCCCCGATCGACCACCGTCTCTACAGCAGCTTCCTCGAGCATCTCGGGCGGGCGGTCTATTCGGGCATCTACGAACCCGGCCATCCCACCGCCGACGAGCAGGGCTTCCGCCGCGACGTGATGGAGCTCGTGAAGGGCATCGACACGCCCTATGTGCGTTATCCCGGCGGCAATTTCGTTTCGGCCTACAATTGGGAGGACGGCGTCGGCCCGCGCGAGGAGCGGCCGGTGCGGCTCGATCTCGCCTGGCGCACCCGCGAGAGCAATCAGCTCGGCACGAACGAGTTCATCGACTGGTGCCGCAAGGTCGGCACGGAGCCGATGCTCGCCGTCAATCTCGGTTCGCGCGGGCTCGACGCGGCCCGCAACTTCCTCGAATACTGCAACCATCCGGGCGGCTCCTACTGGAGCGATCTGCGTAAGAAGCACGGATGGGCCGAGCCGCACAACGTCAAGCTGTGGTGCCTCGGCAACGAGATGGACGGACCCTGGCAGGTCGGCCACATGACCGCGCGCCAGTACGGCAAGATCGCCAACGAGACCGCGAAGGCGATGCGGGCCTTCGATCCGTCGCTCGAGCTCGTCGTCTGCGGCTCGTCCAACCCCGACATGCCGACCTACCCGCAATGGGAGGCCGATGTGCTCGACGAGTGCTACGACGCCGCCGATCACATCTCGCTGCACATGTATTTTACCAATTACGAGCACAATACGGCCGAGTATCTGGCCATTCCGGAACGTGTCGACCGTTATATCGTGACGATCGGCGGCGTGATCGACTATATCAAGGCGAAGAAGCGCTCGAAGAAGCAGCTCACCATTTCGTTCGACGAATGGAACGTTTGGTATCACACGCGGCTGCAGGACAAGGAGACGATGGCGGCGCAGGACTGGCCGGAAGCGCCGCCGGTGCTCGAGGACATTTACGACTTCGAGGACGTGCTGCAGGTCGGCTGCATCCTCAACACCTTCATCCGGCGGTCCGACCGGGTGAAGATCGCCTGCATCGCGCAGCTCGTGAACGTCATCGCGCCGATCATGACGGAGCGCGGCGGCCGCGCCTGGCGGCAGACGATCTACTATCCGCTGCAGAACGCCTCGCTGCACGGCCGGGGCAAGGCGCTGCGCCTCGCCGTCGACGTCGGCACCTATGACGCCTCGATCGCCGACGACGTGCCCTATCTCGATGTCGCCGGCGTCGAGAATGCGGAGGGCGGCGTCACCCTCTTCGCCGTCAACCGGCACCAGACCGAGGCGCTCGACCTCTCGGTCGCGCTCGAGGGTTATGCCGGGCTGCGGCTCGCCGAGCACGTGCTCATCAAGCACGACGACCTGCGGGCGAAGAACACCGCCGACAATCCCGACAATGTCGTGCCGAAGGCGCATTCGGGCACCGGCGTCGAGGACGGCCGGCTCGCGGCGACGCTGCCGCCGCTCTCCTACAGCATGATCCGGCTCTCAGCCTGAGCCGGGCGGCGCCCCCGCCGAGGGGGCGCCGGCGATTTTCCGTGGCGCGGGCCGCGGGATGCGAGCCGGCGGACCGCCGGCGAGACGGCGCGGCGAGGGAAGGACGCCGCGCCTTCGATCCAAGAACCCAGGGAGGAAACGAGATGAATCGACTGCTCAAGAAGGCGCTCGCCGCCACCGCGCTCTTCGCGCTCGGCGCCGGCATGGCGCACGCCAAGGAAACCGTGGTCTGGTGGGACTTCCTGTCCGGCGGCGACGGCGTCCGGATGAAGGCTCTGATCCAGAAGTTCAACGAGGACCATCCGGACATCCAGATCGATGCCACGACGCTCGAATGGGGTGTGCCGTTCTATACCAAGGTGCAGACCTCCGCCGCGGTCGGCGAGGGTCCGGACGTGATGACCTATCACCTGTCGCGCCTGCCGCTCGGCGTTTCGACCAACACGCTGCGCGAGATCACGCCGGAGGAATTGGCGAGCGCCGGCCTGAAGCCGGAGGATTATGCCCCGGCGAACTTCCAGGCGGCGCAGGTCGACGGCAAGCTCTACGCCGTCCCCTTCGATATCCATTCGCTCGTTCTCTACTACAACAAGGACCGGCTCGCCGAGGCCGGGCTGATCGGCGCCGACGGCAAGCCGGCCGGCCTCGATACGCTCGAGGGTTTCGACGCGGCGCTGAAGAAGCTGACCGACGGCCCGTCCGATTACGGTCTGTCGTTCCAGACCGCCGGTGATGGCGGGGTCTGGCGCGTCTTCTATTCGCTGCTCGGCCAGCAGGACGGCGCCTTCCTCGGCGAGGGCGGCGTGCTGCCGGGCGACGAGAATCTCGACAAGGCGAAGAAGGCGCTGTCGGCGATCGCCAACTGGTCGGCGCAGGGCTGGCTCCCCAAGGCGACCGAATATCCGGCCTCGGTGGCGCTCTTCACCTCGGGCAAGGCGCCGCTGTTCCTGAACGGCGTCTGGGAAGTGCCGACCATGGTCGACCTCGCCGCCAAGAACCAGCTCGGCTTCGAGTGGGGTGCGATCCAGATGCCGGCCCTGCTCGGCCACAAGGCGACCTGGGCGGATTCGCACGCCTTCGCCATCCCGAACAATGTCGGCAAGGAGATCTCCCCCGAGAAGCTCAAGGCGGTGCTGACCGTCATCGCCTGGATGAACCAGAACAGCCTCGCCTGGGCCTCGGCCGGCCATATACCGGCCTATGTCCCGGTCACCCAGACGGGCGAGTTCAAGGCGATGGAACCGAATGCGACCTATGCGCCGCTCGCCGAGACGGCGGTGTTCGATCCGCAATCGGTGATCGCCGGCGTCGCCTCGCCGGTCTATGAGGCGACCGGCAATTACTTCGTGCCGGCCGTCAATGGCGAGATGGATCCCGCCGAGGCGGTCGAGTCGTTCCGCGACGACCTGAACGGCCAGCTCCCCTGAGCATCGGCGGCTGAAGGGCGGCCGCCTGCGGGCGGCCGCCGCACCCGTCTTACCGAGGGAGTGACCGTCGCATGAAGAGCCGGAAGAGCGAGGCGCGGGCCGCCGCCGTGCTGATCGCGCCCTTCGTCGTCGCCTATCTGGTGTTGTTCATCTATCCGACCGTCAAGATGGTCGAGCTGACCTTCACCGACGCGCCGCTGATCGGCGAGGGCGCCTGGGTCGGAGTCCGAAACTATGTCCGGATGTGGAGCGACCGGCAGTTCTGGAACGCGCTCTGGAACACGCTTTACTTCGTGCTCCTGACCGTCGTGCCGAACACGGTGATCGGGCTCCTGATCGCCATGATGGTGTCGCGCCTCAAGGGCTGGCTGCAGAGCGTCGTCCTCGCCGCCTTCTTCCTCCCCTATATCCTGCCGGTCTCGGTGGTGACGCTGATCTGGCAATGGGTGCTCGATCCGCAATTCGGCATCGCGCAATATCCGCTGTCCTTCTTCGTCGGCGAGCGCGTGCCGGTGTTCCGCACCCGCGCCTGGATCATGCCGACCGTCGGGTTCGTCACCATCTGGTGGACCTGCGGCTTCAACATCCTGCTCTTTCTCGCCGGGCTGCGGAACATCTCATCGGAGTATTACGATGCCGCGGCGCTCGACGGCGCCGGCCGCTGGAAGCAGTTCCGCCACATCACGCTTCCGCTGATCTGGCCGGTCGCGGCGCTCGTCCTGACCATCCAGCTGATCCTGCAACTGAAGATCTTCGACCAGCTCTATCTCTTGACGCTCGGCGGCGCGACCAACACGACCATGGTGCTCGTCCAGGCGATCTACCGGCAGGCCTTCGTCACCAACAAGGGCGGCTATGGCGCGACGATCGCGCTCGCGCTCTTCGTGCTGATCGTCGCGCTCTCCGTGCTGCAATACCAGTTCCTTCGGGCGAGGGACCGCTGATGACGCGCCGCTTCGATCCGGTCGGCATCGGCCTGACCACCTTCACCCTGCTCGCCGCGACGCTGTGGGCCTTCCCGCTCTATTGGGCGGTGATCACCACGCTGAAGCCGGAGCACGAGACGATCCGGCCGGGCGTCCACTTCCTGCCCGAGGACTGGACGCTCGGCGGCTATATCCACATTATCCAGAACACCAATCTCGGCACCTGGTACGTCAATTCGATCGTCACCGCGGTGGCGGTCACCGTGCTCGTCGTCGTCATGAGCGCGGCCTGCGGCTTCGCCATCTCGCAGCTCCGCTTCCCCGGCCGGCGGCTGCTTTATCTGATGATCCTCGCCAGCTTCATGGTGCCGATGCAGGCGCTGATCGTCACCCACTTCATCCTGATGAACGATCTGGGGCTCGTGAACACCTGGACGGGGATCATCCTGCCGCAGCTGATCGCGCCGATTTCGGTGATCGTCTACAAGCAGTTCTTCGATTCCGTGCCGAAGGAACTGCGCGAGGCGGCGATCGTCGACGGTGCCAACTGGTTCCAGCTGCTCTTCCGCGTCTTCCTGCCGATGAACTGGGGCATCACCACCGCGCTCGCGATCATCACCTTCATCGCCGCCTGGAACAATTTCCTCTGGCCCTTCCTCGTCACCACGTCCGAGCGGACGATGACGATCACGGTGGGCATCACGCAGGTGAAGGACGCGTTCGGCGTCTATTACGCCCGCCAGCTTTCCGGCGCGGTGCTCGCCGCCCTGCCGGTCGCTGCCGCCTATCTGATCTTCCAGCGCCGCGTGACGCAGGCGATCATGCTCACCGCCGGCATCAAGGGCTGATCAGTTTCGAACGGTTCTGATCGGGGATGACCGGGTTGACCGCCATCCGCCCCACAAATATGACTCGTAAGGTCATCAATCCGTGGGGCGGATTTCATGCGTATCCTGGTGCTCGGCGCCGCCGTCGTGGCGGCGAACGGTTGTGTTTTGCCTTCCTTCGCGCAGGAGCGCGCCGTTCTCGAGGAGATCGTCGTCACCGCGAGCCGGTCCTCGCGTGCGGTTTCCGATACGCCGGCCTCCGTGGTGGTGATCGAACGTGAGGAGATCGAGCGTGCGCTCGCCGCGCGGTCGACGCCGGCGGAACTGATCGCGCGGCTCGTTCCGGGCTATTCCTTCTCCAACCAGACGATCTCGGGCGCCTCGGAGAATTTTCGCGGCCGCGACGTGATGGTGATGGTGAACGGCGTGCCGCGCACGACACCGCTGCGCAACATCTCGCGCGTGCTCAACCTCGTCGATCTGTCGACGGTCGAGCGGATCGAGATCGTCTCCGGCGCATCGAGCCTCTATGGCTCGGGCGCAACGGGCGGAACCATCAACTTCATCACCCGGCGCGGCGAGGGCGACAAGCCGACGGTGACGGTCCGCGCCGGGGCGCGCGCCTTCACCGCAAACCTCGCGGAATCCGTCGGGCCGGACGGGTCGGTGTCGGTCTCCGGCACGTCCGGCGCGGTCGACTATTTCGTCTCGGGCTCCGGCTACTGGACGCGGCGCACCTATGGCGGCAGCGGAGCGGAAATGCCCTCGGACGCCATGCTCGGCCAGGGCGGCGGCGACCGTACGCAGTATGGCGATCTCTCGGCGATGCTCGGTTACGAGCTCGGCAGCCGGCGGTTCGAACTCTCGGCCGAATGGACCTATGCGGAGCAGAAGCCGGACTGGTTCACCAACTACGCCACCGATCCGGCTTCGCCGGCCTATGGCGATGCTTATACGGGCGATCCGCTCACCGAGGATTCGAAGTATTTCACCGGCCGCTTCACCGAGAGCGATTTCATCCTCGGCAGTCTCGAGATCAAGGCCTTCTACAACGACATCGAGAAGGGCTCGCCGTTCAGCACATTGTCGGCGGCGAACTCACAGGTCTATTACTCTGGCAATCCGTCGGATCCGACGGCCTGGTTCAACCAGTCGACGCTCTACAGCGAGCGGACGGGCGTCAATGCGACGGTCGATTCGCCGCTCGACTGGGTGAAGGAGGGAGCGAAGCTCACCTGGGGTGTCGACTATGCGCACGACACCACCAGCCAGGAACTCGCCAATGGCTGGGACGCCATCGCGCCGATGACGCAGGATTCCGTCGCCGCCTTCGCGCAGCTCGATGTGCCGGTGACCGAGCGGCTGCGGCTGCGTGGCGGGGTACGTTACGAGAAGTTCTTCCTCGACGTCGAGGATTTCACCCGGCCCGACGCCTGGGTGCTCGGCTTCAGCCCGACCTTCGTGCCGACGGCGATCGAGGTCTATGGCGGCTCCTTCGACTATGACGCGCTCACCTTCAACGCCGGTGCCGTGTTCGACGTGACCGACGAGGTGGAGGCCTTCGCGAGCTTCTCGCAAGGCTTCTCGATCACCGATATCGGCGCCTTCACCCGGCGCGCCGGCATCAACAGCGCGGCGGAGATCTGCGACGCCTACGGCAACAATCCGGTCATCCCGACCCTGCTCGGCCTCTATTACGGCTATAGCTGCGCGGCCAATCCGGGCGGCAGCATCGACTATGCCGACATCGCGCCCGAGCCGCAGATCGTCAACAGCTACGAGATCGGCACCCGCGGCAACTGGCAGATCGTGCGCGCCTCGCTCTCGGGCTTCCTTTCGACCTCGGACGACGGCGTCACCTATGACGTCGCCGCCAACCGGGTGACGCAACAGGCCGAGCGGATCTGGGGCGCGGAGTTCTCCGGCGAGATCGACGTCACCACCGCGACCACGATCGGCCTCGTCCTCGCCTACCAGGAAGGGCTCTACGACGCCGACAAGGACGGTGAGATCGAAAGCGACGAGTGGATGCCGAACAACCGCATCGCGACGCCCTTCAAGGCGGTGGCCTCGCTCGGCCATCATTTCGACAGCGGCCTTTATCTGCGCGGCGAGGCCGAAATCCTTTCCGGCCGCGACAAGATCGCCGGAGAGACGCTCGACGGCACGGCGCTCTTCAACCTGATCGGCAGCTACGGTATCGGCAGCGGCACGCTCGGCTTCGGCATCCGCAACATCTTCGACACCGACTACATCAATCCGACCGCGACGGCGACGCGCAGCGTCCCCGTCGAGGGGCTCGGCCGCACCCTCGCCATCAGCTACACGACATCGTTCTGATGCTGCGCCTTTCGGAAGAAGGGGAGGGGATCGTCCGGCTGGAGCTCGGCGATCCTCCCTCGGACCGCGACGAGGCGGACTATCTCGCCGCCCTCGAGGCGATCGCCCTGCGGCGGTCGCCTTTCGCGCTGGTCGTCGAGTTGTCGGGCGGACGCAAGTTCGGCCACGAGGGCGAGCGGGCGCAGGCGCTCTGGTTCAAGCGCACCCGCGCGACGATGGATGCGACCTGCCGCGCCTGCGCCATCGTCCGCCCGACGCCGACGGCGGCGATGCAGAACACCTTCTCGCGTCTGTGGAGCTTCCCCGTGCTCGTCACCGCCGACCGGGAGGAGGGCCTCGCCTTCGCCCGCCGCCATCTGGCCGCCCGAGGGCTCGGCGCATGACCGCCGTCTCCGCCCGCCGCCCGCTCGATGCGCGACGGCTGCGCATCTTCGTCTCGCTCGCCGGGCTCTATGTCGCCCAGGGCGTGCCGGGCTACCTGATCGTCGCCGCGGTGCCGCCGGTGCTGCGCGAATACGGCGTTTCGCGCACCACGATCGGCATGCTGTCCTTCCTGATGGTGCCGCTGGTGCTCAAATTCCTCTGGGCGCCGCTCGTCGACCGCTTCGAACTGCTGCCGATCGGACACTGGCGCGGCTGGATCCTGCCGACGCAGCTCCTCTCCGTCGCCGCGATCGCGCTGCTCGCCTTTCTCGATCCGCTCGCCATCTGGCCGATCTTCGTCGTCGGCGCTGCCGTCTCGCTGCTCACCTCGACGCAGGACATCGCCACCGATGCCTACGCCACCTCGGCGCTCGCCCCCGACGACCGGCCGGTCGGCAATGCGATTCAGGGCGGCGCCGTCGCTTTCTCGGTGATCATCGGCGGGACGCTCGGCCTGGTGCTCTTCGAGCGGATCGGCTGGCGCGACACCATCCTCGTCATCGCCGCCTTCTCGGCGCTGCCGCTCCTCGTCCTGCCGCTGATGGCGGGCGACGACCGGCCGCGCGACGCCGCCCGGCCGAAACCGCGCTTCCGCGCCTTCTTCGCCCGCAGGGAGGCCGTCGCGGTTCTGGTGATCGCGCTCGTCTACCGGGCGAGCGAGGGGCTCGTGAAGGCGATGGAGGGCAGCTATCTGGTCGATGCCGGGTTGCCGCTTTCCTGGATCGGCTATCTGTCCGGCCTCTCCGCCGCGACGGCCGGCCTGATCGGCTCGGTGGTCGCGGCGGTGCTGGTGCGGCGCACCGGGTTGTCGGGCACGCTGCTCTTCCTCGGCGGATTGCGCACCCTCTGCTTCCTGCTCTTCGGTCTGCACGCGCTCGGCTGGGTCACCGGCGTCGAGGCGGTGATCGGAGCGGCGGCACTGCAGACGATGATCCGCTACATGGAGATCGTCGCGCTCTACAGCCTGTTCATGGCGGTATCGTCGAGCGATCAGCCGGGCACCGACTTCACCATCCTCGCCTGTGCCCAGCTGATCGTCTATCTGCTCGGCTCGTCGATCTCGGGCGTGCTCGCCGACCGGCTCGGCTATGCCGCGCTCTTCCTGATCTCGGCCCTGCTGTCGGGTGTCGCGGTCGCGATAACGGTCGGGCTGCTGCGCCGGTGGCGGGCTCTGCAGCCCGCCTAGCGGGCCGTGAAACGGATCGGTGCCGCGATCTCGAGGGAACCGGCACCGCCCGGCAGAGAGGGGAAGGGGGCGGCGCGATGCACGCTGTCGAGCGCGGCGTCGTCGAGCACGCTGTTGCCGGAGCTGTGGGCGAGGCGGACGCTGCGCACCGAACCATCGGACGCGATCGTGAACACGACCTGGGCGGCGCCGACATTGCCGCGGCGCGCCTCCGAGCGCGGATAGCGCAGCGTCCGGCGGAGCTTCGCCCGCACCTTGCCGCGATAGTCCGACAGCGACGCATCGCCGGCGCCCGCGACCGCGGCGGGGCCGAGCCCTTCGCCGGTCGCCTGCCGGCTCTGTGAGCGGCTCGCGCCGGCGCGCGAGTCCGCTTCGGCATTGCCGGCGGCGGCCGGACGGCTCTTCGCCGGCGGCTCGCGCCGCTCGGTGCGTTCGGTCCGCGGCGGCCGGGGCCGCTCGGGCTCGGCCGCGGCGACGACCTCCGGCTTGGCGATCGGCACGGGTGGCGGCTCGTCCGGCTCGGCCTCGGTGACCTCCACCGCCTCGGGCGCGACCGGCTCCACCTCGGCGACCTCCGGCGCATCGAGGGGGCGGGGCGCGGGCGTTTCCGCCGTCTCGACCGGAAGCGCCTCGGCGGGCTCGGCTTCGACCGGGCGTGCTTCTGCGAGGGTCGGCCGGTCGGGCTCGGTTGCGGGGGGAGCCGTCTCGACCGGTTCGGCCTCGACGGCGCGGGTTGGCGCGGCGGCCGATCGCGTCTCGACCGGGCCCGCCTCGACGGCGGCGGTCGGGGGCGCCAGGGGCGTGGCGGCGGCCGGATCGACGGTTTCGGCCTGCGGCTCCGCTAGGCCGTCCGTCTCGGTCTCGACGGCGGGGAGGTCGAATTCCTCCGCCGGCGCCGGCGCCTCGGCGCTGCGCGGAGCCTCGGTCGCCGCCTCCGGCGTCAGCGCGGCGAGTTCCTGCGGGGCCGACGGCTGGGCGGCTTCGGCGGGGCGATCGAGGGGCGGCGTTTCGGCGACCTGTGCGGGCGGCGGGGGCGTGTCCTGCTCAATCGGATCGAGAGCCGGCGTCGTCGCCGGCTCCGCCTCAGCGACCTCGACGGGGCGGGCCGCCTCGGCGACAGGCGGCGACGTCGCCTCGAGCGGCTCCGTTTCCGTCGTCTCGACAGGCCGCGCCTCGGAGGGCACGGGTTGCGCGGTCGCCTCGACGGCATCGGCATCGACGGCCTCGACCGGGATCGCCGTGCCGAGCACCGCCTCGATCGAGCCCTCGACGGGGGCGCCGCTGCCCGAACCCGCCTCCGCGATGCGGTCCTCGGGCCACTCCCAGGTGAATACCGCCGCGTGCGCGGCGACGGAGAGGCCGAGCGCCGTGACGAAGGTCGTCCTTCTGAGGGAGCGCTCGCTCATCGCGCCCGTGTCAGCTCGAGAAGCCGATCGCGGCGCGGGAGGAGATGGCGAGCCGATCGAGGCAGACCGTGGCGTCGAGCCCGGGGCCGGTGCATTCCGACACGTCGTTGACGAGCACGCTGCCGATCGAATCGCACTTCACCTCGGGCACGTCGAACTGCTTCACCCGCCGCTTGGCGAGCGGCAGCCGGCCGGTGCGCACGACGACGAAGCGGTCGACGCGGCCATCCTTGTCGAAGAGCACGAGCTCGAGGGCCAGATCGTCGATCGCGACGTCGAGATCGTTCTCGACCAGGAAGCTCAGCCGGCAGGCCTTGTCGGTCGCCGCGACCGCGTTGAGCTCGACGCCGATCCGCTTCGGCGCATCCTCGGCGAGAGCCGGCGCCGCGCCGAAGCCGGCGAGCGCGGCGCCGAGAACCGCGGCGCGAAAGGCACGGGAAGAGAATTGCCGGACCGGCATGGCGCTACCCTTTGCTGCGAGGCGATCGTTCGCCGCCGTCAGCTAGGAAAAGATGAGCGCCGAAGTCAATATTTAACTTCGGGCGTCGCCGCCCGCGGCCTCACTGCCGGCTGGTCGGCGCGAAGCTCGCCTCGAGCAGCGGATGGATGGTCTGGCTCTCGATGTCGAGCAGCGAGCGCAGCGCGCCGCGATTGGCGGCGATGTCGGCGATCGAATAGCTGTCGAGCACCGCAAAGAAGGCCTTGAGCGCCTCGTCGAGCACGCGGTTGAAGCCGCAGGCGCTGACGAGCGGGCAGTCGCGGTGCGCATCGTCGAAGCAGTCGACGAGATGGAAATTGCTCTCGGTGGCGCGCACCACCTCGCCGATCGTGATGTCGGAGGCGGGCCGGGCGAGCCGGATGCCGCCATTGCGGCCGCGAACCGTCTCGATATAGCCCTGCTCCACCAGGACGTGCATGATCTTGAAGAGGTGCAGCTCGGAGATCGCATAGGTCGCGGCAATGTCGCGGATGCGGCTGTTGCGGCCGGGATTCGTCGCGCAATAGATCAGCACACGGATCGAATAGCTGGTCTGCTGGGTCAGGCGCATCGGCTTTTCCGGTTCCTTCCGGTTCCTGCTGGCCTTGTGTAAGCGCTCGGCTGCGCCAATTCAACCATCCGGCGGCGCGCCGGGCCGGCACGAGGACGCCGCGCGGGGGTGTTTGCACTGCGGTAAGAGGCCGCGACGGATCATGCGCCGCCCTGCGTTGAAGGAGTCCGGTCGCCACCACGGAAGGTCTCATGTCCGCCTGGAAGCAGATTGCTCTCTCCCTCGTCGTGCTCGCTCTGGTCGCGGGCGGTTGGTATGCCTGGACGAAGAGGGCGACCCTCCTCGGCGTCGAGGTCGCCGATTCGTCGCAGCCGGCGCGCGGCGGACGGGGCGGCGGGCGCGGTTTCGCGACCGGCCCGATCCTCGTCGTCGCCCAGCCGGTCGCCACCACGCCGTTCTCCGATTCGGTGCGGGCGATCGGCACGGTGGCCGTCGCCCGCTCGATCGGCATTTATCCGCAGGTCACGGCAACCGTCTCGGCCGTCCACTTCAAGGCGGGCGACCGGGTGACGGCGGGCGAGACGCTGGTCGAGCTCGACGATGCCGATCAGGTCGTCGAGGTCGACCGGGCCCGCATCGCCCTCAAGGACGCGCAGGATGCGCTCGCCCGGGCCGAGCGGCTGCAGCAGAGCAACAACATCACCGACGTCGCGCTGTCGGATGCGCGCTCGGGCGCCGACCGGGCGGCGATCGACCTGCGCTCGGCGCAGATCGCCCTGTCGCGGCGGACCATCGCGGCGCCCTATGACGGCGTCGTCGGCCTTTCCGATCTCGCGATCGGCGCCCTCGTCACGCCGACGACGCTGATCACCACGCTCGACGACGTCTCGACGATGAAGGTCTCCTTCGTCGTGCCGGAGCGCTTCGCCGGCCGGGTGACGCTCGGCCAGAGCCTTCAGGCGACCGGCGAGGGATCCGCCCAGCCGATCGACGGCCGGCTCTCGGCGATCGACAGCCGCATCGACCCGACCGCGCGCACGCTGAAGCTCGAGGCGACGCTCGACGTCGAGGACGCCGAGGCGGCGGGCATCAAGCCCGGCGCGGCGGTGACGGTTGCGCTCGACTTCCCGCAGGAGCAGAGGCTCGCCGTGCCCTCTGCCGCCATCCAATGGGACAAGGGCGGCTCCTATGTCTGGAAGGTCGACGGCGACACCGTGAAGCGCGCCGCCGTCACGATCACGCGGCGCGAGAGCGGCCAGGTGCTCGTCGAGGGCGAGATCGCGGCCGGTGATCCGATCGCGGTCGAAGGCGTGCAGCGCCTGCGGGAAGGCGCGAAGATCGCGCTCGCCGGTGCGGCGCCCGAGACGACCGCGGCGGCCGGGGAGCGCGGCTGATGGCGCACAAATCCCGTTCCGAGACCGGCAAGGACGCGCCGGAAGGCCAGACGACGCCCGACGAGAAGCTCGAGGCGGCGGGTGGCGGCGGCTTCGGCGGCATCTCGGCGCTGTCCGTCCGCCGGCCGGTACTCGCGATCGTCGCCAATCTGCTGATCGTCGTCGCCGGTCTCGCCGCGATCGGCTCGGTCGAGATCCGCGAACTGCCGAATGTCGACCAGCCGGTCGTCACCATCAACACGACCTATGACGGCGCGACGCCGGAGACGGTCGACAAGGAGATCACCGCGGTGATCGAGGCGGCGGCGGCCGGCGTCTCCGGCTGGAGCGACATCGCCTCGACCTCGCAGGCGGGCCGCAGCCGCGTCACCGTGCAGTTCCGCGATTCCGTCGACATCAACGTCGCGGCGAGCGACCTGCGCGACGCGGTCGGCAATGTGACGCGCAACCTGCCCGACGACGCCGATCCGCCGACCATCGTCAAGGCGGATTCCGACGGCGACGCGATCATGCGGCTCGCCGTCACCGCGCCCGGCATGCCGATCGAGGAACTCACCCGGCTCGTCGACGATCAGATCGTCGACCGGCTGACCTCGGTCGACGGCGTCGCCGAGGTGGACGTCAACGGCGACCGCCAGCCGCGCATCTCGATCTATATCGACCCGATGAAGCTCGCCGCGCACGGGCTGACCGTCGTCGACCTGCAGAACGCGCTCGGCACCGTCTCGCTCGACGTGCCGGCCGGATCGCTCGCCGACCGCGACCGGTCGCTGCTGGTGCGCGCCGATGCGAGCGCGAAGACGCCCGAAGAGATCGCGGCGATCCGCATCAAGGGCACGACGCGCGTCTCCGACGTCGCCGATGTGGTCTACGGACCGGCCGACACGATCTCGTCGCTGCGCATCAACGGCGCCACCGGCGTCGGCCTCGGCATCATCCGCCAGGCGCAGTCGAACACGCTCGACATCTCGAAGGGCATCCGCGCCGCCATCGCGGAACTCAACGCCTCGATGCCGAAGGGCGTACAGATCTCCGTCACCTCCGACGACGCCGACTTCATCAACGGCGCCTTCCACGAGGTCGAGCGCAGCCTCGTGCTCGCCATCGCGATCGTCATCGCCGTCATCTTCCTGTTCCTCGGCTCGCTGCGGGCGACGCTGATCCCGGCCGTCACCGTGCCGGTCTCGCTGCTCGGCACGGTCGCGGCGATGTATCTGATGGGCTTCTCGCTCAACATCCTGACCCTTCTCGCCATCGTGCTCGCCACCGGCCTCGTCGTCGACGACGCCATCGTGGTGCTCGAAAACATCGCGCGCCGGCGCCATGAGGGCGCCGGGCCGCGCGCCGCCGCCGTGCTCGGCGCGCGCCAGGTGTTCTTCGCCGTGCTGTCGACCACCGCGACGCTCGCCGCGGTGTTCATCCCGATCTCGTTCTTCCAGGGCACGGCGGGCCGGCTCTTCTCCGAGTTCGGCTTCGTCATGGCCTTCTCGGTGATCCTGTCCGCCTTCGTCGCCCTGACGCTCGCGCCGATGCTCGCCTCGCGCATGCTGAAAGAGCGGGCGGAAGGAGCAGGGAACCTCTTCACGCGCTTCCTCGGCCGGATCGGCCGGGCCGGCTACCGGCTCTATGAGCGGTTGCTCGACGCCGCGCTCGCCGCCCCGGCGGTGGTCGTCGTCGCGAGCATCGTGTTCGCCGGCGGCGCGTGGCTCGTCTTCACCAATCTCGCCAACGAGATCACCCCGCCCGAGGATCGCGGCTCGCTGTTCATCGTCGTGTCGACGCCGCAGGGCTCGACCGTCGATTATACGCAAGGCCAGCTCGCGCTCGTCGAACAGGCGGTGCAGCCGATCCTGAAGTCGGGCGAGGCGACCGCGCTGATGACGGTCGCCGGCCGCGGCAGCTCGAACAGCGGCTTCGTCATCGCGACGCTCGCCCCATGGGAGACGCGCAGCCGCTCGCAGCAGGAGATCGCCGCCGAGCTCAACCGGCGCCTCGCCGGCATTCCGGGCGTCCGCGCCTCGATCCGCCAGTCGAACAGCCTCGGCCTGCGCGGCGGCGGTCAGGGCCTCACCTTCGCCGTGACCGGCAATTCCTATGACCAGATCGCGACCGGGGCGGATGCGCTGCTCGCCGCGATGAGCCGCGACCCGGTGTTCTCCCAGGTCCAGCTCAATTACGAACCGAACCAGCCGCAGCTCTCGGTCAACATCGACCGCGAGCGGGCCGAGGATCTCGGCATCTCGCTCGCCGATGTCGGCACGATGGTTTCGACCCTGCTCGATGGCAAGGATGTCGGCGACTATTATGTCGGCGACGACAAGTTCGACATCATCGCGCAGGCGCCACGCGGCCTGATCGACGATCCGGCCGATCTCGAGAACGTGCAGATCCGCACGGCTTCGGGTGTGATGGTGCCGCTGTCCTCGATCGTCACGGTGTCCGAGGAGGCGGTCGCGCCGACGCTGGCGCGCCAGTCGCAGAAGCGCGCGGTGCCGCTCACCGCGACGCTCGCCGACGGCGTCGACCTCGGCACGGCGATGACGCACGCGACGCAACTCGCGGGCGAGACGCTTTCGCCCGGGCTCGGCATCGTCTTCACGGGCGAGGCGCGGACCCTCAACGAGACGTCGAGCGGCGTGGCGCAGACCTTCCTCTTCGCCGTCGTCGTCATCATCCTCGTGCTCGCGGCGCAGTTCGAGAGCTTCGTCGCGGCGGCGATCCTGTTTGCCACCGTGCCCTTCGGCGTCGCGGCGGGCCTCTATTCGATCGCGCTCGTCGGCGGCTCGCTCAACATCTACACCCAGATCGGCCTCGTTCTGCTCGTCGGGCTGATGGCGAAGAACGGCATCCTGATCGTCGAGTTCGCCAACCAGCTGCGCGACGAGGGCCATTCGGTGCGCGACGCGATCCGCGACGCCTGCCTGATCCGGCTGCGCCCGGTATTGATGACGATGATCGCAACGGTGCTCGGCGGCCTGCCCCTGATCATCTTCGGCGGCGCCGGCGCCGAGGCGCGCGCGGCGCTCGGCTGGATCATGATCGGCGGTCTCGGCTTCGCCTCGCTCGCGACGCTGTTCCTGACGCCGGTGGTCTTCCTCGGCCTCGCCCGCTTCTCGAAGCCGCGCGTTGCGGAAGAGGCGCGCCTCGAGCGCGAACTCGTCGCGGCGCGCGCCCTAGGCCGGCGCGAGACCGCCGAGACCGCCCGTCCCGCGAAGCCGGCGGAGGAGGGCGACGGCATGCCGCTGCCCATCGCCGCCGAATAGGGGAGGACATCGTGTCGATGATCCGCGGCGCGACCGCGCGTTCCGATGCCGACGGGCAGCGATTGCGCTATCGTCATCCGGCGGAGACCCGGCGGAGCGCGCCGGACGCGGTGCGGCCGGCACGGGGCGAGGCGTTGGCGCAGAGCGACGAATCGAGAAACAGGGCGGCCATCGAGGCCGATCACGCCCTGATGCAGGAGGTCGCCGCCGGCGACCGCGGCGCCTTCGCCCGGCTGATGGCGATCGAGGCGCCGCGGCTGACGCGCTTCGCGGCGGCGACGCTCACTGATCTCGCCGAGGCCGAGGAAGTGGTGCAGGAGGCGCTGGTGCGGCTCTGGCAGCAGGCCGAGGCCTGGCAGCCGAACGCCCGCCTCGCCACCTGGCTGCATCAGGTCGCCTACCGGCTCTGCATCGACCGGCTGCGCCGACGGCGGCCGCAGATCGATATAGACGGGCTCGACGATACGCTCGAAGACGATGCGCCGCGCGCCGATCAGGAGATGATCCGCGCCGACGATGTGCGGCGGGTGCGCGCCGCGCTCGCCCGGCTGCCGGACCGGCAGCGCATCGCGATCGTGCTCAGCCATTTCCAGGAACTGCCCCAGGCCGAGGCGGCGAGTGTCATGGCGATCGGCGAGCACGCCTATGAATCCCTGCTCGCCAGGGCCCGGCGACGGGTCCGGCAGATCATCGAACAAGAAGAGGCGGCCGAAGGGGAGGCGTTCGAAAAGGGCGCACGAGGATGAACAAGCAAGGACACGAGGATTCGGGCGCACGCCGGCGGGCGCTCTTCGAGGCCGTCGACCGGTACGGACCGCATCCGGGAACCTGGCCCGATCTGGCGCGGGCGGCGCGTGCGCGGGAGGCGATGCTCGCCGACCGCGACTTCCGCGCCTACCGCGACGGCGCCGTCAACCTCAACCGCGGCCTCACCCTCGCCGCACGCGCGCTCGACGGGGAGATCGCCGACGCGAAGGCGATGGAGCGGATCGCTGCCGCCGTCTCGGCGCGTGTTGCGCCCGCCATCGCGCCGCGCCGCCATCTGCGCCACCGTGCAGCGGCGGCGGCCGCGGTGATCGTGCTCGCCGCGGCGCTCGGCGGCATGGTCGATTCGATCGTGCCACCCTTCGCCGGCGATCCGGTTCAGGTGGTGCAGCTCGACACGCTGGTTTTCGGGCCGACGGAAGGCGATTTCTGATGGTGGATGCCCCGGCCCGGTCGCGGCGGAGAGGCTGGCTCTGGCTGGCACTCGTCGCCTCGCTGGCGCTCAACAGCTTCTTTCTCGGTCTGGCACTCACCGATTTCGGCCGCGATCTGTTCAGCAAGAGCCATGGCGACCGGCAGATGCGGGTGATCCAGACCGAGTTGCGGTGGTTGCGCGGCCGCCTCGCGCCGGACGCGATCGCGGTCGTCGAAGCCGCGCTGGCGCCGATCCAGCCGGAGATGCGGACGCGGCTCGAGCGGCTGAAGGCGCTGAGGGCCGATCTCGACCGTCAGGCGGCGGTGCCGAGCCCCGACCGGGCGGCGATCGACGCGCTCTTGCGCGAGATCCGGCTCGAGGTCGGCGCGATGCAGGACACCGTGCAGCGGACGACGTTCGACGCCCTCCTCGCGCTTCCGCCCGAGGCGCGCGCGCCGCTCGCCGAGCCGCGTCCCGAGCGGCGGTAGCGAGCGGCGCGGCCGTTTCGATCAGCGCGGTGCGGTGAGCCGCGCGGCGTCCTCGGCGGTCAGCAGCGCCGGGCGCTCGGTGGTGGTCGAGACCGTGACGACGCGCCGGTCGGCCGCCGCCTCGAGGATCGATACCATCACGTCGAGCGCGTGCAGCGCCACCCGGCCCGAGCATCGCGGCTCGCGGCCCGTATCGGCGGCGTCGAGCAGGTCGGCAACGCCCAGCATGCGGTAATTGGCGTGCCGGCCGTCGTGCCAGTTCGCCTTGCCGAACGGTGCGTCGGCGGTCGGGACCGTCGCGAAATCGCCGCCATGGGCGCTCACCTGCAGATCGCCGCCGAAGAAGTTCGGGTCCGGCACCAGCATCGTCCCCTCCGAGCCGTAGAGCTCGATCGGGTTGACGTGGCCGTGCTTCCAGACGTCCCAACTGGCCCCGAGCGTGATCTGCGCGCCCGAAAGGAATTCGAGCACGGCATTGATCGTCGTCGGGGTCGAGACCGGAACGGTCCTGCCCTTCATCGGCCCTTCGGCCGTGACGAGCCGCTCCGCATAGCCGATCGAGGCGAGCGCCGCGACCGACTTGACCGGCCCGACGAGATTGACGAGCTGGGCGATGTAATAGGGGCCGAGGTCGAGCACCGGCCCCGCGCCCGGCTCGAAGAAGAAGGCCGGGTTCGGATGCCAGTGCTCCATGCCCCGGCTCATCACATGGGTGGTGCCCGAGATGATCCGGCCGATCCGGCCCTCGTCGATCAGCCGCCGCGCCGTCTGGCCGCCGCCGCCGAGGAAGGTGTCGGGGGCCGAGCCGAGTTTCAGCCCGCGCGCATCCGCCTCGGCGACGAGCTTCTTGCCGTCCTCGACCGAGAGCGCGAAGGGCTTCTCGGAATAGGCGTGCTTGCCGGCGGAGAGGATCGCATGGCTGACCGCGTAATGCGCCGACGGGATCGTCAGGTTGATCACCGTGTCGATCTCGTCGTCCTTGAGCAGCTCGTCGACGGTCGCGGCCCGCACGCCGAAGGCGTCGGCGCGTGCCTTCGCCGCCTCCGGCGCGATGTCGGCCACCGCGACGATCTTGGTGCCGGGAAAGAGCGGCGCCAGCGTCAGATAAGCTGCGGAGATGTTGCCGGCCCCGATCAGGCCGATCTTGTGAACGGTACTCATCGCGATCCTCAGCCGGCCAGCGCCTTGATCGCCGCGAAGGAGCGCTCGGCGAAGGCGCGCCAGTCGGACGGGTTGTCGTGCTCGGCGACGAGCACGCCGGCATTCTTCGCGGCCGTGATCGAGGGCCACAGCGCCGCCCAGTCGATGACGCCCTCGCCGACATTCGCCCAGCCGTCGTCGACCGTCGTGCCGGCCGGCGCGAGGTCCTTGATATGGAAGGCGATCACCGCGTCGCCGAGCTTGGCGATCTCTTCCGCCGCGTCGCGGCCGGCGCGAACCGCCCAGCCGATATCGACCTCGGCGCCGACGAGGCCGCCGATCAGATGGTCGATCGGCCGCGAACCGTCGGCGAGCGCGACATATTCGAAATCGTGATTGTGCCAGCCGAAGCCGAGCCCGGCGGCCTGTGCCGCTTGTGCCGCGGTGGCGAGCTTGTCGTGGATCGCCTTCCAGCCGTCGACATCGGTCGGCCGCTCCTCGGCGACGAGATAGGGCACGACGATCGCGGTGGCGCCGATCGTCTTTGCGATGTCGATGAAGCGCTCGGTCTCCCCCGTCACACCGGCGAGCGGGGCGTGGAAGGTCGGCGCGGCGAGGCCGACGGCGTCGATCCGGGCGCGGAAGCCCTTCGGGTCGTCGGCATAGAGCGGCAGATAGGGCTCGACGGCGTCGTAGCCGATCGCCGCGAGCGTTTCGAGCTGCGCCTCGAGCGGGGGGAAGTTCCGCGCCGAATAGAGCTGGAACGAGATGAGAGGCTTCGCCATGTCGTAGTCCTCGGTGGTCGGCCCGAAGGCCCTTTCTCAATGGTGTCGGCCGGCCGCCTCGCGGCCGGATGGATGTCGTGCGCTTGTCCGGACGTCGCCCCCGGACGTCCCTCGAGCGATCCTCGTCCTGGGCGAGGACGATTGACTCTGCCGACCTGCTACAGCCTTTCGCCGGTCTTGGCGTCGAAAAGCGAAGCGTGCTCGGGATGAAAGAAGATCTCGACCGGTCGGCCGGTCGGCACCTCTTCCTCCGGCTCGACCCGCATCGAGGCGAGCGCCCCGGCGATCCGGCCCCAGGCGAGACTGTCGGCCCCCATCGATTCGACGAGGTTGAACACGACCGGCAGCCGCGACCCGCCTTCGACGGCCGCGAGCGTCAATTGTTCGGGCCGCACGCCGAGCGTCGCCGGCCGGCCGTCCTGCGGCGGCGTCGCGAAGACATAGCCGTCGAGCGGCACCCGCGCTCCTTCGCCGACCTCGAGGGCGACGCCTCCCCCGGTGGTCGAAAGCCGGCCCTCGACGAAGTTCATCGAGGGCGAGCCGACGAAGCCGGCGACGAAGCGGTTGACCGGGCGGCGATAGATCTCCTTCGGCGTCGCGAGCTGCTGGATCAGCCCGCCGCTCATCACGGCGACGCGGTCGGCGAGGGTGAGCGCCTCGATCTGATCGTGCGTCACATAGATCATCGTCGAGCCGAGCTCCTGGTGCAGCCGCTTGATCTCGACGCGCAGCTCGGTCCTGAGCTTGGCGTCGAGATTGGACAGCGGCTCGTCGAACAGGAACACGTCGACGTCGCGCACCAAGGCGCGGCCGATCGCGACGCGCTGGCGCTGGCCGCCGGAGAGCTGCGAGGGGCGGCGGTCGAGGAGGGGCTCGATCTGCAGGATCTTCGCGGCGCGGGCGACGCGGTGCTCGACCTCGGCCTTCGGCAGCCCGGCGACGCGCAGGCCGAAGGAGAGGTTCTTGCGGACCGACATGCTCGGATAGAGCGCATAGGACTGGAACACCATGCCGATGCCGCGGTCCTTCGGTTCCTCCCAGGTGACGTTCTTGCCGCCGATCCAGACCTGGCCTTCGGAGACGTCGAGCAGGCCGGCGACGGCGTTGAGGAGGGTGGACTTGCCGCAGCCCGAGGGCCCGAGCAGCACGATGAACTCGCCCTCGGCGATGTCGAGCCGCAGCTTCTGCAACACCGTGACCGCGCCGAAGCGGACCGCGAGATCGCGTATCGAGACGCTCGCCATGACTATCCTTTCACCGCGCCGGCCGCGATGCCGCGCACGAACAGACGTCCGGAGACGAAGTAGACGGCGAGGGGTACGAGCCCCGTGAGGATCGTTGCCGCCATGTTGACGTTGTACTCGCGCACGCCCTGCGTCGAATTGACGATGTTGTTGAGCTGCACGGTCATCGGATAATTCTGCGTTCCGGCGAAGATCACGCCGAACAGGAAGTCGTTCCAGATGCCGGTGACCTGCAGGATGATGGCGACGGCGAGGATCGGCAGCGACATCGGCAGCATGATCTGGAAGAAGATGCGCCAGAAACCGGCGCCGTCGACGCGCGCCGCCTTGAACAGTTCGGGCGGCAGCGAGGCGAAGTAGTTGCGGAAGAGCAGCGTCAGGATCGGCATGCCGAAGATCGTATGGATCAGGATGACCGCCTGCAGCGTGCCGAAGATGCCGAGGCTCGCGGTGACGAGCACCAGCGGATAGACCATCACCTGATAGGGGATGAAGGAGCCGAAGATCAGTGCGGTGAAGAAGAACTCGGAGCCGCGGAAGCGCCAGTTGACGAGCGCGTAGCCGTTCACCGCCGCGATCAGCACCGAGAGGACGGTCGAGGGAATGGTGATCTTGACCGAGTTCCAGAAGCCCGGGCTCAGCCCCTTGCAGGTGAGGCCGGTGCAGGCGCTCGTCCAGGCCTTGACCCAGGGCTCGAAGGTCACCTCGAGCGGCGGGGCGAAGATGTTGCCGAGCCGGATTTCCGGCAGGCCCTTCAGCGAGGTGGTCACCATCACATAGAGCGGCAGCAGGTAATAGAGCGCCGCGACGAGCAGGATGCCGTAGAGCACGATCCGCGAGGCGGCGACGCGCTTCGGGCGCGGGCCGCTCGGCACGACCGCCGAGGGGGCAGTGGCGGGGAGGGCGGTCATCGGCTCAGCGCTCCTTCTTCGGGCGGAACTCGATGATCGCCCAGGGAATGAGGAAGACGAGGACCGCGGCGAGCATGATCGTCGAGCCGGCCAGCGCCTGACCGAGATTGCCGCCACTGAACATGTAGTTGATGACGTATTTCGCCGGCACTTCGGAGGCGATGCCGGGACCGCCATCGGTGAGCGCCACGACGAGATCGTAGAGCCGGACGATCGCCGAGCCGACGATGACGAGCGTCGTTATGATGACGCCGCGCATCATCGGCAGCACGATCGAGAGATAGGTGCGCCAGGTCGGGATGCCGTCGACGCGCGCCGCCTTCCAGATCTCGTCGTCGATGCTGCGCAGTCCGGCGAGCATCAGCACCGTGACGAATCCCGTCTTGTGCCAGAGATCGGCGATGACGAGGGCGTAGATCACCATGTCGGTGTTGGTGATCCAGTCGAAGGTGAAGCTCTCCCAGCCGAGATTGCGCAGCGTCGTCTGCAGCCCGAGGGTCGGGTTCATGATCCACTGCCAGACGAGGCCGGTGACGATCGCCGAGAGCGCGAAGGGATAGAGGAAAATGGTGCGGAGCGTGTTCTCGAGCCGGATCTTCTGGTCCATCAGCACCGCGAGCAGGAAGCCGATCGTCATGCTCAGCACGAGCGACAGGACACCGAAGAGGAGGAGGTTGCGGACCGAGACGTTCCAGCGCCGCGCGGCGAACAGCCGCTCATACTGGGCGAAGCCGACGAAATCGCCGGTCGGCAGGGCGCGGGAATTGGTGAAGGAGTAGTAGACGGTCCAGAGCGTGCAGCCGACGAAGACGACGAGCACGGTGGCGACCATCGGCGTCGCCGCGACCTTGGCGCTCAGATTGCGCCGGAAGAGATTGTAGAGGAAACGGCTCGGGGGCGGCGCTGCCGCCGCGTCGATCGAGGTTTCGGCCATCGGGTGCTTCCGGCTGGGGCGTTCGTCCGGAGGCCCGCCGCCAAGGCGACGGGCCGGCGAAAGCGGGACGACGGTCGTGCCGTCGCCCCGCCCTAGCGGGCGGCGCCCCGCCTCAGTCCGCCGCCTCGATGATCTTGGCGTAGGCCTCGATATAGTCGTCGAGCGCATAGCTCTTGTCGGAGAAGAACTCCTGGTTCAGGTCGACGAGCTGCTGCTGGGTGTCGGAGGAGAGCAGCACTTCACCCGAAGGCAGCAGTCCGTCGGGCGAGGAGAGGATCTCGAGGCCCTTCTTCATGCAGGCATTGGCGCCCGAGAGGTCGATGTCGGTGCGGATCGGCATCGAGCCCTTCTTCAGGTTGAAGGCGAGCTGTGCCTCCTTGCTGACGAGCAGGCGGGCGAGCGTCTTCTGCGCCTCGATCACGGCCGGGTCGGTGCCTTCCGGCAGCTTCGGGAAGTAGAAGGCATCGCCGCCGCCCTCGATGCGGTCGTTGAGGCCGAGGCCGGGGATGCAGTCGTAATCCTTGCCGGCCACGGCGCCCGCGAGGCTGAACTCGCCCTGGATCCAGTCGCCATGGATGTTGCCGGCGGCGGTGCCCTGCATGATCTGGTTGGCGACATCGGCGAATTGCGGCACCACTTCGGCCGGGTTGACCGCGTCGCGGATCTGCGCGAACGCCTCGGCGACCTTGCGGAACTCCGGACCGCGCACGGTGGCCGCGTCCTTGTCGCCATAGACCTTCATCCACAGATCGGTGCCGCCGACGCCGGCGAGCAGAACCTGCGGGATGCCGTTGAGCGGCCAGCCGGCCGCGAGGCCGAACGGGACGACGCCCGCTTCCCGCAGCTTGCCGAAATCGGCCGCATACTCGTTCCAGTCCTTCGGCACCGGAAGCCCCGCCTTCTCGAAGGCCTTCGGGCTCAGCCACAGCCAGTGCCAGGAATGGATGTTGATCGGCACGCAGTAGATCTTGCCCTCATACTCGCAGGGCTTCAACAGCGTCTTGTCGGCGAAGAAATCGTACCAGCCGTCTTCCTTCGCGATGTCGGTGAGGTCGGTGAGAAGGCCGGCCTTGATCAGCTCCTCCGCGTCGCGGCCGGTGTTCATCTGGGTGGCGCCCATCGGATTGCCGCCGAGAATGCGGCTGATGATCACCGGATTGGCGCCGGTGCCGGAGCCGGCGAGCGCACTATCCACCCAGCGATTGCCCGTGGCATTGAACAGGCGCGCGAATTCCGCCACGGCAGCGGATTCGCCACCTGACGTCCACCAATGCGTTACTTCGAGATCGGCAGCATGAGACGAAGAAATACCCAGGCCCGCGACCATGGCCACGGTCGCGAGCAGCCTTTTTGCGATGTTCATCCAGTCCTCCCCAACTACCTGTATGCGGCGCACACAGAATAGAAAACCCTTTGCTGCGCCGCAGCGCGAAAGGGCGTATCTTGTAATCGATTACATCCAATTTATACTCCCGACCGCGGCTGTCAACCGGAGTTTGCCGGCGGGCGCGCGGGCCGAGCAGAAGGCGAGGGCGGAAGCGAACCCATGGCAGAAGCACCAGTGAAGCCGCCGGCCGTGCGCGGCCCGGTGACCATCCAGGACGTGGCGCGCCGCGCCGGGGTGTCGACCGCCACGGTGAGCCGGGCACTCGCCATGCCGGACCGCGTCACCGATGCGACCCGCGAGGCGGTCTTCGCCGCGATCCGCGAGACCGGCTACACGCCGAATGCGGCGGCGCGGAACCTGCGCGCCAAGACGACCAAGATGGTGCTCGTCCTCTTGCCCGGGATCGGCAATTCCTTCTTCACGCCGATCCTCAATGCGCTCGAGGAGGTGTTTTCCGAGGCGGGCTACGGCGTGCTGATCGGCTATACGCGCCAGGACCGCAGCCGTGAGACGCATTACGCGCGGGTGATCCGCGCCGGCCAGGTCGACGGCGTGCTGCTCGTCACCGGCCACCTGCCGCGCGACGAGGAATTCACCCATTTCCCCTACACCGTCCCGGTCAGCCTGCTGCTCTCCGAGATGCCGGGCTATTCCGGGTTCTCGGTGTTCGATGTCGAGAACCGGGCCGCCGCGCGCACCATGACCGACTATCTGATCGGCCTCGGCCATCGCCGCATCGCCCATATCGCCGGCCCGACGCTCAATCCGGAGGCGAACGAGCGCATGGCGGGCTATCGCGAGGCGCTCGCCGCCGCCGGCATCCCGTTCGATCCCGGCCTGCTGTGGACCGGTGCGACGAATTTCGATTTCGCGTCCGGCGAGGCGGCGGCGCGCCGCTTCCTCGATTCGACGGAGCGCCCGACGGCGGTGTTCGCGGCCGCGGACGAGATCGCCTTCGGCTTCCTCCGCGCAATCCGCAGCGCCGGCGTCGTCGCCCCGCGCGACGTGTCGGTCGCCGGCTTCGACGACACCGAATACGCCTTCCATTACGATCCGGCGCTCACCACCATGCACCAGCCGCGGGCGGAGATCGGTCGCCGCTCGGCCGAGGACATGCTGCGCCGCATGCGCGCCGGAGGCGATCCAGAGCCGACGGTGCGCGTCCGCCTGCCCTGCGCCCTCGTCATCCGCGAGAGCGCCCGCCGGCTCGATTGATGGCGCGCGGAAGAGCCCTCACCCCGACCCTCTCCCGCAAGCGGGAGAGGGGGTCCCAACCGGCCGTTCGGCTGTTAATGTCGAACCCCGTAGCCGGAGCGATCCTTCCCCCTCTCCCGCTTGCGGGAGAGGGCCGGGGTGAGGGTGAAAGAGACTACCCCTCCAGTTCCTCGCGCAGCATTTCGAGGGTCAGCCATTCCTCTTCCGCCGCGGCGCGCTCCGTTTCCGCCGCGGCGAGGCGGGCGGTGGCCGTCTCGAAGGCCTTGCGGTCGCGGGAAAAGAGGTCCGGCTCGGCGAGCTTCGAAGTGAGCTTGGCGATCTCCGCCGCGAGCGCATCGATCCGCTTCGGCAGGGTCTCGAGCGCGTGCTTCTCCTTGAAGGAGAGCTTGCGCTTCGGCGCCGCCGCGCGCTCGACGGGGCCGGGGCGGGCCGTCACGCCGGCCGCGGCGGCCTTCGCCGGCTGGAAGGCGGGTGCCTTCCTCTGCGCCACCATGTCGGAATAGCCGCCGGCATAGTCGGTCCAGCGGCCGGCTCCCTCGGCGAGCACGACGCTCGTCGCCACACGGTCGAGGAAATCACGGTCGTGGCTGACGAGCAGGATGGTGCCGGCATAATCGTCGAGGAGCTCCTCGAGCAGGTCGAGCGTCTCGATGTCGAGATCGTTGGTCGGCTCGTCGAGCACGAGCATGTTGGACGGCCGGGCGAGCGCGCGGGCGAGCATCAGCCGGCCGCGCTCGCCGCCCGACAGCGCGGAGACCGGGGTCCGCGCCTGTTCCGGCGTGAAGAGGAAATCGCGCATATAGCCGACGACGTGGCGCGCCTCGCCATTGACGATCACCGTATCGCCACGGCCCTCGGTCAGCGTGTCGGCGACCGTCGCGGTCGGTGAAAGGCTCTCGCGGCGCTGGTCGAGCGTGACGATCTCGAGATTGGTACCGAGCCGCACCGATCCCGTATCGGGCGCGAGCGCCCCGGTCAGCATCGACAGCAGCGTCGTCTTGCCGGCGCCGTTCGGGCCGACGAGCGCGACGCGGTCGCCGCGCCCAATCCGGATCGAGAAATCCTCGACCACCGCCCGGTCACCGAAGCGCTTGCCGATTCCCTCCGCCTCGACGACCAGCTTGCCGGAGACCGCGCCCTCGCTCGCCGCCATGCGGACGGTGCCGACGGCGCGGCGCTGGTCCCGCCGCTCGGCGCGCAGGCCCTCGAGTTTACGAAGCCGGCCCATATTGCGTTTCCGGCGCGCGGTGACGCCGTAGCGCACCCAGTCGAGCTCCTGCGAGATCCGCCGGTCGAGCCGCTCGCGCTCGCGCGCCTCTTCTTCCAGCACCTGGTCGCGCCAGTCCTCGAAGGCGGAGAAGCCGCGGTCGAGCCGCCTTGTGCGGCCGCGATCGAGCCAGACCGTCGCCTTCGACAGCCGTTCGAGAAAGCGGCGGTCATGGCTGATCAGCACGAGCGCCGAGCGCGAGCCGCGCAGTTCCTCTTCCAGCCATTCGATCGCCGGCAGGTCGAGATGATTGGTCGGCTCGTCGAGCAGCAGGAGGTCCGGTTCGGGCGCGATCGCCCGGGCGAGCGCGGCGCGGCGGGCCTCGCCGCCCGACAGGCGCTCGGGGGTCTCGGCGCCGGTCAGGCCGAGCGCCTCGATGAGCAGGGTGGCGCGATGCGGATCGTCGCCCGGGCCGAGGCCCGCCTCGACATAGGCGCGCACATCGGCGAAGCCGGAAAGATCCGGCTCCTGCGGCAGATAGCGCACCGTCGTGCCCGGCTGCACGAAGCGGGTGCCGCGGTCGGCCTCGACGAGGCCGGCGGCGATCTTGAGCAGGGTGGACTTGCCCGAGCCGTTGCGGCCGACGAGGCAGAGCCGCTCGCCCGCCCCGACCGCCAGTTCGGCGTCCTCGAGCAGCGGCCGCCCGCCGAAGGTGAGCCCGATGTCGCGCAGATGGAGAAGGGGAGGTGCCATCCGCCGGCAATAGCGCCCGTCCGGCCGCGCCGCAAGCCGCCGCACCGCGGTGCGGCTGCGGGGCCGCCCGCTCCGCCGAAGGCGCGCACAAAAAGGCCCGGCGGGGGGAGGAGCCGCCGGGCCTTCCGATCGCAGCGTTACCGCTCAGCCCTTCGGCAGCAGCACCGTGTCGATCACATGAATGACGCCGTTCGACTGCTTCACGTCGGCGATCGTCACCGTCGCGACATTGCCGTTCTCGTCGGTGAGCGTGATCGCGTCGCCGGCCCGCTTGGCGACCAGCGTGCCGCCCTGCACGGTCTTGACCACGTGCTCGCCGCCGTCATCGGCGATCATCTTGGCGAGCGCGTCAGACATCACGGCCGCCGGGACAACGTGATAGGTCAGCACCGCGACGAGCTTCTCCTTGTTCTCGGGCTTCAGCAGCGTCTCGACCGTGCCGGCGGGCAGCTTCTCGAAGGCCGCATTGGTCGGGGCGAAGACGGTGAACGGCCCGGCGCCCGACAGCGTGTCGACGAGGCCCGCGGCCTGCACCGCGGCAACGAGCGTGGTGTGATCCTTCGAGTTGACGGCGTTCTCGACGATCGTCTTGTCGGCGAACATCGCCGCACCGCCGACCATCGGATTGTCCTGCGCGAAGCTCGCGGTCGCCCCGACGGATGCCGTCGCCGCCACGAGCGCCACGGCGGAGGCCCGAACCAGCTTGCCGATGAAAGACGTCATGATGCTCTCCTCAAGGTTTCCGAGCCCTCTTGTTTGTGGACTCGGAAGTTATACGGAGGCAGTGAGCAGAGCGGATTGTAGCATCACGGAAATGTCAGGCGGGTGTTACCATTCTATTCGTGAGGGGAACGGACCGACTTCGGATGAACTGCCGCATTCCGGATACGCGCGAGATGGCGCTATGGTTCACCGGGCCAAGACGGGGGCGGCGCGATGGAGCCGGTTGGCCGTGACCCTCGGACCGGCCCTGGAGAGCGATCATGAGCGAGACGGCACCCATCCTCGTCGAGGTGACGCGCGGCGACCGCGTCGAGAGCCGGCATCGCGGCATCGTCGCGATCCGCGACGCGGAGGGGCGGGATGTGCTGTCGATCGGCGCGACGGCGGAGCGGGTCTTCCCCCGCTCGGCGGTCAAGCTCATCCAGGCGCTGCCGCTCGTCGAGACCGGTGCGGCGGATGCCTATCACTTCGGCCCGCGCGAACTGGCGCTCGCCTGCGCCTCGCATGGCGGCGAGACGCTGCATGTCGAGACGGCCGCGGCGATGCTCGCGCGCGCGGGGCGGGACGTTTCGGCCCTCGAATGCGGGGTTCACTGGCCGACGGCGGAAGACGCGCGGCGCGATCTGGTGCGCGCCGGGGGGCGGCCGAACGCCCTTCACAACAATTGCTCGGGCAAGCATGCGGGTTTCGTGTGCACCGCCTGCCATCTCGGCATCGATCCGGCCGGCTATGTCGGCTACGACCATCCCGTCCAGAGCCTGATCCGAGACGCAATGGAGGATGTGCTCGGCGTGCCGGTCGACGCGAGCGTCGCGGCGACGGACGGCTGCGCGATCCCGACCTATGCGCTGCCGCTCGCGGCGTTCGCCACCGGCTTCGCACGGCTCGCGACCGGCAGGGGCCTGTCGGCCGAACGGGCGGCCGCGGCCCGCACGCTGATGGACGCCTGTTTCGCCGAGCCCTTCATGGTCGCCGGCAGCGACCGCTTCTGCACGACCGTGATGCGGCTCTTGCCGGGACGCAGCTTCGTCAAGACGGGCGCGGAAGGCGTCTTCTGCGCCGCCTTTCCCGAACTGGGCCTCGGCGTCGCTTTGAAATGCGAGGATGGGGCGACCCGGGCGTCGGAGAGAATGATGGCCGCCGTGATCGCCGCCCTGCTGTCTCTCGAGGGCGAGGCGGCCGCGACGATCGCACGGCTCGCGCAGGAACCGGTGCTGACCCGAACCGGCGTGGCGGTCGGCGTGGCCCGGCCGAGCGGCTTCTTCCAGGAGCGTCTCGGCGCCACACGGTTTAATTGATCGCCCGACCGATGCACAGGAAAGATTGTGCCGGTGCGCCGGTCGCGACGGAAACGGCGGGATCGCGGCAAAATCGCCACGCTGATCGGAAATTTGTCGCTTGCCAGCAGGCCGTCCTTCCCTAAGGTGAGTGCAATGCCGGGGGGGCAGGATCGCTGTCTTGATGTCGCGTGGTCTCGAGGGCGAGGCTGCGCCCCCTGGCTTTTCGTGGCCTCCGGGCCGATCTGATCGGCCAGTCGAGCAAGGCAGTGATGTCGAAGATCATCTCGGGATATGCGGAACGGTTCGCCGAACTGGAGAAGGCGGAGGGTGTTTTCGCCTTTCTCGACGAGTTGCTGCTGCAGTTCGGCGCCGACCGCTATGTCATCAGCGGCCTGCCGCTGCCGGGCCGCTCGATCGATCCGCTCGTACTCGTGCTGCGGCTCGAGGAGGTGATGGGGACCGGACCGCGCACGGGCCTGCTCGACCCCACCGACCCGCTCCTCCAGCGGGCGCGGGACGGCAAGGTCGGCTTCGCGTGGACGGACAAGGACGATGCCGGCGGCAACCGCCCGTCCGGCACCGCCGCCCTGATCCGCGGCGAGACCGCGCACGCCGTGGGCGTCGTGCCGATCTGGCACTTCGCGCCATGGCAGGGCGCGCTCGTGGTCGCCGGGGAGCGGATGAAGATCGACGATCGCCATCTCGCCGGCATGGACTGGCTGTTGCGACAGGCCTTCCGCCGCCTGTTCGCGCTCGGTGCGGTCCGGCGGGAGCGACCGGGCGAACTCTCCGCGCAGGAGCGCCGCGTCGTCTCGCTCGCCGCGATCGGCAAGACGGCGGTGGAGATCGCCGAGGTGCTCGCCATCTCGCAGCGCACCGTGCACGCCCATCTGCAGAATGCGAGCGACAAGCTGCGCGCCACCAACAAGACGCACACCGTCGTCGAGGCGCTGCGCTACGGCCAGATCTCGCTCTGAGGCCGCGGGCCTGCCGGGTCGGGGCCTTCGTCCTCGCCCGCGGTGGGCTGGCGCCGACCGATCGGAAAGTGTCGATCGCCATGGCGCATCCGCTGTGACCGGGCGCGCAGGCGCGGAGCGGTTCAAAGCTCCGTGAGCGGCGACGGAAATCCGCCGGTCGCCGTCGCTTCATGTAGGCTCTTCCATGCCGGCGTCCCGGCCGGTCATCACGGGAGACCGCCATGCGCCGCCTCGCCTGGACCTTCGCCCTTCTGTCTGTCTTCGCCGTTTCCGCGGGGGCGGAAACCGTCGATCTCGAACTGGTGCTCGCCGCCGACGGCTCGGGTTCGATCGACGCCGACGAACTCCGCCTGCAGCGGAACGGCTATGCCGATGCGCTCGAAAGCCCGGAGGTGCTCGCGGCGATCGGATCCGGGCCTTATGGGGCGATCGCCATCGCCTATGTCGAATGGGGCGGTGCCACCTCGCAGCACACCATCGTCGACTGGCACGTCGTGCGCGATGCGCAGAGCGCCGCCGTCTTCGCCGGCAAGGTGCGCAGCGAACCGCGCCAGGCCTTCGGCTACAATTCGATCTCCGGCGCGATCGAATACGCCGCCCGCCTGATCCGCGAGAACGACCACGAGGCGTGGCGCAAGGTGATCGACGTGTCGGGCGACGGGCCGCAGATCGGCGGTCCGCCGCTCGCTCCGGCGCGTGCCGCCGCGCTCGCGCAAGGCATCACGATCAACGGCCTCGTCATCCGCCGGCCCGGCGGCGCCGTTTCGGGACCGCGCGGCACCGGCCTCGTCGACCATTACCGGGACGAGGTGATCGGCGGGCCGGGTGCCTTCGTCATCGTGGTCGACGAGGCGCGAAGCTTCGCCGAGGCGGTGCGCTCGAAGCTCGTGCAGGAGATCGCTGCCGGCCCGGAGGAGAGGCTGGTCGAATAGAAGGCGCGGTGTCGGCAGCCGGCCTCGCTCTGCGTCCTTGCGACGAGGATCCAGAAAATGAGGAGGACGACATGCTGTCGAATGCCACCCCTATCGCGACCGTGGCCGTGCGCGACCTCGATGCCGCCCGTGCCTTTTACGAGGGGACGCTCGGCCTCGCGCTCGCCGAGGGCCATCAGGAGCCGGGCACCGCGACCTATCGCGCCGGCGGCGCGCCTCTGCTTGTCTACCCTTCGGATTTCGCCGGCACGAACCGGGCGACCGCCGTCACCTGGGATGTCGGGGAGGGCATTGCCGCGCTCGTCGCGGAGTTGCGGGGGAGGGGGGTCGCCTTCCTGCACTACGATATGCCGGGCAGCCGGCTCGACGGCGATCTCCACGTCTCCGACCCTATGAAGATCGCCTGGTTCGCGGATCCGGACGGCAACATCCACGCCCTCGTCGGCGCCTGAGGCCGTCCGCCGGGGCGCGACACGACGGGACGGGCGCGGCGACGCCGCCCCGTGCACCGCGGCGCGGGAGGGGCTATGGTGGCGGCCCTCCCGTTCCGCCGATTCCGCCAGGAGCGCCCGCCGATGTCCGACGACCGTCTTGACGCCGTTCTCGCCTATATCGACGGCGAACTGCCCGAGAGCCTTTCCCGCCTCTTCGCGCTGCTCGGCATCGAGAGCATCTCCACCGATCCCGCCCATGCCGGCGACGTCGCCGCCGCGGCCGACTGGCTCGCCGCCGATCTTTCGTCGATCGGCTTCGAGGCGTCGGCACGCGAGACCGACGGCCATCCGATGGTGGTCGCGCACGACCGTTCGGCGGCGGGCTGCCCGCACGTGCTCTTCTACGGCCATTACGACGTTCAGCCGGTCGATCCGCTGTCCTTGTGGAGCCGCGCGCCCTTCGCGCCCGCCGTCATCGAGGAGGACGGCCGCAAGGTGATCTTCGGCCGCGGCGCCTCGGACGACAAAGGTCAGCTGATGACCTTCGTCGAGGCCTGCCGGGCGTGGAAGACGGTGACCGGCAGCCTGCCGATCCGGGTTTCGATGATGCTCGAGGGCGAAGAGGAATCGGGCAGCAAGAGCCTCGAGCCCTTCATGAAGGCGAATCGCGACGAGCTCGCCGCCGATCTCGCCTTCATCTGCGACACCGACATGTGGGACCGCGAGACGCCGGCGATCACCACCATGCTGCGCGGCCTGGTCGGCGAGGAGATCGTCGTCACCGCAGCCTCGCGCGATCTCCACTCCGGCATGTATGGCGGCGCGGCGCGCAATCCGATCCATGTGCTCGTCGACATCCTCGACGGGCTGCGCGACGAGACCGGCCGCGTCACCCTGCCGGGCTTCTATGACGGCGTCGGCGAACTGCCGGCCGAGATCGCCGAGCAGTGGAAGGCGCTCGGCTTCGACGAGAAGGCGTTTCTCGGCGCCGTCGGCCTCTCGGTTCCGGCCGGCGAGGTGGACCGCGCCGTGCTCGAGAAGATCTGGGCGCGGCCGACGGCGGAGGTGAACGGCATCACCGGCGGCTATACGGGCGACGGCTTCAAGACCGTCATCCCGGCGAAGGCCTCGGCCAAGATCTCCTTCCGGCTCGTCGACCGGCAGGACCCCGACGCGATCCGCGACGCCTTCCGCACTTATGTCCGCTCGAAGATCCCGGCCGATTGCTCGGTCGAGTTCATCCCGCATGGCGGCTCGCCGGGCCTGCGCCTCTCCACCGACATCCCCGCGCTCAAGGCGACGCGCGGCGCGCTCGAAGCGGAATGGGGCCGGCCTTGCGTCTTCCAGGGCTCGGGCGGCTCGATCCCGGTCGCCGGCTCGTTCCGCGAGATCCTCGGCACCGACGTGCTGATGGTCGGCTTCGCGCAGGACGACGACCGCATCCACTCGCCGAACGAGAAATACGACCTCGCGAGCTTCCATGGTGGCATCCGCTCCTGGGCGCGCATTCTCGGTGCACTGGCGGAGAAGGGCTGATGCGGCTCTGCGTCTTCTGCGGGTCGAGCGCCGGCGTCCGGCCCGATTATCTCGATGCGGCGCGCGCGCTTGGCGGCGCGATCGCCACGGCGGGCGGCACGCTCGTCTATGGCGGCGCCAAGGTCGGCCTGATGGGTGCGGTCGCCGATGCCGCGCTCGCCGCCGGTGCGCCGGTGATCGGCGTCATGCCGCGCTCGCTGGTCGAGAAGGAGATCGCCCATGAAGGCCTGACCGAGCTGCACGTCGTCGGCTCGATGCACGAGCGCAAGGCCCTGATGGCCGATCGGTCGGACGGCTTCGTCGCCCTGCCGGGCGGCATCGGCACGCTCGAAGAGCTGTTCGAGGTCTGGACCTGGGCGCAGCTCGGCTATCATGCGAAGCCCGTCGGGCTTCTCGATATCGCCGGCTTCTACGGCAAGCTCGCCGCCTTCCTCGACCATCAGGTCGACGAGGCCTTCGTGCGGGCCGCGCATCGCGAGATGCTGATCGTCGAGACCGACCCCACCCGCCTGATCGGCCGCTTCGCGGCCTATCAGCCACCGACGGTGGCGAAATGGATCAAATCCGCGGAGCGCTGAGGCTCGGGGGCGACGGGCGGCCTGAGGGAAGATCACAGGGACCCGGCAGCGCAGCGCTTCAGGAGGCGGGGTGGAGCCTCGGATCGAGCGCGAAGCGCTCCTGCAGATGGAGCGCATAGCGACCGGCCGCCGCCGCCGCGACGAAGATCATGTTCCAGCTGTGGGACGACACCGCGCTCGGCAGCACGACGAAGGCGTGCTCGGCGAGCAGCCGGTCGCCGAAGGCCTGCTGACCGGCGCTCGGAATTCCGGGGCGCAGCCAGTTCGGATTGGGCACCGCCTCCGGCAACACGACGTGGACGGCATCCGGCGCGTCGATGCGGAGCGCCGTCAGTACGTGCCGCACCGTATCCAGCGCCTTGAACCCCTTGTGCACCGCCACTTCGAGGATCGCCGTCGCCGGATCGAGGGCGCAATAGACGGCCCGCACGCCGCGGCTGTTCCACCGGCCGCCGACGCGATAGGCGCCTTCGCCGCTGTCCCAGCTCGCCGCAAAGGGCTCCGCGTCGAGGCGCCAGGCGACGAGCTCGCCGCCGCCGAGCGCCGCCGGAAGCGGCGTCACACGTAGACACCGTATTCGAGGCGGCGCAGGAAGTCCTCGACCAGCTCGACGCCGGCCGGCGTCGAGAGAAGGTCGATCGGCCGCCGGCCGTCGAGACCCAGCGCCGGCCGCTCGAGCCATTGCTCGGCCTCCTCCTGCGATCCGAGCACGGCGCTCGCGCGGGCGAGAATCTCGGCGAATTTCCAGGCGCGGCCACTCTGCTCCTGGCTGAGCGGTTTCTCCGGCGCCTCCCGGCGCCGCTGAAGGGTCCTCAAACTCATTCCGATCGCGCGTTCGAGAGCGGCGGTCGGCCGCAGCACTTCGAGGCTGCCGACGAGATGGGTGAGGGCCGTCCCCGGCAGCCCGGCGAGCAGCATCTCGTGCGCATCGAGCGGCCCGGCGGGCCGACGCCGGAACACCTTCGTGCCGCCGAGCAGATCGACGACCCGTTCGAAATCGGAAGAAGGCTGAGGATGCGCGATCTCGGCCATGAAAATCACCATGGGACGTCATGTGTCGCGCTGAAGATGACGCGTGACGCACCGCGTTTCAAGGGTGGGTCGACGCCGCCTCCGCCTGACGTCTCACGGTGCCGTGTCCTGCGGCGGCAGCTGTTTCAGGTAGAGGCCGATCGCCAGACGGTCGTCCGGTGTCAGATGCGCCATGTTGCGCTGCACTTCCGCCATCGAGCCGCCGAGCGAATCGAAATCGGGGGTGAAGCCGGTCTCGAGCGCGGCGGCGATGTCCTCGGCCGTCCAGTCGGCGATGCCGCCCTTGCCGGAGGTGATGTTGGGGATGGTGCCGGGTCCGTCGGGGTTCGGCGCACCGGCGAAGGCGTGCGCACGGTCGAGCCCGCCGAGGACGGTGCGCGGCGTATGGCACTCGCCGCAATGGCCCGGGCCTTCGACGAGATAGGCGCCGCGATTGACCGCGTCGCTCTTCGCGGGATCGGGTGTGAAGGTCTCGCCGTCGAGATAGAGCAGCTTCCAAAGGCCGAGGCCGCGGCGGAACGAATAGGGGAAGGCGAGGTCGTGCGGCCGGCTCGGCGTCGCATCGGCGGGCAGCGTCTTCAGGAAAGCGTCGAGATCGACGAGATCGGAAACCGTCATCCGCTGATAGGAGGTGTAGGGGAAGGCCGGATAGAGATGGCTGCCATCCGGCGCGAGCCCCTTTTTCATCGCGTTGACGAAATCGAGCGTCGACCACTTCCCGATCCCGTGCTCCGGGTCCGGCGAGATGTTCGGCGCGTGGAACGTGCCGAACTCCGTCCTGATCGCCACGCCGCCGGCGAGCAAGCGCTTCGCATCGCCTTCGGCGCCGGGTGCGGCATGGCAGCCCGCGCAGCCGCCCGCCCAGAAGAGCGCCTCGCCGCGCGTCGGATCGCCGGCCTCCGCCGGCAGGACGGCCGCCTCGAGCGGCCGCGGCGCGGTCAGCGCCCAGAACGCGCCGCCGGCGAGCGCCGCGAGGAGCACGAGGACGATGAGGGCGCGGCGCACGGGAAGAGGCCGATCAGGGCGAGGGCGCGCGGTAGAGCTCGTGGCAGCCGCCACAGGAGCGGCCGATCCGCGCGAAGGCGGTCTTCAGAGCCTCGACGCCGCCGCCGGTCGCGTTCGCCGCGGCGGTCGCGTCAGCCGACAGTTTCATGGCGCGCGCCTCGAAATCGGCCTTGTTTTCCCAGATTGCCGGCAGGGCGGCGCCGTCCGGGCCCGAATCGGCCGGGAAGAGATCGGGGAAGCGTTCCGCCGCCGCGGACATGGTTTCGAGCGCCGCCTTCGCCGCCGCCGCGTCATAGCTCGTGCGGCCCTGTACCATCTGTCCCACGGTGCGCGCCGCGCCGGCGATCTCCTTCATCGTCGCCTCGCGCGCGGCGGGCAGATCCTGCTGGGCGAGGGCCGCGCCGGCGGGCGCGAGAAGGGCACAGAGCGCTGCGGCGCGAAGGAGGACGGAGAGACGCGGCATGACGAACCTCGCTGTGGTGGACGCTCAGGCTCGCCGCGGCCGAGGGGAAAAACAACCCGGCCGCCGCCCGGTGACGCAAAAATGATGGCGCCGTGAACGGAGTTCCGCGTGCTGCGTTTCTGATCTCGGGCGCCCCGTTGTCGCGGCGCGGAAGCCCGCCTATGGTGCCGCTCGGAACGTCCCCGCCCCCGGCGCCGCGACGGTTTTCGCGTCCGCCGAACCGCACCAAAAGGAGAGAGCCAGATGGCCTTCGAACTCCCCGCGCTGCCTTACGATTACGAGGCGCTCGCGCCCTTCATGTCGAAGGAGACGCTCGAATACCACCACGACAAGCACCATCAGGCCTACGTCACCAACGGCAACAACCTGCTCAAGGATTCGGGGCTCGAGGGGAAGAGCCTGGAAGAGATCGTCAAGGAGAGCTACGGCAAGAATCCGGGCCTCTTCAACAATGCCGGGCAGCACTACAACCACATCCACTTCTGGAAGTGGATGAAGAAGGGTGGCGGCGGCAAGAGCCTGCCGGAGAAGCTCGCCAAGGCGGTCGACAGCGATCTCGGCGGCTATGACAAGTTCCGCGCCGACTTCATCCAGGCCGGCACGACGCAGTTCGGCTCGGGCTGGGCGTGGCTGTCGGTGAAGAACGGCAAGCTCGAAATCTCGAAGACCCCGAACGGCGAGAACCCGCTCGTCCATGGCGGCGCGCCGATCCTCGGCGTCGACGTCTGGGAGCACTCCTACTACATCGACTATCGCAACGCCCGTCCGAAATATCTCGAGGCGTTCGTCGACAGCCTGATCAACTGGGACTACGTGCTCGAACTCTACGAGAAGGCCGTCTGATCGACGGAGAACCGACCGGGCCGCTCTGCGGCCCGGTCGACCGCAGCGGTTGTAAGGCCTTGTGCCGTTACGTCATTTCGTCGTCGCGCCAAGGATGTTAGGAAGGCGCCGGGGGGTTGAACGAGGGGCTAGGGTATGAGTGTCCGCAATGCGCGCAAGTTCTTCGAGGAGAATCTGCGCCGTCACATCGATCCGGTGCGCGACCCGCAGGGGCACAATCTCAACGCCGGGCTGGTGCAACTCGTCGACGACCTCGCGAGCGAACTGGAGCGCATGCGCGAGGAGCTCTCCTATATCTCCGCGCAGGTTGCTGAACTGACCGACCGCCTGGAGTTTCAGCGCCCGCGGACCCGACCCCTCGATTAGGGCCGCTCAGCCGAGGCCGCGCCGGCACTGGCCGAAATTCATCATGCGCGGGAAGTCGGACTGCATCCAGTAGAGCCAGGCCTTGCAATCGGCCTGCGTCTCGAAACAGCCGCGCACACTCGTTCGCTCGATGCGGTCGCGGATCGTCTCCCGCTCGCCCTGGAACCACACCGTCCAGACCCGGTCGGCCCCCATCCGACCGCCGAGCCAGTCGCAGGAATAGGCGCGGACGCGCGGATAGCGCTGTTCCTGCGCGCCGCCGTCCCCGGTTTGGCCGAGGACGGCGATGCCCGCCACGAGCAGCGCCGAAGCGAGCCGAACGCCAAACCGCCTTGCGAACCGCATTCCGGCCTCCTCTGCTGCCGATCACGAAGGAAGATATGGCAGCCAGGGAGCGCCGGAAAGGCTCAGGCCGCCGCCCGGCCGACCACCTTGAGGGCGAAAGCGGTGGAGAACGCGGTCTCCTTCAGACGATCGAAGCGGCCGGAAGCGCCGCCATGGCCGGCGTCCATATTGGTTTTCAGGATCAGCAACCGGTCATCCGTCTTGGTGGCGCGCAGCTTCGCCACCCATTTCGCCGGCTCCCAATAGGTGACGCGGGGATCGGTCAGCCCGCCGAGCGCGAGGATCGCCGGATAGGCCTGCGCCGCGACGTTGTCATAGGGCGAATAGGCGGCGATCGTCCGGTAGTCGCTCTCGCTCTCGATCGGATTGCCCCATTCGGGCCATTCCGGCGGGGTGAGCGGCAGGGTGTCGTCGAGCATGGTGGCGAGCACGTCGACGAAGGGCACCTCGGCGATGATGCCGGCGAAGAGCTCCGGCGCCTTGTTGGCGACGGCGCCCATCAGCATGCCGCCGGCCGAGCCGCCCCAGGCGACGATGCGGCCGGGCGCGGTGAAACCCGCCGCGCCGAGATGGCGCGCCGCCGCGATGAAGTCGTCGAAACTGTTCGTCTTCTTCTCGCGCTTGCCGTCCTTGTACCAGCGGAAGCCCTTCTCCTTGCCGCCGCGGATATGGGCGATCGCATAGACGAAACCGCGGTCGACCAGCGACAGCCGGGTCGTCGAGAAGGAGGCGGGAATGCTGATGCCATAGGCGCCGTAGCCGTAGAGGAGCAGCGGTGCGGTGCCGTCGAGCGGCGTGTCCTTGCGGTAGAGGAGGGAGACCGGCACCGTCTCGCCGTCGGTCGCGGGGGCGAATACCCGGCGCGTCACGTAAGCGTCGGGGTCGTGGCCGGACGGGATCTCCTGCTCCTTGCGCAACACCCGTTCGCGGCTCGCCATGTCGTAGTCGTAGACCCGGTCGGGCGTCGTCATCGAGGAATAGGTGAAGCGCAGCGTCGTCGTGTCGAACTCGTAACCGCCGGAAAGACCGAGCGAATAGGCCTCTTCGTCGAAGGCGATGGCGTGCTCCGCGCCGGTCGCGAGTTCGCGCACCACGATGCGCGGCAGGCCGCCCTCGCGTTCGAGCCGCACCATGAAGCGCTCATAGAGCGTCAGCCCGAGAATCAGCACGCCCGCCCGATGCGGCACGAGGTCGGTCCAGTTGTCGCGGCCGGGCGCCGAGACCGGCGCGGTGACGATCTTGAAATCCTCGGCGCCGCCGGCATTGGTCAGGATGTAGAGCGTGTCGCCGCGGTGCTCGACGGAATATTCCTCGCCCTCCTGCCGCGCCGCGACGAGGACCGGCGCGCCCGGCGCCGTCATGTCGATCAGCCGGACTTCGGAGGTCTCGTGGTCGTGCGAATCGACGAGCACGAAGCGGTTCGACTGGGTGGCGTCGACGCCGAGAAAGAAGCCGGGGTCCTCCTCCTCATAGATCAGTTCGTCGCGCGCCGGGTCGTTGCCGAGCACGTGGCGGAAGACCTTGTCCGGCCGATGGTTGTCGTCGAGCGTGGTGTAGTAGAAGGCGGCCGCATCGGCGGCCCAGACGACACCGCCGGTCGTGCCCTCGATCGCCTCGGCGCGTTCCGCGCCGGTCGCGAGTTCGCGCAGTCTCACCGTGTAGGATTCGGAGCCCTTGTCGTCATAGGCATAGGCGAGCAACGCATGGTCGGGCGAATGGTCGGCGCCGCCGAGCTGGAAATAGGCCTTGCCTTCGGCGAGCGCATTGGCGTCGAGGAGCACCGTCTCGTCGCCGCCGTCGCGCGGCGTGCGCACGAGGAGCGGGTGTTGGGCGCCCTCGCGATAGCGCATCGCATAGGCGAACGGTCCGTCCGGCGCCGGCACGGAGGAGTCGTCCTCCTTGATGCGGGCCCGCATCTCCTTGAAGAGCGCCGCCTGCAGCGCCTCGGTGTCGGCCATCGCCGCGGCGGTATAGGCGTTCTCGGCCTCAAGATGGGCGCGGATGTCGGGCGCGAGCACGGCCGGGTCGCGCATCACCGCCTGCCAGTTGTCGGCGCGCAGCCAGCCATAGGCGTCGGTGCGGGCGATGCCGTGTTCCGTCGTGGTGACCGGCCGTGCCGCGGCAACGGGCGGAACGAGACCGGCCGGCGCGGCGGCGGGGGAGGGGGCGGACGAGGACAAGGCGGCGGCTCCGGCAAAAGGAGGGCGGGACGGCGAGGCGCCCGGCGGGATGAACCTTCCTTGCCTTGAGAGCGGGGCGGGTTCAAGGCGGCGCGGTCCCGGCTCCTCGCTCCCCACTCATTGCGCATCGGCCGGTCATCCCCTCTCCCGCTTGGCGGGAGAGGGGGAAGGGCGCTCCCTCGGTCCTGCATGGCGCGCGAGTCCTCGGCGCCGATTTGACGGGGCAAACCGGCCGGGCATCCCCTCTCCCGCGACGCGGGAGAGGGTTGGGTGAGGGCCTTCGCTTCCTTCCGAACGGCCGATGCGCGGCGTAGCGCACCCTCACCCCGGCCCTCTCCCGCGAGGCGGGAGAGGGGGAAGGGCGCTCCCTTGGTCCCGCGTGGCTCGCGAGTCCTCGGCGGCGATTTGACGGGGCACACCGGCCGGGCATCCCCTCTCCCGCGACGCGGGAGAGGGCAGGGTGAGGGCCTTCGCTTCCTTCCGACCGGACGATTCGCGGCGTAGCGCACCCTCACCCCGGCCCTCTCCCGCAGGGCGGGAGAGGGGGTAGGGCGCGCGCTGTGCCCGCCATCGTCCTCCCCCGACCGCCGCACGCCCGGTGGCAGACAGACGCCGCGATGACGCCATCGTGACCGGTTCGTGAGCGCGCAGAGCCTCCGGTTGCGGGATTGCGGGCTATGCGGCGTCCGGTTTCGGTTGATCGCACCCTGAAGCTTCGTTTCAATGGCGGGGCCGGATTCCGAAGGGGCGACCTCGAGGAGGACCGGCGTCCTTCGGCCCTCTCCAACCCGGGATCGCCCTTGCTCCGCACCCTCAGCCTGTTCGTCGCGCTGTTCGCCTTCTGGCTGCTCCTGTCGGGCCATTATACGGTCTGGCTGATCGGCGCCGGTGCGCTCGTCGCGGCCGTGGTGGCGGCCGGCGGCCGGCGGGTCGGCTATGGCGATCGCGAGGGCCATCCGGTCGAGCGGATCGGCACGGGCCTCCTCTACTGGCCGTGGCTGGTCGTCGAGATCCTCAAATCCTCGCTCGACGTGACGAAGGTCATCCTGTCCGGCCGCACCCCCGAGCCGCGCTTCTTCACCGTCGATTTCGGGCCGCGCACGCCGGTCGGCATCGCCACCTATGCCAATTCGATCACGCTCACGCCGGGCACGATCACCGTCGAGGTCGACCCGGTCGATCATCGCTTCCGCGTCCACGCGCTCACCGCGGCCGGCGAGGCGGGCGTTCGCGAGGGCGGCATGGATCGCCGGGTGCGGCGCTTCGAGGGTGGCCGATGAGGGTGGGACCGCGCCAGTCGCACCGTCGGGCGAATGCCGCGCGGCCGGGACGTCCGGCATGACCCTCTCCGGCTTTTCCGGCGGCGTGCTCGCGGCGGCGATGCTCGCCGTGCTCGTCGCGCTGTCGCTGATGGTCGTCCGGGTTCTGAAGGGGCCGACCACTTTCGACCGGCTGGTCGCCACCAATTCGATCGGCAACGGCGCCATCCTGCTGGTCGCGCTCGCCGGCTATCTGACCGGCCGGCCCGATTTCCTCGATCTCGGCCTCACTTACGCCCTCCTCAACCTGATCGGCACCTTCGCCGTGCTGAAATTCTTCGACCACGGTGCGCTCGGCGCCGAAGGCCGGGTCGAGGGCGGGGAGGGCGAGCGGTGATCGACCTGTTGCGCGAGGGCGCTGCGGCGCTCTTCATTCTGTCCGGCGCGTTCTTCTTCGTCGTCGGGGCGATCGGCATCAACCGCATGCCGGAGGTCTTCACCCGGCTGCACGCCGCCTCCGTCAGCGATACGGCGGGCGTCAGCCTCATCCTCGTCGGGCTGATGCTGCTCGAGGGCTTCTCGCTGGTGCTCGCCAAGCTCGTCTTCCTTTTCCTCCTTCTCCTCTTCGCCGGGCCGGTCGCGACCCACGCGATCGCCCGCGCCGCGCTGAAGGCGGGCGCCCGCTCGGTCGCGCTCGAAGACGGGCGGGACGAGCGTCCGGGCGATCCGCCGGCCGCCAAACGGGCGAAGAGCCCGCCGCGGCGGGGGCGCTGACGGCATGGAATCGATCGTCATCCTCGTCCTCCTGACGCTCCTCGCCGCCGTCCTCGTCGCTGTGGTGCGGACCCGCAGCCTGTTCGCCGCCGTCGTCCTCCTCTCCGCCTTCTCCTTCCTGATGGCGAGCGTCATGCTGGTGCTCGACGCGGTCGATGTGGCGATGACCGAGGCGGCGGTCGGCGCCGGCATCTCGGCCGTGCTGTTCCTCTCCGCCCTCCATCTGACGAAGACCACCGAGGCGCCGCCCCGCCGCAGCGCGCTGCTGCCGCTCGCCGTCGCCGGCATCACCGGCGCGGCGCTGCTCTTCGGCGTCTCCGACCTGCCGCCCTTCGGCATCGCCGAGACGCCGATGCACCGCGCTGGGCCGGACTACATAGCCCGCGTGCCGGCCGAGACCGGCATTCCCAACGTCGTCACCGCCGTGCTCGGCTCCTATCGCGGCTTCGATACGCTCGGCGAGACGGTGGTCGTCTTCGCCGGGGCGCTCGCCGTGCTCGCGCTCCTCAAGCGGAGGGGCGGCTGATGCGGCTCGACATCGTGCTGCGTGTCGCGGCGAAGCTCATCCTGCCGTTGATGCTCGTCTTCGCGCTCTATGTGCAGTTCCACGGCGATTACGGCCCCGGCGGCGGCTTCCAGGCCGGGGCGATCGCGGCCGGCGCGGTCATCCTCTACGGTCTGGTCTACGGCCTTTCGGCGGCGCAGCGCCTCGTGCCGGTCGCCGCCGTCGAGACCATGGTGCCGCTCGGCGTGCTCGTCTTCGCCGCCGTCGGCGTTGCCGGCCTGCTGCTCGGCGACAACTATCTCGACTACGACAAGCTCGCGCACGATGCGGTGCACGGCCAGGAATGGGGCGTTTTCCTCGTCGAGGCCGGTGTCTTCATCACCGTGTTCTCGACCATGCTCGCGATCTTCTATGCCTTTGCCGGCCGGGGGATCAAGGAATGACTGATCTCCTTGCCCGGCTCGGCAACATCGCCGGCCATTACAATCTGTACATCGCCATTCTTCTGATGGTCGCCGGGCTCTATGTGGTGATCGCCCGCGGCAACATGGTGAAGAAGCTGATCGGCCTGTCGCTCTTCCAGAGCTCGGTCTATCTGCTCTATCTGACGCCCGGAAAGATCCTCGGCGGCACGGCGCCGGTCGTCGATCCGCGCTTCGCGATCTATTCCAACCCGCTGCCGCACGTCCTGATCCTGACGGCGATCGTCGTCGGCATCGCGACGCTCGCGGTCGGTCTCGCCCTCGTGGTGCGCATCAACGAGGCCTATGGCTCGATCGAGGAGGACGAGATCTTCGCGCGCGACGAAGCGACCGTGAAGCGCGAGGACCGTGCGGCGTCCCGTCCGCCCCGCCGGGCGGGGAAGGGCGCCCGATGAGGGAGCACGCCCCCGTCCTGATGGTGGTGGTGCCGCTCTTCGGCGCCGTGCTCGCCGCGCTCGTGCGGCGCCCCGGCCCGGCCTTCGCGGTCGCGCTCGCCTGCGGGTTCGCCGTCGCGGCGCTCGCCATCGATCTCGCCGTCGCCGTCTCGGCGGGCGGGCCGATCTCCTACCGGCTCGGCGGCTGGGCGCCCGATGTCGGCATCGAATATCGCGTCGATGCGCTCAACGTGCCGATCCTGCTGCTCCTCGGCGTCACCGCGGCGGTCGCCACCGTCTATGCGCGCCGTTCGGTGGCGAGCGAGCTGCCCGTCGGCCGGGTCGCCTGGTTCTACGCGCTCTATCTGCTCTGCCTCACCGGCCTGATCGGCATCGCGCTCACCAACGACGCCTTCAATGCCTTCGTCTTCCTCGAGATTTCATCGCTCGCCACCTATGCGATGATCGCGCTCGGGCGCGACAGGCGGGCGCTCGTCGCCGCCTATCAATATCTGATCATCGGCACGATCGGCGCGACCTTCTATGTCATCGGCGTCGGCTTCCTGTTCCTCGCGACCGGCACGCTCAACCTGTCGCTGATCGCCGAGCGGCTCGGCGAGGCGGAAGCGGCGCGCGCCGTCGTCACCGGACTCGCCTTCGTCCTTGTCGGCATCGCGATGAAGGTCGCGCTCTTCCCGCTCCATCTCTGGCTGCCGAACGCCTATGCCTATGCGCCGTCCTTCGCGACCGTTTTCCTCGGCGCGACGGCGACCAAGGTCGCCGTCTACCTGCTCTTCCGCTACGTCTTCTCGGTGTTCGGGGCGGCTTTCGTCTTCGAAGCGCTGCCGACCGGGGCGCTGTTGATCGCGCTGTCGCTCGCCGCCGCCTTCGGCGCCTCGACGGTGGCGATCTTCCAGAGCGACGTGAAGCGCCTGCTCGCCTATTCTTCCGTCGGCCAGATCGGCTATGCGACGCTCGGCCTCGCGCTCGGCAATGCCGCCGGGCTGACCGGCGGCCTCGTCCATCTCTTGAACCACGCGATGATGAAGGGGGCGGCCTTCATGGCCGTCGGCGCCGTCGTGTTCCGGCTCGGCACCTGCCGGCTCGAGGCCTTCGCCGGGCTCGGCCGGGCGATGCCGGCGACCATGGCGGCCCTGACGGTCGCCGGGCTCGGCCTGATCGGCGTGCCGGGCACGGCGGGGTTCGTCAGCAAATGGTATCTGATCAAGGGCGCGCTCGAAGCGGGCATGCCCTGGCTCGCGCTCCTCATCGTCGCGAGTTCGATCCTCGCGCTTCTCTATGTCGGCCGGCTCGTCGAACTGATCTGGCTGCGGCCGCGCCCGGCCGATGCGGCGCCGGTCGCCGAGGCGCCGCTCGAACTCCTCCTGCCGACCCTCGCGCTCGCCGCGGCGACGATCTGGTTCGGCCTCGACACGCGCTTCACCGCCGGCCTCGCGCAGGCCGCGACGGTCGGCCTGTTCGGGGGCGCGCGATGAGCGGCCCCGTCCTTCTCCTCGCCGCGCTGCTCGTCCCGGCGACGACGGCGCTCGGCGTCGCGCTCTTCGCGGCGCGGCCGAACCTGCGCGAGGCGGTGACGCTCCTCGGCGCCGCGACGCTCTTCCTCGTCACGGTTCTCATCGCCCGCGACGTCTTTTCGGGTGGCCGGCCTGAACTCGTGCTCGCCGAACCGTTCCCGGGCGTCGCTCTGGCGCTCGCGGTCGAGCCGCTCGGCATGCTCTTCGCGCTCGTCGCCTCGACGCTCTGGATCGCCAATTCGGTCTATTCGATCGGCTACATGCGCGGCAATGACGAGAAGCGGCAGACGGGCTTCTATGTCTGCTTCGCGATCGCGCTCTTCGCGACGATGGGCCTCGCCTATTCGAAGAACCTCCTGACCCTCTTCCTTTTTTACGAGCTCCTGACCTTCTCGACCTATCCGCTCGTCACCCACAAGCGGGACCAGAAGGCGATCGCCGCCGGCCGGGTCTATCTGCTGATCCTCGTTTCGGCCTCGATGCTCTTCCTGCTGCCGGCGATCCTCCTGACCGGGCTCGCGGCGGGCACGTTCGACTTCCGTCCCGGCGGCATCCTCGCCGACCGGATCGCTCCCTGGATGGCGCCGGTCCTGCTCGGCTTCTTCGTCTTCGGCGCGGCGAAGGCGGCGGTGATGCCGCTGCACCGCTGGCTGCCGGCGGCGATGGTGGCGCCGACACCCGTCTCGGCGCTGCTGCACGCCGTCGCGGTCGTCAAGGCGGGTGTGTTCGTCGTCTTGAAGGTGGTGCTCGACGTTTTCGGCCTCGATTACCTCGAGGCGACGGGCGCGGCCGACTGGCTGGTCTTCGTCGCCGCCTTCACCGTCGTCGCGGCCTCCGTGGTGGCGCTCTTCCAGGACGATCTGAAGCGCCGGCTCGCCTATTCGACGATCGGCCAGCTCGGCTATGTCGTGCTCGCGGCCGCGCTCGCGACGCCGGCGAGCACGCTCGGCGGTGCGCTCCACATCGCCGCGCACGGGGTGTCGAAGATCACCCTCTTCTTCGCTGCCGGCGCGATCTATACCGCGGCGCATCGGACCAAGGTCAGCCAGCTCGACGGCATCGGCCGGCGCATGCCGGTGACGATGGCGGCCTTCACGCTCGGTGTGCTGTCGATGATCGGCCTGCCGCCGACGATCGGCTTCGCGAGCAAATGGTTCATGATCGGCGGCGCTGTGTCCGCCGGCTCGGCGGTCGCGGTGGCGGCGATCGTCGCCTCGACCGTGCTCAACGCGCTCTATCTGCTGCCGATCGTCTGGCGCGCCTATGCGAGGCCCGCGACCGGGCCCGAGCACGGCGAGGCGCCCTGGCCGGCCGTCGCCGCGCTCGCCGCGACCGGGATCGGCACGGTGCTCCTCTTCCTCTTCCCCGCCGTGCCCTACGAACTCGCCCGCATGGCCGTGGAGGCCCGCCCATGATCCCCGCCATTCTTCGCCGCGCGGTTCTCGTGCTCGCGGCCGTCGTCGCTCTTCTCCTCGGGGCCGATTTCCTCGTCGCGCACCATCCCTATTTCGGCATCGACGGCCTGCCGGGCTTTGCTCTGGCATTCGGCGGGCTCGCGGCGCTCGCCACCTTGGCGCTCGGTGCCGCGGCGGGGCGGCTCATCGCCCGCGGAGCGTTCGACGATGATTGAGGCCGTCAGCCCGGCTCTTCCGCTCCTTCTCGGCGCGGCGCTCGCGGTGCTGCTGCGCGGCCGCGCGCGCGACGCGGTCTCCGTCGCCGCGGCGGTCGCGGCGCTGGGGCTGGTGCTCCTGCTGCCGGACCGGGAGGGCGGGCGAATCGGCTGGCTCGGTTTCCGCCTCGTCACCGTCGCCGTCGATCCGGCGGCGCGGCTGTTCGGCGCCGCTTTCGCCATCGCCGCACTCGCCGGCATCGTCCATGCGCTCGCGCAGCGCAACCCGCTCGAGCGCGCCGCCGCGCTCCTCTATGCCGGCGCGGCGCTCGGCATCGTCTTTGCGGGCGATCTCGTCACCTTCACGATCTTCTTCGAACTGCTCGCGGTCGGCTCGACGCTCGTCGTCTGGTCGGGCGGCCGGCGCGCCGCGGCGCTTCGCTATGCGGCGGTGCACGCCTTCGCCGGCGCGCTGCTGATCGCCGGCGCCGCGGCGGCGAGCGCGGGCGGGGTGACGACGTTCGCCGCCGTCGCCGAGGCCGGCCCGCTCGCCCGCGGGCTGCTGCTCGCCGGGCTCCTCGTCAATGCCGGCGCCTTCCCGTTCTCGTTCTGGGTGGCGGACGCCTATCCGAAGGCGAGCTGGTCCGGCGCGGTCTTTCTCTCCGCCTTCACCACCAAGGCGGCGGTCTATGGGCTCATCCGCCTGTTCCCGGGCGAATCGGCGCTCGTCGTCTTCGGCGCGGCGACGGTCGTCTATGGCGCGATCTACGCGCTCAACACGCGCGATCTGCGCGCGCTGCTCTCCTATTCGATCGTCGGCCAGGTCGGCATCATGCTGATGGCCGTCGGCACCGGCTCGGCGCTCGCGCTCGCCGCCGCGGCGCTGCACGCCTTCGCCCATGTCGTCTACAAGGCGATGATGATGATGGCGGCCGGCGGCCTCGTCGACGCGCAGGGCCGCACGCCGCTCGGCGCGATCGGCCCCTTCCGGCGATCGATGCCGGTGACCGCGCTCGTCCTCGCGATCGGGGCGCTCGCGCTCTCCGGCCTGCCGCTCACCGCCGGCTTCGTCTCGAAATCGGCGCTCTCCGCCGCGCTCGGCAAGGAAGGGGCGGCCTTCGCCTGGTTCCTGCTGACGGCGAGTTCGGCGGCAACCTTCCTCTATGCCGTCTGCCGCCCGCTCCTTCTGATCGAGACGGGGGCCGCGGCGCGCCCCTTGGCCGATCCGTCCCCGTCCCGGCTCGCGCCGATGGTGCTCCTCGCGGCCCTGACGCTGGCGATCGGCTTCGTGCCCGCGGCGTTGCTCGGCCGTATCCCCGGCACCGGCGCCATCGCCGTTCTGACGCCCGATCACATCGTCTTCCAGCTCGCCGTGCTCGCCGCGGCCGCGCTCGTTCTTCTCCTCGCGCGGGCGGTGATCCTGCCCGGCGCGGCGACGCTGCACGACATCGATTCGCTGTGGCGCACACCGCTCTGGCGTGTCGTCGCGCGGTGGCTCGGCCGGCCGGTCGCGACCTATGGCCGCGCCCGCGCCGGTGTCGTCGCGGTCTTGCGCAACGCGCTCGCCGGGCTCGAACGGCAACACGGCCCGCAGGGCGCGCTCGGGCGCAACTGGCCGACCGGCAGCATGGCGCTCTCGGCCGCTATTCTTCTCGGCGCGACCTTGCTTCTCGCCTATATCTGAAGCGCCACGCGCGATCGGCTGTTCGAAGGTCAGACGAAAGCGGCGCGAACTGGAAGAAATCCATACAATCGGTCGTTCGCGAATACGGCTTGTCTTTCTCAGATCATGCTCCTATAGGAGACCCAAGTAACGAAGCACTGCCGGCCGGGCAGCAGATCGAGACCGGTCTCGACCCGCCGATATGGGGGAAGTTGATCTCTGCGCCGTTCCGGCGTTTCGACGTTCCCCATCGTGAACCTGAGGTAGAACCAAGGAAGCGCCATGACCGACAAGGTGGCAGGTACCGACCTGATCGATCTCGCGGCCGATATCGTTTCGGCCTATGTCAGCAACAATTCGATCTCTGCGGCCGAATTGCCCGGCCTCATCGCCGAGGTCTATCAGGCGCTGAACCGCACCAATTCCGGCGTGGTCCAGCCCGAGCCGGAGCCGCTGAAGCCGGCCGTCAACCCGAAGAAATCCGTCTTTCCGGACTACATCATCTGCCTCGAGGACGGGAAGAAGTTCAAGTCGCTGAAGCGCCATCTGCGCACCCATTACGACCTCTCGCCGGAAGATTACCGCGAGAAGTGGGGCCTGCCGGCCGATTATCCGATGGTCGCGCCGAACTATGCCCAGGCGCGCTCGGAGCTCGCCAAGAAGATGGGCCTCGGCCAGCAGCGCAAGCGCCGCTGAGGCCGCGTCGATCGCGACGTTTGAAGAGGCCGGGCTCGTCCCGGCCTTTTTCATGCCTGTTTGTCGGCGCATGGAGCGGCCTCGCTGGCCCTTTGCCGATCGGCTCTGCTAGTTTGTCGCCCGCGCCGGGCGGACGGCGCGCAGAGCGGACCATGGGGCTCGATATCGGGGGATGACCGGGTGCAGCGGCTGATTTTGGTTCTGATGGCTTGGCTCGCGGTGTCTGCAGGGCAGGCCGCTGCACAGGGCGCCGCTCCTCCGCCGCCCTCCCTGCCGGCTGCGCTGGCGCTCGTCCGCTCGACGTTGATCGCCGTCGACCAGGCCAATCTGACGGATGACTACAGCGTGCTGCGCATGCTCGGCACGCCGGCCTTCGTCCAGAGCAACTCCGCCGATTTTCTCTCCCAGGCCTTCCGTCCCTGGCGGCAGCCCGGCCGGGATTTCGGCTTCGTCGCCGTCGCAGAGCCGCGCCTGCAGTCGGCGCCCGCCATCGACGAGCGCGGCATATTGCGGCTCGTCGGACGGGTGCCGACGCCGAATTTCGATCTCGCCTTCGATCTCGCCTACCAGTTCGTGGAGGGCCGCTGGCGTGTCGCCGGCATCCTGATTCGGCCGGAACGGCCGCAGGTCGACGCCTTCAGCCTCGACAGCCTCGGCGAGGTTGCGCCGCCGGCCCCGCGGACGGCCGAGGCCGCCCCGGCCGACACGCCGCCGCTGCCGCGGCGGCATGGCGAGGCGTCGCTCCTTGCCCGCGCGCCCGGCGGTGCGATCCCCGAAGACGCCAGTGCGGCGGCCGACGGGGCGCCGATCAACGCGCCGTCCCGGCGGGCGGAGGCGATCCCGCCCTTGCCCCCGCCACGCCCCTGAGCCCGCCGAGCCGCGCCCGTTCGGCCAGATAGGCCTGGTGCAGCGCGATGTGGCGGTTGAGGTCGTAGGTCCAGTGCCCCGCCCGGCCGCGATTGCGCTCGGCCCGCAGGGCGCGGGCGAGCCGGGCGACGATGCGCCGGTCCGCCTCCGGACCCTGTTCGGCGAGTTCGCGCGGCCCGATCGGGAGCAGCCGCGGCAAGGTCTTCTCACGACAATAGGCCATTCTCCCCGCGGCCAGCGTCGTGCCGAGCGCAGCCTCGGCCCGCTGCCGCCAGCCGATTCGCGCCGCCGCATCCCCCGTCACATCCTCCCGCCGCGCCGTCGCCATTCCGTCCGTCATCGCTGAACCTCCCGTTCGGCCGCCGGACGACGCAATCGCCGATTGCTCCGCCGGCAAGACCCGTGTTAGGAAAATAATCCTAGATCGAAGGGAGCCCGGAATGGAAGAAAAGAATCGTCCCGCCGTATCTCCTCGTCGCGGGGCCGGGGCCGCGCGCTCGGCGGCCGTTGGACGTCCGGCCCTGCGGCTGCTCCGTCGTCTCGGTGCCGCCGGTGCCCGTCTCCTCGAAGGGCCGGATGGCGGCTGGCGGCTCGTCGCCGCGGGGGAGGAGGGGATGGCGGACCCGGCCGCCGTCGCCCGGCTGCGGAGCGCCGGCCTCGTCGCGCCGATGGAGGAGGGCGGCCTGGCGCTCTCCTCCGCGGGTGCGTCGGCCTTGCGGCGTGCGCTCGCGGGCGGCGATTTCGCCGCGCAGCACCGCGACACACGCGTGCTGCCGCTCGACGAGGGGGCCGGCGTGCGGCCGGTCCTCGTCAATGTCGCCGAGAGCCCGATCGCCTGGTTGCGCAGCCGCAGCGACAAGGCCGGCAAGCCGCTGATCGACGAGGCGGCCTTCGCCGCCGGCGAGCGACTGAGGGCCGATTTCACCCGCGGCCAGATGATGCCGCGGGTGACGGCGAACTGGGGCGCGACCGTTGCGCAAGGGCGACGTTCGGGTGATTCGGGCGGCATGGCCGACATCGCCGATGCCGCGCTGGCCGCCCGGTTGCGCGTCGATCGGGCGCTCGCCGCGGTCGGCCCGGAGCTCGCCGGCGTGCTCCTCGACGTCTGCTGCTTCCTGCGCGGGATCGAGGAGGTCGAACTGACGCAGGACTGGCCGCGCCGCTCGGGCAAGCTCGTCCTGCGTCTGGCGCTCGCCGCACTCGCCCGCCACTACGGTCTCGCAGCGACGGCCCGCGGCGGTGCGGGCGCGCCAATCCGTCACTGGGGCGCCGAGGATTACCGCCCCAGGGCCGATTGAGCCGAAGGCCCGCGCCCCCGGCTCCTGAGGGCGGGCGAGGGTGGCTCTCCCCGCGCGGCAAACGAAGAGAAGACCCTCACCCCTGCCCTCTCCCGCGGGGCGGGAGAGGGGGCTTCCGCATCCCCGGGGCTTGCAGTCGCCGGCGTGCCTCGCCCGTTAGCCGGCCGCGAGCGCCGCGCGCGCTGTGGTCTTGATGCGGTCGACCATGGAGCGCAGTCCGTTCGAGCGCTGGGCGGTCAGGTGTTCGCGCAGGTTCATCCGCGAAAACACCGCCTCGGCATCGGTGTCGAGGATCGAGCGCGCGCTGCGGCCGGAGAAGAGGGCGAGCACAATGGCGACGAGACCGCGCACGATCAGCGCGTCGCTGTCGCCGATGAAATCGAGATGCGGACCGTCGGGACCAGGCACGACCGTCGGCACCAGCCAGACCTGGCTGGCGCAGCCCTGGACCTTGTTCTCCGCATTCCGCGCCGCGGCGGGGAAGTCCGGCAGGCTGCGGCCGAGTTCGATCAGATATTCGATCCGGTCGTCATAGCTCTCGAGGAATTCGAAATCCTCGACCAGACGGTCGATCGGGGCGGGCTGGACGACGGCGCTCATGCCCGCCATATAGCGTCGCGCATCGGGGAAGGGAACCGCGCCCGGATCAGACGTCGCCGCCCGGGCGCCATTGCGGCGTGCGGTCGTCCGGCGTCAGCGTGCCGCGCAGCTCCGTCGGCAGCGGCGCCGCCGATTCGGCCAAGGAGGAGCCGAGCGAGCGAATGAGCAGCCCAGCGCCGTAGCGGGCCTTCTCGCCGAGGGCGGCGAGCGCCGCGCCACCGGTCTTGCAGGCCTCCGGCGCCCGGACGCAGAAGCCGGACAGGTCGGCGATCGTCGCCCGCGCCGCGATCAGCGCCTCGAGCGCGCCGACCCGCGGCGCCTCCGTTCCCCGTTCGGGATCGCCCGGGAGCAGCATCACCACGATCGAAAGCCAGAACACCGCACGCAACAGGAACATCGCACACCTCGCCGTCACCAACACATCCGGCGGACACACTTGTGCAACGCAGCGACTGAAGGAGCGGTTCAGCCGATCGTTCGAATTTGAGCGATCGGCTCGTTCGGGGCACAGGCCGCGGCCTCGGGGGCGCCACACGCCCGCCTTAGCGTTCCCTTAAGCGGGCGGATGCGATCATCGGCACGGTCGCGGGAAGGGGGAATCGCCCCGCCGCACGGGATGGCCAAGGCCGAGAAGCGGGACGGGCGAAACCGGTCGTGTTGCGTTTGACGGAAATCCTGGAGCGTCTGTCGCGCCGCCTCGATGGCCTCGTCCACGTCTGCGTGGCCGAGCCCGCGGCCGCCGCCCGTCATCGCGCTTTTCTCGCCGTCCATCTCGGCATCGGTCTCGCCGCTCTCGCCGCCCTGCCGCTCTGGCTCGCCGCCGGCGCTCCGGCGGCGGAGCGGGCGCCCGCGGCGCTCCTCCTTCTGGTCGCCGCGCCGCTCGCCGCCGCGGCGCTCCTCTCGACGACCGGCCGGCTCGACCGGGCGCAGCTCGCCTCCGCCGCAACGCTCGCGCTGTTCACCGTCTGGCTCGCGCGGAACACCGGGGGGCTCGCCTCACCGGCGCTCGTCTGGCTCGTTCTGCTGCCGATACGAGCGGCGCTCGTCGGCTCGCGCCGGGTCGCCGCGCTCGCCGCCGGGATCGGCGCCATCGGTCTTGCCGCGCTCGCGATCGAGGACGTGCTCGCAACCGCTCCTGCCGCGCCGCCCGCTCTGTCGCTGCAGATCGCGCTCGCTGCCGCGGCGTTCGGCCATGCCGGCCTGCTGGCGTTCGGCATCCTCGCCCGCGGGCGCGCCGCGCGCGCCGCCGCGGCCGAGGCCGAGGCGCGCTACCGGCTGATCGCGGAGGGGCTCGAGGACCGGCTCGTCACGCTGCATGCGCGGAACGGGGCGGTGCTCCATGCCTCCTCCGCGGCGCGCACGCTGCTCGGCGTCCCGCCCGCGCAGCTCGCGGAAGCGGGGCTCCTCGCCCATGTCCATGTCGCCGACCGGCCGGCCTTCCTCACCGCGCTCTCGGAGGCCGACCGTACGGGCGACACGGTTCGCGCGGGGGTGCGCCTGCGCACCGCTGCGGGCGACGTCTTCGAGGCGGAGCTCAGCGCCCGTCCGATGCGCGATACGGCGGGCGCGCCGGGCGTCGCCGCGGTGCTGCGGCCGGTGGCGGCGGAGCGGCTGGCGGAGACGGCGCGGGCCGAGACCGAGCGGCGGCTCGCCGCGGCCGAGACCGAGCGGAGCGCCTTCCTCGCGACGCTCGGCCACGAGCTGCGCACCCCGCTCAACGCCATTCTCGGCTTCGCCGAATTGCTCGAGGAGGGTCGGGATGCCTCATCCGCCCGCGCCCGGCAGAGCGATTATGCCGCGCTGATCCGCATTTCGGGAGCGCATCTCCTCGAGATCGTCGACGGCTTCCTCGACTTGGGCCGGCTCGAGGCCGGCGAAACCGAGATCGTTCCGGAACCGGTCGCGCTCACCGCCGTGGTGGAGGCGGCGCGTGCGATGATCGGCCATCAGGCACGGCAGCGCGGCGTGACGCTGCGGCTCGACCTCGCGCCCGGCCTGCCGGAGGTGCACGCCGACCGCGCGGCATGCCGGCGTATCGTCCTCAACCTCCTCTCGAACGCCGTGAAATTCAGCCGGCCCGGCGGCGTCATCCTCGTCTCCGCGGCAGCCGAAGGCGGGCATGTGGTGCTGACGGTCGCAGACCGCGGCATCGGCATCGCCGCCGCGGATCTTCCGCGGCTCGGTGCCCCTTTCGTCCGCCTCGCGCCGACGGGGCCGGACGCGGCGGAGGGCAGCGGCCTCGGCCTCTCGATCGTCAGGCGGCTCGCCGCGCTGATGGGCGGCGCGATGACGATCGACAGCGCGCTCGGCCGCGGCACGACCGTCCGGGTCACCCTGCCGCGCGCCCCCGATGACGGCCGCACCTCCTTCCCCGAGCGGGTCGAACGTCGTGCCTGAGCCCCGCCGCGCCGCAACCGGGCGGCCGGCCCGCCGGCCCGCCACGAAGAGGGAGGAGGAGAGCCCCGGCCTGTTCGGGCGGCTCGCCGGCCTCGTCGCGGCCCATCCGGCCGAGGCGGGCGGCACGCTGATCGCGGTCGTCACGCTCGGCGCGATCATCGGCAACGCCGCCTTCCTGCAGACCAAGCGCCACCCCGATCCCTTCTTCGCGACGCGCGGCGCGGCGGTCTCCGCCGCACCGGCATCAGCCGGGCCGGGGCCGGACGCCTCTGCCGCGACGGCTGGTCGTGCCGCGACGCCGCCGCTGCCCCAGGCGCCGCCGAGCGAGACCGAGAAGGCGCGCGTCGCGGCGATCCAGCGCAGCCTCGCCGCGCTGTCGCTCTATGGCGGTCCGGTCGACGGGCTGACCGGCGGCCGCACCAAGGCGGCGATCGTCGCCTATCAGCGGCGCGAGGGTCTCGCCCCGGATGGCGAACCCACCGAGGCGCTGCTCGAGCGGCTGCGGGCCGCCGTGCCCCCGCCGCCGCAGCCCCGGAGCGCTGCGGAGCCGCCACCGGCCGGTACCGACGCGGCGGCGACCGGCTCGGTGCCCGCGCCGCACCCGGCCCCGCGCGACCGCGGCCGCGTCGTCGCGCTGCAGGCGGCGCTGAACGGCCTCGGCTACGGGCCGCTCGATCTCGACGGCCGCATGGGCGAGGCGACCGCCGAAGCGATCCGCCGCTTCGAACTCGACAACGGCATGCCGATCTCCGGTCTCGTCGACGAGGACCTGATCGCCACCATGATCCGCATCGGCGCGATGAAGCCGCGCTAGCCCGCGCCGGCGCGCGCCTCGGGGAGAGAAGAGCCATGACGCCGCGCGTGACATCGGGCTTCTTCGTCGCTGCGCTGGTGCGCCGCGCCTTCGTCGAGGGCGCCTTTGCCGCGGTGACGCGGCGCGGGTCGGAGGAGGCCGGAGCGATCTTCGTCGTCGTCGACCGGCTCGACGGAACGGCCGATCTCTACGGCCCCGCGGCGCAGACCGCCTTCGGCGACGAGCGGCCGCGCGACCGGCTGTTCCGGGCGATGGAGACGTCCGCCGAGCGGCCGAGGGTCATCGAGCGGCTCGCCGCCGAGACACGCTTCGATCCCGATCTCTGGGTGGTCGAGATCGAGGACCGCGCGGGCCGCGCCTTCCTCGACATCGTTCCGGACTGATCAGGCGGCGCCGCTGCCGCGCTCGCGCCGGGCCGCGGCGCCGCGCTCGGCGGGGCGGGCGGGCGCCGCCGCGCCGCCGCGCACCGGCCGGCCCTCCTCATAGACCGGCTGATGCCGCGCCGGCCGCGGGCCCGAGGGTGCACCTCGCCAGCCGCGCACCAGCGTCTCCGCCGCGCCGGTCTCGAGCCCGGCCTGCCAGTCGGCCAGCCGGAAGAACGCCGACACCGCTTCGCCGATCCGGTCGTTGACGAGGAGAAGCGCCTTGAGCGCCTCGGCGTCGGGCAGGCCGATCGCCTTCAGGAGCACGACGAGCGGCTCGCCGGAAGGGTCGTCGACCATCGCCGTCACCCGTTCGGGCGACAGGCCGAGGCCGGCGGAGAGCGTCTCGATGAGGGCCGCGCGGCGGCGCTGCCGTGCGAGGGCGGGCACGGCCGCCGCCGCGCTCGCAGCGCGGAAGGCGGCTTCGGCACGCGTCCGCGCACCGCTCTCCGTGGGACGGGCGGCCGGGCGCGGCTCGATGGCCGCGCTGTCGCGCCGCAGCAGCGCGTCCGCATCGATCCGGTCGGGCTGCGGCGCCGCGGGGCCGGCCGGATCGGCGGCGGGAGCGACGGCCCCGGGGGCCACCGGTCGGGCGGCGAGCGCGGCGAGCTCGGCGGCGAGGTCCGCCGTCATCGCCCGCACCTGCTCGCGGGAGGAGACCGGTCCGGAAGGCGGCGCAGCGGCCGTCGGGGCGAGCGCCGGGCTCGCCGTGTCGGAGGGCGCCGCAACGCCGGCCGCCGGAGCGGCAGGCGCCGGCTCGGCGGCCTTCGGGAGGGTGGTCTCGGCCATCGGGACGTCCATCGGCGCCTCGGCCGGGGGCACGTCGCGGCCGTCGAGCAGGGCGATCGTCTCGGCGTCGCCGGTCAGCCGGAGCGCCGTCGCGACGTCCGCCGGCAGCCCGGGCCGGCGGGCGATCAGCCGGTAGTGCAGCGGCCCGGCGCCGGCCATCACGGCGAGCAGGTCGAAGGAGGAGAGCACCGCCGAATGGAGGAGCACCGGCGTCGCCACCTCGATCAGATCCCTGCCGAGCAGGCGCAGCACGGCCGGCGGCGCGTCGATGCAGTCCGCCAGCCGGTCGGCGACATAGGCCCGGTCGCGCGCGCTCACCTTGGGCAGGAAGTGCAGCGCCATCTCGGCGAAGCGCCGCTGTTCGTCGAGATCGTGCGCCGCCTGCTGGACGTAGAGATCGGTCGCCGCCCGCAGGAGCGCCGCATCGCGGTGTTCACCGGTGGAGAGGGCGAGGGCCACTATTCCGTCCGAAAGGTGGGGAGGCGACATGGAAACGCGGCACCCGTACTCGAAACACGCGGGGCGCCATCATGCGGTCACGATCGTTAGCGGACTGTTAACCTTGTGCCGCGGTAATGGGTTTCGTGGAAGCTGAGAGCGTCCGCCCGGCATGGGCGTCGATCCGGCCGGCGGGCCTCGCTGGAGGTCCCATGAGCGATGTGCTGACCGAGAATGTCGTGGCCTTCGTCCCCGGCCGGCGGCCCGTGCGGAGCGGCCGTGCCGGTCGCGGCCCTTGCGAGATCGTGATTTTTCCGGGCGTGCGGGTCGAGCGCGCGGGGGGCGTCCTGCCGCCGCGCGGCGCGGCGCCGGGCGCCAAGCCCGCGGGCGGCCGGCTCGTCTGAGCGGCGTCTTCAGTTGCCTCCGCCACCGGCCGCCGTGGGAGCGGCGGCGGAGGTGCGCGTCGCCGGCACCGGATCGGAGCATCGCGCCGCAGCGAGGGCGGCTTCCGTCTCTGGCAGCAGCGTCGGGTCGGCGACGAAGCTGCGCAAGAGCACGAAGCCGCGATCGACCGGCAGTTCGATGACGATCGTCGTCTCGAGGGCGTCGACCGGGTTCTCCCGCATCCGCGCCATCTGCACCGAGGTGGCGAGCACCATGTCGAAGCCGCCTTCGCCGGCCGAGCGGTCGTTGAGGCTGTAGACGCTGCGGCCACGGCGGTCATAGATCGCCGCCGACCAGAACTCCGCCGGCAGCGCGGCGTGAATGCGGATCGGCCGCTCGGCGAGGGAGAAGCGGCAGACCGCGAAGGCCATGTCGGGATCGAGATAGGGGAGCGGTTCGGTGCCCGGCTCCGACATCGGCAGGAGGTGGAAATCGCCGTCCGTGCCGAACCGGCCCATCGAGGTCCAGGCGTCGCGATTGGCGAAATCGGGCACCAGCAACACCACGACGACGTGGATGATGCCGCCGAGCAGCAGGCCGCCGAGCGCGTAGACGAGGGTCCGCATCATCGGCATTCCCCCCGTTCGATCCGCGGCATGACGAGATCGCGCACGTCCGATCCCGAGCCGACGGGGGTATCGTAGAGCCGCAGGAGCAGTCGGAAGCTGCCGCCGGTCGCGACCGGCAGCCAGTTGCCCGGCTCCGCCTCGGGGCCGATCGCGATCACGAAGCGGCCGTCCGCCTCCCTCAGGATCTCGCGCGAGTGGAAGCTCGTGCGCCGCACCGCGTTGTCCATCAGATGGCCCTCGGCGTCATAGGCGGTGAGGGTCCACAGCCGCGCCGCCGGCGTCTGGCCGACGATCCGGTAGCTGCAGCGGCCGGACAGCGGGGTGCCCGCATCGTCCGCCTCCGCGATGAAGATGAGCCCCTCGCCGGCGCCGAGCGGCACCTCGCCGGAACGGGCCTGCATCGCCTTGGTGTAGGGGTCGGCGTCCGGGCTGCCGGAGGCCGGCCAGGCCGACCAGGCGCCCGCCGTCACCGCGCCGAAGGGGCGGTCCCGGTCGAGCACGAGCGCGGCCGAACCGAAGCCGACGAGACAGGCGATCGCGAGCCCGACCGTCAGATCGACGAGGAATCGAAAGGGGTGGCGCACGGTCGCTTCCGCTCGAAAAGGGCCGCGACGTGCTTAGAGCATTTCGCGGCGGGACGGAAAGGGCGGCGCGGGTTTTCGGCGGGCCGCGGACGCGCGGTGCATCACGGCGAGGCCGGGGTGTCCGGGCCGCCGGCGACGAGGGCGGGCGGCTGCGCGGACGCCTCGCGCGGCGGGGCCCCGGCGGCCGGGGTGAGCGGCGGGGCGGCCTCGAGCAGGCGCTCGATCTCGCCGAGCCGGCGCGCCGTGGCGGCCGAGAGCGTCAGCGGCCGCGCTCCCCCGGCGATCGCCACCGGCACTTCGGGCCGCTCCCCATCGGTCGGGCCGCCCTCGATATAGGGAATCGGCTTCAGCTCGATGCCGCTATGGGCGTAGGTCATGAACTTCTTCCAGGTCGCGGCCGGCAGCGCGCCGCCGGTCAGCTTGTCCGACGAGGTGAAGTCGTCATTGCCGAACCAGACGCCGGCGACGTAATTGCCGGTGAAACCGACGAACCAGGCGTCGCGATAGGCATTCGTCGTGCCGGTCTTGCCGGCGGTGCGGATGCCGTCGAGCTTCGCCTGACGGCCGGTGCCCCATTCCGGCACCTGAACGAGGATCGAGTTCATCGCGGCCGCGGCCTCCTCGGTCAGCACGCGGGCGGGCGGCGGCTCGTCGCGGGCATGGTCGTAGAGGACCTTGCCGTCGCTCGTCACGATCTGGGTGAAGGGATAGGGCTTCGCCCGCAGCCCGCCATTCGCAAAGGCCGCATAGGCCCCCGTCATGTCGAGCACCGAGACCTCGGCGACGCCGAGCGGCAGGGCGCGCGTGATCTTGAGCTCCGAGGTGATGCCCATGCGGTGCGCCGTCTCGATGATCTTGTCGCGGCCGAGCGCCTGCGCGAGGCGGACGGGCACGGTGTTGATCGATTTGACGAGCGCGGTCGTCAGCGTGATGTTGCCCGAATAGGACCGCCCGTAATTCTGCGGCGACCAGTTGCCGATCGAGATCGGCGCGTCGAGCACGACGGATTTCGGCGTGTAGCCGTTCATCATCGCGGTCGCATAGACGAAGGGCTTGAAGGACGAGCCGGGCTGGCGGAGCGCGGCCACCGCGCGGTTGAACTGGCTCTCGCCGTAATCGCGGCCGCCGACCATCGCGCGCACCGCGCCGTCGGGATCGGCGGCGACCATCGCGCCCTGCTTGACGCGGAAGCGCTCGCCGGATTCGCGCAGCGACGACAGCACCGCCTCTTCGGCCGCGCCTTGCAGGTTCATGTCGATCGTCGTCTTGACGATCAGCGGCCGGTCGCCGCTCTTCACCACCTTCTTCACCTCGTCAAAGGCCCAGTCGAGGAAGAAGTCGGGCGAGGCGCCCTCGGTGGCGCGGATCGCCGTCGCCGGGTGCCGGCGGGCGCTCATCACCTGGCCCTCGGTCATGAAGCCGGCCTGGACGAGATTGGTCAGCACCTCGTTGGCGCGGGCGCGCGCCGCCGGCAGGTTGACGTGCGGCGCATAGCGCGCCGGCGCCTTGTAGAGACCGGCGAGCATCGCCGATTCGGCGAGGGTGAGGTCGCGGACCGACTTGCCGAAATAGAACTCGGCCGCCGCCGCGGCGCCGAAATTGCCGCCGCCCATATAGGCGCGGTCGAGATAGAGCTTGAGGATCTCGGGCTTCGTCAGGTTCCATTCGAGCCAGACGGCGAGGAAGGCCTCCTTGATCTTGCGCTCGAAGGTCCGCTCGTTCGACAGGAAGAGATTCTTGGCGAGCTGCTGGGTGATCGAGGAGCCGCCCTGGACGACGCCGTCGGCCTGCAGGTTCTGAACGAGCGCGCGGATCGTCCCCAGCGGGTCGATGCCGAAATGGGTGAAGAAGCGGCGGTCCTCGGTGGCGAGCGTCGCCTTGATCAGCTGGTCCGGCATCTGCTCGAGCGGCACATTGTCGGAAAGGCGGATGCCGCGCTTGCCGATCTCGTTGCCGTAGCGGTCGAGGAAGGTGACGGAATAGTCGGACTGGGCGAGCCAGTCGGTCCGGGTCGCCTCGAAGGCCGGCATGGCGAGGGCGAGCACGCCGACCGAGCCGATCGCGCCGAGGCTGAGCGCATCGCCGAGAAGTTCGACCGGCGCGCGCAAGGGACCGGAGACGCGGAAGCGCCGGGCGAAGCGCGAGGCCGCCTCAATGCCTTGAACGAGGCCGGTGCGAACCCGATAAAGAGAGGAATCGAGCCAGGCGTCGATCTCGATCGGACGGATCAACGGTCCCCGGAACCACGGCTTGCCGGGCCGCGGTGCCGCCGGCTCCGCGCTCTGCGGGCTCGCGGCGTCGGAGGGCCGGGCGTTGCCGCCGGTCAGCCGCCGCCCCGCCTCGAGGATCCGTTTCAGGAAAGCACGCAACAGAGGCCTAACCCGTTTCAAAAAGCGGCGGAAAGCTGTTAGGACCGCGCTGGCCCGCGCGGCCGAGGATAAGCGAAGTCCGATGCCCATGCCTAGGAAGAACGGCGAAAGCGAGACCGAGCCGTTCTGGCGACGCCTGACGCTCGACGAGATGAGCCCGCAGGAGTGGGAATCGCTGTGCGACGGCTGCGCCCGCTGCTGTCTCAACAAGCTCGAGGACTGGGACACCGGCGCGATCTACTGGACGAATGTCCGCTGCAGCCTGCTCGACGAGACGAGCTGCCGCTGCTCGGACTATCCGAACCGCACCACGAGGGTGCCCGACTGCATCCCGCTCGACGCCGAGGCGGCCCGCACTCTCACCTGGCTGCCGCCGACCTGCGGCTACCGGCTCGTCGCCGAGGGGCGCGATCTCTATTGGTGGCACCCGCTCGTCTCGGGCGACCCCGACACGGTCCACCTCGCCGGCATTTCGGTGCGCGGCCGGACGGTGAGCGAGGCCGGCATGGCGGTCGAGGATTACGAGAACCACCTCGTCGAATGGCCGGGCGAGCGGCCCGACGAGCGCGAGGGCCTGCCGGTCCTCGGCTTCACCGATGCCGAGGGCTTCACGGCGTGGCTCGAGCGGCAGCACGACCGGATCGGCGGCCTCTGGCTGCGTTTCGAAAAAGGTGATCCCGCCGGAGGGGGTGGCCTCGGCCGCGAGGCGGCGCTCGACATCGCGGCGACCTTCGGCTGGGCGGAAGGCCGCAAGGCGCCGGAGGACGACCGTCACTGGCTGCAGCGTCTGGCGCGGCGCACCCCGCGGAGCCGCTGGTCGGCGGAGGACCGGAACCGCGCCGAAGCGCTGATCGCCGCCGGCCGGATGCGTCCCGCCGGCCTCGCGGCGGTCGCGGCGGCGCAGGCCGACGGGCGCTGGGAGGCCGCCGTCGCGGCGGCGCCCCGCCGCCCGGCGCTGCCGGCCGATCTCCTCGCCGCCTTCGCCGTGCGGCCGGAGGCCGAGGCGGCGTTCCTGGCGCTCGACCCGGCCGAGCGCCACGCGCTCGTCCGCCGCCTCGATGCCGCGCGGTCGGCGCCCGTGCGGGCGGGACGGATCGCCGAACTCGTCGAGCGGCTTTCCGGTCCGCGCCCGCCGCGCTGAGGTCCGGCCGGCTGGTCGAGCGGCGCCCGGCTGATCGAGATCAAGGACGGCACGGGCGCGGCGGGCGATGAATCGCGCTTTCCGTTCAGGAATGCGCCGATGCCGAAGACCGCGTCGACCCTCCCGGCCCGCCCCGCTGCCGCCTCTGCGTCCGCGGCGAAGTCGGTGCTCGTCGTTCAGGGCCACCCCGACCCGGCGGGTGGCCATCTCTGTCACGCGCTCGCCGACGCTTACGCCGCAGCCGCGGAGGAGGCGGGCCACAGGGTCGACCGGATCGAGGTCGCCGCGCTCGACTTCCCGCTGTTGCGCACGAAGGAGGCGTTCGAGCACAGCCCGCTCCTCGAGGCGCTCGTCCCGGCGCACGAGAAGATCCTTGCGGCGGATCACATCGTCATCGTCTTCCCGCTCTGGCTCGGCACCATGCCGGCACTCTTCAAGGCTTTTCTCGAGCAGATCATGCGGCCGGGCGTCGCCTTCGCCTATCGCGACAAGGCGCTGCCGAAGAAACTCTTCAGCGGCCGCACGGCGCGGATCGTGGTGACGATGGGGATGCCGGCGGCGCTCTACCGGTTCTTTTACATGGCGCACGGCGTCCGCGGGCTCGAGCGCAACATCCTGCGCTTCGTCGGCATCGCGCCGGTGCGCACGACGCTCCTCGGCATGGTGGAGGGGGCGAGCCGCGGCCGCGTCGAGGGGTGGCTCGCGGCGATGCGCCGGCTCGGCGCGGCGGCCCGCTGAAGTTTTTGCCGCCGCCTGTCGGAGCGCGGCATACTCCCCCGTCCTAGATGCGACGGAGGAGTCCGCGAAAAATGCTCTACGCCATCCTGTGCTACCACTCGGAGGACGCGGTCGGCTGCTGGACCAAGGAGGAGGACGACGCCGTGATGGCGCGGATCGCCGCCGTGATCGAGAAGCCGGCGCGCGAAGGCCGGCTCGGTCCGGTCGCCCGGCTGCTGCCGACCACCGCGGCGACGACGCTGCGGAGCGACGGCCGCGACGCGCCGCTGGTGCTCGACGGCCCGTTCGCCGAGACGAAGGAACAGCTGCTCGGCTTCTATCTCGTCGATTGCGAGACGCTCGACGAGGCGATCGCGCTCGCGAAGGAGATCTCGGCCGCCAATCCGGGCGGCGCGCACGAGGTGCGGCCGGTCGGCTATTTCATGGAAAGCGAGGGACGGCGGTGAGCGAGCTCGCCTGGATCGACGCGGCGCTGTCGGGCGCGCGGCCGCAGGTCATGGGGGCGCTCACGCGCTATTTCCGCGACCTCGACCTCGCCGAAGAGGCGTTTCAGGAAGCGTGCATCCGGGCGCTCGCCACCTGGCCGCGCAACGGCCCGCCGCGCGATCCCGCGGCGTGGCTGATCTTCGTCGGCCGCAATGTCGCGATCGACCAGGTGCGGCGGCGGGCGAAGCAGACGGCGCTGCCCGAGGAGGACCAGATCTCCGATCTCGGCGACGCCGAGGCGGAGATCGCCGACCGGCTCGACGGCGCGCATTATCGCGACGACCTGCTGCGGCTCCTCTTCATCTGCTGCCATCCGGACCTGCCGGCGACCCAGCAGATCGCGCTCGCGCTCAGGATCGTCTCCGGCCTCTCGGTGAGGCAGATCGCGCGCGCCTTCCTCGTCGGCGAGAGCGCGATGGAGCAGCGCATCACCCGCGCCAAGGCGAAGGTCGCCGCCGCCGCCGTGCCCTTCGAGGCGCCCGGCGCGGTCGAGCGGGCCGAGCGGCTCGCGGCCGTCGCGGCGATGCTGTATCTCGTCTTCAACGAGGGCTATTCCGCCCCCGCCGTCGGGGCGGAGGCGCGCGGCGCGCTCGCCGAGGAAGGCATCCGGCTCGCCCGGCTGCTGCTGCGGCTCTTCCCGGCCGAGCCGGAGATCATGGGCCTGCTCGCGCTGATGCTGCTGCAGCACGCCCGCCGGCCGGCGCGATTCGACGCCGCGGGCGAGGTGGTGCTGCTCGAGGAGCAGGACCGCGGCCTGTGGAACCGGGCGATGATCGCCGAGGGGCTCGCCCTCGTCGACAAGGCGATGCGGCATCGCCGGCCCGGCCCCTACCAGATCCAGGCGGCGATCGCCGCGCTGCACGCCCGCGCGCCGACCGCCGCGGCCACCGACTGGACCGAGATCGACCTCCTCTACGGCACGCTCGAGCGGATCCAGCCCTCGCCGGTCGTCACCCTCAACCGGGCGGTGGCGGTCGCCAAGCGGAAGGGGGCCGAGGCCGCGCTCGCGATGATCGAGCCGCTCGGCGAACGGCTCGCCGGCTATTTCTATTTCTTCGGCCTCAAGGGGGCGCTGCTCTCCGAGCTCGGCCGCGCAGGCGAAGCGCGCGAGGCCTTCGGCCGGGCGATCGCGCTCGCCAACAGCCCCGCCGAGGCGGCCCATATCCGCATGCAGCTCGACCGGCTGATGGCCGACCGCGTCGCCGGGCCGGGGTGAGCGACGAAAAAGATCGACGCCACCTGTCGGCACGGGCGGCCGCCGACCGTCCTTCGAACGAACCCGATCGGGGAAGGACGAGGAGAGACCGATGACCGCCGAAGCCGCAGCGCGCGAAGCCGAGCACGCCGCCCCGCCGAGACCGGCGCCCGCCCTCAACGGGCTCGTCCCCTATCTTCAGCTCGACGGCGCCGAAAAGGCCGCGGTCTTCTACGAGACCGCCTTCGCCGCCTTCCGCGCCTTCGCCATGCCGGCCGACGAGAAGGGCCGGACGATGCACATCCACCTGCACGTCAACGGTTCCTCGCTGATGCTGTCGGACCCCTATCCGGACTACGGCCACCCCTTCAGGCCGGCGCAGGGCTACACGCTCACCCTGATGGTCGAGGATGTCGACGCCTGGTACGAGCGCGCCATCGCCGCCGGCTGCGCCTCGGTCGGCCCGCCCGCCGACATGTTCTGGGGCGACCGCTTTGCCACGGTGAAGGACCCGTTCGGCGTCGAATGGGCGATGAACGGGCCGGCGAGGGGCTGAGCCCCGCCGGTCCATCGATCCGGCCGATCGGACGACGTTTCAGGAGAGGAGAAAGACCATGACGTATGTCGACGGGTTCGTGCTCGCCGTGCCGAAGGCGAATCTCGAGGCCTATAAGGAGATCGCCCGCCTCGCCGGGTCGCTGTGGAAGGAGCACGGCGCGCTCGCCTATGTCGAGGCGGTCGCCGACGATGTCCCCTATGGCGAGCGGACCTCGTTTCCGCGCGCCGTCGAGGCGAAGGAGGACGAGACGGTGATCTTTTCCTGGATCGTCTACGAATCCCGCGCCGTGCGGGACGCGGTGAACGCCAAGGTGATGGCCGATCCGCGCTTCCAGTTCGAACCCGAAACGACGCCGTTCGACATGACGCGGATGATCTATGGCGGGTTCGAGGCGTTTCTGGAGCTCTGAGCGGCGGCGACGGGCCGGCGTCCGGCCTTTCGAGCACAAGGGGGCGCGATGAGCGCGGGGGGAGGCACCGCGATGCCGCGGCGGACGATCGTGGCGGGCTGGACGATCTCCGGCATCGTCATCGCCTTTCTGGTGATGGACGGGGGAGCGAAGCTCGTCCCGTTCGGGCCGGTGATCGAGACCATGGCGGCGCTCGGTTGGCCGGGCGACGTGGCGACGGCGCGGGGGCTCGGCATCGTCCTCCTCGCGATCACCGCTCTCTATGGGTGGCCGGGGACCTCGGTGCTCGGTGCGGTGCTGCTGACGGCCTATCTCGGCGGCGCCGTCGCCACCCATGCGCGGATCGGCAGTCCGCTCGTGACCCACACGCTGTTCGGCGTCTATATCGGCGGGCTCGCCTGGCTCGGGCTCTGGCTGCGGATGCCGGCGCTGCGGCGGATCGTGCTGCCGCGCGAGGGTTAGCCGGGCCGCCCGTCCTTCGGGCGGCGCGCCGTCATGGCGGCCACACGGCCGGCCGGCCTGCGCGGCGGGCCTGTTCACGATCGACAAGGCTCGCGATGATCGATGGCGCAGTTGAGGCGTTGCCGTCGGGCGCGCCGCATCGACCGCGGCGGCAAGCGCGGCAGCCTGCCGCGCCCCCGCCCGTGCGGGTCGGGGGGTGGCCGGAGGAGGCGTGGACATGACGGCGAGGGTGTGGGCGGCGCTGGAGGCGGTCCGCGAGCGGATCTGGTTCACTGCGGCGATCTATGCCGTGATCGGCATCGCGGTCGCGCTCGTCGCCCGCTTCGCCGCCCCCTATCTGCCGCAGGGCGCGGCGATCGAGCTCGGCTCGGGCGCCGTCGATTCGGTGCTCACCATCCTCGCTTCGTCGATGCTGACGGTCACGACCTTCTCGCTCGGCACGGTGATCTCCGCCTTTTTCGGTGCCGCGAGCAACGTCACGCCGCGGGCGACCGGCCTGCTCGCCGCCGACGGCACCAGCCAGCGGGTGCTGTCGACCTTTCTCGGCGCGTTCATCTTCAGCCTTGTCGGCATCATCGGCCTGCAATCGGGCCTCTATGACGAGCGCAGCCGCTTCGTGCTGTTCGTCGCCACCGTCGCCCTCGTCGTGCTGATCGTCATCGCGATGCTGCGCTGGATCGGTCACCTCAACCGCTTCGGCCTGCGCGACGACACGCACGGCCGGATCGAGGCGGCGGCGGCGCAGGCGCTCGCGGAACGGATCGAGGCGCCCTTTCTCGGCGGCCGCCCGGCCGACGGGCCGCCGCCGGCCGGCGCGCGGCCGGTGCTCGCCGAGGCCGTCGGCTATGTGCGGCGGGTCGACATCGCCGGGCTCGACGCGCTCGCCGCGCGGGCCGGCGCCGCGGTGCAGCTCGCCGCCTCGCCGGGCGGCTTCGTGCACCTCAGGGCGCCGCTCGCCTTCGTCTGGCAGGCGGGCGAGCCGGAGGAGGAGAAGCTCGCGCCGGCCGCATTCGACGCCCGGCTGCGCGAATGCTTCATCGTCGAGCCGACGCGCGCCTTCGCGCACGATCCGCGCTTCGGCCTCGTGGTGATGAGCGAGACGATGGAGAAGGCGCTGTCGCCGGCGATCAACGACACCGGCACAGTGGTCGACATGCTGGGGCGGGCGGTGCGCGTGCTGTCGCGGCTCGCCGAACGCGGCCGGGCGGAGATCGAGCATCCGCGCGTCGCCGTGCCGCCGCTCTCCACGGCCGATCTGATCGACGACGTGTTCGGCGGCGTCGCCCGCACGGGCGCGGCCGGCTTCGCCGTCCACGTCCGGCTGCAGAAGGCGCTCGCCGCGCTCGCCGGGCTGGAGGGAGCCGGCTTCGGCCCGCCGGCCCGCGCGGTCTCCGCCGCCGCCCTCGCCGCGGCGACGCCGCATCTCGCCCCCGCCGACCGCGCCGCGGTCGCCGCCCTCGCCGAGCGGGTCGCGGCGACCGGCTGACCGCCGGCGGAGCGGCGGCGGCGCGCGACGTGCCGGCGGACGGCCGGGCGAGAGGACGCGGGCGCCGCTGTGCCGGCCGACCTGCTGCCCGTCCCCGATGGGGCGGGTGAAGAGGAGCCTGTCGACGGCGATCGGCGGGATGAGCATGGGGCCGTCGGCCGGCGCGCGCCGCGTCGGCGGGACGGGCGCCGCCGGACCGGACCGTCAACCGGTGGGCCGGGACTCCGGCGGCCATTCGGTGGTGTCGTGGTCGGGGTGCTGGCGGTTGCTCGCCCGGATGCGCGGGAGATAGCCCTTGGGGTCGACCGAATAGGTCGGCCGATCGCCCGGCAGATCGGCGAGATGCTGGTACCAGGCGAGGCGGCTCTCGATGCCGTATTGCACGACCGACGGCACGGCCTCCGGGTCGTCGAAACAGCCGGCCAGAACGCCGATGTCGGGCGCCTCCGGATAGTTGAAGATCATCGGCGTGCCGCAGTCGCGGCAATAGCCGCGCTGCGCCAGCGCCGAACTCGCAAACCAGGCGAAGGCGCCGCGCGTCACGCGGAAGTGCACCTTCTCGACCGGGCTGATCACCGCGAACGGCCCGCCGACCGCCTTCTGGCACATCCGGCAATGGCAGACATGGACGTTTTCCGGCGGCGCGTCGCAGGCGAACCGGATCGCGCCGCATTGGCATCCGCCGGTGAGGGGCATGGGGTTCCTCTTGGGCGAGGGGGTGAAAGCCGGCCGACATTAGGGCAAGCCTTCTTCAGGACAAGCCTTCTTCGCCGTCATGCCGGCCTTTGTGATTGCGGTCGGGGGAGGGACTGCGACGCCACCTCATCGTCATCCCCGCGAAGGCGGGGATCCATTCAGCCGATGACCGATGGTGTCCTGCTTGATGGATCCCCGCCTTCGCGGGGATGACGGAGGTTATCGCACGGTTCGTTGTCCCGATATTGCCTCCAGAAGGTCCTGGAAGGCCCTTATCCGGCAAATGGTGCCCTTGAAGTGTCGGACACGGGCAATCGAGTCCCGCTGCCCGGCAAGCGTCAGCGGCGTTCCAACGAGACTGCGGTCGTGCCAGCCATCCACCGTTCCACGGGTCTTGGTCCGGTCGCCCAGGACCGAAACCGGGCCAGCCGGCCGGCACCAACAGAGCGAGTCCCGCCAGAATGTGACGAAGAGTGTCGTTTCATTCGCTTCGTAGAACGTCCGGATCTGGTTCATGTCGCGCGTCCCGACGCCGCGGTCACCGCGCAACCTTGTCAGCTCATCGCGGACTTCCTCCCAGCGGCCCTGTTCGCAGAGCTCCGGCGGCGTCGCGCCATAGCCGAGCCGGAGATAGCCGCCTTCGATACACTCCTGTTCCCAGATGCCTCGTTCGCCCAACTTGATGAAGTAGGCGTCGTGAGCCTGCCAATCGCCTTTCATAGTCCCCCGGATGCGTGGGTCCCGCAACTATGGATGCAGATCGGGTGTCAGTTTGCAACGATAAAGGATAGGAAAAAAAACCTTGACTGCGTGACGGTGTTTCGGTAGGGTTGTGGCATCGTCGGATAGTTGCGCTTCGGGCGGCGGCGGCGGCGGCGGTGATGCGGGCTTCGGCTTCGGCTTCGGCTTCGGCTTCGGCTTCGGCTTCGGCTTCGGCTTCGGCTTCGGTGTATTCACCCCCCACCCCGACCCTCCCCCACAAGGGGGGAGGGAGTGGGCCGATCCTCGGTCGTCGGGCGTGAGGTCTTCGAACAGCCCCGTCCAGCCGTCATGCCGGCCTCTGTGCCGGCATCCATAATCGTGCGGGTTGGTGTTCCGGGGACGGTCCTTCCCACCCGTCTGCGGGCTCCTGACCGTGTGGCGCTGCGGCGGCGCGTCGTCGCCCGGCGGCACGGGTATGGACCCCGGCACGGAGGCCGGGGTGACGGGTGCTCTGGGGAGGTGATGCCGGCTTCGGCTTCGGCGTAATCACCCCCCACCCCGACCCTCCCCCACAAGGGGGGAGGGAGAAGGGCCGATCCTGGAATTGTCGGGGGGCGCGTGCCTCGAACAGTCCCCACCACCCGTCATGCCGGCCTCTGTGCCGGCATCCATAATCGTGCGGGTTGGTGTTCCGGGGACGGTCCTTCCCACCCGTCTGCGGACCTCCTGACCGTATGGGGCGGTGGCAGGCGTCTTCGCCCGGCGGCACGGGTATGGACCCCGGCACGGAGGCCGGGGTGACGGGCGTGCGGGCTGGTGGCGAGCCTCCGGCTTCGGCCCATTCACCCCCCACCCCCACCCTCCCCCACACGGGGGGAGGGAGAAGGGCCGATCCTGGAATTGTCGGGGGGCGTGTGCCTCGAACAGTCCCCACCACCCGTCATGCCGGCCTCTGTGCCGGCATCCATAATCGTGCGGGTTGGGCGGTCCGGGACGGTCTTTCCCGCCCGTCTGCGGGCCTCCTGACCGTGTGGCGCTGCGGCGGCGCGTCGTCGCCCGGCGGCACGGGTATGGACCCCGGCACGGAGGCCGGGGTGACGGGTGTTCTGGATTGGTGGCGGGCTTCGGCTTCGGTGTATTCACCCCCCACCCCGACCCTCCCCCACACGGGGGGAGGGAGAAGGGCCGATCCTGGAATTGTCGGGGGGCGCGTGCCTCGAACGGCCCCGTCCAGCCGTCATGCCGGCCTCTGTGCCGGCATCCATAATCGTGCGGGTTGGTGTTCCGGGGACGGTCCTTCCCACCCGTCTGCGGGCTCCTGACCGTGTGGGGCTGCGGCGGCGTGTCGTCGCCCGGCGGCAGGGGTATGGACCCCGGCACGGAGGCCGGGGTGACGGGTGTGCGGGCTGGCGGCGAGCCTTCGGCTCGATGTATTCATCCCCCACCCCGACCCTCCCCCACACGGGGGGAGGGAGAAGGGCCGATCGGGGTTTCAGTCGGCTGTTTGGGCGTTCCGGCTTCGCCTCGCCGGGGTGACAGCCATGTGGATTGAACCGGCCTTCCGTACATGAAGGCCGTTGGCCCTACGGAAAGCGTTTGCGGGCAGTGGCCGTGGCCAAGGCTTTTCCGCCGCCGTCCAGCGCCTTCACCGTGAACTCGTACATATGCGGCGAAGGAGGGCAGGGGCCACGATAGCGGAATGCGCCGTAGGGCAGAGAATCACCGGAATAGGCGATCTTTCCACCGCCGTGGTTGAACGTCCTCATATTCAGATCGGTCATGCGGATGTCGAGCTTCTTGGTGCCCGCCGGCACGCCCCGAAGCTTCATGGGCGGCGATTTGCCGTCGAAGCACTTGGTGGTCGGTCCCCATTCGAAGGAAACCGACATCTCTGCATGCGCGGCGCTCAGGGACGCCAGCAAGGCGGCTGCTGCTATAATCAATCTCACGTTTTCCCCCGGGGTTCAGTCGATCACCACGGCTCCACCGTGTGAGGCTACAACCGGGCAGTGCAGGCCTCAACCCTGGTAGAGATACGGATGCGTGTCGGGGCGGCAGGAGGCGGAGGGGCGGATGGGGGAGGGGGTGGCGCGGCGGAAGCTTTCGGGCGACGACCTCGCCGCGATGGAGACGCTCTATCGCGACGGCGTGTCGATCTATGTCATCGCCGACCGCTTCCGCATCCAGCATTCGACCGTCGGCTATCACGCCCGCACCAAGGGCTGGCGGCGGACGGCGCGGGTGCATGTGACGCGGGCGACCGAACGGAGCGTGCCGGTGCGGCCGAGGAGCCAGCGGCGCGAGACGCGGCGGGTGCGCATCGTCAGGCGGATGATCACCGCGTTCGAGCGGCAGATCGCGGCCCTCGAGGCGCGCTTCGGCGAGGGCGCCGGCGCCGCGCTCGACGAGCCGGGCGTCAAGATGCTCGGCGCGCTCGCAAAGACCTTCGAGACGCTGATCGCGCTCGACCGGGCGGCGCGCGAGGCGCCGCGCCGCGGCGGGCGGACGGGCGAGGCCGCGGCGGGGGATCCGGATGATCGAACTGCCGAAGGCGCGGGCGGTGACGCCGGCGATCGCGACCGGCTCCGCGCGGAGATTGCGGACCGCCTTTCGAAACTCATCGGCTGAGGGCCGCGACCCGGCGGCGGCGATCGCCGCGCTGTCGGAGGCGGAGCTCGCGCGGTTCGCCGCCGACTGGGATTTCTGGGCGCGCGACGACCAGCTGCCGCCGGAGGGCGACTGGCTGACCTGGCTGATGCTCGGCGGCCGCGGCGCGGGCAAGACGCGGGCCGGCGCCGAATGGGTGCGCGCCCTCGTCGAGGGCCGGCCGGGCTGGACCGAGCGCCCGTGCGGCCGGATCGCGCTCGTCGGGGAGACGATGGCCGATGTCCGCGAGGTGATGGTCGAGGGTCCGTCGGGCCTGCTCGCGATCGCCCCGGCGGCGACGCGGCCGCGCTTCCAGCCGTCGCGCCGGCGGCTCGAATGGGACAACGGCGCGGTGGCGCTGATGTTCTCGTCGGAGGACCCGGAGAGTTTGCGCGGGCCGCAATTCGACGCCGCCTGGGCCGACGAGCTCGGCAAATGGCGGCATCAGGAGGAGAGCTTCGACATGCTGCAATTCGGCCTGCGGCTCGGATCGCTGCCGCGCCAGGTGATCACCACGACGCCGCGGGCGACGCCGCTCGTCAGGAAGCTCGTCGCGATGGAGCGCACCGCGGTGACCCGCGCCGCGACGCGGGCGAACCTCGCCCATCTGGCGCCGGGCTTCCTCGAGCGCGTCGTCGGCCGTTATGCCGGGACGCGGCTCGGCCGGCAGGAGCTCGACGGCGAGCTGATCGAGGACCGGGCGGACGCGCTGTTCTCGCGCGCGGCGATCGAGGCGCTGCGCGTCGGCGGGGCGCCGCCGCTCGCCCGCATCGTCGTCGCCGTCGACCCGCCGGCCTCGGGCCGGCGCGGGGCGGATTCCTGCGGCATCGTCGCCTGCGGCGTCACCGCCGGCGGGGCGGGCTATGTGCTCGCCGATGCGAGCGTCTCCGAAGCGCGGCCGGACCGCTGGGCGGCGGCGGCGATCGGGCTCTACCGCGCGCTCTCGGCCGATGCGCTCGTCGCCGAGGTGAACCAGGGCGGCGACATGGTGGCGAGCGTGATCGGCAATGTCGATCCGGACGTGCCGGTGACGCCGGTCCGCGCGACGCGGGGCAAGTATCTGCGCGCCGAACCGGTCGCCGCGCTCTATGCGCAGGGCCGGGTGCGGCACGCCGGCCGGTTCGCCGCGCTCGAGGACGAGATGGCCGATTTCGGCCCGGACGGGCTGTCGAACGGCCGCTCGCCGGACCGGCTCGACGCGCTCGTCTGGGCGCTCACCGTGCTGATGCTGCGCACGGGAAGCGGGCCGCGGGTGCGGGTCTTGTGAGGGGGCGGTTTTTGCGGGCCGGGCAGGGGAAGGCCCTCACCCTACCCTCTTCCCCACCCGGCTCGGCTGTTGCCGAGCCGGGTGGGGAAGAGGCGAAGTCGGCAACAGCCGACTTCGCCGGCGGGAGAGGGGGTGGCGGCGTCGCGCGCTCGCCCGGCGTCACGAGTATGGACCCCGGCACGGAGGCCGGGGTGACGGGTGTTCCGGAGCCCGATGGTGCTCTCGGGCTCTGACGGTCTCGTCCTTGAGCGGCTTCGATGGCGTTCGGGGGCACGCGATCGACCGGGTTCTGAACGATCCCCTCCACCCGTCATGCCGGCCTCCGTGCCGGGGTCCATAATCGTGACGTGCGTGCTGTGAGAACGGTTCTCCCCATCCGTCATCCCGGCGGAAGCCGGGACCCATCACGCCGCGCTACGGCCGCCCCGATCGGACCGAGCCCGGGCGCTGCGCGATGAGTCCCGGGTCTCGGCTACGCCTCGCCCGGGACGACGGGTGCGGGGGGCGGCGGCGGTGCTCGGGCGGCCCGGTGGCACGATTATGGACCCCGGCACGGAGGCCGGGGTGACGGGTGTTCCGGAGCCCGATGGTGCTCTCGGTCTCTGACGGTCTCGTCCTTGGGCGGCTTCGATGGCGTTCGGGGGCACGCGATCGACCGGGTTCTGGACGATCCTCTCCACCCGTCATGCCGGCCTCCGTGCCGGCATCCATAATCGTGACGTGCGTGCTGTGAGAACGGTCCTCCCCATCCGTCATCCCGGCGGAAGCCGGGACCCGTCACGCCGCGCGACGGCCGCCCCGATCGGACCGAGCCCGGGCGCTGCGCGATGGGTCCCGGGTCTCGGCTACGCCTCGCCCGGGATGACGGTGCGGGGCGGCGGCGTCGCGCGCTCGCCCGGCGTCCCGATTATGGACCCCGGCACGGAGGCCGGGGTGACGGGTGCTTTGGGGGAGGCGAGGGCGCTCTGCGTCCGCGAGCCGCCCCGCTGGCTTCGGCCCATTCACCCCCCACCCCCGGCCCTCCCCCACGAGGGGGGAGGGAGAAGGGGCCGCTCCGGGTCGGAGGGGCGCCGACCGGGGCGGGATGGTTGCTCTGCGGGATCGGTAGCGGCCTCGCGAAAAATCGGAGGATGGCATGGCGCAGCCTTTCTGGCGGCGGGTGTTCGCGGCGCGCGAGCGGAAAGCCTCGGCGACCGCGCCGCTGGTCGCGTTCGGCTTCGAGGGCCGGGCGGTGTGGACGGCGCGCGACGTCGCGGCGCTGGCGCGCGAGGGGTTCCTCAAGAACGCCGTCGTCTATCGCGCCGTGCGGCTCGTCGCCGAGAGCGCGGCCGCGGTGCCGCTGCTCCTCTATGACGGCGAGGACGAGGTGGCGGCGCATCCGCTGCTCGACCTCCTCGCCCGGCCGAACCGGCGACAGAGCGGGGCGGTGTTCCTCGAGGCGCTCTATGGCCATCTGCTCGTCGCCGGCAACGCCTATGCCGAGGCGGTGGCGCTCGACGGCCGGCCGGCGGAACTGCACGCGCTGCGGCCCGACCGGATGAAGGTCGTCGCCGGGCCGGAGGGCTGGCCGGAGGCGTTCGACTATACGGTCGGGGCGCGCACCGTGCGCTTCGCCATGGAGGGCGTGCCGGAGCCGATCCTGCATCTCGCACTCTTCCATCCGCTCGACGATCATTACGGCTTCGCGCCGATCGAGGCGGCGGCGACCGCGCTCGACATCCACAACGCCGCCGGTGCCTGGAACAAGGCGCTGCTCGACAATTCGGCCCGGCCGTCGGGCGCGCTCGTCTATCGCGCCGAGGGCGGCGCGGCGCTCTCGCGCGACCAGTTCGAGCGGCTGAAGGCCGAGCTCGAGGCGGGCTTCCAGGGCCAGGCGAATGCCGGCCGGCCGCTGCTCCTCGAGGGCGGGCTCGACTGGACCGCGATGGCGATGAGCCCGCGCGACATGGACTTTCAGGAGGCGAAGAACGGCGCGGCGCGCGAGATCGCGCTCGCCTTCGGCGTGCCGCCGATGCTGCTCGGCATTCCGGGCGACGCGACCTATGCGAACTATGCCGAGGCGAACCGCGCCTTCTGGCGCCAGACCGTGCTGCCGCTCGTCGGCCGCACCGCGGCGGCGCTCGGCCAGTGGCTGGCGCCCGCCTATGGCGGGGCGCTGCGGCTCGCCTTCGACGCCGACGGCATCGAGGCGCTGTCGGCCGAGCGCGAGGCGCTGTGGCGGCGGGTCGAGCGCGCCGGCTTCCTGTCGGACGACGAGAAGCGCGCCGCCGTCGGCTACGGGCCGCGCGGCTGAGGCTCTTGCGACATTCGGATCGGGGCGGGGGCGAGGAGGCAGGACCATGACGCTCACCGAGATCTTCGCGCGACGCGGCGACCTCGCCCATCTCGCGCTCTTCCTCTGGGCCTCGAGCGCGAGCGGCCTCGCCCTCGTCGCGGTGCGCGAGCTCATCCGCTCGAACCGGCGCTTCAACGACTTCGTCGCCGAGATCGCGCGCTTGAATCAGCTTTTCAGGGATCGTCGCTAACCGACTCCGGAGGCAGGGGAATGTGGCAGGGGGTGAACCGGATTCTGAAGCGCGACCGGGCCGATCACCGGCCGGTCTTCCGCGACTTCGCGGGCCTGATCGCCCGGCTGATCGGGGCGGGGTGAGGGGCGGCGCGGCCCTGGATCGGCGGTTCTGGACGGGCGGTCTTGGACGGCGGTCTTGGACGGGCGGCGATACGAGAGAGCGGTTTCCCTCCCCCCTTGTGGGGGAGGGAGAACGGGCCGCTCCGGGGTGCGCCGACTGCTCTGCGCGATGGGTCCCGGGTCTCGGCTACGCCTCGCCCGGGATGACGGGTGCGGGGGGTGGCGGCGGTGCTCGGGCGGCCCGGTGGCACGATGATGGACCCCGGCACGGAGGCCGGGGTGACGGGTGTTCCGGAGCCCGATGGTGCTCTCGGGCTCTGACGGTCTCGTCCTCGAGCGGCTTCGATGGCGTTCGGGGGCACGCGATCGACCGGGTTCTGGACGATCCCCTCCACCCGTCATGCCGGCCTCCGTGCCGGCATCCATAATCGTGACGTGCGTGCTGTGAGAACGGTTCTCCCCATCGTCATCCCGGCGGAAGCCGGGACCCATCATGTCGCGCGACGGCCGCCCCAATGGGACCCAGCCCGGGCGCCGCTCGATGGATTCCGGGTCCCGGCTACGCCTCGCCCGGGATGACGGTGTGGGATGGCGGTGGCGCTCGGGCGGCCCGGCGTCCCGATTATGGACCCCGGCACGGAGGCCGGGGTGACGGGTGTTCCGGAGCCCGATGGTGCTCTCGGGCTCTGACGGTCTCGTCCTTGAGCGGCTTCGATGGCGTTCGGGGGCACGCGATCGACCGGGTTCTGAACGATCCCCTCCACCCGTCATGCCGGCCTCCGTGCCGGGGTCCATAATCGTGACGTGCGTGCTGTGAGAACGGTCCTCCCCATCCGTCATCCCGGCGGAAGCCGGGACCCATCACGCCGCGCTACGGCCGCCCCAATGGGACCGAGCCCGGGCGCCGCGCGATGGGTCCCGGGTCTCGGCTACGCCTCGCCCGGGATGACGGGTGCGCGGGGTGGCGGCGATGCTCGGGCGGCCGGACGGCACGATTATGGACCCCGGCACGGAGGCCGGGGTGACGGGTGCTCGGGTAGGTGAGGGCGCTCTGTGTCCGCGAGCCGCCCCGCCGGCCTCGGCGTATTCACCCCCCACCCCGACCCTCCCCCACAAGGGGGAGGGAGTGGGCCGATCGGGGGTGGGCCGGCCGCTCGGGGGGTGGCCTTCATCGGCCGATCGATCTTTTTCGGGCGAAGGCCCGCACAGTTCGGAGCAGTCATGGACAAGGGTTCGGCGCTCGCCGCGGGCGAGCGGAAGGATGCGCGCGCCGATCTGTCGGCGATCGACGTCGAGGGGACGTTTTCGGGCTATGCGACGCTGTTCGGCCGGCGCGACCTGTCGGGCGACGTCGTCATGCCCGGCGCCTTCCGCGCCGCGCTTGCGGCGAAGGGGGCGGGCGGCATCCGCATGCTGTTCCAGCACGATCCGGCGCTGCCGATCGGCACCTGGCTCGACATCCACGAGGATGCCCGCGGCCTGTTCGTCAAGGGCCGGCTCGCCGCCGAGGTGGCGAAGGCGCGCGAGGTGCGCGCGCTGATGCGGGCCGGCGCGCTCGACGGGCTGTCGATCGGCTTCCGCACCGTGAAGGCCGAGCGCGACCGGGGAACCGGCACGCGCCGGCTCGTCACCATCGATCTGTGGGAGATCTCGGTCGTCACCTTCCCCATGCTGCCGGAGGCCCGCGTCGCCGCTGTGAAGGCCGATGCCGGCCTCGCCGCGGACCTGCGCCGCGCCGCCCGCCGGCTCGCGCCCCGGACGGCGTGAGGGGCGGGCTTCTGCCGCGGCCCGTTCATCCCCCACCCCGACCCTCCCCCACGAGGGCGGAGGGAGAAGGGCCGCTCCGGGGTGCGCCGGCTGCTTTGCGCGATGGGTCCCGGATCTCGGCTTCGCCTCGCCCGGGATGACGGGTGCGCGGGGTGGCGGCGGTGCTCGGGCGGCCCGGCGGCACGAGTATGGACCCCGGCACGGAGGCCGGGGTGACGGGTGTTCCGGGGAGGCGAGGGGGATCTCCGGCGCCGACGGTCTCGGCCTTGGGCGGCCGCGATGGCGCCTTCTCGCACCCGTGTAAGGTTTTCGAACGGCCCCCTCCACCCGTCATGCCGGCCTCCGTGCCGGCATCCATAATCGTGACGGTTGGCGTGGCCGCGCCGCCCTGATGCATGCTCGGCTTGATGGATCCCGGGTCTCGGCTTCGCCTCGCCCGGGATGACGGGTGCGCGGGGTGGCGGCGGTGCTCGGGCGGCCGGACGGCACGATGATGGACCCCGGCACGGAGGCCGGGGTGACGGGTGTTCCGGGGAGGCGATGGTGCTCTCCGGCGCCGACGGTCTCGGCCTTGGGCGGCCTCGATGGCGCCTTCTCGCACCCCGGTGCGCGGCTCGTCGAACCGCCTCCTGCCTCTCTCGATTCAACGGACTTCCACCGAAAGGACATCAGCATGACCGAACGGACGGGTGCGCCCGAGCAGAAGGGTGCGGACGAGATCGCCGGCGCCTTCGACGACTTCATGCGCGCCTTCGAGAGCTTCAAGGAGACCAATGATGCCCGGCTCGCCGAGATCGAGGAGAAGCTCGCCGCCGACGTCGTCACCGAGGAGAAGCTCGCCCGGATCGACCGGACGCTCGACGAGCTGAGCCTCAAGGCGCGGCGGCCGCCGCTCGCCCCCGGTGAGCGCGGCGCCGCGGCGGCCTCCGAGCGCAAGACCGCGTTCGAGGGCTATGTCCGCTCCGGCGCCGAGGACGGGCTGCGGCGGATCGAGGCGAAGGCGCTGTCGGTCGGCTCGGCGCCGGACGGCGGCTATCTGGTGCCCGTGGAGATCGAGCGCGAGATCGGCAAGCGGCTCGCCGCGCTGTCGCCGATCCGCGCGATCGCCGATGTGCGCCAGGTGTCGGGCTCGACCTACCGCAAGCCCTTCATGACGGCCGGGCCGGCGGTCGGCTGGGTCGGCGAGACGGCGGCGCGGGCGCAGACCGGGTCGCCGACCCTCGCCGCGCTCGATTTCCCGACCATGGAACTCTACGCCATGCCGGCGGCGACGCCGGGCCTGCTCGACGACGCCGCCGTCGACATCGAGGCGTGGATCGCCGGCGAGGTCGAGGCGGCCTTCGCCCTCCAGGAGGGGGCCGCCTTCGTCGCCGGCGACGGCGAGAACAAGCCGCGCGGCTTCCTCGACTACGACACGGTCGCCGATGCGGCCTGGAGCTGGGACAAGCTCGGCTATCTCGCCACCGGCGTCACGGGCGGCTTCGCGGCGGCGAACCCGTCCGACCGGCTGATCGACCTCGTCTATGCGCTCAAGGCCGGCTACCGGCAGAACGCGCATTTCGTCATGAACCGCAAGACGCAGGGCGCGATCCGCAAGTTCAAGGACGAGGACGGCGCCTATCTCTGGGCGCCGCCGTCGACGCCCGGCGCCGCCGCGACGCTCGTCAACTTTCCCGTCGCCGAGGCGGAGGACATGCCCGACATCGCCGCCGGCTCGTTCTCGGTCGCCTTCGGCGACTTCCGCCGCGGCTATCTGGTGGTCGACCGGACCGGCGTGCGGGTGCTGCGCGACCCCTATTCGGCGAAGCCCTACGTGCTCTTCTACACCACCAAGCGGGTCGGCGGCGGGGTGCAGGACTTCGAGGCGATCAAGCTCATGAAGTTCGCCGCGGCGTGAGGGGGAACGGCGCTGCTTCCCCCCTTGGGGGGAGGGAGAGGTCGATCGGGGGGAGGCGGCTGCTCCGCGCGATGGGTCCCGGGTCTCCGCTCCGCTCCGCCCGGGATGACGGGTGTTCAGGGTGGCGGCGGTGGTCGGGCGGCCCGGCGGCACGATTATGGACCCCGGCACGGAGGCCGGGGTGACGGGTGCTTTGGGGGGCGGTCACCCTCCCGGGTTCCGGCCGGCCGGCTTTCTTCCTGCGCGCTTCCGTCGGTTTCCCGAGCCGACCCCTCCACCCGTCATGCCGGCCTGCGTGCCGGCA
>NZ_JACHOO010000001.1:672327-805523 GCF_014199915.1 Prosthecomicrobium pneumaticum | reverse complement strand
AAGCACCGGGTGGGGAGGACGGCGCACGGATCGCCGACCGTCACGATTATGGATGCCGGCACGGAGGCCGGCATGACGGGTGGAGGGGGCTGTTCAGAGGAACCGGCAGGAGGGCCCCAGAGCGGCCGGGCGGGTCCGGGAGCGGCAACCTCCCTCCCCCTTGTGGGGCAGGGTCGGGGCGGGGGTGAATACGCCGAAGCCGAAGGCCCGCCACGCCAGAGCATCCGTCACCCCGGCCTCCGTGCCGGGGTCCATAATCGTGACGCCGGGCCGTCCGACCCCTGCTCCCGGCCGCCCCCACCCTGGCCCTCCCCCCACAAGCGGGGGAAACCGTGCCAGGCCCGCACCGCCCGCTGTCGCACGGGTTTCCGCCTGCGCCGGAAGCACCGGGTGGGGAGGACGGCGCACGGATCGCCGACCGTCACGATTATGGATGCCGGCACGGAGGCCGGCATGACGGGTGGAGGGGGCTGTTCGAAAGAACCGGCAGGAGGGGCCCCAGAGCGGCCGGACGGGTCCGGAGCGGCAGCCTCCCTCCCCCCTTGTGGGGGGGTGAATACGCTGAAGCCGCAGGCCCGCCCCGCCAGAGCACCGGTCACCCCGGCCTCCGTGCCGGGGTCCATACTCGTGACGCCGGGCCGTCCGAACCCTGCTCCCGGCCGCCCCCACCCTGGCCCTCCCCCACAAGGGGAAACCATCCCCGGCCCGCACCGCCGTCACCCGAGCACCCACGGGCACGATTATGGATGCCGGCACGAAGGCCGGCATGACGGGTGGAGGGGGCTGTTCGAAGACCTCACACGGGCGCGAGGGGGAGCCGGTATGACCGACAGTGCGGGAATGGCAACGGTCTTCCCGCAACGACACTTTCCGCTTGCGGCCCGCCGCCAGCCCGGTTAGCCTGATCTGAGAAAAGGTTTTCTCAATTCGTCCCAGGTGGCCGGCCCCGTCGTCCGCCTTTTCTTGAACCGGGTTGAGAAAACCTTTTCTCAAATGAGCGGCCGACAGCGCCGCCGGGAGGACGCCAGACGTGACGGGCTCGGCCGATTCGGGCGAAGGAAGGCTGCCGGCGCGGCGGCCGGTGACGCTCCGCGATGTCGCGGAAGCCGCCGGCGTGTCGGTCGCCACCGCCTCCAAGGCGCTCAACGATCAGGGCCGGATGACCGCCGAGACGCGCACCCGCATCCGCGAGGTGGCGCGCCGGCTCGGCTTCCGGCCGAACGGCCTCGCGCAGAGCCTGCTGCGCCGCAGGAGCTTCACCGTCGGCCTGCTGACCAACGACACCTATGGCCGCTTTTCGCTTCCGGTGATGGCCGGCATCTCCGAAGCCCTTGTCGATGCCGGCGTCTCGGTGTTCCTGTGCAATGTCGAGGACGATCCCCGGCTCGGCCAGTTGCATGTCGAGGCGATGCTCGAAAAGCGCGTCGACGGCATCATCGCGAGCGGCAAGCGGCTCGACCGCCACCTGCCCGTCACCCTCGCCGGTCTCGGCGTGCCGATCATCTATGCCTTCACCGAGCCCGACCCCGGCTCGATCGCCTTCGTCTCGGACGATGCGCAAGGGGCACGGCTCGCCGTCGAGCATTTCGTGGCGCTCGGCCGGCGGCGGATCGCCCATGTCACGGGGCCGGAGAGTTTCATGGTGGTGCATCAGCGCGCCGCCGCCTGGCGCGCCGTGCTCGCCGAGCACGGGCTCGGCGTGCCGGACGGCTTCTATATGTCCGGCCGCTGGTCGGAGCGCTTCGGCCACGAGGCGGTGGCGCAGCTCTTCGGCGGCCCGGGCGAGAAGCCGGACGCGATCTTCTGCGGCAACGACCAGCTCGCCCGCGGCGTCGTCGATGCGCTGCGTGAGCGCGGCCTCGCCGTGCCGGACGATGTCGGCGTGATCGGCTTCGACAATTGGGAGATCGTCGCCGCCGAGACGCGGCCGCCGCTCACCTCGGTCGACATGAACCTGTCCGCACTCGGCCGCGAGGCCGGCCTGACCCTGCTTTCGCTGGTCGACGGCAAGGCCGTCGAGCCGGGCATCCGCAAACTGCCGTGCCGGCTCGTCGTCCGGCAGTCCTGCGGCCGTCCACCGGACGGCTGAACGATTCGTCGACCGTCCGGAAAGAGGAGCCGGCCGGTCCATCAAGAGGGAGGAGAGAATGAAGAAACTGAGCGGACTTTTCGCCGCCGGCGCGGCGGTGATGATGCTGTCGACCGCCCCCGGCTTTACGGAGGAGGCGACGATCTGGGTGCGGGCCGACGGCTCGAACTTCATGCCGCAGATCGTCGAGGCCTTCAACAAGGGCCATGAGAACCAGATCAAGCTCGACATCATCCCGACCGCCGAGCTGGTGCAGAAATACGCGACCGCCGCGGCCGGCGGCACGGCGCCTGACGGGCTGTCGCTCGACCTCATCTACACGCCCGCCTTCGCCGCAGCAGGGCAGCTCGAGGATATCACCGACTGGGCGAAGGGCCTCTCTTACTTCGACCAGCTCTCGCCGGCCCATGTGAAGACCGGCACCTATAAGGGCCGCATCTACGGCCTGCCCTTCTCGGCCGATTCCTCGGTGCTGATCTGGAACAAGAAGCTGTTCCGCGAAGCCGGGCTCGATCCCGACAAGGGGCCGGCCAACTGGGCCGAGATCGAGGCGGACGCCGAGAAGGTGAACGCGCTCGGCGGCGAGGTGAAGGGCTTCTATTTCTCCGGCAATTGCGGCGGCTGCAACATCTTCACCTTCATGCCGCTGGTCTGGGCCTCGGGCGGCGACCTGCTGTCGGATGACGGCACCAAGGCGACGGTCGACACCCCGCAGATGCGCGACGCGATCGCCTTCTATCGCTCGATGGTCGAGAAGGGTCTGGTGCCGGAAGGCGCGCAGACCGACAGCGGCGCCAATTTCTTCGCCGCCTTCGCGGCCGGCAATATCGGCATCGCGCCGTCCGGCGCCTTCGCGATCGGCGCCCTCAACACGCAATATCCCGACATCGAATACGGGCTCACCTATCTGCCGGGCAAGGAAGGCGGCTGGTCCTCCTTCGCCGGCGGCGACAATTTCGTCGTCACGAAGGGCACGCCGAAGCTCGCCGTGCTCAAGGAATTCCTCGACTACGCCTATTCGCTCGAGGGCCAGACCCTGCTCGCCAGCCGCGGCAGCCTGCCGGTCCGCGGCGACATCGCGAAAGAGGCGCTGAAGGGTCTCGACCCGCGCTACCAGACCGCCGCCGATGCGATGGCGAAGGGCAAGACCCCCTATTCCGTCGTCTTCAACGACATCATCAACAGCCAGAACGGCCCCTGGGTGCAGATGGTGAACGAGGTGTTCTTCGGCGACGATGTCGACGGCTCGCTCGCCACCGCGCAGGAGACGATGCAGTCGATCATCGACGCCGGCGGCGCCAACCAGTGAGCGCATGCGGCGGCGGGCGAGCGTCCGCCGTCGCCTCTCCCCGGTGAACCGAGCCCGAAGGGTCCCGTCCATGTCCTCGATCAGCCATGCCGCGCGCGAAGCGGTATCGGCCGCTCCCCGCCGGCGTCGGCGCCTCGGCCGCAGCGAGTGGATCGGCCTTCTCTATGTCGCGCCGGCCGTCGCCCTTGTGGCCGTGTTCTTCGTCGCGCCGCTCGTCATGACCGCCTTCATGTCGTTGCACAACTGGCCGCTGATGGGCGAACACCGCTTCATCGGCTTCGACAACTACGTCGCCGCCTGGAAAGACATCCGCTTCTGGCGGGCGATGAACTTTACGATCTACTATACCCTGATCGTCACCGTCGCGATCTTCGCGGTCGCCTTCCCGCTCGCGCTCTTCGTCGAGACGCCGCGTCGCTTCAACGGCTTCTATCGCACCGCCTATTTCCTGCCCGTCGTGGTCGGCTTCGCCTCGGCGAGCCTCCTGTGGGTGTGGCTGCTCAATGTCGATGCCGGCCTCTTCTCGCCCGCCGCGGTGGCGCTCGGCATCACGCCGAAGAAGGTCAACCTGCTCGCCGATTTCGATCTCGCCTTCTGGTCGGTCATCGTGATGGTGGTGTGGAAGGTCGCCGGCTTCACCATGGTGATCCTGATGACCGGCCTGCAGAGCATCCCGGCCGAGCTCTCGGAGGCGGCGAAGATCGACGGCGCCGGCGCCTTCTCGCGCTTCCGGCTGATCACCCTGCCGATGATGCGCCGCACCATCGCGCTCGCGCTGATCCTGTCGGTCGCCGGCTCGATGCTCGCCTTCGACCAGTTCTACATCATCCTCGCCGGCGGCCCGCGCAACCAGACGATCACCGCGGTCTACTGGATCTTCAGCCAGTCCTTTGTGTCCTTCAAGCTCGGCTATGGCGCGGCGCTGTCGATGGTGCTGCTCGTCATCCTCGTCGTGCTGTCGCTCGTCCAGCTCCGCCTCTTGCGCAATCCGGAGGGCCTCGAATGACCGCGCTCGCCCGGCGGCTCGCCGGAACCCGGCTCGGCGGCCTCGCCGAGCACACGGTCGGCATGCTGCTCGCCTTCCTGTTCCTCGCGCCGATCGCCTGGACGCTCCTGACGAGTCTCAAGCCGCCGCCCGAGGCGCGCCAGCCGCCGCTGCCGCCCTGGCCGGTGACCGGCCTGTCGCTCGACAGCTATCGCACGCTCGGCGCCTTCGGCGAGGGGCTCGGCCACTATGCCTGGAACAGCACGGTCGTCACGCTTTCGACCGTCGCGCTCTCCGTCGTCGTCAGTCTCTTCGCCGGATATGGCTTCTCGCGCTTCCGGTTTCCGCTGAAGAACCTCGTCTTCGTGCTGATCCTTTCGACGATCATGATCCCGTTCCAGTCGATCCTGACACCGATCTTCCTGATCCTCAACACGCTCGGCCTGCAGAATACACTCGCCGGCCTGGTGCTCGTCTATGTGACGCTGCAACTGCCCTTCTCGATCTTCATGATGCGGAACGCCTTCGACGCCGTGCCGAAGGAGATCGAGGAGGCGGCGCGGATCGACGGTGCCTCGAGCCTCGCCATGCTGGTGCGGGTGATGCTGCCGCTCGTCTGGCCGGGCGTCGTCACCGTCGCGCTGTTCGCCTTCCTCAACTCCTGGAACGAGTTTCTCGCCGCGCTGGTGCTGATGACCGACCAGTCGAAATACACCCTGCCGATCCTGATGACGGCGGTGCGCTCCGGCCGGTTCGGCGCGATCGACTGGGGCGCCGTGCAGGCGGGCGTCACCGTGATGATGATCCCCTGCCTGATCCTCTTTCTTCTACTCCAGCGTTACTACATCCGCGGACTGACCGCCGGCGCGGTGAAGTAGACGAACCCCCCGACGAAAAAGAACGGAGACCTCCGATGAGTGCTCAACCCGCCGTCGCCGCCGCGCCGCCGACCGCCCGGTTCCGTCCGCCCGCCGTGCCGAAGGTGTCGGTCTCCGGCTTCTGGGGCGACCGCGTCGACGCCGTCGCCGACAGGACCGCCGACATCCTCTACGAGCGCTGCGTCGCCGCGGGCATGCTCGACCAGATCGACCCAGACCGGCCGGTGCCGGCGCTGCGCATCCCCTTCCACGTCACCGACGGCTTCACCGCCTCGACCGTGACGACACAGATGTTCTGGGATTCCGATCTCGGCAAGACCATCGAGACCGCCGCCTATTGCCTCTACCGCAAGCCCAATCCCGAACTCGAGGCGAAGATCGACGCGGTCATCGCGATGTTCGAGAAGCTGCAGCAGGAGGACGGCTATTGCTCGTCCTGGTATATCAGGATGCAGCCGGGCAAGCGCTGGACGAACCTGCGCGACTGCCACGAACTCTATTGCGCCGGACACCTGATCGAGGGCGCCGTCGCCTATTACCAGGCGACGGGGAAGCGGGCGCTGCTCGACGTGATGATCCGCTATGCCGACCACATCGACCGGACGTTCGGGCCGAAGCCGGGCCAGAAGCGCGGCTATTGCGGCCATGAGGAGATCGAACTCGCCCTCGTCCGGCTCGCCCGCGTCACCGGCGAGCCGCGCTACATGGACCTCGCGAAGTTCTTCATCGACGAGCGCGGCCGGCAGCCGCACTATTTCGACGCGGAGGCGCGGGCGCGCGGCGCCGACCCGGCCGATTTCCACTTCAAGACCTATGAATACAACCAGTCGCACCTGCCGGTCCGCGAGCAGGACAAGGTGGTCGGCCATGCTGTGCGGGCGATGTATCTCTATTCCGGCATGGCCGACATCGCGACCGAATATGGCGATCCGACCCTGCGCACCGCGCTCGACCGGCTGTGGGACGATCTCAACGCCAAGCGGCTCTATGTGACGGGCGGGCTCGGCCCCTCGGCCGACAATGAGGGCTTCACGGCGGATTACGACCTGCCGAACGAGACCGCCTATGCCGAGACCTGCGCCGCGGTCGGCCTCGTCTTCTGGGCGAGCCGGATGCTCGGCATGGGGCCGAACCGGCGCTATGCCGACGTGATGGAGCGGGCGCTCTATAACGGCGCGATCTCCGGCCTGTCGCTCGACGGCTCGCTGTTCTTCTACGAGAACCCGCTCGAGAGCCGCGGCGGCCACAATCGCTGGGTCTGGCACCGCTGCCCCTGCTGCCCGCCGAATATCGGCCGGATGGTCGCCTCGATCGGCAGCTACATGTATGGCGAGGCCGAGGGCGAGGCGGCGGTGCACGTCTACGGCGCCTCGCACGCGACGCTCGACATCGGCGGCGGCCGCACCGTGCGCCTGACGCAGGAGACGAACTACCCCTGGGAGGGTGCGGTCCGCGTCACGGTGGACGTCGATGCGCCGACGCGCTTCGCGCTGTCGCTGCGCATCCCCGGCTGGTGTCGCAAGGCGACGCTTTCAGTCGCCGGCATCACCGTCGACCTCGCCGCCGTCACCGTCGACGGCTATGCCCGGATCGACCGGGAATGGCGGGCCGGCGACACCGTCGATCTCGCGCTCGAGATGGCGGTCGAGCGCATCTACGCCCATCCGGAGGTGCGCGCCGATGCCGGCCGCGTCGCGCTGCAGCGCGGCCCGCTCCTCTACACGCTCGAGGGGATCGACAATCCGGTCGCGCTCAACCGCATCCGCCTGCCGGATGGCGCCGGCTTCACCGCGAGCTTCGAGCCGGATCTGCTCGGTGGCGTGACGACGCTCGCCGCGACGGCCGAGGCCGATGCCACGGCGGGCTGGAACGGCGACCTCTACCGCACGGAACGGCCGGCGAGGCAAGCCGCGCCGATCAAGGCGGTGCCCTATTACGCCTGGGACAACCGCGCTCCGGGCGAGATGCTGGTCTGGCTGCGGGGCGGCTGAGCCCCCTCCCACGCGGCCGCCCGCGCGGCCCGACCCGCCTCGCCGGAAACGAGACCGGCCTCGAGCCGGCATCTTCGCCACCTGCCCGCGCCGCCCCCCGGCGCGGGCTCTTTTTTTCAGCCGGAGGACCCGCTCATTCGAGGGGCGTGCCGACGTCGCGGTCCTCGGGGTGCTTGCCGAGCCAGGCGACGAGATAGGGGCAGGTGACGAGCGCCTTGCGGCCCGTCGAGCGGAGCAGGGCGAAGGTGCGCCGCGCCAGATCGGCGCCGACGCCGCGGCCGCCGAGCGCCTCCGGCACCTCGGTGTGGACGAGCACCATCTCGCCGTGCACGATCCGATAGGCGATGAAGGCGACATGGCCCTCGACCTCGAGCTCGAAACGCTCGTCCTCGACATTTTCGCGGAAGGGTCCGGTCATGCGCTCGCCTCTTTCTGTCTCCTGCGGGCCAGCATGGACGAGGACGCGGCGCGATCAACCCCCCGCACCTCCCTCGGAGAGGCCGGCGGGGATGACGCGCGGCGATGAGGCGGTTAGGCTCGGCCGAGCGGGAGGAGACGCTTGTGGCGAAGGCGAAGCGGGACGAGCAGGGGGCGGGCGCCCCCGTGGATGGCCCGGCGGGCGAACCGGTGCTCCTGTCGGGCGGCAACCCGCAGATCGCCAAGGGCTATGGCGATGCGCCGGTGGCGGCCTATATCGCCGCCGCGCCCGGCTGGAAGAGCGCCGTCATCCGCCGGCTCGACGCGCTGATCGCGGAGGCGGTGCCCGGCGTCGAAAAGGCGGTCAAGTGGAACTCGCCGCTCTATGGCACGGAGCGCGATGCATGGTTCCTCGGCATCCACGTCTTCGCCCGCTATGTGAAGGTGGCGTTCTTTCGCGGTGCGGCGCTCGATCCGCCGCCACCGGTCGCCTCCAAACAGGCGACGGTGCGCTATCTCCACATTCGCGAAACCGACGCGCTCGACGAGGCGCAGTTCGTCGACTGGGTCGGGCAGGCGAGCCGCCTGCCCGGCGAGCGGATGTGAGGGCCGCTCCGTGACGACGAAGGACAGCCCCGCGGCCGGGGCGCCGGATGCGGCATCCGGCGCGGCGGCGCCCGACACGGGGATGTCCGCCGGCGAACGGATCGACGCGCGGATCGCGGCGCTCGGCGACTGGCGCGGCGCCACCCTCGCCCGCGTCCGCGCGCTGATCCGCGAGGCCGATCCGGACGTGGTCGAGACCGTCGAATGGCGCGGCGTGCCCGTCTGGGAACACGACGGCATTCTCTGCACGGGCGAGACCTACCGGTCCGCGGTCAAGCTCACCTTCGCGAAGGGGGCGGAGCTCGCCGACCCCTCCGGCCTCTTCAATGCGAGCCTCGAAGGCAATGTCCGCCGGGCGATCGACCTCCACGCCGGAGACGCGATCGACGCCGAAGCGCTGAAGGCCCTCATCCGGGCGGCCGTCGCGCTCAACGTCGCGACGCGGGGCGCGAAGCGGAAACGCCGCTGAGCGCCACCGGCCGCGGCCGCGCCGTCTGGCGTTCGCCGGCGAGGTATCGTATGGGTGTGCGGCCGGCGCGAGGCATCGCCCGGTCCCGCGGGCGTGGCGGAATTGGTAGACGCAGCGGACTCAAAATCCGCCGTCCTCACGGATATGTCGGTTCGAGTCCGACCGCCCGCACCACCGTGCCTCGAGGTTCCGTACCCCGCCCGCTCCCGTCCGGCTCGGCAACACCCGCCGCCGGGCGGGTGACGAGGCCTGAACGGCCGGTCTCAGGGACCGCGAGGGGGGAACGCGCCCCTTCGCCTTTCCGAAGCTCGATCTCCGCACGCCGCAGGTCGGCCGCCACGCCCTCGACCCTCGCACGGCCCGCTGCGGTGTCCCCCCGGCTCGCGCAGCCATGACGCCGGGCCGTCCGGTCCGGGCCGCCATCGGGTCCGTATCCGGATTCCGCATCAGTGCGAAACGCTCTAAGAACGGTGGGGCGGCCGTCGGCCGGCGGACGGGAGGAGGAATGGCATGGAGTTTTCGGGCAAGCGTGTGCTCGTCACCGGTGCGGGCAAGGGAATAGGCCGGGCGATCGTCGAGCTTCTCGTGGAGCGCGGCGCCCGCGTCGTCGCGCTGTCGCGCAGCGCCGCCGATCTCGATGCGCTCGCCGCGACGCATGGCTGCGAGACGATCGCCTGCGACCTCGCCGACATGGCGGCGACACGGGCCGCGGCGCGCGCCGCGCAGCCGGTCGACCTCCTCGTCAACAATGCCGGCACGACGCATCTGCAGTCCTTCCTCGATGTGACCGAGGAGGCCTTCGACACGCTGATGGCCGTCAACTGCAAGGCGGCCCTCGTCGTCGCGCAGGAGACGGCGAAGAGCATGATCGCCCGCGGCATTGCCGGGGCGATCGTCAACGTCTCGTCGATCTCCTCCTCGATCGGCTTCGCCGACCATGCCGCCTATTGCGCCTCGAAGGGCGCGCTCGATTCGCTCACCATGGTGATGGCGAACGAACTCGGCCGGCAGGGCATCCGCGTCAACGCGGTCAACCCGATCGTCACGCTGACGCCGATGGCCGTGAAGGCCTGGAGTGACCCGGCGAAATCCGGTCCGATGCTCGGCCGCATCCCGCTCGGCCGCTTCGTCGAGCCGCGCGAGGTGGCCGAGGTGGTCGCCTATCTCCTGTCCGACCGGGCGGCGATGGTGAACGGCACCACCATCCCGATCGATGGCGGTTTCCTGATCAACTGATCGCCGTCTCCTCCGCGGCACGCCGCGCCTCGCCGATCCGCCGCTCGACCGCATCTTCCGGAAATCCGATCTCCTCGAGCAGGTGGCCGGCGATGCGGAAGCTGCTCTCGAGCGCCTCCTGCACGACGTCGCTCGCGCCGCCGGCAGCGAGCCGCAGCGCATGGTCGCGATCCCGGGCGCGGGCATGGATCACCGCATCGGGGCGCACGGCGGCGATCGCCCGCACCATGCGCTCGGCCGCCTCGGGCTGATCGGGCGTGACGACGAAGGCCCGCGCCCGCGCCGCGCCGAGCCGGGCGAGCATCTCACCCTGGCTCGCATCGCCGAAATAGACCGGCCGGCCGGCCGCACGCGCGCGCTCGACGCGGCCCGCATCGCGATCGAGCGCCACCCACGGCACCTCCTCGGCATCGAGGATTGCCGCGACCGCCGCGCCGAAACGGCCGAAGCCGCCGATCAGCACGTGATCGGCGAAAGCCTCGCCACCGTCGGCCGGGGCATGGCGGTCCGCTGCCCGCCGCGCCTCGAGCCGCTCCGCCAGACGCCGGCCGAGCGGCGCGACGAGCGGCGTCGCGATCATCGAGAGCGCAGCCGTCGCCGTGGCGAGCTGGGCGAGGGACGCGTCGATCACCCCGTCGCGCCGGGCGAGCGTGAGGAGCACGAAGGCGAACTCGCCCGCCCCGGCGAGCAGGAAGGCCGCCTCGACCGCCACCGCGGGCGCCGCCCGGATGGCGACGCGGCAGGAGATCCAGGCGACGACCATCTTGAGCGCCAGCATGGCGAGCACGCAGCCGAGCACCAGCGGAAAGGCGCGCAGCACGAAAGTGAGGTCGATCGTCACGCCGACCCACAGGAAGAACACGCCGAGAAGCAGATCCTTGAAGGGTTCGATGTCCACCTCGAGCTGATGGCGATACTGCGTTTCGGCGAGAAGCAGGCCGGCAAGAAAGGCCCCGAGCGCATCGGAGAGGCCGACGAGATCGGTGAGTTCGGCCGTCCCCACGAGGAGCAGGAGCGCGAGCGCGAGGGTGAGCGTCCGGTTCCCCGTCGCCGCCGCGAAGCCCATCAGCGGCCGCATCACATAGCGGCCGACGACGACGAGCAGCCCGACGACCAGCACGGCGAGCGCCAGGCCCTGAGCGACGAGCAGCGTCGGATCGCGGTCGCTCGCGCCCAGAATGCCGACGACGATGACGAAGGGCACCACCGCGAGGTCCTGCAGGAGGAGAATACCGAGCGTCGTACGGCCCGTCTCGGTCGCGAGCCGGCGGCCTTCGACGAGCGTCTGCACCACGATGGCGGTGGAGGAGAGCGCGAGCGCCATGCCGAGCACGATCGACACCTCGGCGGGCAGGCCGAAGGCGAGACTCGCCGCCGCGACGGCGGCGGCGGCGAGCACGACCTCGGTGCCGCCGGCCCGCAGCACGATCGACCGCATCGCGACAACGCGCGAGAAGGACAGATCGAGCCCGATCGTGAAGAGGAGCACGATGACGCCGAGATCGCCGAGCGCCTCGAGCGAATGCGTGCTGCCGATGGTGACGTAGTGCAGCGGTGGGAAAAGCGGCGCGAGGCTGCCCAGCCCACCCGGGCCGAGCACCATGCCGGCGAGCAGAAAGCCGAGCACGACGCCGAAGCGCAGCCGGCTGAACAGCGGCGCGACGATGCCCGCGGTGACGAGGAAGATCAGCAGATCCTTGCCGCCGCCACCTTCGAGCATCCCGGCCCCCCGGCGCTCACGCCGCCTCTGGGCCGACCGTATCGGCCCGCCTCTTGTCGAGATGATGACCCGATCGCCGCGGAAGAACCGCTCCGCGGCGCTTCCCTCACTCCGACAGCGCCGCGGCGATCGCGGCGATCGCGGCCTCCGCCTTCGCCCCGTCCGGGCCGCCGGCTTGCGCCATGTCCGGCCGACCGCCGCCGCCTTTGCCACCGAGCACTTCCGCGCCCGCACGGACGAGGGTGACGGCGTCGACCACCGCCAGCCGGTCCTGCGTGACGCCGACGACGAGGCTCGCCTTGTTGTCCTCGTCGACCGCCACGAAGGAGACGACGCCCGAGCCGATCTGCTTCTTCGCCTCGTCGACGAGGCCCTTCAGATCGCGCGCCGGAATGCCCTTCAGCACCCGCCCGAGGAACCGCGCACCGCCGATCTCGCGGATCTCACCGCCGCCCGCCGCACCCGCCGCCTCACCTCCGCCGAGCGCGAGCTTCCGTCGCGCCTCGGCGAGTTCCCGCTCCAGCCGCCGGCGATCCTCGACGAGGCTCTCGACGCGCTCGGCCGCCTCGTCCGGCCGAACCTTCAAGAGGCCCGCGACCGCTTTCAGGCGACGCTCCTGCGCCTCGAGATGGCGCCGTGCGGCATGTCCAGTCAACGCCTCGACCCGGCGCACCCCCGCGGCGACCGCGGTCTCGGCGACGACGGTGACCAGCCCGATCTCTCCGGTACGCCCGACATGGGTGCCGCCGCAGAGCTCGACCGAATAAGGCCGGCCATTGCGGGCCCCCATCGAGACGACGCGGACCTCCTCGCCATATTTCTCTCCGAACAGCGCCATCGCACCCGAGCGGACCGCCTCGTCGCGGTCCATCAGGCGGGTGACGACGGGGGCGTCCTGCAGGACGACGCCGTTGGTGATTTCCTCGACCGCGGCGATTTCGTCGTCGCCGATCGGCTTCGGATGCGAGAAGTCGAAGCGCAACCGTTCCGGTGCAACGAGGGAGCCCTTCTGCGCGACATGCTCGCCGAGCACGGCGCGGAGTGCCGCGTGCAGGAGATGGGTGGCGGAATGGTTGGCACGGATCGAGCCGCGGCGGGCATGGTCGACGGTAAGGCGGACAGCCTCGCCGCGGGCGATCGTGCCGCGGACGACGGAACCCAAATGGACGAAGAGACCATCGGCGCGCTTCTGCGTGTCTTCGATCTCGACCACCGCCCCGGCATCGGTCTCGATCCGGCCGGCATCGCCGACCTGGCCGCCCGACTCGCCATAGAAGGGGGTCTGGTTGACGACGACCGCGACAGCCTCGCCTTCCGAGGCCGAAACGATCTCCGCCCCGTCCCGCACCAGCGCCAGCACCGACCCTTCCGCGCTCTCGGTCTCGTAGCCGAGGAACTCGGTCGCGCCGAGCCGGTCGCGCAGGCCGAACCAGACCGCCTCGGTCGCCGCCTCGCCCGACCCGGCCCAGGCGGCGCGCGCCTCCGCCTTCTGGCGCTGCATCGCATCGTCAAAGCCGGAGAGATCAACGCCGATGCCGCGGGCGCGCAGCGCATCCTGCGTCAAGTCGAGCGGGAAGCCATAGGTATCGTAGAGCCGGAACGCGGTCTCGCCGGACAGCATGCCGCCGGCGGAAAGGTCGGAGGACGCCTCCTCGAGCAGACCGAGACCGCGGGCGAGGGTCCGGCGGAAGCGGATTTCCTCGAGCCGGAGTGTCTCGGTGATCAGCGCCTCGGCGCGGACGAGTTCGGGATAGGCCTGGCCCATCTCGCGAACGAGCACCGGCACGAGCCGGTGGAGCAGCGGCTCGGACGCCCCGAGGAGGTGGGCGTGGCGCATGGCGCGGCGCATGATGCGGCGCACGACATAGCCGCGTCCTTCGTTCGAAGGCAGCACGCCGTCCGCGACGAGGAAGCTCGAGGCACGCAGATGATCGGCGATCACCCGGTGGCTCGCCCGCCGCTCACCCTCCGCGGAAACCTTGGTGAGTTCGACCGAAGCACGGATGAGCGTCTGGAACAGGTCGATGTCGTAATTGTCGTGCACGCCCTGCAACACGGCGGCGACCCGCTCGATGCCCATTCCGGTGTCGATCGAGGGCTTCGGCAGCGCCACACGGTCACCCGGCCCACGCTGCTCGTACTGCATGAAGACGAGATTCCAGATCTCGATGAAGCGATCGCCATCCTGTTCCGGGCTGCCGGGCGGTCCACCCCAGATGTCGGGTCCATGATCGTAGAAGATCTCGGAGCACGGGCCGCAAGGACCGGTGTCGCCCATCTGCCAGAAATTGTCGGAGGTGGCGATCCGGATGATCCGGTCGTCCGGCAGGCCGGCGATCTTCTTCCAAAGCGCGTGCGCGTCGTGATCGTCGACATAGACGGTGACGAGCAGCCGGTCCTTCGACAAGCCGAACTCGCGGGTGACGAGGGTCCAGGCGTGCTCGATCGCCTGCTCCTTGAAATAGTCGCCGAAGGAGAAATTGCCGAGCATCTCGAAGAAAGTGTGGTGCCGCGCTGTATATCCCACGTTGTCGAGATCATTGTGCTTGCCCCCGGCCCGGACGCATTTCTGCGCCGTGGTCGCCCGCGGCTGGGGTGGGATCGACCGGCCGGTGAAATAGTCCTTGAACTGGACCATGCCGGAATTGGCGAACATCAGGGTGGGATCATTGCGCGGCACGAGCGGGCTCGACGCGACGATCTCGTGGCCGTTCTTCGCGAAGTAGGAAAGGAAGGCCGACCGGATGTCGTTGACGCTCGCCATGGAAAACCGCCTGAACACTCGCTAGGGAGACGCCTCCTCCGGCTCCGGGCGCGCATTCCCACCCTTCGGAGACTGTGTGCCGCCTTGTATCCGCAGCCCGCGAGGCTGTCCAGAAACCTCGCGCGGGCAAGCATCCTTCAGGCGGAAACGTCACAGCCGCCGCAAAGGAAGAAAGGCCGCCCGAACACCCCCCCCCCGGTCCGGCCGACCGGTCCGGAGCCTCAGACCCGGCGGGCAGCCGCGATCGGCTCGGGATCAGCCGCCGAGCGGACGCGCCGTTCGCGCGCGTCCGGACGCGCGCTCAGTCCTCCGCATCCTCCGGATCCGGCCCGCCCTGGGCCAGAAACTTCTCCGCGATGAGGCCGGCATTCTGGCGGATCGCCGCCTCGATCGCGCGGGCCGCTTCCGGATTGTCGCGCAGGAAGGCCTTGGCGTTCTCCCGGCCCTGGCCGAGCCTCTGGCTGTCATAGGAGAACCAGGCGCCCGACTTCTCGACGATGCCCGCCTTGACGCCGAGATCGAGCACCTCGCCCACTTTCGAGACGCCTTCGCCATACATGATGTCGAACTCGACCTGTTTGAACGGCGGCGCCAGCTTGTTCTTCACCACCTTGACGCGGGTCTGGTTGCCGGTGACCTCGTCGCGATCCTTGATCGCGCCGATCCGGCGGATGTCCAACCGGACAGAGGCGTAGAATTTCAAGGCATTACCGCCCGTCGTCGTCTCCGGGCTGCCGTACATCACGCCGATCTTCATGCGGATCTGGTTGATGAAGATCACCATGCAGTTCGACCGCGAGATCGAGGCGGTGAGCTTGCGCAGCGCCTGGCTCATCAGCCGGGCCTGGAGACCGGGCAGGCTCTCGCCCATCTCGCCCTCGATCTCCGCCTTCGGCGTCAGCGCGGCGACCGAATCGACGACCAGCACGTCGATCGCGCCGGAGCGGACGAGCGTGTCGGTGATCTCGAGCGCCTGCTCGCCGGTGTCCGGCTGGGAGATCAGCAGATCGTCGAGATTGACGCCGAGCTTGCGGGCATAGACTGGGTCGAGCGCGTGCTCGGCGTCGACAAAGGCGCAGATTCCGCCGCTCTTCTGGGCTTCGGCGATGGTGTGGAGGGCGAGCGTCGTCTTGCCGGAACTCTCCGGCCCGTAGATCTCGACGATCCGGCCGCGCGGCAGGCCGCCAATGCCGAGCGCGATGTCGAGGCCGAGCGAACCGCTCGAGATGGTCCCGACCTCGAGCGCCGCGCTGCCCTGGCCGAGCCGCATGATGGAGCCCTTGCCGAACGCCCGCTCGATCTGGCCGAGAGCGGCGTCGAGCGCCTTGGTCTTGTCCATCGTCAATCCTTCGACCAGCCTGAGACTCGCCTGCGACATCGTCGACCTCCTTATTTCATACCGCTCTGCCCCGAACAATGTTCTCATTGTGCACGTTTTGTTCTCTCGCGCAAGAGCATACTCAACCGATTGGAGAAAAATAAGGATTCGCCGGGTGTTCGAATTTTGTTCCCACCGCCTTGCCGGCGTCTTGGACCGGAGTGGAGCAGGGCGGCGCGGCACGACGAGGGTCGCCCGTGGCCGGCCTCCGCTCCCCCGCCGCCTAGCCCGCGCCGAGGATGGCGAGGACGTGGTCGGCGCGGGTCTCGACGGGAACCTTCGGCAGGACGTGGAGGGTGTGGCCGAGCGCCGGATAGGCGGCCGCGAGCCGGTCATATTCGGCGACCGCCTCGGCGAGGCCGTGGCGCCGGTCGCCGTCGGTCCGGAAGATCCCGGGCCAGGGGGGGACGAAGAAGACGGCACGGTTCGACGGATGGGCGCGGGCGAGCGCCGCCCATTCCCCGGAGCCGCCGCGCGCAGCCCCGGCGCCCTCCGCCGCGAAGGCGGTCTCGCCGGCGCAATGGGCGCGCGCGACGAGCGCGTCGACGAGCCCCCGGTCGAAGAAGACGAGGCCCGTTCCGGCGGCCGCGGCGGCGCGGTCGGCGAGCGCCATCGCGATCGCCCGGTCGAGAAAGGCGGCGAGATCGACCCAGGGCAGCGCCCGCCCGCCGCGCGCCCGCTCGGCGGCGATGATGCGCCGGCCCGGCTCCTCGACGACGCGGTGCCCGCGCCGCCGCAACGCCTCGATGAGCGTCGACTTGCCGCCGCCGGAACAGCCGGAGAGAATGACGAAGCGGTTCATGGGAAGGTCCAGAGGGTATTGCGTGGTGGAGGTACTTCGCGCGGGACGGACCCGCCGCCGGCCGATCGATCGACCGGCTGCAAGCGCCGGCCGCCGGCACCCTCGATAGAGGACGGATTCGCCGAGACCACCCCGCCGGAGCGGACGAGCGGAGATCGCTGAAAAGGACAACCCCGCCGGCCGGAGCCGGCCGCTGGCGCTCTCGATTGGGGAACAGGCCACAGTCGTTGCCTACCGGCGCCAGCTTCCCGGCGAGCGGCTACATAACCCTACCCACCGAAGCGAAGATCCAACAGATCGCGCCTTCTTATGCGGGGGCTCCGACGCCACGGTGATCAGCTGAGTGTCGGAGCTGAATGCAGCAGGAGCGACCCGGCCCCACCACAGCTAGAGCCCCTCGGAACAGGCCGTTGCGAGCTTGGCGAAGTCGGCCAGCGTGCCGTAGCCATGGTTCTCGAGCCAGCCCCCAACGCGTTTCTCGATATTATCCGCCGTATAGGGACGCATCTGTCTATAATTGACGCTTCCCGGCAGTATGGCGACAACAATGTCGAGCTTTCCGGTATCCAGCGCCTTGGCGTCCTTGTAATTTTTGGGCTGGCTGGCTTGTCCGAGAAGCGCCATGTTCAGCGCCACGGACCCCTCGCCGATCCGATGACCATCACCATAGTCACCAATGATCGCCGGCACGCCGATATTGCTGCGCGGATTGATGGCAATCACAAGATCGCCAACGCCTGCTCCATAGTTGCGAAGTGGATTGTCTTCGCCACGCAGGACGATTGCCGGTATGTAGCGTTGGTCAAGATGCTCGTCGATAAGGCACTCGCCACTATCCGAGGGCTTGCGGCCATTCGTAAGCTTCGTCATCGAGCCGAAATAGCCTTTGTACTTGCCACTCTTGAAGATGCAGGCTCCCCCGCTGTCCGGATCCGGCGCCAGCACGCTTTCCCAACCTATGGCATACGTCTCGTTCAGACTCTTCGGGAATCCCGCCTCCCGCCATTGCTCGTAGACATCGAAGAACTCCTTGCCCCGCAATCTCGTTTTTGGGGCCGAACGGAGCCAGATCGCTATGCCATTGTCGATCCGGTTTATGGCCAGCCGTTCGCCTTTCGGATCAAGCGGATGATAGGAAACAGGCGCCCCGTCGGTATTGACCGCCAGCGGCGCGCGAAAGACCGCGAAGGCATCGACATCGCCGCGGCCTTCGGCACGAAGCTTCAGTACGTCCTCCCCTGCAAACGTCCCGCTGGCCAACGTCTTGCAGGGCGATGCGGCCCCAGCGAACTGAGGCGCGAGTACAGCCAGACCGACGCTTATGCCGATTGCCTTAAGGGCAGAATGCAGCTTCATTATTGCCTCCCGCGCCCGGCCCGCAGAGCCCCGCACCAAGATACCCATCCCCGATGATGCCCGGTAATTCCTTGAGAACGAGAGAATTATTGTATAAGTGAAAACTCTTGGAACCACGTCCACGGAAGACCGATCTACTAGAGCATAGGCTACAATCGGACACGCTGCAATAGCCCTACAAGAACCCGCCGATTACCAATACTGTCCCGTGAACGGGACCGGCGTATGTTTATGATTGAGAGTTCCAGAAATTTTCCGATTGCAATTGAAGATCGAACTCCACATGTGTCATGATGAGATGTCATTGACGGCATCGCCCGGTCTCACTCACGACGGACGCGGATTCTTTTCGGTGAAGCCTGCTTCCTGGACTCTAACAGCGACTTTCTGCCTCTAGGACCATGGAAATGCGTATCGGACGTAGAGCATTTTCTATCGGAGCGCTGGCTTTCGGCGTCGCTTCTGCGACGAAGACGCTGGCATATGAGACCTGCGGGCCGCAGGCCTGCGAGGCCGGGATCGATATCCGGCATATCTCGGCCAATTACGATTCTCAATATCAGTCCCAATGGTGTTGGGCCGCCTCGATCTCGATGGTGTTCCGGCACTATGGTTACAGGGTCAGCCAGGAGCGGATCGTCCGCGAGACCTATGGAGTCGTAGGCAACATTCCAGCGGTCACGGGCTTGGCGATTTCGAAGAACCTCGACCGTGAATGGCAAGACGACGAGGGTCAAAACTTCGGTGTCGAGATCGAGGGTCTCTATGACGCCGACGCCGGGATCATGTCGCTGACCAACGGAGACATCGTGGATGCGCTGCGTGACGAACGGCCGCTGATCATCGGCAATCGCTCGCACGCCATGGTGATGACCGCCGTCGCTTACGTCCCCTATCCCGGCAATCCGCAGATCTTCAACTTCGGAGTCGCCGACCCGTTTCCCGGAGCCGGACTCCACGGCGCGCAGCCGCGCGAACTCTACCCTATGCATATGGGAGGGGACCTCCGCTATCTGTGCCTTCCACGTATTCAAGAGAGTTAGCTGAGTCCAACATCCCAGCGGAAAGGGGTAGCTATCGCTCGCGAAAGCGACTATTTCAGATGGGGTATTCGAGCGCTCTTGCACAGCAACTTCGAGCGTGGTTGAGCCAATTAGGACTTCCACTGGCACCATGCGGAGCTAATCATCGAGTCGCCATAGAATTCCAATGTTAGATAACCGGTGAGCATGAAAGGGGCACGCGCTTATGTTCCTTCATCGGTCTTCGGTCGTCCGCCTGAACGTTTTAGTGATAGCGGTAGAAAACAATCTATCTCGTCAGAACTGAACGTCATGTCTTCCATTTTCTGAAGACGCTTCTGAGCCTCAACGTAGGCTTTGCCATCCGTTTGTGGCGCAGATTGATAGAGTGCGGCGAGCATAGTCTGCAACTCGTCGCGACGCTCAACGGCCGCCTGCCGGTCAAGAGCCGGCAGATCCGTGAGGAGCGAAAGGTAACACTCGCGGACGTTCCACAGTTTTGCCGCGGCATCGCGGTGTTTCTGCGCGGTCGCGCCCAAATCGAAGTTCTTGAGGTAGGTTGTCACCAAGAGCGTAAGGAATGACACCAGAACCGTTGCGACCTCGAAGAACGTCTCATTCGTTACAACTACACCAACAGCGCCCGTGCTCGTCGCTGCGGTGAGGACGATCTGTCCAACCTTAAACCGATTGAGTTTTTTAGTGCAGTTGTCGGCCATCCTCTCGTGCGTCTTGTGTGTATAGACCACCCGACCGAAGCACTCGCGGATTTGATCCTCAAGGGTGATGTCATAATCAAGCTTCATGGTCACCTACTTCAGCGCTCTGTGCGCTAATGGGAACGAGGATGTCATCTCGCGCGACGACAACACCATTCAGGACCGCATAGCATTCCACAAGGTGGTTGCCCCGGAAGTCGGTGCTTTCACGCCGTTCCCAATCGCCATCGTCACGGATAATTTGGCCGCGGATCATGTCGCGCCGCTCAGCCTCGTCTCCTCGATTCAACACTTTCCAATAGATGTCGACGTGATCGGGGAGATCGGCGCCGTCCGCGACGAAGAATCGAAGTTTTTTCTTGCGCAGCAGGATGCCGTGCCGCTCGAGAAGGTCGAGCAAGCGTGTGGCCCGGAAGCCGTTCTGTGTAACCTCGCAATCGATCCGCATCTCGTACCGGACATCCAACGGAAACCGATCCTCAACAAATTCCTCGGTGTTGCGAAACGCTGCTTTGGCGAGCGTGGCTTCTGTTTCCGACTTGGATGCTGGAGCGGGATAGCCATTGCCGAACACGTCTCGCCACTTCTGGCGCTCATTCGCTTGGCCGCTCGCCTCGATAGCCTTCAGGCAGAGTTCGTGGGCCTTCTTTGCCTTCCGCTCGAACCTCTTCTTTACCCGTACGCGCTGTCGGCTGCCGAGGGCGGCGTATTCCGACTGTTTGGGTTGGTCAGCCAGGAACTTGAAGAAATCGCGACACATATAATTGTAGTAGAGGTAACTTTTCTCGTCATACTCATCGGTCGATTCAAGAAAGTTGTAGGCGAGCGTATCAATCAGAAGGCCACCCATAGCCACGCCGCGCTTGTTCTTCCAAGCGCGAGCCATCTTACACAAGCGCCGGAGATTCCGATTCTTTCGCTCATTAGCCGCCCGCACCTCATCGAGTTCGGCTTGGGGCTTTGTGATCTTCCATGAACCTCCGTTCGCTGTGTCGGGATATTTGTAGCTTCCATCCGCCTCCCGAAAAGCGGGCATAACCTCAATATGGAAATCCCTATAGAGGACCCGCACAACTAGCCGATCAACCTTCACCGTTGTGGATGGATAGCGCGCCTTGATCGCATCCTTGGTGTCGCGAAGGAGCTCGTACTGTCCGCCATCCTTGTAGGTATCCCACTCAGAGGCCGGGACAATATAGATCATGTCCAGATCGGAAATGCCCTTAATCGCCGTCCAACGACCATAGGAGCCGACCTGAAGGCTGTTGGCAGTTTTCGAATCGGTATCTCGAAATTGCTTGTTCAGCGCGGACGTGATCTCACCATAGCGAAGCGAGATAGTTGCTGAGTTATCTACTTTGATATTGTCGAGAAAAGTCCTGAAGTCGTCCGCGATACCCACGTTGCCTCCTGTCGCCTCTCGGGATGATGTGCACGCCGTAGGTTCCGAATCGACGAGCTGATGTTCCTACTTTGTGCTGGCGCCGCCGCATCCGTCAAACCACGCAACATGATCTGCCAACAGAAAATGCGGAAAGCTTCGTAGAGATCAGCTTCACAACGGTATCTTCGTTGAGAAGAACCCGTGTGCGATGCTCTCCTTTGAACAAATACTGAAATATTCGTAGTTTATAAGCCATCTGAAGATTGGTCATGAGAAGTGCCGGCCCTTGATTCGACAAGGGGATTCGCATGTCCCAAAGTCATTACATTGGGCGGGATGTCTCGGCCCGTACCGTCAATCCCTGCGTCGTCAATCGCGACGGCCACATGGTGCACGAACGCAAGTTTACCTCTGAAGCGGAATAGATGCACAGCGAAACCTGGGATCAAGCATCCAATTAAGGCCGGGCGGATACCACACCGACGGGCCGCGGGCGATGCTGCGGCTCGTGACGCTTCTCTTGGGGCTGGCTATGGGGCGGACGTGGATAGTGAGGTGTCGTCGACCCTTTCGCCTGATCGCCGATCTCTCCGACCATCGCCGCCATCATGGAATCATGACGATGCTACCGAAGGAGGCTTTCGAGGGGGGCGCCCGCCGTTCTCGACCTGTGGCGCGCGCCCTGCGAACCCGAACACCGCCTGCCGAGGGCGGTTCGGCTCAAGGGGCGAGGCGCGCGGTGGTGCGGTCCGGCAGTTGGTCCGTCCCTTCCCTTGCGTTATCGTCTCCTTCGATCCCTCCGCCCGCCTCCCTTCCCTTCCTCCCACGCCTCCCCTCCCCCTACCCTCCCCCCGCCTCCGCCGCCGCGACGGCGTGTTTCACGGCGGCGAAGCTGTCGGGGCTGACCGACATCGAATCGATGCCGCATTCGACGAGGAAGGCCGCGAAGTCGGGGTGGTCGCTCGGGGCCTGGCCGCACAGGCCGATCTTGGCGCCCGCCGCCTTCGCCGCCGAAATCACGCTCGCGATCATCCATTTCACCGCTGGGTCGCGCTCGTCGAACAGATCGGCGAGTTCGCCCGAATCGCGGTCGACGCCGAGGGTGAGCTGGGTCAGGTCGTTCGAGCCGATCGAAAAGCCGTCGAAGCGCTCGGCGAACTGCGCGGCGAGCACGACGTTCGACGGGATCTCGCACATCACGAAGACCTTCAGGCCCTTGTCGCCGCGCGTGAGGCCATTCTCCGCCATCACGGCGAGGACACGGTCGGCCTCGGCCGTCGAGCGGCAGAAGGGGATCATCACGACGACGTTCGAGAACCCGATCTCGTCGCGGAGCCGCCGGATCGCCCGGCATTCGAGCGCGAAGCCCTCGCGGTAGCGCGGCGAATAATAGCGCGCCGCGCCGCGGAAGCCGATCATCGGGTTTTCCTCCGCCGGCTCGAATTCCGCCCCGCCGACGAGGCCGGCATATTCGTTGGTCTTGAAATCGCTCATCCGCACGATCACGGGCTTCGGATAGACGGCGGCGGCGATGCGCGACAGGCCGGTCGCGAGCGTGTCGACGAAATAGTCGGTGCGGTCGGCATAGCCGGCCGTCAGCGCCGCGATCTCGGCCCGCGCCGCCTCGTCCTTCAGCGTGTCGTAGCGGACGAGCGCCATCGGATGGACGCGGACATGATTGCTGACGACGAATTCCATCCGGGCGAGGCCGACGCCATCGGCCGGGATCCGCCACCAGCGGAGCGCCGCGGCCGGATTGGCGAGGTTGAGCATCACCTCGGTGCGGGTCTGCGGCAGGCCGGCGAGATCGACCGTCTCGGTGGCGATCTGCGCCGTGCCCGCGTAGACGAGGCCCTCGTCCCCCTCGGCGCAGGAGATCGTGACCTCCTCCTCGTCGTGCAGGAGGTGGGTGGCGTTGCCGGTGCCGACGATCGCCGGCAGGCCGAGCTCGCGGCTGACGATCGCCGCGTGCGAGGTGCGGCCGCCGTGATCGGTGACGATCGCCGCCGCCTTCTTCATGATCGGCACCCAGTCGGGATCGGTGGTGCCGGTGACGAGGATCGAGCCCTCGACGAAACGGTCGATGTCGCGCGGGTCCTCGATCAGGCAGACCCGGCCGGCGACCGCCGCATCGCCGATCGCGAGTCCCTTGACGAGGGTGCGGCCCTGGCCGGCGACGGTGTAGCGGCGGAAGGCCTCGGCGCCGCGGCGGGACTGTACCGTCTCGGGCCGGGCCTGGACGATGAACATCGCGCCGGTCTCGCCGTCCTTCGCCCATTCCATGTCCATCGGGCAGCCATAATGCTTCTCGATCTCGACCGCCCAGCGGGCGAGGCCGAGCGCCTCGGCGTCCGACAGCACGAAGCCGGCGCGCTCGGCCTTCGAGGTCGGCACGTTGCGCGTCGGCGATGCGCCGCCGGCATAGATCATCTTCTTCGCCTTCTCGCCGCGCTTGCGGCTGATGATCGGACGGAGCGCGGGGTCGGCGAGCAGCGGCTTGAAGATCTGGTATTCGTCCGGGTCGACGGCGCCCTGCACGACATTCTCGCCGAGGCCCCAGGCGGCATTGATGACGACGGCATCGGGAAAGCCGGTCTCGGTGTCGATCGAGAACATCACGCCCGAGCCGCCGAGATCGGAGCGCACCATCTGCTGCACGCCGATCGAGAGCGCCACGGCGCGGTGGTCGAAACCCTTCGCCTGGCGATAGCTGATCGCCCGGTCGGTGAAGAGCGAGGCATAGCAGCGCCGGCAGGCGTCGAGGAGGGCCGCCTCGCCGCGGATGTTGAGGAAGGTCTCCTGCTGGCCGGCGAAGCTCGCATCGGGGAGGTCCTCCGCCGTGGCGCTCGAGCGCACCGCGACGTCGACCTCGGCCTTGCCCGTGCGGGCGCAGAGCTCGCGATAGGCGGCGGCGATCGCGCCGCGCGTCGCCGCGGGGAAGCGGCCCGAAAGGAGGAGCGCGCGGATCGCCGCGCCGGTCTCGGCGAGGCTCGCGCGGCCGTCGGCGAGCGCGGCGAGCCGCTCGGCGATCGGCGCGTCGAGGCCGTTCTCCGTCACATAGCCGCGGAAGGCGGCGGCCGTCGTGGCGAAGCCCGGCGGCACGCGGATGCCACGGGCGCCGAGCCGCTGCACCATCTCGCCGAGCGAGCCGTTCTTGCCGCCGACCAGCGCGACATCGCCGCGGCCGACCTCCTCGAACCACATCACCGGCCGCGCCGCGGCTTCGACGGGCGTCTGTGGGCTCTCGCCCGGCAGGTTCTGCATCGTTTCCTCTCCCTGTTCCCGGAGCGGAGTCTGCGCCTGCGGGAGCGCGTCGCCTTGATCGCGGTCAAGGGAGGGGGCGTGCCGATCGGCACTTGTCCTGATTGGCGAAGGGCCCCCTCACCCTTCCGGCCCAACCGTCTCGGCCGCTGCCGCGGCCTGCGACGCCGAGGCCGGAAGCCCTCTCCCCCCTCGGCTCGGCTGTTGCCGAGCCGAGCGCGGAAAAGGCGAAGTCGGCAACAGCCGACTTCACCGCCGGGAGAGGGGGCGGCGACCCGGACTGCGCCCATGATTCGGGTGGAAGAGCGCCGATCGCCCGGGCGCCACGGCCGGGACCCCCTCTCCCGCTCCGCGGGAGAGGGCCGGGGTGAGGGCCTTTCCTCCGTCAATGAAGAAAGGCGCACCCTCACCCTTCCGTCCTGAGCGTCTCGGCCGCTGCCGCGTCCTGCGACGCCAAGGCCGGAAGCCCTCTCCCCCTCCGCTCGGCTGTTGCCGAGCCGGGCGCGGAAAAGGCGAAGTCGGCAACAGCCGACTTCATCGGCGGGAGAGGGGGCGCCCGACCGTCGGCGCGCCTCCACGCCTCCCGGGGGTGACGGCAGCTTGACGAATGATGAGCCAGCCGACATGACTCTTTGTATGGACAAGGGGTCAATCGAGGAGCGGATCGTGGGCGGCTACGTGCTCGGCATCGATGTCGGAACCTCGATGACCAAGGCGGCGCTGTTCGATCGCGCCGGCCGGGAGGTCGGCTCGGCCGGACGGCGCACCGCGCTCCGCTCGCCCTATCCCGGCTGGTTCGAGATGGAGGCGGAGGAGCTCTACGGCGCCGCGGCCTTCGCCTGCCGGACCGTAGTCGCCGAGACCGGCGTCGCCCCGGCCGATGTCGAGGGCCTCGCCATTTCGGGCGTGATGATCGGCGGCTGGCCGGTCGATGCGGGCGGCGCCGTGTTGCGGCCCGGCATTCTCTGGAATGACGGGCGGGCGCAGACCCTGCTCGACCGCCGGGTCGCCGCAGATCCGGCGCTGATGGCGAAGCTCTTCGATTCCTCCGGCCAGGTGATGCAGCTCGGCTGCACGCTGCCGGTGCTCGCCTGGCTCGCCGAGAACGAGCCGCAGACGATCGCCCGCGCCCGCACGATCCTCTGCGCCAAGGATTACCTTCGCCTGCGGCTCACCGGCCATGTCGGCACCGACGAGACCGATTCGGCGATCGCCCCGGGCAGCGCGCGCGAGCGCCGCTTCAATCCGGCGCTGCTCGATCTGTTCGGCATCGGTCACCTCGCTCACCTCTTGCCGGCGGTCGCCCGGTCGGAAGCGATGGTCGGCGGGCTGACGGTCGGTGCGGCCGCGGCGCTCGGCCTCCCGGCCGGCACGCCGGTCGCGGTCGGCGCCGGCGATCTGCCGGCCTGCGTCATCGGCGCGGGCGCGGTCGAGCCGGGCATCGCGGTCTCCGTCGTCGGCACGACCTGCCTCAACGGCGTCGTCGCCGACGAGCCGGTCTTCACCCCGCGCGACATGGGCATCCTCTTCACCGTGCCCGGCGATCTGTGGATCAAGACGATGGTCAACGTCGCCGGCACGACCAATCTCGACTGGGCGCTCGCAGCGCTCACGCCCGACATCGCCGGCCGGCCCGACGCCTATGAGCGCCTCGCGGAGATCGCGGCGGAGAGCCCGGCGGGTGCGGCCGGCCTCGGCTATGTGCCCTATCTCTCCCATATCGGCATCATCGCGCCGCGGCTCGAGCCCGGCGCCCGGGCCGGCTTCTTCGGCCTCGATCCCGATCACCGCCGGCCGCATCTGGTGCGCGCCGTCTATGAGGGGCTCGCCTACGCGATCCGCGATTGCTATGCGCGGATCGGCCGGCCGGTCTCGGCGATCCGGCTCGTCGGCGGCGCGGCGCGCAGCCCTTTCTGGGCGCAGATGATCGCCGACGTCACCGGCACGCCGGTCGAGGTGCCGGAGGGCAGCGAGTTCGGCGCGAAGGGCGCGGCGCTGCTCGCCGCCGTAGCGGTCGGCTGGTTCCCGGACGTTCGCACAGCCGCCGCGGCGAGCCACCGCACGCGCCGCCGGTTCGAGCCGGATGCCGCGCCCGCGGCCGCTTACGATGCCGGGTTCGAGCGCTTCCGCCGCGCCTCCGACGCGCTCCTCGACGGGGTGGCGCCGGCCTATCGGCCGAAGCCGGCCGTCAGCCTTTGAAATCGCCGAAGCCGACGCGGTAATCCCACGGGTCGGCGACGGGCGGCGGCTTGTCGATCCAGTCGGTGCCGACCTGCGAGATCGAGATTTCGAGCGGCACGGGCAGCATCTCGACGGTCGACAGTTCGATCGGCGCGCCCTCCTGGTCCCAGGCGCGCCGCTCGGCGAGGAAAATCGCGCTGCCGGGCGGCAGGCCGAGCAGGCCGGCGGTCGCGGCGCTCGCGATCACCGGGCGATAGGCGTCCTCGGCGTGCACGACGGTGCGGCCGTGGCTGCGCCGCAACGTGTCGTAGAGGCCGCGGTCGAGATGGGCGAGCTCGATCGCGCCGAGCAGACGCAGGTTGAGGAGCGTGCTCGTGACGGCGAGCGGCCGGCCGTCGCCGAGCACCAGCCGGACGTGGCGATAGGCGCTCGCGCCGTCCTCGATGCCGAAAAAGGCACAGGCCGCGGCGCTCGCGGGCTCCGGCCCGCTGCCCAGCACGCGATAATCGACCGTGAGGCCCTGCGCCCGGATGCCGTCGGTGATCGAGGTGATGGCGCGGTAGCGCTTCGCCACCGCGCCATGATTGATGAAGGTGCCGGTGCCCTGCTGGCGGCCGAGCAGGCCCTCCTGGACGAGGATGTCGAGCGCCTGCTGGATCGTCCGGCGCGACACCTTCCATTCCTGCACGAGCTTCAGTTCGCCGTCGATCTTGTCCTTGTAATAGCCCGACAGGATGCGGGCGCGCAGACCTTCGGCGACCTGGATGTAGATCGGTCGGTGATCGCGCGCGGCGACGTCGGCTTTCACGGTCGGGTCCTGCTCAGGCTTCTCTGCCGCGAGCATAGAGGGCGGCGAGGAGTTCGGCCATCCGGCCGAGCACGGCGTCGAGGATGATCCGGCCCTTATCGGCGGTCGCGGCGGTCGCGTCGCCGAGCACCGGGCTCGCCGAGAATTCGCTCCAGCGATAGGCGAGCTCGGAGAAATCCTCCGGGAAGGCCGGATAGTTGACGACCGCCTTCTCCATCCGCACCGCCTCGGGCGCGAGGTGCAGCATATAGGAGGTCTCGATCTCGCAGGCGTGCATATAGGCGGGGTGGGCGGCCGGCTTCTCGCGCACCGCCCGCGTCGGTTCGGCAGCGCCCGGATAGTTGAAGATCGCGAGCGTCACGCCCTCGTCCTTCAGCCGGCGCTGCGCGTCGCGGAGCGCGACGACATTGCCGTAATGCGTGTTGACGACCGCGATCGCCGTCACGCCCTTCGCCTTCAGCGACAGGCCGATCTCGACCACGATGCGCGACACGGTTTCGTTCGACAACGAGATCGAGCCCGGCTGATCGGCGAGCGACCAGACCTGGCCGAAGGGCAGCAGGGGCAGCAGGAGGAGCGGCGTCGCGCCGGCGACGCGCTCGACGAGCGCGGTCACCAGCCGGCGGGCGAGGATGTTGTCGGTGCCGGACGGCAGATGCTCGCCATGCGCCTCGACGGCGCCGATCGGCAGCAGCGCGACGGGTCTCCGCGCGAGAAGCGCCCGCGCCTCGGAATCGTTGAGGCCTTCGAGATCGGCGTTTTCCAGATGCACGATCGCCCTCAGCTCGTGAACGCGAAGGCGCGCTGCGGATTGTCCACCATGAAGGTGTGGATGAGCGCCTTGCCGTCGAAGCCGGCCTCGCCCGCCTCCTCGACGAAGCGCGGCACCCAGCTTTCGAGGATGTAGCCGAGCCCGAGGCCGCCCTCGCCATAGTTGCGGTACATGGTCCGCCGGGCGATGTCGCCGCCGATCAGGATCTGTTTCTCGTGGCCGCGCGCGACGAGCTTCAGGATGCAGTCGATGAGCACGCTTTCGGGGTGGTATTTGATCCGCGAGATGCCGTCGAAGCACAGGAAGGCGCCGGTCTCGGCCGCCTTCCGGTGCACAAAGGGATCGGGGTTGCGGTCGACATGGGCGATCGTCAGCCGCGTCGGATCGACGCCTTCGGCCCGCACGATGGCGAGCTGCTCGAGGATCAGCGTGCCGAGCTCGGTGTGCGAGTGGAGCGGCGCGCCGGTCTCCTTGTGCGCGTCGAGCGCGGCGCGCAGCGCCTTGTCCTCGGCCTCCGAGATGGTGTTGTAGCCGGTGCCGAACTTGACCACGCCGCCGCGCAGATCCGTCCCGTCGAGCCCCTCCGTCACCTCGGATGCGATATGGGCGGCGAGCTCGGCCCGGCTCTTGCCGTCGATGAAGGCCTGGAAGGTGCGGCCGTCCTTCATGTGTCCGGGCCACATCACCGCCTTGTTGAAGCCGGCGGTGGCGATGATCCGGATGCCGGTGCGCTCCGAGATCGTCTTCAACGCGACCGGGTCGCGGCCATAGTCGATCGCGGTCGCGTCATAGACCGCCTGGCCGCCGGCGGCGACGAACAGCTCGACATCCTTGATCGACGCCTCGATGTCGTCGATCAGGAAATCGTCGAGCTTCTTTTCCTTCCAGAGCGGCGGCACACAGAAGAGATGATCGTGCGCATAGGTGACGCCGAGCGTCTTCGGATCGATGTCGCCCGTGAGCGTGCGGATGAAGCTCATGAGGATTTCTCCTTCCTGAAGCTCGCAAGCGCGAGCGCCAGCATGATGATGAGGCCCTGGACGATGAATTTCGCGGCCGGGGGAAGGGCGAGGAGATAGAGCAGGCTCTGCACGACGAAGAGGATCAGCGCGCCCGCCATGGCGCCGAGCGGCAGGAAGACGCCGCCCGAGAACAGCGCGCCGCCGATCACCGCCGCGGCGATCGAATCGAGGGTGAAGCCGTTGCCGACCCCGATCGAGGCCATGCCGGTGATCGCCGAGACGAGGATGCCGCCGGTCGCCGCGAGCAGGCTCGACAGGACGAAGGCGAGCACGATCAGCCCGTCGGAGGGGATGCCGCTGTGGCGCGCGGCGACGAGATTGGCGCCCGAAAGGATCATCTTGCGGCCGAGCATGGTGAAATGCACGAGCAGCATCAGGAGGACGAGGAGCGCCAGCCAGATCAGCGCCGAATAGGGCACGAACCCGAACAGCCATGCCTCGGTGACGACCCGGAAGCCCGCCGGCACCGCACCGCGCGGCGAGCCGCCGGTGAAGAAGACGACGAGGCCCGCGACGATCATCGAGGTGGCGAGGGTGGCGAGAAAGGACGGGATGCGCAGCTTCGTCGTCATCAGCCCGTTGGCGAGGCCGACCAGCGCGCCGGCGCCGAGCGTCAGGGCGACCGCCGGCCCGGTATTCGCCATGTCGCCGGCGAAGACGGCACAGAGCACGATGTTCGCCATCGAGGCGGTGGCGCCGACCGAAAGATCGAGCCGCCCCATCATCAGGACGATCGCCTGGCCGAGCACGACGACGCCGAGCGGGGCGGCCTGGCGGACATTGTCGAGGAGCAGGAGCGGCGAGAACAGCCCGGCCGAGACGAAGAAGGCGACGAGCAGCAGGACGAGCAGGGCGACGGCCCGCAGGCTCGCCGCGGCCGGCCGCATGCGGACGAGATAGGCGCTGGTGCTCATGCGGTCCTCCGGACGCCGCCGCGCATGAACAGCATCAGCGCGACCACGAAGATCAGGCCCTTGGCGATCTGCTGCAGGTTGGGGTCGAGCTCGAGCAGGTTGAAGGCATTGGCGATCAGGACGAGGGCGATCGAACCGGCGAGCACGCCCGGCACGGCACCGCGGCCGCCCTGCAGCGCGACGCCGCCGAGCACCGCCGCGGCGATCGCGTCGAGGGTGAAGGAATCGCCGATCAGCGGGTCGCCCGAGAGGATCTTGATGCCGACCGCGACGCCCGCCGCCGCGGCGAAGAAGCCCGAGGCGAGGAAGACCGACCATTCCACCCGCCGCACGTCGACGCCGTTCGCGTAAGCCGCGCGGTCGTCCGAGCCGAGCGCATAGATGCGGCGGCCGAAGCGGGTGAAGCCGAACAGGAGGAAGGCGCCGAGGAAGGCGAGCAGAATGACGGCGAGCGGCCAGCCGACGAGCAGGTCCTGGCCGTAGAAGGCGTCGTAGAACGTGTAGTCGACCTCGCCGCCCGGCGTCGGCATCAGGATCAGCGCCGCGCCTTTGACGATCGCGGAACTGGCGAGCGTCATGATCAGCGGGTTGATGCGCAGATAGATGACACCCGCCGCATTGAGCGCGCCGCAGGCGAGGCCGGCGACGAGCACGAGCGGCACGGCCGCCCAGCCGAGCGAGGTCGATGTGGTGGCGAGGATGGCGGTCGACAGGCTGATCACCGAGCCGACCGACAGGTCGATCCGGCCGGCGAACAGCACGAAGGCCTGGCCGAGCGCGGCGAGCGACAGCGGCAGGACCCGGTTGACGAGATTGCCGAGATTGCCGGCGGCGAAGAAATCGCCCGACCAGGAGGCGGCGACCGCGACGATCGCCGCGGCGAGCAGGAGCGCCGGCAGGCCGAGCAGGAGATTGGTGCGGATCGAGCCCCTAGGCAGCATGGACGGCCGCTCCCTCGGGGCCCGCGGCGAGACGCATGATCGCCTCCTCGGAGAAATCGGCGCGCTCGAGCGTGCCCGTCACGGCGCCCTCGAAGAGGACGTGGATGCGGTCCGACAGACCGATCAGTTCGAGCATGTCGGCGCTGATCAGCACGACGGCGACGCCCTGTGCGCTGAGTTCGCCGACGAGACGGTAGATCTCGGTCTTGGCGCCGACGTCGACGCCCTTGGTCGGCTCGTAGAGCACCAGAACTTTCGGCGTCTCGGCGAGCCAGCGGGCGAAGACGACCTTCTGCTGATTGCCGCCGGAGAGCTGGCGGACCGGCTGTTCGATGCCCGTCGAGCGGATCGCGAAGCGGCGGCGCGCCTCCTCGGCGAAGGTCCGCTCGAGGTTCTGCCGCAGCCAGCCCCAGCGGCTCCTCGCCGACAGCGCGAACAGGCTGACATTCATGCGGACCGGCAGGTCGAGAGCGAGCCCCTCGTGTTTGCGGTCGTCGGGGATCGAGGCGATGCCGGCGGCGATGCCGCGCGAGACGGAACGGACCGGCACGGCCGCGCCGTCGACGGCGATCGTGCCGCCGGTGAAGGGCGCGATACCGGAGAGCGCGCGGGCGAGCGGGCGCTGGCCCTGGCCTTCGAGCCCGGCGAAGCCGACGATCTCGCCGGCGCGCACATCGAGGGTCAGGGGCTTCAGTCCCGGGGCGACCGCCGCGTCGAGCGCGAGGCGCACCGGCCGGTCCGCGAGCGTCGCGGGGCGGGCGGGGAAGATGTCGGTCAGCGTCCGGCCGACCATGGCGCGGATCAGGTCGTCGCGGTCGAAGCCGCCGCGCGGCGCGTCGAGCGTCAGCGTGCCGTCCTTCAGCACGACGGCGTGGTCGGCGGCCTCCATCACCTCGTCGAGCCGGTGCGAGATGAAGATGACGGAGCCGCCGGCGGCGGTGAGCCGGGCCATCGCCTTCAGCACGAGTTCGGTCTCGTGCGAGGAGAGCGAGGCGGTCGGCTCGTCGAGGATCAGGAGCCGCGGGGCAAGCCGGATCGCCTTGGCGATCTCGAGCATCTGCCGCTCGGCGGCGGAAAGGTCGGCGCCGAGCCGGTCGGACCGCAGCGCGAAACCGAGCCCGGCGAGCACCGTCTCGGCGTCGCGGTGCAGCCGGCGCTGGTCGATCAGGCCGAGCAGCCCGCGCGGCTCGGCGCCGAAGAGCAGATTCTCGGCGACCGTCAGGTCCGGCAGGATCGCCGTTTCCTGCAGCGCCAGCGCGACGCCGGCCGTGCGGGCGGCCTGCGGAGATGCGGGGCGGTAGGCCGCCCCGTCGAGCGTCAGCGTGCCGCCATCGGGCGGAAAGGTGCCGGCGCAGACATGCATCAGCGTCGACTTGCCGGCGCCGTTCTCGCCGACGAGGGAAACCACCTCGCCGGCGCGGACGGAGAAGCTCACGTCCCGCAACACCAGATTGCTGCCGAAGGATTTCGACACGCCCGACACGGCGAGCCGCGCGGGCGCGGCGCCGTCGGAGGGAAGGGGGGACGCGAGCATCGCCATCGTCAGTTCGCGAAGGTCGCCTTGACCTGCTCGTCGGTCAGACGGGTGCCGGCCCAGAAGGAATCCGACAGGTCCGGCTTGACGAACTTGTCGAGGTCGGCCGCGGTGATGGTCGGAACCGGCAGAACCATGTCCTTCTCGACCGCCTTGCCGTCGAGCAGGTCGATCGTGACGCGCAGCGCCTCCGAGCCCAGCCAGGTCGGCTTGGACGTGCCGATCGAGTCGAAGCCCTTATCCTCGAGCTGCTTCCAGCGCTTCAGATAGCCGTTATTGTCCTCGCCGGTCATCGGCACGAGCGGCCGCTGCGCCGCCTCGAAGGCGTCGATGGCGCCGAGCGTCATGGCGCCGCCCTGCGACCAGACGCCGTCGATCTTCGGATTGGCGGCCAGCAGATTCGAGACCGCCTGCTTGCCCTGCGCATAGTCCCAGCCGGCATTGACCGCGGCGACGATCTTGATGTCCGGATACTTCGCGAACACCTCCTCGGCGCCCTTGAACCGGTCGTCGCTCGTCGAGATGCCGGCGATGCCGTTGAGCGCGATGATGTCGCCCTTGCCGCCGAGCTTCTGCGCCAGCCATTCGGCGCCGGTGCGGCCGAAGGCGACGTCGTCGACGGTGACGAGCGCGTCATAATCCTGCGACTTGATCGTCGCGGCGAGCAGCACGATCTTGATGCCGGCCGCGCGCGCCTTCTTCAGCGCCGGGATCAGCGCGGTGGGCGAGGTCGGCGTGGTGATGATCGCGTCGACCTTCTTGGTGATCAGGTCTTCGATGTTCGCGATCTGCTTCTGGGTGTCGCCGGCCGATTCGACATAGACGACGTTCACCTTGTCGGTGTGCTTTTCCGCCTCGGCCTTGAATTCGGCGGCGAGCTGGACCGACCAGCTATTGCCCATGAAATAATTGTCGTAGCCGATCGTGTACTTGCCGTCGGCCGCGAAGGCCGCGCCCGTCAGGCCCGCCGTCAGCACGGCGGCGGAGGCGAGGATCCGGAGTCCCTTTTTCATCTCATGTCCCTCTGGTCCGAATGGCTCGGATGCTTGCGCCGGACCGCCCGTTCCTGGCGCCGACGGCCATGATGCTAACTTGTCCATACAAGGAGTCAAGTTGGTCCGCTCATTCGCTGGGCAGGGGGCGGAACAGGCCGATTTTGCGGCAAAGGCGCGGCTCCACGACGCCTGCGCGCGGCGATCCGGAAGCCGGGATCGCCGCGCGCAGGGAGAATGCGGCGCCGGCGCGCCGGCGAAAGGCGGCGCCTATCGTCCGCCGATCGCGTCGACCGCCGCGCCGACCCAGGCGAGGCGCTGCTCGGGAATGAGGCCGTAATTATAATAGTTGATGCCGGTCGCGCCGCCGGCGATCGCCGCCGCGCTGCGGCGGGCGAGCTCTTCCGGCCCCGGCATTTCGGGATAGAAGACGCGGAAGCCGGCGCCGAGATACTTCTCCGGCCCGAGCGCCGCGCGTCCGGCCCGCATCAGCGCCTCGGTGGCCGGGGCGTCCATGAAATAGGCGCAGAGGATGGCGCCGTCGCACGCCGCGCCGATCGCCGCGAGATCGCAGCCCCCGAGCCAGCCGTCCTTGAGGTCGATCAGATAGACCTTCGTCGCCGGATCGGCCACGTCGCGGATCTCGGCGACGAGGCTCGTCACCGGCTCGAACCGCCACATCAGATAGTCGTGGACCTCGGGATGGCCACGGAAGACGTCGAGCCCGCCGGCCGGAAAGTCGGGGAAGCGCGGCGCGGGATAATCGCGCTCGCACGCCTCGACGATCCAGCGCCGGACGGTCGCGCGCGCCTTCGTGCCGTCGACGCCGGCGGCGCCCGCGCGGGCGAGGCAGGCGTCGCAGAAGCACAGCGAGAGGAGGAAATCGTCCTCCGCCGTCATGCCGACGCCGTCCTTCTCGTGATGGTATTCGTGCGCGAAGCCCATGAAGCAGGGGCTTTCGAGCTCGATCACGTCCGGCCGGTAGGCGCGCGTCACGTCGGCGACGAGCGCGCGGACATAGGCGCGGGCGTCGGGATGCGACGGGCAGAGATTGTAATAGTTCGGATCGCCGAAGGCGTTGCGGGTCACCGCCTGCGGGTACAGCATGCCGATCCGGGTGTTGTGCAGGCAGACGGTCCAGCACGACACCGCCATGCCGCCGGCGTCGCGTCGCTCGACGAGCTCGCGCAGCACGTCCCGCCGCTCGACGATCGAGGCGACCTGCGGCACGATCCGGACGCCTTCCCAGGCAGCCGGGTCGGGCTTGAAGTAGATCGTGCCGTCTTCCGGGAAATAGGCCTTCCGCAGCGGGCTGCGCGGCTGCAGGAAGCGGCCGGCATGGTAGGAGGTGGCGAGGCTGATCGTGTTGAGCCCGGCCGTGCCCGACAGATCGGCGACCGCGCGGTCGATGCCGAGATCGTCGAGGTCCCAGGGATAGCTCCACATCGAAAGCTGCATGGCGGGCGCTCCGGCTCCTGCTTCGAACCTGATCAGTTGTCCGAACAAGAAGACATCTGTCAATCGGCGGCGTGGCGGCGCCGCCGGCCCGAGCTCGCGGGGATTGACGCGTTTTGCCGTCGTAAGATATTGTAACCGTGTCGAATTTGACCTGATGCCCGCTGAGCGGGAGTGGGATCGGCGGGGGCCAATCTTGATGGGTGAGTTATCGGGGCATTGGGTCATCAATGCGCCGGACGTCGTGACGGAGACGTTCCAGGGGCAATCCGTCGTTCTCGATCTTTCGAGTGGCCATTATTACAGTCTGGGCGGCAATGCCGGCCGGATCTGGTCTCTGCTGATCGACGGCTATTCAATCGAGTCGATCGTCGATGGCGTTGGTGCCGGGCGTTCCGACCTCGTGCCGGGGGTGCGATCCTTTCTTTCCGAACTGGTCGGGCGCAAGCTGATTCGGCCGGGCGAGGGTGGTCGTCCGGAGCCCGTCGTCTTCGCCGAGCCCTTGTCGGGCGAGCCGCCGGCCCTCGTCGTCTATGACGATCTGGCCGAGCTGATCTATGCCGATCCGATCCACGATGTGGACGAGGGGCAGGGCTGGCCCGTCCAGCGCCCTGCGACGCCCTGACGTGCGGCCGGTTTCGCTCGCCGGGCTGCCGGCCTATGCGCGCGCCCTGCTCGCAGAGGCGGAAGCGTTCGCGCCGGCGGAGACAGATCGGGAGGCTCTCGTCCTTCCCGGACTGACGATCGATCTCACCGCCGGCCGCGGTGCCCTTACGGAACTCTGTCGCGCCCAGCTCGTCCCGCCCGCGGCCGAACCCATGCCGGCCGTGCGGGCGAGCGTCCTCGCCTTCGACGCGACGATGGCGGGCTGGCCCGCGCCCGCACCGTGGGACACGGAGGCGGGCTTCTCGGCGCGCGCCTTCGACGCCTCGCTCACCGGGGAGGGGCTGCGGGGCTTCTACTATCACGATGCGCCGTCCTGGCAGATCTTCGATCCTGCCACCGGCCGCGGCGTCTATAGCCTGCCCGAGCCGCTCGCCGTGCCGCCCTGGGAACGCGGCGCGCCGCTGCGGCTCTTCATGCACTGGGCCTATGCCGCGTCCGGCCGCCGCTTCACCCATGCCGCGACGCTCGGCCTCGACGGGCGCGGCGTGCTGCTCGTCGGGGGGAGCGGATCGGGCAAGTCCGGCACCACCCTGTCCGGTGTCCTCCACGGCCTGACGAGCGTCGGCGACGATTACGTGATGCTCGAACGGAACGGGCCGATCGTCGCGCGCGCTCTGTTCCGGACCTTCAAGCAGGATGCCCCCGGGCTCGACCGTGTCGGCCTACGGCCCGAGGATCTGCCGTCCGCCGAGCTCAACTGGGCGGGCAAATACGAGTTCGATGCCGCGGCGCTGGTGCCCGGCGGTCTCGTCGATACGCTCGCGATCGACGCCATCGTCATTCCCGAGATCACCGGTGGATCGACGACGGAGATCGTGCCGACGTCGTCACAGATCGCCGCGCTCCGTCTCGCGCCCTCGGCGGTCTTCCAGCTGCCCGGGGACAGGGAGGAGGGATTCCGCTTCTTCTCGGGACTGGCCCGCTCCTTGCCCGCCTATCGGGCGCGGCTCGGGCGCGATCCGGCCGATGTCGCGGCCGCCTTCCGGCGCCTCTTCGCGGAGCTGCCCCGCCATGTCGATTAGCGTCGTCATGCCCGCCTACAATGCCGAGCGCTTCATCGCGGCGGCGCTCGATTCGCTGCTCCCCGAGGCCGGGCCGCTCGACCTCGAGATCCTCGTCGTCGACGACCATTCGACCGACGGCACGCGCGCCATCATCGAACGCTATGCCCGCGCCGAGCCGCGCATCCGTCTGCTCGACAATCCGAGAAAGGGCATCGCGGCGGCGCGCAACACCGCGGTCGAGGCGCGGCGGCCCGACGCGGACTTCGTCGCCTTCCTCGATTCCGACGACCTCTCCTATCCGGGCCGCCTGACGCGCCAGCAGGCGCTGCTCGCCGACCATCCCGAGATCGACGTGCTCTACGGCCGCGTCGCGATGTTCGGCCGGTTCGATCCGGTGACGCTCGGCCCGCTCGAAGGCAGCCGTACCAAGGTCATCCGCGGCCCCTACCTGCAGTCGGCCCTCTATCGGGCAGCGGTGTTCGCGAAGGTCGGCCGCTTCGACGAGACCTTCCGGCAGGGCTGCGACACGGACTATGTGCTGCGCGTCGTCGAGGCCGGCGCCCGGCTGGTGCTCGACGACGGCATCGCCGCCTATTATCGCCGGCACGATGCGAATGTGACGCTCGACACGGCGGAAATGCGGCGGGAATTCATGTTGGCGAGCCTCAAATGGGCGGCCCGCAATCGCCTGGCGAAGCGCGGCGAGCTGCCAGAGGTGTTTCACGAGCTGTTCCTGCGCCGCGATCAGATCGAAGAGGATCTCGGCGCATGATGCGGGCCTATACCGTCGTCATCCCGGCCTACAATGCTGCGGCGACGCTTGCCGAGACGATCGCCTCGGCGTTCGCGCAGACGGAGCCGCCGCAGGCCGTCGTGGTCGTCGACGACGGCTCGTCGGACGGCACGGCCGCCGTCGCGGCGGCGATCGATCCGCGCGTCCGGGTGATCCGAAAGGCGAATGGCGGTCCGGGCTCGGCGACCACCGCCGGCATCCATGCCGTCGCGACGCCCTATTTCGCCACGCTCGATTCGGACGATCTCTGGCTGCCGCACAAGATGACGGTGCAACTCGACCGGCTCGACGCGCGGCCCGATCTCGCCGCCGTCTTCGCGCTCGGCCGGCTCTTCCGGGACGGCACGGCTCCGGACGAGAGCGCGGCGCCGCAGCGGATGTGGACCCGCACCACCATGGTGTTCCGCACCGAGGCGGCGCGCGCGGTCGGCGATCTCGTCGATTTTCCCGGCTATCTCGGCGAGCTGATCGACTGGCTGGAGCGCGGCCGCGCCGCCGGGCAGCGGCACGAGATGATCGAGGAGGTGCTGGCGCTGCGCCGCGTGCGGCCGGGCAGCCTTTCGGATGCGCGCAACAGCGACCGGGTGAAGGGCTATCTGCACGCGATCCACGAGGCGCTGAAGCGGCGCGAAGCCGTCGCCTCGGCGGGCGGCGGACCGGCGGGCTGAGCGGGGGCGGGCGGGCGAGATGGGGGGCTTCGTCGAACGGACGCTGCGCAGCGGCTGGCCGACCGGTTCGATCGACCTCTTGCTGCGCGCGGCCACCCTCGCCGATTCCGGCGCGGCGGCCGAAGCCTGGCACGCCTTTGAGGCGGCCGCCGATTTCGACGCGCTCCCCTGGGGCGAATACCGGCTGATCAGCCTCGCCGCGCCGCGCATCGCGATGTTCGCGCCCGCGAGCCCCTATGCGCCGCGGATCGCGGGTATCGAGCGGGCGATCTGGAGCCGCAGCCAGCTGGCGATCGGCGCCGTCTCGCCGGTGCTGCGCCGTCTCGCCGCCGCCGGTATCGAGCTCCTCGCCGTCAAGGGCGCCGCCCGCGCCGCGAGCGGCGATCTCTCGGCGCGCGGCCGGATCGTCAACGACATCGACGTGTGCGTCCGGCCGGTGCAGCTCGAAGCCGCCTACGACATCGTCACCGGCGCGGGCTGGATTCCGTCCGGTTCCGGCACGGTGCTCTATCACCGCAGCCAGCTGGCCGACGCCGTCGGGATCAATCTGCTGTCCGGCCGCTTCGGCAATCTCGACCTCCACCGGACACCGTTCCACAGCCCGTTCGACAATATGGAAGCGGACCGGGAGATCTGGCGCCACGCCCGGGCCGCCCGGCTCGGCGGCGTCGCGGTGCTGATCCCCGATCCGACCGACACGACGACGCTCGCCATCGCGCACGGCGTGCACGATGCCCACAAGTCGAGCGACTGGCTCGCCGACATCGCTCATATGGCGGATCAGGGCATCGACTGGGACCGTCTCGAAGACGACCTCGTCCGCCGCCGGCTCGATGTCGCCGGCGCTCTGGTGCTCGGCTATGTCCGCGAACGGCTGCAACGCCCGGTGCCGGAGGGGATGCTGCGCCGGCTCGAGGGTCGGGCGGGCCGCCATCCGCTCCGTCTCCTCGCCACGGTCGCCGAAGCGCGGCCGAAGAACGCCTCGCTCGGCTTCTTCTGGACCGCCCGCCTGTTCGCGAAGCAGATGCGGCACGGTCTCGCGCGTCGCCGCAAACGGGTCCGCAGCCGGCTCGTCCTGCCCGCGCTCCGCCTTCCGCCGGCTCCGTCACCGACCGCGGAATCCGCCGGACCGGAGGCGATCGAGGCGGCGATCGCGCTGCCGGGCGTGAAGGCGGGGCACGGCTGGCGCGGGCTCGTCGATCTGGCGGTCGAGGCGGAGCTCCCGCCCGCCACGCGCCGGGTCGATTTCGAGATCAACACGGCCGGCCGCCACCATCTGCGGCTCCGGGCCTATGTGCGGGACAAGGGTGCACGACGGGGTGTGTTCCGTTTCCGCTTCCGCCTCGCGCTCGAGCCGGGCGAGACCGGCCTCGCGATCGCCGCGGCGCCGTCGCGCAGCTTCAACACCGACGCGCCGGCGGAGATGCACGCGAAATACGACGCCGTGCCCTTCCGCCTGATCGCCGCGCGGGCCGTGCCGTCCGCCGGCTGAGGCGACGCGGCCGCGGGGGCGGTGCCATTTCGTGCGGACCGGACCCTGCCGGGATGTGACGGCGCGGCCCGCACGCGGCGCCGCCGCCGTCCGGGCCGGTCCGTCGCTCTCTGCGTCGCGAGCCGCAGGGATCCGCGCTCGGCCGGTCCCGATCCCCTAAAATCCCATCTCCGTCAGCCAGTCGGCGAGACGGCCGGCGTCGAGCGGGGTCGTGGTGTCGACCGCGATCAGCGGGCCGCGGCCGAGCGGGGTGGCGCGGGCGGCGAGGAGGCGGAGTTCGTCCGCATAGGCGGCGCCGGGATGGCCGGGGAGGCGCGCCGCGGCCCGGCTGCGGTAGCGCTCGGCGACCGTGTCGGGCGGCGCGTGGCACCAGATTTCGGCGACCTGATCGAGCCCCGCCGTTGCGATGTGCGCATCGAGCACCGCCTCCGGCTGGAAGCCGAACCAGGCGTCGACGATGAAGGTCGAGCCGGGCGGCGCCGCGCCGATCGTCGCGAAGATCGCCGCATAGCTCGCCTGGCCGAGCAGCCGGTTGAACGGCCGGTCGACGCCCTCGATCCGCTCGAGAAACGGGTTCTTGATCACGTCGAGCGCGAGGACGGGCCAGCCGGTGCGCTCCGCGAGGGCGCGGGCGACGCCGCTCTTGCCGCTCGCCGGCACGCCGTTGACGAGCACCGCCCGTTTCGGCCGCGGCGCGGTCGCGCCCGCGGCGCGTGCGGGGATCGCGGCGGGCGGCGAGCCGGCCGCGGCCGAAGCGGAACGGCCGATCGCGGCCGGGGGCGAGCCGGCCGCGAGGGGAGCGGAGCGGTCGAGCGCGGCGTGCGCCGCGCCGATCACGCCGGCCTCGTCGCCGAGCGCGGCGGCGGCGATCCGGCAGGGATACCAGGAGGGCTGCGCCGGCAGGGCGGCGACGGCCGCGGCGGCCTCGGCGCCGAGCCCGCCGCCGAGCAGCACGATGTCGGGGTCGAGCGCCGCGGCGAGGCTGTCGATCGCCGCGCGGAGCGGCAGCGCCCATGCCCGCAATACGCCGGTGGCGGCCGGGTCGCCCGCTTCGGCGCGGCGGCGCAGCTCCGCCGCCGTTGTGCCCGCGGCGAGGCCCGCCCCGGCGATCAGCCGGCCGAGCGCGGTGCCCGAGCTGGTCGTCTCGACGCAGCCGCGCTTGCCGCAGACGCAAGGCCGCCCCTCGGTCTCGACGACGAGATGGCCGAGCTGGCCGGCGGTGCGCCGGCCGCGCAGGAGCCGGCCCCCCTCCATCAGCGCGCCGCCGATGCCGGTGCCGATCGTCAGCATGACGACGTTCCGAAGGCCGCGTGCCGCGCCGACCGCCGCTTCCGCGACGAGCGCCATGCCGCAATCATTGTCGATCGCCACCGGCCGGCCGAACAGCGCCTCGATCCGGGCGCGCAGGGCGACGCCGGAGAGGTCGACATAGCCGCCCGACAGCACCGCGCCGGTCGCCGCGTCGACCCGGCCGGGCACGCCGATGCCGATCGCCGCGGCGTCGTCCGCGTCGACGGCACGGATCGCCGCGATGACGGCGTCGAGCGCCCGCTCGGGATCGCGCGCGCTCGCCGTCCGCGTGATCGCGAGGATGGCGCCCGCTTCGGAGACCCGGGCGGCACGGATATGCGTGCCGCCGATGTCGACGCCGATCGCGGACCGGCCCGGCGCCATGATCAGGCCGCCGCGGCGGGCCGGTGGCGGGCGATCACCGCCTGGATCTCGCGCAGGCGCGGCACGGCGATGGTGGTCAGCCGCTCGCGCGTGACGGCGCGATCGAGCGCGATGCAGTCCTTCCACAGCGAGCGGCCGGCGATCACGCCCGAGGCGCCGTTCGCCATCGCGGTCTCGACCTGCTTCAGGAAGGTGGCGTGGTCGACGCCGGCCGAGAGGACCGCCCAGGGCACGTCGCCGGCGAGGCGGGTGACGGCGGCGCAGGCTTCGGCCGAGCCGGGATAGGGGATCTTCAGCACCTTGGCGCCGAGTTCGAGGCAGATCGCGCTGCCGCCCGTGATCAGTTCGGGGATCTTCGCGGCATAGGCCTCGGGGCTCTCGCCGTCGAGCGCATAGGTCAGGAACTCGACGACGAGCAGAAGGTCCTCGGCGGCGAAATCCTCGATCACCCGCTTCAGGATGGCGATGTTGTGGGTGTTCGCGGCCGGCGTGTCGGAGCGCAGATAGACCATGATCTTGCCGCCCGTGCCGCCGAGCGCGCGGACCTTCCGCGCATCGATTCCCTCGACGAGCTTCGACAGCCGCCAGCCTTCGGGCGCGGTGTCCCAGCCGGAGGCGTCGAGCCCGATCAGGAGCGCCGTGTTGCGGTGCAGGAGGCCGTCGTCGACGAGCTTCGGCACGGCGCAGATCGGATCGACGAGCACGCAGGAGGCCTCGATCGCGAGGTAGCGGGCGATGTCGGCCTTGGTGTCGCCGAGCACGTCATTGCCGATCTTCGCCTGTTCGGCCGGGTCCTTGGCGAGCAGGGTGCGCATGCCGCCGCGCTGGTCGCAGGCGATCACCATCATCGCCCCGTCGGCGCCGCAGATCTGCTGGTAGCCGCGCCGTTCGGCGGTCGTCATGCGGGCGATCGGGGGTGCCATGCGAAGTCTCCTCGTCGGCGGCCGGGCGGCGCGCGGACCGCGGGGCGGGCGCTCGATTGCCTTGCCGCGGGGATCGGGTATAGCGTCGTTCGAAGTCTCTCTGTAACACCTTGCAGAAAGGATTTGCAACTGTCCCAGCCTCCGTCTGCCGAGACGCGCGCCGCCCGGGCGATGCTGCACACCGTCGCGAAGCTCCATTACGAGAGCGACATGAGCCAGGTCGACATCGCCAGACAGCTCGGCGTGTCGACGGCGACCATCTCGCGGCTGCTGCGCCAGGCGCGCGAGCAAGGCATCGTGCGGATCGAGGTGCGTCCGTTCGAGGCGCCGGAGGCGCTCGCCGAGCGGCTCGCCGCGGCGCTCGGCCTGCGCCGTGCGGCGGTCGTCGAGACGCCGGCGGCCGGCCTCTCCGCCGCGCTCGCGGAGCCGGTCGGCGGCCTGATCCGCGAGACGAAGCTCGCTTCCGGCGGCGTGCTCGCGATCGGCTGGGGCCGGGCGGTGCGGGCGGTGGTGCAGACCGGCCTGCCGGAGATCGCGGGCGTGCGCGTCGTGCCGGCGACCGGCGGCATGCAACAGCAGGCGCCGCATTTCCAGGTCAACGAGTTCGTCCGTCTCGCGGCGCAGCATCTCGGCGGCGAGCCGCGCTTCATCCACGCGCCCTATCTGCCCTCGGCCGAGAGCCGGGACGCCTTCCTCGCCGACCCGACCATCCGGGACAATGTCGCGCTGTGGGAGCGGATCGACGTGGCGGTCGTCGGCGTCGGCATGCCGCACGCCCCGCGGACCCGGGAGGAGACCGCGGCGACGGCGAGCGAGCGGCGGCTCACCGGCGCGGCGGGCGATGTGATCCGCCATTATTTCGATGCCGCCGGCGCCATCCTCGACTGGGAGGGGGAGGGGCGGATGATCGCCGTCTCGGTCGAGCAGCTCCGCCGCACGCCGCGCGTCATCGGCGTCGCGACCGGCGAGGCGAAGGCGGCGGCGATCGTCGGCGCGGCGCGGGCGGGGCTCATCGACGCGCTCGTCACCGATGGCGCGACGGCCGGCGTGATCCTCGACCGGCTGTCGCGGCCGGGTTGAGCGGCCTCGCAGCCGCACAGGAGAAAGCCGCGGAAATGCTGCGTCGCAGCGCGCTCTGTCGGGCATAACTTTCGCCACGTAAAGCTTCAGCTTATCGCGCCTAAAAGCGATTGACAGCGCGCTTCCACTCCCCTCTAGTTCGCGTCGGGCAGCCGCCGGGTGACCGGCGGGAGGGGCTCGCCGCCCCCTCGGGCACCGTCTCCGCGAAGGGACGGAGTGCCGTTTCGGGGGTGCGGCCGGGGATCCGCTGCGGCCGGAGCGCGGGAGGCCTTTCGCGGCGTGAAAATCGCTTCAGAAAGAAATTGCGCTTGACGGAGCCGTCCTGCCGTCGCGTTGATAGGACGACCGACCGAGCGATTTGGTCGGCTCGAAGCTTTGAACCGCTCATGAGGGAGGAAACCATGGAGCGTCGTTCGGTTCTGAAGCTGGCGGCGATTGCCGCCGTGGCCGCGTCGGTCGGCCTGCCGGCCGTCGGCCCCGGCAGTGTCGCCCACGCCCAGGACAAGAAATTCACCATCGCCCTGATCCCGGGCCTGACCACCGACGCCTTCTACATCACCATGCGCAAGGGCGCGCAGGCGGCGGCCGATGCGCTCGGTGCCGAGCTCGTCTTCCAGGGCGGTCCGGAGTTCAACCCGGTCGTCCAGGTGCCGGTGCTCGATGCGGTCATCGCCCGCAAGCCCGACGCCATCCTGATCGCCCCGACCGACACCACCCAGCTCGTCGAGCCGCTCCGCAAGGCGCACGATGCCGGCATTCCGGTGATCACCGTCGACACCTTCATCGGCAACGGCAAGTATCAGACCGGCGCCGGCGATGCCGACTTCCCGCTCGCCTATATCGCGTCGGACAACGTGCTCGGCGGCCGCATGGCGGCGCGCGCGCTCGCCAATGCGATCGGCGGCGAGGGCAAGGTCTACGTCTCGAACGTCAAGCCGGGCATCTCGACGACCGATCAGCGCGAGGAAGGCTTCAAGGCCGAGATGGCCGAGAGCTTCCCGAAGGTGACCGTGCTCGAGACGCAGTTCAACGAGAACGACGCCAACAAGGCGGCCTCGCAGCTGCAGGCCGTGTTCGCCCGCAACTCCGACCTCAAGGGCGTGTTCGGCGCCAACCTGTTCTCCGCCCTCGGCGCCGGCAACGGCGTGCAACAGGCCGGCCAGACCGGCGCCATCAAGGTGGTCGCCTTCGACGCGCCGACCTCGATCGTCGACAACATCAACACCGGCCTCGTCGACGTGGCGATCGCCCAGCACCCGGCCGAGATCGGCTATTACGGCGTCGTCTCCGCCTATGCCCACCTGACCGGCCAGTCGATCCCGGTCTCGATCGGCACCGGCTTCACGGTCATCGACAAGGGCAACGTCGCCGACCCGAACGTCGCCAAGTACATCTACTCGGACTGAGACGTCCGCGTCGCTCCGGCGATCTTCCCGGGCCGGGCGCCGCGCGTCCGGTCCGGACCTTCCTCGAGCCGCCGCGCTTCCCCCGCCATCCGGGGGAGGCCGGTCCCGATGCGAGGGCGGCCGCTGGCCCCGCCCGTCGCGTCGTCCCGCGCCGATCGGGTGAGCCCTCATGACGATCTCCGATACCAATCCTCCGGCCTCGACCGGCCAGGGCGGTTCCCCGCCGCACGGCGCCGCCGCGCCGACCCATCACGTCGCGCCGCAGGCCGATCACGCCGACCGCGCCAAGTCCTTCGTGCAGCGCGTCGCCGATCTGCGCGCCTGGCTGTTCCTCGCGGCGCTCATCATCGTCTTCGAAAGCTGGGCCCGGCTCGATTTCGGCGGCACCTTCGTGCTGAACGGGTTCAACCTGCAGTCGATCGCGATCTTCGCCGTGGCGCCGCTCCTGCTCGCGACCGGCCAGACCTTCGTGATCATCTCGGGCGGCATCGATCTGTCGCTGGGCTTCATCATGGGGCTCGCCGCGGTCGTCGCCTCGCACGCCATCAACGCGCTCAACCCCGCGCTCGGCCTGCCGCTCGCCGTGCTCGGCGGCTTCGTCATCGCGGTCGCCGTCGCCGCCATCCCGGGCTTCGTCAACGGCCTCCTCATCTCGCGGCTCAAGGTGCCGCCCTTCATCGGCACGCTCGGCATGTTCGGCGTCGCCCGCGGCGTCGCCTTCCTGCTCGCCGGCGGCACCACGGTGCCGGTCAGCAATTCCGTCTTCGCGACGATCGGCAACGGCCGCTTCTATTCGATCCCCTACATCGTGATCATCGCCGCGGTGTTCGTGCTGATCATGCACTACCTGCTCAGCCAGACCCGCTTCGGCCAGCACAATTACGCGATCGGCGCCAATGTCCAGGCGGCGCGGCGCTCCGGCATCGACATCAAGTCGCACCTTTTGCGCCTCTATATCCTGTCGGCGATCTGCGCCGGCGTGGCGGGCGTGCTCTATGCCGCGCGCTTCAGCGCCGGCGCGGCGCAGGCCGGCGAGCCGCTGCTGCTCGATTCGGTCGCCGCGGTCGTCATCGGCGGTGCGAGCCTCTTCGGCGGCTCGGGCACCATTCTCGGCACGGTCGCCGGCGCCCTCGTCATCGCGGTGATCCAGTACGGCCTCGTCTTCGTCAATGTCGAGCCGTTCTGGCAGTTCATCAGCGTCGGCGTCGTCATCATCATCTCGGTGCTCATCGATCAGGCGCAGCGCCGGTTCAGCGGAGGTCGCCAGGATGAGTAGCGTGGCGCACGGAGAGCCTCTCCTCGAGGTCGTCAATCTGTCGAAGCATTTCGGCGCGGTGCGGGCCCTCAACGATCTGTCGATGACGGTGCATGCCGGCGAGGTGGTGGCGCTCGCCGGCGACAACGGCGCCGGCAAGACGACGCTGATCAAGGCGATTTCCGGCGTCTTCAAGCCGTCGGGCGGCGAGATCCGGCTGAAGGGCCAGCCGGTCACCTTCGCGACCCCGCAGGAGGCGCGCGACAAGGGCATCGAGACGATCTACCAGGACCTCGCGCTCGCCGACAATCTGACCATCGGCGCCAATATCTTCCTCGGCCGCGAGCCGATGACGAAGCGCTTCGGCTTCCTGCCCGTGCTCGACCGCAAGAAGATGGCCGACGCGGCGCGCAAGACGATGGCGCTGCTCGATTTCCACGTCAGCCGCATGGACGCGCCGGTGAGCAATTTCTCCGGCGGCCAGCGTCAGGCGGTGGCGATCGGCCGGGCGGTCTACTGGGACGCGCAGATCCTGATCATGGACGAGCCGACCGCCGCCCTCGGCGTGCCCGAGCAGCGCAAGGTGATCTCGCTCATCCACCAGTTGAAGGCGCAGGGCCGCGGCGTGATCTTCATCTCGCACAATCTGCAGGACATTTTCGCCGTGTCGGACCGCATCGTCGTGTTGCGGCGCGGCGTGATGGCCGGAGAGCGGAAGATCGCCGAGACGACGCATGACGAGGTCGTCAAGCTGATGATCGGCGGCTGAGGCGGACCTCCTCGCGCGGCGCCGGGCGCGGCGCGGAAGGCTCAGGCCGAGGCGCGCAGCACCAGGTCGCCGCTGACGAGGATGTGCCCGCCCGACAGCCGCGGGTCGTCGAAGGGGCGGCCGGGGTCGAGTTTGGAGAGCAGCAGGTTGATGGCGAGCCGCCCCATCTCGGCCGTGTTCTGCGACACCGTGGTGAGGGGCGGCCACGTGTATTCGCTCAAGGGCTGATTGTCGTGCCCCGCAACGCGCAGATCGCAATCCCGGCCGAGACCCACCTTCAGCCCCGCCTGATTGACCGCGGCGAGCACGCCGAAGGCGACGCGGTCATTGCCGCACAGCACGATCTTGGTCGGAAAGCCGCCGCTCTTCAGGATGCGGTTCGCCTGCTCGTAGGCGTAGCGCTCGAAATCCCACGTCTCCGAGCGCTCGAGGTCGAGCACCACCGGCTCGAAGCCGCGCCGCGTCATGGTGTCGACATAGGCCTGCCGCCGGTCGTGCGCGTTGCTGTTCACCCAGGGCATGTCGAAATAGCAGGGCGTGTCGTCGAGCCGGGTCAGATAGTCGGTGATCAGCGCCATGCTCTGCGCATTGTTGGTGCCGACGAAGGGCTGTTCGGCGTCGAAGGGCGCGTCGATGAAGACGATCGGATTGCGCCGCGCGAGCGCCTTCACCTTGGCATGATGCTTCGCATTGCCGCTCACCGGCGCCATGATGATGCCGGCGACGTTGAGCGCGGTCAGCGTCTCGATCGCCTCCGCTTCCAGTTCGGCCTTGCCGTCGGAGGAGAAGACGAAGGGCATGTAGCCGGCTTCCGCCGCCGCCGTCTCGATGCGCCGGCGCAGGCCCGTATAGAACGGGTCGAGCGAGTTCGGGAAGATCAGCCCGATGATCTTGGTGCGGCGCCGATTGAGGTTGACGGCGAAGAGATTCGGCCGGAAACCCGTCTCGGTGAGGCCCGCCTCGATCCGCTCGCGGACCTTGGCGCGGACGGAAGTCGGGTCCTGGAAGAATTTCGACACGGTCGGCCGCGACAGACCGACCGCGGCGGCGAAATCTTCCATGGTGCGGATCGGTTTTTTCGTCATGCTCTCGCGGTCTTGGGGCGGGCTGCGCGGCGGCGCCGGCGGCGGACCCGTCCGCAGAGTGCTGCCAGTTCACGCGGTTTCTGTCAAACAGCTGGGCATGCGTAAAGAAGAGGATTGACGTGCAAAAAGCCCATTTCTCTCCGCGGGAAACCTCCTTGGGCGGGTTGCTGCGATGAGCGCGGCCGGGGAGGGCGCCGCCGTCGCCTCGCTGGGCGAACTGCTGGTCGAGTTCGTCTGCACCGAGAAGGACGGCCACAACCGCCGCGCCACCGCCTATGTCGGCCCGTTTCCGAGCGGTGCGCCGGGCATCTTCATCGATCAGGCGGCGCGGGTCGGCGCGCGGGCGATCTTCGCCGGCGCCGTCGGCTCGGACGCCTTCGGAACGGTGCTCACCGACCGGCTCGGCGCCGTCGGCGTGTCGGACGCGCTGATCCGCGTCGTCGACGGGGTGCCGACCGGTTCGGCCTTCGTCGCCTATAACAGCGACGGCAGCCGCGATTTCGTCTTCAACATCGCCCATTCCGCCGCCGCCCGGCTGCCCGGCGCCGGCGAGGCGATCGCCGCCTTCATCGCCCATGGCACCGGCGTCTTTCATATCTCGGGCTCATCGCTCGGCGATGCGGCGATGCGCGAGACGGCGCTCGCGGTTGCCCGCGGCCTCGCCGAGGCGGGTGTGGCGATCTCCTTCGATCCCAACATCCGCAAGGAACTGCTCGGCGATCCCGGCTATTTCGCCGCCGTCGCGGCGCTGACCGCGCTGTCGACCTATGTCCTGCCGAGCGAGGAGGACGCTGCCGTCCTCTTCCCCGGCGAGGCGTTCGAGGCCTATGCCGACCGGCTGATCGCGGCGGGTGCCGAGAGCGTGGTGCTGAAGCGCGGCGCCGCCGGCTGTCTCGGCCGCGACCGGGCCGGTGCGACGGTCGAGCGGCCGGCGCACCGGGTCGAAGTCGTCGACCCGACCGGTGCGGGCGATTGCTTCTGCGCGACCTATGTCGGGCTCCGCACGCTCGGCCTTCCCTTCGCCGCTTCGGTCGCGCGGGCGAACGCCGCCGGCGCGCTCGCCGTCGGCCGGCTCGGGCCGATGGAGGGCAATTCCGACCGGCCGGCGCTCGAGCGGCTGCTGGAGCCGGGATCGTGAACGCGCTGAAGGCGATCGTCGCCGCCAACCGCGCCGGTTCGCGGATCGGCATCCCGTCCTATTGCACCGCTCATCCGGAGACGCTCCGGGCGATCTTCGCCGCCTATCGCGACGACGACGCGCCGATCCTCGTCGAGGCGACCTGCAACCAGGTCAACCAGTTCGGCGGCTATACCGGCATGACGCCGGCCGGCTTCCGTGCCTTTGTCGAGCGGCTGGCGACGGAGGAGGGCGTCGATCCGGCGCGCCTCATCCTCGGCGGCGATCATCTCGGCCCGAACCCGTGGAAGTCGGAGACGGCCGCCGAGGCGATGGAGAATGCCCGCGCGATGGTCGCCGCCTATGTCGCGGCCGGCTTCACCAAGATCCATCTCGACGCCTCGATGGCCTGCGCCGACGATGCGGTGCTCGCCGAGCCGGTGATGGCCGAGCGCGCCGCCGATCTCGCCGCGGTCGCGGAAGCGGCGGCCGGGGCGCGCGACCTCGCCTATGTCGTCGGTACCGAGGTGCCGATCCCCGGCGGCGAGACCGAGGCGCTCGACGGGCTCGCCGTGACGGCGCCCGGCGCCGTCGCGGCCACGGTCGATCTGCACCGGGAGGCCTTTGCGGCGCGCGGCCTTTCCGCCGCCTTCGAGCGCGTCCTCGGCGTCGTCGTCCAGCCGGGCGTCGATTTCGGCAATGATGCCGTCCATGCCTTCGTGCCGGAGGCCGCGGCCGCGCTCTCGGCCGCCGTCGCCGGCCTGCCGGGCCTCGTCTTCGAAGCCCATTCGACCGATTATCAGAGCGAGGCGGCGCTCGCCGCGCTGGTCGACGGCCATTTCGCCATCCTGAAGGTCGGGCCGGAGCTGACCTTCGCCTATCGCCAGGCGGTGGTCGCGCTCGCCGGCATCGAGGCGGCGCTCGCGCCCGCCGAACCGTCCGACATCCTCGCCGTGATCCGCGCCGAGATGCGCGCCGTGCCGAAGGACTGGCGCGCCTATGTCGCCGCCGACCGGCGCGAGGAGGCGATGATGCTGTTCGGCCTGTCGGACCGCGTCCGCTATTACTGGCCGCGCCGGGCGATCCAGCAGGCGCTCGGCCGGCTCCAGGCCAACATCGCCGCCGGCCGGCCCGAACCCGGCCTGATCGCGCAGGCGACCGGCGGGCTGGTCGAGCCGCCGGGCCGGCCCGGCGCGCTGCCTCGGGCGCTCGTCCGTCGCATGGTCGGCGCCGTCGTCGCCAAATACCGCGCCGCCGCCCGCGCCTGACCGGCCCGCACCGCCCGGCGCCGCGCCGCCGGCGCCCGGCCCGCAGCGCCCGACCGGCCGCCGCCCGGGTCTGCGCCCCCCCGTGTCCGACTCCCGACCCCTCCCGCCGGGGAAAGTTTACGCGCGAAAGAGTCTTTGTTGACGGGCAGCAGCTTGTCGCCCTACGCTCCGGCGCATGAGCGCATCAATGCGCCGGTCCATGGGAGGTGGGCATGCGGACGGAGCTGAAGGACAGGATCGTCCTCGTCACGGGAGGCAGTTCCGGCATCGGCCGCGCCGCGGCGCGCGCCGTCGCTGCGGAAGGCGCGCGCGTCGCGCTGGTCGGCCGCTCCGCCGAGCGGCTCGCCACGGTCGCCGAGGGCCTGCCGACCGAGGCGCTCGCCATCGCCGCCGACCTGACGCGGCCGGGCGAGGTCGAGCGCGCCGTTGCGGCGGCCGAGGCCCGCTTCGGCCGGATCGACATCCTGCTGCCGAATGCCGGTCTCTATATCCCCGGCGATGTCGCCGAGGGCGATCCCGACGCCTGGGACGAGCTCCTCGCGGTCAATGTCAACAGCGTGTTCCGTCTGGTGCGCGCGGTGCTGCCGCAGATGATCGCGCGGCGCGACGGCCATGTGCTCGTCACCAGCTCGATCTCCGGCCATCAGGCGATCCCCTGGGAGCCGGTCTATTCCGCCTCCAAGCACGCCATCCAGTCTTTCGTGCACGGGCTGCGCCGGCAGGTCGCGCCGCACGGCGTGCGCGTCGGGGCGATCGCCCCGGGCGTCGTGCTCAATGAATTGTGGGGCTATCGCGACGCCGCGGCGATCGACGAGAAGGTGGCGAGCCGCGAGGGCCTGCGCTCCGAGGACGTCGCCGACGCGATGGTCTTCATGCTGACCCGGCCGGCCAACGTCACCATCCGCGATCTCGTCATCCTGCCGCAGAACCAGGACATCTGAGCCGTGGCCCGGTTCGACTATCTGATCGTCGGCGGCGGCGCGGCGGGCTGCGTGCTGGCGAACCGCCTGTCGGAGAATCCGAAGGTCCGTGTCGCGCTCGTCGAGGCGGGGCCGGACCGCAACCAGCGCCGGGCGATCGTCCGCGTGCCGCTCGCCATGGTCACCTTCATGGCGCCGGCGCTCGCCTTTCTCGGCGGCCCGCGCTTCATGTCGTGGTTCGAGACCGAGCCGGAGCCGGGCCTGCAGGGCCGCACCATCGCCCTGCCGCGCGGCCAGGGCACCGGCGGCAGTACCAATGTCAACGGCCAGATCTTCATCCGCGGCCAGCGGGAGGATTTCGACCACTGGCGCGCTCTCGGCAATCCCGGCTGGGGCTATGACGACCTGTTGCCCTATTTCCGCAGGCTCGAGCGCTTCGAACTCCTCGCCGACCGCCGCTCCGGCCGCCACATCGGCTTCGGCGCGCGCCCGCTCGCCGAGCAGATCGACCCGGCCTATCACGGCACGGACGGCCCGCTCGACGTCGCGCCGCTCCGCTCGGTCAACCCGATGGCGCGCGTCTATCTCGACGCCGCGGTCGCCGCCGGCCATCCGCTCAATCCGGATTTCAACGGCGCGTCGCAGGCCGGCGCCGGCCTCTATACCTTCACGCAGCGCCGCGGCGAGCGGCTGACCGCGGAGGGCGCCTATATCGACCCGATCCGCGGCCGACCCAACCTCACCCTGATCCCCGACACGCGCGTGACGCGCCTCCTCTTCGAGGGGCGGAAGGCGGTCGGCGTCGAGGCCACCCGCGCCGGCGGCCCGGTGACGATCGAGGCGGGCGAGGTGATCCTCTCCGCCGGCTCCTTCGTCTCGCCCCACCTCCTGATGCTGTCGGGCATCGGCGATGCGCGCGAGCTCGCCCAGCACGGCATTCCCGTGCGAGAGGACCTGCCCGGGGTCGGCCGCAATCTGCAGGACCATCTCGACGTCACGCTCGAATACAAGGCGAAGTCGACCGCGCCCTATGGCATCTCGTGGAAGGCGCTGCCGCGCAACGTGCTGCACGTCTTCGACTGGTTCCTGCGCAAGCGCGGCGTGTTCGCCTCGACGACCGGGGAGGGCGGTGCCTTCCTCTCCACCGTGCCGGGCGTCGCGCGGCCGGACATCCAGCTCTTCTTCTGCACCGGCGTCGGCAACACGCAGAACGCCGCCGGCTTCACCGGCCACGGCTTCCTGATGCATGTCTGCCAGCTTCGCCCCGGCAGCATCGGCCGGCTGCGCCTCCGAAGCGCCGATCCGGCCGACAAGCCGTCGATCCTCTACAATTTCTTTCGCGGCGACAGCACGATGGACGCGCTGCGCGAAGGCATCCGCATCGCCCGCCACATCGTCGCGCAGGCCCCCTTCGCGCCGCATCTCGACCGCGAGGTCGATCCCGGTCCCGAGGCCGAGACGGACGGCGCGCTCGAGGCCTTCATCCGCCGCACGGTCGGCACGCTGTTCCATCCGGTCGGCACCTGCGCGATGGGCCGGACGGCCGACGCCGTGGTCGATCCGGAGACGCTGCGGGTGCACGGCGTCGACGGGCTGCGCGTCATCGACGCGTCGATCATGCCGGCGATCGTCTCGGGCAACACGGTCGCGGCGACCTATTGCATCGCCGAGAAGGGCGCCGATCTCGTCCGCAAGGATCCGATCTTCGCGGCGTGAGGCGGCCGCGAGGCCGCCTCAGCGCACCGTGATGTCGTCGAGCCGCATGATGTCCTCGATCCCGCAGGGCGTGTCGGGCGGGCAGGGCTCGTAGACCATGGTCGCCAGCACGCGGTGGCCGTCGAGGCGGAAGCGGGCGATCCAGCGGTGCCGCATCTCCGTGTCGAGTTCGAGATTGGTGTGGCGCGTGCTGACGCCGACCAGAATGGCCACGTCGCCGCGCAGGATCGACTTGCGCAGATCACCGTCGTCGATGGCGACTCGGCTCTCGCCGATCATCCGGTGCTCGAAGGATCGGCCGATCAGCCGCGAGAATCCCGGCCAGAGCCGGTTCAGCCCGGCCGACGCGGCCTGAAGGCGGATGCCGTCGAAATCGAAGATCGCCTCTACCGACGACAGTCTTTCGATGAAGCGGCGATCGATCGCCAGCTCGTCGCGAATGCCGTGCGCAATGAGATCTGTAAGTCTCTGTAAGATTTCGATCGATGGAAGGTCGACTCCATTTTCCCAGCGGGAGACGGCCGCTTGCGATACACCGAGCGCGGTGGCGATCGCATTCTGCTTGATGCCGTTGACGCGGCGCCAAGTCTTCAGCTTTTCGGCAAGGCTGATCTCGGTCATCTGCTTATAAAAACGTATAATTTAGTTTTCGCCGCCCGGACGTAGGCATGCTATCGGATTTCAACGGCGCTTCAAGTGCGTCTCTGCCGTAAGTTGAGAATTGGCGACGCACATCTTAATAATCAAACTGAATCGTCCCGGGGGGCGATGATGAAACAGCAGAGCAGACTGAGTAATGTTGTGCGGCACGCTCTTCTTATTGGCGTGTCCACTGTCGCGCTCGGCGCCGCCGGGGTGATCGCCGCCTCCGCGGCCGAGAAGGGGCCGGGCGCGCTCGACCCGACCTTCGGTGTCGGCACGGACGACGGAACGCCGGACGGCGTCGTTTCCACCTCGCTCGGCGCCGGCAATGACGAGGCCTCCGCGATCGCCCGCACCGCGGACGGCAAGCTCGTCGTGGTCGGCAACCGCGCCGCCGACGGCTCGAAGGACATCGTCATCCTTCGCTACAAGAATGACGGCACGCTCGATCCCGCCTTCGGCGCGGATGGCGACGCCGACGGCACGCCGGACGGCGTCGTCGACATCTCGCTCGGCGCCGGCGACGATGTCGCGACCGCCCTCGCGGCCGAGCCGGACGGCCACATCGTCCTCGCCGGCTATCACGTCGAAGGCGGCAGCAAGAACATCTTCGTCATCCGCCTCGGGGCGGACGGCAAGCTCGATCCGACCTTCGGCACCGCCTCGGACGGCACGCCGGACGGCGTCGTCAACGTCTCGCTCGGCGATGGCGACGATATCGCGCGCGGCGTCGCGGTCGAGCCCGATGGCGGCATCGTCGTGGTCGGCGATACCGTCAAGGGCACGAGCAGCAACATCGTCGTCGCCCGCTTCAAGGCCGACGGCACGCCCGACACCGGCTTCGGCGCCGATGGCGGCTCGGACGGCACGCCGGACGGCTTCGTGAGCATCGATCTCGGCGCCGGCGACGACCGGGCGAATGGCGTCGCCCTGCAGGCCGACGGCAAGATCGTCGTCGTCGGCTCGCATCAGGAGGCCGGCAGCGCCAACATCGTCGTCGCCCGTCTCGACGCGAAGGGCGCGCTCGATGCGAGCTTCGGCACGGCCGCGGATGGCACGCCGGACGGCGTCGTCGGCGTCTCGCTCGGCGATGGCGACGACACCGGCACCGCGGTCGCGCTGCAGCCGGACGGCAAGATCGTCGTCGCCGGCACCACGGTCGCGAAGGACGGCAGCTCGAATTTCGTCGTCGCCCGGCTTGGCGCCGATGGCAGCGCCGATGCCACCTTCGGCGCCGATGGCGGCTCCGACGGCACGCCGGACGGCTTCGTCGCGACCTCGCTCGGCGAGGGTGACGATGTGGCGACCGGCCTCGCCCTGCAGCCGGACGGCAAGATCCTCGTCTCGGGTTACCACCGCGACGGCGGCAGTCTCAGCATGGCGGTCGCCCGCTATGACGCGAACGGCGCGCTCGACGCCGCCTTCGGCGCCGATGGCGGTGCGGACGGCACCGCCGATGGCGTCGTCAACATCTCGCTCGGCGACGGCGACGACAAGGCGAACGGCCTGGTGCTCGATGGCGATCGTCTGGTCGTCCTCGCCGGCTCGACGGTCGCCGAGGACGGCAGTTCCAATATCGCGCTCGTGCGGCTGACGCTCGAGTGAGGCAAACGGCCGCCCCTTCGCGGGGGCGGCCGGTCCGATCCGACGGGCCGGGGGGCCGGGGGGATCGGGCAGGGGGCGGCGCGAGCCGTCCGAAACGGGCCGCGCGGCGCAGGTCGCGCGGCCCCCTTCAGGGGTTCTTTCGGGGGCGAAAGACGATGCGCTTCACCACTCCGCGCTCCGCCGGATTCGGCGGTCTGCTGTCCGGCGTTTCCTTCGCCGCCTTCGCGGTCTGCCTCGCGCCGGGCGCCGCCCGCGCCGCGGACTGCACCGCCGATGCCGCGACGATCAGCGCGGATTGCACGAATTACTCCAACAGCGCCACGCTCGGCACCCTTTCGAACACGGCGACGATCTCGGCGCCGGGCGGCGTGTCTGCCAACTCGGTGGCGTTGAAGAACAGCGGCACCGTCACGACCCTCGACAATGACGGCACGATCACGGCGGTCGGCGCGAACGGGTTCCATTCCGCGGGCCTCGAAAATCAGGGCCAGATCGGCACGCTCAACAATTCCGGCACAATCTCATCGGAGAGGGGCGAGACAGGCGACGTCGCGAGCGCAGTCGACATTACCAACGACGGCACCATCGGCTCGATCGTCAACAGCGGCTCGATTACCGGCGATGATTACGGCATTCGTAACAACGGCGGCGACCTCATCGGCTCGATCGAGAATAGCGGCACGATCACCGGCGCGCTCGGCATTAACTCGTCTTCTGCCGTGACGTCGTTCGAGAACACAGACACGGGCACGATCACCGGCGTAAACATCAGCATGCAGGACGGTCAGTCGGTCGACTCGTTCGTCAATGCCGGCGCGATCACCGCCCCCGAGGGTGTTGCGCTCGGGGGCGTCGCGATCGTATGCGGGTCGTTCCCCGAGGTCTGCGGCACGTTCGGGACAATCTCGAACTCCGGCACGATCGAGGGCAATGCGACTTTGTCGGGGTTGAGCTTGTTGTCTTTGGGCACCCTCGCCGACAAGGCCGGATCGGTCGAGAATTCCGGCACGATCTCGGGCGCCACCGGCGTCGCCGGCTTCCTTCTCACCCTCGGCATCCTCGACAATCAGCTCGGCGGGACGATCACAGGCGACGGCGCCGGGCTCGGCGTGGCGCTCTCCTCGATCGACGCGCTGACCAATGATGGCACGATCTCGGCAACGGCCGACGCCAGCATCTTCTCCACTATCGCCAGCGGCGCGGGCGTCACACTTCCGGACGCGCTTTCGACCGTCACCGGCAATGCTGCGATCCTCGCGATCCTCTCCAATATCGGAACGTTCACCAGCAACGGAACCCTCTCCTCCACATCGAACGGCTTCGCCGCTGGCCTGCTCGGCGTCGGCTCGACTTTCGGTTCGGTCACCAATGGGGTGGACGGCACCATCTCGGTTTCCGGCAGCCTCGCCCTCGGCATCGGCTTGGCCGGCGGTTCGGCCGGGACGCTTCAGAACGACGGTGCGGTCGATGTCACCGCGGCGGGCGACGGCGGCACGGCGATCGGCATTCTCGCCGCTGGCCCGACGGCCTTCGGCGTCGAGGGCGATGCGACCGAGATTGGCACGTTCGGCAACACCGGCACCGTCACAGCGACCGGCGATATCGCGCTCGGCGGCCTGTTCGCGCTCGCCTCGGCCGACAGCTTCACCAATGCCGGCACGATCGAGGGCGAGGGAACGACGCTCGGCGGCGGCCTGATCGTCGCTTCCTCCGATATCGGCAGCTTCGAGAACTCCGGCACGATCGAGGGCAGCGGCATCTATTCCGGCGGCATGGCGGTGATCGGCCTCGGCGCGATGGCGCAGAATCTCGGTGATGCCGGCCTTTCCGGCCCGCTCGGCGACAATGCGATCCTCGCCTTGCTTTCCGGCCTCGGCGACACGGCGCTCGCAACCCCGACCACCATCGACAGCCTCGACAATTCCGGCACCATTTCGGGCGGCCTGCTCGGCCTCTATGTCGGCGGCGGCGCGACCGTCGGTCCGATCGAGAACAGCGGCACGATCGAGAGCGGCTCGGTGGCGCTCTATGTCGATGGCGGCGCGACGATCGGGGATCTCGACAATTCCGGCACGATCACCGGTCCGGAGGCGATCGCCCTCTATGGCGATGCCGCCTTCGGCACGATCACCAACACCGGCACCATCGCCGGCACGATCAAGAACCGCACCACCGACGATCTCGTCTTCATCGGCGCGACGGGCGACGATTACGGCCTGATCACCGGCTATTCGGCGGACCCGGCGACGCTCGTCACCGGTCTGATCGACAGCAAGAACTCCGGCGTCATCTTCCAGTCCGGCAACACGCGCCTCAACAGCGACATCGACGTCGGCACCAACACGGTGACAAATGACGGCACGCTTCGTCTCGACGACGCCGTCTCGATCACCGGCAATTACAGCCAGTCGGCCGCCGCCAGGCTCGTCATCGCCGCGACCCGGAACGCGATGGGCCAGTTGACCGTATCCGGCTCGGCCGGGCTCGCCGGCAGCTCGATCGTGATCGTGCCGATCGGCGGCTACCACTTTTCGGGCGACATCGCCGCCATTCTCAGCGCCGGCACGCTCGATCTCACCGGCACGACGGTCAAGGTCGGCACGGAGACGATCACCTTCTCGACCGAGACGGTCGACGGCGTCACCCGGCTCCTCGCCGATCTGCCGGACCAGGGGCCGAGCAGCGCCTATTCCGAGATCGGCGCGGAGGCCGGCCCGGCCGGTGCCGCGATGGGCACGACCCTCGACGTGCTCGCCGGCGGGGAGAGCGACGAGGCGATCGCGTTCCAGAGCACGGTGCTCACCACCCTTCTGGCGCTCGACGAGGCCGACCAGCCGCAGGCGATCGCCGAACTCGCGCCCTCCGGCGACACGCCGGGCTGGCAGGCGGGCTTCACCGCGGGCACCCTGTTCGGCGACGCCGTCGGCCAGCGGCAGTTCGGCGGCTTCGGCGCCGGCGCTCCGGCGGCGAGCCCGGTGTCGGGCTATGCCGACGCCGCCCCGCAGCGCGGCAACGAGGCGTGGCGCGCGCTCACCGGAGCGGAGACCGCCGGTCGGCCGGGCGAGGGCTTCGACGGCGAGGTCTGGCTCCAGGGTCTCGGCGGCGTCGCGAACGGTCCGGGCTACGACATGAAGGGCGGCGGCCTCGCCTTCGGCGCCGATGTCGCGCTTTCCGATTCGGTCCTCCTCGGCGCGGCGGGAAGCTGGCTGTCGCTCGACACCGACGCCGCAGCGGCCGAAGCGACGCAACAGCTCTATCAGGCGCTCGTCTATGCCAGCTGGCGCGCCGGCGCCTTCCATGTCGACGCGCAGGCGGGCGGCAGCTATGGCCATATCGAGCAGAGCCGGACGATCGGCTTCCTCGGCGCGGTCGCACGGTCGGATTTCGACGGAGTCGGCGCGACGGCCCGTGCCGAGGCCGGCTATGATCTGGCGCTCGCGGCGGGCGGCCCGATTCTCACGCCGCTCGCCGGTATCGCCTTCCAGCGGAACGTCTACGATCCCTATCGCGAGACCGGTGCGGGCGCCGCGAACCTCTCGGTCGACGGGCAGGACGTCAACAACCTCACCTCGACGCTCGGCGCGACGATCGCCTGGCCGGTCGCGACCGGGTTCGGCCGGTGGACACCGGAGCTCCGCGCCGTCTGGCTGCACGATTATCTCGACGATCCGGTCGTCACCACCGGCACGCTCGCCGGCACGCCCTTTGCGACCGCCACCGACCGCCTCGCGGCGGATGGCGCGGAGGTCGGCGCGGCCCTTGCGCTCGAGACCGGCCGGCTGCTCTTCGGCGCCGAATATGTCGGCCAGTTCCGCAGCGGCTATGAGAGCCATGCCGGCCTCGCCAAGGGCGCGCTCCGCTTCTGAGGCCGCGGGCTGCACGGCGTCGGTGCTCCGGGGATGGTCGCTGGCCGGCGGGTCGCCGGAGGGGGCGCGGCAAGGCGCCGTCGTGGGGCGGCGGCCTTGCTTCTTCGTGCTCCGTGATGTTTCTGGGCGGCAAAGGCCGCGCGGATGCGATCGCGTTCGGCGGAGGAGGTAAGGCCAGCCTGCTCGGACGATGTCGTGCCCACGCCGAAGAAGCCCGGAGCGAGTATCTTGCGGCCGCTGTGGACCCGGCTGGCGCCGCGCCGTTTCGGCGGCCCCGCCCCGGAGCCGCTCGCCCTTCGCTGGGCCCGCAGCCCCGCCGTCCATGACAATTGGGGCGACAAGCTCAACCCGGTGCTCGTCGGCAAGCTCGCTCAGCGTCCGGTCGTTCACGCCCGGGAAGCCGCCGATCCCGGGCAGCCGATCTACAGCGTGATCGGCAGCGGCCTCGGCCAACTCGGCGCCGAGAAGGCACGCGCGCGCACCGTTGTCTGGGGCACCGGCTTCGTCCATTCGGACGCGCAGCTCGCTCCACCGCTGCCGCGCATCTGCGCCGTGCGCGGTCCGCTCACGCGGTCGAGGCTGCTCGCACAAGGGATCGAGTGTCCGGAGGTCTATGGCGATCCGGCTCTGCTCTATCCAATCTTCTATGATCCACCGGTCGAGACCAAATTCGACCTCGGTATCATCCAGCATGTGCGAGAGCGCGGCATCGAGCCGCTGCCGGCGATTCCGGAGCCACTCTCCGTCCGGATCATCGACATCACCGGCGGCCTCGAAGAGGTCGTCGACGCCGTCAAGTCCTGCCGAGTGATCGCGTCGAGCTCGCTGCACGGAATTATCGCAGCGCACAGCTACGGCGTGCCGGCAGCCTGGTTGAAGTTCAGCGATCGTCCATTGGGAGACGGCTTCAAGTTCCGCGATTACTTCGCGTCCGTCGGCCATGACACGATCGCCCCGCTGATCGTCACGCCGGATGTGACCGGAGCCGACCTCGTCGCGCGCGCCGTCTGCCCGCTGCGGCCGGTGGACCTGTCCCGTCTGATCCAGGCTTGTCCGTTCATGAACGCGGTAAGAAAGGCCGAAATCGAGAGCAGACTGTCCGTCTGCTGGGGCGGCCGCCGCCGCGGGGGCGCGTGAGGCGAGCGTCCTGCGAGGCGACCCCCGCGGAGGCGCCGGCGGTCCAAAAATCGGCTGTCAATTCCGCGCCCGATCCCTAAATCTCGGCCGACGGCTTGGCGGCTACCGATGCGAGTGTTGGGAAGAGAATGGCGGGACCTGGCGAGTTTTGGGCGATCACGGCCTATTTCAACCCGCTGCGCTATAGAACTCGGCGAGAAAATTATCGTCGATTCAAGGACAACATCGGCTGCAACCTCTTGGCGGTTGAGCTCGGCTTCGACGGCGCGTTCGATCTTGGAGCGGACGATGCGGATATCCTTGTCCGGAGAAGCAGCGGATCTGTCCTTTGGCAGAAGGAACGTCTTCTCAATATCGCTCTCGAAAGTCTTCCATCGTCGGCTACCCACGTCGCCTGGGTCGATTGTGATATCGTCTTCATGAGGCAGGACTGGGTTGTCCGTGCAAGGGAGGCGCTCGAAAACGATCGCGTCGTCCAGCTGTTCGAGCATCTGGTGGATCTGAAACCCGGAGAAACACACGAAAGCCCGGATCTCTCGCCGACAGGGCTCGGCTTTGCTGCCTGGATGTCGCTCGGCTCGCCCCGGAACACGGACCGCGGCCCCAACGTCCGGCTCGGGACACCCGGGTTCGCCTGGGCCGCCCCGCGCGACCTTCTCGCGAAGCACGGCTTCTACGACGCTCTGGTTCTGGGCGGCGGAGATCGCGCGTTCTCCAGCGCTGCGTCAGGAGACTTCGAAGACTCCAAGAACATCTCGCGCCTCAGTCCGCTTCGTATGGATCATTATATGCGGTGGGCGCAGCCCATCCATCAGGATATCGCGATGAAGATCGGATTCATAGATAATACAGTTTACCATTACTGGCACGGAGAACGGAAAGACAGAGGTTACAACACGAGACATCGTGGCTTTGTCGGCTATGATTTCGATCCGGAGCGGGACATCACCCTGTCATCGGAAGGGACTTGGGTCTGGGGCAGCGACAAGAAAGACATGCACGCCTATGTCGAGAAGTACTTTCGGGATCGTCATGAGGACGGCTCGCTCGGGTCGTGAGACGAAGAGTTCTCGGATCGGAATGTCGATCCGTTTCGCGTCGCGCGACCTGCGCGTGACGGCGGGCTCTTGGCGATCGATGCGGCGCTCCATGTCGAGCGCCCACACTTCGGCAACCTTGCGGCGCAGGACCGTCTCCTTGACGGTACTGCCCCTCCCGACGGATCGGGGCTCTCCAGAAGCCGGATTTGCGCTCAGGCCGTGTTGACAAAGGCGCTTCCCCAATCGCTTCCCCTCTGATTCAAGGTTGCTCTTTGCGGGAGAGCGGTTTTGGTTCGCGGGCGGATGACAGATGAGGAGTGGGCGTTCTTCGCGCCGTTTCTGGTGCGCGTGGGGCCGCGGAGCGGCAGGCCGCCGAGCGATCATCGCCTGATCCTCGACGCGATCTTCTGGATCGCCCGGACGGGTGCGCTGTGGCGTGACCTCGACGCCGGCTTCCCCAAATGGACGAGGGTCTACCGCCAGTTCGGGCGCTGGACGCTGGCAGGGGTCTGGGATGTGATCCTGGACGCGCTCAACGAGAGCGGCGAAGGCCAGGACAGCGTCCAGATGATCGACAGCACCATCGTTCGCGCCCACCAACATTCGGCGGGCGCGAAAAAGGGGATTCGTTTCAAGCCCTTCGCACCACGATATCGGCCGTTCTCGTGGTGGCCTCACGACCAAGATCCACCTCCGTGCCAACGGCTTCGGCCTGCCCGTCGCCCTCGTCCTGCCCCCCGGCGAGGCCTCCGACGCCAAGGGCTACAAGCCGGTCACGGATGAAGGTGGCCCGGCCCCGAGGGTCCTGATCGCCGACAAGGGCTACGACAGCGACGCCATCCGCGAGGACCTCAGAGCGCGAGGCGCCGAGCCGGTCATCCCGATGAAGCGCAATCGCCTCGTCCAAGTCCCGCAAGTCCCGGTCGACGGCTTCGTCTACGCTCTGCGCAATCGCATCGAGCGTTGCTTCAATCGCCTCAAAAACGCCCGCCGCGTCGCCACCCGCTACGACAAGACCTCGGAAAGCCATCTTGGCTTCGCCCTGATTGGCGCAATCCGGATCTGGATCAGGAACTTTGTCAACAAGGCCGAGGGAGCATTATCCGTGGTAGGAAACAGGGCACTTTCGGAGAAATTGCTTGAAGCCGAATTCATAAAGATTCTCTATGGAGAAGAGCTTCCTTTTGATCGGATTTTTATCACTGAGGTAATTTTGAGGCCCCATGGACCGGAGATATTCTTAAAGTTTAACGTTAGTCGTTTGCCTATAGATATTCCTAAGAAATGGGGCCGTATAAATAGGGTATCTATCAATATGTCTTTCTTGGGAATAAGGTCGTTGTCTCTGGCTAAACTGTCCTATCCTCGGGAATCGTCGCTTCTCGGTAGTGTCCCGGACGACGGTGGGGTTATCAGGATATCGATTAGAGGTGAGATAGAGTTGGACTTCGAGTGTGAGTTCGTCAGCGTAAAGGGGGTAGGCGGCTACTGGTATTCTGACGAATCATACTGACCGAAATTCGACATCCGCAATGCGTGAGTGCCGCCTCGGGCGTCGCGACCAAAACGCCCCGGGGCAAAAATCCCGCATGCCGATGTCCGGCTCGTCGGCGCGACGGCCGGCTCGTTCCGCCCCGTCACTTGCGCAAGGGCTGGGAGCCACGAAGCCCGGTAGCCTGCCCGCTGTCCTCCCTTGCTCCGCTTGATGAGTGCCGGGCGTCAACTGCGCCCGCCCCGAACGGGCTGCCTCGGGGGTGTCTGTCTATATCTCGCCCCGCGTTCCGATTATGGACCCCGGCACGGGGCGGGTGACGGGTGTTCTGGTTGTTGCCCCGGGGCTTCCGCCCTCGAACCCTCCGGCCGCTCCCGACCCGTTCTCTCGCCCCCCGAGCCCGTCGCCATCCGAGCAGCCCCATCCGTCCGTCATGCCGGCCTCCATCATCGTGCCGGCTGGCGTCTCGCTCGCCTCTCCATCCGTGACGAGCGCAAAAGCGGGCGACGGGCGAAGTCGGACGGCCGCCGCCGGCTCGCTCCGTGCGTTGCCCTGTTCGATGGATCCGGGGGCCCGGCGATGCCTCGCGCGGGATCACGGCCGCGCGCCGGCGGGCTTCAGCGGGTCGGGCGCGGGCGGGGCGTCGGGGCCGCGGCGGTACGGACGCGGGGACGTTTGCCGGCGAGGTCGACGAGGCGGCGGAAGGTCGGGCACTCCATGTGCGAGGGGGCCGAACAGTCGGCGACGTGGCGGAGCGTGTCGCGCAGCGCGGTGAGCTCGCGGATGCGGCGGTCGATCGCGTCGGCCTTCGCGCGCAGCGCGTCGCGCGGCAGCACCGGCGTGCCGTCCGCCGCGAACATCGCCGCGATCTCCTCGAGCGTGAAGCCGGCCGACTTCCCCATGGCGATGAGCTTCAGCTGCAGCAGGACGTGCGGCGCGAACTGCCGGCGCAGGCCGTGGCGGGCGACCGAGGCGATCAGCCCCGCCTCCTCGTAATGGCGAAGCGCCGAGGCGCGCACGCCGCTCTGCGCGGCGACCTCGCCGATATCGAGCAATTTCATCCTTGACCTCAAGTCGACTTGAAGTGGCAGCCTGCCCCAGGAGCCTTCACGGAGCAAGGGAGACAGGCGATGGACAGGACGAAAAGAGAGGTCTCGCACGGCTCGCTCGCCACACGATCGGCGGGCGGCGAGGGCGGGGGCCGAGATCCGGCGCCTGCGGGCGGGGAGGGCCGGCCCGCCGTGCCGGCCGGGGCCGGCGCAAGGGGCGGCAGGGCGATGAGCACGGCGGCGCTCGCGCTCGCCGTGCTCATCGCCGCGCTCGGCACCAGCATCGCCAACATCGCGCTGCCGGCTCTCGCCGAGGCCTTCGCGGCCCCCTTCGCCGCGGTGCAGGGGGTCGTGGTCGCCTATCTCGCGGCGATGACGGCTGCCGTGCTCGTCGCGGGACGGATCGGCGACCGCTACGGGCTGAAGCCGGCGCTGATCGCCGGGCTCGGCCTTTTCGCGGCGGGGTCGCTTCTCTGCGCGCTCGCCCCCGCGCTTCCTCTGCTCGTCGCCGCCCGGGTGCTGCAGGGCGTCGGCGCGGCCTTCATGACGACGCTCGCCACGGCGCTGATGCGCGAGACCGCGCCGGAGGACCGTGTCGGGCGGGCGATGGGCCTGGCCGGCACCGTCTCGGCGCTCGGCACCGCGCTCGGCCCCTCGCTCGGCGGTGTCCTGATCCCGATCACCGGATGGCGTGGCGTATTCTGGCTGCAGGTGCCGCTCGCCGTCCTCGCGCTGGGGCTCGCGGCGCTCGGCCTGCCGGCCGCAGGGGCGCGGCGCACCGCCCGCGCCGGCCGCCGGTGGCCATCGGCACCGGGCCTCTGGCGCAACCTCATCGCCAACGCGCTGGTCGCCGCCGTGATGATGGCGACGCTGGTCGTCGGGCCGTTCTATCTCGCGCTCGGTCTCGGTCTCGACCCGGCGCGGGTCGGGCTGGTGATGGCGATCGGGCCGACGCTGTCGATCGTCAGCGGCGTACCGTCCGGCCGGCTGGTCGATCGCTGGGGCAGCGGGCGGGTCGTCGCGCTCGGGCTCGTGCTCCTCGCCGCCGGGGCGGCGCTCCTCGCCGTCCTGCCGCCCCGCATCGGCGTGACGGGCTACGGCCTGGCGCTCCTCGTGCTCACCCCCGGCTATCAGCTCTTCCAGGCCGGCAACACCACCGCGACGCTCGCCGCCGGGCGACCGGAGACGCGCGGCACGCTGTCCGGCCTGCTCGGCCTCGCGCGCAATCTCGGCCTGATCGCCGGCGCGTCCGCGATGGGGGCCGTCTTCGCCTTCGGCGTCGGGACGGAGGATTTCGGCCGCGCCGGGGCCGCGGCGATCGGCGCGGGGATGCGGCTGACCTTCCTCGTCGCGAGCGGGCTGATGCTCGCGGCGATCGCGGTGGCGCGGCCCGGCCTCAGCCGTTGACGACGAAGGCCGGCGCCGCCTTGAGCGTGTTGCTCACCGTGCAGATGCGCTCGGCGCGCTCGATCAGTGCGGCCCGCTCGGCGGCGTCGAGAGCGCCCTCGACCGTCAGGAGGATGTCGAACCGCTCGATCCGGGCGGGATCGTCCGCCGCCTTCCGGCCGGTCACCTCCGCACGGGCGCTCTCGAAGCGGTCGAGGAGGCCGAGCTCGCTCGCCGCGATGCGGGCGCTCAGAACGAGACAGGCCGAGACCGAGGCATAGAGGAGATCGAGCGGGTTGAAGCCGGGCTCGGCCGGGCGCGTGACGACCGTCAGCGCGCCGCCGGTGACGGAGACCACCTCGGGATGGCCGGTGCGTCCGAGCGTCGCCGTGGCGCCGGTCGGACGCAGCTTGATCGTTCCGATAGCCATGACCGCCATCCTTCGCCAGCCTCGAAGCCCCGTTCATCGCCGAAACGCCCGGCGCGCTCAAGCCGATCGCCGCTGCCCGCATCGTCCAAGACGCGTCGCTGCCCGCACCGCGGCGGCGGCGCGGCGCTCCGGACGCGCCGTGTCAGCCGCCGGGCTCATTCGCCCTCGAAGCCGTAGACGGTCTTCGCGGCTTCCGCTGACACGAGCCCGTCGGCGAGGTCCTCCGCGATGCGCGACCGGTCGCGGCGCCGCGGGTCGCCGTGGCCGCCGCCGCCCGGCATTTCGAGGAGCAGGCGGCGGCCGGCCGGGATGGCCTGATGGCCCTTGCCGGTCAGCGGCGTGCCGTCGTCGAGCACCAGTCTGCCGGCGCCGCCCGGGCCGCCGCCGGCGCGGCCGCGCGGGGGATGGGCGGTGCGGTCGAAGGACGCATTGATCGCGAAGGGCTTTGCTTCGCTCGAGGCGATCTCGAGCACCTGGCCGAGCCCGCCGCGCTGCGCGCCCGGGCCGCCGCTGTCGGTGATGTATTCCTTGCGCCAGAAGACCACCGGGCTGACGGCCTCCGTCACCTCGACCGGCACATTGCGCACCCCGCTCGGGAAGGCGGTCGCCGAGAGACCGTCGGCGCGGGGGCGCGCGCCGGTGCCGCCGGAATGGAAGCTCGCGACGACGAAGGGGGTGGCGTCGGCGAGCGTCGCGGCCGGCGCCTCGACGCGGCCGGGTCCGCCGGTGAGGACGACGGGCCAGAGCGGCGCCGCGCTTTCGGCCGGCAGGTCGAGCCCCGGCACCTGCGCCAGGCACCCGATCACGAGATCGGGCAGGAGCTGGCCGAGAATGTGCCGCGAGACGACCGGGGCGGGGCGCGCGACGTTGAGGATCGAGCCGACGGGCGCGCTCACCCGGATCGTGGCGAGCGAGGCGGCGTTGTTCGGCACGGCGGGCGCGACGACGCATTTCGCGCCGAAGGAGGCATAGGCCTCGGTGTAGCAGAAGGGGACATTGATCGCGTAGGGCGAGGGACCGTCGGTGCCGGCGAAATCGATGTCGATGCCGTCTTCGCCGATCGACAGCGTGGCGACGAGGCGGATCGGCTGGTCGACGCCGTCGGCGGTGACGTCGTGCGTCCAGCGCCCGGCCGGGAGCGCGCGGATCGCGGCGATGCTCGCCGCGCGGCTGCGCTCGAAGATGAAGGCCGCGACCTCGGCGAGCGTGTCGAGGCCGTATTCGTCCATCAGCCGCAGGAGCTGGCGGCCGCCCGTCTCATTGCCGGCGATCAGCGAATAGAGGTCGCCGCGGAGCGCCACCGGGTCGCGCACATTGGCAGCGATCAGTTCGAGCAGCGGCTCGACGATCGCGCCGGCATCGACAAGGCGGGAGATCGGGACGAGCAGCCCTTCCTCGAACACCTGTCGGCTCTCGATCGGCGTGCCGCGGCCACCGATGTCGACGACGTGCACCGTCGCGGCGAAGAAGGCGACCGGCGCGCCGTTCCGGAACACCGGCGTGACGACGACGATGTCGTTGAGATGGCCGGTGCCGAGCCAGGGGTCGTTGGTGACGAAGACGTCGCCGTCGCGCATCGTCGCGGCGGGGAAGCGGGCGAGGAAGTGGCCGACCGAGCGGGCCATCGAGTTGACGTGGCCGGGTGTGCCGGTCACCGCCTGCGCGATCATCAGGCCGTTCTCGTCGAACACGCCGGCGGACAGATCGCCGGCTTCGCGGGTGGAGGTGCTGAAGGCGGTGCGCACGAGCGCCTGCGCCTGTTCCTCGACGACGGCGATCAGCCGGCTCCACAGGATCTGCCGCTGGATCTCGGAGAGGCCGCGCATCAGCGTTCCTTTCGGGTCAGCCGCAGATGGCCCGCCCTGTCGACGGCCGCATCGAAGCCGCGCGTCACGATGGTGGTGGTCTGCGCCTCGGCGATCACCGAGGGGCCGGTCACCCGCGCGCCCGGTGCGAGCGCGGCGCGATCGTAGAGCGGGACGCCGACGAACCGCTCCGTCGCCGGGTCATGGATCGGGCGGGTGCCGACGGAGCGCGCGTCGATCGCCGGGCCGGCCTCGGTTGCGGGCACGACCGGCACCACGGGTGTCGAGACCGAGACGGTCCAGGTCAGCACCTCGATATCGAGCCCGGGGATCGTCCGGCCGTAGAGCGCGGCATAACGGGCCTCGAAGGCGGCGCGCAGCGTCGGCGCGTGACCCGGCTCGAACGGCTCGAGCGGCAGCGGCACGACGACCTCGTGGCCCTGGCCGCGATAGCGCATGTCGGCGGTGAGCGTCGCGATGAGCGGGGCATCCGGCGCGCCGCGGCGGACCTCGGCGGTCGCCTCCGCGACGAGCGCCTCGACCGCGGCGTTGACGGCGCCGGCGTCGAAGGCGGAGAGGCGGAGGTAGAGCGAGCGGACACCCTCGAAGGCGATCGGGGCGCGCAGGAACCCGACCGCCGAGCCGACGCCCGCGGAGGCCGGGACGAGGACGGTGTCGATGCCGAGCTTTTCCGCGACGCGGGCGGCGTGGAGCGGCGCGGCGCCGCCGAAGGCGATCATCACCCGGCCCTCGAGGCTCTTGCCGCGTTCGACCGCATGGACGCGCGCCGCGCTCGCCATGTTCTCCTCGACGATCTCGGCGACGCCATAGGCGGCGGTCGCCACGTCGAGGCCGAGCGGCGTGCCGACCGACCGCCCGATCGCTGCTGCGGCCGCGGTGGCGTCGAGCGTCAGGCGGCCGCCGGCGAAGCCGTCGGCGGCGATGCGGCCGAGCACGACATCGGCATCGGTCACGGTCGGCTCGGTACCGCCGCGGCCGTAACAGGCGGGGCCCGGCGCCGCGCCGGCGCTGTCCGGGCCGACCACGATCCGCCGGGTCGCGTCGACCGCCGCGATCGAGCCGCCGCCGGCGCCGATCTCGACCATCTCGATGACCGGGATACGGACGGGCAGGCCGCTGCCCTTGACGAAGCGATAACGCCGGTCGACCTCGAAGAAGCGCGATTTCTGCGGCGCCGCCTCGTCGATCAGGCAGATCTTGGCGGTGGTCCCGCCCATGTCGAAGGAGAGGATGCGCCCGAGCCCGAGTTCCCCGGCGAGCGAGGCGGCGAGGATCGCGCCGCCGGCCGGGCCGCTCTCGACGAGGCGGATCGGAAAGCGGGCCGCGGTCTCGAAGGTGGTGAGGCCGCCGCCCGAGGTCATCAGGAACATCGGGCAGGCGACGCCGAACGCCCCGAGCGCGCGCTCGAGCGCGACGAGATAGGAGGCCATCAGCGGCTGGACATAGGCATTGGCGACCGCGGTCGACAGCCGCTCGTATTCCCGGATCTCCGGGCAGACTTCGGAGGAGAGGGTGATCCGCACGCCCGGCAGCGCCTCGGCGAGCAGGGCGGCGGCGCGGCGCTCGTGTGCGTCATTCGCATAGGAATGCAGGAAGCCGACCGCCACCGCCTCGATACCGGCCTCCCGCAGCGGCGCGGCGAGCGCGGCGACGGCCGCCTCGTCGAGCGGGACGAGGGGTTGCCCCCGCGCGTTCAGCCGCTCCTGCACGGTGAAGCGCAGCCGGCGCGGCACGAGCGGCGCGGGCTTCTCGATATACATGTCGTATTGCTCGAAACGGTTCTCATAGGCCATTTCGAGGCTGTCGCGGAAACCGGCGGTGGTGACGAGCGCCGTCTTTGCGCCCTTTCGCTCGATGATCGCATTGGTCGCGAGCGTCGTGCCGTGGACGAGGAGCGTGAGTTCGGGCGGGGTGACGCCCGCTTCGGCGAGCACCGCGGCGATGCCCTCCAGCGCGCCGCGTTCCGGGGCGTCGGGCGTCGTCAGCACCTTCGTCGAGACCATGCGCCCGTCGAGATCGAGCACGATATCGGTGAAGGTGCCGCCGATGTCGAAGGCGAGACGGACGCTGCGGGCCATCAGGCGGCGACCCGGCGGGCGCGCTCGCGTTCGGTGGCGGCACGATCGAGCTCGAGCGCGGCGTCGAGCACCACACCGTAATCGGCGAGGGCGCCGTCGCGCGTCACATAGCCGTCGAGCACGTCCTCGCGGACGGCGTCGGGATCACGCTCGATCGCCGGACCCCAGCCGCCACCGCCGCCGCGGACGGTGCGCAGCATGCCGCCGGGCGGCAAAGCGTGCATGAAGGCGTATTCCGGCACGTCGATCGCGTCGGCGGCCGCACTCTCGACCAGGAAGACGCGGTTCGGGGCGCCGTGCTCGCCGCCCGCGAAGCCCTTCGCGGTATGACGGACGCCCTCCATCATGACGCTGCTGAGGCTCGGCACGAGATGCTGCGTCACCGTCTCGAGCCCGGGCGCGCCGCGCCAGCGGCCGGCACCGGTCATGTCGGCGACGTACTCGTGCTTCAGCACGCGGGACGGATACTGGATCTCCGTCATCTCGATCGAGGGCAGGATGACGCCCGTCATCAGCGGCGGATAGAGGCCCCAGCCGTCTGTCTCATAGGCGGCGCCGGCGCCGCCGGTGAACCCGATGAAATTCAGGAACACCCACATCCGGCCGTCGTCATAGCTGCCATAGGAGAAGGCGAGCGGCATCTTGTGGGCGTTGACGCCGACCCGCTCCGGCGCGCAGCGGCCGAGCGCGAGGAGCACCGCCTCGGTCACCTCGGCGCCGGCCGAACAGGTGCAGGTGCCGACCGGCGCGGGGCGGGTCGGATTGATCACCGTCCCTTCCGGGATGATGCAGGTGACCGGGGCCATGCAGCCTTCATTGATCGGGATGTCCTCGTCGCAGCAGGTCGTCAGCGCGATGAAGATGAAGGAGAGCGTGTTGGCGATCGGGCTGTTGATGAAGCCCTTGGTCTGCGGGTCGCTGCCGGTGAAGTCGAGGGTGAGGTCGGAACCCTTCACCGTCGCCTTGCAGACGACGCGGACGTCCCGCTGGCCCTGATAGTCGTGGTCGACGAAGGTCTCGCCGACATATTCGCCGTCCGGCCAGGAGGCGATCTCCGCCCGGACACGCCGCTCGGAATAGTCGACATTCGCCTGGATCGCGTCGCGCACCGTGTCGAGGCCGTAGCGGTCGAGCAGCGCCTCGATCCGTCGGCCGGCCATCTCGCAGGCGCCGATCATCGAGGCGAGATCGCCCTCGATCCAGTGGGCGATGCGGTTGTTGGCGACGAGGAGATCGAGCATCTCGGTGCGCCGCTCGCCGCGCTCGACGATCTTGACCGGCGGCATGACGAGCCCGTCCTGCCAGACGTCGCGGGCATGCGGATTGTAGCCGCCGGCGACCGGTCCGCCGACATCGCCCATATGGGCGCGCACGGCCGGGAAGAGCACGGGCTTGCGGTCGCGGAAGACCGGCGTCACCACGACGAGATCGGGGATGTGGGTGCCGCCATTGTAGGGATCGCTGGCGAGCAGGACGTCGCCGGGCTGCAGATCGTGCTTGAAGGCGTCGATCGCCCGGTCGACCGCCATCGCGACGGCATAGAGATGCAGTGTGCAGCCGGGCGACTGCGCGACGAGGCGGGATTTGAGCCCGTTCATCTCGAAGATGGCGGTGGTGAAATCGTGCGCCTCGTTGAACACCGGCGAACGGGCGGTGCGGGTGACGGTGGCGCTCATCTCGTCGGCGATGGTGTTGAGCGATCCGCCGATCACCTGCGAGAGGACGACGCTGCGCTTATCCATCGGCACGGGTTCCATAAGCGGGGTAGGTGATCTCGACGAGACCGCCCTCGGCGATCGGCACGATGGTGGCGCTCTCGAGCGGGCGGGTGGCGCCCTCGGCGGTCAGGGTGAAGCTGCCGGCCGTCGCGCCGTCAGCCGCCTGCGGCAGGAAGAAGTTCGCCTCGAGCGGCATGCGGTCGTTGCGGACGGCGGCGCGGACCGCTCCCGTCTCGTCGAACTCGCGGCCGAGCACGACGAGCCGTTCGCGCGCCTCCATCTCCTCGGCCGACGGCATGGTGCGGCGGCCGGCCAGAACCGGCGGACCCCAGCCCTGCGCGGCGAGCGGGAAGGCGAGATCGAGGGCGACCGGCGGGTTCTCCTCCGCGCCGATCGGCCGGAAGGCGACGATCGCCGGCGCGGGACCGTCGAGCCGCTCGGCGAGACCGAGCGCGCGGCGCACGAGCGCGGCGAGGCGGTGGCCGGTGAGCGCGTCCGACAGGCCGGTCGCGGCGGGGAGAACCGGATCGGCGATCGAACCCTTCGGCGCCGTCGCGGTGACGAGCTGCAGCAGGCCGTCGTTGAAGGCGATCTCGTCGAGCCGCTCGGCGAGCGCGGCGACGAGCCCATAGCCCTTCACCTGGCCGGGCGTCATGTTGAACGGGCCTGAAGGGTCGGACCCCGTGCCGGCGAGATCGAGCGTCAGCCCGTCCGGCCCGACCGCGACGCGGACCTTGAGCGGCACGGCGCCGCCAGCGCCGGGAATGGTGGCCTCGGCCGTCTCGTCCCGGCCGCCGAAGCGCGCTTCGAGGTCGGCGGCGGCGACCCGGCGGCTGTGTGCGATGGCGGAAGCGACCGCCGTCTCGACATCGGCACGGCCGTGCTCGGTCATCAGCCGGACGAGCGCGGCGCAGCTCGCCCGGAGCGCGGCGACGATCGCCTCGAGATCGGCGGCGACGATCTTCTCGGCACGGCTGTTGCGCAGCACGAAGCGCAGCGCGTCGCGCTGCAGCACGCCGTGCCGGTAGATCTTGAGCGGGGTGAAGCGGACCGCGTCCTGCCAGGTCTCGGCGGCGAAGGGATGGAGGTCGCCCGGGAATTCGCCGGCGAGGTCGGCCATCTGCGCCCGCACCGCGGGGAAGAGGACGAGCTCGCCCTCGAAGAAGAGCGGCGCCACGACGGTCAGCATCTGCGGCGTCGAGCCGCCGGAATAGGGATCGCCGACGATCACCACGTCGCCGTCGAAGAGATTGAAGGCGAAGCGGTCGAGCACGGTGGCGGCGCTGTCGCGCACGAGATAGGCGTGTTCCGGGCCGAACTGGACCTGCGCGGCGAGCTGCGGCGCACCGGTCAGCACGGCGGCGGCGTAGCGGCGCCCCTCGGTCAGGCCGCGCGAGCGGGCGGTCCGGCCGACCGTCTCGGCGAGCTCGCGGACGATCGCGCAGAGGCGGCTGTAGACGATCTGGGAGCGGACGATCATCCGGCGGCTCCGCCCTGGCCGATCTCGACGATGACATTGCCATAGGCGTCGATCAGGCATTCATGGCCGGGATAGACGGCGATCGTCGTGCCCCACTGCTCGATGATCGCCGGTCCGAGGATGAAATTGCCGGGCTTCAGCCGGCCGCCGTCATAGACCGGGACGATGGTCGGCTCGACGGCGAAATGCACCGGGCGGTGGCCCTTCAGGGCGGGGGCGGCGTCCTCCTCGCCGAACTCCGCCGCATTCATGCGCGGCCGCTCGCGAATGCCGATCAGGTCGAGCCGCAGCGTCAGCACCTCGACCGGCTGCTTGACGTCCTTATGGGCGAAGAGCCGTTCGTGCAGGACGTGGAAGTCGTTGAGGGTGGCGTCGAGATTGAGCTTGGTGATGCGGCGGGTGCGCGAGCGGATCGGCACCGTCACCTCGTGCACCTCGCCGACATAGTGCATGTCGAGGCTGCGGCGGGTTTCGAAGCTCTTGACGATCGACTGTTCGGAGAGGCGCTTGCGCGCCCGCGCCTCCATCTCCTGGAACACCTCGTTGAAGGCCTCGAAGTCGAGCTGGTCGAGCCGGGCGATGCTGGTGCGCGATTCCGAGATCTTGAGATCGGCGACATTGTCGCCGAGCGCGCAGAAGACCGGCGCGAGCGCCGGCACGATGACGGTGCGGATGCCGAGTTCCTCGGCCTGCTTGCCGGCATGGATGCCGCCGGCACCGCCCGCCGCGACGAGCGCGAAGGCGGCCGGATCGTGGCCGCGCTTGGTCGTCACCAGACGGGTGGCGTTCGCCATGTTGTTGTTGACGAGGTCGATGATCGCGCTCGCCGCCTCGACGACGCCGAGACCGAGCGGCTCGGCGACCTCGCGGCGGATCGCCTCCACGGCCTTCGCCTTGTCGAGCACCATCTCGCCGCCGAGGAAGAAGTCCGGGTTGAGAAGGCCGAGCACGACATTGGCGTCGGTCACGGTCGGGCGGGTGCCGCCGCGGCCATAGCAGGCCGGGCCGGGATAGGAGCCGGCACTCGCCGGGCCGACCTGCAGCGCGCCGCCCGAATCGACCCACGCGATCGAGCCGCCGCCGGCGCCGATCGTGTGGATGTCGAGCATCGGCAGCGCGATCCGGTAGCGCCCGATCCAGCTCTCGGTCGTCACCGCGGGCCGCAGGTTCTCGATCAGCGCGATGTCGTAGCTCGTGCCGCCCATGTCGACGGTGATGAGATTGTCGTGGCCCGACATGGTGCCGAGGAACGAGCCGGCGGTGACGCCGCCCGCCGGCCCGGAGAGGAGGGTGTTGACCGCATATCGGCCCGCCTCGTCGGCGGACAGAACGCCGCCATTCGACTGGATGATGAAGAGCTCGCCGCCGAAGCCCTTTTCGCGCAGCCGGCTTTCGAGATGGGAGAGGTAGGCGTGCACGCGCGGGCCGACGAAGGCGTTCACCACGGTCGTCGAGACGCGCTCGAACTCGCGGATCTCCGGCAGCACGTCGCAGGAGAGCGACAGGAAAGCGTCCGGCATCATTTCGCGGACGATCTCCGCCGTGCGCCGCTCGTGCGCCGGATTGACGAAGGAGAACAGGTAGCAGATCGCCACCGAGGTGACGCCCTGTGCCTTCAGGTCCGCCACTGCGGCGCGGACCTCGTCCTCGTCGAGCGGGGTGAGCACATTGCCCTTGAAATCGACGCGCTCGGAAACGCCGAGCCGGGAGCGCCGCGGCACGATCGGATGCGGCGGCTTCAGCCGCGGGTCGAAGACGCTCTCCTTGTAGGAGCGGCGGAACTCGATCTCGTCGCGGAAGCCCTTCGTCGTGATCAGACCGACCCTGGCGCCGTCATATTCGAGCAGCGCGTTGGTCGCGACCGTGGTGCCGTGCACGATCATCGGCAGGCCGGCGAGAAAGGCGGAGAGGTCCTCGCCGAGCTCGCCGGCGAGACGGGCGAGCGCATTGATCACGCCGTCGGACTGGTCCGGCGTCGATGGTGTCTTGGTGGCGCGGATTTCCCCGTGCTCGTTGATCGCCACGAGGTCGGTGAAGGTGCCACCGACATCGATTCCCACGTTCCAGTGCGCCATGTGCCGGTGCTCGTCGGTCTCGGTCGCCGCTGGTTGAAAGCGGCGATCGCCAAAGGGAGGGCGGACAACGCTGCCGGAACCGGCACCTTTCCGCGAGGAAACGGCTTTCGCATGCGCGAAATCTATGAAACCATATTTTCAGCAGGACCAAAAATCGAGCACGAAAATTGCACGTCAAAAGGATGTCGAGGGGCTAGGGTCGCAGGCCGCGTCTTCCGGCGGGAACGGTCGATCGGCCGTTGCCTGCGCCGGATCGGGGTGGGGGCGCACCGGTAGCCCGCGCAAGGATTGGGGTCGAAGATGACGAAGAGATCAGGACTTGGTATCGCCGCGAGCGCCTTGCTCGGCATGGCGAGTGCATTCGCCGCGTTGCCGGCGTCGGCGGCCGACGGACCCTTCGTGGTCAATTACTCGCTGCCGCCGCCGACGCTCGATCCGAGCATCGTCTGCGACATCGCCGATGACGGCTTCATCGCCAGCCTCTACACCCCGCTGCTCCGCTACGAGGCGAAGCCGGTCACCGATGTGCCGGCCGGGGTGACGGTGACGACCGAGGACACCACCAAGGTGGTCGGCTATCTCGCCGAGTCCTACAGCGTCTCCGACGACGGCAGGACACTGACCTTCAAGCTGCGCCCCGGGCTCAAATTCCCGAGCGGCAATCCGCTCGACGCCGCGGCGGTCAAGGCCTCGCTCGAATTCACCTGGAAGAGCGGCACCTGCGGCACCTATTTCTTCGAGGCCGCGCAGTTCGGCAACACCGAGGCGATCGAGGCGCCGGATGCGACGACCGTCGTCATCAAGCTGAAGCGCGGCGAGCCGCTCGTGCTGCACGCGCTCACCCAGCCGAACACCGGCATCATCGATCTGAAGGCGGTCGAGGCGAATGGCGGCAAGACCTGGCTCGCCAGCAACGCCGCCGGCTCCGGCCCCTATGTGCTCGCCAGCTATGAGCCGGGCGTGCGGGCCGTGTTCAAGGCCAATCCGGACTTCTTCGGCACGCCGCCGATCGAGCCCGAAGTGATCGTCAACTTCGTCACCGACAATGCGACGCTGCTCCTTCAGGCCCGCAACGGCCAGGCCGACGTGACGCTCGGCCTGTCGAAGGCCTCGGTGGCGAGCCTCGCCGAGAGCGCCGACCTGAAGGTCATCAAGGTGCCGACCGCCCGCTGGCAGCTCGTCGGCTTCCCGAACAAGAAGGCGCCCTTCGACAACGCGAAGTTCCGTGCGGCCCTCAGCTATGCGGTGCCCTACGAGCCGATCCTCGCCAATGTCGCGCACGGTCTCGGCACGATCTTCTACGGACCCTATCCGCCGGCCTTCCCGGCGTTCAATGCCGAGATCGCCCCACCGCGCAGCTATGACCTCGACAAGGCGAAGGCGCTGCTCGCCGAATCCGGCGTCGCGACGCCGGTTGCCGCCGACATCGTGATCCGCGAAGGACAGAACGACCAGGAGCAGATCGCCACCATCCTGCAGGGGGCGTGGTCGCAGCTCGGCGTCAATCTCTCGATCCGCAAGCTCGCGGCCTCCGCCTATCAGGAGGCGGTCGGCGCCGAGACCAAGGAGGCGCTGATCGTGCGCTTCGACGGCCCCTCGGTCGACGATCCGGCCTGGCTGCTCGATTACGACATGCGCTGCAAGTCGGCCTACAACACCTCGAACTATTGCAATGCCGAGGCCGAGGCGCTGCTCGACAAGGGCCACGCGACGGCCGATGCGGCCGCCCGGCAGGTGATCTGGGACGACATCGCCAAGATCTGGATCGCCGATTCGCCGCGCGTTCCGATCTATGCCGACACCTATACGGCGGTCGTCTCGGGCTCGGTCAAGGAATGGCACTTCGCGCAGGACGGCCCGTTCGACCTCGACCAGTGGGGCCGTCGTTGAGCCGTCCCGACACGGGACGTGACGATCGCGGAGCGGCCTCGCGGCCGCTCCGTCGCCGTATGCCGGTCCGGGGCGGCCGATGAGCGAGGCGGGGTCGATCGCGGCGGGCGCGCGCCCTCGATCGCGATCCCGCGCCGTCCTCGCCTCCCTTCGCCGCAATGCGGGCTTCGGCCTCGCGCTCGTCCTGACGGTCGTGCTTCTTCTGCTTGCGATCGCCGGACCGTCTCTGTGGCATCTCGGGCCGCTCGACATGGATTTCGGCGCGCCGCTCGCCGCGCCCTCCTTCGCGCATCCGATGGGCACCGACAGCAATGGCCGCGACGTCTTCGCTCGCTTCCTTGCCGGCGCGCGGATCTCGCTCGCGGTCGGCGCGGCGGTGGTCGTCACCGGCCTGATCGTCGGGGGCGGCATCGGCATCGCGGCGGGGATCGGCGGCCGGGTCCTCGACACGGTGCTGATGCGGATCGTCGACGCGCTCGCCGCCTTTCCGCCGCTCATCCTCGCCATGGCGATCACCGTCGGCCTCGGCGTGGGCCTGACCACCGCCGCCTTCGGCATCATGCTCTCCTGCGTGCCGTTCTTCGCCCGGCTGATGCGCGCCGACATCCTGCGCATCCGCGCGCTGCCCTTCATCGAGGCGAGCGTCGCGGTGGGCGTCGGCCGCTGGCGCATCGTCGGCCGGCATCTGCTGCCGCACACCGCGCCGACCATGCTGGTGCAGTGCGCCTCGGTCTTCGGCTATGCGATCCTGACGCTCGCCGGCCTCGGCTTCATCGGGCTCGGCGCGCAGATCCCCGAGCCGGAATGGGGCGCGATGATCACCGACGGGCTGCAATATGCGCTGACCGGCCAATGGTGGCTGGCGCTCTTCCCGGGCTTCGGCGTGCTCGCCGCCGTCGTCGCTGCGAACCTTCTCGCCGATCACGCCCAGGCGGTCCTCGGCGTGCGGGGGCGGGAGCGATGAGCCGCTTCCTGATCGGCCGGCTCGGCGCCTCGCTCGTCTCGCTCTTCGGCGCCTCGCTCGTCGCCTTCCTCATCCTGCGGCTCTCGCCCGGCGACCCGGCGCGCCTTTTCCTCGGCCCGTTCGCCGGCCGGGAGGCGGTCGATGCGCTGCGCGTCGAGCTCGGCCTCGACGGCTCGCTCGCCTCGCAATACCTCCTCTACATCGCCAATTTCCTGCGCGGCGACTGGGGTTTTTCCTATTCGACTGGCCAGCCCGTCGCGACGCTGATCGCCCGCCGCTTTCCGGCGACGCTCGAGCTCGGCCTCTTCGCCTTCCTCCTCGCTTTCGTCGCGGCGGTCGCGCTCGCCCTCGTCGCGGCCTATCGGAGGGGACCGACCGATGCGGGCGCCCGCGCCGTCTCCTTCTTCGCCATGGGCGTGCCGCCCTTCTGGTTCGGCCTCGTCCTGCTGCTCGTCTTCTTCGAGGCGCTCGGCTGGCTGCCCGGGCCGGACGGCCGGCTGTCGCTGCGCACCATTCCGCCGCCGGCCGTCACCGGCTTTGTGACCGTCGATGCGCTCCTCGCCGGCGACGGCGCGGCGTTCCGCGATGCGCTCGCCCATCTGATCCTGCCCGGCGTCACGCTGGCGCTGATGCCGTTCTCCTTCCTCTTCCGGCTGCTGCGCGCCAATCTGATCGACATCGCCCGCGAGCCCTTCATCACGGTCGCCCGCAGCCGGGGTCTCACCCGCTGGTGGGCCTTCGTCCGCCACGCCCTGCCGAACGCCTTCCTGCCGACGCTGACCGCCTCCGGCCTTCTGTTCGGCCAGCTGCTCGCCGGCAGCGTGCTCGTCGAGCGGGTGTTCGTCTGGCCGGGCGTCGGGGCGCTCGTCACCGATGGCGTGTTGAAGCAGGATTTTTCGGTCGTGCAGGCCTTCATCCTCCTGAGCGCCGTCATCTATGTGCTGTGCAACCTCGCCGTCGATCTGATCGCCGGCCTCATCGATCCGCGCGTCGCAGGGGCGGCGCGATGACCGGGAATGTCGTGCTCGACATCGCGGGGCTCTCCGCCGAATTCGCCACCCGCGAGGGTACTGCGCATGTCGTGCGCGATGTCGGCTTCACGGTGCGGGCGGGCGAGAAAGTGGCGATCGTCGGCGAATCGGGCAGCGGCAAGTCGACCTTCGCCTTGGCGCTGCTCGGGCTCCTCGATCCGCCCGGCCGGATCGCCGCCGGGGCGGTCCGGCTCGATGGCCGCGACCTCGTCGGGCTCGGCGAGGGAGCGCTGAAGCGGGTGCGCGGCCGGTCGATCTCCCTCGTCTTCCAGGACCCGATGGGGGCGCTCGATCCGATCAAGACGATCGGCGCGCAGCTCGTCGATACGCTTCGCCGCCACCAGCCCGGCCTGTCGCGCGCCGATGCGCGGCGGCGAGCGGCGGAACTTTTGCGTGAGGTGGAGGTCGGCGATGCCGAGCGCCGGCTCGACGACTATCCGCACCAGTATTCCGGTGGCATGCGTCAGCGGGTGATGATCGCGATCGCGATCGCCAACGATCCCGATATCGTCGTCGCCGACGAGCCGACCACCGCGCTCGACGTGACGACGCAGGCGCAGATCCTGGCGCTGTTCGACCGGCTGGTCGCCCGCCGCGGCCTGGCGCTCCTGATGATCACCCACAATCTCGCCGTGGTGGCGAATTTCTGCGACACGCTGCAGGTGATGTATGCCGGCCGCATCGTCGAGCGCGGTGCGGTCGACGCGGTCTTCGAGCGGCCGGCCCATCCCTATACCGAGGCGCTGATCGAGAGCATTCCGGATCCGGCGCGCCGCGGCGCGCGCCTGCGCACGATCGAGGGCCTGCCGCCCGATCTCCGCCGGCTGCCGACCGGCTGTTCCTTCGAGCCGCGCTGCCCCGTCGGCCGCGGCCGACCGGTCTGCCGGACCGTCGCGCCGCCGCCCGTGCCGCTCGCCGACCGCGGGCCGGGTGCCTTCGCGGAATGCCATTTCGCCGCCGAGCGGGCGGGGGAGGGCGCCGCATGAGCGCCGTGCCCGCCCGTCCGCTGCTCGAGGTCCGCGATCTCGGCAAGACCTTCGAGACGACCCGGCGCGACGCCTCGGGCGGACGCGAGACGCTGCGCGCGCTCGACGGCGTGTCGTTCGCGGTCGGCCGCGGCCGCACGACCGGCATCGTCGGCGAGTCGGGCAGCGGCAAGTCGACCGCGGCGCGCGCGCTCCTCAGGCTGATCGAGCCGACGCAGGGCTCCGTCACCTTCGACGGCATCGACCTGCTCGCGCTCGCGCCGGAGCCGCTGCGGCGTTTTCGCCGGCGGATGCAGATGGTGTTCCAGGATACCACCGGCACGCTCGACCCGCGGATGAGCGTCGGCGCGCTGATCGAGGAGCCGCTCAGCGTGCACCGCATCGGCAGCGGCGCGGAGCGACGGGCGAAGGTCGCGTCGATGCTCGAACGGGTCGGCTTCGATCCGGCCGTGGCGCGCCGCAGGCCGCACGAATTCTCCGGCGGCCAGCGGCAGCGGATCGGCATCGCCCGGGCGCTCGCACTCGCGCCCGAGCTCCTCGTCCTCGACGAGCCGGTGTCCGCCCTCGATGTCTCCGTCCAGGCGCAGATCCTCAACCTCCTCAAGGATCTGCAGGCCGAGTTCGCGGTCTCCTACGTGTTCATCGTGCACGACCTGCACGTCGCCGAGTTCTTCTGCGACGAGATCGTCGTGCTCTATCTCGGGGAGGTGATGGAGGCGGGGCCGAGCGCAGCGCTGTTCGGGGCGCCGCAGCACCCCTATACGGCGAGCCTCGTCTCCGCCGTGCCGACGGTGCGCCGCGGCGCCGCGCCGGCGCGCCGGATCATCCTCGAGGGCGAGATCGCACCGATCAGCGGCGAACGCCCCAAGGGCTGCATCTTCCGGCCGCGCTGTCCGATCGGCCGCGATCGTGCGCTCTGCGCCGACGTCCGCCCGCCCCTCGCCACGACTGCGGCTGGCCACGCCGCCGCCTGCCATTACCCGGGCGAACTCGCCCCCTGAGCGACCCGGACCGACCCGTGCGCGGCTATGGCCCGAGAGCGGCGGCCGGGTCTCGTCTCTAGAAGCCGATGCCGGTCAGTTCCTCGGAAACCTGCCAGAGGCGGGCCACAGTGGCGGCATCGAGCGCCTGGGGCGGGACCGCCGCTTCCGCGGGATAGCCTCGTGTCTCGCTGAAGCGGTCGGGACCGTAATAGCCGCCGGGCCGGGCCTGCGGCGCGGTGGCGGCAAAGAGGGTCGGCAGGGCGCCCTGCGCAGGAGGCTGGAACAGGAACCACAGCAGGGATCGAGCAAGACCATGACCGCTGCGGCGGCCGGGGCCGTTGTAGAGAAGCTCGGTGCGGGCGACGCCGGGATGGGCGGCGATGCTCGCTATGCCCCAGCCCCGTGCGGTACTCCGTCGTTGCAGTTCGAGCGCGAACATCAGGTCGGCGAGCTTCGACTGGCTGTAGGCCGGCATCGGCCGGTAGATCCGCTCCGCGTCGAGATTGTCGAAGTCGATCGTGCCGCTCCGCGCCGCGACGCTCGACAGCGTTACGACGCGCGGATGCCGGCCCCTGCGCAGCAGCGGCAGAAGATGCGCGGTGAGCGCGAACGGACCGAGATAATTGGTGCCGAACTGCAGCTCGAAGCCATCCCTCGTCAGCTCGCGTTTCGGAGGCACCATGACGGCCGCGTTGTTGATCAGGAGATCGAGACGGTCCTGCTGCTCGGCCATGCGCGTGCCGAAGGCGGCGATCGAGTGCAGGTCGGCGAGGTCGACATGCTCGAACCGCACGGCGGCGCCGGACACGGCGGCGCGGATCCGCGCGAGCGCCGTCTCACCCTTCTGCGGATTACGACCGGCGATGATCACCTCGGCGCCGGCCCGGGCGAGGGCGAGCGCATCCTCGAAGCCGAGGCCGCCGGTTCCCGTCACCACTGCGGTGCGGCCGTGCTGAGGGGGGATGTCCGTTGCTGTCCACCGGGCCAAAGTGAGGGCCTTTCAAAAATGTTGCACTGGATGTAAGATCAATATCGCACTGAGTGTAAAATTCAAGGGGCTTGCGTTATGGGAGACCGCGTTGCGGATCCGCGGGGCGAGGGGCTGCGCGAGCGAAAGCGCCGCGAGACGCTCGCCCGGATCACCGACGCGGGAATGAGCCTCTTCATCGCGAAGGGCTACGAAGGGACGACCATCGAAGAAATCGCCGAGAAAGCCGGTATTTCACGCCGGACCTTCTTCTACTACTTCAAGTCGAAGGACGAGATTCTGCTGTCGCTGCAGGCGGGCGTCGGCGACATGCTGGTCGAAGCGGTGCGCGGCGCCCCACCTGATGGCGGGCCGCTCGACACGGTGCGTGAGGCGGTGCTCGCCGTCTGCGCACTGATCCCGGCCGCGGACATGATCGAGATCGACCGGCTGATGCGCGCCAGCCCGGCCGTCCAGGCGCGCAAGCAGGCGAGCTATGTCGAGCAGGAGAACGCGCTGTTCGGCGCACTCAAGGAGCGCTGGCCCGCGGCGGAGCGGGAGACCGGTCTGCGGCTGGTGGCGATGATGGCGGTCGGCGCGATGCGGCTGGCGACCGAGACCTTCAATCGGGAGGGCGGGCGACGTCCGATCGGGACGGTTTTCGGGAGCGTCTTCGATGCTCTCGAGTGCGAAATGAGCGACCGGCGCCTCTGAGCCTGCTCGCGCCCGGGCGCGGAAAGAGATCAGTGAGCGGGTTCGGACAGGCTTCCGCGACGTGGGGCGCTTCCGGCGCTCTCCGCACGCGGCGGATAAGTCCGCCCTGTTCGGCTGCGGGGTCTCCGTCGCGATCGACGGCGCGGTCGGGGGGCTTCAGCCCTCGTGCAGGGGGCCGAGCGCCTCGGCATAGGCGGCGACGCGGGCGAGGCCGAACTCGGTCGGGGCGAGCGCCGGAGCGCGGTCGTGCACCGCGAGCCCGGCGCGGGCGGCGAAGAGCCGCTTGCCGTAGCAGATCAGCGTCTCGAGCGACTGCATGACGAAGCACGCGGCGGGCAGCATACGCCGATATGCGTCCTCGGCGCCGGCCTCGTCACCGGCTCGATAGGCACGACAGGCGGCGAGCGCCACGTCGATCAGGTCGGGCGCGAGGATGAAGCCGGCGCAGCCGGCGCGCAGATTGTCGACGAGTTCGAGCCCGCCGCGCCCGTTGAAGACCGGCAGCCGCCCCTCGGTGGTCGCAATCAGCCGCTCGATCTCGACGGCCGGGCCTTCGCCCTTGAGGAGCCGGATATTCGGATAGAGGCGGGTGAGCTCGGCGATGTCGGCGGCGGAGAGGCCCCGGCCGAGATAGGCGGGGGCGTTCTGGATCGCCACCGGCAGAGACGTTCCGGCGGCGACCCGGCCGAAGAAGCGGATATATTCCGCCGCGGCGTAGCTGCCGACGGCCGGCGGCTGCAGGATCACCCAGTGCGCTCCGGTGGCCTCGGCGTGGCGCAGCAGGTCGGTCTGCGCCGCCACCGATCCGCCGGTCACCGTCACGCCCAGCGGCGCGCGGCCGGCGATATCCTCCGCCGCCCACGCGACGATCGTCCGCTTCTCCGCTTCCGAGAGCTTCGCCACCTCGGTGGCGAGGCCGTTGACGACGATGCCATCGACACCGGCGGCGAGCATCGTCTCGACCTGCCGACGCATGGCCGTGCGGTCGAGCCGCTCGTCTGCGTCGAAGAAGGCGTAGAGGACGGCGTGGATGCCGGAGAAGCCGGGGGTCGCGGGCATGACGTCAGCGCCTGCCGATCGAAAGGCCGGTCTGAGGATCGAAGAAATGCAGCGCCTCCGGCGCGACGCCGAGGCGGAGCGGCACGCCGGCCCGCGCCTTCGCGGTGCCGTCGAGCCGCGCGGTAAAGGGGGTGCGGCCCGCCTGGCCGGCCTGCAGCGCCTCCTCGTCGTCGACGACGGCCGAGGCGCGCCCGCCGATCCGGTCGGCCCGCACACTCTCGGCGGCGACGGGGAAGACGACGATGTTCTCGCTGCCGAGCCGCTCGACGAGCTCGACATCGACCATGAACTGACCGTCCGCACGCTCGTAGAAGTCGCTCGGACGGATGCCGAGCACGATCTCGCGGCCGTCATGGCGAGCGAGATCGACGTCGTCAGGCAGGCCGACCGCGTGACTGCCGAGCGTCACGGTGCGGCCCACGACCTTCGCCTTCGCAAAGTTCATCTCGGGCGAGCCGATGAAGCCGGCGACGAACATGTTCTTCGGCCGGGCGAAGAGCTGGTCGGGCGTGTCGATCTGCTGGACGACGCCGTCGCGCAGCACGCAGACCCGGTGGCCGAGCGTCATCGCCTCGACCTGATCGTGGGTGACGTAGACGGTGGTCGTGCGCAACTGCTCGCGCAGGCGGGCGAACTCGGTGCGCATGTGGACGCGCAGCTTGGTATCGAGATTGGCGAGCGGCTCGTCCATCAGGAAGACCGAGGGCTCGCGCACCAGCGCCCGGCCGATCGCGACGCGCTGGCGCTGGCCGCCGGAGAGCTGGCCGGGCCGGCGGTTCATCAGGGGCAGGAGGCCGAGCGTCTTCGCCGCCTTCTGGACGCGGGCATCGGCTTCCGCCTTCGGCGTGCCGCGGACTTTCAGGCCATAGCGGAGGTTCTTCTCGACCGTCATGTGCGGGAAGAGCGCGTAGGTCTGGAAGATCATCGCGATGTCGCGATCCTTCGGCGGCAGGTCGTTGACGATGCGGTCGTCGACCCGGATGGCGCCGGAGGTGATGTCCTCGAGCCCGGCGATCATCCGCAGCAGGGTGGACTTGCCGCAGCCGGACGGGCCGACGAGAACGAGGAACTCGCCGTCGGCGACCTCGATCGAGACGTTGTCGACCGCAGCCGAGCCGTCGGAATAGCGCTTGGTGACGCCTTCGATGCTGATCCGAGCCATGAGACCTATGCCTTGACCGCGCCGAAGCTGAGGCCGCGGATGAGCCCCTTCTGCGCGAGGATGAGAAGGATCGCGATCGGCGCGATCAGGATGCTCGCCGCCGCCATCAGCGGGGCGATCTGGACGTTCTGGAAAGCCATGAAGCCGAGGATGGCGACCGGCCCGGTCTTCACCGCGCCGCCGGCGAGGGTGAAGGCGAAGGCGAGCTCGTTCCAGGAGAAGATGAACACCATGATGCCGGTGGCGATCAGGCCGCCGCGCACCTGCGGCAGCGCGACGCTCGCAAAGGTGCGGTAGCTGCCGGCGCCTTCCATGTAGGACGCCTCGAGCACCTCGCGCGGCAGTTCGGCGAAGAAGCTCCGCAGCATGAAGAAGGCGAGCGCCAGGCTGACGATCACGTGCATGATCACGAGGCCGAGCATGGTGTCGAGAAGATGCGCCGTGCGGAACAGCATGAAATAGGGGAGGATGACGACGAAGGCCGGCAGCATGCGGGTGCTCAGGATCCAGCCCTCGATCATCTCGCGGCCGCGGAACTCGCGGGTCGCGCAGACGAAGGCGGCCGGCGTCGCGATGGCGAGCACGAGCAGCGTCGAGACGACGCCGATGACGAGCGAATTGCCGAGCGCCCGGATCATCTCCGGATTGGCGAGCACGGTGCGGAAATTCTCGAGCGACAGGGCGGCGAAGGGCGAGGGCGCACCGCTCGCCGCATCGAGCGGCGCGGCGAAGGCGACGCGCAGGATATAGAGGAGCGGCAACGCCCAGATCGCGCAGAAGACGAGGAGGACGAGAAACCGGACGAGATTGGAGCCGCGCGATTTCATCGTCCGTCCTTCCGCGCAACGAGGCGCTTCATCAGCGGCTGCGTGCAGAGGATCACGATCACCAGCATCACCAGGGCGAGGGCGGCGGCCTGACCGAAATTGAGGTTCTGGAAGGCGAGCCGGTAGAGCAGCATGTTGAGCGTCTCGGTGGCATTGCCCGGTCCGCCGCCGGTGATCACCCAGAAGGTGTCGAAGGTGCGGAAGAGGTCGATGCCGCGGAACAGTACGACGACGAGGATCAGCGGCTTGAGGAGCGGCAGGGCGATGTCGAAGACGGAGCGCCAATAGCCGGCACCCTCGACGGAAGCCGCCTCGAACGGCTCGTTCGGCAGCGCGACGAGGCCGGCGAGCAGGATCAGCGTGACGAAGGGCGTCCATTGCCAGACGTCGACGAGGATCAGCGAGGGAAGCGCGAGGGCGGGCGAGGCCGTCCAGTCGAGTGTCGGCAGGCCGAGATGGGCGAGGATCGCATTGAGCCCGCCGCCGGCCGGATTGAGGAGCAGGCGCCAGGCGAGCGCGAGCGCCACCGGCGTGAGCCCGAAGGGCAGGATGAGGATGGTCGAGAAGAGCCGCGCGCCGCGGATCGGCTGCCAGAGGGCGAGGGCGATCAGGCCGCCGAGCACGAGCTCGACGATGAGCGCGATGACGACGAACTGGCCGGTGATCGAGAGGGCGTGCAGGAGGCTGCCGCCCTCGATGACCGCCTCGAAATTGCGCGGCGCGTTGAAGCCGGTCTGGAAGGGCTGGGTCAGGTCCCGCGCGTGCAGGCTGTACCAGACATTGGCGAAGAACGGATAGAGGGTGAGCGCGGCGAGCACGATGATGATCGGCGCCAACATCACGACCGGTGCGGAGCGCTCCACGAGGCCGCGGCCGCGCGATCGGCGCGCGGCGGACCGCGCACCGGCTGGGGTGCTCATCTTCAACTCCTCCCGCCGCGGGCGCCTTCCTGATTTCCCCGCCCCGGCGAGAATTTAATACCTCATATTGTATGAGAAGAAAAGTGCCGAGGCGGGTCACGCTGCGCTCGCGCGCGCGATCCTCACCGGACAGCCGGACGCGACTCCGCGACCGGCGCACGGCTTTGACGGCCCGGCCGAAGGACTCGACGAAGGGAAGCGTGCGGCGCTCGATTCGGGGGGGGCGCGGCCGGATGCCGCCCGGCCGGGGATCAGAGGGTGGCGCGGCGGACGGCGTCGCGGCCTGCGGCCTTCAGCGCGGCGATCGAATCGAGGCCCATCAGGGCGAGGGTGACGTCGAGTTCGCCGCGCAGATGCTCGATCACGCCGCCGACGCCCGCTTCGCCCGCCGCGGCGAGGCCGTAGATATAGGCCCGGCCGATCAGCACGCCGTCGGCGCCGAGCGCCAGCGCCTTCGCAATGTCGCTGCCGCGGCGGATGCCGCTGTCGAGCAGGACCTCGGCACGGCCGCCGACCGCATCGGCGATCTCGGGCAGCACCGAAATCGTCGAGCGCGCGCCGTCGAGCTGCCGCCCGCCGTGATTGCTGACGACGACGCCGTCGCAGCCCGAATCGATCGCGGTCTGCGCATCGCGTGCGGAGAGCACACCCTTGGCGATCAGCCGGCCTTGCCACCGCGAGCGCAGCCATTCGAGATCGGCCGGGCCGACGGTCGGGTCGAGGCCGGCGCTGAACTGCGCCGCCTGCGCCATCAGCGTGCTGCCCATGCCGGGCCGGCCGGCGGCATTGCCGAGCTGCGGCTTGCCGTTCGCGAGAACATCGAGGCCCCAGAGCGGATGGAGCGCCATGTCGAGCAGGGCGCGGGGCCCGAGCCGCGCCGAGGTGCGGAAGCCGTTCCGGGTGTCGCGCTCGCGAATGCCGGAGACGGCGGTGTCGACGGTGACGAACAGCGTCTCGACGCCGGCCGCGGCGGCGCGGGCGACGAGATCGGCGGCGATCGCCCGGTCGCGGAACATATAGAGCTGGAAGGCGGGGAGCGGCGCCTTCGTCCGCACGGCCTCGATCGAGGCGATCGCGAAGGTCGAAAGCGCGAAGCCGATGCCGGCCTTCGCCGCGGCCGTCGCCGCCTTCACCTCGCCGCCGCCCGCCATCATGCCGCAGAAGCCGATCGGCCCGAGCATCATCGGCAGCTTCCACGTCCGGCCGAGGAAATGGTGGGTCAGGTCACGGCGGGAGACGTCGACCAGAACGTGCTGCTCGAGGGTCAGAGCGTCGAAATCGCTGCGGTTCCGCCGCATCGTCGCCTCGGCGAAGGCGCCGCCGTCGAGATAGTCGAAGAACATACGGGGAAGACGGCGGCGGGCGCGGCGGCGCGCGTCCTCGATATTGACGATCATGGAGAGACTCAGCGGGACTGGCTTTCGAGAGTGCGCAGCGTATCCGAAAGTGCCTTGTTGACGAGAATCGTCATGCGCCCGCTCGCCTCCGCCGCATCCTGCCGCTCGATCGCTTCCATGACCGCGACATGGTCGGGGAGGGAGGTCTCGTAGACGAGCGGGTCGGCGGTGATCTTCAAACGGACCGACCAGCGCAGCGTCGAGCCGATCACATTGGTGAGCGCCTGCAGCGCCTCGTTCTTCGCCGCCACGAGGATCGTGTGATGGAAGGCGAGGTCGGCATCGAGGCCGGTGACGTCGCCCGGCGGCATGGTGCGCATCTTCTCGAGGGCGCTGCGCATCGCCGCGAGATCGTCCGCCGTCCGCCGCTCGGCCGCGATCGCCGCGCCGGCGGGCTCGATGATCCGGCGAAGTTCGAACAGCGCGATGATGAAGGAGGGGCTCGGCTCGACCTCGAAATGCCAGGACAGCACGTCCGGATCGAGGATGTTCCACTCCGAGCGGGGATTGACCGTGGTGCCGGCCTTGGGGCGCGACTTGACGAGGCCCTTCGCGACCAGGATGCGCATCGCCTCGCGATAGGCGGTGCGCGAGACCGAGAGCTGCGCCGAGAGCAGGTCCTCGTTCGGCAGAACTTCGCCCGGCTTCAGCCGCCCGCCGATGATCATCACCGCGAGCTGATGCGCGACGGAGCCGTGCAGCCGTCTCTGGCTGACCGAGGAGGGCGCGTTGACGCGCGCCAGGAGGTCGACAAGGTCCACGGCTTTCTCTCCTCGGCGCTGCTGCACCGTTGCGAGCTCTGCGAATTACTCATACAATAATAGATGTAGCGAGGGAGGCGCAACGTGCAAACAGCGACCGCCATCCCCGCCCCTCCGGCGGGATGAGGCCCCTATGGTTTCGGCCCTCTCGTCCTCATGGATCCGAGTCTGGACACAGGATGAGCGAAAAAGAAAAGCGCCGCTACCGGTCGGCGGAGTGGTTCGGGAAGAACGACAAGGATGCCTTCATCCATCGCAGCTGGATGCGCAACCAGGGGCTTCCATCGCATGTCTTCGATGGTCGACCGGTCATCGGCATCTGCAACACTTGGTCGGAACTGACGCCGTGCAACGCGCACTTCCGCGGTCTCGCCGAGCATGTGAAACGCGGGGTCTATGAAGCGGGCGGCTTCCCGGTCGAGTTCCCGGTGACCTCGACGGGCGAGTCGAATATCCGGCCGACCGCGATGTTCCTGCGCAACCTCGTCTCGATGGATGTCGAGGAATCGATCCGGGCCAATCCGATCGACGGCGTCGTGCTGCTCTGCGGCTGCGACAAGACCACGCCGGCGCTCCTGATGGGTGCGGCGAGCGTCGACCTGCCGACCATCGTGCTGTCCGGCGGGCCGATGCTGAACGGGCGCTATCGCGGCCGCACGATCGGCTCCGGGACGGCCGTCTGGCAGCTCAGCGAGGACGTGAAGAGCGGCCTCATCTCGAGCGACGAGTTCATGGCCGCCGAGGCGGCGATGTCGCGCTCCGCCGGCCATTGCATGACGATGGGCACCGCCTCGACCATGGCCTCGATGGCCGAGGCGCTCGGCATGGCGCTGCCCGGCAATGCGGCGATCCCGGCCGTCGATGCGCGCCGGATGGTGCTCGCCAACGCCGTCGGCCACCGCATCACGAGGATGGTCGAGGAGGACCTGAAGCCCTCGCAGATCCTGACGCGGGCCGCCTTCGAGAACGCCATTCGCGTCAACGGCGCGATCGGGGGCTCGACCAACGCCGTCGTCCACCTGCTCGCGATCGCCGGCCGGGTCGGCATCGAGCTGTCGCTCGAAGACTGGGACCGGCTCGGCCGCGACATCCCGACCATTGTCGACCTGATGCCGTCGGGCCGCTTCCTGATGGAGGACTTCTATTATGCCGGCGGCCTGCCGGTGGTGATGCGGCGGCTCGCCGAGGAGGGCCATCTGCATCGGGAGGCGCTCACCGTCACCGGCCAGCCGGTCTGGGAGGGGATCCGCGATGCGGAGTGCTTCGACACCGAGGTGATCCGTCCGGCGGACAGGCCGCTCACCGAGAGCGGCGGCATCGCCGTGCTGCGCGGCAACGTCGCCCCCGGCGGCTGCATCCTGAAGCCCTCGGCGGCGTCGCCCGAGCTGATGGTGCATCGCGGCCGGGCGGTCGTCTTCGAATCGATCGAGGACTACCACGCCCGGATCGGCGATCCGGACCTCGACATCGACGAGACCTGCATCATGGTGCTCAAATATTGCGGGCCGGTCGGCTATCCCGGCTTCGCCGAGGTCGGCAATATGGGCCTGCCGCCCAAGGTGCTGCAGAAGGGGGTGCGCGACATGATCCGCCTCTCCGACGGGCGCATGAGCGGCACCGCCTACGGCACGGTGCTGCTGCACACGGTGCCCGAGGCGGCGATCGGCGGGCCGCTGGCGCTGATCGAGAACGGCGACATGATCGAGGTCGATGTGCCGGGCCGGCGAATCCATCTCGATGTCGGCGCGGAGGAACTGGAACGCCGCAAGGCGGCCTGGACGCCGCCGGCGGCGCATTCGGAGACGGGCTATACGCGGCTCTTCACCGACCACGTGATGCAGGCGGATACCGGCTGCGACTTCGATTTCCTGCTCGGCACGCGGGGCTCCGCCGTGCCGCGCGAATCGCACTGACGTTTTCGGGGAGGACCAATGAGCGGAATCGAGATCGGGCCGGTGCGCTGTGTCGTGCCGGCCGGCGACCGGTGCGGCGAGGGCGCGCTGTGGAGCGCGTCCGAGAAGGCGGTCTACTGGACCGACATCAACCGCTTCCTCGTCCATCGCTGGCGGGCGGCGGACGGGGCGGTGCATTCCTGGATGTTCGACGAGCCGGTGGTGGCGCTCTCGCTCACCGACCGGGCGGATGAGATGCTCGTCGCCGTCGCCTCGCGCCTGCTGATCTGGTCGCCGGAGACCGATGCGAGGCGCCCTCAGGGCTTCGTGCTCGAGGGGACGCCGCATGTCCGCCTCAACGACGGGCGGAGCGATCCGTCCGGTCGGTTCTGGGTCGGGTCGATGCGCTCGAATGTCGGACCGAACGGCGAGGTGCTCGACGCCGGAGGCACGGACGGGCTGCTCTTCCGGATCGGCCGCGAGGGGTCGTCGGCGGTGTTCCGCGACGGGATCGGCATATCCAACACGCTGTGCTGGAGCCCCGATCGCAGCCGCTTCTACTTCGCCGACACGCTCGCCGACATCATCTGGGTGCATGCCTATGACGACGCCGCCGGCACGATCGGAGCGCCCGAGGTCTTCCTCGCCGGCTTCGGCCGCGGCGGTCCGGACGGCTCGACGATCGATTCGGACGGCTATCTGTGGAACTGCCGGTTCGGCGGCGGCTGCATCGTCCGCATCGCGCCCGACGGCACGGTCGACCGGGTGATCGAGACGCCGGTCACCAATCCGACCACCTGCGCCTTCGGCGGCGACGATCTCTCGACGCTCTTCTTCACCTCCGCCGGCATGATGGCGCCGGAGAGCGAGAGACTGCGCGGCTCGCTCTTCGCCATGGAGACGAGCGTGACGGGCCTGCCGGAGAACCGCGTCACGCTCTGAGCCTCAGAACGACGCCAGCATGCCGCCGTCGACGAGATGCGCCGAGCCGGTGATGAAGGAAGCGTCGTCGGACAAGAGAAAGGCGGCGAGTTTCGCCACCTCGTCGGTGCGGCCGAGCCGGTTCAGCGCGTGCTCGGCCGCCCATTCGGCGATCTTCGCCTCAGGGTTCTCCGGATTGAAGGCGGCCGCATTGCCGCGCATCAGCGGCGTGTCGATGGCACCCGGCAGGATCGCCGTGACGCGGACATTGTCGCGGCCGTGGTCGAGCGCCATCACCCGCGTCATCGCGATCACCGCCCCCTTCGTTGCGGCATAGGCGGCGACCTCGGGCGAACTCGCCTGCGCGTGGATCGACGACATGTTGACGACGGCGCCGCCGCCCGCTGCGACCATCAGCGGGATGACGTGCTTCGAGAGCAGGAAGATGGCCTTCAGATTGATCGCCATCACCCGGTCCCAATCCTCCTCCGGCATGTCGACGACGCTGCCGTGCAGTTCGAGGCCCGCGCAGTTGAAGAGCCCCGCCACCGTGCCGAGGCGCGCCGCAAAGGCGGCGACCTCGCGGCAGTCCCCGGCGCGGGTGAGGTCCGCAGCGATGGCGTGGACGCCCGGCGTCGTAATCGTCTCGAGCCCGGCGCGGTTGATGTCGGCGGCGACCACCGTTGCGCCGCGCTCCGCGAAGATTTCGGCCGAGCGCCGGCCGATACCCGACGCCGCGCCCGTCACGATCACAACTCCCGATAGCTTCGACACGCTGTTTCCTCCCACTCTGGCGCGCTTGACCGCTACTCATATTCTATTATCCTACGAGGAATAGAAACAAGAGGCGAGCCCGCCCGGGCCGCCCCAAGAAGAATGGCGGGCTCGCGAAGGCGCCGCCGCGAGGGAGTGAGAGCCGCCTCTCCGGACACCTGTGCCGGAGGTGATGGATGGATCGTCACGCCCTCCGGGCCGCCCGGAAGGAAGAGTGATGGACTACGATTACATCGTCGTCGGCGGCGGCAGTTCCGGTTGCGTCACGGCCTGGCGGCTGGTCAAGGACCACGGCGCCAAGGTGCTGATGCTCGAGGCGGGGCACCTCGACAGGAGCATGCTCTTCTCGATGCCGGCCGGCTTCTTCAAGATGCTCGGCGGCAGCCCCTATCTCAACATCTACGAATCCGAGCCGCAGGCGCTGCTCGGTGGCCGCACCACGAAGGTGCCGCAGGCGAACGTGCTCGGCGGCGGCAGTTCGGTCAACGCCATGATCTACATGCGCGGCAAGCCGTCCGAATATGAGGAGTGGGACGTCGCCTCCGGCGGCGCAGGCTGGGGCTGGCGCGACATGCTCGCGCACTACACCCGGCTCGAGGGCAATCAGCGGCTCTACGGTCCGGCGCACGGCATAGACGGTCCGCTCAAGGTCTCGGACCACCTCTATATCTGCGACATGGCCCACATCTTCCTGAAGACGATGCAGGGCATGGGCGTGCCCTATACGAATGATTTCAACGCCGGCAACCAGTATGGCGCCGGCTTCATGCAACTGACCACCCACAAGGGCAAGCGCTGCAGCGCCGCGCGCGCCTTCATCGATCCGATCCGGAAGGACAAGCGCTTCTCGCTGAAGACGGGCGCGAAGGTGACGCGGCTGCTCTTCGACGGCGACCGGGCGATCGGCGTCGAATATGTCCAGAACGGCCAGGTCCACAAGGCGCATGCGGCGAACGAGGTTGTGCTCGCGGCGGGCTCCTATGTCTCGCCCAAGCTCCTGATGCTGTCCGGCATCGGGCCGGCCGATCATCTGCGCAAGCACGGCATCGACGTGAAGGTCGATCTGCCGGGCGTCGGCCGTAACCTGCAGGATCACCACGAAGTGCCGGTCAGCGCCTATACGAACGGCGCCTATGGCTATTTCGGCGAGGAGCGGGGGGTGAAGATGCTGATCAACGGCATCCAGTACCTGCTCTTCGGCAGCGGCCCGGTCGCCTCGAACGGCGCCGAGACCTGCGCCTTCGTCAATCCGGAGACGCGCACCGACGACACGACGGTGAAGATCTACTGCGTCGCGATGATCTATCTCGACCGCGACGTCTCCGACGTGCCGCCCGGCCACGGCGTGACCTTCACCTGCTGCCTGATGCGGCCCAAGGCGCGCGGTTATGTCGAGCTGCGCTCCGCCGATCCGATGCAGAACGCGCTGATCAATCCGAACTTCCTCGGTCATCCCGACGACCTGAGGATCGAGATCGCGGCGCTGCGCTACGGCCGCGAGATCCTCGCCAGCCGGCCAATGAGCGACACCATCGCCCGCGAGGTTCTGCCCGGGCCCGACGCGCAGACGGATGAGGAACTCGCCGCCTTTTGCCGCCGCACGGTGAAGACCAACTATCACCCGGTCGGCACCTGCAAGATGGGCCATGACGGCGACCCGATGGCGGTGGTGACGCCCGAGCTCGCGGTGCGCGGTATCCGCAACCTGCGCGTGTTCGACGCCTCGATCATGCCGAACCTCATCAGCGCGAACACCAACGCGCCGACGATGGCGATCGCCGACAAGGCGGTCGGCCTGATGATGGGCGAGCCGCGCCCGGCGCCCGTCGCGATCTGACACCAACGAGCCCGCCGCCGGCTCCGGCGGGCGACAAGACCAATCCCATGGGAGGACTGATAATGATCAAGAACGGTAAGACCGGGCTGTGGACGCCGACGCGGCGCGGCCTCATGAAGGGCATCGGCGCGGGTGCGCTGGGCCTCGGCCTCGGCGGACTCGGCCCGGCCTATGCGCAGATCGCCAATGCCGGCGACTGGGCGAAGTTCAGCGGCACCAATCTGCGCCTGCTGCTCGTCAATCATTGGTGGACCGACGCGGTCAAGGCGAAGATTCCGGAGTTCGAGAAGCTGACCGGAATGAAGGTCACCCTCGACGTCCTCGCCGAGGATAATTATTACCAGAAGGCCGCGGTCGAGCTTTCCGCCGGCATGGGCAATTACGACGCGCTGATGGTCGGCAACATGCAGGCCGGCCAGTATATGGCGGCCGGCTGGCTCGCCCCGCTCGGCGATCTTCTGTCCTCCTCGGCGATCATCGACAAGTCCTGGTACAATCTGGAGGACATCTTCGCGCCGGGCCGCGAGGCGGGCTCGATGAACGGCAGCCTGCAGGCGCTGCCGATCAGCACCGAGGCCGAGGCGGTGATCTACCGCACCGACCTGCTCGAAAAGGCCGGTCTCGGCCCGATCCGCACCTTCGACGATCTCGAGGCCGCGGCGACGGCGATGAACAAGGACGGCGTCGCGGGTATCGTCGGCCGCGGCCGGCGCGGCCTCGACGTGGTCTGGGTCTGGACCGGCTATTTCCTCGGCCATGGCGGCGACTTCTTCGTCGACGGCAAGCCGGGGGTCGACACCGAGGCGGGCGTCAAGGCGACCGACCTCTATGTCAACAAGCTCCTGAAGGCGAACGGCCCGCAGGGCACCGCCAACATGTCCTGGCTCGAGGCCTCGGGCGTGTTCAAGGACGGCAAGGCGGCGATCTATACGGATGCGAGCGGCCAGCTCGCCGTCGTTCTCGACAAGGCGAGCAGCCGCGTCGTCGACACGGTCGGCACCTTCGCCTGGCCGAGCTATGGCGATCAGGCGGCGGCGCCGAACTACTGGTTCTGGCTGCTCGGCATGCCGGCAACGAGCCGTAATCAGGAAGCCGCCGCGCTGTTCATCGCCTGGGCGACCTCGCCGGAGATCTCGCTCGCCGTCGGTCGCGACACCGGCTCGCCGGTCGCCCGCGCCTCGGTATGGGAAGACGAGGGCTTCCGGAAGTTCTATCCGGGCGACACCGCGGCCGAGATCTCGAAGACGCTCGCTTCGGTGCAGCCGCTCCGGGTGCCGTATTCCGATCCGAAGTTCCCGCCGGTCGTCGACGCGCTGTCGATCGAGATCGTCAATGTGCTGACCGGCACGAAGGACGTCGAGACGGCGATGAAGGATGCCGCTGCGGGTATGACCCGCGCCATGGGCGGGTAGTCGTCCTCCCTGGCCCCGCAGGAAGCCCCGGCCGCCCGCACGGCCGGGGCTTCTTTCGTCAGGGGGTCGGTGCGTCGGCGCGCAGCAGGCCCTCGTGCTTCAGCTCGGCCCAGAAATCGGCCGGGATCGGCGTCTCGACGAGCTTCACATTCGCCTCGACCTCTTCCGGCCGCACCGCGCCCGGCACCATGGCCGAGATCGCCGGATGGGCGAGCGGGAACTGCACCGCAGCGGCGGGGAGGGGGACGCCGTGCCGGCCGCACACCGCCTCGATCCCGGCGACGCGGTCGAGAATGTCCTGCGGCGCCGGCTGGTAGTTGTACTTGGCGCCCGGCCGGGCGCCGGTGGCGAGGATGCCCGAATTATACGGTCCGGCGGTCAGGATGCCGATGCCGCGCGTCTCGCAGAGCGGAAGCAACTCGTCGAGCGCGGCGTGCTCGAGCAGCGTGTAGCGGCCGGCGAGCATGAAGCAGTCGAAATCGCCGACCTTCGAGAAGGCGAGCAGCGGCTCGATCTCGTTGACGCCGACGCCGATCGCGCCGACGACTCCTGCGGAGCGCAACTCGTCGAGCGCCTTGTAGGCGCCGTCGGCCGCCTCCTTGAAGCGCGCCTCATAAGCCTCGACGCCGCCCCAGCTGCGCACGTCGACATCGTGGATGTGGACGATGTCGATGCGGTTCATGCCGAGCCGCTGCCAGCTCTGATCGAGCGCCCGCATCGTGCCGTCATAGCTGTAATCGGCGATCAGGCGGAAATCGAGACCGCCCTTGAAGACGCTGTGATCGACCTTCGAGCGGTGCTCCGGCACCATGTAGCGGCCGATCTTGGTCGACAGCACGATCTCGTCGCGCTCGTCCGGCCGCTGCCGCAGCACATGGCCGAAACGGTGCTCCGAGATGCCCTGGCCGTAATAGGGCGCCGTGTCGTAGAGCCGGACGCCGAGCCGGTAGGCCGTCTCGATGGTCGCGAGCGCCCGGTCCTCGGGGATCGCCTCATAGAGATCGCCGAGCGGGGCACCGCCGAGACCCAAGAGCGTGACCTCGATGCCGGACTTGCCGAGCGGACGTCGGTCCGTTGCCTTCATTGCCGTTTCCTCCCATGGACAGGCTGAATGCGGATATATACTCATACGATAGTGGTAATGTCACCGGGAGGATCCGATGCGGCTGTTGCAGTTCCTGACCGAGGCGGGCGGCCGCGGCGTCGCGGCGCTGATGCCGGGCGCGCCGGCGCACCGCGTCGTGGACGCGACGTCGGTCCGCGATCTGGCGCTCGCCGCCCATGCGGCCGGACGCGGCCTTGCGGCCCATGTCGAAACCCTCCTCCGCCCGGAGACGGTCGATGCCGCGGCGCTCGCCGCTTCCGGGCGGCTCCTCCTGCCGCTCGATCATCCCGAGCCCGCGCGCACCGTCCTCGCCATTACCGGGCTCACCCATCTCGGCAGCGCGCAGTCGCGCGACGCGATGCACGCCAAGCTCGCCGCCGATGATCTCTCCGACTCGATGAAGATGTTCAAGCTCGGCATCGAGGGCGGCAAGCCCGCACCGGGCGCGATCGGCGTTCAGCCGGAATGGGCCTATAAGGGCGACGGAAGCTGGGCCGTGCCGCCGGGCGCGGCGCTCGACCGGCCGGATTTCGCCGAAGACGGCGGCGAGGAGGCGGAGATCGCCGGGCTCTATGTGATCGCGCCGGACGGCGCGGTGCTGCGGGTCGGCTTCGCGCTCGGCAACGAGTACTCCGATCATGTGATGGAGCAGCGCAATTACCTCTATCTGGCGCACTCGAAGCTGCGCGCCTCGTCCTACGGGCCGGAGCTCCTGGTGGGCGCTCTGCCGGATCATGTCGAGGGGCGCGTGTCGGTGTCGCGCGGCGGCCGCGAGATCTGGTCGAGCGTGTTCCTGTCGGGCGAGGCGAACATGTGTCATTCGATCGCCAATCTGGAGCACCACCATTTCAAATATGCCGGCTTCCGCCGGCCGGGGGATGTCCACGTCTACTACTACGGCGCGAGCCTGCTCAGCTTCTCCGAGGGTCTGAAGATCGAGTCGGGCGACCGCATCGCGATCGCCGCCGCTCCCTTCGGCCTGCCGCTCGTCAACACGATCCGCCACACCGCGGATGCCGCCCCGCGCGTCGTGGCGCTCTGAGCGCCGACGGCGGTCCGCACGCCCCCGCCGTGGAGTGGGGGCGCCTGTCCTCGGCCCTGTCGGTCGGCCGGAATGCCGGCCTTGCGGCCTTCGCTCAGCCGCGGCGCGCGGCTTCGATGGCGGCGATGTCGATCTTGCCCATCGTCATCATCGCCGCGAAGGCGCGCGCCGACTCCGCGCCGCCCGCCGCGAGGGCGTCGGTCAGGGCGCGCGGGGTGATCTGCCAGGAGATGCCCCAGCGATCCTTGCACCAGCCGCAGGCGCTCTCCTGCCCGCCATTGGCGACGATGGCGTTCCAGTAGCGGTCGGTCTCCTCCTGGTCGTCGGTGGCGATCTGGAAGGAGAAGGCCTCGCTGTGCCGGAAGGCCGGGCCGCCATTGAGCCCGAGACAGGGAATGCCGGCGACGGTGAAGGTGACGGTCAGCACCTGACCGGCCGTGCCCGAGGGATAGTCGGTGGGCGCGAGAAACACCTCGCCCATCGCGCTGTCCGGAAAGAGCTCCGTATAGAACCGGGCGGCCGCCTCGGCCTCGCTTTCGAACCACAGGCAGATCGTGTTCTTCGGGGTCGTCATGATCGCTCCTCCTCCTGATCGTGCGGCGCCGCGGGGCCTTTGCGGCCCGCCTCAGCCGTTGATCTCGGGTTCGACCAGCCGGGCGAGATTGCGCAGCGACTGCTGCCAGCCGAGATAGCAGGCCTCGGGCGGGATCACGTCCGGAATGCCCTCCTGCACGATGGTCAGTTCGGTGCCGACCGAGACGGCCTTCAACGTGACCGTCACCGTGATCGTGCCGGACAGCGCCGGATCATCGAACCGGTCCGTGTAGCGCAGGCGCTCGCCGGGGACGAGTTCCAGATACTCGCCGCCGAAGGCATGGCTCTCGCCATTGGTGAAGTTCCGGAAGGACATCCGGAACGTGCCGCCGACATGGGGCTCGACGTGGTGGACGGTGCAGACGAAGCCGTTCGGCGGCAGCCATTGGGCGAGCGCGTCCGGCTCGACGAAGGCGCGATAGAGCTTTTCCGGGCGGGTCGTCAGAACACGATGCAGGGTGACGGTGCTGGGCATTGGCCGCTTCTCCATTGGATCTCGTCTCAAGGACGGGTAAGGGGTCGCCGCGCCGACACGGCCCGATCATTTTCGCGAGCCCGCGCCGAGAGCAAGCCCGCGGCCCCGGGTTCGGATTTTTTTACCCGGCCTTTATTGAAATGGAAATTATACCCGGGTATATGGACGGGATCCTTTGGGAGCTATGTCCATGTCCGACCGCCTGTCGAAACCGTCCACCGCCTTCGAAGGCGCCCGCCTCCTGCTCTCCGGCCCGCTCGTCGATGTCGCGCTGGCCGTGAAGGCGGCCGCGGCGCGGGCGCCGGCCGAGCCGCTGCTCGTCTTCGACGACGCGACCGGGAGGGTCGTCGATCTCGATCTGCGGGGCGGTACGGCGGAGCTGATCGGGCGGCTGACGCAGCCGGCGGCGGCGCCGGCGGGCCGCTACCGGCCGCGCGCTGCCGCGCAGCCCGAAGAGGCGGCGCACGAGACGGCCGAACCGCGGGGCCGCGGACGGCCCCGGCTCGGCGTGGTGGCCCGCGAGGTCACCCTGCTGCCGCGGCAATGGGACTGGCTCGGCGCCCAGCCGGGCGGTGCGTCCGCCGCCCTGCGCCGACTCGTCGACGAGGCGCGGCGGAACGGTGGTGCGCGGCAGGAGCGCCGTACGGCGCAGGAGGCGGCTTACCGCTTCATGCTGGCGATCGCCGGCGACCGGCCGGGCTATGAAGAAGCGACGCGCGCGCTCTTCGCCGACGATCGCACGGGGATGGAGGCGCGCATGGCGGACTGGCCGGAGGACATCCGGGCCTATGCGCTGCGCCTCGCCTTCGGTGCCGAGGCGGCGGCGGCCGCTACAGCGGAGGCGGCACCGTGACCGGCTGGCCCGCCTTCATCGAGCCGACGCAGGCCGCCGGTCGCCGTTTCGTCGGCCGCCGCATCAAGGGCGGCGTGACGATGCTCAACCTGCTGCGGTTCCGCCCCGTCGCCGACTATGCGGCCCATCCGGAGCTCGCGCCGCCCGAGCCGATCTCCGGCGCGGCGGCGTTCGACCGCTATGTCCGGCACACCCTGCCTTTCCTGCGGGCGAGCGGCGGCGATCTCGTCTTCCTCGGCGAGGGCGGCGCCTTCCTGATCGGCCCGGAGGACGAATCCTGGGACCTCGTCATGCTGGTCCGGCAGGCGAGCGTCGCCGCCTTTCTCGCCTTCGCGGAGGACGAGGCCTATCGGGCCGGGTTGGGCCATCGGGTCGCGGCGCTCGCGGATGCCCGCCTGCTGCCGCTCGTCGAGCGGGCGATCACGGCCTGAGCCGGGTCGCGGGTCAGCGGCGCCCGGCGGGTGGGCTCACGCCCAGCCCCTTCAGCTTTCCGCCGAGCAGGCCCGGTGGAATCGGCAGCGGTCCGAGCGTCGCCGCCCGACGATCGGCTCCGGCATGGTCTTCGACCAGCCGGGCACCAAAGGCGCGACGGAAAAGCTGCAGCGGCCCAAGGAGTTCGCGCTGCGCGCGGATCGAGAGTGTCAAGCCGCCCGAGCAATAGAGGAGCGGCAGCGGCAGATGCAGGACCGCGTCCGCACCATAGGCGAGCGCGACGCGCTCCCGCATCTCAATGTCGCCGCGCGACTGGACGGGACTGAAGAGGCCGATCTCCTCGAAGACGGCGCGGGGAAAGACCGAGGTCGACGGCCCGTCGCCGATGAGGCCGCCCTTGAACTCCGGCTGGATCCGTGCGCAGGCATCGAAACGCATATGGCCGGCATAGCAGACCCGCCGCGACGGGTCGGCCGCGAGAGCGGCGATCTGCACGGCCATACGCTGCGGATGGGCGATGTCGTCGGCGTCGTGAAAGGCGATCCAGTCGCCCGAAGCGACGGCTATCGCCTCGTTCCGGCAGGTGTAGGGGCCGCTGTGCCGATCGATCCGGATCAGCCGGATGCGGTCGTGCGACCGGTGCCCGGGGCGCAGCAGTCCCGCGAGCGGCACCGGGCTCGCATCGTCGACGAGGATGATCTCGAGGTCGCGATAGCTCTGGCGCAGGATCGAGGTGATGGCGAGGGCGAGAAGCTCCAGGTCGGGCGCATGCGCCGTGATGATCACCGACACCCTTCCGAACGAGGAGGGCGCCGGCGGCGCCGAACAGCGCAGCGCCGAGGCGAGCACGCCCCGCCGCTCCGTTCCCGTGAAGCGGACGGGTTCGAGACCGTCGAGAGCACCCTCCATGAACGTGTTGAGGGGCGTTAGATCGCCGCGGGCCGCTGCCACCATCGCGGCCATCTCCGCGTCGCCGCGCGGTGCATCGACCCCGCCCGCGAAGAGCAGAAGATCGAGAAGAGGCTCGCCGGCGCCGCTTCGCCAGATTTCCTCGGGTCTGAGGCTGAGGCGCGCGAGACGGTCGGTTTCCGTCCGCAGCGCCAGCGCCAGCGTCCGCGGATCGCGCCAGGTGGCGAGCCACTGGTTGACCGCGGCGACGAAGCCCTGCCGATCTCCGGCCGCCAGCCGATCTTCGATACGCCGTTGGAGCGGCAGAGCCGCGCCGAGGCCGGGCTCCGCATCGGCGAGCGCCGCCAGTTCGCGGATCGGCGGCCGAAGCGCCTGCGCGAAGGCCTCGCCCTTCTGCAGCCCGCGCAAGGCGGTCGCCGCAGCCTCCTTGCCGCAATGGGCGAGCAGGAGCGAGAGTGCCTCCTGGGCCGCCGCGGGTGATCGCGCTGCGATCGCCGCTTCCAGGCACAGGTCGAGCCGTGACCGCAAGGCCGCAGCGTCGAGCGCGAAGGCGGCAGCCTCCCCATAGGCGCGAAGGAGCGCAGGCGCGCGGCGCGGCAGCGCCATCACCGCCGGTGCGGGGAGGGCGGCCACTTCCGCGGCGAGGCCGAGCAGCGGCGCGCGATGGAGAAGTCGCGCCGCGTCGGCGACGGAGAGTGCTCCGAAGGCCTCGGCATCGGCGAGCAGGCGCGCGGCCGCCGCCCGCTCCTGCGCGAGCGCGGCCGCTCCGACGGCGGCCGGCGCGGGTTTTTTGGCGGCGGCTGCGGGCGTGGTGCCGCGTCCGACGCCGGCGCATTCCTCCGCCCACAGCGCGTCGAAGGCCGCCTCGACCCGGTCGACCGTCAGTTCGCCGATGCACGCGCAGACGGCGAAGCGGTTGGGATCGAACTGGCAGGGCGCGCAGTCCTTCTCGATGCGCACGACCCGGCTGGCCGCACCGAGTGGCCCGTTCTTCACCACCGAGGTCGGCCCGAAGAGCGCGAGGAGCGGCACGCCGATCGCATCGGCGGCGTGCATCAGGCCGCTGTCATTGGCGATGAAGGCGTCGCAGGCGGCGATCGCCGCGAAGGTCTCGGAGAGCGTGCGGCCCGTCTCGTCCCGCGCGCCGGCGACGAGTTCGTCGGCACCACCGACGCAGACGATCTCGAAGCCGCGCGCGATGAGCCGGCTGCAGAGCGCTTCGAAATGCGGCCAGCGCTTCACCGCCCACCGGCCGGGCTTCGATCCCGCATGAAGGCCGATGCGCCGGCGTCCGGCCGGGCGATGGCGGAAGGTGCCGAGGAACTGGCCCCGCACATCGTCCTCCCGAACAGGGATTCTCAAGGGACCCCGCAGGAGCGAAAGGTTGACCGCAGCCTCGTGCGCGACCTTCAGCCGCGCGACCGAGCCGTGCTCGCGCGCCCACAGCGTCCGACCGGTCGGGTAATCGCTGGGCTGGGCCAGGCAGAAATGCGTAGCGACCACCAGGGCGTAGGGCGTGCGCACCGCATCGGCGGAGCTCGTGAGGACCGCATCGACCCAGGGGACCCCCTCGAAAATCACCTCGCAGCCGGGATAGTCGGCGTTGAGGTGCACATCGACGGGGCGGCCGAGCGCCTCGGCGAGACGGCGGACGAGCGGGGTGCCGACGATGATGTTGCCGATACCGTTGCCGAGCGCCACCGCCACCGGGATCTGGCGCGCGCCGATCAGACGGACAACGGCCGCAGGCTCGAGCCGGGCACATTCACTCGCCGAGAGCACGGCGACCGCGAGGCGCCGCACCGACTCGGTGATGGCGGGAACGGCCTCATCGGGCACGACGAGCGCGCTGGGTGGGTTTGCCCAGATCGCCTGCCGCAGTGTCGCGGCGGCTTCGGGCGTCTCCACGCGAAGCGTGACCGGAGCGGGGCCTACTGCAAGGCCCGCGGCGGACAGGCGCGCCAGCCCGTCGGGCAGCGGACCTTCGAGCCCATGCCAGACCGGGCCGAGACCTTGCGGCTGGAAGACCGGCGCATCGTCGGTCGCCTCGGCCCACACGACACGCCCGGCGGCCACCAGAACCGGCGCCAGGCGCCGACAATCCGTCGCCGCACCGGGATGGACTGCGGCGACTTCGCGCAGATCGCCGGCGCGGATCGCGATCCTGCCGTCCCATCCCAAGGCGGCGACATGGTGTGGTCTGAGCGCTTCGCGGCAGGCGGCATCCCGTTCCGTCGCCACCTCGCCTTCTGCCGGCGGCACCACGATAACGCGATCCGCGTCGAGCGAAGTGACATCTTCGCCGAAGACCTTCCGCGCGACGAGGGTGTCGTCGCGCGCATCGCTTTCGTGGCCGGCCGGCGAGGCGTCGCCCCGGTCGGGCGAGCGCATCATGCGGCGGCCCCGCTTCCGGCTGCGGGCCGGCTGTCGGGCGACGATGGTTCGGGGTCCGGCCCGAAGTCGAAGGTGCCGAGGAAATGGTCCGGCCCGGCGGGATTGTTCGGGGAGTCGAGCGGCGTCGGGAACACCTCTCCGGACGGCTCCAGGTCGAAGTCCGCGCGGTTCGCGAAGGTCACCTCGAGCGTCGAGAAGAAGGGGACATTCCCGAGCACGATGATCGGGCCGACATTGTTGGCGTGGACGTGGACCACCCCGAACACCTGATGCAGCTTCGCGAGGACCCGGTGGACCAAGTCGCTCGTCCGTTGTGCGGGGAGTTGCTGGAAGCCGTGCAGTTCACAGACGATCTGCCGGCAGCGGGCGAGGACGGGGAGCGGCGTCGCATCGAGCGCATCCCACTCGGCCCCCTCGATGTCCATCTTGAGGATCGCGCGTCCGTCTCGGCCGGCCGCGCGTTCGATGGCGTCCGACAGTGCGACGACGCCCTCTCCGCTCTGCGGACCGATCCGGAGCGGGGCGAAACGGAAATTGGGATGGTCGACCGGCGGGCCAGGGACGGTGTGGTCGAACTGCAGGACCGTCAGTCCGCGCTCGGCGACATCGAGGTCCCAGCTCACCTCCGTCCCGATACCGAGCGAGAGGGCGGCGTCGGTGTGCTCGAAATCGTCGAGCTGCACATAGCCGCCATCACCGATCTTGCCGACCCGGATCTTGCCGACGCCTCGGGCGCGCTGCGGCCGCAGCAGCCGGCCGATGCGAAGAACGCGCTCCTGAAGCCCGGCCGCCACCTCCGGCGTCGGGCAGAGCAGCAGCGTCCGGTTCTCGAGGTCGCGCAGGCGTCGATTGATCGGTCGCAGGGCAGCGTGGAGCCTCGCCTCCATCGCCTCGAGCCCTGCCGCGATCGCGGCGAGATCGGGTTCTGCCGGCTGCCGTTCGTCGTCCTTCGCAGTCAAGATGCCCCTCCGTATCCGCCACGAGCCGCCGCGGCGGACACGCCGCCTTGTGTGAGACCGTCGCACGAGCCGCGCCGCGAGTGCGGTCGCCGATCCGATCCGAGCGGCGTCATCGGCTCGGCTCCGGCGTCATGGTGCGGATGAGACCGGACGTGCTGTGGCCGTCGAGGAGCGGGACGCGCAGGACCGTGCCGCCGCGAGCGATCGTCTCGACGGCGCCGACGATCCGGTCGAGCGTGTAGTCGGAGCCCTTGGCGAGGAGGTCGGGCTCGATCGCGGCGATCAGGGCGGCCGGCGTGTCGTCCGCGAAGGTGACGACAGCCGCCACGCCCGGTACGCCGCGCACCGCCATCGCACGGATATCCTCCGGCTGAACCGGGCGCGAGGGACCCTTCAACCGCTTCACCGAATGATCGGTGTTGACCCCCACCACCAGCCGGTCGCAATGCGCCGCGGCCTCGGTGATGATCTTCAGATGGCCGGGATGGAGAATGTCGAAACAACCATTGGTGAAGCCGACCCGCAGACCGGAGGCGCGCCAGGTCGCGACGAGGGCGCGCAGGGCGGCACCATCGCGGGAGGCGTCGAGAACGGGGACGGCGTGCGGAGGAGCGGTGCGGGCGACGACCTCCCCGCGTGTCACCACTCCGGTGCCGGGCTTCTCGACGGCGAGCGCGGCAGCGGTGTTGGCGAAGCGCGTCGCCTCGTCGAGTGCCATGTCTTCGGCGAGCGCGACGGCGAGCGCTGCCACCACCGTGTCGCCGGCGCCGCTCACGTCGTAGAGCTGGCGCGCGAGGGCGGGCAGATGGCGATGGCGATCCCGCTCGACGATCAGCATGCCGCGCGCACCCATGGTCACCACCGCGGCGCCGATATCGTGCGCGACGAGCAGGCCCCGCGCCGCGTCGGCCGCCTCGTCGAGCGAGCCGACCGGGCGGCCGGCGGACTTTGCGAGCTCGCCGAGATTGGGCGTGATCAGAGTAGCGCCCGCGAACGGGCCAAGATCGGTAGATTTGGTGTCGACGAGCACCGGAACGCCGTGCTGGCGCAGACGGGCCATGATCCCCCGGCAGACCGCGGGGGCGAGGGTGCCTTTCCGATAATCGGAGATCACCGCCATCCGCACCGCTCCGGCTGCGGCTTCGACCGCTGCGAGAAGGCCGGCGCTTTCGAAGGCCTCGGGCTGATCGCCCTCGGCCTCGTAATCCACCCGCAACAGATGCTGCGCACCGGCACGGTAACGGATCTTGTGCGGGGTCTGCCAGCCGGCGCGCCGCGGGATGACGGGTGGCGTCGCCCAGGGCAGACGGTCGAGGCAGGCAATGAGCCGGCTGCCGGGCGCGTCGTCGCCGGCGACGCCGAAGAGGAGCGCATGGCCGCCGAGCGCCTCGACATTGGCCGCGACATTCGCTGCGCCGCCGGCAATATCGGTGTCTTCCGAGCAGACGAGGACGGGTACGGGCGCCTCGGGAGAGATGCGGCGGACCTCCCCTTGCGTGAAGGTGTCGAGGATCAGGTCGCCCATCACCGCGATCCGGGGCCGCGCACGCGTGGGCTCAGTCGCGCCGATCGCGGCCGTGTCGAGATGCACGGTGGTTCTCCGTCCGCGCGATGGCTCTTTCAACTATCCTTCCGTTTGGGTAGCAGCCCCTTCGAAGCTTGAGAAGGACGGATTCGATGATCGTCGTCACCGGCGGATGCGGCATGGTGGGAAGCCGTTTGGTCCACAGGCTGAACCGCCTTGGCCGCAGCGATATTCTCGTCGCCGACAATCTGACGGACGGGCGCAAGGCCAAGAACGTCGCCACCGCATGCTTCGAAGACTATGTCGACAAGGAAGACTGCCTCGCCGCGCTGGCCGGGCGCATGGCCGAGGTCGAGATCGTGTTCCATCTCGGCGCCTGTTCCCGGACGACGGAAGCGGACGGGCGCTATGTGATGAAGAACAACTACGAGTTCTCCCGCGCGCTGCTCGCCCTCTGTCAGGAAGGCGGCGTGCCGCTCGTCTACGCCTCCTCGGCGGGCGTCTACGGCAATGGCGGCGTCTTCCGTGAGGAGCCGGAGTGCGAGCGGCCGCTCAGCGTTTACGCGCTCTCCAAGCGTCTGTTCGACGTCCGGGTGCGGCAGGTGACGGCGAGCAGTCTGCGGGCGCCGGTCACAGGCCTGCGCTTCTTCAACGTCTATGGGCCGGGCGAGCACCACAAGGACGATATGTGCTCGCCGGTCTTCCGCTTCTTCTCACAGATCCGGCAGGGACGCGCTGCGGAGGTGTTCGAGCCGCCCGCCGGCGGTGCCGAGCCGCGGCGCGACTTCGTGCACGTCGACGATGTGGTCTCGGTCCTCGTCTGGGCCTGGCGGTCACAGGTTGCGGGCATCTTCAACGTGGGCACGGGGGAGGCCTGGTCGTTCGACGCAGTGGCGCGGGCGGTCGTGGAGCGGCTGGCGCAGGGCGAGGTGCGGCGGGTGCCTTTTCCCGGCCGGCTCCTCCCGAGTTATCAGAGCACGACCCGGGCATCGCTGGAGCGGTTGCGGGCGGCAGGTTGTGACGAGCGGTTCCGCCCGATGCCGGAGGGCGTCGCGGATTACGTGGCCTGGCTCGAGCGCGAGGCGCCGCTGTTGCACGGGCCGGTCGAGAGCTGGTGACCGGGAGTCGTCCGTCGCGCGACCGAAACGCCGCGCCAAATGGCGCCTTTTCGTCCGCGCCGCCCGCCGATCTTTCCTCCTCTCCGCAGTCTCCCAACCACGCGGTGCCAGCGCCGCCGGCCCGGGTGTTTCGCTTAGCCTAAAAAATGCGCAGGACTGCCTCATCAATCCCCTTGCGGAGCGAGGTGGGGAAACTTTACCCTCATCTTAGTAAAGCGGTATACTAACCCGTAGCGACGAGAGATAACGCGGTTTACCGAATGCGAGCGCCGGCCAAGCTCAAGGATGTCGCCGCCCGCGCCGGGGTCTCCCCGGCGGCCGTATCGCGTTTTCTGAACGGGTCGATCAGCCTGCCCGCCGCCACGATCGAGCGGATCGAGGCGGCGATCGCCTTCTTCGACTACCGGCCGAACGCCCATGCCCGCCGGCTGAGCCTCGGCCGCTCGGACACGATCGCGCTCGTCGTGCCGGAGATCGGCAATCCGTTCTTCGCCGAACTCGCCGCCGCCGCCGAGCGCGCGGCCGCCGCCGAGGGCCTCGGCATCATGCTGTTCGCGACCGAGAACCGGCTGGAACGCGAACTCGAATATCTCTCGCGGCTCGGCCGCAGCGACGTCGACGCGCTGCTCTTCGTCACCAACCACGCCGATGAGGACGGCCGGCTCGCGGCCGCGATCGGCCACGCCGCGCAGGTCGTGCTGCTCGACGAGGATGTGCCCGGCACCGGCGTGTCGAAGGTCTTCGCCGACAATGTCGAGGGCGGAAGGCTGGCGGCGCGGGCGCTGATCGAGGCCGGCCACCGGCGGCTCTTCCTCGCCGGCGGCCCGCCGGCCCTGATGAGCGCGCGCGAGCGTGCCGAGGGGTTTCGCGCCGCTGCGCGTGAAGCGGGCTTGCCCGAGGATTCGGTCGAGGCGCTTGCCGGCGACTATACGGTTGCACAGGGGCGCCGCGCGGCCGAGGCGATGCTCGCGAGCCCGGTTGGGCCCACGGCGGTCTTCGCGGCCAGCGACCAGACCATGCTCGGCCTGCTCGAGGTGTTTCGCGCCCGCGGCATCGCCGTGCCGGACGAGGTGTCGATCGTCACCTTCGACGATGTCGTGCCGCTCGCCTTCTTCGATCCGGCGATCTCGGCGATCCGCCAGTCGATCGGCGAAATGGGCCGCATCGGTGTGCAGCGGGTGATCGCCGGCATGAAGGGCGGCGCTGCCGCCGAGGTGATCCGCCTGCCGATCGAATTCGTGCCGCGGGCCTCCGTGGCCGCTCCCCGAGATTCAACCCAAGCGAAAAAGCCGACGAGGAGGCGCCCGTGACGGCCGAGAACACCAAGACGGACAGGAAGAAGGTTCTGCTGCTCGGCGAGAGCTGGATGACCTCCGCCACTCATTACAAGGGCTTCGACCAGTTCGGCAGCGTCACCTTCCACCTCGGCGGCGAGCCCTTCGTCGCCGCGCTGAAGGCGCGCTACGACGTCACCTACATGCCCTCGCACGTCGCCGCGACCGAACTGCCCTTCGATCTCGACGGCCTCGGCGCCTGGGACGTGATCGTCATCTCCGACATCGGCGCCAACACGCTGCTTCTCCACCCCGATGTGTGGCTGACCGGCAAGCCGCGGCCGAACCGTCTCAAGCTGCTGCGCGAATGGGCGCGGAATGGCGGCGGGCTCGTGATGTTCGGCGGCTACCTGACCTTCCAGGGCATCGACGGTCGTGGTCGCTGGGCGCGCACCCCGGTCGAGGAGGCGCTGCCGGTCACCTGCCTGCCCTATGACGACCGTGTCGAGGTGCCGGAGGGCTTCCGCGCCGACCTGACGGGCCCTGCCGACCATCCGGTGCTCGAGGGCCTGTCGGGCGAATGGCCGCTGCTGCTCGGCGCCAATGAGGTGCTGCCGAAGGCCGGCGCCGAGGTGCTGGCGCGTTTGCCGGCGGAGGAGGGCGGCCATCCGCTCCTCGTCACCGGCACGTTCGGCAAGGGCCGCACCGTCGCCTGGACCTCCGATGTCGGGCCGCACTGGGTGCCGAACGCCTTCGTCGAATGGCCCGGCTACGCGACGCTCTGGAACAACATCGTCGGCTGGGCGGCGCAGGAGCGCTGAGAGCCCTGCGCGCTGAGAGCCCCCCAAGGAGGAGCACAAGCCCGTGACGGACAACGCTTTTCTCGAGGCGCGCGGCATCGGCAAGCAGTTCGGCGGCGTCACCGCGCTCGCCGATGTCGACATGGACATCCGTCGCGGCGAGGTGCTCGCGCTTCTGGGCGACAACGGCGCCGGCAAGTCGACCTTCGTCAAGGTGCTCGCCGGCGCGCACCGGCCGAGCGCCGGCACGATCGCGATCGAGGGGCGGCCGGTGAGCCTCGCCTCGCCGCAGGACGCCGCGGCCGCCGGCATCGCGACGATCTATCAGGAACTCGCGCTGTCGGAGAACCTGTCGGTCGCCGAGAACGTCTATCTCGGCCGCGAGGACGTGCGGCGCATTCTCGGTATCCCGTTCCTGAAGCGGGCCGAGATGCGGCGGCGGGTCGGCGTGCTGCTCGACGAGCTCGACGCGCACATCCCCAATCCCGACATGCCGGTCGGCGGCCTGTCGGGCGGCCAGCGTCAGGCGGTGGCGATCTGCCGGGCGCTCAATCTCGACGCCCGCCTCGTCATCATGGACGAGCCGACCGCGGCGCTCGCCGTCGCCGAGACGCGTAAGGTGCTCGCCCTCGTCCGCCGGCTCGCCGAGCGCGGCTGCGCCGTCGTGCTGATCAGCCACAACATTGCCGACGTCTTCGAGGTCGCCGACCGCATGGTGGTGTTCCGCCGCGGCCGCAAGATCGCCGAGCGGCGGCGCGCCGACACCGATCCCGAAGAGATCGTCTCATTCATCACGGGCGCCCATCCAAGCCTGCGATCCTTGGAACACCTCGGATGAACAAGAGGCGCGAGTGGTTCGCGCCAACCAGAGGGGAATGAAGACATGAAGATGCTGAAATCCGTTCTCGCCGCGACGGTGGCGCTCGCCGCCCTCGCCGGCGCCGCGCATGCCCAGGACAAGCCGCGCGTCGCCTTCGTGCCGCAGCTGATCGGCATTCCGTATTTCAATTCGATGGAGGAGGGCGGCAAGAAGGCGGCCGAGGCCTTCGGCGTCGACTTCATCTACACCGGCCCGGTCGATGCCAACCCGGTCGATCAGCTGCAGATCGTCCAGAACCTCGTCAATCAGGGCGTCGAGGCGATCTCGATCTCGATCATCGACGCCTCGGCGATCGCTCCGGTCGTCGCGGACGCAAAGGCGAAGGGCCTCAAGCTCTTCACCTCCGACAGCGACGCGCCGGACAGCGGCCGCGACGTCTATGTCGCGCAGGCTTCCGACCAGGGCCTCGGCGAGACGCTGATCGACGAGCTCGTCAAGCGCGTCGGCGAGGATGCGAAGATCGGCTTCGTCTCCGGCGAGGCGACGTCCTCCAACCTCAATGCCTGGATCAAGATCATCCAGGACCGGGTGAAGGAGAAATATCCGAAGGTGACGCTGCTCGAGCCGCAGTTCGCCGGCGGCTCCTCGGACCGCGCCGCCCAGCTCGCCTCCGACCTGATGACCGCCAATCCGGACCTCAAGGGCCTGATCGCCGTCGCCTCGAGCACCTGCCCGGGCGTCGGACAGGCGATCGAGTCCGCCGGCAAGGTCGGCCAGGTGGTCGGCACCGGCTATTGCAGCCCGAACACCGCCCGCTCCTACATCAAGAGCGGCGCGATGGGCTTCACCGTGCTGTGGGACCCGGCGGCGCTCGGCTATCTGACGGTGTGGGCCGGCAAGCAGCTGATCGACGGCAAGCCCTTCGTCGCCTCGAACGAAGTGCCGGGGATGGATCACCCGATCCCCTATGACGAGAAGACCGGCATCCTGCTCCTCGGCGATCCGACGGTGTTCACCGCCGAGAACGTCGACAGCTTCAACTTCTGAGACGGAGACGGGCGCATGGGCGCGAGGATCGCCGGATCGATCGGAGGGCGGGAGCTGACCCTGCTCGTCGCCGGTCTCGTCGCGATGGCGATCTTCGCCGTCCTGTCGCCCGTCTATCTCTCGGCGGGCAATCTCTACCAGGTCGTCCGCAACAGCGTCGAGCTGCTCGTCGTCGGCCTCGGCCTGACCTTCGTGCTGGCGATCGGCGGTATCGACGTCTCGGTCGGCATGGTGCTCGGCATCGCCGCGATCGCGATCGGCAATCTGCTGCTCGCCGGCGCCGACCCGTGGGTCGCCGCGCTCGCCGGGCCGCTCGTCGGCGCCGCGCTCGGGGCTTTCACCGGCGCGGTGATCGTGTTCGGCCGCATCCCGGCGATCGTCGCGACGATCGGCCTGCTCGGCGTCTACCGCACGGCGATCTTCGCGCTCTTGGGCGGCAGCTGGCTGTCCGGCCTGCCGTCCTCGCTCTCCGACATCTTCGCGGCGCGGATCGGCGGTTTCCTCCCGGCCTCCTATATCGTCATCCTCGCCGCCTATCTCGCCGCCTTCGTCGTGCTCAGGCGGACGCCCTTCGGCCTGCATCTGCTCGCGGTCGGCAATGCCGAGGAGCGGGCCCGGCTCGCCGGCGTCGCGGTGCGGCGGGTGCGGCTCGCCGCCTATGTCGTGTCCGGCACGCTGTGCGGTCTCGCCGCCACCTTCTACATCGCCAATTACCGGAACGTCGAAATGACGGTCGGCTCGACGGTCGCGCTCGATGCGATCGCCGCCGTCGTGCTCGGCGGCACGAGCATTCTCGGCGGCCGGGCGAGCCTTCTTGGCACGGCGCTCGGCGTGCTTCTCATCCGCGTCCTGCAGAACGGCTTCACCATCGTCGGTCTGCCCTCGCTCTGGCAGCCGGTGGTCACCGGCGTCCTGCTCCTCGCCGCCCTGTCGCTCGAGCGTCTCGCCGCATCGGGCGGTGTGCGCCGGCTCGCCTTCGGAGCGCCGTGATGCCCCGCAGCACCACTTCGACGGCGCTGAAGCTCGTCATCCTCCTCGTCCTCTTCGCGGCGATCGTCGCCGCCTTCGGCCTCTACCAGCCGCGTTTCCTGCAGACCTCGCTCGTCTCGACCGTGCTGCAGTTCGCCTCGATGCTGGCGCTCGTCGCGCTCGGCCAGGCGCTGATCGTGCTCGCCGGCGGGGCGGGGATCGATCTCTCGGTCGGCGGCATCGTCTCGCTCTCCGCCATCCTGTCGATGATGGCGCTGCAGGCCGGCGCACCGCCTGTCACGCTGCCGGTGCTCGCGGTGGCGATCGGGGCGCTGCTCGGCGCGGTGAACGGCATCCTCGTCACCCGGATCCGGATCCTGCCGCTGATCGCCACCCTCGGCACGCTGTTCGTCTATGGCGGCCTCGCCATGGCGCTGACCGCCGGCGGCTCGCTGTCGGGGGTGCCGCAATGGCTGGTGCCGTTCGGCCGCGGCCTCGTCGGCGGCGTGCCCTACCACTTCCTTGCGCTCGTGCTCCCCGCCTATCTCGCGGCGGCGGTGATCCTCACCTTCACCGCCTGGGGCCGCTGGCTCTATGCGATGGGCTACAATGAGCGCTCGGCCCATCTCGTCGGCATCCGGGTCGATCGCATCCGCTTCTTCGCCTATTGCCTGTCGGGCGCGCTGTCCGGCCTCGCGGCGCTCGTCTCGCTCGCCTGGTTCGGCTCGGGCCGGCCGAATATCGGCCTCAACCTCGAGCTCGAATCGCTCGCCGCGGCGCTGCTCGGCGGCATCGCGATCACCGGCGGCTCGGGCGGCGTGATCGGCGTGCTGATCGCCGTCCTGATGATCGTGACGCTGAAGACCGGCCTGCAATTCGTCAATGTCTCGACCGTCTGGCAGGTCGGCATCGTCGGCGCGCTGCTCCTTCTCGTCCTCCTCCTCGATTTCCTGATTCCACGCCGGAGAGCCTGATGTCGGACCTCGACCGCACCATCGCCGAAGCCGTCGCCGCGCGGGCGGACCGCATCGCCGCGACGCTGATGAACATCCTCGACTTCCCTTCGATCGTGATGTCGGATCCGACCAAGGCGGGGCCGGGCGAGCACGACTGCCAAGTCTATCTGAAGGACCGGCTCGAGAAGATCGGCTTCGAGACCGACCTCTGGGATCCCGACGGCCCGGCGCTCTACGAGAAATACAAGGGTGGGCCGGCGGCGCATAAGGGCCGCACCTTCGAGGGCCGGCCGAATCTCGGCGGCCGGCTGAAGGGGACGGGCGGCGGCCGCTCGGTGTTCCTGACCGGCCATATCGACGTCGTGCCGCCTGGCCCGCCGGAGCACTGGAAAACCGATCCGTTCAAGTCCGAGCTGATCGACGGCAAGATCTACGGCCGCGGCGCCGTCGACATGAAGGGCGGCGTCGCCTGCATGCTGATGGCGATCGAGATCCTGAAGGAGATCGGCGTCGAGCTGTCGGGCGACGTCGTCTGGGGCACGGTGGTCGACGAGGAGATCGGCGGCATGGGCGCGCTCGCCATGGCCGATCGCGGCTGGCGCGCCGATGTCGGCATCATGACCGAGCCGACCGCCAACACCATCGCGCCGATCTGCCACGGCATCCTGTGGGCGCGGATCATCATCGACGGCATCGGCGGCCATGCGGAACTGCAGCCCAATCCGTGGTATTCGACGGGACCGGTCGATGCGATCTGGCTGTGCCGCCAGATTCTCGACGGCATCGACATCCTGAACCGCCGCTGGCAGTTCGACCCGAAGAAGAACCACCCGCTGATGGACCTGCCGAACCAGATCATCCCGACCATGATCAAGGCCGGCGAGCATCCGGCGTCGATGGCGGGCCGGGCGGAGATCGTCGTCGATATCCAGTACCTGCCTTCCGAAAAAGACGAGTTCCTGCTCGGCGGCCATGTGAAGCGCGAGTTCGAGGAGCACATCGCCGCCGTCTGCCACGCCGACCCCTATCTGCGGCAGCACCCGGCCCGCATCGAATGGATCCTCGACGCCGACTGCGCCGAGGTGCCGGCCGAGCATCCCTTCGTGACCTTGATGCAGGATGCGGTGGCGAGCGCCGGCCTGTCGCCGAAGCTGACCGGCACCGGCGCCCACACCGACATGGGCATTCCGACCGAGCTCGGCAAAACGCCGACGCTCAATTTCGGTCCAGGCGACCCGACGCAGGCCCACCAGCCGAACGAGCACGTCTCGGTTGCCGATCTCGTCGACTGCACTCGCGCCATCGCGCTCACCATCGCCCGCTGGTGCGCCTGAGCATGCGGGGCGGGGAGGGGCATCGGCACCGGGCGGCGCGCCGTCGCCAACCGAGGTCCGTCGCGCCCGTCCTGACGCCGCCGGAGTCGACAGATGGCTGACGCGGCGGGCCGGCCGGTCGTCGTGGTGATCGGCGACGTGATGACCGACGTCATCGTGCGCGCCGAGGGCGAGATGATCCGCGGCTCGGACCGGCGCGCGACGATCCGCATGCTGCCGGGTGGTTCCGGCGCTAATCAGGCGGCGTGGTTCGCCCATTTCGGCGTCGCCGTCCGCTTCGTCGCGCGGGTCGGCGTGGGCGATCGCGATGCGCTCGCCGCGACCTTCGCCGAAGCGGGGGTCGAGCCCCGGCTCGCCGCGGATGCGGCGCTGCCGTCCGGCATGCTCGTCACCCTCGTCGCGCCGGATGGCGAGCGGAGCTTCTTCACCGACCGCGGCGCCAATGACGCGCTCACAGTCGACGACCTGCCCGACGCGCTGCTTGAGGGCGCCGATCTCGTCCATGTCTCGGGCTATGCCCTCGTGGCGCCCGGGCCGCGGGCGGCCGTGCTCGGCTTCCTCGCCCGGGCGCGCGCCGCCGGCATCGCCGTCTCGGTCGACCCCGCCTCGGCGAGCTTCCTCGCCGAGATCGGCCCCGCCGATTTCCTCGACTGGACGCGGGGCGCCGATTTCTGCTTCCCCAACGGCGAGGAGGCGGCGGTCTTGACCGGAACGGCCGAACCCGAGGCGCAGTTCGCCCGGCTCGCCGGCCTCTATCGCACCGTGGTGATCAAGCGCGGTCCGCTCGCCGCCGAGGCGCGGCAGGCCGGCCGGACGGTCACCGCGATGCCGCCGGCGGTGATTGCGGTCGACACCACGGGGGCGGGCGATTCCTTTCTCGCCGCCTTCCTCGCCGCGCATCTCGCCGGCCGGGACCTCGAAGCCGCGCTCGAAAGCGGCGTCGCCGCCGGCGCGGCGACCGTGACGCGGCTCGGCGGCCGTCCGGCCCGCTGATCCCTCATCCTCGCCCCCCGATCCACCCGCCTTCCAGGATGCCCGTGATGCCCAAGCTCGAAGAGATCCGCGCCGCCGTCGACAACAACGAGGTGAAGGGCGGCAGCCGGTTCGGCCGTGCCGTCGCCGAGGTGATCGCGCTGACCGCCGAGCGGAACGCCGGCGCCGACCGTGCGGCCTTCGACGCGGCGATCGAGGAGGCGGCGCGCTGGGGCGTCGCGACCAAGCCGTCGATGACGAGCGTTTCCGCCGTCGCGCGGATCGCCCGGGACGCGCTCGCGTCCGGCGGCCCCCTGCCGGTCGGCGAGGCGGCGGCGGCGATCGCCGCGGCGATGCGCGGCTTCATCGCCGAATCGGAGCGGGCGATCGCCTCGCTCGGGGCGCACGGCCTGTCGCTGTTCCGCCCCGGCCAGGTGGTGATGACGCATTCCTACAGCGAATCGCTGACCTTCGTGCTCAAGGCGGCGGCCGAGGCCTGCCCGGGCCTCACCATCCAGCTGATGGAATCGCGGCCGCTCCGCGAGAGCCGGCTGCTCGCGAGCGCGCTCGCCGACCTGCCGGTGCGGCTCGAACTCTATTCCGACGCCGGCATGGCGATCGCGGCGCGGAAGGCCGATCTCTGCATCGTCGGCGCCGATGCGATCCTCGCCGATGGCTCGTTCGCCAACAAGACCGGCTCGCTGCCGGCGGCGCTGATCTGCCGGGAATTCGGCGTGCCCTATCATGTCGCCGGCGAACTCTCGAAGGTGCATCTCGGTGATGCCGCCGAGGTGTCGATGGAGATGCGGCCCGCCGAGGAACTGGTCGAGGACTGGGAGATGGCGGCAAGCGGGCGCGTCACCGTCTTCAACCAGTTCTTCGAGGTCGTGCCCGCGGCGCTCGTCGCTTCCTACGTCACCGACCGCGGCGTGCTCGCGCCCGCTGCGGTGGTCGAGGCGGCGAAGGCGATCGCCGGCGCCGCCTGAGCCCGCTCACGCCGCAACCGGCTCGGCCATCAGGCCGGCGGCCTCGCCTTCACCGAGCGCGGCGGGGCGGATCTCCGCCGCCGGCAGCGTGACCGGCCGGTCCGCCTCGGCCGAGGCGAGGATGCCCTCCATGATCTCGAGAACGTGCAGCGCCAACGCGCCCGAGGCGCGCGGCGGCCGGCCGTCGGCGAGGCCGCGGGCGAGATCGGCGATGCCGATCATCCGGTAGTTCGCCCGGTCGGGCGCGCCGAACGGCCAGTTGATGACGCCGTGCAGCATCTGGGCGGTCGAGTGCTCCTCCCAAGCGGCGCCGCGCCGGCTGAGCTCGACCGTGCCGCCGAAGGTGTCGGGATCGGGCAGGCGGAGCGACCCCGCCGTGCCGTGCAGTTCGATCGGGTGCTGGCCGTGCCTGAAGACGTCCCAGCTCATGCCGACCGTGACGACTGCACCGGCGACGAACTCGACGACCGACATGACCGTGGTCGGCGTACCGACCGCGAAAGTCGTGTTCTTGAACGGCCCGTCGGCGGTGATCAGCCGCTCGGCCTCGCCGGAGGTCGCGAAGGCGGTGACGCGACGCGCCGGACCGAGCAGGTTGACGAGCATGGTCAGGTAATAGGGACCCATGTCGAGCACCGGGCCGCCGCCGCGCTGATAGTAGAATTGCGGGTTGGGGTGCCAGTGCTCCATGCCGCGCGTCATCATGAAGGCGGTGCCGGCGACCGGTTTGCCGATCGCGCCCTCGTCGATCAGGCGCCGGGCGAGCCGGCCGGCGGCGCCGAGAAAGGTGTCGGGCGCCGAACCGATGGCGAGCCCGCGCGCCGCCGCTTCCTCGACGAGGCGCCGGCCCTCGGCCGCCGTGACGGCGAGCGGCTTCTCGGTGAAGACGTGCTTGCCGGCCGAGAGCGCGCCGAGCGAGACGTCGAAATGCGCCGCCGGGATGGTGAGGTTGAGGACGAGATCGACCTCCGGATCGGCGAGCAGGGCGCCGACCGGGAGCGCCCGCAGACCGAACTCCGCGGCGCGTCTTTCTGCGGCCTCGTGCACGACATCGGCACAGGCGGTGAGCCGCACGCCGCGGAAGAGGGCCGCGTTGCGCAAGTATGTTCCGGCGATGTTGCCGCAGCCGACGACGCCGATCTTCAGGTCCCGCATGGGGCGAACTCCTCCCGACGGCCGTGCTTCGCGGCGGCCTTGCCGCAGTTTTGCGCCAAGGCGCCGCTGATCTCAAGTCCCTCCGATGCCGCTTCATGCATGTTTTCGCACGTTTTGCTTGACCAATCGGCGAGATGCGGCAAACATGGGCGCAAACAAGAATAGGCGGATCGGCCGCCGTGGAGGAGGAAGACCATGTCCGAGGACACCAACAAGACGACTCCGTCACCGCAACGGCCGAAGGCCGCATCGCGCCTGATGGTCGGCCGCCGCCAGTTCATGGCCGGGGCGGGCATGGCCGTCGGCGCCGCGGCGCTCGGCGTGCCGCGGGCGCGCGCCCAGTCGCGCACCGAGATCACCTTCGCGAGCGCGAAGTTTTTCGGCAAGCAGACGGTCGGCGACGTCGTCGAGATGTACAATCAGGCGCAGTCGAAGGTGCACGTCACCTATGTCGAGCTGCCGCCGCCGAGCGCCTCGACCGAGGTGCACCAGGCGCTGGTACAGCAGCTCGCCCGCAAGAGCGGCACGCCGGACGTTTTCACGCAGGACGTCGTCTGGATCGCCGAGTTCGCCGGCGCCGGCTGGGCGCTGCCGCTCGACGAGTATTTCAACGCCGAGGCGCGGGCCGCCTATTTCCCCGGCACGGTGGCCGCCTGCACCTATGACGGCAAGCTGACGGCGCTGCCCTGGTTCGTCGATTCGGGCATGCTCTATTATCGCAAGGACCTGCTCGAGACGGCCGGCGCCAAGCCGCCGACCACCTGGGACGAGCTCGTCGCGACGGCGAAGGCGCTGCAGGAGGGCGGCAAGGCGAAGTTCGGCTATCTCTGGCAGGGCAAGCAGGCCGAGGTGCTGGTCTGCGACGCGGTCGAGGTGATCGCCTCGAATGGCGGCTCGATCCTTTCCGCCGACGGCAAGTCCGGCACGCTCGCGGATGCGAAGGCGGTCGAGGCGATCCAGTTCCTCCACGACACGATCAACACCCACAAGATCAGCCCGTCCGACGTGCTGAGCTGGGACGAGGAGCCGTCGCGCGCGCCCTTCACCGGCGGCGAGGCGGCCTTTCTGCGCAACTGGTCCTATGTCTATTCGATCGCGCAGGACCCGAAGGCCTCCCAGGTCGTCGACAAGGTCGGCGTCGTGCCGCTGCCGCATTTCGCGGGCGGCTCGAGCGCCGCGTGCCTCGGGGGCTATCAGTACGGCGTCAACGCCGCGACCAAGAACCGCGAGGCGGCGATCGATTTCCTGACCTGGATGTCCTCGCCGGAGATCCAGCTCCACTTCGCGCTGCAGCTCGGCATCGCGCCGACGCGACCGGCCGTGTTCGACGACCAGAAGCTCGGCGCCGAGCAGCCCTTCATGAAGCAGCTGAAGCCGGTCTTCACCGGCGCGACGCCGCGTCCGGTTACGCCGAAATATGCGCAGGTGACGCTCGCCATCCAGTCCGGCGTCTCCCGCGCCCTCGCGACCGGCAATGTGAAGGCGGAGCTCGAGGCCGCCAACCAGAAGATCAGCTCGGTCGTCGGCGGCTGATGGCTGCGACCGCCCGTCTCGGCGAACAGGCCGGCCCCCGCAAGGGGACCGGCCGTCTGGCGTCGCGCCTGACGCCCTGGCTGCTGCTGCTTCCCGTCGCCGTGTCGCTCGGCGCCGTGTCCGTCTATCCGATCTTCGAAGGGCTGCGGCTGTCGCTCACCAACACCTCGCTGGTGACGCAGGAGCACGATTTCATCGGCCTTCGCAATTACGAGGCGCTGATCGCCGATCCGCTGTTCTGGAACGCCTGGCGCCACACCGTCTTCTTCACCTTCGTCTCGACGCTCGCCGAGACGCTGATCGGCCTCGCCATGGCGCTCCTGCTGTTCGAGCATTTCACCGGCCGCGGCATGATCCGTGCGGCGATGCTGGTGCCCTGGGCGATGCCGACCGTCGTCACCTCGAAGATGTTCGGCTGGCTGTTCGACGGCCAGTACGGCCTCGTCAATTATCTGCTCCGCTCGGTCGGTCTGATCGACCAGAACGTCAACTGGTACGGCTCGATCGACAATGCGATGGCGACGATCATCATCGCCGATGTCTGGAAGACGACGCCCTTCATGGCGCTGCTCCTGCTCGCGGGTCTGCAGACCGTGCCGAAATCGCTGATCGAGGCAGCGCGGATCGACGGGGCGGGGGCTTGGTCGACCTTCTGGAACGTCCGGCTGCCGCTTCTGATGCCGACGCTCTTGATCGCCGGCATGTTCCGCGCCCTCGACGCCTTCCGCGTCTTCGACCTCGTCTATGTGCTGACCGGTGGCGGACCGGCGGACTCGACCGAGACGCTGTCGACCTTCAGCTACAAGATCCTCTTCTCGACGCTGCAGTTCGGCTACGGATCGGCCCTGTCGACGGCAATGTTCGTCACCGAGGCGCTGATCGCGGCGGGCTTCGGCTATTTCATCATGCGCAAGATGCGGAGCGCCCGATGACCGGCTCCCGCAGCACGCTCCGCAGCCTGCTCGTCTATGCCGGCGGCTTGCTCATCTTCGCCTGGTCGGCCGGGCCGTTCCTCTGGCAGTTCTCGACCTCGTTCCAGTACGACGCCGCGCTCACCCAGCCGACGCCGACCTTCCTGCCATCGCCGCCGACCCTCGAGCATTACGCGAACATCTTCGTCGCCAAGAGCTTCCACCGCTATCTGTGGAACTCGCTCGTCGTCGCCGGCCTGACGACGTTCGTCTGCCTCGCGATCGGCGCGATGGCCGCCTTCGCGCTGTCGCGGCTCGAGGTGAAGGGTCGGTTCGGCATACTCGGGCTCATCCTGTCGGTGTCGATGTTCCCGCAGATCGCGATCGTCGGGCCGCTCTATCTGATCGCCTCCGACTGGGGCCTGCTCGACACCTATCGCGGCCTTGTCATCACCTATGTCGCGCTCGGCGTACCGCTCGTCACCTGGGTGCTGTTCGGTTATTTCGACACGCTGCCGCGCGAGATCGACGAGGCGGCGTGGATCGACGGCTGCGGTCCGATCGGCCTGCTCGTGCGGATCATCCTGCCGATGTCGCTCCCCTCGCTCGTCACAACGGGCCTGCTCGCCTTCATCGCGGCCTGGAACGAGTTCATGTTCGCGCTCGCCTTCACGTCCAGTATAAGCCGGCAGACGGTGCCGGTCGGCATCGCCAACTTCACCAATCTCTATTACGTGCCTTGGGGCGATATCGCCGCGGCCTCGGTCGTCGTCACGGTGCCGCTCATCCTGCTGGTACTGTTCTTCCAGCGTCACATCATCGAAAGCCTCACCCTCGGAGCCGTCAAGGAATGAGCGCGCAGACCCCGGCCGGCCTGAAGGTCGGCTGCCAGACCTACACCTGGGAAATGCTCGGACCCGGCTTCACCGGCGGGCCGGACGATCTCCTCGATGCGATCGCCGCCGCCGGCTATGCCGGCATCGAGATCACCAACACGATGATCGGCGACTATGCCGGACGGCCGGCCGATTTCGCCCGCGCGCTCGGCGCCCGCGGGCTCACGCTCGTCGCCTTCGCCGCCGGCAGCGCGAGCGGCTTCACCGAGCCGGACGCACGCGATGCCGATCTCGCGTCGGTCGACCGCTGGCTCGGCTTCCTCGAAGGCTTTCCCGGCGCACTGCTGTCGCTCGGCAGCGCGACCGTGATGTCGCCGGGCGCGCGGGAGGAGAAGTTCGAGGCCGCCGCCCGCTTCTACAATGCCGCCGCGGCGCGGGGCGCGAAGGCCGGCATCGGCGTCGCGGTGCATCCGAGCTCGCATCACGACACGCTCCTCTTCGACCGCGCCGATTACGACGCGCTGTTCGCGCGGCTCGACGCGCTCGTCGGCTGGGTGCCGGACACCGGCCACATCCTGCGCGGCGGCCAGGATATCCTCGACACCCTCGCCACCTATCGCGACCGGATCCGCTATCTGCACCTGAAGGATGTCGACGCCGCGGGCGACTGGGCGATGCTCGGCGCCGGCGTCTGCGACACGCCGGCGGTGATCGCCTCGGTGGCGGCGGCGCCGGCCTTCACCGGCTGGCTGGTGCTCGAGGAGGAATCCGACGAGGCGGCCGCCGACCCTGCGGCAGCGGTGGCGAAGAACCGGCAGACGATGCGGGCGCTCGGCGCCTGAGACGAGAGGTCGAAGAATGGTGAAGAAGGATGCACGGCGGCTGCGCGTCGGCGTGCTGGGGGCGGGTCCGATCGCGCAGTTCGCGCATCTCGAGGCCTGCGTGAAGGCGCGCAACGCCGAACTGTTCGCCCTATGCGACGCGGCGCCGGACCTGCTCGCCCGGATGGCGGCGACCTATGAGCCGGCGCGACGCTATTCCGATTACGACACGATGCTCGCCGACCCCGATGTCGAGGCGGTGATCATCGCGGTTTCCGACGCCTTCCACGTGCCGATGGCGCTGAAGGCGATCGAGGCGGGCAAGCACGTGCTGTGCGAAAAGCCGCTCGGTGTCGACGTCGCCGAGGTGCTGCGGCTGCGCGAAGCGGTGCGGCGGACCGGGCTCGTCCTGCAGGTCGGCCACATGAAGCGCTTCGATCCCGGGCTCGAGGCGACGCGCGCCTTCATCGACGACGAGATCGGCGAATTGCTGGCCTTGAAGGCCTGGTATTGCGACAGCACGCATCGCTACACGATGACCGATGCCGTGCAGCCGCTGCCGGTCGTCTCGAAGAGCGCGAAGAAGCCCGAGGGCGATCCGAAGGCCGACCGGGCGCGCTATTACATGCTCGCCCATGGCAGCCATCTCGTCGACACCGCCCGCTTCCTCTGCGGCGAGATCGACTGGGTGCGGGCGCGGCTCTCCGAGCGCTTCGGCGCCTATTGCTGGTTCGTCGAAACGGGCTTCCGGAACGGCGTGCTCGGCCATCTCGACCTGACGGTCGCGGTGCGGATGGACTGGTTCGAAGGCTTCCAGCTCTATGGTGAGCACGGCAGCGTCGTCGCCCGGACCTACAACCCGTGGTACTACCGATCGAGCGATGTCGAGATATTCTCCGAGCGCGAGGCGGCCTATCGGCGCCCGCTCGGGGCGGACGGACATTTCTTCCGTCGCCAGCTGGAGGGCTTCGCCGACACGATCCTCGCCGGAGCGCCGATGCGCGGCGCCGACATCGAGGACGGGCTCGCCTCGGTCCGCGCGATGGCGGCGATCGCCCGTTCGGTGAAGACCGGCGAGGCGGTCGGCGTCGCCGACTTCGAAGGGGCGGTGTGATGCGGGTCGGCATCTTCGCCAAGACCTTCCCGGGCTCGGACCCGGAGACGGTCCTCTCGGCCGCGAAGGCAGCCGGCTATGACTGCGTGCAGTTCAACATGAGCTGCGCCGGGCTCGCCTCGCTGCCGGAGGCGATCCCGGACGAGGCGCTGGCCGCGATCCGGCTCGCCTCGCGCCGGACGGGCGTCGCGATCGCCGCGCTGTCGGCGACCTACAACATGATCCATCCCGACCCGGTGGTGCGGACGAGCGGGCTCGCCCGGCTCGGCGGCATGCTCGCCGCGGCCGCCGATCTCGGCGTGCCGCTCGTCACGCTGTGCACCGGCACGCGCGACGCCGCCGACATGTGGCGGCACCATCCCGACAATGCGACGCCCGAGGCCTGGTCCGACCTGCTCGCCGAGATGGAGAAGGCGTCTGCGCTCGCCGAGCGGCACGGCGTGGCGCTCGGCATCGAGCCGGAACAGGCGAACGTCGTCACCTCGGCCGCCGATGCGCTCCGGCTCATCGGTGCGATCGGCTCGCCGGCGATCCGCATCGTGCTCGACCCGGCCAATCTCTTCGAACGGGCGACGCCGGCCGAGGCACGGGCGATCGTCGCCGCGGCGGTCGATGCGCTCGGCCCCCATATCGCGCTCGCCCATGCCAAGGACCGCGCTGCCGACGGCGCCTTCGTGACGGCCGGAACGGGGGTGGTCGACTTCCCCGATCTCATCGCCCGACTTGGCGCCGCCGGCTTCGACGGGCCGCTCGTCACGCACGGCCTCTCGGCCGAGGAGGCGCCGGGCGTCGCGTCCTTCCTCCGCGGTCTCGTGAGGCAATGACCGGCTTTCTCCGGCGCGACGGCGCGCGGCTGCGGATCGTCGAGGCGGGCGAGGGCTTCCCCGTCCTCTTCCAGCACGGGCTCGGCGGCGATGCCGCCCAGGTCGCCGACAATGTCGCCGAAATGGCGGGGCTCCGCCGCATCACCATCGAATGTCGCGGCCATGGCGGCTCGACGGCCGGAGACGTGCGGCCCTTCACGATCGGCCTGTTCGCGGACGATGTGCTCGCCGCGGCGGATGCGCTCGGCCTCGATCGGTTCGCGCTCGGCGGCATTTCGATGGGCGCGGCGATCGCCCTTTCGATCGGCGCGCGCCATCCCGACCGGGTCGCGGCGCTCGTGCTCGCCCGGCCGGCCTGGCTGTTCGCGCCGGCACCCGACAATATGCGGCCCTATGCCGAGGTCGCCGCGGCGCTCCGTGCCTTGCCGCCGGACGCCGCCCGAGCGCGCTTCGCCGCGTCGGATTGCGCCGCCATGCTCTCCCGCGACGCGCCCGACAATCTCGCCTCGCTGCTCGGCTTCTTCGGCCGGCCGGACCCGCCGCTGACGGCGGAGCTGCTCGCCGACATCGCCGCCGACGGTCCGGGCGTCACCGAGGCCGAGGCCAGAGCGCTCGACGTGCCGACGCTCGTCATCGGTCATGGCGTCGACCATGCCCACCCGGTCGCCTTCGCGCGCGCTCTCGCCGCGACGCTGCCACGGGCGCGCCTCGTCGAGATCGCGCCCAAGGCGACCGACCGCGCCCGCCATCGCGACGAATTCCGCGCCGCGGTCGCTGATTTCCTCGCCGCTACGCTTCCCCTTCGCCCCGTAACCGAAGAGCCTCGGCCATGAGCGCCAACCACCCCGCCGCCGACTGGCTGGACACCCTGCCGCGCGATCGCCTGCTCGGCGAGTTCTCGCTCTGGTCCGCCGATCTCGCCAATCTCGAACGCGACATCCTTCGCACCGAGCCTTTCGTCGACCTCTATCACGTCGATGTCGCGGACGGCCGCTTCGCACCGTCCTTCCTGTTCTTCCCCGATCAGCTCGCGCGCATCCGGGCACTGACGGCGAAGCCGCTGCACGTCCATCTGATGGTCGAGGGCGACATCGTCGCGGCGCAGGCGCGGCAGTTCGTCGAGGCCGGCGCCGACCTGGTCACGATCCATGCCGAGAATGGCGCCGCGGTCGACGCGGCGCTCGATGCGGTGGCGGAGGCGGGCCGGGCAGCCGGCATCGTGCTGCGGCTCGAAACGCCGGTCGAGGCGATCGTGCCCTTTCTCGACCGGGTCTCCTTCGTCACGCTCCTCGGCACGGCGATCGGCGTGAAGGGGCAGGGGCTCTCCGACACCGCCTGTCCGCGGCTCGTCGAGGCACGCCGGCTGATCGCCGCCGCGGGACGGGAGGGCGCGATCCGGCTCGCCGCCGATGGCGGCATCCGGGCGCAGACCGTGCCGCTGCTGCGCGCCGCCGGCGCCGAGACCGTCGTACTCGGCTCGCTCGCCTTCGCCGATCCCGATCTCGCCGGCCGCATCGCCTGGCTGCACGGCCTGCCGATGCCGGAGGCGCTGCCGTGACACGCGCCGCGCTCGCCGTCGATCTCGGCGGCACCGAGCTGCGCGCCGCGATCGTCGAGGAGACCGGCGCGGTCAGCGCCTTCGCGGCCACCGCGACGGCGGCCGCCGCCGGGCCGGACGCGGTGATCGACCAGATCGTCGCGCTGGTCGGCCGGGTCGCGACCGAGCGGCCGCAGATCGCGCCCGTCGGCCTCGGCGTCGGGGCGCCGGGGCCGCTCGACGGCGAGGCGGGCATCGCGATCGCCCCGCCGACGCTCGCCGGCTGGCGCGACGTGCCGCTCGCCGCGCGGCTCGAGGCGCGGCTCGGCCTGCCGGTGCGGATCGAGAACGACGCCAACGCCGCGGCCCTCGGCGAATGGCGCTTCGGTGCCGGGCGGGGCACCCGCTCGGTCGTCTTCGTCACCGTCTCGACCGGCATCGGCGGCGGCGTGATTGCCGACGGGCGGCTGCTGCGCGGCCACCGCGGCCTCGCCGCGGAGGTCGGCCACATGACGATCGCCGCCGGCCGCGAGCGCTGCGCCTGCGGCGCGCTCGGCTGCTGGGAGGCGCTCGCCTCGGGCACGGCGCTCGGCCGCGAGGCGGCACGCCGCGTGGAGGCGGGAGAAGCCCCGGCAATCGCCGCGCGGGCCGCGGGCGGCGCGCCGACCGCCCGGCATGTCGCGGAGGCGGCGCGCGCGGGCGACCCGGTCGCCGCCGGTCTCCTGCAGGCCGAGGCCGTCTGGCTCGGCATCGGCCTCGTCAACCTTCTCCATCTCTATGCGCCGGAGCGGCTGATCCTCGGCGGCGGCGTCGGCGAGGCACTCGACCTGATGCGTGCGACGATCGAGGCGACCATCGCGGAGCGGGCGATGGTCGCCTATCGCGATGTGCCGGTGGTTGCCGCCGCGCTCGGCCGCAATGCGGGCCTTGTCGGCGCAGCCGGTCTCGTGCTCTAGACGGAGGCGATGGAGCGGGAAGAACAGGCGGCGATCACAGACGGCGAATCGGGGAGCGCCCTTCCGGCGGCCCGCCAGAACCGGCTCGTCCAGCTGGTGCGCGAGCGCGGCCAGGTCACCGTCAACGAGCTCGTCGCCCTGTTCGACGTGTCGCGCGACACGATCCGCCGCGATCTCGATCTGCTCGAAAAACGCGGCCTGCTCGTCCGCACCCATGGCGGCGCGGTGAACGGCGACCGGATGGTGCGGGTCGATACGACGCTCGGGTCCCGCATGGACGAGCATGTCGAGGCGAAGCGGCGGATCGGCCGGGCCGCGACCCAACTGGTGCGCGACGGCGAGACGCTGCTGCTGAACGGCGGCTCGACGATCTATTTCTTCGCGTCCGCGCTCGGCGCCCGGCGCAAGCTGACCATCGTCACCAACAATCTGCGCGTTCCGCCGGCACTGCCCGAGAGTGCCGTCGAGGCCGTGCACATCCTCGGCGGCACCTACTGGGCGAATTTTCAGGTGACGATCGGCACGATCGGCTTCGCCCCGGTCGCCGGCATCCATGTCGACACGGCCGTGATCGGCTGCACCGGCGTCTCCGCCTCCGGCATCTCGATGAGCAAGCTCGACGAGGCGAGCCACACGGCGAACATGATCCGCATCGCCCGGCGCACCATCGTGCTCGCCGACAAGAGCAAGTTCGACGTCGCCGCCTTCGCGAACATCGCGCCGCTCGACGATATCGAGCATCTCGTCACCGACGCGCCGCCGCCGCCGGATCTCGCCGCGGCACTGGAACGGGCCGGCGTCCAGGTCCTCGTCTGCCACCCCTGAGCGTCGGCAGACCGGCGGCCCGGTCGTGAGCCGGCTGCGCGCGGAGAGACCCGGGAGCGCCCGCCATCGGGTCGGGCGCGTGCCCCATCCCTTGCCGAGCCCGGGCGTTTTTCTTCGAGCGCCTTTCGCTGTCCTATAAATTCCAAAATCCACCAAAATGCGCCGTTGACTCCCCCGGCTAGGATGATATCTTTTGGAACAAATTGGCGACCTCGAGAACGGGGCGCGAGGGAGGAAAACATGTCCGCAATCGCCGCGATCGCGTGGAGCGAGGCGTATCGGGAGCTGCTCGAGCGGCTGCCGGCGCTCGTGGCCCGCGCGCGGCTCACCTTCTGCGGCATGGGCTCCTGCATCGACGCGCGTATCCACCTTCCCGCGATCGCGCCTCTGCTCGACGGCGATGCGCCGGCCGAAGCGCGGCACTTCCTCTCCATGCTGGTCGACCGGGCGCGCCGCGGTATCGGCGGCGAGGTGCGGGTCGACTGGCCGGAGGGTCCGGCATGGCTCTCCGAACGGCTGCCGATCCGCTCCTCCCTCGGCGGCACCGGTCCCCATGCCGCCTGGGTGCTCACGGCCGCCGGTGCGCCGGCGGTCGTGGCACTCGAGGACCGCAGCGAGACGATGCTCTCCCACGTCCCGGCCGAGATCCTCGTCGCGGAGGAGGGCCGGCTCGTTCCCGCCGGCGAGGCACGGCGGGCCGGCCGCAGCCGGCCGCATATCTTCATCTTCGAATACACCGCCGGCCGCGCCATCGGCGACGTCGTGCCGGCGCGTTCGTCGCGCATCATCGTCCGCTTCAACGATCCGGATCTCGAGCACGACGATGCGTTCGACGCCCTCACCGTCGCGCGTGCCGGCGAGGCGGGGGCGGGGCTCATCTCCGCCTTCAATGCGGTCGCCCGCGACCGGCTCGACGGCGAGATCGCCCGCGTCGGCGCGCTCGCCGGTGCCTGGAAGGCGGGTGGCCTCGATACGGTCTATTACGAACTCGGCGGCTTCGACACCATCGAGGCCTGCCGTGCGACGTTGACCGGCCTGCGCGGCCGCTATGACGCGCTCGGCATGAGCCATTCCGAATATCGCGGCCTCGGCGGCGCCGAGGACCTGTCGGTTGGCATGCCGGCCATGGCCGATGAGCTCGGCCTCGACCGGCTGGTGGTGCATGCGGACCATTTCGCCGCGATCGCCACCCGCCGCGACGCGGCGCGCGACCGCGACGCGCTGATGGCCGGCTGCCTGATCGCCGCCTCGCGGGCGGCGGCGGGCACGCCGGTGCGGCCGGAGCGCCTGCCGGAAGGCGCCCGCTTCGCCGCTTCTCCCTTCGACGAGCCGGTCCGCCGCGGGCGGTGGACCCTCGTCTCCTGCGCCTCGCCCTATCTGGAAACCCCCGCGACGACGCTGGGGCTCGGGGACAGCTTCACCGGAGGGTGCCTGCTGGTCTTCGGACAAGGTTCGCCGCCGACGCGCTGAGCGCCCCTGCGGAGGACCGGGAAGGCCCGGACGCCGGTTCACCGGCCGATCCGGCACGTCACGACCAAACGGAGGAAACAATGAAGAGAACGCTTGGGGCCGTATTCGCCGCGGGTCTTGCCGCGGCGCTGATGTCGAGCGCCGCCGTCGCCCAGACGACGGTGACGATCGCCACCGTCAACAACAGCGACATGGTGGTGATGCAGGAACTGTCGAAGAAGTTCGAGGAGGCGAACCCCGACATCAAGCTCAACTGGACGATCCTCGAGGAGAACACGCTGCGCCAGCGTCTCACCACCGACATCGCGACCGGCGGCGGCCAGTTCGACATCCTGACCATCGGCCTGTTCGAGGCGCCGATGTGGGGCGAGCGGGGCTGGCTGGTGCCGTTCGACACCGTGCCGGCCGACTACGATCTCAATGACGTCTTCAAGTCGGTGCGCGACGGCCTCTCGCACGACGGCAAGCTCTATGCGCTGCCCTTCTACGCCGAGAGCCAGATGACCTTCTATCGCTCGGACCTCTTCGAGGCGGCGGGCGTGACGATGCCGGAGCAGCCGACCTGGGCGGATATCGACCAGTTGGCGGCGAAGGTGCACGACCCCGACAAGGGCGTCTACGGCATGTGCCTGCGCGGCAAGCCGGGCTGGGGCGAGAACATGGGCCAGATCACGCCGGTCGCCAATTCGTTCGGCGCGCGCTGGTTCGATATGAACTGGGAGCCGCAGCTCGAGACGCCGGAATGGAAGGAGGCGCTCACCACCTATGTCGACCTCCTGAAGAAATACGGACCTCCCGGCGCCGCCTCGAACGGCTACAATGAGAACCTCGCGCTGTTCGCGGACGGCAAGTGCGCGATGTGGATCGACGCCACGGTCTCGGCCGGCTTCCTCTCCGACCCGAAGCAGAGCAAGGTTGTCGGCAAGGTCGGCTATGCGCTGCCGCCCTACGGCAAGTTCAACAAGGGCAACCATTATCTCTGGTCCTGGGCACTCGCCGTTCCGGTGAGCTCGAAGTCGCAGGAAGCGGCGCAGAAGTTCATCTACTGGGCGACCTCGAAGGACTACATCAAGCTGGTGGCCGAACGCTCCGGCTGGGCGACGGTGCCGCCGGGAACCCGCACCTCGACCTATGAGAATGCCGAGTATCTGTCGGCCGCGCCCTTCGCCAAGCTGACGCTGCAGACGATCGAGACCGCCAATCCGACCGACGCGACGCAGGAGAAGGTGCCCTATGTCGGCATCTCCTATGTCGGCATCCCCGAGTTCCAGAGCATCGGAACGACGGTCGGCCAGGAGTTCGCCGCTGTGATCGCCGGCTCGAAGACGGTCGACGAGGCGCTCGCCGCCGCGCAGGCCTCGACGAAGCGGGCCATGCAGCAGGCCGGCTACCTCAACTGACGGGCGGGCGGGCGGCGGCTTCCGTCGCCGCCCGCCGACCGGAAACGATCGGAATCGCGCATGACCATGGCATCGCCTCGGACCGCCGCCGCGCCGGCGCGCGGGAGGTCCGCTCACCCGGGCCGGCGACCGGGCGTCAATACGAAGCCGCTGCTCGCCCCCGCGGTCGTCCTGCTCCTCATCTGGATGATCGTGCCGCTCGCCATGACGCTGTGGTTCTCGGCGCAGCGCTACAATCTGCTCAATCCGCGCGTCAGCGGCTTCGCGGGCCTGCGGAACTACCGCTACCTGATGTCCGACCCGGCGCTGTGGACCGCGGTCGGCAACACCATCCTCCTCGTCGGCGGCGTGCTCGTCGCCTCGATCGCAATCGGCACGGTGATGGCGCTGCTGCTCGACCAGCGCTTTCCCGGCCGCAATCTCGCCCGGCTCCTCGCCATCGCGCCCTTCTTCGTCATGCCGACCGTATCGGCGCTGGTCTGGAAGAACCTGCTCATGCATCCGGTGAACGGCCTGTTCGCCTGGATCGCCAAGCTCTTCGGCCTGCCGCCCGTCGACTGGTTCACGAGCTGGCCCTTGTTCTCGATCGGCATCATCGTCGCCTGGCAATGGATCCCCTTCGCGACGCTGATCCTTCTGACCGCGCTGCAGTCGCTCGACCAGGAGCAGATGGAGGCGGCCCTCATCGATGGCGCGCGCGACGGCCAGCGGCTGCGTTACGTCATCCTGCCGCATCTCTACCGGCCGATGACCATCGTCGCGATGATCGAGACGATCTTCCTGCTGTCGATCTTCGCCGAAATCCTCGTCACCACCTCGGGCGGGCCGGGCGACCAGTCGATGACGCTGCCCTTCCTCATCTACAAGATCGCGCTGCTCGACTGGGATGTCGGCGGAGCCTCGGCCGGCGGCGTCTTCGCGATCATCCTCGCCAACATCGTCGCCTTCTTCCTCGTGCGCACCATCGCGCACAATCTGGAGCGCTGACCATGCCGCGTCCTTCCGCCAAGCGCCGGCTGGCGATCGGCCTCGCCGGCTGGTCGGCGACCTTCGTGATGTTCTTCCCGATCCTGTGGATGGGTCTCGCCGCCTTCAAGACGGAGACGCAGGCGATCGCCTCGCCGCCGGTGCTCCTGTTCACGCCGACGCTCGAAAACTTCGAGGCGGTGCTCGCGCGCGCCGATTACCTGCACTTCTTCTTCAACAGCGTGGCCGTCTCGGTCGGCTCGACGGCGCTCGGCATCCTGATCGGCCTGCCGGCGGCCTATGCGCTCGCCTTCCATCCCGGCCGGCGGGCGAAGGATCTGCTCGTCTGGATGCTGTCGACCAAGATGATGCCGGCGGTCGGGGTGCTCGTGCCGCTCTATCTGCTCTTCCGCTGGACCGGGCTGCTCGACACCATCACCGGCCTCCTCGTCCTCAACACGCTGATCAACCTGCCGATCATCGTCTGGATGCTGTTCACCTTCCTGCGCGAGATCCCGAAGGAGATCCTCGAGGCGGCGCGGATCGACGGTGCGCGCTCCTTCGACCAGTTCGTCCATCTGATCATCCCGCTCGCCGCGCCGGGCATCGCCTCGACGGCGCTGCTCGCCATCATCCTCGCCTGGAACGAGGCGTTCTGGAGCATCAACCTGACCGCCTGGCGGGCGACGCCGCTGCCGGCCTTCATCGCCTCCTTCTCGAGCCCCGAGGGCCTGTTCTGGGCCAAGATGTCGGCCGCCTCGCTGCTCGCCATCGGGCCGATCGTCGCCTTCGGCTGGCTGACCCAGAAGCAGCTCGTCCGCGGTCTCACCTTCGGCGCCGTCAAGTGACGCCGTCCTCTTCGCAACGCCAACCCGCAAACGGGGCAGGAACCATGTATCTCGCCAAATACGATCTGAAGGGCCAGACCGCCTTCATTACCGGCGGCGGCCGCGGCATCGGCCTCGCCACCGCCGAGGCGCTGCTCGAGGCGGGCGCCGCCGTCATCATCTCGGACATCAGCGCCGAGCTGCTGGAAAGCGGCCGCGCGGAACTCGCGGCGAAGGGCTATTCGGTCGAGACCGTCGTGCTCGACGTGACGCGGTCCGACGAGGTCGCCCGCGTCGCCGCCGAGGCGAACGCCAAGCATGGCGGCATCGACATTCTGATCGCCAATGCCGGCATCGCCTGGCCCGACACGGGCGGCGAGGAGATGACCGACGAGGTCTGGCTGAAGGTCGTCGATATCGACCTCAACGGCGTGTTCTGGTCCTGCCGCGAATTCGGCCGGGCGATGCTGTCGCGCGGGCGCGGTGCGATCGTCACCGTCGGATCGATGTCGGGCATCATCTCCAACAAGCCGCAGCGGCAGGCGCATTACAACGCCGCCAAGGCCGGCGTGCACCACCTCACCAAATCGCTCGCCGGGGAATGGGCGGAGCGCGGCGTGCGGGTCAACACGGTCGCGCCGACCTATGTCGACACGGTGATGTCGCGCGGCGGCTTCACGGACCCGGCGCTCTTCCCGACCTGGATGGCGATGACGCCGATGAACCGCGTCGCGCGCGCCGACGAGATCGCCTCGGCGATTCTCTTCCTCTCGACCGAGGCGTCGAGCGCGATGACCGGCGCCGTCGTGGTCGTCGATTGCGGCTATACGATCTGGTAGGTGTCGAGGGCGGCGCGCGGGAGGAGGGGCCTCCCGCCGCCGCATCGGTCGACGGCCGCCGCGGCAGACGCGGCGTGGGGAAGGAGTTGCGGATGGACGCCCCCACCAAGCGGGTGGAAATCCTGCCGGCGCAACGCCGCGTGATGATCCTCGAGCGCGTGCGCCGCAACGGCGCCGCGACGATCCAGGAGCTCGCCGACGAGATACGCGCCTCGCCCTCGACGATCCGGCGCGATCTCGATCATCTGACCGAGGAAGGTTATCTCGAGCGCACCCATGGCGGCGTCCTCCTGGTACCGCCGCTGCGCGCCACCTTCGAGCGCGAGCCCTCGATCAACGCGCTGCTGCAGCACGACCAGAAGGTGGCGATCGGCCTTGCTGCCGCGGCACGGCTCAATCCGCGCGACAGCGTCATCTTCGATTCCTCCTCGACGGTGACGGAGGCGGTGCGCGCCGCGACGCTGCGCGACATTCCGCTCACCGTCGTGACGAACAGCCTCGACATCGCACAGCTCTGCGCCGCCTGTCCCACATGGCGGGTGATCATGTCGGGCGGCACGATCCGCCAGGGTTCGCAGATGATGGTGGGCGAGCCCGGCGAGACGTTCCTGAAGTCGATCCATGTCGACATCTGCTTCGTCGGCGCCTATGCGGTCACCGGCCGCACGCTGACCGACGCGACGCTCGAAGTCGCCTCGCTCAAGCGCCTGATGATCCAGTCGGCGCGGCGGACGATCCTGCTCGTCGACTCCTCGAAATTCCAGGCACCGGCCTTCAGCACCTTCTGCGACGTCTCGGCGGTCGACGAGATCATCACCGATGACGGCATCCCCGCCGAACACCTCGCCGCGCTCCGGTCGCTCAACGTCAAGGTCACCGTGGTGCCGGTGACGCCGTCCGAGGCCTGAGCGCGCAAGGCGGCGGGCCGCGATGCAGCCCGCCGGACGGCTGCGGCGCGCGCCGGGCCCGGTCTCCCTCCCCCTTTTTTGGGGGAGGGCCGGAGGGGAGGGGCCGGGAGCAGGGTTCGGCTCGCCCCTCGTCACGATTATGGACCCCGGCACGGAGGCCGGGGTGACGGGGGCTCTGGCGTGGCGGCCCTTCGGCCTCGGCGCCGTCACCCCCACCTCGATCCTCTCCCCTTGTGGTCCCATACGGGGTAGGGAGTCCGCTGCTCCAGGACCCGCCCGGCTGCTCCACGGCCCTTTCCGCCCGTTCTTTCGAACAGCCCCCTCCACCCGTCATGCCGGCCTCCGTGCCGGCATCCATAATCGTGAGGGTTGGTGCTGTGGGGACGCCCTATCCGTCCGTCATCCCGGCGGAAGCCGGGACCCATCAAGCCCCCGGATGAAGGGTGTGTTGGGGGAGACAGCGGCGTTCGGTCCTCGCGCGTCACGATTATGGACCCCGGCACGGAGGCCGGGGTGACGGGTGCTCTGGCGTGGCGGGCCTTCGGCCT
>NZ_JACHOO010000001.1:0-672231 GCF_014199915.1 Prosthecomicrobium pneumaticum | reverse complement strand
AATCGTGCCGGTTGGTGTTCTGGGTACGCCCTCTCCATCCGTCATCCCGGCGGAAGCCGGGACCCATCAAGCCGGGCGGCGCTCGCGTGGCGGGGCGGGGAGCAGCCCGAGCTCTGCACGTGGGTCCCGGGGTCTGCGCTTCGTCCCGCCCCGGATGAAGGGTGTGTGGGGGGAGACAGCGGCGTTCGGTCCTCGCGCGTCACGATTATGGACCCCGGCACGGAGGCCGGGGTGACGGGTGCTCTGGCGTGGCGGGCCTTCGGCCTCGGCGCCGTCACCCCCACCTCGATCCTCGCCCCTTGTGGTCCCATAGGGGGTAGGGAGTCCGCTGCTCCGGGACCCCGCCGGCTGCTCCACGGCCCCTTCTGCCTGTTCTTTCGAACAGCCCCCTCCACCCGTCATGCCGGCCTCCGTGCCGGCATCCATAATCGTGCCGGTTGGTGTTCTGGGTACGCCCTCTCCATCCGTCATCCCGGCGGAAGCCGGGACCCATCAAGCCGGGCGGCGCTCGCGTGGCGGGGCAGGGGAGCAGCCCGAGCTCTGCACGTGGGTCCCGGGGTCTGCGCTTCGTCCCGCCCCGGATGAAGGGTGTGTTGGGGGAGGCAGCGGCGTTCGGTCCTCGCGCGTCACGATTATGGACCCCGGCACGGAGGCCGGGGTGACGGGTGCTCTGGCGTGGCGGGGGCGGCTCCTGCCCGAACCGTCCCTGGGTCTGCCGAGGGTCATCACCACCCATATGACAGGCTTTGGAAGATAGTTTGCTCTGGATTGGTAGAGTTTGATCATGATAGAGAAGGGGCGTCATCCGATCTGGCGTGCCGTGGTGTCCGGCCGCTCGGGTCTCCATCGCCACGACACCAGCGCCCAAGGCCGGCGAGCGTCCGGCTCGATCATCGGAAGGAAACGGCTGTGACCCGCCTCGAGGAGAAGCTCGCCCGCATTCGCGCCGGCCAATACCGGCGGAGCGATTTCGTGATCGCCGATGCGAAGGATGGCGACATGGGATCGGGCGTGACCGCGACGGCGCCCCATCGCGGCAAGGACGGTTCATGGAGCCGCTATCGCACGCGCGCCGAGTTCCTCGACCAGATCGCCGAGATCGTCGCGCAGGACGTCGTCGACATCATGCTCGTCTCGGCCTCCAATCTCGAACTGCTGCAGGAGCGCGGCGTGTTCGCGAACAGCCGGGTGAAACCTGCGATCCGCGCCAATGATGCGACCGATTGCTGGGGCGGCGTGCGTCACCAGCGCTACACCAGGGCGCCGTCGCGGCCGCATCGCACCGCGAGCCTGCCGCGCATCATGCATGGCGGGCTCGATCCCGATCCGACGAAGCCGGTGACCGGCACCGATCTCGGCCTCTATTCGATGACCTTCGTCAACGATGTCGAGATGGATCTCGCCGCCGGCGAGGCCTTCGCCGCCTTCCGCGAGGACGCGGCCCGCAACGGCTTCAAATACTTCCTCGAAGTGTTCAATCCGAACGTCGATTGCGGGCTCGACCGCGCCGCGGCGGCGGAGTTCGTCAACGACAACATCCTGCGCGTGCTCGGCGGCGTGACGAAGGCCGACCGGCCGCAATTCCTCAAAATCCCGTTCAACGGGCCGGCGGCGCTCGAGGAGCTCGCCTCCTTCGATCCCGATCTCGTCGTCGGCGTGCTCGGCGGCGGCGCCGGCACGACGCGCGACACCTTCGAACTGATCGCCCAGACCGAGCGCTATGGCGGGCGGCTCGCGCTGTTCGGCCGCAAGATCAACCTCGCCGAATCGCAGACGACGATCGTCGCCATGATGCGCCGCGTGGCGGAAGGCGACATCGCGCCCGACGAGGCGGTGCGTGCCTATCACGCGACGCTGAAGACGCTCGGCATCACCCCGACCCGCAGCCTCGAGGACGACCTCGTCATCACCGAGGAGCCGCTCAAGCACGCGGCGCAGCGGCTGGCCGCCTGAGCGCAGAGAATGCGGCGGCCCCCTCCAGAGGGGCCGCCCATCTTGATCGGCGTGCGGCTCAGTCGAGCGCGGCGGTGACGATCACCTCGACCTTGTAGCGCGGCGCGGCGAGCTTCGCCTCGCCGGTCGCCCGGGCCGGGGTGTTCTGCGGGTCGACCCAGGCGTCCCACACACTGTTCATCTCGGCAAAATCCGCGATGTCGGCGAGCCAGATCGTGGCCGACAGGATCTTCGACTTGTTCGAGCCGGCGAGTGCCAGCAGCCGGTCGACCTCGGCGAGCGCCGAGCGGGTCTGCGCGGCGACGTCCTCGCCATCCTTGCCGACCTGTCCGGCGAGATAGACGACATTGCCGTGGATCACGGCCTGGCTCATCCGGGGGCCGACCTCGAGCCGCTTGATCGACATGGAACTTCTCCTTTTTGGCGCAATGGGAGGCCGTCCGCGTGGGCGGTCCGGCCGGTGGGAAGGACGGGGGGTCAGTCGGCGTCCGACCGGGCGAAGGCGATCTCCGTCGCGGCGCGGCGACGATAGCGGCGATAGGCGGCGCGGCAAGCCTCGAAATGCGCCTCTGTCGGCGTGAAGGCGGTGCCGTTCGCGACCGTGCGGGCGACCACCGCCTCGAGACCGCCCCAGCCGACCGCGACCTGCGCCATCAGCGCGGCGCCGACGCTCGAGGCGTCGAGCTCCTCGATGCGCACGACGGGCCGTTCGAGCACATCGGCGATGATCCGGCACCAGCGGTCGACGCGGGCGCCGCCCTCGGCGACGCGCACCTCGCGCACCGTGCCGCCGAGCCGCTCGAACATCGCGACGCAGTCCTTCACGTTGAAGGCGACGCCCTCCATCACCGCCTGCACCATCTCCGGCGCGCCATGCGCCGAAGAGAGGCCGGAGAAGCCGGCGCGGGCGGCGGCCTCGGGCGCCGGTGTCGCCGAGCCCTCGAGAAAGGGCACGAAGGAGACGCCGCGCGCACCGGGCGGCACGCCCTCGGCGAGCGCGGTCATCGCGGGAAAGGCGAGCCGGGCCGGATCGCCGGTGGAGAGCGTCCTGTGCAGCCAGGAGAGGCTGAGGCCGCCGCTCATCACGAGGCCGAGCCAGATGGTGCGCGCCGGATCGGCATGGGTGATCGGCCAGAAGCCGGGCTCGCGGCCGATCTCCGGCAGGCTGCGGGCCGACAGCACGACATGGCCGGCCGTGCCGAGCGTGACGCCGAGCACGCCCTCCTCGACGACGCCGCAGCCGACCGCGAGCGCCGCGACATCGCCGCCGCCCGGCGCGACCGGAGTGCCGGCGGCGAGGCCGGTCGCGGCCGCGGCGTCCGACGTGATGGCACCGGCGATCGCGAGCGAGGGCCGGATCGGCGGCAGCAGGGCGGGCGCAATGCCCGCGGCCTCGCAGAGCGCGCCGGTCCAGTCGAGGCGGCGCACGTCCATCAGCCCGGTCGCCGAGGCGTCGGAGGGGTCCGTCGCGACCGTGCCGGTCAGCCGCCAGAGAATGTAGTCCTTGACGAGCAGCGCCCGCTTCGCCGCGCCGAGCCGTTCCGGCGCATGGCGGGCGAGCCAGGCGAGCTTCGAGAGCACGGCGATGGCGGTCAGCTCGGTCGCGGCCGCTTCGCGCAGCAGAGGGCCGTGGCGGGCGGCGAGGTCGGCGGCGACCGCGGCGGCGCGGGTATCGAGCCAGATCAGGGCCGGCCCGAGCGGCCGGTCCTCGGTATCCATCAGCACGACGCCGTTCAACTGGCCGGAGAGGCCGATGCCGGCGATCGCGCCGGCGCCGACCGCCGCCACCACCTCGGCGACCGCCGCCGCGGTCGCGCGCCACCAGTCCTCCGGCGCCTGCTCGACATGGCCCGGCGCCGGTGTCGCCATCGGATAGGGCCGGCTGGCGCGGGCGCGCACGCGCCCGTCCGCGCCGACGGCCACCACCTTGACGGCGGAGGTGCCGATGTCGATGCCGAGCGTGGCGTCGGAGATCGCGCTCAAGGCCGGCTCAGAGCTCGCCGGCGAAGAAGCGGCGCGGATTGTCGACGAGCAGCATGGTGAGTTCGGCCTCGGTGAAGCCCTCGGCGAGGAGGCGCTTGCGGAAATCGGTCAGAACATAATCGAGACCGGGGCCGCCGCCATAGGCGCGCCAATAGCTCGGCCGGCCGAGATCGTTGCCGATCAGCAGCCGCTCGCCATGGCCGCTGTCGATCATCTCGCGCAGCGCCGCGATGCGCCGGCTCTCCGGGCCGTACTTGGACTTGCCGAAGGAATCATAGCCGAGATAGACGCCGAGCGCGGCGATCCGCTTGTGGTCGGGCAGGTCGAGATTGCGGTCCATGTGCGACAGCGCGATGCGATGCGCCGGGACGCCCTTCTCGATCAGCAGGCCGGACTGTTCGTAGCCCATCGTGCCGGCCGTCGTGTGGGTGATGACCGGGCGGTCGGTCTCCTTGTGGGCGGCCGCCGCGACGCGCACGAGCTTCTGCGCGATGTCGTTGAAATTGTTGTATTCCGTGCCGCATTTGATGATGCCGGCCTTGATCTCCGTGCCGTCGATGCCGACGAGGCAGTCGCGCACCGTGTCGCGGATCATGTCGGCTTCGGAAACGGAATGCGCCCAGCGGCCCATATAATGCGGCCGGTTGTAGCCGGCGGTCATGATCACATTGACCTCCGGCACAAGGTCGGCGATCGCCTTGATCTTCCCGACATTGCGGCCGAAGTCGACGGCGGTCAGTTCGCAGAGCGTGCGGCCGCCGGCGGCGGCGAAGGTCTTCAGCTCCTCGGCCGACTTCTCGACCGAGTCGAGCGCGAAGTCGGGATCGCGGCTGTGCAGCCAGGACGGCGGCTCGACATAGAGATGCTCGTGATAGTCGGTGACGCCGAGCTGGTCCGGGGTGATCGGACCGTGGACGGTCATGATTTCGGTCATCTAGGCCTCTCCGGTGATCAGTCCGTGGCGGGCGAGGAAGCCCGTCCACAGCGCCGCGGAACGCGCCGCGCCGAGCGCGATCCAGCGTTCGCCCTTGTCGCGCGTCGCCGGCGTCGGGTCGCCGAACACGCCCGAACGCATGAAATCGCCCATCGAAAGCTCGGACCTGCCGTAATCGGCCGGCACGGGCGGATAGTCGGGCGCGGCACGGTCCATATGGACGAGATCGGGCGCGATGGCGAGCATCAGCGCGGTCTCGATCTCCTCGGCGTGGAAGTCGTCCGCCCAGGGCTTCGATGTCGCCTCGGCGGTCATCTCCTTCAGTCCGCCATACATGCCGTAGAGCATCCGGATGCCGAGCCGGTCGTGGATCAGCTCGCGCAGCGCATGCTTGAGCGGCTGCGGGTTGGAGCCGTGGCCGGAGATGAAGAAGACCGCCTTGATGCCCCAGCGGTCGAGGCTGTCGGCGATGTCCCGGACGACGCGCATATAGGTGTCGAAGGAGAGGGTCAGCGTGCCGGGGATGTCGCGCCAGACCCAGGCATAGCCGAGCGGCAGCGCCGGCACGACGAGGCCGCGGCTCAGCCGCGCCGTTTCGAGCGCCATCCGCTCGGCGATCAGCGTGTCGGTCGATGTCGGCAGATGCGGCCCGTGCTGCTCGGTCGAGCCGAGCGGCACGATCGCGAAGGGCACGCGCGCGACGAAATCGCGGATCTCGGGCAGGGTCGCCCGCCCGGCCTCGAGGAAGAGCGGACCGCTCACGCCATCACCTCCTCGTCCGCGGTGACGAGGGCGGCGCGATAGGCGGGGTCGCGATCGAACCGTTCCTGATCGACCGAGACACCGGAGAGCACGCCGGGCGGCAGGGCGGCGAGGGCGAGGGCGGCCTCGTTGAGGATGTCGGGCCGGGCGAGGTCGGCGCGTTCCGCCGGCGACAGATGGGCGAAGAAGCCGGTGTCCACCTTGACGCTCGGAAACAGCGTGTTGACGTTGACCCGCGGCGCGAGCTCCTGCGCCAGCACCCGCATCAGCATCTCGACCGCCGCCTTCGAGGCGCAATAGGGCGCGTCGTTCGCCTTCGCCTGATCGAGGAAGGCGAGCGAGGAGGTGACGAAGACGATGTTGCCGAAGCCCTGGGCCGCCATGCGCCGGCCGGCGAGACGCCCGGTCAGGAAGGCGCCGTCGACATTGACCCGGAGGATGCGCTGCCAGCGTTCATAGGGCAGGTCGACCGCAGCGAGATGATCGAAATCGGTGAGCGCGGCGTTGCCGAACACGGTCGAGACCGGCGAGCGCTCCCAGGCCTCGGCAAGGGCGGCGTCGAGCGCCGCCTCGTCGGTGATGTCGATCCGCCGGTGGCGGTAGCGGGATGTCCTCAGCGCGGTTTCGGCGCGGTCGAGCCCGGTGACGAGCCAGCCCGCGGCGAGGAAACCCTCGGACAGCGCCCGGCCGATGCCGCCGGCGGCGCCGGTGATCACGACGTGCATGTTCATTTGACGGCTCCCGAAGCGAGACCGGCGACGATGTGGCGCTGCGCGAAGCCGACGAAGATCAGCGCCGGGATCATCGAGCAGATCGAGACGGCGGCGATCAGCGGCCAGTCGAACGACATCGTCCCGGCGAGCGAGGCGACAGCGACGGGCACGGTCTGGGCGCCGCGGGCGGTGAGGATGAAGGCGAGCAGGAACTCGTTCCAGGAGAAGATGAAGACGACGATGGCGACCGAGGCGAGCATCGGCCGGGCGATCGGCACGACGATCTTGGTCAGGATCTGGAGATGGCTCGCGCCGTCGAGCATCGCCGCCTGGTCGAGCTCCTCGGGGATGGAGCGGAAATAGGTGAGCAGCATCCACACCGCGAGCGGCAGGGTGAGGGTCAGATGGGCGAGCGACACGGCGATCTTGGTGTCGAGCAGGCCGAGCCCCTTGAAGAGCACATAGAGCGGCAGGATCACCGAGAAGAGCGGCGCCATCCGGATCGAGATGACCCAGAAGGAGAGATTGTCCTGCACCTTGCCGCTCATCCGGGCGAGGGCGAAGGCGGCGGGCGTGCCGAGCAGCAGCGTGAGCACGACATTGGTGAGCGCGATCGTCAGGCTGTTGCCGAAGGCGCCGAGAAAGCCCTTCGAGACGATCGCCGTATAGGCCTCGAAACTCGGGGTGAAGAAGAGTTGCGGCGGCAGGGCGAGCGCTTCGTTCCGCGTCTTCAGCGAGCCGAGCGCCAGCCAGGCGATCGGCAGGAGCACGAAGGCGAGGGCGAAGAGGGTGAAGAGGCCCCGCGCGAGGCGGACGGAGAGCGGCCCTTTCGGTTCGTCGGCGGCGGTCATGCGGGCGCCCTCAGGAAGCGGCGGTAGACGATCGAGGCGCAGACCGTGGTGACGACCACCATGACGACGCCGAGCGCGGCGGCAAGGCCGAAATCGAAGTTCTGGAAGGCCGTCTTCCAGCCGAACAGCGACAGGGTCTGCGTCGCCCGGCCGGGGCCGCCCTTCGTCATCACATAGATCAGCTCGAAGGTGTTGAGCGCATCGATGACGCGGAAGAGCAGGGCGACGACGATCGCCGGCCGGATCATCGGCAGGGTGACGTGCAGAAATTCCTGCAATCGGTTGGCGCCGTCGAGCCGGATCGCCTCGTAATAGTCGCGCGGGATGCTCTGCAGCGCGGCGAGGAAGATCAGGAACATGAAGGGCGCGCGGCTCCAGACGTCGGCGATGACGATCGAGATCATCGCGCCCGTCGGGTCGGCGAGCATGTTGGTGCGGATGCCGATCTCGGGCAAAAGGAAGGCGCCGATGAAGCCCATCTCTCCATTCATCAGGAAGCGCCAGGTGAAGCCGGCGACGACGGGCGGGATGACGAGCGGCATGATGACGATCGAGCGGAGCGCCCCGGGCGTCCGCGGGCTGCGGAAGGCGAGCGCGAGGCCGAGCGAGAAGGCGAGCATCGCCGCGGTCGAGGCGACGAGATAGATCGCCGTCACGCCGATGGCGGACGAGAACTCGGCCGAGCGGAAGAGGACGCGGAAATTGCCGATGCCGTCGAAATAGACGTTCGGATCGGTGACGAGCCAGTGGGTCAGGCTCATCCAGACGAGATAGCCGGACGGGAACAGCACGACGATCCCGAGCGCCAGCACCATCGGCGCGACGAACCAGAAGCGCCAGTCGAGCATCGTCTTTCCTTCTTTCCGCTCCCGCGAGGGGAGCGGCGCCGTGAGGGCGCCGCTCGAGAGGGTCACTTGTAGTAGCCCGCGCGGTCCATGCGCTCCTCGGCCCAGCCCTGCAGGTCCGAAAGCGCCTGATCCTCGGTCTTCGTGCCGGCGATCGCCTCCGAGGCCGCCGTGCCGACCTGGTTCATGAACTCGGTCAGTTCGGGGATGTAGGGGAAGTAGTGCGGGTCGGCGTCGGTGAAGGAGGCCTCGATCTGGTCGAGCATCGTCTTCGGCCACTTCGCCGTCAGCACCGGGCCGTGCATGATCGAGGGATAGGTCGTGTAGGGCCAGCCGATCTGCTCGGCGAAGGCGTTCATGGCGGATTCGCTCGTCATGAAGGCGAGTGCCTTGTAGGCGGCGTCCTTGTCCTTCGAGAAGTTCGAGACGCCGATCGAGAAGGTCCAGAAGCTCTGCACCGCCTTGCCGGACGGGCCGGTGGGGCTCGGCGCGAAGGCGCTGTGCTCCTTGACCTCGGGCACGTTGGAACCGGGGATGCCGGCGAAGGCGTTGATCGCCGAGGGCATCAGCACGACCGCCTTGCCCTGGGCGTAGAGGTTCATCATGTCGACCCAGGTGTGGGTGGCGATGCCCGGAGGGCCGAAGGTCTTCGCCCAGCGCACGAAGGTGTCGAAGCCCGGCTTGAAATCGCCGGTGAAGATCGGCTTCGCCTTCTTCTCCTTGATCGCGGCGGGCGTATCGGCGCCGCCCTCGAACCAGGCCGGATAGCCGGCATAGGCATAGACGAAGCCGGCGAGATCGAGGGTCGGTTCCTCGCCCGGCGCGCCGCGCATGGTGAGCGGATAGACGTCGGTCACGCCGTCCTTGGCGAGGCCGTCCTTGATCGTCTGCAGCGCGGTCTCGAGCCCTTCCGTGGTCTTCGGGAACTCGGTGATGCCGTACTTGTCGAAGATGTCCTTGCGATAGACGACACCGGCGCCGAAGGAATAATAGGGCAGCGCCCACAGCTTGCCGTCGACCGTGTTCGCCTCCAGGAAGGGCTTGTAGACCTTCGAGGCGTCGAAGTAATCCTTGGCGCTGTCGAGATGGCCGTCGAGCGGCTCGAGATAGCCGGCCGCCGAGAAGGTCTGCACGGCGCCGTCGCTGCCGAGCATGACGAGATCGTAATTGCCGGTGCCGTTGACGAGGTCGAGCAGCACCTTCTGGCGTGCCACCTCTTCGTCGGCGAATTCCATGTTGATGGTGATCCCCTCCTTCTTCTCGAAGTCGAGGAGCTTCTGGGTCTTCTCGGTGCCCGACGGCCCGAAGAGGTCGGCCCAGACGAAGCCGGCACCGAAGCCGACCACGTTCACCTGCGTCTGCGCCATGGCGGGCGCGGCCATCGCGAGCGTCGCGGCGAGAAGTGCCGCGGCGCGGACTGGCGTTCTGATCATCTCTTTCTCCCGATCGAGGCTCCCGGCGGAGCCGGCCCTAGTTCCCGACATCGCTTTCGGAGCGCCTCCGCCGGTTTCGATCGCGGCCTTATTGGAGCGCTCCAATAGCGACACAACACGCTTCCGCGCGCGGGATGTCAAGGGGGCGGGGCGGCTCTGTGACGATCGGACGACGGCCGGCTGCAGGCTCGCCATCGCGGATGCCGCGGTCTATCGAGAGCGGAGGACCGAGGGGGAGCGACACATGAACGATCCGACCATCCATCTCGACGGCCATATCGACGTGCCGGAGGAACGGCGGGCCGGCGTGGCCGCGGCGCTGGCGGAGCACGTCGCCCTGTCGCGCGCCGAGCCCGGGTGCCTGACGTTCGAGCTCCGCTGGAGCGTTGACCCGCCGGGGCGGCTTCTGGTCTCGGAGAGCTTCGTGGACGAGGCCGCCTTCGCGGCGCATCAGGAGCGGATGAAGAATTCGGCCTGGTTCGCCGTTACCGCGGGACTGGCGCGTCACTACGCGATCCGCAAAGGCGGCTGAGCGCAGACGGCGACCGCCGGCCGTCACGCCGCCGATTTGGCGCTCGCCGCGCCGGTGCTGCGGCGGGCGACGAGGCGGGGCGGCACGAGCACCTTGCGCACCGGCGCGTCGGGCGCGGCGAGCCGCTCCATCATCGCCTTGATGCCGCTCGTCGCGAGGTCGCGGGCCGACTGGTGAATGGTGGTGAGCGACAGCGTCTCGGTGCCGGCGAGGGTGACGTCGTCATAGCCGACGACCGAAAGATCGCCCGGCACGGAGAGCCCCAGACGGAGCGCCTCGTTGATCAGGCCGATCGCCGCCATGTCGTTGGAGGCGAAGACGGCGGTCGGGCGCCACTCCGAATCGGCGAGCAGGGCGCGCGCTCCGGCGGCGCCGGCATCGATCGTATAGGCGCCCGCGACGACCCGTATATGCCGGTCGAGCCCGTGTGCCGCCATGCCGTCACGATAGCCGGAGCGGCGGCGCTCGGCGCCCGGCGAGGCGCCGCCATCGATATGGGCGATTCGCCGGTGGCCGAGCTGGACGAGATGATCGACCGCGAGCCGGCCGCCGCTGATGTCGTCGGTGGTGACCGCGTCGACGGCGACGATCTTCAGCAGCCGGCCGACATAGACCATCGGAATCCAGCCGGCGACCTCGGCGATCGCCGGCTTCTCGAACGGCGCGCCGATCGCGAGCACGCCCGACACGCGATGGGCGATCAGGGTGCGGATCGCTTCCTCGGCGTTCTCGTCCGTGTCGGCGTCGATCGAAACGAGCGCGCTGTAGCCGTGCTCGCGGGCGAGCAGGCTGGCGATCTTGGCGATCTCGGCCTGCAGCGGGTTCTCGATCTCGCCGACCACGATGCCGAGATATTTCGCATCCGCCGAGGCGAGCGAGCGGGCGACGAGGTTCGGCCGGTAGTCGAGCTGCGCGGCGGCGGCCATGATGCGCTTCCGCGTCTCGGCATTGACCGGCCCCTCGCCACGGATGGCGAGCGAGGCGAGGCTGCGGGAGACCCCCGCGAGCCGCGCGATGTCGGATAGCGTCGCTCTTCTCGAACCCATGACCGCCCGAAGCCTTGCTGGCGACACTGTCGGTCGGCGGCGCCGGGAAGGTCAAGCCGTGCCGTCGGCGGCCTCCGCCGGCGCGCCGAGGATGGTCGCGACCCGGCCGGCGATAGCGAGCAGGTCTCTGTCGCCATAGAGCGGGCCCACGAGCTGCCCGCCGAGCGGCAGGCCGGCGGCGCCGCGGCCGATCGGCAGCGCGACGATCGGCACCTGCAGCACGGTCCACATCCTGTTCATCGCCGGCGAGCCGGTGCCCGTCCCGAAGGGCGGCGCCTCGCCGATCGCCGCCGGCGCCAAGACGGCGTCGACACCGGCCATGATCTCGGCGAAGGCGATCCGGCAGAGCGCGGCATGCGCCTGCGCCGCGGCGCGCCGGGCGGGGGGAATGCGGGCTTCCTCCGTGAGGATGGCCGCGAGGTCGGGGTGCATGTGCGCCCCCCAGCGGCGGCGCCAGGGCGCGAAGGACACCTGCGCCTCGGCTCGCATCAGTACGAGCTGGGTCTCCCCCAGCGTATCGAAATCGGGCGGCAGGTCGAGATCGACGATCTCGACGCCGGCTTGCCGCAGCGTGCCGAGCGCCGCCTCGAAGGCGGCGCGCATGTCGGGCGCAGCGGCGCTCCAGGCCGGTGAGCGGCAGGCCGCGATGCGCAGGCGCCGGGCCGGTCGCGCCGCGGCGGGCGGAAAGCCGCAGACCTCGGCGAGGAGAGCGAGATCGTCGACCGAGCGGGCGTGCCAGCCGACGCAATCGAGCGAGGGCGCGTGCGGATGCACGCCGTCGAGCGAGACGAGGCCGTGGCTCGGCTTGAGCGCATGAACGCCGGTGAAGGCGGCGGGGCGGACGAGCGAGCCGCCGGTCTGGGTGCCGAGCGCGAGCGGCACCATGCCGGCGGCGACCGCCGCGGCCGAGCCCGACGAGGAGCCGCCCGGTGTGCGGCCGGGATCGCGGGGGTTGCGCGTCGGCGGGATGCGGCCGAGCGCGGCGAACTCGACCGTCTCGGTCTTGCCGAGCGGGATCGCGCCGGCCGCCCGGAGCAGCGCGACGATGCCGGCGTCGCGCGCCGCGACCGCACCGATCGGCAGGTCGGAACCGAAGCCGGTCGGCTGGCCCTCGACGTCGATGATGTCCTTGACGGCGATCGGCAGCCCGGCGAGCCGCCCGGGCGGAACGGTCCCCCGGTCGACCGCCCGGGCACGGCCGAGTGCCCCCTCCGGATCGAGCGCGGCGAAGGCGCGGATGCGCGGCTCCTCCGTGGCGATCCGGTCGAGGCAGGCGGCGGTCCAGGCGACGGCGGTGAGCGAGCCCTCCCGGATGCGCGCAAGGCCCTCCGCCGCGCCGAGATCGGCCGGCGCCTTCAAGCGGCCGACCCGGCGCTCGCCGGTTCGCTCGTCTCCGCGTCGATCGGCAGTTCGGCGGCCAGCAGCTTCCTCGTATAATCCTCGCGCGGGCTCTCGAAGATCGCGCGGGTCTCGCCCTGTTCGAGGATCTTGCCGAGATGCATCACCGCGACCCGGTGGGCGAGCGAGCGCACCGAGTTGAGATCGTGGGTGATGAAGAGCGCTGCGAGATTCATGCTCGATTGCAGGCCGCGGATCAGGTCGATGATCTGGGCGCGGACCCGGATGTCGAGCGCGGTGGTCGGCTCGTCGAAGACGACGAAGCGCGGCTTCGTCGCGAGCGCGCGGGCGATGCCGACGCGCTTCTGTTCGCCCGCGGTCAGCTCGCCGGGCCGGATGTCGGCGACGGCGGCATCGAGGTTCACCGCGGCGAGGAGTTCCGCCACCCGGCGCCCCCGCTCGGCGCCGGTCATCGGCTCGACGAGGGCGAGCGGCTCGGCGAGCAGGTCGCGCACCCGCCGGCGCGGATTGAGCGCCACATAGGGCTCCTGGAACACCATCTGCATGTGGCGGCGGAGCGGCCGGAAGGCGGCCTCCTTCATGTCGGTGATGTCGCGCCCGTCGAAGACGATACGGCCGTCGGTGTTGTCGAGGAGGCGCAGCAGGCACTGCCCGGCTGTCGTCTTGCCCGAGCCGCTCTCGCCGACGAGCGCGAGCGTCTCGCCCGGCGCCACCGAGAAGCTGATGCCGTCGACGGCGCGGATCGGCTGCGGCGAGCCGGGCACCTGGAAGTGCATGGTGAGGTCGCGCACGTCGACGATCGGCGGGCGGTCGTCGCTCTTGCGCGGCGGCTGCAAAGCGGGGCGCGCCCGCGCCGCGGCGAGCAGGTCGCGGCTGTAGCCGTCCGCCGGATGTGCCATGAAGCGCGACACCTCGCTCACCTCGACGAGCCGGCCGCCGCGCATCACGGCGAGCCGGTCGCAATAGTGCCGGACGATGCCGAGGTCATGGGTGATGAGGAGCACGGAGAGGCCGCGCTCGCGCGAGCGCTCGACGAGCCGTTCGAGCACCTGCGCCTGCACCGTGGCGTCGAGGCCGAGCGTCGCATCGTCGGCGAGCAGCACCTCCGGCTCGCCGGCGAGGGCCATCGCGATGACGATGCGCTGCGCCATGCCGCCGGAGAGCTCGTGCGGATAGGCGCGCGCCCGCCGCTCCGGATCATTGATGCCGACCTCGCGCATCAGGGCGACCGCGCGGTCGCGCACGCTTCGGCGGTCGGTCCGGCCGTCGGGTTTGCCATGGGCGCGCAGCACCCGGCCGATCTGGTCGCCGACCCGGGCGACGGGATCGAGCAGCGCCTTGGCATTGGTGCCGATCAGCGCCACCCGGCCGCCGCGATAGCGGGCGGCTTGCGGCGCATCGAGCGCGTCGATCGGCCGGCCCTCGAGGAGGATGCGGCCCGCCTCGATCCGGCCGCCCGGGGGCAGTTGCCCGAGGATGGCGCGGGCGAGCACCGACTTGCCCGCACCCGTTTCGCCCACCACGCCGAAGATTTCACGCGGGCGGAGTTCGAGGTCGATGCCGTCGAGCACGGGCGCCCCGCCGAAGCCGACGGTGAGGCCTTCGAGTGCGATCACGGGGGCTTCCGGCGACGCGCTCATCGGGCGCCCTCCTTGCGACGGGCGGTGTCGGCGAGGCGCTGCGCCTCGTCGGACAGAAGGGCGAAGGAGAGCACCGAGAACACGATGGCGAGGCCGGGGAAGAGCGCCACCCACCAGATGCCGAGGATCATCTGCTGCGCCCCCGAGCTCACCATCAGCCCCCATTCGGGCGAGGGCAGGCGCACGCCGGCGCCGATGAAGGAGAGGCCGGCGGTGAGCAGGATCGCCATGCCGATCGACACCGAGACCTGGACGATCACCGGCGTCATGGCGTTCGGCAGGATGTGCCGGAACATGATCGCGAAATCGTTGGCGCCGCTGCAGCGCGCCGCGGCGATGAAGGGCCGCTCGCGCAGCGACAGCACCTCGGCCCGCACGATCCGCGCGAACATCGGCACGAACAGCATGCAGAGCACGATGACGACGCTCCAGATCTCCTGGCCGAGCACGGCGACGAGCGCCATGCCGAGCACGAAGACCGGGAAGGACTGGATGAAATCGAAGAAGCGCATGACGAGCGCGCCGCCGAGCCCGCGATAATAGCCGACGAGCACCCCGACCGGCACGCCGATGGCGAGCGACAGGGCGACGGCCGCGAAGCCGATCAGCAGGTTGACGCGCGTCGCGAAGACGATGCGCGAGAAGATGTCCATGCCGAGCTCGTCGGTGCCGAGCCAGTGGACGAGATTGGGCGGCTGCAGCGAATCGAGCGGATTGGCCTCGATCGGTGAGAACGGGGCGATCCACGGCGCGAAGACGATCGCGACGAACTGCACGGCGAGGAGGGCGAGGCCGATCAGCAGGCCGGGCCGCAGAAGGGAGGAGGAGCGCCGCGCCATCGCCGTCAGGTCCTGATCCGGGGATCGACGATCTCGTAGAGAATGTCGGCGATCGAATAGACGATGAGGATGAAGGCGGAGGCGACGAGCACGAAGCCCTGCAGCGCCGCGTAATCGCTGTTGATCACGGCCTGCACCGCATACTGGCCGAGGCCGCCCCAGGAGAAGATCGTCTCGACGAGCACAGCGGCGCCGAGCAGGAAGCCGAGAATGAAGCTCGACACGCTGATGATCGGCGGCAGGCTGTTGCGGAGCGCCGCCCGGATGATCTGCCGTTCCGGCACGCCGCAGGCCCGCATATGCGCGACGAAGGGGGCGTCCCAGATCTCCGAAAAGACGCTGTGCGTCATCTTCGTGACGGCGCCCGCATTGACGATGGTGATCGTCGCGACCGGCAGGATCAGCCGGCCGGCGGCGGAGCGGAAGGCCTCCCAGTCGCCGGCGAAGAGCGCGTCGATGGTGAGGAAGCCGGTGATGCGGGGCGGCGGCGCGAGCATCAGGTCCATCCGGCCGAACGGCGCCGGCGCCCAGCCGAGCACGGTATAGAGGAAGAAGACGAGCAGGAGCGCGACCCAGAAATCGGGGATGGCGCCGGCCGCGAAGCCATAGGCGCGGGCGCCCCAGTCGAAGGCGCTGCCGCGCCTCACCACCGAGACGACGGCGATCAGGATGCCGAGGCCGACGGTGAAGATCACCGCGTAGAGGATCAGCTCGAGCGTCGCGGGCGCCCGGTCGGCAAGGTCCTCGATGATCGGCTTCGAGGTGAAGGGCGACGTGCCGAGATCGCCGTGCAGAACATTGTCGAGATAGATCGCGAACTGCGTCCAGACGTCCTTGTCGAGGCCGAGCTTCTGCCGGTAGAGCGCGATCGATTCGTCCGTCGCGAAATTGCCGAGGATCAGCCGCGCCGGGTCGCCGGGCAGCAGGCGGATCAGCAGGAACGCGACGAGGGTCACGCCGAACATCTGCGGGACGATGAGGGCGAGACGGACGGCGAGGATGCGCAGGAGGCGCGGCTGGCGGCGCCAGAATTCCCGGATCGGCATGGACGGGCACCCGCTTCTCAGGAGGACGAGACACGCGTGACGGACGGGTCCCGGAGGACCCGTCCGCGGATCGGTCGGCTCAGTTCTTCTTGTAGTCGAACCAGGCGTTGCCGTTCGGCGTGTACCAGGAGGTGCCGCTCACATTGGCGCGGGTGGCGAGCTGGTAACCGGGGTTGAACAGGAACACCCAGGGCGCGTCGTCGACCACCATTTCCTGCACCTTCTTCATGTCGGCGAGGCGGGCGGCTTCGTCGGTGGCGGTGAGGTTCTTGTCGATCAGCGTGTCGACCGCGGGGTTTTTGTAGCGCGAGAAATCGACAAGCGACTGGCTGTTCAGCCAGAGATTGGTGACATAGGCGGCGTCGGGGACGATCGCCATGTCACGCAGGAAGTAGGCCGGGATCTTGCCGCTCGTATAGCGCTCGACGAGGGTCGAGCTCGGCAGCTTCGAGAGCTGGAGGTCGACGCCGGCGCGGGCGAACGAGGTCTTCAGGATGATCGCGATCTGCTCCTCGATCTCGTCGCCGGTGCGGTAGCCGAGCTCGGTCTTGAAGCCGTTCGCATAGCCGGCCTCGGCGAGCAGCGCCTTCGCCTTCTCGACGTCCTCGGAATACTTGAAGAACGCGTCGGTGAAGCCCGGATAGATCTCCGAGACGGGGCTCTTCGTCGGCCGGGCGGTGCCGTAATAGACGCTCTTCTCGATCTGGTCGCGCGGGACGAGATAGTTGAGCGCCTGGCGGACGCGCTTGTCGGTGAAGGGCTCGATGGTGTTGGTCAGGTCGACACGGTGGATGTAGTTGCCGAACACCTTCCAGACCTTGACGCCCGGAGCCTTCTCGAGAAGGTTCAGCTCGCGCGGCAGCAGCCATTCGGCGACGTCGATCGAGCCCGCCTGCAGCGCCGCGACACGGTTGGCCGAGGTCGGGATCTCGCGGAAGATGATCTTCTTCAGCGTCGGCGCGCCGCGGTAATAGGCCTCGTTCGCCTCATAGACGATCTCGCGGCCGGGCGTGAAGGTGGTCACCTTGTAGGGCGAGAAGGAGGCCGTGTTGGTGCTCAGCCACTTGGTGCCCCAGGGGTCCTCGTCGGTGAGGTGCTTCTTCGCCTCGGTCGCGTCGATGATGCCGAGGTCGGAATTGACCCACAGCCGCTCGATCAGCGGCGAGGGGCCGGGCAGCGTCACCTTGACGGTGTGGTCGTCGACCTTCTGGAAGGCGCTGAAGTCCTGGATCTTCAGCATCTGGTGCATGTACCAGTAGAAGGTGCCCTTGAGCGTCCAGCCGCGTTCGAAGGTCCACATCACGTCGTCGGCGGAGAGCGTGTTGCCGGCGTGGCTCTTCGCATCCGTCAGGTGGAAGGTGATCGAGGTGCGGTCCGGCGAGACCTCCCAGGACTTGGCGAGCGCGCCGGTCAGCTTGTCGAAGTTCTCGACCATCACGCCGTCTTCGTTCGGCTTCATCTCATAGGCGAGCAGCCGCTCGTAGACGTTCTTGCGGGCTTCCTGCACGGCCTCGGTCGAGGGGTATTCGAGCTCGAGCGATTCCGGCGTGCGCGGGCCGGCGACGATGAGCGTTTCGCTGGGCGACTGCGCCGCGGCTGGAAGCAGCGGCAGCAGCGTGCCGGCCAACAGGGCCGACGAGAGTGCGAGCATCCTTAGCTTTGACATGAAATGCCTCTGGTTCCGACTCTGGAAGGGGTCTTCGTTCTTTGGAGGTGTTCCCGGGGGGCTTCTGCCCCCTCTCGTTGACTAGGGCGCGCCATAGCCGCCGCCGCCGCCCGTCTCGATGATCAGGACGTCGCCGGCCGGCAGATGGAGGTTGTAGAATTTCGACGGGCTCTTCAGTCCGTAGACGGTGCCGACCTCCTCGGTGACGCCGTCGCGCCGGATCGACCAGCGGTTCGGCGTGCCCGGGGCGCCGCCGGCGAGGCCCCACGGGGCGATGCGGTGGCGGTCGCCGAGGCCGGAGAGATAGTGGTCGGCGAGCAGGCGGTATTCGTGCACCGTGCCGTGGCCGCCACGGTTGCGGCCGGCCCCGCCCGATCCGTCGCGGATGGCGTAACGGTCGACGAGCACGGGATATTTGTGCTCCCAGACCTCGATCGGCTGGTTCATCGAGGTCTCGCCCCAGAAGTAGACGGCGTCGTTGCCGATGCCGGCCGCCGTCGCGCCCTGGCCGCCCTCGTAATAGTTGTACCAGACGACCTCCTCGCCGCTCCTGGGGTCGAAGGCGCGGCCGGCGAGGTTGTTGCCGGACGCATGGCTGCCGGCGCCGATCCGCTCCGGCACGACATCGGCGAAGGCCTTCAGGATGGTCTCCGGAACGCGCTTCGCCATCTCGAAGGTGCAGCCATAGACCGGCGCCGGCCATTCGGCGCTGACGATCGAGCGGGGCGGGGCCACCATCTCGACCTGGTCGAAGATGCCGGCATTGACCGGGATGGTCGGGTCGACGAGCGCGACGATCGCGGCATAGGCGGCGGCGCGGGCCGAGGTGAAGGTGGCGTTGACCGGGGTCGGCGCCTGCCCCGCGGTCCCCGCGAAATCGAGCAGGAAGCCCTCGGCCGACTTCGTCACCTTGACGCGGATCGGATAGGTCTTGTCGGTGAGCCCGTCGTCCTCGATCGCGTCCTCCGCCTCATAGACGCCGTCCGGAATGTCTTTCAGCGCGGCGAGGAAGCGGGCGCGGGAATAGTCGATCGCCGCCTCCATGCCGTCGATCACCGCGGCGACGCCGTAGCGCGCGGCGAGCGAGCGGATCCGGTTCTCGGCGATCGCCGTCGCCGAGACCTGGCTCATCAGGTCGCCCCAGTCGTCTTCGGGCAGGCGGACATTGGCGAGGATGAAATCGCGCGTCCCCTCGACGAGCACGCCCTCGGAATAGAGCCGCGACAGCGGGATGATCAGGCCGTCCTGCACGACATGGGTCGAGGTGCCGGCGCAGCCGCCGGCGCTCATGCCGCCGATATCGGTCCAATGGCCGATATTGACGGCATAGCCGACATGGGTGCCCTCGCAGAACATCGGCCGGGCGACGACGACGTCCGACTGATGGGTCGCGAGATAGGGGTTGTTGGTGATGAAGACGTCGCCCGGCTTCGGCTCGGGGAAGCGCTTCACCACCGCCTGCATCGCGCCGACCAGCGAGCCGAGATGGACGCCGACGCCGCGCGACTGCATGACCATCTTGCCGACCGTGTCGAACAGGGCGCAGGAGAAGTCGAAGCCCTCGGCGAAGGTCGGCGAATAGGCGGTCAGCACCGTCGTCTGGATCATCTCGTCGGTGGTCGAGAAGAGATGGTTGCGGATGATCTGCTGGGTGAAGGGGTCGAGGCCGCTCATGCCGATGCTCCGCCCTTGACGGTGATGATGAGATTGCGGAAGGGGTCGACACGTGCGCTCGCGCCGGGCGGCACGTAGAAGGTGGTGTCCACCTCTTCGACCAGGCACGGTCCCGCAAGACGCATGCCGGGCCGCAGCCCCTGCCGGTCGATGATCGCGACCGGTTCGGCGAGGCCGGCGACGGCGGTGGTCCGTTCCGCCGGCGGGGCCGGCCGATCGGTCTCGGTCTCGGGCCGGATTTCGAGCGGCGGCATGTCGGCGATCGCCGTGATGCGGCCGGTGACGACCATCACCGGGTGCCCGTGCCGCGTGCCGTAGAGGGTGAAATGGCGGTCCTCGAAGGCGGCGACGATCCGCTCGGCCGGCCAGTCCGGTTCGACGACCACGCTGATCTCGTGCGCCTGCTTGACGTAGCGCAGATCGAGGCTGAACTCGTAGCGCGGCGGCCCGGATGCGCCGGCGAAGGCGTCCGGATCGATCTCGCCGGCGAGATCGTCGAAGAAGGCGGCGATGGCGCCGGGCTCGAGCGCGGCGAGCGGCTTCAGGATCGTCCGGGCGCGGCTGATCTTCAGCGGTGCGCTCACCATGCCGAAGGCGGAGAAGACGCTCGGCATATTGGGCACGACGATCTCCGGGATGCCGACCTCCTCGGCGAGCATCGCGGCGTGCTGGCCGCCGGCGCCGCCGAAGGGCACGAGCGCGAAGTCGCGCGGGTCGATGCCCTTCTCGACCGTCATCTGGCGGATGGCGGTCGCCATCGCGGCGTTGACGACCCGGTAGATGCCCTCCGCGGCCTCCTCGATCGGCACGCCGAAATGATCGGCGATACGGCCGACCGCGGCACGCGCCCGCTCGATATCGAGCGGGAAGGCAGGGTTGGGGTGGATGAGGCCGAGCACCAGATTGGCGTCGGTCACCGTGCATTCCGTGCCGCCGCGGCCATAGCAGGCCGGCCCGGGATCGGCGCCGGCGCTGTGCGGCCCGACGCGGAGCGCCCCGCCGGCATCGATCCAGACGATGCTGCCGCCGCCGGCGCCGATCGTCTTGATGTCGATGGTCGGGGTCTTGACCGGGATGCCCCACTCGACCTCGAAGGTGTTCTTGATGTCGAAGCGGCCGTCGCGGATCACCGCGACATCGAAGCTCGTGCCGCCCATGTCGACGGTGACGAGGTTGCGCCGGCCGATCTGCTCGCCGAGGAACGCCCCGCCGAGCACGCCGCCCGCCGGTCCCGAGACGCAGAGGGTCACCGGCCGTTCGGCGGCCTCGGCGCCGGCCTGGATGCCGCCTTCCGAGCTCAGATAGTTGACGAGGCCGGGCACGCCGACCCGGCCGGCGAGCGCGTCGACGTAACGGCGCACCCGCGGCATGCTGTAGATGTTGGCAACCGTCGTGTTCGCGCGCTCGTATTCGCGGATCTCGCGGCAGATGCGGGACGAGATCGACACGGCGAGATGCGGAGCCCGCTCGCGGATCACCGCCTCCACCACCTTTTCGTGGCGATCGTCGAGATAGGCGTGCATCAGGCTGACGGCGATGCCTTCGACGCCGAGCGCCACGATCCCGTCGACGACGGCCGCGACCGCTTCCGGGTCGATCGGCGTCTCGATCGTGCCGTCGGCCATGATGCGCTCGTCCACCTCGAAGCAGAATTCGCGCGGGATCAGCGGCACCGGCCGGCGCCAGCCGAGATCATAGGGGAGGGGCCGCGTCGCCCGCATGATCTCGAGCACGTCGCGGAAGCCGCGGGTGGTGATGAGCGCGGTGCGCACGCCCTTCCGTTCGAGGATCAGATTGGTGACGATGGTGGTGCCGTGCACGAGCGTGCCGATCTCCTCGACCGGCACGCCGACGGCGGCGAGCGCGGCGAGAAAGCCCTCTTCCGGCGCCTCGGGGGTGGAGGGCGTCTTCGAGCGGACGACTTCGCCCGTCGCCTCGTCGAACACCACGATGTCGGTGAAGGTGCCGCCGATATCGATGCCGACGCGCTTGGTCTTGGTCTGGGACGTCACGGAAGAGGGCCTCACGCTGCGTAGAACCGGTCGACGACTTCGATCGTCCGGTCGATTTCGGCTTCGGTGTGCGCCGCCGAGACCAGCAGGCGCTGCACCTTGCGGGGCTTCGCATAGATGCCGTTGTCGAAAAGGAAGCTCGCGAAGGGCATCGCGGTCGTCATGTCGTGATGCGCATGGACGTCGCTCAGCGAATGCAGCCGGCGCTCCGAATTGTGGATCGCAATGATCGAGTGGAAAGCGTCGGCGTGCGCGGCGACGCCGCGGCGGGCGAACACCTCGTCGAGCCCGGCGCGGAGCCGCTCGCCGAGCGCCGAGATGTGCGCGTGGACGCTGCCGTCGGCGAGCCGCCCGATGGTGGCGAGCGCGGCCGAGACCGAGGCGACATTGCCGTTATAGGTGCCGGAGAAGAAGGCGCGGCCGGCCGGCGCCAGCCTCTCCATGATCGCGGCCGAGGCCGAGATCGCTGCGATCGGCAGGCCGTTCGAGATCGCCTTGCCGAAGCAGCCGATGTCGGGGGTGACGCCGAGGATCGCCTGCGCGCCGCCGATGTGGTGACGGAAGCCGGTCAGAATCTCGTCGAAGATCAGCAGCGCGCCGTATTCGGTGCAGAGCGCGCGCAGCCCCTCGAGGAAGCCCGGCAGCGGCACGATGTTGCCGGTGAGCGGCCCGTGCATCACCGGCTCGACGACGATGCCGGCGATCTGTTCGCCCTCGGTGCGGAAGAGTTCCTTGACCGCCTCGAGATCGTTGTAGTCGAGCACGCGGATGGAAGCGATCGTCTCGTCCTTGAGGCCGATCGTCTCGGGGATCGGCTTGTAGAGGCCGTTATTGCCCGGCGGTCCGGCATAGGACGAGACGTTGAAGAGAAAGTCCTCGTGCCAGCCGTGATAGGAGCCGGCGAACTTGACGAAGATCTTGCGGCCGGTGACCGCCCGGGCGACGCGGCCCGCCATATAGAGCACGTCGGAGCCGGCATTGAGGAAGCCCGACATCTCGGCGCAGGGCACGTGCTCGGCCATCGCTTCGCCGAGCAGCACTTCGAGGTCGCTCGGCGCGCAGAAGACGGTGCCGCGGGTCCGCATCGTCTCGGCCACGGCCGCGTCGACAACCGGATCGGCATGGCCGAGCACGGTCGGGCCGGCGCCGTTCCAGTAGTCGATGTATTCGTTGCCGTCGACGTCATAGACCTTCGAGCCGGCGCCCTTCGCCAGGAAGTGCGGGTAGGGCGCGTAATACTTGCCGTCGCCATGGGCGCCGAGCGGAGCGACCTTGCGGGCCCGCTCGAACCAGGCCATCGACCCCGCGACCCGCTCGGTCGGCTGGTAATGGGCGTTCAACATGGCGGTCCTCCCGAATGGTCGACATTGCAGCCGTGCCGCCGGCCTCCGGCGGACACCCCGCGATCCGGCTGCCGGCCGCGGGCGCTCTTTGATATTTGATATGATATCAAATCCTATCACATTTTTCGGCAATGCTAAAAGATAGGCAGAGGACGACTGGAAACTGGTCAAGGTGCTCGGGCGGCGCGCCCGGCGCGCGGCCGGCGGAGCAAAGCCGTTGTCGGGCAAAGCGCTGCGCGGCGAGGGGCTGCCCGGAGCTGCTCAAAGTACCGTCATTGCCCGCAGGCATCTCGGGAGCGCGGCCGGATCGGGACCCCGCTTGACAGGCGAACGCGGCCGGCCGATTGAACGGGGAACGGGTGCCGGCCTCTCACGCGAGAACCGGCCGCCTTCGGTGCCGGCCCGCCGGGGCCGACCCCCAAGCGGCGGAAGACGTCCTTCATGTTCTCCAAGACGGACCATGCCTACGAGACGCTCCGGCGGCGCATTCTCGACGGCACGCTGAAGCCCGGCGAGCGGCTGCGGCTCGCGCACATCGCGGCGGAACTGGGCTTGAGCGAGATGCCGGTGCGCGAGGCACTCCGCCTGCTGCACAAGGACGGCCTCGTCCATCTCAACCTGCACCGCAGCGCCGAGGTGGCGACGCTCTCCTTCCAGTCGGCCTGGGAGATCGAGGAGGTGCGGCTGCATCTCGAGGCCTTCGCCTGCGCCACCGCCGCGCCCTACCATGATGCGAACTCGATCGAGGGGCTGCGGGCGCTGATCGCCGAGCTGGAGCTCGATCTCGACCATCCGGTGACCACCGCCCGCCGCAACCGGGCGTTCCACACGCTCCTGATGTCGCGCGCCCCGAACGGCTTTCTGCGCGGTCATATCGAGGAGCTGTGGGACCGGACCTGGCAGTATTCCTCGGCCTCGTTCTTTGATTTCATGCCGGACCGCAAGCCCGTGCTGCCGGTCGAGAACCGCCGCATCGTCGATCTCGTCGAGGCGCGCGACCAGAAGGGTCTCGAATCCTATCTGACGCAGCGTCTTGAGGAGATCCGCCTCGCCTGGAACCGGGCCGTGCGCCGCGCCCGCACTGCCGCTGCCGCGGACGAAGATCGTCACGCCCCGGCGCCAAGGGTGCGCGTCGGGGGGTAGGCCGCGCCGCCGCCTGGTTGTCAGGCCGGGGGGTGCCCGGCGCGCCAGTGGCGGGCGATGTCGAGCCGGCGGGCGACCCAGACGCCGGTTTGCCGGGCGACATGGTCGAGGAAGCGCTCGAGCCCGGCGAAGCGCGCCGGATGGCCGACGATCCTCGGGTGCAGGCCCACCGACATCATCTTCGGCGCATGCGCGCCTTCGCGGTGGAGCACGTCGAAGGCGTCGATCAGGAACTCGGCGAACTGCCGCCCGGTCGACATGCCGCCGCGGACGAATTTCACGTCGTTATTGGCGAGGCTGTAGGGCAGCACGAGGTGCGGCCGTCCGCCGACATCGGCGTAGTAGGGCAGGTCGTCGGCATAGCTGTCGGAATCGTAGAGGAAGCCGCCGTGCTCGACGAGGATGCGGCGGGTGGCGAGGCTCGGCCCGTAGCGGCAATACCAGCCGGCCGGCGGCGTGCCGAGCGTCGCCGCGACGCTCGCGACCGCGCGGGCGACCAGCGCCCGCTCGCGCGCCTCGCCGAGCGGCTGCACGCGCTCCCAGCGATAGCCGTGGCAGCAGACGTCATAGCCGCTCTCGCGGATCGCGCCGGCGATCGCCGGGTTGCGTTCGAGCGCGAGCGCGCAGGCGAACATCGTCGCGGTCATGCCGCGCGTCCCGAAGGCACGGTGGAGGCGCCAGAAGCCGGCGCGGCCGCCATATTCGAACATCGATTCCGCGGCGAGGTCGCGTCCCTCGAAACCGCCGCCGCCACCTTCCGTCAGGCCGCTTTCCGAGGCGGGATCGCCGTCCGGAATCGAGGGCTCGGACCCTTCTTCGACATTGACGACGAGGTTGAGGGCGAGCCGCGCGCCACCGGGCCAGCGCGGATCGGGCGGCGTCCCGCCATAGCCGACGAAATCGCGCGGATGGGTGTCGGGTTGGGTCATGGGATGTCCATCGCCTCGATGATCATCGGCGCCTCGAGGTCGGCGTCCTCCGTCTCGCCGGCGATCCCATGCGTCGCCATCACGACGAGCACATCGAGCGGGCCGTCGAGGGCGACGAGGCCGTGATGCCAGGTGCCCGGCCGGTAGGTGATGCCGGTGCCGGGGGGGACGACGAAGGCCCGCATTTGGCCCGGATCGGGCGCTCCATTGGCCGCCGCGGCGCAGACGGTGACGAGCAGCCGCCCGCCGCCGAGCGGCACGAAGGATTGCGCGCCGAAGGGATGGCGCTCCAGCCGGGCGATGCGAACCGGCGGCCGTGCCGCGGCGATGCGATTGATCCAGAGGGCGGGCGCCGCCGGCGCGGTCGCCTCGAGCACGGCCGGCAGATAGTGCCGCCCGTCGTCGGCCGCGTAGCGGATCAGCGTGCCGAACGGGGCGAAGGCGGCCTCGCTGATCTTCTCCGCCCGCATCAGAGGCCGAGCCTCCGCTCCTCGGCGGCGAACCAGTCGCAGATCTCCGCGCCCGTCCAGTGGACGACGCCGTCATGGCCGAGAATGTGGTCGTAGAGCTCTTCGAGATAGCCTATGCGGTGCGGCACCCCCGTGAGATAGGGATGGATCGAGATCGCCATGATGCGCGGCGCCGTGGCACCGTCGCGGTGGAGCCGGTCGAACTGGGCGATGCCGCGCTTCATCAGCTCGTCCGAGCTGTGGCCCTGGACGGCGTGCACGACGACGTCGTTCAGCTCGACCGTATAGGGGACCGACAGGATCGATCGGCCACTCGCCGCGAGCCGGACGGGCTGGTCGTCGAGGCACCAGTCGCAGACATAGTCGATGCCCGCCTCGGCGAGCCGGTCGATCGTCTCGTCCGTCTCGGTGAGGCCCGGGCTTTCCCAGCCGCGCGGCGGCTTGCCGGTGAAGGCGGTGATCGCCTCGATCGTCCGGCGGATGGCGTCCGCCTGGTCGGTGACATCGTGCATCGGCCGCTGCTCGAAGCCATGGCCGACGAAATCCCAGCCGGCGTCTCGCGCGGCGGCGCAGGCCTGCGGATAGGTGTCGATCGCCGATCCGTTGACGGCGAAGCTCGCCTTCAGCCCGCGCGCCGCGAGCACCTCGACGAAGCGCCAGAAGCCGACCCGCATGCCGTATTCGTGCCAGGCCCAGTTCGGAATGTCGGGCGTCAGCATGCGGCCCATCGGCGGCGGCAGCACCGCCCGCGGCATCGGCCGTTCGGGACTCCAGGCCTCGACATTGACGATCGTCCAGACCGCGACCCGGGCATCGCCGGGCAGGCGGAAGGCGGGGCGGGCGGTGATCGGGACATAGGGAAGGCGCGCTCTGACCCCGGCGCCGGGTCGTTCCTGATCGGTCATTCCATCCGCCGTCAGATCATCACGTCGCCGCCGTTCGGCGACAGGGTCTGGCCGACGAAATAGGATCCGGCCTCGGAGGCGAGGAGCAGCACGGCCGGCGCGATCTCGTTCGGCAAGCCGAAGCGGCCGATTGGCAATTGCGCCTTCTTCATGCTGCGCCACTCGTCGGTCAGCGCCATCAGGAGTTCGGTCTCGACCGGCCCCGGCGCGATCGCATTGACGAGCACGCCGTGCGGCGCACCTTCATAAGACAGCGCGCGGGTGAAGCCGACGATGCCCGCTTTCGCCGCGCAATAATGGGCGAGGTGCGGGGCACCCTTGTAGGCGAGCTGCGAGGCGAAGTTGACGATGCGGCCATAGCCGCGCGCCACCATCTTGTCGAAGACTTGCCGTGTGGCGAGGAAGGTGCCGCGCAGGTGGACGCCGATCATGCGGTCCCAATCGGCGATGCTGATCGCTCCGAACGGCTTGTCGCCGCCGATGCCGGCGCAGTTGACGAGGATGTCGACGGGCGCGCCGGCTGCCTCGACGCCCGCGAAGAAGGCGGCGACCGAGGCTTCGTCGGACACGTCGCAGAACGATCCGTGCGTCGGCGTGCCCGCCTCCGCCATCCGCGCGTCGAGCGCCGCGGCGCGCGCCTCGTCGTCGACATGGCAGTAATGGACGGTCGCGCCATGGGCCGCGAAGAGCTCGACGATCGCCGCTCCGATGCCCCGGCTGCCGCCGGTGACCACGGCCGTCCGGCCGGCAAGACTGAATCCCGACACCGCACCCTCCATCATCTGATATCTGATCAGATATCAGATTTCCGGGATGTGCAAGATGAATCGGCATGCTAATATTTTAGTCAGAGGCTGCCGTTCTGACAGGCAAACGCCCTTCTTCGTGCAGAGGGGCCCTCTCCCGCATCGCGGGAGAGGGCAGGGTGAGGGTCTTTCGCGCCGCGGCTCAGATCATGCCGCCGATCTTCTCGACGAGCGGGCTCGCGGAGCCCTTGGCGATTTGCTCGGATTGCGCACCCGATTGTGGGCGCGGCGGGGCGAGTACCGGCTTGTCGCCGAGCGGCTCCGAGGCCTGCGCCGTGAACATGCCGCGCTTGTCCATCGCCGGTCCGTCCGACCAGCGGCCCTCCGGAATGCTGCCGTCGATCATGTGGCCGAGATAGGCATAGGAGAAGTCGGTCTGCTCCTTCTCCTGCGGGAAGCTGTTCGGGATCGGCAGCACCGCCTGTTCGCCGCCGAGTTCTTCGAGGACGGCCAGCCATTGCTGCTGGTGCATGGTGTCGCGCGCGATCAGGAAGGAGAGCATCTCCCGCATGCCCGGATCGTCCGTCATGTTGAACAGACGGACGGCGAGCGTGCGGCCCGTCGCCTCGGCGGTCACGTTGGCATACATGTCGCCGGCGATATTGCCCGAGGCGTAGACGTGCGAGCAGTCGAACGGAACGCCGTTCGCGTCCGAGGGCAGCGCGGCGAGGCCGGTCGACAGGATGTGGCGCATGTCCATGCCGTTCAGCACCGCGCCGCCGACGGCGTCCGCCGACACCTCCTCCTGCAGCGACAGCGGCGCGTTCTCGAGGTTGAGCGCCACCGCGGTGGCGAGCATCTCGATATGGCCGAGTTCCTCGGTCGCCGTGTTGAGGAGCATGTCGCGATATTTCGCCGGGCCGCGGGCGCCGAAGGCCTGGAACATATACTGCAGCGCGACGCGGATCTCGCCCTCGACCCCGCCGATCGCCTGCTGCAGCGCCCGCGCGAAGACAGGGTTCGGCTGCTCGACGCGCACCGGGAACTGCAGCTTTCCGTCCGTATAGAACATTGAGAAATCCTCTCGGGATTGGGGTGACGGCGGCGACAGCGTGCCGGTCCACACCTCTCGCGCGGACCGCGGCCGCCGCCGCATGGCCCCCGAACCGCCGCGCTTGCCCGCTGTTCCGATCCGCAGGGCACGCCGGCGAGATTTGCCGCGGGGTTCGGGGCCGGACCAAACGGCGCGGCTCGGTCGTCCGGGTTCTGGAACAGGTCGTGGTCCCACGGGTTGGAGCGCACCTTCGTCACGGAGATCCGCATGACCATCACCGCCATCGACACGATCCGCCCGCTCTTCGTCACGGGGCTGCGCAATGCGCATGCGCTCGAGAACGAAGCCTTGTCGATCATGAACCGCCAGATCGAGCGGCTCGAAAACTATCCGGACATGCTCGCCCGTCTGCGGGAACACCGGCAGGAGACCGAGATCCAGCAGGAGCGGCTCGAACGGATCCTCGAACAGCTCGGAGAGGACCATTCGAGCTTCAAGGATGCGGCCGCCTCGGTGATGGGTTCGATGGCGGCGCTCGGCCACGCCGTGGCCGGCGACGAGGTGCTGAAGAACACCTTCGCCGATGTCGCCTTCGAGAGCTACGAGATCGCCAGCTACACCTCCCTGATCACGATGGCGAAGGCGGGCGGCTTCAACGCTGCGGTGCCGCTCCTCGAAGAGACGCTGCGCGAGGAGATGGCGATGGCCGCCTGGCTCGGTGAGAATGTCCCGAACGTGACCGAGCGCTACATCGCGCTCGAAGATTCCGGCGGGCGCGGCAAGCGCTGAGCCGGTCCGACGGGCGGCGCCATGCCGCCGGCCGGCGCTCCTCCCAAGGCCGGCCGGAACAAGCGGGCGTGACGCCCGGTTCGATGACCATCGCGGCATGGCGCCGCCCACCAACGCCCGGAGTATCCCGATGAAGATCCTGTCCTTGGCCGCTGCCGCGGTCTTCGCCTTCGGCCTCACCGCAGCGCAGGCGCAAGAGCGCGCCGCCGATGCGCTGACCGCTGAACAGTTCGTGGTGGCCGCCGGCGCGTCCAACCTCTACGAGATCGAGGCCGCCCGCATCGCCGAGCAGCGCGGCCGCAACGCGGCCGTCAAGACCTTCGCGCAGCAGATGATCGCGGATCACACCGCCGCGGGCGAGGAGATGAAGCAGGTCGTCGCGAAGGTCGGCCTCGAGGCGCCCACGGCACTCGACGAGGCGCACAACCAGAAGATCGCCGAACTCCGCGAGGAGGAGGGCGAGGACTTCGACGAGACCTATGTCGACCAGCAGCTCGAAGCGCATCAGAACGCGGTCGCGCTGTTCTCGCGCTATGCCGAGACCGGCGATCAGGCGGACCTGAAGGCCTTCGCGGCGAAGACCCTGCCGACCCTGCAGGCCCATCTGCAGCACGTGCAGGAGCTCGACAATGCGGACCTGTCGCAGTGACGGGTGAAGCCGGCAAAGACGCATCGGCGTCGTCCGCGCGCCGCGTGAAGGGCGACGCGAAGGGCCAGTTCGCTCGGCCCGACCAGGCCGACCCCAATCCCGGCGGAGCGGCGAGCGCCGATCCGGCTGTGTTGGGCGGCGATGGCGAGGAGACCGCGAGCGACTGGGACGCCGGTGCCGAGAACCAGTCGGATCCCTCGCTGCCCAAGCGCTGGAAATAGCCGGCGCCGGGATGCGCCGGTCAGACGGCCTCCGCGACCAGCGCGCGGAGGCCGTTTTCATAGCGCGCCACCGCCGCCGCCCGCGCTGCCGCGCCCTCCTCGGCCCCCGCTTCTGCGGCCATGGTCCAGAGGCCGAGCTGGAAGGCGAGATAGGCCGGCAGGAGCGCCGCGACGAGGGCAGGGGAACAGCCACCGGCTTCCTCCGCCACAATCGCCACCAGCCGGTCCCGTTCGGTGGCTGTGAGTTCATGCTCGACGATGGCGCCGGCGACATCCCATTCCACCGGCTGACAGCCGATCAGGTCGTGGCCGTGTGCGTGGTCGACGGCATCGGTCTTCAGGATCGTGCCGCCGGCGGTGACGAGCCATTCCCAGCGGTGCATGCGATTGTCCGTGTCGACGCACGCTGCGCCGCGCGCGCTTTCATCGAGCGGCCCCAGCCGCCGGTCGAGCGCGGCGGCGACGTCGCGGCCGAGCGCGGTCTCGACATTGTGGCGCGCCATGGCGGCGAGCGCCGCCGGCGCCGCCCCCTCCGATGACGCCGGAAGAGCGCGCGCCCGGAAGCCGAGATAGCGGCCGAGATGCTCGACGAGGCGCTGCCGATCCGCCGTGCCGCCGGTGAGCGGGGCGCCAGCGACCCACCGTTCGACGAGGAAGCCGTGCACGAGGCCGGCGGGCTCGGGCACGAAGCCCGCCCGATGCAGCGCCAGCGCCCGCTCGAGCGCGGCCTCGCCGGAGGCGCCGAGCCCGGCGAACCTGGCGAGCCAGACTCCGCCGGCGGATCGGACGAGGAACTTCCGTCGCTCGAGCCGCGGGTCGAACGGCGCATCCCGGTGCGGGCCATGGCGCCGCCAGCCGCCGCCCGAAATGTCCTCGAGCGGCGCATCGAGCGGTCCGACGAGGCCCGCGATCCATCCTGCGAGCCCGCCGCCGGCCACGTCTGCCCGCAGGATGGTCGAGAACTGGGCCGGGTGCCGGGGCGCCGCCCGCCAGCGTGCGCGAATCGCCGCGTCCGCCGCAGGACCGGGCGGACTGTCATGGCTCGGGAAGAAGTGGATGCGGGACGGCGCGACGCCCTCTTCTTCGAGCCAGGCCGCGACCGCGGCGAAGGAGCTGCCGGAGAGGCCGGGTCCTTCGTCGGCGATGCCGAACGGTGCCTCGCCGGCCGCGGCGACGAGGTCGCGGGCGAGTTCGGGCGCCGCCGCGATCGTGCGCCGGAACGGATGACCCACCGGGCGCAGGCTGACCGGCGGGGCGGCGGCAAGCGCGGCGGCGACGAGCGCGGCGAGGCCGAGCCCGATGCTGCGGATGCCGATCAGCCGGGTATCGGCGCCGAGGCCGCAGTGGTGCGCCGCAGCGATCACCGCTTCCGGATAAAGCGCATAGAAGGCGTAGCCCTCGGCCCGCCGCGTGCGGACCGGTGCGTCGTCGCGCGGGCCGACGAGCGCACGGATCGCCGCGCCCGGATCGAAGCCGGCCTGGAAGCCGGATGTCCAGGAGCGGTCGATCGCGCCGCCGAGGGCGCAGAGCAGCCGCGCCGCCCCGTCCTGCCCGTCCGACCGGCGGTCGCGCCCCTCTCGCGCGAACAGCGCATCCGCCTCGGCCTGCGCCAGCTCGGCAGCGCGGATGAAGGCGCCGACGAGGGCCGCGTGCCGTTCGAGCCCGCTGCAGCCGGCCGCCCGCCGCAGCCGCGCCCGCACTTCGGTGCGGATCTCCTCGGCCGGCTCGAGCCGGTCCTGGTCGCCATAGACGAGCATCGCTGCCTCTCTCGATGTCCGTCGGGCAACTGCGGCGCAGGAGCTTCGATCCCGGGACGCGGGAACAAAGCCGGCGTCCTCCGGTTCGGCTCAGGAACTTACCTGCTGAAACGGGGCGAGGAAGCGCGGGCCATGGGCAAGAGGAAGGTCCGGATCGGGGTCGTCGGGGTCGGAAATTGCGCCTCCTCGCTCGTCCAGGGCATCAGCTATTATCGCGAGGCGGAGGGCAATGCGCCGGTCCCCGGCCTGATGCATGTCGAACTCGGCGGCTATCATGTCGGCGATGTCGAGATCGCCGCCGCCTTCGACGTGGCCGCCGGCAAGGTCGGACGGGACGTCGCCGACGCGATCCTCGCGCCGCCCAACAACACGCAACGCTTTGCGACCGTCGCACCGACGGGGGTGCGTGTCGCCCGCGGGCCGACGCTCGATGGCATCGGACGCTATCTCGCCGACGCCATCGAGCTCGCCGACGAGCCCGAGGCCGACGTCGCGGCGACGCTCAAGGAGAGCCGCGCGGATGTGCTCGTCTCCTATCTGCCGGTCGGCTCGGAGGCGGCGACGCGCTATTACGCCGAGCAGGCGCTCGCCGCGGGCTGTGCCTTCGTCAACTGCATTCCGGTCTTCATCGCCTCCAGGCCCGAATGGCGGCAGCGTTTCGAGGCCCGCGGCCTTCCGCTGATCGGGGACGACATCAAGAGCCAGGTCGGCGCGACGATCGTCCACCGCATGCTCGCCAATCTCTTCCGGGAGCGCGGCGTCCGGCTCGACCGGACCTATCAGCTGAACTTCGGCGGCAACACCGACTTTCTCAACATGCTCGAGCGGGAGCGGCTCGAATCGAAGAAGATCTCGAAGACGCAGTCCGTCGAGAGCCAGCTCGACGTGCCGCTCGCGGCGGGCGACATCCATGTCGGCCCGAGCGACCACGTGCCCTGGCTGACCGATCGGAAATGGGCCTATATCCGCCTCGAGGGCACGACCTTCGGCGGCGTGCCGCTCAATGCCGAGGTGAAGCTCGAAGTCTGGGATTCGCCGAACTCGGCCGGCATCGTCATCGACGCCGTGCGCTGCGCCAAGCTCGCCCTCGACCGCGGCCTCTCCGGCGCGCTCGTCGGGCCGTCGAGCTATTTCATGAAATCGCCGCCGCAGCAGTTCACCGACGCCGAAGCGCGATCGCTGACGCTCGATTTCATCGCCGGCGCAGGGGGTGGAAATCCGTCGTGACGGTCACCTTCCTTCTTGTCCGTCACGCCGCGCACGATGACGTCGGCCGCTATCTCGCTGGCCGCAGGCCGGGTGTCCGGCTCGGCGTCGAGGGCCGCGCCCAGGCGGCCCGGCTCGGCGCGCGGATGCGGCGAGAACGGTTCGGCCGCATCCTCGCGAGCCCGCGCGAACGGACGCAGGAGACCGCGCGCGCGGTCGCCGAGGCGGCCGGGATCGACACCGTCGAGACCGCCGCGGCACTCGACGAGATCGATTTCGGTCGCTGGTCCGGCCACGATTTCGAGACCCTCGACGAAGATCCGGACTGGCGCCGCTGGAACGAGGATCGCGGCCACGCCGCGACGCCCGCCGGCGAGACGATGGAGCACGTTCGCTTCCGCATCGTCTCCGTCATGGAGCGGCTGCAGGCGGAGGGTGCAGCCGGGGCCGTGGTGCTGGTCAGCCATGCCGACGTCATCAAGGCGGCGGTCTGCGACGTGCTCGGCCTGCCGCTCGATCGGATTGATCGGTTCGATATTGCGCCCGCCTCGATCACCACCGTGGTCGCCGGCGCGTGGGGGGCGAAGCTGATCGGCCTCAACGAGGTCGTGGCCTGAGGGCGGGACCTATGCCGCGGCAGCCATCCGTCGTTCGTCCCGCGCCGTTTCGGTCCGTCCCTTCCCGTCATTTCAGGAGGCGCATGATGACGACGCCGCTCTCGACCGCCGAGATCCGCAGCAAGGTCGAGGCGCTCGGCCCCTGGTTCCACAACATCGAGCTCGGCGGCGTCCCGACCGCGCCGGGGCATTTTCTCGGCGACTATCCGGCGGTCAAATGGCGGCGCTTCGCGGATGCGATCCCGGCCGACCTGACGGGCAAGACCGTGCTCGATATCGGCTGCAATGCCGGCTTCTACTCGATCGCCATGAAGCGGCGTGGAGCCGACCGCGTGATCGGCATCGATTTCGACGACGCCTATCTCGCCCAGGCCCGCTTCGCCGCGGAAGTCGAGGAGGTCGCGGTCGAGTTCCGCAAGATGTCGGTCTATGACGTCGGCGCGCTCGGCGAGCGGTTCGACATCGTTCTCTTCATGGGGGTGCTCTATCACCTGCGCCATCCGCTTCTCGCGCTCGACCTGATCCGGGAGCACGTCGCCGGCGACCTGCTCGTCTTCCAGTCGATGCAGCGCGGCAGCCGCGAGGTCGCCGTGGTCGCGGAGAACTATGCCTTCTGGGACGACGCGCCCTTCGAGGGCGAAGGGTTTCCGCGGCTCCACTTCATCGAGCGGCGCTTCGCCGACGATCCCACCAATTGGTGGGTGCCGAACGCCGCCTGTGCCGAGGCGATGCTGCGCAGTTCAGGCTTCGAGATCATCGGCCATCCCGAGCGGGAGGTCTATCTGTGCCGGCCGGCCGGGCCGCCGGCGGGTGAGGGTCCGGTCTATCCGGCGCGGCCGTGACGCGTGAGAGGGGAGTGTCGCGATGATCGAAGCGGCGATGATCTGGAACGAGCCGAACAACAAGTCGCATTGGGATCCGGAGGTCGATCCGCATTGGCGGCTCTTCGCGGAGATGGCGATCCTCGCGGCGCAGGCGATCGAGCGGGCGGAACCCGCGATCACCCGGGTGCTCGGCGGTATCTCGCCGATCGATCCGGGCTTCATGACCCGCATGAAGAGCGCCGGCGTGCTCGACCGGGTCGATGCGGTCGCGGTGCACGGCTTCCCGCTCGACTGGAATCTCTGGCAGATCGACGAGTGGCCGCAGAGGATCGACGAGATCCGCGCCGTCACCGACCTGCCGCTCTGGGTGAGCGAGGTCGGCGTCTCGACCTTCGGCGCCGAGGCCGTGCAGGACTGGGGCCTGAAGCGGACCGCGGAACTGCTCGCCGGCCGCGTGCCGCGCATCCAGTGGTACAGCCTCTACGACCTGCCGCGGGCCTGGGGCGCCACGACCCGCCATCGCGAGGCCGAGGGCTCCTCCTATTACCGTCACTTCTATATGGGGCTGCTGCGCGAGGACGGCACGCCGAAGCCGGCGCTCGAGACCTTCTCGCGGCTGACACCCGGGTTCGGGCTCGTCCAGTGGTTCCACTTCGAGGATCATCGGCTCGACGAGGCCGTCGCCTGGATGAAGCGGCTCGGCGTGACCCATCTGCGGACCGGCCTCTCCTGGGCCGACAGCTTCCGCCCCGGCGCGCTCGACTGGTTCGACCGGCAAATGGCGGCGCTCGCCGATTTCGACGTGACGGTCACCTTCTGCTTCACGCCCGAGCATCGCGGCTACCTGCCGCACCACACCAGCCCGCCGCTATGGCCCGAGGAGTTCGCCGCCTTCTGCGGCGCGATGATCGAGCGTTATGGCCGCCGTGGAACTGTCATCGACCTGCCGGCGCGCACGGCCGCCTGAGCGGGGAGGGAACATCGGCGGGGTCGCACCGGTTCTGCTTCGGCGACAGCAAGGAGGCGCCCGCGATGACCCACAAGCCGCCACCCGTCCCGCCCGAGAGCCGCAGCCCCAAAGGCACCGGCGATGCGACCGGCGCGCCGCTCGAGACCCGGCCTCGTGGCGACACCACGCCGAACCCGGACGAGCGCGGCCATCAGGCCGACAGCAAGATCAACACCACGCATCAGGGCCATCAGCAGGACCGCTGAAGGAGGACCCATTGAGTTGATCCGTCGCGAGCAGGAACGAAGTAGAAGACGAATATATTCCATATTACGGAACACAATGTTGATAGAAATGTTCTCTCAGTGCGGCATGAGAGAGGGGATTTTCTCTCATGCAGTGGGAACGATCTCCGTTCCGTGGCAACTCGGCCGGTCCGTCTTGGGCCGGCCGTTTTTTTGAGCCGTCATGGGAGTCGGTCGTTCCCTTCTCGTCGAAAGGAAGAGGACAGGACCCAACATCTGCGCAGCGGCGGGACGACGACGGCGATCTCGTCCGCCGTGCCGGCATCGGACAGTCGAAGGGCACGGCGCGTGCCGATGCCGCAGCCGACGACGAGCCGGACGGTGTCAACACGGTGGAAGGCGATGCGCCCGTCGGCGGCGCCGATCCCGACCAGCGCGGCCCCGCCGATCCCGGAGCAGGGGCGATGCCCCGAAACCAAGGAGGAGCCGGGGCTGCCCGGCTCCCGTCGCATTCAGGGCTGCATCACGACCTTGATGCAGCCGTCTTCCTTGTCGCGGAAGCGCTTGTAGAGTTCGGGGCCATCCTCGAGGGTCGCGCGGTGCGTGATGACGAAAGTCGGGTCGATCTCGCCCGCCTCGATGCGGCGCAGCAGCGGCTCCATGTAGCGCTGGGTGTGCGTCTGGCCCATCCGGAAGGTGAGGCCCTTGTTCATCGCCGCGCCGAACGGGATGTGGTCGACGAGGCCGATATAGACACCGGGCACCGACACGGTGCCGCCTTTCCGGCAGGACGTGATGACCTGCCGCAGCACGTGCGGCCGGTCGGTGGCGAGGAAGAGCGCGGCCTTCGCCTTGTCGAGCATCGAATCTGCGCTCGCCGTCGCATCCGACTCCGTGCCGACGCAGTCGATGCAGCGGTCCGGCCCGCGGCCGCCGGTCATCTCCATCAGCCGGTCGTAGACATCCTCATCGCTGAAATCGATCGTCTCGGCGCGGCCGGCCGAGCGCGCGAGGGCGAGCCGCTCCGGCACCTTGTCGATCGCGATGACCCGGCCGGCGCCCAGCATCCATGCCGACTGGATGGCGAACTGGCCGACCGGGCCGCAGCCCCAGATCGCCACCGTGTCGCCGGGCTCGATCTCGGCGTTCTCGGCCGCCATGTAGCCGGTCGGGAAGATGTCGGAGAGGAACAGCGCCTGCTCGTCCGGCATGCCGTCCGGCACCTTGAGCGGACCGACATCCGCATAGGGCACCCGCATATACTCCGCCTGGCCGCCCCAGAAGCCGCCGAGCATATGGGAATAGCCGAACAGGCCGGCCGGCGAGTGGCCCATCATCTTCGCCGCCTGGGCGGCATTGGGGTTGGACCGGTCGCACAATGAGAACAGCTGCTTGCGGCAGAAATAGCAGTCGCCGCAGGAGATGTTGAACGGCACCACGATCCGGTCGCCGACCTTGAACTTGGTGTGGCCGCGGCCGACCTCGACCACTTCGCCCATCGTTTCGTGACCGAGCACATCGCCCGATTCCATGGTCGGCATGTAGCCGTCCATGAGATGGAGGTCGGAGCCGCAGATGGCACAGGACGTGACGCGGATGATGACGTCACGGTCATCCTCGATCGTCGGATCGTCGACGGTGTCGCAGCGTATGTCTCCCTTGCCGTGCCAGCACAAGGCTCTCATGGGCGATCTCCTCTGAGTGGTTTCGAAAAGGCGGTCAGGCGTCGCGGCCGGGCTCGGCCAGCTTCCTGTGCTGCTCGGCGAGCCGGCCGGCTGGCATAAGATGAGCGCCGGCGACCTGCAGCTTGTTCTTCCAGCCGCTCACCACCTGCTCCTCGCCGGCCATCATCGCCTCGAAGCCGGTGCGGGCGACGTCCGCCGGGTCGTCCTTCTCTTGCTGGCCGACCGGCGTATCGAGCATGTCGGCGCGGACGAAGAAGCGTGTATCTGTCGGCCCGGGCATCAGGAGGGTCACCGAGACGCCGGTGTCGGCGAGTTCGTGCCGCAGCGCGATCGCGAAGGAATCGATGAAGGCCTTGGTGCCGTTGTAGACCGCCTGGAACGTCCCCGGCATGAAGCCGGCGATCGAACCGGTGAAGAGGATCCGGCCCTCGCCGCGCGCGACCATCCGGCGGGCGAGCGCGTGAACGAGATAGAGCGTTCCCGTCACATTGGTGTCGACCACATGGCGGAGCGACGCAAAGTCCTGGTCGAGGAAGCCCCGTCCGAGGCCGCGTCCGGCATTGGCGAAGAGCAGGTCGACGTCCCGGTCGCCGATCGCTGCGAGCAGCCGGTCGACACCCTCGATCCTCGCGAGGTCGGCCTCGACGCCGATCACGTCGACACCGGTGGCGCTCAGGGCCGACGCGCTGTCCGCGATCGCCGGCTCATCGGCGGCGATGATGAGGTCGTAGCCCTCGCGCGCGGCGAGCTTGGCGAGCTCGAGACCGATTCCGGTCGAGGCGCCGGTCACAACGGCGAGCCTCGCTTCCTCGGCCTCGTCCGTTGCGTGTGCATTCAGCGGCATGAGAGCCTCCTCTTTCCCGCCGAACCGGGCGCCGCGCCGCTTGTTCCGGCCGCCGCTCGTGTCACTCCGGCCGGTTGCGATCGATCTCGTCGAGTACCGCCTCGGGCGCGACTTCCTCGGTGAGCGCCTCCAGTTCGGGATCGACTGCACCGGGTCCCTGGACATGGCGTGCGAGTGCGGCGGTCAACTCGGCGAGCTTGGTGAGCTCGTATTCCGTGAGCAGGCCGATCTGCAGCGTCAGATCGGCCCGCCGGTCGTCGATCCGGGCGAGCCGGTTCTGGTTCACGAGCACGAAGGTCGAGAGGAAGATCGCTTCCACCGAGGCGACCATGGCGAGCATCACGAAGCTCGGGTCCCAGGCCGGGACGAGCGGCAGCCAGCCGAGATTGACGAGGATCCACAGGCCGAACACCACGAGGTGGAGCGCGACCGACCACATGCTGCCGGTGAAGTCGGCGATCGCGCCGGACAGCCGCTCGGACAAGCCGGCCTCGGCGATCTCCCGCTCGCGCCGCGCCATCAGCGCGCGAATGTTCCGCTCGAGCGGCGCGGCGACCGCTCCGCCTCGTTCCTGTTCGGTCCGCTCACTCATCCCGCGCGCCTCCGCCGCTCTGCCGCCGGAGGAACGTCGTGGCGACGGCTTCGTTCGGCGAGCGAGAGGGTCTTTCGGGGTCCTCTCATCACTACGCGTGTCCGGCGGCAGCGGCGGGAACAAAGCTCCGGGCGGCGGGTTCGGGCGGCGACAGACCCACCCGTTGCACATTGGGGAGCCGCTTCGTGAAGACAGTGCTCGTGACCGGAGGTTGCGGCTTCATCGGCCGTCATGTTGCGGAAGAGCTTCTCGGCCACGGCTATGCCGTGCGCGTCCTCGACAGCCTCGTCGAGCAGGTCCACGGCGGCGACCAGCCGGCCGGCCTCGCCCGGGGCGTGGAATTTATCCGCGGCGATGTGCGCGATCGCGCCTTCGTCGATCGTGCCGTCGCCGGAGTCGATGCGGTCGTTCATCTCGCGGCAGAGGTCGGCGTCGGCCAGTCGATGTACGAGATCGCCCGCTATGTCGGCGCGAATGATCTCGGAACGGCGGTGCTCCTCGAGGCGCTCATCAAGCAGCCCGTGACGCGGATCGTCGTCGCTTCCTCGATGTCCGTCTATGGCGAGGGCCTCTACGAGACACAGGATGGCCGCCGCGTCGGCAACGCCCGCCGGCGGCCGGACCTGCTCAAGCAGGGCGCCTGGGAACCCGTCTCCGCCGAGGGCGAACGGCTGACGCCGATCGGCACCGACGAGGAGAAGCCGGTCGACCTCGCCTCGATCTATGCGCTCACCAAATATGCGCAGGAGCGCGAGGTGCTGATCTTCGGCGAGGCCTATGGCGTCGACGCCGTCGCCCTGCGGCTCTTCAACGTCTTCGGCCCCGGCCAGGCGCTCTCCAATCCCTATACGGGAGTGCTCGCCAATTTCTCGTCGCGGCTCGCCAATGGCGCGGCGCCGATGGTGTTCGAGGACGGCGCGCAGAAGCGCGATTTCGTCCATGTGCGCGATGTCGCGCGCGCCTTCCGCCTCGCCCTCGAGCAGAAGCGCGCCGCCGGCCACGTCCTCAATATCGGCAGCGGCTCGGCCTATCCGATCCGCGATGTCGCGACCATGCTCGCCGAGGCGATGGGCGTGCCCGAGATCGGTCCGGAGATCCTCGGCAAGGCCCGGGCCGGCGATATCCGCAACTGTTTCGCCGACATTTCGAAGGCGCGCGAGCTGCTCGGCTTCGAGCCGCAGTTCCGGCTCGAACGCTCGCTCGACGAACTGGTCAAATGGGTTCGCGGCACGACGGCAGTCGACCGGGGTGCCGAGATGAAGCGCGAGCTCGAAGCGCTCGGGCTGGTGTCGTGATGCTCGCGGCCCCGGAGACCGGCGGCCGGACCGGCCGCCCCACCCTGATCGCCGGCGGAGCGGGCTTCATCGGCGCCAACCTCGCCGACAGCATCGCCGGGTCGGGCGGCGAGGTGATCGTGCTCGACAATCTGAGCCGGGCGGGGGTGGAACAGAACCTCGCCTGGCTCGAGAGCCGGCACCGCGGCCGGGTGCACAGGGTGATCGCCGACGTGCGGGACGAGGCCGCGCTTGAGCGGTTGGTTCGCGACGCCGGCGCAGTCTTCCATTTCGCGGCACAGACCGCCGTGACGACGAGTCTCGCCGATCCGCGCGCCGATTTCGAGGTCAATGCCGGCGGAACGTTCAACGTGCTCGAGGCGGCGCGCAAAACCGGGAGGGCCATTCCGGTGGTCTTCTCGAGCACCAACAAGGTCTATGGCGGGCTCGACGATATCGCCCTCGTCGAGCTCGACGACCGTTACGTCCCTGTGGATGAGAAGACACGCGCCCACGGCGTCGACGAGAGCCGGCCGCTCGATTTCTGCACGCCCTATGGCTGTTCGAAGGGGGCAGCCGACCAGTACGTGCTCGATTACGGCAAGTCCTTCGGCCTGCCGACCGCGGTGCTCCGCATGAGCTGCATCTACGGGCCGCGCCAGTTCGGCACCGAGGACCAGGGCTGGGTGGCGCATTTCCTCATCCGCGCTCTGTCCGGCGAGCCGATCACCATCTATGGCGACGGCCGGCAGGTGCGGGACATTCTGAACGTCGCCGATGCCGTCGCCGCCTATCGCGCGGTGCTCGCCGATATCGGCCGGCTCGCCGGCCGGGCGTTCAATCTCGGCGGCGGGCCGCACAACGCCGTCAGCCTGCGGCGGCTGCTGATCGAGATCGGCCGGGTGATCGGCGGCGAGCCGGCGGTCGAATTCCGCGACTGGCGGCCGGGCGACCAGTTGTATTTCGTTGCGGATACCCGGCGGCTGCAGGCCGCGACCCCCTGGCGCGCTGCGGTTCCGTGGCGCGACGGGGTGCGGGAGCTCGCAGCCTGGCTCGCCGAGAACCGGCTCCGCCCGGCGGAGCCACGCGTCCAGCGGAGGATCACCGCATGAGGGTTGCGCTCGTCAATCCCGCATGGAGCTATGACGGCTCGATCTATTTCGGTTGCCGCGAGCCGCATCTGCCGCTCGAGCTCGGCTATTCGAAGGCGCTCCTCGAAGCCGCCGGCCACACCGTCCTGATGCTCGACGGTCAGCTGCAGGATCTCGGCAACACTGAGCTTGCCGAGCGGGTCGCGTCCTTCACCCCCGATATGACGGTGGTGACGACGGCGCCGACCTATCTCTTCTGGCGCTGCGCACCCCCCGAATTGCGCGTTCCGGCAGAATTCCTGCGCCTGCTCGCCGGGCGTGGCGGACGCGAGGTGGCGGTCGGGCCGCATGGCTCGGCGACCCCGGGGCCGACGCTGCGCAAGCTCGGCGTCGACGTCGTCGTGCGCGGCGAATGCGAGGAGGTCGTCGCCGCTCTCGCCGACTCCCTCGACGGACGCACGGTTCCGGGCACCGCACATCTCGCCGCAGACGGAAGGTTGGTGGAAGTCGGCGGTGTCCATGCGAGCCGTTTCGTCGATCATCCCGCGCTCGTCTGGCCGGAGGACTGGCTGGCGCGCCATCATCACCATCACCACCGTTTCGACGCGGGCAAGGCCGGGATCGGCGCGGAGGTCGAAGCCTCGCGCGGCTGCCCCTATACCTGCAGCTTCTGTGCGAAGATCGACTTTCGCGATGCCTATCGGCGGCGCAATCACGCCGCGATCGTCGAGGAAATCGACCACCTGATCGCGCAGGGCGTGCGCTACCTCTATTTCATCGACGAGATCTTCCTGCCGCAGAAGGCGCTCCTCGAGGCGCTGGTCGAACGCGACATCGAATTCGGGGTGCAGACCCGCATCGACCTGTGGAAGCCGGACCTGCTCGAACTGCTCGGCGCCGCCGGCTGCGTCTCGATCGAGGCGGGGCTCGAAAGCCTCACCGTCGAGGGCAGGGAGATGCTTTCCAAGCGGTGTCGTCTCGGCACCGAGGAACTGGCGGAACTGCTCATCAAGGCCCGCCGCCACGTGCCCTTCGTGCAGGCCAATCTGATCGGCGTCGTCGAGGATGACCCCGCGCTCGTCGATTATTGGCGCAACCATCTGATCAGCAACGGGGTCTGGGCGAACGAGCCGGTGCCGCTCTATCCCTATCCGAGTTCGCCGAGCTACCGGCAGCTGTTCGGCGAGCCGGACGACGAGGCCTGGGAGCGGGCGCACGCCCACTATCTCGCAGCCTTCAACCGCTTCAGCGATATTCAGGAACGGGCGCCGCGGCCGCTGCGCGAGCTGGAGGGCGTATGCTGTCCGGCCTGAGCGGTGGACCGCGGCGCGTGCTCATGACGGTCGATGCCGTGGGCGGGGTGTGGCGCTACGCGCTCGACCTCGCGGCCGCGCTGCACGGGGAGGGGACGGAGGTCCTCCTCGCCGGGCTCGGCCCGCCGCCATCGCCCGCGCAGCGCGGCGAGGCGGAGAGGGCCGGTGCCGGCCTCGTCTGGCTCGATGTCCCGCTCGACTGGATGACGATGTGCGAGGCCGATCTCGACGGGCTGCCCGCTGCGCTCCGGACGGTCGCGGAGCGGTTCGGCGCCGATCTCGTGCAGGTCAACGCGCCGGCGCAGGCCGTCGGTCTGGCGCTTCGCTGTCCGCTCGTCGTCGTCTCGCATTCCTGCGTCACGACATGGTTCGAGGCGGTCCGCGGCGGCGGCCTGCCCCCCGGCTGGGACTGGCACCACCCCCGCAATCGCGCGGGCTTCGATCGCGCCGATGCCGTCGTCGCGCCGAGCGCCGGCCATGCCGGGCTGCTCGAAGCCGTCTATGGCCCGATCCCCGGCCTCCGCGTCGTGCACAACGGCTCGCCGAGCGTCGCGCAGCGGGTCGAGAAGGAGCCGGTCGTACTCGCCGCGGCGCGCTGGTGGGACGAGGCGAAGGGCGGCCGCACGCTCGACCTCGCGGCCGATGCGATCGTCTGGCCCGTGATGATGGCCGGCGCGACGGAGGGGCCGAACGGTGCCGTCTGTGCGCTGGCCTCGGGCCGCTCCGCCGGCCTCTTGCCGGCCGCCGAGGTCGACCGGCTGATGGCGCGTGCGGCGGTGTTCGTTTCGCCCTCGCTCTACGAGCCGTTCGGTCTCGCCGCCCTCGAAGCGGCGAAAACCGGTGCCGCCCTCGTGCTCTCCGACATCCCGACCCATCGGGAGCTGTGGGACGGCACGGCGCTGTTCTTCAACCCGCGCGACGCCGCAGGCCTCGCCGACGCCGCGAACCGGCTGGCGGGGGATGGCGCGCTGCGGCGGCGGCTCGGGGACGCGGCGCGCGAGCGGGCGGAGCGCTTCACGCTCGCCGCGCAGGCCGCCGCGATGGCGGGGGTCTATCGAGCGGCGATGGAGATGCGGATGGGCCGGGCGGCATGAGGTTCCTCTTCTACACCCATTCCCTCGTCTCCGATTGGAACCACGGAAACGCGCATTTTCTGCGCGGTATCATGCGCGATCTCGTGGCCCGCGGCCATGAGGCGCTGGCGCTCGAACCGGAGGACGGCTGGAGCCGGGCGAACCTCCTCGCCGATCGCGGGCCGGAGGCGGTCACCCGCTTCGCGACCGACTTTCCCGAGCTGCGTGCCGAGACCTATGGAGCCGGCTTCGAGCACGAAGCGCGGCTCGCGGAAGCGGACGTCGTCGTGGTGCACGAGTGGACGGAGCCGGCGCTCGTCGCCCGGATCGGCCGCGCCCGCGCCGCCGGCGGTCGGTTCGCGCTGCTCTTCCACGATACCCATCACCGCGCCGCCTCGGCTGCGGACGAGATCTCGGCGCTGCGGCTCGACGCCTATGATGCGGTGCTCGCCTTCGGCGAGACGCTCTCCGAGCGCTACCGCGCCGCCGGATGGGGGCGGCGGGTCTTCACCTGGCACGAGGCCGCGGACGACCGGCTGTTCCGGCCACATCCGGAGATCGCGCGCGGCGAGGACCTCGTCTGGATCGGCAATTGGGGCGATGACGAGCGTTCGGCGGAGCTGATGGCCTTCCTCGTCGAGCCGGTGCGCGCGCTCGGCCTCGCGGCGACGGTGCACGGCGTCCGCTATCCCGACCATGCCCGCGCGGCGCTCGACGCGGCGGGCATCCGCTATGGCGGCTCGATCGCCAATGCCGACGCGCCGCTTGCCTTCGCCCGCCACCATGTCACCGTCCATGTGCCGCGGCGGCCTTATGTCGAGGCGCTGCCCGGCATCCCGACGATCCGGATGTTCGAGGCGCTCGCCTGCGGCATCCCGCTCGTCTCGGCGCCCTGGGACGACGCTGAGGGCCTCTTCCGGCCGGGCCGCGACTTCCTCTTCGCGCGCGACGGGGCGGAGATGACGGCACATCTGCGCAGTGTCCTCGCCGACCCTGCGCGCGCCGGCGACCTCGCCCGGTCGGGTCTCGAAACCGTGCTGTCGCGGCATACCTGCCGGCACCGGGTCGACGAACTGTTCGCCGTCCTCGCGGCCTGCGGGGTCCGCTCTGCCGCTCTGGAGGAGGTCACGCCGTGAAGATCGCGTTCTATGGTTCGAGCCTCGTCTCCTCCTATTGGAACGGGGCCGCCACCTATTACCGCGGCATGCTGCGCGCGCTCGCCGCGCTCGGCTATGAGATCACCTTCTACGAGCCCGACGTCTACGACCGGCAGCAGAACCGCGACATCGACCCGCCTGACTGGGCGAAGGTCGTGGTCTATGAGGCGACGCCCGCCGCCCTGATCGCGGTCGCGCGGGAAGCGGCCGAGGCCGACATCGTCGTCAAGGCGAGCGGCGTCGGCTATGAGGACGAGGCGCTCTTGCGCGCCGTGCTCGCCCACGCCCGGCCCGGCGCGACGACGTTGTTCTGGGACGTCGACGCGCCGGTGACGCTCGGAACACTGAGGAAGACGCCGGAGCACCCGCTCCGCCGGGCGCTTTCCCGCATCGATCTCGTGCTCACCTATGGCGGCGGACCGCCGGTCGTTGCCGCCTATCGCGAACTCGGCGCGGCGCACTGCGTGCCGATCTACAACGCGCTCGACCCGGAGACGCATCATCCGGTGGCGCCGGAGCCGCGCTTCTCCGGCGCGCTCGGCCTGCTCGCCAACCGCCTGCCGGACCGCGAGGCGCGGATCGAGCGGTTCTTCCTCGATGCGGCGGCGCGCCTGCCGGCGGAGCGCTTGCTGCTCGGCGGCGCCGGCTGGCAGGACAAGCCGCTGCCCGGCAATGTCGAGCGGCTCGGCCATGTCGGCACCGCCGATCACAACGCCTTCAATGTGAGCCCCAAGGCGGTCCTCAACGTCTCGCGGGAAAGCATGGCCGAGACCGGCTATTCGCCGGCGACACGGGTGTTCGAGGCGGCGGGGGCCGGAGCCTGCCTCATCACCGACGCCTGGGTCGGCATCGAGCATTTCCTGAAGCCGGGCGAGGAGGTGCTCGTCGCGCGGGACGGGGCCGATGTGGCGGAGGCGGTCGCAGGCCTGACCGCCGAGCGGGCGCAGGCGATCGGCGCACGCGCGCTCGCCCGCGTCCTCGGCGAGCACACCTATGCCCGGCGCGCGGCGGAAGCGGACCGGCTGTTCCGTGCCCACGTCAACCGGCCGGCGGCGGAGGCCGCCGAATGAGGCCGCTCGACATCGTCTTCATCGGGTTGTCGCTCTCCTCCTCCTGGGGCAATGGTCATGCGACGACCTTTCGCGGCCTGATGCGCGGGCTCGCGGCGGCCGGCCACCGGCTCACTTTTCTCGAACGCGACATGCCATGGTATGCCGCGAACCGCGATCTGCCGGAGCCCGATTTCTGCTCCTTGATCTACTATGAGACCGTCGCGGCGCTGCACGAAGAACTGGACGAGACGATCAAGCGCGCCGATGCGGTGGTGATCGGCTCCTATGTGCCGGAGGGGGTCGCGGTGATCGACCTCGTCACTGCGATGGCGACCGGTCCGGTCGCCTTCTATGACATCGACACGCCGGTCACCCTCGCAAGGATGGCGGCGGGCGAGCGCGACTACCTCGCGCCCGGACAGATCCCGCTCTTCGACGTCTATCTCTCCTTCACCGGCGGCCCCACGCTCGAGCGGCTGGAGCGCCATTTCGGGGCACACCGCGCCGCGCCGCTCTATTGCGCGGTCGACGCCGGGCGCTACCGGCCGACCGGCGAGCCGATCCGCTGGGACCTCGGCTATCTCGGCACCTACAGCCCCGACCGGCAGCCGACGCTCGAGGCGCTGCTGATCGAGCCGGCGCGCCGCCTGCCGTGGCGGCGTTTCGTCGTCGCCGGCCCGCAATATCCCGAGGACATCGACTGGCCGGAGAATGTCGAGCGGATCGCGCATCTGCCGCCGGCCGAGCATCCGTCCTTCTTCAGCCGGCAGCGCTTCACCCTCAATGTGACGCGGGCCGACATGATCGCCGCCGGCTGGTCGCCGAGCGTGCGGCTGTTCGAGGCGGCGGCCTGCGGCACGCCGATCGTCAGCGACCGCTGGCGGGGCCTCTCCGACTTCTTTCCCGTCGGCACGGCGATCCTGACCGCCGACGGTCCGGACACGGTCGTGCAGATCCTCACCGGGACGGGGGAGGCCGAGCGGACCGCCATCGCGGCTGCGGCGCGGGCGCGCGTGCTCGCGCGGCACACCGGGACCGTGCGCGCCGGCGAGCTGGAAGCGGAGCTCCGTGCCGCGATCGCACGCCGGGCGGCACACCCCCCACCCGGACGTGTCGCGGCGGGCTGAAACGTTCCCCAGGCAGAGGGGGGCGTCCTGAGCGGCCGACGCGCGGTCGCGGTCTGTACCGTGGGCGTTGAGGGCCCGCTTCGGCTCTGCCGGGCGGGGCCCGGCGAGGTCCGATCACGCGCGTTGCGCCGAGTTCACGGACAGGATAGTGCTGGGCCGGGGACTGTCTTCCTGAATCGACGGAAGAGCGATGGCCGGGCGGGGCGAAACGATCAAGTTTCGGTACATTCTCGTCTTTCCGTTCATGGCTGCGGCGCTGGTCCTCCTGCTTCAGGCGCCACGCCTCTGGGTCATGACGGACTATCGGCCGGGGACCTTCCAGTGGGATCGCGCGCAGACCTTCCTGCTGCAGGTGTCCGAGCCGTTCCGCAGCGATATCGAAGCGGCGATGCGGTGGCGGCTGCTGCCGCCGCTGGTCGGACATTACCTTCAACTCCCCGGCTATTGGCCGTTCGTCATTCCATGGATCGGCCTCTTCTGTCTGCTCGCCTATGTCGGCCGGCTCCTGTGGGAGCGACACGCCTCGGCCGCTTACGTCTTCGGCGGCGTCCTGCTGGTCGCGACGACGTCCGCCGCGATCGTGCCGCTGCATTGGTACGGCATCAACGACGCCTGGGTCTGGCTCGCGCTTCTGGTGGTCGCCTTCGACCGCTCCCGGGCGGCGGTCCTCGCGGCGGTCCTTCTCGCACCCTGGGTCGACGAGCGATTTATCATCGGCCTGCCGCTCGCCTGGCTGGTGCGCGGCAGCCGGACGGAGAACCGCCTGCTCGGCCGTGATCTCTGGCTGCTCGCACCACTGCTCGTCTATGCCGCGATCAGAGGGGGCCTGACCTTTTTCGGAGCGGGCACCACGGTCGAGCGGGCCTTTATGGCGGATAGCCTGCGGATGGCGGCGGGGTGGGTCGGCCTGACGCCGCTCGGCTGGTGGTTCGGGCTGCGGGCCGCCTGGTTCCCGCTCGGCGCTGCCGTCGCGGATCAGAGGCCCACGTCGCGGGTGCTGTTCGTCTGCGTGATGCTCGCGACCTATGGGCTGACCACAATCACGGCGGCCGACATCTCCCGATCGAGCGCGATCGTCCTTCCGGTGGTCGTGCTGGGCATGCTCGGCTTCCCCGCCCGGTTCGGCCCGAAGGCCGGCCGTGTGCTCCTCTGGACCGGTATCGCCGGGATCCTGCTGCCCATGGCGCACATCGTCGGCCGCAAGATCGATCCGGTGGAGAACATCGCCATCGAGATCATGCGCCTCTTCACGCCCTGATCCGGACCGGGCTGGTGCTCGTAAGGGATTGCGAGCCGAAGGAGCGCCCGATGTCCCGATTTGTCGCCGTCGCCTATCCCGCGACCCTCGTCGCCTTTCTCGCCGTCGATGCGGTGTGGCTCGTCGGCATGAGCGGGGTGCTCTATCGGCCGGTGCTCGGGCCGATCCTGCGGGCCGAACCCGATCTCGTGGCGGCGGGCCTCTTCTACCTGATCTATGTCGCCGGCATCGTGTTCTTCGCCGTTCATCCGTCGCGCCGGCGCGGGCTTGCGGCCGCGGCGCTGAGGGGCGGGGCGTTCGGCTTCTGCGCCTATGCGACCTACGATCTCACCAATCAGGCGACGCTCGCCGTCTGGTCGCCCGTGCTGACCGTCGCCGATCTCGCCTGGGGCACCTTCGTCACCGGCCTCGCCGCGACCGTGGGGCTCATCGTCGCAAAGCGGGTGGATCGGCGGTAGCGCCGCCACCGGGCGGACCGAGGTCGGGCGGGCGATCGGAGCCGCGGACGATCGCCGCGGCACTCCGCTTCAGGCGCTGCGCGGCCGCAGGCGGTAATGGCTGACGCCCCATTCGCGGCCCTCGGCATGGCCGAACAGCCCGGCCGTTGCGAGGAAGAACAGCCGCCAGCGGCGCGCCCACAGCGCCGCGTCGCCGCCATAGACGCTTTCGAGGATCGGATCGATCGCGGCGCGCCGCGCGTCGAAATTCTCGAGCCAGTTATCGGCGGTGCGGCGGTAATGCGTGCCGTTCCAGCGCCACTCGTCCTCGACCGCGAAGCTCTCGGAGAACTGCCGGATCAGGCGATGGCTCGGCATGATGCCACCGGTGAAGAAATGCTGGGCGATCCAGTCCTGCGGATTGCGGTGGTCGAAGCGATAGGGCTGCCGCTCGTGCGAGAAGACGTGCAGGAAGAGCCGGCCGTCGGGCGCGATCCAGGAGCGGACGAGCGCGAGAAGGGCTCGCCAGTTCGACATGTGCTCGAACATCTCGACCGAGACGACGCGGTCGAACAGGCCCGACGGTGCAAAGCCGTTCATATCCGCGGTCACGACGGTGACGTTCGACAGGCCGCGCCGTGCCGCCTCCGCCTCGATATGGAGCCGCTGGCCGCTCGAATTCGAGACCGCGGTGATCCGCGCATTCGGGAAGCGCTCGGCCATGAAGAGGGTGAGCGAGCCCCAGCCGCAGCCGAGCTCCAGAATGTGCTGCCCGTCGGCGAGGCCGGCATGGGCGACGGTCTCTTCGAGCGCCAGAAGCTCGGCCTCGGCGAGGGTCTCGCGGCCGGTCGGGTAGAGACAGCACGAGTATTTCCGGCGCGGCCCCAGCACATGGCCGAAGAAGGCCGGCGGGAGTTCGTAATGCTGGTCGTTCGCCGCGTCGGTGTGCTCGGCGATCGGATGCTCGACCATCGACCGGGCGAAATCCGGATCGCGATCCCTTTCGCCCGCGAGGCGGCGGCGGGTGCGGCCGACGAGGAGGGAGATTCCCGCCCGGGTCAGCGGATCGGGCAGGGGCGTGCGCTCGACGGTGCGGATGGCGCTGGCGACGACGCTCATGGCGACGGGTTCCTCTCGACGGTCTGTGTCTCGGGGCGCGGCGGGCCGGGCCAGAAGGCGTTGACGCGGCGCTGATAGGCGCGGAAGGCGGCGCCGCGCGAGCGCAGCATGTGTTCCTCGAGCGGCGGAATGCCCGAGACGCGGACGAGCAGCCAGTACATCAGCGCCGGTGCCGCGAGGGCGACGAAGCCGAAGGGATGGCCGCCGCTCGCGTCGAAGGCGAAGAACGGGAGGGCCATCCAGACCAGCCATTCGAAGAAGTAGTTGGGGTGGCGCGACAGGCCCCAGAGGCCGACATCGCAGACCCGGCCCTTGTTGCGCGGATCGGCACGGAAAGCGGCGAGCTGGCGGTCCGCGATCGCCTCGCCGGCGACGGCGACGGCGACGATCGCCACCGCGATCCAGTCGGCGAGCCCGAAATCCGGCGCCGGATTGCGGGCGGCGGCGATGACCGAGACGGCGAGCACGAGCGAGGCGGCGGCCTGGATCTGCAGGAACAGGAAGAGCCGGCTGCGATAGCGCGCGCCCCATTGCTTCTTCAGTTCGGCATAGCGCGGATCGTCGCCATGCGCGGCACGGCCGGCGATGTGGAGCCCGAGCCGCAGACCCCAGAGGAGGAGGAGCGCCGCCATCACGCCCTGGCGCAGGCTCGGCGCGGCGCCGACCGAGGGCACGATCGCCGCGATCGCGCAGGCGGCGCCGGTCCCGATCGACCAGACGGCGTCGGCGAAGCCCGACTTGCCGCTCCGCACCACGGCGGACCAGGCGAACGCCATCACGGCCGCGAGGCCGAGGGCGAGGAGGAGGACGAGAAGCCCGACGCTCATCGGCGGACGCGCTCCCACGCGGCCGGGGCGTCGCGGCGGATGAAGGCGGCCACGTCGGCGAGGACGGGCGCGAGCGGCCGAAGGGGGAAGGAGAAGGCGCCGATCATGGTCTGGTGGCTCACCCGGTCATAGATGCGGGTTTCTACGTCGCCGCCGGCCGAACGGATCCGTTCGCCGAGGCGCTCCGTGTTGCCGGGATCGACCACCGTGTCACGCCGGCCGGTGGCGAGGAAAGCGGGCGGCGCGCCCGGTCCGACGAACTCGATCGGCTGGGTGCGGGCGAGCGTCTCGCCCGGGCCGAAGATCGCCTTCAGCGTCGCGCTGTGGAGCGGCAGGAAGTCATAGGGGCCGGACAGGCCGACGAGGCCGGCGACGTCGTGCTGCGGCGTGAGGCCGACGCCGTCCAGCCATTGCGGATCGAGCGCCAGCATGGCGGCGATGTGGGCGCCGGCCGAATGGCCGATCAGGAAGACCGGCGCGCCGGGCGACACGCTGCGGCGCGCCGAGGCCACCGCGCGCGCGGCGTCCTCGAGGAAGGTCGGAAAGCGGACGTCCGGGTAGACCCGGTAATCCGGGATCACCGTGACGATGCCGCGATTGGCGAGCGCGGCGCCGACGAAACGGTACATCGCCTTTTCGCCGCTCTCCCAGCTGCCGCCATAGAAGAAGACCGCGACGGGCGCATCGGCCGGAGCGCGTCGAGGGCTGTAGACGTCGAGACGCTGGCGCGGCAGGGGGCCGTAGGCGATGTCGCGCTCGAGCGAATAGCCGCCGCCGAGCCGGGCGATCAGGTTGAGCGCGCCGACCGGGGCGAGGGCGGCCGATGCCCCCGCAGCCGTCGCGAGGCCGAGCAGGCCGAGCGCGAGCGCGCGTACCATCGGGTGGTCAGAAGCCGAGCAGCGGCTGGACCATCCGGGCGACGAAGCCCTGCAGCTTCATGCGGCCCTCGACCGCGGCGAGGCAGATGCACTCGCTCTCGCGGTCGACGATCGGCTGGTGTTCGGTCTCGGAATCCTCCTCGGCGAGGTCGCCGGCGCGGTAACGCCCGTTCGAATCGGAGAAGGAGCCGGACAGGATCTGCGTGAACTCCCGGCCGGTATGGCCGTGCTCCGGCATCTTGCGGCCCGCGGAGATCCGCATCAGCAGAATGTTGGCGTCGGGCTCGCCGGGCAGCCGGACGCGGCTGAGACGGAAGCCCGGCCCCATCCATCGCCACGGACCGATCTCGCAGCCGGCGAGCGCGGCCGGCAATTCGACATCGCCGAGGCGCGGTGCGAGCTGCTGTGGCGCGGACACGCGGCGCGCCGGGCGCTGCGCGTCCGCATCGAGCCGGGCGAGGGCGACCTCGAGCGCGTCCTCCGCCATCTCGGCGGGCGGCATGTCCTCGATCAGCGCCCCGCCGACCGCCTCGAAGGTTCGCAGAAGGCCTCGGCAATGCGGGCAGCCGGCGAGGTGTACGGAGAGGACGAGCGCCGGTCCGGCTTCCAGGCGGCCGGCGGCATAACGGGCGATCGATTCCTCGCTCGGATGGTGGTTGATGGTCATCGAAGGTCGTCCACAAGCGCCCGGAGGCGGAGCATGGCGAGGCGAATGCGGGATTTCACCGTGCCGATCGGAATGCCGAGTTCGCTCGCGATCTCGGAATGGGGTTTTTCTCCGAAATAGGAGAGCTTCACGACGGTCGCCTGTTCGTCCGAGAGCTGGGTCAGCGCCCGCCGGACGATCGCCTCGCGCTCGGCGGTGATCAGCACGGCCTCGCCCGTCGGCGGCGCGTCGGCCTCCTCGCTCGGGTCCTCCTCCTGCACATCGCGCCGCCGCTGCTGGCGCAGGTGGTCGATCCTCAAGTTCCGGGCGATCGTAAAGATCCATGTCGCGACGCCGGCCCGGCCGGGATCGAAATAGGAGGCCTTCCGCCAGACGCTCAGAAGCGTCTCCTGTGCAAGCTCCTCGGCAGTCAGGGCCGGTAGACCGGAGCGCATCAGGAAGGTCTTCACGCGGGGGGCGAAGTGGCGAAAGAGGATGGCATAGGCCTGCCGGTCGGCCGATGCGGCGATCGCCGCGACGAGCCGCACCTGCGCCTCCGGCGACAGCGTCATCTCGTCGGGCGGCGCGGTGCTCATGCGCACGACGCGACGCGGCGGCCGCGGGGCGACCGGCTTGACGGAGACGGCACTCGGCTCAAGGGCGTTCATGCTCCCTGTTACGCGCCCCGGCACACCGCGGATCAGCGGGCGGCCCGGCTTTTTCTTGCCGGCATCGCGCCGCCGCGACAACCGGTGATCCGGGTTCGCCGGATGGCCGTAGAGGGTAGGCAATCGACGACCGACTTTCCACACCTGCGGAGCGCCTGATGCGCAATCCCCCGACCGGCGCGGCGGCCGGTCTCGACATAGCGATCATCGGCAGCGGCATATCCGGCCTTTCCGCCGCCTGGCTGCTGTCGCAGCGCCACCGGGTCACGGTGTTCGAGGCGGACAAGCGGACCGGCGGCCACAGCAACACCGTGATGGCGGGCACTCAGCCGGTCGACACGGGCTTCATCGTCTATAACGAGGCGACCTATCCGAACCTGACGGCGCTGTTCCGGCATCTCGGCGTGCCGACCAGGCGGTCGAACATGTCGTTCGCGGTCTCGCTCGACGACGGGCGGCTCGAATATGCCGGCTCACCCTCGGGCCTCCTCGCGCAACCGGGCAATCTCGTGAGCCGCCGGTTCTGGACCATGCTGCGCGATCTGCTGCGCTTCTATCGCGAGGCGCCGCGCGACAGCGGCATCGCCCACATGACGCTCGACGCCTATCTCGACGCCCGCGGCTATGGCCGGGCGGTTCGGGAGGACCATCTCTATCCGATGGCGGCGGCGATCTGGTCGACCCCGGCGCTCGAGATCGGCGACTATCCGGCCGCCGCCTTCATCCGCTTCTGCGACAATCACGGGCTGCTGCAACTCGTCGGCCGGCCGCAATGGCGGACCGTCGACGGCGGCAGCCGGGTCTATGTCGAGCGGCTGACGCGCGGCTTCGCCGACCGGATCGAGACCGGCAATCCGGTCAAGGCGCTCCGGCGCATCGCCGGCGGGGTCGAGGTCACGGACGGTTCGGGCGCGGTCCGCCGCTTCGACCATGCGGTGATCGGCACCCATGCGGACCAGGCGCTGGCGCTCCTCGCCGATCCGACCGAGGAGGAGGGCCGCGTGCTCTCCGCCTTCCGCTACAGCACCAATGAGGCGGTGCTGCACAGCGATGCCGCGCTGATGCCGAAGCGGCGGGCGGCATGGTCGAGCTGGAACTATCTGTCCGCGAGCGGGGCGGAGCGGCGGCTGTCGGTGACCTACTGGATGAACCGTCTGCAGGAGCTGCGCTCCGACGTGCCGCTCTTCGTGACGCTCAACCCGCTCCGGCCACCGCGCGAGGACAGCGTGATCCGCCGCGAGACCTACCAGCACCCGCTGTTCGATCAGGCGGCGATCGCCGCGCAGGAACGGCTGTGGTCGCTGCAGGGCGTCGGCAACACCTGGTTCTGCGGCGCGCATTTCGGATCGGGCTTCCATGAAGACGGGCTGCAATCCGGCCTCGCGGTCGCCGAGGATCTCGGCGGCGTGCGGCGGCCGTGGCAGGTGGCGGGTGAATCCGACCGCATCCGCATCACCCGGCCGGCGCTCCACCCCGCACCGCTCGGGCTCGCCGGATGAGCGAGGTCTCCGCCCTCTATGCCGGCCGGGTCTGGCACCAGCGGATCAGCCCGCGCCGGCACCGGCTCGACTACCGCATGTTCTGGATGCTCATCGATCTCGACGAGCTCGATGCGCTCGACCGGCGGCTGCTCTTCTTCTCGCGCGGACGGTTCAACCTGTTCAGCTTCCACGATGCGGACCATGGCGACGGCAGCGGCGCGCCGCTCCGGACGCAGATCGAGGGCCATCTCGTCGAGGCGGGCATCGCCGACCCGATCGGGGCGATCCGCATCGTCGCCATGCCGCGGCTTCTCGGCTACGCCTTCAACCCGCTCACCCTCTATTTCTGCTATACAACCGCAGGACGGCTCCGGGCCATCGTCTACGAGGTCAACAACACCTTCGGGGAGCGGCACGCCTATCTCATCGCCGTCGACCGGCCGGAGGAGGAGACGATCCGGCAGACGGTGGACAAGAGCTTCTATGTCTCGCCCTTTCTCGACATGGACATGACCTATCGATTCGCCATCCGCCCTCCGGGCAGCTCGCTTTCGGTGTCGATCGGCGCCTATAGCGCCGGGGAGCCCGTGCTCGCCGCCGCCTTCCGCGGCGAGCGGCGGGCTCTTTCGGACAGGGCGTTGCTCGCCGCCTTCTTCGCTTTCCCGGCGATGACGCTGAAGGTGATCGTCGGCATCCATTGGGAGGCGCTGAAGATCCGGCTGAAGGGGATCGGCTTCCGCCGGCGCCCGCCGGCGCCCGCGCAGTTCGTCACCGTCGGCGAACCGGTCGCTCTGCCCGTGGAGCGGCGGCGGTGAGCATGGACGATATCGGTACGGCGGATGCCGCGCGGCAGCCAGGGCACCCCGTGCTGGCTCGGCTGCTGGCGCGGATCGAGTATGGCCGGCTGATCGTGGTCACCCCCGAGGGCGACCGGCTGGTTGGCCGCGGGCGGATGGACGGCCCGGAGGCGGAGCTGCGGCTTCATTCTCACCGGCTGTTCCGCCGCATGCTGTGGAACGGCGATCTCGGCTTCGCCGAGGGCTATTTCGCCGGCGACTGGTCGACCCCCGACCTGCCGCGCCTGCTCGAATTCGCCGCCGCCAATCTCGGTGCGGTCGGCCGCACGGTCGCCCGCAACCCCTTCGCCGCGCTGGCGAGCCGGATCGGCCACTTCCGCCGCACCAACACCCGGGCGGGCAGCCGGCGCAACATCGCCTTCCACTACGATCTCGGCAACGAGTTCTACCGGCTCTGGCTCGACCGGAGCATGACCTATTCCTCGGCCCTCTACGAGCATGCGCGGGTCGAGACCCTCGAGGCGGCGCAGGATGCGAAGATCGCCCGTATCGCCACCCTGCTGGCGCTCGAGCCGGGTCAGCGCGTGCTCGAGATCGGCTGCGGCTGGGGCGCGCTCGCGGCGCGGCTCGCCGCGGCGGGTGCGCACGTCACCGCGATCACGCTGTCGACCGAGCAGAAGGCCGAGGCCGAGGCGCGGGCGGCCCGGCTCGGCCTCGCCGGCCGGATCGAGGTCCGCCTGCAGGACTATCGCGACGTGACGGAGAGCTTCGACCGCATCGTCTCGATCGAGATGATCGAGGCGGTGGGCGCGCGGTACTGGACGGACTATTTCGGCGCGTTGCGCGCCCGGCTCGCCCGCGGCGGCCGTGCCGTGGTCCAGGCGATCACCATCGACGAGGCGCGCTTCGAGGATTACCGGCGGCGGCCGGACTTCATCCAGCGCTATGTCTTCCCGGGCGGCATGCTGCCGACCAAGACGATCATGGCCGACGAGGCGGCGCGCGCCGGGCTGCGGCTGACGGGAGCCGAGTTCTTCGGGGCGAGCTATGCCCGCACGCTCGCCGAATGGCGGCGTCGCTTCCTCGAGGTGTGGCCGATGATCGAGGCGATGGGCTTCGACCAGCGCTTCAAACGGATCTGGGAATATTACCTCGCCTATTGCGAGGCCGGCTTCCGCCGCGGCACGATCGATGTCGGGCTGTATGTACTGGAGTGAGGCCCGGCGACCGCACAGGCCTCAAGGCAGGCGGGACCAGCCCACCGTCTTGCAGAGCAGTCCGCCGAGCATGCAGCCGCGCGTCTGCAGCCGGTCGCCCGAGCGCGAGATGCGGATGGAATAGCGCAGCCCGCGCTTGGGGTCCTGCGCCGTGCCGCGGAGCGTCGCGCCCGCCGGCTCGACATCCATGATCAGCACGTCGCCGACCGCCTCGCCCTTGCTGGTGTCGCGGATCCACAGATTGGTGGCGCAGAGCGCCGCGCCGCAGGGCGCGATGCGCACCCGCGCATTGCCGTCGTCGCGCGCCCAGATTCCGCGCGGATCGGGCTCGGCCGCGATCGCCGGACCCGCGACGAGCGCGACGGCGAAAGCGAGGAGGGGGCGGAGCGTCGTCGGGCCGGCCATGAACGGTCACCATGCGAAGACAGAAGGGGCTGACGTCTTCGCTTACGACCGCCGTGGCGGAGCGGATCAATGCCGCCGCGGTCAGCCGACGGCGTGTTCGTAGATGTCCTCCTCCTGCGCGATGTGGATGCGGACGAGCGCCTCGAGGGACTCGATGACGCGCTGCGCGTCGCGGACCAGATAGCGATCGGCCGTGTCGGTGGCGAGGCTCGCCGCGATCCGGCCGAGCTGGCGCGCCTCGTGCAGGATCTCGCGGTGGGCCCGGCTCATCGCGCCGAGGCCGTGACCATCGCCGAGGAAGGCGGCGAGGCGGGGATAGACGACGCGTTCGTCCTCCTCCTCGTGCGCGACGATGCGCTCGGCCACCAGCCGCTCCGCCTCGGCGATGAGCATCGCGGCGTCGGCCGGCGCGGCGTCGTCGAGCGCATCGGCGATGGTGCGCAGGCGGTCGAGGGCCGTGCCGAGCCGCTCGTGATCCTCGTGCAACGCCGAGGCGGTGGCAGCCGGCATCCGGCGGCGGCCGAAGGCATGGCCCGGCCCGACGGCGCGCAGCGCATTGAGGATGACGGCGACATCGATCGCCTCCTGGATCACCGCGCCGGCGACGGGCGTCAGCCAGCCGACCGCCGCCGCGGCCATGGCGAGACCCGAGAGGCCCATGCCGACGAGGATGCTCTGGAGCGCGATGCGGCGCGCCCGCCGGGCGATGGCGAGCGCATCCGCCACCCGGTCGAGACGATCGACGAGCACGACCACGTCCGCCGCCTCCGACGAGGCGCTGGCGCCGCGGGCGCCCATCGCGATGCCGACATCGGCGCTTGCGAGGGCCGGCGCGTCGTTGATGCCGTCGCCGACCATGACGGTCGGATGGAGCCGCTGCTCGGTCGCCACCGCCTCGACCTTCTCGGCCGGCGACCGCTCGGCGAGCACGGCGTCGAGATCGAGCGCGGCGGCGATCGTCTGCGCCGCATCGGCCCGGTCGCCGGTGACCATCGCGATCCGCGCGACGCCGGCGCTGCGCAACTTTCGGATGGCGCGCGGCGTCTCGCGGCGCAATTCGTCGCCGAGCAGCAGCGCGCCGATCGGCCGGCCGTCGACGGCGACGAAGACGGCGAGCGCCGAACGCCAGGCCGCCCGGCGGAGCGCCCGGCTCGCCCATGGCTCCAGCCGGCGCGTGCCGAGGACGAGCGGCTGCGAGCCGACGCTGACGCGCGCCCCCTCGACGGAACCGGTGAGGCCGGAGCCGTGCGCCTCCTGCGCCTCGTCGGGCAGGGTGAGCAACAGGCCGCGCGCCCGCGCCGCCTCGACCACGGTGGCGGCCAGCACATGGTGGGAGACCTGTTCGAGCGAGGCGGCGAGCCGCAGCACGCGATCGGGGCTCTCGCCGGGCGCGGTCTCGACCGCGAGCAGCCGCGCGCCGCCGACCGTCAGCGTGCCGGTCTTGTCGAACATCACGGTATGGGCGCGGGCGAGCGCCTCGAGCGCGCGGCCGCCCTTGATCAGCACGCCATGCCGGGCGGCGCGCGAAACGCCGGCGATGAAGGCGACGGGTGCGGCGAGGATCAGCGGGCAGGGGGTCGCGGCGACGAGCACGGCGAGGCCGCGCACCGGATCGCCGGAGAGGAGCCAGGCCCCTCCGGCGACGACGAGCGTCACCGGCAGGAGCACGAGGGCATAGCGGTCGGCGAGGCGGATGAAGGGCGATTTTGCGGTCTGCGCCGCGGTGACCATGCGGACGATGCCGGCATAGGTGCTGTCTCCGGCCGCGGCTGTGACGCGAAGTTCGAAGGTCGGCCCGGCATTGACGCTGCCGGAGCGGACCGGCTCGGCCTCGCCGCGGGAAACCGGGATCGGCTCCCCGGTCAGGGCGGATTCGTCGATCAGCGCAGAAGAGCCGGCGATCACGCCGTCGACCGGCACCACCTCGCCGGAATGGACGAGCAGGCGGTCGCCCGGCTGGACCGTCTCGACCGGTATGTCGGCGATACCGTCGGCCGTCCGGCGGTGTGCCGTCCGCGGCGCCCGGTCGATCAGCGCGCGCAGATCGCGCTCCGCCCGGGCGACCGCGAAATCCTCGAGCACATTGCCGCCGGCATACATCACCGCGACCACCGCGCCGGCCAGCTCCTCGCCGAGGAGCAGCGCGACGCTCATCGAAACGAGCGCGACGGCGTCGACGCCCATCCGGCCGGCGAGGAGGTCGCGGCCGATCGAGACGAGGAGGGCGGCGACGACCGGCACGGTGCCCGCCGCGAAGAGCCCGGCGGCGAGCCCCGAGCGGCCGAGCACGGTGGCACCGAGCCCGGCGGCGAGACCGGCGAGCGCGACGGCGATCAGGGCGCGGCGGGCGAGCCGGCCGACATCACGCGGCGGCGCGGCAGCGGGGACGGCGGACATGACGGGCATCCCTGGTGGACCGGCTCTTCGAGAACGCTCCGACCGGCGCCTCACCTTATGCGATCGGGCGGCGCGCGGGGTGTTGATCTGGCTCACGCGCGGGGGCCGTTCCCGCGACTGAACGGCAATTGACCCGCATCAAGGCCGCCGGCGGCGGGATGGCGACACTGGCGGCGGAGAGGAAGCGGGCCGCGGGGACCCGCTCCGAGAGGAGAGCGACATGGCACAGAAGATGAAGGCGGCGATCTTCGTCGAACCGAACCGGATCGTGCTCGATGAGAAGCCGATCCCCGATGTCGGGCCGCTCGATGCGCTGATCCGCATCACGACGACGACGATCTGCGGCACCGATGTCCACATCCTGAAGGGCGAGTATCCGGTGGCCCGCGGGCTGACCATCGGCCATGAGCCGGTCGGCGTGATCGAGAAGCTCGGCTCGGCGGTCCAGGGCTATCAGGAGGGGCAGCGGGTGATCGCCGGCGCGATCACGCCGAGCGGCCACAGTGCGGCCTGCCTCTGCGGCTGCCATTCCCAGGACGGCGCCGGCACGAAACACGGCTTCAAGCCGCTCGGCGGCTGGCGTTTCGGCAACACGATCGACGGGGCGCAGGCGGAATATCTGCTCGTGCCCGATGCGATGACCAATCTGTCACCGATCCCGGACGGGCTCGCCGACGAGCAGGTGCTGATGTGCCCCGACATCATGTCGACGGGCTTTTCGGGCGCCGAGAGCGGCAAGGTGCGGATCGGCGACACGGTCGCGGTGTTCGCGCAGGGGCCGATCGGGCTCTGCGCCACCGCCGGCGCCCGGCTGATGGGCGCGACGACGATCATCGCGGTCGAATCGGTGCCCGCCCGCATGGAGATCGCCCGCAAGATGGGCGCCGATCATGTCGTCGATTTCTCGAAAGTCGATCCGGTCGAGGCGATCCTCGAACTGACCGACGGTCGCGGCGTCGACGTGGCGATCGAGGCGCTCGGCCGGCAGCAGACCTTCGAGGCGGCGCTCAGGGTGATCCGGCCGGGCGGCACGCTGTCATCGCTCGGCGTCTATTCGACGGATCTGCGCATCCCGCTCGACGCCTTCGGCGCGGGCCTCGCCGACCAGACGATCGTCACGACGCTCTGCCCGGGCGGCAAGGAGCGGATGCGCCGCCTGATGGAGGTGATCGCGTCGCACCGGCTCGACACGCGGCCGCTCGTCACCCACCGCTTCAAGCTCGACCAGATCGAGGAGGCCTACGACCTGTTCTCGCACCAGCGCGACGGCGTGCTCAAGGTGGCGATCACGCCCTGAGGCATGCGGGCAGGAGGGTCCGCCGGCGCGGCCGGCGGACCTCTTTTCCAGCGATTTCGGCTTGGTCCGGCTTCCGGGCGCTGGCGCTACGTGCCGTCTCCCGCCTAGTATCTGCCCATCTGCCACCTTCGAGCTCGGCACAAGATCGGATGCCCTTCTTCATTCTGGCCGGCCGGCCGGTCTTTTTCGCGCACGTGCCGCGTTGCGGCGGATCGTCGGTCGAGGATTACCTCGCCGCACGGTTCGGGCCGCTCGCCATGCTCGATCGAAGCCATGGCACGGGGCACGATTCATTGTGGTGCCATTCCTCGCCCCAGCACATCAGGGTGGTGTCCCTGGTGCGGCTGTTCCCGCCGGGCTTCTTCGCGGCGAGTTTCACCGTGGTCCGCCATCCGATGCGGCGGGCGATCAGCGTCTACCGCTTCAACCGCGATGTCGCGCGCGGGATCGACCCGGCCGTCGGCTTCGAGGACTGGCTCGCCGCACTGCCCGAGGCCCGGAGCCGGGAGCGGCACTATCTCGACAACCATGCGCACCCCGCCACCGAACTGGTGCCGGAGGGGGCGACGGTGTTTCGTCTGGAAGACGGCTTCGCGCCGCTGATCGCCTGGCTCGACGCGCTCGAGGGCGCGGAGCGGGGCGGGCGGGAGATCGGCTCGACGAACAGCTACGAGGCACGCATCGAAGCCCGCGGCGTGCCGGCTGGGGCCGAGGTCACGATCACACCCCGCGCGATCGAACTCGTCGCGTCGCTCTATCGCGCCGACTTCGAGCGTTTCGGCTACGATCCGGCCCTCACGGCCTGACGCGGCCGACGGGCGTCAGAAGCGGGATTCGACCGTCCATTCCGCACCGAGCGCGACCTTGAGCGCCGCGGCGAGCAGCGCGCCCTCGGCCCGCCAGTAGGCCTCGGCCTCGGCCGAAGGCCACAGAGGATCGGCGGTGTCGTCGCTGTCGAGCGTCGCGTCGAAGGCGTCGCCCCAGGCTTCGAGCCGATCGGCGAGATCTTCGCCGATCGGCAGGTCGTCGAGATCGACGGCGCGCGGTGCGCCGCTCTCCGGGACGATGAAGAGATGCCGGCCGAGCCCTTCGGGCGCGATGCGCAGATGCGGCAAGGCCGGTCTCCTCGTCGGGGATCAGTGATTGTCGCGCGGAATGCCCTTGGTCTGCGCGACCTGCTGATACTTGACGGCGGGCTTCAGCACCATGCCCTCGTCGAACTGGTCGACGAGCATGCGCTGGATCTCCTGCCAGGGCGTCTGGTTGCCCGGGAAGTGATAGCCGCCGTCCTTCGCGAGCGCCGCCTTGCGGGCCGTGAGCTCCTCGTCGGAGATGAGGATGTCCGCGGTGCCCTTCTTCAGGTCGATGCGGACCCGGTCGCCGGTGCGCAGAAGCGCGAGACCGCCGCCCACCGCCGCCTCGGGCGAGGCGTTGAGGATGGACGGGCTGCCCGACGTGCCGGACTGGCGGCCGTCGCCGATGCAGGGCAGGGAGTGGATGCCGCGCTTGATGAGGGCGGCCGGCGGCTGCATGTTCACCACCTCGGCGCCGCCGGGATAGCCGACCGGACCGGTGCCGCGCATGAAGAGCAGGGTGTGCTCGTCGATCGCGAGCGCGGGATCGTCGATCCGGTGGTGGTAGTCCTCCGGACCGTCGAACACCACGGCCTTGCCCTCGAAGGCTTCCGGATCGTTCGGGTTCGACAGATAGCGGTTGCGGAACTCGTCCGAGATCACGCTCGTCTTCATGATCGCCGAGTCGAACAGATTGCCCTTCAGCACGATGAAGCCGGCATCGGCGACGAGCGGAGCCTCATAGGGGAAGATCACGTCACGGTCGATGCTCTCGCGGCCCTCGGCGTTCTCGGCGAGCGTCCTGCCGTTGACGGTGAGGGCCTTGCGGATCTTGCCGGCCTTGACGAGTTCCCAGACGACGGCGGGGACGCCGCCGGCGCGATGGAACTCCTCGCCGAGATATTTGCCGGCCGGCTGCATGTTGACGAGCAGCGGGATCTTGTGGCCGATCTCCTGCCAGGCCTCGACCTCGAGCGGCACGCCGGCGTGGCGGGCGATCGCCTGGATGTGGATCTGCGCGTTGGTCGAACCGCCGATCGCCGAATTGACGATGATGGCGTTCTCGATCGCCTCGCGGGTGAGAATGTCGGACGGCTTCAGGTCCTCCCACACCATGTCGACGATGCGCTTGCCGGTCTCGTAGGAGATCTGGCCGCGCTCGCGATAGGGCGCCGGAATGGCGGCGCAGCCGGGCAGGCTCATGCCGAGCGCCTCGGCGAGCGCGTTCATCGTCGAGGCCGTGCCCATGGTGTTGCAATGGCCGACCGAGGGCGCCGAGGAGGCGACGATGTCCATGAACTCGTCATAGCCGATCTCGCCGGCGGCGAGCTGCTCGCGGCTCTTCCAGACGACGGTGCCGGAGCCGGTCCGCTCGCCCTTCCACCAGCCGTTCAGCATCGGGCCGCCCGACAGCACGATGGCGGGGATGTTGACGGTCGCCGCCGCCATGATGCAGGCGGGCGTGGTCTTGTCGCAGCCGGTCGTCAGCACCACGCCGTCGAGCGGATAGCCGTAGAGCGTCTCGACGAGGCCGAGATAGGCGAGGTTGCGGTCGAGCGCGGCGGTCGGCCGCTTGCCGGTCTCCTGGATCGGATGGACCGGGAACTCGAAGGGGATGCCGCCGGCCGCCGCGATGCCCTCACGGACGCGCTTGGCGAGATCGAGGTGGTGGCGGTTGCAAGGGGAGAGATCGGAGCCCGTCTGCGCGATGCCGATGATCGGCTTGCCCGACTGAAGCTCGGCGCGCGTCAGGCCGAAATTCAGGTAGCGCTCGAGATAGAGCGCGGTCATGCCCGGATTGTGGGGATTGTCGAACCATTCCTGCGAACGGAGCCGACGGGCGGGCTTATCGGACGACATGATCTTCTCCGAGGTGAGGTCGCCCTCATCGATATGGCAAACATACGATGATTTCAATCGGTTGAAGAGGGCCGAAGCGTCGCATTCTCTGCTGCACCGCCAGATCGTTCCACCCCTCGTTTTGCGGCGCAGCAAAGCGGCGATCGGACGGCGGGTTGAAACAATGTCACCGCAAACATAATATGAAAGTGGGAGGCGCAGATCGTCCGGCCGAGGCGGGGTCCGAAGCGCCCGCAACGAGCGCGCAGGTGGACGTGATGAACCGGAGCCCACGCATCGCGGACCGCCAGGGGAGCCTCTCCGACCGGGTCGCGGCGGAGATCGGCCGGCGGATCGTCTCCGGTCTCTATCCGCCCGGCGAGACGCTGCCAACCGAGCCCCGCGTGCAGGAGGAGTTCGGCGTTTCGCGCACCGCGGTGCGCGAGGCGATCCGGCTCCTTTCGGCCAAGGGCCTGACGGTTTCGCGGCCGAAGATCGGCACGCGGGTGCGGCCGCGCAGCGAATGGAACATGCTCGATCCGGACGTGCTGAAGTGGCAGATCGACCAGAAGCCGAGCGACGAGTTCATCTATGCGCTGTTCGAGATGCGCGAGATCATCGAGCCGGCGGCGGCGGCGCGGGCGGCCGAACGGCGCACCGAGGAAGAGCTCGAGCGGCTGACCGCGGCGGTCGACGACATCACGCGCCGGCCGCGGGCGAGCGCCGAACAGATCAAGGCCGATCTCGAATTTCACATGACGATTCTGGAAGCGTCGCACAATCCGATGCTGCGCTCGGTCGGCGCGATGATCGAATCGGCGCTCCTGTTCAGCTTCTCGATCGGCTGGCGGGTGGCGATGGACGACGGCTCGATCCTGCAGCACCGCGCCGTCTACGAGGCGATCCGCGACCGCAACAGCGAGGAAGCCTATCTGATGATGCGGCGGTTGCTGCGCAACGCCAAGGGCGACGTCTTCGACGCGCTCTGGCAGAGCCGGATCGGCGCCGAGGCCGAGCCCGAGGAGGCGCGTCCCGGATGAGCGGTCCTCGCGTCGAAACGGTTGGCCTCGGCCGGCAACGGGGCTAAGAGGTCGTCGACACAATCGCATGCCGGCCGCACCGCCGGCCTCAACCGGCCGCCTTCACCGCGAAGGGCGTGCGGCCGCCCCTCAGCCCAATCCCAACGAACGCATCCGAGGAGGTCCCATGACCGAGCTGCACAAGAACTATATCGGCGGCGAATGGGTCGGCGGCGAAGCCGTTCCCAACATCAACCCGTCGAACACCAACGAGGTCATCGGCGAGTTCGCCCGCGCGACTCGGGACGACGCGATCCGGGCGATCGACGCCGCCGCCGAGGCGTTCAAGAGCTGGCAGCATTCCGGCATCCAGCAGCGCCACGACATCCTGAAGGGGACCGGCGACGAGATCCTGCGCCGCAAGGAGGAGATCGGCCGGCTGCTCTCCCGCGAGGAGGGCAAGACGCTCGCCGAGGGCATCGGCGAGACGGTCCGCGCGGCACAGATCTTCCTGTTCTTCGCCGGCGAGGCGCTGCGCCTGTCGGGCGAGGTGGTGCCGAGCGTGCGCCCGGGCATCGACGTGCAGATCACCCGCGAGCCGGTCGGCGTCGTCGGGCTGATCACGCCGTGGAACTTCCCGATCGCCATCCCGGCCTGGAAGATCGCGCCCGCGATCTGCTACGGCAACACGGTGGTGATCAAGCCGGCCGACCTCGTGCCCGCCTGCACCTGGACGATCGTCGACATCCTGGTGAGGAACGGCCTGCCGGCGGGCGTCATCAACCTCGTGATGGGCAAGGGCTCGGTCGTCGGCCAGGCGATCCTCGAATCGCCGAAGGTGAACGCGCTCTCCTTCACCGGCTCGGTCGGCACCGGCAAGAAGGTCGCCGAGGCTTCGATCGCGGTGATGCGGAAGTTCCAGCTCGAGATGGGCGGCAAGAACCCGACCGTCGTGCTCGACGATGCCGACCTCAAGGTGGCGGTCGAATCGACGGCCAACAGCGCCTTCTTCTCGACCGGCCAGCGCTGCACCGCCTCGTCGCGGCTGATCGTCACCGAGGGCATCCACGACAGGTTTGTCGAGGCGCTGACCGCCCGGATCAAGGAGCTGGTCGTCGACGATGCCGTGAAGGCGGGCACCCATATCGGCCCGGTGGTCGACCAGAGCCAGCTCGATCAGGACGAGCGCTACATCAAGATCGCCCGGGAAGAAGGCGGCAAGCTCGCCTTCGGCGGCGAGCGGCTCAACCGGGAGAATCCCGGCTTCTATCTGCAGCCGGCGCTCTTCACCGAGACGACGCGCGACATGACGATCAACAAGGAAGAGGTCTTCGGCCCGGTCGCCTCGGTCATCCGCGCGAAGAACTATGAGGAGGCGCTCGAGATCGCCAACGACACGCCGTTCGGCCTGTCCGCCGGCATCGTCACGACGAGCCTGAAATATGCCTCGCACTTCCGGCGCAATTCGCAGGCCGGCATGGTGATGGTCAATCTGCCGACCGCCGGCGTCGACTATCACGTGCCGTTCGGCGGCCGGAAGGGCTCGTCCTACGGCCCGCGCGAGCAGGGACGCTATGCGGCGGAGTTCTTCACCACGGTGAAGACGGCCTATACCCAGCCGTAAGGACGGACGGGGAGGGGGCGGACGCGGTCCGCTCCTTCTCGACCGGCGACGGCTGAAGTCTGGTCAACAAAAAAGCCCGGCGGAGCGATCCGCCGGGCTCTTTCAATTCAGGAGAGGCGAAGCTTACGGGAAGCTGCGCTGCAGGCGGGCGAAGCCGAAGAAGGAGTCGACATCGCCGCGACCGTCGTTCTCGTAGTAGCCGACTTCGCCGAGGATGGTGAAGTTGGCGACCGGCGTGAAGGCGGTATCGAAGGCGACCTTCCAGGCGTCGATGTCGGCGGTGGTGTCACCGTTGAACGAGACGTAGGAACCGGTGATCGAGGAGTTCCACTGGCCGTTCCAGACGTGCTTGTAGGACGCCAGGATGTTCCACGCTTCGCCGTCTTCGTTGCCGCCGACCTTGGAGTTCGCGCCGGTCGCGGTGGTGCCGCTGATGTTGGTGGCGCCGACGAAGGACGGAGCGTTCTGGGCGTAGCCGGCGAGGAGCTTGAACTTGTCGCCCTTCGAGAAGCTGTCGAGCGCGAGCTCGACGCCGCCCTGGACCGCCCAAGAGTCGTCGTTCGAGTTGGAAGCGTCGACATAGGCGCCCGAGAGCTTGGCGCTGACGATGCCCGCCGAATAGGTGAGCGCCGCGACCAGATCCGGGAACTCTTCTTCGTCACCGGACAGCGAGCCGCCGGTGCCGAACTCTTCGGTGCGGTCCTGCGGGTCTTCGACCGACAGCACGATGCCGAAGCCGTTCAGCGCATAGGTGAAGGCGATGTGGTCGGTGGTCTCGTCCGAGCGATAGCCGCCGTCGTCGGTGTAGCCGCCGCCGAAGTCGAAGGACGAGGTGTACTTGCCGGCCTGGACCGGGCCGAGCTGCAGCCAGGCGCTGTCGAGCTTCGAAACGCCGTCCTGGCTGCCATACGACTCCATGCGGTAGTCGATGAACGAGGTCAGCGGGCCGTATTCGGTCATCGACGAGGCGGTGACCGTCAGCGAGGTGCGGGTGCGGAACTGGTAGTCGTTGAACTCGTCTTCAGCCGGCGAGGTGTTGTCGACCAGCTTGTCGAGGTTCTTCTCGAAGCCGACCTGGGCGCGAACCCAGCCGCCGATCTTGATGCAGGTGTCGGTGCCGGGCGCATACCAGTAGCCCTTGCCGAAAGCGTCGCAAACCTTGACGTAGTCGACCGGCTCGGCGACCGTCAGGTCCGCCGCCTGAGCCGCACCGGCGACCATCATCACGGCCGCGGAGCCCAGAAGCAGAGACTTGAGGCTCATCGTATTCTCCAAAATGGTTTGGGCAACCGTCCGGTCCGCCGCGCCCTTGCCGGTGCGCGGGACCGTCTCGTCCGCCCCATTCGTTCGCCGCGCCCCCGCCCCCTCTTGGTGCCGGATGCGACATGCCGGACGACCCCCGTCGGCACATCGCCAAATTACCGAGTCGAACCGCGAACTCAACGTCACTTCGATGGTTTTACTCTTCGATCAAGTTCATTGCCGGAGTCCGTTGCGGATCGGCAACGTCATAATTCCTTTAAAGCGCAGGTATAATCGTTATGTAATAATTATGTCATCGACAATGGTGTCGCGTTGATTGGGCGTTGCTGAGAACGAAAGAAATGGCGAGGGCGGCCAAGGCGAAAAACGTTGCTCGGCGGAGGGCGGCCCGGCCGGAAGGGCGCAGCGGCGGGGATCTCCCGCTTCGGCAGAGGGCGCGGCGCCGGCTGCGCGGACCTGAGACCGGGACGCGTCGAAAAGACGAGCTCCACGCTTGCGCCTCCCTCTCCCGCGCCGGGAGAGGGCAGGTGAGGGCCTTCACTTGGCCGATGAAGAAAGGCGCACCCTCACCCTTCCGGCCTGACCGTCTCGGCCGCTCGCGCTCCCTGCGACGCCAAGGCCGGAAGCCCTCTCCCGCGGGGCGGGAGAGGGAATCCCGACCGGCAGCTCGGATCACCTCTCCCGCAAGCGCGACGAGCCCCTCTCCCGCCGCGCGGGAGAGGTTGGGTGAGGGCCTTCTCTCGGATCGGCGAAGGCAGGAACCCACCCTCACCCTTCCGGCCTAACCGTCTCGGTCGCCTGCGGCGTCCTGCGACGCCAAGGCCGGAAGCCCTCTCCCGCCGGGCGGGAGAGGAAATCCCGACCGGCAGCTCAGATCACCTCTCCCGCAAGCGCGACGAGCCCCTCTCCCGCGGCGCGGGAGAGGTTGGGTGAGGGCCTTCTTTCGGATCGGCGAAGGCAAGAACCCACCCTCACCCTTCCGGCCTAACCGTCTCGGTCGCTTGCGCTCCCTGCGACGCCAAGGCCGGAAGCCCTCTCCCGCAAGCGGGAGAGGGGGCGCCGGCCGTCGCGTGGCTGCCGGACGACGCGACCGGATCGGCGGGCGGAAACGGATGAGAGCGCCGGCCGGGCCACCCTCTCCCGCGAGCGGGAGAGGGCAGGGTGAGGGCCTTCACTTGGCCGATGAAGAAAGCGCGCCCTCGCTCTTGTGCGCGGGCGGCGCTGCGGCGACAAAAGGCGTCACGCGAACGGGCCGGGAAGGCGCCATGAACCTCGATATCCTGCGCCGGATCACCACGGCGACGCTCACAACCGTGCTGCTCAAGAAGGGGCTGCGGAACGTCTGGATTCGCGGCGCCATGCCGCTCGATGGGGGAGGGGGCGGGCGGATCGTCGGGCCGGCCTTCACGCTGCGCTTCGTGCCGGCGCGCGAGGATCTCGCGACGCCCGAATCCTGGTCGTCGCCGCATTCGACCCGCGGCGCGATCGAGGCGATGCCGGAAGGGGCCGTCGCCGTCGCCGACGCGATGGGGATCACCGATGCCGGTATCTTCGGCGACATCCTGTGCGCCCGGATGGTCAAGCGCGGCGTCGCCGGGCTGGTGACGGACGGGGTGCTGCGCGATGCGGCGGGCGTGCGGGCGACCGGTCTGCCGGTGTTCTGCCGCGGCGCGGCGGCGCCACCCTCGGTGGCGGGGCTCACCTTTGCCGGCTGGCAGGAGCCGATCGGCTGCGGCGGCGTCGCGGTGATGCCGGGCGACATCATCGTCGCGGACGGCGACGGCGCGGTGGTGATCCCGCAGGCGATGGTCGACGAGGTGACGATGCTCGCGGTCGAGCAGGAGCGGCTCGAGGCCTGGATCCTCGCCGAGGTCGAGCGCGGCGTGCCGCTGCCCGGCCTCTATCCGCCCGATGCCGAGACGCGGGCGCGCTACGCGGCGGCGCGGACGGCGGAGGACGGACCGGAGCCTTACTCGTAGCTCGGCGGCACGTAGTCGGTGCGGGCGAGGTTCGAGAAGCGCGTGATCTCGGCCTCGAACTGCAGCGGCACCGTGCCGGTCGGGCCGTGGCGCTGCTTGCCGATGATCACCTCGGCGACGCCGGCGACGCGCTCCATCTCGGCCTGCCACTTGAAGAACTCCTCCGAGCCCTCCTTCGGCATCTTGCCCTTCAGATAGTATTCCTCGCGATAGACGAACATGACGACGTCGGCGTCCTGTTCGATCGAACCCGATTCGCGAAGATCGGAGAGCTGCGGCCGCTTGTCGTCGCGCGATTCGACCTGGCGGGAGAGCTGGGAGAGGGCGATGACCGGCACGGCGAGCTCTTTCGCAAGCGCCTTCAGACCGGTGGTGATCTCGGTGATCTCCTGCACGCGGCTGTCGGACGAGCGCTTGCCCGAGCCCTGGAGGAGCTGGAGGTAGTCGATGATCAGCACGTCGAGGCCGCGCTGGCGCTTCAGCCGGCGGGCGCGCGCGGCGAGCTGGGCGATCGAGAGGCCGCCGGTCTGGTCGATATAGAGCGGGATGCGGGCCATCTCGCGGCTCGCCGTCACCACCTGCGCGAATTGCCGCTCGTCGATCGAGCCGCGCCGGATATGCGAGGAGGAGACGCCCGACTGTTCGGCGATGATGCGGGTGGCGAGCTGTTCGGCCGACATTTCGAGGCTGAAGAAGCCGACGATGCCGCCATTCACCGTCTTCATCGAGCCGTCCGGCTGAACCTCGCCGCGATAGGCCTTGGCGATGTTGAAGGCGATGTTGGTGACGAGCGAGGTCTTGCCCATCGCCGGACGGCCGGCGAGGACGATCAGGTCGGAGGGCTGCAGGCCGCCCATCTGGCGGTCGAGATCGTCGAGGCCGGTGGCGATGCCCGACAGATGGCCGTCGCGCTGATAGGCGGCGGAGGCCATGTCGATGGCGTTCTTCAGCGCCTCCTCGAAGGAGTGGAAGCCGCCATCGTAGCGCCCGGTCTCGGCGAGCGCGAAGAGCCGCCGCTCGGCGTCCTCGATCTGGGCGCGCGGCGGCATGTCGACCGGCGCGTCATAGGCGATGTTGACGACGTCCTCGCCGATGCCGATCAGCGAGCGGCGGAGCGCGAGATCGTGGACCGTGCGGCCGTAGTCCTCGGCATTGATGATCGTCGTCGCCTCGGCCGCCAGCCGGGCGAGATATTGCGGCAGGTTGAGGTCGCCGATCGCGAAATCGGCCGGCAGGAACGTCTTCAGCGTGACCGGATTGGCGATCTTGTTCGAGCGGATGATCTGCGCCGTCACTTCGTAGATGCGGCGGTGGATCGGCTCATAGAAATGATCGGGCTCGAGAAAATCGGTGACCCGATAGAACGCCTCGTTGTTGACGAGGATGGCGCCGAGCAGGGCCTGCTCCGCCTCGATGTTGTGGGGGACCTGTCGATAGCTGTCGACGGGGGCGACCGCCCGTGCCGGAAAGTTCATGGTCTCGTCCTCGTCCGGACCCTTCATAGCCCGTGCCGGCCCGGTCCGCCCGCGCTTTTCACCCGTCGATCCCGCAATCAACAGGCGGAGACTCACCGCGGCTTCCGGCTTGCCTGTGACGATCTTACGACGCCGTGCCGCAGGGAATCGACATGGATCGCCGCGACGGATGGCGGCCCCTGCCGCGTTCCTCTCGCATCGCGGCGTGGCGGGGCGCGCGACATGGGAGTTGCTCATGACGGCAGACGCCGCCTTCGTCGCCTATCACCGCTTCGGGCTCGGCCCGCGCCCCGACGATATGGAGCGAGCCCCCGCCGACATGCGCGCCGCGCTCGTCGCCGAGCTCGCGCCCGCCGCGCTGCGGCTCGCCGGCGATCTGCCGGATTCGCGCGCCGCCTATGGCACGCTGCGCGACGACCAGATGGCGCGCGCCGAGCGCCGCGCCGAAGCTGCGCCGGCGATGGCCGAGGGGGCCGCCGGCATGGCGATGAAGAACGGGCCCTCGGCGGCGCACCGGCTCTATCGCGCCGAACTCGCCGCCCGGCTCGACCGCGTGGGGCGGGCGCAGATCGGCTTCGTCGACCGGCTCGTCATGTTCTGGGCCAATCATTTCGCCGTTCAGGCGAGCAAGGGCGAGCTCGTCCGCGGGCTCGCCGGCGCGTTCGAGCGGGAGGCGATCCGGCCACATGTGCTCGGCCGCTTCAGCGACATGCTGCTCGCCGCCACCACCCATCCGGCGATGCTCGTCTCGCTCGACAACGTGCTCTCCGTCGGTCCCGCTTCGCCGGCCGGCCGGCGGCGCGACAGGGGGCTCAACGAGAACCACGCCCGCGAGCTGCTCGAACTGCACACGGTGGGGGGCGACGGCGGCTACACGCAGGACGACGTCGTCGCGCTCGCGAAGATCCTCACCGGCTGGTCCTTCGTGCGCGACGTCGAGGCCGAGGATGCCGGGCGCTTCGTATTCGAGGCGCGGGCGCACGAGCCGGGGACTCAGACCGTGCTCGGCCGGCGCTATGCGCAGGAGGGACGCGACCAGGGCGAAGCGGTGCTGCGCGATCTCGCGGGCCGGCCGGAGACGGCGCGCCATATCGCGCTGAAATTCGCGCGCGCCTTCGTCGCCGACGATCCGCCGGCCGGGCTGGTCGAGCGGCTCGCCGGCCGGTTCACCGACACCGGAGGCGATCTCGCTTCCCTCGCCCGGGCGCTCGTCGAGGACGAAGAGGCCTGGACCGGCCGCGACAAGTTCAAGACGCCGCAGCTCTTCATCTGGTCGGCGCTCCGCGCGCTCGATGCGGAGGTCGAGCCGCAAATGGTGATCGGGGCGCTGCAGGCGCTCGGCCAGCCGCTCTGGGACCCGCCATCGCCGGAGGGGTTTCACGACGACCGGGCGACCTGGCTCGCGCCCGACGCGATCACCACCCGGCTCGAGATCGCCGAGCGGCTCGCCGGCCGGGCGGCGATCGCCGACGAGCCGGCCGACTGGGCGCAGGCGATCTTCGGGGCGACCCTCTCCGCCGACACCGCGACCGCCATCGCGCGGGCCGAATCGGAGCGGCAGGCTTTCGTGCTCGCGCTGATGAGCCCCGAATTCCAGAGGAGCTGACGATGACCGACGGCACCGCCCATCCGCCGCTCTTCCGCCCGAGCCGGCGGCTCGTTCTCGCCTCGCTCGGCGGCCTCGCCGCCTGGGCGCAGATCCCCGGCCATGCCCGCGCCGCGACGCCGGCCGATCCGCGCTTCCTGCTCGTCATCCTGCGCGGCGCGCTCGACGGGCTCGCCGCCGTGCCGCCGATCGGCGATCCCGACTATGGCGCGCTCCGTGGCGCGGGGGCGCTGCGGGCCGACGAGGTGCTGCCGCTCGACGGCTTCTTCGCGCTCAACGGCGCGATGCCGCGCCTCCACGCCCGCTACAGCGCCGGCGAGGCGCTCTTCGTCCACGCCGCGGCGACCGCCTATCGCGACCGCTCCCATTTCGACGGCCAGGACGTGCTCGAATCGGGAATGGGCGGACCGCGGCTCTCGGCGAGCGGCTGGCTCAACCGGGCGGTCGCGGCGCTGCCGGTCGCCGAGCGCGCGGCGCCGGGCGGCCTCGCCGTGTCGCCCACCGTGCCGCTCGTCATGCGCGGCACGGCGCCGGTGCTGACCTGGACGCCGCCCGGCTACAAGCCCGCCGGCGCCGACACCGCGGCGCGGCTTCTCGACCTCTATCGCCACAGCGACCCCGAACTCGCGGACGCCTTCGCCCGAGGCCAGGAGGTCGACGCGCTCGCCGGCGGCATGGAGAAGGGGAGGGGCGCCGACCTCGCGGCGAATTTCCGGCGCGTCGCCGAGGGGGCGGCGCGCCTCCTCGCGGAGGATGGCGGGCCGCGCATCGCCGCGCTTTCCTTCGACGGCTGGGACACCCATGCGAATGAAGGCGCCGAGGATGGGCGGCTGGCGAAGCTGCTCGGCGCGCTCGATCAGGCGCTCGACGGCATCGCCGGCGGGCTCTCTCCCGTCTGGCGGCAGACGGTCGTCGTCGTGGTGACGGAGTTCGGCCGCACCGCCCGCATCAACGGCACGGAAGGCACCGACCACGGCACGGCGACGACGGCGCTGCTCTTCGGCGGCGCGGTCCGCGGCGGGCGGGTGCTCGCCGACTGGCCGGGGCTCGCCACGGCCGCGCTCTATCAGGGCCGCGACCTCGCCCCGACGACTGACCTGCGCGCCGTGCTGATGGGCGTGTTGCGCGACCATCTCGGTCTCGACGCGCGGACGCTCGCGACGCGGGTCTTCCCCGATGCGATCGGCGTCAGGCCGATCGACGGTCTCGTCGCGTGAGCGTTATTCGCCGGCGATCTTCAGGGGAGGGCGCTGACCCGCCCGGCTGTCGCGGGCGCGCAGCGCTTCCTCGGCGCGGAACATATAGTCCCGCGTCATCGGCAGAGCGTGCTGGTTGCGCGTGATCTGGATCTGGAAGTTCATCATGCCCTGGTAACGGAAGGCCGTTTCCGAGGCGGCGAGATAGAACTCCCACATCCGGCAGAAACGCTCGTCATAGAGCGCAGCCGCCTCGGCCCGCCGCGCCATGAACCGGTCGCGCCAGGCCCGCAGCGTCTCGGCGTAATGCAGCCGCAGGATCTCGATGTCGGTGACGAGGAGGCCGGCCTTCTCGATCTCCGGCAGAACCTCCGAGAGGGCCGGAATGTAGCCGCCGGGGAAGATGTATTTCTGCACCCAGGAATTGGTCTCCGACGGCCCGTCGAACCGGCCGATCGAATGCAGCACCATGACGCCGCTATCGGTGAGCAGATTGCGCACCTTGTTGAAGAACTCGGCGTAATGGAACCGGCCGACATGTTCGAACATGCCGACCGAAACGATACGGTCGAATCGCTGCGTCAACGCCCGGTAGTCGGTGAGGAGAAAACGCGCGCGCGCGGCCATCTCCATTTCGGCGGCGCGGGCGTTCGAGACCTTGTGCTGCTCCTCCGACAGCGTCACGCCGGTGACGTCGACATCCGCCTGGCTCGCCAGATAGAGGCCGAGGCCGCCCCAGCCCGAGCCGATGTCGAGCAGCTTCTGGCCCGGCGACAGAGCGAGCTTCGCCGCGAGATGGCGCTTCTTGGCGAGCTGCGCGTCATCGAGCGTCGATTCGGAGCTCTCGTAGAAGGCGCAGGAATATTGCCGGTCATTGTCGAGGAAGAGCGAATAGAGCCGCCCGTCGAGATCATAATGATGCGCGACGTTGCGCCGGGCCGCCGCGCGGTTGTTCCACTGCCGGAACACTCGCGTCAGGTTGCGATAGGCGAGAATGGCGCCCATCCACCAGGACCGGTTCGCACCGCCGGTGTTCTGCAGCACCGTCTCGAGGAAGGTATAGATCGTGCCCTCCTCGACGACGAAACCGCCGTCCATGAAGGCCTCTCCGAGCTTCATCTCGGGATTGGCCGTCAGGGCGCGCTCGGTCGCCGCATCCTTGATGCGGACCCGGACTTTCTGGCCGCTGCCGTCGCCGAACACGGCGACCTTCCCCGCCGGATCGACCACTTCCAATGCACCGCGTCGAACGATACGGCGCAGATATCCCGCCAAAATCGGGTTCATGGCGAGCCCCACTTCACCTCGAAACACCGGTGCGACGTGCTGCCGGCGGGGCGCCGGCCAGCCGCGGACAGCACCCTCATTCAAAATCCTAGTCCTGAAATCCGTGTGTCATCAAGGCCCTGAGATCACATAAAAAAGCGGCGCACCACCGGAATGGTGCGCCGCCTGCGGAAACCGTAAGGAATCCTTGGCTTTCCGGCCGTCAGATCTCTTCGTCGTCGCCGAGCGCGAGGGTGTCCTCCTCGGCGAGCGGCTCGAGTTCGAAGGTCTCGCGCTGGGTGAGATCCTCGCCGCGCGCCTGGCGGGTCGCCTCGTCGGCGCTCCGCGCGACGTTGACGGTCACCGCGATCTCGACTTCCGGATGGAGCGAGATCACCACCGAATGCAGGCCGATCGTCTTGATCGGCTGCTCGAGCACGACCTGGTTGCGGGCGACCGAGAAGCCTTCGCCGGCCATGATCTCGGCGAGATCGCGCGAGGAGACCGAGCCGTAGAGCTGGCCGGTCTCGCCCGCCTGGCGGACGACGACGAAGGAGGCGCCCTTGAGCGCCGCGGCGACCTTGTCGGCATCCTTCTTGCGCTCGAGATTGCGCGCCTCGAGGTGATGGCGCTCGTTCTCGAAGCGCTTGCGGTTGGCCTCGGTGGCGCGCAGCGCCTTGCCCTGCGGCAGCAGGAAATTGCGGGCGAAGCCGTCGCGAACGCGGACGACCTCACCCATCTGGCCGAGCTTGGCCACGCGTTCGAGCAGAATCACTTCCATCGGGGTTCTCCTTGATCCTTAACCGTCGTGTGAGGAGAGCGCGGCGTAGCGCCGGGCCTTGAACTGCGTCAGCGCGTCCGCCACCCCGATCGCCGCCATGACGAGGATCGGCAGGAGGAAGACGAGGCTGAGCGCGTAGAGGAGGAGCAGCATGCCGACGCGCAGCGCGCTGCCGGTGAGGGCGAGATGCATCGCGCCATAGCCCGAAAGGGCGAAGGCGGCGCCGAGCGCGCCGGCGACCGGGCCGGCCGCATGGCCGAGCGTGCCGCCCATCGCCGCGGCGACCGCCGACAGCGCGAAGAGCGCCGCCGCGAGAGGCGGCAGCGAGGCGACGGAGAGCGGCTGCCAGGGGCGGGCGAGAAGGCCGAAACGGCGGATGATCCGGCCGCCGAGCCAGAGCGACAGGACGAGGGAGAGCAGGGTGAAGGCGCCGCTCGTCACCGGCAGCATCGCGACATTGAGCGCGATGAGCGGCTGGACCGTTGCGAGATCCGGCGCTTCGGTTCCGGCCCCGCCGGAGCGCAGCGCCTGATAGGCCTCGGTCATCGCCGCCTCGACCGCGGCCGGCGTATAGCCGAGCAGCAGCCCGGCGACGATCACCGCCGCGGCGGCGGCGAGGGTGGCGCGGAAGAAGATCGCCGAGAGCGGAAACCATTCGGTGCGGCCGTCCTCCGTCGCGCGCGACAGGCCGACCGCATGGGCGAGCCAGGCGGAGGGGGCACCGAACAGGATGAGGAAGATCAGGCCGGAGAGCGGCGTGAAGGCGGCGCCGAGGATGGCGGCGGCGGACAGCGCGGCGAGCGCCCCGGCGAACGTGCCCCAGCCGATGCCGGCGATCGCGACGGGCAGGGCGGCGAGCACGAAGAGCGGAAACGCGAGCAGCGCCACGAAGGCCGGCGCGATGAACATCAGCGCGCTCGCGAGGCCCGCGCCGAGGCCGATCAGGATTCGTCTCGTCATGTCGCTGTCCCGGCGGAGCGCGTCCGCTGCGGTTAGAGACCGGTCGCGCCGGCCCCAACTCGAGGAAGAACGGACCGGCGGGCGGCCGGTCCGCATTGTCAAGGGCGGGCGAGCGGCCCGCCGGTCGTCACTTGATCACGTAGGGCAGCAGGCCGAGGAAGCGGGCGCGCTTGATCGCCTGGGCGAGCTCGCGCTGCTTCTTCGCCGACACGGCGGTGATCCGGGACGGCACGATCTTGCCGCGCTCGGAAATGTAGCGCTGCAGCAGACGCACATCCTTGTAGTCGATCTTCGGCGCGTTGGCGCCCGAGAACGGGCAGGTCTTGCGGCGACGGAAGAACGGCCGGCGGCCGCCGGAGCTCGAGACGACTTCGACCATGATTACTCGCTCCCTTCCGATTCTTCGAAGCGGGGACGCCGCTCGCCGCGGTCACCACCGCGATCGCCACCCCGGAACCCGCCGCCGCCACGGCGCTCGCCGCGGTCACGATCGCCACGGCCGCCCGGGCCGTCGCGGTCGTCACGGTCGCGCTTCTGCAGCATCGCCGAGGGGCCTTCCTCGTGCGTGTCGACCTTGATGGTCAGGAAGCGGAGCACGTCTTCGCTGATGCCCATCTGACGCTCCATCTCGGCCACCGCCGGATGCGGCGCGTCGATGTTGAGGAGCGTGAAATGCGCCTTGCGGTTCTTCTTGATCCGGAAGGCGACGGACTTGAGGCCCCACTGCTCGACCTTGGCGACCGAGCCACCGTTCTGCTCGATGATGGTCTTGAACTGGTCGGTCAGCGCCTCGACCTGCTGGGCCGACACGTCCTGTCGGCTCAGAAACACGTGTTCATAAAGAGGCATGTCTTGCCTTTCCTCGTGATCTCCCGGCGCCAAGCCTCTCCGAAGCCTCGAGAAAAGGCGTTTCGGACGGTTCTTCGAGAGCGGAGACACGGGAAGCCGGGTCCGTTTCGACCCCTGCGCAGCGGATCGCTCCGCAGCCTTCCGTTCAGCCACCAGCCGGGTGTCGCAGTTGCGCGACGGCGCGTCCTATAGGCGGAAAGTCGGGGAAAGGCAAGGACGGCCGTGGTTTCGCGGGGGGAGGGGTCTTCTCTTGGCCGGCGAAGAAGAAAGCGCACGCTCACCCTTCCGGCCTACGCGTCTCGGCCGCCTGCGGCGTCCTGCGACGCCAAGGCCGGAAGCCCTCTCCCGCGGAGCGGGAGAGGGGGTGCCCGATCCCGGTGCATCCTGCCGGGAGCTCGGACGACCCGGGCGCGACGAGCCCCTCTCCCGCTCGCGGGAGAGGTCGGGTGAGGGGTCTTCTCTTGGCCGGTGAAGAAAAGGCGCACCCTCACCCTTCCGGCCTACGCGTCTCGGCCGCCTGCGGCGTCCTGCGACGCCAAGGCCGGAAGCCCTCTCCCGCAAGCGGGCGAGGGGTGCCCGATCCCGGTGCATCCTGTCGGGAGCTCGGACGACCCGGGCGCGACGAGCCCCTCTCCCGCTCGCGGGAGAGGGCGGGTGAGGGTGTTCTCCCCGATCGGCGAAGAGAGAACGAAGGCGCCCTCACCCTTCGCATCCAGGCTCGCTGCGCTCGCCAAGAGGCGAAGCCCTCTCCCGCGCGGCGGGAGAGGGGCGCGGCGCCGGGTGTGCGAAGAAGTCAGGCGGCCTGGAGGCGGCGGACGGTTTCGCCGTGGCGGATTTCGGTGCCGAGCACGGTCAGGCACTCGCGGATGAAGGCGGAGAGGCCGGGCCAGCCCTTCGCCGAGACGAGATTGCCGTCGACATGGGCGCCGTCCGCCGGCACGTCGATATAGATGCCGCCGGCGAGCCGCACTTCCGGCTCGCAATATTGCAGACCCGCGACCTCCCGGCCGGTGACGACGCCGTCGACCGCGATCAGCACCTGGACGCCGTGGCAGATCGTGAAGATCGGCTTGCCGGTCTCGTGGAAGTGCCGCACCAGCGCCTGCACACCCTTGTCGATCCGGATATATTCCGGGCCGCGCCCGCCGGCGACATAGATCGCGTCATAGTCGGCCGGGTTCGCCTCCGAGAACGTCTTGTTGACGTAATAATTGTGGCCGAGCTTCTCGGTATAGGTCTGGTCGCCCTCGAAATCGTGCAGCGAGGTCTTCACGAGATCTCCGGCCTTCTTGCCGGGGCAGACGACGTGGACGGTGTGTCCGACCGCATGCATCGCCTGTTCGAAGACGAAAATCTCGTATTCCTCGCTGAAATCGCCCACGAGCATGAGAATCTTCTTGCCGGGCATGGTTGTTCCTCCTCGAACGTGTCCTGCGGCGCCTTCTGTCGGTTGTGGGACGCCTCGCGTCGCGAGTGTGCCCCGCTCCGCGACGAAAGGCGAGCCCGAAACCGCGGCGCCGCTTGACACGGGCGGCCCGAGCCCTCATGAGCGCGCGCAACGATTTCGGCGGCACCGCTGGCGCGAGAACGATGAAGACGGCATTCACTTTTCCCGGACAGGGCAGCCAGGCGGTCGGCATGGGCAAGGCGCTCGCCGAGGCCTATCCCGAGGCGCGCGCCGTGTTCGACGCGGTCGACGCGGCGCTCGGCGAGAAACTCTCCGCCGTGATGTGGGACGGGCCGCTCGAGACGCTGACGCTGACCCGCAACGCCCAGCCGGCGCTGATGGCGGTCTCGATGGCGGCGATGCGCGTGCTCGAGGCGCGCGGCCTGTCGCTGCGCGACAAGGCGGCCTATGTCGCCGGCCATTCGCTCGGCGAATACTCCGCGCTCGCCGCCGCCGGCAGCCTGTCGATCGAGGATGCGGCGCGGCTGCTGCGGATCCGCGGCGAGGCGATGCAGGCCGCCGTGCCGGTCGGTGCCGGGGCGATGGCGGCCCTGCTGGGGCTCGACCTCGCGGAGGCGAAGGCCGTCGCGGAAGCCGCGGCCGAACACGATGTGTGCGATGTCGCCAACGACAACGCGCCCGGTCAGGTCGTCGTCTCGGGCGATCGCGCCGCGGTCGAGCGGGCGCTCGAGATCGCCAGGGAGAAGGGCGCCAAGCGCGCCATCCTGCTGCCGGTGAGCGCGCCCTTCCATTGCCGCCTGATGCAGCCGGCCGCCGAGATCATGGCGCAGGCGCTCGCCGAAACCCATATTCACCCGCCGGCCGTTCCGCTGGTGGCGAACGTGCTCGCCGGGCCGATCGACAATCCGGCCGAGATCCGCAACCGGCTGGTCGAGCAGGTCACCGGCATGGTGCGCTGGCGCGAATCGGTCGCCTGGCTCGCCGGGGACGGGGTCGACACGCTCGTCGAGATCGGCGCGGGCAAGGTGCTGAGCGGGCTCGCCAAGCGGATCGCCCCCGAGGCGAAGGCGATCGCCGTCGGGGCGCCGGCCGAGATTGACGCTTTGCTCGAGGCGCTCGCCTGAGCCGGAGGATCCCAACATGTTCGACCTGACCGGAAAGCGCGCGCTCGTCACCGGCGCGAGCGGCGGCATCGGCAGCGCGATCGCCCGCGCCCTGCACCGCCAGGGCGCGACGCTCGCCATTTCGGGGACACGGCGCGAGGCGCTCGAGGCGCTCGCCGTCGAACTCGGAACGAACGTCCACGTTCTGCCCTGCAACCTCGCCGACGCCGCCGATGTCGAGACGCTCGTTCCGCGCGCCGAGGAGGCGCTCGGCGAGATCGACATCCTCGTCAACAATGCCGGCGTAACGCGCGACGCGCTGTTCGTGCGCATCTCCGACGAGGACTGGCAGACCGTGCTCGACGTCAATCTGACGGCGGCGTTCCGCCTGTCGCGCGCCGCACTGCGCGGCATGATGCGCCGCCGCGCCGGCCGGATCGTCTCGATCACCTCGGTCGTCGGCGTCACCGGCAATCCCGGCCAGGGCAATTACACCGCCTCCAAGGCGGCGCTGATCGGCATGTCGAAGTCGATGGCGCAGGAGGTCGCGGCGCGCGGCGTGACCGTCAACTGCGTCGCGCCGGGCTTCATCGAGACGCCGATGACCGACGTGCTGAACGACAAGATTCGCGCCTCGATCCTCGAGCGCGTGCCGGCGAAACGGCTCGGCACGGGCGAGGAAATCGCGGCCGCGGTCGTCTTCCTCGCCTCCGACGAGGCGAGCTACGTCACCGGCCAGACGCTGCACGTGAATGGCGGAATGGCGATGATCTGAGCGACGAATCGGTGGCGGAGAGGCCGCCGGAGCCGGCCCGGAAGGGCGGTTTTCCGCGCCTTCTCAAGGTCTGGAAACTATGTTAGGACCGACCGCCATCGATGCCGTGGCTCCGCCGCGACGAGCGTCGGAGCATCATCGGCGCGACACCGCGAAAGGCCCGTGTGGAGCAGTCCCTCGCCGACGGTCGGGGAAGTCACTCAGGACGACGCGTCGCAGCCGTCGACTAACGAAGAACGAAACCGAGGTTTGAGAGAATGAGCGACATCGCCGACCGGGTTAAGAAGATCGTCGTCGAGCATCTCGGCGTCGATGCCGAGAAGGTCACCGAAGGGGCGAGCTTCATCGACGATCTCGGCGCCGACAGCCTCGACACCGTCGAGCTGGTGATGGCTTTCGAGGAAGAGTTCGGCGTCGAGATCCCGGACGACGCGGCCGAGACCATCCTGACGGTCGGCGACGCGATCAGCTTCCTCGAGAAGAACGCCGGCTGAGGCCGGCCGGCCGGTCGCCGCGATCGGCCCTTTCCACCCATCGGTCAGAAACCGGGTCCCGTCCGCGGGATCCGGAACAGGGAAATGTCATGAGGCGGGTCGTCGTCACCGGACTGGGCATGGTCACGCCGCTCGGCTGCGGCGTCGAAACGACCTGGTCGAACGTGCTCGCGGGCAAGAGCGGCGCGGCGCGGATCGAAGGGTTCGAGATCGACGATCTCGCCTGCCAGATCGCCTGCCAGCTGCCGAAGGGCTCCGCATCCGAAGGCAAGTTCAATGCCGACGAGTGGATGGAGCCCAAGGAGCAGCGCAAGGTCGACGCCTTCATCGTCTATGCCGTCGCGGCCGCCGAGCAGGCGGTGCGCGATTCCGGCTGGGCGCCGACGGACTATGAGGGCCTGACCCGCACCGGCGTGATGATCGGCTCGGGCATCGGCGGCATCGAGGGTATCGTCGAGGCGGGCTATACGCTGCGCGACAAGGGTCCCCGCCGCGTCAGCCCGTTCTTCATTCCCGGCCGGCTGATCAATCTCGCCTCCGGCCAGGTGTCGATCCGGCACGGCTTCAAGGGACCGAATCACGCCGTCGTCACCGCCTGCTCGACCGGCGCGCACGCGATCGGCGACGCGGCCCGGCTGATCGCGCTCGACGATGCCGATGTGATGCTCGCCGGCGGCACGGAGAGCCCGATCTGCCGGATCTCGATGGCGGGCTTCGCCTCCTGCAAGGCACTCGCCACCGCCTTCAACGATCGTCCGGAGATGGCGTCGCGGCCCTATGACCGCGACCGCGACGGCTTCGTGATGGGCGAGGGTGCCGGTGTCGTGGTGCTCGAGGAGCGCGAGCATGCGCTCGCCCGCGGCGCCAGGATCTATGGCGAGGTGATCGGCTACGGCCTGTCGGGCGACGCCTATCACATCACCGCCCCGTCCGAGGACGGCGACGGCGCCTATCGCGCCATGAAGGCGGCGATCAAGCGGGCGGGCATCGCCGCCGACGAGATCGACTACATCAATGCGCACGGCACCTCGACCATGGCCGACGGAATCGAGCTCGCGGCGGTCGAGCGTGTGCTCGGCAATGCCGCCGGCAAGGCTTCGATGTCCTCGACCAAGTCGATGACCGGCCATCTGCTCGGCGCCGCCGGGGCGATCGAGGCGATCTTCTCGCTGCTCGCGATTCGCGACAACATCGCCCCGCCGACGATCAATCTCGACAATCCCGATGTCGAAACGGCGCTCGACCTGGTGCCGAAGGTGGCGCGCGCGCGGCCGATCGATGTGGCGCTGTCGAACTCCTTCGGCTTCGGCGGAACCAACGCATCCCTGGTTTTCCGGCGCCACGCCGCATGAGGGAGGCCGCCGCCCGGCGTGACGGGCGGGCGCCGCGGCGCCGGGCTTCCCGCTTTCGCCATATTCCTTCCTACAGTCGCACCGGCCCGGGCTGCCGCTTCGGGCGCGGCGGCCGAAGCAGCGGATTGGCATGAGCGACATGAACAGATCCGGCGACGAGGGGCGGCTCGCCGATTTCAGCAGCCGGATCAGCCCGCGCAGCCCCGGAGAGGCGCTGCGTCCCGAACGGCCGCCGCCGCCGCCGCCGCGCTCGCAGCAGGCGCGGCACCCGGCCGTCGTGTTCATGAACTTTCTTCTCACCGTGGTGGTCGTCGCGCTTCTCGGCGCCGCCGGCATGGTCGCCTTCGGCAAGTTGCGCTTCGAACAGGCGGCGCATTTCCGCGAGCCGCGCACCTTCGTGGTCGAGCGCGGCATGGGGCTGCGCGACATCGCCGAACAGCTCCAGAAGAGCGGACTGATCACTTCCAAGTGGATCTTCATCGCCGGCGTGCGGGCGAACGGCGCGCAGGACGAGCTGAAGGCCGGCGAATATCTCATCCCGGCCCGCGCGAGCATGGAAGAGATCATGGAGACGATGGTCAGCGGCAAGGCCATCCTCTATTCGATCACCATTCCCGAGGGCCTGACCACACAGCAGATCATCGCCCGTATCCAGTCCGATCCGGTGCTGACCGGGGCCATCGAGCAGGTGCCCGACGAGGGGACGCTGCTGCCCGACACCTATCGCTTCTCGCGCGGCGACACCCGGCAGAACCTGATCAACCGGATGCGCCGGGACCACGACCGCGTCGTCACCGAGATCTGGAACCGCCGCGAGGACGGCCTGCCGATCACCGATCAGAAGCAGTTCGTGACGCTCGCCTCGATCGTCGAGAAGGAAACCGGCATCGCGGACGAGCGCAGCCGTGTCGCTGCCGTGTTCATCAACCGTCTGCGGCGGAACATGCGGCTGCAATCCGACCCGACGGTGATCTATGGCGTCTATGGCGGTGCCGGAAAGCCGTCCGACACGCCGGTGCGCCGCTCCGACCTCGATGACGACAACGCCTACAACACCTACAAGGTGACCGGCCTGCCGCCCGGGCCGATCGCCAATCCCGGCCGCGCCTCGCTCGAGGCGGTGGCGAACCCGTCGCGCACCAAGGACCTCTATTTCGTCGCCGACGGGACGGGCGGCCACGTTTTCGCCGAGACGCTCGCCGACCACAACCGCAACGTCCAGCGCTGGCGCCAGGTGGAAGCCAAGCGTCGCGAGCAGGGCGATGACGATCAGGCGCAGGCGGAAGCGGCCGAAGAGCCGGCCGAGCCCTGATCGACACAGGTCGCGCCCTATGATCCCGGACTTGAGCGCCTTCCGGCGCCCGCCTAACTTCCTCGCGCGCCCGGATTCGCGGGCCGTGGAGGCCAGGGAGCGATCATGGCGCTGATGAGCATGACCGGCTTCGCCCGGGTCGACGGCGCCCATGCGGGCACGCGGTGGACCTGGGAGCTGCGCAGCGTCAACGGCAAGGGACTCGACCTGCGGCTCAGGCTGCCACCCGGCTTCGAAGCGATGGAAACGACGGTGCGCGAGCGGGTCGGCACGACGCTCACCCGCGGCAATCTGCAGGTCGGGCTCGCCGTCCAGCGCGACGCGCCGACCGCGACGCTGCGGATCAACGAGGCGCTGCTCGGCGAGGTTCTGGCGCTGATGCGGCGGATCGGCCGGGAGATCGACGCGGCGCCGCCGACCCTCGACGGGCTGCTCGCGCTGCGCGGTGTCGTCGAGACGGTCGAGGCCGAGGATGACGGCGAGCTGAAGGCGGCGCTCGCCGCGCGCATGGTCGAGGATCTCGACGCCGCGCTCGCCGCGCTCGTCGCCGCCCGCCGGCGCGAGGGCGACGCGCTCGCCGCCGTGCTCGCCGGTCATCTCGCCGAGATCGAGGCGCTCGCCGCGGCCGCCGAGCGCAATCCGGCACGCACAGCCGAGGCGATCCGCCGGCGGCTCGAAGACCAGGTCCGCCTGCTCGTCGAGGCCTCGGCGAGCTTCGACGTCGACCGGCTGCACCAGGAGGCGGTGCTTCTCGCCACCAAGGCCGACATCCGCGAGGAGATCGACCGGCTGACGGCCCATGTCGCCGCGGCGCGCGATCTCATCGGGGCCGGCGGACCCGTCGGCCGGCGGCTCGATTTCCTCGCCCAGGAATTCAACCGCGAGGTCAACACGCTGTGCTCGAAGGCGAATGATCGCTCCCTGACCGCGATCGGCCTCGACTTGAAGGCCGTGGTCGATCAGTTTCGCGAGCAGATCCAGAACCTCGAGTGACCCCCATGGCCGATATCGACAAGACCAGCACACGGCGGGGGCTGATGCTCGTGCTGTCCTCGCCCTCCGGAGCCGGCAAGTCGACCATCGCCCGGCATCTGATCGACCAGGACCCCGACATCCGGCTGTCGATCTCGGTGACGACGCGCGGCCGGCGGCCGAGCGAGATCGACGGCGTGCATTATCACTTCATCGGCAAGGACGCCTTCGCGAAGATGCGGGACGAAGGCGCGCTGCTCGAATGGGCCGAGGTGCACGGCAATCTCTACGGCACGCCGCGCGGGCCCGTCGAGGCACTGCTCGAGGCCGGCAAGGACGTGCTCTTCGACATCGACTGGCAGGGCGCCGATCAGGTCGCGCACGCCATGCCCGAGGATCTCGTGCGCATCTTCGTGCTGCCGCCGACGATGCGCGAGCTCGCCGCCCGGCTCGAACGGCGCGCCGAGGACACGCCGGACGTGATCCGGCAGCGGCTCCTCAACGCGCGCGCCGAGATCGCCCATTGGCGCGACTACGACTATGTCGTCATCAACCGCGACCTGCAGACCTCGCTCGAGAAGGCGAAGGCGATCCTCTATGCCGAGCGCATGAAGCGCGCCCGCCACACCTGGCTGGAGGCCTTCGTCGCCGACCTGCTCACGCAGGACTAGCCGCGCGCGCCCTGCCGGCTTGCTTGCCGGTCTAACGGGGCAGGGCGCCGGCCATGCGGACGAAGCCGGCGACGTCGATCTCTTCCGCCCGCCGCGTGCCCTCGATCCCCGCGGCGTCGAGCAGCAGCGCGGGCTCGACGCCGAGCGATCTGAGGCTCTGGCGCAGCATCTTGCGGCGCTGGCCGAAGGCGGCGGTGGTGACCCGCTCGAGCTGCGCGACGTCGCAGGCGAGCGGGACGGCACGGGGCACCAGTTCGACCACCGACGAGACCACCTTGGGTGGCGGCGTGAAGGCGCGCGGGGCGATGTCGAACAGGATGCGCGCCTCCGTACGCCAGCCGGCGATGACGCCGAGCCGGCCATAGGCACCGTCGGCGGGCGAGGCGACGATCCGCTCCGCCACCTCGCGCTGGAACATCAGCACCATCTTCTCGTACCAGGGCGGCCAGGGCTCAGCCTTCAGCCAGCCGATCAGCAGCGGCGTCGCGATGTTGTAGGGGAGGTTGGCGACGATGCGTGTCGGCCCGTCGGCGAGCGCCGCCATGTCGGTCTCGAGCGCATCGCCCTCGACGATCTCCAGACGGCCGGGATAATGCGCGGCGATCTCGGCGAGCGCGTCGAGGCAGCGACGGTCGCGCTCGATGGCGATCACCGTCTTCGCGCCCTCCGAGAGCAGGGCGCGGGTGAGGCCGCCCGGGCCGGGGCCGACCTCGATCACCGTGACGCCGGCGAGCGGGCCGGCGGCGCGGGCGATCCGGCCGGTCAGGTTGAGGTCGAGCAGGAAATTCTGGCCGAGCGCCTTCAGCGCCTGCAGCCCGTGCCGGGCGATGACGTCGCGCAGCGGCGGCAGGCCGTCGAAGGCGACGAGGCCGCCCGGCGGGGAGGGCTCGCTCACGCCACCCGCGCCCGGCTGGCGCGCTCCTGCCGGGCGAGCGCGTCGGCGAGCCGCAGCGCTGCCGCGAGGCTGGTCGGATCGGCCTTGCCGGTGCCGGCGATGTCGAAGGCGGTGCCGTGATCGGGCGAGGTACGAACGAAAGGCAGGCCGAGCGTGACGTTGACCGTCTCGTCGAAGGCGAGCGTCTTCGCCGGGATCAGCGCCTGGTCGTGATACATGCAGAGCGCCACGTCATAGCGCTGACGCGCCGCGGCGTGGAACATCGTGTCGGGCGGCAGCGGCCCGAAGGCCTCGACGCCCTCGGCGCGCAGGATCTCGACCGCCGGCCGGATCACGGCCTCGTCCTCGCGGCCCATCGCGCCCCCTTCGCCGGCATGCGGGTTCAGCCCGGCGACGGCGATCCGCGGCAGCGCGATGCCGAAGCGGCGGCGCATGTCGCGATCGACGATGCGCGCGGTCTGGACGATCCGGTCGGTGGTGAGGAGGCCGGGCACGCTGCCGAGCGGCACGTGGATGGTGACGGGGACCGCCCGCAGCGCCGGTCCGGCGAGCATCATCACCGGATGGGCCGGCGAACCCTGCCAGGCAGCCGACAGCACGCCGAGGAACTCGGTGTGGCCGGGATGCTGGAAGCCCGCGTCGTAGAGCGCCTTCTTGTTGATCGGATTGGTGACCACCGCTTCCGCGAAGCCGGCGCGGACATCGCCCACAGCCCGCGCGATCGCCTCGATGACACCCCGGGCCGAGGCGCGGTCGGGGATGCCGGGTTCGGCATCGGCCGGATTTTCGAGCGGCACCACGGGTAGGGCGCGCGCGAAGACGTCGACGGCGTCGCCCGGCGAGACGCGCACGATCGGCACGTCGATGCCGATTCGTTGCGCCCTGCGGGCCATGCCGGCGGGGTCGGCGAGCACGTAGAAGGGCGGCAGGCCGAGTGCCTCGCGCGCCTGCCAGACGGCGAGCGTCACATCCGGACCGATCCCGGCCGGCTCCCCAACTGTGAGGGCAAGGGGAAGGGCGGGCGTCGCCTCTGCCGGCATCGGGGCTCCTAGCGCTGCTCGATCTTCGCTTTCGCCTTCAGCTCGGCCATGTAGTCGTCGGCGAGCTTCTTCGCCTCCTCCGAGCTCAGCTCGCTCTGGATCTCGGCGCGGGCACCGGCGTCGCTGGCGACGTCCTCCGTCGCGCAGACGGCGAGCATCTCGACGCCGTTCTCGGTCACCTGCGGCTTCGTCGTCGTTCCGACCGAGGTCTTCATCAACTCGTCGCCGAGCGGCCCGGTGAGCTGCGTCGTGTCGCGGCGGCCCATCGGCTTGACGACGACGCCCTTGAAGGTCTGCGCGTAGGGAAGCGCGCCGTCACAGCCGGGGAACCGGTTGCGGAAGGACTCGGCCTCCTGCCGCCGCTTGGCATAGGCGCCCTGCGCCGAGCCGCGGGGCACGACGAAAATGATCTGCTGCAGCATGAATTCGCGGATCGTGCGGGACGCGGCCTGATCGCCGCGCGCCAGGATCTGCGCCGTGATATCGCGCTCGCCGACCGAACGGGAGGAACGGACCTTCGCCTGAACGAGCCGGCTCCAGGTGATCTGGGCGCGGATGCGCTCGCGCAGCGACTGGATCTGGATGCCCTGCTGGCCGAGCGCCGCCTCGAGCTGCTTGGGCGAGAGCTTCACCTGCTTGGCGATCTGGGCGACCGCGGCGTCCAACTGCGCATCGGGAATGCTGATGCCCCGGCGCTTCGCCTCGGTCTGCTGGATCGCCTCGTTGACCAGTTCGTCGAGGGCGACCTTCTCGCCGCCCTTGCCGCCGGTCAGGCGGTTCAGCTTCGAGCGCTGCGACACGGCATAGCTGGTGATCGGCTGATCGTTGACCAGCATACGGATCGCGCTCTGCGCCGCGACCGGGTGGGGGGCGACGATCGTCCCGGCCAGCAGCGCCATCGCCACCGAAACCGCCGCAGCTCGCGTTGTCTTCAACATATCTCTTCGGGTCCTCCCGACGGCGCGCCGCCGTCCGGTACGGCGCATCGGCATCCGGAACGCGGCGAGATGCCCCAGAAATCCGGCGAAAGCGTGAAACCGTCAGTTCAGGTTGGAGAGGTCCGTCTGAACGCCGGCGCCACCCAGCGTCCGCAGCTCGAGCTTCATCATCAGCTTCTTCGTCGTCTCGATGCTGGAGTAGTCCTTGTCGACCTGGCTGTAGGCGATCGAGAAGGTGGTGCATTCGTCGTCATAGGCGAGGCCCACGGAGCTGCTCGCCAGCGTCTTCTCGTGGATGTCGTAGCCGACCGACCCGAAGGCGCGCCAATACTCCGCGAACTGCCATGAGCCGCGCACGCTGACGGCTTCGGTCGCCTCGGAATCGCTCGTCTCCGGATCGTCGCGGAGGAACAGATAGGAGGTCGACGCCGTCACCGCCCCCATCCGGCCGGTCGCCGTCAGCTCCGCCCGGTTGAGGGTGAAATCGCTCTCGTCGAGCCGGGTGCGGGCGGTCAGGAAATAGCCGTAGCCGGTATCGAGGGTCACGCGACCCACGTAGTCCGACCGGTCCGTCTCGAGGCCGGAAACGAGACCGGTCCCCGTCAGATCGTCGACCGCATAGGGATTCTGGCCGGCGACCTGGAAGGACTGGCCGACCAGCGCATCGACCGAGGCGAGTGTGCCGAACGTGCCGAGATAGTGCAGGCCGACATTGACGCGCGTGCCGCCCTCGATCCGGTCGTAGCCCGAGAACTTGTCCCAGTCGAAGAGGCTCGAATCGTCGAAAACGAGGCTCTGTGCATCCTCGTTCGGCAGATAGCCGGCGTCCTGCTCGTTCGGCCGGACGATCGCCTGGGCGATCGGCTCGAAAATGTGGGCGGTCGCGCCGACCGAGGTCATGATCGGCCAGCGCGCCTCGAGACCGACCGCCGGCATGCCGCGGAAGGTGCCCTCCGAATCCGACAGGCCGGCGATATTGTTGTCGGGGTCGACATAATAGGCGTCGCCGCGCAGATAGCCGAACGGCTTCAGCACGACGCCCATCGGGCCGATCACGGTCCGCTCCCACGTCACCTGCGAGGAGAGCCGGTTGTAGAGACCCGAGGCGCCGAGCACGCGGTCGATGCCGGGATCATAGACGCCCGTCGCGCCGCCCGCCCGATCGACGAAGTCGGTCTCGTCGCGCGACAGGCTGACGAAGTTGGACTTGACCGAAACCTCGCCGCCGAAGACCGAGTGATCGACGGTATAATCGTGATCGATGACCGGATGAACGACGGCCTGCCGTTCCTGGTCGTAGCGCGGGTCCTTGTCGTTCGACAGGACCTGGAAATAATAGCCCCGCGCGTCGAACCAGTTCCGTTCGCTCTCGCCGGTCAGATTGATCGAGGAGACCGCGACCGTCTTCTCACTGTTCAGCACGTCATAGTCGCGCGTGAAGGTCCGGTCGGAGGTGACCGTCGTGTCCCAGCCGAACGTCCATTTGTCGTTCAGGTAGAACTCGCCGGTGGTGCGGATGCCGCCGCGGAAATCCTTGACGCCGGAATTGCGGCTGTCGGCGTCGTAGAAGGCGTCCGGATCGGACTGCGAGATGCCGGCCATCGACAGCGTGTACTGGCCGTTGTCGAGGCGATGGCGCCATTCCGCGAGGGCGAGGAAGCCCTGCTGCGTATAGGCGGTCGGCGACAGCGTCAGGTCGTAATTCGGCGCCAGCGCCCAGAAATAGGGGACCCGGGCATAGGCGCCGACATTCGACGTGTAGCCGACGCTCGGCGGCAGGAAGCCGCTCTTGCGCTTGGTCGTCGGATCGGGCGCCGAGAAGACCGGCACCCAGGCGACCGGCACGCCGAGGAATTCGAGCTGCGCGCTGCGGAAGTGGACGAGATGCTCGACATGGTCGACGACGATGCGCGCCGCCTTGACCTGCCAGAGCGGCGCCTTGTTCGGGCGGTCGCGGCAGGGTTCGCAGGCCGTATAGACGCCGCGATAGAAGGTCGTTCGCTTGCCTTCGTCGCGCCGTGCGCGTTCGGCGGCGAAATGGGTCTGCGTCGGCGTGTCGAGCCGGAGCGCCTCGACGAAGCCGTCGCTCAGCGAATCGGTGACGTCGATCGAATCGGCCGTGACGATCGAGCCCTCGCGGTCGACGATCTTGACCCGGCCATCGGCTGTCATCCGACCACTCTTCTGGTCGTAGGTGACCTTGTCGGCCTCCAGCGTGTAGCCGTCGTAATAGATCTTCACGCTGCCGGCGGCGGAGACCTTCTGGGCGTCGTAATCGTAGATCAGCTGGTCGGCGTCGAGCAGCATCTGCGCGTTGCCGGCCGGCCGGCCGACACGGTCGAATCCGAATCCGAGCTGCCCGCTGCCGGTCTGAGCGAAGGCCGGAACGGCCGCCCCGGCGAGCCCGGCCACGACGAGGGCGGAACCGAGCAACGCCGCCCGTATCGTGCGGAGCACGCCACGCGGCGATGAGGACGGCTCAACAGCGGCAACTGCGATCATCCGTCCTCACGATGCAGCAACACGGTTACACTCATCAGCGCTGCGATGATTGCGGGCGTCCACGCTGCGACAGTTGCAGGCACGACGCCGCTCCCCCCGAGATCACGAGCAATTTCCCCGATGACATAAAGCACGAAGCCGATGGCCACGCCAGTGACAATTACCTGACCGATCTCGCGCGAACGGGAGAACCGAAGGGACACCGTCGCGGCCACCAGGACCATCGCCAGGAGGAACAGGGGCTGTGCCAGAAGTGTCTGATATTGCAGCTCGAATTGATGGGAAGGCAGGCCCGTCGTACGGGCGATGGCGATCAGGCTCGGCAGAGACCAGAACGAGATCGTCTCGGGATTGGCGAAGGCTTCCCGCACCTCGCGGGGGCCGAGATTCGTCGCGAGTCGCGTTTCGGCAACAGGCTCCGGTCGCTTGCCCGGCTCGGTCACGGTGGCGTCGACGAATCGCCAGCTGCCGTCGGCGTAGAGCGCCTTTCCCGCGTCGATCCGCCTGCGGAAGGCGCCGTCGTTCTCGAACACGAAGGCCGTCACGTCGATCAGCGTGAGGCCCTGATCGGTCGAATCCTTCGCGCCGATGATCGAGGCGCCGTCCTTGCCGCTCTGGCGCAGCCACAGCGCGCCGTTCGACTGGTCGCGCTGCGTGAGGCCGCCGCCGCTCGCTCTGAGGCTCGCGGCGATCTCGAGCGAGCGCTCCTTGAGCATGGCCGAGAACGGATTGAAGACGGTGGTCGCGAACACGCCGATGCCGAGCGCGACGATCGTCGCCGGGAGCAGGAACTGCCAGGCCGAAAGGCCGGCGGCGCGTGTGACGACGAGTTCGAGCTTGCGGTTCGCCATCACGAAGGTCGAGATCGCGGCGAAGAGCACGGTGAAGGGCAGCGCACGCTCGATCACCTGCGGCACGCGGAAGATCGAGACGAGGAAGGTGCGACCGGCGCTGAAAGTGTCGTCGCCGGCCCAGCGCTGCGCCAGCTCGACATAGTCGACGACCGCGATCAGCACGAAGCAGACGAGGAAAATCAGGAGGGTGGTCCGCAGGAAGCGGAGCGCGAAATAGCGCGAAAGGGTGGAGGAGCCGCCGAGCATCGCTCACCCCGACCCGCGGCCGAACAGCCGGTCGGCGCGATCCCGCAGGAAGGCGCCGAGCGCTTCCGGCCCGTCGATCCGCACCCCGGTCAGCACGAGTGCGAGGGCAAGCGCCGAGAGCCCGATCGGGATCGCGTAGAGGAGCGGCACGAGGGCGAGGTCGCCGCTGACGACGCCCGAGGCGAGGAAGCCACCGACGCGCGCGCCGGAGGCGATGAGCACCGCGCCGAGGATCGTCATGCCGCGTCCCTGGCGGGTCGTGCGCGCCTGGCCGAGCGCCGCGACCGGGATCAGCGCGAAGAGGAACGCATAGAAGGGCGAGGACAGCCGTTCGTGCAGCTCGGCCGTGTAGCGGCCCGGATCCTTGCGATAGCCCGGGTCCTTGGGATCGGGCGAGAGGAGCCAGAGCGTCGAGCGGTCGGCCGCCTGGTAGCGCGCCGGGCCGTCGCGCGTCGCGAAGCTCGACAGATCGAAGGCGTAGGATTCGAAGGCGATCATCGAGACGGCGTCGCTCGCCCGCGACTGCTGCTGGATCGTCCCGTTGTGCATGATGAGGAAGGTGCCGATCGGATTGCGCAACAGCGCGCCCTGCTCGGCGATGTAGACCGATTGCTGTGCCGGATCGCGCTCGTCGAGCACGAAGATGCCGCGCATCGTGCCGTCCGGCCGCTTCTCGCGGACATGGAAGACGAGATCCTTGCCGAGCGGCATGAACTGGCCCTCGCGGATCACCGTCGAGATCACGTCGGCCGTAACCTGCGTCATCATCTCGCGCCAGGACCGAAGCGAATCCGGCACCAGCCACAGCGACATCACGGCCGAGACGGCGGTCGCGAGGATGCCGAGCCGCAGCGCCGGGCGCAGCACCGTCATCTGCGAGGCGCCGCTCGCATTGATCACGACGAGTTCGGAATCGGCGTTCAGCTGATTGAGCGTGAACAGGACCGCGATGATCACCGCCACGGGCAGGACAACGAGGATCAGGCCCGGCAGAATGAGCGCGGTGATCTGGAAGAAGATGACGAAGCTCTGGCTCTTCGCCGTCACGAGATCGAGCTCGCGCAAGGCCTGGCTGAGCCAAACGGTGCCCGACAGCGCGACGAGGCTGAGCACGCAGGCGCCGAGCATCCGGCGGAAGATGTGGCGCTCGATGAGCTTCATCGCGGAATCGGCCGGCCTTTCCTGTCCGCCTCGGCAGCGGAATTATCGCCGCGCAGGCCTCGCTGGCAAGCGCCTCGCCGTCGCGGCCCGCGCCGGCGGTGTCGCGGTGGGCGCAGTCGGGAGCCGGGGGGCGCGGCGTCCTGACGCCGATCGAGACGGCCGCGTCGCTTGCCATCGTCGGCGAAGGGGCGGCAAACTGTCCGTTCCCGCGGCTCTCCGGCCGCCGTTCCGTCGAGAGTTCCGATGTCCGCGCTCCCCGAAATCACCTTCGCCAAGGCCCTGCCCGAGGGCGGCACGCTCGTCGTGCTGGCCGACGAGACGCTGAAGCTGGGCACGGCCGCGCAGGCCGCCGGCATCGGCCCGCTCGTCGAGCGGGCGGCGCGGATCGCCGACTTCAAGGGCAAGGGCTTCGCTCTGCTCGATCTCATCGCGCCGGGTGATGTCGCGCGCGATCGGGTGATCGTCGTCGGCCTCGGCAAGACGGCGGACCTTGTCCGGCGCGATTATGCCCGGCTCGGCGGGGTGATCGCCGGCGCGTTGCGGAAGGGCGAGACGGCTTCGCTGCTCGCCGAATGGCCGGATGGCACCGCGCTCTCGGCCGAGCAGCTCGCCGAACTGGCCCTCGGCGCGCGGCTCCGCGCCTATGGCTTCGACCGCTACAAGAGCGCGAGCGGCGCGAAACGCGAGGCCGAGACGGCGAAGGCCGGCGAGGAGACGGTGGTGAAGAAGGCCTTCGCGCTCACGGTCGTCACGGCCGAGACCGGCAAGGCGAAAAAGGCGTGGAGCGACGCATCCGGCCTCGCCGGCGGTATCGAGCTCGCCCGGGACCTCGTCAACGAGCCGCCGAACGTGCTCGGTCCGGTCGAACTCGCCGAACGGGCGGAGGCGCTCGCGAGCCTGGGCGTCGAGATCGAGGTGCTCGACGAGAAGAAGATGAAGAAGCTCGGCATGCGCGCCCTGCTCGGCGTCGCGCAGGGCTCGGTACGGCCGCCGCGGCTGGTCGCCATGCGCTGGAACGGGCTCGGCAAGACGAAGGGGAAGGACGCGCCCGGCCCGGTCGCCTTCGTCGGCAAGGGCGTCGTGTTCGACACCGGCGGCATATCGATCAAGCCGGCCGGCGGCATGGAGGACATGAAGGGCGACATGGGCGGCGCCGCCGCCGTGATCGGTCTGATGCACGCGCTCGCGTCCCGCCAGGCCAAGGCGGATGTCGTCGGTGTCGTCGGCATCGTCGAGAACATGCCGGACGGCGCGGCGCAGCGGCCGGGCGACATCGTCACCGCGGCCTCCGGCACGACGATCGAGATCATCAACACCGATGCCGAGGGCCGGCTCGTGCTCGCCGATGCGCTGTGGTGGACGGTTGAAGAATACAAGCCGCGCGCCATCGTCGACCTCGCGACGCTGACCGGCGCGATCATCGTCGCGCTCGGCCATCACAATGCGGGCCTGTTCTCGAACGACGACGCGCTCGCCGCGGCGCTTTCGGCGGCAGGGGAGGCGACCGGCGAGCCGGTCTGGCGGATGCCGCTCGGGGCGGCCTATGACAAGCAGATCGAATCGAAATTCGCCGACATCAAGAACACCGGCGGCCGCGACGCGGGCTCGGCAACGGCGGCGGCGTTCCTGAAGCGCTTCGTTCCCGAGGGCACCCCCTGGGCGCATCTCGATATCGCCGGCACGGCGATGGGCTCGGCGCCGACCGAGATCAACCGCTCCTGGGCTTCGGGCTGGGGCGTCCGTCTGCTCGATCGCCTCGTCGCCGACCGCTACGAGGGCTGAAGCCCGGCGCGGCGGTGACGGATATTGTAGGCCTTGCGCAGCAGCCAGTCGCGCTGCTTGGCCCAGTGGCGTCGGTAATCGGACAGACCGCGGGGGCCGTAGGGCTCCCGCGCGCCGATATCGGTCGCCTCGATCGCGGCCTCGACATGGGTCACGCGATAGGGCAGGAGCGCATAGCTCGGAATGCCGTGCAGCCAGAACGCGTCGAGGAAATAGTCGACCGGCATGGTCCAGACCGCGGAATGGTCGAGCAGGGTCCGCGCCGCCGCCGGTGAAACGGCATAGCATTGCGTCCCCATGCCGCCCTTCTCCAGCCGGGCCAGCCGATAGCCGCCGTCGAGCTGTTCCTCGGCGAGCGCCTTGCGCTCCGAGAGCGCGGCGAGCCGGAGCACGCCGAGCCGACCGATCGCGCCTTCGGCATGGGCAAGGGCCGCGGGAAAACCGGGTTCGAGCGTGAGGTCGTCCTCCATCACGAGGATCGGCGTGGCCCGGTCGACGGCACGCTGCCAGGCGGCATAGTGGCTCGCATAGCAGCCCACCTCGCCCTCGTTGAGGCGATGTCCGAACCGGCGGAGCGTCGCCGCCTCGTCATAGCGGGAGACGGCACGATGCTCGCCCCGGCGTCCGTCGACGGCCCGCAGCACCTCGAAGTCGAGCCCGAGCCGTGACAGCGCCTGCGCCATCCGGTTCCGCCGGTCCGTCGATCGCTCGAGGTTGATGACGAGGATCTTCAAGCGGCCTCCATGGACAGGAAGTCGAAGGCGGGCCGCGGCCCGTCATAGAGTGCGCCGGCCTCGCGTCTGTCGGCCTTGGCGAAATAGGGCACGTCCCGCCAATTCTCCGGCCAACCCCTCATCTCGTCATCGGTCTTCAGCCATTTGAGGTGAAGGAAGGTCGGCGTCGGCAGAAAATACTTTCTCGCCTTCCAGATTCGCCAGCCGTGCCTGTGGAACTTGCCGAGCCGGAACACCTCGGTATGGCTTCCGCTCTCGAACGAGAAGCCGGGCAGGACACGAAAATTGCGCGCCTCGACGAAGGTCCGCGGCAATGCTCGGGACAGATGCAGGTCGCGCGTCACCACATTCACGCCGAAATCGAAGACCGCGTCGTAATCGGCGAGCAGGCCGCGTATGCGCGAGATGGCCCCGGGAAGGGCGATGTGGTCCGCATCCCACCGGATGGCACTGCTGAAACGGGTCTGGGCCAGGGACCAGTTGCAGAAATAGGTCCAGCAATCGGGCTGCCGGGGGTCCTGCGTGTCGAAGCCGGGTCCGAAGGCGCGCGTCTCGACGGGATAGGGAACGATGCGGACCTTGTCGCTGCGGAAGCCCCGGACGATCGCCTCGGTGCGGTCCCGTGAAGGCTGAAGACAGACGACCACCTCGTCCACGTCGTCGACGATCGATGCGATCGCCGGCCCGATCCATCGCTGCTCGTCTTTGGCGCGAATGAACGCCGACAACCCGAGCGGCCGGTCGTTGTAGGGCGCGATCTCGGTTGGAGCGTGCGCCATTGTTCAGCGATGTCCCGCGCTGCCGGAGCGCCGTGGCCATTCGACGGCGATGAGGCGTCGCAGACGGTCCGGCCCGGTGGGAGGAGGCCCCGCCCTCCTGGCCATGCTCCGCCGCAGAGCGCCGCGTGGCCGCGGCCGCGCGGAAGCGACCCGCCGGCCTCCTCCGCGCGGCAGCGGGGGAGGCGTGAGGACGCTCGGCCCGGCAGGATGGTTCGCGGTCTTCAACTCTGCCCCCGGTGGTCGTGGCGCGCAGGAATCGCGCTTGCCGATCCCGCGACCTTGACATTCTTGCTGCTCTCGTCTCAACCCGGACCTGAGGAACGCTCCGGGCGAGTGTCCGGCGTGTGGCGTCGAGCTGCGGCGAGCCGCGCTCCGGTCGGTGCCGAGGCCGGGCGATTCGATCACAGATCGGACCGTCCCGCTCCTTGTGGCGGAGCGGCGCCGGTCGCGTCGGCGAAGGCGATGGTGCGGCGGATGCCGCCGCGGGCGATCCAGCCGAGCTGGGCGGCGAGCCGGGCGGCCTCGCGCGCGAGCTTCGCGGCGGGGCGCAGGCGCGGCGGGGCGGTGGCGACCGTCTGGTAATCGATCGTGCTCACCGTCGCAGCGCTATTCACGGGCGCGGCAGGAGCGAACTGCCGCTGGATGCAGAGCGCGGGGTCGACCTGCAGAAAGCGGAGGCGGTGCTGCCGGTGCGCCTCGTATCCGAAGAGGAGATGATCGATCGGCATCCGGAGCGGGTCGGCCTGGTCCACCAACTGGCGCGCGGCGTCACGCGAAATCAGGTATCCGGCGGCGCCGAGATGGCGGGAGACGACCCGGCGCAGTCGCCGGCCGGCCGGCGCCGGCAGGCCTCCGAGGCCGAAAAACTCGCGATCGCCGATCGTGTCGAGCTTGACCAGGCCGATTCCCGGCGGAACCCAGCCTGTATCGTCGAGATAGGCGGACAGGCTGAGGCTGAAGACCGCATCGTCCTCGAAGACGGCGCCCCAGGGCGCATCGCCTTTCGCGATCAGCCGCCAGACGCTTACGTGCGAAAGGACGGCCGCGGTGTGGCCGCGATGGCCGCTGCGCACCCAGTCGGGAAAGGCTTGGCCGGGAATCGGATCCGGCAGCGTCCTGGCGTCGATGGCAGCGAAACGCTCGACCGCAACGCCGACGCGCCGGGCCTCGGCCATGAATTCCTCGAGCCGCTCCGGCGAGCGGTCGAGATTGATCACATAGGCAGGAATCATGACCGTCCGATCGAAGTGAAATAATCCGACGCGTTGTACGAGACGCGCATGACCTCGCCGAGCAGCCGGTGCGCCTCGCGGGCGATCTTGTTCGGGAACGACGCCCTGTGGTCCCAGCGAATCGACTCGATGGTGGAGGGCAGCCCGTCCGAGGGACGCTCCCATACCGGATAGGGCTTCAGGGCCATGATGCGCAGGCCGTGCAGCCAGAACATGTCGATGTAGTGGTCGATCGGCTCGGCGAGCGTGTCGATCTCGTGAAGCAGGGCCCGGGCACCCTGCGGCGAGAGGGCGTAGCCCATCGTGCCGCGCGGCCCGTTCGACAGCCGCACGACCTGACGCCCCCGCGGCAGGCTCTCGACCACCCGGCCCGGCCGTTCCCGGATCGCGGCGATGCGCAGCAGCGGATAGCGTTCGACGAGATCGCGAATCAAGGGGACGTCTTCGGCGAAGCGGTCCTCGGTGATCACATCGTCTTCGAGCACGATGACGGGCCGTCCGGTCTCGCTGCACCGTCGCCAGATGGCGACATGGCTCGCCGCGCAGCCGAGCTCGCCGGGCGTCAGCGGCCTGAGACCGTGACGTGCCGCGATTGCCGGATCGTAGCGGAACTCTCTCGCGTGTTCGCCCTTGCGGCCGTCGAACGCCGGGAAGAACTGATAGACGACGCCGAGCCGATCGAGCTGTTCCGCCATAAGGGTGCGGCGCTCGGTGGAGCGTTCGAGATTGACGACGAGAATGTCTATATCGGAACGCAAACGACCCCCTCGCAGCGCCCGGTTTCCCCGGGTGCCGCCCTTCCGCCCCCCGCGGCGATCTTGCCATTCCCCACCGCAACGGTGCAACCGATGACTGAGGTCTTTTTCTACCACCTGCAGAAGCAGAGCCTCGAAGCGGTGCTGCCGGGCCTGCTCGAGAAGGCGATCGAGCGGGGCTGGCGGGTGGTGGTCGAGGCGGGATCGCGGGAGCGGCTCGAGGCCCTCGACGCCCATCTGTGGACCTACCGGGAGGATTCGTTCCTGCCGCATGGCACAGCGGGCGACGCGCAGGCCGCGCTGCAGCCGATCCTCCTCACCACGGCACCCGACAATCCGTACGGGGCGGCGGTCCGCTTCCTCGTCGATGGCGCGCCGTTCGCGAGCGCGGAGGGCTATGAGCGGCTGGTGGTGATCTTCGACGGCAACGATCGGGACGCGCTCGCCGCGGCGCGCGACGCCTGGAAGCGGGCGAAGGCGGCCGGCCACGACTCGACCTATTGGCAGCAGTCGGAGCGCGGCCGCTGGGAGCGGAAGGCCTGAGACGGCCGCGGGGCTCAGAGGAAGAGGATATCGCCGGAGAAGTGCCGGACGGTCTGGAGCTCCGTGGACCCGTCGCGCGTCACCGCGCAGCGATAATTGCCGAGCAGCCGCTTCAGCGCGGCGAAGTCGTCCGGGCTGTAGAGGTGATCGAGCACCTCGATGAACAGCGGTACGCGGGCTTCGAGGAGAGCCGGCATGCCGGCGAGCACCTGCCGCTCGAAGCCCTCCACGTCGATCCAGACGAGGCCGATCTCGGCCGGCTCGACGGCGAGGCGGTCGAGGATCGTGTCGACCCGCTCGACCTCGACTTCGATATCGGCGCCGCGCTGACCGCGGAGGGAATGGTGCAGGCTGCCGCCGCCGGAGTTCTGCGGGTCCGGGTTGAAGGGCAAGCGCCCGGCCTCTGCGCCCGCCGCCGAGGGGACGACGGTGATCGGGAGATCGTTCAGCAAGGCGTTGAGCCGGATCGTCTCGATATTGTCCGTCATCGGTTCGATCGCGATGGCCCGGTCGAAGGCGCCGCCGATCAGCGCATAGACCGATTGCGTTCCGACATGGGCGCCGACATCGAGGAAGACGCGGCCGCGCGGTCCGCTCCCCAGTCGCTCGACCACCCAGTCCAGGTCGTCGCGCTGCCAGTGACCCTGATCCATAAGCGTCCGACCCATGAAATCGTTCGGGTCGAACGCCATCCGGTGGTCGGAGAACGTCTTGACGACGATGTCGAATGGCACCGTGCGGTAGCGGTCGAGCTTGGCAGAGCGGGCGAGCGGCTGGTAGACGAACCGGCGCTTGGCATCCTGGAATGCCTCTTCGAGCGCCTTCAAGGCGTGGATTTTCAATGGCGTCCCCCGGTGCGCGGCGGCGTCATCCTGCGCGAAGAGCCGCCTCCGTGCAACCTTCGCCGCCCTTCCTGCGGGGCGTTCGCCGCCCCTCCGGCTTCGGGGGCGAGAGGGACGGACGGAGGTCAGCCGGCCTCGGCGGCCTCGTATTCGGCCGAAAGCTCGAGCCAGGACTCCTCCGCCGCGGCGAGACGGCGCTCGGCTTCGGCGCGGGCCTTCGCCGTCGCGGTCGCCTTTGCCGGATCGCGCAGATAAAGATCACCGTCGGCGAGGATCGTGTCGGCCCTGGCGATCGCGACGCGCAGCTTCTCCATCTCGTCTTCGAGGCCGCGGATGCGCTTGCGCAAGGGGGCGAGTTCCGCCCGGCGCTGCGCCGCGTCGCGGCGGCGATCCTGCGCCGAGGCGCGGCTCTCGGCCTCACGGGCCTCGCGCGTCTCCTCGGACCCGCCGGACAGGATCAGCCGGCGGTAATCCTCCATGTCGCCGTCGAAGGCGCGGACGGCGCCGTCCGCGACCAGCAACAGGCGGTCGACGGTCGCTTCGACCAGATGGCGGTCGTGGCTGATCAGGATCACGGCGCCCTTGTAATCGTTGAGGGCGTGGACGAGCGCCTCGCGGCTGTCGATGTCGAGATGGTTGGTCGGCTCGTCGAGGATCAGGAGATTCGCCCCGCCGAAGGTGGCGAGGCCGAGCAGCAGCCGCGCCTTCTCGCCGCCCGACAGGTCCTTGGCGGGCGTGTCCATCTTGGCGGTCGGGAAGCCCATCGCGCCGACCCGCGCGCGGACCTGTGCCTCCGGCCGGTCCGGCATCAGCGGCCGGACATGATCGACGGCCGAGCCGTTCGGATCGAGCTCGTCGAGCTGATGCTGCGCGAAATAGGCGATCTCCATCCGTTCGTCCCGCCGCATCGTGCCCGAAAGGGGCGGCAGGCGGCCGGAGATCAGCTTGGCGAAGGTCGACTTGCCGTTGCCGTTGGCGCCCAGGAGCGCGATGCGGTCGTCGGTGTCGATCCTGAGGTCGATCCGGCGCAGCACCGGGGCTTCGGGCGCATAGCCGACCGCGATGCCGTCGAGCGCGATCAGCGGCGGCGCCAGCATCCGCTTCGGATCGGGGAAGGCGAAGGGGGTGACGGCATCGTCGACCAGCGCCGCGATCGGCTGCAGCTTCTCGAGCATCTTGACGCGCGACTGCGCCTGCCGGGCCTTCGAGGCCTTGGCGCGGAAGCGGTCGACGAAGGCCTGCAGATGCTTGCGCTGCTCCTCCTGCTTCTCGCGCGCCTTCATCTGCTGCGCCTGCCGCTCGCGCCGCTGGCGGTCGAAGGATTCGTAGCCGCCGCGATAGGTGGTGAGCTTGCCCTGGTCGAGATGGACGATCATGCCGACCGCCCGGTCGAGCAGGTCGCGGTCGTGGCTGATCAGGAAGACGGTGTGCGGATAGCGGGCGAGATAGGTCTCGAGCCAGAGCGTCCCTTCGAGATCGAGATAGTTGGTCGGCTCGTCGAGCAGCAGGAGGTCGGGGGCGGAGAAGAGCACGGCGGCGAGCGCGACGCGCATCCGCCAGCCGCCCGAGAAGGAGGAGCAGGGCCGGCGCTGCGCCGCCGCATCGAAGCCGAGGCCGTAGAGGATCGCCCCGGCACGCGCCTCCGCCGAATGCGCCTCGATGTCGGCGAGGCGGATCTGGATCGCCGCGATCCGCTCGGGGTCGGTCGCCCGCTCGGCCTCGGCGAGCAGCGCCGCGCGCTCGCGGTCCGCGGCGAGCACGGTATCGAGGAGGCTGTCCTCGGTCGCCGGCGCCTCCTGCGCCACCTGGCCGATGCGCACGCCTTTCGGCAGCACGATCGTGCCGCTCTCCGCGGCGATGTCGCCGGTGATCAGCCTGAAGAGCGTCGTCTTGCCGGTGCCGTTGCGGCCGACGAAGCCGGCCTTCGCCCCGTCGGGCAGAGCGAGGGTCGCGCCTTCGAGCAGGGTCCGTCCGGCGATGCGATAGGTGACGTCGTTGACGTGGAGCATGGCCGCTGATGTGCCCCGGCCGGGCGGGCGAGGCAAGAGGCCGGAGAGGCCGATCCGCGATCGCCCTTCAGCGCTGCCTGATGTCGTCGATGATCAGGGCGGCATGGATGGCGGAGAGCTCGTAGCAGAGCACGAGCTCCTTCTCCCCGGCCTTCCATTCCGCCGTCGGGCTGCCGCAGGGCGCGGCGCGGACGGTGACACCGTCCGGCAGGAGGTAGTGGTCGGCGAGGCGATCGCCGACTTCCTCGAGCACCCGGTTGTCGGAGAGCACCGTCGCCTCGAGCTCAAGGTCGTCGGGAGCGGGGTCGTAGACCGTCCGCACGGCCGACTTCGCGGCTGCCGCGGGCCGGCGGAAGGGCGCGAGGATCGCGTCGAAGGCGGCGCGGTCGCGCGCATAGTCGGCGACGCAACGGTCCCGCGCCGCCGGTGCAAGGGCGACGGCGTCGGCGATGTCGGAAAAGCCCTGCGGATCGGCGCCGACCATCCGGCAGGTGATCGCGTTGGCGCGGGTGAGGTCGAGCGCGTGCGGCCCGATCGGCACGGACGAGCCATCGTTCGAGGCGGTCAGCCGGTCCGACAGATACCAGGTGTCGATCGCATTCACGAGGGTCTGGTCGCCCGCCGCCGAGCGTGGTTCGAGCAGGGTGAAGGTGGCGAAATCATCCGCGCCGCGTTCGCCGTCCACGGGCAGGCGGAAGACATCGGCCGCCATGTGGCCGGCCGCCTGCAGCAGCGCGAAGACGGCGTTGCCGACCATGAAATCGACCGTCTCCGCCATCTCGGCCTGCGTCATCCTTCGCGATTCGGAAAGCGCATCGACCGGCACCGCCGCCGCAGGCACGGTGCCGAGGAGAAGAGCTGTGAAGGCAGCGCGAAGCATGGCGACTCACAAACGCCGGAGGCGGCAGAACGATGCGGGAATATCGTCATGCTGCGCTGCCGCGAGAAGGGAGACAAGAGACCTTCTTCACACGTCCCCGGATGAATGGCGCCGTGGTGAATCGAGAGCTTCCGTCGCCGGAGGGAGGGCGCCGGCGGTCAGCTCATGCCGATGCCGGTCTCGCGCTGATAGGCGAGGAGATCGAGCGAGGGCGCGGCGTCGCGGCCGCCGATCGCCGTCAGGACGGCGTGCGCCTGGCCGCGGTGATGGGTCTGGTGGTTGAAGAGGTGGAAGAGGGCGGGGGCGAGCGGCTGGGTGATGTCGCGCGGATTGGTGACGGTGCGGTAGGTGAAGAGGCCGGCGAGCCGGGTCGCGTCGAGCCCCTCGGCGAAGGCGAGGATGCGGGCGTCCTCGGCGAAGCGCGCCTCGGCGAGAGCGGCGAGGGCGCTGTAGGGCTGTTCGTCGAGGGTGAGATGGAGCGGCCCGTCGCCGGTGAAGCGGCGCATCCAGATCCGGTCGGTGACGAGGAGATGGCTGAGCGTGCCGTGCAGCGAGCCGAAGAAGGCACCGCGGTCGGCGCGGTAGTCGGCGTCGTCGAGCGCCCCGGCGGCGGCATAGAGGCGGCGGTTGGCCCAGGCATTGTAGCCCGCGAGCATCACGAAGGGGTTGGTCACGGCATCCTCCCGTCATCCGATGCGCGCGAGGGTGCCCGGGCGGGGCACGGTCGGGCAAGCCCCGGCGCGCGGGGCCGGCCTCCGCCTTGCCGCCGTCATGCGCCGCCGCTATACGGTCCGCCACCTTTCCCGACCAATCAAGGAAGCGAGCAAGACATGGCGATCGAACGCACCTTTTCGATGATCAAGCCGGACGCGACGAAGCGCAACCTCACCGGCAAGATCACGGCCAAGCTCGAAGAGGCCGGCCTGCGCGTCGTCGCTTCGAAGCGCGTGTGGATGTCGAAGGCGCAGGCCGAGGGCTTCTACGCCGTCCACAAGGATCGGCCCTTCTTCGGCGAGCTGGTCGAGACGATGACCTCCGGCCCGACCGTGGTGCAGGTGCTCGAGGGCGAGAACGCCATCCTCAAGAACCGCGAAGTGATGGGCGCGACCAACCCGGCGAACGCCGCCGAAGGCACGATCCGCAAGGAATTCGCCGTGTCGATCGGCGAGAACTCGGTGCACGGCTCGGACGCGCCGGAGACGGCCGCGCAGGAGATCGCCTACTGGTTCTCGGGCGTCGAGCTCGTCGGCTGAGGCCTCGCACTTTTTCCCGCCGCGGCTGAGCGGCGGGTCGCCTAGCGGCCGGCGTCCTCGACGCCGGCCTCCCGCCAGCGCGACGCCGCATCGTCGTCGGCATCCTTCGCCGCGACCCACCCCGTGTCCCCGGCGCGGCCGTGCTCCTTCTTCCAGAAGGGCGCATGGGTTTTCAGGAAATCCATCACGAACTCCGCCACCGCGAACGCCGCATGGCGATGCGGCGAGGCCGCGGCGACGAGCACGATCGGCGCGCCGGGCTCCATGCGCCCGTGGCGATGGACGATCGTCAGCGCCTGGACCGGCCAGCGCTCCGCCGCCTGCGCGGCGATGCGGCCGAGTTCCGCCTCCGCCATGCCCGGATAATGCTCGAGTTCGAGCGCCGCGAGGCGGCCGTCCTCGTCGCGGCAGAGGCCGGTGAAGGTGACGACGGCGCCGATATCGGTGCGGCCCGCGGTGATCGCCGCCAGCTCGGCGGCCTGATCGAACGGCGCCGCGCTGACGGCGACATGGATGCGGCAGGCCATCGGCGGCTCCCGATCGGCCGTCAGCCGCCGGTCATCGGCGGGAACAGCGCGATCTCGCGGCTGCCGCCGATCGGCATGTCGTGGTCGGCATGGGTCTGGTCGAGCGCGACGCGGATCGTCGCGGGATGTTCGAGCGCGTGTTCGTATTCCTCGCCGCGCGTCCTGAGCCAGCGCAGCAGATCGCTCACCGTCTCGACGCCCTCCGGCGGTTCGACGATTTCCTCGGGACGGCCGATCCGCTCCCGCACCCAGGCGAAATAGACGAGCCTCACGGCTTCTCCTCGAGGATGTGGCCGAGCCCGGCCCGGAAATAATCGTAGCCCGTATAGAGCGTGACGATCGCCGAGATCCAGAGCAGGCCGAGGCCGGTGTCGGTCGTATAGGCGAACAGCCGGTCGCCCGCCGGCCCCGCGACGAGGAGCGCGACGGCGACGAGCTGGATCGTCGTCTTCCACTTGGCGAGCCGGGTGACCGGCACGCTGACGCGCAGCTCGGCGAGATACTCGCGCAGGCCCGAGACGAGGATCTCGCGCGACAGGATGATCACCGCCGCCCAGATCGTCACCCCGCCGATGGTCCGCTCATAGACGAGGGCGAGCAGCGAGGCGGCGACGAGCAGCTTGTCGGCGATCGGATCGAGCATGCGGCCGATCGAGCTCTGCTGCTGCCACAGCCGCGCCAGCCAGCCGTCGAAGTAATCCGTCACGCTCGCCGCGACGAATATGAGGAAGCCGGCGAGCCGCCATCCTTCCTGCCCGCCGACGATGCAGAAGACGACGATCGGGACGGCGACGATGCGCGCATAGGTGAGGATGTTCGGCAGCGACAGGAGGAGGGCGCGCTGGGCGCCCGGCGTGCCGAAGCTCTGGAGCTCGGTCATGTCACACTCCTGAAGGCGGGAGGCGCTAATCGCCGCGCACCATGGGAACCGGAATTCGGAATCGGCTGGATAGTAAACCCCTCGATTGCGACTTCGCCATGAACTTGCTGTCGAAAACAGAATCCAGCGAGCCTGCGCCCGTGCCGCGGTGGTCGCCGCGACGAGGACATACCGGGGGAAACCGTTTCATGCCGTCATGGATCAGCCATTTCTTCGCGGCGAGCCGATGGTCCGCTGCCGGCGTTATCTATCTGTTCCGCAGCGAGATCGCGGCGCGGATGGAGCTCGGCGCGCTCGCCGCGGGCCTCGTCTGGCTGGTCCTGATCGGCGCCGGCTGGCCGTGGATCGCCGGCTTCGTGGTGCTTTCGGCCTTCGTCCTCGCGCTCGAGGCGCTCAACACGGCGATCGAGGTGCTCGTCGACCATCTCTCGCCCGCCTATGCGGAGTTCGCCCGCCATGCCAAGGATCTCGGCTCGGCGGCCGTGTTCTTCGGCCTCTCCGGCACAGCGATCTACGTCATCGCCGTCTCCGTCGCGACGCTCGGCCGTTAGCGCGAGCGCGTCTCGTCCGGCGGACGCCTGCGGACGGCGCCCGCCCGACCCCGCCGCAACGAAGTGGTGGGCGCGGTTGGCGAGGGCGGCCCAGTCGGCGTCCTCCGACCGGATGTCGGCCCATTCGCGCATCGGGCGGCCGTGACCGGGATCGAAGCGCCCGGCAGCGCCCGTCTCGATCAGGCGGTCGACCTCCTCCTTCGGCAGCTTCACCACGAGCCGCCCGCGGGCGACCATCGCGAAGATCTTTGCCCCGACCGTCAGCGCCTCGCAGCCGAAGGCGCGGGTGCGGGCCACCCCAGGCTCGTCCGCGAAAGCCAGCGCGAGCGCGGCGAAGCGCTCGGCCGGCTCGTCCCCGGCCGTCGTTCCGGCGGCCTTCGGGTCGCCCGTCGCCGGGTCGGGCGTCACGGCGTGCTCTCGTGGAAATGGTCGTAGATGGCGCGCGCCATCTGTTCCGAAACGCCCGGAACGCCGGCGAGATCGCCGAGGCTCGCGCGGCTGACCGCCTTCGCCGTGCCGAAATGGGCGAGCAGGGCGCGCTTTCGCGTCGGGCCGATGCCGGCGATCTCGTCGAGCGGATTGCGCGCCATGTCGGCCTTGCGCTTCGCCCGGTGGGAGCCGATCGCGAAGCGGTGCGCCTCGTCGCGCAGGCGCTGGACGAAATAGAGCACCGGATCGCGGGGCTGCAGCATGAAGGGGTCGGCGCCGATGCGGTGGAACACCTCGCGGCCGGCGTCGCGGTCCGGCCCCTTGGCGACGCCGACGAGCGGCACGTCGTCCTCGAGCCCGAGCGCCGCGATCACCTCGCGCGCCGCGGCGAGCTGGCCCTTGCCGCCGTCGATCAGCACGAGATCGGGCCAGGGGCCGAAGCCGTTCTCGTCGCGCGGGGCCTCGCTGCGCGGCCCGGCCTCGCGAACGAGGCGCGAGAAGCGGCGCGTCAGGACTTCGCGCATCATCCCGAAATCATCACCCGGAACAAGGTCTTCCGAGCGGATGTTGAATTTCCGGTAGTGGTTCTTGGCAAAGCCCTGCGGCCCGGCGACGATCATCGCCCCGACCGCATTGGTGCCCATGATGTGGCTGTTGTCGTAGACCTCGATCCGGCGCGGCGGCGCCTCCAGCCCGAACACCTCGGCGAGCCCGTCGAGCAGCCGGATCTGGCTCGAGGTCTCGGCGAGGTGGCGGCCGAGTGCGTCGCGTGCATTGGTGAGGGCGTGATCGACGAGATCCTTCTTCTCGCCGCGCTTCGGCACGGCGATCTCGACGCGATAGCCCGCGCGCTCGGACAGCGCCTCGCCGATCAGCTCCTCCTCCTCGACCGTTTCGGACAGGAGCACGAGGCGGGGGCAGGGCTTGTCCTCGTAGAACTGGACGAGGAAGGCGCCGAGCACCTCGGCCGCCGACAGGCTCTTGTCGGCGCGCGGGAAATAGGCGTGGTTGCCCCAGTTCTGTCCGGTGCGGAAGAAGAACACCTGAATGCAGGTCTGGCCGCCCGCCTGATGCACGGCGAAGACGTCGGCCTCCTCGACGCCCTGCGGGTTGATTCCCTGATGGCCCTGGACGTGGCTCATCGCGGCGATGCGGTCGCGGTAGATGGCGGCGCGCTCGAAATCGAGCTCGGCCGCGGCGGCCTCCATCTCGGCCGCGAGCTGGCCGCGGATCGCGGTCGACTTGCCGGAGAGGAAGCCCTTCGCCTCGCGCACCAGCTCGGCATAGTCGTCGAGCGCGATCTCGCCGGTGCAGGGTGCCGAGCAGCGCTTGATCTGGTGCAGCAGGCAGGGGCGCGTGCGCGTCTCGTAGACGCTGTCGGTGCAGGTGCGGATGAGGAAGGCGCGCTGCATCGCAGTCACGGTGCGGTTCACCGCGCCCGCCGAGGCGAAGGGGCCGAAATAGTCGCCCTTGCGGCTGCGCGCGCCGCGATGCTTGACGAGCTGCGGCGCCTCGTGATCGCCCGTGATCAGGATATAGGGGAACGATTTGTCGTCTCGCAGCAAGACATTAAATCGTGGCCGTAACCTCTTGATAAGATTGGCCTCGAGGAGGAGCGCCTCGGTCTCCGTCCGGGTCGTCACGAACTCCATCGTCGCGGTTGCCTGGACCATGCGGGCGATGCGGTTCGACTGGCCGACCTTGACGTAGTTGGCGACGCGCTTCTTGAGGTTCCGCGCCTTGCCGACATAGAGGACGTTCTCCTCGGCGTCGAACATGCGGTAGACGCCGGGCGCGTTGGGCAGGCGCTTGACGAAATCGGCGATGACGGCCGGGCCGCGGCCGCGCGGCGTCGCGGAGGCGGGGGAACCCGCCTCAACGCCGGAGGAGGAATCGTCGGTTTCGATCGGGTCGGGTATGTCGTTCACTCGGGAATGCCTACGATGTCGGGCGTTTGCCAGGCAAGGTGCTGGCCGCCGTCGATCGCGATCATCTGGCCCGTCACGGACGGCGTGCCGACGAGATATAGGATCGTCCGGCCGAATTCGGAAAGGTCCGGCCCGCGGCCGAGCGGCACGGCGGCGCTCTGGCGGGCGAAATCCTCCGGCGCCTGCCGCACGGAGGCGAGCGTCGGCCCGGGGCCGATGCCGTTCACCCTGACGCGTGGTGCGAGCGCCTGGGCGAGCACCCGCGTCGCCGTGAAGAGCGCCGATTTCGAGAGCTGATAGGAGAGGAAGAGCGGCGTCGTCTTCAGGACGCGCTGGTCGAGGATGTTGACGACATTCGCCGTCTCGCCCGCCGGCAGAGCCGTGGCGAGCGCGTCGGCGAGGAAGACCGGGGCGTCGAGATTGACCGCCATCTGGCGCCGCCAGACGGACGGATCGAGCGTGCCGATGCCGTCCGGCAGGAAGAGCGAGGCGTTGTTGACGAGGAGGGTGACCGGGCCGAGCGCCGCGGCCGCGGCCGGCACGAGCGCCCGAACGGCCTGCGGATCGGCGAGATCGGCGACGACCACCGCCGCCCGGCCGCCGGCCCCGCGGATCGCTTCCGCGAGCGCCTCGGCCTCGTCGCGGGCGCTGTTGCAGTGGATCGCCACCGCCCAGCCGGCCTCGGCGAGCGCCTCGACGATCGCCCGCCCGATCCGCCGCGCGCCCCCGGTGACGAGGGCGACCTTCATGGCGTCGTCATTCCTCATCGCGTGCGGCCTCGAAGGGATTGATCAGACGGTGTCCGAGGCCGAGCGGCTCGAAGTGGCGCGTGTTCCGCGTCGCGATCCTGAGGCCGTGAGCTTCGCCCGTGGCGGCGATCAGAACATCGGCCAGCCCCGGGGAATGGCCGGCAGCGCGCGCCGCGTCGATGAGGGCGCCGGCGAGCCGGGCGACATCGAGCGATACGGGCAGAATCCGATCCGCGTGGAGGGCCAAGAGCCGCTCGGTCCAGGCCGCAAGCTCGCCGGCCTTGCGGCCCTGGCCGAGCCGCCGGGCCTTGGCGATCCCGCTGTCCAGTTCCATCACCGTGACGGCCGAGAGGTAGATCCGTGGTGCGTTTTGAACGAGCCAGAGCCGGGCGATCCGGGTCGGGTCGCCCTGGATCGGAGAAGATGCCGACAGCACGTCCGTATCGACGAGAAACACGGGCGCTAGAGCTCTGTCGAGCGCGCAGGCCGGTCGTCGCGTATCACGAATTCACCGGTGCCGTCGGGGAAGGAACCGAGCAGCGCGCCGAAGGTGGCGGCTCGGTTGAGCTGCTCCCAGACCTCCACCGATACGACGACGGCCTCCGGCCTGCCGTCCCGGGTGATCAGCGAGGGTTCTCCGGCCAGCGCGTCGTCGATCACGTCGGAGAGGCGCGTCTCCGCGTCCCGCAGTTTCAGCGTCTTCATCCGCCTCGTCCCCATGGCCCCCTTCGAATGTAGTTCGCGGCCATCGCGCCGGAAAGATCGGCGCTCGGGCATCCATCATGGTAAACCGGCGCTAAGGCCTTTGGCGAATGTTCGGCGGGCGATCGCGGGCGGATCATCGGACCCGTGAAAAAGCGTAGCGGCACCAAGCCGTTGTGCGACGGGCGCGACTTCGGCGCAACAGTCGATCCCTCCACGCCCTCGCCACGATTCCTGTCTTCTTCCGCCGCAATGGGGGGATGAAATCCGGATCATCGAAAGACGGCTGGTTCCGTCTTCCAGACAGTTCCGTTCCGCGTATCCAGGAGCACGCCATGAACGCCTTCCGCGCCCTTCTTCTGTCCTCCGCGGCGCTCGCCTTCGCCGCGCCGGCCTTCGCCGCCGACCTCACCTATGAGGCGCCGCCGGCCGCCAGCAACGCCTATGCCCCGGCTGCCGGCTTCAGCTGGACCGGCCCCTATATGGGCGCGGTGATCGGCTATGGCTCCGGCACGGTCGACGCCGATGCCACGCCCGGTGACGTCGACGTCGACGGCTTCCAGGCCGGCGTCTATGGCGGCTACAACATGGACCTCGGCAATCAGGTCGTGCTCGGCGTCGAGGGCGACATCCTGTGGTCGGGCGTCGAGGGCGATCCCTCGGACGGCAAGGCGGAAGAGGACTTCAACTCGACGCTGCGCGCCCGCGCCGGCTATGCGGTCGACCGCTATATGTTCTACGGCACCGGCGGTCTCGCGGTGTCGCACGCCAAGGTCGAGGACGATCTCGGCGCCTCCGACAGCAACACGCATGTCGGCTGGGTCGTCGGCGCCGGCGCCGAGGCGGCGATCACCAACAACGTGATCGCCAAGATCGAGTACCAGTACCAGGACTACGGCAAAGAGACCTACGACCTGACGACGGCGACCGATGTGGACTACAGCACCCATTCGATCCGCGCCGGCATCGGCCTGAAGTTCTGATCGACCCGGTCCTGGTCCTGGAGGGACCGGGCCTCGCGCGGCCGCCGGCGGAGCGATCCCCGGCGGCCTCGCTTTTTCTCGACCGGCTCAGCGGCGCGGGGCGAAGAGCGCGTCGCGCACCGCGTGCCAGCTCGTCTCGTCCGGCGCGCAGAGAAGGCCGCCGTCGCGGTGGAGCGGCGAGTAGGCGGAGCCGTCGAAGCGCGCCGAATAGCCGCCGGCCTCGCGATGGATCAGCCAGCCGGGCGCGTGGTCCCAGACGGCGAGTTTCGCATACATGACGAAATGGCAGTGGCCCGCGGCGGCGAGGCGGTATTCGTGCGCCGCGTTGCGGAGCGCCGCGCCCGAGCCGAGCCGCCAGAAATTGCCCGTGACGGTCGAGCGCACCGGCTCGTCGAGATAGCTCCACGAGATCATGCCGGACATCTGGTCGACCGGCGCCGGCGCCGCGACCTTGAGGTCGGAGGTGGTGCCGTCGGCCGCCTCCATCCAGGCGCCTTCGCCGCGCAGCGCGATCGCGGTGTCGTCGCCGACCGGATCGTAGATGAGGCCGGCGACGATCTCGCCGCGGGCGATCACCGCCGCCATCACGCCGAAGAGCGGCAGGCCGGCCGCGAAATTCTTGGTGCCGTCGACCGGATCGAGCGCGATCGCGAGATCGGCGCCGTCGAGCCTGTCGAGGAGGGCCGGGTCGGCGGCGACCGCCTCCTCGCCGATGACGAGCACGCCCGGGAAGGCGCGTTCGAGGCCGGCCGTGATGCGCCGCTCGGCTGCCTCGTCGGCATCCGTCACGAGGTCCTCGGCCGAGGTTTTGGCGCGCACCATGCCGGGGCCGAGCTTGCGGAAGCGCGGCATGATTTCGGTGCGGGCGGCTTCCCGCATCAGATCGAGGAGCGTGTGCGCCTGGGCGTTGGTGAAGGTCATCGGCATTCCTCAGGTCTGCGGCCGCGTGGTGGCGAAGGCCGGCACGGCGTCTGCGAAGCGGTCGAGCCAGGCGACCAGACGGGGATGATCCGCCCGCCAGCGCCCTTCGAAGCGGAGATCGAGATAGCCGAGTCCGCAGGCGAGCGCGATGGTGCCGACCGTCACGGCCCCGCCGGGCGGGCTCGCCTCGAGCGCGGCGAGCGCCCGCTCGACCTTGCCGCGCTGATGGCCGAGCCAGGCGTCGCTGCGCTGGTCCGCCTCGCGCCAGCGGCCCTCATAGACCTGCAGCAGCGCCGCGTCGGTCATGCCGTCGGCGAGCGCCTGCAGCCGCAGGGCGGCGAAGCGGGCGGCCGGCTCGGCCGGGACGATCCGGCCGCCGCCGGCCTCGTGGTCGAGCCATTCGACGATCACGCGGGAATCGAAAAGCACGGAACCATCTTCCAGAACCAGCGCCGGGATCTTGCCGAGCGGGTTCACCTGGCGGATCGGATCGGCCGGGTTGCCGGTGTCGGCGGTGACGACTTCAATTCGGTCGGAGAGGCCGAGAAAGGCGGCGGCGATCTTCACCTTCCGGCCGAAGGGCGAGGCCGGGGAACTGTGCAGGACGAGCATTGCGGGGCTTTCGGAGGTTAGCGGCGAACAGGGGGCATGGCGACCGAGGCGGCGCGGCAGGCGCGCCGGTCGACCTCGGGGCAGGGGCGGAAGGCGGCGAGATCGCGGGTGAGGCAGACGCGCACCTCGGCGAGGCGCCGGTCGCTGCACGTGACGGCGATCGCCTCGGCGGGAAGTCCCGGATTGGCGGCGACGAAGGCCGCCTCGACCGCGACCGGCGCGACCGACCGGTCTTCGTCGAGCCGCTCGAAGCCGTCGGGAATGGCGATCCGCTCGCGCGCCTTGCGCGTCAGAGCGAAATAGCCGGCCGGATCGAGGCCGGAGCAGCTGCCGTGCTTGCGCCATTGATGGCGGACGAGGGCGCGGCTCGGCATGATGTCGAGCATGCCGTCGATCTCGCGGCGCGAAGGCGCGGCCCGCCCCCCGGTGGCGCAGGATTGCGGATAGCCGCGCTCATATTGCGGCCAGAGGCCGTGCACGATGAACGCGAAGGGGCGGCCGGCACCACATTGCAGCGGGTCGCCGTCGCGGCGGGAGGCGCAATAGCTCGGCGACCAGGACAGCGACAGGACGTAGAAATCGAACAGGCCGGCCGTGTCCGCGCGCGCGCCGCCCGCCGGCGGGACGAGCAGCGCCGCGGCGAAGAGGGTCGCGGCGGCGAGCGCGACGCGGAGGAGACGGCCGGCCATCGCCGATCAGGGCCGGACGGTCCGGCACCAGGCGTCATGGACCCTCCAGCGGTCATGGCCCGGCAGGCAGAACTCGACATTGGCGCCGATCGAGGCGAAGCCCTGTTCCGCTTCGATCAGATAGTAGACGGCCGACCGGCTGCCGTCCGAGAGGAAGGCGTCGGCGCGGCAGTAGCGCCGCTCGATCAGGCCGGGATAGCCCGGGCGGAACGCCGATTCGCGGACCCGCTCGATCCCCTCGATCGCGACGAAGGTGCCGTAGGCGCCGTTGCTCGCATAGGCGAAGCGATCGGCGACCCGCGACAGCACGCCCGGCGCGTCGCAGAACGGGACGCCTCGATCGAAGGGAGCCGCCTCGGCGGCGCCGAGTGTACCAAGGGAGAGGAAGAGAGCCGTCAGCACGCGCTTCATCGCTGTTCTCCACGAAGGCCCCCGGGCGGCGCCGACGATGCTGCGGCGCCTCGCCGCGGTCAAGCCGCCCGCCGGCCGGTCGCGGTCAGGATTCGCCGCGCAGCCAGTCGACCGCCCAGCCGGCGCCCGGCGCGTCGGCGAGGAGGGGGAGGAGGCCGGGGAGGAGGGCGCGCAGCTCGGCCTCGAGCTGATAGGGCGGATTGCAGAGCACGAGGCCCGAGCCGTTGAAGCGGTCCGGCGTCGTGCGGTCGCGCACCCAGAGCTCGGCGGCGAGGAGCTTCTGGACGCCCGAATCGCGCAGCCGGCGGCGGAAGGCGGCGACGGCCGCCGTGTTCTTGATCGGATACCAGAGCGCATAGAGGCCGGTCGGCCATTTTCTGTAGGCGCCGAGGAAGCCGTCGGCCAGCCGCTCGAACTCGTCGCGCTCCTCGAAGGGCGGGTCGACGAGGACGAGGCCGCGCCGCTCCTTCGGCGGCACGAAGGAGCCGAGCGCCAGCCAGCCGTCGAGCGCGATCGCCTTGGTCTGGATATCGCCGGCGAAGAGCGCGGCGAGCGCCGCATGGTCCTGCGGGTGCAGTTCGACCGCCGTCAGCCGGTCGGTACGGCGCAGCAGATGGCGCACGATCGAGGGCGAGCCCGGATAGGCGGCGAGCCGGCCGCCGCCATTCGCCGCCGCGACCGCCTCGAGATAGGGCGAGAGCAGCGCAGCGAGCGGGGCGGGCAGGGGCTTCGCGCGGCCCCGGGCGTCGAGCAGCCGGCCGATCCCGTCCCGCCACTCGCCGGTCTTCAGCGCCTCGCCGGCGGAAAGATCGTAGAGGCCGACGCCGGCATGGGTGTCGATCACCCGGAACGGCTTCTCCTTCGCCTTCAGGTGCTCGACGATGCGGGCGAGCACGGCGTGCTTCATGACATCGGCGAAATTGCCGGCGTGATAGGCGTGACGATAGTTCATGACGAAGGCGGTGCCACCGCGGCGCGCCGCTGGCAAGCCCGCAATGGCGGCGCTTTACGCCGCGCCGGCCCGGCGCGATAACGGACCGGCACCACGAGGCCCGCCATGAACGCTCCCGTCTCCCCGCGCATCGGACATTCCGCCTGTCCGCACGACTGCCCGTCCACCTGCGCGCTCGATATCGAGATCCTCGACGGGCGGACGATCGGCCGGGTGCGCGGCGCGAGGGAGAACGATTACACGGCGGGCGTGATCTGCGCCAAGGTCGCGCGTTATGCCGAGCGGGTGCACAATCCGAACCGGCTGCTGCATCCGCTGCGGCGGAAGGGCGAGAAGGGCTCCGGCGAATGGGAGCCGATCTCGTGGGACGATGCGCTCGACGCGATCGCCGAGGCCTTCGTCCGCGAGACGGCGCGGCACGGCTCGGAGGCGGTCTGGCCCTACTACTACGCCGGCACGATGGGCCTCGTGCAGCGCGACGGCATCAACCGGCTGCGCCATGCCGGCCGCTACTCCGGCTTCTACGACACGATCTGCACCAACATGGCCTGGACCGGCTGGATCGCCGGCACCGGCCGGCTCGCCGGCGCCGACCCGCGCGAGATGGCGAAATCCGACCTCGTCGTCATCTGGGGCACCAATGCGGTGGCGACGCAGGTGAACGTGATGACGCACGCGGTGCGGGCGCGGAAGGAGCGCGGCGCCAAGATCGCGGTCGTCGACGTCTATCGCACCGCGACGATGGAACAGGCCGACATCGCGCTCTGCCTGAAGCCCGGCACCGACGCCGCGCTCGCCTGCGCGATCATGCACGTGCTCTTCCGCGACGGTCATGCCGACCGCGCCTATCTCGACCGCTACACCGACCGGCCGGCCGATCTCGAAGCGCATCTGAAGAGCCGCACACCCGAATGGGCGGCGGCGATCACCGGCCTGTCCGCGGCCGAGATCGAGGCTTTCGCGGGCCTGATCGGCCGCACCAAACGCAGCTTCTTCCGGCTCGGCTACGGCTTCTCGCGCCAGCGGAACGGCGCGGTGGCGATGCATGCGGCCGCCTCGATCCCGGCCGTCACCGGCGCCTGGCAGTATGAGGGCGGCGGTGCCTTCCACAGCAACAGTGGCATCTTCCGGCTCGACAAGGCGATGATCGAGGGTCACAGCCTGCGCGACCCGTCGATCCGCCAGCTCGACCAGTCGCGGATCGGCGCGATCCTCGCGGGCGACCGCGAGGCGCTGTTCGGCGGCCCGCCGGTCACGGCGATGCTGATCCAGAACACCAATCCGGCCTCGGTGGCGCCCGACCAGCGGCGGGTGCGCGAGGGCTTCCTCAGGCCGGACCTCTTCCTCACCGTGCACGAGCAGGTGATGACCGACACCGCCCGGCTCGCCGATATCGTGCTCCCCGCCACGATGTTCCTCGAGCACGACGACGTCTACAAGGGCGGCGGCCACCAATATCTGATGGTCGGGCCGAAGCTCGTCGACCCGCCGGGCGAATGCCGCACCAACCATCAGGTCCATGCCGGCCTCGCACAGCGGCTCGGCTTCGAGCATCCGGGCTTCGCGATGACCGAGCGCGAGCACATCGACTGGATGTTCGCCCGCGCCGGCTATGGCAGCTTCGCGTCCGTCGAGGCTGGACGCTGGGTCGACCTGCAGCCGGAATTCGAGACGGCGCATTTCCTCTCCGGCTTCGCCTGGCCCGACGGCAAATACCGCTTCGCGCCCGACTGGCCGCGCGTGCCGGTCGGCAATAACGGGCCGATGGGCCCGTGGCCGGACATGCCCGAGTTTCCCGATCAGTGGTCGGTCATCGAGGCGGCCGATGCGGCGCATCCGTTCCGGCTCGCCACCTCGCCGGCGCGCTCCTTCCTGAATTCGAGCTTCAACGAGACGCCGTCCTCGCGCGCCAAGGAGGGCGGCCGGCCCGAGGTGATGATCCATCCGGAGGACGCCGCCACGGCGGGCGTCGCGGCGGGCGATCTGGTGCGGATCGGCAATCGACGCGGCACGGTCCGTCTGCACGCCCGGCTCTTCGACGGGCTCAGACGCGGCGTGCTCGTCGCCGAAGGCCTGTGGGCGAACGACGCCTTCGTCGACGGCGAGGGCATCAACGTGCTGACCGGCGCCGATCCGGCCGCCCCCTTCGGCGGCGCCGCCTTCCACGACAACAAGGTGTGGCTCGAAAAGGCGTGAGGACCGGCGGTCTTCGCCGGGCCGGCTGTGGAACAAGCGCGGCATCCGCCGGTTCGGGGCCATCGCCAACCGGAACCGGATGCTCATGCACGCGCTCAACATCATCACGCTCGTCCTCCTGATCGTCGGCGGACTCAACTGGGGCCTCGTCGGCCTCTTCCAGTTCGATCTCGTCGCGGCGATCTTCGGCGGACAGACGAGCGCGCTCTCCCGGGTGGTCTACATCCTGGTCGGGCTTTCGGCGCTCTGGCAGATCGTGCCGCTCTCCCGCGCGCTGCAGCGCGGCGAAAGCCGGGCCGAACGCGGCCTCTGACCCGTCAGCCGCGCAGGTCGATCGTCGGCGCGACGAGGATCTCCTCGGTCGCGACCGGCAGGCCCTCGATCACCGTTGTGACGTCGCCACGGACTTCGACCAGACCGCCGGCGACGAGGGCGAGGGCGAGCGGGTAGAGGCCGTGCTCGGCCTTCAGCACCCGGGCGCCGAGCGTGTCGGGTGTATCGCCGGGCGCGACGGGCACCGCCGCCTGCGCGATGATCGGGCCGGAATCCATCTCGGTGCGGACGAAATGCACCGTGCAGCCGTGCAGCTTGACGCCGGCCGCGATCGCCCGCTCATGGGTGTGGAGGCCCGGGAAGGACGGCAGCAGCGAGGGGTGGATGTTGATCATCCGGTCGCGCCAGCGTTCGACGAAGCCGTCGGTCAGCAGCCGCATGAAGCCGGCGAGGCAGACGAATTCGATGCCGGCTTCCACGAGGCGGGCGTCGAGCGCCGCCTCGAAGGCCGCGCGGTCGGCATAGGCGCGATGATCGACCACCGCGGTGGCGAGGCCGGCTTCCGCCGCCCGGGCGAGGCCGGCGGCGTCCGGCCGGTTCGACAGGACGAGGCCGATCTCGGCCGGATAATCGGGATCGGCCGCCGCCTCGATCAGCGCGGCCATGTTCGAACCGCGGCCGGAGATCAGGACGGCGACCCTGAGCTTGGCGCTCACAGCGCGAGCGCCCCGGTGAAGACGACCGGCTCGCCGGTCCGCGGCACGATGCGGCCGAGCGGCGTCACCGTCTCGCCGGCCCCGACGAGCGCCTCGGTCACGGCGGCCTCGCCGGCGGGATCGACGACGAGCACCATGCCGATGCCGCAGTTGAAGGTCCGCAGCATCTCGCGCTCGGCGACGCCGCCCGCGCGGGCGAGCCAGCCGAACACCGGCGGGACCGCGATCCGGTCGAGATCGACGGTGGCCGCGACGGCGTCGGGAAGGACGCGCGGGATGTTGTCGACGAAGCCGCCGCCGGTGATGTGCGCCATCGCCTTGATGCCATCCGAGCCGGCGAGCGCGGCGAGGAGCGGCTTCACATAGATGCGCGTCGGGGCGAGCAGCGCGGCGCCGAGCGGCGTCTCCGGCGCGAAGGGGGCGGCGTCCTCGTAAGCGAGCCCGCTCGCCGCGACGATGCGGCGGACGAGCGAGAAGCCGTTCGAATGGACGCCCGAGGAGGCGAGGCCGAGAAGGACGTCGCCCTCCGCCACGTCGCCGCGCGGCAGCAGCCGGGTGCGCTCGACGATCCCGACCGCGAAGCCGGCGAGATCGTAATCGCCCTCGGCATACATGCCCGGCATCTCGGCGGTCTCGCCGCCGATCAGCGCCGCGCCGGCCTGCCGGCAGCCTTCCGCGATGCCGCCGATCACCGTCGCCGCCTCTTCGGGCGCGAGCTTGCCGGTCGCGAAATAGTCGAGGAAGAAGAGCGGCTCGGCGCCCTGCACGACGAGATCGTTGACGCACATCGCGACGAGATCGATGCCGACGGTCGCATGGAGCCCCGTCTCGATCGCCACCCGCAGCTTGGTGCCGACGCCGTCATTGGCGGCGACGAGGAGCGGATCGCGATAGCCGAGCCGGGCGAGATCGAACACGCCGCCGAAGCCGCCGATCTCGGCGTCGGCGCCCGGCCGGCGGGTCGCCCGCACCAGCGGCTTGATCATCTCGACCAGCCGGTTGCCGGCGTCGATGTCGACGCCCGCATCGGCATAGGAGAGGCCGTTCTTCGCCGCCGCGTGCTCGCTCATCGGGATCCTCGCGTTTCGCCGCTCGCTAACGGCAAACATTGGGGATTGCAAGTCGCCGGAACGAAAGCGCCGCTGCCGTTTTCTTGACGGCAGCGCGGCGGCGGTCCTATCTCGTCGAATGATACGAGTGGCCAAGGGAAGGCGGCGGACGTGACTCTCCAGCGTCAGATCGGCTTCTGGCTCGCCGCGCTCGTGGTGTTCCTCGTCTTCCTGCTCTTGTTCAGCAGCATTCTGCTGCCCTTCGTCGCCGGCATGGCCGTCGCCTACGGGCTCGATCCGATCGCCGACTGGTTCGAGCGGCGCGGCATGAGCCGGCTGATGGCCTCGCTCACCATCCTCGTCCTGTTCGTGCTGATCTTCGTGCTCGCACTGATCCTCGTCGTGCCGGTGCTCGCCAACCAGCTCGCCGGCTTCATCGAGCGGCTGCCCGGCTATGTCGAGCGGCTGCAGTTCCTCGCGACGACGATGCTCGGCAGCCGGGTGATGAAATTCCTCGAGATCGATACCGAGGCGCTGCGCGGCTCGATGGGCCAGCTGATGAGCGAGGGCGCGAGCTGGCTGACGAGCCTCCTGCAATCGATCTGGAGCGGCGGCCAGACGCTTCTGAGCATCCTGTCGCTCTTCGTCATCACGCCCGTCGTCGCCTTCTACATGCTGCTCGACTGGGACCGGATGGTGGCGCGGGTCGATTCCTGGCTGCCGCGCAACCATGTCGAGGACATCCGTGCGATCGCTCGCGATATCGACGCCGCGGTCGCCGGCTTCGTGCGGGGGCAGGGGCTCGTCTGCGTCGTGCTCGGCCTCTTCTATGCGCTGCTGCTCGGCGCGATCGGACTCAATTTCGGCTTCCTGATCGGCTTCGGCGCCGGTGTGCTTTCCTTCATCCCCTATGTCGGCTCGACGATCGGCTTCGTCGTCTCGGTCGGCGTCGCGCTCGTCCAGTTCTGGCCGGACTGGATCTGGATCGTCGCGACGGTGATCATCTTTGCGCTCGGCCAGTTCATCGAGGGCAACATCCTGCAGCCCAAGCTCGTCGGGGCGAGCGTCGGGCTGCATCCGGTCTGGCTGATGTTCGCCCTGTTCGCTTTCGGCGTGCTGTTCGGCTTCGTCGGCCTGCTGATCGCCGTGCCGGCGGCGGCGGCCATCGGCGTCGTGATGCGGTTCGGCATGACCAAATATCTGACGAGCGCGATCTATCGCGGCGTCCACGACGAGCCCGATGACGACATCTGAGACGGCCTCCCTGGTTCCGGAGCCTTCGCAACTGCCGCTCGATCTGCCGCACGAGCCGGCGATGACGCGCGCCGATTTCATCGTCGGCGCGGCGAATGGCGAGGCCGCGGCGCTCGTCGACGCCTGGCCTGACTGGCCGAGCCGCACGGTGCTGCTCGTCGGGCCGCCGGGCTCCGGCAAGAGCCATCTCGGCCGTGCCTGGGCGACGGCGAGCCATGCCGCGGAGTGTCGCGCCGACCGGCTCGGCACCGCCGATCTCGAACGGCTCGTCGCCGCCGGGGCGGTGCTCATCGAGGATCTCCACGCGCCGGGGCGCGACGAGACGGCGCTCTTTCACCTCCTCAATATCGCGCGCGAAGCGAACGCGGCCGTGCTGATGACGAGCCGGGTGATGCCTGCGGTGCTCGGCATCGGCCTGGCCGACCTTCTGTCCCGCCTGCGCGCCGCGCAGCCCGTCGCGCTGGCCGAGCCGGACGACGCGCTCCTCGAACGGGTGCTGACCAAGCTCTTCGCCGACCGCCAGCTCACCGTCGACCCGGCCGTGGTCGACTTCCTCACCCGGCGTATGGAGCGGTCGCTCGGTGCGGCCGTGGCGCTCGTCGAGCGGCTCGACCGGACCGCGCTCGCCGCCCATCGGCCGGTCAGTCGCGCGCTCGCCGCCGAGGCGCTGCGGGACGACACGTCCGTGCCCGACGATCCGATGCCGGATCACAAAGAATAGTGCGTGAAATGAGAGAGATTGTCACAATCCATGGCTAATCTGGCGCGCGGAACGAAGCGAAGCAGGGCCATGGACCAGAAGAACCCGGACAGTGCGGCGGTGATCGCCGTCGAGAGCGTGAACAGGGGTGAGGAGGATCTGCGCCACTCCCCGAGCCGGTTCATCAACCGGGAGATCTCCTGGCTCGACTTCAATCGCCGCGTGCTGGAGGAGTCGGGCAATCCGAACCATCCGCTGCTCGAGCGGCTGCGCTTCCTGTCGATCTCGGCGAACAATCTCGACGAGTTCTTCATGGTCCGCGTCGCCGGCCTGCGGGGACAGCAGCGGCAGGGCGTCAGCATGCACAGCGACGACGGGCTGTCCGCCACCGAGCAGCTCGTCCGGATCGGCGAGGCGGTGTCGCGGCTGGCGAGCGAGCAGCAGCTGCGCTGGGTGGAGCTGCGCGAGGAACTCGGCGCGAACGACATCGTCATCGTCGACGGCGGTCGTCTGACCAAGGCGGAGTTCGCCTGGCTCGAGGCCTATTTCCTCGATTCGATCTTTCCCGTCCTGACGCCGCTCGCAATCGATCCGGCGCATCCCTTCCCCTTCATTCCCAATCTCGGCTTCAGCCTCGCCCTGTCGCTGGTGCGCAAGAGCACGGGCGCGGCCATGACGGCGCTTCTGCGCGTGCCGATGACGCTCGACCGCTTCATCCGCCTGCCGGCGGACGAGACGAGCGCCGCCCGCTTCATCGGCCTCGAACAGGCCGTCTCGCTCTTTACCGGCCATCTCTTCCCCGGCTATTCGGTCGAGGCGCAGGGCTCGTTCCGGATCATCCGCGACTCGGACATCGAGGTCGAGGAAGAGGCGGAGGACCTCGTCCAGTTCTTCGAGACGGCCCTGAAGCGCCGCCGCCGCGGCTCGGTGATCCGGCTCGAGATCGAGAGCGCGACGCCCGAGCCGCTGCGCGCCTTCGTCGCCGCCGCACTCGGCGTGCTGCCGGAGGAGACCTTCCTCGTCGACGGCATGCTCGCGCTCAACGATCTGAACCAGCTCGTCGGGCTCGACCGGCCGGCGCTGAAATTCCAGCCCTATTCCGCACGCTTCCCCGAGCGCATCCGCGAGAATGGCGGCGACTGCTTCGCGGCGATCCGCCAGAAGGACCTGCTCGTCCACCACCCGTATGAGTCCTTCGACGTGGTGGTGCAGTATCTGCGGCAGGCGGCGCTCGACCCCGATGTGGTCGCGATCAAGCAGACGCTCTACCGCACCTCGAAGGACAGCCCGATCGTGCACGCCCTCGCCGAGGCGGCGGAGGCCGGCAAGTCGGTGACGGCGCTCGTCGAACTGAAGGCGCGCTTCGACGAGGAAGCGAACATCAAATGGGCGCGCAATCTGGAACGTGCCGGCGTCCAGGTCGTCTACGGCTTCATCGAGCTGAAGACGCACGCCAAGCTGTCGCTCGTCGTCCGCCGCGAGAATGGCGGGCTGACCACCTATGTCCATATCGGCACGGGCAATTACCACCCGATCACCGCGCGGATCTATACCGACCTCTCCTTCTTCTCGGCCGACCCGGCGATCGCCCGCGACGTGGCGCGGGTGTTCAACTACATCACCGGCTATTCCGAGCCGACCGATCTCGAAAAGCTCGCCACCTCGCCGCATTTCATGCGCAAGCGCATCCTCGATCTCATCTATGCCGAGATCGACCACGTGAAGGCCGGCAAGCCGGGTTCGATCTGGATCAAGTGCAACGCCCTCGTCGACGCCCAGATCATCGACGCGCTCTATGACGCGAGCCGCGCGGGCGTGATGGTCAATGTCGTGGCGCGCGGCATATGCTGCCTGCGGCCGGGCGTTCCCGGGCTGTCGGAGAACATCAAGGTCAAGTCGATCGTCGGCCGGTTCCTCGAACACGCCCGCATCTTCTGCTTCGGCAACGGCCATGGCCTTCCTTCGCCGCAGGCCATCGTCTATATCGGCTCGGCGGACATGATGCCGCGCAATCTCGACCGCCGGGTGGAAGCACTCGTTCCGATGCTCAATCCGACGGTCCACGAGCAGGTGCTCGACCAGATCATGGTCGCGAACCTGATGGACAACCAGCAGAGCTGGGAGGTCCTGCCCGACGGTACGTCGCGCAGGATCGTTCCGGCCAAGGGCGTCGAACCGTTCAACGCCCATCAATATTTCATGACCAATCCGAGCCTTTCAGGGCGTGGCAAATCCCTCAAGAAGAACTCCCCGCGGTCGATCGGCAGCCGCTCCCCGAAGCGGTGAGCCGCAGCGCGTGAACCCATCCGAGGCCGAAGACTACGCCCCGGGCCGGCTGAACGGCTCGGGGCCGGTCGCGATCATCGACATCGGATCGAACTCGGTCCGTCTCGTCATCTATGAGCGCAACAGCCGCTCGCCCATGCCGCTCTTCAACGAAAAGGAGCTCGCCGGCCTCGGCCGCGGCGTCGGCTCGACCGGGCGGCTGAGCGACGAGGCGATCGCCACCTCGCTCGCCTCGATCCGCCGCTTCATGGCGCTGTGCCGGCAGGCGCGGGTGACGGCGGTGCACGTGCTCGCCACGGCGGCGGCGCGCGAGGCCACGAACGGGGCGGATTTCCTCGCCGCCGTCGAGGCGCTGACCGGGGTCGAGACGCGACTGCTCAGCGGTCCGGAAGAGGCGCGGCTGTCGGCGCTCGGCGTCATGTCGGGCATCCATCTGCCGAACGGCATCGCCGGCGATCTCGGCGGCGGCAGCCTCGAAGTGGTCGACGTCAAGGGCCAGAAGATCGGTATCGGCGAGACCTTCCCCCTCGGCGGCCTGCGACTCGAGGAGACGGCGGAGAAGAGCGTCAAGAAGGCCGAGAAGATCGCCGCCGATGTGCTCGCCGCCTCGGCGGTGCTGCGCCGCGGCGCCGGCCGGCCCTTCTATGCGATCGGCGGTACATGGCGTTCGCTCGCCCGGCTGCACATGCGGCAGAAGGCCTATCCGCTGCACATCATGCACGAATACGCCATCCCGGCCGATGAGGCGCTCGAGTTCTGCCGCATGGTCGCCCGGCGCGACGCGGACTCGCTCGATTCGATCGAGGCGGTGTCGCGCAACCGCCGGACACTGCTGCCCTATGGCGCGATCGTGCTCGGCGAGCTGATCCGCATCGCGCGGCCCTCCGCGATCGTCGTCTCGGCGCTCGGCGTCCGCGAGGGGCTGCTCTACGACCTGCTCGACAGGGAGACGCGCCGCCAGGACCCCCTGATCGCCGCGGCCGAGGAGCTCGCGACGCTGCGCTCCCGCTCGCCGCGCCACGTCCGCGAACTGGGGCCCTGGACCGGCCAGGCGATCGCCGCGCTCGGGCTCGAGGAGACGCCCGAGGAGCAGCGGCTGCGGATCGCCGCCTGCCTGCTCGCCGATATCGGCTGGCGCGGCCATCCCGACTATCGCGGCGAGCAGAGCCTCAATCTGATCGCGCACGGCGCCTTCATCGGAATCGACCATCCGAGCCGCGCCTATCTCGCGCTGTCGAACTATTACCGGCACGAGGGCATCGGCGAGGAGAATCTCTCCTCGCGCATCCGCGAGCTCGCCACGACGCGGCTGATGGAGCGGGCGAGGGCGCTCGGCGCGGCGCTCCGCGTCGCCTATCTGATCACGGGCGCGATGCCCGGCGTGCTGCCGCGTACCCGGATCGAGACGCGCGAGCGCGCGATGCGGCTCGTGCTGCCGGCCGATCTCGCCGATCTCGGCGGCACGCGGCTGATGCGCCGGCTCGGCGCCTTCGCAAAGCTCGGCGGCCTGGAGCCGGTGGTGGTGATCGAGTAGCGCGCGGCCCGCCTCAGGCGACGGCCGCGGTCTCGGCCGGAGCCGACTCGACCAGCGCAACCCGGCGGCCCTCGAGCCGCAGCGCGACCTCGCCGTGCTTGAGGCGGAGCGCGAGCGCCCCGAACAGCTCGCGCCGCCAGCCGCAGAGCGCCGGCACATCGGCGCGGTCGTCGGCGGCGATCGCCTCGAGGTCGTCGATGGTCGCGATCAGCCGCGGCGCGACGCCGTGCTCCTCGCTCGCCATCTTGAGCAGCACCTTGAGCAGGTCGACCGCGGCGCCGGTATTCTCGGCCATCGGCTTGTGCTTCGGGAGCTTCGGCAACTGGTCCTTCGGAATGGCGAGGGCGCGCTTGACGGCCGCGACGAGCTCCTCTCCGGCCCGCGAGCGCTCGAAGCCCTTCGGGATGGTGCGCAGCCGGGCGAGCGCCTCGGCGGAGGCCGGCTGCTGCTCGGCGATCTCGTAGAGCGCCTCGTCCTTGACGACGCGGCCGCGCGGCACGTCGCGCTCCTGCGCCTCGCGCTCGCGCCAGGCGGCGATCTCGGCGAGCACGGCGAGCTGGATGGGCTTGCGGATCCGCATCTTCAGCCGCTTCCAGGCATCCTCCGGCTCGACCTTGTAGGTCGAGACCGAGGTCAGCACCGTCATCTCCTCGGCGACCCAGTCGCCGCGGCCCTTCCTGTCGATGTGCTCCTGCAGGAAACGGTAGACGTCGCGCAGATGCGTCACGTCGGCGACGGCGTATTCGACCTGCTGCGGGGTGAGGGGGCGCCGGCTCCAATCGGTGAAGCGGGAGGATTTGTCGATGCCGTGACCGGTGATGCGCGAGACCAACTGGTCATAGCTGATCGACTCGCCGAAGCCGCACACCATCGCCGCGACCTGGCTGTCGAAGACCGGATGCGGGATCGTGCCGCCGAGATGCCAGATGATCTCGATGTCCTGCCGCGCGGCGTGAAAGACCTTCAGAACCCGCTCGTTCGCCATCAGCGCGAAGAAGGGTGCGAGATCGAGACCCGGCGCCTCGGCGTCGACCACCACCGCCTCGTCCGGACTGGCGAGCTGGATCACGCAGAGCTTCGGCCAATAGGTGGTCTCGCGCATGAACTCCGTATCGATGGTGATCCAGTCGAAGCGGGCGAGGCGATCGCAGGCGGCGGCAAGGTCTTCGGTGGTCGTAATGATATGCGTCATGGCACCCGTTCTAGCGCAGGACGAGCAGGCTTGTCGCGCGCGAAGGCGACCATCCGGGCCGTTCTTGACAAGGTGTCCGGCCCATGCGCTTTCCGACCGCGTGTCCATCGTGTACGGCGTTGTCGCACGCGAAAATCGACATCGAGCAACATTCGTTCCCGGAACCGGCCATGCACCGCTATCGCTCCCACACCTGCGGCGAACTCCGTGACACCCATGCCGGCGAGACCGTTCGTCTGTCGGGGTGGGTCAATCGCGTGCGCGATCACGGCGGCCTCCTGTTCATCGACCTGCGCGACCATTACGGCCTGACCCAGATCGTCGCCGATCCGGATTCTCCGGCCTTCAAGACGGCCGAGACGCTGCGCGCCGAATGGTGCGTGCGGATCGACGGCGTGGTGAAGAAGCGGACGCCCGAGACGGTGAACGCCAACATCCCGACCGGTGGCGTGGAGGTGTTCGCGCAGGAGATCGAGGTGCTCGGCGCGGCGAAGGAACTGCCGCTGCCGGTTTTCGGCGAGCCGGACTATCCCGAGGACACCCGCCTCAAATACCGCTTCCTCGACCTGCGCCGCGAGACGCTGCACGCCAACATCGTCAAGCGGACGCGGATCATCGCCTCGATGCGGCGGCGTATGACCGAGATCGGCTTCTCCGAATACACGACGCCGATCCTCACCGCCTCCTCGCCCGAGGGCGCGCGCGACTTCCTCGTTCCCTCGCGCATCCATCCCGGCAAGTTCTACGCCCTGCCGCAGGCGCCGCAGCAGTTCAAGCAGTTGCTGATGGTCGCCGGCTTCGACCGCTATTTCCAGATCGCGCCCTGCTTCCGCGACGAGGACCCGCGCGCCGACCGTCTGCCCGGCGAGTTCTACCAGCTCGACCTCGAAATGAGCTTCGTCACCCAGGAGGACGTCTGGGACACGATGGAGCCGGTGATCCGCGGCGTGTTCGAGGAGTTCGCCGACGGCAAGCCGGTGACGCAGCGCTTCCCGCGCATCCCCTACGACACGGCGATCCGCACCTACGGCTCGGACAAGCCGGACCTCCGCAACCCGATCGAGATGCAGGCCGTCACCGGGCATTTCGCCGGTTCGGGCTTCAAGGTGTTCGCCCGGATGATCGAAGCCGATCCGAAGGCCGAGATCTGGGCGATCCCGGCGAAGACGGGCGGTTCCCGCGCCTTCTGCGACCGGATGAACGCCTGGGCGCAGAGCCAGGGCCAGCCGGGCCTCGGCTATATCTTCTGGCGCGCCGAGAACGGCGCGCTCGAAGGCGCCGGCCCGCTCGCCAAGAACATCGGCGAGGACCGCACCGAGGCGATCCGCACCCAGCTCGGCCTCGCCGAGGGCGACGCCGTCTTCTTCGTCGCCGGCGATCCGGCGAAGTTCTACAGATTCGCCGGCGAGGCGCGGAACCGCGTCGGCTCCGAGCTCGGCCTCGTCGACAAGGACCGCTTCGCGCTCTGCTGGATCGTCGACTTCCCCTTCTATGAGTGGAGCGAGGAGGAGAAGAAGCTCGACTTCGCGCACAACCCCTTCTCGATGCCGCAGGGCGGCCTCGAGGCGCTCGAGAACGAGGACCCGCTCACCATCAAGGCCTTCCAGTACGACGCCGTCTGCAACGGCTACGAGATCGCCTCGGGTTCGATCCGTAACCAGAAGCCGGAGACGATGGTGAAGGCCTTCGAGCTGGTCGGCCTGTCGCAGGCCGATGTCGAGGAGCGCTTCGGCGGCATGTATCGCGCCTTCCAGTATGGCGCGCCGCCGCATGGCGGCATGGCGGCCGGCATCGACCGCGTCGTCATGCTGCTGTGCGGCGCCGAGAACCTGCGCGAGATCACGCTGTTCCCGATGAACCAGCAGGCACAGGACCTCCTGATGGGCGCGCCCTCCGACCCGACGCCGAAGCAGCTCCGCGAGCTGCACATCCGCCTCAACCCGCCGCAATAGCGGGGGCGGGACGGCGGCCTTCCGCATGACGAAGCCTGTGGATGACTGAAAATAATCGCCCGCAGGGCTTCTCATCCGGAGGGTGGGCGTCTATATGACGACTGCGCGACGGCCACGGCCGACGCGCTTGACGCGGGATGGAGCAGCCCGGTAGCTCGTCAGGCTCATAACCTGAAGGTCAGAGGTTCAAATCCTCTTCCCGCAACCAAAATAGCCCGCCAAACTAGAGCCTAGGCTTCGGTTTGGCGGGCTTTTTCATGTCTTGCCCCCGGCTCCCATCGTGCTTCATAGAGTCCGTATCTAGATCGGTGTCTTAGCGGAATCTGTCAGCCGTTCCCGAGGGTTCCGAAACGTTCCATGTACCGTGGACGGCGCATGGATGGCATAGGATCGGGTTCGCTTAGTACCCGCTCGCGGCGGGCTTTTTGCCTTGACGAGGCGTGCCAATTTTGGCACGGATGCCTCCTCCATGATCGAGCGTCTGAAAAAATTAGCCGCGCGGTTCTACGAAGCGCCGAGCGGGCGACGTCCCGTAAGGGAGTGGATAGTCGACCTCTCCGACGATGACCGTCGCCTGGTCGGGCGAGACATTCAGAAGGTCGAGTTCGGCTGGCCGCTGGGCATGCCCTATTGCCGTCCCTTGGGGCACGAGCTGTGGGAAGTGCGGAGCGACCTCACCAGTGGCCGCATCGCCCGTGTGATCTTCTTTATCAAGGACGGGGAGATGGTGCTCCTGCATGCCTTCGAGAAGAAGACGCAGAAGACGCCGGACCGGGAGATCGACATCGCGCTCAGGCGTAAACGAGAGGTGGAATGATGGAACACAAGAAAGGCCGTGTCGACCGCAGCGAGACCTTCGACGAATTCCTCGCCTCCGAGGGCATCCTCGCCGAGACTGAGGAGGCTGCTCTGAAGCAAGTCATCGCCGACCAGATCAAGGCGGCGATGCAGACGGAAGGGCTCTCAAAGACCGACATGGCGGCGCGGATGAAGACCAGCCGGCGCCAGCTCGACCGGTTGCTCGACCCCGGTTATTCCTCCGTCACCCTGATGACTCTGCGGCGCGCCGCGGCGGCCGTAGGGCGCACCCTGCGGGTCGAACTCGTCTAAGAGCGATTACGCTCGCGGGTGAGCAATCCGGCTCTCGAGTAACTCTCATGAAGATCGTCGATCTCACCATCGATCCTGCTCTGCTCGCCAAGCTCGATGCGTGCTCGCGCAACCAGCTGATCGGGTGCATGCATGCTCACAACGAACTGAGCGTTGTCAATCGGCTTCTTCTCTTCAGCAAGAACGAGACTGGTAAGGGAGCGCATTACAATCACGCTGATGACGTCCAGATGTGGCTCCTCCTCCAGATCCTCGCCGGCAAGTTGTTCGAGACCTGGCTGATTGTGAAGGATCGCATCGTTTCGCGAAAGCCGCCCGAGGCGATCGTTGCCGGTCTTTCCGCGGAACACTCCGACAGCCTAGCCTGGCTGCGATCCTACTTCGGTGAGAAAAATCACCGGCGCAGCCCGATCAAGCTGGTCCGGGATACCACCGCCTTTCACTATGGGGGCCTCGATCTCCAGCAGGCGATTGGCAACCTTGGCGATGGCGAGAACCACGTCTATCTCGCAGATCATCCCGCCAATTCTCTCTACTTTGTGGGCTCGGCGGTCGTGTTCAGAAGTCTGTTCGCCATGATCGCGCGGGAGGCAGGCGCAAAGGCGGAGGCCACTTATGAGGAGCTGGTCACTGACGGGTCCCAGCGCGTTTTCGATGACGTCCGGAATGCGAACAAGCACATTCACCTCGTCCTCTACGGACTGATCAAGGCCCTCCTCGAACAGGTCCTCGGCCGGGACCTCGAAGGCGGCGAGAGAACCGATATAGAGGTTCTGGACGCGCCCTCCCCAAGCAAGGTCAGACTCCCGGTCTTCGTGACAATGGGACAAGGCGCTAAGGCAACCGACGAAGACTAACCTTCGGGTGCGGTTGTCGAAGCCGCCGGCGTCTTTCGCGCGCGGCGTGAAGAGAGGGGTTCGGGAGCTTTCCCAAGGTCGCACAACGGGCTCGGCCATCGCCTCGGGTTGCGTCACTGAAGCATCGCCACACAAAAAAGCCGGCGGGCGATCGGCCGCCCGCCGGCTTGCTCTCCTGACCCCCGATGGGCCGCCTACCCGGCGGGGACCGCCTGCGCGGGCTTCGTCGGGGTGCGGGTGGCGATCATGATCTTGCGCATGCGGCGGCGCTGGAACTCGCGGTCGGCGATCACGCCGAACAGGATCACCGCGCCCATCACGGCGAAGTTGAGCGAGCTCGGAATGCCGAGCATGTTGACGAGGTTCTGCAGCACCTGCAGCAGCACCGTGCCGAGGAAGATGCCGACGATCGAGCCTTCGCCGCCGCGCAGCGAACAGCCGCCGAGCACCGCCGCGGCGATCGCGTAGAGCTCGTAGAAATTGCCGTGCGCCGAGGGCGAGACCGACTGGGTGTAGAACACGAAATAGATCGCCGACAGGCCGGTCAGGAAGCCGGCGATCGAATAGGCCGCGGTGATGACGAGCTTGGTCGGGATGCCCGAATAGCGCGCCGCCTCCTCGTTCTTGCCGACCGCATAGAGGTAACGGCCGAACACCGATTTGTGCAGGATGATCGCCATCACGATCGACACCGCGACGAAGAAGATGAAGGTGTTCGGCACGATGCCGGTGCGGCCCGAGACGAGCCATTCGAGCGTCTCGTAGCCGCTGCCATAGCCGAAGCCCATGGTCGAATCGGCCGTGTAGTAGCGCGCCACGCCGCGATAGATCAGCAGGCCGCAGAGCGTCACCACGAAGGGCTGCAGCCGCAGCTGCGTGACGAGCAGGCCGTGGATCGTGCCGAGCGCCGTGCCGCCGGCGACGGTGACGATCAGCGCGATCGGCCAGGACCACTCGTGATTGACGAGCATGTCGAGGAAGATGATGCCGAGCAGCGCCAGCATCGAGCCGACCGACAGCTCGATGCCGCCGGTGATGATCACGAAGCCGAGGCCGAGCGCGAACAGGCCGAACAGGCCGATCTGGTTGGCGAGGTTCGAGAGGTTGATGATCGAGATGAACTGCGGGTTGATCGCCGCCGTGATCGTGCCGATCACGATGATCAGCACGAAGAGGCCGAGTTCCTTTTTAAGCATGGGCGTGGGCTTTCTCAGGGATCGTGCCGCCGACGGCGAGGGTCAGCACGTTGTGTTCGGAGAATTGGGCGCGCTCGAGCAGGCCCGACACCGCGCCCTCGTGCATGACGATGATGCGGTCGCTGACGCCGAGCACCTCTTCCATGTCGCTCGAGATCATCAGGATCGCGACGCCGGCATCGGCGAGCTTGCGCATCAGGGCGTAGATCTCGCTCTTCGCGCCGACGTCGATGCCGCGGGTCGGCTCGTCGAAGATGACGATGTTCGGCCGCATCGACATCCATTTGCCGAGCACGATCTTCTGCTGGTTGCCGCCCGACAGCGTCACCGCGATGGTGTCGACCGAGGGCGCCTTGATCGAGAGCTTCCGCCGCTGCTCCTCGGCCGCCACCTTCTCGGCGCCCGCATTGACGAGGCCGCCGCGCGCATAGTGGACGAGATTGGCGAGGGTGATGTTCTCGACGATCGGCAGGTCGAGCACGAGGCCGGACTTCTTGCGGTCCTCCGGCGCCAGATAGATGCCCTCGTCGATCGCCGCGCCGACGCTGCCGGTGCGGATCGAACGGCCGTCGATCAGGACGCGGCCGGCGATCGGCGGGTCGACGCCGAACACGGCCTGCGCCACCGAGGTGCGGCCGCAGCCGACCAGCCCGGCGAGGCCGACGATCTCGCCGCGGCGGATCTCGAACGACACCTTGCGGTCGGGGAAGGCGGTGGTGACGAGGTCCTCGACGCGCAGGCCGCCCTGTTGCGGCGGCGCCTGCGGCGGGATGTAGAGCGCCTTCAGATCGCGGCCGATCATCAGCCGGATCATCGCGTCATGGGTGATCGCGCCCTTGGCGAGTTCGCCGACCCGCTTGCCGTCGCGCAGCACCACGACGCGGTCGGCGCAGGCGATCACCTCGGACAGGCGGTGCGAGATGTAGATGACGCTGACGCCGGAGCGCCGCAGCTCGGCGATCACGGCGAGCAGCCGCTCGGTCTCGGTGATGGTGAGGCTCGAGGTCGGCTCGTCCATGATGATGACGCGCGCGTCGATCGAGAGGGCCTTGGCGATCTCGACCATCTGGCGCTGCGCGATCGACAGGTCCTCGACGAGGTCGTTCGGCCCGAAATCGACGCCCAGCCGGTCGAGCAGGGGTTTGACCCGCGCCCGCAGCGTCGCCTGGTCGATCAGGTTCATGAACCCGCCGAAGCGGGGCTCGCGCCCGATGAACACATTGCTCGCGACGTCGAGATTCTCGAAGAGGTTGAGCTCCTGATGGACGAAGGCGATACCCGCCTTGGTCGAGCTCTTGACGGTCAGCTCGCCGTGCTCGACGCCGTCGATGACGATCGTGCCGGCGCTCGGGGCGACGACGCCGCCGAGAACCTTCATCAGCGTCGATTTGCCGGCGCCGTTCTCTCCGATCAGCCCGATCACCTCGCCGCGGCCGACCGAAAGGTCGACGCCGTCGAGCGCGGTGACGCCGGGATAGGTCTTGGAGATCTTCTTCAGTTCGAGGAGGGTATCGGTCATCTCGCCCGCGGAAAATCGCCGGAGCGCGAGGGGCGCTCCGGCTTCGTCTCGGACTGCTCTGGGCGGCGGGAGCCCGAGGACCCCGCGCCGCTTCGGCGGCTCACTTCGCGAGCAGTTCCTTGATCTTCTTCGCGAAGTCCTCGACGTTCGAGGCGTCGACGATCTGGGTCGAGACGATGTCGAGCTTGTTCTCGGGGATGACGGACTTGTCGCCCTCGATCAGCTTCGCCATCTTGATCATCGACTGATAGCCGAACTCGTAGGGCTGCTGCACGACGGTGCCGTCGATCGTGCCGTCGGCGATGCCCTTCAGGGTCTGCTGGTCCTCGTCGAAGCCGACGATCTTGACCGAGCCGGCCTTACCGAGCGCCTTCACGGCATTGTAGATCTGCGGCGTGTTGTAGGCCCAGAGGCCGACGAGGAGGTCGATGTCCGGATATTTGGTCAGCGTGTCCTCGACGTTCGCCTTCGCCTTCGCCTGATCGCCGCCGTCGGTGCGGATGTCGATGATCTCGATCTTGGTGCCTTCGATCGCCTCGCGGATGCCCTGCGTGCGCTCGCGGGCGTTCGCCGCATCCATCGTGCCGACGAAGAGCATGGCCTTGCCGCCATTCGGCAGCGCCTTCTTCATCAGCTCGCCCGCCTGACGGCCGGCGGCGACGTTGTCCGTGCCGATATACATCAGACGGTTGGACTTCGGCGCGTCGGCGTCGTGGGTGATGAGAACCGCCTTCGAGGCGACCTCGTTGAGGATGGCGGTCGAATCGTCCGGGTTGACCGGGCTGATCGCGACGCCCGCGACGCCCTTGGCGAGCAGATCCTCGAGGATCTTCTTCTGCGCCGCGGCCGACATTTCGCCGGGGATGTAGAACTCGATGTTGTAGTTCGGCAGCTCGGCCTGGGCCTTCTCGGTGCCGCGGCGGGCGATCGTCCAGAAATCGGCCGGGACGTTCACCACGAAGGCGAGCGTCTTCTTGTCCTGTGCGAAGGACGGATGGGCCGCGGTCAGCGCCATGGCGATCGCCGACGACGCGATGATCAGGCTGCGCCTGGTGAAGCTCTTCATGTGGGGTTCCTCGCCAAAGTTGTTCTCGTTGATGAGATCATTCCATCGGGCCCGGCGGAGACATCTCCCCGATGCCGGCGGGTCCGAATGCAAATGACTGTCGATCCGTGTTCGGACGCCGACGGCGCGTCGTCCTCGAGTCCCGGACAGCCGATCTGCCGTTCCGGCAACCCGATATGTCGAAAGAAAGTACGAAGCAAATACTCGCGGAAACGAGTATAATGCGGCCATACATTCGCAAGCGTATGATCGTGCTAAGTTTCCACCCTGCCGCGATCCGACGCCATGCTCCCCCTCCGAACACTCACACGCGACGGCTCCTACGCTATGGTGTGATGAATAGCGCCGTCAAGCGCCAATCGATGGGCAATCCTCCCTGTCCACCTCGCCTTGACTAATTTGACAGCGCTGTCATAGTCCGGTCAAGGCTCGCGTTCCGACGGGCCGTGAGGGAGGAAATCATGACGGAAGACATGCAGTCGCGGTCCCGCCGCGACTTTCTGCGCGTCGCCAGCCTGTCTGCGGCCGGCGGCGCGGCGGCCATGCTCGGCGGCTTCGGCGTCAGCCCTGCGCTGGCCCAGGAGATGGCCGCTGCCGGCCGCTCCGAGAAGCCGCTCAAGGCGGCGTTCTCGAATGCCGGCCTGCAGGCGACCTGGTGCGCCCAGGGCAAGCAGGCGGCCGAGTATTGGGGCAAGCTGTTCAACGTCGAGGTGACCTGGTTCGACGGTCAGCTCGACGCGGTCAAGCAGCGCGCCGCGATCGACAACATGGCCTCGCAGTCCTGGGACTTCGTGGCGATCCAGGCCTTCGGCATCGGCACGCTGATCCAGCCGGTGCAGAAGATGATCGACGCCGGCATTCCGGTGATCGACATGGACACGCTGATCGCGCCGCTCGACAAGATCAACGTGCACTCCTTCCTCGCCCCCGACAACGAGTTCATGGGCGCCGCGGTGACCCAGGCGCTCGTCGCCAAGCTCGGCGGCAAGGGCAAGATCATCATGACGCAGGGTGCGCTCGGCCATACCGGCGCCCAGGGCCGTGCGCGCGGCTTCAAGTCGGTGATCGACGCCAATCCGGGCATGGAAGTGCTCGACGACCAGCCGGCGGACTGGGACGTCACCAAGGCCTCGCGCCTGTGGGACACCTATCTGACCAAATATCCGCAGATCGATGCGGCCTTCTTCCACAATGACGACATGGCGCTCGCCGCCTACAACGTCATGAAGTCGCGCGGCCGCACCGACATCCTGATCGGCGGCGTCGACGCCATGCCCCCGGCGATCGCGGCGGTCGCCGACGGCCGGATGTTCGCGACCGTCCGCAACCCGTCCTCCCGCATCCACGGCGGCGCCATCGTCGCCGGCGTGGCCGCGGTGGTGTCGGGCGAGAAGAGCGGCGCCGGCATTCCGAAGAACGTCGTCACCGACGGGCCGGTCGTGACGAAGGACAATGCTGCCGGCATGCAGTGGATGCAGGATCACTTCCTCATCTGATCCGGCGCATCACGCCCCGCGCGTCCTGCGCGGCGTCCGTTCCGGGGGTGCGGCCCATCCGCTCCCCGGGACGGTCGTCGGCGGGTGAGGGGGCTGTTTTCTACCGTCCCACCGGTGACCGTCATGACGTCCGAAAACCCCGCTCCGGCGAGCGATACGCCGCGCCTGCAGATGCGCGGAATCTCGAAGTCGTTCGGCGGCGTCGCGGCGCTGCGCGATGTCGATTTCACGCTGCGCGCCGGGGAGATCCACGGCCTCGTCGGCGAGAACGGCGCCGGCAAATCGACGATGATGAAGATCATCGCGGGCGTGCACACCGGCTATGAGGGCCGGATGCTGATCGACGGCCGCGAGGTGCATTTCCGCTCGGCGCGCGACGCGCTCGCCGCCGGCATCGGCATGGTGCATCAGGAACTGAGCATCATGCCCGACCTGACGGTCGCGGAAAACGTCTATCTCGGCAAGCAGCCGGTGAACGCCGCGGGGCTCGTCGACTGGCCGGCGATGACGACCGGCGCCCGCGCGCAGTTGAAGAGCCTCGGCATCGATGTCGATCCGAAGACGCGGATGGGCGACCTGCCGATCGGCCTGCAGCAGCTGATCGAGCTCGCGCGCGTGCTCTTCTCGGGTGCCCGCATCATCATTCTCGACGAGCCGACCTCGGCGCTGTCGCCGCCGGAGGTGCAGCTCCTCTTCGACGTGCTGAAGGGCGTCCGCGCAAGCGGCCGCAGCATCGTCTTCATCTCGCATTTCCTCGACGACATCCTGTCGATCTCCGACACGGTCACCGTGTTCCGCAACGGCCGGCTCGTCGTGACGCACGGCGTCGAGGGCATCGACAAGGGCTGGCTGATCGACAAGATGATCGGTGCCGGCCACGAGGATCTCGAGGAGAGCTATCTCGGCAACATCGCGCTCGCCTCGAAGCCGGACGCGCCGGTCGTGCTCGCCGCCGAAGGGCTGACCTATGGTCGCGCCTATGCCGACATCTCCTTCGAGGCGAAGGCGGGCGAGATCCTCGGCATCTACGGCTTCATGGGCTGCGGCCAGATCGAGCTCGCCCGGACCCTGTTCGGCAAGCTCCGGCCGGATCGCGGCGGGCTGTCGATCGCCGGGCGCCGGCGGCGGCTGCGCAACACGACGCAGGCGCGCGAGGCGGGCATCGCCTTCGTGCCCGAGAACCGACGCTCGATGCTCTTTTACGAGCAGCCGGTCTACAAGAACGTCTCGATCAGCATTCTCGCCCGCATCTCGCGGCTCTGGCTGAGGCCCGAGAAGGAGCGCGAGATCGCCCGCCGCCATGTCGAGAGCCTGCACATCCGGCCGCCGCGGGCGGACGTCGCGCTCGGCGCGCTGTCGGGCGGCAATCAGCAGAAGGTCGCGCTCGCCAAATGGTTGACCCACCGGCCGAAGGTGCTGGTGCTGAGCGAGCCGACGCGCGGCATGGACGTCGGCGCCAAGGACGACGTCGTCAAGATCGTGCGGGCGCTCGCCGACGAGGGGCTCGCCGTCGTCGTCGTCTCGGCGGAGCCCGAGACCGTGCTGTCGCTCGCCGACCGTGTGCTCGTGATGAAGAAGGGGCGGATCGTGCACGAATTCGCCAATGAGACGATCAGCAAGGACCGGCTCTTGGCCGCCGCCTGAAGAGGACCCGACATGACGCTTCAGCAAAGCAATGCCGCCGCCATGCCGCGGACCGGCGTCTTTCTGCGGAGCCAGATGCGCAACATCGCGCCCTTCGCGACGCTGATCCTGCTCATCGTCTTCTTCAGCTTCGCGAGCCCGTCCTTCGCCACGATCGACAATGCGGCGAACATCCTGACCCAGATCTCGGTCGCCGGGATCATGGCGGTCGGGCTCACCTTCGTCATCCTGTGCGGCGAGATCGATCTCTCGGTCGCCTCGGTCGCCAATGCGACCGGCATCGTCGTCGCCTTCTTCACGATGCAGGAAGCCTATGTGAACATCGCCAACGTGCCGCTTCCCGGCTGGCTGGCGATCGTGCTCGCGCTCGCCTCCTGCCTGGCGCTCGGTCTCGTCAACGCGGTCGGGACGACGGTGGTCGGCATTCCGTCCTTCATCATGACGCTCGCCATGATGCAGATCGGCGCCGGCATCTGCGCGCTGCTCGTGCGCGGCCAGATCGCCTATGCGGTGCCCGATCTCGTCAACACGCTCGGCGCCGGCCGCATCTACGGCTTCCCGACGATCGGCCTCGTGCTCATCGCCTTCCTCGTCGTCGGCCATGTCACGCTGCGCTACACGCGCTTCGGCCGTTACATCTTCATGGTCGGCGGCAACCGTGAGGCGGCGGAATACTCCGGCGTCAACGTCAAGGTCGTGCTCGGTGCGGCGCTCGTCATCTGCGCCGTCTGCTCGGGCGTCGCCGGCATGCTCGGCGTGGCGCATTTCGGCAGCGCGCAGCAGAACGAGTTCGACGGCTATCTGCTCGACGCGATCGCCGCGGTGGTCGTCGGCGGCACCAGCCTGTTCGGCGGCCGTGGCGGCATCGGCAACACGATCGTCGGCCTGTGCGTGCTCGGCGTGCTCAACAACGGCCTCGACCACATCCAGATCGACAGCTTCCTCAAGATCCTGATCCGCGGCCTGATCCTGCTCGCCGCCCTGATCGTCAACGTCTACGTGCAGAACATCCGCACCGTGGAACGGGCGCAGGGCGGTTGAGGATCGCGGCCGCGAATCGGAACAGCCTGAAAGGACCGACCGTATGAGTTCCGCCCCCGCCTATACGCCGCGCCACGGCGCGGTCTATCCGAGCCTCGCCGGCACCACCGTGCTGATCACCGGCGGCGGCAGCGGCATCGGCGAGGAGATCGTCCGCAGTTTCGCGCGCCAGGGCGCCCGGACCGCCTTCATCGACATCATCGAGGAGCCGTCGCGGGCTCTGGTGGCGGAGATGCGGGCGGAGGGGCACGAGGTGGTGTTCGAGCGCGCCGACCTCACCGATATCGAGGCGACGCGCGGCGCGATCGAGCGCATCCGGGCTGCGATCGGCCCGATCGCCGTCCTGATCAACAACGCGGCGCATGACGAGCGGGCCTCGATCGACGACGTGACGCCGGAGTTCTGGGATTCGCGTCAGGCGGTGAACCTCAAGCACCAGTTCTTCTGCGCCCAGGCGGTCTACAAGGACATGGTGGCGCGCGGCGCCGGCTCGATCGTCAACATCGGCTCCTTCGCCTATGTCGCGGGCGTCGAGAACCTGACGCCCTATCTGGCGGCGAAGTCCGGCGTGATCGGCCTCACCCGCGGTCTGGCGCGCGAACTCGGCGTGCACGGCATCCGCGTCAATTGCGTCATGCCCGGCTTCGTGATGACGAAGCGCCAGCTCGATCTCTGGGTGACGCCCGAGGTGGAGAAGACGATCTATGAGCGGCAGTGCCTGAAGCGGAAGATCCAGCCGGCCGACATCGCCCGCGTCATCCTCTTCTTCGCCTCCGACGAATCGGGCGTCTGCACCAATCAGGCCTATGTCGCGGACGCCGGCTGGACCTGAGCGGGCCGGCAGACGGGACGGCCGGAATCCGTGATACTGAGCCCGGTCCGGCCTCGCCGGGGGGCTCGGGACGGGAAAGGCTCGAACGGTGACGGCGCGGATCTCCTACACACTGGCCGACGTGGCGACACGGGCGGGCGTCAGCGAGATCACGGTCTCGCGGGTGCTGCGCAACAAGGCGTCGGTGGCGGAGAAGACGCGCGAGCGCGTGCTCGCCGTGGTCCGCGAGATGGGTTACGTGCCGAACCGCGTCGCCGGCACGCTCGCCTCGTCGGGCTCGAACCTCGTCGGCGTCGTCCTGCCGTCGCTGTCGAACATCGTGTTTCCCGACGTGCTGCGCGGCATTCATGCCGCGCTCGCGCCCTCGGGCTACCAGCCGGTGGTCGGCGTTACCGATTACGACCAGGAGATCGAGGAGCAGCTCGTCGCCTCGCTCCTCTCCTGGCAGCCGGCGGCGATGATCCTCTCCGGCCTGCATCACACATCCTACACCGTCGAGATGCTGCGCCGCGCCGGGGTGCGGATCGCGGAGCTGATGGACATCGACGCGACGCCGCTCGATATCGCGGTCGGCATGTCGCATCATCGGGCGGGCATCGACACCGCCCGCTATCTCCACGGCCGCGGTTACCGGCGATTCGGCTATGTCGGCCATGACCGCAGCCGCGACCTGCGCGCCGCGCGACGCTATGAGGGGCTGCGCCAGGGGCTCGCCGAGGCCGGCCTGTCGCTCGAAGGCGAGATCGCCGCCGCGGCGCCGAGCTCGACCTCGGCCGGCCGCGAACTGCTCGGCCAGTTGCTCGCCGCGCATCGCGATCTCGACGTGGTGGTGTTCTCGAACGACGACATGGCGGTCGGCGGCGCGTTCCACTGCTTCGCCGCCGGGATCCGGCTCCGTGACGAGCTCGCGCTGTTCGGCTTCAACGGGCTCGATATCGGTCAGGCGCTGCCGCAGCCCTTGTCGACGCTCCGCTCGCACCGCTTCCTGATCGGGCGCACGGCCGCAGAGATGATCCTCGAGCCGCGCGGCGCCGACGCCCGACCGGTGATTCGCGACACCGGCTACGACATCATCGAGGGCGAAACCGCCTGAGGCGGTCGGGGTCGATCGGGCAGGGGGCTCACGGGGCCGGTCGCGAGCACCGCATGCCGGATTCGAAAGGGAGGCCGGCGGTGGGAGGCCGCCGGCCCGCCGCTCAGCGGTGGACGATCGAGACGAGTTCCTTCAGCGTGCCGGTGATGTCGGCGCGCTGGAAGACGTTCCGCCCGAACATCAGGCCGGCGGCACCGGCCGCCACCGCTTCCCCGGCGAAAGCGAAGAGCGCCGCCTCGTCGCCCGAACTCGCCCCGCCCGCGACCGCCACCGGCGCGAGCGATTGCGCGGCGACCTTTGCGAAACCTTCCGCGCCGCACCAGTCCGTCTTCAGCACGTCGGCGCCGAGTTCGCCCGCCATGCGGCAGTTGAGGGCGACGATTTCCGGATCCTCGGCATTCGCGAAGCCGCCCTTCGCCGCCATCGCCTCCATGAAGTGGACGATGCCGAATCGCCGCGCCTCGCGCGCCACATCGGCGCAGATCCGGAAGCACTCCGTCTCCTGCGCGGGATCGTTGTTGCAGGTGAAGAGATAGGTGATCACCGCCTCGGCGCCGAGCTGCACCGCCTCTTCGACCGTCACCAGCTGGCGCGTGTGGGTATCGGGATAGCCGGTCGCCGAGCCGGTCCGCCACATCGTCGTCTGATCGAGGCGCAGGATGATCGCCGGCCCGCCCTCGAAGCGCTTGTGATGGCGCATCAGCATGCCCGGATTGACGATCACGGCGTCGACGCCGGCCGCCTCCATCGCGTCGAGCACCGGCCCGGGATCGGCGAGGCCGGGGATCGGACCGACCATCATGCCGTGGTCGATCGGCAGGCACAGCATGCGCCCCGACGATTTGCGAAACAGCCGAGCCATGCGGCGCGCTTTGCCGATTGCCGTCATTCTTTCCTCCCTGTGTGGTCCGGCGTCCGTTGCGTCAGACCAGTTCGAATGCCACTCCGGCCTTGCGCAACTGCTCGAGATTGGCCGCCGGCACGTCGCCGGTGAGCAGGACGAGGTCGAAATCGGTGATCTGCGCCACATAGTTGAGCGCGGTGAACTGGAACTTGGTCGCGTCGGCGAGCAGGATCTTGCGCCGCGCGATCTCCATCATCGCCTGCTTGGCGCGGACGACGATCTCGTCCGGCGTGAACAGGGACAGGCCCTGGATGGTGGTGGTCGACATGATCGCCACGTCGACATGGAAGGAGCGCAGCGTGCGCTCGCAGACGGCGCCGAAATAGCCGTTATAGCCCGCATGGTAGCGCCCGCCGGCGGCGATCAGGTCGATCTCCGGAACGGTCTTCAGCCGCTCGAGGATCGGCACGGCGTTGGTGATGACGGTGAGCGGCGTCATCTCCTCGATGAAGTCGCAGATGTAATAGGTCGTCGTGCTGTCGTCGCAGACGACGGCATTGCCGGGCTCGAGCCGCGCGACCGCGGCGCGGGCGAGGCGCCGCTTCTCCTCGACCTGCTTGCGGCCGCGGTAATTGTAGCTGCTCTCGAAGAGCAGGGACTTCTCCGCGGACACGGCGCCGCGCAGCCGCCGCACGAGGCCCTCCTTCTCGAGCGCGGCGAGATCGCGGTGCACCGTCATCAGGCTGACGCCGAGCGCCTCGGCGAGGTCGCGGATCTGCGCCGTCGCCCCGCTCATCAGCATCTGCAGGATCCGCGTCCGCCGCCGCTCCGACTTGGAGAGCGACTCGCCGTCGTCGGGAATGTTGGAATCCATCGCCGGACTCGCTGTGAAACGTAACATTTTGTGCATTGAAGCACGATCGCGATTGATAAGTCCAGCGCGATCTTAACATCGCTGGCGCTCTCGCTGCAGCGCCAAAATCACGACCAACTCGCCGGAAAGCCTACGAAATCCCGCTTCCTGCTGCCGCTTTCCTGCTGCGGTGCATTCGTGTCGCTCCGGTTGCGGCGCTGCGCCTGTGACATCTTTTCTGATAGTTATAACATTTTTCTTGATTGATGTGACAGGCTGGCGTTAAGTCTGGGCCTCGGGGCGGTCGACCGGAGAGGGGTCCTTCGCCCACGTCCAGGGAGGAGAGACATGAAGTTTCGGAGCACGCTTCTGGCGTCGGCCACGCTCGCCGGGTTTCTCGGCGCGGCCTCGGTCGCCGCGGCGGAGACGACGCTGACATTCGTCTGGCACGCCGGCACCTGCGCCGACGCGCTGGTCGGCATCGCCAAGGACTATCCCGACAAGTCGGTGAAGATCGTCCCGGCGCTCGTCCCCTATGGCCCGGAGTGGCACAACAAGATCGCCTCCGAGTTCGCGATCAAGGGTGACGCCTTCGACTTCGCCATGTGGGACAGCCAGTCGACCGCCGAGTTCGCGGGCGGTGGCCACGTCGTGAAGATGAACGACATCTTCGCGCAGTCGAGCTACCTGAAGGCCGACCTGTTTCCGCCGGCCTCGCTGTCGCAGTACGGCGAGTATCCCGACGGTTCCGGCCAGTTCTACGGCCTGCCGGCGAACCAGGACGCCTACGGCCTGATGTACCGCAAGGACCTGTTCGAGAGCGCCGAGGAGAAGGCCGCCTTCAAGGCGAAATACGGCCGTGAGCTGCGCGTGCCGGAGACCTATCAGGAGGCGAAGGAGGTCGCGGAGTTCTTCACCCGGCCGGACAAGGGGCTCTATGGCTGGGGCCAGATGGGCGGCCGCGACTATGATTTCGCGACCACCGCCTCGAACAGCTTCCTGTGGTCGTTCGGCGGCGAGCTCTACAACCCGAAGACCAACGAGATCGCGGGCTATCTCAACTCGCCCGCCTCGATCGACGGCGTCCAGGCCTATGTCGACATGTTCAAGTTCGGCCCGCCGGGCAGCGGCAATTGGGGCTTCGACGAGGTCAACGCCTCGTTCCAGCAGGGCCAGCTCGCCATGGCGATGCAGTGGTTCTACTTCAACGGCTCGAATGCCGACCCGAAGGTGAACAAATTCGCCGGCGTCACCGGCTTCGGCATCCTGCCGGGTGCGGTGGGACGTGACGGCAAGTTCCGCCGCCAGTTCTCGGTCGGCGGTCAGGGCATGGGCATCAACAAGTATTCGAAGAAGCTGCCCGAGCTCGTCAAGTTCATGGAGTGGTATTTCCAGCCCGAGCAGCAGAAGCGCTATGCCGCCGTCTGCCAGACCGGCCTGCGCGCCGTGCTCGAGAGCCCCGACTGGCAGGGCCTCAACAGCTACAATGCGCAGTTCGCCAACGCGCTGCAGTATCTGAACGACTATTGGCACCTGCCGGAATACCCGGTTCTGCTCGACATCCTGCAGGAGGAGGTGTCGAACGCCATCTCCGGCTCGAAGACCGTCGAGGAAGCGCTCGGCGACGCCGCCAAGCGCCAGGAGCGGACGCTCGAGCGCGCCGGCTACACGATCGAGCACAAGGGCGATGCGCCGGACGTGCCCGACACGGTGATCTCGCCGGTCGGCCAGGACGCCATCGTGCCGGTCAACGGCTGACGCCGCCATCGCGACGGGGCCGCCCGCGGCGGCCCCGTTCCTCCGTCTCCGAGGACGCCATGACCGCAACGCGCAACCAGGCCTATGCGCATCTGAGCCGGTGGATCCTGCTCGTGCTGCTCGGTCTCTACACGATCTACAATCTCGGCCCGATCCTCTGGCTGATGATCTCGTCGCTGAAGAGCCGCGCCGATCTCTTCGCCATGCCGCCCAAACTCGTCTTCGAGCCGGATTTCAGCGGCTATCAGAGCGTCTTCGGTGTCGGCGCGGCGCGCGACAGCGCCTCCTCGGTCGGCGTATTCGACTCGCTCATGACGAGCGTCTTCGTGTCGACGGTCGGCACAACGGTCGCCGTCTTCCTCGGCACGCTCGCCGGCTATGTCTGCTCGCGCTTCGAATTCCGCGGCAAGGGCGACTTCATGTTCTTCGTCCTGTCGACCCGCATGCTGCCGCCGGTCGCCGTGCTCGTCTTCTATCACATGATGTTCGCCCGCCTCGGCCTCGCCGATACCTGGCTCGGGCTCGTGCTGATCGCCGTCTTCGTCAATGTCGGTCTCGCCACCTGGATCATGAAGGGCTTCTTCGACGGCGTGCCGAAGGAGGTCGAGCAGATCGCGATCGTCAACGGCTATAGCCGGATCTACGCCTTCCTGCGGCTCGTGCTGCCGATGGTGAAGGGCGGCATCGCGGCGACGGCCGGCTTCTGCTTCATCTTCGCCTGGAACGAGTTCGCCTTCGCCTCGATCCTGACGACGACCCGCGCGAAAACCCTGCCGGTCAAGATCTCGACCGCATCGGGTGCCACCGGCATCGAGTGGACGCAGATCTGCGCCGCCGGCGTCGTGCTGATCATCCCGGTGCTCGTCTTCTTCTATCTGATCCGCCGCCATCTCCTGATGGGGATGACGTTCGGCGTGCTGGGACGGAGGTGAGCAATGGATACCGCGCTCAAGCCCCGCTCGACCGGCCGCCTGATGATCGTCGGCTTCCTGTCGCCGACCGTCCTCCTGCTGCTCTTCATGGTCGCCTACCCGATCTTCTCGCTCGTCCACTACAGCTTCTACAATTTTTCCGCCCTCAATCCCGACAAGGGCATGGATTGGGCCGGCCTGTCGAACTACGAATATCTGCTCTCCGACAGCGGCATCTGGAAGCGCTTCGTCTTTACGGGCAAGTTCGTCTTCCTCTGCGTGACGATGCAGATGATCCTCGGCATCTTCGTCGGCTACCGCCTGCAGAAGACGTTTCGCGGCCGGGACCTGCTCTTCACGGCGCTGATGCTGCCGATGATGCTGTCGCCCGTGGTGGCCGGCTTCCTGTGGCGCTACATGCTCAATTCGGAATGGGGCGTCGTGAACTTCCTCGTCAGCCTGTTCGGCTTCGCGAAGGTCGACTGGCTCGGCCAGGCCGGACCGGCCCTGTGGGCTGCGGCCGTCGTCGACACCTGGATGTGGACGCCCTTCATCATCCTCCTCGCCACCGCCGCCTTCCGCGGCATTCCCGAGACGATCTACGAGGCGGCCGAGGTCGACGGGGCGAGCGCCGCCTATGTCTTCTTCCGCATCACCCTGCCGATGTCGGCGCCGGTGCTGTTCATCGCGCTGATCCTGCGCCTGATCGACAGCTTCAAGCAGTACGACCTCTTCGTCGCCCTGACCGGCGGCGGGCCGGGCTCCTCGACCGAGACCGTCTCCTTCGCCGTCGCCAAGACCGCCTTCAGCTATTTCTACACCGGCGAGGCGTCGGCGCTGGCGGTGATCCTGCTCTGCATCATCATGGGGCTCGCGATGATCCTCGTCCGCCACCTCTCGAACATGGGGGCGCGGCACTGATGGCCCGGATCGAGCTGCGCAATCTGTCGATCCGGTTCGGCGCCTTCAAGGCCGTGGACGACGTCAATCTGTCGATCGGCGACGGCGAGTTCGTCGTCTATCTGGGGCCGTCCGGCTGCGGCAAGACGACGACGCTGCGGGCGATCGCCGGTCTCGTCGACGCCACCTCCGGCGACATCCTGTTCGACGGAAGGCGGGTCAACGAACTGCGGCCGAGCGAGCGCAACATCGCCATGGTGTTCCAGTTCGTCTCGCTCTATCCGCATCTGACGATCGCCGAGAACATCGTCTTCCCGCTCCGGGCGCGCGGTGTCGCGCGGGCCGAGATCGCCCGCAAGCTCGACTGGGTGACCGGCGTGTTCCGGCTCGGCGACGAGCTGCGCCGGTATCCCGGCGCCCTGCCGCCCGGCGCGCGCCAGAAGGTGGCGCTCGCCCGGGCCGTGATCCGCGATCCGGCGGTGCTCCTCCTCGACGAGCCGCTCTCGGCGATCGACGAGCAGTTCCGCGAGGAGATGCGCTGGGAACTCGGCCATCTGCAACGCGAGCTCGGCGTGACGACGATCTACGTCACCCACGACCAGCGCGAGGCGATGTCGCTCGCCGACCGCATCGTGCTGATGAACCACTCGAAGATCGTCCAGGTCGCCGAACCGGACCGCATCTTCTTCGAGCCGGCGAGCGTTTTCGCGGGGCAGTTCATCGGCTCGCCGTCGATGAACCTCGTCGATCTCGTGCCCGTCGCGGGCGGGCTGCGCCTCGGCGACAGCACGGTGGTGCTCGGCGCGGCGGAGCTCCCGTCGGGCATCGCCGGGCACGGCCGTCCGGTGCGGCTCGGCGTGCGGCCGCGCGACCTGCGCCTCGTCGACGGCGAGGGCCATGCGCTCGCGGTCGACGACACCTTCGCGGTCGGTCGCGAGCGCTTCTTCACCTTCCGCATCGGCGAGGCGATCCTACAGGGCACCGACCATCGCCGTGCCGGGGGAGGGGAGGGGCGCGTGCGCTTCGTGCCGGAGGGGCTGATGTTCTTCGACGCGGAGAGCGGCCTGCGCATCGCGGGCGGCGGGAGGCCGGCATGAGCGCGATGCTCGACATACGCGGCCTGAAGAAGGCCTATCGCCGCAAGGCGGCGCTGCGCGGCATCGATCTGGCGGTCGAGGAGCACGAGATCCTGGCCCTGCTCGGGCCGACCGGCGCCGGCAAGAGCTCGACGCTTCTCGCCGCCGCGGGCCTCGTCGAGCCGGACGCCGGCACGATCCGGCTCGCCGGGCGCGACGTGACGGGCGCAGAGGCTTCGAGCCGCGACGTCTCGATCGTCTTCGAGGGCTTCAACCTGCTGCCCGTGCTCAACGTCCGGGACAACATCGCCTTCGCGCTCCGCTCGCCGAAATACCGCGAGGCCGAGGCCGAGATCGCCCGCCGCGTCGGGCGGACGGCCGAACTGCTGCGGATCGCGCATCTGCTCGACCGCGACACCGGCACGCTGTCGGGCGGCGAGCGGCAGCGGGTCTCGATCGCCCGCGCGCTCGTCCGCCGGCCGCTCCTCTATCTGCTCGACGAGCCGCTCTCCGCGCTCGACCTGAAGCTGCGCGAGGGGCTGCGGGCGGAGCTGCGCCAGATCCACCGCGAGCACGGCACCACCATGCTTTACGCGACGCACGACTATCACGGCGCGATCGCCATCGCCGACCGCATCGCGATCATCGACGAGGGGCGGATCCTGCAGACCGGGACGATCGAGGCGATCTATGCCCGGCCGGCCGAGGCCTTCGTCGGACGGCTGGTCGGCAGCCCGTCCATGGCCTTTTTCGAGGCGGAGCTGCGCGACGGCGGGCTCCTCGTAAAGGGGTTCGGCGCGCCGCTCGCGCTGTCGCGCTTCGGCCGGCTCGCCGCCGCGAACGGGCCGGTCACGCTCGGCGTCTGGCCGGAGGACATCGTGGTCGGCGAGGAAGGCGAGCCCGGCCGCGTCTATGCCGTCGACAATCGCGGCTACGAGGTGGCGATCCAGATCGAGACGCCGGCCGGCTCGTTCCGCAAGGTGCTCGAAGGCCGCCGGCCGGTCGGGCAGGGCGACACGATCCGCGTCCGCATCGGAGAGGGCGCCGGCTTCCTGTTCGACGCCACCTCCGGCGCGCGTGTCTCGCATCAGGGGGAGCGGGCATGAGCAACGCCTACCGCATCGCGAGCGGGCTGATCATTCTCGGATTCGTCATGCTCTGCCAGCCGCTGACGCACGAACTGTTCGTCTGGGGCTTTCCGGTCCTACTGTGCGGCGTGGTCCTGTTCATGATCCTGGATCACATACCGGACCGTCGTCCTGGGGAGGAGGAGACCCATGGCTAAAGCAGCGAAGAAAATCCTGAACGATCCGCGCCGCGCGGTGAGCCAGATGATCGATGGCCTCGTGCTCGCGAGCGACGGGCGCACCCGCCGGCTCGACGGGCTCGATGCGATCGTCAAGACCGAGATCCCGGACGACAAGGTGGCGCTCCTGATCGGCGGCGGCTCCGGCCACGAGCCGATCTTCCACGGCCTCGTCGGCGACAATCTCGGCGACGGCGCGGCCTGCGGCCAGTTCTTCGCCGCGCCGGCGCCGCACATCATCTACGAGACGGCAAAGGCGGTGCATCGCGGCAAGGGGATCCTGTTCCTCTATGGCAACTACGCCGGCGACAACATGAACTTCGACATCGCCGCCGAGATGCTGACCGACGAAGGCATCGACGTGCGCACCGTGCGGGTCCGTGACGACGTCGCCGCGGCGCCGCCGGAGCGGATGGAGGACCGCCGCGGCATCGCGGGCGACGTGCTGATGATCAAGATCGCCGGCGCCGCGGCGGCGACGCTCGACAGCCTCGACGAGGTCGAGCGCGTGGCGCGCAAGGCCGCCGCGAACGTTCGTTCGATGGGTGTCGCGGTCTCCGCCGGCTCGATCCCCGAGACCGGCAAGCCGACCTTCGAACTCGCCGACGACGAGATCGAGGTGGGGATGGGCGCCCATGGCGAGGCCGGCATCGCCCGGCAGAAGCTCGCCCCGGCCGACGAGGTCGCCGACCAGCTGATGAGCCGCATCCTGCCCGACCTGCCGTTCTCGGCCGGCGACGAGGTGGCGCTGCTCCTCAACAATCTGGGCGCCACGACCATGATGGAGATGCTCGTCGTCAATCGGCGGATCCGCGCGACGCTCGCCGAGCGCGGCATCGCCGTTCACCGCACCGATGTCGGCACCTGGCTGACGGTGCAGGAGATGGCCGGGTTCTCGGTCACCCTGATGCGGCTCGACGACGAGCTGAAGCGCTATCTCGACATGCCGTGCCGTTCGGTCGGTTTCAGCCATTGGGGGACGCGCTGATGCTCGCGACGACCGGACTGGATGCGGCCGCCGCCGCCGCGATGCTGCGCGCCGTGGCGCACGCCGTCATCGCCAACACCGACCGGCTGACCGATGCCGACCTCGCGATCGGCGACGGCGATCACGGCATTGGCATGCGGCGCGGCTTCGAGGCGGCGCTCGTCGCGCTCGACGCGCCGCCGCCGGGTATCGATGGCGCCTTCCGCGCGACCGGCATGGCGATCATGGCGAACACCGGCGGCGCCGCCGGCGCGGTGTTCGGCACCGTTTTCACCGCAGGGGCGAAGGCCTTCGCCGGCGAGGCGGAAATCTCTGCGGCGAGCTTCCGCCGCTTCCTCGACGACGCGCAGGCCGCCGTGGCCCGACGCGGCGGCGTCACCGAGGGGCAGAAAACGATGCTCGACGCGCTCGCCCATGCCGCGCGGGCGGCGGCCGGCGCGCCGGACCTCGCAGCCGCGATCCGCGCCGCGGCGAACGGGGCGCTCGAAGGCGTCGAGGCGACGAAGGGCATGGTGGCGACGACCGGCAAGGCGCGCAGCCTCGGCGAGCGCAGCCTCGGCCACCCCGATCCGGGGGCGATCTCGCTCTCGATCATTCTCGGCGCGATGCGGGACTTTGTGGCCGCCTGAGCGGCGGCGGGAGGATCAGATGGCAGATCTCGACGACATCAAGGACGGCAAGGACTGGGGCCGCGACCGTCCGGCCGATACGAGCCGCTTCTTCCTGAAGGGCGCGGCGCATCACGACTGGGGCATGAAGGCGCGGCTCGCCCAGATCTTCCGGCCCGACACCGGGCGGACGGTGATGCTCGCCTTCGACCACGGCTATTTCCAGGGGCCGACGACCGGGCTCGAGCGCATCGACCTGACGATCGCGCCGCTCGCCGCGCACACCGACGTGCTGATGTGCACGCGCGGCGCGCTGCGCTCGACCATCCCGCCGGAGGTGAAGAAGCCCGTCGTGCTGCGCTGCTCGGCCGGCAATTCGGTGCTCACGGAGTTGTCGAACGAACTGGTCGGCGTCGAGATCGACGACGCGATCCGGCTCGGCGCGGCGGCGATGGCGGCGCAGGTCTATATCGGCGCCGAATACGAGCACAAATCGATCGCCAATGTCGTCAAGCTGATCGACACCGGCACGCGCTACGGCATCCCGACCATGGCCGTCACCGGCGTCGGCAAGGACATGGCGCGCGACGCGCGCTATTTCGGCCTCGCGACCCGCATCGCCGCCGAGATCGGCGCGCAATTCGTCAAGTCCTACTATGTCGACGAGGGCTTCGAGCGGATCACGCTCGGTTGCCCGGTGCCGATCGTGATTGCCGGCGGCAAGAAGCTGCCGGAACGCGATGCGCTCGAAATGGCCTATCGCGCCGTCGACCAGGGCGCGGCCGGTGTCGATATGGGCCGGAACGTCTTCCAGTCGACCGATCCGGAAGCGATGCTGACGGCACTCGCGGCGGTGGTGCACGAAGGCCGCACCGGCGCCGAGGCCTATACGATGTTCCGCGATCTGGAACGGCGCCAGGCGGCCTGAGCCGTTTCGGCGCGAGAGAGGAAGACGGTCCGCCGGTCGCGGCGGACCGCTCGGGCCGTCGTGCCCGCGGGGAGGGAAGGGATGCGGAACCTCTGGGATGAAGGCGAGGCGGCGAAGGCGGCGACCGAACTCGATCGGCGCGCCTATTCCTCGCGCCTGATCGGCAGCGACCCGGCCCTCGTCCTGCACGGCGGCGGCAACACCTCGCTGAAGGGGACGATCATCGACCGGTTCGGCGAGGAGCAGGCGGCGATCTGGGTCAAGGCGAGCGGCTTCGATCTCGGCACGATGGGCGCCGAGGGCTTCACGGCGCTGTCTCTGCCGGCCGTGCTGCGGCTCGCCGAGCTGGAGCGGCTGTCCGACGCAGACATGGTCGCCGAGGTGAAGCGCGCCCGCTTCGATCCCTCGGCGGCCGCGGCCTCGATCGAGGCGATGGTGCATGCGCTGATCCCGTTTCCCTATGTCGATCATTCGCACGCCGACGGCGTGCTCACCCTGTCGAATGCCGGCGGCCGCGCCCTCCTCGACCGGGTCTATGGCGGGCGGGTCCTGATCCTGCCTTACGTGAAGCCCGGCTTCGACCTCGCCCGGCAGATCCGCGCCGCGCTCGGTTCCGTCGAGATCGGCCGCTACGAGGCGATCCTGCTCGAACATCACGGCGTCTTCACCTGGGGGGCGACCGCGCGCGAGAGCTATGACCGCATGGTCGAGATCTGCAGCGAGGCGGAGATCTGGCTCACCATCAATGCGCCTGCGCCGTCGGAGCCCGCCATGCCGGCGACCGACCCGGTGGCGATCGCACGGTTGCGTGCCGCCGTGAGCCGACGCGCCGGCCGGCCGGTGATCGCGCGCGCCGCGACGGCCCTGCCGCCCGAGGAGATCACGGGCGTCGCCGCGCGGGCGGGTCACGGCACGCTGACGCCCGAACACGTCATCCACAACAAGCCGTTTCCGGCCGTCGTCGGCGACGATCCCGAGCCGGGGCTCGACCGGTTCGCAGAGGCCTATCGGGCCTATGTCGCGCGGGCGGACGATCCCGGTCTGATCCCGCTGCCGCCGCATCCGCACTGGGCGATCCTGCCCGACGGCGCGGTGCTCACCTTCGGGCCGACGCTCGCCCGCGCCCGCGTCTCGGCGGATGTCGCGCGGGCGACCGTCCGGGCGCTGCGCATCGCCGGCAAGCTGGGCGGCTGGCAGGGGCTTTCCGAGAAGGATCTGCGCGATCTCGAATATTGGGAGCTCGAACAGGCGAAGCTCCGGGCGCAGGGCGCGCCGCCGCCGCTCGCCGGCAAGGTCGCGGTGGTGACGGGCGCCGCCGCCGGTATCGGTCGGGCCTGCGCCGAGCTGCTGCGCGAACGCGGCGCCGTCGTCCTCGGCATCGACCGCGACCCGTCGATCCGCGAACACATGAACCGGCCGGGCCATGACGGCATCGTCGCCGACCTGACCGACGAGCCGGCCGTCGCCGCGGCGCTCGAGGCCGTCGTTCGGGACTATGGCGGGCTCGACGTGCTCGTCTCGAACGCCGGGGTGTTCCGCGCCGGAGCGCCGATCGAGGCGCTCGCCGACGGCATCTGGGACGAGGCGCTCGCCGTCAACCTGACGGCGCACCGCAAGCTGCTCAAGCGGGCCGTGCCGTTCCTGCGCCACGGCTTCGATCCGGGCGTTGTGTTTATCGGTTCGCGCAATGTCGCGGCGCCGGGGCCGGGGGCGGCCGCCTACTCGGTCTCGAAGGCCGGTCTCACCCAGCTGATGCGGGTCGCGGCGCTCGAACTGGCGCCGGAGGGCGTCACCGTCAACGCGGTGCACCCCGATGCCGTGTTCGACACCCGGCTGTGGACCGAGGAGGCGCTCGAAACCTCCGCCCGGCGCTACGGCATCACGATCGCGGAATACAAATCCCGCAACCTGCTGCGCGCCGAGATCCGTTCGGCCGACGTTGCGCGCGCCGTCGTGGCGCTCGTCGACGGCACGTTTCCGCGCACCACCGGCGCGCAGATCCCGGTCGACGGCGGCAATGACCGGGTGATCTGACGCCGCGCCTCAGGCCTCGTCGGCGCCATCCGCGGCATCGGCGAGGATCGTGCCGGCCATCAGCTCGCTGAGCTTCGCCATCGCCGTATGGTCCTGGCCGGGTCCGAGATGGACCTGCGCGCCGGCCCACAGCGCGCGGCAGAGGCTCGCGAACGGGGCTGGGGTCGCGGTCGCGTCGGCGACGCCGAGCGCGATGCCGAGATCCTTCACCATCAGGTCGAGCCCGAAGCCGGAATCGAAGCGGCGCGACAGCACGAACTGCCTGAACTTCTTCTGCGTCGAATTGTTCATGCCCGTCGAAGCGTTGAGTACGTCGACCATCAGCGCCGGATCGAGACCGAAGCGCGCGCCGATCAGCAGCGCCTCGATGCCGATCAGGAAGCCACCGGCGCTGACGAGGTTGTTGAGCGCCTTCATCGCATGGGCGCTGCCGACCGGGCCGGTGCGCTGGATCGCATTGCCCATCGCGTTCAGCATCGGCTCGGCGCGGTCGATCGCCGCCGCATCGCCGCCGGCCATGATGGTGAGCGTGCCGGTGCGCGCCCGCGGCACGCCGCCCGAGACCGGCGCATCGATCAATGTCACGCTTTTCTCCGCACACAGCCCGGCGAGCTTGCGCGTCTCCTCCGGCACGCCGCTCGACATCTCGACGATCAGCGCGCCCGGCGGAAGACCTGCGAGAACGCCCGCCGGTCCCTCGAGCACGGCGGCCACGACGGCGCTGCTCGGCAGCATGGTGACGAGGCAATCCGAATCCGCGGCCGCCTCGGCGGGCGTCGCCGCCGCGCGCGCGCCGAGCGCCGCGGCGATGCGGGCCGTTCGGACCGGATCGGCGTCGTGCACCGCGAGCGCGTAGCCGGCGCCGGCGAGACGGGCGGCCATCGGTTCGCCCATGGCGCCGAGACCGATGAAACCGATGCGCATCGCGCTCTCCCTTGTGCTCATCGAATGCCCGTCTGCCCTGGACCGCCTTGCCGCCCGGCGCGACCGGGCTGCGCCGCTGGAGACGCGGCTTGCGCCGGCCTCCGCTTTGGTCGATTGTCATACAATACGACGGTCTAGCGATTCAAGCCGAGGGCGGCCTCCTTGCAGACGGGTCGGACGGGGAGGGCTGAAGGGATGGCGGTGAGACGGCCCCCGCGCTCACGCCTGCCCGGCGCGGATGACTTTGAGCGCGGCCTCCGCGGCCGCCTTGACATGGGCGAGACAGAGCTGCCACGCGCGCTGCTCGTCGCGGGCCGCGAGCGCGGCGACGAAGGCGCGCAGCTCGGCGAGCGACTGCGCCGCCCGCTCCGGGCTCGATACCGAGACGACGCGGAGCTGCGACACCCGGGTGTGGACGCGGCGGAGCATGTCGGCGGCGACCGGATTGCCGGCGCCCTCGAGCAGGATCTCGTAGAACTCCGCCTTGGCGGCAATGAAGGCTTCCGCATCGAACGCGGCGTAGATGTCGGCGAGCCGCTCGACGCTCGCGCCGATCGCCGCGATCTGCGCCGCGCTGGCATTGCGGGCGAAGAGGCGGGCGGCGAGGCCTTCGAGCATGGCCCGCACCTCATAGATCGAGCGGGCGATCTCGGCGGTGACGATCGCAACGCTGAGACCCTTGTTGGGCTGCAGGGTGACGAGGCCGTCGGCCTGCAATTCGCGCAGCGCCTCGCGGAGCGAGGTGCGCGAGACGCCGAGCAGCGCGCACAGTTCGCGCTCGACGAGCCGCGCACCGGGCGGGAAGCGGCCCGTCGCGATCGCCGTCCGCAGACGCTCGGTCACCTGTTCGCGCAGCCCCGGCAAGCTCTGCACCCGGAGCGAAAGATCGTCCGCCACTGCTCCGCCCGCTGCCATGGAACCCCCTTCGCGGCGCGGCCGCGACGCACGCCGAGCTTCGGCGCTTTCCGGCATTTTGTCGGTTTGTATGACAGGGAACAAGGAGAGAAACCATGACCACCTCCGACAAGACCGTCGAGGCGCTGTTCGAGGAGGGCCTGGCGCTGCGCCGTCGGGTGCTCGGCGCGGATTATGTCGACCGCTCGATCGGCGGCGCCAATGATTTCATGATGGCTTTCCAGGAGATCACCACCACCTGGTGCTGGGGCTATGCCTGGGGCCGCGACACGCTCGATCTGAAGACCCGCAGCATGCTCAACCTCGCCATGCTGACGGCGCTGAACCGCCCTGCCGAAATCCGGCTGCACGTCCGCGGCGCGATCAACAATGGCGTGACGCCGGAGGAGATCCGCGAGGTGCTGCTGCACGCCACCGTCTATTGCGGCATTCCGGCGGGCCTCGACGCCTTCAAGGCGGCGAACGAGGTGCTCACCGAAATGAAGGCCTTCGACTGAGGGTTGCCGCCCCGAAACGGCCGCCCCTGCGACCGTTTCGCCCGCCCGCGGCGGCGCCTTGACAGGGCCTGCGCGCAGGATCATCTGGCGATGTCCGGCGATGTTTCGTCCGGACATCATAGGACCCCCGAAAGCCCATGCCCAGCGACAGTCACAGTCGATTGCTCGCGCCGTCGCGGCCGAACGTGGCCTGACCCGGCTGGGTCGGCTCGCCCCGTTCCGCCCGTGGCGGCGGAGCGGAGGTGAGCCATGCACGACCTTCTCGATCCCGCGGCCGTGACCGCGGACCCCATCCTGTTCGCCGAGCTGATCGACGAGCATGTCGCCGACATTGTCGAGCGGTTGAATGACGAGCCTCTGGAACGCGCCGCCGGCGCGCTGCAGCTGCTGCCGATCGACCGCACCGTGGAGGTGTTCGATCGGCCCGAGCTCGCCCGGGCGGGCGAGCTGCTGCTCGAACTGCCGGAGGAGCTTTCCGGCCGTGTGCTCGCCGGCATGTCGGCCGACCGCGCGGCCGCGGCGCTGCGCACGCTCGACGGGGCCGACCGCACGACGCTGCTCGTCCGCCTCGATTTCGAGACGGCGGCCGGCCTCAAGCACCTGCTCGCCTATCCGCCCGGCACGGCGGGCAGCCTGATGACGACCGAGTTCGTCCATGTGCCGATCACCTATACGGCGGCGGAGACGCTGCGCCATCTGCGCGAGGTCGAGAGCAGCCGCGAGACGATCTACGCGATCCATGTGCTCGGTCCGCGCCGCGAGCTGCTGCGCGTCGTCACGCTGCGCCAGCTGATCTCGGCCGATCCCGCCATCTCCATCATGGCGGTCGGGCCGGACCGCGAGCCGATCGCCGTCGATGCGGCGACCGATCGCGAGGAGGTGGCGCGGCTGATCTCGATCCACGATCTGCTCGCCGTGCCCGTGCTCAACGAGCGGCGGCAGGTGCTCGGCATCGTCACGGTCGACGATGTGATCGATGCGATCCTCGCCGAGAGCACGGAGGACGTGCAGCGCTTCGGCGGTGTCGAGGGCACGGCGGAGCCCTATCTGGCGATCGGCTTTCCCCGGATGATCGGCAAGCGGGCCGGCTGGCTCTGCGCGCTCTTCATCGGCGAAATGCTGACCGCGAGCGCGATGCAGCATTTCGAGGACGAGCTCGCCCGGGCGGTCGTGCTGACGCTCTTCATCCCGCTCATCATGTCGTCGGGCGGCAATTCCGGCTCGCAGGCCACCTCGCTCCTCATCCGCGCGCTCGCCCTCGGCCAGCTGCGGCTGCGCGACTGGTGGCGCGTCGCGCTCCGCGAACTGCCGACCGGGATGACGCTCGGCGCCATTCTCGGTGTCATCGGCATGGCGCGGATCGCGCTGTGGCAGACGCTCGGCGTCTATGACTATGGCGTGCACTGGCCGCTGATCGCCGTCACGGTCGCCGCCGGCCTCGTCGGCGTCGTGACCTTCGGCTCGTTCGCCGGCTCGATGCTGCCCTTCGTGCTGAAGCGGCTCGGCTTCGACCCGGCGAGCGCCTCGGCGCCCTTCGTCGCGACGCTCGTCGATGTCACCGGCCTCGTCATCTATTTCAGCATCGCCCTCGTCGTGCTGAACGGGACGCTGCTGTAGTGCCTCGCGCCCGGCCTTCTTCAGGAGGCCGGGCCGCCCTTCACGCCGAGTTCCGCGGCGACCCGCGCCGTGACGGTATCGAGCCGCGCGGCGCGGAAGAACTGGTCGGAGCGCCGGCGGACCACGTCCTCGGCAGAGGTCGCCATCTCCTCGGTGGCGAAGAAGCGGACCTCGCCGCGGGTCAGCCGACCGTCGTCGGAGAGCGGCGCGGCGCCGCCCTTTGCCGCGACGTAACGGGCGACGCGCGGCGCCCGCGTGCCATAGGTCGCCGTGAGGCGGCGGGCGAGGTCGGGCGGGAGGCCGAGGCCGATGAGGTCCGCCTCAATGCCGTCGCGACGGTCGCGGAAGTTTGCGCCGCCGCCGATCGCGCGATCGGCCGTCGAGACGCGCCGCGACCGGCCGAGCGCATCGAGCGCCGCATCGGCGGCGTCCTCGGCCATCTTGCGGAAGGTGGTCCATTTGCCGCCGACGATGGTGACGAGCGGCAGGCCGCCCGGGCGGTGGCGGAACACGGCATGGTCGCGGCTGCGGTGGGCGAGATCGGCCTCGTCGGAATGGACGAGGGGTCGCACGCCGACCATATGGCCGACCACGCGCGCCCCGGACGCTTCATCCGGGAACAGGCCGGCGAGGGCGGCGAGCAGATAGGTGCGGTCCGCCTCGCCGACGTCCGCCGCCTCCGGCGCGTCGCAGCGCGTCTCGGTGGTGCCGAGCAGCAGACGGTCGCCGCCGAGACGGTAGAGAACGCAGAGCCGACGCTTGGCCGGATCGGCCGCGCCGTCCTCGAAGAAGAGGAGATCGTCGCCGAGCCGGGCCGCGAGCGTGCCGGCCTCGAGGATCAGATGGGCGCCGGCGACGCCGCCCGTCATCCGCTGTTCGATCCCGAAGAGACCCGCCACCCGGTCGGCATGGGCGCCGGCGGCGTTCACCACCACCTCTGCCGCGGCGCGGAAGCTCCGGCCGGCAAGGCGGTCTTCGAGCACCAGCCGGCCGTGTTCGACCGCCACGAGCCGGCAGTAGTTCAGCGCCGCGGCCCGGCCGCCCGCCGCGACGCCCTCCTCGATCAGTTCGACCGCGATCCGCTCCGGCGCCTCGATCCGGCCTTCATGGGTCCAGACCGCACCCGCGAACCGGCGGCCGAGATAGGGGAAGCGGCGGCGTGCCGCAGTCCCGGCGGCGGCGCCCCCTCCCGGCAGGGCGCCGCTGCCGCCCGACAGCGCGCCATAGAGTGCGACGCCGAGCGCCATCGGCGCGACGCCGGGCAGGCCGCGGCCGGAGGCGAGCCGGAAGAAGCGGAGCGGCGCGGCGAGCAGTCCGCCGAAGCGCGAGGTGAGGGGAATGACCACCCGGATCGGCCGCACCGCATGCGGCGCGGCGGCGACCAGCCGGTCGCGCTCGCGCACCGCGTCGCGCACCAGGCCGATATCGCCCCGCTCGAGATAGCGGAAGCCGCCATGCGCGACGCGCGACAGGGCGCCGCTCGCCCCGCTCGCGAAATCGCCCGCCTCGACGAGGAGCACGCGCAGGCCCTGCAGCGCGAGGTCGCGGAACGTGCCGGCGCCGGTGATGCCGCCGCCGACCACCACCACGTCGAACCGGTCGTCGGCGGCGATCTCGGCCGTCATCCGTACCCGGTCGAGCACCGGGCCGGCCGGTGTCATTCCGCCGCCGGCGCGGTCCGGAGCGTCACCTCCTCGAAGGAGCGGATCTCCGGGAAGCGCGGATCGGAGGCGACGTCCTCGCGCAGCACGTGCACGACCGGCAGGCCGGCCGCCGTCGCGGCGACGAGCTCGCGCGGATTGTCGGAGAAGAAGAGCAGCCGGTCCGGCGCGACGCCGATCGCCGCGGCGATGCGGCGATAGGATTCGGTCTCCACCTTGGCGCCGATATCGGTGTCGAAATGGCCGGAGAACAGGCCGCGCAGGTCGCCCGCCGCATTGTTCTCGAAGAACTGAACCTGTGCCTGCACCGAGCCCGACGAGAAGATGAAGAGCGGCACGCCCGCCGCCCGCCAGCGGACGAGCGCGGCGTGCGCGTCCTCATAGATGTGGCCGCGAAAGGCGCCCTCGGCATAGCCGGCCTCCCAGATCAGGCCCTGCGCCTTCTTGAGCGGCGGGGCCTTCTTGTCCTCGGCGAGCCAGCCGAGCATCGCCTCGACCGGATCGGCCCCCGGCCCGGCGAGCGCCGCGGCATCGGCGAGGATCCGCTCGATCACCGGGTCGCCGCGGCGGGCGGCGAGATAGCCCGGCAGATGGTCGCGGACGTACGGGTACATCACGTCGACGACATAGGACTGCGAGCTGATCGTGCCCTCGATGTCGAGGAGAACCACATCGGGGGAGAAGGTGAGCGCGTCGGTCATCGAGCGGGGCCTCAGAGATGCCGGGCGGCATCGGGGTCGAGCCCGGCGCGCTCGAAGCGGGGGATGGCGTCGAGGATGGCGGCGATGTCGGCGAAGCGCTCCGGCCGGGTCAGTAGGGCGCGGGCGAGCGCGAGCGCCGGCGCCTGCGCGCGGGCCCGCCGCTCCAGGTCCTCGATCACCAGATAGTCGGCGATCTGCGCATAGCCGATGATCCGGCGGTTCATCTTGAGCGCGGCGAAGGCGACCGTGTCGGCGAAGATGCCGTCGAGGTAGTCGCGGCGGATCGTGGCGAGGCGCGCCTTGCCGGCGGTGTCGGTGAAATAGTCGGCCGGATAGGCGTCGCCCGCCTCGGTCGCGTTCTCCCACAGCGTCAGGAAGCGGTCCCGGAAGGTCGCCCAGAAGATCGCGATCTGCTCGAGGATCCAGTCGCGATAGGCGCGGCGGTCGGCCTCCGGCCGGTCATAGGCGCCGTGCGCATACCAGGACATGATCAGATTGGCGATGAAGGCGCCGGTGTCGAGCCCGATCGGGCCGTAGCTCGCGAACTCGCCGTCGATGACGCGGGTGTCGTCCTCCGTCACCATCACCGAGCCGGAATGCAGGTCGCCATGGATCAGCGCCTGGGTGTTGGTGAGGAAGCCGATGCGGTGGCGGGCGACGGCGGTCTTCAGTTCGATGTCGGACCGGAACGACGCGGCCCAGCCCTCCATGTGCGGCCGGACATAGCGGTTGCGCCAGACCTCGCGATAGGGGTCGGTCAGCACGAGGTCCATGGTGATGCGCAGCAGCGCCTGATTGCGGGCGAAATGCGCGATGTCCTCGAATTTCCGCTCGAACGGGGCGGCGAGGTCGGAGGTGTTGAAGGTGGCGTTGGCGATGAAGGTCGCGGTGTCGGGCGCGGCCTTCGGCAGGTGGCGGCCCTCGATCAGCCCCTTGCGCAGGATGATGTGCGGTTCGAGCTTCTCCATCACGATCGTGAAGAGCGTCGGGTCGAAGTGATAGAGCTGCGGCGCGCCGCGTCCGACGAAGGGGTCGAGCCGGACCATATAGGCGTGCTCGAAGAGCGCGCGCTCGACGGCGAGCGGCCAGTCGTGATGGACGCGGACATAGGGGAGGGCCTGCTTGACGCAGACGCCCCCCGCCGGGCCGTCGACGAGATAGACGGCATTGAGATTGCCGTCGGCGACGTCGCGCACCGTCCAGTCCGCCGGGCCGCCGCCGAGCTGCGCCACGATCGCCGGCACGCCCGCGATATAGGCCGGGATGTCGTCATGGGTGAGGACCCGGTAGCCCTCGGGATGGCCGTCCTGCGCCTTGTCCAATGTCGTGTCCTCCGGGGCGTTCAGACGCCCCTGTTGTTGGTTTCCGGTTTACTTGACGCCGCCATGCGCCAGCCCCTCGACGAGAAAGCGCTGCATGAATAGCGCGATGAGATAGACGGGCGCTATCGCCGCCAGCGAGGCGGCGGCGATCTGGCCGAAATTGACCAGCCGGTCGCCCTGGAAGAGCGACAGCCCGACCGGCAGCGTCCGCGTCTCGCCCGACAGCGTGAAGGCGGAGGCGAGCAGGAATTCGTTATAGGCGAGCACGCCGCAGATGATCGCCGTCGCCGCGATGCCCGGCGCGACCATCGGCGCGACCACCGAGACGAGGGTGCGCACCGGCCCGGCGCCGTCGATCGCCGCCGCCTGCTCGATCTCGAGCGGCACACGGCGCAGGAACGGCGCGAGCAGCCAGAAGGCGACCGGCACATTGCCGAAGGCATAGACGAGCGCGAGGCCGAGCTGGGAGTTGAGGAGGCCGGTGAACTTCAGGAGGAAGAACAGCGGCAGCAGCGCCACGACCGGCGGCGCCATATAGCTCGCGAGCGTCGCCTGCGGCAGCCAGCCCTCGGCGACCTTGAGCCGGATCATCGCATAGGCGGCCGGCAGGGTGAGCGCGACGGTGACGAGCGCCGACAGGGTCGCGACGAGGACGGAATTGCCGATGAAGCCGACGAGCGGCGCCGCCGAGAAGGCGCCCGGCCAGTTGGCGAGCGTCGGCCCGTGAGGGAGGAAGCTGCCGGTCAGCACGTCGTCCTTGGTCTTGAAGGAGACCGAGACGAGATAGGCGATCGGCAGCAGGAAGAAGACGGCGGTGAGGCCGACGAGGCCGGCGGCGCCCGCTCGGGCGGGGAGACGGTTCATCGCTCGCGCGCCTCCATCGCCTTGTTGAAGCGGACGACCGGCAGCGTGACGAGGCCGATGACGATCGAGAAGACGAGCGTCTGCGCCGCCGCGCCGCCGACGTCGAAGCGCTCGAGCGCCATCCGCCAGATCGAGAAGCCGGCCGTCGTGGTGGCGAAGCCCGGCCCGCCGAAGGTGAGCACATAGACGAGGTCGAACAGCTTGAAGGCGATGATCATCTTGAGGAGGAAGATCGCCGAGAGCGGCGCCGCGACGAGCGGCAGGGTGACGTGGCGCAGCCGCTGCCAGCGCGAGGCGCCGTCGATCGCCGCCGCCTCGTTGACGCTTTCCGGGATGGTCGTCAGCGCCGCGAAGCAGAGAATGACGACGAAGGGCGTCCACTGCCAGACATCGGCGAGGATCAGCGAGACCCAGGCGAGGAACGGCGTCGCGAGGAAGGAGAGCGGTGCGTCGGTCAGGCCGAGATCGGCGAGCACGCCATTGAGGAGCCCGCCGGCCGGCGCGAGGATCAGCTTCCAGGCGACGCCGACCGCGACCGGCGGCGTCATCAGCGGCAGGAGCACGAGGCTGACGAGGAAGCGGCCGGCCTTGAGGAGGCGCGAGAAGAGCAGCGCGATCGCGAAGCCGAGCACCAGCTGCAGGGCCGAGACGACGACGGCGAAGAGCACGCTGCGGGCGAGCGCGAGCTGGAATTGCGGGTCGCCGAGCACGCGCAGGATCTGCGCGAGCCCGACAAAGGCCGAGAAGGGCTTGCCGAGCGTGCTCTTCGAGAGCGACAGCGCAATGAGGAAGACGGTCGGATAGAGCGTCGTCACGACGAGCGCGAAGACGAGCGGCGCCACCCAGAGGAAGCGGAGGAGGCGATCCGTGCCGCCCCCCGCCAGCTGTCCGATCGACTGGACGCCCGACGGCGCCGCTTCGGCGACGGCGCTCATGCCACGCTCCGCCGGAGCGGACGGCACGGCGCCGGGTAACCCGGCGAGGCGATCGGAAGAGACGTCGACGGCATGGGGAGAAGCCCTTCTCACAGGGAAGGCCGCCCGCGCAAGCGCGAGCGGCCCGTCTCGTTCGGCGGATGCGGGCGGTCAGCCGGCGATGATGCCGGTCCAGGCGGTGTGCGCATCGGCGATAGCCTGCTCGGGCGTCTTCGACCCGGCGAGCACCAGCGCCAGCTCGTCGGCGAGCGTCTGCTGCAACTGCGGCGAGACCGCCGTCGTCGGCCAGGCGAGCGCCTGTTCGAGGCCGCCGGCGAGGCCCGCCTGCACGGCCGGAGCGAACGCCTTGTACTCCTCGGAATAGAGGAGCGAGGTGCGGTCCGGATCGATGCCGCTGCCAGTGAGGAGCAGCAGCTCCTTCTGATAGGACGCCTTGGTGGCGAACTTGATCAGCTCCCAGGCGAGCTCCTTCTTCTGCGAGCCCGAGGAGATGCCGAAGGCGAAGCCGGCATTGAGCGCCAGCCGCGGCGTCGTGTTCGAGCCGCCGACCGGCACCCGCACCGCGCCCCATTTGTCGACGATCTTCGAGCCGCTCGGGTCCTGCGCATAGACGCCGAGATCGCTCCAGAACTCGATGAAGGCCACCTTGCCGCCGAGGAAGGCGGGCAGCCCCTCTTCGAACCGGGTCTCGAGCGGGGTCGGCAGGGCATAGGGCGCGGAATCGAGCAGCGCCTTCGCCGCGGCGACCGCCGCCTCGCTGTCGAGCGCCGAGCTGCCGTCCTCCTTCAGGAAGGCGCCGCCGAAACCCGCCAGCCGGTTGGCGTAGGAGGAGCCGATGATGATCGGCGCCTTGCCGCCGAGCACCGCCGCGCCATAGATGCCGTTCTTCGATTCGGCTTCGGTGATCGTCTTGATCGCCGCCTCATAGTCCGCCCAGGTCGCCGGCGGCTTCAGCCCGTTCCGGTCGAGAATCTCCTTGTTGTAGAAGAGAAGATGGCTGTCGCCGTCATAGGGCAGGCCGTAGCGGCGGCCGCCATGCAGCGTGTAGGCGTCATAGATCAGCGGGATGTAGTCGTCCGGCTGGATCGCCGCCTTGTCGCGTTCGATGAGGTCGGTGACGTCCTCGAGCGTGCCTTCGTCGGCGAGCTGGCCCACCGTCGGATACCAATAATCGAGCACGTCGAACTCGTTGGCGCCCGACTGCACGTCGAGCGTCGCCTTCGCCTGCACCTGGTCGTAGGGGACGACGGTGACCTTGACCTTCGCCCCCGTCGCCGCCTCGAAATCCGCAGCGAGCTTCTGGCCGGTGACGACATGCGGCTGGATGATCAGCAGGCTGACCTCCTGGCCCGCAAAGGCCTTGTCCTGCGCAAAGGCCGAGCCGACGCCGAGCCGTGCCACATAGGGCATCGCAAGACCCGCGGCTGCCGCCTTCAGGATGCGCCGGCGATCGACGCCTCGCACACCCGTGAATACCGTCCCGACCATTCTTTTCCTCCGCGCATGGTGTCAGGCGCTGAAGCGCCCCCTGGTCCCGATCGGAGCAAAGTCGGCCTCTCCGGTCGACATATGGCTTGGCGAATCCGATCCGGACCTCGGGAATGATCTTCCACGGGACCCCTCTTCTTGGGAATAAGATTATGTCATCGGCGGAATGGAGCGCTCTACAACGCCCGCGCGTCCTCGGCGGAGCCGTTCGCCCGCGCGATTTCGGCGGCGATCTCCGTTGCAACGGCGGCCGCTTGCGCGCGAATTTCGGCGACCGCCGTGATCTCGAAGAAGCGTCCGACGGTCGGCGGTCCGAGGGCGAAGAGACCCGGGCCGGGCCGCCCCTGCGCGTCGAGGAGGCGGCTCGCGGCGTCGACATCGATGCCGAGGCCGATCGGGTCCGGACGCGCCGCCCCCGCGTCATAGAGCGCGGCGACGAGCGGCTGCGCGCCGATGAGATTGCCGCGGTCGAGGGCGGCGCAGTTGATCACCCAGTCGAAGGCGATCGTCTCCGCCACGTCGGTGCCGCGCCGCCGCAGCGAGACGGCCGGGCGGCCGTCCGCCATGCCGATCGCGCCGACCCGGCCGGCGACGACGCGCAGCCGCCCCGCGTCCTTCAAAGCCGCGAGCCGCTCGAACACGGCCGGCGCCATGCGGTGGCGGTGGATGGTCCAATAGGCGTTGAGATGGCGCAGGAACCGGCGCCGGTCGGCGGCGGAGAGGCTCTGCCAGAGCCGCTGCGTCTTCGGCCGCAGCCCGTCGATCACCGCACGCCAGTCGCCGCCTTCCGCCATCAGACGCCGCGCCGCGCCGCGGACCATCGCGAAGAGGGCGGTGAGCGGCACAGGAGAATCGATCTCGACCGGCTGCACCGGGGTGGGTCGCGGTTCGACCTGCGCCTGTGGCAGCAGGCCGTGGCGCGACAGCGCGGTCAGCGCGCCGACGCCCCGCTCGGCAAGGGTGAGCGCGGTGTCCACCATGGTGAGCCCCGTGCCGACCAGCAGCACGCGCGCCTCAGGCCCGATCTCGGCGAGCCGCGCATCGTGGAAGGGGTCGTCGATGATGCGGCCGCGCGCCTCGGCCGCGACGCGGTCGGGTGGCAGGGGCAGCGGCCCGATGCCGTTGCCGAGGCAGAGCGCGACGAAGCGGCTGTCGATCGTCCGGCCGTCGGCGAGGCGGATGCGGTGAAGGCCCTCCTCGCTCCTGTCGATCCGCTCCGCGCGCGCCATCACCGGCCGGACCGCGATCCGTCCGCTCCGTTCGGCGACGGCCCGGTCGAAGGTGCTGCGGACATAGGCGGCGTAGAGGCTGCGCTCGACATAGGAATAGCCGGCGGCCGGAATCGTGCCGTCGCCGCCTTCGTCCTGCCGCGACCAGAGCCAGCGGATGAAGTGGTGCGGATCGTCGGGCATCATGCTGATCCGGTAGACCGGCACGTTGAGAAGGTGCAGCGGATTGCGGGTCGCGTAGGCGAGACCCTCGCCGATCGCGCCGTCGCCACTGACGAGGGCGAGCCGGCTTCCCTGCGGAAGGCGCGCCATCAGCTGGACCGCCAGCGCCGTGCCGGCGAAGCCCATGCCGATGATGGCCACGTCGTAGATCGGATCCATGAATCGCCTCGCTGCCCCCCGCGCCCGCCGATTATAGACGACGAACACGATCGCCATGAGCGCCGATCGCAAGGGGCGTCCGGGCGATGGCCGGCGCGCGGCGTTCTCAGGCGCTGGCCTGCCCCTCGAGCGCCCCGGCGAGCGCCTCCGTTGCGGCCACGAAACCGAAGGCACGCTTGACGTTGAAGAGCGTCGCCTCGACGCAGAAATCGGGCGAGGTCGCGCCGCAGCCATCGGCGAGGAGCACGCAGCCATAGCCGAGGAAGCTCGCGTCGGCGAGCGTGTGGTAGACGCAGATGTCGACATTGACGCCGGCGAAGAACAGCGTGCGGATGTCGAGATTGCGCAGGATCGCGTCGAGCGGCGTGTTCCAGAAGCCGGAGACGCGCACCTTGTCGACCGCGATGTCCTGCGGCTGAGGGGCGAGTTCGTCGACGACCGCGGCCGACCAGCTGCCCTTTTCCAGCACCGGCCCGCGCCCTTCCGGCAGGGCGCCGCCGAGGCCGGGGCCGCGGCCGCCATAGAGGAAGGGGTAGAGCGTCGCGGGGGGCAGGTCGGCCTGGTCCGGGCGCAGCCCCCAGTTCACCCAGACGACCGGGAGGCCGGCGCGCCGCGCGATCGGCAGCAGCCGGCGCAGCGGCGCGATCGGCGCCCGCACCGGCGCGAGGTCGGCGCCGAGGGAATGAGCGAGGCCGCCCGGCGCGCAGAAGGCGTTCTGCATGTCGACGACGACGATCGCACTCCGGCCCGGATCGAAGGCGATCTCCACCGGCTCCGCCGCGAGCGCAACGCAGCGCGCCGGCGGCCGGCCACCGGCGAGGTCGACCCGGTCCGGCCCGACCGTCCACGTCTCGCGGCCCTTGCCGATCGTCGTCGGAGCCATCGCCGCTCAGCCTGCCGGCATGCGGCTCTCGACCAGTTCCACCCAATAGGAGGAGCCGAACGGGATCGCATCGTCGTTGAAGTTATAGAGCGGGTGGTGGACGTCGGCCGTGTCGCCATTGCCGACCATGATGTAGGCGCCGGGGCAGGCCTCGAGCATATAGGCGAAGTCCTCGCCGCCCATGATCGCCGACGCATCCTCCGCGGGCCGGCCGGCGACCTTCTGCGCGGCGGCGCGGGCGTGGTCGGTCTCGACCGCCGCGTTCACCATCGCCGGATAGCCGCGCTGCCAGTCGACCTCGGCGCGGCCGCCGAAGGCCTGCGCCGTCACCTGCGCGATCGTCGTCAGCCGCTCCTCGGCGAGCGCGCGCAGCGCCGGGTCGAAGGTGCGCACCGTGCCGCGCAGCTCCACGCGCTCGGGGATCACGTTATAGGCCTCGGATTCGGTGCGGAAGCTCGTCACCGAGACGACGATCGACTTGAGCGGGTCGGCGTTTCGCGCCGCGATCGACTGCAGCGCCAGCACGATGTGCGAGGCGATGATCGTCGTATCGATGGTGACGTGCGGCTTGGCGGCGTGGCCGCCCTTGCCGATCACCACGATGGAGAAGCTGTCGGTGGCGGCGAAGAAGGCGCCGGTGCGGATCGAGAAGGCGCCGACCGGCAGGCCCGGCTGATTGTGCATGCCGTAGACTTCACGGATCGCGAAGCGCTCGATCAGCCCGTCCTTGACCATCGCCTCGCCGCCCGCGCCGCCTTCCTCCGCCGGCTGGAAGATGAAGGCGACCGTCCCGTCGAAATTCCGGGTCTCGGCGAGGTGCTTGGCGGCGCCGAGCAGCATGGCGGTGTGGCCGTCATGGCCGCAGGCGTGCATCTTGCCCGGCGTCGTCGAGGCATAGTCGAGCCCGGTCGCCTCGAGGATGGGCAGCGCGTCCATGTCGGCGCGCAGGCCGACGACATGGCCGCGCGAATCGCTGCGCCCCTTGACGACACCGACGACGCCGGTGCGGCCGATCCCCTCCACAACGCTGTCGCAGCCGAACTCGCGCAGCTTCTCGGCGACGAAGGCCGAGGTGCGGATGGTGTCGTACATCAGCTCGGGATGGGCATGGATGTCGCGGCGCCAGGCGGCGATCTCGTCCTGCAGCTCGGCGATCCGGTTCCTGATCGGCATGGCTTTTCTCTCCGTCGGGGGGTCAGTCGAGCGCGAGCACGAGATGGCCCGGCTCGACCTCGTCATAGGTGGAAGGGGCCGGCACATGGCCGACCGGATGGACCGGCGAGGGCAGCGGCCGGAAGACCGTGTCGTCGTGCAGCCGCCGCTGTCGCGGGTCGGCGATCGGAACGGCGGCGAGGAGGGCGCGCGTATACGGGTGGCGCGGATCCTCGAAGATCTGCGCCCGCGTGCCGATCTCGACGATCCGGCCGAGATACATCACGCCGATCCGGTGCGACACGCGCTCGACCACCGCCATGTCGTGGCTGATGAACAGGAAGGAGAGGCCGAACTCCGCCTGCAGCCGCATCATCAGATTGAGGATCTGCGCCCGCACCGAGACGTCGAGAGCCGAAACCGCCTCGTCGGCGATGATCAGCTTGGGGTCGGTGGCGAGCGCGCGGGCAATCGCGACGCGCTGTCGCTGGCCGCCGGAGAGCTCGTGCGGGTAGCGGCTGCCGAAATCGGCCGGCAGCTCGACGCGCCGGAACAGTTCCGCAACGCGGTCGTCGAGCGCGGAACCGCGGGCGAGGCCGAAATTGACGAGCGGCTCGGCGACCTGGTCGCGCAGCCGGCGATAGGGATTGAGCGAGGCGAAGGGGTCCTGGAAGACCATCTGCATGTCGCGCCGCGCGCGGCGCAGATCGACCGGCCCGAGGCTGCGGATGTCCCAGCCGTCGAGGCCGATCGTGCCCGATTGCGGCTCGACGAGGCGCAGGATCGAGCGGCCGGTCGTCGACTTGCCGCAGCCGGACTCGCCGACGAGGGCGAGCGTCTCGCCGACATCGAGGCCGAAGCTGACATCCTCCACCGCGTGGACATGCGCCCGGGTGAGCCGCAGCGGGCCGCTCTTCACGGGGAAACGGGTGACGAGATGGGAGACCTCGAGCAGGCGCCGGCCGCGCTCCGTCATGCGGGGCGGTGCCGCCTCCGCCTCCGCCCCGAGGAGCGGCATCGGCTCGGGTGCCGGCTTGCCGCGCATCGCGCCGAGCCGCGGCACGGCGGCGAGCAGCGCCTTGGTGTAGTCTTCCCTCGGCCGTTCGAAGATCTCGGCGACCGGCCCCTCTTCGACGACCCGGCCGCGATACATCACCACGACGCGGTCGGCCATCTGCGCCACCACCGCCATGTCGTGGGTGATGAAGAGCACGGCCATGCCGTTGTCGCGCTTCAGCCGGTCGATCAGGCCGAGGATCTCGGCCTGGATCGTCACGTCGAGCGCCGTGGTCGGCTCGTCGGCGATGAGCAGCCGCGGCGCACAGGCCATCGCCATCGCGATCACCACGCGCTGGCGCATGCCGCCCGACAGCTCGTGCGGATATTGCTTCAGCCGTCGCTCCGGCTCGGGAATGCGCACCTCGCGCAGCAGTTCGAGCGCCCGGGCGCGCGCCGGCGCGCCGCGCAGGCCCCGGTGCACCCGCAGCCCGTCGGTGAGCTGACGTTCGATCGTGAAGACCGGGTTCAGCGACGTCATCGGCTCCTGGAAGATCATGCCGATCTCGTTGCCGCGCAGCGACCGCATGGTCGCGGCGTCCGCCGTCGTGACGTCGATCGCGGAACCGTCGCCGCGGCGGAAGCGGAGCCGCCCGTCGACGATCCGTCCGCCGCCGAACTCGACGAGTCGCATTAGCGACAGCGAGGTGACCGACTTGCCGGAGCCGGATTCACCGACGACGCAGACGGTCTCGCCCGGCGCGATCGAGAAGCTCACATCCTCGACCGCGGTGACGGGTCCGTGATCGGTCGAAAAGGCGACCTTCAGACCCTCGATGGCGACCAGCGCTTGCGTCATCTCAAGCCCTCGCGCGCGGATCGAGCACGTCGCGCAGGACGTCGCCGAACATGTTGAGACCGAGCACCGTCATCGCGACCGCCGCACCGGGTACGAGCGCCGTCCAGGGCGCCCGGTCGAGATAGTCGCGGCTCGCCTGGATCATCAGTCCCCAGCTCGAGGCGGGCGGCTGCGTGCCGAGGCCGAGGAAGGAGAGGCCGGCCTCGGCGAGGATGGCGAAGGCGAGGCTGATCGTCGCCTGGACGATCACCTGCGGCATGATGTTGGGCAGGATGTGCCGCACGATCATCATCGGGTCGCTCGTTCCGGCGGCCCGCGCCGCCTCGACATAGGGCATCTGCACCACGCGCAGCGCCTCGCCGCGGACGATGCGGGCGAGATAGGGCGTGAAGGCGACGCCGATCGCGATCACCGTGTTCTGCAGGCTCGGACCGAGCATGGCGCTGATCGTCAGCGCGAGGAGCAGCGCCGGGAAGGCGAGGAGGGTATCGACGAGCCGCATCAGCAGATTGTCGAGATGGCCGCGGTAATAGCCGGACACCACACCGAGCGGCAGGCCGACGACGATGCTCAGGAGCACCGCGAGGCCGGCGATGGTGAGCGAGGTGTGGGCGCCGAGCACGACCCGGACGAGCAGGTCGCGGCCGAGCTGGTCCGTGCCGAACGGATGCACGAGGGAGGGGCCGGCGAGCCGGGCGCGCATGTCCATCCGCGTGCCGGCCGTCTCGGGAATGAACAGCGGCGCGACGAGCGCGATGGCGACGATCAGGACGACGAGGGTGAGGCCGACGAGGCCCTTGGCGCTGAGAAAGCGGCGCATCGTCTACTCCAGCCGGATGCGCGGATCGACCAGCACATAGAGCAGGTCGACCACGAGATTGGTGAGCATGACGACGGCGGCGATGACGAACACGCTCGCCTGGATGAGCGGCAGGTCGCGGTTGAGCAGCGCCTGATAGGTGAGCCAGCCCATGCCGGTGAAATTGAACAGCGTCTCGACGACGATGATCGAGCCGAACAGATAGCCGATCTGCAGGCCGGCGATCGTCATCACCGGGCCGAGCGCGTTGGCGAGCCCGTAGCGCCAGATCACGGTGCGTTCGGAGAGCCCCTTCGCCCGGGCGACGCGGATGAATTCCTGGTTGAGGATGCCGACCATGGTCGAGCGCGTCATCCGGGTGAGGTGGGCCATCAGGCCGAGGCCGAGCGCGAGGGCCGGCAGGAAGGCGTGGCGGAGCGCGAGCGGGAAATCGATCGCCGGATCGGCGAAGCCGCTCGACGGCAACCAGCCGAGCGTCCGGGCGAAGAGGAGGATCAGCATGATGCCCCAGAAGAAATCCGGCAGGCTGACGCCGAGCAGCGAGGCGGTGCTCGCCGCCGAATCCTGCCAGCGGTCGCGGTGCACCGCCGCCCATACGCCGAGCGGTACCGCGGCCGCGAGTGCGATCCCCATCGACAGCACGACGATCAGCGCGCTCGCCCGGATCTTCTGCGCGAGCAGATCGCCGATCGGCGCCTTGAAGATCAGCGAGGTGCCCCAGTCTCCTGTGAGCACGCCCCCGATCCAGTGGCCGTATTGCACGAGCATCGGATCATGGAGGCCGAGGGACTGCCGCAGCCCTTCGAGCGCCTCCGGATTCGCCTGCGTCCCCATGATCATCATCGCCACGTCGCCGGGCAGGAGATTGGTGATCGCGAAGGTGATCAGCGAGACGAGGAAGAGGGTCAGCAGCGTCGACAGAAGGCGGTTGATCAGAAAGCTCATGGCGTCCTTTCCCGCGGACGGACGGAAGCGGGCCGGCGCGGCGGCCGGCCCGCGGCGGCTCAGGCCTTCAGCCAGACCTTGTGGAAGTTGAGGTTGGAGCCGTTCGGATGAACGATCGTGTCGAGGCCGCCCACCGCCGGCTGCGCGCCGATCGTGCCGTTGCGGAACCACAGGATCACGTCGTGCACCTCATCGAAGATGCGCTGCTGCGCCTCCTTGTAGATGTCCGCCCGGGCGGCGGGATCGACGGTGACGCGCGCCTTGCTGACGAGTTCGTCGATCGCCGGATCGTTGATGTGGCGATAGTTGAAAGCGCCGGTCGAGTGCCACAGGCTGTAATAGAGGAAATCCGGCTCCCACAGCGTGAAGAAGTTCATCATCGAGATCTGGAAGTCCTTGTTGACCCAGACCTGGCTGAGCCAGTCCGCCCAGGTCAGCTGCTCGATCGAGAGCTCGACGCCCGCCATCTTGAACCACTCGACCATGATCTGGGCGGCCTCGATGTGGTAGGGATAGTTGGTCGTCGCCTTGAAGACGAGCTTCAGATCGCCCGGGCCGTAGCCCGCCTCGGCGAGCAGCGCCTTCGCCTTCTCGATGTCCTGCGGCCGGTTGGCGAGGGCGGAATTGTAGGATGCCGAGGTCGGATAGCTCGGCGAGGCGGTGGTACGGCCGAGACCCCACAGCGCGCCCTGCAGCAGCATCTCCTTGTCGATGATGTAGTCGATGGCGAGCCGGACCTTCTGGTTCTTGAACGGCTCGAAATCGTGGTTGAGGTTGACGAAGTCCCAGTTGAGCGGGAACCACGTCACCGTCTGCAGCTTGGCGTCGCCCTTGATCTCCTCGATCCGGTCCGCCGGAATGTCGTTGATCATGTGCAGTTCGCCGGTGCGCAGGCCGGTGAGGCGGACCGTCGGCTCGGTGATCTCGCGGGCGATCACCTTGTCGAGATAGGCCGGGCCGTCGAAATACTCGTCGAACCGCTCGAGCTCGACGCGCACGCCCGGCTCATAGGCGACGAATTTGAACGGACCGGCGCCGATCGGCGTCTTGCCCTGCACGTCGCCCGAACCCTCCGGCATGATCACCCCGGCGCCGTTCTCGGCGATGCGCGACAGGAAGGGCGCGTTGACCTTCGCCATCTTGATCACGACGGTCAGATCGTCCGGCGTCTCGATCGCCGAGACGTCGTTGAACACCTCGAAATTGACGGCACCGGTCGCCGGGTTCTTCACCCGCTCGAAGGAGTATTTGACGTCCGCCGAGGTCATCGTCTTGCCGTTGTGGAATTTGACGCCCGGCTTCAGCTTGAAGGTGTAGCTGAGCCCGTCGCCGCCTTCCTCGAAGCTCTCGGCGAGCATCGGGACGAGGTTGAAGTCCTTGTCGACGGTGATCAGCGAGCAATGGACGTTCTGCAGCACGCGGCTCGTCGAGGCGGTGCCGGTCTGGTGCATGTCGAGGTTCTGCACCGTCTCGGAATGGCCCCAGACGAGCGTGCCGCCCTTCGACGGCGTCTCCTGCGCCAGAAGGCTCGACGGCGTGAAGGTGGAGAAGAAGGCCGCGCCGCCCATCAGCACGGCGGTCGACTTCATCAATTCCCTGCGGTTCATGATCGTTTTCCTCGTTGTCGTTCGGGTCGGCCGGAGATCGCTGCGCGTCCCGGAAGGCGCGCAGGAGCGTTCGCCGCGCGGGCCTTCCGCGTCGGCGTCGTGTCGGTCGGGCCGCCTCACGGCGGTTCGGCGTAGAGAGGCGGCGCCGGCGGCGTGACCCGCCGGCGCTTCGTCAGCGTGCGAAGGTCGGGCGCCGCGCGGCGACGCCGAGCTCCTTTTCGAGCGCCATGCCCAAGGCGAGGATCGGCCCCTCCTCGAACAGCCGGCCCCAGAGCGAGATGCCCTGCGGCACGGTGAAGGTGCGGCCGGCATCGTCCGCCGTGCCGGTGGTGAGCTTGCCGGCGCCGAGCGAGGCGAGGCTGCGCGAGCCGGATTCGAGGAAGCCGGCCCGCAGATGCAGGCAGGGATGGCCGGTGAAATTGCTGGCGATCAGCATCGGCCCCGTCATGAACGGCCCGATCAGGGTGTCGACCTCGCCGAACAGCCCGTCGAGCGCCCGCATCACCCGATAGCGCAGCCGATCGAGCTGGACATGGTCGACCGCCGACAGGAAGCGGGCCTTGCGGAACGTGTTCGGCCAGGCGCCGTCGTCCTGCCAGGTCAGCGTGTCGTCGAGATCGCCGAGCGTCAGGCCCTCGAAGGCGGCGGCGGCTTCTGCATAGAGGATGTTCATCAGCGCGCCATAGGGGAGGTCGGGCAGGCCGACCGGCACCACCTCGACGCCGAGCCGGCGTGCCGCTTCGAGCGCGGCGTGGTCGACGGCGTTCGCGCCCTCGCCGAAGGCGTCCGGCAGATAGCCGAGCCGCAGGCCGGCGATCGATGCGTCGCGATCGAAGCCGAAGGGGGCGGCGATCGAGCCGCGGTCGCGGGCGTCGAAGCCGTTCAACGCTGCGAGGACGAACGCGGTGTCCTCGACCGCGCGGCAGATCGGCCCGACCTTGTCGAGCGACCAGCAGAGCGCCATGCCGCCCGCCCGCGAGACCCGGCCGAAGGTCGGCCGCAGCCCCGTGGTGCCGCAGCGCTGGCTGGGCGAAGTGATCGAGCCGAGCGTCTCCGTGCCGATCGCGAAGGCGCAGAGCCCCGCCGCGGTCGCCGAGGCCGAACCGGCGCTCGATCCGCTCGACCCCTCGTTGAGGTTCCAGGGATTGCGGGTCTGGCCACCATACCAGATATCGTTATAGGCGAGGGCCCCGACCGTCGTCTTGCCGAGCAGTACGGCCCCGGCGGCGCGCAGCCTCGTGACGATCGTCGCGTCGGCGGCGGGAACGCGGTCGCGGAACGGTTCGGCCCCCCAGCCGGTGACGACATCCTTGGTGTCGAACAGGTCCTTGAGGCCATAGGGGATGCCGTGCAGCGGGCCGAGATTGATGCCGGCGCGGGTGAGGGCGTCCGCCGCGTCGGCCTCGGCGCGGGCGATTTCCGGCGTCACCATGGCATAGCATTCGAGCAGCGGCCCGAGCCGGGCGATGCGGTCGAGATAGATCTCGGTCAGCCGCCGGCTCGACAGCGCACCCGAGGCGATCCAGCCGGCGAGCGCCGTGACGGGCGAAAAGGCGATGTCCTCGTCATCGGCCGGCAGCGGCCCGGCCTGTGCCGGGAGACGCGGCGCCGGGCCGTCTGCGGGCATGGCGAAGCCGGGAAGGCGCGGGTCGAACCGGCTCGCCATCGGCTCGTCATTGCCGAGCGTCACGGCCCGCCGGGCACGGGCGGACTCGATCTGGCCTTCGAGATTGTCGAGCATCTGCTGCCGCTCGGCGGCGCCGTAGGCGATGCCCATCAGGCGCTCGGCGCCTTCGATGTCGCGGATCGTGACCGGCTCGCTCACGCTTCAATCTCCGAGGGCGACGGGTTGCGGATTGGGGATCGCCGTCTCGGCGACCGCGCCGAGGCGTTTCAGATTGCCGAGCAGCGTCATCAGGTGGTCCTGCATCGCCTCGGCCGCGGCGACCGGCCTTCCGGCCTCGATCGCGTCGATGATGCGGTGGTGCTCGCGGTCGGCGAGCTGCTGGGTCTCGAGCGAGCGCGCCCGGCTGCGGATCTCGCGCCAGCTCTCGGAGGCGCGCACGCCGTCGAGCATGCCGAACATGGTGAGGAGCGGCCGGTTGCCCGCCGTATGCGCGATCAGCCGGTGCAGCGCGCCGTCCCACAACTCGGCCGAGTCCGGCTCGCGGGTTTCGAGGGTGCGCTGGGCGAGATGGCGCATGCGCTGAATGTCGCCGGGCAGCGCGCGGCGGGCCGACAGCGAGGCGAGCATCGGCTCGACGGCGAGCCGCGCCTCCATGACCTGCAACGGCGAGGTCTCGCCGACGATCGCCGCGGCGAGCGCCCCGGTCGGATCGGGTTCACGGCCGGCGAAGGTGCCCTTGCCCTGCCGCCGCCAGATCAGCCCTTCCGCCTCCAGCGCCTCGAGCGCCAGCCGCACCGTGCGGCGGCCGACCTTCAGCTGTTCGCACAGCTCGCGTTCGGTCGGCAGGCGTCCGTCGGGACCGAGCGCACCGCTTTCGATCAGCGCCATGACGCGGGCTCGAACCGCCGTCGAGTTCTCCGTCGCGATCGCAGGCGGGGGGAAGGAAAGCATGTCTGAACCAATTTCGAATTGGTTCGAGAGTAAACCTGCCCAATCCGGTGTCAATCGCGAGGGCTGCTGAAATAGTGTGCCTCCTGCTGCCTCTGATGGCGCCGCGGCACATCGGGCGGTCTGTCATGAACCGGAGACCTTGGCTCGCTACGCCGCTTCGTGCGGCGCGCACGGCGCCGCGCGCGAGAGAGAGGGAGATCCGACGTGCAGATCACGCTGGCGAGCTACAACATCCAGTACGGCGTCGGGAAGGACGAGCGGCTCGATCTCGAGCGCATCGTCGCCGAACTCGGCGACGCCGACATCGTCGCCCTGCAGGAGGTCGAGACCGGCAATCCGAAGCGGGGCCTGATCGATCAGGCGGAGGCGCTCGCGCGGCTGCTGCCGCACGACCATTCCGCCTATGGTCCGGGCTTCGACGTGCTCGTCGATGCGGAAGCCGCCGGCGGCCGCAGCGGCGTTCGGCACCGGTTCGGCAACATGGTCCTGTCGCGCTGGCCGATCGCCAGCGTCACCAACCACATGCTGCCGAAGCTCGCGCTGCGCGGCACGCTGCATCTGCAGCGGGCGCTGCTCGAAACGGTGATCGCGACGCCCGCCGGGCCGCTCCGCTTCTGCAGCACCCATCTCGACCATGTCTCGCCGATGACGCGGATGGCGCAGGTCGAGGCGATGCAGGCGCTGATGCTCGACGCGGCAGAGCGCGGCGGCCCGTGGGGCGGGGCCTCGGCGGACGCGATCTTCGGCGCCGCCGATCCGGCCTGGCCGCGCGGCGGCGTCGTCATGGGCGACATGAACTTCGAGGCGGACAGCGAGGAATACACCCTGCTGATCGGTGATCTCTCGTCCTCGACCGGCCGTCGCGCCAATCCGGCCGAAGGGCTCTTCGACGCCTGGGTGCTGACCGGCCATGCCGAGGACGAGGGCCTCACCTTCATCAAGCCGGGCTGGCCCTCGCAGCATCTCGACCACTGCTTCGTGACGGCCGATCTGGTGCCGGCGGTGCGCTCGATGTGGATCGACGAGGCGGCGGTCGGCTCCGACCACCAGCCGATCTTCGTCACGCTCGAGCTCGGCGGCTGAACGGGGCGGGCTCCGGCGTCAGGTGGCCTCCGGCCGTCCGGGCGCCGCCTCCGGGCCGAGTGGAGCGCGTCGTCCTTCCGGACGCGGTGCCGCGCCGATCTCCTCCGCAGCCGCCTTGAGGGCGACGGGTGCGGCGCTCCCCATCAGGGCGAAGGTGGTGCGTCCGGCGCGCCAGGCGATGGTCGGCATCGCCGGGTCGCCGGCCGCCCGGGGCGGCAGGTCCTCACCCTCGGCCGCGGCGGCGACGAGGGTCACGGTGCCGAGCCGGGCCGTATCGGCGGTCACGACGAGACCCGTTCTGCCGTTCCAGGGATGAAGGCGGACGTCGCGCACCACCCAGCTCGCCGGCAGAGCGGGCATCGCGATGTCGAGCGACGCGGCGAGCCGGGCGACCCGCGCCTCGGCCGTCTCCTCGGCGAAGCGAACGCCGGCGTCCAGTTCCGCGAGCCGCAGCGCATGGCGCGCCGCGGCGAGAAAGTCCTCCTGTCGCGCGCTCTCGCCGACGCCGATCCAGCCCGTCGCGGCATGGCCGAACCAGCCGGCCGCGACGAATCCCGCGGCGATCGCCGCCCGCCGGAGCGCCGGCCCGTGCCGCGGCGCGCGCAGGCTCCGTTCGAGCGCGCGGGCGCGGGCGAGGGTCTCGGCACGCGCTCGCGGTGTCGCCGCCCGGGCGCCCGCGAGCGCGTCCATGATCCGTCGGTCGGCGGCGATCCGGTCGGCGAGCGCCGGGTCGGTGGCGAGCGCGGCTTCGATCGCCGCATGCCGGTCCGGCGGCAATTCTCCGTCGAGGAAGCGGTCGATCTCCTCCTCGGAGATCCGGCTAGGAAGATCCATCGCGCCCTCCGACGATGCGCAGGCGGTGCTGTGCCGCCCGCCCGCCCGGTTCGAGATGAGCCCGCAGCGCGGCACGGCCGCGGTTGAGCCGCGACATCACCGTGCCGATCGGCACGTCGAGCAGTTCCGCCGCGTCGCGATAGGTGAAGCCGAGCAGGCCGACCAGGTGCAGCGCCTCGGCCTGTTCGAGGGGCAGCGCGTCGAAGGCGGCCGTCGTCTTGTTCAGATCGACGCGGTCCTCCTGCGCCGCGGGCTCGAACCGGTCTGCAAGTGCCGCGAGCGCGCGGTTCCGCCGGATCTCCGCGCGGCGGCGCGCCTCGCCGGTCGCGAAGGTGTTGCGCAGGATGGCGAGCAGCCAGGCGAGAAGCGGCCGGCCCGGATCGTAGCTGCGCCGGAAGGCGAGGGCGCGGGCGAGCGCTTCCTGCACCAGCTCGTCCGCGTCCCCGTCGTCGCCCGTCAGCGTCCGGGCGAAGCGCAGCAGCGCGTCGAGATGCGGCAGGACGTCGAGTTGGACTTTCGTCATCGTGCGCCGCGCCCCGCCGCGGCGTCGCCGCGGCTCGACCGAAACCGGAGCGACACGCGGCCGGCCGGACGGCGGGCGCGTGGCCGGGCTAGAAATGCGCGGCACCCCTGAAGCGCCCGGTGGCGATCACCGTCTGGCACTTGTTGGCGTGAACCCGGCCGATCGCGTAGTCGCATCCCCGGCTCCGAAAATGGGCCTCGAACAGACGGGAGAGCCGCCGCTCGCCGATCCGTTCTGCGTCGTCCACGATCACGATGCAATCGGCCGCGAGACGGTCCCGCAACAGCTCGAACGCACCGAGCCGGGCAAACCGTCGCCTGGCCGTCGAGGCCGGGGGGCCGTCGATGACGGCGAGCGCGATGTCGCGGCCGAGTTCGGCGGGATCGACGTCATAGAAGGACACCTTCCGCCCGTCCATCCGGCGGGACCGCAGCGGCGCCGCAATGAGCGGGTGGGCGACCTGCGCGCCGATCCGCTCCGCCCAGCGGGGATCGTGCTCGACCGTGCGGATCGCCGGGCGGTCCCCACCGGCCTTCGCCATCCGGTCGAGCAGCAGCGTGGTCTGGCCGGCACCCAGCTCCACCACGCTCGGAATGTCGAAGGTGTTGAGCGCCCGCGCGATCAGATAGAGGAGGCCGTGGTTCGCGGCGCCGCCGACGGGATAGAAGACGTCTTCCACTCCGGCGCGGGCGAGTTCGCGCAGGAAAAGGTCGCGATAGACGATCTCCATTGCCGGGCTGGTCGGGATGGTGCCGCGGAAGATGGCGGCATCGGCGAGTCGGCTCCATAGGACGCGCAACATCAACGGATCGTCTCACGCTCCGCAGCGCGCAGGGACCGGCGGTTCGAAGAGAACAACGATCATCATCAAGCGCAACATCACGGCCCCCCGGCGCACAGCGTAGACCGTCCGGCTTACGCGACGGAAGATGATCAGAGATTGGGTGCGCGGGCAAGGCGGGGCGACCGCGGCGTCGTTGCGGGGGGCATGCCGCAGTTCGACACGAAGGGCAGGGTGCCCGGCCGGGCCCTATGGCGCGTCGGGCTGTTTCGGAAAGGTGATCAGGAAGGTCCAGACCGCATAGCCGAGCGCGGCGAGCGTGATCAGGATCCACAGCGTCTCGCGCGAGACGAGAACTTCGTAGGCTGCCCAGACGGCGAGCAGCACCACGAGCGCGATCCGGCGCCAGAGCGGCCGGAAGAACGGATGTTCCTGATCTCGCGTCACCATGAAGGACGGCCTCCTCGCGCTTTCCTCCCCCCGTGTTTCGCACGGCGCGGCCCGCGCGGAAAGCACCTGCGGTCGGTCGGCTCAACCGGCATAGGGCTGCGAGCGCGACATCGCCCGGACGATCCAGAATTTGTGCGTCGCCGAGAGCCGCGCATAGACTTCCGGATCGGAGCGCAGTTTCAGCGCCTCGCGCAGCGCCCAGCGCGCGGTGCGGAAGTCGCGCGCCGCAATCGCCTGTTCCGCCGACAGCCGATAGCGGCGGACGCGCCGGTCGATCTCCGCGGGACCCCGCGCCACCGGCCCGACCGCCGCGGCCTGATAAGGCGCTGTTGCGGGCGCAGCCGGTGGAACCCTGGGGGGAGCACCGGCCCCGATCTCGGACAAGGCGGTCGGGGCCGCGCGGCCGGGCTTTGCCGGAGGGGCGTTCACCGGCTGTGGAGCGACCGCCGCTGCCGCGTTTGGAGCCTGCGACGCTGACGGGGCCGGCGGCTGCGGTGTTGCGGCGCCTCTGATGTCCGGAGCTGCCGAGGCTGCCGGGGCGGACTTGGCGGGAGCGGGGGCCGCCGGGGCAGCGGGCGGCACGGCCACCGCATCGAGCGCCTCGCAGAGCACGAGGCCGAACGTGTCCCGGTCGTAGATCTGCGTCTCGTCATTCCGCGCGATCAGCCGGGCAACCCATCCGGCGAGCGCCGACTTCGCGCGTGCGTCGGGGACGCGGCGGCGGTCTATGAGGATGTCGATCCGCTCGAGGTCGCCGGCGGACAACGGACCCAGCACCCGGCTGAAGGCCCAGTCGATCAGGGCGCGCCGGATCTTCAGCTGCGTGTCGTGGTGGCTACTGGTGATCTGACCTTCATGCCGCCGGTAGTAGACCATCGGCATCTGCGCGAGCCGCCCCCGCAAAGCGCCGGCCGCTGCGGCGTTGCGCTGCAGCCAGTCGCAATCCACCCCTCCGCGCAGGCCAGCGTCGAAGGGAAGCGCGAAGCGGCGACGGCGGAAGGCGAAGGCGGGGAAGGGCGCCGGCATGCCGAACAGCATCCGCACGTCCATGTCGGTGATGAAGGGCGAGAGCGGCCGGCCGCAGCAGAACAGGTCCTTCTCGGTGAAATAGAGGAAAGAGAGATAGTCGAGCCGCGGATCCTCCGCGAAGGCGTTCTGCGTCCACGCGATCCGGCCGGGCATGCTGATGTCGTCGACGTCGGCGATCAGGCAGAGATCGTGCCGGGCCGCCGCGACGGCCGCGTTGAGGCTGGCGCCGCGGCCTTCGAAAGGGCGCTCGATCAGCACGAGGCGATCGTCCCCCCACGCGCGGGCGAGATTCTCGGCCGTGCCGTCCCGCGACCCGTCGTCGACGAACACGATCTCGAAATCGCGCGCCGTCTGCGCCTGCCAGCCGCGTACATAGTCGGCGACGAAGGCGGCGCCGTTGCGCGCCGTCGTGAGGATCGAGACCGGTTCCAGGCCGGGCTCCGGCGCCCGCGCGGTGGAGCGGATGCCGAGCGCGAGCGTCCGGCCGGCGTTCTCGATCTTCGATGTGGTGGCGTGGATCGGCGAGGCGTCGGGATAGGTCTCGTCGAGATAACGCCTGGCGCGCTCATAGCGGCGCTTCTTCTCCTCCGCTCCGGCCTCGTCGCGGTGATAGTCGTGCCGCAACACGGCCTTCGGCTCGTAGAGGAAGGCCTGCGGCCCATAGAAGCGCCACAGCCGGCTGCAGAGCGCGACACCCTCATGGCCCGAGAGGAGCGGGTCGAAACCGCCCGCCGCCTCGAAGGCTTGCCTGCGCCACAGCGAAATGCCCTCGCAATCGATCCCGGAGGGCAGTCTCTGTGGTCCCCGATCGTAGTGTTGCCCCGTCTTCTGCGGATGCGTGAGCGGCACGACGCGGCCGCGCACCGCGACGGCGTTCGTCTCCCGGGCGCACTCGACCAGGGCGGCGAGGCAGCCCGGCTCGATCAGGCCGTCATCATCGATGAAGATGACGAGCGGCGCGCCGGCGGCGGAGACACCGAGATTGCGGCCCGCGGAACAGCCGAGCGGAAAGGGCGGCGTCACGAAGACGAGATTGTCGAAATGTCGTCGGCCGCACTCGAGCAGCCGTTCATTGCCGGTCGTCACCAGCACGATCTCGAAGCCGCGGCTCTGCAGCGCGAGCTCCTCGAGCGCGCGGTCGACGAGCGGATGATCTCTGTAGCTCGCCACGACGATGCTCGCGATCGCATCGTCGATCGGCCGGCCGATCTGCTCGACCCGGCTCGCAGCGCGCAAACCGGCCGCGAAACCCTCGAGCCTCGACCGAGCAGCGGCGAAGTCATCAGCATCGAACAAGTCGTTCGCGGCGCGATACTGGTCGAAGAGCGCGTCGCCTTTGGCCGACGTCTCAAAGTCCGAAACAGTGTTCATGCACGCCCCCGCGCCGCCACCTCCCGATCTTTAGGACAGGCGCCGAGGGAGCGAAAGATCGCAAAATGACGGAGGCGCGAACGCCCGCGGGCCTGCGCCCGAGGGTCAGTCGATGAGGCGGCGGCTCTCGCCGGTCGGGTAGGAGAAGCGGGTGCCGTGCTCGGCCGTGCCGGGCGCGACGAGGCGCAGGATGTGCGGGGCGAGCAGGCTCGGATGCGGCAGCGTCTCGGCGTTCTCGCCCGGCATCGCCTTCGCCCGCATGGCGGTCCGCATCGGCCCTGGGTCGATCAGATTGACCCGCAGCTTGGTCGAGGCGACCTCGGCGGCCCAGGTCTTGACGATCGCCTCGAGTGCCGCCTTGGAGGCCGAGTAGGCCGACCAGAACGGCCGGCACCGCTCGACCGCGCCCGACGTCACGAAGAGCGCCCGGCCCGCATCCGATTGCAGAAGCAGCGGCTCCAGCGAGCGGATCAGTCGGTAGTTCGCGGTGACGTTGACCGCCATCGTCTGCTCGAACACCTTCGGCTCGAGATGGCTGACGGGCGTGATCACCCCCAGCTCGCCGGCATTGGCGACGAGCCCGTCGAGCTTCTTCCAGCGCTCCCAGATCGACAGGCCGAGCCGGTCGAGCGCGTCGCCGTCGCGCAGGTCGAGCGGGACCAGCGTCGCGCTGCCGCTCTTGGCGCGGATCGCATCGTCGAGTTCCTCGAGCCCGCCCACCGTGCGGGCGACCGCGATGATGTGCGCACCGGCCTCGGCGAGCGCCAGGGCCGCATGCCAACCGATGCCGCGCGACGCCCCGGTCACAACGATGAGGCGTCCGGAAAGATCGAGGTCTGCCAACAGGTTCTCCGAAGGACTTGAAAGGCCGTGTCAGCTCGCTTCGGCAAAGCGGGCGATCGCCCGCACCGGCTCGCGCTCTTCCTGGTCGGCGAGCCGGGTCGGATAATCGCCGGTGAAGCAGGCGTCGCAGAAGCGCGGCATGGCGGGATCGCGGCCCGCCTCCCCGACCGCGCGATAGAGGCCGTCGATCGACAGGAAGGCGAGGCTGTCGGCCTTGATGAACTCGCGCATCTCTTCGATGGTGAGCTGCGAGGCGATGAGCTTCGATTTCTCCGGCGTGTCGACGCCGTAGAAGCAGGCGTCCGTGGTCGGGGGGCTCGCGATCCGCATGTGCACCTCGGCCGCGCCGGCCGCGCGCACCATCTCGACGATCTTGCGCGATGTGGTGCCGCGGACGATCGAATCGTCGACCAACACGACACGCCGGCCGGCGAGGATGGCGGAATTGGCGTTGTGCTTCAGCTTCACGCCCATATGGCGGATCGCGTCCGTCGGCTCGATGAAGGTGCGGCCGACATAGTGGTTGCGGATGATGCCGAGCTCGAAGGGAAGTCCCGCGGCCTCGGCATAGCCGATCGCTGCGGGCACACCGGAATCCGGCACCGGCACGACGATATCCGCCGGGACGTGGCTCTCGTGCGCCAGTTCCGCACCGATCCGCTTGCGCACGCCATAGACGCCCCGGCCGTCCACCACCGAATCCGGTCGGGCGAAATAGACATATTCGAAGATGCAGAAACGGGAACGCGCATTCTCGAACGGACGCAGGCTCTCGAGCCCCTTGTCGGTGATCACGACGAGCTCGCCCGGATCGAGATCGCGGACATAGTCGGCGCCGATGATGTCGAGCGCGCAGGTCTCGGAGGCGAGGATATAGCTGCCGTCGAGCCGGCCGAGCACGAGCGGGCGCACGCCGAGCGGGTCGCGGCAGCCGATCATCTTCTTCTCGGTGAGGCAGATGAGGGAATAGGCGCCTTCGATGCGGCGGATCGCGTCGACGAAGCGGTCGAGCAGCCGGCCATGGATCGATGTGGCGATCAGATGGATGATCACCTCCGTGTCGGAGGTCGACTGGAAGATCGAGCCGCGGCGCTGCAACTCCCGCTTCAGCACGCCGGCATTGGTCAGATTGCCGTTGTGGGCGACCGCAAAGCCGCCGCCGGTGAACTCGGCGAACATCGGCTGGATGTTGCGCAGGCCCGCGCCGCCTGCCGTCGAATAGCGCGTGTGGCCGATGGCATAAGGGCCGGTCAGCTGGTCGATCACCGACTTCCGCGTGAAATTGTCGCCGACCAGACCGACATGCCGCTCGACGGCGAAATGAGCGCCGTCGAAGGCGACGATGCCGGCCGCCTCCTGGCCACGATGCTGCAGCGCGTGCAGGCCGAGCGCGGTCAGAGCTGCCGCATCGTCGTGACCGAACACACCGAAGACGCCGCATTCCTCGTGGAGCTTGTCATCCGAAGCGTCCAAAGGCGCGAGCCGGAAATCGTCCATTGCGATCCTCTCGTCCGGCCGCCGCCGGATCAGGGGTTGGTCTGGCCTCCACCGGTCGCGGGGGCGGCCGGCTGATTCCCCCACACTCCTCCGCCGACGGACGTGCCGCCGTCGTTATTGATCAGGTCGTCGAGCCCCTGCCGATCGCTCGGCGGCGGCGTTTCGACCGGGGGCAGCGGCTGGTCCGGCGCATCGGCCGGCGCGTCCGCCGGAGGCGCCGCCTCTTCGCCGCCCCGCAAGCGTTCGACAATGCTGCTTTCGATGTCCTCGGGCAAGGCGGCGATCAGCCGATCCCCCAGAGTATCGAGATAGGGCCGCGTCATCGCATTCGCCACCCAGGCCGGCGGGTTCGGCACGAGCCAGGTGAAAAATTCGAGCGCGATGACGAGAAGCAGGATGCCGCGAACGGCTCCGAACACGAAGCCGAGCGACCGGTCGACGAGGCCGACCCGGCTGTCGACGACGAAATCGGCGATCCGCATCGCGATGTAGCTCGCGACGAGCAGCACGACGAAGAAGATCGCCGCGGCGGCGGCGATCGTCGCGATGTTGCGGTTTTCGATATAGGGCTCGATCAGCGGCACGATCGGCTTGTGGAAGAAGAAGGCGGCGGCGGCCGCGGCGAGCCAGGAGGCGAGCGACAGAACCTCCCGGACGAAGCCGCGGACCATGGCGAGCATGGCGGAGATGAGAACGACGACGAGGACGATCCCGTCCAGAATCGTGACCGGCATGAGTTGCAACTACCCCGTATTGCCCGCGCCCCCGCGCGCGGCGACACTATGCTGGCCTTCGCTATCACGATTCCGGCCCGCCGTCCGCGCCGCGATGCTGGCGACGAGCGCAGAGAGCTGGTCGATCCCCTCGAGGCCGACGCCCTTCGTCGCCTCCCGGTCGACCGAAGCGGCGGGGAGCACGGCCCGCGAGAAACCGAGCCGCTCGGCTTCCTTGAGACGCGCCGAAGCGTGCACGACGGGCCTGACCGAGCCCGACAGGCTGACCTCGCCGAAATAGACAGAATCCGGGGGCAGGGCAACCCCGGTGAGCGAGGAGACGAGCGCCGCCGCGACCGCGAGATCGGCTGCGGGCTCGCCGATCTTCAGGCCGCCGGCGACCGCGAGATAGACGTCGTTTGGGCCGAGCCGCACGCCGCAATGGGATTCGAGCACGGCGATCACCATCGAGAGCCGCCCGCCGTCCCAGCCGACGACAGCCCGGCGGGGCGTTCCGAGCGGGGAGGGCGCGACGAGCGCCTGGATCTCGCAGAGGACCGGCCTCGTGCCCTCCATACCCGCGAAAACGGCGGCCCCGGGCGCAGCGGCGTTGCGCTCGCCGAGGAAGAGTTCGGAGGGGTTCGGCACTTCGCGCAGACCCCCGCCGGTCATCTCGAAGACGCCGATCTCGTCGGTCGCGCCGAACCGGTTCTTCACGGCGCGCAGGATGCGGAACTGGTGGCCGCCCTCGCCCTCGAAATAGAGCACGGCGTCGACCATGTGCTCGACGACGCGCGGGCCGGCGATCTGGCCTTCCTTCGTCACATGGCCGACCAGCACCACCGTCGCGCCCGACTGCTTGGCGTAACGGATCAGCGCCTGCGCCGAGGCGCGCACCTGCGCCACCGTGCCGGGGGCCGAATCGACCGTATCCGTCCACAGCGTCTGGATCGAATCGACGATGACGAGGGATGCACGCGGGCCGGCGTCGAGCGTCGCCAGGATGTCCTCGACGCTCGTCTCGGCGGCGAGCGCCACCGGGGCGTTCGCGACGCCCATGCGCTCGGCCCGCAGCCGCACCTGCGCCACCGCCTCCTCGCCCGACACATAGACGACGCGGGCGCCGCGGCTCGCGAGCGCGGCCGAGGCCTGCAGGAGCAGCGTCGACTTGCCGATGCCGGGATCGCCGCCGACGAGCAGGGCCGAGCCGCGCACGAAGCCGCCGCCGGTGACACGGTCGAGCTCGGCGATGCCGCTCGCGATGCGCGGCGCATCGTCAGAGGCGCCGGCGAGCGGCACCAGCTCGACGATGCGGCCGCGCCGCGGCGTCCGGCCGGGGCCGCCGCCGATGCCGCCGGCCGCGGTCTCCTCGACGAGCGTGTTCCACTCGCCGCAGGAATCGCAGCGTCCCTGCCAGCGGGGCGAGGCCGCGCCGCAATTCTGGCAGACGAACTGAAGCTTCGCCTTCGCCATTCAGCCGCCCCCCGCATAGACGCGTTCGAGCCGCGCGCCGAGACGGGTGAGGAGTTCGTAGCCGATCGTGCCGGCGGCCTCCGCGACCGCGTCGACGGCGACGTGGGGACCGAACAGCTCGACCTCGACGCCGCGCCGGGCGGACGGCACGTCGGTGACGTCGATGGCGACGAGGTCCATCGAGACGCGGCCGATCAGCGGCACATGGTGGCCCTCGACGAAGGCGAAGGCGCCCGGTCGGCCGTCCGCGCCGCCGGCCGCGCGCGGATAGCCGTCGGCATAGCCGATCGAAAGGATCGCCGCCCGTGTCGGCCGGCGGAGCGTCTCCGCCGCGCCATAGCCGATCGTCTCGCCGCCCGGCACCTCGCGCACCTGGACGATCGGCGCCGTCACGGTGGCGACCGGCGCGAGCGCCGGCCCGGGGCCGAACCGGCCGCCATAGAGCGCGATCCCGGGCCGAACCAGATCGAACCGGAACGGCGCGCCGAGATGGATGCCGGCCGAATTGGCGAGGCTCGCCGGACGGCCGGGAAAGCGCGCGGCGAGGGCCGCGAAGCGCTCCGCCTGGAGGGCATTGAGCGGATGGTCGGGTGTATCGGCGCAGGCGAGATGGCTCATCACGAGCGCCGGCGCCAGATCATCGACCGCCGCCGGATCGGCGGCGAGGACGGCGGCTTCTGCGAGCGTCAGGCCGAGCCGGTTCATGCCGGTGTCGACATGGATCGCCGCGCGGCCCTCGCCGCCCGCCTTCTTCCAGGCGGCCCATTCCTCGATCTCGGCCATCGAGCCGAGCACCGGCCGCAGGCCGGCCGCCGCGAGCGAGGGCGCCGCGCCCGGCGCCAGACCGCTCAGCACATAGACCGTCGCCTCGGGGGCAGTGGCACGAACGATCGCGCCCTCCTTCGGCAGGGCGACGAAAAAGGTGCGGCAGCCGGCTCTCGCGAGCGTGCGGGTCGCCGGCTCGATGCCGATGCCATAGGCGTCGCCCTTGACGGCCGCAGCGGTCTCGGCGCCGCCCGCCGCGGCGGCGAGGGTGCGGTAATTGGCGGCGAGTGCGGGCAGGTCGATCCGCACCCGCGCGCCGTGGCGGGCCGGAAGGGCGGTCGCGTCGGAGGAAGAGTTCTGCATGGGCCGAGCCTATCCGATTCCCGGGCCGAACCGGGACGGCCGAGAGCGAGCGCTCCTGTTGCGGGCCATTCGCGGCATTCTCGCGGCGACACGGACGTTGCATGCTGGCTCCGTGCCGGGCCGGTCCGGTGGCGCGGCTGATTCGGAGGGGGCATGGACGCTCTGCGCATTGCTGTCGTAGCTGACATTCACGGCAATCTCGCCGCGCTCGACGCGGTGATCGAGGACATCGCGGCCGCCTCGCCCGACCTCGTCGTCAATTGCGGCGATTGCGTCTCCGGGCCGATCGAGCCCGCCGGTACGGCGGAGCGTCTGCTCGGCCTCGGCTGGCCCACCGTGCGGGGCAATCACGACCGCTATCTGGTCACGCTCGAGCCGGAGGCGATGAAGGCCACCGACCGGGTCGCCTATGACCGGCTGGCGCAGCGGCACTTCGATTGGCTCGAGACGCTGCCGATGACGATGGAGGTGGCGCCGGGCGTGCTGATGTTCCATGCGACGCCGGCCGACGACCGGCCCTATCTCACCGATGCCGTGGCCGAGGAGCGGATCGTGCTCGCCGCGCCGGAGGCGGTGGCCGAGGCGATCGCCGGGGTGGCGGGCGAACTGTTCCTGTTCGGCCACAGCCACGTCCCGCGGCAGGTCCGGCTGCCGGCCGGCGCGCTGCTCGTCAATCCGGGCAGCGTCGGACTGCAGGCCTATCACGACGAGCATCCGGTGCCGCATCGCGTCGAGGTCGGCAGCCCGCACGCCCGCTATGCGATCGTCGAGGGCCGGGCCGGGCTCTGGCGGGTCGAGCAGCGGGCGGTGCCCTATGACTGGGAGCACTCCGCCCGCCTCGCCGATGAACTCGGCCGGCCCGACTGGGCTTATGCGCTGCGCACCGGCTATGCGGCGCCGGCCTGAGGAGCCGGCTCAGACCGCGACGCTGAAGCGCCCCGCCGTGCCGGCGCGATAGGCGTCGAAGGCCGCCGCGACGAGCCGGACGAAGGGCCGGCCGGCCTCCGTCAACTCAATGCGGCCGTTCTCGACGGTGACGAGGCCGTCGGCGGCGAGCGGCGCGAGGGAGGCGATCTCCTCGGCATAGGCCGCGGCCGCAGCGCCGAGATCGACGCGGAAGTCGCACATCAGCGTCTCGATGATCGCGGCGCGGCGGCGGTCCTCGTCATCGAGCGCGATGCCGCGCGCCGAGGGCAGCGCGCCTTCCGCGACCGTCCGCACATAGGCGGAAGGGTCGGCGATGTTCTGCGCATAGCCGGACGGCAGATGCGAGATCGCCGAGGCGCCGAAGCCGATCAGCACCGGTTCGGCGTCGTCGGTATAGCCCTGGAAGTTCCGCTTGAGCACACCGGCCGCCGCCGAGCGGGCGAGCGGATGATCGGGCCGCGCGAAATGATCCATGCCGACCGCGACATAGCCGGCGGCCGTGAAGATCTCGGCGATCGCCCCGGTCTGCGCGAAACGTACCGCCGCGGAGGGCAGCGCCGCGGCATCGATCAGCCGCTGGTTCTTCCGTCGCTCCGGCAGATGGGCGTAGCCATAGCAGGCGATGCTGTCGGGGCCGAGGGCGAGCACCTGCTCCGCCGTTCGCCGCACCGTCGCCTCGGTCTGGTGCGGCAGGCCGACGATCAGGTCGTAGTTGAGGGTGTTGATGCCGGCCTGCCGGAGGGCTGCGGTGGCGGCGGCGACGATCTCGACCGGCTGAACCCGGCCGATCGCCTCCTGCACGGTCGGGTCGAGATCCTGCACGCCGAGGCTCGCCCGATCGACGCCGAGCACGGCGAGCGCCTGCGCGAGCGTCGCATCGACGAGGCGCGGGTCGAGCTCGATCCCGTGCTCGAGGTCCGGCTCGAAGGTGAAATGGCTCCGGAGCACCCCGGTCACGGCGGCAAGACCCTCGGCGCCGAGGGCGCTCGGCGTGCCGCCGCCCCAGGCGATCCGCGCGACCTTGAGGCCGGCCGGCAGCGCCGCGGCGACATGGGCGATCTCCGCCTCGAGCGCCGCGCGATAGGTGGCGATCACGTCGTCGCGGCGGGCGATCTTGGCGTGGCAGCCGCAATAATGGCAGAGCGCCCGGCAATAGGGGACGTGCAGATAGATCGAGACCCGGCTGCCGGGCGCGATCGCGCCGAGCCAGGCGGCGTGCTCGCCGGCACCGAGCGGACGGAAGTCGGCGGCCGTCGGATAGGATGTGTAGCGCGGCACCGGGACCGCAGCGTATTTCGCGACGAGGTCGGTCATCCGCGCCGCCGGCTCTCGACGGGAACGGCCGGGGCGGCGGTGGCGGCCGCGGCGGGGGCAGAGAGGGCGCGCGCGCCGCAGGCGAGACAGGCCGTGAGAAGGACAAGAACGGGCGCTGTCATGGCGGTCTCGGCTCCGGAACAAGCACCTCGCGGTGCGATCGGGGCAGTGTCGCCGCTGCGGCCTGCCCCGGCCTTGATCGGGATCAAGCGGCGTTCGCCGTTCAGCCGCGCTCGGCGAGAGCGGCGAGCAGCCCGCGATAGAGTGTCAGCAGCCGCCCCTCGTCGAGCGGCTTGTCGTCGTTCCAGCTCACGACGACGCAATGGGCGGCACCATCGGCGTCGACGACGCGGCTCGAGAAATTGAGCACGCCGGGCTCCGACCCGCCCTTATAGGCGACTGCCGTCCACGGGCCGCCGCGCGCCGGGCCGGGATCGATCCGGAAGGGGGGCAGATCGGCGGTGCGTTCGAGCAGCCCGCAGAGTTCCGTGGCGCTCATGAACCACTCGACCGCCGGACGGACAGCGTCGAGCGCCTCCACTGCGGGCAGCCGGTTGCCCTCGATCAGCTTCAGGAGCGCCTGCCGCGCCTTCGCGTCGCCGCTTGCCCACTGGTCGGACAGTGTTTCGTCGGCCTTCAGGACAAAAGCCTCGCGCGTGGTGAGGAAGGGCGTGTTGCGCGGCGACTGGGCTTCGACGGCCTCGCGTCCCAGCCGGTGGATGAGGAGATCGGTGGCCGTGTTGTCGCTCACCGAGATCATCAGATTGGCGAGCGTCGCGATGGTGACGGGCGAGGCATCCGGCCAGTCCTGCAGGATGCCCGACGGCAGCGACCGCTGGGCCGGGTCGATCGCCACCACGTCGGCCCAGGCGAGCCGGCCCTCCGTCACCGCCGTGTCGAGCGCGGCGAGCACGGCGAGCTTGAAGGCCGAGCCGACGGCGAGCGGGGTATCCGCCTCGTGCGCCATCTCGACCGCGCCGCCCTTCGTGACGAGAAGGGAAGTTCGGCCGGGCAGCGCGGCGATTTCGGCGGCGAGCGCATCGAGCCCGCCCTTCGCAGCGGGCGCGCCGAGCCAGAGCCCGGCGACCCGGCCCTCGGCATCGAGCACGATCCGCGCCGGCACGGTGCTCCGCTCGAGATCGATGGTCAGATCGGGCGCGGTGCCTCTGACGCCGGTGAAGTCGCCGCCGGCCGCCCGCATCTCCGCGACGAGCCGCTCGATCTCCGCCATGGGGATGGCGGCGAGGAAGTCCGCCGAGAAGAGCGCGGCATTGAGGGGCTGCTCGAACAGGCGCGCGATGGCCGCTTCAGGCGTCATCGTCGCGCTCGCGCTTCCGACGACTGCTGCAGTGCCGCTCGCCGCTTCGGCACGCAGGACCGGCCCGAAGCCCGCCCCGGCGAGAACGAGCCAGAAGATGAAGGTAGCTCGGCGCATCGGTTGCTCCCGTTTCGGCGCACGACGCCAGGGTCGTCCGGCAAAGGCTCTCAGGGCGTAGCGCATGGAGCGAACTTCCGCTCTCGGCCGGCGTTCCCCCGGCGGGGCGTTGCGCCGCGCCCGCGGCCGCCCGCCGCCTCCGTCCACTGACTGGAAATGGCGCCGCTTTAGTGGTCAACATGCGCCCCCGAGACCGCGGGCAAGCCCCGGTGGCCGCCGCTGCGGAACGAAAGACGGAGTAGAGACCATGGCCCTCGCACTCAAGGATCCGAGCCTCATCCGGGAGCAGTGCTTCGTCGACGGGCGCTGGATCGGCACCGGCGCGACCGAGGTGACCGATCCCGCGACGGGCGCGGTGCTGGCGCGGGTGCCGCATTTCGGCGCCTCAGAGGCGACGGCGGCGGTCGATGCGGCGGCGGCGGCCTTCAAGGGCTGGGCGGCGACCACCGCCAAGGCGCGCGCCGTGATCCTGCGCCGCTGGTTCGACCTGATCATAGCGAACCGCGACGATCTCGGCCTCATCCTCACCTCCGAACAGGGCAAGCCGCTCGCCGAGGCGAAGGGCGAGATCGACTATGCCGCCGCCTATGTGGAATTCTATGGCGAGGAGGCGAAACGGATCGCCGGCGAGACGCTGCCGAGCCATCGCGCCGATGCGCGCATCCTCGTCATCCGCCAGCCGACCGGCGTCGTGGCGGCGATCACGCCGTGGAACTTCCCGGCCGCGATGATCACCCGCAAGGTCGCGCCGGCACTCGCCGCCGGCTGCCCGGTGGTGCTGAAGCCGGCCGGCGAGACGCCGCTGACGGCGCTCGCCCTCGCGGCCCTCGCCGAGCGCGCCGGTGTTCCGCCCGGCGTCTTCAACGTCGTGACCGGCGCCTCGCGCGAGATCGGCGGCGTCCTGACCAGCCATCCGGCGATCCGGCTCGTCAATTTCACGGGCTCGACCGAGGTCGGCAAGCTCCTGATGAAACAGGCTGCCGGCACGGTGAAGAAGGTGGCGCTGGAGCTCGGCGGCAACGCGCCCTTCATCGTCTTCGACGACGCCGATCTCGACGCCGCGGTCGAGGGCGCGATGGTGTCGAAGTTCCGCAACATGGGCCAGACCTGCGTCTGTGCGAACCGCATCTACGCCCAGGCCGGCATCTACGACGCCTTCGTCGAGAAGCTCACCGCCGCGGTCGCCGCGCTCAAGGTCGGTATCGGCACGGAGGAGGGCGTGACGCAGGGGCCGCTCATCAATGCCGCGGCGATCGACAAGGTCGAGCAGCACCTCGCCGACGCGGTCGCGAAGGGCGGCAAGGTCGTGCTCGGCGGCCGGCGCCATGCGCTCGGCGGTTCCTTTTTCGAGCCGACCGTGCTGACGGAGGCCTCGCCCGCCATGACGCTCGCGCGCGAGGAGACCTTCGGCCCGCTGGCGCCGGTCTTCCGCTTCGAGACAGAGGCGGAGGCGATCCATGCCGCCAACGACACGGAGTTCGGTCTCGCCGCCTATTTCTTCTCGCGCGATGTCGGGCGGATCTTCCGGGTCGCGGAGGGGCTCGAATACGGCATGGTCGGGATCAATTCCGGCCTGATCTCCACCGAGCTCGCACCCTTCGGCGGCGTCAAGGAGAGCGGCAACGGCCGCGAGGGCTCGCATCACGGCATCGAGGAGTTCGTCGAGAAGAAATACCTGCTCGTCGCCGGCCTCGACCGCTGAACGGCCCGGGCGCGTCGCTCCTCAGGCCGCGATGCGCGCCGCGAGCCGGTCGAGCAGGGCGCGCCCCTCCGGCCAGTCGCCGAGCCGGGAGGCCGAATTGATGTGGCCGCGCCGGCCGACGACGACGAGTTCCGCGCCCCAGCCCGCAGCATGTTCCTCGGCATAGGTGAGGCTCGCATAGGGGTCGTTTTCGCTCGCGACGATCATGGCGGGGAAGGGCAACGGGCCGAGCGGCGGGTCGACGAAGGACGAGGCCTCGGCCGGGAAGGCGCGGCCGGACGGATCGGGCACCGCGACGAGAAGGGCGCCTGCGGCCTTGCGTGCGGTGCGCCGCGCCGCCCAATGCGCGACCGCGAGACAGCCCAGGCTGTGCGCGACGAGCAGCGGCGGGCTCGGCGCGGCGGTGACGGCGAGGGTGAGGGCCGCCACCCAGTCGTCGCGGTCCGGATGGAACCAGTCTGTCGGGGCGAAACGCGTCGCCTGACGCAGCTGCGCCTGCCAGAGGGACTGCCAGTGGTCCGGCCCCGAATTGCATATCCCCGGGACCATGATGATCGGCGGCATCGGTGCCTCCCCGCGAGCACGCCCGAATCATGCCACCCACCCGCGGCAGTGCCAAGGCCGTCGCGCCGATCGCGCGATACCGGACGGCGGTGCGAGGAGGAGGGTTCGGGAGAGCGGCGACAGGGCGGCCGGGAGCCGTCACGTCGGGCGGCCGGTCAGAGCGTCTCGATCGGCAGGTCGAGCCGGAGGGTGAGGTCCGCTTCGTCGAGTCCGAACACGGCGCGCAATTCCGCCATCTTCTCCTCGAGCCGCATCAGCGTCAGTCCGAGCCGCTCGATCTCCTCGTCCGACAGCGAGCCGCCCTCGACCCGCCGGATCGCCTGTTTCTCGATCAGCTGGCGCAGCGTTTCCACCAGCATCAGGACGAGTTTGGCGAGGCCCTGCTCGACCTTCTCCGGATCGAGCGCGACCCGCCCGTCCTGGAAGGCGCCGATGAGATCGGGGATCGTGCCTTCGGTCATGGCGCCGCCGTTCCGCCGCCGATATCGGCGAAGGAATAGGGCGGCCACGGACCGGTGCAGGTGAAGACGAGATCCGGACGGAGCGGCATCAGCGCCGAGAGATCGGCGAGGAAGCGCTCCGTCTGGGCCTGGGGCACCAGGAAGGAGGCGCGCAGGTCGGCCGAACCCTCGGTCCTCGGCCAGAGCACACGGTCCTTCGCGTGGGCGAGCAGGCGATCGTGCGGGAAGGCCGCGTCCGACGGCGGCCAGCCGCCGACACGGCGCAGCAGCGTGCGCAGATGCGCGGCGCCGGGACCCTCTGCCCGCGCCGGTACCGCCCTCGCCGGATCGGCCTCCAGCCCGCAGACGCGCAACGCATACTCGGCGCAGTGCCGCACCCAGTCGAGCCGGTGGCGCAGCGCCGCCGCATTGCGGGCGAGGAAATCGCGGCAGATATGGGCGTTGTCGACCATGGTTCCGAACCGCAGCGGCAATAGGGCACCGACCGGCATCAGCGCCTCGATCACCGCCTGATGGCGCAGAACCTCCGCGGATGTCGGCGGGCCGGAGCGTGCCGCGGCATGTCCGGCGGCGCAGGCGATGCCATCCCAGGACACGAAAAGCAGGCCGGCCGTCCCGGCGCCGCCCACCGCCGCGTCCGGTGGCGCCGAATCGATCACGGCGTAGAGATGAAGCATCGGATCACCCGTCTCGCAGCGCCACCGAACGGGTCGGATCGGATGTGCCGGCGCGCCGCATCCGTTCGGCCGTGTCGGTCGAGGCGACGAGCACCTTGAGCCCGACATAGACGAGATCCACTCCGGCGACCGAGATCACCGCCTCGCCCCAAAGGACGAGTCCCTTGCCGAGCGCCCGGTCGAGCAGGTCGGCGAGCGCGACGTCGCCGCTGGTGCGTGGAGGCTCAGCCACTGCCAACCCCGCCTCCTGCGCCGGCCCCGAGCGCGCCTCCGGTGAAATTGTAGGGCGCCCACGGTCCGGTGAGGGCATAGTCGGCGCCGGTCTCGGGAGCCTCACGTTCGAGCGCGGCGAGATCCTCTCGCCAGGCCGCCTCGTCCTGCTCCGCCACCAGATAGGCGCCGTTGAGCACCATCTCGCCCGGCCGGCGGTGCACGGCGGCGGGCTGCGGCCGGTTCATCACCGCCGCCCGCGCCCGGCGGGCCAGACGGGCGTGGCTGTCGGCGGCGAGCCGGTCCAGCGCCGCCGCCGCGGCCTGCTCGGCGGCGCGTGCCTCCCGCTTGCGCTGGAAGAAGGCGGCCCCGGCGCCCGGCCCGGCCCGGCCGGCCGCGGCATGCGGGGCCGCCTGCGGGGGCTGGCGAACGAAGAGCTGAACGCCCCATTCGCGTGCCCCGCGCACCTGATCGAGCGCCTCGGCGAGGGCAGTCCGGCGAGTCTCGATCGTCGCGCGGAGCGCCGCCGTGCCAGAGAACAGGGTGCCGAATTTGAGCGGCAGCACGGCCGCGGTGCCGAGCAGCGCGGTCACGACAGCCTGATGGGCGAGGACCCGCTCGCGGGCCCACTCCGGATCGTTGATCCGTTCGGCGATCGCTTCGGCGTCGAGAAGGCCGGCCGGTACGGGGCTCGCGATCACGGCGACGCCGCTCTCGCGGATGCGCTCCACGCCGAGTTCGGGAAGGATGCCGGACCGGGGCAGGGGCGCCCCGCCTTCGGGACCAGGATCGTCCGTCACCGCATAGGCATAGAGCATAGCGTCTCTCCCGCCGCCCTTTCTCAGCCGGCCGCCTGCGTCGGCTGGCGACGGATCGACACCGGCACGTGCTCGGCCTGCAGCACACGGTGCGCCGCGGTGAGCGCCGCGACGTCGGCCGCCGTGCCATCCGCGGCCTCGATCGGCTCGGCGCCTTCGGGCACGAGGTCGGGATGAACCCGGCGGATCGCGTGCCGATAGGCCTGACGCAGTGCCGCCGGATCGGCGCCGGCCGGCACGCCGAGCAGGCGCCGCGCCGCCTCGGCCGCCGCCATCGTGCCGAGATGGACGTGCACCGTGGCGAAGCTGTAGGGCGGCAGGGGGCCGACGAGCCGCAGCGCCAGCTGTCCGGCAAAGCTCTGGTCGACGGATTCGAGTGCGTCGTCGAGCGCCTCGGCGGCGCGTCGCGGCACCAGCAGCGCCAGCTCGGCGATCACCGACGGATCACCAGGCTCTGTGACGATCAGATCGCGGCAGATCGGCGCGAGGCGCTCGATCAGGACTCGCCGCGCCCGGTCGCGGCGCTCGGCGGCGCGGGCCCGTGCCGAATCCGCCGCCTGCGCGGCGATCGTCTCGAAGAGCAGGGTGGCGGTGGCGCCGAGGGCGTCCTCTTCCGCCTGCTCCTCGTCCTCGTCGGTCTTCGCGACGGTCTCGGCGCGCACCGACAGACCGTATTCGACGCAGCCATCGACCGTGCCGAGCGCGGTTCTGATCACGGGGGCACCGGCGGCGAGCAGATGGCGGATGCGGCCGATGTCCTCGACGGATGTCCCGAGCGCCACGGGCAGGATGGTTGCGCTGTCGAGCAGCCGCCCGATCAGCTTCTGACGGGCGAGCAGCAGCGGCAGCAGCGCACTGCGCTCCTGTTGATGGAAGCCGCCCTCGGGGGCGGGCCCGACGACCGCCGCGAGACCGCTCTCGCGGACGATGGTCAGGCCGGGCGGCAGGCCCGGACCCTCGAGATCCGCCCCGTTGAGATCGGCGCCGGTGACGGCGAACAGAAGCGTTTCGGTCATTCGACCTTCTCCCGCCGGACGAGATGGAGGGCATCGTGGAAATGGCGCGGCTCGACCGACAGCGCGGCAGCGCGGCCGGAGGCGCGCACCGCGAGCGCATCGCGGATTGCCGCGATGCCGGCATAGCGGCAGAGCGCCTCGATCTCCGCCCCGACGAGTCCGTCCGTCGCGGCGGCGAGTGTCACCAGATCGACGGTGTCGGCGAGCGGCATCGGCCGGACATGCACGTCGAGGATGGCGCGTCGGGTTGCGAGGTCGGGCATGCCGAACTCGATCAGCAGGTCGAAGCGTCCGGGCCGCAAAAGCGCCGGGTCGATCTGGTCGAGCCGGTTGGTGGCGGCGAGCACGGTGACGCCGCGCAGCTCCTCGATGCCGTCGATCTCGGTGAGCAGCTGCGCGACCACCCGGTCGGTGATCGCGTTGCCGAGCCCGCCGCGCGCCGGCGTCAGCGTGTCGATCTCGTCGAAGAAGATGATGCAGGGCGCCGTCTGGCGCGCCTTGCGGAACACTTCGCGGACGCCGCGCTCGGATTCGCCGGCCCACATCGAGATCAGCTGCGGACCCTTCACAGGGATGAAATTTGCACCGCTCTCCCCGGCGAGCGCCTTGGCGATCAGCGTCTTGCCGGTGCCCGGTGAACCGTAGAAGAGAATCCCGCGCGGGGGTGCCACGCCCGCGGCGGCGAAGAGATCGGCGTGCCGGGCCGGCCACTCGACGGCCTCGGTCAGCGTGCGCTTCACCGCGTCGAGCCCGCCGACGTCCTGCCAGCGTTTGTGCGAGGCCTGGGTGACGATCTCGCGCAGCGCGCTCGGCTGGACGAGGGCGACGGCGGCCTCGAAATCGACGCCGGCGACCGTGAGGGCGGCGAGGGTGTGGTCGGCGAGCCGGCCGTCTTCGAGGGTGAGGTCGGGCGCCAGCCGCCTGAGCGTGCTCATCGCGGCCTCCCGGCAGAGCGCGGCGAGGTCCGCACCGACGAAGCCCGGCGTGCGCGCGGCGAGCCGGTCGAGATCGACATCGGCGGCGAGCGGCATGCCGCGGCTGTGTACCGCGAGAATCTCGCGGCGACCGGCCTCGTCCGGCACGCCGATGACGATCTCGCGGTCGAACCGGCCCGGCCGGCGGAGCGCCGGGTCGATGGCGTTCGGAATGTTCGTCGCGGCGATGACGACGACGTGGCCGCGCGTCTCGAGCCCGTCCATCAGTCCGAGCAGCTGCGCGACGACGCGGCGCTCGACCTGCCGGTCGCCGCTCATCTCTTCGCGCTTCGGCGCGATCGCGTCCAACTCGTCGATGAAGATGATCGACGGCGCGTTCTTCTGCGCCTCCTCGAAGATGCGGCGCAGCTGCGCCTCGCTCGCCCCATACATCTTGTCGATGATCTCGGGGCCGTTGAGATGAATGAAATGGACGTTCGCCTCGCGCGCCACCGCACGGGCGATCAGCGTCTTGCCGGTGCCGGGCGGGCCGGAGAGGAGAACGCCCTTGGGCGGCTCGATGCCGAGATGGGCGAACACCTCGGGATGCTTGAGCGGCAGCTCGATCATCTCGCGGATGCGCTGCACCTCGGCGCGCAGGCCGCCGACATCCTCATAGGTCACGGTCGTGCCGCCGGCGGCGCCGTCGACCGCGCGCATCCGCGTCTCGGCGCCGACGAGCACGGGGCCGGGCGGATCGGTGCGCTCCACCGTGAACTCGCGCGCCTGCGCGCCGACGAGCGTCGTGCGCACCCGGTCCCCGGCGATCACCGGAATCCCCTCGAGGAACCGGGCGAGCTGCCGGGATTCGAGCGGGGCCGCCCGCGTCCCCGCCTGGGCGAGCGTCACGGAGCGGGCGGGTGCCACCGCCGCTGCCCTCAGGACCACCTTCTCGTCGAGGCTCGCCCCGGCATTGACGCGAGTGAGCCCGTCGAGCTGGACGAGGCTCTGCTTGCGCATGCCGGCATGGGCGGGCATGGCGCGGGCCACCGTGGTGCGGCGGCCGGCGATCGAGACCACATCGCCCGGTTCGACCCCGAGCCGCTGCATGTCGGCGGGGTCGAGACGGACCAGGCCGCGGCCGACATCGCGGCCGTCCGCCTCGCGGACCCAGAAGGCGAGCGGTTCGGCCGGGTCACTCATCGCGCGCGCCGATCGTTTCCGTCGGGCGGGCGACGCCGAGCGCCACCTCGACCTGGTCGAGCCGCTCGCGCAGCATCCGGTTTTCCTCGCGCAGCGCGCTCGCCTCGACGCTCAGATGCGGGTCGCTCTGCCACCAGTTGATTCCCATCGACATGGCACGGTCGACCGACGCCACCACGAGGCGGAGCCGGATGTTGAGCAGGTCGACCTCGACCAGCGAGATCGAGATGTCGCCGGCGATCACGATGCCCTTGTCGAGGACGCGCTCCAGGATATCGGCGAGGCCCGCCGCCTGGACCGAGTGCTCCATCCTCTGATCGGCCATCTGTTCACGTCCTTTCCAGCCGGCCGGGCCGGCGTGCGCCGCCGCCCGGCCGGAAATCCTCCGCCGCCCGGCCGGGCGGCGGTTCCGGTAGGCCGATCGAGAGCGGCCCCCCAAGAGGCGGTCGAGCCGGCGCGGGCCCCCCGGCGCCGGCCGGCTCGCCGCCCCGCATGCCGCTTCAGTCGGCCGTTTCCTCGATCAGCTGGTCGCGCAGATAGCGGCGCACCCGGCTGTAGCTGGTGACGTTGCCCTCCTTGTCGAGGGTGATCCGGTAGGCCGCGAGCAGGTCGGTCGAGGCCGGGATGCGCTTCAGCTCGACGAGATTGGCGACGACTTCCCAGCCCGTTTCGGTCGGCGTGAGCTGCGACACGCTCTCCGCCGCGAAGCCGGTCAGCTCGTGGAGCTGGGCCTTGATCGTGCGGATGAGTTCCATGGTGTTCATCGGGCATTCCTTCTGCCGGCCGCACCGGCCGGCTTCTGCGGCCCCGCGGCGGGCGGGGCGGGGGGGATCGTGACGGCCGGCTCAGCCGCCGCCGCGGTGTCGTTCCCGCGCGATTCTGAGCCGCTCGAGCAGGACGTCCTCTTCCTTCTCATATTGCGCCTCGTCGATCTCGCCGGCTTCGAGCCGTTCCTCGAGCGCAAACAGCCCGGCGCGAATGGCGTTCTCGTCATAGAGGGCCGCCTCGGCCTGCTCGAGCAGCAGCCGGCTCAGCCACAGCACGCCCTTGAGCGGTCCGACGACCGGCGCACCGAGAACATTGGTCAGGATCGCCATGGCCGCCTCTACCAGTGGATGGTGATGGTCACGAAATTGTAGGGCGGCACCGGACCGACATATTTGAAGCCGAGCCGGGCGCTCCAGTCGGCATCCATCGCCCGCACCGCCTGGTCGAGGGCGCGCTCCTGCGCCGCCTCGACCAGGAAGGCGGCGTTGAGCACCATGCGGTCGCCGATCGGCTTGTTGAGCTTCGTCATGTGGACGAAGGAGCGCAGCCGGTCGAGGATGCGCTGCTCGTCTTCGAGACGCTTGCGCTCGAGCGCCTGGCCGATCTGCTCGCCGAGCCGCACCCGATCGAAATGCGTTTTTTCGGCGGGCCGGCCGACGAGCGAGTCGCGCAGCTTGCGGATCGCCGGGTTCTCCGCGAGGACTTCCTCGAAAACCACATCCTCGTGCCAGGTCGCCTTGAGACCGAGTTCGACGCGGTCCTGCATCAGGCCGAGCCGCTCGAGCAGTTCGTCGCGGCGCGGCCGCAGGATCTTCTCGACCACGGCCTCGGCGTCGGAGGCGACCGTGCCGAAACACACCGGCAGCAGGGTGTGGCGGGCCATCACTTCCTCGATGACCCGGGTATGCGCCAGCATGTTGCGACGGCTGTTCGGATAATCGATGCGTGGGGCGTCGCTCACCACCGCGGCGAGCCGGCCGCAGCGCAGCGTGTGCACCGGCGCGCCCGTGCCGATTCCGGGCGTTTCGAACTGTGCGTCGTCGGCGGCTTCGATGATGCCGTAGAGATATTTGCCGTCGGGCGCGTCGCCCTCGATGGCGGAGGACCGGCTCATGACTGTCTTCCTTCCGGACCGGCCATTGCGGCCGGTTCGAGGCTGAAACGGATCGCGGCGCCGCCGTCCGAGAGGAATGCGCACAGCTGCGCGAGGATCTCTGTGCACCAGGCCTCGATGGCCCGGGTATCCCATTCCGGCTGGACGCGCTCGAAGGCGCGCCGCAACTCCCCATAGATCTCGCCGACCTCGGGGGGCATCGCGGCGAGAAGCCCGGCGCTCAGCACCGCTTCGAGCGCCATCGCCTCATCGGGCGCTCCGGCCCGCGCGAAGGGCGCGATCTCGAGCGCGAAGGGCAGGCCAATCTGCGCATCGGCGATGAGGAGCAGCGGCCGCGCCACCGCCCGGGCGAGCGACCCGGCCGCCACCGCGGCGCTGGCCCGGCGTTCGAGCTCCGCCCTCTGCGGCAGGTTGGCGAGGGCGCGGCCGAGCGTCAGCCGGTCGAGGTGACCGATCGCCTCGCCGAAACCCTGCTTGAGGCAGAAGGTGTTGGCGAGCAGTTCCGTGACCGCCCCGGTGGACAGCGTCCGGGCCAGATGCAGCGCCGGCTCGATGAGCACGGGCGGCGCCTCCACCCGCACCTGGAGCGTCCGCGCCGCCGCCGTCGCCGGCGCCTCCGAGAGCGGATGGGCGTGTTCGTGCGCCAGCAGCCCGGTGGCGGCCCGCGCGTCGCCCCAGCAGCCTTCGTCGGTCATGATCCGCCGGTTGACGAAGATGAAGCATTCCGCAGGGCTGCGCGGATCGTAGAGATTGACCATGGGCCGCTGCGGCAGCTGCAGCAGCGCCGCTTCGGGCAGCCGGCCGAGCGCCTTGAGCGGCCCGACCAGGGAGGCGAGTTCGTCGAGCACGATCAGCGTCACCGCCGCGTGCGGCCACAGGCCCCGCTCGGTGAGACGGGCGACCACAGTCTTCTCCGCATCCACCAGGAATCCGACGTCGCGCGCACAATCCGTGACGACCCGGACCCGGGCGCCGCCGACGGAGATGTTCTCGACGACCTCGACGACACCCGCCATACGTTTCAGACCTTCCGCAGCTTGACCTGGAGGATGCCGTTGCGATGGCTCCGTTCGAGCGAGGCGGGGTCGACACCGGCGGGGAGGGCGATCGTCTTCGCATAGCGATGGCGGCCGCTCGTCGTGATCGAGAGTTTGCCGTCCTCGATCGAAAGCGCGATCTCGTCTTCCGCAACGCCGGGGATCTCGGCCGTGACGATCACCCCGTCGGCCTCGTCGAAGAGATCGACGAGTGGCTCGCGCACATCGTCCACGACCGGACCCCTGGCCGTCGGGCGGACATTGCCGAAACTGCGGACGCGCGGGACGCCGCCGAGACCCGTGCGGACGCTGAAGCCATAGACGCCCTGCGCCTCGTCGCCCGCGCCCTTGACGGTGAAAGAACCCTGGCGCTCCACAGTTTCGGCCTTCTCGACCAGCGCACCGAGCATCTCGACGAAGCCGCCGAGCCCCTTGAACACTGCGCCGATCTCCGCGATCGCCTCGGCGCCCTTCGGACCGCCGCCGGCTCCGGCGGGCTTGCCGCCCTCGCCACCGCCCGCTTTATCGTCGTCTTCGCCGCTCATTCCCGCGTTCCTCAGTAATCGAGCGGTTCGGGCAGGGCAGGTGCCGAGACGAGCGCTTCCTGGCCCTTCGGCGCGGCACGCCGGCGACGCGCCGGAGTGCGCGCGGCATCCGGCGTGCCGAGCAGGAGATCGCGCATCGCGGCGATCTCCGCGTCGATCCGGGCGAGCGCCCGCTCCGCCTCGAGCTTGCGCATCGTCCAGTTGTCGAGCTCGCGCTGCAGCCGCATCCGTTCGTTCTCGAGCCGCGCATAGCGACCCACCGCCTGGGTGCGATTGTTCGGCCGGGCGTGGGTCAGCCGCGACTGGATCGTGGCGACGTCGCGCATGCCGCGCTTGAACGGACCTGTCCGTGGCTCGGTCATGCGAGGCTCTCCACCGCTTTCGGCGTCGCGCGGACCCGGACCGGCTTCGCGCCGGCGGCCGGACAGTGTGTGGCGACGAGGGCGAGCAAAGCCGTCCGCCGCTCCTGCCGCTCCGAGAGCTTCGCCTGCGAGCCGGAGAAGACGCGCGATTCGAGCGCATCGAGGCAGAGCTGGACGAAACGGGGATCGTCGGCGGCGACGGTATAGCCCTCGAGCGCCGCAACCCGGGCGATCATCAGGCTCGACCGGAGCGTCGGCGTCTGGACGTAGTTCTCCGAAGCGCGGAAGGCGCGCACGAGGTCGACGATCCGTGCCGCGGCGGCCTTCGGCAGGCCGGAACGTGCAGCGGCGACCGCCACCTCCATCTCGCGCTCGGGATAGTCGACATCGATCGTCGCCAGTCGGTCGGCGAGCGCATCCTGGCTCGAATGGACACCGGCATATTCGAGCGGATTGCTCGTGAAGATCGCCCGAAAGTCCGGATGGACGCGGATGTAATGATCACGTCCGGCCTGCGCCGGCAGGAAGAGCATCTTCTCCTCGAAAACGCCGAGCAGAACATTGTGCGTCTCCGGCCGGGAGCGCGTGAACTCGTCATAAACGAGCGTGTAGCCCTCGCGGCAGGCGGTGGTGAGACGGTGGTCCGTCCACTGCTGGTTGGCGGTTTCCTCGAGCTTGGTCACGCTGTGAATGAAGCGATCGACGACCTTGCGGTAGTGGTAGCCGCGCTGCGAGCCGATCAGATCCGCAGTGCCGAGTTCGTTGTCGCCGGAGATCAGGATGACCGGCCGGCCGAGCTGCGCCGCGACATGCAGGGCGAGCGTGGTCTTTCCGGTGCCGGCCGGACCCCGAAAGTGCAGCGGATAACCGGCGCGCAGAAAGCTCAGCCCGCGGCGTGTCAGATCCTTCAGAGCCCCCGTCTCCACGAAGTCGGAGCGCGGCCGCGGCGCCAGAGTCGAAGCGCTGCTGCGGGCCGGCGCGGGCAGCGTCGCGCTCCCGGCGCCGTTGATGTCGACGTCGAGCGATTGTGAGACGAGCGTCATGATTGCCTTCCTGTTCGGCGGGGCCCCGCAAGCGAGGCCGCCGCCTTCCTACGGGCCGTGGGCCTTACTCGACCTTCGCCGGGCGCGGCTTGGCGGCGGCCGTCGGGGCCTTCACCTCGGCCTTGGCGGCCGGCTCCGCTTTCACCTTCGCCGGCTCGGAAACCGGCGCATCGGCGGTCTCCCCCTTCACCGGCTCGACCTTCACGGCTTCCGCCTCGATGGCGGCGGCGGTAGCCGGCTCGACCGGCGTGACGACGGTCGGTGCAGACGCGACCGGCTCGGGCGCCGCAGGAGCCACCACGGCCGGCGCGGGCGTCACGGCGACCGGAGCGGCCGGCGAAACGAGCCGCTCGTGCCAGAGGCGGGCGGCGCCGGCGCGGTCCTTGGCGAGCTCGGCCAGAAAGCCCCGATTGGCCACGGTCGCTGCCGAGACGCCGGCGCGGAGCGCCTGCAGAGCGCTGGCCGTCGCCTGCCGGCGGGCCCCGTACTGCGCCTTCAGGGCCTTCCAGGTCGCCGCGCGACGGGCGTTGCCGGCCGTCCGGGTCGCCTTGAAAGCCGTCGAGAGCTCCTTGCGCAGCTTGGCGGCGCCGGCGAGCCGGGTCTTGCGGTAGGACCCCACCTGACGCTCGGCTGCACCGAGGATCTGCTTGGTGGCGCGTCGCAGCCTGCCGATCTCGGCGGCGAGATGCTTGCGCTGCTGCGCCGCACTCGCCTTGTGGGCGGCGCTCGCTGCCGCAAGATGTCGCGCGGTCTCGGCGCGGATGCGCCCGACGGCGTCGTGCCGCGCCGCACGCGCGGCCTTCGACGCCGCGACGATCGTAGACATCTGTCGGGTCAAAGACACGGTCCATGCCTCCTTGCCGGCTCTCGCTCGCCAGCTCTCGCTTGCCAGATATCGCTTGCCGGGTTGCCGGATTCGGGAGGTGGACTCCCTCGTTGGCGCTCGCCGGAGGAGGCGGTCTGCCTGCCGACGAGCCGCTCGAGACCAAGAGTCCGCACAACGGCTGGTCAAACGATCGAATGAGTTGCTTGTCATAGAAACAACGCCGCCGCCGGGTCCGTCCGGACGACACGACGCGCAGTCACCCCAGCGCCACAGCTCGGAGGGAGAAACTCGCGAGGAGCCTCCCCCACCGGAACTGTGGACCCGCTTGCGGGTCGTCAGGCCGCCTGAGCGCCCGCCGTCAGGCCGACGGCCTCGGCGTACTTCAGGTAGGTATCGACACCCGCAACGACCACGCGCGCCTCGACGGCGAGCAGTTCGATGCCGACCAGCGAAACGCGAACCCAGGCATCAACAATGACGCCCTTGTCGAGAATACGATCGACGACTTCCGCAAGACTGCTGGAAGCATTGATCTTCTCTACTGCCATCAGAATCTCCTCTTGACAAGCAAAATCTGCACTTAGTGGACACAGGCAGTGCCAGTAAGCAATTGCATTGTCGCTGGTCGGCTTCACTTCAGCTAGGCGCTGTCGGCCCGGGCTTGCGTCGGTCTATCCCCGGGATGGAATCAGGCGAAGCCGGCAGCCGGCCGGCGGTGGGTGGGAGCATCCTAGGGATTGCCCTAGGACAAACCGGGGACGCACGGGCGGACAGTCGGCCGGCGCCATGCGAGCCTTCGTTCCAGGCTCGGCCCGATCACGGAGGAGGCTGTCGGAGCGCGGCGTCCACCGGCAGGCCGGCCCGCCGGTGGGTTTGCCGTGTCGGAGCTGTGCCGAATTGGCGGGGGAGCAACGGGGAAATAATTCGGGAGGCGATAGAACGATGTCCCCCCCTCTCGCGCCGTTGGCGAAACAGTGCGACACGGGCAATTCTTCAAATCCGGAATAGTTGATCCAATTTAATGAGACATCGACTGGGGTACTCTGGGTTGAGGAATCCGTAGCTGCGCAACGCCCAATCCGCTGATCGGGCGTTGTCGGGGGCATTGAAGAGGGGGCAGGAACGATGATGCATCATGCTTGCACGACGCGGGTTACGGGGGGCGCGGGCCGCGTCGCGGACGAACACTCGTCCGGCCGCCTCGGCGCGGCAGGGTTTTATCGTCCAGGGCATCGCCTCGGTCCGCGGCTCCTGCAGCGGCGCTAGGCCGCCGCCCGTCCGGCCCGCCGGTTCGGAGAGCCGGCGCCTTCCCGATCGGTTGGGCGCACGCGTTTCGAAAGCAAGGGGTGGAGGGAGGCCGCCCCGTCTCCATTTTTGATCCGAAGGTCATCCACATGAGAACTCCCGAAATGCCGGGGGCCGGCAGCGCGGACCAGCGCAGGATTCAGCGCGCCCGGGCCGTGCTCGCGCTGCGCTCGTCCGCCGCGACCGGCGTGGCTCCGGATCTGCCCGGCGCGCCACAGCCTCTGGGGCCGGTCGGCGACCACGCCGTTCTGCGCAGCGAGCGGGCTGGGATCCTCGGGGAGGGTGCTCTGCTCCCCGTAGGACCGCTCGTCGAGACCGCGCCCGCCGAGGCGGTGAAGATGCTGGCGCACGAACTGCGCCAGCCGCTCGGCGCGATCACCAATCTCGCCGGCGCCGCGCTCAACGCGATCGAGGCGCAGGCCGCGAGCCTGAAGCGGCTCCAGGATCTGCTGGTCGCCATCCGCAAGGAAGCGCAGCGCGCCGCCGACATCGTCCGCAGCGCGACCGAGCCTGCGAATGGCGGTCCTGAAGCGGGCGCCGGCGACGTTCTGGAGGCCATCGACGCCGTCATCGCCCGCCTCCGCCCGGCACTCGCCGAGACGGTCGTCGATCTCGAGTTCGAACGGCCCGCCACGGTGCCGGCAGTGCGCGGCAGCCAGACGCTGCTCGAGCAGGTCCTTCACAATGTCATCGCCAACGCGGTCGAGGAGATGGTCAACGTCCCACTCTGGACCCGGCGTCTCACCGTGCGAGTGGCGCAGGAACCCGCCGGAACGGTTCGGGTTGATATCGGCGATACGGGACGTGGCATACCGGAGTCTCTCGGTGCACGCATCTTCGAGCCTCTGGTGAGCGGCAAGGCGACCGGCCGGGGGCTCGGCCTGCACGTCGTCCGCACGCTGCTGCAGCGGGTGGGGGGCGCGATCGAGGCGCGCCCGTGCGAGGGCCGCGGAACCGTCTTCTCCATCCAGCTGGCCCCAGCGCAGTGAAGGACGTGTGAATGCACGAACCGACGGTCTACATCGTCGATGACGATGCCGGCTACAGCGCCTCGCTTGCCGCCCTGTTCGCCTCGGTCAACCTGAGAACCGAGCTTTTCTCACACCCGCAGACCTTTCTCGAGCAGCGGCGGATCAGCCGGCCGGCCTGCGCGGTTCTCGACATGCGGCTGCCCGGCATCAGCGGGCTCGACGTGCTGCGACAAATGCGCCGGTCCGGGTGGACAATGCCGGTGCTGTTCGTGAGCGGCCACGCGGATGTCGCGACCGCCGTGCGGGCGCTCCACGCCGGCGCCTGCGACATGCTCGAGAAGCCCGTCAACGACACCTTGTTGCTGCAACTCGTGCAGCGATGGATCCGGGCCGATGCCGACAGCTATGCCGGCGAGATGATCTGCCGCGAGACCCGTATGAAGCTCGACACCCTGACCGAGAGGGAGAAGGCGATTCTCGACTGCGTGCTGCGGGGATTGCCGAACAAGGTTGCGGCGCGCGAGCTGAAGCTCAGCGTCAAGGCCGTCGAGGGCCATCGCATCAACGTGCTGCACAAGATGGGCGCGTCCTCTCCTGTGGATCTCTTCCGCATGGTGGCGACCTGTCCGAAAGTCGGCTCGTCGCCGCTCCATTGCTGCAGCCTCAGGGCGGATCCGGTGCTCGGGCCGTTCGGTCCGGGCACGGACCTTTTCGATCGGCCTTAGCGGCCGAGCCGTCCGCTCGCACAGACGGGCGTTGACCTCGACCTGCGACCCGATATGGTCTGGCCAACGTCGCGGCCGGGAGGCGGCGGCGGCCCGATCAACGCCGTCGGCGATACGGCTACAGCGGAACACGACGATGAAGCTGCCTGCGCGATTTGCCCTCTCCATTGCTGCGCTCGCCCTGTCCGCCACCGGTGCTTTCGCCCAGTATGTCGATTGGCACGGGGCGGGCGAGAAATTCCTGAAACGGGGCGACTATGCGAATGCCGCGAACTGGTTCCGCGAGGGTGCCCGGCACGACAACGCGTGGAGCCAGATCAGCCTCGCCAGGCTCTACGAGGATGGCCTCGGGGTCGAGCGGGACTACAAGAAGGCCGCCTACTGGTACGGCAAGGCGGCCGATGGCGGCAATGACTGGGCTCAGAACGGCCTCGGCACGCTCTACAAGAACGGCCAGGGCGTCGAGCAAAGCTACGCCAAGGCGCTCGAATTGTTCCAGAAGGCGGCCGAGAAGAACAACCCGTGGGCGATCTACAATCTCGGCCAGATCTACGAGGAAGGGCTCGGCGTTCCCGCCGATCTCGACAAGGCGGTTGGTTACTATCAGAAGGCGGCGGACGCCGGCAATGGCTGGGCCCAGTACCAGCTCGGAGGGCTGTATTACGACGGCCGCGGTGTAACTCAGAGCTTCAAGGAGGCGGCACGCCTCTACGGCCTCGCCGCCGACCAGCAGAACGGCTGGGCCTCGTTCAAGCTCGCCGAGATGTATGTGGCCGGCAAGGGTGTGCGGCTCAACGTTGCGACGGCGATCAAATACTACCGGATCGCCGTCGACCAGAACATCACGCCTGCCCAGACGGCGCTCGCGCAGCGTCTCGAAAAGGGGGCGGGCGTGAAGCGGGACCGTGCGGAAGCCCTGCGGCTCTATGAACTTGTCGCGGCCAAGCCCGATGCGCCGGCCTGGATCGCCGAGCGGGTTGCCGCGCTTTCGGGCGACGGGAAGAAGACCGCCCAGACGACTCAATGACACGGCCGCTCCTCGACAACGCCGGGGAGCCTTCCGACCGGGTGCAGGGGCGGATCGCGAAGCGTGATTCTCGACATCCGGCGGGCTCGTCCTTCCGCTCGGTCGGCCATGCGCCCTCGTCACCCTGTGGCGAGGGCGCAACACTTTCCGCGCCAGATTCCCTGTTACGTCACGGCACCCGCAGAAATGTTGGGTTCTGCCGACGACGGCGCCGGCGCCGCAGCCTTGCCGTTTGCGATCGCATTGCCTGTGAGGAGGATTGTGATAGTCCTTAATGTGCCTGGTGGGATGCGGGCGGGGGAAGTCATGCTGTATCGCAGCGCCGGGGACCGGGTGTCTCCGACGGTTAAGTTGAGTGAACGTTCGCGTCTCAGCCGTGGCGTGTTGTTGAGCGGCACATCGCTCGCAGCGCTGATGCTCGCCGGGTTGATACCGGGCGAGGCGAGGGCGGACTGCTCGGTCACCGGGACGACGCAGAATTGCTCGGGCTTCCTCGAGAACGGTGTCGTCGCCGGGGCCGGCGTCACGGCGCTCAATGTCGGCAGCCTCACCAATGATATCGGCCGCTACGGCCATATCGACGGCATCTCGTTCACCACGACGGGCGCCGCGACGTTGGTCAGCAATACCGGCAGCTACAAGATCAATGTCTGGGCGAGCGATGCCGATGGCATCGTGGTCACCACGACCGGCAACGCGACGGTTTCGGTCAATCATACCGGAAACATCGAGACCTCGGCCGGCTACGGCATCATCGAGTCGTCGGGCGGCGATATCGTCTCGACGAGCTCTGGCTTCATCAATTCCGCCAAGGGCGCGATCCAGGCTTATGCCGGCGGCGCCGTGACGCTGCAGCACACCGGCAATCTCAACACCGCCTCCGGCATCGGCGTCGATGTGGAGGGCGGCGACGACGTTTCCGTGACGACGAGCGGCACGATCACCTCGAAGTTCGAGGGCATCAAGGTCTCGACCGATGGCTCGGGCGCCTCGGCGACGGTGACCCACACCGGCTCGATCACCTCGGCGGTCGCCGGCGGCATCGACGTCTCGGCCGATGACGGCCCGGTGAGCGTCACAACCTCCGGCGGCTCGATCCAGGCGAAGCACGACGCCATCTCCGCGGTCAGTGATGGCGACACCACCGCGGATACGGTGACGGTCACCAATGGCAACACGCTGCTCTCCTGGGAGGGCCGCGGCATCGACGCCTCGGCCGCGAACGGCGCGGTCACGGTCACCTCGGGCACCGCGACCAACGCATCGATCGTGTCGCGTTCGGACGGCATCCGGGCGGTGAGCAACGGAACGACGTCCGACGCCCTCGTGACGGTCGACTACAAGGGCGACATCCAGGCCTATGCGGAGACCGGCGACGATTCCGCCAAGGCCTACGGCGTCTACGCCACCTCGAAGGGCGGCTCGATCTCGGTCACGACGACGGGGAATATCGGCGCCGAGACGGACGGTATCCGCGCCTTCGCGACGGCGGCCGACGCCGATGTCACCGTCAACCACACGGGCAACATCCAGACCAATGACGGCCGCGGCATCTATGCGACGGCGGCGGACGGCCCGGTCTCTGTGACCGTCAACGGCACGATCAACTCGAAGACCGAAGGTGTCTTCGCCGTTTCCTCCGGCCCGTCGGTCGACGACGGCGTGACCGTCAATGTCGGCAGCGCGATCTCGGCCGACGCCGAGGGCGTCTTCGCGAAGTCGGAGAACGGCGCGGTCACGGTCACCTCGACCGGCACGATCGAGGGCAAGACCGAGGGCGTTCACGCCGTCACCTACGGCACCGACAGTTCGGCGGGCGTCACGGTCAGCGTCAACAATGCGACCGGCTGGGACGGCCGCGGCATCTATGCGGTTTCGCCGCAGGGTGCGGTCTCGGTCACCTCCACCGGCAAGGTCACCGGCGGCACGGATGGTATCTACGCCGTCGCGAACGGCGACGATGAGTCGGCGAGCGTCACCGTCTCGGCTGGTTCGATCCAAGCTTCGAACGGCTACGGTGTCTACGCGACATCGAAGAACGGCGCCGTATCGGTCAGCGCGACGGGCAACATCACCGCGACGCATGAACTCGGCGAGGACGGCGACGGTATCTATGCCGTGGCGCCTGAGGCCGCTGTCACGGTCGACGTCAAGAACGTGTCCGGCCAGAACTACGGCATCTATGCCGTGACGGATGGCGACGAGCTCGAGGATAGCGTCACGGTCACCGCCGGCAACGTCACCGGCTGGGACGCGGGCGGTATCTACGCCACTTCGGAGAACGGCGCCGTCTCGGTGACCGCCGGGAATGTGGTCGGTCAGACGGACGGCATTTACGCCGTCACCGACTCGATCGACTCCTCCGCCGGGGTGACTGTGTCGGCCGGTGCCGTTACCGGCTGGGACGGCTACGGCATCTATGCGACTGCGCCGCAGGGCGCGGTTTCCGTCACGGCGACCGGCGCGGTGGTCGGCAAGAAGGACGGTATCTATGCGGTCACCGACAGCGTCGATAGCGACAACGGCGTCACCGTCAGCGCCGACGACGTGACCAGCTGGGACGGTCGCGGCATCTACGCGACGGCGCCGCAGGGCGCCGTTTCGGTCACCTCGACGGGCACTGTCATCGGCAAGACCTGGGGCATCTATGCCTACGCGCCGGGCGTCGACGGCACGATCGCGAGCGTGACGGTCTCGGCCAACAACGTCACCGGCTGGGACGAGCGCGGCATCTATGCGGTCTCCGAGAACGGCGCGGTGTCCGTCACCTCGACGGGCGCCGTCGAGGCCGGCAAGGAAGGCATCTACGCGGTCGCGAACGGGGCAGGATCCGAGGCGACGGTCACGGTCGATGCGCACGACGTCACGTCGAAGGATAACCGCGGCATCTATGCCGACTCGGCCAACCACGCGATCAGTGTGACGTCGGACGGCGCCGTCGTTGCCAAGAAGGAAGGCATCTATGCCTCGGCGAAGGGAGCCGGCACGGATGCGACGGTCTACATCGACGCGCACGACGTTTCGTCGGTGGACGAAGAGGGCATCTACGCCGTCTCGGAAAACGGCAAGGTGACCGTCAAGTCCGACGGCAAGGTTTCGTCGGACTCGAAGGAGGCCATCTACGCGGTCGCCAAGGGCACCGACGACTCCGCAACGGTGACGGTCAACGCGCACGATGTGGAGTCGAAGGTCGATAAGGGCATCTACGCGAACTCGGTGAACCATTCGATCACCGTGACGTCGGACGGCGCCGTCGTTGCCAAGCTCGAAGGCATCTACGCCTGGGCGAAGGGGGCGGGGACCGACGCCACGGTGACGGTCGAGGCGCACGACGTGTCGTCGGAGGACGAAGAGGGTATCTACGCCGTCTCGGAGAACGGCCAGGTGACCGTCAAGTCCGACGGCAAGGTCTCGTCGGACTCGAAGGAGGCCATCTACGCGGTCGCCAAGGGCACCGACGACTCCGCAACGGTGACGGTCAACGCGCACGATGTGGAATCGAAGGTCGACCGTGGCATCTACGCGAACTCGGTGAACCATTCGATAACCGTGACGTCGGACGGCGCGATCACGGCCAAGCTCGAAGGCATCTATGCCGTCGCGCACGGTGCGGGCACGGACGCGACGGTCGATATCGAGGCGCACGACGTGTCGTCAGAGGACGAGGTGGCGATCTATGCGACCTCGGACAATGGTGCGGTGACGGTCGGCTCCGATGGCAAGGTCTCGTCGGACACGAAGGAAGGTATCTACGCGGTCGCCAAGGGCACGGACGCATCGGCGACGGTGACCGTCAACGCGCACGACGTCGAGGCCATGAACGACCGTGGCATCTACGCGAATTCGGTGAACCATTCGATCACGGTGACGTCGGATGGCGCGATCACGGCCAAGCTCGAAGGCATCTATGCCTGGGCGCAGGGTGCCGGCACGGATGCGACGGTCGATATCGAGGCGCACGACGTCTCGTCGGAAGACGAGGAAGGCATCTATGCCGTCTCGGAGAACGGCAAGGTGACGGTCGGATCCGACGGCAAGGTTTCGTCGGACTCGAAGGAAGGCATCTACGCGGTCGCCAAGGGCACGGATGCTTCGGCGACGGTGACGGTCAACGCGCACGATGTGGAATCGAAGCTCGACCGCGGCATCTATGCGAACTCGGTGAACCATTCGATCACCGTCACGTCGGACGGCGCGGTCGTTGCGGAGCTCGAGGGCATTTACGCTGTCGCGGCCGGTGCAGGTTCCGATGCGACCGTGACGATCGAGGCGCACGACGTCACCTCGAACACGAAAGAGGCGATCTTCGCCAGCTCGGCGAACGGAGCTGTTTCGGTCTCTTCCGATGGCAAGGTCACGACGACAGCGGCCAAGACCGGTATCTACGCCGTGTCGACCGGCAGCGATGCCTCTGCGACGGTTTCGGTGACTGCCAAGGACATCGAGTCTGGCGGACGGGGCATCTATGCGACGGCGTCCTACCGCGGCGTGACGGTGACCTCGACGGGCTCGATCGTGGCCGAAGAGGAAGGCATCTTCGCCATTGCCACCCACGCGACGAACACCGATGCGACGGTGACGGTCGAGGCGCACGACGTCACCTCGAACAGCGAGGAAGGCATCTACGCGACCTCGGTCGCCGGGGCGGTTTCCGTGACGTCGGACGGCAAGGTGACGGCCGAGAAGGACGGTATCTTCGCCACCACCACGGGCGACGACGCCTCGGCGACGGTTTCGGTCACTGCCAAGGACATCGAGGCCGGCGGACGCGGTGTCTATGCGACGGCGTCCTACCGCGGCGTGACGGTGACCTCGACGGGCTCGATCGTGGCCGAAGAAGAAGGCATCTTCGCCATTGCCACCCACGCGACGAACACCGACGCGACGGTGACGGTCGAGGCGCACGACGTCACGTCGAACGGCGACCGGGGCATCTACGCGACCTCGGTCGCCGGCGCGGTGTCCGTGACGTCGGACGGCAAGGTGACGGCCGAGAAGGACGGCATCTTCGCCACCACTACGGGCGACGACGCCTCGGCGACGGTTTCGGTCACTGCCAAGGACATTGAGGCCGGCGAGCGTGGTGTCTACGCGACGGCCTCCTATCGCGGCGTGACGGTGACCTCGACGGGCTCGATCGTGGCCGAAGAGGAAGGCATATACGCGGCCGCCACCCACGCATCGAACACCGATGCGACGGTGACGGTCGAGGCACACGACGTCACGTCGAACGGCGAGGAAGGCATCTACGCGACCTCGGTCGCCGGCGCGGTGTCCGTGACGTCGGACGGCAAGGTGACGGCCGAGAAGGACGGCATCTACGCCACGACCACGGGCGATGACGCATCCGCGACGGTTTCGGTCACTGCCAAGGACATCGACGCCGAAGGGCGCGGCATCTATGCCACGAGCAGCAAGGGCGACGTCGACGTCACCGTGACGGGCGACATCACCTCCGGCTCCTACGGCATCTTTGCGAAGAGCGGTGACGGCGGCGCGGTGACGGTCGATGTGACCGGCGACGTGACGGCGACGGCGAACGCGGCGGTCTATGCCGAAGGCAACGATACGCCTGTGTCGGTGACGACCGACGGCGACATCACCGGCGAGACCTATGGTATCGAGGTCAAGGCGGTCGATACCGGCGCCGACGTGACGGTCGACGGCGGAACGGTGAAGAGCAACACGAACGCAGCCGCCATTCGGATCGCGACCGGCGACGGTGCGACGATCACGAACGCGGGCACGATCGACGGCGGCACGGGCTACGCCATCCAGACCGTCAATTCAGGCCTCGGTTCCGTGCCGACGGTCGGTTCCGAGACCACGATTACCAATAACGGCACGATCAGCGGCAATATCGACCTGTTCTCGGCCTATAGCGAGATCTTCAACACCGCGGACGGCACGCTGAACGCCGGCTCGGACATCTCCTTCTATGACGGGTCCGGCAAGCTCCAGAACGCCGGCATGCTTTCGGTCGGCGCGGTCGGCACGATCTTCACGACGCATCTCGACGGCGATTTCGAGCAGACGGCGGGCGGCGAGATGCTCGTGGACATCAATGTCGCCACCGGGCTCGCGGACAAGCTGACGGTCAGCGGCGATGCCGATGTCGACGGGACGATCGCGCTGAAATTCCTCGACATCCACGGCGTGGTTCCGTCGACCTACACGCTGATCACTTCGGCGGGTCTCGGCGTCACCAGCCTCGACCTCGCCAATGTGGCCCTCAACGGCACGATCGACTATGTCGACGGCAAGGACGTCGTGCTGACGCTTAACGGCTTCAACTTCACGGGCGGCCAGTCGGAGCCGTGGAGCGAGGTCGGCGAGATGTTCAACACGCTCCTCGCTTCCGATGACCGGACGCTCGACCCGATCCTCTACGCGCTGCTCGATATCACCGACGTGCCGGAGTATGTCGACGCGCTCAAGCAGCTTGCCCCCGACCTCTCCTCCCAGACGGCGAGCACGGCGGTGACGTCGAACCTCAACTTCGCCAATCGTCTGCTGAGCTGCCGCGTTCGTGATGGCGTCTATGCCTTCAATGCGGAAGGCGAATGCTCGTGGTCGAGCATGCAGATGACCTTCACCGATCGGCAGGCGACGAGCCAGAACTCCGGCTACGACCAGACGGCGTTCAAGGTGTCCGGCGGCGTGCAGCGGGCGATCTCCGACGATTGGCGGCTCGGCCTGGCGGTGGGTTATACCAACACGTCGTCGAACGGTGACTACGGCACCAGCACCGACAGCGACCAGGCGGAAGCGGGCGTCGTGCTCAAATACGATCACGAGGCTCTGACCATCGCCACCTCTCTGACCGGCGGCTATGGCTGGTATGACAACCGGCGCAAGGTGGCGATCGGCGGGTTCACGGACGAACTGTCCGGCGACAACGGCATCGCGCTGGCGTCGGGCCGGGTCCGCACGGCCTACACCTTCGCCAAGGACGGCCTTTACGTGCGGCCGATGGCCGACGTGGATCTGACCTGGATCGGCTTCGGCGGCTACACGGAGAAGGGCGGCATCGCGGCGCTCTCCTATGAAGACACCAACCATTGGGTCGTCACCGTGACGCCGGGGGTCGAGTTCGGCGGCGAGTGGAAGGCGGCCGACGGCGTGATCTTCCGGCCCTATGTCGATGCGGGTGTCTCCTTCATCGGCGGCTCGGACATCGACATCCAGGCCCGCTTTGCCGCGGTCGATCCGAGCCTCGGCACCTTCGCCATCACTTCCTACGGCGACGATGTGCTCGGGCGGGTCAATGCCGGCCTCGACATCCTGACCACCAGCTCGAGCGCGCTGCGCTTCTACTACGAGGGCAGCTTCGGCAAGACCATCGAGCAGCATACGGCGGGCGCCAAGTTTGCCGTCCCGTTCTGATCCGGGGGATACCGTGAAGAAATACTTCGATCACATGATCGCGGCGGTCCCGTCTCTCGATCGTATCGGCTCGCGCCGGCTCGCTCTGGCGGTTCTCCTCGTCGTCGCGACGCCCGCCCTGTCGCAGGATGCCCCGCGTGCCGGCGATCAGGCGCAGGCGGGGCCGGCCTGGTCGACCGAATGCCGTGCCGATGCACGCAGCGGCCCGCTGAGCTGCCGGATGGAGCAGCGCATCGTCGTCGCGAAGACGGGTCAACTCGTCGGCATGGTGTCGATCCGGGTGCCGTCGGAAACGCGGGAGCCGGTCGCCATGATCCAGGCTCCTCTCGGCCTGTCGCTCGAGGGTGGCATCGCCCTCGACGTCGACGGCAGCACGGTCGAGACACTGCCGCTTCAGACCTGCGATGCCAGCGGCTGTTATGCCGGGGCTGCCATAAAGTCGGAAGTGCTGTCGGCCCTGTCGAGGGGCACGACGCTCACGCTCGTCGTTCAGAACCTCGACAAACAGCCTGTAAAACTGCCGCTCTCTCTTGCCGGCTTCGCGGCGGCTTTCGCCAAAGTGAAGTAGTGCGAGGCGTTCGGCAGCGGGGGCAGCGTATCGATGGCGATCACCAGCGACCAGTTTCCGATCGAGGGTCGGACATTCCGGCCCTCGCGGACTGAGCGAGCGCGCCTTTCGCCGGACGTCGAGCGAGCAGAGGATAGCGGGAGCCCGGCTGCCTGGCACCCGCCGACCCTCTCCGCGCTCGGTCGGTGGCTCAACGGGTCCGGCTATCAGAGGTACGAGTTCGTCTTCATCTTCTTGTTGATCTGCGCCTCGCTCGCCTTGATGACCGGGTTCGCGCTGATCCTGTTCTTCGGCAGCAGACCGCTCGGCGAAGGGGACGTATTCTACTTCTTCGTTATCGCCGGACTATTTGCCTGCAGTCTCGCCTATCAGCTGAGCCGTTTCGGGACCGCGAGACGGCAAGCGAAACGCGAAACGCTGCCGCCGGCGGTCAAGACACGCTTTCTGTCGGGCGACGCGCCTCCGGTGCTCGTGCTCGTGCCGAGCTATCGCGAAGAGCAGCGCGTTCTCGCGATGACCGTGCTGTCCGCCGCCCTGACGCAATATGCGAACCGCCGCATCGTCGTGCTGATCGACGATCCGCCGGGGGATGCGGCCTCGGTCGCCGAATCCCTCGCGGCCGTCGAGGCGGTGCGTGCCGATATCGAGGCGACGATGGCGCCATTGGCTGCCGCAGCCGCCGCTTGGCGGCGCCGCGAGGCCACCGGCCGCTATGATCTCCAGGGCGAGGCGAAGCGGATCGCCGGGCTTTATGCCGATGCCGCCTTCTGGCTCGAGCAGACCGCGCAGCGCATGGAGCGGGAGATCACGGAGGCATTCCGCCACGTCGATACCTTCTTCGTCGATTCGATCCTGCGCGATCTGGCGCATCGGTACCGTCGCCATGCCGATGGGATCGCCTTTGCACGGCTGGAGGCGGGAGAGGTCTCGGCGGAGTATCGGCGCCTTTCGACGCTGTTCTGCAGCCAGATCGAGACGTTTCAGCGGAAGACTTTCCGCAATCTGTCGCATCGCCCCAACAAGGCGATGAACCTCAATGCGTTCATCGGCCTGCTCGGCGCCCATTATCGTGTCGTCGACGACGAGCGCGGCCGGACCCTGGTGCGGGCGACGGCCGACAATCACGATCTCGCCATCCCTTCGGCGAAATACATCCTGACGCTCGACGCCGACAGCGTCGTGCGGCACGAGTATCTGCTCGAGCTGGTGCACGTTCTCGAAAGCCGCGACACGGTGGCCGTCGCCCAGACGCCCTATCTGACCTTCCCCGCTGCCGGCGCTCCGGTCGAGCGGACAGCAGGCGCGACGACCGACATCCAGTTCCTCGCCCACCAGGGAACGACCTATTACAATGCCTCCTATTGGGTCGGCGCGAATGCTCTGATCCGCCTTACCGCGCTGCGCTCCGTTCGGCGCGAACGGGTGGAAGACGGCGTTCCCGTCCACGTCTTCATCCAGGACGACACCGTCATCGAGGACACGGGATCGACGATCGATCTGCTCGATGCGGGCTGGGCCGTGCACAACCATTTCGCACCGCTCGCCTATAGCGCGACGCCGGCCGATTTCGGCGCGCTCGCCATCCAGCGGAAGCGTTGGAGCAATGGCGGCCTGATCATAGCGCCCTGGCTGATGCGGGAATATCTCGCTTCGGGCGAGCGTCTGCGGCGGCTGCCCGAACTGGTCATCCGCGCGAATTATCTGCTGTCGCCACTGATCGGCAATGCCTGCCTGCTGGTCCTGATGATGCGCAACACACGCACCGACGGGATCATGCTGTGGACCCCGCTGATCATCGTGCCCTACTTCCTCCTCTATGCGCTCGATCTGGTCCGGCTCGGCTATCGCGCCCGTGACCTGTTCTCGGTCTGCGCGCTCAATCTGATGCTTCTGCCGGTCAGCTTCGCCGGTATCGCAGCCTCCTTGCGGCAGATGGTGACGGGCCGGCGCGTGCCGTTCTCGCGAACGCCGAAGGTCGCCAACCGCACCTACATTCCGCCGATCTATTTCCTCTTCAACATCGCGATGGTCGCGCTGACCCTGCGCTATGTGGCGAATGGCATCTGGTCGGGCCACTATACGGAGACCTTGCTGCGTCTGATCGACGTTGCGCTCTATGTCTATGGCATCGTCGTGTTCATCGGCCTGCGAGAGGGCTTTGCCGATCTGGTCGCCTGGATCGAGATGAAGACCGAGTGGATGAGCCGCCGGCTGGGCCGTGGGCGCCAGGAGATGCCCGAGCAGACGGTCGCCTGATCGCGGGTTCCGGCGGCCGGGGCCGGCACGCCATCCCGACCCGGCGCCTGTTGGCGCCGCGGTCGCGCGATCTCGACGAGGCTGCCCCGCGAGCGGACGGCCGCCTGATGGCGCTTCCGCCGGTCCGGGCGCACGCCATCCCATCCCATCGCCGTCCCGGAGCTGCGTGGGCGGCAGTCGAACGGTCTCGACGGAGCGTGCCCGGCGAGCGTTCGCGGGGACAGGCGGCTGCCGGCTTCTTTTTCGGCTGTGTGGATTAATCCGGCGTCTCGTTCCGTATATGGGGCATGACCAAGGATCGTCCCCGTTTCGATGTTCTCGCCCAGATGACGGCGCTGCGTCGTTATGCGCGGTCGTTGACGCGCGACGAGACCGATGCCGAGGACCTCGTCCATGACGCGCTGGTGCGCGCCTATGAGAGGCGCTCGAGCTTCCGGGAAGGCGGCAGCGTCCGCACCTGGCTGTTCTCGATCCTGCACAACGTTTTCGTCGATCGTCGCCGGGCCCGTCGGGCCGAGATGGCGCGGATCGAGCAGGTCGCGGAGTTGCAGGAGCGAGAGGCCGCGCCGCATCAGGAGCAACAGCTCCGTCTCGCCCAGGTCCGCCGCGCCTTCATGGACCTGCCCGAGGAGCAGCGGGCCGCGCTCCACCTCGTCGCCATCGAAGGGCTGACCTTCGCCGAGGCTGCTGGTGCGCTCGGCATCCCGATCGGCACGCTGATGTCGCGCCTCGCCCGTGCCCGTGCTGCGCTTCGTCAGATCGAGGACGGCGTGCCGGCCGGCCGGCCGCGGGAGAAGGGCCAGCCCCACCTCAGGATCGTCGGAGGATCGGATGGACCATCCGCTTGACCCCATCACGGAAGCCGATCTCCAGGCCTATGTCGAGGATCAGCTGCCGGTCGCACGCCGGATCGAGGTCGAGACCCATCTCTGCCGCAGTCCGGACGAGGCGGTGCGGGTGATGGCGGATCTGCGGGTGCGCGACGAACTGCGTCTGGCGCTCGCCGAGGCGCCGCGGGCCGCTCGCGTCGCGACCACCGAGGCGGCGCGGCGCCTGGAGCGCGGGCTCGGCCGCGACCGTCTGGTCCGCCAGCTGCGCCGGATCGCCGCTGTCGCCGTACTGATCGCGGCGGGCTGGCTCGCCCATGCCGAATTCGGGGCCTTCGGCGTCAGCCCGGTCGTCGCCTCCGCTGTACCCCCGGCCTATGTCGCCGATGCGGTCCGGGCGCACGGCACGGCGCATGTTCGCGCTGCAATGGCCTCCCAGCCGGAGGTGCCGCGCTTCGACCGGGCCGAGCTCCGTGCCGCGACGGCGATCGATCTGCCGGCCCTGCCGCAGGAGTGGTCGGTGACCGATGTCCAGGTCTTCCCCTCCGCCTTCGGACCGAGCGTGGAGGTTGCGATCCGGACCGAAGCGCTCGGCCCGGTCTCCCTGTTCGCCGTTCGGCCGGGCGGCTTCGATGTCGTCTCGGCGTCGGCGGTGCGCGAGGGCGATCTCGCAGCGGCCTACTGGCAAGTGGGGGAGGTCGCCTATGCGCTCGTCGCCGCGGCCGAACCCGAGGCTCTGAGGGCGGCGGCCGGCCGGCTCGCCCCTTCTTTCTACTGACGTGCAACCCTGTCCAACATCCAAGGGACGATCGACATGAACACGCCCAATTTCGGCTACGGCCTGCAGACCGGCAGGGGCCGGATCGATCGGGCCGCTTTCGACGAAGGCCTGCGCGCCCACATGCTGCGGGTCTACAATTATATGGGGCTCGGCCTCGTGCTGACGGGCATCGTCGCCTATATCGTCGGCACGACGCCCGCGCTCTATGTGCCGATCTTCTCCACCCCGCTCAAATGGGTGGTGATGCTGGCGCCGCTCGCCTTCGTGCTCGTCTTCTCGTTCCGGATGGAGCGGATGTCGGCCTCCTCGGCGCAGGCGATGTTCTGGGCCTTCTGCGCCGTGATGGGCCTGTCGCTCGCGTCGATCTTCCTCGTCTTCACGGGCACGAGCATCGCCCGCACCTTCTTCATCGCCGCCACGATGTTCGGCGCGATGAGCCTCTACGGCTACACGACCAAGCGCGATCTGTCGCAGTTCGGCTCGTTCCTGATCATGGGCCTGATCGGCGTCGTGATCGCGAGCCTCGTCAATCTCTTCCTGCAGTCGAGCGCGCTGCAGTTCGCCGTCTCGGTGATCGGCATTCTCGTCTTCGTCGGGCTGACCGCCTGGGACACCCAGTCGATCAAGGAGCAGTATGCCGACCATTTCGACGCGGAATCGAAGCAGAAGCTCGCCGTGTTCGGCGCCTTTTCGCTCTACCTCAACTTCGTCAACATCTTCCAGCTGCTGCTCAGCCTGACCGGCCAGCGCCAGGAATGATCGGGCGAGGAGGAGAGACGACCATGGACAATCAGGACCGGCAGGCGATCGAGGGGTTGTTCGCGCGGCTCGAGGCGGTCGAGCGGCAGTCGGCGCCGCGCGATGCCGATGCCGAGGCGTTGATCGGCGAGTGCGTCGCGCGGCAGCCCGCCGCGCCCTATCTGATGGCGCAGACCATCGTCATGCAGGACGTCGCGCTGCGGGACGCGGAAGAGCGGATCGCCGCCCTCGAGCGGCAGGTCTCGGAGCGGCCCGCCGCGGGCGGGCTGTTCTCGAGCCTGTTCGGCGGCGGCCGGCCGGCGCCGGCGCCGCTGTCCGCCAGGGTGGCGCCGCGCGCGGCGGCCGACGAACCTCCCGTGACGGCACGCGGCGGAGGCGGCTTCCTCGCCGGCGCTGCCCAGACCGCGATGGGTGTCGCGGGCGGTGTGTTGCTCGGCAACGCGATCGCTGGCATGTTCTCCGGAGGAGAGGCGAACGCCGCAGAACCCTCTGCCGCGGAGACCGCCGAGCCCGAGGCCGCCCCCGCGGCCGAAGAGGAAGGCGGCTTCTTCGATGGCTTCTTCGGCGGCGACGAAGAGCTCTGATCCGCGATCCCAGACGCTGGACGGGGGCGGGCGCCAGCTCGCCCCCGTCGGCGCGTGCAGCTATGGCCGTGCCGGTCCGAGCATATCCGAAGGTTCTTATGCCGGTTGACGACACGCGCCCCACGGCGTCCGCCCTGGTGCCGGCGAGCTCCGCCGTGGTGCGGCGCCGTCTCTCCGACCTCCTGATCGGTCTCGCGGAGGATGAGAGCCGCGCGCGGATTTCGGTCGGCGACATTCTTGTCGCGACGCAGGAGCGGGCGCTCGGCGCGCTGCTCTTCATCTTCGCCTTTCCGAACATCCTGCCGACCCCGCCGGGCACCTCGGCGATCCTCGGCGCACCGCTCATTTTTCTGGCGGCCCAGCTCGCGCTCGGCCTTCCGCCCTGGCTGCCGCGCGTGATCGCCGCGCGGTCGATGGCGCGGCGCGACTTCGCCGCGCTGACGCGCCGGGTAGTGCCCTGGCTTCAGAAGGGGGAGCGCCTCTTGCGGCCCCGCGCCGGCGTGCTCGTCCGTCCGCCCGTCGAGCAGCTGGTGGGCGTCGTCTGCTTCCTTCTGGCGGTTATCCTGTTCCTGCCGATCCCGCTCGGCAACATGCTGCCGGCGCTGGCGGTTTCGCTGTTCTCGCTCGGTATTCTGGAGCGCGACGGGTTCTGGATCCTCGCCGGCTTCGTCGCGGCGATCGCGGCCGTTCTCCTCGTCTGGGGCGTGTTCTTGGCGCTCTTGAAGACAGCGCTGTTCCTGATCGCGAGCGCCTTCCACTGACCGTCCGCCCGTCCGTAAGACCGGCGTGCAAGCCCGAGCCATACTCCGATAAGTCGATTCGGAGGCGCGAAACGCACGCCGGGGCGAAAAGTTCCAATTTGGAATGAATTTCGGCGTTGCATCACATTCGACGTCCGGACTAGGCTGAAGGTGTCGATCGGGTCTTGAACCGGCGGCGGCTCCTTGGGCTTGCGCGGTTCGGCATGACGCCGTGATCGGCTCGTGGGGCAGGGCTGGGGGCAGCTATGTCGAGACGAATCATTCTCGGAGAGATCCGGCAGCAACTCATCGAGGAAGGGGCGCTGCGGCCGGACGGAGAATCCGACCGTATTCTGCGGACCGTTATCGAGCGGGGCGCGGGGGCCCTGTCCCCAACGGATCGTCAGCATTACGATCGTGCCATCATGCCTGTGATCGACTGGGTGGCCTTCGGCTCCGGAAGCGAGCTTCCGATCGCCGCAGAGTAGAACGCCCGAGGGTCGAGCCGCATCGCGCGCCGGGAGGAGACGGGCGCGTTCGATCGCCGGCCCAAGGCCGAACTAAGGAAGGATCGTTATGCGGCCTGAGCGCCTGCTCGGCCTGCAGGACGGTCGTTTCGGCCTCGATACGACGCGGAGGGAGGTTGGCATGTCGGATCAGGGAACGCTCGATGTCGTGAGGGTGCGCTTCAGCGTGCCGGAGGCCCACACGCTGCGCGAGACCGCGCATGGCAAGCGCGCCGCGGCGGGCGCCGTTGGACAGCGGGAGAGCTGGACGTATGAAGAGATCGGGCCGGCCGGCGAATTGGTCGCCCGCTACGAGGCGTGGCGCCACACGCCCGAGGGCAGGCTGAAGCCGCTCGAAGGCTGGCGCAAGATGGCGCCCGACGGCGCGACGATCGGCGGCGCCGACCACGGTTACGGCGAGTAGACGAAGGCCGCCGGGGCGCTCGGTGCGGCCGCTCCGGGCGTGAGCGTTGGCGTTGCGGCGCGCCTGCCGGGCGGCCCTTACGGATGTGTCGCGGCGCGCCCACGAGGGGCCGCGATATCCCGACCGAAACGCCACCCCTTCCAAACTGTTCAGTGAACGGTTATTGTCGATCTCGTCCAGATTGGGGGGCCGTGATGTCGTTCGCGCCGCTGTTCGCTTCGCCCGGCCCGGTCGTGCTGCACGCCATCGCGGCGCTTGCCGCCTTCGCGCTCGGCCTCGTCCAGATCGTCGCTCCCAAGGGCACGGTGCCGCATCGGCTGCTCGGCTGGCTCTGGGTGGCGATCATGGCGTTCGTGGCGCTGTCTTCGTTCTTCGTGCACGAGATCCGGCTGTGGGGGCCATGGAGCCCCATCCATCTCCTGTCGATCGGCACGCTCTTTGGGCTTGCGGCCGCGGTCTATGCCGCGCGCCGCCACGCGGTGCGCAGCCATCGCAATGCGATGATCGGCATCTTCGTCGGCGGGCTCGTCATTGCCGGCGGGTTCACCCTGCTGCCCGGCCGGATCATGCACGCCGTCGTCTTCGGCGGCTGAGACGCTACCAGAACGGCTCGACCGACCGGAAGCGCCGCCAGGCCTTGCGGATGTCCTGCTCGGTGTCGTGGTCGTCGCGCGCCCGCCAGCCTTCGAGATAGGCCGCGGCGCGGACGAGGTCCGGCGCGGCGCCCGTGGTCAGGGAATCGAGGAGCTGCGGCAGCACCGCGCTGTCGTTTGCCCGGCCGAGCGCCTGCTGCAGCCCGGCGAGCGCGTTCTGGTAACGGCGCAGCTTGCCCGAGCCCTCGAAGAGGTTGGCGAGCAGGTCGACGGCATAGTTGAGCTTCTTCACCGTGATCCGCAGTTCGTGCCGCTCCGGAGCCGGCAGCGTCTTCAGCCGCCGTCCCCGCCGGCGGACCTGCTTCGCGAGGCGGTCGAGCAGGTCGGCCGCGGCGCCCGCCGCAGCTTCGTTCAGCCGGGCGCCCTCGACAGGGGGCAGATCCTCCCGCCAGGAGCGCCGCACCAGCGTGTCGAGCAAAGCGAGATGGAGACGGCTGGCGCTCGGTCCGTCGAGCGCGGCGCGCGCGCCCTCATAGGCGGTGCGGCGCTCGGCCTCCGCCACCGCCTTCAGCCCCGCAAAATCGATCCGTGCGGCGTCGTTCGGCTCGGCGGTGGCGAGGCTCTCGGCGAGGAACACGTCGATGTCGCGCGCCCGGCCGAGCGCACCGGCGAGCGCCTTGCCCTCGTCCGCCAGACGCCGGAACACCGGGGCCGGCGCGATCCGCCGCATCAGGCCGCAGATCGAGCGCAGCCGGCGGAGCGACACCCGCGTCTGGTGGATCACCTCCACCTGCAGACCCGCCTCGGCCGCCTTGAGATTGCCGGCGACATGGCGGGCGGCCGCGCCGAGCACGGTGGCGATCGCGTCGTCGAGCTTCATCGCCGGATCGAGCGCCGGCCGCTCCGCCTTGACGATCGGCACCCCGGAACCGAGCAGCAGGAAGCCCCGCTCGGCCTTGCTCATGTGGCCGACGCACAGGCCGTGCGTCTCGACCAGATCGCGGGCGAGGCCGATCAGATGCTCCGCGCCGCCGGCGAGCAGTTCCAGTTCGATCTCGTGCAGCGTCGTGGACCGCCCCTCCGCCGCGATGAGCCCTTCATCGTGTGCGAGTTCGAGCAGGGCGCCGTCGACGTCGAGCCGGATCGCGTGGCGGCGGATGCGGGTGGCGACCGAAGCGAACAGCGGCGCGCCGGCGAGCGCCTTGCGCACGGCATCGGCGGCGTCCTGCGGCAAAAGAGCGGGATCGGGTGCCGCGCTCTCGACCGACGCCTCCCACTCCGCCCGGCCGGCCAGCGCCTCCGGGATATCGAGTTCCTGCTTCACCGTCGCGGTCAGCCGGCCGCCGGACCGGCGGATGCGATAGGTGAGGCCGGCGCGGCGCAGCCTGTGGTCCGGCGCGTCGAAATAGGTCGCCTCGAGACGGCGGAAGACACCGCGATTGCGCGCCCGGCTTGCGATTGCCGGGGAACGGATCGCGCCGGCGATCGCTTCGGCCGAACCGGTCAGCTTGATCTCGACCTCGATGGGGGGCGGCGCGATGCCCTGTTCGGTCCGCGGGCCGGGAAAGGCGAGGTCGTTCATGGTCTCATCTCAACTCGCAACGACGAAGGCCCGCACGCCGTCGGCGACGAACTGCACCGAGAGGGCGGCGAGCAGCACGCCGAGCAGGCGGGTCAGAACCGTCCGCCCGGTGTCGCCCAGCAATCGGTCGAGCCGATTGGCCCCGAGGAAGACGAGAACGCATGTCGCAATCAAGAGGGCGATGATCACGAGCAGCAGGACCAGCTCGACGAAAGTGGGCGCCGAGGCCGCGAGCAGGATGGTCGCCGAGATCGCGCCGGGTCCGGAAATGAGCGGAATGGCGAGCGGAAAGACGGCGATGTGGCGGACATCCTCGATGCCGAGGGCCTGATCCTCGGCGAGGGCCTTCTCCGCGCTCTTCTTCTTGCGGCCGTCGCGGCGCTCGAAGACCATCTCGAAGGCGATCCAGAACAGGAGCAGGCCGCCGGCGATGCGGAAGGCGGGAATGGAGATGCCGAGCAGGGTGAGCACGCCCTCGCCGGCGATCGCGAAGACGAAGAGGACGAGCCCGGCGATGATCGCGGCGCGCAGGGCAACGTCGCGGCGCTGTCCGGCCGTCATGCCGCTGGTCAGCGCCAGAAAAATCGGGGCGAGCCCGATCGGATCGATCGTCACGAGCAATGTGACGAGGGCATTGAGCAGGTAATCCGCCATCGGGCTTCGCGCGAGAGGACCATGCGTCCGCCCGCATGTTGGCAGGCGGCGGGCGCCGGCGCCAGAGCCATCCTGTCCCGAACCGGAATCCGCTGCGGAAACTCATCCAAATGCTGTTGATTGTTCTTCGAATCCGGCCATTTCCTTGATGCTGCCACACCGGGCGCCTAAGGTCGGCGTCATCGAGAACTGATTCCCGGAAAAGAAGTTGGCCGACGAGAACGAACCGCCTTTCGGAGGCGGGCCCGGCGAAGGACGCCCCTCGGAATACGAGCTGGTGTCGATCACCGACGAGATGCGCCGGTCCTATCTCGATTACGCCATGAGCGTGATCGTCTCGCGTGCACTGCCGGATGCGCGCGACGGGCTGAAACCCGTGCACCGCCGTATCCTGCACTCGATGAACGAGAACGGCTACGACTGGAACAAGCCGTACCGCAAGTCGGCCCGCGTCGTCGGCGATGTCATCGGTAAGTATCATCCGCATGGCGACCAGTCGGTCTATTTCGCCCTCGTCCGTATGGCGCAGGACTTCTCGATGCGCGTCATGCTGGTCGACGGCCAGGGTAATTTCGGCTCGGTCGACGGCGACATGCCGGCCGCCATGCGATACACCGAGGTGAGGCTCGCCAAGCCCGCCCATTCGCTGCTCGAGGACATCGACAAGGACACGGTCGATTTCCAGGACAATTACGACGCCTCGGAGCGCGAGCCCGTCGTCCTGCCGGCGCGCTTCCCGAACCTCCTCGTCAACGGCGCCGGCGGCATCGCGGTCGGCATGGCGACCAACATCCCGACGCACAATCTCGGCGAGGTCATCGACGCCTGCATCGCGCTGATCGACAATCCGGCGATCGGCATCGACCAGCTGATCGAGATCGTGCCCGGGCCGGATTTTCCGACCGCCGGCCTGATCGTCGGTCGCAGCGGCATCCACCAGGCCTATCAGACCGGCCGCGGCTCGATCATCATGCGCGGCCGCGTCGAGGTCGAGACCGTGCGCAAGGAGCGCGAGGCGCTCGTCATCACCGAGATCCCGTATCAGGTGAACAAGGCGCTGATGGTCGAGAAGATCGCCGAACTCGTCCGCGACAAGCGGGTCGAGGGCATCTCCGATCTGCGCGACGAGAGCGACCGGCAGGGCATGCGCGTCGTCGTCGAGCTGAAGCGCGACGCGGTCGCCGATGTGGTGCTCAACCAGCTCTACCGCTTCTCGCCGCTGCAGACCTCGTTCGGCGTCAACATGGTGGCGCTGTCGGGCGGCCGGCCGCAGGTCATGAACCTCAAGGATCTGATCCAGGCCTTTGTCGGCTTCCGCGAGGAGGTCGTCACACGGCGGACCAAGTTCCTGCTCAACAAGGCGCGCGACCGCGCCCATGTGCTCGTCGGCCTCGCCATCGCGGTGGCGAATATCGACGAGGTGATCCAGCTGATCCGCACCGCCCCCGATCCGGCGACGGCGCGCGAGCGGTTGATGGCGCGCGACTGGCCGGCGATGGACGTCGCGCCGCTGATCGCGCTGATCGCCGACCCGCGTCACGCGCTCTCGGCGGACGGCACCTACCGGCTCTCGGACACGCAGGCGCGCGCCATCCTCGATCTCCGCCTGCAGCGCCTGACGGCGCTCGGCCGCGACGAGATCGGCGACGAGCTGAAGACGATCAAGTCGGAGATCGAGGACTATCTCGAGATCCTCCGCTCCCGCGTCCGCGTGATGTCGATCATCAAGGACGAGCTGAAGGCGGTGCGCGAGGAATTCGCGACGCCGCGCCGCACGGAGATCCTCGACGGCGGCTCGGATTTCGAGGACGAGGACCTCATCCAGCGCGAGGACATGGTCGTCACCGTGTCGCATGCCGGCTATGTGAAGCGCGTACCGCTCGTCACCTACCGGGCGCAGCATCGCGGCGGCAAGGGCCGCTCCGGCATGACGACGCGCGAGGAGGATTTCGTCACCCGCCTCTTCGTCGCCAACACCCACACGCCGATCCTGTTCTTCTCCTCGCGCGGCATCGCCTACAAGATGAAGGTGTGGCGGCTGCCGCTCGCGGCGCCGCAGGCGCGCGGCAAGGCGCTCGTCAACCTGCTGCCGCTCGAGGCGGGGGAGCGGATCACCTCGATCCTGCCGCTGCCCGAGGACGAGGCGGCCTGGGACACGCTCGACGTGATGTTCGCGACGACGCGCGGCACGGTCAGGCGCAACAAGCTGTCCGATTTCGTGCAGGTCAACCGCAACGGCAAGATCGCGATGAAGTTCGACGACGAGGGCGATGCCATCGTCGACGTCCAGGTCTGCTCCGAGCGCGACGACGTGCTGCTGACGACGGCGCTCGGCCAGTGCATCCGCTTCGAGGTCGGCGACGTGCGCGTCTTCAAGGGCCGCGATTCGCAGGGTGTGCGCGGCATCGCGCTCGCCGAGGGCGACCGGATCATCTCGATGGCGATCCTGCGCCATTTCGAGGCGAACGCGCAGGAACGCGCTGCCTATCTCAAGATGAGCCGGGCCGTGCGCGGCGAGACCGAGGGCGAGACCGAGGCGGCCGAGCCTGAGGCGGAGGAGGGCGCCGTCGCCGGCGAGCTCTCGTCCGAGCGCTATGCCGAAATGGGGGCGTCCGAGCAGTTCGTGCTGACCATCTCCGAGAACGGCTACGGCAAGCGGACCTCGTCCTACGAGTACCGCGTCACCGGCCGCGGCGGCAAAGGCATCGTCGCGATGGCGGTCAATGCCCGGAACGGCACGCTCGTCGCCTCCTTCCCGGTCGAGGACAGCGACCAGATCATGCTGGTGACGAATGGCGGCCAGACCATCCGCATGCCGGTCGGCGGCGACAAGCCGATCCGCATCGTTGGCCGCGGCTCGCAGGGCGTGATCGTCTTCGATACGGCGGAGGGCGAGAAGGTCGTGTCGGTCGATCGCCTGAGCGAGGCCGAGGAGCAGGGCGAGGGTCTTGCCGGTGTGGTGACCGGGTAGGTCGCCATCTCCCGCCGAACAAAAAGACGCCGGCCAAAGGCCGGCGTCAGTTTTTCCGGGGGAGGGATGGACGAGGGGATTATTCGGCCGAGGCAACCGGCACGCGGGTCAGGACCGAGACGCCTTCCTGGCGGTGCTCGACCGTGACGTAGCGGATATCGTCGGCCTGCTGCTCGATGTGAAGACGGTCGGCCTTCTTGGCCGCTCCGCCGAGATCGGAATAGACGGCGGCGCTGGCGATTCCGACGGCCACGGTGGCGACGCCGGCGACAGCGAGGATGCTGGAGTGCAACCAGATCGACATGCGATCCTCCTGAATGCCTTTCCGATCAAACTTGAAACAAGCTTACGCGGTGCAGTCTGAACGTTTCTGGTCCGGCGCGTTCATCTGCGGTTCATCTGACGGATAAATGGTGAGGCTTGCGCGAGGTTCCCATGAGCCCCATCCGAACGCTGCGTCACTCTTGTGTGAACGGCGGCTTGCCGCGGCGCGCGCGGCCCGATAGGACGGACCGGAGCGGGACCTTTTCGATGACGCGCATCGCCTTCTATCCGGGGTCGTTCGACCCTCCGACCAACGGCCATCTCGATGTGATCGCCCGGGCGCTCGCGCTCGCCGACCGGCTGGTCGTCGCGATCGGCGTCCATCCCGGCAAGACGCCCGTGCTGACCTTCGAGGAGCGGGTCGCGCTGATCGAGGCGGTGGCGGCGACGATCGACGGGGCCGCGGGCCGTGTCGAGGTTGTCGCCTTCGACGGGCTGGCGGTCGAGGCCGCTCGCGCGGCGGGCGCGACGCTGATGATCCGGGGCCTGCGCGACGGGACGGACTTCGATTACGAGATGCAGCTCGCCGGCATGAATGGCGAACTGGCACCCGAGATCCGGACGGTCTTTCTGCCCGCATCGCCCGCGGTGCGCCACGTCACGGGCACGCTCGTCCGGCAGATCGCCAAGATGGGCGGCGACGTCGCGGCCTTCGTGCCGGTCGTCGTCGCCCGAAAGCTGACACAAAAGTTCCGTTCCTGAAGCGCCCGCGCCGATGGGCGCCCGTTAGGAGACGCCGCTTTGAACCGCCTGTTCGGCCTGATCGCCGCCCTCTTCGTCGCGCTGCCGCTTGCCGCCGCCCTGCCGGCGCAGGCCCAGAAGCTCGATCCGCAGAACACGCTCTATCTCGATCTGAAGGACGGTCGCGTCGTCATCCAGCTGCGGCCCGATCTCGCACCCAAGCACGTCGCGCAGATCAAGAAGCTGACGCGGGCCGGCTTCTATGACGGACTGACCTTCCACCGGGTCATCGACGGCTTCATGGCGCAGACCGGCGACCCGACCGGCACGGGCATGGGCGGTTCGGACGAGCCGAACCTGCCGGCCGAGTTCTCCAACGCTCATTTCGCGCGCGGCACGCTCGGCATGGCGCGGACGCAGGACCCGAACTCGGCCAATTCGCAGTTCTTCATCATGTTCGCCGATGGCGGATTCCTCGACGGCCAGTATACCGTCTGGGGCGAGGTCGTCTCGGGCATGGAATTCGTCGACCGGATCGCCAAGGGCGAGCCGCCGGCCGACCCCGACAAGATCATCAGGATGCAGGTCGCCGCGGACGCCAAGTAGGGCGTCGTGCGATGGCGCGTGGAAAAGCGCGCTGCCCCCGGGATCGGCGTGCCGATCCCTAAAGACCGGCGGGTGACGGACCGCCGCCCCCGAAGAGACACGAGGAGGCCCCCTCAATGGCCGAAATCAACGATCCCGAAAACACGCTGCTTCTCGAGACCGCGCACGGCGTCGTCACCATCGCGCTGCGGCCCGATCTCGCGCCCAACCATGTCGCGCGGATCAAGGAACTCACCCGCGAAGGCTTCTACGACGGCGTCGTCTTCCATCGCGTCATCGACGGCTTCATGGCCCAGACGGGCGACCCGACCGGCACCGGCATGGGTGGCTCGGGCAAGAAGCTGAAGGCGGAGTTCACCAACACCCCGCATGTCCGCGGTACCGCCTCGATGGCGCGCGCGCAGAACCCGGATTCGGCCGACAGCCAGTTCTTCATCTGCTTCGAGGACAGCCCCTGGCTCAACGGCCAGTACACGGTCTGGGGCCAGGTCGTCGATGGCATGGACGCGATCGACAAGATCAAGCGCGGCGAGCCGGTCAAGAACCCGGACGCCATCGTCTCGATGAAGGTCGCCGCCGACGCGGCCTGAGCCGATTTGCGGCCGAAGCGGCCGTCGACTATGAGAGGCGCGGCTCCGGCCGCGCCTTTTCACTTCGAGGACCGATGCGCGTCGACCTTTTCGACTTCGACCTGCCCGAGGACCGGATCGCGCTTCGCCCCGCGCGGCCGCGTGATGCGGCGCGTCTGCTCGTCGTGCGGCCCGGGAGCGTGCCGGAAGACCGGATCGTCCGCGACCTGCCGGAGCTTCTCGCGCCCGGCGATGCGCTCGTCTTCAACGATACGAAGGTGATCCCGGCGCAGCTTTTCGGCGAGCGCGTACGGAACGGTGCCGCGGCGAGGATCGCCGTCACGCTCCACATGCGCGAGGCGGCCGACCGCTGGCGCGCCTTCGCACGGCCCGGCAAGAAGCTCGAGCCCGGCGACCGCATCACGTTCGGAGAGGCCGCCGACCGGGCCTGCCTCGCCACCGGGTTGGCCGCAACGGTGATCGAGAAGGGCGAGGGCGGCGATGTGCTGCTCGCCTTCGATCTCGCCGGCCCCGCTCTCGACGGCGCGATCGCCGCCGTCGGCCACATCCCGCTGCCGCCCTATATCGCGGCGCGGCGGCCGGAGGACGGCGAGGACCGGCGCGACTACCAGACCATCTATGCCCGGGAGGAGGGCGCGGTCGCCGCGCCGACCGCGGGCCTCCATTTCACCGACGATCTCTTCGGCCGGCTCGACGCGCGCGGCGTGTCGCGCCATTTCGTGACGCTGCATGTCGGCGCGGGTACCTTCCTGCCGGTGAAGGCGGAGGACACGGCCGCGCACCGGATGCACGCCGAGATCGGCACGGTCGACGCCGCCACGGCGGATGCGCTCAACGCCGTGCGGGCGCGCGGCGGGCGGGTGGTGGCCGTCGGCACGACCTCGCTGCGGCTGCTCGAGAGCGCGGCGGGTGAGGACCGGATCATCCGGCCCTTCCGTGGCGCCACCGACATCTTCATCACGCCCGGCTATCGCTTCCGCGCCGTCGACCTGCTGATGACGAACTTCCACCTGCCGCGCTCGACGCTCTTCATGCTCGTCTCGGCCTTTTCCGGACTCGAGACGATGCGCAGCGCCTATGCGCAGGCGATCGAAACCGGCTATCGCTTCTATTCCTATGGCGACGCCTCGCTTCTCCATCCAGCCGAGCCCGAATGACCGATCGCTTCTCCTTCCATCTCCTCGGCACCGACGGCGGCGCCCGGCGCGGCGAGATCCGCCTGCCGCGCGGCGCCATCCGCACCCCGGCCTTCATGCCGGTCGGCACGGCCGGCACGGTGAAGGCGATGTATCCCGATCAGGTGCGCGCCCTCGGCGCGGATATCATCCTCGGCAACACCTATCATCTGATGCTGCGGCCGGGCGCCGAGCGGGTCGCGCGGCTCGGCGGCCTGCACGTCTTCGCCAACTGGCCGCATCCGATCCTGACCGATTCCGGCGGCTTCCAGGTGATGAGCCTCGCGCAGCTGCGCAAACTCGACGAGACGGGCGTCACCTTCCAGAGCCATGTCGACGGCTCGAGGCATGTCCTGACCCCGGAGCGGTCCGTCGAGATCCAGCTTCTGCTCGATTCCGACATCATCATGCAGCTCGACGAATGTGTCCGGCTGCCGGCCGAGGAGGCCGAGGTGGCGCGCGCCATGCGGCTGTCGCTGCGCTGGGCGGAACGCTCGAAGCGCGCCTTCGGCGAGCGTCCGGACCGGGCGATCTTCGGCATCGTGCAGGGTGGCGACGTCGCGCATCTACGGATCGAGTCTGCGCGCGAGCTGGCGGCGATGGATTTTCCCGGCTATTCGGTCGGCGGTCTGGCGGTCGGCGAGCCGCAGGCGGTGATGCTCGCCATGCTCGAGACCACCAATCCCGTGCTGCCGGCGGACAAGCCGCGCTATCTGATGGGGGTCGGCACGCCGGACGACATCATCGAATCGGTCGCGCGCGGCATCGATATGTTCGACTGCGTGATGCCGACCCGGGCCGGCCGGCATGGCCTCGCCTATACCCGCTTCGGCAAGATCAATCTGAAGAACGCGCGCCACGCCGAAGACAGCCGCCCGCTCGACGAGGCGTCCGACTGCCCGGCGGCGCGCGACTATTCGCGGGCCTATCTGCACCACCTCTTCAAGACCGACGAGATGCTCGGGGCGATGCTCCTGTCCTGGAACAACCTCGCCTATTATCAGGCGCTGATGGCGGGCATCCGGGCAGCGATCGACGAGCGGCGGTTCGAGGACTTCCGGCGGACGACCAAGGAAGGCTGGGAGCGCGGCGATCTGCCCGCCGCGGCGTAGCCGTCAGATCATCGGCATCTTGTCTTCGACCATGGTGCAGCCGGCGATGCGCATCGCGCCGTCCTTTTCCTGCTCGAGCTGGAAGTAGGCGATCCAGTTCGAACCATCCGTGCCCGAGATGAAGACGATCTGGATCGGACCGGCCTTGGTCTCGCTAAAGGGGCCGAGCGCGACGGCGCGCGGCCGGTGCATCGCCGGGTAATAGGTCCGGATCATCGTCATGAAGGCGTCGCCCGTCGGGAAGGCGCGGCGAACGCCCGCCGAGGTCAGCTTGTAGGCCGACGGCGTGTCGTCGCGCTTGATCGCCTCGATCTGCGCCATCACCGCGGAGCGGGCGCGCGGATTGGTGCTCGCCGCGATCGCCGCGGGCATCGCGCCTCCCACCGACGCCTCCACTGCGGCCGGCTGATGAGCCGATGCGGCCCGCGCGGACGGTTCGTCGCCGAAGCCGGCGAGGGTGGCGCTGGCGGCGAGGGTGAAGACGGCGGCGGCCGAGAGAGAAAGGGCGAGACGGGACATCGTTGCGGTTCCTGCCTGTCACGTTCGTTCGTGACGAGACAAGCCGCCGACCCGGACCGGGGTTTCACGGCGCTATTGATGCGGCGCCTCTGTCAAGGGTTCAACAGATGCGGGGGGCGATGATTCGTGATGGCGGGCCTCGCCCGCGCTCGTCCAGAAAACGTTAACTATGCTAAGGCCTTGCGCGCCGTTGCGAAGATTGCCGGCGGGCCGTGCGTCACGGACGGTCACGTCATCGTGACCGCGGCTTCGAGCGCCCGCTTCGGAGGCGCGGCCGCGGGCTGGACCGGCTGCGGCATCTGCTTGACGAGTTCGGCGTGTTCTTCCTCCGCCCGGTCGGCGAGGGCGTGCCAGCCGCGCTTGCGGGCCTTCGCCGCCAGGCAGCGCCAGTAATCGCGGCTGCCGCGGCGCCCGGCCCGCCGGCGGGCACGCCAGTCCGGCGGGGCGTCGCCCGTCGCAAAGACATGGGCGACGAAATCGACGAGCATGCCCGCCTGCAGCATGAACATGGTCGGAGGGTGACCCGTGACGGGCAGGTGGATGGGCTGCGCATGGGGAAGGCCCGCCTCGATCTGCTCGGCGTTCCACCGGTCCTCGCGGTGCCTCGGATCGTAGACGAGGATGGTCTTTGCCGTGCGGCTCGCCTCCTCGATCAGCCGGTCGTTGACGAAGGTGAGCGTCCGGCCGCGTCCCCGGAAGCGCTGGTCGGGTCCGGAGCGTTTCGGATCGATCGAGATCTGCGGCGCGATCGACAGGACCGAGCTCGCCTTCAGCCGGGCACCGTAGAGAAGGGCGCCATAGCCGCCCATGCTGCTGCCATAGGCCATGATCGCCGAGCGGCCCTCGAGCACGCCCGACCGCTCGATCGCGGCGAGGCCGTGCTCCATCTCCCGCGTCTGCCACCAGTGGTTCCAGCGCGAGACGAAGAACAATCCCGAAGCACGGCCGAGCTTGCCCAGAATGCGTTCGCCGAACGCCACCTCGACCGGGGCGTCCTCGTTCGTCACGTGCGAGAACCCGACGAGAAGCCGGTCCGAGCCCTCGAGATAGCGCACATCGAGGTCCTTGCCGCTGTAGAGCGTGATCATCGGCGCTCCCTGTCCGCTCGCCATCGATCAGGCGGCGAGCGCCGCGCGGGCGACGAGGCGTCCGCTCGCCTGCTTGACGAAGTCGACGACCTGCCGCTCGAACGCGAAGCCATCCCGCGTGAAGCAGTATTTCGGCAGGTGCCAGACATAGTCTTCGGCGGGGTAATGGAGATCGAGGACGGCGACGCGCGGATCGTCGACGGTGGCGGAGGGAAGGGCCGTCTCGCCGTGGCGCCAGGTCTTGATCGCGACGAGGATCTTGTTGTCGACGCTCCAGCGGCTGCGGATCGCCTGCCAGAGCCGGGCGATGTGCGTTCCCGTTCCCGCCGAGGGGCGCTGGACGTGGCAGACCAGCACGGTCGGCGCATCCGCCTCCATCAGGGCGCGGAAGTGCGCGAGCCGGCGCTCATAAATCTCGATCAGCGGCGCGAAGTCGTTCTCCGCATAGCTCGGCCCGACCTCATGGTTGAAGCCGACCTTGAGCTTCGGATTGGTGCAGAAATTGTAGTTGGGATTGAAGACGAGGTTGGCGCGGTCGAGATAGCCGGCGAAATCGGTCTCGAACAGCGTGGCGGTGGTGGTGATCGGGTGGACGGAGAGGTCGAACGGGCCGGATTTCTCGCCGAGCTTCGCAAAGGGCTTGACGCCCCATTGGGTCAGCACCGTGCGGCTGAAGCAGTCCTCGCCGATCGAGACGAAGCGGACGCCCTCGAAGGTCTCGAGGTTGCGGCGCCGTTCCGCCGCCTGCACGACCATACGGTCGAAATACTCGCTCACCATCGCGCTCGCTGCCGCCCGGGCGGACAGGATGGTCGCCTCGTCCTCGGTCGAAACGGAGAAGCTCTTGCGGGCGGTGAGAGCGAAAAGATCCTGGAGTGCCTTGCCGAGCGAGCTCGAGACATTTTCCTCGGAAAATGCTTCGTTTTTGTAAGCAATCAAGCTCATCTTTCACTCCATTGCCGTTCACCTCATCTCTATTGATGCCTTCTGTACTATTCTTTGGCAAGATGCTGCTTTGCAGCAAGAGCCGCGCGAGAGGCCGCCGCCGGCCCTGATCGGGCGCGGCGGCGGCCCTGTGTTCGGAGGTCGTCAGGCCGGCTGAGGCGTTCCCTCGGGACCGGAACCGGTGCGGCGGGCGGGCGGGAAGGCGAGGGCCATCGCCGCAGCGGCGATGCCGACGCCCGCCGAAGCGACATAGAGCCAGTAATAGCTGCCGAAATGATCGTAGAGCCAGCCGCCGCCGACCGGGCCGAAGGCCATGCCGATCGCCGACACCATGGTCGCGGCGCCGAGCACGGCCCCCATCACGCGCTGGTCGAAATAGTCGCGTGCCAGCACCGCATAGAGCGGCATCACGCCGCCATAGGCCATGCCGAGCACAGCGGCGAGCAGGTAGAATTCCGAGAGTTCGGAGACGTGGACATAGGTGTAGATGCCGACCGCCTGCAGCACGAGGCCGCCGACGATCACGCGGCGCGCGCCGAAGCGGTCGCCCATCAGGCCGAAGGCGACGCGGCCGATCAGGCCGGCGAAGCCCTCGACGCTGTAGATGCTCGCCGCCGCGAGCGGCGTGGCGCCGCAGATCATGGCATAGCTGACGGTGTGGAAGATCGGCCCGGAATGCGCGGCGCAACAGAGGAAGAAGGTGAGCGCGAGCACGGCGAATTGCGGCGTGCGGAGCGCGGCGCCGATCCGCGACGGCGGCGCGGCGGGCACCGCCGCTGCACCGGCGGCGGGAAGCGGCGCGGCTGCGGCCTCCGGCGGACGGCGGATGAAGAGCGCGGCCGGGACGAGCAGCACGACCGCGCCGAGCGCGGTTGCCGCCATCGCGGTCCGCCAGCCGAGTGTTTCGATCAGGACCGTCGCGAACGGCGTCATCACCATCGGCGCGACGCCGGTGCCGATCGACACGAGCGAGACGGCGAGACTGCGATGGCGGTCGAACCAGCCGACCGTCGCCGCCATGATCGGGGCGAAGAACGCGCCGCCCGATGCGCCGACGAGCACGCCATAAGCGAGCTGGAAGACGACGAGATGCTGCGCGAAGCTCGCCAGGATCAGACCGCCGCAGAGGAGGATCGCGGCGGCGATCACCACCGGCCGGGCGCCGATCCGGTCGCTCAGCGTGCCCCAGCCGAAGCCGCAGACGCCCATCGAGACGAAGCCGATCGTCATCGCCGCAGAGATGCCCGCCCGGCTCCAGCCGGTCTCGGCGGCGATCGGCTGCAGATAGACGGGCAGGGCGAACATCGCCCCCATCGCCACGCAGGTGATCAGCGCGCCCGCCGCCACGACCACCCAGCCATAATTTCGTTCCATCGCGCCCACTCCCTCGAAGCGTGTGAGCCAAGGACGAAGAGAACCACCGCCATGCGACAGGCGCGACGACTATTTTCGCGGACGGCGTGCGCCTGTCGCGAAGCGCGCGCGAGAACGGCTCGATCGAGGGCGGCGGGGCCGCCCTCGATCTTCCGGATCCGCCGTCAGGCGGGGCGCCAGCCGGCCTCCTTGAGGCGCTTCGGCAGCAGCGCGTCGATCACCGCGAAGGCGAGGATCGCGAGGCCGCCGAGCGGGAAGAGGACGCCGAGCGCGACGGCGATCGTGGAGACGCCGGCGCTCAGACGAAAGTCCTTCGCATAGCGCGGCGCGCCGACCGCCCCCGCAGGCCGCCGCTTCCACCACATCGCGATACCGGAGATGCAGAGGAGCAGCACGAAGGCGAGATAGACGAGGTTGAAGACGAAGTTGATCGGCCCCGCCATGCCCTTGTGCAGGGCGATGCCCCAGGCCATCAGCTTGCCGAGCGGGCTGTAATCGGCGAAGCGGATATCGGCGAGGATGTTGCCGGTGTAGCGGTCGATATGGACGAAACGGTCCGAGGAGGGCAGGGCGCTGTCCTGATTGCGGCCGTCATAGGCGACCGTGTAGACGCCCGTCTCGCTCATCGGCAGGGAGAGCTTGTACTGGCCGGTGAAGCCGTTCCGCGCCGCCCAGGCGGTGACGCTGTCGAGCGAGACCGGGGTTCCGACACCCGGTGCCCCCGCGGTCGAGCCCGAGGCCGGCATCGGCGTCGCGTCGAGCGCCCAGGGCTCCTCCTTGGGCAGCCCGTGATCGAGCGCCGCATGGGTGACATCCGACAGCGGGACATTGTCCCATTTCTCCGCCGGGAAGCCGGACCAGGGCTTCGCGAACCGGTCGCCCCAGACGCCCGTCCAGGCGAGCCCGGACAGCATGAAGAGCAAGAGGAACGCCGCGGTCCAGACGCCGAGCGACTTGTGCAGGTCCTTCCAGAACGCCCGGCCCTTCAGGGCGAGATTGGGGAAGAGCGCCCGCGCGACGCCGACCGAACCGCGCGGCCACCAGAGATAGAGGCCGGTGACGACCAGCACGATCGAGAGCGAGGCCGCGACCTCGATCAGCCGGTCGCCGACATCGCCGATCAGAAGCGTCCCGTGGATCTTCTCGGCGATCGCGCGGACCGTGCGGCCGAGGTCGGTGGTGGCGACCACCGCGCCCCGATAGGGATCGACCGCGACGGCGAACGAGCCCTGGTCGCTCTCGATCTGGAAGAAGGCCGGGCGGTCCGCCCGCTGCGGCGCGACATAGGTGGTGAGCCTGCCCCCCGGAACGGCGGCGAGCGCGGCATCGGCCTGCGCCGATACCGGCCGCAGACCACCGCCGACCGCGACGTCGGGCACCCAGCCCAGTTCGTTGCTGCGGTCGGAATAGATCATCATGACGAGTCCGGTGAGGACGAGCATGACGAGGAAGGGCACGACATAGAGGCCGGCATAGAAATGCCAGCGCCAGACCGCCCGGTAGAGCCGGGTGCTCGCCGCGGCATCGGCCGCCGGCTGTGTGATCGTCGACATGAAAAACCCGAAGGACGTGAGAGATCGATGCGCCGGAGCGGCGCGGTTGATGAGGCGGGATCTCAGGCGTCCGAAACCGGAGGACCGCGCGGCAGGCCGTCCTCGGCCGGCTTCCGGCCGGCGACGAGGTCGCCTTCGCGGGCGAGAGCGAAACGGGCGCGCCGGTCGGGCGGGTCCGATCGAACGAGCGCCGGGGCGGCCGGAGGCACGGCACAGCCGGCCGCGCAGGCGACCGGGCAGAGATCGCAGCCGAACGACCCGATCGGCGCACCGCCGTGACCCGGCCCGGCATCGTCGCCGCAGAGCACCGCGAGCGATGCGACGAGCGCCCTGTTGCTTATGAGGTCCGGCGAGGCGAGGGCGCCGAGGAGGACCGGCAGCAGGAGCGCGAGCGCGACGAGGCCGCTCGCCGCACGGCGGAGCGCGGCGAGTTCGTCCCGGATCGTCCGTGCCGGCCCATGCCTCATCGCGGCAGGGTCCGGCGCCGGGGCGCGAGTGCGTTTCGCGTGCGGATGACGGGTCTCCCGGGGTTCCGGAGCGGGATTGGATCTTCTCCGGGAGGCGCGGGGGGCCTCCCGGAGCGATGTCGGCGGGGCGCGACCGAAGAGCCGCGGCCCCGAGCCTCAGGCGGCCTCGTAGAGCCGCCGTTCGAGCAGCGGCGTGCCGCGCAGGCCGTTGAGCGCCTTGGCGACCGCGAGCACCGCGAGATCGACGAGCGGCTCGATCACGATCACCAGCATGTAGGCGCCGCCGAAGCTGGCGATCGCCGCTGTGTTCTCGGCGGAGAAGCCGTGGCCGTAGAAGGCCCAGAAGGCCACCCAGAGGACGATGCCGGCCTGATAGGTCGTGGAGAGGGCGAGCGCCTGCCGGTAGCGCAGCGCCACATAGGGCGTGTCCGGCGCGATGATCCGTCGGGCGACGGCGGTGAGCGCAAAGAGCGGCACGAGCAGGGTCGTCACGTTCATGCCGTATTGCGGCAGGTCGAAGGGCGCGAAGAACAGACCCTGGATCAGCAGGCCGAGCGCGAGCCCGATCGCCGCAGGCGCGAGGCCGAAGACGAGGAAGAGCGTCGAGCCGAGGATCAGATGGACCTCGGAAACCCCGACCGGATAGTGCGGCAGCACCTCGAAGAACGAGAACACCAGCGCGGTGGTCGCAACGCTCCGTCCGGCGAGGGACGCGAAGCCCTGCGCACGGATCGCGTCGGCGGCGAGCTTCAGGGCGTAGACCCCTGCGCCGGCGGCGGTGGCGTAGCTCAGTCCGATCTTGGCCTCGGAAACGAGGCCGGGTTCGATATGCATGTCGGTCTCCTTGCCGTCTCACCCGACGGCGTTCGGTTGCACGTCCTACGCATGGCCGGTCTCCTGACTCGCGGGTCACCGCGGCCTTCCGCCTTCCCGGCCCTTCGAGGAGGAACCAGTGGCGTTTCGGAAGGCCGCTCGCCGCTCACAGTCGCGGGGGCGGTCGGGGCTTCGGGCCGCTGCCGGCCCTTCCCCGTTCCCGTTTCATCCGTCGATGCGTCGCCGCAGCGAAGGACACCATGCACCCTGCGAGGAGGGGGCAGCGCCCGCCTCCCGTCAAGCTCAGCCGGCCCGCATGGGGACCGCACGACGAGCGCGGTCGCGCGTCGCCGGGCCGGCGTATCGCGGTGCGCCGCGCTTACGGCAGGCGCCTCGTCTCAGGCGAGGGTGGGTGGTGCACGCGGACTGGCGGGGGCGCCGCGGCGGCCCGGCCGATGCGGTACGGCGGACTGCGGGAGGAGGGGCGCCGGCCCGGCTTCGCGGGCGAGGATCAGTCCTGCCGCGGCCGGGGCCGGCAGGACGACCGCGCCGAACAGGCTGCAGCCGAACAGGCAGCAATCGGGGAGATGGCGGGGGCCGCCGGAGTCGCCACCGGCCGGCGCGGCGTCGGCGCCATGGGCGGTGCAGATCACGTTGCCGAAGGCGTCGAGCGCGGCCGGATCGGCCCTTCCGCCCATGGCCAAGGCGCCGGTGAGCGATTGGAGAATGAGGAAACAGGCCGCGACGAGCGCGACCCAGGACCTCTCCCGCCGCCACCAAGCCTTCAACGGACGCCCCCCTGTGACCCCATCCTGCCTAGCATCCCGCCGCCCACTTGCCTACCGGGACAGGCGGCCGCACGGCGGGTCCCGCTGCCGCCCGGCTTCGCGTGCGCCGCACAAGCCGTGCGGTCCAGACCGGCAACAGCCAAAAGCCCGGGAATCCGCAACAAGGTCTCACGTGAGACCTTTTTTGAGGTCTCACGGGGTCTCATGTTCCCGGTGCGTTCTCAGAGGCCGTCCGCTAAGTGCTTGAAATCATTGGTGAGCGGGGCGGGGATCGAACCCGCGACCAGTTGATTAAAAGTCAACTGCTCTACCACTGAGCTACCCGCCCGCCCGCTGAAGCGGACTCGGCTACCGATCGGCGGCCGTCCTTCGCGAGGCGGCCGGAAGCTAGTCGCCGGGCCGGACCGGGTCAAGACGTCGGCCGAACTTATCCGCCCGAGGCATCTTCCGCGCTGTCCGAGTTCCGCGGTTCGCTCTCGCCGCGCCCCTCGCTCTGCAGCAGCATGTCGGCCGCACGTTCGAGATTGACGGCGGCCGCCAGCGCCCCGTGGGTCCGTGCCTCTTCCGCCAGATTGCGCAATTCCCGGTGCCTCGACTGCATCGCTCTCTCCTCGCGTGCAGATCCGTTATCGCCATCGGGCGCCGCCACGCACCCGACCGGCTCGACGATCATAGGGCCGGCTCGGCGGCCGAAACAAGAGGAGGGGACGGCCAAACGGCGTCGTGGCATCGGAATCAAGCCGGACCGCGCCGAAAAACCGCCCGGCGCGGTCCGTTGGACGATGCGGGCGCCCGCTCAGAGCGCTTCGAAGCGGATCGGCTGGGCGCCTTCCCAAAGCGTCATCTTGCCGAGCGCGGTGAGGTTCTCGAGGCCGGAGGTGAGGGTGAGGAAATGATTGCCGGCGAGCTGGCCCATCTTGGAGGCGAAATGCACGCCGCCATAGGCGAGCAGGATCTCCGTCTCGCTGATGCCGCCGGGATAGAGGATGATCTGGCCCGGCGCCGGATAGCTCGTATGATTCTCGTAGCCGACGCCGAAATCGAGCTCGCCGAGCGGGATCCAGACGCCTTCGCCGCTCCAGCGGACGTGCACCACCTTGCTGACGAAGGGCATGTGGGCCTTGAACGCCGCGACGGTCTTCGGAGCATCGGCCTCGAAACGGGCTTCGAACGTATAGGGGCCGGCGATGACGCGGATGTCGGACATGGGATTTCCCTGAGAGACACGATTCTTGACGACGAGATCTCGATGCCGAGAGTTCGGAAGGTGGATTTTCCGCTTTCATGGCATGGCGGCCGGCCGCTGTCCACGCGGCGGGCCGCTTCCGGGCGCGGCACCCGACGCCTAGACTGACCCGCCCGAACCGACAGGACCGCCGTGCCCGCCACCGATCGAACCGAACGCTTCCGCCGCCGCCTCCGGGCTCTCTATTACGGCGAGACGCGGCGCTCGGCCCGCTTCCGCCTCGCCGTTCTCTCGATCGACATCGTCGTCATCGGCTTCTTCATCGCTGCGCCGGTAATCCGCGAGACGCGGTACTTCCTGCCGGTCGATTACGCGCTCGCCGCGCTGCTGGCGCTCGACATCGGGGCGCGGATGCTCGCCTTCTCGCCCGAGCGGCCGTGGTGGCGCCGGCCGAGCATGTGGATCGACCTCTTCGTCCTGTCGACGCTGCTCGCGCCGCAATGGCTCTTCAATCTGGGGTTCCTGCGCGTTCTGAAGCTCTGGTCGCTCGTTCACAGCGACCTCTTCTGGCGCACGCTCGGGCGCCGTCTCGACGACACGCGCTGGGAAGACGTCGTGAAGAGCGTCGCCACGCTTCTGACCTTCGTCTTCGTCGTCACCGGCTTCGTCTATACGATCTTCCTCGGCAGCCACCCGCAGCTGACGGGCTATGTCGACGCGCTCTATTTCACGATCGCGACGCTGACCACGACCGGATTCGGCGACATCACGCTGCCCGGCGCGCTCGGCAAGCTCGTCTCGATCGTGACGATGGTCGCCGGCATCTCGCTCTTCGTGCGGCTCGCCCAGGCGATCGTCCGCCCGCACAAGGTGGTCTATCCCTGTCCGACCTGCGGGCTGCTGCGGCACGATCCCGACGCGGTGCACTGCAAGGCGTGCGGCACGCTGCTCGCCATCCCCAACGACGAGAGCTGACGCGCCGCGTTGACGCCGGCGCGGCGCGTGGCATGGTCCGGCGCATGAAACACGCCGTCCTCCTGCTCTCGCTCCTGCTCCTCCTCACCGCCGCGCTGCGGGCCGAATCCGTCGACCCGCGGCTCCTCCATCGCGTCAACATCATCGACGGCACCGACGATCGCGGCTCGATCGTCGAACTCGGCCCCTCGCTCGGACTGAGCGGCAAGGAGATCGGCCGGATCCGGCGGGTCTCGGGCTATGTCGGCTGCCTGTCGCCGTCGCCCTCGGTCGGGTCGGGCGCGCTCTTCCTCACCGACCGGCAGGTGCTCACCGCGGCACACATCTTCTTCGAGCCTTCGGGCCGGCCGCGCTCGAAGTGCTTCTTCCGCAACCAGGCGGCCGATTCGGTGATGATCGACCTCGCCGTCGATCCGGCAAACGCCCGCTTCGGCTCGAAGACGCCGAAGGCCGGTTCGAACGACGACTATGCGATCGTCCGGCTCGTCGGCCCGGTCGAAGGGGCCGAGCCGTTCCCGGTCGATACCGCGACGCCGGTCGCCGTCGGCGATTCGCTCATCGTCGTCACCGCCCATCCTGCCGGCATGGAGGCGATCGACCGCGGCACGCCTGTGGCGCAGGGCTGCAAGGTGCGCCGCGTGCCGCGCTCGAGCCGGGCGACGAATTTCTACCGTACCGATTGCGACGCGACCGGGTCGTCGTCCGGCGGCATGCACCTGTCACGCGTCGGCGGACGCCTCGTTTTCCGCGGCATCACGATCACCACCGGCCCGTGGCGCGACCCGGCCTTCATGGGCGTACCCTATAATGAGGGGCGCGGCAGCGTGACGACGGCGCTCTCAACCGACGCGGCGATCCTTGAAGCCGGGCGGGCGCTGGCAGCCGCGCCATAAACCCGCGGCAGCCGCACGTCGGTCCTCAGCGCCCGTAGTGCTGCGTCATTTTCGCGACGAGTTCCTGATAGCCGAAACCGCCGGTACGCCAGGCCTGCGCATCCTGGCGGACGCGGCCGAGCTCCGCCCGCCGCTGCTCGATCACGGCGGCGATCCGCTCGAGGATGGGCTTGCGCATCGCGACGATGGTGCCGAAGGTCGCCTTGTCGATCTCGATCGCCTCGAGCCGGCCGACCGCGGTGACCGTCGCGGTGCGGGTTGCGCCGGTCAGCAAGGAGATCTCGCCGGCCATCTCGCCCGGACCGAGCAGGGCGATCTCCTTCGGCCCGCCCGGCGCGTGCAGCGTGACGCGCGCCTTGCCGGCTGTGACGACGAACATCGACGTTCCGAAATCGCCCTGGCTCATCAGCACCGCACCGCTCGGGAAATTGCGGACCTTGGCGAGGCCCGCGAGGGTGGTGAGCTCCGCTTCGTCGAAGGCCTCGAAGAGCGGCAGGGCCCGGAGGGCGCGGAAGATATCCATGGCGGTTCCTCGCTCGTTGCGGTCCGATCTCCCCACTATCGTCAGCCGGAGGGGATCGAGGCAAGCGACCGAGGTCACAGAGATCAGTGATCGAGCGCCTCGCCGATCGCGGCGATGGCGACCCCCATCACGGTGAGCGGCGTCGGCTCGAGCGGATCGAGGGCGCTGCGGGCGTCGCGTTCGGAGGCCCCCATCCGGCGGGCGAGTTCGCTCGGCGTGATCGAGGACTGCTCGAAGGCGGCGATCAGCGCCAGCTTGGCGATGATCACCGGGTCGACCGGGATCAGCTCACCGTCCTCGATCGGCAGGCCCGGGAAGAGCGGCTGGCGCGACGAGAGCCGGGCGCGCAGCGTCTCGGCGAGCGTCAGGTTCGCCTGCTCGCGCGCCTCCGCCTCGCCCGCCGCCTTGACCAGCGCCTCGGGCAGGTCGGGGAACGAGCCGAGCACGAAGCCCGGCTCCGGCGCCGGGGTGAAGAGCGCGCGATAGGAGACATAGGCGACGCGATCCTTGCGCCGCGCCGGCGCGGTCTCGATCGGGATCTCGGTCTTCGTCGTGGATTGCGGCATCGGCATCGTTCCCCAGCGGTCTGGCCGACTGCTCCAACGCGCGACACGGTCAACGGATGCGCCGCACACGGCACGGCGCTGCGGGACGCGGAAGCCGGGTGTTTGCCTCTTGCTCATACGGTATCACCGTATTACGATATTATTCAAATGATGATCGGGTCTGCCGGGCATCGACGAGGGAGGAAGACCATGGATGTGCAGGCCGGTTCGCGCCAGACCGCCGGGATGGATCTCGCGGCGGTCAGGACGGAGCTGTTCATCGACGGCGAATGGCGGCCCGGCGACGGTCTGATCTCGGTCGTCAATCCGGCCGACGGGAGCCTTGTCGCCGAGGTCGCGAACGGCACGCCCGACCATGCCCGCCTCGCCCTCGACGCGGCGGTGCGCGCGCAGGACGCCTGGGGCCGCCTCGCGCCGCGCGCCCGTGCCGGTCTGATGCATGCCGCGCATCGTCTGATGCTCGAGCGCGAGGACGTGATCGTCCGCACGATGACGCTCGAGAGCGGCAAGCCGCTCACCGAATCGCGTGCCGAATTCCGGCTGTCGGCGGATTTCCTGCTCTGGTTCGCCGAGCAGGTCGCCCATGTCCACGGCACCTATGCGACGAGCTCGCATGGCGGCTTCCGGGTCGTCGTGACGCATCAGCCGGTGGGGCCGAGCCTTCTCATCACGCCCTGGAACTTCCCGCTCCTGATGATCGTGCGCAAGGCCGGCGCGGCGCTCGCCGCAGGCTGCACGACGATCACCAAGACGGCGCAGGAGACGCCGCTCACCGGCGCGCTGTTCGTTCAGGTGCTGCAGGATGCCGGGTTCCCGAAGGGCGTCGTCAACCTGATCCACACCCGTGATTCCTCGGCGATCTCACAGAATCTGTTGCGCGACGGGCGGCTGCGGAAGGTGAGCTTCACCGGCTCGACGCGGGTCGGCAGCCTGCTGCTGGCGCTCGGCGCGGAAAACATCGTCAACGCCTCGATGGAGCTCGGCGGCGACGGGCCCTTCCTCGTGCTCGACGATGCCGATATCGAGCTGGCGGTCGATCAGGCGATCATCTGCAAGTTCCGCAATGCCGGCCAGGCCTGCGTCGCCGCGAACCGCATCATCGTCGACCGGAAGGTCGAGCGCGATTTCACCGAGCGCTTCGTCGGCAAGGTGAAGGCGCTCACCGTCGGTAACGGGCTCGATGCCGTCGATGTCGGCCCGATGATCTCCGCGAAGCAGCGCGACCGGCTCTATGATACGCTCAACGATCTGAAGCGGGCGGGCGGCGCGGTGTTGACCGGCGGCCGCGCGGTGCAGCGGCCGGGCTTCTTCTTCGAGCCGACCGTCGTGCGCTTCGACGGGCCGAACGAGGCGCTCTGCAACAACGAGCTGTTCGCCCCGATCGCCACGATCTTCGCCGTCGACGGCGTCGAGCAGGCGCTCGATTTCGCCAACGAATCCCGCTACGGCCTCGCCTCCTATGTCTTCACGCGCGACCTCACCCGCGCCGTGGCGGTCGGCGAGCGGCTGGAGTTCGGCATGGTCGGCATCAACCGCGGCATCATGGCGGACCCCGCCGCGCCGTTCGGCGGGACGAAGGCCTCAGGCATCGGCCGCGAGGCCGGTCATGACGGCATCTACGAATTTCTCGAGCAGAAATACATGGCGCTGACCGTCGGCGAGATCGGCGGCGCGGCATGAGCGGCATCATGAGCGGCATGGAGAACCGGCTGGGCCTCGGCCTCGTCCGCCAGCCGCGCACCGTCCTGTTCGGTCCCGGTCAGCGGCGGCAGGTGCCGCGCATCGCCGCGGGCTATGGCAAGAACGCGCTGCTCGTCACCGATGCGCGCATGGCGACGACGGCGGAGTTCGGAGCGATCGCCGCGGCGCTCACGGAAGCCGGGATGACCGTCTCCGTCTATGACGGCGTGCTGCCCGAGCTGCCGCGTCGCAATGTCGTCGAAGCGGTCGCCGCCCATGCCGGGAAGGGGATCGACGTCCTCGTCGGGATCGGCGGCGGCTCGGTGATGGACCTCGCGAAATCGGTCGGCGCGGTGCTCGCCAATGGCGGCGACGTGCGCGACTATTTCGGCGAGTTCCGCGTGCCGCGCGCCTCGCTTCCCGTCATCACGGTGCCGACCACCGGCGGCACCGGTGCGGAAGTGACGAGCCTCGCCATCGTCTTCGACGAGGAGCGCGGGATGAAGATGGCGATCGCCGACGCGAACATCGAGCCGGTCGCCGCGATCATCGATCCGGAACTGACCTTGAGCTGTCCGCCCGGCCTCACCGCGGCGACGGCGGCGGATGCGCTGTCGCACCTCGTCGAGGCTTTCACCGCGCGGCCGAAGAACCCGACGCCGGAGCAGCTCGCCAGAGAGATCTATGTCGGCAAGAACCGGATCACCGACATGTTCTGCGCCGAGGGCCTGCGGCTGATGAACGGCGCGCTCGCCCGCGTCGTCGCCGACCCTTCCGATCTCGCTGCCCGGTCGGACGTGATGTTCGCCGCCTATTGCGCCGGCATGGCGATCAACACCACCGGCACCGCCGCGGCGCATGCCATCCAGTCGCCGATCGCGGCGATCGGCCATGTGGCGCACGGCTTCGGCGTCGGCGCGCTGCTCCCCTATGTGATGCGCTTCAACCTGCCCTATGCGACGGCCGAGTTCGCCGCGATCGGCCGCATCCTCGGCGTCGCCGAGGCCGGTCGGCCCGAGATCGATCAGGCCCGCGCCGCGATCCTGCGCGTCGAGGCGCTGCTCGAGGCCGTCGGCGCGCCGCTCGAACTGACCGCGCTCGGCATCGGGCCGGAGCATTTCGCACAGATCGGCAAGGCGTCGGTCCAGGCGACGCGCCTCGTCATCAACAATCCCGCCCCGCTGACGGAGGAGAACGTCGTCGCGCTGCTCGCGCGCGGCGTGGCGGGCGACAGGAGCTGGTGGTCCGCTCCCTGAAGCCGCGGGAGGCGGCGGAGCGGCATCGGGAGAGAGGGCGGTGCGGTCGGAGGGCCGCGGCGTCGACGAACATCTGAGGGAGGATCATGTGAGCGCACCGCGCCAGAACCGCCAGAACGCCGGGTGGCACCGCTTCCGGCTCGGCGATTTCGAATGCACCGTGCTGTGGGACGGCTATATCCACCACGGCTATGAAGGCATCTTTCCGAACGCCGACCCGGCCGAAATGGCCCGTCTCAAGGCCGAACACCGGCTGCCCGTCGACCATATCCCGATGGATCTCAACCCGGTCGTCGTCAATACGGGCGACCGGCTCCTTCTGATCGATGCGGGCATGGGCCGCGTGTCGACGATGTTCGGTGACACGATGGGCCGGCTGATGGACAACATGGCCGCGGCGGGGATCGCGCCCGAAGAGATCGACGCGGTGCTGATGACGCATCTGCACCCCGATCATTCCTTCGGCCTGATCAACCCCGATGGCTCGGCCGCCTTCCCGAATGCCGATCTCTACTGCACCGAGGCGGACTGGGCGGAGTGGACCGACGAGGGCAATCTGCGCCGCGACGATTTCCGCGCGCCCTGGACGGAAGGCACGCTCGCGGCCGTCGCGCCCTATCGCGACCGGCTGAGGCTGTTCCGGCCGGGCGATACGTTGTTTCCGGGCGTCACCACATTCTGCGTTGCCGGTCATGCGGCGGGCATGTGCGCCTATATCGTCGAGAGCGCGGGCGAGCGGGTCGTCTTCACCGGCGATGTCGCCCATCACCAGGTGTTCGACCCCCTCCATCCGGAGTGGTTCTTCCACATGGACTATGACAGCGATCCGGAGCAGGGCGCCCGCGCCAAGGCGGCGATCTTCGCCAAGGTCGTCGACGAGGGCATCCGCTTCCACGGCTACCACTTCCCCTATCCGGGGCTCGGCGACATCACGCGCGCGCCGGATGATACCTACCGCTTCCACGCCGAGCCGGTGAACCCGCGCCTTTAGCGTCGGCGGCCGAGGCGGCCTTGGCCGCCGCTTCGGCCTCTTCCGCGGCGAGGATCTCGCGGTTGCGGCGGCTGTATTCCATGACGGCGAGATCGCCGGCGAGAATGATGTGGTGCTCGCAGGCCGCCCAGGCGGCCGCGGGATCGCGCTTCACGGCGGCGGCATCGATGATCGCCTCGAGTTCGGCGATCGAAGGCTCGATGCGCGCCGGGTCGACGAAGGCGTAGCGCCGGAACACCGCGATGCGGGCATGGATGCTGCGCAGGCTCTCGGTCAGCACGTCATTGCCCGCCCCGGCCGTCAGCTGGCGATAGAAGTCGGCCTTGATCTCCTCCCGACTGTCGACATCGCCCTTGCGGTATTCCTTGTCGAGCCGGTTGGCGAGCCGCACGAGGTCTTTGCACTGCGCAGGGCTCGCATGAAGCGCGAAGAGCTCTCCGGCGAGACCTTCGAGCGCGGCGCGCACGACATAGATCGACTTGATCTCGGCCTCGGTCAGCACCGTCACCATCGGCCCGAGATTGGGCAGAACCTTGATCAGGTGCTCCGATTCCAGCTGGCGAAGCGCCTCGCGGATCACAGTGCGCGAAACGCCATAGGCGTCGCACAGCGTGTTCTCGACCAGCCGCTGTCCCGGCATCAGCGCGCCATTGAGAATATCCTCGCGAATGAGGCGCACGACCTGCTGGCGCAGGGGCGCTGCCGTGCGGTCGATGATCTTGCCGTTCTGCATGGGGCGGTGTCCGCTGCTGTAATATCGTAGTATGGGGTGAGGGCGGCGCCAACTAGATGTCCCCTTTCGGGGGGCGAGGCAACCCCGTCTCGCTGCGGAAGGCGTGCCGCCGCCGCTCAACCCACGGTAACACCGCCGCAGACGAACAGCGTCTGGCCGGTGACGAAATCGGCGCGGGAATCGCAGAAGAAACTCACCGCGTTGGCGACGTCCTCAGGCGTGCCCATCCGGCCGACCGGCACGCCGTCGACGATCGCCTTCGTCGCCGGACTCTCCGGAGGGTTGTTGTGCCAGAAGGCGCTCGTCGCGATCGGGCCGGGCGCGACGCAGTTGACGGTGATGCGGTCGCGGGCGAGCTCGAGCGCCCAGGTGCGGGCCATCGACTGGAGCGCGCCCTTGCTGGCGCTGTAGAGGGTGCGCGCCTCCTTGCCGAGCGTGACGCGGCTGGTGTTCATCACGATCCGGCCGCTGCCGAACCGGCGCATCGCCGGCACGAGCGCCTTGCCGGCGATGATCGCGGTGCGCAGGTTGAGGTGCATCACCCGGTCGAAATCCGCGAGCCGGACATCGTCGAAGGAGGCCGGCGCGACGATGCCGACATTGTTGACGAGCGCGGCGACCGGATGATGGTCGGCGACCGCCGTGAAGGCGGCTTCGGCCGCCGCGGCGTCGGAGAGATCGACGAGCCGCGCGTCGGCCCGAAGGCTGTCGGCTTCCGGCGCCACCACATCGAGGACGATGACGCGGAAGCCGTCCGCCTGCAGGCGGAGCGCGATCGCCTGGCCGATATTCCGTCCGCCGCCTGTGACGACGGCGCAGGGCTGCGACATGATGGATTGTCCCGGTGGCAGGAGGGGAACCCCCGGACCGTCCGGTCCGGGGGAGGAGGGGTCAGGCGGCGGCGGCCTTGGCGAGGGTCAGCCGGTAGCCCTGATAGTCGTTCCGGGCCGAATTGTCCGCGTGCTTCATGTATTCGCCGAAGCCGCCCATGTAGAAGCTGACGGCCTTCGCCTTGCCCGGGATGTTGGCGCCCGACACCCACCAGTCGATCTTGTGGAACAGCGTCATCTGCTCGATGCGAGAGCACTCGTCGAGCCAGGCCTGTTCGGCCTCGGGCGTCGCCTCGATGGTGTCGATGCCGCGCGCATTGACCGCGCGGATCGCCTCCGACACCCATTCGGCCTGCCATTCGATCGCCGGCGGCTGGTTGGTGAAGGGGCCGGGCGGTCCGTAGAGCGAGAACATGTTCGGGAAGCCGGCGGCCGACAGCCCGAGAAAAGCGCGCGGCCCGTTCGCCCAGTGATCCTTGAGCTTGACGCCGTTGCGGCCCTGGAAATCGATGCGGACGAAATTACCGGTCACAGCATCGAAGCCGGTGGCGAAGATCAGGTAGTCGAGCTCGACCTCGCCCTCCGCCGTGCGCAGGCCCTTCTCGGTGAACTCGACGATCGGGCTCTTGCGCAGGTTGACGACCGACACGTTCGGACGGTTGATCGCCTCGTAATAGTGGTTGTCGCAGAGCGGCCGGCGGGCATAGAGGTCGGTCGGCATCACCGCCTCGCGCTTCGCCGGGTCGGTGACGACCTGCGCGATCTTGCGGCGGATGAAGTCGCAGGCGGCGGCGTTCGATTCGCGGTTGGTCGCGATGTCGTTGAACGTGCCGAACATGAAGTTGAAACCGCCGCCGTCGTTCCAGGCCTTCTCGAAGACCCGCTCGCGCTCTTCGGCGCTCACCTCCATCGCGCCGACCGTCGCCTCCTGGAAGGCGAAAACGGTCGCCGACTTGCGGACCCGGTCGAAATAGCCGTCGAGCTGATCGGCGATCGTGTCGAGAAAGGCGGGATCGATCGGATGGTTCTGCGCCGGCACGGAGTATTGCGGCGTGCGCTGGAAGAGCGTCAGGTGGCCGACCTCGCCGGCCAGTTCCGATACCACCTGCACGCCGGTCGAGCCGTTGCCGATGACGCCGACCCGCTTGCCGCGGAAATCGATCGGCTCCTTCGGCCAGTTGGCGGTCTGCAGCACGCGGCCCTGGAACCGCTCCTCGCCGGGGAAGGGGGGCTTGTTCGGCGCCGACAGGAGGCCGAGGCCGGTGATCAGGAACTTGGCGCTGATCCGGTCGCCCTTATCGGTCTCGACATCCCAGCGATTGGTCGCCTCGTTGAAATGCGCCTGCGTCACCGCCGTCGACAGGATCATGTTCTTGCGCAGGTCGAAGCGGTCGCTGACGTGCTCGAGATAGGAGAGAATCTCGGCCTGGCGCGGATAGCGTTCGGTCCACTTCCAGTCGCGATAGAGCTGCGGGTCGAAGCTGTAGCAATAGACCCAGCTCTCGGTGTCGGAGCGCGCGCCGGGATAGCGGTTCCAGTACCAGGTGCCGCCGACGCCGTCGGCCTTGTCGATCAGCCGGACGTCGAGGCCGAGCTTGTTCTGCAGCTTGTGCAGCATCACGAGGCCGGAGAAGCCCGCGCCGAGCACAAGGGCGTCGAGGGTCAGAACGGGCTTCCGGGCGGTATTGTGCTGTGTCACGGCGTGGTTTCCTCTCTCTTCTTACGCGCGTCTCCGCCGGCAGCGGGGCAGGGACGGCGTCTCTCTCCCATGGGTCGTCGAAACCGGATCGCCGAAGCGCGGGGCTCCGGCCGCCGGGCTATTGCGCGGTGTATCCGCCGTCGCAGACGAGGCTCGCGCCCGTCACGAAGCGCGCTTCCTCGGAGGCGAGGAACAGGATGCAGTTGGCGACATCGACCGGCTCGCCGAGGCGGAGCGGGTGCTTTTCGCCCATCATGGCGAGATAGGCCTCGCGTCCCGCCGGCCAGCTGTCGGCCGCCGCCATGAACAGCTCGGTCTTGGTCGAGCCGGGATGGACGGCGTTCACGCGGATGCCGTGCGGCGCGTAGCAGATCGCGTCCGTCTTCGTCATCAGGAGCACCGCGCCTTTGGTGGCATGATAGGCGGGCAGGTCGGCCGAGCCGATCAGGCCGTAGATCGACGAGACGTTCACGATCGCGCCCGACCCGTGCTCGATCATCCCGGGCAGGACGTGCTTCGTCATCAGGAACGTGCCTTTGACGTTGACGTCGAAGACGGCGTCCCATTCGGCGACGCTCGTCTCATGGACGAGCCGGTTGACGCCCGGCGTGCCGGCATTGTTGACGAGGATGTCGACGAGGCCGAAGGTGCGGACGGTGTCGGCGACGCCCTCGCGCACGCTCTCCTCCCGCCTCAGGTCGGTCTTGACGAAGATCGCCCGGCCGCCGGCGGCGCGGATCGTTTCGGCGACGAACTCGCCATCGCCGAGCCTGTCGAAGATCGCCACCCTGGCGCCTTCCTCGGCGAGCCGGAGCGCGGTCGCCTTGCCGATGCCGCGTGCGCCTCCGGTGACGATCGCCGTTCTGCCGGCGACTCTTCCCTCTGCCATTCCTTCCTCCCTGAAGTCCCGCGGTTCCTCCCCCGCCTGCCGGCTCATGGCCTCTTCCGGCATGTCGGAATTGATACGGTAATACCGTAATACGGTCAAGCGGAGGGATCGCGGTTGACATAATACCGTAATACGATAATCTTGCAATCAAGGCCGCGACGCCAAGGCGGCCATCAGCCATCGGGGAGGATGGAATGCGGTTGTCGGGGAAGGTCGCGCTGGTGACCGGCGCGTCGCGGGGCATCGGGCTCGGGATCGTCGAGCGCTTCGCGGAAGAGGGGGCGATCGTCTATGCCGGCAGCACCAATCCGCCGACCGGCGTCTATCCGCAGGGCGTCACCGGCGTGAGGCTCGACGTGGCGCAGGAAGGTGACTGGAAAACCGTGGTCGAGCGTATCCTCGCCGAGCAGGGCCGCATCGACGTGCTCGTCAACAATGCCGGCATCATCGTCTATGAGTGCGTGCACGATCTGACCCTCGACGCCTGGAACAAGGTCGTCGCGGTCAATCAGACCGGCGTTTTCCTCGGCATGCGGGAAGTTCTGCCGGCGATGCGCGCCCAGAAGAGCGGCTCGATCATCAATGTCTCGTCGATCTGGGGCGTCGCCGCGGTCGCCGGCGCGCATGTCTATCACGCGACGAAGGGGGCGGTCGGCGTGATGTCGAAGAACGCCGCGATCATCTATGTCGGCGACGGCATCCGCGTGAACTCGCTCCATCCGGGCTTCATCGACACGCCGCTCACCCAATCCCAGGACCCCGGCATCAACGCCGCCGTCATCGCCGCGACGCCGATGAAGCGCGCCGGCACGACGCGCGAGATCGCCAACGGCGCGCTGTTCCTCGCCTCGGACGAGAGCAGCTTCATGACCGGCGCCGAACTGGTGATCGACGGCGGCTATCTCGCCCAGTGAGACTTTGGCGGCGCGGCGCGCCGCCCCGGTCGCCGCCGTCCGGCGGCGACACGAGAGCATTGCGTAAGTCAGTAATCTCGTATTACAGTATTACTGCGCAGGAGGGCGCAGAGGCCGGTTGAACCGCGTCCGGGAGATGCGGTTCCGCACGGCGATGCCGTGCCGCCGGCCTTTCGGCCGGCGGATGGGCGAGGCCCGGCACGGCCGATCCTTGCAATGCCGGTCACGCATCCGCAGTCGGCTCCGAAAAGGGGCGCAAGGGAGGAAAACCACATGACCCGTTCGAACTTCATGCTGGCGGCGACCGCCGCGCTGGCGCTGTCCGGGCTCGCCCCGATCGCCGCACATGCGGCCACCGCCGACGAACTGATGACGTCGCGCCTCGGCACCACGACCGCCGACCCGGCGATCGTCGAGGCGATCGGACGCGCCGCGCAGCCGGTGACGCCGGAATTGCGGGCGAAGGCGCTCGAGTGCTGGAACAACAATGGCTGCGACACCGGCACCGGCGGCGCCGTCTCGGTCGCCTATGCCGACGGCTTCGGCGAGAACGTCTGGCGCCGCGTCACGGCGATGGAGTTCATCCAGCAGGCGCTGACCTATCCCGAGATCGGCAAGATCCAGTACAGTTCGGCGCGCGGCGATGCCTCGAAGGCGATCTCGGACCTGCGCTCCTATATCGCCCAGGGCGTCAACGTCATCGTCATCTTCGCCGATCACGGCGCCGCGCTCGGCCCCACCGTCCGCGAGGCGAAGGAAGCCGGCATCCAGGTCGTGCTGCACAACGGCACCGAGGTCGGCACGCCCGGCACCGATTATCTCACCAACATCGCCGAGAACATCTGCCAGCTCGGCAAGGATTTCGTGAAGGCGGTGCGCGAGGGCAATCCGGAGGCGAAGAGCATCGTCGCGCTCGGCGGCGTGCCGGGCAATACGCTGAGCTCGACCTGGCAGGATTGCGCGGATCAGGAGGTCAAGAGCTTCGACGGGCTCGGCATTCTCGGCCGGATCGATACCAACTGGACGCAGGAAGGCACCTTCACCGCGGTGTCGACCGCGCTGTCGCAATATGACAAGATCGACGGCTACATCTATGAATATGCGGACGGATTCCGTGGTGCGGTGCGCGCCTATCAGCAGGCCGGCCACAAGCTCGACTTCGTCGCGGCGCTGCGCACGGACGAGCAGGGCCTGTTCTGCGACTGGGAGAAGGCGAACGATCCGGCCTTCAAGATCTACTATTCGTCCGGCCAGAACTTCCAGTCCCGCTTCGCCCTGACCGCCGCGATGATGGCGATCGCCGGCAAGTCCGTCCCCGCCCGTATCGACGTGCCCTTCAAGATGAAGCCGGCCGTCAAGGGGCTCTGCAACCCGGCCCTGCCGATGGAGATGTCCGTTTCCACCATGGTGGATGCCGAGACCCTCAAGGCGATGTTCGCCCAGAAGTGACGCCGGCGGCCGGGGTGGAGGTGCGCCTCCGCTCCGGCCGTCCGCTCGCCCAAGACGCTCGCCCAAGACGCTCGCCCTCTTGCCGCCGGGAGAACCGCGATGCCGGAAACCGTTCTGAAGATCGAGCGCGTCTCGAAGACCTATCCGGGCGTGCGCGCGCTCGACACCGTCAGCCTCGACTGCCGCGCCGGCGAGGTGCACGCCATTCTCGGCGAGAACGGCTCGGGCAAGAGCACGCTGATGAAGATCGCGAGCGGCGCGATCACGCCGGACGGAGGCACCGTCGAGATCGGCGGCGTGCGGCTCGAAGCGGCCGATCCGCGGGCGGCGCACGCGCTCGGCCTCGCCACCGTCTACCAGGACGACTCGCTGGTGCGCGAACTCACGGTTGCGCAGAACCTCTATCTCGGCACCAGGCCGGGCAGCGTTCCCTTCCGCGCCATGGAAAGCTGGGCGGCGGCGCAGCTCGCGCCCTATGGCGTCGCGATCTCCGTGCGCACGCTCGTCGGCGACCTCACGCCGGCGCAGCGGCAGTTCGTCGAGATCGTCAAGGCGCTGATCGCCGGGCCGCGCGTGCTCCTTCTCGACGAGCCGACCTCGACGCTCGACATCGACGGCGTCCGCCAGCTCGCCGGCATCGTCCGCGACCTGACGGCGCGCGGCACCGGGGTCATCTATGTCAGCCACCGCCTGCCCGAGATCCTCGATCTCGCCGACCGAGTCTCGATCCTGCGCGACGGCGTGCATCAGGGCACGTTCGACGTCACGCCGGACCTCTCCGAACACGATCTCGTCGCCCGGATGATCGGCCGCGACGTCGAGGGCGAGTTCCCGCCGAAACCGGAGCGGCTGCCGGACGAGCCGGTGCTCGCGGTCGAAGACCTCACCGGACAGGCATTCCGCAGCGTCTCCTTCACGGCGCGGCGGGGCGAGATCCTCGGCTTCGCCGGGGCGGAGGGCAACGGCCAGCGCGAGGCGCTGCGGGCGATCGTCGGGCTCGAGGAGGCGAGCGGTGCCGTGCGCTGCGCCGGCCGGCCGGTCGATACCGCCTCGCCCGATGCCGCGCTCGCCGGCGGCATCGCCTTTCTGAGCGCCGACCGTCCGGGGGAGGGGGTCTTCCCGGAGCTCGCCGTCCAGAAGAACATGGTGCTGACCCAACTCGGCCGCTTCCTGTCGCACGGCTTCCTTTCCGCCGGCCGCGAACGCACTGTCGCGGACCGGATGAAGACCGACTTCACGGTCGTCGCGGCGAGCCTCGACGTGCCGGTGGCCGGGCTCTCGGGCGGCAACCAGCAGAAGGCCGTGCTCGCCCGCAGCTTCCGCTCCGGCGCCAGGGTCGTTCTCATCGACGAGCCGACGCAGGGCGTCGACGCCGGCGCGCGCTACGAGATCTACAAGGCGATCCGCGAGAACATCCGCGAGGACGGCGCCTGTATCGTCAATTCGTCCGACGCGCAGGAGCTCGAGGGCATCTGCGACCGCGTGCTCGTCTTCTCGCGCGGCCAGATCGTGCGCGAACTCGTCGGCCCGGACGTCACCGAGGAGAACATCGTCGGCGCCTTTCTCACCTCGCGGCACGGCAAGGCCGCCGCCGGTCCCGCCGACGAGGCCGGGCCGATCCAGCGGCTCTTCGGCGTGCTCGCGAACGGCAGCGCGGTGTGGTGGGTCCCGCTCGTCTTCCTCGCCCTTCTGACGCTCCTCGTCGGCACCTGGGCAGCGACACAGAGCCCGGTCTTCCTGAAGCCGATCAACATCCGCCACATGCTGCTCGCCGCCGCGCCCGCCGGGCTCGTCGCGATGGCCCAGCTGATGGTGCTGCTGGTGCGCGGGCTCGACGTCTCGGTCGGCTCGCTGATGAGCCTCACGGTCGTCGCCGCGTCCTTCATCCTCGCCGGCGGCGGGCCGGGCCTCCTCTTCGCCGGTGCGGCCGGCTGCCTGCTGCTCGGCCTGCTGGTCGGTCTCGCCAACGGATCGCTGGTGCGCTTCGCCGGCATCAACCCGGTGATCACGACGATCGCCATGCTCTCCGTCCTGCAGGGCGTTGCACTCGTGCTGCGGCCGATCCCGGGCGGGCTGATCGATCCGGGCTTTGCCGAACTCTTGCGCACGCGGATCGGCTTCCTGCCGGTCTCGACGCTCTTCCTCCTCGTCCTCGCGATCGCCGGCGATCTCTGGCTCAACCGCAGCCGCGCGGGCCTCGAGACCAAGGCGGTCGGCTTCCGCGAGGAGGCGGCGCGGCGGAACGGCGTGCGCGTCGACCGTGTCCAGCTGCGCGCCTATGCGCTCGCCGGCGGCATGGCGGCGCTCGCCGGCCTGTTCCTCGGCTCGGAGGTCGGCGTCGGCCACCCCACCGTCGCGCAGAACTATGCGCTGACGAGCATCGCCGCGGCGGTGCTCGGCGGGGCGGCGCTCTCCGGCGGCCGCGGTTCCTTCGCCGGCGCGTTGTTCGGCGCGGTCTTCTTCACCTTGATGATCAACGTCATCTCGATCCTCGGCCTGTCGTCTTCGGTCGGCGTGATCGCGAGCGGCGCGATGACCCTTCTCGCCATCTTCCTCTATTCCGGCCTGAAGGAATTCGAGCAGCTCCTGCGCGGCCTGCGCCGGCGGAAGAGCCCCGCCGCGCTCGCCGCCGCCGAGTGATCCGATGCAGACCGGCAGCCGGTTGCCCGCAGAAGGAGGCCAGACCATGCACGCTTCGACCCGTCTCGCGGCGCCCGCTTTCGCGCCGCCGCGCCGCCCGGCGCTGCCCCGCCTGCCGATGCGCTTTCTCGCCATCTGGCTGGCACTCGGGGTTCTCATCGCGATCTGCGCGATCGGCCTGCCGCGCAGCGTCGCGCCGACGACGATCCAGACCGTGCTGCCCTTCGTCGCCTTCCTCGCGATCGCCGCGATGGGCCAGGCGCTCGTCCTGATGGGCCGCGGTATCGATCTCTCGGTGCCGGGCATCGTGTCGCTCGCCAGCGCCGTCCTGCTCGGCGTCTCGAACGGCAGCGACGACCGGTTGTGGCTCGCCATCCTCGCGGCGCTCGCGGCGGCGGTCTGCGTCGGCCTCGTCAACGGCCTGCTCGTCGCGGTGCTCCGCCTCAACGCGCTGATCGTCACGCTCGCGACGGGGGCGATCGTCGGCGGCATCACGCTCTGGTATCGGCAGGGCCTGGCGGCCGAGGCGAAGGTGCCGGAGACGCTCGCCACCTTCGCCGGCCAGCGCGCCTTCGGCTTGCCGATCTCGGTGTGGTTCGCGCTCGGCCTCGCCGTGCTCCTGACCGTCGGCCTGCGCAAGACGGTGGCGGGCCGCCGCTTCGAGGCGGTCGGCGCCAATCCGCGCGCCGCTCATGCGAGCGGCATCCGCACCATGCGCTATCAGGCCGCCGCCTTCGTCCTCGCATCGCTCCTCTACGGCGTGCTCGCCATCCTCCTCTCCGGCTTCATCCGCAATCCGACGCTCGAGGTCGGCAACCCCTACCTCCTCGCGCCGATCGCCGCGGCGGTGCTCGGCGGCACCGCGATCAGCGGCGGCATCGGCAGCATGATCGCCGTCCTCGGCGCATCCCTCTTCGTGATGCAGCTCGACCAGGCCTCGAAGATGATGGGCCTCGCGACCTCCTGGCAGCTGATCGTCCAGGGCGCCGCGATCGCCGCCGGCATGTGGCTCTCGGAAGCCGCCTCCCGCTCCGGCCGGCGCTGAGCGGCGGGGCCGCTCAGCGATCGCCGCAGACGTCCGAGACCGGCATCGCCGGCCATATCGGGCGAGGCGAAGGGGCGAGCGGGACAGGCGCGCAGGACCGGCGGGTCTCGCGGCCTCCATCCCCGGCCCGACGGATCGCCCGCCTGCCTCCTCCATCCGTCGTCCCTCGGGCAGTCGCCGGCGGCATCTCGATCAGCCGCATCCGGGCGGCTGTTGACGAGCAGAACAAAACATGAACATACTCGACTTGTCCACAGCCATGGAGCAATGCCGTGACCGCTCTTCTCCGTGATATCGCTGCCCTTTTCGCCCTCGGCCTGTTCGTCGCCATGCTCGGCCTCTGGTCCGACATCGTGCTCGCCATGGTCTGAGCGGACGGGGGATAAGGGGACGTTCGCGATGGACCGTGCGGTGCAGCCCGGGGGACAATGGGGGGAGGAGGCTCTCGCCATGAGTCGCATCGCCGCTGAAGTCGGCTTCGTCCATCTGCGCGTCCACTCGGCCTATTCGCTGCTCGAGGGCGCGCTGCCCCTGAAGGCGCTCGCCAAGCTCGCCGCGGCGGACCGCATGCCGGCGCTCGCCCTCACCGACACGGGCAATCTCTTCGGCGCGCTCGAATTTTCCGAGAAGATGGCCGAGACCGGCATCCAGCCGATCGTCGGCTGCCAGATCGCGGTCGATTTCGACGACGGCTTCGAGCCGTCGCGCCGCCCGGTGCCCGGCCGCAAGCAGCTCGCCGACCTCGTCCTGCTCGCCGCGAGCGAGGAGGGCTACTGGAACCTCGTCCGCCTCGTCTCGCATTCCTTCGTCGCGACGCCGCCCGGCGAGCCGGCGCATGTGCCGTTCGGCCTGATCGAGACGGCGTCCGCCGGTCTGATCGCGCTTTCCGGCGGGCAGAAGGGGCCGCTCGACGTGGCGATCCTCGCCGGCCAGAGCGAACTGGCCGAGACCCGTCTCGGACGCCTGAAGGCGCTGTTCGGCGACCGGCTCTATGTCGAGCTGCAGCGGCACGGCATGCCGCACGAGGCGCGCAGCGAGGCCGAACTCGTCGCGCTCGCCTATCGCCACGACCTGCCGCTCGTCGCCACCAACGAGCCCTTCTTCGCGGCGCGCGAGGATTACGAGGCGCACGACGCGCTGATCGCGATCGCCGAGGGCTCGGTGATCGCCGACGGCAATCGGCGGCGTTTGTCGCCCGAGCACTATTTCAAGTCGCGCGCCGAGATGGTGGCGCTGTTCGAGGATCTGCCCGAGGCGGTGCGCAACACGGTGGAGATCGCGATCCGCTGCGCCTACCGGCCGAAGAAGCGGAAGCCGATCCTGCCGCGCTTCGCCGGCGCCGACGCCGACCCCGAAACGGCGGAGGCCGCGGAGGTGGCGGAGCTGCGCCGCCAGGCGGCGGAGGGGCTCGAGCGGCGGCTCGCTTTCCATGGCTGCGCGCCCGGGCTGACGGTCGAGGCCTATCGCGAGCGGCTCGAGTTCGAGCTCGGCGTGATCGAGCGGATGAAGTTCCCGGGCTACTTCCTGATCGTGTCGGACTTCATCAAATGGGCGAAGGCGCAGGCGATCCCCGTCGGACCGGGCCGCGGCTCGGGTGCTGGCTCGCTCGTCGCCTGGTCGCTCACCATCACCGATCTCGACCCGATGCGCTTCGCGCTGCTCTTCGAGCGCTTCCTCAATCCGGAGCGCGTCTCGATGCCGGACTTCGACATCGACTTCTGCCAGGACCGGCGCGACGAAGTGATCGCCTATGTCCAGCAGAAATATGGCGTCGCGCAGGTCGCCCAGATCATCACCTTCGGCACGCTGCAGGCCCGCGCCGTGCTGCGCGACGTCGGCCGCGTGCTGCAGATGCCCTATGGCCAGGTCGACCGGCTCTGCAAGATGGTGCCGCAGAACCCGGCCAATCCCGTGACGCTCGGCAAGGCGATCGAGGACGAGCCGCGGCTGCGCGAGGCGCGCGACGAGGATCCGCTCGTCGAGAAGCTGCTCGCCATGGCGCAGAAGCTCGAGGGCCTCTACCGCCACGCCTCGACGCACGCCGCCGGCATCGTCATCGGCGACCGGCCGCTCGACCGGCTGGTGCCGATCTATCGCGATCCGCGTTCGGATATGCCGGTCACCCAGTTCAACATGAAATGGGTCGAGAGCGCCGGCCTCGTGAAGTTCGACTTCCTCGGCCTGAAGACGCTGACCGTGCTTGAGACGGCGATCAGGCTGCTCGCAAAGCGCGGCATCACGGTCGATCTCTCCGCGCTGCCGCTCGACGACCGCAAGAGCTACGAGATGCTGGCGCGCGGCGAGACGGTCGGCGTGTTCCAGCTGGAAAGCCAGGGCATGCGCAAGGCCCTCGTCGGCATGCGGCCGGACCGCTTCGAGGACATCATCGCTCTCGTCGCGCTCTACCGGCCGGGCCCGATGGACAACATCCCGACCTACAACGCCCGCAAGCACCGCGAGGAAGAGCCGGACTACCTTCATCCGTCCCTCGAGACGGTGCTGAAGGAGACCTACGGCGTCATCATCTATCAGGAACAGGTGATGCAGATCGCGCAGATCCTGTCCGGCTATTCGCTCGGCGAGGCCGATCTGCTGCGCCGCGCCATGGGCAAGAAGATCAAGGCGGAGATGGACGCGCAGCGCGACCGCTTCGTGCGCGGCGCGGTCGAGCGCGGGCTCGCCAAGGAGCGGGCCGACACGATCTTCGACCTGCTCGCCAAGTTCGCCGATTACGGCTTCAACAAGAGCCATGCGGCGGCCTATGCGCTCGTCGCCTATCAGACCGCCTGGCTGAAAGCCAACCATCCGGTCGAGTTCCTCGCCGCCTCGATGACGCTCGACATGGCGAACACCGACAAGATCAACGACTTCCGGCGGGAGGCGATGCGGCTCGGCATCGCGGTGGAGACACCCGCCGTATCGCGCTCGGGCGTCGATTTCGACGTCGAGGACGGCCGCATCCTCTATGCGCTCGGCGCGATCAAGGGCGTGGGGCGCCAGGCGGCGGAGCACATCGTCGCGATGCGGGACGGCCGCGCCTTCCGCGACATGGCGGACTTCGCGAGCCGGATCAATCCGAAGGTGCTGAACAAGCGTTCGCTCGAATGCCTGATCGCCGCCGGCGCCTTCGACGCGCTCGATGCGGACCGTGCCCGGCTCGTCGCCGGGCTCGACCGGATCGTGGCGGCTGCGGCGGCCCGCATCGAGGGCGAGACGCTCGGCCAGGGCGATCTGCTCGGCGGCGCGACGCAGCGCGATGCGCTCGTGCTGCCGGAAGTCGATTCCTGGCTGCCGGCGGAACGGCTGCAACGCGAACACGCCGCCGTCGGCTTCTACCTGTCGGCGCATCCGCTCGACGAATATGCGCCGGTCCTGAAACGGCAGCGCGTCCAGACCTGGGCGGAGTTCGCGGAAGCCGTGCGGCACGGCGCGATCGCCGGCCGCCTCGCCGGCACGGTGACGGCGCGGCAGGAGCGCAAGACGCGCTCCGGCAACCGGATGGGCATCGTCCAGCTTTCCGATCCGACCGGCCAATACGAGGCGATCCTGTTCGCCGAGGGGCTCAACGAACTGCGCGACGTGCTCGAGCCGGGCCGTTCGGTGATCGTCCAGGTGACGGCCGAGGACAGGCCCGAGGGGGTGAGCGTGCGGATCGTCTCGGCGCGCGCGCTCGACGACATGGCCTCGGGTCTGCGGCAGCTGCGCGTCTTCCTGCGCGACGCCGATCCGATCCGCAGCGTCGAGCGGCATCTGAAGCAGGGCGGCGACGGCGATGTCAGCCTCGTGCTGATGCTCGACGAGGGAAACCGCGAGGTCGAGGTGCAGCTCCCCGGCCGCTACGGCCTGTCGCCGCAGATCGCGAGCGCGCTCCGCGCCGTGCGCGGCGTGGTCGAGGTGGAACTGGTGTAGCCGGCGTGTCACCGGCCGGGCGGCCGGAGAGCGCGGTGCCGCAGCGGGCTCGGACGGACCGGACGGCCGGCGGGGAGGCCGCCGAAGTCGAGATGGCCGAAGTTGGGGCGGCCGAAGCGGGGGCGGCCCGGGTTGGGGGCATGGCGCCTGCACCTGCGCCAGGGAAGGTCGGGCGCGCCCTTCCGCGGCCGCTCGCCGGCGTTCCGTGTCGAGGCGGAGGAGCCTGTTCGTCCCCGTGAAGGGCGCCGAGGGCGGCGGGCGACAACGGGCCGGACCGTCGGCGCCGCGGCGCGGGTTCTGTTGGCGTGCATGAGAGGCGGCGCGGCAGGGGCGGCGGGCGTTTCGAGGCGCCGTTTCGAGGGGCAGCGCCGCACGTCTTCGCGGCTTTCCTTCGCCGAGGCCGGGCGCGCGGCGGGTCTGCGGCGCGGATATGCCGGCGGCGGGGCGGGCGGACGCCGGATGGTGGACGACGCGAGCCGTGCGGCGCGGCCGCATCACGTCGCGGCTTGCAATGCGGCGGGCGGATACCTATAACGCGCGCATTCCACACGTGGGGCTCAGGTTCCCGCGTCGGCTCGTGCCGACTGCCCGAACCATCCGGTGCCGTTCCTCGGAACGGCTTTCCCCGCGGAGGCACAACCGGTAAAGGACCGTTTCGTCATGGCTCTGCCCGATTTCTCCATGCGCCAGCTGCTCGAGGCCGGCGTCCATTTCGGCCACCAGAAGCACCGCTGGAACCCGAAGATGGCGCCGTATCTCTATGGTGTGCGCAACAACATCCACATCATCGATCTGACCCAGACGGTGCCGATGTTCCATCGCGCCCTCCAGGTCATCAGCGACACCGTCGCCGGCGGCGGCCGCGTGCTGTTCGTCGGCACCAAGCGCCAGGCGGCCGACCCGGTCGCCACCGCGGCGCAGCGCTGCGCGCAGTATTATGTGAATTCCCGCTGGCTCGGCGGCATGCTGACCAACTGGAAGACCATCTCGCATTCGATCCAGCGCCTGCGTCAGCTCGACGACATGCTCTCGGGCGAAGTGCACGGCCTGACCAAGAAGGAGCGTCTGACGCTGACCCGCGAGCGCGACAAGCTCGAGGCGGCGCTCGGCGGCATCAAGGACATGGGCGGCCTGCCCGACCTCCTGTTCGTGATCGACACCAACAAGGAAGCGATCGCGATCCAGGAGGCCCGCCGGCTCAATATTCCGGTTGCGGCGATCATCGATTCGAACTCGGATCCGGACGGCATCGCCTTCCCGATTCCGGGCAATGACGATGCCGGCCGCGCGCTGACGCTCTATACCGAGCTCGCTTCGCGCGCCGCGCTCGACGGCCTCTCCCGCGCCGCCGGCCAGTCCGGCATCGACATCGGCGCGAGCGAGGAGGTCGCCGAGGAGGTGCTTCCGGTCGCCGATGAAGCGCCGGCCGAGGCCGCCGCCTGATCTTCACACGACCGCGCTAAGCGGTCGAACGACACACGACGAATCGCGAGCGAGCCGGGCGAGAGCGCCCGGCTCGTCGTTCGATGAGACCACGGAGAGGCAGATGACCATTTCCGCCCAGATGGTGAAGGACCTGCGCGAGAAGACCGGCGCGGGCATGATGGATTGCAAGGCGGCGCTGACGGAAACCAGCGGCGACATCGAGGCGGCGATCGACTGGCTGCGCACCAAGGGCCTCGCCAAGGCCGCGAAGAAGGCCGGCCGCGTCGCCGCGGAAGGCCTGATCGGCGTGGCGAGCGGGGAGACCGCCGCCGTCGTCGTCGAGGTCAATTCCGAGACCGACTTCGTCGCCCGCAACGGCGCGTTCCAGGACCTCGTGCTCAATACGGCGAAGGCCGCGCTCGGCACCGACGGCAGCCTCGAGGCGACCGCGGCCGCGCCCTATCCCGGCGGCGAGACCTCCGTCGAGGAGACGATCAAGGCGGCCGTCGCGACGATCGGCGAGAACATGACGCTGCGCCGCGTCGGCCGCATCGCGGTCGGCGAGGGCGTGGTCGCGACCTATGTCCATTCGGCCGTGGCGCCGAATCTCGGCAAGATCGGCGTGCTCGTCGGCCTCGAATCGACCGGCGATCGCGATCGGCTGCTGCAGTTCGGCCGCCAGGTCGCGATGCACATCGCCGCGACCAACCCGCTCGCGGTGCGCGTCGAGGAAGTCGACCCGGCGGTGGTGGCGCGCGAGCGCGCCGTCTATGCCGAGCAGGCGCGCGAGTCGGGCAAGCCCGAAGCCATCATCGAGAAGATGGTGGATGGCCGCATCCGCAAGTTCTACGAGGAGGTCGTGCTGCTCGCGCAGACCTTCGTCGTCGACCCGGACAATACGGTCGAGAAGGCCGTCGCCGCGCTCTCGAAGGAGCTCGGCGCGCCGGTCGCGATCACGCAGTTCGTCGCCTTCCGCGTCGGCGAGGGCATCGAGCGCGAGGAGAGCGACTTCGCGGCCGAGGTCGCGGCCGCGGCCGGCACGAAGTGATCAGCACCTCCTGTTGAACAGAGAAGGGCGCCGGATGACAGGCCGGCGCCCTTCGTGTATGCGGGGCCGAATTTTGCGAAGGCGGTGGCCATGGCGGGCGTGAGCCGGTTCCGAAGAGTTCTTCTCAAGGTTTCGGGCGAAGCCCTTCTCGGCGATCAGGCTTTCGGCATCGACGACAAGGTCGTCGACCGCATCGCCGGCGAGATCGGCGCCGCGGTCGCGATGGGCGTCGAGGTCGGCCTCGTGGTCGGCGGCGGCAATATCTTCCGCGGCATGACGATCGCGAAGGCGGGCGGCAACCGCGTCGCCGGCGATCACATGGGCATGCTCGCGACCGTTATGAACGCGGTGGCCCTGCACGAGGGCCTCGAACGGCGCAGCGTCGCCTGCCGTATCTTCTCCGCCGTACCGATGCCGACCATCTGCGAGACCTTCTCGCAGCAGCGGGCCGAGAAGGCGATGACGCTCGGCAAGGTCGCGATCTTCGCCGGCGGGACCGGCAATCCGTTCTTCACAACCGATTCCGGTGCGGCGCTGCGCGCGGCCGAAATGGGCTGCGACGCGCTCTTCAAGGGCACGCAGGTCGACGGCGTCTACAGCGCCGACCCCAAGAAAGATCCGAACGCCACCCGTTTCGAACGGATAAGCCACGCCGAAGTACTGGCGCGCGGGCTGCAGGTCATGGATGCCGCCGCCGTGGCGCTTGCCCGCGACAACCGGATTCCGGTAATCGTCTTCTCCATCCAGACGCCGAACGCCTTCGTCGACATCCTGACGGGCGGCGGTCGCGCAACCATCGTCGCGGACGACTGACGGGATCCGCTCCCGCGGCGCCGTCGGCGATGCGACGAGAGTGAGGACGCCCATGAATCTGCTCGACGATCTCAGCCGCCGCATGCACGGCGCCGTGACCTCCTTCAAGGCCGAGCTCGCGGGCCTGCGCACCGGACGCGCCTCCGCCGCGCTGCTCGAGCCCGTCGTCGTCAATGTCTACGGCTCGGCGATGCCGATCAACCAGGTCGCCTCGATCAGCGTGCCCGAGCCGCGCCTGATCGTCGTTCAGGTGTGGGACCGGTCGAACATCCAGGCGGTCGAGAAGGCGATCCGCGAATCGAGCCTCGGCCTCAATCCGGTCGTCGAGGGCGCGACCTTCCGCGTGCCGATTCCCGAGCTCAATGCCGAGCGCCGCCAGGAACTCGTCAAGATCGCGCACAAATATGCCGAGAGCGCACGGGTCGCGGCGCGGCACGTGCGGCGCGACGGCATGGACGCGCTCAAGAAGGCGGAGAAGGACGGCATGGCCGAGGACGAGGTGCGCCGTACGACCGACAAGATTCAGAAGCTGACCGATGATACGATCCACGAGATCGACGCGGTGCTCGCGGCCAAGGAGGCCGAGATCAAGCAGGTCTGACGGCGGTCGATGACGGGCGGTGCCGACGCGATGAGTTCCAATGCCGATCCATTCGGCGTGCCGCAGGTGGCCGCGCCGCGTCCGCCGCGCCATGTCGCCATCATCATGGACGGCAACGGCCGCTGGGCCGCCGCGCGCGGCCTGCCGCGCACCGAGGGTCATCGGCGGGGTGTCGAGGCGCTGCGCCGCACCATCGGCGCCGCGATCGAGTTCGGCATCGGCACGCTCACCGTCTTCAGCTTCTCGTCGGAGAACTGGTCGCGGCCCCCGGCCGAGGTGCAGTTCCTGTTCGGCCTGCTGCGGCTCTTCATCCAGCGCGACCTCGCGGACCTGCACGAGCGCGGTGTCCGCGTCACCGTGATCGGCGCGCGCGACGCGCTGCCCGGTGACATACGCGGTCTGATCGAGCAGGCGGAGGGTCTCACCGCCGCGAACCGCGCGCTCGAACTCGTCGTCGCGTTCAATTACGGCGCCCGCGACGAGATCGCCCGCGCCGCCCGTCGGATCGCCGAGGATGTCGCCGCAGGGCGGCTCGACGCCGGCGCGGTCGACGAGACGGCCCTGTCGACCCGGCTCGACACGGCGCGCTTTCCCGACCCCGATCTGATCGTGCGGACGAGCGGCGAGATGCGGCTGTCGAACTTCCTGCTCTGGCAGTCGGCCTATGCCGAGTTCGTCTTCACGCCGGTGCTGTGGCCGGATTTCGACCGCGAGACCCTGCGTGCGGCGCTCGATGAGTATGCCGGCCGTGCGCGCCGGTTCGGCGGGATCGCCGCGCGGAGCGGAGCATGACCGAACGCGAGGGCGGCGCCACGCCCGCCGCTCCGGCGCGCAGCGATCTGCGGCTCCGGCTGATCTCGACCGCCGTGCTCGCGCCTCTGGCGCTCGCCGCGGCATGGTGGGGCGGGGTGCCGGGCTATCTCGTCGCCGGCATCGCCGCGGTGATCGTCTTCCATGAATGGATGGGGATCGGCGGAGCTCCGTTCCGCCGGCCGGGCGCGTTGCTCGCGGCGCTCCTCGTGCTCGCCGCACCGCTCGTCGGCGGGCTCGTCGATCTGTCGCTCGGACTTGCCGCGCTCGCCGTCGCAGCGGCCGTCGGCGCGGCGCTCGACCGCTCCGCCTGGCTCGCCGGCGGCGTCGCCTATGCCGGTGCGCTCGGCATCGGGCTCACGGCGCTGCGCATGGACCAGAGTTTCGGCGCGGCGGCGCTCCTCATCCTTTTCGTCCTCGTCTGGGGCACGGACAGCTGCGCCTATTTCGTCGGCCGCGCCGTGGGGGGGCCGAAACTCTGGCCGGCCGTGTCGCCGAAGAAGACATGGTCCGGGTTTTTCGGCGGTCTGATCGGCGGCGTCGGTCTCGCGCTCGTCGTCGCGTCGCTGGTCGAGGCTCGGATCGCGCCGGCGCTCGTCGTCGTGCTCGCGGCGCTCTCGCTCGCTTCGCAGGCCGGCGATCTGTTCGAATCGAGCCTCAAGCGGCATTTCGGCGTCAAGGATGCGAGCGGACTCATTCCGGGTCATGGCGGGCTGATGGATCGTGTCGACGGCCTGATCTTCGCGGCCGCGGCCGCTGCGGCACTCGGCTGGATGCGCGCCGGGGCGGACCAGATCGCGAACGGGGCATTCCGATGGTGAGCACGCCGGCGCCGCGCGGCGCGCGCGCGGCGCGGTCCGGCCCGCGGCGGATCACCCTGCTCGGGGCGACAGGCTCGATCGGCCGCAGCGCGGCCGATATCGTGCAGCAGCAGCCCGAGCGCTTCGTGGTCGAGGCCGTGACGGCCAACGGCAATGCCGAGGCACTCGCCGAGACGGCGAAAAGCCTCGGCGCGCGTCTCGCCGTGGTCGCCGATCCGGCGGCCTATGACGATCTCGTCGCGGCGCTCGCCGGCAGCGGGATCGAGGCGGCGGCCGGCGCGGCGGCGGTCGTCGAGGCCGCGGCCCGGCCGGCAGATCTCGTCGTCGCCGGGCTCGTCGGGTCGATCGGCCTCGCGCCGACGCTGGCGGCGATCGAGGCGGGCGCCGATATCGCGCTCGCCAACAAGGAGTGCCTGGTCTGCGCCGGCGGCCTGTTCCTCGCCGCCGCCGAGCGGGCAGGGGTTCACATCCTGCCGGTCGATTCGGAGCACAACGCCGTCTTCCAGGCGCTCGATGCGGAGAACTGTGGCGCGGTCGAACGGATCGTGCTGACCGCCTCGGGCGGCCCGTTCCGGACCTGGACGCACGAGCAGATGCGCCGCGCCACGGCGGCGGAGGCGTTGCGCCATCCCAACTGGTCGATGGGCCGGAAGATCTCGATCGATTCGGCGACGCTGATGAACAAGGGCCTCGAAGTGATCGAGGCCCACCATCTCTTTGCTGCGCCCGCCGAGCAGCTCGAAGTACTCGTCCACCCACAGTCGGTGGTGCACGGCATGGTGGTTTATGCCGACGGTTCGGTGGTCGCCCAGCTCGGCGCGGCCGACATGCGGATTCCGATCGCGCATTGCCTCGCCTGGCCCGAGCGCGTCGCGGTCGCGACGCCGCGGCTCGACCTGACGGCGGTCGGCACCTTGACCTTCGAAAAGCCGGATTCCGACCGTTTCCCTAGTCTCGCGCTCGCCTACGAGGCGCTCCGTGCCGGCGATTGGGCGACGACGGTTCTGAATGCGGCGAACGAGGTCGCGGTCGAGGCTTTCCTCGACGGGGCGATCGGATTTCTCGACATTGCATCCGTCGTCCGCGATGGCCTCGATCGGGCGGCTGGGGCGCGTGTGGAGAATGGCGCGACGATCGCCGATACCCTGGCGCTCGACGCCGCGGCGCGGCGCTACGCCGCCGAGGCGGCGCGGCGCCGGACGGTTCTGGTGGGCTGAGACAGATCGGGCTGCGGTGCCCGGGGGCGGAGCGAGAGCGGGACATGGAGTTTCTCGGCGGTATCGAGAGTTTCGGATCGGCCACGCTCGGCTATCTGCTTCCCTTCCTCTTCGTTCTCACGACGGTCGTGTTCTTCCACGAACTCGGCCATTTCCTCGTCGCGCGCTGGTGCGGCGTCGGGGTGCGGGTCTTCTCGATCGGCTTCGGTCCGGAACTGATCGGCTTCAACGACCGGCGCGGAACGCGTTGGCGGATTTCGGCGATCCCGCTCGGCGGCTATGTGAAGTTCCACGGCGACGAAGGCGAGGCGAGCACGCCGGACCGGCCGGCGCTCGCAAGGATGAGCGAGGCGGAGCGAAGCACCACCTTCGCCGCCAAGACGGTCTGGCAGCGGGCGGCGATCGTCGCCGCCGGGCCGATCGCCAATTTCATTCTCGCGATCGCGATCTTCGCGGCGCTCTTCACGCTTTATGGCCGCGAGACGACGAGCGCGCGGGTCGATACGATCGTCCCCGGGACGGCGGCCGAGCGCGCCGGGTTCCAGCCGGGCGACACCGTCGTCGCGATCGACGGCGCGCCGGTCTCGAGCTTCAACGATCTGCAGCGAATCGTCAGCGGCAGCGCCGGCAGCGACCTCGCCATCACGGTCGAGCGCCAGGGCGGCACCGTCACGCTCCATGCGACGCCGGAGCTGCGTGAAGTTCGCGACCGATTCGGCAATGTCCACCGGATCGCCCAGCTCGGCCTGTCGCGTACCAATGATCCGTCCTCGATCGTCGTCGAGCGATTCGACCTGCCGCAGGCGATCGTGCTCGGCGCCGAGGAAACCTGGTTCGTCGTCGCGCGCACCGGGGTCTATCTGCGCGACGTGCTGATCGGGCGCGAATCGGCCGACCAGCTCGGCGGGCCGATCCGCGTCGCCCAGGTCTCGGGCCAGGTCGCGACGCTCGGATTCACCGCGCTCATCCATCTCGCCGCCGTGTTGTCGGTCTCGATCGGGCTGATCAATCTGTTCCCGATTCCGATGCTCGACGGCGGCCATCTCCTCTTCTACCTGATCGAGGCTGTCCGTGGCCGTCCGCTGTCCGAGCGGGCACAGGACATCGGCTTCCGGATCGGTCTCGCGGCGGTGTTGATGCTGATGCTCTTCACCACTTGGAACGACATTATTCATTTGAGTTCTCTTTAGTTTCGGGGTTTCCTACGTGGCGGGCGGGCAACGCTTCGGCGGAATCGGGAGGGCGGCAAGGCGGTTGTCTTGCGCCCTTCGCAAAAGCCTGCCACAAGGCGGTGTGTGGTGGTCCGATCGAGCTAGTCCGCAAGGATGGCTCCGGGGGTCGGACCTGGGAGTATCGAAAGAGCAGGGCGTCTGACGCGATGAAGAAGACGATGACTGTCGCGCGCGGGGTGGCGCGGATCGCGCTGATGACGGTGGCGGTGCCGGTATTGGCAGCCCAGACCGGCGTCCTCGGCTCTCTGTCGGCGGAGGCTGCGGTCATCCGCAGCGTCGTCGTTCAGGGCAATCAGCGCGTCGATTCGGAGACGGTTCGCAGCTACGTCCTGATCCAGCCCGGGCGGAATTTTGGCCCCGCGGACATCGACAGGTCGGTGCAGGCGCTCTATGCGACGGGCCTCTTTTCCGATGTCTCGATCACCCAGCGCGGCAATTCGCTGGTCGTGAAGGTGTCCGAGAATGCGGTGGTCGGCACCGTCCGCTTCCAGGGCAACAAGAAGATCAAGCGCGCTATGCTCGAGGGGCTGCTCGAGACGAAGCCGCGCGCCGTGGTCACCGACGCCAAGCTCCAGGGCGATGTCGAGCGCATCAAGGGCTATTATCAGCACACCGGCCGCGCACAGGCCGATGTTCGGGCCGAGACCACGCCGCGCGACAATGGCCGCGTCGACGTCACCTTCGTGATCACCGAGGGGTCGCGCACGGGCATCTCGGATATCGAGTTCGTCGGCAACAAGGCCTTCTCGGACGGCCGGCTGCGCAGCGTCATCCAGACCAAGGAGACGAATTTCCTCTCCTGGTTCACGAAGCGCGACGTCTATGACGACGCCAAGCTCGCCGCCGACCAGGAGCTGCTCCGCCGCTTCTATCTGCGCAGCGGCTATGCGGATTTCCGCGTCGTCTCGGCCGAGCCGACCTTCGACGAGGCGCGCAACAAATACGTCATCACCTTCACGATCGAAGAAGGTCCGCGCTATAAGTTCGGTGCGGTCAATGTCGACTCGTCGATCCCCGAGGTTTCCGCCGACAGCCTGAAGGATGTGGTCAAGACCAAGTCGGGCCGCACTTTCAACGCTCTGCTCATCGAGCGCACGCTCGAGGACATGACCTACGCGATCGCCAAGACCGGCTATTCCTTCGCGCAGGTTCGGCCGCGCGCAGACCGCAACTACGAGACCAATACGATCGACATCACCTATATGGTGGACGAGGGGCCGCGGCTCTATGTCGAACGGATCGACGTGCGCGGCAACGACAGGACGCGCGACTACGTCATCCGGCGCGAATTCGATATGGCCGAGGGTGACGCGTATAATCGCGTCCTAGCCGATCGTGCCGAACGTCGCCTGCGCAATCTGGGCTACTTCAAGTCGGTCAACGTGACCACCGAGCCCGGCTCCTCGCCGGACCGCGTCGTGATCGTCGTCAATGTCGAGGATCAGTCGACCGGCTCGTTCACGGTCGGTGGCGGCTATTCGACCGATGACGGCTTCATCGCCGAAGTGTCCATGCAGGAGAAGAACTTCCTCGGCCGTGGTCAGTATCTGAAGATCACGGTGGGCGGCGGCGAGAACTCGCAGAACTTCAATATGTCGTTCACCGAGCCGTATTTCCTCGGCCGGCGGATGGCGCTCGGCTTCGACGCCTTCTACCAGACCTCGGACGACACCAACGATCGTCCCTACAATCTCGACAGCTATGGCGGCACGCTCCGTCTCGGCCTGCCGATCACCGACGATCTCGACGTCCAGTTCAACTACAAGCTCGCCAACCGCGACGTGAGTGCGCGGACGGGAGTTACCGACACGGACGCCTTGAAGGCGATCTATGGCGATGGCGAGTATCTCAACTCGTCGATCGGCTATCAGGTCACCTACTCGACGATCGACAACAAGCAGGACCCGCGCGACGGCCTCTATTTCCGCCTGAACCAGGACTTTGCGGGCGTCGGTGGCGACGGCCAGTGGGTCAAGACGACCGCGGATGCGCGCTACTATAAGGAAGTGGTGCCGGAGACGGGCATCGTCGGCTTCCTCAAGATCGGCGCGGGCAACATCACCGGCTGGGGCGACGACGTCGCGATCCTCGACAACTTCTTCAAGGGTGGCGAGACGATCCGTGGCTTCAAGGCCCGCGGCTACGGTGCGCGCTATGACGGCGTCAACGACAGCTACGCGCTCGGCGGCAAGAACTACGTGAATGCCACGGCGGAAGTGCAATTCCCGATGCCGCTGGCGCCGTCCGATCTCGGTCTGCGCGGCGCGGTCTTCGCCGATGCCGGCACGCTGTTCGATGTCGACCGGCCGTCGGGTCTCGCGGGCGAGATCCACGACGATGCGTCGATCCGTTCGTCGGTCGGTGCGTCGATCCTGTGGAATTCGCCCTTCGGTCTGCTTCGTGCGGACTTCGCGCAGGCGCTCACCAAGGAAAGCTACGACGAGGAGCAGTTCTTCCGCTTCTCCGCTGGCACCCAGTTCTAATCTTCGCTATGACGAAGCGAGGGGCCGCCGAACTGTCGGCGGCCCCTTTGCTTTGTCGGAACGCTCCATGGCAGATCCCGTCTTCTTCAGAGCGGCGCAGGCCATGCCGCTCGGCGTCGTCGCCGAGCTGACCGGCGCATCCCTGCTCAGGCCCGAGTTGGCGGGCCGTCTCGTCAGCGGCGTCGCGCCGCTCGATTCGGCCGGGCCAAGTGACCTCACCTTCCTCGACAATGCCCGCTATGCCGGGCAGTTGGCCGCGACCCGCGCGGGGGGCTGTTTCCTCGCCCGGCGTTTTGCGGACGGACTGCCCGCCGATGTCGCCGGACTGATCACCGACCGGCCGCACGAGGCGTATGTGGCGGCCCTCCGCCGGCTCTTTCCCGAGGCGCTGCGGCCCTTGCCGGTCACCAGCGGGGCGGGCGTCGCGGCGGGCGCCCATGTCGATCCGACGGCGCGGCTCGAGCCGGGCGTGCGCGTCGAGCCGGGTGCGGTGATCGGCGCGGCGGCCGAGATCGGCGCCGGCAGCCTGATCGGGCCGGGCGCGGTGATCGGGCCGGAGGTGCGGATCGGACGCGACAGCACGATCGGTGCCGGCGCGACCGTCGTCCACGCGCTGATCGGCAACCGGGTGATCCTGCATCCGGGCGTGCGGATCGGTCAGGACGGCTTCGGCTATCTGATGAGCCCGCGCGGCCACGCCAAGATCCCGCAGATCGGCCGCGTGGTGATCCAGGACGACGTCGAGATCGGCGCCAACACGACGGTCGATCGCGGGGCCAACCGCGACACGGTGGTGGGCGAGGGGACGAAGATCGACAATCAGGTCCAGATCGGCCACAACGTCGTCATCGGACGCCATTGCGTCATCGTTGCGCAGGTCGGCATTTCCGGCAGTGCGACGCTCGAGGATTTCGTGGCGATCGGCGGCCAGTCGGGCGTCAACGGCCATGTCCGGATCGGGATGGGCGCCCAGATCGCCGCGGTGAGCGTGGTCAAGGACGACGTGCCGGCGGGCGCGCGCTATGGCGGCGTGCCGGCCCGGCCGATCAAGGAATGGTATCGCGCCGAGATGACCCTGCAGCGCCTCGCGCGCGGTGGCGGGGCGGGCGGGCGGACGCCCGGCGGCGAACAGTGACGGAGCAGGGGATGACCGCGACGACGCTCGAATCGATCGATATCATCAAGCTGCTCGAATACCTGCCGCACCGCTATCCTTTCCTGATGGTGGACCGGATCGGCGAGATCGATGGCGACAATTCGGCTGTCGGTTACAAGAACGTGACGTTCAACGAGCCGCATTTCCTCGGCCATTTCCCCGGTCGCCCCGTCATGCCGGGCGTGCTGATCATCGAAGGCATGGCCCAGACCGCGGGCGCCATCTGCATCGCGGCGCAACATGCCGCGGACGGCCCGCCCTCGCTCGTCTATTTCATGACGATCGACGCGGCGAAGTTCCGCAAGCCGGTCGTGCCCGGTGACGTGCTCGAATATCATGTCCGCAAGCTGCGCCGGCGCAGCAACATCTGGCGCTTCGAGGGCATCGGCATGGTCGCCGGCGCCAAGGTCGCCGAGGCGGAGATCAGCGCCATGATCGTAGAACGGTAACCGACCACCATGCCCGTCATTCATCCCTCGGCGATCGTCGAGGACGGAGCCGTCCTCGCGGACGATGTCGAGATCGGCGCCTATGCCTATGTCGGCGCTCACGTTTCGCTCGCCGACGGTGTGCGGCTCCATCATCATGCCTCGATCGTCGGCCACACGTCGATCGGCGCCCGCACCACGGTGTTCCCCTTCGCCTCGCTCGGCACGCCGCCGCAATCGGTGCACTACAAGGGCGAGCCCGGCCGCCTGACGATCGGCGCCGACTGCCAGATCCGCGAACACGTGACGGTCAATATCGGCACGGCTGGCGGCGGCATGGAGACGACGATCGGCGAGCGCTGCTTCCTGATGGTCGGCTCGCATGTCGCGCATGACTGTCATGTCGGCAACAATGTCATCTTCGCCAATAATGCGACGCTCGGCGGGCATGTCGTGGTGGGCGATTTCGTCTTTTTCGGCGGGCTCGCCGCGGTGCATCAGTTCGTCCGCATCGGCGAGCAGGCGATGATCGGCGGCGTCTGCCCGATCCGCCACGACGTGATTCCGTTCGGCGCGGTCCGGGACGGTGCGGACGGGCTCGGCGGCCTGAACATCATCGGCCTCAAGCGGCGCGGTTTCGACCGGCCGACGATTCATGCGCTGCGCGCCGCCTATAAGGCGATCTTCTACGGCAGCGGTTCGCTCGACGATCGGGTGGAACGAGCCGCGGAGCGCTTCGCCGATAACGCGCCGGTCATGCGGGTCGTGGAGTTCATCCGAACCGCGGGCAAACGCCAGATCACCGTGCCGAGCCACGTCGAGACCGATGACGGAGACGACGACTGAGGCCCGCGCCGGGGTCGGCGAGCCGCTCGCTGTCGTCTGCGGCGGCGGCCGGTTCCCGTTCGCCGTCGCGCAGGCGGCGACCCGCGCCGGCCGTTCCGTCACGCTCTTTCCGATCCGCGGCTTCGCCGACCCGTGGGTCGAGGAATGGCCGCACGAATGGGTGCCGCTCGGCGCCTTCGGGGCGCTGTCCGCCGCGATCCGGCGGGCCGGATGCCGCGACGTGGTGATCGTCGGCGCGCTGACGCGGCCGCGCCTCCTCGACATCCGGCTCGATTTCACGACGGTCCGCCTGCTGCCGCGCATCGCCCGGCTGTTCCGCGGCGGCGACGATCATCTCCTCTCCGGGGTCGGCGCGATCTTCGAGGAGGCGGGCTTCCGGCTGCGTGGTGCGCATGAGATCGCGCCGGGCATCCTGGTGCCGGAGGGGCGGCTCGGCGCGCGCGCCTTCGACGAGGCGATGGCGGCCGACGCCCGGCTCGGCCTTGCGGCGCTCGCCGCGCTCGGCCCTTACGATGTCGGCCAGGCCCTCGTCGTGATCGGCGGCCACGTCGTGGCGGTGGAGGCGGCGGAGGGCACCGACCTGATGCTGGAGCGTGTCGCGGATCTGCGCCGGCGCGGCCGGCTGAAGACGGCGCCGGGGCGCGGCGTGCTCGTCAAGGCGCCGAAGCCCGGTCAGGACCGGCGGATCGATCTGCCCTCGGTCGGGCCGCAGACCGTCGAGCGCACGGCTGCCGCGGGTCTCGGCGGGCTGGCGCTCGAGGCGGGCGGCGTGATTGCGGCCGATCTCCAGGCGATGATCGAGGCGGCGGATCGCGCCGGTCTCGCCCTCGCCGGGCTGGCGCCGCGATGAGCGCCGTTCCCGCCGGCCGGCCGCTCGATGTGTTCATCATCGCCGGCGAGCATTCCGGCGACGCGCTCGCCGCGCCCTTGATGGCGGCGCTCGCGGCAGGGCCGAACGGCGCGCGCTTTCGGGGCGTCGGCGGCCCGCTGATGGCGGGGGAGGGGCTCGCCTCGTTCTTCCCGATGGACGACCTCACGGCGATCGGCATCGGCGAGGTGCTCGGCAAGCTGCCGACCATTCTGCGCCGGCTGAAGGAGACGGTGGCCGCCATTCTCGCGGCACCGCCCGACGTGCTCGTGCTCGTCGACGCCCCGGACTTCACCCATCGCGTCGCGGCCCGCGTGCGGCGGCGTCTCCCGGACCTGCCGATCGTCAAATATGTCGCGCCGACGGTCTGGGTGTGGCGGAAGGGGCGGGCGAAGGCGATGGCCGGCCCGATCGACCATGTCCTCGCCGTGCTCCCCTTCGAGCCCGCGGTGATGCACCGGCTCGGCGGTCCACCGACGAGCTATGTCGGCCATCCGCTGGTGACCGAAGCCGCGGCCCTGCGGCCGGACGCGGCGGAGGCGGCCCGCCGCACTGCGGCGCCGCCGCTCGTCCTCGTGCTGCCGGGAAGCCGCCGGTCCGAACTGAAGCGGCTCGGCGCAATCTTCGGCGCGACCCTCGGCGCGTACGCAGCGCGCCAGCCGGGCGAGTTCGTCCTGCCGACACTGCCGCGGCTGCGGCCGATGGTCGAGGCGCTGGTCGCGACATGGCCGGTGCCGGTCCGCGTCGTCGATGGCGACGCGGAGCGGCGGGCGGCCTTCCGGGCCGCCCGGGCGGCGCTCGCCGCCTCGGGCACGGTGACGCTCGAACTGGCGCTCGCCGGCGTCCCCCTCGTCGCCGCCTACCGCATCCCGAAATGGGAGGAGGCGATCGCCCGGGTGATGCTCGACGTGCCCTCCGTGATCCTCGCCAATCTGGTGCTCGGCGAGAACGCCGTGCCGGAATTTCTGCAGGCTGATTGCCGGCCCGACCGGCTCTCCGCCGCCCTTGCGGCGATCGTGGCCGAGGGCCCGCAGCGGGCGCGCCAGACGGAGGCCTTCGCCCGGCTCGACACGGTCATGGGGGTCGGCCGGCTGACGCCGAGTCGCCGGGCAGCCGAGATCGTCCGCGCCGTCGCGCTCGACCGGCTGACGCCCGCGTCCTGAGCCGCTCCGACCGGCCTCAATGAGAAAGGGCGCCCGCGGGCGCCCTTCGTCGTTCGATGAGGCGATGTCCGCCTCAGCGGCGCTTCGACATCGGCACGTAATCGCGGCGGGCGGCGCCGGAATAGAGCTGGCGCGGACGGCCGATGCGCTGGCTCGGATCCTCGACCATTTCCTTCCACTGCGCGATCCAGCCGACGGTGCGCGCGAGCGCGAACAGCACGGTGAACATCGTCGTCGGGAAGCCGAGCGCGCGCAGCGTGATGCCCGAGTAGAAGTCGATGTTCGGATAGAGCTTCTTCTCGATGAAATACTCGTCGTGCAGCGCGATCCGCTCCAGCTCCATCGCGACTTCCAGCAGCGGATCGTCGGTGATGCCGAGCTCCGAGAGCACCTCGTGGCAGGTCCGCTGCATGATCTTGGCGCGCGGGTCGTAGTTCTTGTAGACGCGGTGACCGAAGCCCATCAGACGGAACGGATCGTTCTTGTCCTTGGCCTTGGCGATATATTCGGGGATACGCTCGACCGTGCCGATCTCCTGCAGCATGTTGAGCGCCGCCTCGTTGGCCCCGCCATGCGCAGGCCCCCACAGACAGGCGATGCCGGCGGCGATGCAGGCGAAGGGGTTGGCGCCCGAGGAGCCGGCGAGCCGCACCGTCGAGGTCGACGCGTTCTGCTCGTGATCGGCGTGCAGGATGAAAATCCGGTCCATCGCGCGGGCGAGGATCGGGTTCACCTTATACTCTTCCGCCGGTACGGCGAAGCACATGCGCAAGAAGTTGGAAGCGTAGTCGAGCGCGTTGAGCGGATAAACGAAGGGCTGGCCGACGTGATACTTGTAGGCCATGGCCGCGATCGTCGGCATCTTGGCGACCATGCGCAGCGAGGCGACCATGCGCTGATGCGGATCGGAGATGTCGGTCGAGTCGTGGTAGAAGGCGGAGAGGGCGCCGACCACGCCGCACATGATCGCCATCGGATGCGCGTCCCGGCGGAAGCCGGTGTAGAAACGCGACATCTGCTCGTGGATCATCGTGTGATACGTGACGCGCTGGTCGAAATCGGCCTTCTGCGCCGCGGTCGGCAGCTCGCCATAGAGCAGCAGATAGCAGGTCTCGAGGAAGTCGCCGTGCTCGGCGAGCTGCTCGATCGGGTAGCCGCGATAGAGAAGAATGCCTTCCTCGCCGTCGATGAAGGTGATCTTCGAGTCGCAGGAACCGGTCGAGGTGAAGCCGGGATCATAGGTGAAGCGGCCGGTCTTGCCGTAGAGCGAGGAGATGTCGACGACATCCGGCCCGATCGTCCCCGTCTTGACCGGGAAATCCCAGCTCTCCTCACCGATCGTCAGCTTCGCCATGGTTTCGCTCATTGAGCCCACCCCCTTGGGAGACAGTGACTTTTTGCGCCGATTGTGCGGGTCCGGGCGACGTCTCGCCTCAAGGACGGCACGATGCGGGAGGATCGTTCCGCCAAGAGCGGTAACCGATTTATTGCGACGCGGCAAGCCGCCCGAAAGCGGTCACCGTAAGGAGTCCTTACGAGCGGGCCGATGCCCGCCCGTCACGACCGGAGGCCGTGTGCCGTATGGTCAACGCGCGGCCTGGTCGCCGATCCGGCCGAGGCTCTCTTCGCGGCCGAGGACGACGAGGACGTCGAATATCCCGGGCGAGGTCGACCGGCCGGTGAGCGCGGCGCGGAGCGGCTGCGCGATCTTGCCGAGCTTGAGCCCGGTCTCCTCGGCATAACCCTTGACGACGCCCTCGGTGCTCTCGACGCTCCAGCTCTCGAGGGCCGCGAGGCGCGGCAAGAGCGCGGCGAGCACGGCACGGGCGTCAGCATCGAGGATCTGGCGCGCCTTGTCGTCCAGCGCCAGCGGCCGCTCGACGACGAGATAGGTCGCGCTGTCCATCAGTTCGACGAGGGTCTTCGCGCGGTCCTTGAGACCGGGCAGGGCGGCGCGCAGCTGCTCCTTCCGCTCCGGCGTCAGCCGGGCCGCAAAGGCCGCTCCCCCGGGCAGATAGGGCAGGGTGGCGAGCAGGTCGCCGAACAGCTTGCCGTCTTCGGCGGCCCGCATGTAATGGCCGTTGAGGTTCTCGAGCTTCGCAAAATCGAAACGAGAGGCCGAGCGGCCGACATCGACGATGTCGAACCAGTCGACCATCTCCTCGGTCGTCATGATCTCTCGGTCGCCGCGCGACCAGCCGAGCCGCACGAGATAGTTCCGCATCGCTTCGGGCAGGTAGCCCATGGCCCGATAGGCGTCGACGCCGAGCGCGCCGTGCCGCTTCGAGAGCTTCGCGCCGTCCGGTCCGTGGATCAGCGGGATGTGCGACATCGACGGCACCGTCCAGCCCATCGCGTGATAGATCACCATCTGCCGCGCGGCGTTGGTCAGGTGGTCGTCGCCGCGGATGATGTGGGTGATCTCCATGTCGTGATCGTCGACGACGACCGAGAGCATGTAGGTCGGCGTCCCGTCGGAGCGCAGCAGGACGAGATCGTCGAGATCCTTGTTGGGGATCACCACCCGGCCCTGGACCAGATCCTCTATCACGGTCTCGCCCTCGAGCGGCGCCTTGATGCGTACGACGGGCTTGATGCCGGCCGGTGCCTCGGAGGGGTCCCGGTCGCGCCAGGTTCCGTCATAGCGCGGCGGCCGCCCCTCGGCGCGCGCCTTCTCGCGCATCGCCTCGAGCTCCGCCGGCGTGCAATAGCAGTGATAGGCCTTGCCGGCGGCGAGCAGCTCTTCGGCGACGGCGCGGTGGCGCGGTGCGCGGGCGAACTGGAACACCGTGTCGCCGTCCCAGCCGAGGCCGAGCCAGCGCAGCCCGTCGAGGATCGCCTCGATCGCCGCCTCGGTCGAACGCTCGCGGTCGGTGTCCTCGATGCGCAGCAGCATCGTGCCGCCCGTATGCTTCGCATAGAGCCAGTTGAAGAGCGCGGTCCGCGCGCCACCGATGTGGAGGAAGCCGGTGGGCGAGGGGGCGAAGCGGGTGACGACGGGCTTGGACATTCGAGCTCCGGGAAGAGCGGCGGCCGAACCGAAGGCGGCTCGGCGTTTCGCGGCGCGTCATGTAGCATAGGCGCGGGCAAGGGCGGAAGGCGGGGCGGAGGCGGCCGTGAGCACGGCGCTGCCAGGGCTCGGGCGGGATGCCGCCGGGAGGGCGGCCGGAGACGCTCGGCCGCGTCGCTGGCCCGTGCCGCGCGGCGGTCTCCCCTTCGGCCCGTGGCGGCTCCGGCTCGGCGCGACGTTCGAGCGGGAGATGGAGGCCGGACGGGGCTATCTCTTCCTCCCGGTCGCCTTCGGGCTCGGAATCCTCCTCTATATCGGCCTGCCGGCGGAGCCCTCCCTCTTCGTCCTCCTGCCGCTGACCGTCGGCCTCGGTATCGCGGCGGCGGGGCTGGGGGCTCGGCCGGCCGCATTTCGGCTGGCGCTGTTCGGCGCCATGGTGGCGGCGGGCGCCAGCGCGATGACGATCGAGACGCGCGCTATGGCGGCCCCGCGGCTCGACCGCGAGCGGACGGTGACCGTCACCGGCTGGGTCGAGCATCGTGAACCCCGCCGCGGCGGCTTCCGGCTGACGCTGCGGGTCGCGTCGATGGAAGCCCGCGGCCTCGGCGTGATCCCGCGGCGGGTCACGCTCACCTTGCGGGGCACGGCGCCCTATCTCGGCGATGCGGTGACCCTGAAGGCCCGGTTGCGTCCGCCTTCGGGGCTCGCCATGCCGGGCGGCTACGACTATGCGCGCGCCGCCTTCTTCGCCGGAATCGGCGCGACCGGCTTCGCCTACGGCAAGGCAAAGCCCGCGACGCTCGGCCGTGCGCCGCTCGACATCCGATCGAGGGCTCCCCTCGAAGCCGTGCGGGAAGCGATGCGGGACCGGATCCTCGCCGTGCTCCCCGGGGAGCAGGGGGCGATCGCGGTCGCGCTGACGATCGGCGACATGGGGGGTCTCACGCGCGAGACGGAGGACGCGATGCGGCTCTCCGGTCTCGCCCATGTGCTGTCGATCTCCGGGCTCCACATGGTGATCGTCGCGGGCGCCGCCTTCTTTGCCGTGCGGGCCTTGCTCGCGCTCTCGCCGGCGCTCGCGCTCCGCTATCCGATCAAGAAATGGGCGGCGGGGGCGGCGCTCGCCGTGGGCCTGTTCTATCTGCTGATCTCCGGGCTCGGCGTCGCAACGCAGCGCTCCTTCATCATGATCGCCGTCGTCTTCGTGGCCGTGCTGCTCGACCGGCGCGGCGTTTCGCTCCGCAATGTCGCGACCGCGGCCCTGATCGTCATGGCGCTTGCCCCGGACAGCCTCCTGTCGGCGAGCTTTCAGATGTCGTTCGCGGCGACGCTCGCCCTCGTCGCGGGCTATGAGGCGCTCGCCCGACGCCTGCTGCCGCGGCCGGAGGGTGTCGCGACGGGCGGCCTTGCCGGTGTGTCCGGCCGGTTCGGGCTCTGGGCGGGTGGCATGACGCTGACGTCCCTGCTCGCGGGCCTCGCGACGACGCCGTTCGGTCTCCACCACTTCCAGCGTGCGGCGCCCCTCTCGGTGCTCGCCAATCTCGCCGCCATGCCGGTGGTCGATCTCCTCGTCATGCCGGCGGCGCTCGTCGCGGCCCTCGCCATGCCGTTCGGGCTCGAGGCGCTGCCGCTCCGTCTGGTGGGCGTGGGCATCGACTACATGATCCTCGTCGCTCACGTCGTTGCGGAGCTCACCGGCGCGAACGCCGGCGCGGTCGCGGCGCCACCCGTGCTCGCCCTGCCGCTCTTCGTCGGCGGCTTCCTCTGGCTCTGCCTGTGGCGGGAGCGTTGGCGGCTTCTCGGGCTGGTGCCGATCGCGGCCTCGGCCATCGCCTTCCTGCTGCCTCAGCCGCCGGACATCCTCGTCTCCCCGGCCGGCGACACGGTCGCGATCCGCGCGGCGGAAGGCCGGCTCGTCTTTCTCGGGAAGCCGCCGGACGGCTTCGTCGCCGACACCTGGCTGCGCGCCGATGGCGATCCGCGCCGCCACAAGGCGGAGGACCTCGCCGCCGGAGCGCTCTGCGATCCGCTCGGCTGCACCGCGCCGCTCCCCGACGGTCGCCTGGTGGCACTCGTCCGCGCCGCGCCCGCTTTCGAGGACGATTGTCGCTTGGCCGCGGTCGTGGTCACCCCGCTCGCCGCGCCCGACTGGTGCAGCACGACGGCGCTCGTCATCGACCGCGCGCCGCTCGACCGCGGCGGCGCACAGGCGCTGGTCGCGGACGGAGAGGGCGGCTTTACCATCGAGACCGCCTATCCCGCCGCCCGCCGCCCCTTCATGCCGCCCGCCACCGCACCGCGCTGAGGCCCGTGCCGACGCGGGGGACGGCGCGCGGAATTGCCGGAGCCGACGCCCCGGGAGGCAAGCTCTTCTTCAGTAGCGGCGCATCAGGCCGATCAGGCGGCCCTGGATGCGGACGCGGTCGGGGCCGAAGATGCGGGTCTCATAGGCCGGATTGGCGGCCTCGAGCGCGATCGAGGCGCCGCGGCGGCGCAGCCGCTTCAGCGTCGCCTCCTCGTCGTCGATCAGCGCCACCACGATGTCGCCGGTATCCGCCGCGTCGGTGCGGCGCAGGAGCACGGTGTCGCCGTCGAGGATGCCCGCCTCGATCATCGAATCGCCGCGCACCTCGAGGGCGAAATGTTCGCCGGCGCCGAGCATTTCCGGCGGGACGGTGATGGTGTGGCTCTGGCTCTGGATCGCCGAGATCGGCACGCCGGCGGCGATCCGGCCCATCACCGGGATCGAGACCGGGATGCCGGTTTCACCCTCGGCCTCGGCCGAGCGGACCCGTCCGAGGCTGCCTTCGATGACGCTCGGCGAGAAGCCCTTGCGTGCCGGGCGACCAACCGGGGGCGCCATCGCCTCCGGCAGGCGCACGACTTCGAGCGCCCGCGCCCGATTGGGCAGGCGGCGGATGAAGCCGCGCTCCTCGAGCGCCTTGATCAGCCGGTGGATGCCCGATTTCGAGCGCAGGTCGAGAGCATCCTTCATCTCGTCGAAGGAGGGGGGAATGCCCGCCTCCTTCAGCCGCTCATGGATGAACATCAGCAGTTCGTATTGCTTGCGCGTGAGCATCGCCGTCTCGTGTCGCCCGGGAGAATCGCTGCGGGACAAATCACGAACACGCTAGCTGTTCCCTGTGTGTTCCGCAAGTCAGCGCGACGTTTTCGTCGATCGGCCGGGCCCGAATTGCTGCGTCGGCCCGGATTCGACTTGGCTCCCGCGGCGTCAGGCGAGGATTGCACCGCGTTCGGCGAGAAGGGCGCGCAGCACCGAGCGATGGCAGCGCGCCTCGTCCTCGCAATAGCAGCCGACGGAGAAGGCGGCGCTCTGCGAGAGTGCGGCGAGAAGGTCGAGCGTGCGGCCGGCGGCCGGCGCGCTCATCTCCTTGCGGAAGGCCGCGACGAAGGCCTGCCACTCCGCCTCGCTCGCGGCGGTTTGCGCCTGCGCGACGAGATCGGCGCTCGGGGACAGTTCGGGATACCAGACGTCGAACCAGTTCTCGGAGGCATAGAGCGCCTTGCGGACGCCGCGCGGCGGTCGCCGCACGGTGCCGATCCGGGTGCCTTCGCCGGGTTGGCGCGGGCTTCCGAGCCGCACGATCCGGACCGCCATGATGCCGATACCCTCCGTTCGCGGGGGATGGTCTCGCGGACCGCTGTCCCGCGCAAGAGCGAGTGGCGGGTGGACGGCAGCGGCGCGGCGACGGGTGCTGTTGATCCAACGCAACGAGGCGGCTGGCGGGCCGTTCTAGGCTGGAGGTCGACGCCATTCAGCCGGGCGAGCCGGCACAGCGAGGGAGAGGACGATGGACCGGGTGCGGATACCGTGGAAGAGCTGGGTCGTCGTCTGCGACGGCGCCAAGGCGCTCGCCTTCCGCAATGAGGGCGATTCGGAACTCGTCAATCTCTGGCCGGTCGACGTGATGCTCCAGCCCAACCTGCCGGCGCGGGCGCTCGGCACGGACCGGCCCGGCCGCAGCTTCCAGTCGCACGGCGCGGCGCGCAGCGCGCTCGCCGATGTCGATCGCCACGAGGAGGCGGAGGAAGCCTTCCTTGCGGCCGTCGCCGAGGCCGTCGACAAGGCGGTGGCTGAGCATTCCGTCCGTGATCTGATCCTCGTCGCGCCGCCCCGCGCGCTCGGCGTGCTGCGCAAGCACCTCGCGCCGACGACGAAGGCGATCATTTCGGCCGAGATCGGCAAGGATCTCGTCCACCTGTCGACCTACGAGATCCAGAAGCATCTCGTCGGCTGAGGCGCCGCTGGCTCTCGTGCACCGGGGCACCTCCGGCCCGGTGCAAGGGGGCGGCGTCCCGGCCGCCGCTTCACGCCGCCGGAACGTTCCGCTCCAGCTCCTCGAGCCACAGGCGGGCATTGCCGTCCGAGGGCGCGCGCCAGTCGCCACGCGGCGAGAGCGAGCCGCCGGAGGTGATCTTCGGGCCGTTCGGCAGGGTCGAGCGCTTGAACTGGTTGGTGAAGAAGCGGCGCAGGAACACCGCCATCCAGTGGCGGATCTCGGCGAGCGAATAGGCCCGCCGGTCGGTCTCGGGCAGATCGGCCGGCCAGCCCTCCCGCGTCGCATCGCTCCAGGCGGCATGGGCGAGGAAGGCGATCTTCGACGGGCGGAAGCCGAACCGCGTCAGATAGAACAGCGTGAAATCCTGCAGCGCATAGGGGCCGACGATCGCCTGCGTCGACTGGATCGCGGCGCCGGGTGCGGCGGGGACCAGTTCGGGCGAAATCTCCGTCGAGAGAATCGCTTCGAGGATGGCCGCCGTCTCGCGATCCACGTCGCCCGAGGCGGCGACGAAGCGGATCAGATGCTGGATCAGCGTCTTCGAGACCGATCCGTTGACGTTGTAGTGCGACATGTGATCGCCGACGCCATAGGTGCACCAGCCGAGCGCGAGCTCGGAGAGATCGCCGGTGCCGACGACCAGCCCGCCCTTCTGGTTGGCGAGGCGGAACAGGAAATCGGTACGCAGGCCCGCCTGCACGTTCTCGAAGGTGACGTCGTAGACCGGCTCGCCGTCCGCGAAGGGATGGCCGAGATCGGCGAGCATCTGGCGGGCGGCCGGGCGGATGTCGATCTCGGCCGCGGTGACGCCGAGCGCGCGCATCAGCGCCCAGGCATTCGCCTTGGTGTGATCCGAAGTGGCGAAGCCGGGCAGGGTGTAGGCGAGGATGTCCTTGCGGTCGCGGCCGAGCCGGTCCATCGCCCGCGCCGTGACGATCAGCGCCTGCGTCGAATCGAGCCCGCCCGAGACGCCGATCACGGCATGGCGCAGCCCCGTCGCCTCGAGCCGCTTGGCGAGGCCCTGGACCTGGATGTTGTAGGCCTCGTAGCAATCCTCGGCGAGCCGCGCCGGATCGGCCGGAACGAAGGGGAAGCGCTCGACGGCACGCCGCAGGGGCACCGGGCGGGCCGGGGCGGCGAGCGGGAATTCGACGGCGCGGAACGGCGCGGCGCGGCCGAGTTCCTCCCGCGCGCACTCCCCGAAGGTGTTCATCCGCATCCGCTCCTGCCGCAGCCGGCCGAGATCGATGTCGGCCGTGGCGATCGTCGCACCGGTCGGGAAGCGTTCGGTCTCGGCGAGCGGATCGCCGAACTCGAAGATCGCCGCCTGACCGTCCCAGGCGAGGTCGGTGGTCGATTCGCCCGGTCCCGCCGCCGAATAGGCATAGGCCGAGACGGTGCGGGCGGAATGGCTGGCGCAGAGCAGACGGCGCAGATCGGCTTTGCCGATGGTGATGTTGCTCGCCGACAGGTTGAGCAGGATCTCGGCCCCGGCGAGCGCGCCGCGCGTCGAGGGCGGCAGGGGGATCCAGATGTCCTCGCAGATCTCTATGTGGAACGTGAAGGGGACGGCGCCGGTCGCGCGGAAGAGGAGATCGACGCCGAACGGCACCCGGCGGCCGGCGACCGTGATCGATCCGCCGGCGACGCCGGCCCCCGAGGTGAAATGGCGCCGCTCGTAGAATTCGCGATAGTTCGGCAGATAGGTCTTCGGCACGACACCGAGGATCGCGCCGCCGGCGATGACGACGGCCGTGTTGTAGAGCCGGCCCTGATGGCGGAGCGGCGCGCCGACGACGAGCACCGGAAAGAGCGTCGCCGAGGCCTCGACGATCCGGCCGAGCGCGGCCTCGACCGCATCGAGAAGTGCATCCTGGAAGAGCAGGTCATCGATCGCGTAGGAGGAGAGACCGAGCTCGGGGAAGAGCATCAGCGCGGTTCCCTCCGAGTCGCCCTGGCGCGCGAGCCGGAGCGTCTCCTCGGCGGCGAAGGCCGGTTCGGCGACGGCCGCGCGCGGCACGCAGGAGGCGATCCGAACGAAATCGTGGCTGTAGAGGGAGAAGAAGTCGGTTCCGGCTGCAGGGCTCGACACGATCTGCCTTCCGTCGTCGATGATCGCTTCCGTCTTACAGAGCGGCGGCGTCTCTATCCAGCCGTGAGCGCCTCGAGCCGTGCGGCGATGTCGACGAGGAGGGCGGCTCCGGAAAGCGAGGTCGCGGGAAGGGCCGCGCGCAGCGACCCGACCGCCTCCGGAGCGCAGCGCAGCGTTCCCCCGGCGGTCTCGTAGAAGAGATCGACGATTCGCGACAGCGCCGCCCCGTCCTCCTCGACGAGGAGGGTCGCAGCGGTGGTCGCCGTCGCCCGGCCGGCGATCTGGCGCCAGTGCTGCGCGATGCCGACGAGCTTGCGGCCGCCGACCGACATGTCGTAGCGGCCGGGACAGAAGGCGTCGGGCTTCTCGCCGACCTCGGCCGCGAGGCCGTAGCCGGCGAAGAGGCGTCCGAGGAGATCGACCAGTTCCTGATAGGTCCCGTCGATCGTCGCCCGAGGGCCGACCGCGCGGGCGAGGGCGATCTGCAGCGTTCCCGCGGAGGCGGGGCAGGCGCTGCCGCCGGCGCGTCGGACGATGACGGACCAGCCCTCGGCGGCGAGCCGAGCGACGGCGGCTTCGAAATGCGGCAGGCGGGTGTCGGCGCGGCCGACGATCAGGCCGCGCGGCGCGGTCCAGGCGAGGAGCACCGGTCCGCCGTCCAGTCCGATCGCGCGGGCGAGATCCTGCTGCGCCTCGAGCCCCGCCCCGAGGCTGTCGAAGGCCTCGAAGCGGAACGGAGCGCCGGCGGTCGCGGCGAGCGTCGTCGCCGGGTCCGGGAGGAGGTCGACCGCCGTCACGTCAGGCGCGGACGAGCGGCGTGTCGACGAGATGCTCGGCGAGGAACCAGGCCTGCAACTCGCCGGTGCGGATGACGCCCGACACGAGCAGATCATTGGTGCCGTCGTCGCCGAGCTCGTCGGCCTTCGCCGCCGCCTCGTGCGCGTCGATCAGAATCAGTTCGTGCGCCTCGAGGAGGCGCGACAGCATGGCCGGCACCTCCTCCGCGCCGTCGGGTGCGCGCGGGATGCGGGTGATCTCGGCGACATGGCGGGGATCGCCGACCGCGATGCCGCCAAGGGTCTGGATCCGTTCGGCGATCGCGTCGATCAGCGCGAGCTGTTCGCCGGCGTGCTTATCGAGCAGCAGATGCAGCTGGTAGAAGGTGGCGCCGCGCATCAGCCAGTGGTGCTTCTTGTAGAGCGCGTGCAGGATCTGCGTATCGGCGAGCACCCGGTTCAGCCGCTCGCAGGAATAGAGCCGCGCATCGTGCGAGAGGCCGAGCGGAAACTGGCGGACCGAACCGAATTTCTGGATTTCAGCGCCGGTCTGGTGCAGCCAGGGCTGGCTGCCGTGACCCGGCTTCGTCTCCACGGTTCGAAGCGATTTGGCCATCGTCTGTGCCTTTCGTTCTCGATCGTCGCGGGGCAGGACGCCTAGCGCGTCCGGCGCGGGTGGCACCCGCGCCGAACACCAATGCCGGGCGGCAACAACGGCTCCGCCGGCCGACGCTCCGCGACGATACGGCTCATCTTACCCGATCGGGCGGCCTTCGGGAGGCATCACGACGAAACCCGACATCGGCTCGATCCAGACCAGCTGGTCGACGACGCTCTTCACGCCCGGCACGTTCTCGGCGAGCACGCGCGCCGCCTGACGTTGCCGCTCGTCGAAGATCGCGCCGTCGAGCGTCACCGTACCGTCGGCGACCGCGACGCGGATAAGGCCGTTGCCGAGCCAGTCCGCCTTGTCGAGCTGCGCCTCGATGGCGGCCCGGATGCGCCGGTCGTCGGTGGGCGCCGCGTCGGCGGGCAGGGCGGCCGTCAGAGCGCGCAACAGGTCCGAACGGGTGACGATGCCGATGAGACGCCCGCCGGCGACCACCGGGAGGCGCTTGATCCGGCGTTTCGCCATGATCTCGACGGCGTCTTCGAGCGGGGTGTCGGGCGTGACCGTCGCAACCGCCTCGGTCATGACCTCGTCCACATGGCGACCGTGGCTGCGGACATAATCCTCGGCGAGCCGGCCGGGACCGGCGAGGAATTCGAGCCAGCGGGGCCGCTTCCGCTCGGTGCCGAGTTCGCCGCGGCGCAGGAAGTCGCCTTCGCTGACGATGCCGACGAGCGCGCCCTCCGAGGAGACGACCGGCAGGCCGCTGATCTCGTTGGCGAGCATCAGCCGGGCGGCGTCGGCGATCGGGGTGGCGCGTTCGACGCTCACGACAGGGCTCGTCATCACGGCTTCGACACGCATGGGGGGCTCCTTCGGATGCTGGCCGTCTTCGGACCGTATCACGTTCGGGACGGCGGCAAGATCCACACCGGCCGCATCGCCGGATGATGGGAATGCATGCGGTGTGACACGGCTTGCAAGAGAACGCGCGACGGCGTTTCCTGCCTTGACCTGGGTCAAGCGCGAGGCCGGCGCCGTGCCCGACGGGAGACGCCATGCGGCTCAGCGCCGGAATCCTGCTCTATCGCCATCGTGCCGGTGGCGCGCTCGAGGTGCTCCTCGTCCATCCGGGCGGCCCGTTCTGGCGCCGCCGCGACGTCGGCGCCTGGACCATCCCGAAGGGGGCGCCGCTCGACGGCGAGGACAGCGAGACGGCGGCGCGGCGTGAATTCGCCGAAGAGCTCGGCGCGCCGGCGGTCGGTCCGCTCACCCCTCTCGGCCGGATCCGGCAGAAGGGCGGCAAATGGGTCGAAGCCTTCGCACTCGAAGGCGCGTTCGATCCCCGCACTCTATCGAGCAACCGGTTCACGACGGAATGGCCACCGCGCAGCGGCAATATCTCGACTTTTCCCGAGGTCGATCGGGCGGACTGGTTCTCGCTCGCCGAGGCGCGCGACAAGATCAACGAGGCGCAACGGCCGTTGCTCGATTTGCTCGTGGACGCGCTTGCGTCGATTGAAGCGCGGCCCGAAGTCTGAGCATAACGAAGGCGCGAGCATGATCCATGCCGAAGGACGACCAAGGGTGAGCCACCTGCTCGACCGCAAACGCCTCTCTATCTCTGCGCGGTTGACCGTCTTTGCGGTGGTCTTCCTCGGCGTGGTCGCCGTTCTGGGCGCGCTGTCGCTGAACCGTCTGATGGTGATCGACGAGCAGACGGAAGCCGTGCGCGACCGTTGGCTCGCCACGGCCCGGGTGCTGAACAATCTCGAGGAGGCCGTCTCCTCCTTCCGGATCGCCGAAGCGGACCTCGCCCGGAGCACGGCGGCGCGGGAGGTTACGATCGCCCGTCTCGACGTGCTCCGCCGTGAGATCGAGACACTCGGCCAGCGCTATGAGGCGTTGCGGAACGGCGATACCTCCCGGGCGAGCCTCGCCGGCTTCACCATGGCCTGGCAAACCTATCTTGCGACGCATGACGCCTGGCTGTTGGGCGGGGCGTCCGGCGACCGGGAACAGCAGGCGCTCGATCGCGGCTTCGACCGATCCATCATGGCGCTCGATGTCATGGCGGATATCCAGGCCGACGCCGCCGAGTTCGAGATAGACCGGGCAGACCGGCTGATCGACGAGACGATCGCGCTGACCCTCGCCGGAGTGGCGATCGGCTCGCTGCTGGTGCTGACGCTCCTCTATCGGATCCGTCAGACGATCGCCAAGCCGCTCGCCGCGATCATGGACGCGCTCATGCGGCTCGCCGCGGGCGAATGCGTGCAGAGCGTCCCCGGAACCGAACGCCGCGACGAGATCGGCGCGATGGCCCGCGCTTTCGAAGTGTTCCGAGCGAATGCCGCCGCGCTCGAGCGGGCGCACGAGGAGACCCGCGCCGCGCAGAAACAGGCGCAGTCGCTCGCCCGCCACGATGCGCTGACGGGCCTCCCGAACCGACGGGTCTTCTCGGTCGAGTTGCAGGCTGCCGTCGCGCGCTCGCTCGGTGAGGGCATTTCTTATGCGGTGATGCTGCTCGATCTCGACCGCTTCAAGCCGGTGAACGACATCCAGGGCCACGCCGTGGGCGACACCGTGCTCTGTGAGGTGGCGCGGCGGCTGCGGGAGATCGTTCGCCGCGAGGACACCGTCGCACGGCTCGGCGGCGACGAGTTCGCCGTCGTCGCCGCCGCCGATGGCGGCGACCCGCGCGAAGGCGTAATGCGGCTCGCCAGCCGGCTGATCGCCGCCATCCGCGAGCCGATCGCGATCGGCGATGGCGCGGTCGAGGTGGGTGCCAGCATCGGCATCGCCTGGTGCCCCGCCGACGGCCGGGACGCGGAGAGCCTGCTGCGCGCGGCGGACATCGCGATGTATCGTGCGAAGCGGGACGGCCGCTCCACCTATCGTTTCTTCGAGCAGAGCATGGACGAGGAGCTGCGCGACCGGGCCGCGCTCGAAGCCGATCTGCGCAAAGCCATCGGGGAGGAGCGGCTCGAGCCGCACTACCAGCCGCTCGTCGACATGCGCGACGGCCATGTTTACGGCTTCGAGGTGCTCGCGCGCTGGAACCACCCGACGCGCGGCTGGATCCGACCCGACGTCTTCATCCCGCTCGCCGAACAAATCGGCCTCATCTCGGATCTCACCTGGTCCCTGCTGCGGCGGGCCTGTCGCGACAGTCGCCAATGGTCGGACGACATCCGCCTCGCGCTCAACATCTCGCCGGTTCAGCTCAAGGACCCGCTCCTGCCGAACCAGATTCTCGGCATTCTGGCGGAAGAGGGCTTCGCGCCGACGCGGCTGGAGATCGAGGTCACCGAAACCGCGCTCGTCTCGGACCTCAAGACGGCGAAGGCGATTCTCTCCAGCTTGCGTAGCAACGGCGTGCGGATCGCGCTCGACGATTTCGGCACCGGCTATTCGAGCCTCTATCACCTGCGCGAGCTGAAGTTCGACAAGGTGAAGATCGACCGTTCCTTCGTGCAGTCGATGCAGACGAGCAGCGACAGCCGCAAGATCGTCGACGCGATCGTCAGCCTTGCGAAGACCCTCGGTCTGCCGACCGTCGCCGAGGGGATCGAGGACAAGGCGGTGCTCGACCATCTCGCCTCGATCGGCTGCGATTTCGGCCAGGGTTTCTATCTCGGCCGGGCTATGCCGGCGGAGGCGGCGGTCGAGAGGCTCGACCCGCACGATGCCGGCGGCGCGCGCGGTGCGGCCTGATCTCCCGCGGATGCCGAGGCTGGACGGCGGTCTGGCAGCGGGTCGGGCCGTCCGTTTGCCGTCCGGCAGCCGGTCATTCTATCCGCCTCTCCGCGGGATACCCTTGGCCGGCGGGGTCCTGGCCGTACGATCAAGGTGTCGGGGGCTGCGCGCGTCGGCGACCCGGAACCCGGGGAATCCGCTCGGGCCGCGCGACGCCGCCGATCGGCAGCAGCGTGATGTCCGGCGTCTTCACGCCGTAGCGGCGCGCCGCGAAGACATGGCCGAATTCGTGCAGCACGACGCAAAGGAACAGGAGGAGCACGAGGACGACGCCTTCGAGCGCCGCCCGGGCGCCTGACTGCGCGAAGGCCGAGCCGCCGATCCAGATCAGGAAGAGCAGGAAGGTGAGGTGGACGCGCACCACCGTGCCGCGCACGGTGCCGATCGGAAAGGACCAGATCATGAGACGCGACCTCGCTGGGGGTGCGGGAGTAAGGTGACCCGGCGACCGGTCTTTGTCACGGTGCGGAACAGCCGGCCGGCCGCCGCGTTCGGCGAACGATGAGCGAAAACATGCCTGAGCGGATGGGACACGAGGGTGCAGCGCGGCCCCGCGTCGTGGTGGTGGGCGGCGGCTTCGGCGGGCTCGAGGTGGTGCGTGCGCTCGGCCGCGCACCGGTCGACATAACCCTGATCGACCGCCAGAACCATCATTGCTTCCAGCCTCTGCTCTATCAGGTGGCGACGGCGGCGCTGTCGCCCGCCGACATCGCCTGGCCGATCCGCGGCATCGTCGGCAGCCGGCCGAACGTCACGGTACTGATGGCGGAGGTGGACGCCGTCGATACGGCGGGCCGCTGCGTGCGAACGACGGCGGCGGATATCCCTTACGACGTCCTCGTGCTCGCGACGGGTGCGACGCACTCCTATTTCGGCCATGACGAATGGTCCGAGGCGGCGCCCGGGCTGAAGCGCGTCGAGGATGCGACCGAGATCCGCCGCCGCGTGCTGATCGCCTTCGAGCGGGCGGAACTCGTTTCCGATCCGGCCGAACGCGCGCGGCTGATGACCTTCGTCCTGGTCGGCGGCGGCCCAACGGGCGTGGAGATGGCCGGTGCGATCGCCGAGCTCGCACGCCATGCGCTGCCGCTCGATTTCCACCACATCGACCCGCGCCGGGCGCGGATCGTGCTCGTCGAGGCGGGTCCGCGCATTCTGGCCGCCTTTCCCGAGCATCTTTCGGCCTATGCGAAGCGGGCGCTCGAAAAGATGGGCGTCGAGGTCCGCACCGGTGTGCCGGTGACCGCCTGCGACGAGAGCGGCGTCACGCTCGCCGAGGAGCGCCTGCCAGCGGCCACCATCATCTGGGCAGCGGGCGTCGTCGCGTCGCCGGCGGCGCGCTGGCTCGGCGTCGAGAGCGATCGGGCCGGCCGGGTTCCGGTCGAGGCCGATCTCTCGGTGCCCGGCCATCCCGAGATCTTCGCGATCGGCGACACGGCGACCCGCAAGCAGGACGGCAAGCCGATTCCCGGCATCGCCCCGGCGGCGAAGCAGATGGGCCGCTATGTCGGACGCCGCATCGCCGCCCGCGCCGCCGGCGAGCCGGAGACCGGCCCCTTCGTCTATCGCCATCAGGGCGACCTCGCGACCATCGGCCGGAAGGCGGCGGTCGTTAAGCTCGGACGCCTCGAACTCCGCGGTTTTCTCGGCTGGGTGTTCTGGAGCGTCGTGCACGTCTATTTTCTGATCGGCACGCGCAACCGTCTTTCCGTCGCCTTGAGCTGGGGGTGGAACTACCTGACCTTCCAGCGCGGCGCGCGCCTGATTACTGAGACCGGCCCTCCCGTGCTGCGGCGACGACAGAAGGAGGGCTGATTGCGCCGCCGGGGGCCCCGATTCTCGTCGCCGAGTTGACGTGAATCAGAGCGGAACCGGCCCCGTTGGCGAAACTCCACCCGTCATGCTCTGTCTGGACGCCCGATTCGTGAAGCCCACCATCGTGATTGTCGAGGACGACAAGGCCGTGCGGGAATCGCTTCGCATGGTGCTGGAGACCTATGGCTATGCCGTGGAGGATTTCGCGAGCGGCGAGGCGTTCCTCGACCAGCAGGAGATCGGCGACGACCGATTCGTCGTTATCGATGCCGGGCTGCCCGGCGCAAGCGGCCTCGAAACGTTGGCCCGGATGCGGGCGCGCAATGGCGGCCTCGAAACGTTGGCCCGGATGCGGGCGCGCAATGTCGGCCTCCCCTCGGTGGTCGTCTCGGCGCGCAGCGACGACGAGATGGCGCGCCGGGCCCGCCGCGCCGGCGCGCTCGCCTTGCTCGACAAGCCGATCGACATCGATGCCCTGCTGCGCGCGATCGAGCGCAGCGCCGTCAGGGGGGAGGGTGTTCAGCCGAGGGCGTAGCCGGCCGGGTCGCACAGCAGCCGCTCGCCGGTGATCAGCTTGATCTCGAGAATGGCGCGCGCGCCCTCGAGCCGCTGAACGGGCACGCCGATGACGAGCCGGCTGCGGCTCAGTATTTCGCGCCATACCTTGGGGAAGTCCGCGCCGGCGGTGTGGGCCAACATACACTTCTCGATCAGATCGGTGACGCCATCGCGCCGCTGCATGCTCGTTCCACTCCGTCGGGGCCGACAGGTCAGACGAAGGGCGAACCGCGCGCCTTGATCCAGATCAAGGCGCATGCGGAAGCGCATGGTCAGATGGAGCGGTTCGCCTCCTCGGCGAGGAAGGCGATCCGGATGACGTCCGAAAGGCTCGCGGCTTCGAGCTTCGCCATCACATTCGCGCGGTAGATCTCGACCGTGCGAGGGCTGATACCGAGATCATAGGCGATCGTCTTGTTCGGATTGCCTGCGACCAGGCCGTCGAACACCTGACGTTCGCGCGTCGTCAGCGTATCGAGACGGGCGAGCATGGCCGCCTTGTCCTCGGCCTGCCGCCGCCGTGCCGTCGCCTGCTCGAGCGCGCCGCGGACGACGCCGATCATGTGCTCGTCTTCGAATGGCTTCTCGATGAAGTCGAGGGCGCCCGCCTTGAGGGCCTCGACGGCCATCGGGACGTCGCCATGGCCGGTCATCACGATCACGGGCAGCGGGCGACCGATCTCGCCGAGATGGCGCAGCAGATCGATGCCGCTCATGCCGGGCATGCGCACATCGGTGACCACACAGGCCGGATCCGCTTCCGACAGGGCGGCGAGGAAGGTCTCGGCGGAGGCATGGCCGATCGCCTCGATCGCTGCCGAGCCGAGCAGGAAGACGAGCGATTCGCGGCTGGCGTCGTCGTCGTCGATGACGTGCACCCGGCTATCGGCTTTCAAGGCCGTCCTCCTCGTCGACACGGGTCAGGGTGAAGACAAACACCGTACCGCCCCCGGGATTCGGCTCAACCCAGATTCGCCCGCCATGCGCCTCGACGATCGTGCGGCAAATCGACAGGCCGACGCCCATGCCGCGCGCCTTCGATGTGACGAAGGGCTGGAACAACCGCGCCGCGACCTGCTCGTCGAGGCCGCTGCCGGTATCGGTGACGCGCACCTCGACGAACTGCCGGTCGCGGGCGGCCGTGGTGACGGTCAGTTCCCGCCGGCTCGTGCCTTCCATCGCCTCGACGGCATTGCGCATCAGATTGAGCAGCACCTGCTGGATCTGGATCTTGTCCACGAGCACGAGGTCGGCGTCGGGGTCGAAGCGGAAGCGGGCCTTGACGGCCTGTTCCTTGGCGCCGACCAGAGCGAGGGCGCCGGCCTCCTCGACCACCTTGGCGAGGCTCTCGATCGAGCGCGTGCTGTCGCCGCGGGAGACGAAGCTGCGCAGCCGGCTGATGATTTGCCCCGCCCGCAGCGCCTGGCCGGCGGCGCGGTCGAGCGCGTCGACGAGGGTCGCCTTGGGCGGTGCCTCGGCGGCACCGAGCAGCCTCTGGCAGCCCTTCAGATAGTTGGAGATCGCCGTGAGCGGCTGGTTCAATTCGTGTGCCAGCGAGGAGGCCATCTCGCCGAGCGCGGTCAGGCGCGAGACGTGGACCAGCTCGGACTGCAATTCCTGAAGCCGCGCCTCTGTTTGCTGCCGCTCGGTCAGATCGCGGATGAAGCCGGTGAAGAAACGCCGCGCGCCGCTCTTCATCTCGCCGACATTCAGTTCCATCGGGAAGGTGGAGCCGTCCTTGCGCTCGCCGACCACGACGCGGCCGATGCCGATGATCCGCTTTTCGCCGGTCGAGAGATAGCGCGCGACGAAGGCGTCGTGATTCTCGCGATAGGGCGACGGCATGAGCATCGAGACGTTGCGGCCGATGGCCTCCGCCTCGGTGTGGCCGAACAGCCGCTCCGCGGCGGCCGAGAAGGACTGGATCACACCGCGATCGTCGATCACGACCATCGCGTCCGGGACGGTCTCGAGAATCGAGCGCAGATGCGCCTCGCGCGCGGCGATATCGCGCGCCGATTCGTCGGCCTCGATGCCGGCCCGATAGAGCCGCTCCCCGAACCAGGCGAGCAGGCCCGATATGGCGACGAAGCTCAGTGTGCCGGCGACCGAAAGCGCCGCGTCACCGATCAGCACGATGCCCGCCACGACGCCGAGCGCGGCGGCGAGAAGCCCGGGCCCGAGACCGGCGAGACCCGCCGTGATGACGACCGGCGGGATGAGAAAGAGAAAGGTCGGAGGCTCGGGCACCCAGATCCGCATTATTTCCCGGGCTACGATCGCGAGGGCGGTGGTTGCGAACGCAACGCCGTATCGGAGCGCGGGGCTGCGCGGGAGGGCGTCCCGCCATGCCGCCAGTCCCGTCCAGGTCTCGTCCATGCGCAACGTCTCCACGAGGAGCGCGCTGCGGCGGACCGGCGCGCTTCCCGTCTATAGCGCTCTGCGCGCGACAGGTCCGTCGCATGTTTACAGCAGATCGGTGCGGGATTGCACGGGGAGGGGGCGCGCGGCGGCAGCCGCCTGGTCGCAGGGCGTCGGGGGCGGAGGAACCGGACGGTCGCGCCGCACGCGACGCTGCCTCCCGCAGCGTGGGCGTCACGACCGTCCGGCGTCCGGCCGGAGGAGGGGGCCTCGGGCGCTCCCCATCAGCACCCGAGCGCCTCGCCGCGGCATTCCGTCCGGCCCACCCCCGCGGCGCCCGACGAGGCGAGCAGAGCACGGCCGCCTGCCCGCCGGCCTTGCGCTGCGTCAACGAGCGCGACAAATGCGAAACGGCGGGCCGAGGCCCGCCGTCCGTAGCGCTCTCGAAGGTCGACCGGTCAGCGGTCCCGCGCCGCACCGTCCGACCAGGAATCGCCCTCGCGGAGCTCCATCCACATGGCGTTCAGGATGGCGAAGCTGCAGGCGAGGCCGATGCCGAGGATCCAGGCGAAATACCACATGGGGATATCTCCGGCTCAGTAGGAGTGATGGTTGTCGGCCACCGAGGCGGCGGTGACCTTGCCGCGCATGACCCGGTAGACGAAGGCGGTGTAGGCGAGCACGATCGGCAGGAAGACCACCGTCGCGAGCACCATCATCCAGAGCGTGTAGTGGCTCGACGAGGCGTCGAAGACGGTGAGGCTCGAGCGCGGGTCGATCGAGGAGGGCAGGATCACCGGGAACATGGCGAGCCCGACCGTCGAGATGATGCCGAGGATCGACACCGCCGAGGCGAGGAAGGGCAGGACCTCGCGCCGCGCCAGGAAGGCGAGGAAGGCGATCGCCGCGCCGGCGAGGCCGAGGATCGGCGCCGCCATGGTCCAGGGCCGCGTCGTGTAGGCGGCGAGCCAGGCGCCGGCCTGCATTTCCACCGTCTTGGCGAGGGGGTTGGACGGACCGTCGCCCACCACGGCGCTGGTGATCACGTAGCCGTCGATGCCGATCCACACCCACAGGCCGGCGAGCAGGAAGAGCGCGATGACCGCGAGTGCGGCGAGGCCGCCATAGGTGCGCGCCCGTGCCTGGATCGGGCCTTCCGTCTTCCAGACCAGCATCCCGGCGCCGTGCATGACGAGCATCGACAGGCTGACGAGCCCGGCGAGCAGGGCGAAGGGGTTGAGGAGCTGGAAGAAATTGCCCTCGTAGAAGGGCCGGAGCGTGTCGTCGAGCCGGAAGGGCACGCCCTGCAGCACATTGCCGACCGCGACGCCGAAGACGAGTGCCGGCACCGCACCGCTGACGAACAGCGCCCAGTCCCACACCGACCGCCAGCGCGGATTGGAGATCTGCGAGCGGAAGGTGAAGCCGACCGGACGCAGGATCAGCGCGAAGAGGATCAGGATCATCGCGATGTAGAAGCCGGAGAAGGACACCGCATAGAGCGGCGGCCAGGCGGCGAAGATCGCGCCGCCGCCGAGCACCAGCCAGATCTGGTTGCCTTCCCAGACCGGGCCGATCGTGTTGAGCACCACCCGGCGTTCGTCGTCGCTGCGCGCGGTGAAGGGCAGCAGCGCGGCGACGCCGAGGTCGAAGCCGTCCATGATCGCGAAGCCGATCAGGAGCACGCCGAGCAACAGCCACCAGACGAGCCGGAGCGTCGCATAGTCGAAGGGAATGAGGTCCATGACGCTGTGTCTCCGGTTCTCAGTGGCGGTCGGGCGCGGCCGCGGCGCCGATCATCGGCGTGCCGCCGGGCAGGGCAGGGGCCGGCGTCTCGATGTGGCCGCCGGGTCCCGCCTTGATCGCCCGCGTCATCAGGAACAGTTCGACGATGGCGAGCGAGGTGTAGACGACGAGGAAGATGCCGAGGCTGACGGCGAGATCGACCATCGTCAGGCCGGAAGCCGCATAGAAGGTCGGCAGAACGCCTTCGATGATCCAGGGCTGCCGGCCGAATTCGGCGACGAACCAGCCGAGCTCGGAAGCGACCCAGGGGAGCGGCAGGCTCAGCGCCGCGATCCACAGGAAAGCCCGGTAGCGGTCGAGCTTGCCGCGCGCCGACAGCCAGAAGGCGACGGCGAAGAAGACGATGAAGTAGAAGCCGAGCGCCACCATGGCGCGGAAGCTCCAGAACAGCGGCGTCACGGAGGGCACCGTGTCGAGCGCGGCGCGGCTGATCTCCTCGGGCGTCGCCGCGGCGATGTCGTCGCGGTAGCGCTTCAGCAGCAGGCCGTAGCCGAGATCCTTCCAGGTCGCCGAGAAGCGTTCCCGAGCGACCTGATCCTGCGGATCCTGCCGCACCTGCTGCAGCGCCTGATAGGCCTCGATGCCGCTGCGGATACGCGTCTCCGCGCTCGCCACCAGTTCGCGGATGCCCGGCACCTCCTTGGTGAGCGACCGCGTGGCGATCAGGCCGAGCGCATAGGGGACATGGACCTGATAATGGTTGGTCTGGTTCGCCTGGTCGGGGATGGCGAAGACGTTGAAGCCCGCCGGGGCCGGCTCGGTCTCCCACATCGCCTCCATCGCGGCGATCTTCATCTTCTGGTTTTCGGTCGCGGTGTAGCCGCTCTCGTCGCCGAGGACGACGACCGACAGCGCCGAGGCGAGGCCGAAGCTCGCCGCCACCGTCATCGAGCGCTTGGCGAGCGGGATGTGCCGGCGGCGCAGCAGGTAGATCGCACTCACCGCCATCACGAAGATCGAGCCGGTGACATAACCCGCACTGACCGTGTGGACGAACTTCGCCTGCGCCACGGGATTGAAGATCACCGTGACGAGATCGGTGAGCTCCATCCGCATCGTGTCAGGATTGAAGGTGGCGCCGACCGGGTTCTGCATCCAGCCATTGGCGACGAGGATCCACAGCGCCGACAGGTTGGCACCGAGCGCCGTCAGCCAGGTGACGACGAGATGGCCGACCTTCGACAGGCGGTCCCAGGCGAAGAAGAAGAGGCCGATGAAGGTCGCCTCGAGGAAGAAGGCCATCAGGCCCTCGATCGCCAGCGGCGCTCCGAAAATGTCGCCGACGTAATGGCTGTAATAGGCCCAGTTGGTACCGAACTGGAACTCCATGACGATGCCTGTGGCAACGCCCATGGCGAAGTTGATGGCGAACAGCGTCCCCCAGAACTGCGTCATCTGGCGCCAGATCGGACGGCCGGTCATGACATAGACGCTCTCCATGATCGCCATCAGGAAGGAGAGGCCGAGCGTCAGCGGGACGAACAGGAAATGGTACATCGCGGTCGCTGCGAACTGCAGCCGCGACAGCTCCACGACATTGAGATCGATCATAGGATAGCCGCCTTGCGGTGCTGTTTGGGCGAAGTTGCCCCAGGCTCCGCAACCTCTAGGCCTCCGCGGCCGCCCCTCGCGTTGACCTGGGTCAAGGGAATGGGATCATGATCGGCTAGCTATGGAACCCATGTCCGCCCCATCGCTCCGATCCGCCGCCAGCGCCGAGCCCGACCCGGCCGGCGCACCGCGGCTCTCGCCCGAACAATCGCGCTTCATGCGCGGCCTCGCCCGCGATGCGCGCGCCGCGCTCGCCGTGGCGCTCGCGGCGCCGCTCCTTGCCGGCATCCTGCTCGTCGTCCAGGCACACCTCCTCGCCGGGCTGCTCGGCGCGGCGATCGCCGAGGGCCGGCCGCGTGCCGCGCTCGTCGCGCCGCTCGTTGCCGTTGCGGGCCTGATCGGCCTGAGGGCAGTGCTGGCCGGTGTCGGGGAGTTCGCCGGTGCGGCCGCCGCGGAGCGGATCAAGCGGTCGCTCCGCGACGCCCTGTTCCGCCGCTTCGCCGCCCGCCCGGTCGACTGGGTGCGCGGCCGCACGGCCGGCGGCCTCGCGAGCGCGATGATCGAGCAGGTCGACGCGCTCGAGGGCTATTTCGCGCGCTATCTGCCGGCCGCGATCGCTGCGGTCTTCCTGCCGCTCGCCTTCGCCGCCGCTGTGGTTCCGGTCGAGCCGATCGTCGCGCTGCTCTTTCTCGTCACGGCGCCGCTCGTGCCGCTCTTCATGGCGCTCGTCGGCTATGGCGCGGAGCGGGCGAGCCGGCGCCATCTCGACGCCTTCGCGAGGCTCTCCGGCCTCTTCGCCGACCGGCTGCGCGGCCTCACCACGCTGAAGCTCTTCGGGCGCGCCGAAGCCGAGGTCGCCACCGTCCGCGACGCGAGCGACGCGCTGCGCGCCCGCACCCTCGCCGTGCTGAAGATCGCCTTCCTCTCCTCCGCGGTGCTCGAGTTCTTCGCCGCGCTCGCGGTGGCCGCCGTCGCGCTCTATGTCGGGCTCTCCTATCTCGGCCTCGTCTCGCTCCGGACGAACCCGCTCACCCTCGCCACCGGTCTGTTCTGCCTTCTGATGGCGCCGGAGGTGTTTCTGCCGCTCCGCCAGTTCGCCGCGCATTATCACGACCGCGCCGCGGCAAAGGCCGCGACCGCCGCGCTCGACGGGATGTTCGAGGGTCTGCCGGCCGCGCCGGCCGAGACGCCGCGGCGGGCCCAGCTGCGCGACAAGGGGCCGGCGACGCTCGTCGTCGAGGGGCTCGTGCTCGATGCGCCGGACGGCCGCCGCGTGCTCGACGGCGTGGGCTTCGCGGCTTCGACCGGCGGCCTCACCGTGATTCTCGGCGCGAGCGGGGCAGGCAAGTCGACGCTTCTCGAAGCCGTGCGCGGCCTGCGCGCGCTCGATGCCGGCCGCGTGCTGATCGACGACACCCGTCTCGACGGCATCTCGCCCGTGGCACTCGCCGAGCGGATCGGCTGGCTCGGCCAGCGGCCGCGCATCGTGCACGGCACGATCGCCGACAACATCCGGCTCGGCCGGCCGGAAGCTTCGGCCGCAGCGGTGATCGAGGCGGCGCGGCTCGCCTGCGTCTCCGAATTCGCCGATCTTCTGCCGCATGGGCTCTCGACCTTCGTCGGCGAACGCGGCCACGGTCTTTCCGGCGGCGAGGCGCAGCGCGTCGCGCTCGCCCGCGTGTTCCTGCGCGATCCCGGCTTGCTGCTGCTCGACGAGCCGACGGCCCATCTCGACGCGGAAACCGAGCTGCGGGTGCTCGCCGGGATTCTCCGCTTCGGCCGCGGCCGCACCATCGTCATCGCCACCCATTCGGCGCGGCTGGCGATGCGCGCCGACCAGCGGCTGCGGCTGGTCGATGGCCGGATCGAGCCTGCGACGCAGCTGCGGCCGACCCTGCGCCTCGTCCATGACGCCCGCCGCAGCGGTGGGCGTCCGGGGAGCCCCGAGTGATGTTCGCCCGCCTGTTCCTCGCCCGCTCCGGCCGTTTCGCGCTCGCCCTGCTGCTCGCCACCGTCACGCTCCTCGCCGGCATTGCCCTGTTCGCGATCTCCGGCTGGTTCCTGACCGGAGCGGCGCTCGCCGGCGCGGCGGGTGCGATGAGCTTCAATCTGTTCGCGCCCTCCGCCGCCGTGCGGGGGCTGTCGATGCTTCGGATCGCCGCCCGCTATGCCGAGCGGGTCACCGGACACGACGCCACCATCCGGCTGCTCGCCGATCTTCGCGTCTGGCTGTTCCGGAGGCTGGTGCCCCTCGCGCCGCTCGCGCGACGCAGCTTCCGCGGCGGCGATCTCGTCGCCCGGCTGACCGCCGATGTCGATGCGCTCGATACGGTCTTCCTGCTCGCGATCGGCCCGTCCCTCGCTTTGCTCCTCGCCGGCGGCAGTCTCGTCGCGATCCTCCATTTCCTGCTACCGGACGCGGTTCCGGCGGTCGCCGCCGTAGCGCTCCTCCTCGCCGCCGTCCTGCCGCTCGTTCTCCTGCGCCTCGCGCGGCGGCCGGGCGAGGCCGCCACCGCCGCATCGGCGGCGCTCCGCACCGGGGTCATCGATGCTGTTGAGGGCCATGCGGACCTGCGCGGCCTCGGCGTGATCGACGGGGCCCGCCGGGCGGTGATGCGGGAGGCCGACGCGCTCGCCGCGGCGCGGTTGCGCCAGGCGGCGCTTTCCGCCTCCGGCGCCGTGATCGCGCAGATCGGCGCCGGTCTCGCGCTGCTCGCCCTCCTCTGGGTCGGGCTCGGCGCGCTCGAGGCCGGCACACTCACCGGGCCTTTGCTCGTCGGTGCGGCGCTCGCCCTCCTCGGGCTGTTCGAGATGATCGGCCCGGTGCTGCGCGGCATCCCGCGTCTCGGCCAGGCCGCCGCGGCGGCGCGCCGGATCCGCGCCCTCGTCGGTACCGCTCTGCCGGTCGCCGATCCGGCCGAGCCGGTCCCTTTGCCGGAGGGCGGCACCATCGCCTTCGATTCCGTGTCCTACGCCTATGAACCCGGCCGGACGGTACTCTCCGATCTCTCCTTCACGCTGGAACCCGGTGAGCGGGTGGCGCTCGTCGGTCCGAGTGGCGGCGGCAAGTCGACCGTCCTGTCGCTGCTCCTGCGGCTCGACGATGTCGGATCGGGCGCGATCCGGATCGGCGGCGTCGACATCCGCGAGGTGGCACAGGCCGATCTCCACCGCCATGTCGCCCTGATGGCGCAGGATGCGCCGGTCTTTCTCGGCACGGTGCGGGACAATCTCGCCATCGGCGCCCCCTCGGCGGACGATGCGGTGTTCTGGGCGGCGCTCGAATCGGTCCGGCTCGCCGACGTCGTGCGGGCGATGCCGGGCGGGCTCGACGCCTGGATCGGCGAGGCCGGCCAGACCCTCTCGACCGGGCAGGCCCGCCGCCTCGCACTCGCGCGCACGCTGCTCCGGCGTGCGCCGGTGCTGGCGCTCGACGAGCCGACGAGCGGGCTCGATCCGCAGACGGAGGCCGCCTTCTTCCGGGATCTCGCGGCGGCGACGGCAGGCCGGACGGTGCTCCTCGTCACCCATGCCGGCCTGCCCGCCGGCACCGTCGATCGCACGCTCCACATCGCCGGTGGCCGGCTCGTCGCGGGCGGCGGCGCCCCGGCACCGATCCGTCTGCGGCGCTGAGGCTCGACAGGCCAGCCGTCTTGTCGTTTCTTGCCCCTCTCACGATCCGGCGGCGACGATGACGATTACCCTCTACGGCATCCCCAACTGCGATACGATGAAGAAGGCGCGGGCCTGGCTCGACGGTCACGGCGTCGCGTATCGCTTTTACGACTACAAGAAGGCCGGGCTCGACCGGACGACCCTCGAGGCCTGGGCGGACGAAGTCGGGTGGGAGGTTCTCCTCAACCGCGCCGGCACGACCTTCCGGAAGCTTCCCGACGACGAGCGCGAGGGGCTCGACCGCGACCGCGCCATCGCGCTGATGCTCGCCAACCTCTCCCTCATCAAGCGGCCGGTGCTCGACCGCGGCGATCGCCGCATCGTCGGCTTCAAGCCCGAGACCTACGCGGCGGCGCTCGGCTGATCATGTCGAAGAGCACGCGCGCCACCCTCGCCCTCTCGAAGGCCGGCATCGCCTTCACCGTCCACGCCTATGACTACGATCCCGGCGCCGACCGGATCGGCATGCAGGCGGCCGAGGCGCTCGGCGAGCTGCCACGCCGCGTTCTGAAGACGCTGATGGCGGAGGTCGACGGCAAGCCGGTCTGCGTCGTGGTGCCCTCCGATCACGAAGTGAGCATGAAGAAGCTCGCCGCGGCCTTCGGCGGCAAATCGGCGGCGATGATGAAGCCCGACGCCGCCGAACGGCTGACCGGCTATCATGTCGGCGGCATCAGCCCGTTCGGCCAGAAGCGGCCTGTGCCGACGGCGATCGAGATTGCCGCCCTCGACGAGCCGCACGTCTTCATCAATGCCGGCCAACGCGGCCTGCAGGTGCGCCTCGCCCCGAAAGACGCGCAGACCGCGCTCGGCGCCAAGGCGGCACCGCTCGTCGCGTAGGCAGGGAAGAGAAGAGAAGACCCTCACCCGACCTCTCCCGCGCAGCGGGAGAGGGGATCGTCGCGCTCGCGGCAAAGGTGATCGAGCGGCCGACGGGCGTTCCCTCTCCCGCTCGCGGGAGAGGGCTTCGCCTCTTGGCGAGCGGAGCCGGCCTGGATGCGAAGGGTGAGGGTGCATTCCTTCCTCTTCGCCGATCCAGGGGAAGACCATCACCCGACCTCTCCCGCGCAGCGGGAGAGGGGATCGTCGTGCCCGCGGCGGGGTTGATCCGATCTGTCGGCCGGGATTCCCTCTCCCGCTCGCGGGAGAGGGCAGGGTGAGGGCCTTACGCTTACCCCCTTCCGTCGCGCGTCCCGGGGTCGCGCACGTCGTGGAATTCGTCGCGCCGGCCGCCGGTCTGCGCGGAGGACCGTGTGCCGAAGGTGAGGCCGTGTTCGACCGCGCCGCGGCCGAACTTTTCGCGCACCGCGTCGATCGCCTTTTCCGCCTTGGCGCGCTTGCCCGCGCCGGGATCGACGAGATCGTCGGGATCGGCGATCGCCGGATCCGCGAAGTCGGAGATCGACACCCCGATCAGCCGGTAGAATGTGCCGTTCGTCTCGTGGGCGAGCAGGGATTCGGCGGCGCGGAAGATGCGGTCGGCGAGCTGGGTCGGATCGGGCAATTGCCGCGCCCGGCTGCGCAGCTTGAAATCGGCGGTCTTCAGCTTGAGCGTCACGGTGACGCCGGCGAGTTGCGCCCGCTTCAGCCGGCCGGACACCTTCTCGGACAGCCGGCGCAGGATCGGCCTCAAGGCCGTATGATCGGCGAGATCGGCATCGAAGGTCGTCTCGGCGCCGACGCTCTTCGGCTCGTGGCGCGGGTCGACCGGCCGGCGGTCCTCCGCCCGCGACAGCCGGGCGAGCCGGAACCCCATCGAACCGTAGCGCCGGGCGAGCTCCCCTTCCCTCATCCCCTGCAACTGGCCGACCGTGCGGATGCCGTCGGCGGCGAGCTTCGCCTCGAAGGCCTTGCCGACGCCCCAGATCGTCGAGACCGGCCGCGGCGCCAGAAAGGCGAGGGCCTCGCCCCGGCCGATCACCGCGAAGCCGCGGGGCTTGTCGAGATCGGAGGCGATCTTCGCGAGGAACTTGTTGAAGGAGAGCCCGACCGACAGCGTGATGCCGATGTCGCGCTCGATGCGCTGCTGGAAGCGGGCGAGGGCGAGGGCCGGCGAAGCGCCGTGCAGCCGCTCCGTGCCGGAGAGATCGAGAAACGCCTCGTCGATCGACAAGGGCTCGACGAGCGGCGTCAGTTCGAGCATCGCCGCCCGCACCTGCCGGCCGACGGCGACGTATTTCTCCATGTTCGGCCGGATCACCACGGCGTCGGGGCAGAGCTTCAGGGCCTGGAACATCGGCATCGCCGAACGGACGCCGTGAATGCGCGCGACATAGCAGGCGGTCGAGACGACGCCGCGCTTGCCGCCGCCGATGATCACCGGCATGTCGGCGAGGGAGGGGTCGTCGCGCTTCTCGACCGCGGCATAGAAGGCGTCGCAATCGATATGCGCGATCGACAGGCGATCGAGCTCGGCATGCGCCGCGAGCCGCGGGCTGCCGCAGGCCCGGCAACGCACGGCGCCGATGGCGGCCGGTGTGAGGCAGTCGCGGCAGAAGGCGAGCATGGCGGTCACGATCGGACCTTCACTCCGGATTGGTCGGCGGACACCCCGCCGCCCGTCTCTTCCAAAAGCCGGCAGCCTCTCCGGCCGGCGTCCTTCCGCCTCGCGGCAGAGGCCGGGTGAGCGCCGCTTCGCGCATTTCGCCATCGCTGCGTCGCGCGCCCGTCGGCCAGGGTGACGCTAATCCCGGCGGGGTCGCTCGTCCATCCGCCGCCGTGTTGCGACGCGGCTCGGGCGGGTGCTATAGCGGGCCGGCTTCGCCATCCCACCTCGGCCGTCCGTCCGGAGATCTGCGTCCCATGTCCGTCGACACCGCCACCGTCAAGCGCGTCGCGCATCTCGCGCGGATCGCCGTCACCGACGCGGAGGTGGAGGGCTTCAAGGCGGAGCTGAACACGATTCTCGGCTTCGTCGAACAGCTCTCCGAAGTCGATGTCTCGGCGGTCGAGCCGATGACCTCGGTGGTGGCGATGAAGATGAAGATGCGCGCGGACGAGGTCACCGACGGTTTCTATGCCGACAAGATCGTCGCCAACGCGCCGGCGACCGAGGATGGCTTCTTCCTGGTGCCGAAGGTCGTCGAGTGAGCGGGGACGGGATGAGCGCACTGATCGATCTCACCATCGCCGGCATTCGCGAGGGCCTGGCGCGCGGCGATTTCTCCGCGACCGAGCTGACGCAGGCCTATGTCGACGCGATCGAGGCGGCCCGGCCGCTCAACGCGTTCATCGTCGAGACGCCCGACAAGGCGCTCGCCATGGCGGCCGAGTCCGACCGCCGCATCGCCGCGGGCACCGCCCGGCCGCTCGAGGGCGTGCCGCTCGGCATCAAGGACCTGTTCGCCACCGAAGGCATCCATACCCAGGCCTGTTCGAACGTCCTGAAGGGCTTCGAGCCGCCCTATGAATCGACCGTCACGTCCAATCTCTGGGCCGACGGCGCGGTGATGCTCGGCAAGCTCAACATGGACGAGTTCGCCATGGGCTCGTCGAACGAGACCTCCGCCTATGGTCCCGTGGTCAATCCCTGGCGGATGGCTGGATCGAACGCGCCGATGACGCCGGGCGGCTCTTCCGGCGGCTCGGCGGCGGCGGTCGCGGCCCGGCTCTGCGCGGGCGCGACGGCGACCGACACCGGCGGTTCGATCCGCCAGCCGGCGGCCTTCACGGGCACGGTCGGCATCAAGCCGACCTATGGCCGCTGCTCGCGCTGGGGCATCGTCGCCTTCGCCTCGTCGCTCGATCAGGCCGGGCCGATCGCCCGGGACGTGCGCGACGCCGCCATTCTCCTGAAGTCGATGGCCTCCGTCGACGCCAAGGACGCGACTTCTGTCGACCTGCCCGTGCCGGACTACGAGGCGGCGATCGGCCAGTCGGTGAAGGGGCTGCGGATCGGCATCCCGAAGGAATATCGCGTCGAGGGCATGCCGGAGGAGATCGAGCGGCTGTGGCAGCAGGGCATCGCCTGGCTGCGCGACGCCGGCGCCGAGATCGTCGATATCAGCCTGCCGCACACCAAATACGCGCTGCCCGCCTATTACATCGTCGCGCCGGCCGAGGCCTCCTCGAATCTCGCCCGCTATGACGGGGTGCGCTTCGGGCTGCGCCAGGGTGGCGGCGACGGCATCGTCGACCTCTACGAGAAGAGCCGCGCCGCCGGCTTCGGCCGCGAAGTCAAGCGCCGCATCCTGATCGGCACCTATGTGCTGTCCGCCGGCTATTACGACGCCTACTACCTGCAGGCGCAGAAGGTCCGCACGCTGATCAAGCGCGATTTCGAGACCGTCTTCGCCGCCGGTGTCGACACCATCCTGACGCCGGCGACGCCGTCCGCCGCCTTCGGCCTCGAGGCGATGGCGACCGCCTCGCCGGTCGAGATGTATCTCAACGACGTCTTCACGGTGACGGTGAACATGGCCGGCCTGCCCGGCATCGCGGTGCCCGCGGGCCTCGACCAGAAGGGGCTGCCGCTCGGCCTGCAGTTGATCGGCCGGCCGTTCGACGAATCGACGCTCTTCAAGGTCGGCAAGGTGATCGAGGACGCGGCCGGCCACTTCTCGCCCGAACGATGGTGGTGATCTGAGATGCTCGCGCCTGCCGACTGCCGCACGAAGGACGACGTCCGTGCCGAGATCGACCGTATCGACCGGCAGATCGTGCCGCTCCTGGCAGAGCGTTTCGGCTACATCAAACGGATGGCCGAACTGAAGCAGAGCCCGGAAGAAGCGCGGGTTCCCGCGCGGGTCGAGGCCGTGCTCGATCATGTCGCCGAACTCGCGGAAGAGGCGGGCTTCGCCCCCGACCTCGCCCGGCTGCTCTGGGCCCGGATGATCGAGTGGAACGAGGCCTACGAGGCCGACATCATCCGCGCCCGCCTCGCCGGCGCGGCCTGAGGGCGAGCGCGCCAGGCGGCGTGGATCGGTCTCGCATCGTTCGCGGCGGCCGCGATCTCGCCTTTCGCGGAGTCCGACACGGATCTGTCCGCGCTCGCGTACATCCGGGATGTTCGGCTGACGGTGGCGCGGGTTCCCCCCGGCACGATTATGGATGCCGGCACGGAGGCCGGCATGACGGTCGTTGGGGGAGGATGCGGCGCTCTCCCGCTTCCTCGCGGCACCGACCCAGCCGCCGCCCCGAGCCGGTTGGCGGAATGCTGGGCGCAACGCCTCCACCCGTCATGCCGGCCTCCGTGCCGGCATCCATAATCGTACCGCCGGGCCTTCGAACGCGGGCACCAGCCGCCCCGATGCCCTCTGCAGCTGTCGATGCCGGGCCAAAGACGCGCCTCCCGCGACCGCGCCGAAGGGCGGGCCCCGTCGGGACCCGCCCTCCCGTTCACCGGTTGTCGAGCTGCGCCCGCACCGCGGCGAGGCCTTCGCGCGTGATGCGGTAGGGGCCGCCGCCCTTCGAGGCGACGAGCCGGCGGCGGCGCAGACGGGTGAAGACTGCGAGCGTACAGTCGGACAGCCGCCAGCCGTCGCGGGTCATGCAGTCGACCGCGACGATGTCGCCGCGCTCGGATTTCTGGTGGTGGATGGCGCCGCCCTGGGCGAGCGCGTGCAGCACGCGCTGCTCGTGCCGTGACACGTTCATGGATGTCGAAGTCCGGAAAAGGTGATCGAAGCCGCGCTTCAGCGGGCCGCGAACCGAGGGCTCGCGGGCTTCGGCCCCTGCCTCAGCGGCAGGGGATCACCGGGTCTCCGACGACGAGAACATCCATGCTCCTATTCGGACGCCCGGAAGGTAAGAAGAGGGGCGCCGGCGTTCAAGCCGGATCGCCCCGCGACAGCCGCGTCGAAGGCATGGCGCGCCGCGCCTGTTGCGCCCCGGCAACGGAGGAGACCATGGCCGAACCGATCGAAACCCGTCTCGCCGCTTTCCGCGCCGCGCTCGCCGCGGGCGGGCCACCCGAAGGCGCCACACCGGCGCTCGCCGCGCTCTGGCATCTCGAACGCGGCGACTGGGATGCGGCGCACGCCTGTATCCAGGACGAGGCGGACGCCGATTCGGCCTGGGTGCACGCCCACCTCCACCGCGTCGAGGGCGACCGCGGCAATGCGCGCTACTGGTATGGCCGCGCCGGCCGGCCATCCCAGGACGGCCCGCTCGATGCCGAACGGGTCGCGATCCTGACGGCGCTGCTCGGGCGCTAGCTCAGCCCCTCGATCGTGTCGAAGAATCCCTTCGCATGATCGAAGAAGGCGGCCGGCGCGAAGCGCAGGCTGCCGGCCGCGCGCAGCACGAGGCCGAATCGGTTGAGCGGCAGCCCCTTGTCGGAGAGCGGCCGGAACACGATTCGGCCCTCGGCGACGTCGCGGTCGATGCCGAGCGCGGTGACGAAGGCGACATAGCGCCCCGACGCCGCGAGCTCGACCAGCATGCGGATCGAGTTCACCTCGACGAAGGAGCTCTTGCCACGCGGCTCCTGTTCGATGAAGGGCTCGAGCACGTCGCGGATCGACAGGCCGCGGCGCGGCACGGCGACGAGATGGGCGGCGCACTCGGCGAAGGTAGGGGAGGGGTTCGCGGCGAGCGGATGGTCCGGCCGCATCACCGCGCCGATCGGCAGGTCGCGCCGGATCGCGACGTCGAGACCGCGCGGCGGCCGGGCGATGAAGGTGAAGCCCATGTCGACCTCGTGGTCGGCGACGAGATCGATCACCTCGGCCGCCGGCGCCATGCGGATGTCGACGTGCAGCCGCGGATAGCGGCCGGCGAAGCTCGCGACGATGCGCGGCAACAGGGTGAGCCCGACACTCTCGACGGTGGCGATGCGGATCGTGCCGGAGCGCAGCCCCGCGAGGAGATCGAGTTCCGACACGGCCGCGTCGAGCGGGGCGGCGAGCTGGCGGGCATGCCGCAGCAGGATCTCGCCCGCCGCGGTGAGCGACAGCCGGCGCGCCTGCCGCTCGAACAGCGGCATGCCGAGCGCCGCCTCGAGCTGCATCACCTGCCGCGCGACCGCGGAGGAGGCGACGTGCAGCCGGCGGGCAGCGGCGCGGATCGACAGCTCCTCCGAGACCGCGAGGAAATAGAGGAGCGACGGCGTGTGGAAGACGCGGGCGAGCGCGGCGGGCGACAAGCCGCCTCGGTTCGGTGCTGGATCCATGGCCGCAATCCCCTCTGCTCACCAGACGGCAGCACCCCGCTCGCGAAATTGCAATATCCGAGCGCAAGGGAACCATTCTAAAGTGGATTCGTCGGCGGGGGGGTGTGCAGTCCGCCGAAACGAGCGCCGGTGTCGAGTGCGTCGCCGGGGCGCTGGCACGAGATTGGCTTCGTCAATCTGTGGGCCGCGCCTCAAGGTGGGCGACGAGGGGTCGAGCTGAGAGTAGAACAGCGGATATGGGGCGACTCACTACGCACGTACTCGACACCGCGCTCGGTAGGCCGGCATCCGGCCTACCGATCGACCTATACCGGATCGAGGCCGAGCCGGTTCTTCTGAAATCGGTCCTGACCAATGCCGACGGGCGGGTCGACGGGGCCCTGCTCGAGGGCGAGGCCTTGACGGCTGGCGTCTACGAACTGCGTTTCCGCGCCGGCGACTATCTGCGCGGCTGCGGTGCAAGTCTGCCGGAACCGCTCTTTCTCGACGTGATCCCGATCCGTTTCGGCATCGCCGCGCCGGGAGAGCACTACCACGTGCCGCTGCTGCTCTCGCCGTTCGGCTACGCCACCTACCGGGGAAGCTGAATGGCCGAGCAGCGCGATACGATCCGCTTCGTGCGGCGGGGACGAATCGTCGAGCTGCGCGACGTCGCGCCGACCGCCACACTGCTCGATTATCTGCGGCTCGAAGAGCGGGCGACCGGCACCAAGGAAGGCTGCGGTGAGGGCGATTGCGGCGCCTGCACGGTGGCGATCGGCCGCTCGCGCGGTGGGCAGGTCGCCTATGAACCGATCAATGCGTGTATCCAGCTGCTCGGCCAGATCGACGGCGCCGAGGTCGTGACGGTCGAGGACCTCGCCGGTGCGGGCGGGCTCCATCCGATCCAGGCGGCGATGGTCGAGAAGCACGCCTCGCAATGCGGCTTCTGCACGCCCGGCTTCGTGATGAGCCTGTTCACGCTCTGGCAGCAGACGGACGGGCCGGTCGACCGGACCACGATCAATGACGCGATCGCCGGCAATCTCTGCCGCTGCACAGGCTACCGGCCGATCGTCGAGGCGGCGCTCGCCGCGTCCGCAGAGCCGCGCGAGGACGGTTTCCGCCGCGCCTCCGCCGATACCGCCGGCATTCTCGATTTCCTCGCCGACGATCGCGATGTGTTCATCGGCGATGAGGGGCGCTTCTTCGCGGCCCCCGCCTCGGTGCGTTCGCTCGCCGCGCTCTATCTCGCCCACCCGGATGCGACGCTCGTCGCCGGCGCCACCGATGTCGGTCTCTGGGTGACCAAGCAGCTGCGCGACCTGCCGAAGGTGATCCATCTCGGCCGTGTCCGCGGCATGGACGTGATCGAGGACACCGGCCGCGAACTGTTGATCGGCGCGACCGCGACCTATGCGCGCGCCTTCCCGCACGTCGCGGCGATCGATGCCGATCTCGGGGAACTGTTCCGCCGCATCGGCTCGACGCAGGTCCGGGCGAGCGGCACGATCGGCGGCAATGTCGCGAACGGCTCGCCGATCGGCGACACGCCGCCCGCGCTGATCGCGCTCGGTGCGACGGTCGCGCTGCGGCGCGGCGACCGCGAGCGGGCGATGGCGCTCGAGGATTTCTTCATCGCCTACGGCAAGCAGAATCGCGGCGCGGGCGAGTTCGTATCCGGCCTCCTGGTGCCGAAGCTCGCGCCCGGCCAAGTCTTCCGCTGCTACAAGGTCACGAAGCGTTTCGATCAGGACATTTCCTCCGTGATGGGCGCCTTCCGCTTCACCCTCGACGGTTCGGGCACGATCACCGAGGCGCGCATCGCCTATGGCGGCATGGCGGCGACGCCGCGCCGGGCAAAGGCCGCCGAGGCGGCGCTGGTCGGCACGGCGGTCGGCGATTCGGCCGCCTGGTCGGTGGCGCTCGCCGCGCTCCGCCAGGATTTCGCACCGATCGACGATCATCGCGCGAGCGGGCATTATCGCGCCGAAACGGCGCACGCGCTGCTGGGCAAGGCGCTGCTCGAGGCCGCGGGCGCGCCGACGGTCCACACCCGCGTCGTCGGCCGCCGCGAGGAGCATCGCCATGCCGCCGAGTGAGGCCGCGGTCGCGCCCGAAGCCGAGCCGCTCGTCGTCCGCCGGCCGCTGCCGCACGACAGCGCGCCGCGCCACGTCACCGGTGCCGCGACCTATATCGACGACATCCGCGAGCCGGCCGGCCTCGTCCATCTCGCGCCCGGCTATGCGCCGATCGCCCGCGGCCGCATCACGGCGCTCGATCTCGATGCCGTGCGCAGCGCGCCCGGCGTCGTCGATGTGATCACCGCGGCGGATCTTCCGGGACCGAACGACATCAGTCCGAAGCTGATCGGCGACGATCCGGCGATCACCGACGGCCCGGTCCGCTTCTATGGCCAGGTCGCCTTCATCGTCGTCGCGACGACGCGCGACGCGGCGCGGCGTGCGGCGAAGCGGGCGCGCTTCACCACGGTCGCCGAGCCGCCGGTGATCGACGTCGATCAGGCCTCCGATCACGTCCTGCCCGACTATTCCTTCGTCCGCGGCAATGCGCAGACGGCGATCGACCGGGCCGGGCGGCGGCTCGAGGGTTCGTTCCGCATCGGCGGTCAGGAACACTTCTATCTCGAGGGCCAGATCGCCATGGCGGTCCCCGGCGAGGCCGGCGAGATGCTCGTCTATTCCTCGACGCAGCACCCGAGCGAGGTGCAGCACGTCGTCGCGCACGCCCTCAACCTCCCTTCGAGCGCGGTGACGGTCGAAATCCGGCGGATGGGCGGCGGGTTCGGCGGCAAGGAGAGCCAGGCGACGCAGTGGGCGGTGCTCGCCGCCATCGCGGCCTGGAAGACCGGCCGGCCGGCGAAGTTCCGGCTCGACCGCGACGACGACATGATCATGACCGGCAAGCGGCACGATTTCCGCTGCGACTATTCGGTCGGCATCGACGGCGAGGGCGTGCTGTCGGGCGTTGATGTCGTCTTCTCGGCGCGCTGCGGCCATTCCGAGGATCTGTCGCTCGGCGTCGTCGACCGCACGATGTTCCATGCCGACAACAGCTATTTCTATCCCGAGTGCCGCGTCACGGCGCGGCGGCTGCGTACCAACACCGTCTCCAACACCGCCTTCCGCGGCTTCGGCGGCCCGCAGGGCATGCTGTTCGCCGAGCGGATGATGGACCACATCGCCTATACGCTCGGCCGGGATCCGCTCGACGTGCGCAAGGCGAATTTCTACCGCGAGGGCCGCGATCGGACGCCGTTCGGCCAGCAGGTCACCGACAACATCCTCGCCGAGCTGATCGGCGACCTCGAGACGCGCTCAGACTACCGCGCCCGCCGTGAGGCGATCGCCGCCTTCAACGCCGGCAGCCGCATCCTGAAGCGTGGCCTCGCGCTGACGCCGGTGAAGTTCGGCATCTCTTTCACGCTCATGCCGCTCAACCAGGCAGGCGCGCTGGTCCATCTCTATCGCGACGGTTCGATCCATCTGAACCATGGCGGCACCGAGATGGGGCAGGGCCTGTTCACCAAGGTCGCCATGGTGGTGGCCGAGGAGTTCGGCGTCTCGGCCGACGCGGTGCGGATCACCGCGACCTCGACCGACAAGGTGCCGAATACCTCGCCGACGGCGGCCTCCTCGGGCACCGATCTCAATGCGATGGCGGCGGTCGCCGCCTGCGGCGCGATCAAGGACCGGCTCTACGATTTCATCGCCGAGAAATGGAAGGTCGGCCGCGACAAGGTGGCGTTCCGCGAGGGGCAGGTGTTCATCGGCAACCAGTCGATGAGCCTCGGCGCGCTCGCCAACGAGGCCTATCTCAACCGGGTTCACCTTTCCGCTGCGGGACATTACAAGACCCCGGTGATCAGCTGGAACCGCGACAAGGCCGAAGGCCGGCCGTTCTTCTATTTCGCCTATGGCGCGGCCTGTTCAGAGGTGCTCGTCGACACGATGACCGGGGAGATGAAGGTCGAGCGGGTCGACGTGCTGCACGATGTCGGCAAGTCGCTCAATCCGGCGATCGACATCGGCCAGATCGAGGGCGGCTTCGTCCAGGGCATGGGCTGGCTGACGACCGAGGAACTGGTCTGGGACAAGGAAGGACGGCTGCGCACCCACGCGCCCTCGACCTACAAGATCCCCGCCGCCTCCGACATTCCGGAGAACTTCAAGGTCGAGCTCTATGAGAGCGCGGGCAACCGCGAGGCGACGATCTGGCGGTCGAAGGCCGTCGGCGAGCCGCCGCTGATGCTCGGCATTTCGGTGTTCTGCGCCATCGTCAACGCGATCGCCAGCCTGCGGCCGGGCATCATGCCCGCGCTCGACGCGCCGGCGACGCCCGAAGCGATCATGCGCGCCGTGCGGGCGACGACCGCCGGGGAGGGCTGATGCCGCTCTGGGCGCGCCTCGCGCAAGCGCTCGACCGGCACGGCGCCGCCGCGATGGCGACGCTCGTCGAGACCGAGGGCTCGTCCCCGCGCGAGGCCGGCGCCCGCATCGTCGCCCTGCCGGACGGCACGTTCTTCGGCACGATCGGCGGCGGCACGCTCGAATGGCAGGTGCTGGCGCAGCTCCAGGCGCTCCTCGCGCGCGGCGCGGCGGCCCGTTTCGAGCGGCGCACGGTGGCGCTCGGCCCGGAGCTCGGCCAGTGCTGCGGCGGCCGCGTCGGCATCGCCTATGAGCGGTTCGCGGCGGCCGACCGCCCCGAGGTCGGGTTGCTCGCCGAGGCGGAGGCGCGCGGCGCCTTCGTGACCAGCGGCCTCGTAGAGGGCGCCCGCCTCCATCGCCGGATGATAGAAGCGACGATCCGGCCCGGCGATCTCGAACGGCGGGGCGAGGCGATTCTCGAAGGGTTCGGCGAGGATCGACGCACGCTCTATCTCTTCGGCGCCGGCCATGTCGGCCGGGCGCTCGTGCTCGCCCTCGCGCCGCTGCCCTTCCGGGTCGTCTGGGTCGATCCGCGGCCCGGCGCCTTCCCGGCGGCCATGCCGCAGAACGTGACGCCGGTGCAGCCGGAGAACCCGGCCGGCCTGCTCGCCCATGCGCCGGCCGGCAGCTTCGTGCTCGTGATGACGCACAGCCACCCGCTCGATCTCGAGATCATCGACGCGGCCCTGCGGCTCGAGACGATCGCCGAGACGGGGCTGATCGGTAGCGCCACCAAGCGGGCGCGCTTCACGAGCCAGTTGCGCCAGGCCGGTGTCGCGACGGAACGGATCGAGCGGCTGATCTGCCCCATCGGCATCCCCGGAATCCGCTCGAAGGATCCGGCGGTGATCGCCGCGGCGACGGCGGCTGATATGATCCGGCGCGACGAGGCGCTCTCGGCGCGGCGATCGGCGGGGGCCGAACGGCGCTTCGGAAAGGCGGGGTGATGAGCGGGGCGGTCGAGCAGGTGCGGGCGGGGGAGAGAGAGGCGCGGGTCCGTCCGGACGCGGCGCCGCTCCTCGAGGCGGTCGGGATCACCAAGATCTTCGGCGCGCTGAAGGCGAACGACGGCATCGACCTCGCGATCCGTCCCGGCGAGATCCACGCCCTGCTGGGCGAGAACGGCGCCGGCAAGTCGACCCTCGTCAAGATCCTCTATGGTGCGCTGCAGCCGACGGCGGGCGAGATCCGCTGGAACGGCGAGCCGGTGCGGATCGCGAGCCCCGCCGCGGCCCGCAGGCTCGGCATCGGCATGGTGTTCCAGCATTTCTCGCTGTTCGACGCGCTGACCGTCGCCGAGAACATCGCGCTCGCCGTGCCGCCGCGCGAGAGCCGCGCGGCGCTCGCCGCCGAGATCGAGACCGTCTCGGCCGAATACGGCCTGCCGCTCAACCCGCGATCGATCGTCGCCGATCTCTCGGTGGGCGAGCGGCAGCGGGTCGAGATCGTGCGCTGCCTGCTGCAGAAGCCGCGGCTGATCATCATGGACGAGCCGACCTCGGTGCTGACGCCGCAGGAGGCGAACGACCTCTTCTCGACGCTCGATGTGCTCGTCGCCGGCGGCGTCTCGGTGCTCTACATCAGCCACCGGCTCGAAGAGGTGAAGCAGATCTGCCACCACGCGACGATCCTGCGCCACGGCAAGGTCGTCGGCGAGTGCGATCCGCAGAAGGAGACCGCGGCGCGGCTGGCGAGCCTGATGGTCGGCGCCGACATCCGGGCGCTCTCCGGCGAGCATCGCAGCCTGCCGGACGCGCCGGTGCGGCTCGCCGTGACCGATCTCTCCCTGCCGCCGCCGCATCCCTTCGCGGTCGCGCTCGATCATGTCGGGCTGGAGCTGCGCGCCGGCGAAATCCTCGGCATCGCCGGCGTCGCCGGCAACGGCCAGGATGAGCTGTTCGGCGCGATCTCGGGCGAACGGCGCTCCGAGCGGAGCGACGCCGTGACGATCGACGGCAGGCCCTGCGGCACGCGCGGCATCACAGCGCGCCGCCGGCTCGGCGCCGCCTTCGTGCCGGAGGAACGGCTCGGCCATGGCGCGGTGCCGCGCATGCGGCTGTCGGAGAACGTCGTGCTCACCCGCCATGCGACGGACGGCACGTTGCGCCGCTCCGGCGTCATCGACCGGCTGTCGTCGCGTGGCATCGTGGACCGTGTCACCAAGCTCTTCGACGTCCGCAAGGGCACGCCCGATCCCGAGGCGACGGCGCTTTCGGGCGGCAATCTGCAGAAGTTCGTGGTCGGCCGCGAGATCGACCGCAAGCCCGGCATTCTCGTCGTCTGCCAGCCGACCTGGGGCGTCGACGCGGGTGCGGCCGCCGTGATCCGTCAGGCGCTGATCGATCTCGCCCGTTCCGGCTCGGCGATCCTCGTGATCAGTCAGGATCTCGACGAGATCCTCGAGCTGTCGGACCGGATCGCGGTGATCTCGAAGGGCCGGCTCTCCGAGCCGCGTCCGACGGCGGAACTGACGCGCGAGGAGATCGGCCTGATGATGGGCGGCGTCGGGGAGGGCGGCCATGCGCATTGAACTCGTCAGGCGGGCCGAGCATTCGCGGCTGATGGTCTGGGCCTCGCCGCTGCTGGCGGTGGCGATCACGCTCGTCATCGCGGTCGGCATCTTCGCCGCGATGGGGGCCGATCCGCTCGAGGCGCTCTACATCTTCTTCGTCGAGCCACTGACCGCCGGCTGGTCGCTGCAGGAGCTGGTGGTCAAGGCGATCCCGATCACGCTGATCGCGATCGGCCTGTCGCTGTGCTACATGTCGAACACGTGGAACATCGGTGCCGAAGGCCAGTTCACCGCCGGCGCGATTCTCGGCAGCCTGTTCCCGATCGTCTTCCCCGGCTGGACGGGGCCGCTCGTGCTGCCCGCCATGCTGCTCTTCGGCATCCTCGGCGGCATGCTCTATGCGGCGATCCCGGCGCTGCTCAAGATCCGCTTCGGCGCCAACGAGATCCTGACCAGCCTGATGCTCGTCTATGTCGCGCAATTGCTGCTCGACTGGATCGTCCGCGGGCCATGGCGCAATCCCGACGGCTACGGCTTTCCCGAGAGCCGGGTGTTCGACGCCTCGGCGCAGATGCCGCTCCTCGTCGACGGCGGTCGGATGCACATCGGCCTGGTCTTCGTCTTCGTCGCCGTGCTCGTCGTCTGGTTCACCATGGGGCGGACGCTGACGGGTTTCCAGATCCGCGTGCTCGGACAGGCGCCGCGCGCCGGCGCCTTCGCCGGCTTCAGCCAGAACCGCATGGTGCTCTTCACCTTCCTCGTCTCGGGCGGTCTCGCCGGCCTCGCCGGGATCATGGAGGTGGCCGGGCCGATCGGGCAGCTGCGCCCGTCGATCTCGCCCGGCTACGGCTTCACGGCGATCATCGTTGCCTTTCTCGGCCGGCTGCATCCGGTCGGCATCCTGATCGCCGGCTTCGTGCTGGCGCTCACCTATCTGGGCGGCGAGGCCGCGCAGGTGGCGCTCGGCATGTCGGACAAGGTCATGCGGGTGTTCCAGGGCCTCTTGCTGTTTCTCGTGCTCGCCTGCGATACGCTGATCTACTATCGCGTGCGGCTGGTTCGTCCGGTCGCCGATCCGCTCGGGGGGGCCGTCCATGGGCGCGGCTGAGGCCATCCTTCTCACCGTCGTCACGGCGGCGGTACCGCTCCTGCTCGCGGCGATCGGCGAACTCGTTGTCGAGCGCTCGGGCGTGCTCAATCTCGGTGTCGAGGGCATGATGATCATGGGCGCCGCCGGCGGTTTCGCCGCGGCGACGCTGTCGGGCTCGCCCTATATCGGCATCTTCGGCGGTCTCGCGGCCGGCATCGTGATGGCGGCGCTGTTCGCCTTCGTCACGCTGTTCCTCGTCGCCAACCAGGTTGCGAGCGGGCTTGCGCTGTCCCTGCTCGGCCTCGGCCTTTCGGGCATCATCGGCGAGCCCTTTGTCGGCACGCCGGGCACCAAGCTGCCGGCGCTCGCGGTTCCCGTGCTCTCCGACATTCCGCTCGTCGGCAAGGTGCTGTTCGCGCAGGACATCCTCGTCTATGCCGCGGCGGCGATCACTTTCGGGGTCTGGTGGTTCCTCTATCGCACACGCGGCGGTCTGATCGTCCGCGCCGTCGGCGACAATCACGGCTCGGCCCACGCGCTCGGCTATCCTGTGATCCGGGTCCGGCTGCTCGCCATCCTGTTTGGCGGCGCCTGTGCGGGCCTCGCCGGCGCCTATCTGTCGCTCGCCTACACCCCGCTCTGGATCGAGAACATGACGGCCGGCCGCGGCTGGATCGCGCTGGCGCTCGTCGTCTTCGCGTCCTGGCTCCCGGCCCGGGTGGTCGTTGGCGCGCTGCTCTTCGGCGCGGTCTCGATCCTGCAGTTCCATGCCCAGGCGATGGGGCTCGGCATCCCCTCGCAGTTCCTTTCCTCGCTGCCCTATCTCGTGACGATCCTCGTCCTGGTGCTCATCTCGAGCAATCGCAGCGTTCTGCGAGTGAATACGCCGGCTTCGCTCGGCCGACCTTTCGTGCCCGACCGGTGACGTTAGAACCGCAACCGCGCGCGATCCGCGGCTTGGGGGCCTTCGAGACGATCGCGAGAGGTGACAGGAGAACACGATGCGCAGACTGATGACGGCGGCGGCCGCGGTCCTTGCCCTCGGCATGGGGCTCGGCGCAGCGGCGGCCCAGGACAAGCTGAAGGTCGGTTTCATCTATATCGGTCCGAAGAACGACGGCGGCTGGACCCAGCGCCACGATGTCGGCCGGCAGGAACTCGAGGCCGCGCTCGGCGACAAGGTCGAGACGACCTATGTCGAGAACGTGCCCGAGGGGCAGGACGCCGAGCGCGCCATCGAGCGTCTCGCCCGGACCGGCCACAAGCTGATCTTCACCACCTCGTTCGGCTATATGGACCCGACCCTCAAGGTCGCGGCGAAGTTCCCCGACGTGAAGTTCGAGCACGCCACCGGCTATAAGACCGCGCCGAACGTCTCGACCTACAATTCGAAGTTCCATGAAGGCCGCTACGTCATCGGCCAGATCGCCGCGAAGATGTCGAAGACCGGCCAGGCCGGCTACATCGCCTCCTTCCCGATCCCCGAAGTCGTGCTCGGCATCAACGCCTTCCTGCTCGGCGCGCAGTCGGTCAATCCGGACTTCAAGCTCAAGGTCGTGTGGGTGAACTCCTGGTTCGACCCCGGCAAGGAAGCCGACGCGGCGAAGACCCTGTTCGACCAGGGCGTCGACGTGATCACGCAGCACACCGACTCGCCGGCGCCGCTGCAGATCGCCGAGGAGCGCGGCATGCACGGCTTCGGCCAGGCGAGCGACCAGATCGCGTTCGCTCCGAAGGCGCAGTACACCTCGATCATCGACAATTGGGGTCCGTACTATATCCGCCGCGCCCAGGCCGTGCTCGACGGCACCTGGACGTCCGGCCAGGTCTGGGGCGGCTTCGCCGACGGCCACGTCGTCCTGGCGCCGTTCACCAATCTCCCCGACGATGTCGTCAAGATGGCCGAGGAGACCGAGGCGAAGATCAAGTCGGGCGAACTGAACCCCTTCGCCGGCCCGATCTACAAGCAGGACGGCACCGAGTTCATCCCGGCCGGCAAGGTCATCGACGACGGCACGCTGCTCGGCATGAACTGGTACGTGAAGGGCGTCGACGACAAGCTGCCGCAGTAAGCGGCGGCCCGCTCTCCCCCTCGCGGGAGAGGGCCTTCTCCCGGGGTGAGGACGGAAGACCCTCACCCCGACCCTCTCCCGCGCGCGGGAGAGGGGACACGGAGCCCGACATGGCCGGCGCCTTGCATGGCTGCCGCCGACCCACGCGAGAACGAACCTTCCGATCATGTCCGCCTTCATCGCCGACTGGCTGAACCTGCTCTTCCGCTGGGCCCATCTGATCGTCGGCATCGGCTGGATCGGCACCTCGTTCTATTTCATTGCGCTCGATCTCAGCCTGCGCAAGCGCGCCGAGATGAAGCCCGGCGTCTATGGCACCGCCTGGGAAGTGCATGGCGGCGGCTTCTATCACGTCGAGAAATACCTCGTCGCGCCGCCGCAGCTTCCCGAGGACCTGATCTGGTATAAGTGGGAGGCCTATCTCACCTGGGTCACCGGCTTCGCGCTGCTCGTCGTCCAATATTACTGGAACGCCCGCTCCTTCCTGATCGATCCCTCGGTGATGCCGATGCGACCGAGCGAGGCGGTGGTGATCTCGGTCACCCTGCTGATCGGCGGCTGGCTGATCTATGACCGCCTGCTCTGCCGCTCCTGGATCGGGCGCAACACGCCGCTCCTCGCGGCGTTCGTCTTCGCGCTCGTCGTCGGCGCGTCCTACCTGTTCTCACAGGTCTTTTCGGGCCGCGGCGCGCTCATTCATGCCGGCGCCTTCATCGGCACGATCATGGCCTTCAACGTGTTCGGCGTGATCATCCCGAACCAGAAGAAGATCGCCGCCGCGCTGATGGCGGGGCAGGCGCCGGATCCGGCGCTCGGCGCGATGGGCAAGCAGCGCTCGGTGCACAACAATTATCTGACGCTGCCCGTTCTGGTGATGATGGTGAGCAATCATTATCCGATGCTCACCGGCCATCCGCACAACTGGCTGCTGGTCGCTCTGATCATCGTTACCGGTGCGATGGTGCGCCATTTCCTCAACCGCCACGACGCCGGCGACCCGCTCGCCAAGATCGCCTGGACGCTGCCGGTCGCCGCCGTCGCGCTCGGCTGCCTCATCGTGCTCACCGCGCCGCGTCCGGTGGCGGTCGATCCACGCCTGATGATGACCGACGCCGAGGCCGTGACGCTCGCGGCCCAGCGCTGCGCCGTCTGCCATGCCGCACGGCCGAAGCACGAAAGCTTCAGCGAAGCTCCGAAGGGCATCATGCTCGAGACGGCGGATGAACTCCGCCAGCACAAGGACCAGGTGCTCACCCAGGCGGTGTTCTCCCGCACCATGCCGCTCGGCAACGAAACCGGCATGACCGACGAGGAGCGCAAGAAGCTTGGCGCCTGGCTTCAAAGCCAGTAGACACGGCGCGCCCGCGACAACGAGCCGACCCCATGACCGCCGCCCGGCGCACACTCGACGCGATCAACGGCCTCTCCGAGGCGGACTTCGTCGCCGCCTTCGGCGACATCGCGGAGCATTCGCCCTGGGTGGCGCGTGTCGCCGCCGCGGCCCGACCCTTTACCGATCGCGCCGCGATGATCGCCGCCTTCGTGAGCGCCGTCGGTGCCGCGACGGAGGAGGCGAAGCGGGCGCTCCTGCTCGCCCATCCGGATCTCGCGGGCCGTGCCGCGCTCGCCGGGGCGCTCGCGCCCGAATCGGCGAGCGAACAGGCGGGCGCCGGCCTCGACCGGCTGAGCGCGGAGGAGTTCGCCCGCTTCCACCGGCTCAACGACGCTTACCGCGCCCGCCACGGCATCCCCTTCATCTTCGCCGTCCGCGGCGCCACCAAGCACCAGATCCTCGCCGCCTTCGAGGCCCGGCTCGGCAATGACCCCACAGTCGAGTTCGAGACCGCGCTCGCCCAGGTCGGGCGCATCATCCGCTTCCGCATCGAGGACCGGGTCGCCGAATGAGCGGCGGGCGGCGGGATCGGACGGCGCTCGGTGCGCGCGCCCAGGAAATGATCGACGCGCTCGCGGCGATCAGCGCGGAGGAGGGGCGTGTCACCCGGCTCTACCTGACGCCGGAGCACCGGCGCGCTGCCGATCTCGTCGGCACATGGATGCGCGACGCCGGGCTGTCGGTGCGCATGGACAATGCCGGCACGATGCGCGGCAGCCGTCCCGCCGGCCGGCCGGGCCGCAGCGCCAACAAGGCCCTGCTGATCGGCTCGCACATCGACACCGTGGTCGATGCGGGCCGCTATGACGGCAATTTGGGCGTCGTCGCCGGCCTGCTGGCGCTCGAGGAACTCGCCGCGCGCGGCGTCGCGCTGCCCTTCGGCGTCGACCTGCTCGCCTTCGGTGACGAAGAGGGCGTCCGCTTCCCCGTCACGCTCACATCCTCCTCGGTCGCCGCCGGCATCTTCGACCCGAAGACGCTCGACGCGACGGACGCCGACGGCGTCACGCTGCGCGACGCGCTCATCGCCTTCGGCTGCGATCCCGCCCGGCTCAAGGACGACGCCTATGTCAGGCCGGGCGTGCTCGGCTATCTCGAGGTGCACATCGAGCAGGGTCCGGTGCTCGAGCGCGAGAAGCTGCCGCTCGCCTCCGTCTCGGCGATTGCCGGCCAGAGCCGCCATGTCGTGCGTATCCGGGGCGAGGCGGGCCATGCCGGCACGGTGCCGATGGCGCTCCGTCACGATGCGCTCGCCGCCGCCGCCGAGCTGGTGCTGGCGGCCGAAGCGATCGCCCGGCGCGACCGCAGGAACGCACTCGTCGCGACCGTCGGCCAGATCGAGGTGCGCCCCGGCGCGCCCAACGTCATCGCCGCCGAGGCGCGCTTCTCGCTCGACATCCGGGCGGCGAACGACGAGGCCCGGCGCGCGGCGTTCCAGGAGTTCCGGCTCGCCGCCCGCCGCGCCGACACCACCCGTCATGTCGTGGTCGGCGTCGAAACGGTGATGGAGAAGCCGGTCGCCCTCTGCGCCCCGACGCTTCAGAAGACGATCGGCTCCGCCATCGGCCGGGTGACGGGGAAGGCGGCGCCGAACCTGATGTCGGGCGCCGGGCATGACGGTCAGGCGATGAGTCAGCTGACCGATTTCGGCATGATCTTCGTCCGCTGCCGCGCCGGCATCAGCCATAATCCGCGCGAGTTCGTGACCATCGACGACATGGGCGCCGCGGTCGAGGCGCTCGTCGCCACCATCGAGGACATGGCGGCGCAAGAGAGCCGCTGACTCCGCGCTTCCGACATCCTTGCGTTCCATCCCTCGATTGCCGCATCGGACTGCCAGGCCTTGTGCCGGCAGAAGATGATTGAAGTCGCGCCTCCCAGCACCTAATCAAATGATCGATCAGAACGGTCCGATCATCTTGAATATTACTGAATATTACAAAGCGCGCTGGGCTGCAATCGCCGGATGAATAGAGAAAAACCTCTCGTAGTAATGATCATGCCGCCCTGGCCGAAGGGGGGAAGCGCGAATGTCTTCGAGGCTTCCGTCGCGGCCCATGTCGCGCTCGGGCGTGATGTCTACGTCTTGCTTGCGCCCGACCAGCCCGCCAATGTCGCGCGGGCCGAGGACCGGGCTTATGTCGCCGGTCTGATGACCTTTCCCGGCGCACTCGGAACCGAGGTGCTGCACCCGCCGCCGGCACACAGCGCCCGGCTGGAACGCTGGCGGCACAGGCTGCGCGGGCGCCGTGGTACGGCGATCGACTATTGGGCGGGCACTGTCGCCGCCCGGCCATTGCCGCCCGTCCTGGAGGCGATGATGCTGACGAGAGGGGTCGCGGCGATCCACGTCCATCATTGCTGGAATATGAAGCTGGCGCTCCGCCTGGCGCGAGGGGTCCGACGGAGGGCCGGCCGCTGGCCGCTCGTCGTCTGCGAAACCCACGACGTCCAGAGCAGCAATATGGACGTGATCGAGGGCAGCCGGTGGATCAATAGATCGTTCGATGTCGGGGCTCTCGTCGCTGCCGAGAACCGGATGTGCGGCGCCGCCGATCTGCTTCTCCACATCAACCGGGAGGACGAACTCGTCTTTCGCGAGCGTCTGCCGGACCTCCTGCACGCCCATCTGCCGCCGACCATCGCGCCTTCGACGGAGGCGGCACTCGCCCGCCTGCGCGGCCGGCCCGCGCCGGCCGACGGCAAGCTCGTCTATCTGGCGACCAACAATTACTGGAACATCGCGACCGCCTCGTGGCTCGTCGAGGAGGTTCTGCCGCGGGCACCGCAGCTGCGCGACCGCCTGCGCATCTATGGCGATGTCCGGGAGGGTTTGCGACGGACCCGGCCGGAGCTGCTCGCCGCGCATGACGACGTCTTTGCCGGCCCGGTCGACCATGTCGCCGATGCCTATACGGACGCGATCGGCATTCTGGTTCCAGTGCTCGCCGGAACGGGCTCGTCGATCAAGTTGCTCGAAGGGCTCTGCACCGGCCGGCCGCTCATCGGCACGTCGGGCGTGGTGCGCGGCATCGCGCCGACGCTCGTCGCGGCCATGCCGATCGGAGTGCACGACGCGCCGGGGGCTTTCGCCGGCGCCGCGCTCGCCATCGTCGAGCGGCAGGGCGCCCGCTGCGGCTCGGACGCGGAGGTTTTCGACCGCCATTTCTCGAACGCGGCCTATCAGAGCCGGTTTGCGGAGATCATCGGCGCTCTGCTCCGCTGAGCTCCGCCGACCGGGGCGGTCAGCTGGCGCGCGCGTGCCGCCGGCTGCGCCATGTCCACAGGGTCTTTCGCCATTTGGCGCGGTAGCCGAGCGTCTTCAGCCCGCCCTCGCGGAGCAGGCGTCGCGTATAGGTCCAGCGGCCCGCCATGATGAAGCAGATCGTCGCATAGCGCTGGCGGCGGAACTCGCGGGGCAGGGCGGCGATCATCCGGTCCATCTGATCGGCCCAGATCCAGAAATCCCTCGCGCTCGCGAGCGAGATGCTCTGCGCGTCGCCGCCCTCGCCATGGCTGCTGCGCTGGTGGACGAGCACCGGACTGCCTTGCGAATGCACGAAGGGTCCCCACATCGCGAGGCCGATCAGCATCTTGCCGTCCTCGCCCGTCCGCCATGAGGAATCGAAGCCGCCGGTCAGCCGGTAGAAGCGCGTGCGGAACACGCAGCACTGCACGAGCCCACCGCCGAACTCGAGCACGAAGAGCACCGGATCGGCGGCGAAGGACGCCATGTGGTCATAGGCATAGGGTGCGCCATCGCGGATCGTCTGGCGGTTGGCGACGGCGCCGACGGCCTCGGGATGCGCCGCGAGCGCCGCCCTGCAGCCGGCGAGGAAATCCTCCGGCCATTCGTCGTCGGAATCGAGAAAAGCAATGAATTCGTGCGCCGGATCGACGAGCCGTGCTCCGGCATTGCGCGCCGAGGCCGGGCCGCCATTCGGCGTCGTCACGACCTCCCAGGCGAAAGGCGCGTGCTCGGCGAGCCATGCCCGGGCGGACGCCGCGGTATCGTCGGTCGAGCCGTCATCGACCACGATCACCTGGGCGGCCGCATGGGTCTGCTGTGCGATGCTCGCCAAGGCGCGCCGGACGAGGGCCGGACGATTGTAGACGGGCACCACCACTGCAACGCTCATCGCGGCTCCCGGGCGAGATGTCGAGGAGGCGTTGGGCCGTGCCCGCCGCGCCGGCCGCAAGGCCCCGGGGTCTCCCGATGCGAGAGCGAGGGCCGCCGCCTAGACCGTGCCGTGGAGGTCATAGGCGTCGGCCCGCTCGATCCGCGCCGTGACGATCTCGCCCGCGCGCATCGGCAGGCGCGATGTGAGGTGGACCGTGCCGTCGATCTCGGGCGCATCCCATTGCGTGCGGCCCTTGGCGACGCGGCCGTTCGCCTCGTCGATGATGACGGGCACGCGCCGGCCGACGCGCTTTGCGAGGCGCCTGGCGCTCACCGCCTGCTGGCGCTGCATGAAACGGTGCCAGCGCCGCTCCTTGACCTCCTCGGGCACCGGCAGGGCGATGTCGTTGGCGGGCGCGCCTGCGACGGGCTCGAACTTGAAGCAGCCGACGCGATCGAGCTGCGCCTCGTCGAGCCAGTCGAGCAGGAACTCGAAATCCTCCTCGGTCTCGCCGGGAAAGCCGACGATGAAGGTCGAGCGGATCGCGAGATCGGGGCAGATGCCCCGCCAGGTGCGGATGCGATCGAGCTGCTTCTCCTGCGCCGCCGGGCGGCGCATGGCGCGCAGCACGGAAGGGGAGGCGTGCTGGAACGGGATGTCGAGATAGGGCAGCACGAGCCGGTCGGCCATCAGGCCGATCACCTCGTCGACATGCGGATAGGGGTAGACATAGTGCAGCCGCACCCAGGCGCCGAGGCTGCCGAGCTCGCGCGACAGGTCGAAGAACTTCGCCCGGACGCTGCGGTCCTTCCACGGGCTCTCCGCATAGCGAAGGTCGACGCCATAGGCGCTCGTGTCCTGCGAGATGACGAGCAGTTCCTTGACGCCGGCCTTGACGAGCTTCTCCGCCTCGCGCAGCACGTCGCCGGCCGGCCGGCTCACCAGGTCGCCGCGCAGCTTGGGGATGATGCAGAAGGTGCAGCGGTTGTTGCAGCCCTCTGAAATCTTGAGATACGCATAGTGCCGTGGCGTCAGCTTGATGCCCTGCGGCGGCACCAGATCGACGAACGGATCGTGCGCCGGCGGCACGGCGGTGTGGACCGCGTCGAGCACGCTCTCATATTGCTGCGGCCCGGTGATCGCGAGCACGTTCGGGAAGGCGTTGCGGATCTGCTCGGGCTCGGCGCCCATGCAGCCCGTGACGATCACCTTGCCGTTCTCGGCCATGGCCGAGCCGATCGCCTCGAGCGATTCCGCCTTGGCGCTGTCGAGGAAACCGCAGGTGTTGACGATGACGACGTCGGCGCCGTCGTGCCGGCGCGCCACTTCGTAACCCTCGGCGCGCAAATGGGTCAGGATTCGCTCGGAATCGACGAGCGCCTTGGGGCAGCCGAGGCTGACGAAGGAAATGCGGGGTGCGGAGCCGGACATGCGCTCAACCGGTCTGGCCGCGGCGGCCGGCCGGCGGCTGAGAGGCCCGGCGGCGAGCCGGGGCCCGTGATTTCAAGATCGGCGCTATCTGGGCGACCGAGGGCGGAATGTCAATCGGCGGCCGATGCCCGTGACGACCGCCAGGGGGATGTCCGCCGCCGCATGTCCGCCGGGCTCGCGGCATCGCGCCATGCGGCGGATGGACGGCGAAGCCGCGGGACGCGAAGGCGCTGCCGGCCCGGCGCCCGATGAAGGCGGCCGCAACCCGGCGCGATGCGGCGCGATCGGCCGCGGGGCGCGGCCGATCGCAGTCCGTTGGCCGGCGAGGGCGGACCGATGATCCTCCATCGCCGCCGACGGAGCCGATTCGCATAAGATAGATTATGGAACTTTTCTGCATGGACGGGAAAGGCGGGGCCGGCGCTTCGCTTCGGTGCGGGATCGCCCGGTGTCGTGCGGCCATCCCCCGAAGCGGTGTCAGCCGGCGCGCCGGCGGCGACCCGAGGCCTCGAAGCCCAGCACGACGAAGATCGACAAGGCGAACGGGATCAGCAGATAGAGCATGCGGAAGACGATCAGCGCGGCGAGCACATCGGCCGGATCCATCTCCGGCAGCGCCGCGAGGAACGTCACCTCGAGCACGCCGAGCCCGCCCGGCGCATGCGACAGCAGCGCGATCGAGAACGAAGCGATGAAGATGCCGAGGATGGCGACATAGCCGGGATTTCCTACCTCCGGCAGCGTGAAATAGATGATCGCCGCGGCACCTGCGAGCTCGAGCGGCCCGGCGAACAGCTGGCGCACGGCGACGCCGAGGCGCGGATACTGGATCTGGAAGCTGCCGATCCGCCACGGCGGGAAATGCAGCCATGAGCCGAGCATATAGAGCGCGCCGAGCCCGACGAGCGCGAGGCCGATGGAAAAGCCCACCCAGGACGGCACGTCGGTGATCCGGTCGATCAGCGACGGCCTGAGCAGCAGCACCGCCCCGGCGGCGAGCACGGTGCCGAGCGCGAAGGTGAAGGAGCAGAACACGACGAGCACGCCGATCTCCTGCCCGGAGAGCCCCTTGGTGCTGTAGGCGCGGTAGCGCACGACGGCGCCCGAAAGCACCGAGGCGCCGATATTGTGCGACAGCGCATAGGTCGTGAACGAGGTCAGCGCGATGAACGGCCAGGAGATCTTCTTGCCGAGATGCATCACGGCGATGCGGTCGTACCAGGCGAGCGCGCCATAGGCCATCAGCGTGCCGCCTACAGCGAGCAACCAGTCGTGCCAGGTGATGGCATAGAAGCTGTCGCTGATGTCGTCGAAGGAAAGGCTGCGGACCTCGCGGTAGAGGAGGAAGGAGGAGACGGCCACGGCTCCGACGCCGACCACCGACCAGACGAGTTCCCGATGTTTCATATCCGACCCAATCCCCTCTCGACCGCCCTGCCCGGCTCGTGAGAGTCGCTTGCCGATCACGCTTCTACCATCCGCCATCCCGATCTCCCACCGCAACCTGCGGAGATCACGAAACCGCTTTGATTTCAATGGTATCGGATGTCGAGCTCGAACACCGGTGCAGCGAGCCTCGATACGGGCGCGTCACTTCCGGATCAAAGAGCAAACGTTTGATCTAGAAAGAATATGGCAGGTCGACGATCATCCCGTCATAGCCGGGCTCGACGCCGTTCGGCAGACGGGCGGCGAGAGTCGCATAGTCGAGGTCACCGTGCATATGGGTGAGCACAGCCCGGCCCGGCCGAAAGGCCTCGATCGCCGCGAGCGTCTCCTCGACGCTCCAATGGCTCGGATGGCGGGTGTAGCGCAGCGCATCGACGATCCACAGATCGAGGCCCGAGACGGCGCCGCGGCTCTCGTCCGGCAGGTCGCTGATGTCGCTCGAATAGGCGAAGCCGCCGATGCGGAAGCCGAGGCTGTCGATCGCACCGTGCACCTGGCGGAACGGCAGGATCGAGAGCGGACCGCCCGGCCCGTCGATCGTCAGCGTCGTGCCGATGGCGATCCGGTGCCGCGCGAGGATCGGCGGATAGGAACCTCCCGGCGGGGTGCGGAAGCAGTAGCCGAACGCCTCCTCGAGCCGCGCCTGCGTCTCGTCGTCCGTATAGACCGGCACCAGCATCCGGTTGTTGATCCAGAAGCTCCTGAGATCGTCGATGCCGTGCGTGTGGTCGGCATGGGCGTGGGTGTAGAGCACGCCGTCGAGCCGGGTGACGGCGGCCGACAGCATCTGCTCGCGCAGGTCCGGTCCGGTGTCGACGAGGATGCGCGTCGGCGCGTCGCTTTCCGGTCCGAAGCGGTCGATCAGGATCGAGCAGCGGCGGCGGCGGTTCTTCGGCTCGGCCGGATCGCAGGCGCCCCAGTCATTGCCGATCCGCGGTACGCCCGGCGAGGCGCCGGAGCCCAGAATGGTGATCCGGAGCCGCCCCGTCGCCGCCTCAGCCATCAACGCCCATCTCCGCCATCAGCGTCCGCGGCAGTTTTCCGAAGCAGCGAAAGACGTTCGCCGTGGTCGCCGCGGCGAGCGTCTCGAAGGATACGCCCTTGACGCCGGCGAGCACCTTCGCCGTCTCCGTGGCATAGGCCGGCTCGTTCCGCTTGCCGCGATAGGGCACCGGCGCGAGATAGGGCGCGTCGGTCTCGACGAGCAGCCGGTCGAGCGGCACGCTCGCCGCGATATCGCGCAGCGCCTGCGAGTTCTTGAAGGTGAGGATGCCGGAAAACGAGATGTAGAGGCCGAGTTCGAGCCCCACGCGGGCGAGTTCGGCGCCGGAGGAGAAGCAGTGCAGAATGGCCGGGAAGGGCCCCTTCCCCGTCTCCTCGCGCAGGATCGCGATCAGGTCGGCGTCGGCGTCGCGCGCGTGGATGACGAGCGGCAGGCCGGTGATCCGCGCCGCCGCGATGTGGCGCCGGAAGGAAGCGGCCTGCACGTCGCGCGGCGCGGTGTCGTAGAAATAATCGAGCCCCGCCTCCCCGATCGCCACCACTTTCGGGTGGGCGGCGAGCGCGACGAGGTCGTCCGTCGTCACATCCGGCTCTTCGGCCGCCTGGTGCGGATGGGTGCCGACCGAGCAGAACACCATATTGTGCGCCTCGGCGAGTGCCCGGATCGCGTCGAACCGGCGCACCCGGGTCGAGATGGTGATCATGAGCCCGACGCCGGCCGCCTTCGCCCGTGCGATCAGGCCCTCGCGGTCCTCGGCGAAATCGGGAAAATCGAGATGGCAGTGGCTGTCGACGAGCATCGGACCGGCGGGCGCAGAAACAGGACGCGGCGCCCTGTTGCGCCGCACCGTTTCAAGTAGCGCCTCGGCCCCGCCCCGTCCACCGCCCGCATCGCCGCGGGTGGCGGGATTGCCACAAGGGGGAGGGAAAGCGCGCCCGGGCGGCACACCGGCTTCACCCCACCCCATCATCTTCGCGAAGGCGAGGATCCATCGCGCCGGGCCGGCCTTTGTTTCGTGGATTCCCGCCGTCGCGGGAATGACGGAGGACGAGGCTGTAAGGGCTCGAGGGCACGATTCTGGACGGGGCGGCGGGGACGGTGCCCGGAGCGCCACCGTCACGATTACGGATGCCGGCACGGAGGCCGGCATGACGGGTGGAGGGGGCGGTTCGAGGTAATCGCCCCACCATCCGGGAACGCAAGTTCGCGGCCCGGGAGCGGCAGCCTCCCTCCCCCCTTGTGGGGGAGGGTCGGGGTGGGGGGTGAAGACGCCGAAGCCGAGGCGGGAGGCTGGATGACGGGGCTGTTCGAAGGGACGGCGCAGAGGGCGCCTCTATTCCGTCGCCGGCTCGACATAGCGCGGGAAGACGCCCGCCGGCGCCGGCAGCGTCGTGCCCGCGGCGAGGCGGCCGGCGGGGCCGAGGGCTTCGAAGCTGCGCGCCTCCGCCGGAACGGCGAGGAGATCGAGCAGCTTCGCGGCGGACTCCGGCATCACCGGCTGGGCGAGGATGGCGATCTGGCGCACCACCTCGGCCGTCACATAGAGCACCGTGCCCATCCGGGCGGGATCGGTCTTCCGGAGCGCCCAGGGCTCCTGGCCGGCGAAATAACGGTTGGCGTCGCCGACCACCGCCCACACCGCGTTGAGCGCGGCGTGGATCTGCTGCGCGTCGATCGCCTTGCGGCAGACCGGCAGCAGCGCGTCCGCCGCTGCGAGAATGGCCGCGTCGGCCTCGGAGAAGGCGCCGGGCTCCGGCACCACGCCGCCGAGATTCTTGGCGATCATCGACAGCGAGCGCTGCGCCAGATTGCCGAGATCATTGGCGAGATCGGCGTTCATCCGGTTGACGATCGCATCGTGGCTGTAATTGCCGTCCTGGCCGAACGGCACCTCGCGCAGGAAGAAGAAGCGCACCGTGTCGACGCCATAGGTCTCGACGAGACCGAACGGGTCGATGACGTTGCCGACCGACTTCGACATCTTCTCGCCGCGGTTGAACAGGAAGCCGTGCGCGAAGACGCGCTTCGGCAGGTCGAGCCCGGCCGAAAGCAGAAAGGCCGGCCAGTAGACCGTGTGGAAGCGGATGATGTCCTTGCCGACGATGTGCACGTCGGCCGGCCAGTAGCGCTTGAAGGTCGCGCTCTCGACATCGGGGAAGCCGACGCCGGTGATGTAATTGGTGAGCGCGTCGACCCACACATACATCACATGGCGCGGATTGCCGGGCACCGGCACGCCCCAGTCGAAGGTGGTGCGCGAGATCGAGAGGTCCTTCAGGCCGCCGCGGACGAAGCTCAGGATCTCGTTCTTGCGCTCCTCGGGACCGATGAAGTCGGGGTTCGCCTCGTAATGGGCGAGCAGCCGGTCCTGATAGGCGGAGAGGCGGAAGAAATAGCTCTCCTCCTCGACCCAGTCGACCGGCGTGCCCTGCGGCCCGTAGCGGCGGCCGTCCTCGCGCAGCTCGGTCTCGCTCTCGGCGTAATAGGCCTCGTCGCGCACCGAATACCAGCCGGCATAGACGTCGCGATAGATGTCGCCGACCGCCTCCATGCGCCGCCAGATCTCCTGCGAGGCGCGGTAGTGCTCCGGTTCCGTGGTGCGGATGAAGCGGTCGTTCGAGCAGTTGAGCGCCTTCGCCATCGCCTGGAAGCGCGGCACGTTGCGCTCCGCGAGCTCGCGCGCCGAGATGCCCTCGCGCGCCGCGGTCTGAACCATCTTGATGCCGTGCTCGTCGGTGCCGGTCAGGAAGAAGACGTCGTGCCCGTCGAGCCGCTTGAACCGGGCGAGCGCGTCGGTCGCCAGCACTTCATAGGCATGGCCGATATGCGGTGCGCCGTTGGGGTAGGAGATGGCGGTGGTGATGTAGAATTTCGGGGCAGTCATCGCTGCGGCCTCGCGTCTCTGTACACGACTATTCGACCCGGCCGGATCGGCCGTCAGGCAGCGTCACATTCGGGTCGCGCGGGCGAGGTCCATCAGCGTCGAGAGAACGAACTGCTTCTTGTCGAGATTGAGCGCCTCGGTGCGGGCCGCGGCGTCGCCGAACTTCTCCCATACCTCCGCGAAGCTGGCAAGCGGCGTCGCCGCCACCGCGGCGCTGACCGGCATGCCGTCGGGCTCTCCATCGCCGCGCACCCGGCGCGCCAGCCAGTCGCGCACGGTGTCGACGAAGGCCTCGAGCGCGTCCGTCGCGCCGCGCTGGGCGACGAGATCGCCGAGCCGGTGCGCCGCCGGAATGTCGAGATCGGGCAGCCGCGCGGCGATCGCACCGAAATCGCGCCGCACGGCGACCCCCTCCCCGCGCAGCATGGAGATCGCCCGCCGGAGGCTGCCCTCCGCCGCATGGGCGGCGAGGGCCCGGTCGGCCGCGTCGACCTCGGGCTCGTGCGCGGCGAGCGCGGCGGCGATCACATCGGGGGCGAGCGGCGGCAGCTCGAGCCGGCGGCAGCGCGAGCGGATGGTCGGCAGGAGCCGGCCCGGCTGGTGGCTGAGCACGAGGAAGAGCGAGCGCGGCGGCGGCTCCTCGAGCACCTTCAGGAGGGCGTTCGCCGAATTGGCGTTCATGTCGTCGGCGGCATCGACGATGGCGATCCGCCAGCCTGCCTCGCCGGCCGTCGAGCCGAAGAAGCCGACGGTGCGGCGCACCTCGTCGACCGACAGATCGGTCTTGAAGCGCTTCGCCCGGTCGTCCCAGGGGCGGGCGAGGGTCAAGACGTTCGGATGGGAGCGCGCGGCGATCTTGCGCGCCACCGGGTGGCCGGCGTCGATCGGCCGGCGGTCGGATGCCGCGGCCGCCTCGGGCGTCGGATGGGCGAGCGCGAAGCGGGCGAAGCGATAGGCGAGCGTCGCCTTGCCGCTGCCGCGCGTGCCGCCGATCAGCCAGGCATGGTGCATCCGGCCGCTCGCATAGGCTTCGATCAGCGCGGTCTCGGCACCGGCGTCGCCGCGCCATTCGGTTTGCGCCTCGGGCAACGGCCAGCCCTCGATCTCGTCGAGATGCGGGATGTCGGCGGGATCGGCCATTCTTCAGCGCGCCCCCTCGATCAGCCGTTCGCGCACCGTCCGCCACACCGCGTCGGCGACAGCCTCCGGGCTGCCCCGCCCGTCGAGCACGACGCAGCGCTGCGGCTCGCGGGCGGCGATCTCGAGGAAGATCGCCCGCCGCCGCCGATGCCGTTCGATCGTCTCCGCCTCGAACCGGTCCGGCCCGCCGCCGCGGCCCGCGATCCGGGCGAGCCCGTCCTCCACCGGCAGGTCGAGGACGACGGTCAGGTCCGGCCGCGTCGCGCCGACGGCGACCGCTTCGAGCGCGCCGAGAAAATCCGGGTCCGCCCCGTCGGCGCCCTGATAGGCGCGGGTCGAATCGGCGAAGCGGTCGCAGAGCACCCATCGCCCGGCGGCGAGCGCCGGACGGATCACCGTCGCGACATGGTCGGCGCGGGCGGCGGCGAAGAGCGCCGCCTCGGCCTCGACGCCGAGCGCACGCGCCTGCCCCGAGAGGATGAAATCGCGGATCGTTTCGGCACGCGGCGTGCCGCCGGGCTCGCGCGTCGTGACGACGGCGATCCCTTCCACCTCGAGCCGGGCGGCGAGGCGGCGGATCTGGGTGGTCTTGCCGGCCCCCTCGCCGCCCTCGAAGGTCACGAAGCGTCCCGCCATCACCACCAGCCCAGGAGCAGTTCGCCGACGCCGTCGAGCGCCCGCTGCGTCATCGTCCCGAGCGGCCGGTCGGCGAGGGCATAGACCGCCTGCTCCTGGTTCGGCGCGTCGCCGACCGTCACCCGTACCACGCCGATCTCCTGCCCCTTCGCGACCGGCGCCTCGACCGGACCGCGATAGACGATCCGCGCCCGCACCTGATCGCGCAGGCCCTTCATCAGCAGGAGGTCGACCGGCACCCGCGTCGCCACCGCCACACGGCCCTCGGCACCGCCGAAGACGCGCACCTCGCCGAGCGGCTCGCCCGCTTCGTAGAGGCGCACCCGCTCATAGGCGGAGAAGCCCCATTCGATCAGCCGCCGCGCCTCCGCCGCCCGCTCCGCATCGCTCGCGAGGCCGCTCACCACGACGACCGCGCGATGCCCGCCGCGCACGACCGAGCCGGTCAGGCTGAAGCCGGAGGCGGCCGTGCTGCCGGTCGACAGACCGTCCGCGCCGATCGCCATGCCGAGCAGCGGATTGCGGTTGCGCTGATAGATCTTGTTCCAGGTGAAATCCGGCTCGCTATAGATGCGGTAATAGTCCGGATAGGTCTCGATCAGGTGGAGGGCGAGCTTCGCCATGTCGCGCGCCGTCACCTTCTGCGCCGGATCCTCGAAGCCGGTGACGTTGGTGAACACGGAGCCCGCCATGCCGAGCGCCCTCGCCTTGTCGTTCATCAGCCGGACGAAGGCCTCCTCCGATCCGGCGATTCCCTCGGCGAGGATCAGGCAGGCGTCGTTACCGGCCTGGACGATCGCGCCGCGCACGAGGTCGGACACGGCGATCTGCGATTTGACGGCCGCAAACATGGTGGCGCTGCCGGACGGTGCGCCGCCCGTCCGCCAGGCGTGCTCGCTGACGGGGAAGGTGTCGGAGAGGTGGATGCGGCCGGCTTTCAGCGCCTCGAAGACGATCGCCATCGTCATCATCTTCGCCATCGCCGCCGGGGCGAAGGGCCGGTCGGCGGCCTTCTCGTAGAGCACGGTGCCCGTCTCGGCATCGACGAGGAAGGCGGCCGTCGCCTTGGCTTCGAAGGGCGCCGGCGGCGTCTCCGCACGCGCCGCGCCCGCCGCCGAAAGGGCGAGCGCGAGGACGAACGTGCGGAGGAATCGGATCATGGCGGCCGGGGCTGCGGGGAGGCGGAGCGGACCTTGGTTATCAGGCGCCACCACGGCGGATCAATGGCTTGCCGCGCGGGCGCTCATCCCTGCCGCGCGCCGCTCCGCTCGAGCAGCCATTTCGCGACGAGCGTCAGAAGCCCGGCGAGGGCCAGGACGGAGGCGGCCGCGAAGGCACCCATCGTATTGTAGTCATGATAGAGCAGCTCGATGTGGAGCGGCAGCGTATTGGTCTGGCCGCGGATATTGCCCGAGACGATCGACACGGCGCCGAACTCGCCGAGCACGCGCGCATTGCAGAGCACGACGCCATAGAGCAGCGCCCAGCGGATATTGGGCAGCGTCACGCGCCGGAAGATCGCGAAGCCGCCCGCCCCGAGCGTCGCCGCCACCTCCTCCTCGTCGCTCCCCTGCGCTTCCATCAGCGGGATCAGCTGGTGCACGACATAGGGCGCGGTGACGAACATCGAGGCGAGCACGATGCCGGGCAGCGCGAACATGATGCGCAGCTCGTGCGCCTCGAGGAAGGGGCCGAGAAGCCCTTGCCCGCCATAGACGAAGAGATAGGCGATGCCGGCGACGATCGGCGAGACGGAGAACGGCACCTCGATCGTGGCGAGGAGCAGCCGCCGGCCGGGAAAGCGAAAGCGCGCGATCGCCCAGGCGGCGGCGATGCCGAACAGCGTGTTGACCGGCACGACGAGGAGCGCGGTGACGATGCTGAGCCCGATCGCCGCGCGTGTATCGGGATGGGCGAGCGTTGCGGCGAAGCCCGAAAGGCCGGCGCCGAACGCCTCGATGAAGACGATGGCGACGGGCGCGACGAGGACGAGGAGCGAGGCGAGGAGCACCGCACCGAGCAGTGCGCCGCGCGCCGCCCGCCCCTCCCGCACCGCGGCACCCGCCCGGCTCATCGGGACGCCTCCTGGTAGCGGGCGAGCCGCGCCTGGAGCGCGTTGATGACGAGGAGCATCACGAAGGCAGCGGCGAGCATCACGGTCGCGATCGCCGCAGCGGCCGGATAGTCGTATTCCTCGATGCGGATGAAGGCGAGCAGCGCCGTGATCTCGGTGCGGTTCGGCTGGTTGCCGGCGATGAAGATCACCGCGCCGAACTCGCCGAGCGAGCGGGCGAAGGCGAGCGCGACGCCGGCGAGCAGCGCCGGAACGAGGAGCGGGAAGACGACGCTCCGGAAGGCGCGGCCGCGGCTCGCGCCGAGCGTCGCGGCCGCTTCCTCGATCGCCGGATCGAGGTCCTGCAGCACCGGCTGGAGCGTCCGCACGACGAAGGGCAGGCTCGTGAAGGCCATCGCCACCGCGATGCCGAGCGGGGTATAGGCGACCTTGATGCCGAGCGCCTCGAGCGGCGCGCCGAACCAGCCATTGCCGGCGAAGAGCGTCGTCAGCGCGATGCCGGCGACCGCGGTCGGGATGGCGAAGGGCAGATCGACCAGAGCGTCGAGCAGCCGGCGGCCCGGAAAGCGGAAACGCACGAGCACATAGGCGAGCGCGAAGCCGTAGACCGCGTTGAAGAGGGTGGCGAGCGCCGCTGCCGAGAGCGTCACGCGGTAGCTCGCGAGCGCCCGGCGCGAGGTGACGATGCGGATGAAATCCGCGAAGCCCAGCCCCGCGCCGGTCCACACCAGGCAGGCGAGCGGCAGGATAATGACGAGCGCCGCATAGACGAGCGTCAGGCCGAGCGAAAGCCGAAAGCCGGCGAGTGCCGGCTTGTTCGAATAGCGCAGGCGCGGCTGGCGGACCGGCGGCGCCCCCGGCGCCGCCGCGGCGAGCGCGGACACTACTGGTCCAGCAGCCGATCGAGCAACCCGCCCGAACCGAACTGTGTCTTCTGGGCTTCCGCCCAGCCGCCGAAGACCGTGTCGACGGTGACGAGACGCACGTTCGGGAACTGCGCCGCGAAGGTCTCGGCGACCTTCGGATCGCGCACCCGGTTGCCGTTCTCGGCGGCGATGCGCTGGCCTTCCGGCGTATAGAGGAAGGCAAGATAGTCGCTAGCGAGCGCCCGCGAGCCGCGCTTGTCGGCGACCTTGTCGACCACCGCGACGGGGAAATCGGCGAGCAGGCTCACCGAGGGCACGACGGTTTCGAAGCGGTCCGCGCCGAATTCCTTGGCGATGCCCTTCGTCTCGGCCTCGAAGGTGATCAGCACATCGCCGATCTCGCGCTCGACGAAGGTGGTCGTCGCCGCCCGGCCGCCGGTGTCGAATACCGCGACATTGCCGAGGAACTTGCCGAGGAACTCCTCGACCTTCGCCTCGTCGCCGCCGAACTTCTCCTTCGCGTAGGCCGCCGCCGCGAGATAGGTGTAGCGCGCATTGCCCGAGGTCTTGGGGTTCGGGAAGACGAGCGCGACATCGTCGCGGACGAGATCGTCCCAGTCCTTGATGCCTTTCGGATTGCCGGCGCGGACGAGGAAGACCGGCAGCGAATAGAAGGGCGAGGCGCCGTCGGCGAATTTCGACGGCCAGTCGGCGGCGACGAAGCCCTTGTCGGCGAGCGCCTGCACATCCGTCGCCTGGTTGAAGGTGACGACGTCGGCCTCGAGCCCCTCGATGATCGAGCGCGCCTGCTTCGAGGAGCCGGCATGCGACTGGTTCACCTCGACGGCCGGCAGGCCGCGCTCGGCGCGGCTCGCCGCATAGGCGGCGTTCACCTGCACGAACAGCTCACGGGAGATGTCATAGGAGGCGTTGAGCAGCGTCGTCGGCTCCTGCGCCAGGGCGGGCAGCGGCGCGAGGGCGAGGAAGGCGGCGGCGGCAAGCGAGGAAAGACGCATCGGATGTCCCGTTCGGCGAAGGCGCGAAGGCGCCTCGGAAAGTGAACCGACGCTACCAGCCGCGCTTGGGCCGATCGAGAAACGGCAGACCGAATTGCGGCCCGAACGGGCAAGATCGTTCCACGCGAAGGTGGATCGGCGCGTCGGTGCGGCCACCCTGAACCCCGTTCCCGGCCACGCCCCGCCCTACCCTCCCCCACGAGGGAGAGGGAAACCGCGCCCGGTCCGCGCGCCAGGTTCACCCCCAAGCAGGCGTCATCCTCGCGAAGGCGAGGATCCATCGAGCCGAGCCGTCCTCTGTTTCATGGATTCCCGCCTTCGCGGGAATGACGGCTGGAGGGGTGGTTCGAAGAGCGGGCGGCACCCGGTCCGAGGGCGGCAACCCCTTTCCCCCGCTACACCTCGACGATCTTGCCACCCGACAGCGTGATCCGGCGGTCCATCTTCGAGGCGAGGTCCATATTGTGGGTGACGATCAGCGCGGCGACGTCGGAGGCACGGACGAGCGCGGTCAGCGCCTCGAAGACATAGCGGGATGTCTTCGGGTCGAGATTGCCCGTCGGCTCGTCGGCGAGGAGGACATGCGGCGCATTGGCGACGGCGCGCGCGATCGCGACGCGCTGCTGCTCGCCGCCCGAGAGCTCCGAGGGTCGGTGCTTCACGCGCTCGCCGAGCCGCATATAGGCGAGCAGTTGTTCGGCACGTGCCGCCGCCTCCTTGCGGTCGAGCCCGCGGATCAGCTGCGGCATCATCACGTTCTCGAGCGCCGTGAATTCGGGCAGGAGATGGTGGAACTGGTAGACGAAGCCGATATGGAGCCGCCGCATCTCCGTCCGCTCGGCATCGGTGAGCGAACCCGCCTCCCGGCCGCCGATATAGACCTCGCCGCTGTCCGGCTTGTCGAGCAGGCCTGCGATGTGAAGGAGCGTCGATTTGCCTGCACCCGACGGGGCGACGAGCGCGACCACCTCGCCCGGCGACAGCACGAGACTCGCTCCCGTCAGGATGGAGAGCCGGCTCTCGCCGTCGCCATAGTGCCGCTCGACCTTCTCGAGCCGGAGCGCCGCGCCGCCGGCCTCCCCCTTGTTCGCCACCGCCCCGCTCATTCGTAGCGCAGTGCCTCCACGGGATCGAGCCGGGCCGCTCGCCAGGCGGGATAGAGCGTCGCGAGGAAGGAGAGCGCGAGCGCCATGACGATGACGGTGAAGGTCTCGCCGAACTCGACCTCGGCCGGCAGCCGGCTGAGGAAATAGAGTTCGGGAGAGAAGAGTTCGGTGCGCGTCATCCAGGAGATGCCCTGCCGGATCGGCTCGATGTTCCAGCAGACGACGAGCCCGAGCACGAAACCGACCGCCGTGCCCACCACGCCGATCGCCGCGCCGGTGATGAAGAAGACGCGCAGAATCGAGCCGCGCGTCGCCCCCATCGTCCGCAGGATGGCGATGTCGTGGCTCTTGTCCTTCACGAGCATGGTGAGGCCCGAGATGATGTTGAGTGCGGCGACGAGCACGATCAGCGTCAGGATCATGAACATCAGATTGCGCTCGACCTCGAGGGCCGAGAAGAACGTCATGTTGCGCTGCCGCCAGTCGGTGAGCAGCACCGAGCGCCCCGCCGCCTTCTCGATCGGGTCGCGCAGCGCTCCCGTCCGGTCGGGATTGTCGAGATAGATCTCGATCGCGCTCGCCTTGCCGGTCTGGTTGAAATAGGCCTGCGCCTCCGCGAAGGGCAGGAAGACGAAGGTGGCGTCGTATTCCGACATGCCGATCTCGAAGATCGCGACGATCGGATAGGCCTTGACCCGCGGCGTGACGCCCATCGGCGTGATGTTGCCGCGCGGCGAGACGAGCGTCAGCCGGTCGCCGATCGTCACGCCGAGCGCCGAGGCGAGCCGCGTTCCGATCGCGACGCCGCCTTCCTGCGTGAAATTGGCGATCGAGCCGAGCCGGATGTTGTTGGCGATGCCCGGAACGCTCGGCAGGTCCTCGTCGCGCACGCCGCGCACCAGCACGCCGTTTGCCGTGCTGGGGCCGGAGGCGAGCGCCTGCCCCTCGACGAGCGGGATCGCCGAGACGACGCCGTCGACCATCGCGATGCGCGCCGCGACCTCGGCATAGTCGGTCAGCTCGCCATCGGCCGATTGCAGGATGACATGGCCGTTGATGCCGAGGATCTTGCTGATCAGCTCGGTGCGGAAGCCGTTCATCACCGCCATCACGATGATCAGCGTCGCAACGCCGAGCATGATGCCGACGAAGGAGAAGCCGGCGATGATCGAGATGAAGGTCTCCCGTCGCCGCGACCGGAGATAACGGCCCGCGAGCATCCACTCGAAGGCCGCGAAAGGCCCGGTTCTCGTCGGCTCCGCCATGCCGTCTCCTCGCACGTCCCGATCAGCCGGCCATCAGCCGGTTCACCGCCGCGTCGACGGAGAGCGTCAGCCGCTCGCCGGTCGCCCGGCGCTTCAGCTCCACCTCGCCCCGCTCGAGCCCCTTCGGACCGACCACGAGCTGCCAGGGCAGCCCGATCAGGTCCATGGTGGCGAATTTCGCACCGGCGCGGCCGTCGACATCGTCGAAGAGCACCGCGACTCCGGCGTTCGTAAGGCGTTCGTAGAGCCCGTCGCAAACGCTGTCGGTCTTTTGATCGCCGGTCTTCAGATTGATGAGGCCGACCGCGAACGGCGCCACCGATTCCGGCCAGATGATGCCGGCTTCGTCATGGCTCGCCTCGATGATCGCGCCCATCAGGCGCGACACGCCGATGCCGTAGGAGCCCATATGGACCGGCTGCTCGACACCGTCCGGGCCGGCGACATTGGCGCCCATCGGTCCGGAATACTTGGTGCCGAAATAGAAGATGTGGCCGACCTCGATGCCGCGTGCCGAGACGCGCTTGTCCTCGGGCAGCGCCTCGAAGGCCGCGGCGTCGTGCATCTCGTCGGTTGCCGCATAGGGCGTCGTCCAGGCGGTGACGATCGGCGAGAGATCGCCGCGGAAATCGACATCGTCGGGCGGAATCGGCAGGTCGAGAATGTCCTTCGAACAGAACACCGCACTCTCGCCCGTCGAGGCGAGGATGATGAACTCGTGCGACAGGTCGCCGCCGATCGGTCCGGTGTCGGCCCGCATCGGGATCGCCTTCAGGCCGAGCCGGTCGAACGTGCGCAGATAGGCGACGAACATCCGGTTGTACGCCTCGCGCGCCCGCTCCCGGTCGATATCGAAGGAATAGGCGTCCTTCATCAGGAATTCGCGCCCGCGCATGACGCCGAATCGCGGCCGCACCTCGTCCCGGAACTTCCACTGGATGTGATAGAGGTTGAGCGGCAGGTCGCGATAGCTGCGCACGGCGCTGCGGAAGATGTCTGTCACCATCTCCTCGTTCGTCGGACCGTAGAGCATCTCGCGCTCGTGCCGGTCCTCGATGCGCAGCATCTCCTTGCCATAGGCGTCGTAGCGCCCGCTCTCGCGCCACAACTCGGCCGACTGGATGGTCGGCATCAGGAGCTCGATCGCGCCGGAGCGGTTCTGCTCCTCGCGCACGATCTGTTCGATCTTCGAAAGCACGATCTTGCCGAGCGGGAGCCAGGAATAGATGCCCGCCGATTGCTGCCGAATCATGCCGGCACGCAGCATCAGCCGGTGCGACACGATCTCCGCCTCCTTCGGCGTCTCGCGCAGGATCGGCAGGAAGAAGCGGGAGAGGCGCATCGCCGGGGCTCCGGGACTCGGGAACGGGTTCGTAAGGGCCGTCATCAAGACAAGGGCCGACGCAAAACACAAGAGCCGCGACGCCCCGCGGCGCCGCGACCGGCCGTGACGCGATCGAGGTCACCGTGCGAGGGCGGAAATCCTAAGGTCAGTCATACTGACGCGAAATTTTTGGGCTAGCGCTGCACAAAATGATGACAAGCGTTCGGCCATTGGATAACCTCCTCGACATAACAAGGGCGCGGGCAACAAGACCACCGCCCGGAAGGCATCGCGGTCTAAGTCTTGGGAGGAAGGCCCCTCTGGCGCGCCGTAAAGGCTGCTGCCGCCAGGCCCGGCAAGAACCGATCTGAGGATCGGCTGACGGGTGAGGTTACGAGGGGTAGGACGCGGAACTGGGGAAGCAAGGCTCGAAAGGGCCTTGCTTTTTTCTTTTGTGGACCGGGGCGTCGGGTTCTTCGCGTGGCGCGCCAGCGCCGTCCCGACCGGCCGATGAGGGCGGAAGACGCCACGAACGAGCGGCCTTTCCGACCTTTTCTCCGATCACCGGGCGGATGTATCAGCGGACGGCCTCGCCGCAGCCCCGCAACCCTCGCCCGGCATCAAAGACAGGATCAGGGGAAGAGGTTCAGCTCGTCCCACTCCTCGCGCGGGATCTTGTCGCCGACCTTGTAGCGGAACGAGGTGACCTCGTAATGGTCATCCGAGGTCGTGCAGGTGAAGGTGAAGCGGTACCAGTCGCCGCGGCTGCGGAACACGGCGCCCTTGCCCTCGAGCGTGTCGCCCTTCTGATTCGGCCGACCGAGATAATCGACCATGGCGTGCTCGGGCCGGAAATGGCTCTTGTCCTTGGCGAGACTGTCCATCGCGGCGAGGTCGCAGACCTGGACGAAGCGCGTCTCGGGATCGAGCGTGCTCAGCGATTCGCGCAGCGCCCGATCCATGGCCGCTGCCGATGGCGCGCTGGCGAGTCCTGAAAGGATGGCGGCGAGCGCGAGGGCGCGGGGGGCGTTTCCCATGGCCCGAATCGTATCGAAGCCGTGCCGTCCGGGCAACCCCGTCACTGAAAGAGGTTTCCGAGCGCCTCGGCGGTCCAGCCGAGCCGGGCATAGAGATACCAGAAGCCGAAGACGAGGATCGCCGCGACGATCGATGTGATGATCGCCTTGCGCACCAGCATGGGCTGCGCGGGCGCGCTCGCCGTGGTGCCGAGCGTCACCTCGCCGACCTCTTCCTGCGTCCTGATGCCGAAGGGCAGCACCGCGAAGAGGATGGTCCACCAGATGACGAAGTAGATCGCGACGAGGCTGTACCAGCTCATGCCACTTCCTCCAGCTCGATCAGCGTGCCGTCGAAATCCTTGGGGTGCAGGAAGAGCACCGGCCGGCCGTGGGCGCCGGTCTTCGGCTCACCCGTGCCGAGCACCCGCGCGCCCGTGGCGAGCAGCCGGTCCCGTGCGGCAAGGATGTCGTCCACCTCGTAGCAGACATGGTGCATCCCGCCGGCCGGATTGCGCGCCAGGAAGGCTGCGATCGGCGAATCGGCGCCGAGCGGCGCGAGCAGCTCGATCTTGGTGTTCGGCAGCTCGATGAACATCACCGTGACGCCGTGTTCGGGCAGCGCGTCGGGTCCGGTCACGGTCGCTCCGAAGGCGCTACGGTAGCGCTCGGCCGCCGCACCGAGATCCGGCACGGCGATCGCGACATGATTGAGCCGTCCGATCAAAACACTGCTCCGTCGCCGGCGAAAAGCCCTCGCGACAGCGCCTATACGACCGCGACGAACACCGTGCAAAGCGGCTTCTTGCCCCAGTGCTCGCGGACCGCCGCCCGCACGGCGCGCCGCACCGCCTCGCGCACCAGTTCCGGATCGCGCCGCCGCGCCCGCGGAATGCTCTCGATCGTGCCGAGCACGGCGGACATTGCCGCCTCCTCGAGCGGATGCCCCGCGACGCCGGCGATCGGGAGGCCGACGAGCGCGAGGTCGGGATCGGCGACGAGACTGCCCTTCTGGTCGATCACCAGCGAGACGACGGCATGGCCGGCAAAGGCGAGCTTGCGCCGCTCCGGCACGCCGATGCCCTCGAGATCGGCGATCACCATGCCGTCCTTGTAGAGCCGTCCGGTCGGCACGTGGTCGATCACTTCCGCCGGGCCGGGGGCGAGCAGGATCACCGCGCCGTTCCGCGCCTCGACGATCTGGCGCACCCCCATCTCGCGGGCGAAAGCGGCGTGCGCGGCGAGATGCGCCGCCTCGCCATGAACCGGAACGGCGATCTCCGGCCGCACCCAGCCATACATCTCGGCGAGTTCGTCACGGCGCGGATGGCCGGAGACGTGGACGAGGCGGTCGCGGTCGGTGATCACCCTTACGCCCTGCGTCGCCAGCGCGTTGATGATGTCGTTGATCGCCCGCTCATTGCCGGGAATCGCCCGGGAGGAGAACACGACCGTGTCGCCGGGCGACAGCGCGATCGACTTGTGGTCGTCCTCGGCGATGCGGGCGAGCGCGGCGCGCGACTCACCCTGGCTGCCGGTGAGGATGGCGACCGTCTTCGCCCGCGGCAGATGGGCGTAGGCCTCCTCGTCGAGGAAGGGCGGCAGGCCTTCGAGATAGCCGAGCTCGCCGGCGACGTCGACGGCCCGGCGCAGCGCCCGTCCGACCAGCACGACCTGACGGTCGGCCTTCGCGGCCGCGAGCGCGATCGAGCGCAGCCGCGCGACATTGGAGGCGAAGGCGGTGAAGGCGACCCGGCCGGACGCCTCGCGGATCAGCACCTCGAGCTCGGCCGCGACATCGGCCTCGCTCGGGCTCCAGCCTTCGCGCGTCGCATTGGTCGAATCGCAGACGAGCGCCAGCACGCCCTCGTCGCCGACTGCGGCGAGACGCCGACCGTCGGTCGGCAGGCCGATCTGCGGATGCGGATCGAGCTTCCAGTCGCCGGTGTGGACGACCGTGCCGAGTTCGGTACGAAGGACGAGCGCGAGCGGCTCGGGGATCGAATGCGCGACGTTGACGAACTCGACCTCGAACGGTCCGAGCCGCACCCGCTCGCCCGGATGGACGATCCGCACCGGGATATCGGGAGCACCGGGCTCCGAGGCGCGCTTGGCGGCGAGCAGGCCGGCGGCGAACGGCGTCATGTAGACGGGCACGCGCAGGCGCGGCCAGAGATCGAGCAGCGCGCCGAAATGATCCTCGTGCGCGTGCGTGATGATGATCGCCTCGAGGGCGCTCCGCTCTTCCTCGACGAAGCGGGTGTCGGGGAAGATGATGTCGACGCCGGGCAGGTCCGGACCGGCGAATCCGACCCCGAAATCGACCGCGAGCCACCGTTTCGAGTAAGGCGATCCGAGGCCATAAAGGCCCAGATTCATGCCGATCTCGCCGACGCCGCCGAGCGGCAGGAAGACGAGTTCCCGCTTCAGTCCGTCACCTCTTGCCACCATCACCGCGCAGTCGCCACCGTTCCGAAATGGACCTCGCCGGCGGCGATCGTCCGCATCTTGCCTTCACCGGACCGAATGACGAGGTGCCCCTCCTCGTCGATGGTCTCGAACACACCCCGGAACACCTCCTCGCCGATCCGCACCGCGACCGCTTCGCCGAGACCGGCGGCGCGTTCGAGCCAGAGCCGGCGGAGAGCCGGGAAACCGCGCCCGCCGTCCCAGACCCGTTCTATGCCGGCCCACGACTCAGTCAACGCGATGAAAAGTGAGGCAGCATCGACCGTTGCGCCCTCCGCCGCAAGGGCGGTGGCCGGATAGGGCAGGCCGGTGGGTGCATGCTGCACATTGACGCCGATGCCGACCACCACGGCGAAGCGGCCGTCCGGCAGCGGCTCGGCCTCGAGCAGGATGCCGGCGAGCTTCGCCTTGTCGATCAGCACGTCGTTCGGCCATTTGAGCCGGACGCGGTCGCTGACCGCGCCGCCCCAGCCCCCTGCCCCGTCGAGCGCGGTGACGAAACCGATCTGCGGCGCCGCCTTGCGCAGCGCCTCGTCGAGCGCGAGGCCGGCGACGAAGCCGAGGGTGGCGGCGCGGGGGCTCTGCGCCGGCAGGACGGTCAGCACGCTCGCCGCGAGATTGCCGCGCGGCGTCTGCCAGGACGAGCCGCGCCGGCCGCGCCCGCCGGTCTGGTGATCGGAGGCGAGCCAGAGCCGGCCGGGATCGCCCTCGCGCGCCCGCTGGAGCGCCTCGGCATTGGTCGAGCCGACGGTCGGATAGGCGATCAGCCGATAGCCGGCCGCGGTCGCTGCGGGACCGAGCGCGAAATCGGCCAACTCAGAAGAGCGATCGCGCCGCTGCATCGGCGGCATTGCCGAGCGGCCCCGCCACCAGCACGAAGAGGATGACGAAGGCGCCCGACAGGCCGAGCACGAGGCGCAACTCCCCCGGAACCGGCCGGAAGGCCGGCGCCGGCTCGTCGAAATACATCAGCTTGATGATGCGGATGTAATAGAACGCGCCGACCACGCTCGTCAGCACGCCGATCACCGCGAGCGGATAGAGCCCGGCCTGGATCGCCGCGAGGAAGACGTACCACTTCGCGAAGAAGCCGGCGAGCGGCGGGATGCCGGCGAGCGAGAACAGGATCATCGCGAGGATGAAGGCCATCACCGGATGCGTGCGCGACAGGCCCGCGAGCTCGGAGATGTCCTCGACCGCGCCGTCGGCCCGCCGCATCGAAAGAATGACCGCGAAGGCGCCGAGCGTCATCGCGACATAGATCGCCATATAGACGGCGACCCCCTGGACACCCGCCTGATCGCCGGCGGCGAGGCCGACGAGCGCATAGCCGACATGGCCGATCGAGGAATAGGCCATCAGGCGCTTGATGTTGCGCTGGCCGATCGCGGCGAAGGCACCGAGCAGCATCGAGGCGAGCGCCACGAAGGTGACCACCTGCCGCCAGTCGCCGAGCGCCGGGCCGAAGGCGTCGACGGTGGCGCGGACGAACATCGCCATCGCCGCCACCTTGGGCGCCGAGGCGAAGAAGGCGGTGACGGGCGTCGGCGCGCCCTCATAGACGTCCGGCGTCCACATGTGGAAGGGCACGGCCGAAATCTTGAACGCCATGCCGGCGAGGAAGAACACGATACCGAACACCGCGCCGACCGAGACGCCCGAGGAGAGCGCGGCGGCGATGCCGTCGAAGCTCGTATGGCCGGTGAAGCCATAGATGAGCGAGGCGCCGTAGAGGAGCATGCCGGACGACAGAGCGCCGAGCACGAAATATTTCAGGCCCGCTTCGGTCGACCGGCCGGAATCGCGGTTGATCGAGGCGATGACATAGGCCGCGAGCGACTGCAGCTCGAGACCGAGATAGAGCGAGATCACGTCGGTCGCCGAGATCATCACCATCATGCCGAGCGTCGAAAGGACGATCAGCACGGGGTATTCGAAGCGGTCGAACTTCTCGTCCTTGGCGAAGCGATAGGAGACGACGACCGCCGCCGCCGCGGCGATGAGGGCGACCGTCTTCATGAAGCGGGCGAAGGCGTCGAGCACGAAGGCGCCCTGGAAGGCCGCGCCGTCCGGCGCGTTGTAGAGCGCGAGGCCGGCGCCGGCGATCAGCAGCACCGAGAGCACGGTGACGAGGCCGGTCGAGCGCTCGCCGACGAAGACGCCGATCATCAGCACGGCGAGCGCGCCGATCGCCAGCACCAGTTCCGGCTGGAACGAGGCGAGACCCGAAAGGCTCGTGATGTCCATCATGACGCGGTTCTTCCCCCGGAGGATCAGGGCGCGAGGAGCGCCAACCGACCCGCGGCCGACAGGGCCGCCTGGTAGTTCGCAATGAGATTGTCGACCGACACGGCGGTGACGTCGAAGACCGGCATCGGATAGACGCCGAACAGGATGGTGAGCAGGACGAGCGGGATCATGATCGCCTTCTCGCGCACCGAGAGGTCGAACATGCCCTTCAGGCTCGGCTTTTCGAGCGCGCCGAACACGACCCGGCGATAGAGCCAGAGCGCGTAGGCCGCCGAGAGGATGACGCCCGTCGCCGCGAAGAAGGCGACCCAGGTGTTGGCGCGGAAGGCGCCGAGCATGGTGAGGAACTCGCCGACGAAGCCGCTCGTGCCCGGCAGGCCGACATTCGCCATGGTGAAGACGAGGAAGGCCACGGCATAGGCAGGCATACGGTTGACGAGGCCGCCATAGGCCGAGATCTCGCGGGTGTGCATGCGGTCGTAGATGACGCCGACGCAGAGGAAGAGCGCGCCCGAGACGATGCCGTGCGACAGCATCTGGAACAGCGCGCCCTGGATGCCCTGCGGGTTCATCGTGAAGATGCCCATGGTCACGAAGCCCATATGGGCGACCGACGAATAGGCGATCAGCTTCTTGATGTCCGTCTGCATCAGCGCGACGAGCGAGGTGTAGATGATCGCCACCACCGACAGGGTGAAGACGAAGGGCGCGAAATCGGCCGAGGCGAGCGGGAACATCGGCAGGGAGAAGCGCAGGAAGCCGTAGCCGCCCATCTTCAGGAGAATGCCCGCCAGGATGACAGACCCCGCGGTGGGTGCCTCGACATGCGCGTCCGGCAGCCAGGTGTGCACGGGCCACATCGGCATCTTGACCGCGAAGGACGCGAAGAAGGCGATCCACAGCCAGGTCTGCATGCCGGCCGGGAAGCTGTGGTCGAGCAGCAGCGCGATGTCGGTCGTGCCGGCCTCATAATACATCGCCATGATGGCGAGCATCATCAGGACCGAACCCGCGAGCGTGTAGAGGAAGAACTTGAAGCTCGCATAGACCCGCCGCGGGCCGCCCCACACGCCGATGATCAGGAACATCGGGATCAGGCCGCCTTCGAAGAAGACGTAGAAGACGACGAGATCGAGCGCGCAGAAGACGCCGATCATCAGCGTCTCGAGCACAAGGAAGGCGATCATATATTCGCGGAAGCGCTTCTCGATCGACCACTTCGACGCGACGATGCAGAACGGCATCAGGAACGTGGTGAGGATGACGAACAGCATCGAGATGCCGTCGACGCCCATCGCATAGGAGATGCCGCCGAACCACTCCCGCTTCTCGACGAACTGGAAGCCCGCCGCCGAATAGTCGAAGTCCCACCAGATCCCGAGCGACAGGACGAAGGTGATGAGGGTCGTCCACAGCGACACCCAGTAGACGTTGCGACGCGCCGCGGGCCCCTCGCCCCGGATCAGGAGCAGGAGGAGCGCGCCGACCGCCGGCAGGAAGGTGACGGTCGAGAGGATGGGCCAATCGGTCATCGCGGGGGGCCTCAGCGCGCGAACATGAACCAGGTGATCAGCACGGCGATGCCGATCAGCATGGCGAAGGCGTAGTGGTAGAGATAGCCGGTCTGCAGCCGGACCACGCCGCGCGTCACGTCGACGACGCGCGCCGAGATGCCGTCCGGACCGAAGCCGTCGATCAGCCAGCCGTCGCCCTTCTTCCACAGGAAGCGGCCGAGCCACTTCGCCGGGCGGACGAACAGGAAGTCGTAGATCTCGTCGAAATACCACTTGTTGAGCAGGAACCGGTAGAGCGGCTCGTGCTGCGCCGCGAGGCGCCGCGGCGTGTCGGGCGAGACGATGTAGAAGAGGAAGGCGACGACGAAGCCGAGCGCCATCATCACGAAGGGCGACCACACGACCCAGAAGGGGACCTCGTGGCGCTCGTGCAGGATGTGGTTCTCGGCCCCGGTGAAGAGGGCGCCGCGCCAGAACGCGTCATAGCCCTCGCCGATGAAGGCACCCGAGAACACCATGCCGGCGAAGACCGCGCCAACCGCGAGCACGAAGAGCGGGATGGTCATGACGAGCGGCGATTCGTGCACATGGCTCATCACCTCGGCCGAGGCGCGCGGCTTGCCGTGGAAGGTCAGGAAGACGAGGCGCCACGAATAGAAGGAGGTGAAGAGCGCCGCGACGACCGTCATCAGGAAGGCATAGGGCGCGACCGGATTGTGGCTCGCGAACGCGCTCTCGATGATCGCGTCCTTCGAGAAATAGCCGGCCGTGAACGGGAACCCGGTCAGCGCCAGCGTGCCGATCGCCATCGTCCAATAGGTGATCGGAATGTGCTTCCTGAGCCCGCCCATCTTGCGCATGTCCTGCTCGCCCGACACGGCATGGATCACCGAGCCGGCGCCGAGGAAGAGCAGCGCCTTGAAGAAGGCGTGCGTGAAGAGGTGGAACACGCCCGCCGAATAGGCGCCGACGCCGAGGCCGACGAACATGTAGCCGAGCTGCGAGCAGGTCGAATACGCGATCACCCGCTTGATGTCGTTCTGGACGAGGCCGACCGTCGCCGCGAAGAAGGCCGTCGTCGCGCCGATCAGCGTCACCACGGTGAGCGCGGTCGGCGACATCTCGAAGAGCGGCGACATCCGCGCCACCATGAACACGCCCGCCGTCACCATGGTCGCGGCGTGGATGAGCGCGGAGACCGGGGTCGGGCCCTCCATCGCGTCCGGCAGCCAGGTGTGCAGCAGGAACTGCGCCGACTTGCCCATCGCGCCGACGAAGAGGAGCAGACAGATCACCGTCAGCGCATCGACGTCCCAGGAGAGGAAGTGCATCTTCTGGCCGGCGACATCCGAGACATTCGCGAAGATCGTGTCGAACTCGATCGAGTTGAACATCACGAAGATCGCGAAGATGCCGAGCACGAAGCCGAAATCGCCGACGCGGTTGACGACGAAGGCCTTGATCGCGGCGGCGTTCGCCGAGGGGCGCTGGAACCAGAAGCCGATCAGGAGATAGGAGGCGACGCCGACGCCCTCCCAGCCGAAGAACATCTGCAGGAGGTTGTCCGACGTCACCAGCATCAGCATGGCGAAGGTGAAGAAGGACAGATAGGCGAAGAAGCGCGGCCGGTGCTCGTCGTGGCTCATATAGCCGATCGAGTAGAGGTGGACGAGCGACGACACGGTGGTCACCACGACGAGCATCATCGCCGTCAGCGTATCGATGCGGAACGCCCAGTCGACCGACAGCGTGCCGGAGGCGATCCAGGGCAGAACCGGGATGCGCACCGTCTCCGCCCCGCCGAAGCCGACGGTCAGGAAGGCGACCCAGGAGAGAACCGCCGACACGAGGAGCAGGCCCGTCGTCACGAGCTCCGCCGGACGCGAGCCCGGCGCGGCGTGATGATGGCCGTGGTCGTCACGACCATGGCCATGATCGTCATGGCTGTCCGCCGGCTCGTGATGCGTCCCGTGCACGACGGCACCGCCGCCGACCGGCGCCGCATGGCCGTGCCCGTGGTCGCCATGGCCGTGCGCCAGCCCCTCGCGCGGGGCGTGCGCCATCGCGGCACGGTGGCTGCCGAACAGCGCGACGAGACCGGCAATGATCGAGCCGATCAGCGGCAGGAAGACGATCGCCTGATACATGGGCAATCAGCCCTTCATCATGTTGATTTCTTCCACCGCGATCGTGCCGCGGTTGCGGAAGAAGACGACGAGGATGGCGAGGCCGATCGCGGCCTCCGCCGCGGCGACGGTCAGCACCAGAAGCGCGAAGATCTGGCCGACGAGATCGCCCAGGAAGGAGGAGAAGGCGACGAAATTGATGTTCACGGCGAGCAGGATCAGCTCGACCGACATCAGGATGATGATGACGTTCTTCCGGTTGAGGAAGATGCCGAACACGCCGAGCGTGAAGAGGATCGCGGCGACCGCGAGATAGTGCGAAAGGCCGATGGTCATGATGCCCCCTCCCCGCTCACAGACCCTGACCCGGCTCGACGTGCCGGATCTCGACGGTCGCCCGGCGGGCCACCTGCGCGGCAATGTTCTGCCGCTTGACGCCCGGCTTGTGCCGCAGCGTCAGCACGATCGCGCCGATCATCGCGACGAGCAGCACGAAGCCGGCCGCCTGGAAGAAGAAGATGTAGCGCGTGTAGAGGAGCTGGCCGATCGCCGCCGTGTTGGTCATCTCGGAGATCGCCGGAATCGGCGCCACCGGTGCCGACCCGACCGTCGGCGCGAAGGCCCAGCCGCCGAGCACGATCAGCAGCTCCGCGAGCAGCACGACCCCGATCAGCCCGCCGACCGGGAGATACTGCAGGAAGCCCTGCCGCAGCTCGACGAAGTCGACGTCGAGCATCATCACGACGAACAGGAACAGCACGGCCACCGCGCCGACATAGACGACGACGAGGATCATCGCGAGAAACTCGGCGCCGAGCAGCAGGAACAGCCCGGCGGCGTTGAAGAAGGCGAGGATCAGGAACAAGACCGAATGGACCGGGTTCCGCGAGGAGATGACCATCAGCGCGGAGGCGATCGTCACCACCGAGAAGAGGTAGAAGAAGAGGGTGTGCAGGATCATGTCAGGTCCGTTCGGCGCCCCGCCTCAGCGGTAGGGCGCGTCCATCTCGATGTTCCGTGCGATCTCGCGTTCCCACCGGGCGCCGTTCGAGAGGAGCTTGTCCTTGTCGTAATAGAGCTCTTCGCGGGTCTCGGTGGAAAATTCGAAGTTCGGGCCTTCCACGATCGCATCGACCGGGCAGGCCTCCTGGCAGAAGCCGCAATAGATGCACTTCACCATGTCGATGTCGTAGCGCGTCGTGCGGCGGGTGCCGTCGTTGCGGCGCGGTCCGGCCTCGATGGTGATCGCCTGCGCGGGGCAGATCGCCTCGCACAGCTTGCAGGCGATGCAGCGCTCCTCGCCGTTCGGATAGCGGCGCAGCGCGTGCTCGCCGCGGAAGCGCGGCGACACCGCGCCCTTCTCGAACGGATAGTTGAGCGTCTTCTTCGGCGCGAAGAAATACCGCATCGAGAGGAAGAAGGCGGAGACGAACTCCGACAGGAAGATCGAGCGTGCGGCCTGGTCGAGACGCATGGTCAGGCCCTCTTGTTGGCGGTCGAGGCGGTCACGGTGCCCACCCCATATATTGCAGGACGGCAGCGACGACGAAGACCGAGGCGAGCGACAGCGGCAGGAACACTTTCCAGCCCAGCCGCATCAGCTGGTCGTAGCGATAGCGCGGCACGAAGGCCTTCACCATCGCGAACATGAAGAACAGAAGCGACAGCTTGAGGACGAACCAGACAATGCCCGGAATCCAGGTGAACGGCGCGATCGACACCGGCGGCAGCCAGCCGCCGAGGAAGAGGATCGACCCGAGCGCGCACATCAGCACGATCGAGACGTATTCGCCGAGCATGAAGAGCAGGTAGGGCGTCGCGGAATATTCCGACATGAAGCCGGCGACGAGCTCCGATTCCGCCTCGACGAGGTCGAAGGGCGGCCGGTTGGTCTCGGCGAGCGCCGAGACGAAGAACACGACGAACATCGGCAGCAGCGGCAGCCAGTGCCAGTCGAGCAGGCTCGGGACGAGGCCGAGCCGCGTGCCGAGGCCGGTCTCCTGCGCCACCACGATGTCCGAGAGGTTGAGCGAGCCGACGCAGAGCAGCACGGTGACGATCACGAAGCCGATCGAGACTTCGTAGGACACCATCTGCGCCGCCGAGCGGAGCGCGGCGAGGAAGGGGTATTTCGAGTTCGACGCCCAGCCGGCCATGATGATGCCGTAGACCCCGAGCGACGAGATCGCGAAGATGTAGAGAATGCCGACATTGATGTTGGAGATCACCCAGCCGGCATCGAAGGGGATCACCGCCCACGCGGCGAAGGCGAGCGTTGCGGTCACGACGGGCGCGAGCAGGAAGATGCCCTTGTTCGAGCCCGACGGGACGATCGGCTCCTTGAGCACGAATTTGAGCAGGTCGGCGAAGGACTGGAACAGCCCCCAGGGGCCGACGACGTTCGGGCCGCGCCGCATCTGGACGGCCGCCCAGACCTTGCGGTCGGCATAGAGCAGATAGGCGATGAAGACGAGCAGGAGCACGAGCAGGAGCAGGCTCTGCGCGACCATGATCACGCCGGGGATCAGATAGGTGCCGACGAAGCCGTCCATCGTGCTCACTCCGCCGCCTGGGCCGAACGGCCCGCCGCGAGCGCCGAACACTCGGCCATCACGGCCGAGGCGCGGGCGATCGGGTTGGTCAGGTAGAAATCCGCCACCGCGCCGGTGAAGGCACCCGGATTGAACCAGCCGCCCGAGAGCGCGAGCGCCGAGACGGTCGAGAAGGTGGCCGGGGCGATCTGGTCGATCGCGGCGAGATGCGGATGCGCGGCATAGAGGGCGCGCCGCAGCTCGTTGAGCGAATCGAAGGGCAGCCGGCGGCCGAGCACGTCGGAGAGCGCGCGCAGCACGGCCCAGTCCTCGCGCGCCTCGCCCGGCGGGAAGGTCGCCCGGTTGGCGAGCTGCACCCGGCCCTCTGTGTTGACATAGGTGCCCGACTTCTCGGTATAGGCCGCGGCCGGCAGGATCACGTCGGCGCGGTGCGCACCGGCGTCGCCATGGGTGCCGATATAGACGACGAAGCTCTGGCCGAGCGCCGCCATGTCGATCTCGTCGGCGCCGAGCAGGAAGAGCACGTCGAGGCGCCCCTCCCCGGCGGCGCGGATCATCGCCGCCGTGCCCATGCCGCCCTCGGCCGGCACGAAGCCGATGTCGAGGCCGCCGACGCGCGACGCCGCGGTGTGCAGCACGGCGAGGCCGTTCCAGCCGGCGTCGCGCCCCGGCGCCGCGACGATCGCCGCCGCCTTGGCGAGCACGGCGGCGCCATCGGCGCGGGCGAGCACGCCCTGGCCGACGATGACGATCGGGCGCTTGGCGGCGGCGAGCGCCGCACCGAAGGCGCCCTCGCCCGCCGCGACGCTCTCGAGCGTTTCCGCGCCGGCGCCGAGATAGTCGTGCGGATAGGTGAGATCGGCCATCTCGCCGATCAGACCGATGCGCACGCCGCCCATCCGCCAGCGTTTGCGGATCCGGCTGTTGAGCACGGCCGCCTCGCGGCGCGGGTTCGACCCGACGATCAGGATCACGTCGGCCTCTTCGATGCCGGCGATCGTCGGATTGAAGACATAGCTCGCCCGGCCGAGCGAGGGATCGAGCGCCGCACCGTCCTGGCGGACGTCGAAATTGCCGGAGCCGAGCGCCGTCATCAGCTGCTTGAGGGCGAACATCTCCTCGACCGCGGCGAGATCGCCCGCGATCGCGCCGATGCGGCCGCCGACCGTCGCGCCGACCTTCTCGGCGATGGTGGCGAAGGCCTCGCTCCACGACGCACCGACCAGACGGCCGTTCTGCCGGACATAGGGCCGGTCGAGGCGCTGGGTGCGCAGCCCATCCCAGACGAAGCGGGTCTTGTCCGAGATCCACTCCTCGTTCACCGCCTCGTTGACCCGCGGCAGGATGCGCATGACCTCACGGCCGCGGCTGTCGACACGGATCGACGAGCCGACCGCGTCCATCACGTCGATCGACTCGGTCTTGGTCAGTTCCCAGGGTCGCGCCTGGAAGGCATAGGGCTTCGAGGTGAGCGCGCCGACCGGGCAGAGGTCGATGACATTGCCCTGCAGCTCGGAGGAGAGCGCGCGCTCGAGATAGGTGGTGATCTCGGCATCCTCGCCGCGGCCGATCAGGCCGAGCTCGGAAATGCCGGCGACCTCCGTCGTGAAGCGGACGCAGCGCGTGCAGTGGATGCAGCGCGTCATCACCGTCTTGACGAGCGGGCCGATATACTTGTCCTCGACGGCACGCTTGTTCTCGGCGAAGCGGTTCTTGTCGACGCCATAGGCCATCGCCTGGTCCTGCAGATCGCACTCGCCGCCCTGATCGCAGATCGGGCAGTCGAGCGGATGGTTGATCAGCAGGAATTCCATCACGCCCTCGCGGGCCTTCTTCACCATCGGCGACTTGGTGAACATCACCGGCGGCTCGCCGTTCGGGCCGGGCCGCAGGTCGCGCACGTTCATCGCGCAGCTCGCCTGGGGCTTGGGCGGGCCGCCCTTCACCTCGACGAGGCACATCCGGCAATTGCCGGCGACCGACAGACGTTCATGGAAACAGAAGCGCGGGATCTCGGCGCCCGCCGCTTCCGCCGCCTGCAGCAGCGTGAACTCCGGCGGGACGTCCACCTCGATGCCGTCGACGATGATCTTGGCCATACGCCGCCCTCAGTTCTGCACGTCGACGAGATCGAGCCGCTTCTCGACCCGCGCCAACCGTTCTTCAACCCGATCGATCCGGCGGTTCACACCAGCGATCGAAAGCTCGACACGAGCGCCCTGCTCTTCGAGGCTCGTCACCCGGACCTTCAGGAGCTGCACGTCCTCGATCAGCCGGTCGACCTTCTCGTCGATCCGCCTGAGGTAGCGCAGCACCAGGCTGTCCGGGCCCTCGTCGACCATCCGCCCTACTCCGCCGCCTCGAGCGCGCCGACCGCGTGCACGGTCCGGCCGCGCGAGGTGAAGCTGTCGATGCGCTCTTCGATGACGGGACGGAAATTGCGGATCAGACCCTGGATCGGCCAGGCCGCGGCATCGCCGAGCGCGCAGATCGTGTGCCCCTCGACCTGGGTCGTGACCTGCAGCAGCATGTCGATCTCGCTCTTCTGCGCGTTGCCGTGCGCCATGCGGTCGAGCACGCGCGCCATCCAGCCCGTGCCCTCGCGGCACGGCGTGCACTGGCCGCAGCTCTCGTGCTTGAAGAAGTGTGCGATGCGGGCGATCGCGCGGACGATGTCGGTCGACTTGTCCATGACGAGCACGCCGGCCGTACCGAAGCTCGACTTCACCGCGCGGGTGCCGTCGAAATCCATGATCAGGTCTTCGCACTGCGCCGCCGGGATGACCGGGCAGGACGCGCCGCCGGGGATGATGGCGAGCAGATTGTCCCAGCCGCCACGGACGCCGCCGCCGTGCTTCTCGATCAGTTCCTTGAACGGGATGCCCATCGCCTCTTCGACGATGCAGGGCGTGTTCACATGGCCGGAGATGCCGAACAGCTTGGTGCCGACATTGTTCGGCCGGCCGATCGAGGAGAACCACGCCGGGCCGCGACGCAGGATGGTCGGCGCCACCGCGATCGATTCGACGTTGTTGACCGTGGTCGGCGCTCCGTAGACACCGGAATTCGCCGGGAAAGGCGGCTTCAGGCGCGGCTGGCCCTTCTTGCCCTCGAGGCTTTCGAGCAGCGCCGTCTCCTCGCCGCAGATATAGGCGCCCGCGCCATGGTGGACGACGATGTCGAAGTCCCAGCCGTGAATGTTGTTCTTGCCGATCAGCCGCGCCTCATAGGCCTGGTCGACCGCCGCCTGCAGATGCTCGCGCTCGCGGATGAACTCGCCGCGGACATAGATGAAGGCGGTATGGGCGCCCATCGCGAAGCCGGCGATCAGGCAGCCCTCGACGAGATGGTGCGGGTCGTGCCGCAGGATCTCACGGTCCTTGCAGGTGCCGGGCTCGGACTCGTCGGCGTTGACGACGAGATAATGCGGCCGGCCGTCCGACTTCTTCGGCATGAACGACCATTTGAGGCCCGTCGCGAAACCCGCGCCGCCGCGGCCGCGCAGGCCCGAGGCCTTCATCTGGTCGATGATCCAGTCGCGGCCCGCCTCGAGCATCAGCTTGGTGCCGTCCCAGGAGCCGCGCCGGCGCGCGCCCTCGAGGCCCCAATCGTGCAGGCCGTAGATGTTGGTGAAGATGCGATCCTTGTCGGCGAGCATGGATCCCTCCTCAGCCCTGAGGCTTCTGTTCGACGCCCCGATCCGGCCGAACGGCCGGGTCGGAAGCCGGAACGTCCTGACGGACCTGATCCGGCACCTTCTCCTTGTCCGCCTCGCCCTGCTTCTTGACGACGGGCTCGGCCGGCGCCTCGGCCGGGCGGTCGCTCTTCGGCGCCGGGGCGGCGGCGGGCGGCGCCGGCTCGGCCGGCGCGGCGGAGGCTGCGGCTTCCGCGCGCGCCGCCTCCTCGGCCGCCTGCCGGGCGGCGATCGCATCGCGCGCCGCGGCGAGACCGACGCCACCGCCGATCATCGAACCGTCGAAGAGGCCCGGATCGGTGAGCACCCGGGCGCCGCCGACCGGGGCGGACTGATGCCGGTCGATCTGCGGGCCCGGCGCCGGCGGGTTGCCCGCGGCGAAGCCGTCGATCAGCGCGGCGAAGCTCTCCGGCGTCAGGTCTTCATAGGTGTCCTTGCCGACCATCGCCATCGGGGCGTTGACGCAGGCCCCTAAGCACTCGACCTCTTCCCAGGACAGCGCGCCGTCCTCGGTGACGTGGAAGGGGTCGTGGTGGATCTTGTGGCGGCAGACCTCGATCAGCTTGTCGGCGCCGCGCAGCAGGCAAGGGGTCGTGCCGCAGACCTGGATGTGCGCCTTGGCGCCCACCGGGGCGAGCTGGAACTGGGTGTAGAAGGTCGCGACCTCGAGCACGCGGATATAGGGCATGCCGAGCATCTCCGCGACGGCGCGGATCGCCGGCTCGGTCACCCAGCCTTCCTGCTCCTGCGCCCGCCACAGGATGGGAATGACCGCCGAGGCCTGCTTGCCCTCCGGATAGAGCCCAATGCGCTGCCGCGCCCATTCCAAATTGGCGGGCGTGAAGGCGAAGCTCTCCGGTTGCTCGGCTGCCAGTCTACGAACTGCCATCTCTTGCCGTCCTCGAACCTTACCGTCCTCGCTTCCGCCTATGCGGCGGCCGCGGAGGCGACTCGACGACCTTCCAGGAAATCGATCCAGAAAGGCGAGCGAGTCGCGAAGAAATCATAGCCCTCGGTCGCGTGGACCTTGACCCCGTCGAGCTCGGCGAGGTTGCGGATCTCCGCGAAAATGGATCGACCGGCGGTCCGGAAGATCCGGAGCCCCTGATCCTGCATGAAGCGCGACGTCGCATGCGCGCGGTCGCGGCCGTGATCCTCATAGATCACCAGCGTGTCGGCGGCGAGCGAACGGGCCGCACCCGCCATCGCCTGCGGCTCGAAGCCCTCGACATCGAGCTTGAGAACAAGCGGCTTGCCGCGCTCGGCCTGGCCGAGATCGTCGATCGCCAGCGTCTCGACGACCTCGAGCACCGCGCCGCCGGCCTCGCCCTGGTCGAGCGAGCGCTGCTCGTGCTTGGCCCCGCCATAGAGCGCGAGCCGCTCGCCGCTCGTCGCCGCGATCGCGCGGTGATGCACCGGGAACCGGTTGTCGTTGAGCGCGGCGTTGCGCTCGAGCGCCGCGACCGTCTCGCCCGACGCCTCGATGGCGATCGCCTCGTGACCGCCGGCCCGCGCCGCGCTCGCGCGCACCGACCAGTAGCCGAAATTGGCGCCGCAATCGACGAAGACGTAATCGAGCCCGCGCGCCGCATCGACGAACGCGTCGATCGCAGCGCTGTAGACGTGATCCTCGTCGAACAGCGTGCTCCAATAGCGGTCGCCATAGGGGAAGGCGAACCGCTCGTCGTCGGCGAAGACGGCGACCACCCAGCGCTCGCTCGGCAGCACCGTCGCGATGCCGCGCAGCGCATAGCCGAGGCCGCGCAGGCCGCGGCGCAGGAACAGCCGCGTCACAGCCCGCATCGCCGCGATCCCCACCCGCTCGCGCGCCGTCGCCCCGCTCACCGAGCGGGTCGTCATGTCGAGCAGGATCGGCGCGGCGTTCGGCATCAGCGGTCGACCTCGCCGAACACGATGTCGAGCGAGCCGAGGATCGCCGAGACGTCTGCGAGCATGTGGCCGCGACAGAGGAAATCCATCGACTGAAGATGCGCGAAGCCCGGCGCGCGGATCTTGCAGCGATAGGGCTTGTTGGTGCCGTCCGAGACGAGATAGACGCCGAACTCGCCCTTCGGCGCCTCGACGGCGGCATAGACCTCGCCCTCGGGGACGCGGTAGCCCTCGGTGTAGAGCTTGAAGTGGTGGATCAGCGCTTCCATCGAGCGCTTCATCTCGCCGCGCTTCGGCGGCACCACCTTGCCGTCGGTCGAGGCGATCGGGCCGCGGCCGGCCGCCGAGGACAGGCGCTCGACGCACTGGCGCATGATCCGGACCGACTGGCGCATCTCTTCCATGCGGACGAGATAGCGGTCGTAGCAGTCGCCGTGATGGGCGATCGGGATGTCGAATTCGAGCTCGGAATAGCACTCATAGGGCTGCGCGCGGCGCAGGTCCCAGGCGGCACCGGCGCTGCGCACCAGCGTACCCGAGAAGCCCCAGCGCCAGGCTTGCTCGAGCGTGATCACGCCGATATCGGCCATGCGCTGCTTGACGATCCGGTTCTCCGAGACGAGCCGGTCGAGATCGTCGAGTTGCTTCAGGAAGGGGTCGCAGAACGCGCCGACATCGTCGACGAGCGCCTGCGGCATGTCCTGGTGGACACCGCCCGGCCGGAAATAGGCGGCGTGCATCCGGCTGCCCGAGACGCGCTCGTAGAAGATCATCAGCTTCTCGCGCTCCTCGAAGCCCCAGAGGGGCGGCGTGAGCGCGCCGATGTCCATCACATAGGTCGTGACGTTGAGGAGATGCGACAGAAGCCGGCCGATCTCGGAGTAGAGCACGCGGATCAGCTGCGCCCGCTTCGGCACCTCGATGCCGACGAGCTTCTCGACCGCGAGCGCGAAAGCGTGCTCCTGGTTCATCGGCGCGACATAGTCGAGCCGGTCGAAATAGGGCACGGCCTGGAGATAGGTCTTCTGCTCGATCAGCTTCTCGGTGCCGCGATGGAGCAGCCCGATATGGGGGTCGACACGCTCGACCACCTCGCCATCGAGCTCGACGACGAGCCGCAGCACGCCGTGCGCCGCGGGATGCTGCGGGCCGAAATTGATGTTGAAGCTGCGGACCTGGGCCTCGGCCATCTCAGTTCGCCTTCGGTTCCGATTTCGCCTTCTCGTCGCCGGGCAGGACATAGTCCGTGCCTTCCCAGGGCGACAGGAAGTCGAAGTCGCGGAATTCCTGATTGAGCCGCACCGGCTCGTAGACGACGCGCTTCTGCTCGTCGTCGTAGCGCACCTCGACATAGCCGGTGAGCGGGAAGTCCTTGCGCAGCGGGTGCCCCTCGAAGCCGTAATCCGTCAGCAGCCGCCGCAGGTCCGGATGGCCGGTGAAGAGGATGCCGTAGAGGTCGTAGGCTTCGCGCTCGAACCAGTCTGCGCCCTCGAGCACGCCGGTGATCGAAGGGACGGGCGTGAACTCGTCCGTCTCGACCTTCAGGCGGATTCGGGCGTTCCGGGTCGGCGACAGGAGGTGATAGACGACATCGAAACGCTTCTCGCGCTCCGGATAATCGACACCGCAGACATCGATCAGCGAGACGAAGCCGAAGCGCGGATCGTCGCGCAGCAGCGTCACGAGACCGACGATCTCGGCGCCCGGCACGGTCACCGTCAGTTCGCCATAGGCGATCTTCGATGCCACTATCACACCCGGCTTCGCCGCGGCGATCGTCTCGAGGAGCTGGCTGAGCGTCTCGTCCATCGCCATCCTCGTTCAGCGCTCGATCGTGCCGGTGCGGCGGATCTTCTTCTGCAGGAGAAGGAGACCATAGAGCAGCGCCTCGGCGGTCGGCGGGCAGCCCGGCACATAGATGTCGACCGGAACGACCCGGTCGCAGCCGCGCACCACCGAATAGGAATAGTGGTAATAGCCGCCGCCATTGGCGCACGAGCCCATCGAGACGACGTAGCGCGGCTCGGGCATCTGGTCGTAGACCTTGCGCAGCGCCGGCGCCATCTTGTTGGTCAGCGTGCCGGCGACGATCATCACGTCGGACTGGCGCGGCGAGCCGCGCGGCGCGAGGCCGAAGCGCTCCACATCGTAGCGCGGCATCGACATCTGCATCATCTCGACCGCGCAGCAGGCGAGGCCGAAGGTCATCCACATCAGCGAGCCGGTCCGGGCCCAGGTGATCAGATCGTCCGCGGCGGCGATGAAAAAGCCCTTGTCCGCGAGCTCGTCATTGACCTCACGGAAGAACGGATCGTCGTGGCCGATGGGCTTGCCGGTCGCATCGACCAGGCCCTTCGGGGCCGGCGCGACGAGCGTGCCGGAGGTTTCGCTCAGTCCCATTCGAGCGCTCCCTTCTTCCATTCGTAGATGAAGCCCACCGTCAAAACGCCGAGAAACAGCATCATCGACCAGAAGCCATACCAGCCGAGGTCGCCGAACGTGATCGCCCACGGGAACAGGAAGGCCACTTCCAGGTCGAAGATGATGAAGAGAATCGCGACCAGGTAGAACCGCACGTCGAACTTCATGCGCGCGTCGTCGAACGCATTGAAGCCGCATTCGTATGCGGACAATTTCTCCGGATCCGGATTGCGGTAGGCGATCAGGAACGAGGAAGCCATCAGTGCGATGGCGATCACGGCGCCGATGCCGATGAACACCACGATCGGAAGATAGTCTCTGAGGAGGTCTTCCATCAAAGCCCTCGTTCGTTCCTCGGCTCTGCCCGGACGGGCGGCGGCGACCGCGGGATGTTGCGGCGCAGCAGTCTGCCAAGCGGTTCATTGACCTACCGATCGCCCTCGTCCGTCAAGCGCGGAAACGGCGGTGCGGCAGTTCGAAGACTGGGGCGAGGCTTAGCGGAGGGGCGGGGGGCGCGCAAGCCCTGGTTCGGCCGGTCGACCGATGGAGCGCGCCACGTTTTCAGGCGGTTCGCCGCAAATCTTAGAACTGTAGGAATTTAAGCACGCGGCCCGTTCGGGAGGACGCGGCTAAATGTCCCGCGCGCCGCGGCGCGTCGCCCTGGAGCGCCGACAGCCGCCGCGGCGCCGGCCGGGCGGAACCGGTCCGGCCCGAGACCGTTGCCGCCAAGGCCCCGTCCGCGCCGCGAAAGCAGCGGACGGGGCGGATACCGCCGGGCCGTCCGGTCCGGCGCGCTCAACGAGCCGCTCGGAGGAAATGCATGCAGCAGCGAAACCTGTGGGCCGCGATCGCGGTGATCATTCTCGTCATCGTGGTCGCCTTCCTGTTCTTCGGCCGCGGCACCACGCCGCCCCCGCCGCCCGCCCCGGCTGCCGACACCACCGCACCGGCTCCTGCGCCGGCGACCCCGGCGCCCGAGGCTCCGGCCCCCGCGACGCCGCCGCCAGCCGCGGACACCCCTCCCCCGGCGCCCGCCACGCCGGCACCGCCGGCGACCGAGCCGGCTCCTGCGGCTCCCACCTCGCCCTGACCGTCAGGGGCGTCGCGAGACCAGAAGGGCCGGCCGAGCGCCGGCCCTTTCACATCGGTGGTGCGAGGCCACGACGCGCTCCGCCGCGTGTGCTAAAGGCCGCTCGACATTCGCGCCGCCTAACGCGAGGGCCCGTCGTGACCAAGCTCGTCTGCTATCGTCTGGAAGAAGAGGCCTCCGACATCGTGCCGGGACGGGCCGAGCGGGACTGGATGGACCTGACCGACGAGCGCTTCGCCTATCGCTGCCTGCCGCTCACCATCGCCAACAGCATGGGCTGGGAGATTCTCTGTCCGACCGGGATCGTCGCCGAATGGAACGGCGAAATGGGTCTCGACGCGATCACCGTGACGACCGGGGACGGCGGGTCCGCCGAGGGAATCGCCTCGTCGCATTTCGGCCATGGCGTCCTGACCTTCCACGTCCGCTACCTGTTCCGCACCGATCCCGGCTTCGGCCTTTGGGTGCGCGGCGTTCCCAACCTGCCGAAGGACGGCATCGCGCCGCTCGAAGGCATCGTCGAGACCGACTGGCTCGCCTTCACCTTCACCATGAACTGGCAGTTCACCCGGCCCGGCCTCGTGCGCTTCGCGCAAGGCGAGCCGTTCTGCTTCGTCACGCCGGTCGAATACCGCGCGCTCGACGATGTCGTGCCGGAGGTGGTGGCGCTCGACGACGCACCCGAACTGCGCGACACGTTCCGCGACTATTCGCGCTTGCGCCAGGAATTCAACGAAAGGTTGAGGGAGGGAGATCCGGAGACGGTGCGCGCCGGCTGGCAAAAGTGGTACTTCCGCGGCAAGACGCCCTCCGGCGAGACCGGAAATCCGCGCCACCTTTCGAAACTTCGCGTCGCCGCGCCGCGGAACCGCCCGGCAGCGGCGCCCCGGGATCCGGACGTGACGAGCGGGACTTGACCCCCGGTTGTCGGCGGAGGATCATCTCGGCGGGGTCCGTGAGGCCGAGCATTCCGGGAGACAAGATATGGCTGTTGCTGCAAAGCTCTCTTCGCCCATGGGGCCGCCGCCGACCGCACCGCTGGGGCGTGCGCCGATGGGTCCGCCGCCCATTCCGCCTGCGCCTGTTGCCCGCCGTGCGCCGATGGGTCCGCCGCCGGGCGTCGCGGTCGTAGCACGCACCCCGCTGGGTCCGCCGCCGACCGCACCGCTCGGCCGTGCGCCGATGGGCCCGCCGCCGACCGCTCCGCTCGGGCGTGCCCCTATGGGTCCGCCGCCCGGCTGATCCCCGAGTGATTTTCGCGTGCGAGCCCCGGCCCCGCCGGGGCTCTTTTCGTTTGATCGGCGTTCAGGGCCGCTTCGGCCCCACGAAGCCGATCTGCCACCAGGCGAGCGGCCGGCGGAGCGGCGTCGCCGGCAATGCCACCGAGCCGCCGCCCTCGCTGTCGATCGCCTCGAGCGCCTCGGCGAATCGCGTCCGCGCGACCCGATGCGCCTCGGCGCGGAGCGGGTTCTTGTGGTTCGAGTAGCGTCCCAGATAGGCGTTGGTGTTGATCTCGTAGACCACCGGGCGGCCGCCGAAGCTGCCGTGATCGGCGCGCCCGAACGCGATGCCCCCGATGTCGAAGGCGCGGCGCACCGGCTCGGCGAATCGGTTCGAGAGAACGGCGTCGTGCTCGTCCTCGGCGATCGCGCCGGTCACCTTGGCATGGTCGCCATATTTGACCAGCCATGTGTCGTCGACCGCGATGTGATCGACGCTCATATGGTCGCCGACCCGCCAGGTTCCCCATTTCGCCCAGCGGCCCTCGGCATAGGGTTCGGCCGCCTGCTCGACGACGAGAAGGCCCCGCAAAGGCGTTCCCGCGGCCCGCAGACGGACGAGCGCGGCATCGAGCGTGTCCTGGTCGGGATAGAGCGTATCGGCCGCTTGCACATGGTCCTGCTCCGAGCGGAGGAAGACCGGAAATCGCTTCGGCCTCGGCGCAGTGTCGGCCCGGTACGCTCCGAAGGGATTGATCCCCGCCGCCTCGAGCGCGACGAGCAGCTCGACCCGGCTCATCGCCCGCGCAGGGTCGTTCAGACAGCGGAAGCCGGCCGCCGTCAGGGCGCGGTAGAGATCGGCGGCGAGGCTCAGTTCGAAGGGTGAAAGCCTCTCGAGGTCGGCGAAGACATAGGTCGCGCGCGGCGCCCGGAAGCGGCGGAACATGCGGTCATAGGTGGTGCGGCGGAAAGGCGGCGTGGGCACGCCGAACGTGCCCTTGTTGATCGAGCCCAGCGTATAGCCGTGCCCGCGGGTCGTGATCAGCACGATCATGAGGGGTTCCGGGCCAGCCGGACCGGTCGGTCGCCGACGGGGCGACGCAACGGGTCTCCGTCGAACCGGTCCAAGCACTGCGACCGGAACGCGCCCGAGCCAGCACCGGTCGAGATCATCGGAACGAGATGAGAAGAAAATGGCGGGAGTGACGGGGCTCGAACCCGCGACCCTCGGCGTGACAGGCCGATACTCTAACCAACTGAGCTACACCCCCGCTAGGGTCCCCTTTCGGGGCCGGCGCGGCGTCGCCGCGTCGTGTGGGCGCTGATTACGGCACCGCTCCGGGCCTGTCAAGCGGGCCGCGCCCGCTCTCAAAACTTCGTTCGAACATCCTGGGGACAACTCGAAAAAGGCCATCCAGGAGTGGTGGGCGGTGAGAGACTCGAACTCCCGACATCCTCGGTGTAAACGAGGCGCTCTACCGACTGAGCTAACCGCCCTTCCCTCCGGCGCGTCCGGTTTAAGCGTTCGGAGCCGGCGCTTCAAGCGATCGAATGGAAACGGCCCCGCCCGGTCGCCCGGGCGGAGCCGTTTCCACATAACCCCTGACCCCACAGGCTACCTCAGTTGACCGCGTCCTTGAGGCCCTTGCCGGCCTTGAACTTCGGCGTGTTCGACGCGGCGATCTCGATCGTCTCGCCCGTGCGCGGATTGCGGCCTTCGGTGGCGGCGCGCTTGGCGACCGAGAAGTTGCCGAAGCCGATGATCTTCACTTCGTCGCCCGCCTTCAGGGCGCCCTCGATGGCCTTGAACGTGGCATCGACAGCTTCACCCGCCGAGGCTTTGGAAAGACCGGTCTGCTCCGCGACGGCCGCGATGAGATCGTTCTTGTTCATGGGGGGTCTTCCTTTCCCGTGAGCGTTCGGGGCCGGTCACGATTCCAGGAGAGAAAACGGCCGGCCGTGGCGGGACACTTTCCTCAACTCCGTCGGCGTTTCAAGCAGAAACGGCCGAATTCCGCCGTCCAGCGGGCGATTCTCCGAGAAAAACAAACGAAAACGCCCGCCGGAGAGGCGGGCGTCGTCGTCTCGGCCGGGCCGGCGCGGTCAGTGCGCCGTCAAGCCCGCCTTGTCGTCATCCTCGACAGAAGGCCGCGCGGGCTCCGCCTTGGTCTCGTCCCAGACGATCGGCGTCGGCTCGCGCACCAGCACGTGCTTCAGCACTTCGTCCATCCGGGCGACGGGAACGATCTCGAGACCGTTCTTGACGTTGTCCGGGATGTCGGCGAGGTCCTTCGCGTTGTCCTCCGGGATCAGCACCTTCTTGATGCCGGCCCGAAGCGCCGCGAGGAGCTTCTCCTTCAACCCGCCGATCGGCAGCACGCGGCCGCGCAGCGTGATCTCGCCGGTCATCGCCACCTCCTTGCGGATCGGGATGCCCGTCATGACCGAAACGATCGTCGAGGCCATCGCGATACCCGCCGACGGACCATCCTTGGGCGTCGCGCCTTCCGGCACGTGCACATGGATGTCGCGCCGATCGAACAGCGGCGGCTCGATGCCGAAATCGACGGCCCGGCTGCGGACATAGGAGGCCGCGGCCGAGATCGACTCCTTCATCACGTCGCGCAGATTGCCGGTGACCGTCATCCGGCCCTTGCCCGGCATCATCACGCCTTCGACCGTCAGGATCTCGCCGCCGACCTCGGTCCAGGCGAGCCCGGTGACGACGCCGACCTGATCCTCGAGCTCCGCCTCGCCATAGCGATAGCGCGGCACGCCGAGATACTGGTCGACATTCTCCTCGGTGACCTTGACCGTCTTCTTCTTGGTCGTCAGCAGCTCCTTCACCGCCTTGCGGGCGAGGGTCGCGAGCTCGCGCTCCAGATTGCGCACGCCCGCTTCCCGCGTGTACCGGCGGATGACCTGGCGCAGCCCCTCTTCGGACAGCGAGAACTCCTTCTCGACCAGGCCGTGATCCTTGACCGCCTTCGGCAGCAGATGCTTGCGGGCGATCTCGATCTTCTCGTCCTCGGTGTAGCCGGCGATGCGGATGATCTCCATCCGGTCCATCAGCGGCGGCGGGATGTTGAGCGTGTTCGCCGTCGTCACGAACATCACGTTCGAAAGGTCGTAATCGACCTCGAGGTAATGGTCGTTGAACGAAGCGTTCTGCTCCGGATCGAGCACCTCGAGCAGCGCCGAGGACGGATCGCCGCGGAAATCCATGCCCATCTTGTCGATCTCGTCGAGCAGGAAGAGCGGATTGGACTTCTTGGCCTTCCGCATCGACTGGATGACCTTGCCGGGCATCGAGCCGATATAGGTCCGCCGATGGCCGCGGATCTCCGCCTCGTCGCGCACGCCGCCGAGCGACATGCGGACATATTCGCGGCCCGTGGCCTTGGCGATCGAGCGGGCGAGCGAGGTCTTGCCGACACCCGGAGGCCCGACGAGACACAGGATCGGACCCTTCAGCGTGTTGGCCCGGCTCTGCACGGCGAGATACTCGACGATGCGGTCCTTGACCTTCTCGAGGCCGTAATGGTCGTCGTCGAGCACCTGCTGCGCGAAGGAGAGGTCGTTGCGGACCTTCGACTTCTTGCCCCAGGGCAGCGACAGCAGCCAGTCGAGATAGTTGCGCACGACGGTGGCCTCGGCCGACATCGGCGACATCTGGCGCAGCTTCTTCAGCTCGCCCTGCGCCTTGTCGCGCGCCTCCTTCGAGAGCTTGGTCTTGCGGATGCGCTCCTCGAGTTCGGCGAGCTCGTCGCGGCCGTCCTCATTGTCACCCAGCTCCTTCTGGATGGCCTTCATCTGCTCGTTGAGGTAGTATTCGCGCTGCGTCTTCTCCATCTGCCGCTTGACGCGGGAGCGGATGCGCTTCTCCACCTGCAGGACGGAGATCTCGCTCTCCATCAGGCCGAGAACACGCTCCAGCCGCTCCGCGACCGTGGCGAGAGCGAGGATCGCCTGCTTCTCGGGGATCTTGATCGCCAGGTGCGAGGCGACGGTATCGGCGAGCTTCGAATAATCGTCGATCTGCGTCACCGCGCCGACGACCTCGGGCGAGACCTTCTTGTTGAGCTTCACGTAGTTCTCGAACTCGGCGACGACCGAGCGGGCCATGGCCTCGACCTCGACCTCATTGCCGAGCTCGTCCGGCAGGCGCCGGGCATAGGCCTCGTAATATTGCTCGAGCGCGGTGTAGCGCTTGATGTGCGCCCGGGCGACACCCTCGACCAGCACCTTGACGGTACCGTCGGGCAGCTTCAGAAGCTGCAGCACGGTCGCGAGCGTGCCGACCGGATAGATGGATTCCGGCGCCGGATCGTCGTCGGACGGGTTCTGCTGCGTGGCGAGCAGGATCTGCTTGTCCGCGCGCATCACCTCTTCGAGGGCGCGAATGGATTTCTCGCGGCCGACGAAGAGCGGCACGATCATGTGGGGGAAGACGACGATATCGCGGAGCGGCAGCACCGGATGGAGCTCGTCGCCGGAAGGAATGCCGATCGAGCGCGGATTGTCGGCGGGCATGTCTTCGTCCTTTCAGCCCGCGGCCGGGGAGGCCGGGGTCTCGGGCGGGCGACCGGATCCGGAGGAACGGGGCCGGTCGACTCGCGGGGCAGGTGCGCCTGGCAGCGCGTTGACCATTAGGTGGCGTTGGTCCCGGGGGGTGTCAAGCGGCCGGCCTTCGCCATAGCAGCACGCATGGCGGCCCCGCGAAAGCGGCGGGTTACCCGCGCGCCGCGCCCGCTCCGCGGGGGGGACGGTGCCGGCCAGCGAGGACGCCGCGGTTCAGCCGAGAACCTTGGACGCGCTCTCGGTCCGGCCGACCGGCTGGGCGGCCGCTGCCGCGAGGCCGCCGTCGCTGAGTGGGGTCGCGAAATCGACGAAGAGCGGCTGCGTCCCGACGAGGATGGCATCGACGGGCTGGTCGGTCGGGTTGTGCACCTTATGCGGCCGCTGCGGCGAGAAATGCAGGGAATCCCCGGCATTGAGTTCGTAGACCGTGCCCTCGATCGCGTAGCGCAACGTGCCGCTGAGGATGTAGACGACCTCCTCGCCCTCGTGCGTCGACGTCTCCGAGAGGTAATGCGGCGGGATGCGCATCTTCACCGCGCTCAGCGACTGGCCCTGCGCCTCGCTCGACAGGCGCTCATAGACGATCCAGCTCGGATGCAGCGAATAGACGGCGCGATCCTCGCGGCGGGTGACGCCGTTCGGAATCTCGACGGCCTGCAGAAACGCGTTGATCGACACGTCGAGTGCGCGGGCGATCGTCACCAGCGAGGAGAGCGAGGGCGTCGTGATGTCCCGCTCCACCTGGGAGAGAAATCCGATCGACAGGCCGGTCGCGTCCGCGACGCGCTGCAATGTCAACCGGCGCGCCTTCCGCGCGTCCCGAATACGGTCTCCGATCTTAACACTTTCGTCGCTTGGCATCGCCGCTACCCCACCCCACAACCGTGTTGCTGGACGGACGACCGCCCCCGATCATCCTCCGGACGCCCGGCTGCGGCCTACCGGCAGCCGGGCGACACCCCTGCCCACAACCGTTTTACCCTCTGATCTTCCAAGAGAAAACGCGGTTGCACCCGCGTATCTTCACATTTGCGCCGGTTGTGCGGCGTCAATCAGCCTTAATCGCGCCTGCCGCCGTCCGTTCCAGTGTTCGACGGAGAGCGTCCCGGCGACGTGCAGCGGCCTGCCGCGCGCGGCGAGCAGAGCCCGGCCGAGCGGCCCGTCGGCGGAGCGGAAGGCGATTCCCTTCAGCACCGCGTCGCCGCCCGAGAGCGTCACGCGGACATGGCCGCTGCCGACCACCTCGGCATAGGTGACGTGGTGGGCGGGAAAGGCGAGCACCGGCTCCGGATGGCCGGCACCATAGGGCCCGGCCCGTTCGAGCCGGTCGACGAGCTCGGGCGTCGCCGCCCGGGCAGTGAGCGCCGCGTCGACGAGGAGCGCGTCGGCGGAGCGCGCCGCACTCGCCTGTTCCGCAAGGTGCTCGTCGAGAAAGGCGCGGAAAGCGCCGAGCTTCTCCCGGGCGATGGTCAGGCCAGCCGCCATGGCATGGCCTCCGCCCTTGACGAGAAGTCCGGCCTCGACCGCCGCACGGACCGCCACGCCGAGATCGACGCCGGCGATCGAGCGGCCCGAGCCCGTGCCGAAGCCATTGCCGGTCAGCGCGATGGCGAAGGCGGGCCGGCCGAATCGCTCCTTGAGCCGCGCCGCGACGAGACCGACGATGCCCGGATGCCACCGTTCGCTCGCGGTGACGAGCACGGCCGGTCCCGGCCCGCCGCCGATTTCGGCATCGGCCTCCGCGACCGCCTCCTCGACCATCGCCGCCTCGACCGCCTGGCGCTCCTGGTTCAGCCGGTCGAGTTCGACGGCGATCGCCTCGGCGCGGGCCGGATCGTCCTCGGTGAGCAGCCGGGCGCCGAGCGCCGCATCGCCGATCCGGCCGCCGGCATTGATGCGCGGACCGATGAGGAAGCCGCAATGCCAGGGCGCCATCGGCCCCTCGCAGCGCGCCACCGTCGCGAGCGCGGCGAGGCCGACATTCGAGCGCGCGCGGGCGAGCATCAGGCCCTTGGTCACGAAGGCGCGGTTGAGCCCCTTCAGCGGAACGACATCGCAGATCGTGCCGAGCGCGACGAGGTCGAGCCAGCGCAGCAGATCCGGTTCGGGCCGAGCGGACCCGAAGGCGCCGCGACGGCGGAGCGCCCGGTTGGTGGCGACGAGCGTGAGGAAGGTCACGCCGACGGCGGCGAGATGGCCGAGGCCCGAGAGATCGTCCGGCCGGTTCGGGTTGACGAGCGCGACGGCCGGCGGGCCCGCCGCGCCCATCTGATGGTGATCGAGAATGACGACGTCGAGGCCGAGCTCCGCCGCCTCGCCGAGCGCCTCATGGCTCGTCGCGCCACAATCGACCGTGACGAGCAGGCGATGCCCCTCCCCTGCGAGCAGCCGGATCGCCTCCCGATTCGGGCCGTAGCCTTCGAAAATCCGGTCGGGGATGTAAATCCGCGGCGTCGGCCCGAGCGCGGCGAGATAGCGGAAGAGGAGCGCCGAGGAGGTGGCGCCGTCGACGTCGTAGTCGCCGAAGATCGCCACCCGTTCTCCGGCTGCGACGGCATCGGCGAGCCGCTCCGCAGCCGCCTCCATGTCGGTGAGAACGGCGGGATCCGGCATCAGCCGGCGCAGCGTCGGGTCGAGAAAATCCACCGCCTCGTCGATGCCGACGCCGCGGCCCGCCATCACCCGCGCGACGAGTTCGGGAATGGCGTGCCGCTCGACCATCGCGGCCGAGGCGCGCGACTCGATCACGCCGAGCCGGTCGCGCCAGACGCGGCCGGTGACCGATTCGGAGACGCCGAGGAAGATCGGACCGTGCGAGGGATCGGGGTGCCGGCCCTCGGCCCGGCCGGAGCCGCTCAACCCGCCTCGTCGAACTTTTCCAGATCCTGGTGGGTCGCCTTGATCCACCGAACCGTGCCGGTCGAGGAGCGCATCACCACCGTGTCGGTGGTGATCCCCGTCTTGCCGAAGCGGACGCCCGACAGCATGTTGCCGTCCGTCACGCCTGTCGCGGCGAAGAGCACGTCGCCCCGCGCCATCTCCTCATGGGTGAAGACACGGTTGATGTCGACGACGCCCATCCGCGCGGCGCGCTGGCGCTGCTCCTCGGAATGCGTGACGAGCCGGCCCTGCATCTGGCCGCCGATGCAGCGCAGCGCCGCCGCGGCGAGAACGCCCTCCGGCGCGCCGCCGATACCGAGATAGACGTCGATGCCGGTCTCGTCCGGGCTCGTGGTGTGGATCACGCCCGCGACGTCGCCGTCGCCGATCAGGCGGATCGCGGCGCCGGTCGAGCGCACCTCCTCGATCAGCTTGGCGTGGCGCGGCCGGTCGAGGATGCAGGCGGTGATCTCGGCGACCGACACGCCCTTCTCGCGGGCGAGCACGCGGATCGTCTCGGCCGGCGGCGCATCGATATCGATCAGGCCGGGCCGATAGCCGGGACCGATGGCGAGCTTCTGCATGTAGACATCGGGCGCGTTGAGCAGGCTGCCCGCCTCGGCGATCGCGATCACGGCGATCGAGTTCGGCTGGTTCTTGGCACAGATCGTGGTGCCCTCGAGCGGGTCGAGCGCGATGTCGACCTTCGGGCCGCTGCCGGTGCCGACCTCCTCGCCGATATAGAGCATCGGCGCCTCGTCGCGCTCGCCCTCGCCGATCACCACCGTTCCGGAGATCGGCAGCCGGTTGAGTTCGTTGCGCATGGCGTCCACCGCGGCCTGGTCGGCCGCCTTCTCGTCGCCGCGGCCGCGCAGGCGTGCGGCCGCAACGGCGGCCCGCTCGGTCACACGCACGAGTTCGAGCGTCAGGATGCGGTCGAGTCCCTTGCCGGCACGGCGGGCGGGCTTCACGGCGAGCTCCAGATCCATCGGGGTGGCCTCCATCAGGCGAGCGGCTCGATGCGTATCACTTGCGGCTGTTCGGCAATATGACCGTCCGCCGTCACATTGGCGAGGGCCGCCTTCACCTGAGCCTCGGCGGTGTCGTAGGTGACGAGGACGACCGGCTGCGGCTCGAGCGGCACGGGATGCTCCGGCGCATCCGAGCGCGGCGCGCGGCGGCGCTGGACGATCGATTCGAGCGAGATGCCCTGCTCGGCCATGCGGCCGGCGATCGCCGCGAAGGCGCCGGGCCGGTCATAGACGGAGAGGCGGATGTAATAGCCGCCCTCGTGCCGCGGCATGGTCGCCCGCCGATAGGGTGCGAGCGCCGTCGCCGGCCGGCCGAACGTGCCGATCAGATCGCCGCGGGCGAGATCGGCGATGTCGCTCATCACCGCCGAGGCGGTGGCGTCGCCGCCGGCGCCCGGCCCCTGCAGCACCAGCCGGCCGACGAAATCGGCCTCGACCGCCACCGCATTGGTGACGCCGTCGATCCGGGCGATCGGCGAGGACTTCGGCACCATGGTGGGGTGGACGCGCTGTTCGATGCCGCTGTCGCTGCGGGTCGCGACGCCGAGCAGCTTGATACGGTAGCCGAGCTCGTCCGCCGCCTCGATGTCGGCGGAGGTGATCGAACGGATGCCCTCGACATAGATCGCCTCGGCGTCGATCTCGCTGCCGAAGGCGATCGCCGTCATCAGGGCGAGCTTGTGGGCGGTGTCGTGGCCGTCGATGTCGAAGGTCGGGTCGGCCTCGGCATAGCCGAGCCGCTGCGCCTCGGCGAGGCAGGCGTCGAAGGACAGCCCTTCCCGCTCCATCCGGGTGAGGATGTAGTTGCAGGTCCCGTTGAGGATGCCATAGACGCGCGAAATCGTATTGCCCGCAAGGGCTTCGCGCAATGTCTTGATGATCGGTATGCCGCCGGCCGCCGCTGCCTCGAAGTTGAGGCTGACGCCCATCGCCTCGGCCTTGCGGGCGAGCGCGCCGCCATGGGCGGCGAGCAGCGCCTTGTTGGCCGTGACGACGTGCTTGCCGGCGTCGAGCGCGGCGTTCACCGAGGCGAGCGCCGAGCCTTCCGCGCCGCCCATCAGCTCGACGAAGACGTCGATGTCCTCGGCACGGGCGAGCGCGACCGGATCGTCCTCCCAGCGCATCGCCGAGAGATCGACGCCGCGATCCCGCCCGCGGCTGCGGGCGGAGACCGCCTGGATCACCACCGCCCGGCCGGACCGGACGGCGAGCTCGTTGCCGTGCCGCTGGACGAGCCGCACCAGCGAGGCGCCGACCGTTCCGAGACCGGCGACGCCGAGCCTGAGGGCATGCTGCATGGTTCCGTCCCGAAGACGGCCCGGCCGCTCTACCGCCGGGCGCTGCTGATGGGGACGACGTTGTGCAATGTTTTGTCAGCCGTTTCAAGGAAGCGGCGGATGTTGCGGGCGGCCTGCCGGATGCGCTGCTCGTTCTCGACGAGGGCGATGCGGACATGGTCGTCGCCGTGCTCGCCGAAGCCGATGCCCGGGGCGACCGCCACATCCGCTTTCTCGATCAGGAGCTTGGCAAACTCGACGCTGCCCAGCGCGCGGAACGGCTCCGGAATCGGCACCCAGGCGAACATCGAGGCGCGCGGCGGGGGAATCACCCAGCCGGCCCGGCCGAAGCTGTCGACCATCACGTCGCGCCGCCGCTTGTAGGTCTGGCGCATCTCCTCGATGCACTCCTGCGGGCCGTTCAAGGCCGCCGTCGCGGCGACCTGGATCGGCGTATAGGCCCCGTAGTCGAGATACGACTTGACCCGCGCGAGCGCCGCGATCAGCCGCTCATTGCCGACCGCGAAGCCCATCCGCCAGCCTGCCATCGAATAGGTCTTCGACATCGAGGTGAACTCGACCGCGACATCCATCGCGCCCGGCACCTGCAGGATCGAGGGCGGCGGCACGTCGTCGAAATAGATCTCGGCATAGGCGAGGTCCGACAGCACGAAGATATCGTGCTTGCGGGCGAACGAGACGACGTCGCGGTAGAAGTCGAGATCGGCGACGTGCGCCGTCGGGTTCGACGGGTAGCACAGCACGACGGCGATCGGCTTCGGGATCGAGTGCATCACCGCGCGCTCCATGGCGCGGAAGAACTCCGGCCCCGGCTCGGAGGGCACCGAGCGGATCACGCCGCCGGCCATCAGGAAGCCGAAGGCGTGGATCGGATAGCTCGGATTGGGACAGAGCACGACATCGCCCGGCGCGGTGATCGCCTGCGCCATATTGGCAAAGCCTTCCTTCGACCCGATCGTCGCGACGATCTGGGTGTTCGGGTCGAGCTTCACGCCGAAACGGCGGGCGTAATAGCCGGCCTGGGCCTTGCGCAGCCCGTTGATGCCGCGCGAGGCGGAATAACCGTGCACATCCTCGCGCGCCGCGGTCTCGGCGAGCTTTTCGACGATGTGCTTCGGCGTCGGCAGGTCGGGATTGCCCATGCCGAGATCGACGATGTCTGCGCCTGCGGCCCGAGCGCTCGCCTTCAGCCGGTTGACCTGCTCGAAGACGTATTGCGGCAGACGCCGCACGCTGTGGAACTCGCTCATGGCTCCGCTTCCGCTCAATGCCCGGTTTGCCCCGCCGAACCGCCGGCGACGTCCCGTCCGGGCGACGATCGAATTGTCTTCACGCCCTCATTGCGGGCATTTCGTGGCGTCGTCTGCGCCCTGCGCGCCACATTCGAGCTCGCGCAGCCGGTCCTCGCCATGCGTCGCCGCGCGCTTCTGCAACTGGTCGCCGGCCGCGTTCTGCTTCGCCGCGACCCGGGCACCGCTGCGCGCCGAGGCCTGCGACGCGCGGCGCTCCAGATCGGCGCGGGCCTTGGCCTGCTCTTCCGGCGTCAGCAGCTTGCCGGGCGGCTGGCCGCCGGCCTGGTTGATGTTCGGGTAGGCGCCCGGCCGCTCCATCTCCGGATCCTTGTCGGTGAGATTGGCGAGCGTCGAGGAACAGCCGGCGAGCGTCAGGCCGACGGCCACCGCCATCGCGACCCGACCGAACCGTCGCGTCATCACAGCGCAATGCATTTCGGTAGGCTCCCACGGGCAGGGTGAGCGAAGGGTCAACGGCTCCGCCATATCTCTGGCGCCGGGAAACTATTACACTCCACGCGGGATAGGAAGGCGGCCATCCGGAACACCGGAGGCGGGAACGTAAAAGGGGAGAGAATGGCGAAGCGGCCGAAGGCGGGCGAGGAGAATGGAGCGGCCGAGACGGGTGCGGAGACCGCGCCGACCGCAAAGCCGAAGCGGACGGTGCGGACGGCGCGGAGTCGGTCGGCGGCCGCCTCCCCCGAGCTCCGTCCGGCGCCGGAAGCGGAGCCGCAGCGTCCGCCCTCCAAGCCGCGGCGCCCGGCGCGGGCCGCGAAGGCCGCAGCGCCCGTGCCGTCCTCAGAGCGAATCGCGCTCGCCACCGAACCGCCCCCGGCGACCGTCGCGCCCCGCGAGCGACCCGCTGTGAAGCCGGCCCCCGGCGCCGCCGAACGGCCGCCGCTCAGCTTCGTGCCGCGCGATCCCGAGGCCTTCGCGAAGAACCTCTCGCGCCTCATCGAGGAGGCCGGCAAGGCCGCCACCGCCTTCATCAAGCCGCGCCAGGAAGGCAAGGTCGAAAGCGACTATTCCGAACAGATCAGCGACGTGGTGAAGACGCTCGCCGAGGTCGGGGAATACTGGATGGCCGAGCCGGAGCGTCGCGTCGAGGCGCAGACCCGGCTGATCGGCGGCTATCTCGCGCTGTGGAACAGCTCGATGCGCCGGATGATGGGGGAGACGGTTCCCCCCGCTGTCGAGCCCGACCCGCGCGACAAGCGCTTCCAGGACCCGGAATGGTCGGAGAACCAGTTCTTCGACTTCCTGAAGCAGTTCTATCTGATCACCAGCCGCTGGGCGGAGGCGATGGCGACCGAGGCCGATTCGCTCGCGCCGCATGTCCGGCACAAGGCGGAGTTCTACGTCCGGCAGATCGCGAGTGCGATTGCGCCCTCGAACTTCCTGCTCACCAATCCCGAGGTGCTGCGCACGACTCTCGACGAGAACGCCGAGAACCTCGTCCGCGGCATGAAAATGCTCGCCGAGGACATCGAGGCCGGCGAAGGCGACCTGCGGCTGCGCCAGACCGACTTTTCCCGCTTCCGGGTCGGCGTCAACCTCGCCACCACGCCCGGCAAGGTGATCGCCGAGAACGGCGTCCGCCAGCTGATCCAGTACAGCCCGTCGACCGAAACCGTCATCGAGCGGCCGCTCCTGATCGTGCCGCCCTGGATCAACAAGTTCTACATCCTCGACCTGACGGCGGAGAAATCCTTCATCAAGTGGTGCGTCGACCAGGGCCACACCGTCTTCGTCGTCTCCTGGGTGAACCCGGACGAGGAGCAGGCGCAGAAATCCTTCGAGCACTACATGCGCGAGGGCATCCTCGAATCCCTCGACGTCATCGAGGAGGTGACGGGCGCCCACGCGGTGAACGCGATCGGCTATTGCGTCGGCGGCACCCTCCTCGCCTTCACCCTCGCCTATATGGCGGCGCAGAACGACCGGCGGATCGCCTCGGCGACGCTGCTGACGACGCAGGTCGATTTCCGTCACGCCGGCGACCTGAAGGTCTTCGTCGACGAGGCGCAGATCGACGCGATCGAGAAGACGATGGGGGTGCGCGGCTATCTCGAAGGCAGGAAGATGGCCGCCGCCTTCAACATGCTGCGGCCGAACGACCTCGTCTGGCCCTATGTGATCGGCAATTACTTCAAGGGGAAGGAGCCGGCGCCCTTCGACCTGCTCTACTGGAACGCCGACGCGACGCGGATGCCGGCGGCGAACCACTCCTATTACCTGCGCAATTGCTACCTCGACAACCGGCTGGCGCAGGGGCAGCTGACCGTCGACAATGTCCGCCTCGATCTCGGCCGCGTCACCGTTCCCCTCTATAACCTCGCCACCCGCGAGGACCATATCGCGCCTGCCCGATCGGTGTTCCTCGGCTCGTCCTTCTTCGGCGGGCCGGTCACCTTCGTCCTGTCCGGATCGGGCCATATCGCCGGCGTCGTCAATCCGCCGGCGCGCGGCAAATACCAGTACTGGACCGGTCCGGCGCCGAAGGGCGACGGCTATGACAGCTGGCTCGGCGCTGCGCAGGAGCATCCGGGTTCGTGGTGGCCGCATTGGCAGGCCTGGGTCGAGCGGCAGGCGTCCGACCGGGTGCCGGCCCGCACCGTCGGCAGCGCACGATACAGACCGATCGAGGACGCGCCCGGCCGCTACGTCGCACGCCGCTCGTGACCGGCCGCAGGGTCCCGCCCCGCCGCGGAACGCCGGATTGCGGCGGAATTTCCGCCGTCCGAGATTAAGTTTCCTTAAGTTGCCGCGGCCGGCGGGGTCGACGAAGCTGCCCGCATGATCGGCGCCCCCGCCGGTCGATCCGACCCTCGTCGGAGGCGGTTCACTCGTCCCCGTCGTGCCGCCTCAGACCGCGCCGACGCCGTAGACGGCGTCGGCGCGCTCTTCGAAGGCTTCGGCGAATTTCCTGAAGGCCTTGTCGAAGACGCTGCCCATCAGCACGGACAGCATGCGCGAGCGGAATTCGTAGTCGATCGCGAAGCGGATGATCGAGGCCTCTTCGGAGACCGCAACGAAGGTCCAGTCGTTCTTCAGATGGTGGAACGGGCCGGAGAGATAGTCGACCCGGATGGCGAGCGCCGGCCGGTCGAGCACGACCCGGCTCGTGAAGGATTCGCGGATCAGCTTGTAGGCGACCGTCATATCGGCGACGAGAATCTCGCGCTCGCCCTCCTTCTGCCGGCCGCGCACGACGAGCTTCTCGCAGAGCGGCACGAATTCCGGATAGCGCTCGACATCGGCGACGAGGGAGAACATCTCGTCGGCCGAATGGCGGACGCGCCGTTCCGTCGTGAAATGCGGCATTCTATCCTCGCTTCAGCCGCGGTGCAGCGCGTCCCGCGCCGCCCGGAGCTTGGCGAAATCGTCTCCGGCGTGATGCGAGGAGCGGGTGAGCGGGCTCGCCGAGACCATCAGGAAGCCCTTCGCATAGGCGATCGTCTCGAAGGACTTGAACTCGTCCGGCGTGACGAAGCGAGCGACGGGATGGTGCTTGCGGCTCGGCTGCAGATATTGCCCGACCGTCAGGAAGTCGACATCGGCGGAGCGCAGGTCGTCCATAAGCTGCAGCACCTCGTTCCGCTCTTCGCCCAGGCCGACCATGATGCCGGACTTGGTGAAGAGGGTCGGGTCGAGCTCCTTGACCCGCTGCAACAGCCGGATCGAGTGGAAATAGCGCGCACCCGGCCGCACCGTCAGATATTTCGACGGCACGGTCTCGAGATTGTGGTTGAAGACGTCCGGCCGGGCCTCGACCACCACCTCGAGCGCCCCCGGCTTGCGCAGGAAATCCGGCGTCAGCACCTCGATCGTGGTGGCGGGCGTGCGGGCGCGGATGGCACGGATGACACGGGCGAAATGCGCGGCACCGCCGTCGGCGAGATCGTCCCGGTCGACCGATGTGATCACGACGTGATGCAGGCCGAGCTTGGCGACCGCATCGGCGACCTTCTCCGGCTCATCGCCATCGAGCGCCTCGGGCAGGCCGGTGCGCACATTGCAGAAGGCGCAGGCCCGCGTGCAGGTGTCGCCCATGATCATGAAGGTCGCGTGCTTCTGCGACCAGCATTCGCCGATGTTCGGGCAGCCGGCCTCCTCGCAGACGGTGACGAGGCCGTTCGTCTTCACGATCTCCTTGGTCTCGCGATAGACCGGCGAGCCGGGCGCGCGGACCCGGATCCATTCGGGCTTGCGCAGCAGCGGCGTGTCGGGCCGGTTCGCCTTCTCGGGATGGCGCGGCCGCCGGTCGGCGGTGATCGTATCGAGAAGGACGACCATTGCGGACTCCGGTCTCGCCGCCGCGCTCAGCGCCGCAGCAGGCTGAAGAGATAGAGCAGGATGATCGCGCCGACCGTCGAGACGACGAGGCTCGAGAGAAAGCCCGGCGCGAGATTGAGATTGAGGGCCGAAACGAGCCAGCCGCCGATGAAGGACCCGATCAGGCCGACGATCAGATTGGTGATCAGGCCGTGATTGCGCTTCATCACGCGCTCGGCGATCCAGCCGGCGAGGATGCCGACGACGATCGCCAGGAAAATGCCCACACCCGTCATCGTCCGCTCCTCGACCCTCTCTCGATCCGTCCGCCAGCATATAGTCCCGCGGCGCGGCCGCCACCAGAGCGCCGCGCCGGGAGGCCCATGCTGGCGGCCTCAGGCGATCAGCCGGGCGATCGCGACTACGATGACGGCACCGATCGCAGCCACCACGACCTGGTCGACGAAGCTGTTGCCGAGGGTGAAGTCGATGCCGAGATGGCGGAACAGGAAGCCGCCGACGATCGCGCCGATCAGGCCTGTCACGATATAGCGCAACAGACCGCCGCCGCCGAGCACGAGGCTCGCCAGCCAGCCGGCGATCAGGCCGATGACGATCCAGATCAGAACTTCACGCGCTTCCATGGCACTTCCCCTCAGATGTGGATGGCCCGGCCATAGGCTGCCAGCACGCTCTCGTGCATCGTCTCCGAAATCGTCGGGTGCGGGAAGACGGCCGCGATCAGGTCCTCTTCCGTCGTCTCGAGATTCATCGCGACGACGAAGCCCTGGATCAGCTCGGTCACCTCGGCACCGACCATGTGGGCGCCGAGCAGCTGTCCGGTCTTCTTGTCGAACACCGTCTTGACGAGGCCTTCCGCCTCGCCGAGCGCGACGGCCTTGCCGTTGGCGATGAAGGGGAACTTGCCGACGCGCACGTCGTAGCCGGCCTCCTTCGCGCGTCTCTCGGTCAGGCCGACGGAGGCGATCTGCGGGTTGCAATAGGTGCAGCCCGGGATCTTCGCCTTGTCCATGGCGTGCGGGTGGAGGCCGGCGATCGCCTCCGCGGCGAGCGCGCCCTCGTGCTCCGCCTTGTGGGCGAGCATCGGCGGGCCGGCGACGTCGCCGATCGCCCAGACGCCCGGCACGCTCGTCCGGCCGAGCGGATCGACGGCGATGATGCCGCGCTCGGTCTTCACACCGATCGCCTCGAGGCCGAGGCCCTCGATATTGCCCTGCACGCCGACCGCCGAGATCAGCCGGTCGGCCGTCACCTCGGAGGTCTTGCCGTCGGCGGTCTCGATGGTCGCGGTGATCGAATCGGCGGCCTTCGTCACCTTCGTCACCTTGGCCCCGGTGACGATCTTCATGCCCTCTTTCTCGAAGCGCTTGCGGGCGTGAGCGGCGATCTCCTCGTCCTCGACGGGCAGGATCTGCGGCAGCAGCTCGACCACGGTGACCTCGGCTCCGAGCGTGCGATAGAAGGAGGCGAACTCGATGCCGATCGCGCCCGAGCCCATCACGAGCAGCGACTTCGGCATCACGTCCGGCGCCATCGCCTCGAAATAGGTCCAGATCAGCTTCTTGTCGGGCTCGATGCCCGGCAGAGCACGCGGCCGGGCGCCGGTCGCGATCATCAGGTTCTTCGCCGTGAAATCGCCGCCGCCGGTCAGCGCCCCCTTCGGCGCGCCGTCGGCCGGCTTGACGCTGACCTTGCCCGGCGCGGTGATCGTCGCCTCGCCCCAGATCACGTCGACCTTGTTCTTCTTCAGGAGAATGCCGACGCCGCCGCTCATCTGCGCGGCGATGCCGCGCGAACGCTTGACGATCGCCGGCAGGTCGAAGCGGATCCCGTCCGCCGAGAGCCCGTATTCGGCGGAATGCAGCATCGCGTGATAGACGTCGGCGGACCGCAGCAGCGCCTTGGTCGGGATGCAACCCCAGTTCGGGCAGATGCCGCCGAGATATTTCCGTTCGACGACGCCCACCTTGAGTCCGAGCTGCGCCGCCCGGATCGCCGCGACATAGCCGCCCGGCCCGGAGCCGATGATGAGGAGGTCGTAGCTGTCGGCCATGTCGAGCCTCTTTCCTGGTTTCTAGGCGACTGCGGCATCGAGGAAGGAGAGCGGCACCGGCCGCCCGCAGGCGCGATCCGCCTCCCCTCCCCCTTTGCGAGGGAGGGGGGTCGCGGCGCTTTCTCTAGACGAGCATCGACATGGGCTTCTCGATGAAGCCCCTGAAGGCCTGCATCAGCTCGGCGCCGAGCGCGCCGTCGACGACGCGGTGGTCGGTCGACAGCGTCACCGACATCACCGTCGCGATGGCGATCTCGCCCTTCCGCACCACCGGCTTCTGGATGCCGGCGCCGACCGCGAGGATCGTCGCGTGCGGCGGGTTGATGATGGCGGCGAAATCCTTGACGCCGAACATGCCGAGATTGGAGACCGAGGTCGTACCGCCCTGGTATTCCTCGGGCTTCAGCTTGCGGTCACGCGCCCGCTTGGCGAGGTCCTTCATCTCGTTCGAGATCGCCGACAGCGTCTTCTGGTCGGCATGGCGCACCACCGGGGTGATCAGGCCGCCGGGGATCGCCACCGCGACGCCGACATCGACCACCTTGTGCACGACCATGCCGCCATCGGTCCAGGAGGCGTTCGCCGCCGGGATCTTCTTCAGCGACAAGGCCATCGCCTTGATGATCATGTCGTTGACCGAGACGCGGTAGGCCGGATTGCCGTCCTTGTCCTTCGGTGCGGCGGCGTTGACCTCCTCGCGCAGCTTCAGGAGCGCGTCGAGCTCGGTGTCGATCGTCAGATAGAAATGCGGCACCGTCTGCTTCGATTCGGTCAGCCGGCGCGCGATCGTCTTGCGCATGTTGTCGTGCGGGACGATCTCGTAGGAGCCCTCGGCGAAGAGTTTGAGCACCTGGGCATCCGAAGCCGGATGCGCCGCCGGAGCGGCGGCAGCCGGCGCTGCGGCGGGCTTGGCGGCCGGAGCCGGAGCAGCGGCCGGAGCGGGAGCCGGCTTCGGCGCGCCGCCCTTCTTCGCCGCCTCGACATCGGCCTGGACGATGCGGCCGTGCGGCCCCGAGCCCTTCACGGCGGCGAGATCGATGCCGGCGTCCTTGGCGATCCGCCGGGCGAGCGGCGAGGCGAACAGGCGCGCGCCCTCCGCCTTCGGCGCGGCGTCGTGCAGCCCTTCGCGCGGCACGGCGCCGGCGCCGTTCGCCGTTTTCGGCGCCTCGGAGGCCGCCGGCTCGGCCTTCACCGCCTCGGCCTTCACCGCCTCGGCCTTGGGTGCCTCGGCCTTGGCGGCCTGGGTTTTGGCCGGCGCCGCGCCGGACGCGAGCGCGCCCTTGTCTTCCCCGTCGCCGAGCAGCACGGCGATCACGGCGTTCACCTTCACGCCTTCCGTGCCCTCCGGCACGACGATCTTGCCGACCGTTCCCTCGTCGACCGCCTCGACTTCCATGGTCGCCTTGTCGGTCTCGATTTCGGCGATGACGTCGCCCGACTTGACGGTGTCGCCCTCCTTGACCAGCCATTTCGAGAGCGTGCCCTCCTCCATGGTCGGGGAGAGCGCGGGCATCGTGATGTCGATGGGCATGGCGCCCTCCCCTCTAGCGGTAGGTCACGGCCTTCACGGCGGCGATCACCTCGCCGACATTCGGCAGCGCGAGCTTCTCGAGATTGGCGGCATAGGGCATCGGCACATCCTTGCCGGTGACCTTGAGGACCGGCGCGTCGAGATAGTCGAACGCCTTCTCCATCAGCTGCGCGGCGATCTCGGAGCCGATCGAGTTCTGCGGCCAGCCCTCCTCGACCGTGACGCAGCGGCCGGTCTTCTTGACCGATTCGATCACCGTGCCGATGTCCATCGGCCGGATGGTCCGCAGATCGATCAGCTCGGCGTCGATGCCCATGCCGGCGAGTTCCGCGACCGCCTTGGTGGCATAGGTCATGCCGATGCCGAAGGACACGATCGTCACGTCCTTGCCGGCCTTGTGGATGCGCGCCTTGCCGATCGGCAGCACGAAATCGTCGAGCTGCGGCACCTCGAAGGAATGGCCGTAGAGAATCTCGTTCTCGAGGAAGATGACCGGATTGGGATCGCGGATCGCCGCCTTGAGGAGGCCCTTCGCGTCGGCCGCCGTATAGGGCATCACGACCTTGAGGCCCGGGATGTGGCTGTACCAGGCGGCGTAGTCCTGGCTGTGCTGGGCCGCGACGCGGGCCGCCGCGCCGTTCGGGCCGCGGAAGACGATCGGGCAGCCCATCTGGCCGCCCGACATATAGAGCGTCTTGGCGGCCGAATTGATGATCTGGTCGATCGCCTGCATGGCGAAGTTGAAGGTCATGAACTCGACGATCGGCTTCAGCCCGGCGAGCGCGGCGCCGACGCCGACGCCGGCGAAGCCGTGCTCGGTGATCGGCGTGTCGACGACCCGGCGGGCCCCGAACTCCTGCAGCAGGCCCTGGGTGATCTTGTAGGCGCCCTGATATTCGGCGACCTCCTCGCCCATCACGAAGACGTCCGGATCGCGGCGCATCTCTTCCGCCATCGCATCGCGGAGCGCCTCGCGCACCGTCATCGACACCATTCTGGTGCCTTCGGGGATCGACGGATCGGCCGCGACATCGACGACCGGCGGGGCGGAAACGGCAGCCGCGGAAACGGCCGGTGCGGACCCCGCCTCGCCCGAACCGTTCGCCGCCGGGGTCTCGACCGGTTTCTGCGCGGGCGCCGCGGAGACCGGCGCCTCGGCTTCGGACGAGGAAACGGCCGAGGCGTCCTCGCCCTCGCCGGCGAGAAGCGCGATCGGGGTGTTCACCTTGACGCCCTCGGTCCCCTCCGGGATCAGGATCTTGGCGAGCGTGCCTTCGTCGACCGCCTCGACCTCCATGGTCGCCTTGTCGGTCTCGATCTCGGCGATGACGTCGCCGGCCTTGACGGCGTCACCCTCCTTCTTGACCCATTTCGAAAGCGTCCCTTCCTCCATAGTGGGGGAGAGCGCCGGCATCAGAATGTCGATCGGCATGAGCGGTCGTGTCCCAGCTTGCGGCTTCCGGGCGCGAGGCTCGGCCTGTCGCGCCGCGCGGAAGCGGTCATCCCTCTGATCGGCCGGCGGCACGCCGGCCGGGCGGCCTCAGGCCACCGTCTCCTTGACGATGTCGGTCCACAGCTCCGACGGATCGGGCTCGGGATCGTGGGTCGCGAAATCCGCCGCCTCGGCAACGATGTCGCGGACCTGCTTGTCGATGTCCTTGAGTTCGTCCTCGCTCGCCCAGCCCTCCGCGAGCAGCCGCGCACGGACCTGTTCGATCGGATCATGTTCGGTGCGCATCTTCTGCACCTCGTCCTTCGAGCGGTATTTCGCCGGATCGGACATGGAATGACCGCGATAGCGGTAGGTCAGCATTTCGAGGATATAGGGACCCTTGCCGGCCCGGCACCAGGCGACCGCCCGCTCCCCGGCCGCGCGCACGGCGCGCACGTCCATGCCGTCGACCTGCTCGCCGGGAATGTCGAACGAGGCGCCGCGGCGGTGGAGGTCCGGCTGGCCCGAAGCGCGAGCGACCGAGGTGCCCATGCCGTAGCGGTTGTTCTCGATGATATAGACGACGGGAAGGCTCCAGAGCTTCGCCATGTTGAAGCTCTCATAGACCTGGCCCTGATTGGACGCGCCATCGCCGAAATAGGTGAGCGAGACGGTATCGTTGCCGCGGTAGCGGTTGGCGAAGGCGAGGCCGGTGCCGAGCGAGACCTGCGCCCCGACGATGCCGTGGCCGCCGAAGAACTGCTTCTCGCGGCTGAACATGTGCATCGAGCCGCCCTTGCCGCGCGAATAGCCGCCGCGCCGGCCGGTCAGCTCGGCCATCACCCCCTTCGCGTCCATGCCGGTCGCCAGCATGTGGCCGTGGTCGCGATAGCCGGTGATGACCTGATCCTCGCCGTCGCGGATCGCCATCTGCATGCCGACGACGACGGCCTCCTGGCCGATATAGAGATGGCAGAAGCCGCCGATCAGCCCCATGCCGTACATCTGGCCCGCCTTCTCCTCGAAGCGGCGGATCAGCAGCATTTCGCGATAGGCGAAGAGTTCCTCGTCCCTGGTGAAAGCCGGCGTCTCGACGGCGGCCGCCTTCGTCGCGGCCTTGCCGCCCGAACGCGTCGCCGGCTTGCGTGCTGCGGAAGCGGCGGCCGTGCGGCCCCCTGCCCTCTTGGCTACGGCCATGCGGAAGTTCTCCGAGCGTTATCCTACCCCTTGATGGCGCGGACGTTACCGCAAGGCGAGGGGCAAGGAAAGATGCGCGGCGAGCATCGAAGCCATGCGCCAAATACATGACTTCGCTGCGAAAATAGAAATGAACCAAAATCCGGTTGATCGGACGAATGAGACGGGGCGGAGTCAGCGTCCGTCTTGCTGCAGCGCACCCATGTCGATCATCAGCTCATCGGGGTGGAGAACGTTCAGATTGCGCCGTGCGCGCTCGTCGACCATGTCCGGATCGAGACTTTCCGAGCGCAGAAGGTCCGCACGGAAGGCGAGCGCCTTGCGCTCCTTTTGCAGCGCAGCGAGCTCGGCCTCGAGCCGCACCGCCTCCGCCTCCATCCGCTCGCGCGACCAGATGCCGTAATCGCCGTTGAAGGAGTGATAGGCGAAATAGCCGAGCATCGCGACCGAGGCGGCGGGAACGATCAACATGCCGAGCATCGATCGCCGGCGCTGGCGTGTCGTCACCGCTGATCTCCGGAATTGGCGCATGGTGAACGAACCATCGCCAAAGAGGATTAACGGAGCGTTTGCGGTGCACGCGCTGCTGCCGCGCCGGCCCGCGCTCAGACGCCGCGGAATCGGCCGACGGGGACGCCGGCGACGGTGGATCGTCCTACGAATACGGATCCGCTCAAGGGATAACGGGCGAGCTGTTCCTCGGTGCGGCCGGTCCTGAGACTGGTGACGAAAAGCGTTTTCATGTCGGGTCCGCCGAAGCACGGCATGGTCGGCGCAGCGGCCGGAATGGAATGGCTTTCCACGAGTCGCCCGTCGGGCGCGAAGCGGTTGAGGCGGGCCGCCGACACGCCGGCGCTCCAGTAATAGCCCTCGACATCGGTCGCGCCGCCGTCCGGCCGGCCGGTGGCCTCGTCGAGCTCCGCGAGGCGGACGCGGTCGGACAGCGCGCCGGTCGCCGGGTCGAGCGTCCAGCGATCGATCCAGGGACCCCGGCTGTCGGCATGGAACAGGGTGCGGCCGTCGGCGGCAAAGGCGAGGCCGTTCGAGACGCCGAGCCCCTCCACCTTCTTCTCGACCGAGCCGTCGGCGGTGACGCGGTAGAGCGCCCCGACCTTCCGCTTCGCCGGGCTTTCGTCCATCGTCCCGACCCAGAAAGCGCCGTCCGGGCCGACCTTGCCGTCATTGAGCCGGGTCGCCGGATTGTCGGCCTCGATGGTGGCGAGCGTCTCGATGCCACCGCTCGAGGGGTCGAACAGCACCACCCGGTCGCGCAGCGCCACGACCAGCCGCCCCGACTCGCAGAGACCGAACGAACAGACGATGTCGGGCAGCGTCCACAGGTCGACCTCGAGCCCGTCCGGCGTCACCGCACGGATGCGGCCCTCGGGGATATCGCAATAGAGCAGCGCGCCCCGGCGATCGTCCCACGAGGGCCCCTCGGCGAGCCGGTGCAGGGTGGGCGTCAGCGGGACGAACGCGATCTCGGCCATCTTGTCCTCGGCAGGTCGGCGGGTGGGTTCGGGCGGCGGCGAACTTCGCACAGAGGGGATGCCGCGTCGACGGCGCTTCCCCCGCGTCAGCCTTTTCTTCGGACCCCGATTGCAGCCGGCCGCAGGCTTGCCTATGCTGCGGCCCGCTCGGAATGATCGTATCATTTCGGGGGAGCGATCTTGGGAGGATCACAATGAAATCGGTACTGAAGACGATGGCGCTCTGCGCCTCCGTCTCCGTCGTCGCGACCTTCGCGCATGCGCAGTCGGGCGTTCTGGAGAAGGCCGTCGGCGGCTACACCTTCGGCGATGCCGCCAAGGAAGCCGAGGGGACGAAGAACTTCCATTCCGCCGACGGCAAGCTGACCTTTGCCGTCATCACGCACACCGCCGGCAACGGCTTCTTCGACCCGACCTATGTCGGCGCGAAAGTGGCGGCCGACGCGTTCGGCATCAACCTGATCATGCTCGGCTCGGAAGCGCCGGTCGACGATATTCCGCGCGAGATCGAGATCCTCAACCAGGTCATCAATGATCCGACGATCGACGGCATCGTGATGACGACGCCGCAGTCGGGCGCCTATGACGACATCGTCAACAAGGCCTTCGCCAACGGCATCCCGGTCGCCACGACCAATTCGTTCGACCCCGCGCTCGCCCACCGCAACCAGATCAGCCACACCGGCCAGTCGTCGGCGGCCGCCGCCGTCGGCGGCGAGGCGCTCGCCAAGTGCCTGCTCGACAAGGGCGTCGAGGGCGGCTCGATCATCCTGCCGTCGACCACCACGCTCGGCAATGTGGAAGTCAACCGCCGCGTCACCGCCGCCTTCGAGGCGATCGTCAAGACGCTCAACGACGCCGGCAAGCTCGCCAACTTCAAGGTCGATGCCGGCCCGGAGAACATCGGCGTCGACGTCAACAAGGACGACATCGTCAACTCGATCGTCAGCCTGATCGAGTCGCGCGGCGATGTCGTCGGCGCCTTCGCGGCGAACGCCTTCGTGACGCCGGCGCTCGGCGACGCGATCGCCCAGCTCGGCATGAACGGCAAGGTCTGCGCCTTCGGCTTCGACCTCGGTCCGAAGCAGCAGGAGCTGATCAAGAGCGACGCGCTCACCGGCTCGCTCGGCCAGCAGCCCTTCCTGCAGGGCTTCTGGCCCGTCGCGCAGCTCTATCTCGAGATCGACCGCGGCGTTCAGGCGGCCGACCTCGACACCAAGGCGCAGCTCGTCACCAAAGAGAACGTCGACAAGGTCGGCAAGCGCTTCGAGAACTGATGTCCCGCGCGGGAGCCTTCGCGGGCCCCGCACCACGGTTGAGGACTGCGCCCCGACGGGCGCAGTCCGCTCCGTATCGACGCCTCTCGCCCACGCCGAGACACCATGGCCGTTGCGACCGTTTCCTCGCCCAAGCCCTCACGCCGCCTGCCGCTCGAGTTGATCGGCGGCTGGGAGGTCGGGCTCATCCTCTTCATGGCGCTGCTCTATCTCGTCGGCGTCTTCATCAATCCGGTCTTCTTCGGCAAGGCCGACGCGCTCGTCTCGGTGCTGCGCGACACCGCGCGCGTCGGCATCATGGCGGTCGGCATGACCTTCGTGATCGTCAACAAGGATCTCGACCTTTCGGTCGGATCGACGGTCGGCCTCGTCGCCACCGTCTTCTCGATCTGCTTCGCCCGCTCGCACTACGATCTCGGCATCGTGCCCTCGATCCTCGCCGCCGTCGCCTTCGGCGTTGCGGTGGGACTGGTCAACGGCTTCCTCGTCACGACGCTGCGCGTCCCTTCCTTCATCACCACGCTGACCATGCTCTTCATCGGGCGCGGCCTGGTGCTCGGGTTGACCGGCGGCAAGACGATCTCCTATTCCGACAAGGCGACGAGCGATGGCGGCTGGTTCTTCGCCCTCGGCGCCAATAACGGCTTCGGCTTCAACAACCAGATCCTCGTCTTCGCCCTCGTCGCGCTGGTCGGCGTGTTTGCGCTCGCCAAGACGCGCTGGGGCTACGAGACCTATGCGACCGGCGGCAACGAGATGGCGGCGAGCTATGCCGGCATTCCGACCAAGCGGGTGCGCATCCGCGCCTATGTGCTCTCGGCGCTCTGCGCCACCCTCGCCGGCCTGCTCAACGTCGCGCAGGACAAGGGCGTCACCTCGCAATACGGCCAGGGCGCCGAGCTGATCGTGATCGCCGCGGTGATCGTCGGCGGCGCGTCGATCCTCGGCGGCCGGGGCCGCGTGCTCGGCGGCGCGCTCGGCGCCATGCTGGTGACCCTGATCGACAAGGTGTTGCGCGAAGGCATCCCGATGACGCGGATCGTCAAGGTCGGCGATGTCGAGATGCAGGTGCAGGGCATGGCGCAGCTGCCGCCAGGCGCCGTGCCGGCCTTCCTCGGCATCATCCTGCTCCTCGCCGTGCTCATCGAGCCCTGGATCATCCGCCGCCAGGTGTTCCCGCGCCTGCTCGCGCGGCTGCGCGGCCGGCCCTTGCCGCCGCTGATCGAGGTCGGCGGCGTCGCCATCGAAGGCGCTCAGACGAAAGGCTCCACGGCGTCGGACAAGGCGCTCCGGGCGCGCGGCCTCGGCAAGTTCCTCGCCCGGCGTGACGCCGCGGCGATCATGCTGACGATCGTGCTGTGGGCCGTCGGCCTCTATCTGCGCCCCGATTTCTGGGGCTCGATCGACAATTCCTTCAATCTCCTGCTCTCCTTCACCGAGGTGGGCCTGCTCTCGATCGGCCTCACCTATGTGATCGCCAACGGCGACATCGACCTGTCGGTCGGCTCCGTTCTGGCGCTGTCGGGCGCGACGGCCGCCTTCCTGATGAAGCAGCTCGGCTTCGACCCCTGGTCGGCGGTGTTCATCGCGCTCGCCGCGGGCGCCGCGGCCGGCTTCGTCAATGCCCTGCTCACCGTGCGCTTCGGCCTGCCGGCCTTCGTTGCGACGCTCGGCATGTTCTATATGGCGCGCGGCATCGGCGCGTGGATGGTGGCGGGACGCCAGCTCTCCGGCTTCAGCGAGAACTTCAATCTCCTCGGGCGCAAGCTGATCGAGGTGCTGCGCTATTTCGGCATCGCGCCGGAGCCGGGCTCGCTCGCCTATGAGATCGCCGCGGCGCTGAGCGTGCAGACGATCTTCATGCTCCTCGTCGCGCTCGTCGCCGGCATCGTGCTCGCCAAGACGCCGTTCGGCCAGATGGTCTATGCGACCGGCGGCAACCGCCGCGCGGCGGAATATGCCGGCATCAACACCAACCGGGTGCGTTTCCTCAGCCTCGTCTTCTCGGCGCTCTGCGCCGCGGCGGCGGGCGTGATCTACATCGCCTTCCTGCGCAGCTTCAATCCGTCCGCCGGCCAGCTCCGCGAGCTCGACGCGATCGCCGCCGTGATCATCGGCGGCGGATCGATCTTCGGCGGCTATGGCACGGTGATCGGCGCGCTCGCCGGCGCGGCGGTGATCGCGCTCATCCGCGCGCTCCTGTCGCTGCAGGTGTTGCTGCCGGACGGCAGTTCCTTCGTGATGCCGCAGCACTGGGTGAACGTCTTCATCGGCCTCATCCTGATCACCGCTGTGCTCGGCGACATCTGGTTCCGACAGGGCGACCTCGTCGGCTCGATCCGCCGCCGTTTCGCTCGTCGTTCGACCCCCGCCAAGGGAAGCGCTCATGCCTGAGACCAAGACCCCGCTCATCCAGATGCGGAACATCAACAAGGCGTTTGGTCCGGTCCAGGCGCTGAAGGACGTCAACTTCACGCTGGCGCCCGGCGAGATCCTCGGTCTCGTCGGGGACAATTCGGCCGGCAAGTCGACGCTGATGAAGGTTCTGACCGGCGCCTACCACCGCGACACGGGCGATGTGCTCGTCGACGGCCAGCCGACGGACTTCCGCAGCCCGCACGAGAGCCGCGACAAGGGGATCGAGATGATCTACCAGGATTTCGCGCTCTGCGGGAACATGGACATCGCGCAGAACATCTTCCTCGGCCGCTGGCCGCGGCGCGGCCTGTTCGTCGACCGCAAGCGGATGTATGCCGACGCCGAGGCCGTGCTGTCGCGGTTGAAGGTCGACGTCAATTCGGTGTTCCAGAAGGTCGAGAGCCTGTCGGGCGGCCGCCAGCAATCGGTGGCGATCGCGCGCGCGATCTCCTTCAACCCGCGCGTCGTCATCCTCGACGAGCCGACCGCCAATCTCTCCGTGATGGCGACCGAGCGGCTGCTCGAGACCATGGCCGAGCTGAAGCGGCAGGGCGTCGCGCAGATCATCATCTCGCACCGCCTGACCGACATCTTCGAGGTCGGCGACCGCATCATGGTGCTGAAGCGCGGCCAGAATGTCGGCGACCGCTACATCGCCCACACCGACGAGCACGAGGTGCTCGAGTTGATCGTCTCCGGAACGCCGGAAACGGCGATCACCGCCGATCAGGCGCTCGCCGCCAGGGCAGCCTGATCGCGGCCGGCGCGCCACGGCTCCGGCAGAGGCAATTCGGAGAGCGCGGCGGGCGGGCAACCGGGTAGATTCCCCCGTGTGACGCCCGGCCGTCGCCGGCCTTCGTCATCGACGAAACCCCGCCCCGGCCGTCGCAGGGCCGGCTGAAGAGGCCGGGTGCTGCCCGTCTCCCGGCCTTCCGCGCCGCTCAGCGCGCCGGGCGCTGGCGGCACTCGCCCTCGAAGGGATCGTACCAGGTCATCAGCCAGTCGGTGAAGCTGCGATTGTTGCTCTGGACGTACTCGTTCCAGAGGCTGACCGGCCACAGAAAGCCCTTGTAGAGCGCGAACTGCCATTTGGCGGGGATCCGCACGCCGCCGACATCGCTCGACAGGTCGGCGCAGCGGCGAATCGAATCGTCCGTATAGTCGTTCGCTTCGAGCGACATGAAGGTGATCGCCGAGAAGATGATGGCGATCACGACATAGATCTTGACGAGAAACATGGGTGCTGGCTCCGGCCCGCTGCGTGCGTATCAGAACGCCGGCGCCCCGTCACGGTTCAGCAACGCGCGCCGCCTGCGACGGCGTGTCGAGGGCAGGCCAGGAGGCGGGCGCGACCGGCGGTTCCTCCGCCGGCCCGGCGAGGCCTTCCGAGACGAGGCTGCGGTGATGGCGCTCTGCCCGCTTCATCATCGCAGCGAGCAGCAGCGGCTCGTCCCAGGGCACGTCATGGATGCCGTGCACGAGCAGCGGGCTCTGCGGATCACGGCCCCATTCCTGCGGGAAGAGCGCGACGTCGAGCGGGTCGGCCGGCCCCTCCAGCCGGCCGGATCGTCCGGCGCGCATCGCGCCGATGAGGTCTGCACCGATCCTGGGTCCGAGCGGCATCATCTGGATCGGCCGCGGATTGCATTCGAGCAGCAAGGCCCTGCCGGTCCCCGGCTCGATGACGAAGTCGAAGGACAGGAAGCCCGACGCGCCGAGCCCCGCCACCATGCGGGCGGTCGCCTCCTCCATGGCGGGGTGGCGCACCAGCCGCACGGCGGTCGCCGGCCGTGTCGGCCCGCGCTGCGCGATGACGAGCGCCGTCATCACGGCCAGCGTCCGGCCCTCCTCGGCATAGGCGCAGCTGATCCCCGTCTCGCCGGCTATGAATTTCTGTACCGAAGGCGTCCCGGGCGTGTCCGAAAGGACGAGCCGTTCCATGAAGCGGCGGATGGCGCCTTGGGGCGTCTTCGCGTCCGGAACGAGACGCCGATAGGCCGCGGTGAGGCTCGCTGCATCTTCGCAGAGCGCGATGCCGCCGCCGCCCGCGCCGCGCGGCAGCTTCAGGAGCACCGGGTAGCCGAGTCCCGCCCCGAGGCGGAGCGCCTCGTCCTCGCTCTCGACCGGGCCGCCCGCTGGTACGTCGACGCCAGTCCGTTGCGCTAGGGCCTGGATCGCCGTCTTGTCTGTGCGCATGGCCACGTTGTCCGCCGCGCCGAGAGACCGATCGAGCGCCGAGCGGAGCGTCGGCGAGAGCGGAGCGCTGCGGTCGGTGTCGTCGCGCAGCAGCCGGGCGAGCAGGTGATGGGCGCCGTCGTCGGTCGGCACGATGCGCAGGTCGGAGAGGCCCTGGATGGCGTGTTCGAGATCGGCACGCATGACGGGCACCAGCCGCCGGCTGCGCAACAGAACGAACCGATCACGGATTCGGTCGCGGCCGAGTGCGATCAGGCTCCGCGGCCGGGCGAGGATGACGACGAAGAACCCGCCCCGCCGCAAGGCGGAAGGAAAACGGCAGGCGCCCCAATGGCTTCGCTGCGTCGCAACGAGAACGACCGCCGGCGAGGACTGGGATTTCCCGCGGTGGCGCGACATGACGGAACCCGAAGCGGAGATGCGGCCGATCTCCTAAGGCGCCTCAGCCTGTCCCACAAGCACCGCGTGTGCGGAATCCCGAATGGGAGCATGGCAGACGGGGCGGCACTTCGTCGCGCCGCCCCGAAGAGCGATCACCCCTTCAGCACGCTCCGGCCCGCATACTTCGCCATCGGGCCGAGTTCGCCCTCGATGCGGATCAACTGGTTATACTTCGCGGTCCGGTCGGAGCGGGCGAGCGAGCCGGTCTTGATCTGCCCGCAATTGGTCGCGACGGCGAGGTCGGCGATGGTCGAATCCTCGGTCTCGCCCGAGCGGTGCGACATCACCGCGGTATAGCCCGCCTTGTGTGCGAGCTCGACCGCGTCGAGCGTCTCGGTCAGCGTGCCGATCTGGTTGACCTTGACGAGGATCGAATTGCCGACGCCGCGGGCGATGCCGTCGGCGAGGCGCTTCGAATTGGTGACGAAGAGGTCGTCGCCGACCAGCTGGCACCTGCTGCCGATCGCGTTGGTCAGCTCCTTCCAGCCCGTCCAGTCGTCCTCGCTCATGCCGTCCTCGATCGAAATGATCGGGAACTTCGAGACGAGATCGGCGAGATAGGCGACCTGCTCGTCGATCGAACGGGCGATGCCTTCCCCCTCATACTCGTAGCGGCCGTTCTTGAAGAACTCCGTCGAGGCGCAGTCGAGGCCGATATAGACGTCCTCGCCCGGCCGGTAGCCGGCCTTCTCGATCGCCTTGCTGACGAAATCGAGCGCGGCGACCGCGGACGGCAGGTTCGGCGCGAAGCCGCCCTCGTCGCCCACATTGGTGTTGTGGCCGGCGTCCTTCAGCTGCTTCTTCAGCGTGTGGAAGATCTCCGAGCCCATCCGCACGGCCTCGGCGAGCGAGGGCGCGCCGACCGGCAGGATCATGAATTCCTGGAAGTCGATCGGGTTGTCGGCGTGCACGCCGCCATTGATGATGTTCATCATCGGCACCGGGAGCGTCTTCGCATTGACGCCGCCGACATAGCGGTAGAGCGGCAGGGCGGCCGCCTCGGCCGCCGCCTTCGCCACCGCGAGCGACACGCCGAGAATAGCGTTCGCGCCGAGCCGCGCCTTGTTGTGCGTGCCGTCGAGCTCGATCATCACCTTGTCGATCAGCGCCTGGTCTTCGGCGTCCATGCCGCCGACGGCATCCGAGATCTCGCCATTGACCGCGTCGACGGCGTTTTGCACACCCTTGCCGAGATAGCGCGCCTTGTCGCCGTCGCGCAGTTCGACCGCTTCGTGCGCGCCGGTCGAGGCGCCCGAGGGCACAGCGGCACGGCCGGTCGAGCCGTCTTCGAGGGTCACGTCGACCTCGACCGTCGGATTGCCGCGGCTGTCGAGGATCTGGCGGGCGGTGATGTCGATGATCGCGGTCATGGCGGGGCCCCGTGGCTGACGTCTTCGCCGCTTCTAGCGCCAAGGGCGGAACGGCGGAAGGGGCGCGCCGTTCGTTTCTCTTGGGCGCCTTGCATTCTTCCTCGCCCCTGACGATGAAGGACCGATGACGACGCTCTACCTCACCAATGGCGACGCCGCGGCCGAACTGCTTCGGGCGACCACGCTCGACGGACCGGTCCTTCCCTGGCGCGACGCGCTGCACGAGGGGCCGATCGTCGCCGGCGCGAGCCTCGAGGGCCTGTCGGCCCTGCGGGTCGCATATCTGCGCCGCCGCTTCGGCCTGCCCGACGAGGCGCTGGCGGTCGGCTTCGTCGACCGCGACGAGGTGATGCACGACCATGGCGCCTTCGACCGGATCGAGATCTGGCTCGAGCACGACCTCTACGACCAGCTGCAATTGCTGCAGATCCTCGATTTCTTCGCCTCGGTCGGACGGACCGAGGGTGTGGTGCTCGTCCAGGCGGACGATTTCCTGACCCGACAGCGGCCGGAGACGATCGGCCGCTTCGCCGCGCGGGCCCGGCCGCTCACGGCGGCCGATCTCGATCTCGCGCAGGGCGTCTTTGCCGATCTCGGCCGCTCGACACCGGAGCACATCGTTGCCCGGCTCGGCACGCTCGGCGATGCCCTGCCCTTCCTCGACGCGGCGCTGCGCCGTTTCGTCGAGGAACTGCCGGCGCCGGAGAGCGGCCTCGGCCTCACCGAGGCGCGCATCCTCGAATCGGTGGGCCGCGGCGAGGCGACGCCCCGTTCTCTCTTCCGCCATGTGGCGCTCGGCGAGACGGCGCCTTTCCTCGGCGACTGGAGCTTCTACCGGCTGCTCGACGATCTCGCCTTCTGCGCCGTTCCGCTCGTCGAGGGTCTGCCGCACATCTATCCGACGCTCGAGACCGAGCGGGACGACTATCTCCTCGCCGACCTGTTCCTTTCCGAACTGGGCGAGGCGGTGCTCGCCGGCGAGGAGGATCACGTCGCGATGAGCGGGCTCGACCGCTGGTGGGGCGGCACCCGGCTCGACGGCCACAAGGTCTGGCGGTTCGACCGCGAGACGGGAGCCCTCGGCGCCCCCTCCTGACTCCTGCGGCGGGCCGCGGGGGCCGATTCGCGCCTTCTCCGCGCCATACCTTCGCCCTTGTCGCAGGCCATGGCTCCGCCGGGGTGTCGGGTGCGAGAGTGAGACCGTGCAGCAGATCGAGAACGCGACGAGAGACAAGCGCGCCCGCCGGCTGGGCCTCGCGGCCGCGCTCGGAGCGGCGCTCGCGCTCTCCGGCTGCCTGAGCGCGATCAACGAGCCGATCAACGCGCCGGTCGCCGCGACCGTGGCGCCGATGCCCGCCTCCGCCGCCATCGCCGGCCTCGACACGTCCGGCTCGACCGTCGTCGGCCTCGCCTTCTCGGGCGGCGGCACGCGCGCCGCGGCCTTCGCCTATGGCATGATGCGGGAACTCGAAGCGACGCCGCTGCCGGGCGGCGAGGGCTCGATGCTCGATTCGGTGCGCATGGTGTCGGGCGTCTCGGGCGGCTCGGTCGCTGCCGCCTATTTCGGCCTCAACGGCACGCGCGGCTACCGCGATTTCCGCGAGCGCTTCCTGATCCGCGACGGCGAGGCGTCGATGCGCACCTCGGTGATGCAGCCGACCAATATCCTGCGGGCGATCGGCGGCGGCGTGAACGACCGCAGCAGCTTCGGCCGCTGGCTCGACAAGAACGTCTTCTCCGGAGCCCGCTTCGGCCAGCTCCGCCGGCCGGGCGCGCCGACCGTCTGGATCAACGCGACCGACCTCTACAACCGTACCCCCTTCCTCTTCACCTACGACACCTTCTCCGCGCTCTGCAGCGATCTCGACCAGCTGCCGATCGCCGAGGCCGTCGCCGCCTCCGCGGCGGTGCCGGTCGTCTTTGCGCCGATCCAGCTCGCCGCCTATGGCGGCAGCTGCGGCTACAAGCAGCCCGGCTGGCTCGTCTCGGCGCTCAACACGCCCAATGTCTCGAGCGGGCTGAAGGCCTATGCCCGGGCGCTCGACAGCTATCAGGATCCCGAGAAGCTGAAATTCGTAAAACTCGTCGACGGCGGCATCACCGACAATTTCGGCATCACCGGCTTCTCGATCGCGCGCGCCTCGTCGCAGACGCCCTATGGCCCGCTCTCGCCTTCCGAGGCGGTGAAGATGCGCCGGCTCGTGTTCCTCGTCGGCAATGCTGGGCAGACGCAGAACGCCGACTGGGCCTCCTCGACGGAGCAGCCCGGCCTCGCCGATCTCGTCATGGCGGTCACCGATACCGCGATCGACGCGTCGGTCCGCGAAGGGTTCGACAGCCTGCGCCAGGAAATGCAGCGCTGGCACAAGCAGCTGATCGACTGGCGTTGCGGTCTGCCGCGCAACGAGGTCGAGCGGCTGCGCGGCTCGGTCAATGGCTGGAACTGCCGCGACGTGAAACTCTTCGTCGGCGAAGTGGGCTTCGAGGAACTCGATGCCGGAGAGCGCGCCGAGCTGCAGCGCGTGCCGACCCGGCTCAAGCTGCCGAAAGCGCAGGTCGATCTGGTGATTGCCGCCGGCCGCGAGGCGCTCCGCCGCAACGACGCTTTCGCCGATGCACTGAAGAGCCTTCAGCCGGTGACGAGCGGGGCACGGGCGCCGGCCCTGCCCGCCCCCGGCGGCGTTCAGGCTCCGATCGAGGCCGCCGCGCCCGCCTCCGCCGGGCTCGACCAGCCGATCCGTGCCGGCGCCTGGTAGGCGCCGCCCTCCCGTTTCCTCTTCCCGGCCCGGCCCCTGTCGCATCATCGCGGCGGGGGCTTTTCTTCGTCGGCTAAGGCGTCGCAATCCGCCTTGTCAGTATGCCCGCGCCACGGGCATGATGGCCGCAACCCAAGCTCGCCCGGCGTCACACAGCCGTCACGGGGCCTCGCTAGAGGCGAGCTGGTACCCGGGGGAGTGCCTTGGCCCGGCGGCCCGCCACCGTGACGCGCCCCGCGCGACCGAGGCCGGACCTTTCAGGGACGCGAAGAGAGGAACGGAACAATGACGATCAACCGCCGTACCGTGCTCAAGACGAGCGCCGCGCTCCTCGCCGCGCCCGTCATCCTGCGCGCCCACGACGCGCTGTCCTCCTCGGGCAGCGTCGACGTCGCCGCCTGGGGCGATTATTTCGACAAGAACACCATCATCGCCGATTTCGAGAAGGCCACCGGCATCAAGGTGAACCTCTCGACCTATGGCGGCAACGAAGAGATCGAGAACAAGCTGCGTGCCGCCGGCGGCAAGGGCTACGACATCTTCTTCCCCTCGGTCGACACCGGCCCGAACTATTACAAGGACAACCTTCTGCAGCCGATCGACGAAGCGAAGTTCAAGGTCGAGCAGGTGATCCCGGCGATCTACCGCAACTCGCTCGCCCTCGGCGCCTCGCATCGCGGCAAGCGCTATCTCGTGCCCTTCGACTGGGGCACCGAGGCCGTCACCTGGGACTCGACCAAGCACGACCTGAAGTCGGGCGAGCTCTCCTATGGCGACATGTGGACGTCGGGCCTCGATAAGCAGGTCGCGATCCGCCAGAAATCGGTCTTCAACAGCGTCGCGCTCTATCTCGACGCGGCCGGCATCGAGAAGTCCGACCGCGCCATGGACATGTACAAGTCCGAGGCGGACAGCCGCCGCGTCTTCGAGGCCTGCCTGAAGTTCGTCCTCGAGCACCGCGCCAATATCGGCGCCTACTGGAACAATGCGACCGAGGCGACCGCCGCTTTCACCGACGCCGCCTGCTCGATCGGCCAGACCTGGGACACGACCGGCATTCTGCTGAAGCGCAAGACCGATCCGAAGTGGCGCTACGGCATGCCGAAGGAAGGTGGCCTCGCCTGGACCGACACGCTCGCCATTCCGGCGGGTGCGGCCAATCTCGACCAGGCCTATGCCTTCGCGAACTACCTGTTCCAGCCGGAAGTCGGCGGCACCTTTGCGAATGCCACCGGCTACAACTCCTGCGCCGTCGACTCCGACCAGCACCTGTCGGCCGAGGCGAAGGAGGACTTTGCCGCCGCCTATCCGGCCGGCACGATCGACAATCTCTTCTGGTGGCCGATGCAGACCGATTTCTATGCGGCTCTGCGCGCCGAATACACCGAGAAGCTGACCAACGCCTGATACGAAGGGGGCTCCGGTTCTGCCGGAGCCCCTCCTCCGCCTCGCCCCCCGCGATCGACAGAGGACGTCCATGAGCGCATCCGGCGGCACAGCTGCGCGCGGCAGACCGGTCGAACTCGTCGATGTCGAGATGCAGTTCGGCGATTTCCTCGCCGTCGAGCGAACCTCGCTCGACATCCGGGCCGGCGAGTTCTTCTCGATCCTCGGGCCCTCCGGCTGCGGCAAGACGACGATCCTCAGGATGATCTCCGGCTTCATCGAGCCGACCGCCGGCCGCGTGCTGATCGGCGGCGAGGACATGGCCGGAAGAGGACCGAACGCCCGTCCGACGGCGCTCATCTTCCAGAATCTCGCGCTCTTCCCGCTGATGAGCGTCGCCGAGAACGTCGCCTTCGGCCTCGAGGCGCGCGGCATGTCGAAGGCGAGGCGGCGCGATCGGGCGGAGGAGTTGCTGGCGCTGGTCGGCCTCGCCGGCCAGGGCGGCAAGAAGCCCTCCGAAATGTCCGGCGGCCAGCGCCAGCGCGTCGCGATCGCCCGGGCGCTCGCCGTCGAGCCGGCCGTTCTTCTCCTCGACGAGCCGCTTTCCGCGCTCGACCTCAAGCTCAGGCAGCACATGCGGGCCGAGCTGAAGCAGATCCAGCGCCAGACCGGCGTCACCTTCGTCTTCATCACCCATGACCAGGGCGAGGCGCTGATGATGAGCGACCGCATCGCAGTGATGCGGCGCGGCCGGGTCGAGCAGATCGGCACGGCGGACGAGATCTATGCGCGACCGGCGACGCCCTTCGTCGCCACCTTCGTCGGCGAGAACAACGTTTTCCGCGGCAAGGTCACCGGTCTCGACGCCGACACGGCGGAGATCGCCTCCCCCTTCGGCCCGTTACGCGGCCGGCCCGGCGGACGGCTCGCGGTGGGCGATGAGGCGATGCTCTTCGTGCGGCCGGAGCGGATGCGCTTCGCGAACGGCACGATCCCGGATGCGGCGCTGCCGGCCGAACTCCTGCGGCGCGATCTCGAGGGCTCCTTCGTCACGCTGATGTTCGCCGCGGGTGGCGAGCCGATCCGGGTTCAACTCGCCAATGGCGAGGCGGACTCGGCGGCCGAGCCCGGCAGCCGCCACACGATCGGCTTCGCTGCCGCCGATGCGCGGGTCCTGCCCGCCGGCGGCCTCGCGGAAGGCTGAGGCGATGACGGCGCGCCCGCTCGGCGACATTCCCCCGATCGGCCTCGGCGCCGCGCCGGCGGCGACGCCCCGCCGGCGTCGGCCTTCGGCGGGCATCGGCGGCTTTGCCACCTTCCGGCGCGCTTATGGCGGCGGCATCGCCGCGCTCGCGCTGCTCCTCTGCGCGTTCTGGCTCGTCGTGATGATCGTGCTGCCGCAGGCGATGATGCTCGAACAGTCGCTGTGGAGCCGGCAGAGCGCGGGCGACGTGTCGCTCCGGATCGACCGGGCCTATACCGAGATCGATCTCCTGCGCTTCGACCTCCAGGCCGCGCCGGCGGCGGAGAAGCCGGCGATGGAAGAGAAGGTCGCCGCACTCGAAGCCGAGATCGCCACGCTCGAAGCGCAGGAGAAGGAACCCCCGAAGGTCTACGGGCTGCAGAACTACACGCGTATGAGCGGCCTGCACTTCTACATTTTCGTGAAGACCATCCTCTATGCCCTTCTCGTAACGCTGCTTTCGCTCGTCGTCTGCTATCCCGTCGCCTATATGATCGCGCATGTCGCAAAGCCGGCGAAGGCGGCGGTGCTCTTGCTCTGCCTCACCGTGCCCTATGCGATCAACGAGCTGCTGCGCGTCTATGCCTGGCTGATGATCCTCGACTATCAGGGCGTCATCAACGGTTTCCTGCAGACGATCGGGCTCGTCTCCTTCGAGCAGAAGACCTGGATCCCCTTCCTCGAGAGCCCGGCGGCGGTCTTCGTCGCGATGGTCTACGCCTATGTGCTCTTCATGGTGTTCCCGATCCTCAATGCGCTGCAGACGCTCGACCGCAACCAGATCGAGGCGGCGCAGGATCTCGGCGCCTCGACGCCGCGCACCCATTGGCGGGTGATCATCCCGCATGCGAAGCCCGGCATCGCGGTCGGCTGCATCATGACCTTCATGCTCTCGGTCGGCTCCTATTCGGTGCCGCAGATCATGACGCGCGGGCTCTCGGGCGACTGGTTCTCGCAGCTCGTCTACCGGCAGTTCTTCGTCTCGAACGACTGGAATGTCGGTGCGGCCTATTCCTTCGCGTTGCTGATCGTCTGCATCGTCTTCATCTTCGCCGTCATGCGGCTGTTCGGCGTCGGCATCCGGGACATCGCCAAATGAGCCGGTCCCGCCTCGCCGATGCGCTGCTTTCCGGCTATATGGCGCTGTTCCTCGTCTATCTGTTCGCGCCGCTCGCGGTGATGTCGCTCGCCGCCTTCAACGCCTATCCCTACCCGTCGGTGACGCAGTGGCGCGGCTTCACGCTCGAATGGTTCTCCGCCCTCGTCCATGACGCGCGGATCCTGCGGGGTCTCCTCAATTCCTTCATGGTCGCCGCCGGGGTCGTCGCGCTCTCGATCCCGCTAGGCCTCGCCGGCGCGCTCGTCCTGACGCGCCTCTCGTCCCGGTTCGGTGGCCTTCTCTACGGCGCGCTCGTCTCGCCGGTGCTGACGCCCGGCATCATCATCGCGATCTCGACGCTCGTATTCTGGCGGCCCCTCGGCGTCGGCGGCGGCCTGTTCCTCGCCACGATCGCCCAGTCGACCTTCATCGCCTCCTACGCCATGCTGATGTTCATGGCGCGGCTGCAGCGGCAGGACCGCAGCCTCGAGGAGGCGGCGCTCGATCTCGGTGCCTCCCCGCTCTTGGTCTTCCGGCGGATCACCCTGCCCTTCCTGATGCCCTCGATCGGCGCCGCGACGCTGATCGCCGTGCTGCAGTCGATCGAGAACTACAACACCACCGTCTTCACGATCGGCAGCGAATGGACGCTCGTCACCGAGATCGGCGCCCGCTTCCGCTTCGGCCTGACCCCGGTGATCAATGTGATCGGCGTGATCTTCGTCGTCATCACGGTCGCGACGGCGCTCACCTGGTCGGCGCTGAAGCGCCGGCGGCCACACACCGCATAAAGCGAGAAGCCGGCCCGCCTATTCCGCCGCCGGCACGCCGCGCCTGACGATACCGAGCGTGTCCGTCGCCTCGACCTGGCGCAGCCGCTCGGCCGCTTCCGCCGCCTCGCGCTGCCGGCTCCACATCGAGGCGTAGAGCCCGCCCTCGGCGATCAGTTCGTCATGCGTGCCGCGCTCGGCGATCCGCCCGGCCTCGAGCACGATGATCTGGTCGGCATTGACGACGGTCGACAGCCGGTGCGCGATGACGAGCGTGGTGCGGCCCGTCGAGACGCGGTCGAGCGCCTCCTGAATCTCGCGCTCGGTATGGGTGTCGAGCGCCGAGGTCGCCTCGTCGAGAACGAGGATCGGCGGCGCCTTCAGAATGGTGCGGGCGATCGCGACGCGCTGTTTCTCGCCGCCGGAGAGCTTCAGGCCGCGTTCGCCGACCTCCGTCGCATAACCGTCCGGCAGGCTCTCGATGAAGCCGCCGATCTGAGCCATCGCGGCGGCGGCGTGCAGTTCGGCATCGGTCGCCGCCGGTCGGCCGTAGCGGATGTTGTAGGCGATCGTGTCGTTGAAGAGCACCGTGTCCTGCGGGACCATGCCGATCGCCGCTCGCACGCTCGCCTGGTTGACGTCGCGGATGTCCTGCCCGTCGATCAGGATGCGCCCGCCGGTGACATCGTAGAAGCGGAAGAGCAGGCGCGAAATGGTCGACTTGCCGGCGCCGGAGGGGCCGACGATCGCGACGGTCTTGCCCGACGGCACCTCGAAGGAGACGTCCTTCAGGATCGGACGTGCCGGATCATAGTGGAAGGAGACGTTCTCGAATCGCACCGTCGCGGCCGAGACCGCGAGATCCGCCGCATTCGGCCTGTCCTTCACCTCCGGATCGACATCGAGCAGCGCGAACATCGCCTCGACATCGGCGAGCCCCTGCTTCAGCTCGCGATAGATCATGCCGATGAAATTGAGCGGCATGGAGAGCTGGATCAGCAGCGCATTGATCATCACGAAATCGCCGATCGTCTGCGTGCCGCGCATCACGGCGATGCCGGAGAGCACCATGCAGAGGATCATGCCGATCGAGAAGATCACCGTCTGGCCGAGATTGAGCCAGGCGAGCGAGGTCCAGGTCTTGACCGAGGCGGCTTCGTAGCGGGCGAGGCTGCGGTCATAGCGCGCCGCCTCCATCGGCTCGTTGCCGAAATACTTGACCGTCTCGTAATTGAGCAGGCTGTCGACCGCCTTGCCGCTCGCCTCGGTGTCGGCCGCATTCATCTCGCGGCGGATGGCGATCCGCCAGTTCGAGGCGACGACCGTGAACCAGACATAGAGGACGATCGTCACGACGATCACCGCCAGATAGCGCGAATCGAAGTGCCAGGCGATGACGCCCGCCGCGAGCACGAACTCGAGCACGGTCGGCGCGGCATTGAGGATGATGTGGTCGACGATCGCGTCGATGCCCTTCATCCCGTGATCCATGGTGCGCGACAGGCCGCCGGTCCGCCGCTGCAGATGGAAGCGCAGCGACAGCTGGTGCATGTGGACGAAGGCGCGGTGGCCGAGGCGGCGGATGGCGTGCTCGCTCACCCGCGCGAAGAGCGCATCGCGGATCTGGTTGAAGGCCGTCGCCAGGACCCGGCCCATGCCATAGGCGACGACGAGCATGACCGGCACGGTGACCGCGACGGCGAGACCGCGCGCCTCCGCCGATCCAGCCGCCGCCGGGCCGACCAGGGCGTCGGTGGCCCATTTGTAGAAATAGGGCACGTAGACGGTGACGACCTTGGCGAGCGCCAGAACGACGATGGCGAGGAAGACGCGGAGCCGCAGATCGGGCCGGTCGGATGGCCAGATATAGGGCCACAGCCGGCGGACGGTCGCGAGGCCGCCTTCGCCGTCTCGCGCCTGCTGCGCCTGTTGCGCCTTGGCGGCGCCGGTTGCCGTCGGACCGGCCTGGACGCTCATCGCGTCCTCCTTCTTGTCGAGATCGGCGCCGAGGCCGCGAGAGAAAGCACGAAGAGGCCGCGGGGACTCACCGCCCCGCGAAGCCGCGCCCGTGTCTCGCCCGCAGATAAGGACGGCGGATCAGTTCGTCCAGCGCAGATCGCCCGCCGGCACGACGAAGACCTGTCCGGGATAGATCCGGTGCGGGCTTCGGATCTGATCGTCATTGGCCGAATAGATCGTGGTGTAGCGGATGCCGCGGCCATAGAGGCGGCGGGCGATCCGCCAGAGATTGTCGCCCCGGCGGATGATGACGGTCTGCGTCTGCGGCATCGCCACGTCGACGGTTGCGCCCGCCGCGCCGCCGCCTGCGGCGCCGGGCGAGACGACGACCGGCGCCAGCGCCACCGTGTCCGGCTCGCGCAGGAAATCGACCTCCGCCCGCACGATCACCTGGCCGTCGGCGCCGACCTGATCGGCGCGCACCGCGTGCTGGCCGGGATCGAGATCGCGGTTCGCCTCGAGGATCCAGCGGCCGTTCTCGTCCGGCTTCGCCTCGCCCACCGGCTGATCGTCGACATAGACCCGCACCGTCTCGGGACCCGAGGCCGAGCCGGCGACATAGAGGCGGCCGTTCTCGATCTCGACGGCCTCGACCGCGACCTTCGGCTCGCTCGCGATAGCCGCGGGCGCAGGCGTGTCGACCGGGGCGGCCGGGGTCTCGCCGTCCGCAGCGATGGCGGAGGGCGCCTCCGCCGCGGGTGCGGCCTCGGTGTCTGCAGAAGGGGCCGGCGGCTCGCCGGCGGCAGTCTGGGGCAGGAAATCGGCCGGAGCACCCGTGTCTGCAGCGGTGTCTGTTCCGTTCGAGGACGACGGAGCGGCGGGCTCGGCCTCGGCGCCACCGGCGGCGGAAGAGGCGGCGGCATCGGTCGGAGCCTGCGCCGTCTCCGCGCCCCCCGTCTCCGTCACCGGCTCGGGCGCCTGCAGCACGCGGCTCGGCTCTTCCGGCGTGTTCAGGACAACGAGCGGTTGCTCTCCGGCCTTTTCGGGCACATCGACGGCGACCCGCTGCTCCGACAGCGACTCGGTGCGCCCGTCGGGCGAAATGGTGCGGATGCCGAGATCGTGCGTGCCGGGCGCGAGCGGCTTGTCGAGCAGCACGGTCCATTCGCCGCGCTCGTTCGCCTCGGTCCTGGCGATCGGCTGGGCGCCGTCGAGCAGTTCGACGGTCGCCTTCGGCTCGGCGAGGCCCGCAGCGACGGTCTCGCCCGACGGCTCGACGCGGACGACGTCGAAGGTCGGACCGGCAAGCGTCGAGGTCTCGCTCGCGGGCGTCCCGTCGCCGCCCGGCGCGTTCGAGGGCGCCGTGGCCGCCGCCTGGCTCGACGGTTCAGGTGCCGGCGCCGATTCGGCATCGGCCGGCGATGTCTGGGTCGCCGTTTGGAGCGCTTCCGCGGTCGCGTCCGAAGCGGCGCCGGACGAAGCCGTCGCTCCGCCCCCGCTTGCTTCCGTCCCGCCCGGCGCGGCCTCGGCCGCAGCCGGCGCGGCGCCGTCGGGCTGGGCTGCGGCGTCGGACGAGGCGGAGCCCGGTGCCGTCTCCGACAAATCGGCCGCCGGGGTCTCCGCGGCCGGCGCGCTCTCCGCGGTCGTCCCGGCCGGTTCCGCCGCCTTCTTCGGGATCTCGTAGACGAAGCCGAACCAGCCGGCGAGCGCCAGAACGACGATCAGCACGATGGTCGCCAGCGGACCGGAGTTCCTGTTCTGCTCAGCCATTGCGTTCCGATCCGGCGTCCCTGCACAGATTGTCACGGCGGATCGGCTTCGCCGGCGAACCGCCCCCCGAACTCAACGAAATCCGGCGCCCCCAAGGCAGTTATACGCGGATTCCGGCATGCCACAAGCCGCGAGGATGGCGTAATTCTGCGACTTCCCGCACCGCGCCGCGATCCTTGACGGCCTCATGCTGCGGTGCGAGGAAGACGGTATGACAGCGCTCTCCTCCATCTGCGTCTATTGCGGTTCCGCCGCCGGAGCCCACCCCGCCTATGCCGAGGCGGCCGCGGTCCTTGGTCGTGCCATGGCGGATGCGGGCCTTCGCCTCGTCTATGGCGGCGGATCGATCGGGCTGATGGGCCTGGTCGCCCGCCATGTCATGGAGGCCGGCGGCCGGGTCACCGGCATCATCCCGGAATTCCTGAAGCAGCGCGAGATCATGCTCGACGCGGCGCACGAGCTTCTCGTCACCGAGAACATGCATCAGCGCAAACAGGAGATGTTCGAGCGGGCGGATGCCTTCGTCGCCCTTCCCGGCGGCATCGGCACGCTCGAGGAACTGGTCGAGATGATGACCTGGGCGCAGCTCGGCCGGCACGACAAGCCGGTGCTGATCGCCAATATCGAGGGGTTCTGGGATCCGCTCGTCGCGCTGCTGCGCCACATGGACCGGGAAGGCTTCATCCGGCCCGGCTTCGAGGTCGGCTTCGTGGTCGTCGAACGGGCCGAGGACATCGTCCCCACCCTCCTCGACCTCGCCGGCCGCCGCTCCCCCGCGCCGCAGCCTGCCGGCATCCCGATCGAGGGGTTGTAGGGCCGATCGCCGGTCGGCCGCCCGCCGGACACGGAGCGCCCCCCGTTCTACGTCGTCCCGGGCCGCCCGGTGTGTCGGTCGAGCCTCAGCCTTTGTCGCGGAGCAGGCGGGCCTTTTCGCGGCCCCAGTCGCGGTCGCGCTCGGCGGCGCGCTTGTCGTGCAGCTGCTTGCCGCGCGCGAGGCCGATCTCGACCTTCGCCCGGCCGCGATCGTTGAAATAGATCTTCAGCGGCACGATCGTCATGCCCTCGCGCTGCACCGCGCCGGTCAGCCGGTTGATCTCCCGCTTGTGCAACAGGAGCTTTCGCGGCCGCCGCGTCTCGTGATTGAAGCGGTTCGCCTGAAGATATTCCGGGATGTAGGCGTTGTAGAGGAAGAGCTCGCCATTGTGCTCGGCGGCATAGGAATCCTGGATGTTCGAACGGCCGCCGCGCAGCGACTTGATCTCCGTGCCGGTGAGCGCGATGCCCGCCTCGAAGGTCTGGCCGATCTCGAAATTGTAGCGGGCGCGACGGTTGTCGGCGGCGAGGCGGAAGCGCGGGTCGCCGCCTTTGGCGGTGGTCACGGAAGAACCCTCAATTGGTCAGCCCGGCATGCACCATCGCCTTGCGGATGGCGGCCTGGGTGGGCTCGGTAATGCCGACGAGCGGCAGGCGCACGGTTGCCTCCATCTTGCCGAGCACCGACAGCGCATACTTCACGCCGGTCGGGTTCGGCTCGATGAACAGGGCCTGGTGGAGCGGCATCAGGCGGTCCTGATAGCCGAGCGCCTTCGCGTAATCCCCAGCGAGCATCGCCTCCTGGAATTCCGAGCAGAGCTTCGGCGCGACATTCGCGGTGACGGAGATGCAGCCGCGGCCGCCATGGGCGTTGAAGGCGAGCGCGGTCGCGTCCTCGCCGGAGAGCTGGACGAAATCCGGACCCATCGCCAGCCGCTGCTGGCTCACCCGCTCGATCTTGCCGGTCGCGTCCTTGACGCCGACGATGTTCTTCAGTTCGAACAGCCGCGCCATCGTCTCGACCGACATGTCGATCACCGAACGCGGCGGAATGTTGTAGATCACGATCGGAATGCCGATCGCATCGTTGATCGCCTTGAAGTGCTGGTAGAGCCCTTCCTGGTTCGGCTTGTTGTAATAGGGCGTGACGACGAGCACGGCGTCGGCGCCGGCCTCCTCGGCATGGCGGGCGAGATCGATCGCCTCCGTGGTGTTGTTGGACCCCGCCCCGGCGATCACCGGCACCCGGCCGTTCGCGACCTCGATGCAGATTTCGACGACGCGCTTGTGCTCCTCGTGCGAGAGCGTCGGGCTCTCGCCCGTGGTGCCGACCGGCACCAGGCCGTGGCTGCCCTCGGTGATCTGCCAGTCGACGAATTCGCGAAAGGCCGCCTCGTCGACGGTTCCCTCGCGCATCGGCGTGACGAGCGCCGTGATCGAACCCTCTAGCATGGTTTCCGCCCTTGCCGTCTTGTGGCCGAACTGCGGGCGCATTGTTCGCGCATGCCGCCTCGGCTCATGGGGCGGGGACCATAAAGCGTGCTCGGAAACAGGGCAAGGATGCGGCGCATTCGGTCGTCACGTCAAAACTTCGTTCACCACGTTGCCTTAGCCTTACGGCCGGCGGGCAGACGGGCCATGATCCTGATTCGGCCGGGAAGGGGCATCTCGATCGGTCGCGGCGGAAGAGTGAGGTGCGCATGACGGTAGAACGGATGAGGAGCATGCGGCGGCGCGCGGTCGCCGGGCGGTCGCTCGCGAGCGTGCTCGCCCTCCTGGTCGCCGGCGAGGCGGCGTTCGCCTCCGCGCCGATGCCCCGGCCCAATCCGGTCCGCGTCGCCGATGCCGGCGACATCACCGGTGCCGTCATCCCGGTCGCGAAGCCCGCCCTCGTCCGCCCGGTCCAGGCCTCGGCCGCCGGCGCCGCCGCGTCGGGGCTTCTCGAGAGCCTGTCGCCGAGCAATGTCGGCCTCAAGGCCGCGCTCGCCCTGATCGACGACGGCAATGTCGGCAAGGCGCTCGCCGTCGCCCGGCTGATGCCGGACCCGGTCGCCCGCAACATCGTCGAGTGGCTCGTCGCGCAGAGCGGCAGCCCGGACGTTCCGGTCGAGCAGATCACCGCGGTGTCGCTCGAACTCGCCCATTGGCCGGGCCAGGCGATGCTGCGGCGGCGCGCCGAACAGGCGCTCGCGCGCAGCAACGAGCAGCCGGCCCGCATCATCGACGCGTTCCGCGGCAGCCCGCCCTCCTCCGACGAGGGCGTCGCGCTGCTCGTGCGGGCCTATCTCGCCGCCGGCCGGGCGAAGGACGCCGCCGCGGTGATCCGGCCGAAATGGCGCAGCGAGGAGCTCTCGCCCGCGCTCCAGCTCACCGTCACCAAGGAATTCGCGAACCTCCTCACCCCGGCCGACCACAAGGCCCGGATGGCGATGTTCTTCTATCGCGGCAATGCCGAGGCGGCGCTGCAGGTGGCGCAGTTTCTCGACAAGGACACCCGCGCCCTCGCCCAGGCCTGGGCCGCGGTGATCCGCCGGCAGAAGAACGCCGACGCGCTGCTCGCCGCCCTGCCGGCGAAGATGAAGCGCGATCCCGGCTATCTCTTCGCGCAGGTGCAGCAGCTCCGCCGCGCCGAGAAATACCGCGACGCGACGAAGATGATGCTCGAGGCACCGCGCGACGCGGCATCGCTCGTCGACCCGGACGCCTGGTGGGTCGAACGCCGCGTGCTGTCGCGCGAACTGCTCGATCTCGGTGACCCGCGCACCGCCTACCGGCTCGCCGCCGCGCATTCCGCCGAGTCGTCGGCCGAGCGCGCCGAGGCCGAGTTCCACGCCGGCTGGTATGCGCTCCGCTTCATCGGCGACGCGAAGACGGCGCGGCGGCACTTCGAGGAGATCCAGCGCATCTCCTCGATGCCGATCAGCCAGGCGCGCGCCGAATACTGGCTCGCCCGAACCGCGGAAGCGGCGGGCGACAAGGGCGAGGCGGAGCGCCAGTATCGCCGCGCCGCCGCCTACCCGACCACCTATTACGGCCAGCTCGCCACCGCCCGGCTCGGCATTCGCGAACTCTCGATTCCGCGTGCGCCGCGCATCGACAAGGCCGCACTCGCGCGCTTCGAGGCGCGCGACCTGGTGCGCGCCCACCGGCTCCTCGAGGCCGCGGGCGCCGACCGGCTCGCCCGCCAGTTCCTCAACCATCTCGCCGACACGCTCTCCGAGCCCGTCGAGATCGCCATCCTCGCCGACATGGCGGAGAAGGAGGGCGATCACCAGACCGCGCTGGCGATCGGCAAGAAGGCGCAGGGGCGCGGCCTCCCCGTCGACGCCCTCGCCTATCCGGTCGCCGCCATCCCCAAATCGGCGAAGACCGCCGGGGTCGAACGCTCGGTCGTCTATGCGATCGCCCGCCAGGAGAGCGGCTTCAACCCAGGCGCGGTCAGCCGGGCCGGCGCGCGCGGCCTCCTTCAGCTGATGCCGGCGACGGCGCGGATCACGGCGAAGGCGGCCGGCCTGCCCTATTCGGAGAAGCGGCTGACGAGCGACCCGGCCTATAACGCGACGCTCGGGGCGGCCCATCTCGGCGATCTCTTCGACGGCTTCAACGGCTCCTACATCATGACCTTCGCGGCCTATAATGCGGGCCGCAGCCGGGTGCTGAAATGGGTCGCGGACTATGGCGATCCGCGCGACCCGGGCGTCGACGTAGTCGATTGGATCGAACGCATCCCCTATACCGAGACGCGCAACTACGTGATGCGCTGCATGGAGAACCTGCAGGTCTACCGCGCCCGGCTCGGCGAGCCGGCGCTGAAGATCGAGCGCGACCTGCGCCGCGGGGGTCCAGCCTGAGCCCGCCCGCGCCCCCTGAGGCCCGCCGCGACGAGGCGGCCGGATACGAGGCCTTCGGCTGGCGCTCGGCGGACGGGCTGACGCTCGCGGGGCGTGATTACGGCCCGCGCGAGGGCGGCGGCGTCCCGGTCCTCTGCCTGCCCGGCCTGACCCGCACGGTGCGCGATTTCGAGGTCCTCGCGACCGCGCTCGCGACCGATCCGATGCGGCCGCGGCGGGTGCTCGCCCTCGATTCACGCGGCCGTGGCGCTTCCGAACGCGACCCCGATCCGAGCCGCTATCAGCCCGGCGTCGAACTCGCCGACGCGCTCGCCGGCCTCGCCGCCCGCGGCCTCACGCGCGTCGCGGTGGTCGGCACGTCGCGCGGCGGCATCCTCGCCATGCTGATGGCGGCGGTCCGCCCCGACATCATTGCCGGCGCGGTGCTCGTCGACATCGGCAGCCGGATCGAGACCGCGGGGTTGATGCGGATCAAGTCCTATGTCGGGCGCGGCGCCGCGCCGTCCGATTGGGCGGAGGCCGCGCGGGCGCTCGCGGCGCTGCACGGCGCGCAGTTTCCGGCCTATGGCGCGGAGGACTGGGCCGCCCTCGCCCGCCTGACCTTCCGCGACGTCGACGGCCGGCCGGAGCCGGATTACGATCCCGCGCTCGCCAGCACCCTCGACGGCGTGGCCGAAGACACCGCGCCGCTCGACCTGTCGGCAGCCTTCGCGGCGCTCGCGGCCGTCCCCACCCTCGTCATCCGCGGCGGCACGAGCGATCTCCTGACCGCCGAGACGGTCGAGGCAATGGCCACGGCGCATCCGGGCCTCGAGGTTGCGGTGGCGCCCGGTGAAGGCCACCCGCCGATGCTACGGGGCGCTCTCGTCACGACGATCGCGGGTTTTCTCCTCCGGCTGGACGAGCGCACCGTCGCCTGACGACAGCGGCGCGCTCTCCCCTTCTGGTTTTTCCGCGGCATCGCCGGCCGTTCCGGCCACGCGGCCGTCCGTCGCCTGCGCCTCTTCGGCCGGGATGTCGCCGGCCGAGGCCGCGCGCACGGGCGCTTCCTCCGCTTCGTCCGGCCGCTCGGAAGCGGGAGGAACCGCGAGGGCCACACTCCGCTGCGCCGGCGGATCGTTCCTTGTCGCCCCCTCGGGCGGCGCGGTCTCGAAAAGCGCCGCAGCCGCCTCGCCCGATGCATCGCCGGCGCCGCCGGATTCGGATGGCGCGTCGTCACCGACGCCCAGGTCGGTATCGCCCGCCGCCGCCTCGGGCTCGGCCGCTCCGCTCTCTGCGGGCGGCAGCGCCTCACTCTCTGCAGGCGGCAGCGTCCCGATCGCCGGCGGCTCCGCATGCGCGGTGGCGGCCTCGATCGGAGCCGCGGCCGGCGGGACCGCCGCCTCATCGGGCTCGGCGGCGGCCGGGATCGCGGCGGGCACGCGCGGTTCGAGTCCGGCATCGTCCGTGTCGGCCGGCGCGGCGGCTTCGGCCGGCTCCGCCGCCGGCGGCGGCGGCGCGACGGACGCCCCTCGTTCGGGCGGCGGACCGACGGCTGCCGACCCGTCCGTCGTCTGCAGCGGCACCATCGCCGCCGGCGTTGCATCGATGGCTCGGGCCTCCGCGGGGCCGTCGTCGGGCGCGACAGCCGGGGCATCCTCGGTGTTGAGCGGCTCTACGATCTCCCTCGCATCGCCGCCCGCCGGCCGTGGTTTCGGGCGCCGCTTCGGGGGCGATGCACCGGTCGCGAGCGCGGTCGCCGAGGCGACCCAGGCGAGTTCGTCGACCGGCTCGGTGCGGCCGAGATAGGCGGCGACCCAGGTCAGCTCGACGGGCGTCCAGGCGGCGATCTGGCCATAATGATAGATGCCGATCTCGCCGAGCCAGCGGGCCTCCCTGCGGCTCACCCCGTCGATGGCGATCAAGGCATCCGCCTTGCCACCGCGGGGCGCTGCGAGCGCCATCGGCCGATGGCCGCCCGAGGCTTCGGCGCGGGCGAGCGACTCGGCACGTCGCCGTTCCGTCGCGGCCGAAGGCCGCCGCGGCGGCCCGACGCCGGGCTCGCCCTCCTCCTCTTCGTCGGACGGCGGCCCCGGCGGCAGGTCGTGCGGCACCAGCCCGCCGATCTGGTTGACCGCTGTGCCATAGGCGGGCGCCGGGATCGCCACGGAGACCGGCACCTCCGGCGCCTGCCCGCGCCAGGGGAAGAGCCGCCACAGAATGCCGCGGCCGATCCGCAGCAAGCCCAGCACGCAGCGCCGCTGCAGCCGGCCGGCGCGGGTCTGGGCGATGGTCCGCTCGATCAGACTGCCGATCAGACAGCCGGTCAGGAAGACGAGCGCGAAGCCGAGCCAGAGTTCGGCGGCGTGGCGAATCATGACCCGCCCTCCCCGCTCTTCGGCGGTTCGCCGATCTCGCGCCGGCCCTCGGTCCACCAGCCGATGACGACGCCCAGGCCGAGGGCGACCGCCATATAGGGCCAGTAGAAGGCGAGGACATAAGTCATGGCGCGCTACTGCCCCACCACGTTGAATTCGATGCGGCGGTTCTGGATTCGGCCGGCGGCGTTTGAATTGGAGGCGATCGGCCGGCTCTCCCCGTAACCGACCGCCGCGAGACGCTCCGGCCGCACGCCCGCGGCCACGAGGTAATCGACCACCGCCTGGGCCCGCCGCTCGCTGAGCGCCTGGTTCCGGCTGCGGCCGCCGCCGGAATCGGTGTGCCCGCCGACCTCGATCGTCGCGCCCGGACACCGGCGCGCAACCGCCGCGATGCGGTCGAGCAGGCCGAAGGCGTCCAGCTGCAGCCGGTCGTCATTGTCCCCGAAATCGATCCGGCCCTTGGCCGCCTCGCCCCGCAGCGCCGTCTGGCACTCCTCCGCGCTCATCATCGGGCCGTCCTCGACCTCGGTCAGCGAAAGGGTCGGTTCGAAGCCCTCGGGCAGCGCTTCCGCGAGCGCGCTCTCGATCGAAGCCCGGCCGGAGGCACCATGGACGGCGCCGGTCAGCGTCAGCTTGCGGTCGGTCAGATCGAACGTGCCGCCCTCGAGCCGGGACAGCGCCTGAAGCCCGGCGGTCACCGCGGTGACGAAACCGTCCGGCGCGCCACCGGCGAGCAGCAGCCGCATCTCGATCGTCACATTGCCGAATTTCGGCCGTGCCGCGGCAACGATCGCCTGCGCCGTCTCGTCGGTCGGCACATAGCCGCCGAGCAGCAGCGTGTCGCCGCTCTGCGCGGCGGAGAACACGAAGGGTGCTATCGCCGCCGGCGCGATCGACTGCCGCCGCAGCGTCATGCTCGCCGGCAGCGTCGTCTTCAGCCGCTCGACGAGCGCGGTATAGGCCGCCGCGCTCGCCGCCTCGCCGGTGATCTCATAGCTCGGACCCGACAGCGAGACCGACCCCTTGGCGAGGCGGGAGAGCTGCTCGATGGCGAATTTCAGCGCGCCGATCCAGTCCATGCGCGGATCGCCCTCCGCGACGCGCATCCGGTTCTCGATCCGCACGCCCGGCAACCGCGCCGCGAGCGCGCGGGTGATCTCGTCGCGCGCCGCCTCGCTCGGCACATAGCCGGTCACCGTCGCGCTGTCGCCGTTCCGCTCGGCCCTCCAGACATAGGGGTCGACGGAGGCCGGCAGGATGTCGGCGCTGTCGATCAGCACGCCGGACAGCCGGCGGTCGCGCCGCGCCTCGATCTCGGCGATCGCCGCCTCATAGGCGTCGACCGAGCGGGCGGTGCCCTTCACGGCGAGCGTACCATTGTCGATCACCACCGAGCCGGAGGTGAGATAAGCGAGCTGGTAGAGCGCGAATGCGGCGGCGGAAGTGAAGCCGACCGGTGCGCCCGAGGCGAGCCGGGTCGTGTCGGCGAGCGTCGCGCCGGGCAGCGCCTGCCGGGCCGCAGCGGCGATCTCCGCGCGTGCCGGTTCCGACGGGGCGAAACCGTCGATCGTCACCGCCTTTCCGTCGTAGCGCGCCTCCCAACGGAAGCTGTCGGCGTGGGGCGGCAGGATGCGCAGGCCCGTCAACGTCGCCTCGGAGGGCAGCGGTCCGGCGAGCGCGGTCTGAATCTCCGCATAGGCGGCCTCGTCCGCTGCCGTGCCGTCGACCGAAAGCCGCGTGTCGGTGAGCGTCACCGTCCCCTCGGACAGCTCGGCGAGACGGCGGAACGTGTAGTCGACGAGCACGAGAAAGCCCGATGGCTGGCCGCGGGCGAGCTTCATCTCGTCGATCAGCGCGACATCGGGCAGGCGCAGCGCGGCCGCGGCGAGGATCGACCGGCGCGCCTCCTCGGAAGGCGCGAAGCCGCCGATGCGCAGCTCGGTCTGGCCGCGCGTCGCCCGCCAGCTATAGGGGCGTTCGAGTGGGATCAGGCCGGTGCCGTCGATCGCCTCGGCGACGCCCCAGACACGCTGCGCCGATTCCTGCGCCAGCCGCTGCGCCAGCACGGTCGGCGCCGTGCCCATCACCGTGACGACGCGGCCGCTCACCTCGGCCGTCGCCCAGCCCTGGCCGTCGACGACCAGCGCCCCGTCGACCCGGCGCGCCAGATCGCTCTCGATGCCGCGCAGCGTCGCCAACAGCGCGACGAGCGTCAGGAGCGTGACGATCACCGTTCCGGACCGGAGCCACTGTCGCCAGGGCATCACTGCGCGCGGCCTCCCCCGAGGCGGCAACGGCCGTGCACCCCGTCGGCCGTCCCGAACCGTCTCTTCACATCGCGTCTCCGCCGGGCGCCGACCGCCGGTCGTTCAGATTCTCTTCATCTTTTCGGAGTCGGCGGCGCGCCGCAAGCGATGCGGGTCGGGAAAACGAAGACTGCCAACAGGATAGGGACGCGCCCGGGCCGCCGGGGGGTGCGGCTTATTGCGTCGGCGCGTTCTTGGTTTCCCATTTTTCGGCGAGCGCCAGGGCGGTACGGCGCTCGGTCTCGTCGGCGACCGAGAAGGCCTGCTCGTGCATGCGCAGGATCCAGTCCTGGCCGGGCGCGCGATCGCGGGCGAGCGACAGGAACATCAGCCCGAGCACCGGCTGGCGCTCGATCCCCTCCCCCTCGAAGAGCATGTGGCCGAGCAGCGCCTGCGCCCCGACATTGCCCTTGTCGGCGGCGAGCTTCGCCCAGCGCGCCGCCTGCAGCGGGTCGCGGTCGACACCCTCGCCGTCATAATACATGCGGGCGAGCGCGAGCTGCGCGTCGGGGTCGCCGAAATAGGAGGCGGCATAGGCATACATGCTGCGGGCACGGCCGAGATCGGGCGCCATGTCGGAGCCGGGAATGCCGTTGCGGTAATAGCCGCCGAGCTCGACGAAGGCATTCGAGACGAAACGGGCCGAGGGCGCGTTGGGATTGTCCTCGGCATGCACATTGACGATCTCGCTGAACAGCTTGAAGGCCTTGGCGTCGTCCTTCTTCAGACCGTCACCCTCGGCATACATCCGGCCGAGTTTCCACTGCGCAATGGCATGGCCCTTGTCGGCGGCATAGGTGAGCGCTTCGACCGCGGTCGACTTGTCGCCCTGCTTGTAGGCGTTGAAGCCGAAGCGGAACGCCTCGCCGGGCGAGAAATTCTCGTCCATGTGCTTGGCGTCGAAGGCGAAGGCCGCCACCGAGCACAGCCCGGCCGCCAGCAGCCCCATCATCGCCTTGACACCGAACGCAACACCGATCCGCATGGTACGCCGTTTCTGAGTAGCGCGGTCGCCGCCGACGGCCCCCGCCGTCGTCTCTCCCACGCGTGACTTCCGCCTAGGCCCACCGCCGCCGTGCATCCACGGTCCGGCGGGAGATAGGATTGGTTTCCGGCGAATCCGAGGCGCCCGTCCGGCTACGGCAAAGGCTTCGGCGGCGCGGCCAGAGGCCGTCCGTCCGGTGCACATTCGCCGGCTTGTCGCTGCGCTTCCATCCGCCCCCAACGCCGGCGACGCTCGTTTCTATTTATGGCTGAAAGGCGGCGAATGGGGCCGATGCGCGAGTCATGGAACAGGACTCATCGGACCTGTTGCGGGGTCGACACAGACTCCGCGAGTCACCGCCGCGGTTCCCTCTCGGATCATCTTCGGTAGGAGCCGACCTCGACGAGATTGCCGTCCGGATCGCGGAAATAGAGCGAGGTCATCGGACCTTGCGCCCCTTCCCGCTCGACGGGACCGAGCTCGATCGGGACGCCCTCGGCCAGCAGGCGGTCGCGCACGGTCTCGATGGGCACCGCCGCGATCAGGCAGAAATCGCCGCTGCCGGGCGTCGGCGCCGCGGCTTTCGGCTCGAAGGTGCGACCCACCTCGTGCAGGTTGATCTTCTGATGCCCGAAGGCGAGCGCGCTGGGCCGGCCGGGCGCATCGACCCGCCGGAAGCCGAGCACCCGGCCGTCGAAGGCGCAGCTCGCTTCGACGGAGCGCACGGTGAGCACGAAATGGTCGATATGGCCGATCATCGGGGGACTCTCCTTTCCTGCCAGCTCCGGCAGGCCGCCGAAAGCGGTGGACGGCCGCGGATTTCCGCTTGCGGCGGCCGTGAACAAAGGCGATACGAAGCACGGGCAGCCGCTCTCAGGAAAGCCAGGGCCGCGCGCCGGTCCGGGTCGGATCTCCGCCGCCGGCGCCGCCACAGCGTCAGGACGACATGGCCGAAACCGACGACCTCTTCGGCGCCGCGACCGGCGCCGCCGCCGATATCCGATCGATCGCCGACAAGGCCGCCGCGCGGCGCGAGGAGGCGCGCCAGCGCGCCAAGACGCCGGCTCCGGTCGCCGAGAGCTATTCCGCCGCCGACATCGAGGTGCTCGAAGGGCTCGAGCCCGTCCGCCGCCGGCCTGGCATGTATATCGGCGGCACGGACGAGAAGGCGCTGCATCATCTCTTCGCCGAGGTGATCGACAATTCGATGGATGAAGCGGTCGCCGGCCATGCCACGTTTATCGGTGTCGAACTCGAGGCCGACGGTTTCCTCACCGTCACCGACAACGGCCGTGGCATCCCGGTCGATCCGCACCCGAAGTTCCAGGACAAGTCGGCGCTCGAAGTGATCATGACGACGCTGCATTCCGGCGGCAAGTTCGACTCGAAGGTCTACGAGACCTCGGGCGGCCTGCACGGCGTCGGCGTCTCCGTCGTCAACGCGCTCTCCGAAACGCTCGAAGTCGAGGTGGCGCGTGGCAAGAAGCTGTGGCGGCAGCGCTTTTCGCGCGGCGCTCCGGTGACCGGCCTGGAGGCGCTCGGCGAGGTGCACAACCGCCGCGGCACGCGGACCCGTTTCCGGCCCGACGAGCAGATCTTTGGCAAGGGCGCCCGCTTCAAGCCGGAGCGCCTCTTCAAGATGGCGCGCTCCAAGGCCTATCTGTTCGGCGGCGTCGAGATCCGCTGGACCTGTGCCGCCGAGCTCGTCGCCGGCACGGATACGCCGACCACCGCGGTCTTCCATTTTCCCGGCGGCCTCAAGGACTCGCTCGCCGTCGAGCTGACCGGCGAGCGCCAGGTGACGAACGCCATGTTCGCCGGCCGCACCGAGAAGGCGAGCGGCCATGGCGCGGTCGAGTGGGCGGTCGCCTGGTATCCCGGCGACGGCTTCGTCCGCTCCTATTGCAACACCATTCCGACGCCGGAGGGCGGCACGCACGAACAGGGCCTGCGCATGGCGCTCCTGCGCGGCCTCAAGACCTATGCCGAACTGTCCGGCAACAAGCGCGCCTCGATCATCACCTCCGACGACGTGATGACCTCCTGCGCCGCCCTCCTCTCCGTCTTCGTGCGCGAGCCGGAATTCGTCGGCCAGACCAAGGACAAGCTCTCGACCGCCGAGGCGGCGCGTCTGGTCGAGAAGGCGGTCGGCGACCCGTTCGACCATTGGCTCGCCGCATCGCCCGCCGAGGCGACACGCCTGCTCGACTGGGTACTCGAGCGGGCCGACGAGCGGCTGCGCCGCCGCCAGGAGAAGGACGTCGCCCGCAAGACCGCGGTGCGCAAGCTCCGGCTGCCGGGCAAGCTCGCCGATTGCAGCCAGACGGCTGCTCAGGGGAGCGAGATCTTCATCGTCGAGGGCGATTCCGCGGGCGGCTCCGCCAAGCAGGCGCGCAGCCGCGCCAATCAGGCGGTGCTGCCGCTGCGCGGCAAGATCCTCAACGTGGCGAGCGCCGGCCGCGACAAGCTCGCCGCCAACCAGCAGCTCGCCGATCTCATCCAGGCGCTCGGGGTCGGCACCGGAAAGAGTTATCGCGAGGAGGATCTGCGCTACGACAAGGTGATCGTGATGACCGACGCCGATGTCGACGGCGCGCATATCGCCTCGCTGCTGATCACCTTCTTCTACCGGGAGATGCCGGAGCTGATCCGTGGCGGCCATCTCTATCTCGCCGTGCCCCCGCTCTACCGGCTGACGCAGGGCGGCAAGACGCTCTACGCGCGGGACGATGCGCATCGCGAGGAACTGCTCGCGACCGTCTTCAAGGGGCGCGGCAAGGTGGAGGTCGGCCGCTTCAAGGGCCTCGGCGAGATGATGCCGGCGCAGTTGAAGGAGACAACGATGGATCCGGCCCATCGCACCCTGCTGCGGGTCGGCATCGTCGAGGATGAAGTTACGCTGACGCGCGAGACGGTCGAGCAGCTGATGGGCAACAAGCCGGAGGAGCGCTTCCGCTTCATCCAGGAAAACGCCGCCTTCGCGACCGAGCTCGACATCTGAGCCGGCCGCGCGGCAGCGGCGATGCCTCCGGCATGCCGGCCCCGCAGGGCCGGCATGCGCAGCGCCGGACGCTCAGTCCCAGTCGCGATGGCGGCGGTGATGATCGCGCCGATCCCAGCGGTCCTCGCGTTCCCAGCGCGGGCCGAAGCCGAAATAGACCGCCGGCGGGCGCCGATGTTCGCGGTAGCCGCGATTGGGGACACAGCGACCCCACGGATTGCGGTGCCAGAACCGGCCGCAACCGTCGGCCACCTTGATCACGCCCGCTTCGGGCACCGCGGGGGACGCGACGGGCGCGGCCTCTGCGGTCCCGAGCGGAATTACGACGGCGGCGGCGAGTATCAGACCGAGCATTCTGCTCATGGCTCACTCCTTCGGAGCAACTCCCCTCGGCGCCATGAACGCTGCGGCGGCGGGGGCGGTTCCGCCACCGCCCGAGTTCGGTTAGCCTCTCCGCCGCCCTCGTCCGGGAGATCAGACGATATGCAGACCCGCCTCCTCTTCGCCCTTCCGCTCCTCCTCGCGCTCCATGCGGCCCCGGTCGCGGCCGATCCGCTCGCCGACGGCGTCGGGGCGATGCCGACCGCCGTCGAGGACGTCCGCGTCGTCGGCAGCTTCGACGTTCCGGGCGGCGGCACCGGCAGCTATCGCGTCGTCATCGCCCGGAGCACCGCCGAGCCCCCGGTCGCCCGTCTCTTCGTGCAGTGGATCGGCAAAGGTCCGGACGGCGCCGAGGTGGTCCAGCGCTCCGTCGAGATCAAGGAGCTCGAGACCATGAAGCGCGACATCGACGATTATGTCGCCGAGCCGGACGACAACGGCCTGTCGATCTTCGTCGAACTGGCCGATTCGAGCGGCAACGGCTCCGATACCTACGAACTTTTCCTCAACACCGACGGCACATACACCTTCGGCCCCGCCAGCAACTGAGACGCGAGCAGCACGCGGGCCGGCCGTTCAATCCGGCCCGATACGCCGTCTCACCTTTGCCGCAGCCGCGAAAAAATGGCTGCGCCGAGCCGATTTCCTGTGCGGCGAATTGACAAGAGGCCAGTAATTCCCATATTGCAGCTCATCGATGACCGAAGGCGATAGCGCTCGCGCCTCGTCCAGACCCGGACCAAAGGTCCTTTCTTCTAAGACATGAATTTCGACCAGCTCGGACTGAGCCCCAAAGTGTTGGCTGCCGTTACGACGAGCGGCTACACCACCCCGACGCCGATCCAGGCCGGCGCGATCCCCCATGTGCTCGAGGGCCGTGACGTACTGGGTATCGCCCAGACCGGCACCGGCAAGACGGCCTCCTTCGTGCTGCCGATGCTGACGCGGCTCGAACAGGGCCGCGCCCGCGCCCGCATGCCCCGCACCCTGATCCTCGAGCCGACGCGCGAACTCGCCGCGCAGGTCGAGGAGAACTTCGTCCGCTATGGCCAGAACCACAAGCTGAGCGTCGCGCTGATCATCGGCGGCGTCTCTTTCGGCGATCAGGAGAAGAAGCTCGATCGCGGTGTCGACGTCTTGATCGCGACGCCCGGCCGGCTGATCGATCTCTTCGAGCGCGGCAAGCTGATGCTGACCGGCGTCGAGATCCTCGTGATCGACGAGGCCGACCGTATGCTCGATATGGGCTTCATCCCGGACATCGAGCGGATCTGCAAGATGCTGCCCTTCACGCGGCAGACCCTTTTCTTCTCCGCGACCATGCCGCCGGAGATCACTCGCCTCGCCGACGCTTTCCTGACCAATCCGGTCCGTGTCGAGGTGGCCCGTCCGGCGACGACGGCGAAGACGGTGGCGCAGCATTTCATCACCTGCGGCCGCGAGAGCGCCGACAAGCGGGCGACGCTGCGCGACCTGATCCGCGGCGCCGTCGATCTGAAGAACGCGATCATCTTCTGCAACCGCAAGCGCGACGTCGCGGTGGTCGCCCGCTCGCTCGAGCGGCACGGTTTCTCGGTCGGCGCGCTGCACGGCGACATGGACCAGCGGGCGCGCATGGCGACGCTCGACGCCTTCAAGAACAACCGGCTGACCTTGCTCGTGGCGAGCGACGTCGCGGCGCGCGGCCTCGATATTCCGGATGTCAGCCACGTCTACAATTACGACGTGCCGACCCACGCCGACGACTATGTCCACCGGATCGGCCGCACCGGCCGCGCGGGTCGCTCCGGCACCTCGGTGACGCTCGTCACCCCGGCCGAGACGAAATATGTCGACGCCATCAAGAAGCTGACCGGCGACAATGTGAGCTGGCTCGAGCCCGGTGTCTCGACCGGTTCCGGCGATACGGCCGAGGACGAGCGTCCCGCCCGCGGTCGCGGCCGCCGGAGTGACAAATCCCGCGAGGCGAGGTCTTCAGAAGGCAGGTCGCCCGAGGCGAAGCCGTCGGAGGCGAAGGCCCGCGAGACGAAGCCGCGCCAGGAGGCCGAACGCCGCCGTGCGCCGCGCGAGGCGGAGCCCGCCGGAACGGCCGAAACCGCCATCCCCTCCTCCGCGCCGCGCTCCGGCCCCGTCACGCAGGGGACGGCGAGCCCCTCCGTGCAGCGCCCCCGCAACGACGCCCCGCAGGGCGACCAGCGCCGTGGCCGTGGCCGGCGCGACGATCACGACGGCCCGACCCCGGTCGGCCTCGGCGACCACGTCCCGCAATTCCTGCTGCGTCCGGTCCGCGTTCCGAGCTGAGACCGGCCACGCATCGCGACCCTCCATCGTAGCCGCGGCTTCGGGAGACGCTGCGTACTCGTCCACGGGCGCAGCCGGATCGACGACGGTCCGGCGCATCGCCTTGACGGACGGCGACACGCCCGGGAGACGCGAGCTCAGCCGACCTCGATCAGGAACGGCACGCGGTGGCGCTCGGGCAGCGGGCCGAGGGCGGCGAGGAGCGCGACGTTCGAGGTGAAGGACCGGCGCAGATGGCGTTCGAGCGCCGCGGTGGCGCCGGGCAGATCCGCGGCGATCAGGCGATCGAACACCTCGCGATGCTCGGCGAGCATCAGGTCCACCTCCTCCGTGTGCAGGTGCCGCTCGAAGGTGTGATGCGTCGCGATCAGCGGCAGCTGGCTGCGGCGGATCGCCTGGCGGAGCTGCCGGTTGCGGCAGCGCAGCACGGTGTCGACGTGCAGGTCCTCCTCCAGCCGCTCGATCGCCGCGACGGTGCGCTTGCCCGTCTGGAGCTTGACGAGCCGCGCCCGCTTCGCCTCGAGATCGACCCGGTCGATGTCCGGCGCCTGGGTCAGCGCGACCGGCTCGAGCAGCCAGCGCAGCTCGAAATGCTCCTGCATCAGCTCCGGCGTCAGCGGCCCGGCATACCAGCGTTGATTGCGGTCCTGGACGATCAGTCCGGCGCGTTCGAGCCGGGTCAGCACCTCGTGCGCGACGGTGCGGCTGACGCCGTAATGATCGGCGAGCAGGCTGCCGTTCAGCTGGAAACGGCCATAGGGCAGGCAGGAGGCGACGATGTGCTCGACCTCCGGATAGATGCGGACGCGGCGGTTGCGGGCCTTCGGTTCGCCGCCGAGCGTCTCGGGAAGGACGAGTCCGGCCTCGGCGAGGTCGATCCTGAGCGGCTCTTCGCCGCCCTCGACGATCAGGCCGCGGCCCTCGAAACTCGTCAGAAGCCCCTCGTCGCGCAGACGGCGCAGCGCCGCGGCGGCGGGGATGCGGCTCGAGCGGAAGGCGCGGGCAACCGCCGCCTCGCCGATGACGAGGCCCTTCGGCAACGCGCCATCGGCGAGATGACGGCGGAGAACGCGGTAGATCAGCTCGTAGAGCGGAAGCCCGTCCCCATCCTTGCCGGCGCCGTCCGCCGCGAGCGTCATGGCGCCGCCTCGCTCCCCGTCAGTTTCGGCCGATCACATGCGTCCGGCCGTCCACCCGCATCCGCTCGATCGCCTCGAAGTTCCAGGCGATGCCGAGGCCCGGCTCGTCGGAGGCGACCGCCCGGCCGTTCTCGATCCGGAGCCCCTTCTCGGTGAGGATATCGAGCTGCGGGATATACTCGACCCAGCGGCCGTTCGGAACCGCGCAGACGAGGCCGACATGCAGCTCCATCAGGAAATGCGGGCAGATCGGCACGTTGAACGCCTCGGCGAGATGGGCTGCCTTGAGCCACGGTGTGATACCGCCGATTCGTGCCACGTCCGCCTGGACGATGGAGCATGCCTCGCGCTGCAGGTACTCCCGGAAATGGGAGACGCTGTAGATCGATTCGCCGACCGCGACAGGAAGCGTCGTCGCCGCCGAGAGGCGGATGTGGCCGCCGAGGTCCTCCGCCGGCAGCGGCTCCTCGTACCAGGCGACGTCGAAGGGCTCGTAATGGCGGGCCCGGCGGATCGCCTCGTCGACGGTGAAGGCCTGGTTGGCGTCGATCATGATCTCGAAATCCGGGCCGACCGCCTCGCGGACCGCCTGCAGGCGGGCGACATCCTGATGGATCGGCCGGCCGACCTTCATCTTCGAGCCGCCGAAGCCCGCCTCCTTCGCCTTCAGCGCGTCCTCGACGAGCGCCGGCGTCTCGATCTGCAGCCAGCCGCCCTCGGTCGTGTAGAGCCGGGCCGACGACTTCGCGCCGCCCGCTTCGACATGGAGCGGACGCCCCGCGACCCGGCAGCGCAGATCCCAGAGCGCCGTATCGATCGCGCAGAGCGCGAGCGAGGTGATCGCGCCGACCGCCGTCGCATGGGTATGGAAGAGCAGGTCGCGCCAGATCTCCTCGATGAAGGCCGGATCGCGGCCGATCAGCTGCGGCGCCAGATGGCGCACGATCAGCTCGACGATCGAGTGGCCGCCCGTGCCGATCGTGAAGGTGTAGCCGGTGCCGACCGAACCGTCGTCGGCGAAGATGCGCACGAACGGGGTCTCCTGGCTGACGAAGGACTGGATCGCGTCGACCCGTTTGACCTTCGGCTTCAGGTCGACCATCAGGACTTCGACACGATCGATCCTAGCCATGCGCGGCCTCCGGCCCGTTGGGCTCGTTCTCTGCGGCGCCCTCGGCGCCCTGATGGATGAAGCTCATGATCCGCCGGCTCATCGGCTCGTAGCGCCGGCTGTTCTCGATCTCGCCGACGAGGGCGAAGTCGCGCATCACGAGGATGCGGTCGGCGAGCGTGATCATTTCCGGCATGTCGCTCGAGATCAGCAGGACCGAGACGCCGTCGCGGGTGATCTCGGCGATCAGCTCGTGGATCGCGGTCTTCGTCTTGATGTCGATGCCGACCGTCGGCTCGTCGATGATCAGGATCTCGACGCCGGCGGCGAGCCATTTGGCGATCGAGACCTTCTGCTGGTTGCCGCCGGAGAGCTTGCCGACGCCCTGCTCGATCGAAGGGGTCTTCAGGTCGAGCTTGCGCACCAGCGGCTCGACGATCCGCCGCTCCGCGCCGCGGCCGACGAGGCCGAGCGCCGAGGCGATGCGCCGCCAGACGGTGATCGCGACATTGGACCGGACGGGATGGGCGAGGATCAGCCCCTCGGCCTTGCGGTCCTCGGAGATGTAGCCGATCCGGTGCCGGCGGATCGCCTCCGGCACGCTCGCGATCGCCACCGGCCGGCCGTTCACCCGCACCTCGCCCGCGGTGATCCGCACGTCGCCGATCAGGGCGCGGGCGAGCTCGGTGCGGCCCGCACCGACGAGGCCGTAGAGGCCGAGGATCTCGCCCTTGCGGAGCGTGAAGCCGATGTCGCGATGGCCGAGCGCGGTCGCGACGCCGCGCGCCTCGAGCACGGCCGTCCGGTCGCGGAGGTCGCGCTCGCCGATCTCGGCGACGCGCTCCTCGCGGCCGATCATCGCCGAGACGATGCGGCCCCGGCTCATCGAGGCGATCGGCTCGCCGGCCGCCGCCACCTTGCCGTCGCGCAGCACGGTGACGCGGTCGGAGATCGCGGTGACTTCCTCGAGCTTGTGGCTCACGAAGACGATCGCCTTGCCTTCCGCCTTCAGCCGGCGAAGCACGGCGAAGAGCGCGTCGGCCTCATGGCCGGTGATCGAGGCGGTCGGCTCGTCGAGGAGGAGAACGCCCGCCTCGAGCGACAGGGCCTTGGCGATCTCGACGATCTGCATCTGCGCGACCGACAGCCGGCGCACCTCGGTGCGGGTGTCGATCGAGGGGTCGATCATGTCGAGGAAGCGGCGCGCCTCGCGGTGCACCCGACCGTAATCGACGAGGCCGTGCCGGCGCGGCAGGCGCTCGAGCAGGATGTTCTCGCCGACCGTGAAGCGCGGGATGAGGTTGCGCTCCTGATGCACCGCGCTGATGCCGGCGGCGATCGCGTCGCGCGGCGAGTGGAAGTCGGCGGGCACGCCGTCGACGAGCAGCCGGCCACGGTCCGGCCGGTAGAGGCCGGTGATGATCTTGATCAGCGTCGACTTGCCGGCGCCGTTCTCGCCCATCAGGGCGTGGATTTCGCCCGGCCGGATTTCGAAGGAGACGCCGTCGAGCGCGGTGACGCCCGGAAAGCTCTTGCCGATGTCCTCGACGGTCAGCCGCATCTCACGCCTCCCCCGCCCGGACGGCGCGCAGCCGGTTGAGCCCGACCGCGGCGAGGATCAGCGCGCCGAGCAGGAACTGCACCCAGTAAGGGTCGACCTGCGCGAGCACCATGCCGTTCTGGATGAGCACGATCAGCACGACGGCGAGCGCGGTCGCCGCCACCGAGACATGGCCGCCGGTGAGGGCGGCTCCGCCGATGATCGGCGCGGCGAAGGACATGATCAGCCAGTCCTGGCCGATGGTCGGCTGCGCCGAGCCGAGCTGCGCGACGGCGAGGATCGCGCCGACCGCGGCGAGGAGGCCGGACAGCGTATGGGCGAGCACGACGATGCCGTTCATGTGGACGCCCGAAAGCTGCGCGGCGTGCGGATTGCCGCCGACCGCGAGGAGCTGCCGGCCCGGCACGGTGCGGGCGAGGAAGAGCGCGAGCAGGAGCGCGACGATCACCGGCGGGATGAGGAGCATCGGAAAGGCCGAGAGGCGCGCCGTGCCGAAGGCCACGAAGGCGGAAGGCAGGTTGTAGAAGGGGATCGACTCGGTGATGCCGAGATTGATGCCGGTGAAGGCCGAGGCGGTGGCGAGCGTGATGATGAAACCGTTGATGCCGGTCCGCACCGTCAGGAGCCCGTTGATCAGGCCGCCGAGCGCGCCGATCGCGAGGCCGATCGGCAGGGCGACGGCAATCGGAAAGCCGAGCACCTCCATCATGCCGCCGATGGCGATCGCGACGAGGCCGCCGAGCGCGCCGATCGAAAGGTTGAGCTGCCCGACGGCGAGCGTCAGCATCTGCGCGAAGGCGACGACGAGGACGACGCAGAAGGACCGCATCATCACATAGAGGTTGAACTCCGTCAGGAAGGCCGGCGAGGTCGCGGCGAGGCCGACCACGCCGATCACGATCGCGACCGCGATCGCCGACCATTCATTGGCGATGAGGCGCTGGCCGAGTGTCATCAGCGGCGTCCCAGGCTGCGCCGCTCGGCGACCTTGCCGCGATAGCGATCGAGCATCACGGCGGCGAGCAGGATCACGCCGAGGAAGAGCTGCAGCCAGAAATTGCCGACCTGCATGACGAGCAGTCCCGAGCGGATGGTGGTGACGAGGAGTGCGCCGAGCATGGTGCCGATCACCGAGACGGCGCCGCCCGACAGCAGCGTGCCGCCGAGCACCGGCGCGAGGAAGGAAGGCAGCAGCCAGTCCTGGCCGATCGAGGGCATCGCCGCGCCGAGCCGGGCGACGAGCATCAGCCCGGCCGCTCCGGCGAGCGCGCCCGACAGCGTGTGCGCAATGATCACGACGCGGCCGACCGGCACGCCGGAGAGCTCGGCGGCGCGCGGATTGGCGCCCGCGGCGAGAATCTCCCGGCCGAGCGCGGTGAAGCGGAAGAGCACGATCAGCGCCGCGCCGATCGCGAGCGCGATGATGAGGAGCGGCGAGACGAAGCCGCCGAAGCGCAGCTTGCCGAAATCGGCGACCGCGGCGGGCAGCTCGTTGAAGGTGACCGCCTTCGAGAGAATGAGCATGGCGCCGAGATAGAGGCTCGCGCTCGCGAGCGTGATGATGAAGGAGTTCACGCCCGAGCGGACGATCGCGAAGCCGTTCAGCCAGCCGAGCGCGGCGCCGAGCGCGAGCGCCGCCGCGAAGGCGACGAGCGGCGGCAGGCCGAGCCCCTGCATCAGGAAGCCGGCCGCCATCACGGCGCAGACGCCGATCGAGCCGATCGCGAGGTTCATGCCGCCGGTCGCGAGCACCACCATCGTCGAGAAGCCGATGACAATGTCGATGGCGAGCGAGCGCGACAGGGTGAAGAGGTTGAAATTCGAGATGAAGCCGGGCCGAAGGCTCGTCAGCACCACCCAGAAGATCAGGACGATGGCGGCGAGCCCGATCAGATTGCCGCTCTCGGCGAGAAAGGCGCCGCGGCGGGCAGGCGCTTCGTTGGCATCGGCGACGGTCATGACGGGGTCCGGGTTGAGCGTCTCGGTGGCCGTCATCCCGGGCGGAGCGAAGCCCAGACCCGGGACCCATCAAGGAGAATGCCGTCTGGCGGTTCGGCTGAATGGGTCCCGGCTTTCGCCGGGATGACGACCGGGTGGCCGAAATGGCGCGAGAGACGGCACGCCGTCTCTCGCGAAAGCCTCACTTGCAGTCGAGATACTTGTCCTTGAAGGAGGACTGGATGTCCGAAGTGATCTTCTTCAGGTCGTCCTTGTAGCTCGCGATGTTGGCGGCGCTGATCAGGAGCGTGCCGGAGTCGATGAAGTGGGCGGTCTGCGGCGTCTGGATCCACGGCGCGTCGGCCTTCACGGTGCAGCCGCCGCCGGCGAGGAGGTCGAGCACATAGGCGCCGACATAACCCTGTCCGTAGGGGTTCTGCGCCATCGTGCCGGCCGCGAAGCCGTCCTTGATCGCGTCGAGCACGATCGGATCGTCGTCGATGCCGACGAGCTTGATCCGCTTGTCGCCGAGATTGCGCAGCGACTTGGCGGCGACCACGGACGGGATGTAGGCCGTCGAGATCAGGCCGTCGATCTGGTCCTTCTGCGCGCCGAGGAGCGCGTTGATCTTCTGGTCGGCGGCTTCCTGCGCGTCGGTATCGGTGATGTGCTGGACGATCGACACCGCGCCGTTCGTCTCGCCGACCGCCTTCTCGACCGCGTCCATGCGCAGCTTGGTGTTCGGATCGACGAGCAGGCCGGCGAGATGGACGATCTTGCCTTTGCCGCCCATCGCCTCGATCAGCGCCTTGGTGCCGAGATAGGCGGAGTTGTAGACATCCGTGCCGAGACAGAACTGCATCTTGGTCGGGTCCTGCGCGCAGCCCGCGAGTGCGGCGGCCGGAATGCCGGCGCCTTCGAGTTCCTCGACCGTCGAGTTGATGCCGACCGCGTCGCCGGGGAAGATGCCGAAGGCGGTGTAGCCCTGCGTCACCAGGCTCTCGACCAGCTCGGTCTGCAGGTTGAGCTTCCACTCGGACGGAACCTTGAAGTCGACCGCGGCGATGCCGAAGTCCTTCTGGGCGTCGGCCGCGGCCTGCTCCCAGGGCGCGAAGTAGGGATGCGGTCCGCCCGGAATGAGCGCGATCTTGTTGTCGGAAGCCTGGGCGACGGTCGCCGCGCCGGCGAGCAGCGCAGCGATCGAGAAGGCACGGCAAAGCGCGCCCGAAAGGCGTGTCGTCATCGGATTGTCCTCCCTCGGCAGCGGGCTCCAGTCCTCCCGAGCCCTCGCCTGCCTGGATCGAAGCGCTAACACGAACGAATATCGCGTGCAATATGCGTTTTCTGCCGCAGTGCAGCTTGATCCGGATCAGAACGACGCGCCGCAGCGGCGTTATCATCGGATCGGCAGGCGCCGCAGGATGCGGCGAGGAGGTTCGGGATGAGACGGATACCGATGATTCTGGCGCTCGCGGCGATCGGCGCGCAGCCGGCGTTCGCCGCCGATGTGCAGCGCGGCAAGGCGATCGCGCAGGAGAAATGCGCCCGCTGCCACGCGATCGGCAAGCACGGGCCGAGCCCGTTCGCGCAGGCGCCGCCCTTCCGCGACCTGCATCTGCGCTATCCCCTCGAATCGCTCGAGGAATCGATGGCCGAGGGCCTCTCGTCGGGCCATCCGGCGATGCCGGTCTTCACCTTCACGCCGGCCGATATCGACGCCTTCATCGCCTATCTGCACGGTCTCGATGAAGGGCCCGACCGGCCCGATCCGCCCGCTTCGCCCGGCCGCAGCTAGGCCTGCCGCCCGCTTCGCCGCCGCCCGGTCGGCCGGCGCCGACCCGATCCCGACCACGCGACAGGAGCCCCCCATGACGACGCTGCCATCGAGTTTCCGCCACATCCGCCTCGAACTGGCGCGCGAGCGCGGCCACCCGGTCGGCGACCCGACGCACGGCTACGACCTCGTCGCGCCGCTCGCCGACGACGGCACGCTCGACGCCGAGACCTTCAGGGCGCACAAGGCCGAATGCCGCGTCCGCCGTTTCCGCCCCGGCGAGGCGGACGCGGTCGGCCGGCTGGCGCGACGGCCGGGCGGCCAGTGGTTCTTCGACTATGAGGCGGGCGAGGAGGACGACGAGACCGGCTTCCGCCTCGGCGAGGAGCGCTTCGTGGTCGGCGAATACGTCTCGATCCGCGAGGACGACGACGTGATGCACACCTTCCAGGTGATCACGGTGGAACGGCCGTAGGGCTGCAGGGCGCGGCGAGCCCCTCTCCCGCCTGCGGGAGAGGTCGGGTGAGGGTCTTCTCCCGAATCGGCGAAGGGAGGAAGGCGCCCTCACCCTTCTCATCCAGGCTCGCTGCGCTCGCCAAGAGGCGAAGCCCTCTCCCGCGCGGCGGGAGAGGGGAGCCCCTCTCCTCGACCGCTCTCCTGCGGAGGGCGAGACGACGACCGGCCGATCGGATCACCCGTCCAGCAAGCGCGACGAGCCCCTCTCCCGCTTGCGGGAGAGGTCGGGTGAGGGTCTTCTCCCGGATCGGCGAAGGGAGGAAGGTGCCCTCACCCTTCGCATCTAGGCTCGGCTTCGCCTCGCCAAGAGGCGAAGCCCTCTCCCGCGCGGCGGGAGAGGGTGCCCCGACCGGCCGATCGGATCACCCGTCCAGCAAGCGCGACGAGCCCCTCTCCCGCCTGCGGGAGAGGTCGGGTGAGGGTCTTCAGTCCGACATGATCGCCTTCACCGTCTTCGACACGCCGATCGGACCGTGCGGACTCGCCTGGAGCGGCGCCGGCGGCACCGCCGCCAAGCGGCGCATGCTGGCGATCGAGAGCCGGCACGCCCGCGGCGCGCCGACGCTGTTCGATCGCGACCCGTAGCCCTCTCCGGCGCGCCGTGCGACCCTGCCGGCCCGCAAGCGAATCGGCGACGCCGCCATGCAGCCCTCCCGCGACATCACCCGTCTGATCGAGATCATGGCCCGGCTGCGCGACCGGGAGACCGGATGCCCCTGGGACATCGAGCAGAGTTTCGCGACCATCGCGCCCTATACGGTCGAGGAGGCCTATGAGGTCGCCGATGCGATCGCCCGCGGCGACATGGTCGATCTGGAGGAGGAGCTCGGCGATCTGCTGCTGCAGGTCGTCTATCACGCGCAGCTCGCCGCCGAGGAAGGCCGGTTCGACTTCGGCGACGTCGTCGCGGCGATCACACGGAAGATGATCCGCCGCCACCCGCACGTCTTCGGCGATGCGGCGGCGCGCTCCGCCCGCTCGGCGAAGGGGATGTGGGAGGCGATCAAGGCGGAGGAGAAGCGCGAGCGGGCGCAGAAGCGCGCCGCGGCGGGCCTGCCGACGGAGGGCGGCCTGCTCGCCGACGTGCCGGCCGGCATGACGGCGCTCGCCCGCGCGGTGAAGCTGCAGAAGCGGGCCGGCACCGTCGGCTTCGACTGGAACGATCCGCGCGCGGTGCTCGCCAAGCTGCGCGAGGAGATCGACGAGATCGAGGCGGAGCTCGACGCCGGAGCCCCCGCCGCCCGGGTGGGGGACGAGATCGGCGACCTCTTGTTCGCCGTCGCCAACCTCGCCCGCCATGTCGAGATCGACCCGGATGCGGCGCTGCGCGGCACCAACGAGAAGTTCCGCCGCCGCTTCGGCCATATCGAGCGCCGCCTGGCCGAGACGGGCCGCAGCCTCGACGCCGCGACGCTCGACGAGATGGAAGCGCTGTGGCGCGAGGCGAAGGGGCTGGAATAGCCGGCTCGCCCGATTCTGCCAGCGCAATCGGCCGGCCTGCCGGCCCCGGGCGGCCACATCGCCTTGCGGCTCAATCCATGGTCCGCGCGGGGACGCACATCCCTCGCCCGGACAGGCGCGTCTTCCCGTCCTGCTCGATGGGTCCCGGGTCCCGGCTTCGCCTCGCCCGGGATGACGGGCGGAGAGGCGGCGCCGGCCCGGAGACGCCCCGCCGGCGCAGCCGAAGGTAACTCCCTATCAGGAGCTCATGGAAAAGCCCCCCGTGCTCCGCTTCAGTTCACCCGGCGCTCGCGGGCGCCGGGGAAGGTGTCGCGGAAGGCGTCGAGATGCTTGTCGGCGACGCGCACGACGGCATGGACCGTGCCGTCCTCCTCGTCGCGGCGCTCGAGGACATTGCCGAGCTCGTAGAGCCGGTGCAGCCCGCCGAGCGCCTCGCCCGAGAGAGCGACATGGAACACCGCGCGGCCCTCGCCGAGCTTCGCCTCGACGGTCGAGAGGAGCCGCGGCAGGCCCTCGCCCGTCAGCGCCGATACAGGGACGATACGCCGGCCGGCGATCTCCTCGGCGCCCGGCCGCTGGTCGGGCGGCAGCAGGTCGATCTTGTTCCAGACCTCGATCACCCGGTCGGAGGCGGCGACGTCGATGCCGAGCTGCGACAGGACCTGCGCGACGTCGGCGGCCTGCGCCTCGGTGTCCTCGTGCGCGATGTCGCGGACGTGCAGGATGATCGTCGCCTCGATGACCTCTTCGAGCGTCGCCCGGAAGGCGGCGACGAGATGGGTCGGCAGGTTGGAGATGAAGCCCACCGTGTCCGAGAGGATCACCTCCCCGCCATGCGGCAGCTTCAGCTGGCGCAGCGTCGGGTCGAGCGTCGCGAAGAGCAGGTCCTTGGCGAAGATGTCGGAATGGGTGAGCGCATTGAAGAGCGTCGACTTGCCGGCATTCGTGTAGCCGACCAGCGCGACGATCGGATGCGGCACCTTGCGCCGGCCCTCGCGCTGCAGCCGGCGGGTGCGCACCACCGTCTCGAGATCGTGCTCGATGCGGGCGATGCGCTCCTGGATCATCCGCCGGTCGGCCTCGATCTGGGTCTCGCCCGGGCCGCCGAGGAAGCCGAAGCCGCCGCGCTGCCGCTCGAGATGGGTCCAGGACCGAACGAGCCGGCTCTTCTGATAGGTGAGATGGGCGAGCTCGACCTGAAGCCGGCCTTCCTTGGTCTGCGCCCGCTCGCCGAAGATCTCGAGGATCAGGCCGGTGCGGTCGATGACCTTTGCCTTCAGCGCCTTCTCGAGATTCTGCTGCTGCACCGGCGACAGCGCGTGGTCGACAACGACGAGGTCGATCTTGCCGGCCTCGGCCTTCGCCGCGACCTCCTCGACCTTGCCCTTGCCGATCAGCGTTGCCGGCCGGTATTCGGAAATGTTGATCGGGATCGCCTCGACCACGTCGAGCTCGATGGCGCGGGCGAGGCCGACCGCCTCGTCGACCCGGGCCGCGACGCTGCGGCGGGCGAGCGGCGAGCCGTCTTCGAGCTTGGCGCGGCCGGTCGGCACCGGCACGAGAACGAGCGCCCGGTCGGGCGCCGCCTTGGTCTCGCGCCCGGCGATGCGATCGCCGGGGCTTTCATGGATGTCGTTCAATCAGGCTCCTGGCCGGTCATTGTCGTCGTTCGGCTCGAAGAGCTGAATCGGAGCGCCCGGCATGATGGTTGATATGGCGTGCTTGTAGACGAGTTGCGAGTGCCCGTCCCGCCGGAGAAGAACGCAAAAATTGTCGAACCAGGTGACGATGCCCTGCAGCTTGACGCCGTTGACGAGGAAGATCGTCAGCGGTGTCTTCGCCTTGCGGACATGATTGAGGAACGTGTCCTGAAGGTTTTGCGCGCGGTCTGCCATTCTTATGTCTCACGCTTCGTGCTTGTTGGGGACGCGACGGTCCCGACGGCCTTTGCCTTGCCGGCCGTTCCAAACAATGTGCCCGCTTCCGGGTTGCACGTCACGTCTTTCTTGACGCGGCGCGCGATGGAACGATTCATCCGGCCGGGCGGGCGAACAGGCTACTCCGCTCGGCGACATCATGGAAGCGGCTGCGCAGCCGGGTCGCGATCGAACCCGGCGCGCCATTGCCGAGCGGCACCTCGTCGATCCGCACGACCGGCATGACGACAGCGGTCGCCGCGGTGATGAACGCCTCGCGCGCCGCCTTCGCCTCCTCGACGGTGAAGGCACGTTCCTCGATCTTCAGGCCCTCCTCCGCGGCGAGATCGAACAGAACGGTGCGGGTGATGCCGCGTAGAATGCCCTCCTCCGCCGGCCGGGTAACGAGGGCGCCGTCGGCGGTGACGATCCAGGCATTGGTCGAGCCGCCCTCGGTGACCCGGCCGTCCGCATCGACGAACCAGGCCTCATAGGCGCCCGCTTCCTTCGCCGCCTGCTTGGCGAGCACGTTCGGCAGCAGCGAGACGGTCTTGATGTCGACCCGCGCCCAGCGGTTCTCCGGCACGGTGATGACGCCGACGCCCGCCTCGGCGCGCCGCTCGGCCGCCGCGGCGTCGGAGGAGCGCGCCGTGACGACGATCGCCGGCAGGACGGCGGGCGACGGGAAGAGATGGTTGCGCGGGGCGACGCCGCGCGTCACCTGCAGATAGACGAGGCCGTGCCCGACGCGATTGCGCCGCACCGTCTCGCGCAGCACCGCGCCGAGTGCGACCCGGCTCATCGGCATCGCGATGCGCAGTTCCTTCAGCGACCGCTCGAGCCGGTCCATGTGGCGCCGCTCGTCGATCAGCCGGCCGCCATCGACCTCGCAGACCTCGTAGACGCCGTCGGCGAACTGGTAGCCGCGGTCCTCGACGTGCACGGCGGCCTGCCGCAGCGGAACATAGCGGCCGTTGACATAGGCGATACGCGACATGGCGGCTCCGGGCTCAGTTGACGCCGAGCGACTTCAGCTTGCGATGGAGCGCCGAGCGCTCCATGCCGACGAATTCGGCGGTCCGCGAGATGTTGCCGCCGAAGCGGTTGACCTGCGCGGTCAGATATTCCCGCTCGAAGATCTCGCGCGCATCGCGCAGCGGCAGCGACATCAGATGCTCACCGCCTCGGCCCGGCGTCGAAGGCAGGATCTCGCCGATCTCCGGCGGCAGCATATCGGCGGTGATCGTCTCCGTCGCGCCGCCGCGGGCGAGGATCATCAGCCTTTCGACATTGTTGCGCAACTGCCGGATGTTGCCCGGCCAGTCGTGCGCCTGCAGGACGGCGAAGGCATCCTCGCCGATCGGCCGCATCGGCAGGCCGGTGGTGCGGGAGATGTGCTCCGCGAAATGCTGGACGAGCACCGGGATGTCGTCGCGCCGCTCGGCCAGCGCCGGCACCCGGAGCGGCACGACCGAGAGGCGATGGAACAGATCCTCGCGGAACGAGCCTTCGCCGATCTCGCGCTCGAGGTCGCGCGCCGTCGAGGAGATGATGCGGACGTCGACCTGCACCTTGGTCGACCCGCCGACGCGCTGGAAGGACTGCTCGATCAGCACGCGCAGGATCTTGCCCTGCGTCTCGCGCGGCATGTCGGCGACCTCGTCGAGATAGAGCGTGCCGCCATGCGCCTCCTCGAGCGCGCCGACCCGCCGCGCCGCGCCGTCGCCGTCGGTGCCGAAGAGCTCGACCTCCATGCGATCCGGCGTGATGGTCGCCGCATTCAGCACCACGAAGGGACCCGAGGCGCGCGTCGACAGCCGATGGATGGCGCGGGCAGCGAGTTCCTTGCCCGAGCCGGACGGGCCGGAGATCATGATCCGGCTGTTGGTCGGCGCGATCCGTTCGATCGTCTGGCGCAGATGGTTGACCGCGGTCGAGCGGCCGACCAGTTCGTCGGCCTCGCCGGTACGCTCGCGCAGCACACGGATTTCGCGGCGCAGCTTCGACGCCTCGAGCGCCCGCTCGGCGACGAGGATCAGCCGGTCGGCCTTGAACGGCTTCTCGATATAGTCATAGGCGCCGCGGCGGATCGCCGACACCGCGGTCTCGATATTGCCATGGCCGGAGATCATCACCACCGGCAGGTCGGGATGCTGCTCCTTGATCGTATCGAGCAGCGTCAGGCCGTCGATCCGGCTCCCTTGCAGCCAGATGTCGAGGAAGACGAGGCCCGGCCGCCGCCGCGCGATCTCGGCGAGCGCGGTGTCGGTGTCGCCGGCCGTGCGCGTGCCGTGCCCCTCGTCCTCGAGGATGCCGGCGACGAGTTCCCGAATGTCGAGTTCATCGTCGATGATCAGAATGTCAGTGGACATGAACGCTTCCCGTCTCAGGCCGCTGCTTCCCGAGCCGGCTCCGGCAACGGAGCCTCGCTCTTCGGCAGCGTGATGCGGACCATCGCGCCGTGGCCGCCTTCGGCGACCTGTGGCGCGTCGAGGAGGTCGATCCGCCCTCCGTGCTCCTCGAGAATCTTGCGGACGATGGCGAGGCCGAGCCCGGTGCCCTTCTCGCGCGTCGTCATATAGGGCTCGAGCAGGCGCTGGCGGTTTTCCGCCGGCAGGCCGATGCCCGTGTCGATGACGTCGACGACGATCTGATCGCCCTCAACCCGGCCGGTCACGGTGATGCGCGGCGTGCCGCGCGCCTCCGCGGGCAGAGCCGCGATCGCCTCCGTCGCGTTCTTCACGACATTGGTGAAGACCTGCGAGACGAGCCGCGTATCGAACCGGCCGACCATCGGTTCCGAAGGCAGCTCCATCCGGAACTCGATGTCGGGATGGCCGACCTCGAGCAGGAACACCGCCTCGCGCACCGGATCGCGCAGGTCGCGCGCCTCCATCGCCGGCTTCGGCATGCGCGCGAAGGCGGAGAACTCGTCGACCATGCGGCCGATGTCGCCGACCTGGCGGATGATCGTGTCGACGCACTGGTCGAACACCTCCCGCCCCTCCCCCACCGTCTTGCCGAAGCGGCGGCGCAGCCGCTCGGCCGAGAGCTGGATCGGCGTGAGCGGGTTCTTGATCTCGTGCGCGATGCGGCGGGCGATGTCGGCCCAGGCGGCGCCGCGCTGCGCGGTCATCAGATCGGTGATGTCGTCGAGTGTCACCACATAGCCGTGCGCGTTCGATTCGGAGCGCTCGGTGGTGACGCGGACGTTGAGGGTACGCTCGCGACCGTCGCGCACCAGCGCGATCTGGTCGCGGTGTTCCGACCGGCCCTGGTCGACGAGCGCCACGGCGACCACATCGGTGAGCTCCGGCACCAGTTCGGCGATCGGACGACCGATCGCACCGCGCTCGTCGGCGACGCCGAGCAGGCGCAGGCCGCCGCGATTGGCGAGCGTCACCCTGCCATCCGCGTCGAGGCCGACGACGCCCGCCGAGACGCCGGCGAGCACCGCCTCGGTGAAGCGGCGGCGGCTGTCGATCAGTTCGTTGGCGGCGACGAGTTCCGCCTGCTGCCGGCGCAGCTCGGCCGTCATCGTGTTGAAGGTCTGGCCGAGCGCGCCGATGTCGCCGTCCGCCGAGCGGTAGGGAACCTCGACGGCGAGATTGCCGCGCGCCACCTGGTCCGACGCATCGATCAGCCTTCGGATCGGCGAGACGATGCGATTGGCGAAGCCGATGCCGAGCCAGATCGCCGAAAGGAGCACGACGAGCGAGATGCCGATATAGAGCAGGCCGAACGCCACCTGGACGGCAAAGCGGGTCTGCTCCATCGATCGGTATTCGTTGATGTTGTCGGTCGTCATGTTGATGTAGCGGACGACCTTGGGGTCGATCTCGCGCGACACGTAGAGAAACACGTCGCGATAGGATTGCAGCCGGATCAGCGCGCCGACGATCCGCGTGGCGCCCGGCGCGATCAGCACCGGATCGGAGCCGGCCTTGGCCTGGTCGAGCGCCTCGGGCGGCGGCGGCACGAAAGCGAGCTTGAACTGGAAATCGGCCTGCGCGATCAGCGAGCCGTCCGGCTTGACGATATAGAGGCCGGGAATGCCGCGGAAGGCGGCGACCGAGTTCATGAAGGTCTGGAACTGGTCGGGGTCCGCCTCGAGCAACGGTTGGGCGCGCTCGAAATCGAGGCGCAGCGTCAGGATGTCGGTGCGCAGCGAGCGCGCCTGCTCCTCGGCGAAGGCGAGCGCGATCTGCTGCGAGGTCGCGACGATCTGCCGGGTGCGCTCGGAGAACCAGTGATCGAGGCCGCGATTGAGCGTGAAGCTCGCGGCGAGCGCGACGAGGATCGCCGGCACGGCGGCGATGATCGAGAACAGCGCGACGACGCGGATGTGCAGCCGGGCGGCGGCGCGGCCCTTGCGGCGGGCGCGCACGAGGGTGACGATCTCCCAGCCGACGGCGAGCGCCAGCGCGCCGACCAGCGCGCCGTTGACGGCCATCGCGCTGACCACGACCTCGCCGGTGGGATCGATCGGCGTCAGCCCCATCAGCAGCGCGAAGGTCGCGAAGGAACTCGCGAGCGACAGCACGACGAGGATGTAGCCGAGCGTGCGGATGCGGCGCGGCCAGCGCGAGAACTCGCGCCCGCCGAGCGGCGTCGCCACCGGAAGGGCCTCCCCGATCGCGATCAAGGCGGGACCTCCCGGCACTTCCGAATCTCGTCGCGATCGAATCCGTCCGACATGGCCGCGGAAGCTGCGGCCCGATTGCAACAGCAATGTGGCGAAGGCGCCACATTGCGTGTCGGGACCGCCCCGTCAGCGGGAGCTGCGGATCACCTGGACGTCGAGGTCGCGGATCTTCTTCCGGAGCGTGTTGCGATTGACGCCGAGAAGTTCGGCCGCCTTGATCTGGTTGCCGCGGGTCGCGGCGAGGGCGGCGCTGATCAGCGGGTATTCGACCTCGCGCAGGATGCGGTGGTAGAGGCCGGGCGGCGGCAGGTTGTCGCCGAAACCCTCGAAATAGGCCGTCAGGTGGCGCTCGACCGAGCCGGAGAGCGTGTCCTCATTGCCCGATTCCGCCGGCGCGAGCGCCTGCGCCGGCGTATCGAGTTCGGTCTCGATGATGTTCTCGGTGATCACGTCCTGCGGATAGAGCGCGGCGAGCCGGCGGATCAGGTTCTCGAGCTCGCGGACATTGCCCGGCCAGCGATAGCGCTTCAGCCGCTCGAGCGCCGGGGGTTCGATCTGCTTGTTCGGCAGGCCCTCCTTCTCGACGAGCTGGAAGAAGTGGCGGACCAGATCGGGGATATCCTCCGCCCGCTCGCGCAGCGCCGGCAGCCGGATCGGCACGACGTTGAGGCGGAAGAACAGGTCCTCGCGGAACAGGCCCTGATTGATCAGGATGCGCAGGTCCTTGTTGGTCGCGGCGATGATCCGCACATCGGTCTTGATCGGCGTGCGGCCGCCCACGGTCGTGTATTCCCCCTGCTGCAGGACGCGGAGCAGCCGGGTCTGCGCCTCCATCGGCATGTCGCCGATCTCGTCGAGGAACAGGGTTCCGCCCTCGGCCTGTTCGAACCGGCCGGCGGAACGCGCCTGGGCGCCCGTGAAGGCCCCCTTCTCGTGGCCGAACAGCTCGCTTTCGATCAGGTCGCGCGGGATCGCCGCCATGTTGATCGCGACGAAGGGTCCGGTGCGCCGCTTGCCGTAATCGTGCAGCGCCCGGGCGACCAGCTCCTTGCCGGTGCCCGATTCGCCGGCGATCATCACGGTCAGGTCGGTCTGCATCAGCCGCGCGAGCACGCGGTAAATGTCCTGCATCGCCGGCGAGCGGCCGACGAGCGGGATGTTCTCGCCCGGATCGTCGCCCGGATCGTCGCGCCGGCGCAGCTTCGGCTCGGACAGCGCGCGGCCGACGATCGAGATCAGCTCCTTGAGGTCGAACGGCTTCGGCAGATATTCGTAGGCGCCGCGCTCGGAAGCACGGATCGCCGTCATGAAGGTGTTCTGCGCGCTCATCACGATGACCGGCAGTTCCGGCCGCGCCCGCTTGATGCGCGGCAGGAGGTCGAAGGCGTTCTCGTCGGGCATCACCACATCGGTGATGACGAGGTCGCCCTCGCCCTGGCTCACCCAGCGCCACAGCGTGGCCGCGTTCGAGGTCAGCCGGACCTCGTAGCCGGCCCGCGACAGCGCCTGGTTGAGCACCGTCCGGATCGCCGCATCGTCGTCCGCCACGAGGATGTTGCCGTTCGGCATGGAAGCTGTCCTTTCACTCCCGCTCAGGGGGGTCGCCAGTGCCCGGCCAGGCCGGCATCAACACGCGGAAGGCCGTCCGCCGCGGCTGCGATTCGCATTCGATGACGCCGCCATGGTCGCCGATGATCTTGGCGACGAGGGCGAGGCCGAGCCCGGTTCCGTTCGTCTTGGTGGTGACGAAGGGATCGAAGAGATGAGGCATCATGTCGGCGGGGACACCCGGGCCGTTGTCGCGCACGACGAATTCGAGCGGCAGGGTGACCCGGTTCGGCGTCCCCGGCACGGAGAGCCGGATGCCCGGCCGGAACGCCGTCGTCAGCAGGATCTCGCCGTCCGGATCGTCGCCGATCGCCTCCGCCGCATTCTTCACGAGGTTGAGGAAGACCTGGATCAGCTGGTCGCGGTTGGCGAAGACGAAAGGCAGCGAGGGATCGTATTCCTCGACGATGCGGATGTTGCGGGCGAAGCCCGACTGGGCGAGCCGCTTCACGTGTTCGAGCACCGAATGGATGTTGACCGGGCTGCGCTCGATCGGCCGCTCGTCGGAGAACACCTCCATCCGGTCGACGAGCTTCACGATGCGGTCCGCCTCGTCGCAGATCAGGCGGGTCAGCGCCCGGTCGGCGTCGTCGACCGAGGTCTCGAGGAGCTGCGCCGCGCCGCGTATGCCGGAGAGCGGGTTCTTGATCTCGTGCGCGAGCATCGCGGCGAGGCCGGTGACCGAGCGCGCCGCGCCGCGATGGGTGAGCTGGCGATCCATCTTCTCCGCCATGCCGCGCTCCTGCAGCATGACGACGACCTCCTCCGACTGGTCCTGCAGCGGCGTCGCGAAGATGTCGACGACGCGCTCGCCGGTGCGCGGCGTGCCGACATCGACGCGGTATTCGTTGACCGCCGCGCCGCGGGTGCGCACCTGTTCGATCAGCGCGAGCAGCGGGCTGCCGAACGGCACGAAATGGGCGATCGGGTGCCGGCGCATCACGGCGACGGAGGCCTGGAAGAAATCCTGCGCGGCGTTGTTCGCCTGGGTGATGTGGCCGCGCGGATCGACGAGCAGGACGGGATGCGGCAGGGCGTCGAGCATCAGCGGACCGATCGGCGTCTCCATCGGCTTGACGCCCTTCGTGTCCACCGGCTTCGCGCCCTTCGGGCCGCCGGCGGGTGAGATGGCGGGGCTCATGCGGCCCTCCTTGCTGCATCGGCCGTGAGCGCCGCCTCGAGGAGGGGCAGCACGCGGGCCGGATCGGTTTCGGTCAGGATCGCGGCGCGGAGCGCGCCGCCGAGGCCGGCGCCATCGAGCGTCCAGCCGATATGCTTGCGCGCGATGCGCACCCCGAGCGCCGCGCCGTAGAGCGCGAGGATCTCCTCGTACTGGCCCGCGACGATCTCGAAGAGCGCGACGCCCGACGGGGCCTCGGGCATCACGCCGGTTGCGGCGAAGCGGGCGAGATGGCCGGGCAGCCAGGGCCGGCCATAGGCGCCGCGGCCGACCATCACCCCGTCGGCGCCCGAGGCGGCGAGCATCGCGCCGAGCTGGCCCGGCGCGACGAGATCGCCATTGGCGACCAGCGGGATGGCGATCGCTTCCTTCACGGCGCGGATCGCCGCCCAGTCGGCCGAGCCCTTGTAGAACTGGCAGCGCGTGCGGCCGTGCACGGTGACGAGCGCGACGCCGGCCGCCTCCGCCCGGCGGGCGAGTTCGGGCGCGACGAGCGAGCGCTCGTCCCAGCCGAGCCGCATCTTGAGGGTCACCGGCACCGGGCTCGCCTCGACCGTCGCCGCGATCAGCCGCTCGGCATGGTCGAGGTCGCGCATCAGCGCGGAGCCCGACCAGCCGCTCGTCACCTTCTTCGCGGGGCAGCCCATATTGATGTCGATGATGTCGGCGCCGGCGCCGGCGGCGACGCGCGCCCCCTCGGCCATCCAGTGCGCCTCGCGGCCGGCGAGCTGCACGACATGCGGCCCGACCCCGGTCGCCTCGGCGCGCGTCGCGATCTCCGGATCGCCGCCGACGAGGTCCTCGCTCGCCACCATTTCGGAGACGACCATGCCGGCGCCGAAGCGAGCCGCGATGCGGCGGAACGGCCGGTCCGAAACGCCCGACATCGGCGCGAGCAGAACCCGGTTCGGAATCGTCACCGACCCGATCGCCAGCGGCTCCGCTAATCGTGCTGTTTGCAGGGGCTTCAAGACCACATTCACCGATTGACTATCGATTAGGCATCTTCCGATTTTGCCCACATCGTAGTCAGCAATTATGGCGCGGCAAGAGGCTTGTTGCGCCGCGGCGCGAAATTGATGAACCATGCGGCCGAAATCGACCGGATCATGCCCATGCTGCAGACAAAGCCCGCCGTCCTGATCGTCGCCGCCGGCCGCGGCGTGCGAGCGGGCGGCGCGGTGCCGAAGCAATACCAGAGGATCGGCGGCCGGGCGATCCTCGCCCGGACCGTCGAGATTTTCATGCAGCATGAAGGCATCGGTCCGGTGCTGGTGGCGATCGGGGCCGAGGACGGCCCGCTCTACGACGCCGCCGTCGGCGAGCATCCGCGTCTGCTGCCGCCGGTGAAGGGCGGCGCCACGCGGCAGGAGACGGTGCTGCGCGGGCTCGAGGCGCTCGCCGCAGAGGGGGCGACGCATGTGCTGGTGCATGACGGGGTGCGGCCCTTCGCGTCGGCCGCGCTGATCGGCCGGGTGATCGCCGCGCTCGAGGGGGCCGACGCCGTGCTGCCCGCGACGCCGGTCACCGACACGCTGAAGCGGGCGGACGGCGACGGCCGCGTCATAGCCACGGTCGATCGGGGCGGCCTCTTCGGCGCGCAGACGCCGCAGGGATTCCGACTCGAGACGCTCCTCGCCGCGCATCGCGGTGCGGCCGCGGCGGGTCTCGCCGCGACGGACGACGCCGCGGTGATGGAATGGGCGGGGGTGCCGGTCACGCTGGTGCCGGGCGAGGCGGAGAACGTGAAGCTCACCACGCCGGCCGACATCGCCGCCGCCGGCCGCCGCCTGCGGCAGGACGGGCTGCTCATCCTCGGCGAGACGCGGGTCGGCACGGGCTACGACATCCACCCCTTCACCGACGGCGACACCGTTCATCTCGGCGGTGTTCCGATCCCGCACGACCGGCGGCTCGCCGGGCATTCCGACGCCGACGTGGCGTTGCATGCGTTGACCGACGCCCTGCTCGGCGCGCTCGCCGAAGGCGATATCGGCGACCATTTCCCGCCCTCCGATCCGCAATGGAAGGGCGCCTCCTCGGATCGCTTCCTCGCCTTCGCGGCGGAGCGCGTGCGGGCGCGCGGCGGTGTGATCGCCCATCTCGACCTCGCCATCGTCGCCGAGGCGCCGCGGATCGGCCCGCACCGAACGGCGATGCGGGCGCGGATCGCTGCGATCTGCGGCATCGGCGCGGACCGGGTGGGCGTCAAGGCGACCACCAACGAGAAGCTCGGCGCGCTCGGCCGCGGCGAAGGCATCGCCGCGATCGCCACCGCGACCATCCGCCTGCCCTATCCCGTCGACCCGCCCGGCGAGGAGACGCCATGACCGATCTCACCCCCCTCCTCGCGCGCGCGACTGCGCTCGTCCGGCTCTATTCCGAACGCGGGCTGACGATCGCCACCGCCGAATCCTGCACCGGCGGGTTGATCGCGGCCGCGCTGACCGAGGTCGCCGGCTCCTCGGCGGTGGTCGACCGCGGCTTCGTCACCTATTCGAACGCGGCGAAGACGGCGATGCTCGGCGTGCCGGCGACGCTGATCGGGCGGGTCGGCGCGGTCAGCCGGGAGGTCGCGCTCGCGATGGCCGTCGGGGCGCTCGCCCGCTCGGAGGCCGATGTCGCGGTCGCCGTGACCGGCATCGCCGGGCCGGGCGGCGGTTCGGCGGAGAAGCCGGTCGGCCTCGTGCATTTCGGCCTCGCCCGCCGCGGCGCGCCGGCCCGTCATGCGGTGCACACCTTCCCCGACGAGGGCCGTTCGGCTATCCGGCTCGCCACCGTCGCGGAGGCGCTCGCCCTGCTCGAGGCGGCGGCCGACGCACGCGCTTGACCTGCGGCGCCGGCCTCGCGACAGTGCCGCCTCACCGGCGCGGAGACGGCGTTGAGCGGACGATACGCGGCGCGGACCACCCACATCGCTTATGCGACGTCCGATCTCGCCCAAGCGGCCCGGCTCGCCGAGCGGTATTCGCAGCGCGCCGGCCTGCGCGCCTTCCGCCTCTACGGACCCCACTCGCCCGTCGCGCGCGACCTCGCGGAGCGGCATCCCGAGATCATGGCCGAGCGGCGCGGCGCCGGCTACTGGCTGTGGAAGCCGGCGATCATCGCCGACGCGCTCAGGGCCAGCCGCCCGGGCGACCTCGTTCTCTATACCGACGTCGCGATGACGCTCGTCGGCGACCCGGAGCCGCTGCTCGCGCTCGCCGACGAGCACCCGATCGTGCTGTTCGAGATGGGTGGACCGGTGCCGCAGCGGCTCTGGACGAAGCGCGACTGCTTCGTCTCGATGGACGCCGACACCCCGGCCTTCTGGGAGAACGCGCAGCTCGTCAGCGGCTTTCAGCTCTACCGCGCTGGGCCCGAGGCGGAGGCCTTCGTCGCCGAGATGGCGCGGGCCTTTCCCTATCGCGAGCGGCTGACCGACGACCCGAACCGGCTCGGCCTGCCGAATTTCGACGGCTTCATCGAGCACCGGCACGACCAGTCGGTGCTGACCATTCTCTCCCAGAAGGCGGGCCTGCCGCGCTTCCCCGATCCCTCCCAGTTCGGCCCGCGCGTGCCGCGCCGGACGGCGGAGGATTTCGGCGACGGCCTCGCCCGGCCGCCGACCGGCTACGGCCAGGTGTTCCACTGCCATCGGCTGCGCGACCGGTCCGTTGCGAGCCGGCTGAAGCACGGCCTGCGCGGCGACTACACCGGCCGGCCGATCCTCTTCTGGTGAAACGGCGCGGCGGGGGCCGCCACCGGACCGCCGGACGGGCGGGCTGGCCGGTGCGCGGGGTCGTCGGGCGCGCACCCGGCCGGCCAGGCGCCCGGCCCCGCCTCAGGCGAAGCGGAAGTCGTCGGCGGCGAGGGCGGCGAGCTTGACGTTGGCGAGGGTCAGGCTGGTCGCGTCGTCGATCGTGATCACCACGTCGCGGCCGACCTGATCCGCCGCGCCGAGAACGGCGGCGAAATCGGCGAAGAGATCGTCCGCGAAGGCGATCACGTCGGCGCTCGACCCGGAGAGCGAGAAATCCGTCACCCGGTCATGGCCGAAGCCCGCCGCGAAAACGAACACGTCGTGGCCCGAACCGCCCGACAGCACGTCGTCGTCCGCCCCGCCCTCGATCGTGTCGTCGCCCGAACCGCCGGCGATCGTGTCGCGGCCGGCGTCGCCGAAGAGGAGATCGTCGCCCGAGCCGCCGTCGATCGCGTCGTCGCCCGCGCCGCCCCGGGCGGTGTCACCGCCCGAACCGCCGCGCACCGTGTCCGTGCCCGCGCCGCCGTCGACGACGTCGTCGCCGGAGCCGCCGTCCACCGTGTCGTCGCCCGTGCCGCCGGTGACGGCGTCGTTGCCGGCACCGCCCTTCACCACATCGTCACCCGCCCCGCCGTCGAGCGTCTCGTCGCCATTGCCACCGGTGACGGTGTCGGCCGCGTCGCCGAAGCGGAACGCCTCGATGCCGGTGAAGCTGTCGGTGCCGATACCGGCGGCCGACACCCGACCCGAGCCGATCGTCACCGCACCGCTGGCGCCCGAGAGATCGAGCGTGTCGAAGCCCGCGCCCCCGGCGATCGTATCGTTGCCGAGCCCGCCGAAGAAGACATTGTCACCGTCGTCGCCGGTCAGCGTGTCATGGCCGGAGCCGCCGATGACGATCTCGATGCCGGCGAGGCTGTCCGCGCCGATCGTCTCGCCGAAAGCGGTGCCGACCGCGAGATCGACGGTGACGCCGGCCATGTCGGCCGAATAATCGACCGTATCGACACCCGCGCCGCCGTCGATCTGATCGTCGCCCGAGCCGCCGACGAGCACATCGTCGCCCGTGCCGCCGAAGAGGAGATCGTCGCCCGAGCCGCCGAACAGCCGGTCGGCATTCGCGCCGCCGTCGAGCTGATCGTCGCCGGCGCCGCCGTCGAGCGTGTCGGCCCCGTCATCGCCGGCGATCACATCGTCGCCCGCGCCGGCCGTGATCGCGTCGTCGCCCGCCCCGCCCGAGACGTCGAGATCGCCATCGACCGCGGTCAGGCGGTCGTCGCCGTCGCCGAGCAGAATCGCGCCGACCACCTCGGCCCCCGCATCGAGCGTCACGACGTCGTCGCCGGCGCCCATATCGACCGCCGAGCCGCCCGTCGCCGAGATCGAGCCCGCATTGACGAGCCGATCGTCGCCGCCGCCCATCCGGACGCCGCCCACGATCACGCCGGTGGCGGTGTTCTCGAGCTCGTCCGCCCAGCCGCCGAGGATGTTGATCGCCTCGCCGTTGACCGGCGTGTAGAGGAGCGAATCGGCCGCGACGACGCCGGTCGGAAGGTTACCGCCGCCCTGGATCAGGCCCTCATTGTAGATCGTGGTCGCCGAGTAGGCGGCGCCATTACCGGAATTGTCGATCTGGATGGCGCGCCCGTAGCCATAGATCTCGGCGCCCTCATAGTTGCGGATCGAGCCGCCGCCGGACGCGATGCCCTCCGACAGGTTCGGCTCGCCGCTGTGATAGCCATTGTGGCCGATGCCGCGGATCGAGCCCCAGTTCTCGATCACCGCGAGGCCGTCGGTGTCGATCGCATCGCCGTCGGAGTCGGCGAGGTTGAACGACGCGCCGATCAGCGTGCCGTGATTGGTGACATAGACGGTGTTCTCGACGCCGGGATCGGTATCGATGTTGATGGCGGAACCGTTGTGCCCGATGATCGTCGCCCCGGCCTCGTTCAGCACACGGATCGGATCACTGCCGGTCACGCCGTGCTTGTTGCCCTCGATCAGGCCGCCTGCATAATTGTTGACGATGCCGCCGGGCTTGCCTTCGAAGTCGATCGCCGCCTGATCGGCCGAACTCGTGCCGGCATCGCGCTGCCGGATGATGCCCCAATTGTTGACGATCGCCGGCCCGCGGATCGCCTCGCTGTTGGCGGCGCTTTCGATGAGGCCGGTGGCGTAATTGTTGACCACCGTCGGCGCCGCCGGGAAGTTGTTGACGTCGATGTTGCGGCTGGCCGTGATCATCGTGCCGGCATTGTTGATCGTGACGAGCTGGCTCGTCGCCGTGCCGCCGAGGCGGAACTCGCTCGCCGAGCGGATGATCGCGCCTTCCCGGTTCCAGATGGTGAAGAAGACCGGGCCGACCTGCTCCAGATTGGCTTCGAAGGCCGATCCGGTTCCTCCATCGATCACACCGGAATTGTCGACCGTCACGTCGGTCATCGGGCCGACGAAGCCGACCGGACTGCCGGAGAGAACCGACAGCGTGCCGCCGTGCTCGATGACGAGCGTGTCGGTGCCGGTCAGCTTAACCTGGGTCGTGCGCGTCTCGCCGTCGGCGATGACGAGCGGGTCGTCATTCAGCACGGTCGCGACCGCGGTGGCGCGGGCCGGATCGATCGCCACACTCTCGGTGCCGTTCGAGACCGAGGTGAGCGTCAGTTCGAAGGTCTCGGCCGGCTCCACATCGACATCGCCCGAGAGGACGATGCTGACGACCGCGCTGGACTCGCCGGGGGCAATGGTGCCACTGAAGGTCGTCGGGAGCGTGCCGCCGAAATCCGCCGCGTCGGTGGTCCCCGCGGCCAGAGTGCCGCCGAAGGACAGTTCGCCGGTGGTGCCGCTGCCGCCCGTGCGCATGATGGTGAAGGTCAGCACCGTTGTCCCGGCATCACCCTCGCTCTGCGCGACATTGATCGCACCGGGACTGAAGAAGATGGTCTGGCTCGCCGGATCGGAGACGAGCGGCGCGATCGAGAAAGGCAGGTCCGGCGCAGTGCCGTCATTGGCCTTGCCCGAACCGTTCTGGGAGACCCAGTAGGCGCTATCGAAGAGAAAGGAGCGGAACTCCTCGAAGGAGGTGCCGATCCGCGGGCCCGTATAGGCGGCGATGTCCGCCTGGTCGACGCTCACCGCGCCATCGCCGAGGCTGAGCCCGGTATTGGCGAGCGAGACGCCCGTCGAGCTGCCTTCACCGAAGCCGCCATTGCTGATCGCGGCGAGGAAAGCGGTCGGCTGGTCGACCGAGCCGAGAAAGGCGAACACGGTCTCGAAGCCGCCATCAATATCGCGCGCGGTCGAGTCCGTGAAGACCACGGTGCCGAGATTGCTCGTCGACGTCTCACCAGCGGCGAGACCGTCGAGCGTGACGACCGTACCCGCGGCGATATCGGTCGATGCCGTCCACGTGAAGGCGCTCTCGCCGGTATAGAAGGACTGGCCGTTCCACGACTTGTCGGTGAACTGGATCTGCGTTCCGGCGACGATCGGACCGAGCGCCACGAAGGCGAGGTTGTCGGCGCCATCGCTGTTGAAGCCGACAAAGGCGATCTGCGGCGCGACATCGTCTTCGACGATGCCGCCGGTGGCGACGATGTCCTCGCCGAGCGCGACCGGCGCAGCGGCATTGACGACGGAGCCGAGCCGGACGGCGAAGGTCTCGTCACCCTCGGGCAGATGGTCGCCCTTGACGGTGATCGTCACCTCGACAGAGCTGACGCCGTCCGGGATCGTGCCCGTGAAGTGGGGCAGCGAGCCGCCGAAATCCGCGCCGTTCGCGCTGGCGCTCGTCACCGTCCCGGCGAAATCGACGGCGCCCGTCGTGCCGCCGGACCGCGTGACGGTGAAGGTGTAGGTGGCGTCACCCGTATCGCCCTCGTCCTGCGACAGGGCGAGCGAGCCGGCGGCGAAGGAGACGATCTGCGTCGCCGGATCGACCGTGAAGCCGGTCGGAACGAACGGCGCATCCGGCGCGGTGCCGTCGACCGTCGCGGTGGCATAATCCTGGCGCAGCCAGTTCGCCGGATCGTTGATCAGCGATACATAGGCGGCGAAATCGCCGGCGCCGGCGCGCGGACCGTCATAGACGGCGATATTGGTGGTGCCGGTCGAGTAATTGCCGAGCGACACGGCATTGATGCCTTCGACGAGGCCGGTGCCGTCGAGGGTGTTGTAGTAGTCGAACTGGGTGTTGGCGATCGCCGAGAGGAAGCGGTCGGGCGTGCCGAGCGTACCGACATAGGCATAGACGATCTCGAAGCCGTCGTTCAGCCACTCGCCGATGTCGGGCGTCGCCGTGCCGCTATACGCGATGGTGCCGAGATTGCTGGTCGGCGCGGTGTTGAGGTCGTCGAGCGTGACGACGCTGCCGGCGCGGATGTCCGCACTCGCGGTCCAGCTCCAGGTGCTCTCGCCGGGCCCGGCGCCGGAACCACCGGCCGCGACGTCGACGAGTTTGGTGCCGTCCCATTCATTGTCGGTGAAGTGGATGGTGGTGCCGACCGGAATATCGGACAGTGCGGCGAAGGCGAGATTGTTGTTCTGGCCGATCGAATTGAAGCCGACGAAGGCGATCGTCACGCCGCCATCGTCGTCGACGATGGTTCCGGAGGCGACGTCGTTCGCGCCGATCGCCGCCGGGGCATCGGCATTCGTGACCGACTGCAGGTGCAGATCGAACACCTCGCTCATTTCGGCGGCGACGTCTCCTGCGACGGAGATCGTCACCGTCGCCGAGGTCTCGCCGGCTGCGATCGTGCCGCTGAAGGCGGGGACGACACCGCCGAAATCGGCGCCGGTCGCAATCCGGCTGAGGACGACGCCGGAGAAGTCGACCGCGCCGGTCGTGCCGCCCGTCCGCTCCACGCTGAAGGTGAAGAGCGTCGCGCCGCTGTCACCTTCGGGATGGGAGACCGAGAGCGAGCCGGGCGCAAAGCCGACCGCCTGCGTTCCGGTGCCGGCGAAGAAGGCCGAGGAGGAGAACGGAACGTTGGGCGCGACACCGTCCGAGCCGGCGAGCGCGCCGTCGTCCTGGATCGTCCAGTTCTTCGGATCGTTGATAAGGCCGAGATAATCGGAGAAGTCGGCCGAGCCCTCGCGCGGGCCGCTATAGACGAAGATGTCCGCGCCGGAATCGAGGCCGACCACCGACATCGCCGTCTCGCCGAGCACCAGACCGGTGCCCGCGAGGGTCGAGGCGGCGGCGTTGAAATTGCTGTTGCCGATCGCCGCGAGGAAGACGGTCGGGACCGTGGCGCTGCCGAGATAGGCGTAGACGAACTCACTCGTCGCGCTCAAGTCCCGCGTTTTCGTGGTTGCGTAGCTGATCGTGCCGAGATTGCTCGTCGGAGTCTGAGTGGCGAGGTCATCGAGCCGCACGATCGTGCCGGCCGCGACATCGGCGGTGGCGGTCCAGCTCCAGCTGTTCTCGGTGTTACCGAAAATCGTGCCGTTCCAGGAATTGTCGGTGAACCAGATCACCGTGCCGGCGGCGATGTCGGACAGCGCGGCGAAGGCGAGATGGTCGGTCCCGGAGGCGTCGAAGCCCACGAAGGCGATCGATGCCGGATTGGGATCGTCATTGACGATGGTGCCGGTCGCGACCTGGCCGCTGCCCGCGACGAAGGCAGGGACCGTGCTGTTGGCGGCCGTCTTGAGGGTCAGCGAGAAGGCCTCGTCGACTTCATAGGTCGCATCGCCCGAGACCGTGATCGTCACGGTGCCGGAGGCGGCGCCGTCGGCGATGGTGCCGGAGAAGGTGGTCGGCAATGTGCCGCCGAAATCCGCTGCGCCCACCGTGCCGGACGCCGTGAGCGTGCCCGAGAAGGCGAGCTCGCCGGCAGTGCCGTTGCTGCGCGTCACGGTGAAGGTGAAGCTCGTCGAACCGGACTCGCCTTCGCTCTTCGAAACGACCAGCGAGCCGGGCGCGAAGGCGATGCTCTGGGCGCTCGGATCGGCGACGAAGCCGGTGGCCGGGAAAGGCGCATCGGGCGCGGTGCTGTCCGTCGCGTCGTTGCTGCCGGTGTCCTGCGTGATCCAGTTCTGCCGGTCATTGATCATGTGCAGGAAGTCGGTCATCGAGCCCGAAGTCGCGCGCTGACCGCTATAGGCCGCGATATCCGCGTCCGCGTCGAGCAGGCCGAGCGACAGCGCGGTCACGCCTTCGACGAGGCCGGTGCCGCCGAGCGCTCCGCCCCCCTGCACGAAGGTGTCGTTACCGATCGCCGCGAGGAAGGTCGTCGGCGTTTCGGCCGTGCCGACATAGGCGTAGATGATCTCGTTCGAGTTGCCGATGTCCTTGCTGGCCGTCGTCGCATAGGCGACCGTGCCGCGATTGCTGGTCGGCGACGCGGTGTTCAGGGCGTCGAGCGTGACGACCGTGCCGGCTGGAATATCGGCCGTCGCGGTCCAGCTCCAGCGATTCTCGCCGGTGTTGAGGGCCAGTCCCGTCCATTCGTCGTCGGTGAACCAGATCACCGCGCCGGCCGCGATCGGCTCGAGCGCGACGAAGGCGAGATTGTCGTTGCCATCGGCATTGAAGCCGACAAAGGCGATCGAACCGAGACCGAGAGCCATTTTGCCGATCCTTGTCGAGACCCGCCCGGCAATGATCGGAGGGTCAGAGAGGAACGAGCGCGCTGACGGCGACCGTCGGGCGCGCCCCGGGGGGACACGGATTACGTCTGGTACAACGCAAGGGACGCCGTCGATCGGGGCCACGAAAGATCTCGGGCGCACCGGCCTGGATCACTCCATAGCGATCCGTTACGATAAGTTCACAACGTCGAGATGAAGAGACGGCTCAACAGAGACGATCTCGATTATTTTGCGATCTTGAATAAAAACAATCTCAATGAGTCGTGATGCGAGTCGAGCTATCTCTCTTCATATTATTGTCCCGGCACCTGTAAAAATGAAACAGGCGCCGGGACCTTCTGGTGAAAACGAAAGCCGTTCTTTCTTCAATGGGCTTTCGAATAGCTCAGGCGAAGCGGAAGTCGTCGGCGGCGAGGGCGGCGAGCTTGACGTTGGCGAGCGTCAGGCTGGTCGCCTCGTCGATGGTGATCACCACGTCGCGGCCGACCTGATCCGCCGCGCCGAGAACGGCGGCGAAATCGGCGAAGAGATCGTCCGCGAAGGCGATCACGTCGGCGCTCGACCCAGAGAGCGAGAAATCCGTCACCCGGTCATGGCCGAAGCCCGCCGCGAAGACGAACACGTCGTGGCCCGAACCGCCCGACAGCACGTCGTCGTCCGCCCCGCCCGCGATCGTATCGTCGCCCGAACCACCGGCGATCGTGTCGCGGCCGGCGTCGCCGAAGAGGAGATCGTCGCCCGAGCCGCCGTCGATCGCGTCGTCGCCCGCGCCGCCCCGGGCGGTGTCACCGCCCGAACCGCCGCGCACCGTGTCCGTGCCCGCGCCGCCCTCGACGACGTCGTCGCCGGAGCCGCCGTCCACCGTGTCGTCGCCCGTGCCGCCGGTGACGGCGTCGTTGCCGGCACCGCCCTTCACCACATCGTCACCCGCCCCGCCGTCGAGCGTCTCGTCGCCATTGCCACCGGTGATCTCGTCGTCGCCGGCGCCGGGACCCGGCTCGTAGGAGAGCAGCACCCCGCCCTCGCCGTCGGAGACGAGCTTGAACAGCATGCTGCTGAAATCCTGGTCGGGATCGAGCTGCAGCGTCACCACGGTGGTGCCGCCGGAGACCGTCAGCAGATTGCCGGCGCCGAGGAGGGCCGAGGTCGCGCCACCGATGCCCTCGAGACCGATCACATCCTCGAGCCCGAAGCCGGCGATCGTGCCGGCGAAGCCGCCGTCGGAGAGCAGCGCCGCGTCGAGCCGCAGCGTCTGCGCGCCCTCGGCGAAGACGACGCGGACCGCGGCGTCCTCGTCGGTGAGCGTCCAGTCGCCGCCCGCGAGCGCAACGGCTTCGAGACCGTCGAAGCCGCCGAACGCGCCGGTGCCGGTGCCTTCGAGGCGCACCGTGTCGCTTCCGGCGCCGCCCGCGATGGAGACCGGAATGCCGCCCTCCGTCGACAGCACGATCAGATCGTCGCCCTCGCCGCCATCGACGGTGTCGCCGGCACCGGCCTGGATCGTGTCGGCACCCGCGCCGCCACTGAGGACATCGTCGCCGGCCCCGCCATTCAGGATGTCGTCACCGGCACCGCCATTGATCGTGTCGTTGCCTTCGCCGCCGTCGATCTCGTCCTTGCCGAGCCCGCCGGAGATCACGTCGTCGCCGGCTTCGCCGTAGAGCACGTCGTCGCCGCCGAAGATCGTGTCATACATCGAGATCGTGTCGTTGCCTTCGCCGCCATAGACCGTGAAGGCGCCCGCCGAGGTCGACGAGATCACGTCGTCGCCCGCGCCGAGCAGGATGTCGCCCTCGACCGTCGCCCCGACATAAAGGTTCACCTGGTCGTTGCCGTTGCCCATGTCGATCGCCGAGCCGCCGACCGCGACGATCGAGCCGGAATTGTTCAGCGTGTCGCGGCCACCGCCCATCGACACGCCGCCGATGATCCGGCCCTTGCTGTTGTTGCCGAGGAAGTCCTCATAGTCGCCGACCAGATTGATCGCCTCGTTGCCGCGCAGGTCGAAGCGGGCGAGGTCCGAGTCGAGAACGCCTTCCGGACCGTTGCCGGCACCCTCGATCAGACCGTCATTGACGATCGTCGTGGCCCCGAGGGCGGCGTCATTGCTCGAATTGTCGACCTGGATCGCCCGGCCATAGCCATAGATCGTCCCCGCCTCGCCGTTGACGATGTCGCCACCGCCCACCGCGATCGCCTCGGAGACGTTCGGCTCGCCCTTGTGGTAGCCTTCCGCTCCGAGACCCTTAATCGTCCCGTAGTTCAGCACCTGGACGAGGCCGTCGACATCGATCGCATCGCCGTCGGAATCTGCCGTCTCCGCCGAACGTCCCTCCATCGTGCCGTAATTGGTGACGTAGACCCGCTGCTCTTCCGAGCCGTCATTGTCGATGTTCACCGCCGAGCCGTTGAGGCCGACCATCGTCGCGCCGGCCTCGTTGAGTACCTTCACGCCGCGCTCGCCGGTGACCGCGTGATGCGCGCCCTCGATGTAGCCGCCGCTGCGGTTGTTGAAGGTCACCCCGGTGTTGGTCTTGTAGTCGAAGCCTTCCTCGCCGCCCTCGATCCGGCCGGCATTGTTCACCGCGGTGAAATTGCCATAGACGGTCGCTTCCTCACCCATGCCGCGGATCACGCCGGTCGCCAGGTTGTTGAGAACGAGCGACGCACCGTTGAAGTCCTTGGCGGTGACCACGCGGCCTTCGGCGAGCGCCTCGATGGTGCCGGCATTGTCGATCACCACATTGGCGAGCTCGTCGCCGTAATCGACCGACAGCACGCCGGCGCTGCCGAGATCCGCGCCCGAGATCACGCCGCCCTCGCGGTTCGAGACCGTGACGGTGCCCTCGTCCTCCTGCGCATAGACCGTGACCGCCTGACCATAGCTGGTGACGGCGATCGTGCCGGCATTGTCGAGAACGACGCCCGTGCCCGTCGGGCGCAGGGTGACGTTCTTGGTGAGCGTGCCGCCGGCCTCGATCGTCAGCGTGTCGTCGTTGTTCAGCGTCAGAGCGGAGCGGACCGTCGCTCCGTCCTCGATGACGATGTCGGCATAGACGCCGCCATTGCCGGCGACCGTCCAGCTGCCGCCCGCCACGACCAGCTTTTCGACATTCGTCGCGGCGATCAGCGCGCCGAGACCCTCGCCGACAAGACGGACCGTGTCATCGCCCTCGCCGCCGTCGATCGCGGCCGCCGCGCTCTCACCCGCCGTGAGCTCGATCAGATCGTCGCCCGCGCCGCCATCGACGGTGTCGCCGGCACCGGCCTGGATCGTGTCGGCACCCGCGCCGCCCTTCAGCGTGTCGGCACCGGCGCCGCCATTGAGCGTATCGTCGCCGTCGCCGCCGTCGATCAGATCGGAACCGGCCTCGCCGGAGAGGAAGTCGTCGCCGTCCTCACCGAAGAGCTGGTCGTCACCATCGCTCGCATGGATCATGTCGGCGCCGGCGCCGCCATGGATCACGTCCACGCCGAAGCTCGTCGTGACCTGATCGTCGCCTTCGCCCGCCTCCACGGTGAAGCCCTGGCTCTGATACATGTCGGCGGTGAGCCGGTCATCGCCGGCACCGAGCAGGATCGTCCCGGCGACGTCGGTGCCGATATAGAGGTTCACGACGTCGTTGCCGTCGCCCATATCGACGGTGCCGGTGATCTTGCCGGAATTGCCGAGCTTGTCGTCGCCGTCGCCCGTCGAGACCGCGCCGTCGAACACGCCGGTGCTGGTGGTGATGATCTCGTCATTGCCGGCGCCGGTCAGCACCGCACCGGTGATGGTGCCGCGATTGATGAGCAGGTCGTCGCCCTCGCCGAGATCGACGGCCGAGCCGGCGATCGCCGTCATCGTGCCGTCATTGCTCAGCGTATCGTCGCCGCCATCGGTGGAGACGCCGCCGATGATCGCGCCGGTGGCGCCGTTGGTGATCGTGTCCGCCCGGGTGCCGACGATGTTGATCGCCTCGGCACCGTCGATCACGGCCTGCATGATCGCGGCGTGCTCGGCGGAGACCCCGCTCGGGCCGTTGCCGCCGCCTTCGATCGTGCCGTCATTGGTGATGGTCGTCGAAGCGATCGCCGCGCCGTTCGAGGAATCGTCGACCTGAATGGCGCGGCCATAGCCGTAGATCGTCGCGCCTTCATGGTTGACGATCGTGCCGCCGCCGATCGCCAGGCCTTCGGAGATGTTGGCGTCCATGGCGTCATAGCCGTTGTGGTAGCCATTCGCGCCGAGACCCTCGATCGTGCCGTAATTCTCGATCTCCGCGAGGCCGTCGATGTCGATCGCATCGCCGTCGGAGTCTTCGTAGCCGGCCGAGCGGCCTTCCATCACACCGCGATTGGTGACGAAGACCGTATTCGCGACCGTCTTGTCATTGTCGATATTCACAGCCGAGCCGTTGCGCCCGACCAGGGTGCCATCTTCCTCATTGATGATGGTCGTGCCGTACTTGCCGGTGACGGCATGACGGGAGCCCTCGATCCAGCCGCCGGCAAAGTTGTGCACGGTGCCGCCCGACTTCTTCTTGAAGTCGATCGCGTCGCCGCCGCCGATCACCTCGCCGTCCCCGGTGACCCAGTCGGCGTCCGAGCGGATCGTGCCGTGGTTCTCGATGACGTTGCCCTGACCGCCGCGGATCACGTCCTGATGCGACGCGGTGGCGATCACGCCGCCGGCCTCGTTGACGATGCGGGCGCCGCTGCCGGTCGCCTGTTCGAAGTCGATCGCGATCGCGCCCTGCGTGCTGCCATACATGCTGCCATAGTTGACGATGGCGGCAACGTCCTGCTCCAGCTTGCCGGTCACGGCGAGCAGGTAGTCGATCTCACCGGTCTTCTGGTTGACGACCGAGAACGTGCCGGGAGTGCTGCCGCCGACATAGCTCAGGCCGTTGATGACGCCGGCATTGTCGACCGTGCCGCCGGTGGTCTGGACGTGGCGACCCGTGCCGTCATTGCCGACCGCGCCGCCCTCCTCGACGACCAGCGTCTGGCCGCCCGTCAGCGTGATGATGTCGGTGACGGTCGCGCCGTCCTGCACCGCGATGTCGGTATAGCCCGTGGTATCGCCCACCGCCCATTCGCCGCCGGCGACCTGCAGGGTCTCGACATTCGCCACGGTGCTGGTCGCGAGCGAGCCGGTCCCGCTGCCGAGCAGCTCGAGGGTGTCGTCGCCCTCGCCGCCGTCGATCGCCGCAGGCGAGTCCTCGCCCGCCGCGACTTCGATCAGATCGTTGCCTTCGTCGCCATCGACCGTATCGCCCGCACCCGCATAGAGCGTGTCGTCGCCATCGCCACCCGACAGCACGTCGGCATCGGCACCGCCATCGAGGATGTCATCGCCCGCACCGCCCAGCAGCACGTCTTCGCCGGCATCACCGAAGAGCTGATCGTCGCCTTCGCCGGCGTCGATATGGTCGGCCCCGTCACCGCCCGACAGCACGTCGTCGCCGGAGCCGGCGAGGATGCGATCGTCGTTCGCGCCGCCTTCGACCACGATGTCACCGATGCTCGCCGCACCGTCGAGCAGATCGTCGCCGGCGCCGAGCAGGATCGTGCCGACCACCGAGGAGCCTTCTTCGAGCGTCACGAGATCGTCGCCATCGCCCATGTCGACGGCCGAGCCGCCGGTCGCCTCGATCGAGCCGGAATTGACGAGTTCGTCGTCGCCGCCGCCCATCGACACGCCGCCGACGATCGCGCCGGTGTTGGTGAGGCTGTCGTCGTCGTCGCCGAAGACGTTGGCCGCCTCGTTGCCGGGACCGCCCTCGACGAAGGGCACGGTCGAGAACGGCGCGTTGGGCGAAGCGCTGTCGGTGCTGTCGTCGAAGGCCGTGTCCTGGGTGATCCAGTTCGCCGGATTGTTTATCAACGGCAGATAGTTGCGCATCTCCACCGCACCGATGCGGCTCGTGTTGTACTGCGCGATGTCGGCATCGGCGTCCTTCGTGGCGAGCGCGATCGCGTGCGTGCCGAGCACGAGGCCGGTGCCGTCGAGCGTGCCGCCGGCATTGGCGAAGGTATCGTTGGTGATCGCGGCGAGGAAGGTCGGCGAGGTAGCCTCGCCCACATAGGCGTAGACCGATTCGTTCTGGTCCTCGAGGCCGCGCGCGGTCTCATTCGTGAAGGCGACGGTGCCGAGGCTGCCCGAGAGGGTCTCGCCACTCGCCAGGCCGTCGATGGTGATCACCGTTCCGGCCGCGACGTCCGCCGTCGCGGTCCAGGTCCAGACGCTCTCCGATGTCGCGAAACCCGTCCCGTCCCAGACATTGTCCGTGAAGGTGATCACGGTCCCGACCGCAATGGCGTCGATGGCGACGAATGCGAGATTGTCGATGCCGTCGGCGTTGAAGGCGACGAAAGCGATGGAACCGGAACCGAGGGACATGGGAGGCGCTCCTGACATAGGGGATCGGCGCGCGGCGCAGGGCCACGGCAGCTGAGAATCGACGGGGGGAAAGAGGCCGGCGAGCGCGGTCCGCCCACTCCGACCCCGACGCATTGAACTGGCCCTTAACTCGGGGAAAAAGATAACGTGACGATTTCAGGGATGTGAAAAGGCGGCTGAACATGCACAATTCGCCGGATTTTTTTCATTCCGATATATTACATCAATCACTCTGAATTATTCGGAACGGGCGAAGCGTCGGCCTCTTAAATGTTTCGCCGGGTTAATCTTTCCGAGCGACCTTACGTTGAGGTGACTTAAATGTGAGCATGGACCCGTCATAAGAATGACGTCGATGCGGTCTAGCGAAATTGGCCGCCCGGACGGTGCGGATGGACCGCGCGACGGCGATCCGGATGCGCCCGAAGATCCTCATGAACCGGCCTGCTTCCCTCACCTCCCGCCCGGTCGCTGCACCGCGCAGCGACCTGCCGCAGGAAGCGCTACGCTCCTGCCGCTCCGCCTTCCTCGCGGTCGCCCTGTTCTCGGCCGCCGTCAACGTGCTGATGCTGGCCGGCTCGATCTACATGCTGCAGGTCTACGATCGGGTCCTGCCGTCGCGCAGCGTTCCGACGCTCGTCGCGCTCTCTCTGGCGATCGTCGCACTCTATCTCCTGCTCGGCCTGTTCGACGGCCTCAGACAGCGGATCATGGTCCGGATCGGCGTCGCGCTCGACCAGGCGCTCGCCGCTCCCGTTCTGAAGGCGGTCTTGCGGGCGCCCTTGCGGGGCCGCTCCGCCGAAGGGTTGCAGCTCTCGCGCGATCTCGACACGGTGCGCGGCTTTCTCTCCGGTCTCGGACCGACGACGCTGTTCGATCTGCCATGGATGCCGCTCTACGTTGCGGCATGCTTCCTCCTCCATCCGCTGCTCGGCTGGACGCTCGTCGGCGGCGCCCTGATCCTGACCGGCCTGACGGTCGCGACCGAGCTCGCGACGCGCGGCCCGACGCGTGACGCGGCACGCGGCGCTTCCAGCCGTGCCGCTCTCCTCGAGACGGGCCGGCGCAACGCCGAAGTGGTCGCCGCGCTCGGAATGGAGGACCGTGTGGTGCGCCGCTTCGGCGAGGCGAATGCCGGCTATGCCGCCGCCAATCTGCGCGCCTCCGACGTGGCGAGCAGCCTCGGCACCGCCTCGAAGACGGTGCGCTTCATTCTCCAGTCCGCACTGCTCGGTGTCGGTGCCTGGCTCGTCATCCAGAACGAGGCCTCGCACGGCGTGATGATCGCAGCCTCGATCATCAGCAGCCGCGCCCTCGCCCCGGTCGAGCTCGCGATCGCCAGCTGGCGGCCCTTTCTCGCCGCCCGTCAGGCCTGGCAGCGGCTCGGGCAGGGTCTGCCCCCTGTCGATATCGACCGGCCGGTGGCACCCGACGCGGCGCAGCGCCGGCTCACCGTCGAGCATCTCGTCGTTGTGCCGCCGGGGGCACCGGCCCCGGTGCTCCAGGGCATCTCGTTCGCGCTCGCGGGCGGCGACGGACTCGCGATCATCGGGCCGTCGGCGTCGGGCAAGTCGACGCTCGCCCGGGCACTCGTCGGCGTCTGGCCGGCGGCGAAGGGCGAAGTGAGGCTCGACGGCGCCACGCTCGAACAATGGCCGGCCGAGACCCGTGGCGCGATGATCGGTTACCTGCCGCAGGACATCCAGCTGTTCGACGGCACGGTGGCCGAGAATATCGCCCGCTTCGAGCCGCGGGCGAGCGAGCAGGCCGTGATCGCCGCGGCCCGCGCGGCGGGGGCCTATGACATGATCCTCGGCCTTCCGAACGGCTTCGGCACACCGGTCGGCGAGGCTGGAGGGGCGCTCTCGGGCGGGCAGCGCCAACGCGTCGCCCTCGCCCGCGCGCTCTACAAGGACCCCTTCCTCGTCGTGCTCGACGAGCCCAACTCCAATCTCGACGCCGAGGGGGACGCCGCTCTGACGGAGGCGGTGCGCGGCATCCGCGCCCGCGGCGGCATCGTGATCGTCGTGGCGCACAGGCCATCGGCGCTGACCGGGGTCGATCTCGTGCTCGCGCTCGCCGGGGGGCAGGTGCAGTCCTTCGGCCCGAAGGACGATGTGCTGCGCAAGGCCCTCGCCGGTGCGCCGAAGCCGGCTGCGCAGCCCGCGGCGGCGCCGCGCCTCGCCACCGTCGACGGAAAGGCCTGAACCATGGACATCGCCAAGCCGCTCGATCCGCGACGCGACATCCGGATCACCGCAAGGCTCGGGCTCGGCGCCCTCGCCGTCTTCATCGGCACGGCCGGGGTCTGGGCTACGACGGCGCCGCTCTCCGGCGCCGTGATCGCGCCGGGCCAGGTGGTGGTCGAGAGTAATGTCCGGCGCATCCAGCACCCGACCGGCGGCGTCGTGGCGGAGATCTTCGTCGACGACGGCGACCGGGTGAAGGCGGGGCAGCGTCTGGTACGCTTCGACGAGACGACGGCGCGCGCCAATCTCGGCGTGATCGATGTCCAGGTGCAGCAATTGGAGGCACGAAAGGCCCGGCTGGAAACGGAACGCGACGGCCGGGACAAGGTGACTCTGCCGGAGAAACTCGCCGCGCGATCCGGGGAGCCCGAGATCGTTTCGGCGATCCGCGGCGAACTGAACCTCTTCGCCTCACGCCGCAGGGCGCTCGACGGCCAGATCGCGCAGCTGCGCGAACGGATCGCGCAGACGGGAGAGGAAATCGCCGGTCTCGCCGCTCAGATCGAGTCGAAGAAGGAACAGCTGCGCCTGATCCGCCAGGAGCTCTCCGGGGTGTTCACGCTCTACGAGAGTGGCCTCGCTCCGCTCTCGCGCCTTGCCGCCCTGCAGCGGGAGGCCGCGAGCCTTTCGGGCGAACAGGGCCAGCTCGTCGCACAGACGGCGCGGGCACGCGGCTCGATCGCCGAGATCGAGCTGCAGATCATCCAGCTCGACCAGAACCGGTCCCAGGAAGTCGCGACGGAACTGCGCGACGTCGAGGCCAAGATCGCCGATCTCGCCGAGCGCCGGATCGCCGCGATCGACCAGCTTCAGCGCACCGAAATCCGCGCGCCGCAGGACGGCATCGTCCACCAGAAAGCGGTCCATACCATCGGCGGCGTGGTCGGGCCGGGCGAACAGATGATGCTGCTCATTCCCGAGCAGGACGGCCTCGTCGTCGATGCGCGCATCGATCCGCAGATGATCGACCGGATCGGTCCCGGGCAGCACGTGCTGCTGCGCTTCCCCGCCTTCGACGCGGCGACCACACCGGATCTCGCGGGGGAATTGCTGCGCATCTCCCCCGACCTCACCCGGGACCAGCAGACCGGCGCGAGCTTCTACGTCGCCCGGGTCGCCCTCGCGCCGGGGGAAGGCCGGAAGCTCGAGGGCAAGACGCTGGTGCCGGGCATGCCGGTCGAGACCTATATCCAGACCGGCGAGCGCACCGCCCTCGCCTATCTCCTGAAGCCGCTCGAGGATCAGCTCGCCCGCGCTTTCCGCTACGACTGACGGGGGGGTCCGGGGCGGCACCGGCCGCCCGAGCCGAGGCTTTCCGCGAAGCGCGAGCGGTCAGAAGCCGATGCGTCCGCTCGCCTTGACCGTGTTGGTGATGGCGCCGTCGCCGAACTGGCCGGCATAATCGATGCTGAGCGTCACTCCGGGCGCGACATCGAGTGCAACGCCCGCGCCGACGGCGAGCGCGTCCCCGGCCATCGCCAGGCCTTCGATCTGGAAGCCAGTCCCGGTCTCGACGAAATGCATCGCCGTGTCGGGCACGAGATCGCCATAGGCATGCCGCCACGCGAGCGCGCCGTGCGGCGTGAGCCGTACGCCGCCGGCGAGCACCATTTCGTGGCTGGCACGAAGCCCGAGCGTCGAGGCGAGGCTGTCGAAATGCCCGCCGTCCGAAATGAGCGCGGCGGCGCCGCCGGTCTCCACGAAGCCACCCTGCTGGGCACGCGCATAGGAGAGGCCGGCGAAGGGCGTGAAGGTTGAGCCGCCGAGCCGCGCGTCATAGGCGATCTCGGCGAAGAGGCTCGCCGTGCCGCCGTCATAGGACGCACTATAGGTCTCGCCGAGCGCAGTGCGCCGGCTGTCGGTCGAGGACCAGCCATAGCTGGCACCGCCCGAGAGGGTGGCGCCGTGCCATTGGCGGGCCGCATAGAGGGCGAGGAGCACGGTGTCGGTGTCGGCTTCCGCACCACGGCTCGCCACCTCGACCGATCCGCTCGAATAGCCGAGGGCGAGGCCGATCATCGTCTCGCCCGAGACGAGATCGAGGCCACCGGACGCCCCGCCGACGGAATCGTCCATCGCGCCGGCATTGCCGTCGCCCTCGAAGCTGAACCAGCCGCCATGACCGGCGAGCCAGCCGGCGCGACGCATGCGGTCCGCCGCGAGGAGGCGATCGAAGACCGCCGTGTTCGCAGGCGCCGGACGGTCATAGGCGAGCGGCACGGCACCGCCGTCCGGAGCCCCGAAGGCCGCCTCGACGCGGCGACGGAGGGCGGCGTCGAAGAGGCGCGCCTCGGCGACCCGGGCTCCGAGGGCGGATGGAAAGAGGTCGCCGGAGAGCGCGTCGAGCGCCGCGGGGATCGCCGCCGTCGTCATGCCGACGAGACGCTCGGCGACGTCCCATGCGCCGGCCGCGTCGAGCGCGGCACCGACCGCGCGCTGGTTCCGAGTTCGGCCGAGATCGGCGAAGGCGGTGCCGTTGCGCACCAGCGTGAGCACGACGGCCTCGTCGAGATAGGAGAGTTCGGCGTCGAGCAGCGCGTAATCCTCGGAGACCTCGGCGAACCGGCCGCTCAGCCCGTCCACCTGCTGCGTGGTGAGGATGGTGTAGTCGGTCTGCGCCGCATAGAGCCCCGCCGCGGCGGTGATCGACAGGCGCGCGGTCGCGGGATCGAGAACGATCGTGTCGGCGGCGAGCCGGTCATTGGTGCCGTCTGCGGCGAGATCGATTTCGAGCGTGCCGGCGATCACGACGGCGCCGGACGCGTCGAGCGTGGCGCCCGCCGGCCCGTGCACCGCCAGCACACCGCTCGCTTCGACGGTGACGCTCGCGAGGTCCCCCGCCGCCTCGAGCCGGCCGGCGACGGTCGCCGCGCCGCCGAACCCCTCGGGGGCGACGAGGGTCGCCTCCGAGGCGACGGCCACCGTGCCGAAGGTCGAGACATCGCCGAGCGTCCATCGGCCGGCCGCGATGTCGAGCGCTTCGAAGCCGGTCGCCGCCTCGAGCGTGCCGGTGGCGGCGTCGCTGTCGAGCCGGTCGAGCGTCAAACGGTCGTCGCCCGCCCCGCCCGCCAGCCCGCCGGCGGTCTGCGAACCGGTATAGAGGACGAGCCGGTCGTCCCCCTCGCCGAGGTCGACGGCACCCGCGGTGCCCTCGACCGTGCCGCGGATGAAGACGGCGTCGTCACCGCCGCCGAGACCGATCGCCGTCCCGTTGCGTGCAGCGAGCGTCCCCTCGATCGTCACCTGCACGTCTGCCGCACCGCTCACCGCACCGGAGCCGGCGGTGACCGCATCGCCCGTCTCGATCCGATAGGTCCCGCGCAGCGTGATGTCGGCGCGCTCGCCGGCGGCGACGAGCGGTCCCTCGGCGACGATCAGCGGCGCGGCTCCGTCGACCTCGATGAGAATGGTCGCGTCGTCGCCGGCGAGAATGCCGCGCTCGACGGTGGCGGTGCCGCCGGAAAGACGGATGGCGAATGCGGTGTGATCGCCGATCTCGGCGATCGCACCGGCGGTGAAGCGGCGCTCGAAGCCGGCATCGAAGCGATCGTGGTCGCCGAGGCAGACACCCGTGTCGCCGGCCGTCAGGGCGCCGTCGTCATCGCGCGTCGCGATCACGTTCGCGTCGCCCGCATAGACGCCGTAGAGCCGGCCGTCCAGCGTGACGGACGGGGCGAACAGATAGCCGGGTTCGTTGTCACCGATCTCGGCGGCCGCGTCGCCGGTCGCCGCGGGCGGGGCGCAGCCGGCGGAGGCCGGAGGCGCGGCGAGAGCGGCAAAGAGGCCGAGGCCGCTCACTCCGAGCAAGATACGGTCACGAAACACGAGGTGCTCCATCATCGGCCGCTCTTTGGTAGAGGCGCAGGATGACGGTTGGGCCTCGGAAATATGACAGGAGCCTCACCAGCTCTCGCCACGTCCCGGGGTGGCAGAATCGACACGATCGCCGGCCGGCGCCGCAGCTCGCGGCGAGTGCCGCCGTCGAAGGTGAAGGCGGTCGTACGGCGCGCGCCGCGGCGGCGTCGACGATCGGCCCGCAGCGGCGCCGCCTGGTTCGGCGATCGCCGCCGGCGTCGTCGCCTGGTCGGCGAAAAGGAGGCAGGAATGACGGCTCGGGACGCCCTCTCGCCGTCGCTGGTGAGCGCCTTCATCGAGCACGCCATCGCCGGCCGCACCACGCCCGGACCGCGGCCCCGCCGTCGCCGTCGCGTGCGGGATCGGGAAGCGCCCGACCCCGCACTACGCCGCCCTTCGCCTCCCGCGGAGGAGGCAGCCGACGCTCCGGCTCAGAGGCCTTCCAGCGCCTGCTGCAGGTCGGCGATGATGTCTTCCTTGTCCTCGATGCCGACCGACAGGCGGACCGTGTCGCCGCCCGCGCCGGCCGCGGCACGCTGTGCCTCGGTGAGCTGGCGGTGGGTCGTCGAGGCCGGGTGGATGACGAGCGAGCGGGTGTCGCCGAGATTGGCGAGATGGGAGAACAGGCGCACCGAGGAGACGAGCTTCACCCCGGCGTCATAGCCGCCCTTGAGCCCGAAGGTGAGCACCGCACCCGCGCCCTTCGGCGCATAGCGCTGCATCAGGCCGTGATAGCGGTCGCCCGGCAGGCCGGCATAGCTGACCCAGGAAACCGCCGGATGATCGGCGAGGAATTCCGCCACCGCGCGGGCGTTGTCGCTGTGGCGCTGCATGCGCAGCGGCAGCGTCTCGATGCCGGTCAGGATCAGGAAGGCGTTCATCGGCGCGAGGGCGGGTCCGAGATCGCGCAGGCCGAGCACCCGGCAGGCGATCGCGAAGGCGAAATTGCCGAAGGTCTCGTGGAGCTTGATGCCGCCATATTCCGGCCTCGGCTCGGCGAGCATCGGATAGCGCCCCTCGCGCGACCAGTCGAACGTGCCGCCGTCGACGATGATGCCGCCGATCGAATTGCCGTGGCCGCCGAGGAATTTGGTGAGCGAATGGACGACGACATCGGCGCCGTGCTGGAACGGCTTGCAGAGATAGGGGCTGGCGAGGGTGTTGTCGACGATGAGCGGCACGCCGGCCCGCTTGGCGATCGCGGAGATCGCCGCGATATCGGTGACGATGCCGCCGGGATTGGCGATCGACTCGATGAAGATCGCCTTGGTCTTCGGCCCGATCGCCCGCTCGAAGGAGCCGATCTCGTCCGGATCGGCCCAGTCGACCTCCCAGCCGAAGCTCTTGAAGGCATTGCCGAACTGGTTGATCGAGCCGCCATAGAGCCGCTTCGAGGCGACGAAGCGGTCGCCCGGCTGCATCAGCGCGTGGAAGACGAGCAGCTGCGCGGCATGGCCCGACGCGACGGCGAGCGCCGCCGTGCCGCCCTCGAGCGTCGCCACCCGCTCCTCGAGCACCGCATTGGTCGGGTTCATGATGCGGGTGTAGATGTTGCCGAAGGCCTGCAGGCCGAACAGCGCCGCGGCGTGATCGACGTCGTCGAAGACGTAGGACGCGGTCTGATAGATCGGTGTGATGCGCGCCTTGGTCGTCGGATCGGGCTGCGCGCCGGCATGGATCGCGAGCGTCGCGAAACCGGGAATGCGGTCTTCGGCCATAGATATCCTCCCTTTGATCGTTTCCGAGACGGCCCGCCTTCCGGCAGACCGGGTTGTCGTCTTGCTGAAAGGCCCCTTGGGAAAGGCCCTCACCCTACCCTCTCCCGCACGCGGGAGAGGGTGACCCCCGCCCGCGACCGGGAGAGGGCCGGAAGGCGGGCCTTCCTTAACCGACGAGGCGTGGCCGCTCGATCGCCGGGCAGCGGTCCATCACCACCTGGATGCCCGCCGCCTCGAGCCGTTCCGCCGCCGCGTCGTTGCGGATGCCGAGCTGCAGCCAGACGGTCTTCGGGCGCCAGGGGAGCGCGAGGATCTCGTCCGCGAGGGCGGCAATCGCGTCGGAGTTGCGAAACACGTCGATCATGTCGACCGGCTCGGCGAGATCGGCGAGGCGGCCGACGACCGTCCGGCCGTGGATCGCCTGCCCGGCGAGGCCGGGATTGATCGGCGTGACGGCATAGCCGGAGCGGATGAGATAGGCCATCACGCCATGGACCGGGCGGGACGGATTGGCACTGGCGCCGATCACCGCGATCGAGCGGGTTTCCGTCAGGATGGCGCGCAGATAAGCCGCATCGTAATGGTCGTGGTCCATGATCACCTTCAGAGCTGCGGCACGACGAGCGCGGTAACGAGCCAGCGGCCCTGAATTTCGCCGAAGCAGACGCGCGGCTCGACGAGAGCGAGCGACTGGTCGTCCCGCGCAAAGCCCGGCTTGCCCGAGGGCAGCGCCACCTCATACCACTCGCTCGACCCGTCCGTGCCGTCGACCGAACCGCTCAGATAGGGCGCGATCGTGCCGGCAGGAAGTGTCACCGCCACCTCGGCGGCCGGGTCGGGCCGGTCGCGGAAGCCGGTCGCGGCCGGCAGGATCCACAGATCGTCGGGCGTGACACCCGCCGCATCGGCGATCGCGAGCCCGGCGTTGCGGTCGAACTGCGGCTCGGCGGGCGCGCAGATCGCCCCGCCCGCCCCCTTCGCCCGGCCGAGCGATCCGCTCTCGAGCGCATCGGCGAAGAAGGCGACCACCATGCCGTCGAGCTCGTCCTGGGCGAGTTCCATCGTGCCCGTGGTCGTCATCATCACGGCCTGGGCGAGGCGTTCGAGGCCGGGCCGTCCATCGGGATTGGGCAGCGCGGCGGCCGAATCCCCCTCGGGGAAGCCGGCCGAGGGCGCATAAAGGGCGAGCTCCGGCGCAGTGAACTCCCGAATGGTCGCGATGTCGCCGGTGCGGACGGCGTCGGTGAGTCGCTTGACGAGGGCGACAAGACCCTCGGCATCCGCACCCGCACGGTCATAGGTGACGGTGACGGGCGTATAGGGCATCTCGGCGGCGAGGGCCGGCGACCCGGCGACGAGGGGCATCGCGGCGGCGAGGAAGATGCGCAGTCCCCTCATGCTGCACCCTCCACCGGGGTCTCGGGCAGAACCACCCGGCCATCCGCGTCGAGCGGAAAGAAGGGATTGTGCGCGACCTCCCAGAGATGACCATCCGGATCGGAGAAATAGGCCGAATAGCCGCCCCACTCCGTCTTGCGGGGCCCGCGGACGAGCCGCGCGCCACAGGCGAGCGCATGGGCGATGACGGCGTCGACCCGCGCCACGCTCTCGACATTGTGGGCGAGCGCGAAGCCGGAAAAGCCGTCGCCGGCCGGCGACACATTGGCGTCGTCGGCGAGCGCGTTGCGGCCGAAGAGCGCGAGCACCGCGCCGGCGAGAGGGAAGAAGGCGACCTCCGGCGTGCTCGCGGACGCCGCACGCCAGCCGAGCGCCTCGTAGAAGGCGCGCGCCCGGGCGACATCCGCCACGCCCAGCGTGACGAGCGACAGGCGCGGCGCCAGACCGTTTTCGTTCATTGCGACCTCCGGTCGGATCGGGTCCCGAGCATAGTCGATCGGCGCTGCCGATAAAGCCCCCGAGGAGGCATGCGGTATTATGCTACCGTTTCCGATAACATATTGATCAATCGCTCTTTTCGGCCCGATCGGCGACCTTGTTCGGCTTGACATGACGGGAGGGCTCGGCTATCTCCGCCGACGAACGGGCCGGCTCGCCGGCCCGCTATGTGTCATGCCCTCGGGCGAGAGACGAAAGCCAAGCCGATGAAGACCTTCTCCGCCAAGCCCGCGGACGTCGAGAAGAAGTGGATTCTGATCGACGCCGACGGCCTTGTCGTCGGGCGTCTCGCCACCATCGTGGCGAACCGCCTGCGCGGCAAGCACAAGCCCGGTTACACCCCGCATGTCGACGATGGCGACAACGTCATCATCGTCAATGCCGACAAGGTGGTGCTGACCGGCCGCAAGCGCCAGAACAAGACCTATTACTGGCACACCGGCTATCCGGGCGGCATCAAGGAGCGCACCGCGCGCCAGATCCTCGACGGCCGTTTCCCGGAACGGGTCGTCGAGAAGGCGGTGGAGCGGATGATCCCCGAAGGCCCCCTCGGCCGCCGTCAGCTGAAGAATCTGCGCGTCTATTCCGGCGCGACCCACCCCCATGACGCTCAGCAGCCGGAGACGCTCGACGTCGCCGCGCTGAACCGGAAGAACGCGAGGAGCGAGTAATCCGATGGCCGACCTCCAGTCCCTCCAGGACCTCGTCCCGGCCGCCGAGAGCGCGCCGGTGCACGTCCAGAAGCTCGACGCCCAGGGCCGCGCCTATGCCACCGGCAAGCGCAAGGACGCCGTCGCGCGCGTCTGGCTGACCCGCGGCACCGGCAAGATCATCGTCAACGACAAGGATTTCACCGCCTATTTCGCGCGGCCGGTCCTGCAGATGCTGGTCCGCCAGCCGATCGTTCTGGTCGACCGCGCGACCCAGTACGACATCCGTGCGACGGTCGCCGGCGGCGGCCTGTCCGGCCAGGCCGGCGCGCTCCGCCACGGCCTGTCGAAGGCGCTCACCTATTTCGAGCCGGAACTGCGCGGCGCGCTGAAGAAGGGCGGCTTCCTGACCCGCGACAGCCGCGTCGTCGAGCGCAAGAAGTATGGTCGCCGCAAGGCCCGCCGCAGCTTCCAGTTCTCGAAGCGCTGACCGGCATTCCTCATTGCCGCTTCCGGACTGTCGGGGTCGCCTGTGGCGGCCCCTTTTCGTTGCCCGAAGGCACCGAGCCGTGAATTCGTGACGGTCGCCTGCCGCCCGTCATCCCGTGGCGGCAACGCGCTCTTTCAGCGCGAGGCCTCTATCGAGGAAGATCGTCGAGCTTGTGTTCGCTTTTGAGCATCCGGACGACCATTCGGGCGCCGCTCTCCGAAAAATGGCTCAGATCGAAGACGACGGGCTCATCCTGATCGGTGACGAGCCGGCACGAACCGCTCGGACAGTTCGTTTCGAGGAGGTCGACATAATGGACGCCGGCGGCCTCCGCGGCGTGCTTCATCGCTTCGTTGATCTTCCACCTGTAGGCGAACGCGAACTCCCGGCCGAACGCGTCGACATCGCCCGTGCCCGCCTCTCGAGCCGCGGCGAGGATGCGAGGAACGTCCCTCGAATAGGTCATCGTCGGGCCGATCAGAATAATCTTGTCCGCATACTTTCTGAGCAGCTCCGATGCAGACGGAATACTCGCCAAGTCAGCGTCCGACCAGTTCGCTGACAGGATGATGACGTTCACATGATGGCGAGGCAGAAATTCATCGAAGACATATCTCATCAGATCGGTACAACGCCGTTCGCCGACGAGCGGCAGGATCGGCGTACAGCCGGACGCGGTAGCCTGGATGACGTTGGCGGCCGGAAACTCCGCCGCGATCGCCCGGACGAGATGCGCCGCATGGGAATCTCCTATGACGAGGACATTCGGTTTCACGCTCGAGATGGAAAGGCACCGATCACGCTTGAAGAACGCGATCGAGTTTTGATCAATGTATAAGAAGCAGTCGAGATTGAAGTGCTTTCGTCTGTTATGTCCCATGAACGACATATACTTTAGTGTCTCGGCATCGAGTCTCACGCTCGTCGGGAATCCGTCGGTGGCATAGCCTGCGGTGCCGAGCGCGAGGAGGGCTGCGGCCACGAGGCCGAAAGCGGAAAACGCCGCTCTGCGGGTCGGCAGCAAGCCCCCGCCCCTGCGACGGGCGGGACGCTCGACGAACCGCCAGCTGAGATAGCCAAGAGCAAGGGAAAGCGCCGCGAGCGCCAGCATCAATGCGGGTCTCGGCTCCGTCAGCGAGCGGATACGTGCGAAGGCGAACAGCGGCTGGTGCCAGAGATAGGCGCTGTAGCTGATCAGCCCGACCCCGACGAGAGGCCTGAGCGACAGCACATGCCACGCGAGCGTGCCCCGCTGCGCAAACAGAATGATCGCGCAGGTTCCGAGCACGGGCAGCAAGGCATAACGCGAGGGAAAGGGAACGGTCTCGTCAAAGCAGAAGACAGCGACGATCAGCGCGGCGAGGCCGAGCAAAGAAAACAGGTTGTCACGCGCACCGCTCTGTCTGATGACGACGAAAGAGCACAGCGCACCGGCCATCAGTTCCCATGCTCGCGTCGGCAGCATGTAGAAATTCGCCTCGGGAAAGTCCCGGGAGGCATATTCACTCAGGCCCAGGCTGAGAGCAGCGGTCAACGCGATCAGCCAGATCGTCTTGCCGCGGCCGAAACGCCATAGCAAGAGCAGAGCGATCGGCGCGATGACATAATATTGCTCCTCGACGGCCAAGCTCCACATGTGCACCAAAGGCTTGAATTGAACCGCCGTATCGAAGTAACCGCTCTCACTCCAGAAGTGGAAATTGGCAACGAACAGGCACACCGAGACGACGCTGGCCGAGAACGACCAAAGGTCCATCGGCATCATCCATATCCATGCGAACGGCAGGCAGCACACCATCACCAGAAAAAGCGCCGGCAGGATGCGGCGCGCCCGCCGCTCGTAAAAATCCCGAAGGCTGAACGTGCCGGCTTCCAGATCCTTCACTATGATCGACGTGATCAGATAGCCGCTGATGACGAAGAACACGTCGACGCCGACGAAGCCTCCGGAGAAGGTCGAAAGGCCGGCGTGGAACAGGATCACGGGCACGACGGCGACGGCGCGGAGACCATCGATCTCCGGACGGTAGGCAATGCGCATTCTCGGCAGGACCCCGGCGTTCTCACGTGACACGTGCGTTCGGGAGAAGACGTCAGGGCGCCGGGCGCCGTCAAGGCAGCCGCTCGCTCACCGGCTCGGGATCGAACGGCACGCCCCGCCGCACGGTTCCGGCGGTTCGTCCATCATCCTCCGACGCGCTCCGCCTCGGCCTGTCGAGGGCGCCCACCCCCGACGGGCCGGAACCACGTCCCGCGGCGAGGAAGGGCGGCTTCCCGACGCACGACAGCCGCGGCGAGAGCACAGGAAATATGACCGTTGCACTGCAATTTATCAGAGAGCTGACCTTCCGATCTAAGCTCCCTCAAGACCGAAAAGTGCAGTTCTAAGTACGACATATCACTCTATATACAACGGTCGTTCGTTGCCGGCGAGCCCGATACCCACGCACGCACCAGGGCAGAATGGCTGGATCTGAATCGGAACCTCTACGGCGCCTTGTCAGGCCTGCACTCGGGTATAAAAGTGCTCGACTTGGCAGACTATTTCTGCGACGCTGTGGTCTGCTTTGCTATTTGTGACGGCCAAGCCTTGTATTTTGATGACGACCACATGTCGGTCTTCGGAGCAAGGCGCGTTGCGGGCGCTCTGGCCAGATTGCTGGAATGAGGTGGCGAGCGCCATTCCGTAGCCGCACGTGCCATGCCCGCCCGCGGGAGGATGCCTGGCGGCCGCCTCCACCGCGTGCGGCATTTCCGGCGATACGGTCGCGGCACGTCGCCCCCCGCGGTCAGGGCGTCGTCTCACGGGGCCGCTCAGCCTTCCGCGCGTCGCCCCTCGCGAGACGAAGGTCGCCTCACCCCCGCCCGGCCCTCTCCGCCCGCTTGCGGGCGCGGAAGCGGGCGGCCCAGCCGGGCTTGGCGACCTGACTGGCCCGGCCGAGCGCCAGCGCGTCGGCATCGACATTCTCGGTGATCACGCTGCCCGAGGCGACATAGCCGCCATCGCCGATCGCCACCGGGGCGACGAGGGCGGAATTCGAGCCGATGAAGGCGCCGGCGCCGATCGTCGTGCGGTGCTTGTCGAAGCCGTCGTAATTGCAGGTGATCGTGCCGGCGCCGATATTCGCCTGCGCGCCCACGAAGGCGTCGCCGATATAGGAGAGGTGGTTCACCTTGGCGCCGGCACCGATCTCGGCATTCTTCACCTCGACGAAATTGCCGGCGCGCGCGCCCGCGCCGAGCCGGGTTCCCGGACGCAGCCGGGCGAAGGGGCCGATCGAAGCGCCCGCTTCGACCGTCGCGCCTTCGAGATGGCAGAAGGCATGGATCACCGCGCCCTCCGCCACGCTGACACCCGGGCCGAAGACGACGTTCGGCTCGACGAGCACATCGCGATCGAGCCGCGTGTCATGGGCGAGGAACACCGTCTCGGGCGCCGGCATGGTGACGCCGGCGAGCATCGCCGCCTTTCGGGCCCGGGATTGCCAGATCGCCTCGACCGCGGCGAGCTCGACGCGGGTGTTGACGCCGAGCACCTCCTCCGCCGGGGCCTCGAGCGCGACGACGCGGCCGCCGCGGGCGCGCGCCAGCTCGACCGCGTCGGTGAGATAGAATTCGCCCTTCGCATTGTCGTTCGAGATCGCCCGAAGAAGATCGAGCAACCCCTTGCCGGAAAAGGCCATGAGGCCGGCGTTGCAGAAGCCGATCGCGCGTTCCGCGGGGGTCGCGTCGCGCTCCTCCCGGATCGCCACCAGCCGTCCGTCCTCTTCGATCAGCCGGCCATAGCCGGTCGGATCGGCGGGCCGGAAGCCGAGCACCACAACGGCCGCGCCCTCCGCAAGCGCTGCCCGCATGCGCGAGAGCGTCTCGGGCGTGACGAGCGGCGTGTCGCCATAGAGCACCAGAACATCGTCCGGCTCCGCGGCGAGCAGGGCGCCGGCGGCGAGCACCGCATGGGCGGTGCCGCGGCGCTCGACCTGCTCGGCGACGAGGGCGTCCGGCGCGTGCTTCGCGAGGAAGGCGGAGACGGCCGCCCCGCCCGCCCCGACGACGACGGCACGCCGGCCGATGCCGGCCGAAGCGGCGGCACCGAGCACATGGCCGAGCATCGGCAGGCCGGCGACCGGATGCAGCACCTTCGGGAGGGCCGAGCGCATGCGGGTGCCGTCGCCGGCGGCGAGGATGACGGCAAGGGCGGTTCGTTCGGTCATGGCGGCGGTCATGGCGGCATCCGGCGTTCGAAAGCGGCACAGAAGCGAAGCGGGCCGGCAGCGTCAAGGCATCGCCCGTGACGACCGGTCCGCGGCCCGGCTCGAAGGGCGGCCGACCGGCCCGAGCCACGGCCGCTCGGCCCCGGCGATCGACCGGCTCGGCCCCGCAGCGCGCAACGGCCAGAAGCAACCGGCTGCCCCGCCGACATGGGCGCAAAGATCGGCGAAGTCGCGCGCTTTACCGCGCTGACCCTCTTCTTATTCCCGACAAATTGAAGAATTCCGTGCGGCGAATTCCCACACGGCAAATCTTGGCGGCTTTCCGTCGTTTCCGACCACCGTCACGTCTCTGTCATGTCTTCGCAATCCAACTGTCACGCGGCGCTCCTAGACCGGCCCTGTCGGACCTGCCGACGGTGCGCACCAGCGGTCGAACCGAGCAGCAACAGACAGCAGCGAGGCAGAGATGAGCTTCTTCAACAGGGGCGGCCTGATGGCCGCACTCGCGGGCGCGCTCGCCCTTTCGGCGGGCTCGGTCGCCCATGCCGCCGACATTTCCGGCGCCGGCGCCACCTTCCCCTACCCGATCTATGCGAAATGGGCCGATGCCTACAAGAAAGAGACCGGCAACGGCCTGAACTACCAGTCGATCGGTTCGGGCGGCGGCATCAAGCAGATCAAGGCGAAGACCGTCACCTTCGGCGCGTCCGACATGCCGCTGAAGCCCGAAGAGTTGAAGGAAGCCGGGCTGACGCAGTTCCCGACCGTGATGGGCGGCGTCGTGCCGGTCGTCAATCTCGAAGGCATCGCGCCGGGTCAGATCACGCTCGACGGGCCGACGCTCGCCAAGATCTTCCTCGGCGAGATCACCAGCTGGGACGACGCCGCGATCAAGGCGCTCAATCCGGACGTGAAGCTGCCCTCCGACGCGATCGCGGTCGTCCACCGTTCGGACGGCTCGGGCACGACCTTCATCTATTCGAACTATCTCGCCCAGGTGAGCCCGGACTGGAAGGCGAAGGTCGGCACCAACACCTCGCTCGAATGGCCGACCGGCATCGGCGCCAAGGGCAATGAGGGCGTCGCCGCGAATGTCGCGCAGACCGCCGGCTCGATCGGCTATGTCGAATATGCCTATGCCAAGCAGAACAAGCTGACCTTCATCAAGCTGGTCAACGCCGAAGGCGAGGCGGTCGAGCCGACCGCCGAGGCGTTCCAGGCCGCCGCCGGCGGTGTCGACTGGACGAAGGCCGAGGACTTCTACGTGATCCTCACCAACGAGCCGGGCGCCAAGTCCTGGCCGATCGCCGGCGCGACCTTCATCCTCGTCTACAAGAAGCCCGACGATGCGGCGGCGACCGGCGAGGCGCTGAAGTTCTTCGACTGGGCCTACAAGAACGGCGACGCCATGGCGACCGACCTCGCCTACGTCCCCCTGCCGGACGACCTCGTCACCCTGATCGAGGCGAGCTGGGCGAAGAACGTCCTCGGCGCCGACGGCAAGCCCGTCCTCGCCGCGAAGTGACGGATCGGAGGCGGGGGCCGGACGGCCGCCGCGCCACCGGACGCACGAACGAAGGGGCGCCCGCCGCCCCTTCCCCTCCCCCTTCGATGCGCAGGACGCTCCGCATGTCGCTCGCCATGGCCCGTCCCGACGAGGCCGCCCGATCGGCCGCCGTGCGGCGGTTCGCGCTCGCCGACGGCCTCTTCCGCGGCCTCACCCGCGCCGCAGCGCTCCTCGTCCTCGTCATCCTCGGCGGCGTCGTCGTCTCGCTCGTCGAGGGCTCCTGGCAGGCGCTGTCGACCTTCGGCCTCGGCTTCCTCGCCACCGAAACGTGGAACCCGGTGACCGAAAAATTCGGCGCGCTGGCGCCGATCTACGGCACGCTCGTGACCGCGGCGATCGCCATGGTGATCGCCGTTCCGCTCGGCATCGGCATCGCGATCTTCCTCACCGAACTCTGCCCGCGGCCACTCCGCCGGCCGATCGGCATCGCGGTCGAACTGCTCGCCGGCATACCGAGCATCATCTACGGCATCTGGGGTCTCTTCGTCTTCGCGCCTTTCCTGCAGCGCCATATCCAGCCGGCGATCATCGCCGCGACCAAGGGCATCCCGGGATTGGGCCAGCTCTTCGCCGGACCGCCCTACGGCATCGGCATGCTGACCGCGGCGCTGATCCTCGCGATCATGGTGCTGCCCTTCATCGCCTCGATCACCCGCGACGTGTTCGAGACCGTGCCGGCCATGCTGAAGGAATCCGCTTTCGGCATCGGCTGCACGACCTGGGAGGTGATCTCCAAGGTGGTGCTGCCCTATACGCGGGTCGGCGTCGTCGGCGGCGTGATGCTCGGCCTCGGCCGGGCGCTCGGCGAGACGATGGCGGTCACCTTCGTGATCGGCAACGCCCACCGCATCGCGCCCTCGCTCTTCGCGCCGGGCACGACGATCTCCGCGACCATCGCCAACGAGTTCACCGAGGCGGTGGGCGACGTCTACACCTCGTCGCTGATCGCGCTCGGTCTCGTCCTCTTCGTCATCACCTTCATCGTGCTCGCGGCGGCCCGCTCCATGCTGCTGCGCCTCGAGCGCCGAGCCGGAGGCTGAACCCATGGCCTATGCCACGCGACGCCTTCGCAACCTCGTCATGATGACGCTCTGCGTTGTCTCGGCCGCAATCGGCCTCGGCTGGCTGCTGCTGATCCTCGGAGCGCTCCTCTATGAGGGCTTCTCCGGCCTGTCGGTCGCGGTGTTCACGCAGATGACGCCGCCGCCGGGCGAGGCGGGCGGCCTCCTCAACGCCATCCTCGGCAGCCTCCTGATGACGGGCATTGCGGTCGTCGTCGGAACGCCGATCGGCGTGCTCGCCGCCACCTACATGGCGGAATATGGCCGCCATGCCCGGCTCACCCAGGTCGTGCGCTTCATCAACGATATCCTGCTCTCGGCACCCTCGATCATCGTCGGCCTGTTCGTCTACGAGCTGCTCGTCCGCCGGATGGGGCACTTCTCGGCGATCGCGGGGGCCGTCGCCCTTGCCGTCATCGTCATCCCCGTCGTGCTGCGCACCACCGAGGACATGCTGCTCCTCGTGCCCAATGCGCTGCGCGAGGCGGGCACGGCGATCGGCGCGCCGCGCTGGATCGTCATCCGCTCGGTCGCCTACCGCGCGGCCCGGGCCGGCATGATCACCGGCGTGCTGCTCGCCGTCGCGCGGGTCTCGGGCGAGACCGCGCCGCTCCTCTTCACCGCGCTCAGCAACCAGTTCTGGAGCACCGATCTCAACGCGCCGATGGCGAGCCTGCCGGTGACGATCTTCCAGTTCGCGCTCAGCCCCTACGAGGACTGGCAGGCGCTCGCCTGGACCGGCGCGCTCATCATCACGGTCGCGGTGCTGACGCTCAGCATCCTCGCGCGCACGCTCGGCGGACGGAGAGAGGGACGATGAAACAGGACATGAGCCTCGCCATGGCGGCGGCCGCGACGAGGGATGCGCCGGCGAAGATCGTGGTGCGCGACCTCTCCTTCTTCTACGGCCAGCAGAAGGCGCTGAAGAACATCTCGCTCAGCCTGCCGGAGAAGAGTGTGACGGCCTTCATCGGGCCGTCGGGCTGCGGCAAGTCCACGCTCTTGCGCGTCTTCAACCGCATCTACGAACTCTACCCCAAGCAGCGCGCAGAGGGCGAGGTTCTGCTCGACGGCCGCAACATCCTCGACCGCAGCCAGGATCTCAATCTCCTGCGGGCGACGATCGGCATGGTGTTCCAGAAGCCGACGCCCTATCCGATGTCGATCTACGAGAACATCGCCTTCGGCATCCGGCTCTACGAGAAGCTGTCCCGCTCGGCGCTCGACGATCGGGTCGAGGAGGCGCTGCGGCGCGCCGCGCTGTGGGAGGAAGTGAAGGACAAGCTCGGCCAGAGCGGCCTCGGCCTTTCCGGCGGCCAGCAGCAGCGGCTCTGCATTGCCCGCACCGTCGCCGTCCGACCCAAGGTCATTCTGCTCGACGAGCCGGCCTCCGCGCTCGATCCGATCTCGACGGCGAAGATCGAGGAGCTGATCGACGAGTTGCGCGCCGACTACACGATCGCGATCGTCACCCACAACATGCAGCAGGCGGCCCGCATCTCCTCGCGCACCGCCTTCATGTATCTCGGCGAGCTCGTCGAATACGACGACACGCAGACGATCTTCACCTCACCGCGGCAGAAGCGGACCGAGGAATACATCACCGGCCGGTTCGGCTGATCGGAGGCGCGATGCGCGAACACACCGTCACGGCGTTCGACGCCGAGCTGGACATCATGCGGGCGACGGTCGTCGAGATGGGCCGCCTCGTCGAACAGGCGCTCGCAGAGGCGCTCGCCGCGCTGTCGAGCGGCGACAGGGCGGCGGCGGAGGCCGTCGTCGCGGCGGACGCGAAGATCGATGCGCTCGCGCTCGCCGTCGACGAGGAAGCGATCGCCGTCACGGTGCGCCGCCAGCCGGTCGCCGTGGACCTGCGGGAGATTTTCACCGCCTACCGGATCGCCATCGATCTCGAGCGGATCGGCGATCTCGGCAAGGGCATCGCGCGGCACGCGATCGCGCTTCCCGCTCCGGCGGCCGACCCCGCGTCGCAGCAGGGTCTCGCCCGGCTGGCGGAGCGCGCGACGGCCGCACTCGCCACAGCGATCGACGCCTACCGGCGCAACGACCCGATCGCCGCGGAAGGCGTGCGCAGCAATGACGACGCGACCGACCGGGCCTACACCGAGGCGTTCCGTGCTCTGATGGCGGCCGCCAGGCAGCCGGGCGCCGAGCCGGAGGCGATGGTGCACCTGCTGTCCTGCGCGAAGAATCTCGAGCGCATCGGCGACCACGCCACCAATATCGCCGAGGCGATCGTCTTCCGCGTCTCGGGCATCTTCCCCGCGCTCGACCGGCCTCGGGCGGTCGAGGTCCCCTGAACGCGGCGGGTCCGCGGCCGTGCGGCGGAAGGCGACCTCATGCCGAGAATCCTGATCGTCGAAGACGACGCGCAGGTCGGCCTCCTCCTGCGCTACACGCTCGAGGCGACCGGCTATGAAGTGGCGACCTGCGGCCGTGACGGGTTTCGTGCGGCGCTCGAGGACGGGCGGAGGCCGGATCTCGTGCTTCTCGACGACCTGCCGGCGGACCCTGCGCTGATGTCGGCCGGCGTGCCGCGGCCACCGGTTCTCCTGCTCGCCGAGCCGCGTCCCGGTCCGCCGCCGCTCGCCCGCGGCGGGGTCGACGCCACGCTCGAAAAGCCGGTCGGTTTCCCCGAACTGCTCGCCCGCATCCGTACACTGCTGCGCGGCGCGTCGGCCACCGCGCCGCTCGCCTTCGGCGACATCGTGCTCGATCCGGATGCGCTGCGGGTGAGCCGCGGCGGGCGCGCCGTGCATCTGGGACCGACCGAGTTCCGGTTGCTCAAGATGTTCCTCGAGGCGCCGGGCCGGGTGTTTTCGCGTGAGGAGATCCGCGCCCGGATCTGGGGTCGGGAGGCGGAGATCGACGAACGTACGGTCGACGTCCATATCGGCCGCCTGCGCAAGGCGCTCGCCCGCGGCCGCAGCCGCGATCCCGTGCGCACCGTGCGCGGCAGCGGCTATGCGCTCGACGATCCGAGCGCTGCGGAAGGCCGGCGCCGCCGCGCCTGACCGCGCGGGCCGCTCAGCGTTTGGACGCGCGCCCCTCGAAGGGGTTGTCGCCCTTGCGCAGCATGAGCCGGATCGGCACCGCCTCGAGGCCGAACGTGTCGCGCAGCCCGTTGACGAGATAGCGCGTATAGGCCTCCGGCAGAGCCTCCGGCCGCGAGCAGAAGGCGACGAAGGTCGGCGGGCGGCTCTTCGCCTGCGTCATGTAGCGCAGCTTGACCCGGCGGCCGGAGACCGCGGGCGGCGGATGATATTCGAGCACGCTCGCGAGCCACCGGTTGAGCGCGGCGGTCGACACCCGGCGGTTCCAGGTCTCGTAGGTCTTGGCGACCGCCTGCATCAGCTTGTCGATGCCCGAGCCGGTGAGCCCGGAGATCGGCACCAGCGACACGCCGCGGGCCTGCGGCAGCAGGCGCTCGGCCTTCTCGCGCATCTCCGCCATCGCCTTCTGGCGGTCCTCGATCAGGTCCCATTTGTTGAGGGCGATGACGAGCGCGCGACCCTCGCGCACGACGAGATCGGCGAGCTGCAGGTCCTGCTTCTCGAAGGGGATGGTGGCGTCGAAGGTGAGCACCACAACTTCGGCGAAGCGGATGGCGCGCAGCGCATCGCCGACCGACAGCCGCTCGAGCTTCGTCTCGACGCGCGCCTTCTTGCGCATGCCCGCGGTGTCGAAGAGGCGGATCGGCCGGCCCCGCCATTCCCATTCGACGGCGATCGAATCGCGCGTGATGCCGGCCTCCGGGCCGGTCAGCAGCCGGTCCTCGCCGAGCATGGTGTTGATGAGGGTCGACTTGCCGGCGTTCGGGCGGCCGACCACCGCGACCTTCAGCGGGCGCGTGAGGTCGACCGGCGCGCCCTCGTCCTCCTCGCCGACCGGCACGTCGGTCTCGGCGACCGTGTCGTCGGCCTCCTCGTCCTCCGGCTCGGTCCGCTCGAAGGGGAGCAGCGCGGCGAAGAGATCGGCCATGCCCTCGCCGTGCTCGGCCGAGAGCGCGACCGGCTCGCCGAGGCCGAGGCCATAGGATTCGAGCACACCGGCCTCGCCGGCCTTGCCCTCCGCCTTGTTGGCGATCAGCACCACCGGCTTGCCGGTGCGGCGCAAGAGTTCCGCGAAATGCTCGTCGGCGGGCGTGACGCCGGCCCGCGCGTCGATCATGAAGAGCGAGACGTCGGCCTCGGCGATCGCCGCTTCGGTCTGGGCGCGCATCCGGCCTTCGAGCGTCGCCGCATCGGCCTCCTCGAGGCCCGCCGTATCGATGATGGTGAAATGGAGATCGCCGATCCGGGCTTCGCCGGGCCGGCGGTCGCGCGTCACGCCCGGCGTGTCGTCGACCAGCGCGATCTTCGAACCGACCAGGCGGTTGAAGAGCGTCGACTTACCGACATTGGGGCGGCCGACGATCGCGGCTTTGAACGACATTCGAAAAACCTCGGGCCGGCCTCGTGGCCGGTTCAGCTCGCGGCGGGAGCCGGCGCTTCGCCGATCTTGGCGCGGATCAGTTCCTGCATCAGCGCCACCCGCTGGCGCATCATCTGCGGCGCCTCGGGATCCTGCGCGATCTCGTCGAAATAGCCGCGCGCCGCCGCATAGTCGCCGGCCCGCCAGGCCGAAAGGCCGAGAATCTCGCGCGCGCTGTGGCGCCAGGGGGCACCGGTCGCGGCGAGCGGCTCGATCCGCGCCTTCATGGCGGCGAGATCGATCGAATCGACGAGCAGCAGCGCGGCGCGCAGGCGCGCGAGCGGCTGGATCACCGCCGGGGTCTCGCCCGAAGCGGCGATCGCGTCGAAGGCGGCGACCGCATCCTCGGTCTTGCCGGCGGCGGCGTGTTCCGAAGCGATGCGGAAGCGGGCGAGCACCGGGTAGCCGCCCTTGCCGTCCGCGGCGACCGCCTGGAGCGCCGTGATCGCCTCGTCGGTCTTGCCCCCTTCGGCGAGCTGCAGCGCGGCGACGAACCGGTCACCCTCGGCCTGCGCCTGCTTGAGGCTGTACCACTCCCAGGCGCGCCAGCCGCCGGTTCCGACGACGATCAACACGGCGGCGACGAGCACGAACGGACCGATCCGGTTCCACAGACTCTTCAGCTGTTCGCGGCGGAGATCGTCTTCGACCTCACGGAAGATATCGGACATCGTGGCTCGTCGGTTTGGCGCGCGCAGCCCGCGCGTCGCTCGTGTTCGGCCCGGTTTCGGCCGGCCGGCACCATAACGAAGCGCCACAGTGCGCGCAATCGGCCCGCGGCCGCCGATTCCCGCTCAACCGGCGGCGGCGCCGTGCTCGTCGCGCGGATCGCGATAGGACGGGAACCAGGAATGCCCGCCGCAGCGGGCGACGAGCCCGTCATAGCCCGCCGGATCGAGCACCATCCGGGCGAGCAGCACCGGCGTCGACGCGTTGGCGAACCGCGCCTTGAAGCGGCCGACGCCCGCCCCGTTCGCGCCGGCCGGGGTGCCACCGAGATGGAGGTCATGGCTCGCCCCGAACCGCGCGATCATGAAGTCGAACAGCGCATACATGGCGTCGCCCGAGAGCGCCGTATCGTTCGCCGCGGTGAGGTGGAAATGAATCTCCTCGCCCGCCTCGGCGAAAGCGAGAAAGGCACCGACCGCGCCGTCGCACCGCGCGGTGACGCAGGCGACGCCGGGCAGCGTCGCCAGCGCGGCGAAATGCTGCCGGTCGACCCGGGCGACGCGCGACAGCGGCGCCCGCGCCTCCAACGCGGCATGGAGCGCGTCGGCCGCGTCGACGCAAGGCGCGAGCGGCTCGATCGCGATGGCCCAGCGGGCGCGGCCACGGCGGATGTGGCGGGCCGTGCGCACCGAATGGACGAGCGCCGCGCCGCCCCGCCGATGAGCGAAATGGGCCTTGAGAGGCAGGGGATCGAAGGCGGCGGAGGCTGCAGCCTCCGTGCCGGGGCGAAGCACCGCCGTCCAGCTCACCGCACCGAGCGCCGTGAGATCGCGGCGGAAGGCTTGCGGATCGTCGGGCGGCGTCAGATAGGGGAACGGCCCGAAGGCGTCGACCGCATCGGTGCCGGGGATCGGCCGCAGCACGACAGGCCGTCCGGCGGCGATCACCGGTGTGCCGAGATAGGTGAGCGCCGCGGCATAATCGGGGTGGTCGAAGGGGAGCGGAGGCGGGCCGGCAAGCTCGCGCGCGGCGCGCAGATCGAGGCCCGTCATGCGCGGCCGCCGAGACGGGCGCGGAGCCGGCGCAGCAGACCGGCGAGTTTGCGGCTGCTGCGGCGCGCCCGGCGGATGACCGGAGGCATCGCACGGCTCGCATCCCAGGCCGGGCGAAGGCCGTCGCGGATCAGCCCTTCGCGCAGATCGAGCCACTCCTCCGTCATCGCCGCCGTCCGCGCCTCCAGCCGCCCGCGGAGCGCGAGCAGAGCTGCGCGCTCGGCCGCCGGGCGCGCGGCGATCAGCGCATCGAGATCGCGTCGGCGGGCGCGGGTGACGGCGAGATGGAGTGCCCGCGCGATCTCCCGCCGCCCGAGTTCGTCGGCCGCGTCGGTCATGCGCCGGTGCCACTGGCCGGCGTGCTCGCGTCGCTCGAGCAGCGGCTCGCCGATGAAGACGTAGCCGCCGAGCAGAGCGCCGCGCCAGGGGACCAGATGGTCGTGGCCGAGCGCGAGATAGGCCGGGTCGAGAAAGGGAAAGGCCTCATAGACGGAGCGGCGAAAGGCCATCAACGCCCCCGTCATGCCGGGCCGCCAGGGCTCGACGATCAGATCGTCGGGCGAAAACGTGCGGTCGGCGGTGCCCTCGGCGACCCGACCGACCGGCGCACCGGCCTCGTCCACGTTGACGGCGTTCGAGGAGACGACGGAGGCGCCGGTCGCGCCGAAGACGTCGAGGATACGGCGTGCCCGGTGTGGCCGCGCGACGTCGTCGCCATGGGCGTGGATGATGATATCGCAGACGGCGAGGCGCACGAGGCTCGGGAAATGGTCCATGCCGAGATTGTGCGGTGTGCGGCGCACGCGCAGCCGGTGCGGACCGCGATAGCCGCGAGCCGCCGCCTCGATCCGGGAATAGGTGTCGTCGGTGGAAGCGTCGTCGGAGATCAGGATGTCGAGCCGGCAGTCGCGCTGGCCGAGCGCGGAGCGCACCGCCTCCTCGACGAAGGCGGCCTGATTATAGGTATAGAGTATGTAGGAAGCCTGCGGCGCGCCCCCTTCCGGCGACGCGGCGCTGATCGTCCTTGCCAAACGGCCCCTCCCTGACACGACGCGGCGGCCCGAACCGGGGCCGGACCGCCTGTTGTCGCTCCTTAACACGGCGAGGATGCCGGCTCATCAACGCAGTGGGCGTGCGGGTCCATGCCACGGCACGAAGCCCGCGATCCATTCGTCGTATGATGCTTGACAAGGTCGGCCCGCTTCCCCGACTTTCGGCCGACTTCGCGCCCGGCCGCGGGAGGCGCCGCCGGGTCAAGACGGAGTCTGGGAGGGACGATCATGACCCGCTTCACGGGAGCCGTTTCGTTGCTCGCCGTCGCCGCCGCGCTCTGCGCGCTGCCGGCCGCCGCCGAGACTGCGGACAAGCGCATCGCGCTGTCGAACAACTATGCCGGCAATTCCTGGCGCCAGGCGATGCTGCGCAGCTGGGACAAGGTGACGAAGCCCGCGGTCGAGGCCGGCATCGTGGCCGCCGCCGACCCGTTCACCACCGCCGAAAACCAGGTGACCGAACAGGCCGCGCAGATCCAGAATCTCGTTCTGCAGGGCTATAACGCCATCGTCCTCAATGCGGCCTCGCCCGACGCCCTCAACGGCGCGGTCAAGGAAGCCTGCGATGCCGGCGTCATCGTCGTCTCCTTCGACGGCATCGTCACCGAGCCCTGCGCCTGGCGCATCGCCGTCGACTTCAAGCAGATGGGCAAGGACGAGGTGACCTACCTCGCCGGCAAGCTGCCGGAGGGCGGCAACCTGCTCGAGATCCGCGGCCTCGCCGGCGTGTTCGTCGACGACGAGATCTCGAAGGGCATCCATGAGGGCGTCGCGGAGAACGCGAAGTTCAAGATCGTCGGCTCGGTGCACGGCGATTGGGATCAGGCGAAGGCGCAGGCCGCCGTCGCCGGCATCCTGCCCTCGCTGCCGGACGACATCGTCGGCGTCGTGACGCAGGGCGGCGACGGCTATGGCGCGGCGCAGGCCTTCGCCGCGGCCGGCCGCAAGACCCCGACCATCATCATGGGCAACCGCCAGGACGAGCTCGCCTGGTGGAAGGAGCAGAAGGACGCGAACGGCTACGAGACCATGTCGGTCTCGATCGCCCCGGGCGTCTCGACGCTCGCCTTCTGGGTCGCGCAGCAGATCCTCGACGGCAAGGAGGTCCCGAAGGACCTCGTCGTTCCGTTCCTGCGCATCGACCAGGACAATCTCGAGAAGAACCTCGAGACGACCGAAAAGGGCGGCGTCGCGAATGTCGAGTACACGCTCGAAGACGCCCAGAAGGTGATCGAGGCCGCCGCGAAGTAAGACGGAAGGGCCCTCGGGAGCCCTCACCCTACCCTCTCCCGCGAGCGGGAGAGGGAATGGCGACGACAGATCGGCGCTTCCCCCTCTCCCGCAAGCGGGAGAGGGCTTCGCTTGTTGGCGAACGAAGGAAGCCGGGATGCAAAGGACGACGGTTCCCTCCCCCTCTCCCGCGTCGCGGGAGAGGGTCGGGGTGAGGGTCTTCTCCGCGACACCGGCGGGGCGAAACGAAGTGGGGAGGCCGGTCTCGGCATGGCGGATACGCCCATCATCAGGCTGGACGGCGTCCAGAAGAGCTTCGGCGCCGTCAGGGCGCTGCGCGGCGTCGATCTCGAATGCCGCGCCGGCGAATGCCTCGGCCTCGTCGGCCATAACGGCGCCGGCAAGTCGACGCTGATGAACCTGCTCGCCGGCGTGTTCGGCGCCGAGGGCCGCATCGCCATCGACGGCGTCGACGTGTCCGGCCGGCACGGCGTCGCCGAGGCGCAGGCCCGCGGCATTCGCTGCGTCTTCCAGGAACTGTCGATCTGCCCGAATCTCTCGGTCGCCGAGAACGCCCGCGTCTTCCACGCCGGGCTTTCCGGCTTCGGCTGGCGGCGGCGGGCGGGCAAGCTGATCCGCGACAAGCTCGACGAGATCTTCCCCGGCCACGGCATCTCCGCCGCCGACATCGTCGGCGATCTGCCGATCGCGCGGCGGCAGATGGTCGAGATCGCCCGCGCCTTCACCGTGACGAGCGCGCCGGTGCGGCTCGTCATCCTCGACGAGCCCACCTCCTCCCTCGACGCCCATGTCGCCGAGCAATTGCTCGCTTTCGTCCGCCGCTTCGTCGCCGGCGGCGGCAGCGTCGTGCTGATCTCGCATCTGCTCGGCGAGATCCTCTCGGCCGCCGACCGCGTCGTCGTGATGAAGGACGGCCAGGTGGTCGCCGAGCGGCCGGCAGCGGAATTCACCCGCTCGACCCTCGTCGCGGCGATGGGCAGCGTCGCGGCGGAGGAGAAGGAAGGCCCGGCCGAGCCCGCCCGCGCCCGCTCGGATGCGGCGCCGCGGCTCCGCGCGAGGCCGCCGCGCCAGGAGGACGGCCGCGAACTCGTCGCGCATCGCGGCGAGGTGATCGGCCTCGCCGGTCTCGCCGGCCAGGGACAGACGGCCATGCTCGTGCTGATCTACGGCCGGCTGCGCGGCGCGGGAAAGGGCGAGAACGGCGCGTTCGTGGCGGGCGACCGGCAGCAGGACGGCGTCTTCCCGCTCTGGTCGATCGCCGACAACATCACCATCACCTCGCTGAAGCGGCTGCGCCGCGGCCTGATGATCGACCGGGCCGGAACGAGGGCGATGGCCGAAGGCTGGCGGGAGCGGATCGGCATCCGCACGCCGGACGTGAACAACCCGATCCTGTCGCTCTCCGGCGGCAACCAGCAGAAGGCGCTGTTCGCCCGCGCGCTCGGCTCCGATGCCGGCGTCGTTCTGATGGACGATCCGATGCGCGGCGTCGACATCGGCACCAAGCAGGAAGTCTACGGCATGATCCGCGCCGAGGCGGAGAAGGGCCGGACCTTCCTCTGGTACACGACCGAGATGGACGAACTGCGCCACTGCGACCACACCTATGTCTTCCGCGACGGGCGGATCGTGGCGGATCTCGCCCGGTCGGAGCTCACCGAGGAGAAGGTGCTGCAATCCTCCTTCGCGGACGCATCATGAACGCCGCCACCCTGCCCCGCCTCGCCCGCAGCCTGCTGCCGGCGATCTCGCTCGCCATCATTCTCGGCGCGATCTTCTGGCTGCAGCCGCGCGCCGCGAGCTATCTCGGCCTCAATCTGATGCTGAGCCTCGCCGTGCCGATCGCCTTCGCGACGGTGGCGCAGATGTGCGTCATCACGGTCAACGATCTCGACCTGTCGATCGGCACCTTCGTCGGCTTCGTCGCCTGCGTCGCCGCGACGATGCTGAAGGGCGGGCTGATCGCCCTGCCGCTCGTCGCCGGGCTCTATCCCGAGGCCGACCCCGCGACGCTGCCCTTCTGGCTGACCACGCCCCTCGTCGGCTGGCTGGTGCTGGCGCTCGGCATCGGCGTCTATGCCCTCCTCGGCGCCCTGATCCACGCGCGCGATCTGCCCTCGATCGTCGTCACGCTCGGCATGTCCTTCGTCTGGCTCGGCCTCTCGGTGCTCGTGCTGCCGACCCCGGGCGGCAAGGCGCCGGACTGGATCCGCACCGTGATGACGCTGAAGCCGCCCTATGTGCCGCTGCCGATCATCGCCGCGGTGCTGATCGCGCTCGCCGCCCATCTCCTCCTGATGCGCACCTCCTATGGCGCGATCCTGCGCGGCGCGGGCGGCAATCCGAAGGCGATCGAGCGCGCCGGCTGGTCGCTCCTCAAGGTGAAGATTGCGATGTTCGCCCTCGCCGGCCTGTTCGGCACGCTCGCCGGCCTGTCGCTCGTCGGCCTCACCACTTCGGGCGACGCCAATATCGCGCTCCGCTACACGCTGCTGTCGATCGCCGGCGTCATTCTGGGCGGCGGCGAGTTCGTCGGCGGCCGGATCTCGCCGGTCGGCGCGGTGATCGGCGCGATGACGCTGACGCTCGCCGGCTCCTTCCTCTCCTTCATGCGCATATCGCCCGACTGGCAGATCGGCGCTCAAGGGGCGATCCTGATCATCGTTCTGGCGCTGCGCGCCGTCATCGACCGGCTGGAGAAGCGGACATGAGGTGGCTGCTCTCCCGGCCCTGGCTCTGGGCCTATGTCGCGGCGATCGCCGTCTGGGGCGCGACGCTCGCCTTCACCGGCGGGCGCGGCGGCGCCGAGGTGATGACCGCGGCCTTCACCTTCGCCACCTTCTACGTGATCGTCGGCCTCGGCCAGATGTTCGTCGTCACGCTCGGCCCGGGCAATGTCGATCTCTCCATCCCCGCCACGATCACGCTCGCCGGCGCGATCGCCACCAAGGTGATGGACACGCAGAATTCGATGATCCTCGCGGGACTCCTCGTCGCGATCGCCTGCGGTGTCGCGGTCGGCTGCTTCAACTATGCGCTGATCATCCTGCTCCGCATCCCGCCGATCATCGCCACACTGTCGTCGAGCTTCCTCGTCCAGTCGACGGCGATCGCCTATGGCCGCGGCATCCGCATCAAGCCGCCGTCGCTGCTCGCCGATTTCACGACGGCGCAGATCCACGGCGTACCGGTGCTGGCGGTCTCGATCATCGTCCTCTCGGCGCTGATGGCGGTGGTGCTCAATCGCACCGTCTATGGCCGTTTCGTCACGGCGATCGGCCAGAACCTGCGCGCCGCGCGCCTCGCCGGCGTGCCGGTCGGCGGCATCCGCTTCGCCACCTATGTGATGTGCGCCGCATTCGCCGGCCTCTGCGGCTATCTCCTGTCGGGCTTCTCGGGCGGCGCCTCGCTGTCGATGGGCGAGGAATATCTCCTCACCTCGATCGCCCTCGTCGTCATCGGCGGCTCGTCTGTGGCGGGCGGCTTCTCGAACGTGCCGGGCCTGTGGGGCGCCGCGCTGTTCCTCTTCCTCGTCGTGACGATGCTCAACACCTACGGCGCCGGCGCGGGCCTGCGCTACATGGCGACCGGGCTGATCATCATCGCCGTGATCGTCGCGGCGAGCGGCAAGCGGGCGGTCCGGTAGCGACGAGAGGAAGGGTCCTCACCCTACCCTCTCCCGCAAGCGGGAGAGGGATCCCAACCATCGCTCGGAATGCCCCGGCGCGAGGAGAACCCTCACCCTGCCCTCTCCCGCAGGCGGGAGAGGGGATTCCCGACCGACAGATCAGATGACCGCCGCAGCGAGAGGGCCGCGCCCCCTCTCCCGCTTGCGGGAGAGGGTCGGGGTGAGGGGCTCGCCCTTCCCTACCCCGCCTTCTTCGCCGGCATCTGGTAGACGTTCTCGGCGGCGGGGAAGGTGCGGGCGCGGACCTCTTCGGCATAGGCCGAGACCGCCTCCTCGATCATGCCGCCGAGGCTGCCGTACTTCTTGACGAATTTCGGCACCTTGGGCGACAGGCCGAGCATGTCCTCGAGGACGAGGATCTGGCCGTCGCAATCCGCCGAGGCGCCGATGCCGATCGTCGGCACGTCGACGCTCGCGGTCAGCTGGCGGGCGACCGGCTCGATCACGCCCTCGACCACCATCGAGAAGGCGCCGGCCGCTGCGATCGCCTGCGCATCGGCGATCACCTGTGCCGCGCTTTCCTGGCTCTTCCCCTGCACGCGGAAGCCGCCCATCGTGTTGATGGACTGCGGGGTCAGCCCGACATGGCCCATCACCGGAATGCCGCGCTCGGCGAGGAAGCGGACCGTCTCGGCCATCCGCACCCCGCCCTCGAGCTTCACGGCGCCGCAGCCGGTCTCCTTCATGATCCGCGCCGCCGAGCGGAAGGCCGCCGCCGGGCTCTCCTCATAGGAACCGAACGGCATGTCGACGACGACGAGCGCCCGCCTCGAGCCGCGCATCACGGCGCGGCCCTGCAGGATCATCATGTCGAGCGTCACGGGGATCGTCGTCTCGAGCCCGTGCATCACCATGCCGAGCGAGTCGCCGACGAGGATGAAATCGACGAACGGGTCGATGATGGCCGCGGTATGGGCGTGATAGGAGGTGAGCGCGACGATCGGCGGGCCGTTCTTGCGGCCGCCGATATCGACCGCGGTGAGCCGGCGGGTGTCTGGAGCGACGGACATGGAACCTCTCCGGGCACGCGGGACGATGGGGACGGACGGCGTGCCGGCCCTCCTCTAGCACGGCTCGGCGCCGGGTTCGACCGAGGCGCCGTATCCGGCCGGAAAAGCGCGGCCGCTCCGCGGGAAACCGCACTTTCCTTTACGGCACCGCTTCCCCTACGCTCGGCCGATCGCAATCGGGGGGCGAATCACGATGGGCTCATTCTCTCGTCATCTGCGGCGGGGCCTGGCGCTCGCCGCGGTCGCGGTCGGGCTCGCCGCGGCGGCGGCGCCGGCGAAGGCGGCGGGGTCGATCGAGGCGCGGATCGACATCTCGGACCAGCGCATGATCGTCTATGTCGACGGCATTCCACGGCACGACTGGGCCGTCTCCACGGCGCGGCCGGGCTATCGGACGCCGGTCGGAATCTATCGGCCGCTCCGCCTGCACAAGATGTGGTATTCGCGCAAATACGAGATGTCGCCGATGCCCTATTCCGTGTTCTTCCACGGCGGCTATGCGATCCACGGCACGAACTACGTCAAGCGGCTCGGCGCGCCGGCCTCGCATGGCTGCGTGCGGCTCGCCCCGGAGAACGCCCGGCTGTTCTTCGACCTCGTCTCCGAATCGGGCGCCGGACAGACGCGGATCGTCATCGGCCCCTGAACACCGTGTGACGGGCATCACTGATCCCGCGAGGCGGCTGGTCTAGGGATGAGGGGACAGCGGGGCCGACGAACGGCCCCTCCCCGAACCCGGCACACCGTCCGATGACCCGTCTCGCCCGCCTCCTCGCCTCCGCCGCGGCGCTCGCCGCCCTCGCTCATCCCGCCCTCGCCGCCGAACGGCCGATCGAGCTCGCCGCGCTCTTCGTGCCGCCGGAGACGGTCGCCGCCGCGCCGGCGCCGCGCCCGACGATCACCGCGGTGATCGATCTCTCCGACCAGAAGATGGAACTCACCATCGCCCGCGCCGACACGACGGAGCTCTATCGCTTCCCCGTCTCGACCGGCCGCACGGGCTATGCGACGCCGCCCGGCACCTTCCAGCCGACCTGGCTGAACCGGATGCACTACTCGAAGAAATACGACAACGCGCCGATGCCCTATGCCGTCTTCTTCAACGGCGGCATCGCCGTGCACGGCACGGAGCACGTCCGCCGGCTCGGCAGCCCCGCCTCGCATGGCTGCGTCCGGCTCGACACGGCGAACGCAAAACTCTTCTTCGCGGCCGTCAAGGAGATCGGCCGCGAGGCGACGACCATCATCGTTCAGGATTAGGCACCACCCCGACTTCGATGCGGCGCCTGGGCAGCCCCTCTCCTTTGGCCGGGAGAGGGGCTTTTCCTTGTTGCCGCGCCCTCGCCTCAGCGAGCCGGTGCGGCCGCTCCCCCGGCGAGCGTGCCGGTGCGCGCGGCGCGGCGGACACGTACTTCGCCAGCGAGCAGGAGGCTCGCCACCGCCGGGATGAGGAGCGTCGCGAGGCCGAATCGGAAGCCCGAGAAATGGGCGACGAAGCCGATCACCGGCGGGCCGATCAGGAAGCCCGAGAAGGAGAGGATCGACAGCGCCGCGACGTTGACGCCGGGCCGCCCCTCGCGCGAGGCGGCGGAACTGACGGCGAGCGGAAAGGCGACCGAGACGCCGAAGCCGGTCGCCGCGGCGCCCGCCACGACGAGCCAGACATAGGGCGAGGCGACCATCGCCGCGACGCCCGCGACGGCCACCGCCGAGCAGAGCCGCGCCGTCGCCACCGGGCCGAAGCGGGTCGACATCCAGTCGCCGCCGAGCCGGCCTGCCGCCATGACGGCGGCGAAGGCGGTGAGGGCATAGCCGGTGACCGGCGGCACGGCGCCGAAATCGTCGCGCAGATAGATGGCGCTCCAGTCGATGATGGCGCCCTCGACGACGAGCATGCCGAAGGCGAAGAAGCAGAGGGCGACGAGCGAGCGGCTCGGCAGCACGAAGACCGGCGTCTTCTCCTTCGGCCCCGCGCGCGGCGGATCGCGCATGTCGGGCAGCATGATGGCGAAGAGTTCGCCGAGCACGATGACGGCCGCGACGACGACCAGCATGTGCGGCTCCGGGCCGATGCCGAAGGTCGCGGCGGCCGAGCCGGTCGCGCCGCCGGCCATCACGCCGAGGCTCCAGAAGCCGTGGCAGCGCGACATGACGGTTCGGCCGAGCGCGCCGCCGATCCGGTCCGCCATCACGTTCAGCCCGACCTCGAGCGGCCCCATGCCGAGCCCGACGATGACCAGCGCGACGAAGAGCAGCGGCGCATTGGGCGCGAAGGCCGGCAGGGCGAGCGGCACCATCATCGCGACGAAGCCGACCTGGATGGCGCGGCGCGCGCCGAGCCAGTCGACCAGCGCGCCCGAGAACAGCATCGAGGTGACGAGGCCGACCGGCATGCCGAGGAGGCAAAGGGCGAGCGTCGCGGGATCGAGGCCGAGCTTCGTCTGAATGTCCGGAATGCGGATCATCCAGTTCGCCGTCGAGCCGGAATAGACGAAGAACGACGCCATGATCAATCGGGCGGCGGCGAAGGTGACGGGCATGGCGTTTCCGTTCGGACGCGGGGACGGTTGCGGGCGGGCCGAGGCCGCGTCCCGTTCGTCGCTTGGGGGGTGATCCGGCTTTCTTTCCTTCTATCGGCTCGCCGGAAGGGCTTCAATCCGAATTAAATCGGTTCAACGATCCCGCACCACCCGAAAACGGGCCGCCCTCCCCCGCTGCCGCGCTTCCCGCGCGGCCGGCAGGACCGCGTCAGTAGGGACCCGTCGTGGTGGCGCCCTTCTGCGCCTGCGCCTTCTTGCGGCGGCCCTGCGCCGCCACATTGAGGAGTTCGACGAGCGCGGAGAACGCCATCGCGGTGTAGATGTAGCCGCGCGGGATGTGGAAGCCGATGCCGTCGGCGACGAGCGCGATGCCGATCATCAGGAGGAAGGCGAGCGCCAGCATCTTGGTCGTCGGATGCCGCTCGATGAAGCGTGCGATGGTGCCCGAGGCCGCATACATCACGCCGATCGCGATGACGACGGCGATGATCATCACCTCGACATGCTCGGCCATGCCGATCGCCGTGATGATCGAATCGACCGAGAACACCATGTCGATGACGACGATCTGCGCGATGATCGCGGCGAAGCCGGCGCGGACCGGCCCCGTCTCGGCATGGTCGTCGCCCTCGACGCCCTTATGGATCTCGTGCGTCGCCTTGTAGATGAGGAAGAGACCACCCGCGAGGAGGATGACGTCGCGCCAGGAGACCGGATGGCCGAACACCTCGAACAGCGGTGCGGTGAGGCCGATGATCCAGGACAGCACGAGCAGAAGCGCGATGCGGAAGACGAGCGCGAGCGCGAGACCGACCTGACGCGCGTGCCGGGCCTCGTCCGCCGGCAGCCGGCTCGTCAGCACCGAGATGAAGACGATGTTGTCGATGCCGAGCACGATCTCCATGACGGTCAGCGTCAGGAGGCTCGCCCAGGCCTCGGGCATCAGGAGAAGGTCGAGGGAGCTCATCGGGATCCTCGGACGGCTCGGTTCGCGCGCTTGGCGATCCAGGGACGACGGGCGGCCTGCAGCACCGCACCGACCACGGTCAGATAGGCGGTCGACGCGCCGAGGCCGAGGAGAACCGGCCAGGCCGGGCGAAGTTCCTCCACCACAGTCCAGATGGAGAACACCGCCCACAGCGCGGTGACCGCGAGCGTGACGTGGCGCAGCCGCCGCACGCGAACCGGATGGATGAACTCGATCGGCGCGAAGGTGAGCGCGGCGAACACGACGATCGTCGCGGCCGAGACGATCGCCGGCGGCCAGAAGGCCATCAGGAGGAACACCACCATGTTCCAGACCGCCGGGAAGCCGCGGAAGCCGTTCTCCCGCGTCTTCATCCGCGTATCGGCGAAATAGAGCGCGCCGATCACCGCGACGAGAATGGCGCAGGGCACGGCGAGAATCGGCGGCATCAGGCCGGAGCGCGCGACGATCAGCGCCGGGATGAAGACATAGGTCGCATAGTCGATGACGAGATCGAGGATGGCGCCGTCGAACCAGGGCATCCGCTCGCCGACCCGGAAGCTCCGCGCGAGCGGGCCGTCGATCCCGTCGACGAACAGGGCGGCGCCGAGCCAGATGAACGTCTCGGCCCAGGCGCCCCGCATCACGGCGAGCGCGGCGAGAAGGGCGAAGGCGGAGCCGCTCGCCGTCAGGAGATGGACCGACCAGGTCTTGGCGCTCGGCATGAAAGGCGGTTTCTCGCATCCCCGCGGCCGAGACCGCCCCGCTCGGGAATCGGGCGCGACCTGCGGCCTCGTCGATCCCTCGTCGATAGGGGGATTGAAGGGCGCTGGCAATAGGGCGTCGATCGGCCGCAGCGACGCTCGTCACGGTGCGACATTGCTGCGTTTGCTAGCGTGAGGTCCGTTCCCCACCATCAGGGGCGAACAAGGCGACGGCACAGAATGGAAAGCTTTACCCCCGTTTCGGCGACGCTCGGCGGCGGACTGATCGGTCTCGCGGCGGGCCTGCTCTGGGTGGTCAACGGCCGGATCGCCGGGATTTCCGGGATCTTCGGCGGCGTCCTGCCGCGTGCCCGGCCGGACTGGGCCTGGCGGGCACTGTTCCTGATCGGCCTGCCGGTCGGTGCGGTCGCCGGCATCCTGCTCGGCTCCGGCCTGATCCTCGATGCGGCCGACGAGTTCCCCGCGATCCGCGCGAGCGAGGCAACGGTGGCGGTCGCCGGCCTCCTCGTCGGGATCGGCTCGGCGCTCGCCCGCGGCTGCACCTCCGGCCACGGCGTCTGCGGCCTCGCGCGGCTGTCGCGCAGATCGATCATCGCGGTCGGCGTATTCATGACCACCGCGGCGCTGACGGTCTTCATCGAAAGGCATGTCCTGTGAGCGTCCCCCGCGCCGCCGCCTTCCATGCCGCCGCGCTCGGCTGCGGCGTACTGTTCGGCCTCGGGCTCGGCGTCTCGGGCGTGACCGATCCGCAGAAGGTGCTCGCCTTTCTCGACATCGGCGCGATCGGCCGGGGCGGCTGGGATCCGAGCCTCTTCTTCGTCATCGCCGCGGCGGTGATCGTCGCCATGGCGGCGGTGCGCTATGGTCATCTCCGGCGCGCGCCGGTGCTCGCGCCGTCCTATTCGCTGCCGCAGCGGTCCGAGATCAATTCGGAGCTGATCGTCGGTGCCGCGATCTTCGGCGTCGGCTGGGGGCTCGTCGGCCTCTGCCCCGGTCCGGCGATCGCCGCCCTCGCCTATGCCTTGCCGAAGGCCCTGCTCTTCATCGCGGCGATGGCGGCGGGCCATCTGCTGGTGCGGGCCGCGCGCGGCTCGCGCATTCCCTGTCAGGAGCCGGCCGAATGACGCCTTCGCCCCAATTCGACGTCGCCGTGATCGGCGGCGGCCTCGCCGGCCTGTCGGCCGCCCTCGTCGCCGCGGAAGCCGGCGCGCGCGTCGCGCTCGTCGCCCCCGCCACAGCGCCGCGCGACCAGCGCACGACGGCGCTGCTCGGCGGATCGGTCGCGCTGCTCGACCGACTCGGCGTCTGGCCGAAGGTGGCGGGCGACGCGGCGCCCTTGCGCACCATGCGCATCGTCGACGCGACGCGGCGGCTCTTCCGTGCGCCGCCGGTCGAATTCCATGCCGCGGAGATCGAACAGCCCGCCTTCGGCTGGAACGTGCCGAACGCGGCGCTGCTCGGTGCGCTCGAGGCCCGGCTCGCCGCCGCGCCGGTGACGCGCGTTCCGGCGCTCGCGCGCTCGATCGCGATCGAGCCCGGCCATGTCGCGGTGTCCGCCGAGGGCGGCACGACGCTCACGGCGCGGCTCGTCGCCGCCGCCGACGGCCGCCGCTCGCCGGCGCGCGAGGCGGCCGGCATCGGCACGATCGGCTGGTCCTATCCGCAGGCCGCGCTGGTGCTCAATCTCTCGCACACCCGACCGCACGACGAGGTGTCGACCGAGTTCCACACCGAGCACGGGCCCTTCACCCTCGTGCCGCTGCCGGGCCTGCGCTCGAGCCTCGTCTGGGTCGACCGCCCGGCGGAGAGCGAGCGGCGCAAGCGCCTTTCCGATGCCGCGCTCGCTGCGGAGATCGAGGCTCAGAGCCATTCGATCCTCGGCGCGATCACGGTCGACGGGCCGCGCCAGACCTTCCCCCTCTCCGGGCTGACGGCACGGCGCTTCGGCGCACGGCGCGTGGTGCTCGTCGGCGAAGCGGCGCATGTCTTCCCGCCGATCGGCGCGCAGGGGCTCAATCTCGGCCTGCGCGACGCGGAAGCGGTCGGCCGGCTGCTCGCCCGCTTCGGCGAGGATCCCGGCAGCGCGGCGGCGACCGCGGAATACGACCGGGCGCGGCGCGCCGACGTGCTTGGACGCACGCTCGCGGTCGACGCGCTCGACCGGACGCTGCTCTCCGGCCTCCTGCCGGTGCAGGTGCTGCGGGGCGCCGGCCTCTTCCTGCTCGACCGCATCGCGCCGCTGCGGCGCGCGGTGATGCGGAGCGGCCTGTCGGCCGCGTGAGTTCGCCTCAGGGGAAGAGATCGGCCGGCAGCAGGCCGTTGGTGATCGCATAGAGGAGCGCCGTCACGGTGAAGACCGAGACGAGCGTGCCGACGAGGATGGTCGCCGAGGCGCGCTGGACATAGACGCCATATTGCTGGGCGAGGACGAAGACATTGGTCGCCGGCGGCAGGGCCGCCATCAGCACGGCGGTGAACACCCAGACACGGTCGAAATCGCCGACCCAGCCGAGCAGCAGATAGACGAGCGTCGGGTGGACGAGGAGCTTGATCGCGACGATCAGCGGCAGTTCGGCGGGGAAGCGGCCGACCGGCCGCAGCGCCATCGTCACGCCCATCGCGAACAGCGCGCAGGGTGCGGCGGCGCCCGACAGGAAGACGAGCGTGCGGTCGATCGCCTGCGGCGGATGGAAGCCGGCGACCGCGGCGAGGATGCCGGCGAGCGTCGCGATGATGAAGGGATGAAGGAGAATCCGCTTCACGACCGTCAGGGCGAGCGCGGCGGGATGCGTCTCTCGCGTGCCGCCCAGCGCCATCAGGAGCGGCACGAGGGTGAAGAGGAGCGCGTTGTCGAAGCAGAAGATCAGTGCCGTCGGCACCGTCGCCGCCGGCCCGAGCGCGGCGAGCGTCAGGCCCGGTCCCATATAGCCGATATTGGCATAGGCGCCGCCGACACCCTGGATCGTCGCCTCGCGCACCCGCCCGCCATTCAGCAACGCGCCGACGGAGAAGGCGATCGCGAAGGCGGCGAGCGTCGACAGCGTCGTCGACGCGACGAAAGCGCCGCCGGCGAGCTGGTCGACGGGCGTCTTGGCGACGAGCTGGAAGAACAGCGCCGGCAAAGCCAGATAGACGACGAAGATGTTGAGCCAGGCGAGCCCCTCGATCGGCAGCTTGACCAGCCGGCCGGCGATCCAGCCGAGCCCGATCAGCCCGAAGAAGGGCAGGACCATGGTCAGGATGTCGTTCATGCGACACGCCTCCGCGCTCCGGCGCAACGCAAGGCGGCCCGGTCCTTGCAAGTTCCCGGAGGGCGGGCCGCGCCGCGGCGGATCGCGGGGCAGCGGATCATCGCGCGCGCCGCCCGTTGACAGCCGCGCCCGGGCGTGGCTGATGAATCGCCCTGCGAGGAAAGACTGCTATGAGCAAGATGCGCCAAGCGAAATTCGGTATCGGACAGGTGGTTCGCCACCGGCTGTTTCCGTTCCGCGGCGTGGTGTTCGACATCGATCCGGTGTTCGCCAACACCGAGGAATGGTGGCTGTCGATCCCGGACGAGATTCGGCCGACCAAGGATCAGCCCTTCTATCACCTGCTCGCCGAGAACGCCGAGAGCGAATATGTCGCCTATGTCTCGGAGCAGAACCTTCTGCCGGACGACACCGGCGAGCCGCTGCGCCATCCGCAGATCGCCGAGCTGTTCGGCCGCCGCGAGGGCGACCATTATGTGCAGCGGAACCGGCCGCTGAACTGACCGCCGTCCTGCAATGACGAAGGGCCGGCGCGTCTCGCCCGGCCCCTCGCTCGGATGTGGTCTCCGCCCCGACGCGCCGGGCGCGGGCGGACCGGGCGATTACTGCCCGGCTTCCTTGTTCTGCTGCTCGATCAGGCGCTGGCGGTTCTCTTCGGCGCGCTGCTGCAGGGCCTTGTTGAGCGACTCGCGCTGCGCCTTGGCGGCGGCGGCGTCCATGCCCTCGCCGTCATAGACCTTGGTGAAGCCGGCGAGCGTCATCGGGAAGGTGATCGCCTTGCCCTGCTGGTTCAGCGTCGTGACGATGAGCTGGTTGCCCTTCTTCATCGAGCCGACGAAATTGGCATCGATCTGCGCCTGGCCGAAGCAGGCGTTCGGGAAGCAGATGCCGTATTTGACTTCCTGCTGCTGGTTCTGGTCGACCTGCACGCGCACGCCCGGCTGGATCAGCATGCCGACAGGCACCATCGCGATGAGCGAGATCTTCGGGTCGTCCTGCACCGTGCGGATCTGCACGGAGGCGATGAACTGGCCGGTCTCGGCGCGCAGTTCCTGCACGACGATGCAGATGCGCTTCTTCGTCTGCGGGTCTTCGCCGCACTCCTTGATCCAGGCGCTCTGGGGCGCCGCCGCGGGAGCCGCGGGCTTGGCGTCCTGCGCCATCGCGGCGGCGGGAGCGAACAGCGTCGCCGCCAGCGCCAGGCGCGTCACGAAACCAGTGAAACGGTGCGACATACGTGTCGGTCCCTTGCCTTCGTCCTCATGTGGCCGCGCCGGCGGATGCCCGTCATAAATCGGTGCCCCCCTCGGAGCCGGGCCGCGCGTCTCGCGCCTCTCGCGGGCTGGAGTGGCCAGCAAATGAGGCGACACGGTGACCCGTTACCCGGCGCGGCATGTTTAGCTTGCGTTCGGACCGATTTCCAGCGCCGTGCATGCGGAGCGCTGCCTTCCCGCGCATCGGCGGCGGCGCCGAGGCTGCGGAGCGGTGTGTTATTCTCCGCGGATCGAATCGCAGGGAGGCCGGGCGTCCTCGGGGAGCCCTCACCGTGAAGACCATCGCGCTCCGCCTCGCCGCGCTCGCCGCGGCCTTCCTCGCCCTCGCGGCGCCGGTCGCGGCGGCGCCGCAGCACGGCATCGCCATGCACGGCGCGCCGGCCCTCCCCGCCGATTTCGACCATTTCGCCTACGCGAACCCCGACGCGCCGAAGGGCGGCCGCGTCACCTATGCCTTCACCGGCACGTTCGACAGCCTCAATCCCTTCATCGTCAAGAGCGCGACGACGACCGCCCGCGGCATCTGGGATGTGAGCCTCGGCAACAACGTCTTCGAGAGCCTCCTCGTGCGCGGCCGCGACGAGCCCTTCACGCTCTACGGCCTCGTCGCGCAGACGGTCGAGACGCCGGACGACCGCTCCTTTGTCGAATTCACGATCGATCCCCGCGCCCGCTTCTCGGACGGCGCGCCGATCACCCCGGCCGACGTGATCTTCTCGCTCGAGATCCTGCGCGACAAAGGCCGGCCGATCTATCGCAGCTGGTATTCGAAGGTGGTGAAGAGCGAGACGGTCGGCGAGCGCGGCGTCCGCTTCACCTTCGCCGACGGCTCCGACCGCGAACTGCCGCTCCTCCTCGGCCTGATGCCGATCCTGCCGAAGCACGCGATCGATCCCGCGACCTTCGACCAGTCGACCCTGAAGCCGATGATCGGCTCGGGGCCCTATGTGATCGCCGCGGTCTCGCCCGGCAAGTCGGTCACCTACCGCCGCAATCCGGACTATTGGGCGAAGGACCTGCCGGTGAAGCGCGGCTTCGACAATTTCGACGAGATCAAGGTCGACTATTACACCGACCGGAACGCGATGTTCGAGGCGTTCAAGAAGGGGCTCTACGACGTCAATCCGGAAGTCGACCCGACCTCCTGGGAGACCGGCTACGATTTCCCCGCCGTCGCCGACGGCCGCGTCGTCAAGGAGAGCTTCAAGACGGGCCTGCCGAAGGGCATGAACGGCTTCGCGCTCAACACGCGGCGAAAAGCCCTGTCGGACGTGCGGGTGCGGGAAGCCCTCGCCATGCTGTTCGACTTCGAATGGATCAACAAGACGCTCTATTTCGGGGTCTATGCGCGGAACGCCTCGTTCTTCGAGGATTCCGAGCTGTCCTCGGTCGGCCGGCCGGCGAGCGCGGGCGAGCGCGCGCTGCTCGCCGCCTTCCCCGGCGCCGTCGAGCCCGACGTGATGGACGGCAGCTACCGCCCGACCGTCGCCGACGGCTCGGGCGGCGACCGCAAGGTGATGCGCGCCGCGCTCGATCTCCTCGGGGCCGCCGGCTACGCGCTGAAGGGCAATGCGCTCGTCGAGACCGCGACCGGCACGCCGCTCGGCTTCGAAATCCTCGTCCAGGCGCGCGACCAGGAGCGGCTGGCGCTCGCCTGGCAACGGACGCTGCGGCGGGTCGGCATCGCCGCGACCGTGCGCCTCGTCGACGCCACGCAGTATCAGCGCCGCGTCGCGAGCTTCGACTTCGACATCATCCAGACCGCCTGGCCGGCCTCGCTGTCGCCCGGCAACGAGCAGGGCAATCGCTGGGCGAGCAGCGCCGCCGGCATCGAGGGATCGTTCAACTATGTCGGCGCGCACGAGCCGGCGATCGACGCGATGATCGCAGCGCTGCTCGCCGCGCGCGACCGGCCGGACTTCGTCGATGCGGTGCGGGCGCTCGACCGCGTGCTGATCTCGCAGCACTATGTCGTGCCGCTGTTCTACCTGCCCGATGTCTGGGTGGCGCGCTGGACGCGGATCGCCCGGCCGCAGACGAGCGCGCTGCAGGGCTATACGCTGTCGACCTGGTGGTCGACCGAGGCGGCGCGGTGATCGCCGCCGACCCGGCCCGGCTGGCGCGGCACGCGGCGGCCGGCCTTTCCGGCACGGCGACGCTCGATCGCCTGCTCGCCAAGCAGGCGGCGGCGCATCCCGATGCCCTCGCCCTCGCCGACGACCCCGAGCGCGCCGCCTGGAACGACCTGCCGCCGGAGCGCCTGTCCTGGCGCGCGCTCGATGCGCGGGTCGACGCGCTCGCCGGCTTCTTCCAGATGATCGGCCTCCTCCCCGACGCCGTCGTCGCGCTGCACGCGCCACCGACGGTCGACACGGTGGTGACGCTCCTCGCGGTGTTCCGGGCCGGGCTGATCGCCGCGCCCCTGCCGCTTCTTTCGAGCGCCGAGGAGACGGCGGCACAGCTCGCCCGGATCCGCCCGAGCGCGCTCGTCAGCCATCGCCGTGTCGAGGCGCTGGGGCTCGCCGACACGGCGCGGGCGGCGGCGGCCGACGTGCCGGGCCTGCGCTTCGTGTTCGGCTTCGGGCCCGGCCTTTCCGACGGCGTGCTCGATCTCGGCACCATGCTGCGCTTCGGCGGCGGGGCCGTGCCGGGCCGGGTCGCACGGGCCGACAATCCTGCCGACCACGCCGCGACGCTGACCTTCGGCGCCGAAGACGGTGCGGAGCAGCCGGCGCTCCATCGGCGCAGCGCCAATCAGTGGATCGCGACGGCCGCCGGGCCGATGCTCGAGGCACGGATCGGTCCGGGCACGACGCTCCTGTCGCCCTATGCCCTGTCCGGCGTCGCCGGGATCGGCGCGGCGCTGGTGCCCTGGCTGCTCTCCGGCGGCACGCTACATCTCCATCATTGCCGCGACATGGCCGGCCTCGCCGCCCATATCGGCGCGGTGGCGCCCGACATCGTGCTCGCGCCCGCCCTCGTCGTGCCGGCGCTCGCCGCCCGGGTCGCGACGCCGCCGCGGGCCTGGCTCGCGCTCCACCGCGACGGCGGCGGCGCGGCGCGGCCCTTGGGGGATACGGCGGGTCGGCTGATCGACGTCTCGGCACCGGCCGAGGCGACACTCGTCGCCCGCCGCCGCATCGAGGCGCGGCCCGCGGCGCTGCCGGTCGGGCCGATCGCGGCGGCGGGCGAAGGCGGCCCGGTGCTCGCCGAGACGCGGATCGCCCGGACCGCCAGCGGGGCGCGGCTCTACCTGCGCGGCGCCGCGGTCGCCGAGCCGGTCGGCCCGGGCGGAGCGGAAGTGCTCGCCGACGGCTTCGTGCCGGCCGGTCCGGTGGCGGTCGACGCGGGCGGCGAGACGTTCCGGCTGACCGGCGGTGTGCCGGAACCGGCCGCCGTCGCGCGGACGGCCGCCGAACGGCGTGGCGACCGGATGGCGGAACTCGCCCGGCCGGCGGCGCGCGCCGCGACGACGCCCCGCCCCGTGCCGGCGAAGGCGGGCGCCGAGCCGGCGCGATAGCAGCGGTAGCCCGCGTCCGGACCGCCTTCCCCCTCGGGCGGGACTTGATCCAGGAGGCTCCGCGCCGGCGCGCGGGCGGCCCTCAGGCGGCCTTCTTGCCGCCCTCGGTCGCGAGGCGGGCGAGCTGCGTCATCACAACGGCCGTGCCCTTCAGCCGCTTCTCCGGCTCGTCCCAGTCGCGCATCAGCACGATCTTCTGGTCCGGCCGGATCTTCGCCAGCACGCCCTGTTCGCCGATATAGCGGACGAGGCCGGCAGGGTTCGCGAAGGTGTTGTTGCGCAGCGAGATGACGACGCCCTTCGGGCCGGCATCGACCTTCTCGACATTCGCCTTGCGGCAGAGCGCCTTGATGAAGACGATCTTCAGGAGATGTTCGACCTCTTCCGGCATCGGGCCGAAGCGGTCGACGAGCTCGGCGGCGAAGGCGTCGATCTCCTCGGTTTCCTCGAGATCGCCGAGCCGGCGGTAGAGCGCCATGCGCAGCGACAGGTCCGGCACATAGCTCTCCGGCAGCATGACCGGCGTTCCGACGGTGATCTGCGGCGACCAGCGGCCGTCCTCCGCCTCCTCCGCGCCGCCGCCCTGGCGGAGCGCCGCGACGGCCTCCTCGAGCATCTGCTGGTAGAGCTCGAAGCCGACCTCCTTGATGTGACCGGACTGCTCCTCGCCGAGCAGATTGCCGGCGCCGCGGATGTCGAGATCGTGGCTCGCCAGCTGGAAGCCGGCGCCGAGCGTGTCGAGCGACTGCAGCACCTTGAGCCGCCGGTCGGCGGTCGCATTGAGCTTGCGGTCGGCCGGCACGGTGAAGAGCGCATAGGCGCGCGTCTTCGAACGGCCGACCCGGCCGCGCAGCTGGTAGAGCTGGGCGAGGCCGAACATGTCGGCGCGGTGCACGATCAGCGTGTTGGCGGTTGGGATGTCGAGGCCGGATTCGACGATGGTGGTCGAGAGCAGCACGTCGTAGGCGCCGTCATAGAAGGCGTTCATGATGTCCTCGAGCTCGGTCGCCGGCATCTGGCCGTGCGCCACTGCGACCTTCACCTCCGGCACGAACTCGGCGAGGAACTTCCGCCGCTCGTCGAGATCGGCGACGCGCGGGCAGACATAGAAGCTCTGGCCGCCGCGATAGCGCTCGCGCAGCAGCGCCTCGCGCACCACGAGCGGATCGAAGGGCGAGATGAAGGTGCGGACCGCCAGCCGGTCGACCGGCGGCGTGGTGATCAGCGACAGTTCGCGCACGCCGGTCAGGGCGAGCTGCAGCGTGCGCGGGATCGGCGTCGCCGAGAGGGTCAGCACGTGCACATCGGCGCGCAGCTCCTTCAGGCGCTCCTTGTGCTTGACGCCGAAATGCTGCTCCTCGTCGATGATCAGCAGGCCGAGATCCTTGAACTCGATGCCCTTGCCGAGCAGGGCATGGGTGCCGACGACGATGTCGACCTGGCCCTCCTTGAGACCCTTCTTCGTCTCGGCGAGTTGCTTCGCCGAGACGAGCCGCGAGGCCTGCTCGACGCGCACGGGGAAACCGGCGAACCGGCTGGCGAAGGTCTTGAAGTGCTGCCGGGAGAGCAGCGTCGTCGGCACGACGACCGCCACCTGCTTGCCGTTCATGACCGCGAGGAAGGCGGCCCGCAGCGCCACCTCGGTCTTGCCGAAGCCGACATCGCCGCAGATCAGCCGGTCCATCGGCTTGCCGGAGCCGAGATCCTCGGCGACCGCCTCGATCGCGCCGAGCTGGTCCTCGGTCTCCTCATAGGGGAAGCGCGCCGCGAACTCGTCCCACAGGCCTTCCGGCGGCGTCATCGCCGCGGCGTGGCGCATGGCGCGGGCGGCGGCGACCTTGATCAGCGCGTCCGCCATGTCGCGGATGCGCTTCTTGAGCTTGGCCTTGCGCGCCTGCCAGGCGGGGCCGCCGAGCTTGTCGAGCTGCGCCTCCATGTCCTCGGAGCCGTAGCGCGACAGGAGCTCGATGTTCTCGACCGGCAGATAGAGCCGGTCATTGCCGGCATAGACGATCTCGAGACAGTCGTGCGGCGCGCCGGCCGCCTCGACCGTCTTCAGGCCGACGAAACGGCCGATGCCGTGGTCGATATGGACGACGAGATCGCCCTCGGAGAGGCCGGTCGCCTCGGTGAGGAAATCGGCGCCCTTGCGGCTCTTCTTGCGCGGCCGCACGAGCCGGTCGCCGAGAATGTCCTGCTCGCCGAGCACGACGAGATCCGGCGTCTCGAAGCCCGCTTCGAGGCCGAGCACGGCGAGGCCGACCATGCCTTTGTCGAGGGCCACCATGGCGCCCCAGTCGGCGACCTTCTGCGCCCGCTTCAGGCCGTGATCGACGAGCACCTGGGTGAGCCGGTCGCGCGCGCCGTCCGACCACGCGGCGATGAGCACGCGCTTCTTCTCGCGCAGCCCCGCGAGATGGCCGATCACCGCGTCGAAGACGTTGACGTCGCCGGCTGCACGCTCGGCCGCGAAGACGCGGCCGCGGCGGCCGCCGAGGTCGAGCGCCTTGCTCTCGTCGGGCTCGGCGAAAGGCGAGATGCGGATGAGCGGCGCCGCCGCCTCGCGCGTGCGCCATTCGTCCCGCGACAGATAGAGCCGGTCGGGCGGCAGGGGCCGGTAGATCGTGCCGCCCTGGTTCTCGCCGAGCGCGTTCTTCCTCGCCTCGTAATGGTCGGCGATCTCGTCGAGACGCTCGGCGAGCGCCTCCTCGACGAGATGGTCGAGCACGACGGGTGCGGCGGGCGCATAGTCGAACAGCGTGTCGAGCCCGTCCGAGAACAAGGGCAGCCAGTGTTCGAGGCCGACATAGCGCCGGCCCTCGCTCACCGCGTGATAGAGCAGGTCGTCGCGCGGTGCGGCGCCGAACAGGCCGACATAGCCCTCCCGGAAGCGGCTGATCGTTTCGGGGACGAGCACGACCTCGCTGGTCGGCACCAGATCGAGCCGGCGGCGCTGGCCGGTCGAGCGCTGGCTCTCGACGTCGAAGGCGCGGATCGATTCGACCGTGTCGCCGAAATAGTCGATCCGGACCGGCTCGCCGGCGCCGGCGGCGAACAGATCGACGATGCCGCCGCGCACCGCATATTCGCCCGCCTCGCGCACCGTCGAGGTGCGCATGAAGCCGTTGTCCTCGAGCCAGCGGACGAGCCTGTCCATCGGATACTGGTTGCCGGCGGCGATCGACAGGCTCTGCCGGGCGAGGAGGTCCCGCCGCGGCACGCGCTGCATCGCGGCGTTGACGGTCGTCAGCACGACGAGGGCGCGGCTGCTCTTGCCCGCCGGCTGGGCGAGCAGCGCCAGCGTCGCCATCCGCCGGGCGACCACCGCGGCGTTCGGCGACACCCGGTCATAGGGCATGCAGTCCCAGGCGGGGAAGGCGACCACCTCGGTCGCCGGCGAGAAGAAGCGGAGCGCCGCCTCGAGATCGGCCATCCGGCTGGCATCGCGCGCGACGACGAGCAGTCGCGCGTGCCCCTTCTTCGCGGCGAGCTGGGCGAGATCGGCGATCACCTTGCCGTCGAAACCCTCCGGCACGCCAGAAAGCGTCGTCGCCGGACGGCCGAGCACAGTCTCGAAACGGATCATGAGGTCGCGCGGAGCTGGTGGAAGGCGAGGACGCGGCGGAACAGCGCCGTGTCGAAATCGGCGGGCGCGGCTTCGGTTCCGACCAGCCATTTGTAGAGCCGGTCGTCGGGCGCCTCCATCAGCGCCTCGAAACCGTCGAGCTCGGCCTCGGAGAGATCGGCGACATGAGCGTCGGCGAAGCGGCCGAGCAGGAGGTCCGTCTCGCGCATGCCGCGATGCCAGGACCGGAACAGGATCCGTCGCCTGCGAAGGTCGAGGCCTTCGCTCGACCGCTCCGTTCCGCTCATCGTCTCGTCCTCGTCGGGGAATGGGAGCGGGATATAGCGCTCCCGAAGGGGGATGTCAGCCATCGGCACCGGGCGGACGGGCCGTTTCTTCGTCGATGCGGCTTCGTCATCCGTCATCCTCGCGAAGGCGGGGATCCGTCACGCCGAACCGGCCTCCGTGGCATGGATTCCCGCCTCCGCGGCAATGACGGGGAGCGCGTCTTGCCGGGCCGGCCTCCGCCGGGAATGACGGAGGGTGACGGCGCCTCCAAAACGAAGCGGCGGGCCGAGGCCCGCCGTTCCGGTCGTTTCGTCGCTGCCGACGCGATCAGGCGCCGGCGCCGACCGCCTCGTCCTGGCGCTCGGCATAGATGTAGAGCGGGCGTGCCTTGCCCTCGACCACCTCGCCGGAGATCACGACTTCCTGCACGCCGTCGAGGCCGGGCAGGTCGAACATGGTCTCGAGCAGGATCGCCTCCATGATCGAACGCAGGCCGCGCGCGCCGGTCTTGCGTTCGATCGCCTTCTTGGCGATCGCGGTGAGCGCGTCCGGATGGAAGGTCAGATCGACATTCTCCATCTCGAACAGGCGCTGATACTGCTTGACGAGCGCGTTCTTCGGCTCGGTCAGGATCGAGATCAGCGCGCCCTCGTCGAGGTCCTCGAGGGTAGCGAGCACCGGCAGACGGCCGACGAATTCCGGGATCAGGCCGAACTTCAGCAGATCCTCGGGCTCCACCTGGCGGAACAGTTCGCCGGTGCGGCGGTCCTCGGGACCCGCGACATTGGCGCCGAAGCCGATCGACGTCGACCGGCCGCGGTCCGAGATGATCTTCTCGAGCCCGGCGAAGGCGCCGCCGCAGATGAAGAGGATGTTCGCGGTGTCGACCTGCAGGAATTCCTGCTGCGGGTGCTTGCGGCCGCCCTGCGGCGGCACGGAGGCGACGGTGCCCTCCATGATCTTCAGGAGCGCCTGCTGCACGCCCTCGCCCGACACGTCGCGGGTGATCGAGGGATTGTCGGACTTGCGGCTGATCTTGTCGATCTCGTCGATATAGACGATGCCGCGCTGCGCCCGCTCGACATTGTAGTCCGCCGCCTGGAGCAGCTTGAGGATGATGTTCTCGACATCCTCGCCGACATAGCCGGCCTCGGTCAGCGTCGTCGCGTCCGCCATGGTGAAGGGCACGTCGAGGATGCGGGCGAGCGTCTGCGCGAGCAGCGTCTTGCCGCAGCCGGTCGGGCCGATCAGCAGGATGTTCGACTTGGCGAGCTCCACGTCGTTGTTCTTGGCGGCGTGGTTGAGGCGCTTGTAGTGGTTGTGCACCGCCACCGACAGCACGCGCTTGGCGTGGCGCTGGCCGATGACATAGTCGTCCAGCACCGCGCAGATCTCGGTAGGCGTCGGCACGCCGTCGCGCGACTTCACCAGCGAGGACTTCGATTCCTCGCGGATGATGTCCATGCAGAGCTCGACGCATTCATCGCAGATGAAGACGGTCGGGCCGGCGATCAGCTTGCGCACCTCGTGCTGGCTCTTGCCGCAAAACGAGCAGTAGAGCGTGTTCTTGGTGTCGCCGCTGCTGACTTTGCTCATCCAATTACCTCGCTGCCGATCGGATGCGATATCCGGACGGCTTGTCCTGGGGCTCCGGTCGGGCTCGTCGACCGGCGGCCCGCTCGCCGGGCCGTCTCGCCTCGTCCGACGGACGCGATCGGACCCTGCGATCCAAACACGCCATCCGGCCCGTGTTCAAGAGATACTTAATCGCGCAAACAGTTGCGGACCAGTCCGCAACCGGCTGTTCGTCGACGGAACGGGGCCGAAGTTCCGTCTGTGTGGCCGCGATGCGGCGGCTCAGTCCTTCTTGGTGGCGGTCTCGAGCGCCTCGCGGGTGGTGAGCACTGCGTCGATCAGTCCGAACTCGACCGCCTTGTCCGCCACCATGAAATTGTCGCGCTCGAGGGCGTTCTCGATCGTCTCGTAATCCTGGCCGGTGTGCTGGACATAGATCTCGTTCAGCCGCCGCTTCAGGCTCTCGACCTCGCGGGCGTGGATGAGGATGTCCGTCACCTGGCCCTGATAGCCGCCCGAGGGCTGATGCACCATGACGCGGGCGTTGGGGAGCGCGAAGCGCATGCCCTTCTGGCCGGCGGTCAGCAGAAGCGAGCCCATCGAGGCGGCCTGGCCGATGCACAGCGTCGACACCGCCGGCTTGATGAACTGCATCGTGTCGTAGATCGCGAGGCCCGACGACACCACGCCGCCCGGCGAGTTGATGTACATCGCGATCTCCTTCTTCGGGTTCTCCGCCTCGAGGAACAGGAGCTGCGCGGTGATCAGCGTCGCCATGTAGTCCTCGACCGGACCGGTGACGAAGATCACGCGCTCTTTGAGGAGTCGCGAATAGATATCGAAAGCCCGTTCGCCGCGATTGGTCTGCTCGACGACCATCGGCACGAGCGTGTTCATGTAGAGGTCGACTGGATCCTTCATGATCGTCCTTCGGCGTCGCCAAAAACTCCGCAGGCCCGGGCGACCTCACTCGGAAGCAACCGATTCCGGGCCTGCGCCGGCCATACATAGGGTAGCGGACCGGCGGACGGAAGAGCCGACGGATCCCGGAACGGAAGCGGGGCGGCCCGACCGGACCGCCCCGTCAAATTCCGCCGTGCGATCGGGCCGCTCAGGCGGCCTTCTCGTCCTCGTCCTCGGCGAGCAGCTCGTCCTTCGACACCGTCTTGTCGGTGACGTCGGCGAGCTCGAGCAGATAGTCGACGACCTTCTCTTCGAAGATCGGCGCGCGCAGGCTGGCGAGGGCGTCCGGATTGTTCTTGTAGAACTCGTAGACCTGCTGCTCCTGGCCGGGGAACTGGCGGATCCGGTCGACGAGGGCGCGCTGCACCTCCTCGTCGGTGACCTGGACCTTCGCCTGCTCGCCGATCTCGGAGAGCACGAGGCCGAGGCGGACACGCCGCTCGGCGATCTTGCGGTAGTCGGCCTTCGCCGTCTCCTCGGTGGTGTTCTCGTCCTCGAAGCTGCGGCCGGAGCGCTGCATGTCCTGCTCGACCTGGCCCCAGATGTTGTTGAACTCCTGCTCGACCATGGTCGGCGGCAGTTCGAACTGGTGCTTCTCGTCGAGCGCGTCGAGCAGCTGGCGCTTCACCTTCTGGCGCGTCGCGGCGCCGAACTGCGAGACGAGCTGGTCGCGCAGCGCCTCTTTCAGCTTGTCGAGCGATTCGATGCCGAAGCGCTTGGCGAATTCCTCGTCGATCTCGGCATCCTTGGGCGAGGCGACTTCCTTCACCGTGACGTCGAAGGTGGCGGCCTTGCCGGCGAGATTGGCGGCGCCGTAATTCTCGGGGAAGGTCACCGAGAGCACACGCTCCTCGCCCGCCGTCGCACCGAGCAGCTGCTCCTCGAAGCCGGGGATGAAGCGGCCGGAGCCGATGACGACGAAGGCGTTCTCGTCCGCGCCGCCCTCGAAGGGCTCGCCGTCGATCTTGCCGAGATAGGAGATGGTCAGCCGGTCGCCGTCTTCCGCCGCGCCCTCCTTCGCCTCATAGGGGCGGGAGTCCTTGGCGAGCTGCTGCAGCCGCTCGTCGACTTCGGCCTCGGTCACGTCGACGATCGGCCGCTCGATCTTGATGCCGCGGAAATCGCCGAGGGCGAATTTCGGCAGCACCTCGTAACTCATCGTGTAGGCGAGATCCTTCTTGCCGGTCAGGATCTCGTTCGCCTCGCCCTCGTCCTCGGGCAGGTCGAAACTCGGCTGGAGGGCGGCGCGCTCGCCACGCTCCTCGAGCGTCTTGCGGGCGTTCTCGTTCAGCAGTTCCTGGACGATCTCGGCCATCGTCGCCTTGCCGTAGAGACGGCGCAGATGCGCGACGGGCACCTTGCCGGGACGGAAGCCGTTCAGGCGCACACGGCCCTTCAGATCTTCCAGACGGGCCGAGAGCCGGCTGTCGAGCTCGCTCGCCGGAACGACGATCTCGAGTTTGCGCTTCAGGCCCTCGGTGAGGGTCTCGGTCACCTGCATGGTCGTCTTGTCCGTTTCTCGTATTCGCCTGCCGAAGGAGCGTCCCGGTCTGGTGCGGGCGGAGGGACTTGAACCCCCACGACTTTCGCCACTGGAACCTAAATCCAGCGCGTCTACCAGTTCCGCCACGCCCGCCGACGCCGCCCGGCGGGGCAGGAGTCAAGGCCGCGCTCTATAACACCCGCGCGCGCAGGGTCAATCAAAAAGCCCGCTCAGCACCCGCGGGAGCGCTTCCGGCAGGTCTTCGGCGATCAAACCGATGCCAGCGGCCCTCCCCGCCTCGCCGTGCAGCCACACGCCGGCGGCCGCCGCCTCGAAGGCAGCGAGCCGGCGGGCGAGCAATCCGCCGACCAGACCGGCGAGCACGTCGCCCGATCCGGCGGTGGCGAGATCGGCCGGCGCATTGTCGGCGATCGCGGCGCGGCCGTCGGGCGCGGCGATCACCGTGTCGGGTCCCTTGAGCACGAGGACGGCGCCCGAACGGGCGGCGGCGGCGCGGGCGCGCTCGAGCTTGCCGGGTGCGTCGGCGAGATCGGGAAACAGCCGGGCGAACTCGCCGTCGTGCGGCGTCAGCACGACCGGCGCCTCCCGCCGGCGGATCGCGTCTAAGAGCCGCTGCGGCGTGGCGGCGAAGCTCGTCAGCCCGTCGGCGTCGATCACCACGGCGGCCGGGGCGGCGAGCGCGGCCTCGACGAGTGCCGCCGTCCCCTCCCCGACGCCGAGCGCCGGGCCGAGCACCACCGCATTGAGCCGGGCATCGGCGAGCAGGTCGGCGAGGCCGCCCGCGCCCTCCATCCGGCGCAGCATGATCGCCGTCAGATGCGCCGCATTGACGGCGAGCGCGTCGGGCGGCGAGGCGACGGTGACGAGGCCGGCGCCGGCGCGCAGCGCCGCACGGGCGGCGAGCCGGGCCGCCCCGGTGCGGGTCATCGGGCCGGAGACGACGACGGCATGGCCGCGGTCATATTTGTGGCCGGTGCGCGACGGCCGCGCGAGCGCGGCGCGCCACAGTTCCGGCCGGTCGAGCGTGGCGCGCGGCGCGATCGCGGCGAGGACGCGTTCGGGGATGCCGATGTCGGCGAGCCGGACGCGGCCGCAGAGAAACCGGCCGGGCGCGAGCACATGGCCGGGCTTCATGCGGAAGAAGGTCACCGTCTCCTCCGCCTCGACGGCGGTGCCGAGCACCGCCCCGGTGGCGCCCGAAACGCCGCTCGGCAGGTCGACGGCGATCACCTCGGCGGAGGCCGCATTGATCCGGTCGACGAGCGCCGCCGCCGCGCCTTCGAGCGGCCGGTCGAGCCCGGCGCCGAACAGCGCGTCGACGATCACCCCGGCACCGGCGAGATCGAGCGCCTCGGGCGCGAGCACAGCCCCGCGCCACAGCGCCGCAGCCTCCGCCGCATCGCCTTTCAGCCGCTCGGCGGCGCCGAGCAGCGCGAGCGTCACCGGATAGCCGCGCTCGGCGAGGATGCGCGCCGCGACGAAGCCATCGCCGCCATTGTTGCCCGGGCCGCAGACGACCGCGACGCGGGTGCCGAGCGGCCGGCGCGCCACCACGTCGGCGACGGCCCGCCCGGCGCGGTCCATCAGCCGGCGGCCCGGCGTGCCGGCGGCGATCGCCAGCCGATCGGCCTCGGCCATCTCGGTCGGCGTGAGCAGCTCGATCATCACGTCCCCGTCTGTGGCCGCGGCGGTCTCTGCCGGGAGTTTCGCCAGCCGGTGGCCGCTTGCAACACACATCGGGCAGGCGATCTGCACCAAGAATGTGCACTTGCCCATTGCCTAAGCGGCCTCGACCCGGTTTCATCCCCACAGACCCGGCCGAACGGCATGAAAGAGCCCAATATTCCGGCGATGGCGCGTGGTGCGCCGGGTGGCACGGAGCCTGCAAGCAGGGGCTAGGACCGGCCCGGCGAGAGCCGGACGAAGCAAGCAGTCGGAGATGCGGAGGCGATGAAGAAGATCGAAGCGATCATCAAGCCGTTCAAGCTCGATGAAGTGAAGGAAGCGCTGCAGGAAGTCGGCCTCCAGGGCATCACGGTGACCGAGGCCAAGGGCTTCGGACGGCAGAAGGGCCACACCGAGCTCTATCGCGGTGCGGAATACGTCGTCGATTTCCTGCCGAAGGTGAAGGTCGAGATCGTGCTCGCCGACGAGATGGTCGAGCGCGCGGTGGATGCGATCCGCAAGGCCGCCCAGACCGGCCGGATCGGCGACGGCAAGATTTTCGTCTCGAACATCGAGGAAGCGGTGCGCATCCGGACCGGAGAAAGCGGTCTGGACGCCATCTGACGCCTCGCCTAAGCATGCTGCCGGCATCCGGCCGGCGCCTCCCTTCTCCCCCTCCCGGTCTCCGGCCAGCCTCCGATCCGGAATCGGTTTCGAACAACGCCAACGAGGGCAAACATGACAACCGCCAAGGACGTCCTTTCGCTGATCAAGGAAAAGGACGTGAAGTATGTCGATTTCCGCTTCACGGATCCGCGCGGCAAGTGGCAGCACGTCACGTTCGACATCACCATGATCGACGAGGAGATCTTCGCCGAGGGGACGATGTTCGACGGCTCGTCGATCGCCGGCTGGAAGGCGATCAACGAGTCGGACATGCTGCTGATGCCGGACCCGTCGACCGCGACGATCGACCCGTTCTTCGCGCAGACCACGCTCTCGATCGTCTGCGACGTGCTCGAGCCGATCAGCGGCGAAGCCTATGACCGCGATCCGCGCAGCATCGCCAAAAAGGCCGAAGCCTATCTGAAGCAGACCGGCATCGGCGACACCGCCTTCTTCGGCCCCGAGGCCGAGTTCTTCGTGTTCGACGACGTCAAGTTCGCCGCGACCCCGTACAACACCGGCTTCAAGCTGAACGACATCGAGCTGCCGATCAATTCGGACGCCGATATCGAGGGCGGCAATCTCGGCCACCGCGTCCGCATCAAGGGCGGCTACTTCCCGGTTCCGCCGATCGACTCGCTGCAGGACATGCGCGGCGACATGCTCGCCGCGATGGCCTCGATGGGTGTCGTCGTCGAGAAGCACCACCACGAGGTCGCTTCCGCCCAGCACGAGCTCGGCATGAAGTTCGGCACGCTGGTGACGATGGCCGACCACCTGCAGATCTACAAATATGCGATCCACAACGTCGCCAATTCCTACGGCAAGACGGCGACCTTCATGCCGAAGCCGATCTATGGCGACAACGGCTCGGGCATGCACGTCCACCAGTCGATCTGGAAGGACGGCAAGCCGGTCTTCGCCGGCAAGGAGTATGCGGATCTCTCCGAGATCTGCCTCTACTATATCGGCGGCATCATCAAGCACGCCAAGGCGCTCAACGCCTTCACCAACCCGCTGACGAACTCCTACAAGCGTCTCGTCCCGGGCTATGAGGCGCCGGTGCTGCTCGCCTATTCGGCGCGCAACCGCTCGGCCTCCTGCCGTATCCCCTTCGCGACCTCGCCGAAGGCGAAGCGCGTCGAGGTCCGCTTCCCCGATCCGGGCGCGAACCCCTACCTCGCCTTCTCGGCGATGCTGATGGCCGGTCTCGACGGCATCCAGAACAAGATCCATCCCGGCCCGGCGATGGACAAGAACCTCTACGACCTGCCCCCGAAGGAGCTGAAGAAGATCCCGACGGTGTGCGGTTCGCTGCGCGAGGCGCTCTCCTCGCTCGAGAAGGACCACCAGTTCCTGCTCGCCGGCGGCGTCTTCACCAAGCCGATGATCGACGCCTATATCGAGCTGAAGATGGAAGAGGTCATCCGCTTCGAGCACACCCCGCATCCGGTCGAATACGACATGTACTACTCGGTCTGACCGAGGGTCGGATCGACGATCGAACGAGCGGGGCGCCTTCGGGCGCCCCGTTTCGTTTCGGCCCGCCGCCGCGGCTCAGCCGGCGGCCGCCTCGTCGGCCTCGACGAGGAAGGTCGGCAGGCCGTCCATGCTGACGCTGTTCTTCTCGCGCCGATAGGCGACGATGCCCTCCTCCCCCTTCGACGCGGCCCAGCGCGGCAGCGAGGGCCGCTCGCCCTCATAGTCGTAGAGCGGGACGCCGAAGCCGCAGGAGGTCTGCACGAGGTCGAAATCGATGCGCACCATCTGGCGCGCGCCGACCGGCTCCACGTCGCCGAACAGCGTCTCGAGCAGGTCGCGATACTCCGCACCGCCACGCGGCAGGATACGCCCGCGGCCATAGAGCCGCAGGATCAGCGGCGGCCCGTCGAAGGCGCAGAACATGATGGTGAGTCGGCCGTCGGCGGCGAGATGGGCGGCGGTCTCGTTGCCGCTGCCGGTGTGGTCGAGATAGACGGCCGCATGGTCGTCGATCAGCCGGAACGCATCGAGCCCTTTCGGCGACACGTTGACGCGCGTGCCCTGCGCGGCCGAGCCCACGAAGAAGATGTGCTGCCGCTCGATGAACGACCGATGGGTCGCTTCGATCTTCGGAAACTGCTTGGCCATGGCTGGATCCCCTCTCGGTGCCGGGCCGCCAGCCTAGCACCGGATGGGGACGGTCGCACCGGGCCGCGGCTCTCCGGTTGCGCCCGGCGCGCGGACGGGCGACAAAGGCGAACCCTCGCATCCGCTTGGAAATGCTCGATGTCCCCAGCCGAGACGCTGCAGCCGACCACCACGCCGGTGATCCGCACGATCGCCATGCCGCGCGACGCCAATCACCAGGGCGACATTTTCGGCGGCTGGCTGATGTCGCAGATGGATCTCGGCGCCAGCACCCTCGCGCTCGAGCGGGCGCGCGGGCGCGTCGTTACCGCGGCGGTGGAGGGGATGAGCTTCATCTCGCCGGTCTATGTCGGCGACGAGGTGACGATCTACGGCTCGATCCTGTCGACCGGCCGGACCTCGATGCGGATCTTCGTCGAGGCCTGGCGGCGCCGGCGCGACCGGAACGAGGCGGCGAAGGTCACCGAGGCGACCTTCACCTTCGTGGCGCTCGGCGAGGACCGCCGACCGCGTCCGCTGCCGCCGGAATGAGCGCCGCCGCCCTCATGCCCCGATCGACGGCGCCGCCGCACGGGCGGCGCCCGCCCGCCTCAGCGCGGGCCGCGGCGGCCGAGATAGGGCCGATGCAGCGCCAGATCGGCCGGGCCGAGCCGGTCGGTCGCCGTCCAGGACTGGTGCCAGTAGGGATAGAGGAGCGGCAGTTCGCTCACCGCGTCGAGCCGGGCGGTCTCCTCCCCGGTGAGCTTCAGCTCCGCCGCCGCGAGCGTGTCGGCGAATTGCTCCCGGGTCCGCCCGCCGACGATCGCCGAGGTGACGCCGGGCCGGGCGAGCAGCCAGGCGAGCGACACCTGGGCGGCGGAGACGCCGCGCGCCTCGGCGATCTCGACGAGGACGTCGACGATCTTCCACAGCGCCTCCTCGTCGCGCACCGGCGGTTCCTGCCAGCCGTTGAAGCGGCGCGAGCCTTCCGGATCGCCCTGGCCGCGGCGGTATTTGCCGGTCAGGAGACCGCCGGCGAGCGGGCTCCAGATCAGGATGCCGAGGCCCTGGTCGAGCGAGATCGGCACGAGCTCGTATTCCGCCTCGCGCGCCTGCAGCGTGTAGTGGATCTGCTGCGCGACGAAGGGGATGCCGCCGGCGGAACGGGCCGTCTCCATCGCCTTCATGATGTGCCAGCCGGAATAGTTCGAGCAGCCGATGTAGCGGACCTTGCCGTGCCGCACGAGGGTGTCGAGCGCCTCCATCGTCTCCTCGAGCGGGGTCAGCGCGTCCCACTGATGGACCTGATAGAGGTCGATCACGTCGGTGCGCAGCCGCTTCAGGCTCGCCTCGCAGGCGCGGATGAGATGCCAGCGCGACAGGCCGCGGTCGTTCGGCCCCTCGCCCATCGGGAAGCGCGCCTTGGTGGCGATCAGCACCTTGTCGCGGCGGCCGTTCTCCGCGAGCACCTCGCCGAGGATCTCCTCGCAGCGACCGCCGGAATAGGCGTTCGCCGTGTCGAGCAGGTTGACGCCGGCATCGATGCACTGGTCGATCTGGCGCCGCGCCTCGTCGGCGTCGTTCTGGCCGACCTTGGCGAAGGCGCCGCCGCCGCCGAAGGTCATGGTGCCCATCGACAGGACGGAGACTTTGAGGCCGGAGCGGCCGAGCAGCCGGTATTCCATGCGAGGTTCCTCCTTCTTCGCGCCGGGACCATAGCCCCCGCCGCGGCGGGGCGGAAGCGCAGAGCCGGCCGGCCCACCCGGAAAGGTGGCGCCCGGAATGGCGCGTTCCGCCTGCTCGACGGGGGGTGTGGCTGGTGATGCTCCGTCGTCGAAGGCTGGCGATCGGCCTGATCGGCCTTCTCTGCGCCGCGACGCCGCTCATCGGCGTCTACCTGCTCGGGCTCTGGCACATCCGCACCGAAGGGCACGAGATCGCCGAGATGGTCGCGCAACGGGCGATTCGCCGCGCCGAGCGCATCATCGGCCGCAGCGTCGTCACGCTGACCGAGCTCGAGCTGCTCGGGGTCAAGGGCTGCAGCCTGCGCGAACTCGACATGATGCGGCGTTCGGTCTACGCGAATTTCGCGGTCAAGGAGGTCGCGGTGACCGGCGCGGACGGCACGACGCTGTGCAATCATACCGGCGACGTGGCGGCGATCCGGCCGGCCTCGGCGCCGGCGGACAGCGCCGACGGGGCGATCCGGCTGCGCACCGTGCTGTTTCCGGACACCGACAGCCCCGGCCTGATGCTGTCGCTCCGGTTGGCGAGCGGCCGGGCGCTCGACGCGGTGATCCCGGGCGAGGTGATCGCCACCGACATCGTGCCGATGGCGCTGCGCGGCGGGGCCTATGGTGCGCTGGTCCTGAACGACGGCTCGGTGATCGGCGCGATGCCGGCCGGCACGAGGCTCACGCCGGCGGCCTTCGCCGACCAGGAGCCGTTCACCGGCCGAGCGGCGTCGGACCAGTTTCCGATCAGCTTCACCTTCCGTGTCCCGACCGCGCTGATCTGGGAGGAGACGCGGCCGCTGCGGGAGTGGGCCGGTCTCGGCGGCGCGCTCGCGAGCGCCATCATCGCCTGCGGCTTCGCCCTCATCGCGCGGCGGGGTCCGAGCGAGAGCAATCTGATCCGCGCCGGCATCGAGCGCGGCGAGTTCGTGCCCCACTATCAGCCGGTCGTCGACATCCAGCGCGGCCGCCTCGTCGGCTGTGAGGTGCTGATCCGCTGGCGGCGCGCCGACGGCACGGTGTCGATGCCCGGCGCCTTCATCGCCCATGCCGAGGCGACCGGCCTCGCCCTGCCGATGACGCTCGGCCTGATGCGCAAGGTGCGCGACGAACTCGAGGCGGCCTATGCGGCACGGCCCGAGCTGAAGCTCTCGATCAACCTCTTCGACGATCATTTCGAGGATTTGCAGATCGTCGAGGATGTCGAGACGATCTTCGGCCGCTCGCGCATCCGCTTCGATCAGCTCGTTTTCGAGGTGACCGAGCGGCAGCCGCTCGCCGATCTCGAACGGGCGCGGCTGGTCATCCAGCGGCTGCAGGACCTCGGCGCGCGCGTCGCGCTCGACGACGCCGGCACCGGCCATGGCGGGCTCGCCTATCTGCAGGAGCTCGGCATGGACGTCGTGAAGATCGACAAGCTGTTCATCGACACGATCGGCACCGACCGGATTTCCGCGCCGGTGGTCGACTCGCTGATCAAGCTGGCGCACGATCTCGGCATGGAGGTGATCGCCGAGGGCGTCGAGCGGATCGACCAGCTGCAATATCTGCGGATGCGCGACGTGGAGGCGGCGCAGGGCCATCTGTTCGCGCCCGCCCTGCCCGGCGCCACGTTCCTCGAACTCGTCCGGGCGACGGCCGAAGCCGGAACGGTGGCCGAGGATACCGACGGCGCGGCGATGGATCCGCTCGCCGCCTTCCGCATTGGCGGTGAGGAGGGGCTCGGCAGGCGGGCCTCGCAAGGGCGCACGCCTTCGTGACGCGGATCACAGCGGCGCCGCCCTCGCCTTGCCCAGTTCTACCGTCACGTTCAAGATGTAACCAGTTTGTGGCACCCGAGCCGGCCCGGCGGGCGGGGTCCCATTCGTCTCACCTGGAGGACTTCATGAACGCCCTTCCCACCGGTCACGCGCTGCGCGGCCTGCTGCTGGCGTCGTCGCTGCTGATCGCGCCGTCGGCCTTCGCCGCGGACGCGACGAAGATCGCCAACGATCTCGTCGCCGCCGTCGAGGCGCGGGGCCATCAGAAGGCGAGCTTCGAATCGGCCAGCGCCGAAGGCGACGACGTGGTGATCAGCAATTTCAAGATCACGGGGGGCCGCGACAACACGATCACCATGCCGAAGCTCGTCGTGACGGCGCCGCAGGACCGGCAGCCGGGCGGCTTCACGGCCGCGCGGATCACCGCCGATGGCGGCAATGGCGGCGACAAGGACACGGTGATCGCGTGGAAGACCGCGGCGATGGAGAACGCGGTCGTTCCCTCGCCGGCCGAGATCACTGCGGAAGCGAAGCTGACGCCCTTCGAGAGCCTCAGCGTGACCGAGGTCTCCGTCGCCGAGGGCGGCCGGCCGCCGGTGACGATCGCCGAGATCGCCGCGACGATGACGGCGACCGCCGAGGGCGCGATCGCGGGCGGCACGCTGTATGTCGGCGACATCGTCGTGCCGAAGGAGGTCATCGCCGCCGACGAGGGCACGGGCGAGCAGCTCGCCGAGCTCGGCTATACCGACGGCCTGACGCTCAATGTCGACCTCGCGGGCAGCTATGACGACGCCAGCCAGTCGCTGACCTTGTCGAGCTTCAGCTTCGAAGGCGCGGAGATGGGCAAGGTCGCCTTCTCCGGCAGCTTCGGCGGCCTGCCGCGCGCGAATCTCCAGGATCCGAAGAAGGCCGACGAGCTGGCCGCGACGGTCACCATCAAGGACTTCACCCTGCGCTTCGACAATGCCGGCCTCGTCGAGCGGGTGCTCGACATGCAGGGCAAGGCGATGGGCGTGACGGGTGCGCAGTTCGCCGAGCAGATCGCCGGCGGCCTGCCGTTGATGCTCAACTTCATCGGCAATCCGGCCTTCCAGGAAAAGGTCGCAACCGCGGCGAGCACCTTCCTCAAGGCGCCGAAATCGCTCACAATCACCGCGTCGCCGGCGGCGCCGGTGCCGGTGCTCCAGGTTGTGGGCGCCGCGCAGGCCGCGCCGCAGACGATCCCCGACATCCTGTCGGTCGGGATCGACGCCAACAAGTGAGAGTGCGCCCGGGCGGGCCCTGTCTCCCGCCCGGCCCTTCCCGATGAAAGCCGGTCGCGGCACGAGGAGTTCGCCCGATGCGCAAGCTGCGCCTGATCCGAGCGGCGGCGATCGCCGTCGTCTTCACGGCCGGTCCCGCGGCGGCCGCCGAGCCGGTCGAGACGGCGATCGATTCGTGGATCGCCACGATCGATGCCTCGCCGAACTGGACGGCGAGCCGGAGCGCCCTGACCGTCGATCCGGCGCAGCGTACGGCGACCGTCACGGGCCTGCGGATCGCCACCGAGATCGCGAAAGCCCCCGTCGTGATCAGCTTCGCGAAGGTGACGGTGTTCGGCTATGAGGAGCAGCCGGACGGCGCCTTCTCGGCGCAGCAGATCACCGCGGACGGCGGGCGGATCGACACCGGCGGCGTGTTCGACGTCGACCTCGACGACGTCACCATCGACCGGCTCGCCGTTCCGAGTTTCGCCGACTACCGGTTCGATCCGCAGCGGGTCGCCACCTCGGTCGTCAAGGCTTTCGCCATCGCCTCCCGGACCCGGGCCGACCTCATCCGGATCGCCCGCGTCGACGTCGAAAACTCGATCGAGGGCGAACGCTCCCGGTCCTCCTACGGCACCTATGAACTGCGGGGGCTCGCCGACGGCAAGATCAATACGGTGACGGTCGGCCCGATCGTCTCGGACATGCCCTCGCCCGAGGGCATCATCAAGATGCGCGCCGACCGGATCGAGGGCAGCGGCTACGATCTCGACGCAATCGTCCATCTGCTCGACCCGGACCGCTATGCCGGCGGGGTCGGTGACATGCAGTGGCGCATCGTCGTCGGACACGAGGCCATCCGCAACCTCGTCTACGAGTTTCCCGGCGGCTCCGCCCGGATCGGCCTGATCGCCGGGGAAGCGGAGCGGGTGCGTCAGCCGCCACGCAGCTTCACCGGGCTCTTCGACGCCCTCATCAACCGCCAGGACGCCTCGCCGGAGGAAATCGGGAAGGAGTTCCTGCCCATCCTGCCGGACCTCGCCAAGACCTACAGCGTCGGGATGATCCGGATGGGCGACCTCGACGTCGTGGCGCCCGAGATCGACCGCTTCCATCTCGGAGCAATCCGCTTCTCGGAGCTTTCGGCGGAGGGTCTTGGGGAATTCGCCCTCGAGGATTTCGACCTCTCCGTGCCGGGCGAGGTCGATCTCGGCCTCGATCGTTTCGCCTTCGGCGACGTCCGGTTCCCCGAGATCGAAGCCGTGATCCGCGCCGCCGAGGCTCAGGCGAGCGGCGTGCCCGCGGACCCGACGCCGCTGATCCCGACGCTCGGCTTCGCCGAGGTGCTCGGGTTCGATTTCAAGCGCGGCGCCGAGGCGGGCAAGCTCGACAGCCTGCGGCTCGATCTCGGCGACTATATCGGCCCGATCCCGACGAAGATCGGCTATGCCATGCGCGGGCTCGATATCCCGGCCTCGCTGATCAAGGACCCGAAGGCGCAGGAGATGCTGGCCGGGCTCGGCTACGACCGGGTCGCGGGGGATTCGAGCTTCCGGCTCGGCTGGCGGGAGGCCGACCAGAGCGTCACGCTCGACGGGTTCGACCTCACCCTCGAGGATATCGGCCGGATCACCGCCAGCGCGACGCTGCGCGGGCTCACCCGCGCGGCGATCGAGCGCCCGCAGAGCCTCGAGGCGGCTCTACCGTCGCTGCTTTTCGAGAGCGGCCGGTTGACGATCGAGGACCGCTCCGTGGTCGGCCGCGCGCTCGCCATGCAGGCGAAGAAGATGAACGTCTCGCCCGACACCTTCCGGAACCAGATCGTCGGCGCGGTGCCGCTCGCGCTCATGGTGCTGCGCAACCCGACCTTCCAGGGCAAGCTCGCGCCGGCCCTGCAGGCCTTCCTGAAGGCGCCCGGGACGATCGCTTTTGCAGCTGCGCCCGTCTCGCCGGTGCCGATCACGGCGATCGAGGCGGCGGCGAAATCGGCGCCGCAGACGCTGCCCGACCTCCTCGGCATCCAGGTCGAGACGAGGCCGTGAACCGTCGACAGCAGCGCCCGCCCGGAACAGGGGCGGACCCCCGACCATGAAAAAAGGCCCCGCATTGCGGGGCCTTTCTTCCTTCGGGCAGGCCGAGGACGGGCGGATTACTGGGAGCCGGAGCCCGAGCCATCCGTGCCACCGGTACCCGGGGCATCCGTGCCGGTCGCCGAGTTGTTGTCGTTCGCGTTGCTCTGCACGCAGCTGGTGGTGCCGTCCGCATTCGGGACGATCGTGCCCGTCGTGCCCGGAGCGCATTCGGTATTGGCGCCCGCCGGCGGGTTCGACTGGGCAAAGGCCGGAACCGATCCGGCGACCAGAAGGGCGGCGAGGGCAGAGACTTTCAGAAGTTCGGTCTTCATGATCTTCCTCCTTTGGGACCGACCTGTTGGACGATCGACGAAAGAACCGGCGAGAAGGACGATCGTTCCCTCCGCGCTCTCCTTGAAGGCCTATTTTCTTTTCTTCTCACCGACGACGGAACCATTGCATGCGCGGGGGTTCGGTGCCTCGATCGGCGCTCCGAACATGACAATTCCGTCCGCCGTCGAGCGGACGGCCGGGATGACGAAGGGGAGTGACGGCGGTCCAACGCGGCCGGCGCGGTGCGGTTCGCCGGCGGGTCAGCCGATCGTCGCGAGGCCGGGGAAGGTCTCGAGCAGCCAGAACGACATCCGCGTCATCTGGCCGGTCAGGAAGAGCACGCCGGTCAGCACGAGGAACACGCCCATCGCCTTCTCGGCGACCGGGACGAAGCGGCGGAACCGCACGAAGGTCGCGACGAAGGCGCCGGCAAAGGCGGCGGCGATCAGGAAGGGCACGCCGAGGCCGAGCGAATAGAAGGCGAGCAGCGAGGCCCCCTGCCCGACCGTCTCCGTCGATCCCGCGACGGCGAGGATGGCGGCGAGCACCGGGCCGATGCAGGGGGTCCAGCCGAAGGCGAAGGCGAGGCCGAGCACATAGGCCCCGAAGAGGCTCGCCGGCCGGGTGGCGACGCGGAAGCGCATGTCGCGCTGCAGGAAGCCGATGCGGAACACGCCGAGGAAGCCGAGCCCGACGATGATGATGAAGACGCCGGCGAGAATCGCCAGCGTGCCCGAATACTGAGCCACCATCCGGCCGAGCACGGAGGCGGTGGCGCCGAGCGCGACGAAAACGGTGGTGAACCCGGCGACGAAGGCGAGCGAGGCGACGAGCACGGTGCGCCGCGAGGCGTTCGTCACCTCGTCGAGGCTGAGCCCGGTCACGTAGCAGAGATAGGGCGGCACCAGCGGCAGCACACAGGGGCTGACGAAGGAGAGCGCGCCCGCGCCGAGCGCGTGGAGGAAGGTGACGTCGGTCGTCATCGTCCCGCCTCTATAGCGCGGAACGCGACACGGCCCCAAGTCACGCTCCGGCGAGCGCATCTTTGCCGCAGGCCCGCCGGTCCGGCTGTGGCGCGCCCCTTGGCGGCGCGCGGCCGATCCGGTAGAGGGCTTGAGGTCACCGATGGGGATTGCGCATGATCGTCAGCTGCGGCGAGGCCTTGATCGACTTCCTGCCGGTGAAGGACACCGGCGGCAACGACGCCTACCGGCCGGTGGTCGGCGGCTCGCCCTACAATGTCGCGCTGACGATCGGCAGGCTCGGCGTGCCGGCCGGCTTTCTCGGCGGCGTGTCGACGGATTTCTTCGGCGACATGCTCGCCGCGGAACTCGAACGCAGCAAGGTCGCGCTCGATTATGTCGAGCGCAGCGGCCGGCCCTCGACCCTCGCCTTCGTCAGCCTCGCGCATGACGAGCCGGCCTACGCCTTCTTCGACGAGAATTCCGCCGAGCGGCTCGACGATCCGGCGACCCGGCCGCTCGGACCCGAGGTCGAGGCGCTGCATTTCGGCTCGATCTCGCTGATCCCGCCGCCGATCGGCGATCGTCTGGAGGCGCTGATGGCGGCCGAGCGCGGCCGACGGGTGATCTCCTACGATCCGAACGTCCGGCCGAGCCTGATCACCGACGGCGCCGCCTTCCGGGCGCGGGTCGAGCGGATGGCGGCGATGGCCGATATCGTCAAGATCTCCGGCGCCGATCTCGAATGGCTCTATCCCGGCGTGCCGGTCGCCGAGACCGCGGCGCGCTGGCGGGCGGCGGGCGCCGGCCTCGTCGTGGTGACGCGCGGCGGCAAGGGCGTCATCGCCTTCGCCGCCGACGGCTCGGTCGAGAGCCCGATCGTGCCCGTCACGGTCGCCGATACGGTGGGCGCCGGCGATTCCTTCACCGGCGGTCTGCTCGCCCGGCTGTCGGAACTCGGCCACCTCACGGTCGGCTCGGTGCGGGCGACGCCGCTCGCCGCGCTCCAGACGGCGCTCGACTTTGCGAACCGCGTCGCGGCGATCACCTGCTCGCGCCCCGGCGCCGACCCGCCCTGGCGACACGAGCTCGGCTGAGCCTCACTCGTGCCGGAGCGCCTCGATCGGATCGAGGCGCGCGGCGCTGCGGGCGGGGAAATAGCCGAACACCACGCCGACCAGCGCCGAGAAGCCGAAGGCGAGCGCGACGATCGGCACGCTGACGACGAACGGCACCGACATCGCGGTCACCGCGCCCCAGGCGAGCGCGAGGCCGAGCAGGATGCCGACCACGCCGCCGAAGATCGACAGCGCCACCGCCTCGACGAGGAACTGCGTCAGCACCTGACCCTCGAGCGCACCGATCGCCAGGCGGATGCCGATCTCGCGCGTCCGCTCGGTGACCGAGACGAGCATGATGTTCATGATGCCGATGCCGCCGACGAGCAGGCTGACGGCGGCGACCGCCCCGAGCAGCCCGGTCAGCAGCGTCGTCGTGCTCGCCATGGTCGCGACGATCTGCGCCATGTCGTTCACCGAGAAATCGTCCTCGCGGCCGGGCAGGATGCGCCGCCGCTCGCGCAACAGGCGCTCGAGCTCGCCCTGGACCTTGGTGGTCGAGACGTCGCTGCGGACCGCGACGGAGATCGCGCTGATGCCGGTGGAGCCCGTGATCCGCCGCTGCAGGGTGCGCAGCGGAATGAGGGCCATATCGTCCTGGTCCTGCCCCATGCCGCCCTCGCCCTTCCGCTCGAGGACACCGATGACCTCGCAGGAAAAGCTGCCGAGCCGCATCCGCTCGCCGACCGCGGAGGCGGAGCCGAACAGCTTCTCCCTGACGGTGTCGCCGACGATGCAGACGGCAGCCCCGCTGCGCTCCTCGCTCGGCAGAAAGCCGCGGCCGGAAGCCACGATGCGGTTCTGTGCCACCAGATAGTCGCTGGTCGAACCGACCACGGTGGTGGAACGGCTGGCGCCGCCATAGATCACGGTCGCCGTGCTCTGCGAGACCGGCGCGACGGCGGAGACCCCCGCCACCTGGCTGCGCATGGCGTCGACGTCGCGCCAGGTGAAGGACTTCGCCTCGTTGCTCGCCCGACCGGGGCCGAACTGGCCGGGCCGGACGAACAGGACATTGGTGCCGAGCGCCGACAGCCGCTCCGTCACCTGCACGGTCGTGCCGTTGCCGATCGTCACCATGGCGATCACCGCCGCGACGCCGATGACGATGCCGAGCACCGTCAGGAAGGAGCGCAGCGGATTGCGCCGGATCGCGTGGAGGGCGAGCTTGAGGGTCTCGGTGAACATCAGGCGGCCACCTGCTCCTGGCGTTCGTCCGATTCGATCCGGCCGTCGACGAAGCGGACCACCCGCTTCGCATAGGCGGCGATGTCGGGCTCGTGCGTCACCATCACGACGGTGATGCCGCGGTCGCGGTTGAGTGCGCCGACGAGATCCATGATCTCGCGGCTGGTCCTGGTGTCGAGATTGCCGGTCGGCTCGTCGGCGAGCAGAACGGCCGGCTCGGTGACGATCGCGCGGGCGATCGCGACGCGCTGCTGCTGGCCGCCGGAGAGCTGCGAGGGCTGATGGTCGGCACGCCGCTCGAGCCCGACCTGGGCGAGCGCGGCGAGCGCCCGCTGCCGCCGCTCGCGCTGCGGCATGCCGCGATAGACGAGCGGCAGTTCGACATTCTCGACCGCCGAGGTGCGCGGCAGCAGGTTGAAGCCCTGGAACACGAAGCCGAGCATGTGGCGGCGCAGCAGCGTGTATTGCCGCCGGTCGAGGCCGGTGATCGGAATGCCGTCGAACAGGTAATCGCCCGAGGTCGGGGTATCGAGGCAGCCGATGATGTTCATGGCGGTCGACTTGCCCGAGCCGCTCGGCCCCATGATGGCGACGAATTCGTGCCGGTGGATCGCGAGGTCGACCCCGGCGAGCGCCCGCACCTCCGCCTCGCCCGAGCCATAGACCTTGGCGACGGCGCGGAACTCGATCAGGGGGGTATCGCCCTCGGCCGGCTCGGCCATCGGCCCTCTCCTCACTTCGTCCGGGTGACGGCGTCGGTGATCACGAGATCGCCTTCCGCCAGCCCGCCCGAGACGACGACGGTACGCTGGCCGTCCGTCGAGCCGATCTCGATCGGCACGGCGGTCGGCACGCCCTCCTTCAGCACCCAGACGGTCCGGCTCTTGCCGGTCGTGGCGACATTGGTCGTCGCCGCGCCCATCTGCGGCGGACGGAACAGGCCGCCGAACAGGCCGCCGCCGGACGAGCGGCTCGCCGTCTGCGGCGGGGCGTAGCGGAGCGCCGCATTGGCGATCAGCAGCGCGTTCTCGACCTTCTCGGCGACGATGTCGGCGGTCGCGGTCATGCCGGGCCGCAGGATCAGCTCGGAGTTGTCGACCTCGAGCAGCGCCTTGTAGGTGACCACATTGTCCGTCGTCTCCGACATGAAACGGATGTCGCGCACACTCGAGGGGAACACCCGGTCGGCATAGGCGTCGACGGTGAAGGTGGCGGCCTGCCCGGCCTTGACCGAGCCGACATCCGCCTCGTCGACATCCGCCTGCAATTCCATCCGCGTCAGGTCGCCGGCGATGGTGAAGAGCTCCGGCGCCTGGAAGGAGGCGGCGACCGTCTGGCCCGGATCGACATCGCGCGACAGCACGACGCCGTCGATCGGCGATACGATATCGGCGCGGGCGAGGTTGGTCTCGGCGGTCGAAAGCGCGGCCTTCGCCTTGTCGACATCGGCCTCGGCCGAAGCGACCGCGGCGGTCGCCAGTTCGTAATCGGCCTTGGCCGATTCGAGATCCTGCTGGGAGGAGAAATTGCGCGTCGCGAGAGCACTCGTCCGGTTGAAGACGGCTTCCTTCTGGTCGACGGTCGCCTTCGCCTGCGCGACGCTCGCCTCGGCGGCCCGCAAGGCCGCCCGGGCGCTGTCGACGGCGAGGGTGAGCGAGGTCTTGTCGATCTCGGCGAGCACGTCGCCCTTCTTCACCCGGCTGTTGTAGTCGACATTGACGAGACGGATCGTTCCGGACTGCTCGCTCGACACGGTGACCTCGTCGGTCGGCTGCAGCGAGCCCGTCGCCGAGACCGTCACCACCAGATCGCCCCGTGTGGCGGCGGCCGTCGTATAGCTCGTCTGCGTCGACGAACCCGACCAGTAGAGATAGCCGAGAACGGCCGCGACGAGCACGGCGGCGAGCCCGATCCAGCGCATGAGCCGCGCGGCGCGGCTCGGCCCGCTCGAAGCGAGCAGGTCGCGCAGCCTCTGCTGGTCGACGGAGGCCTCCTTCGCCGCTGTCTTCGACGGCTCTTGCATCTTCGGTGGTCCTGTTTCCGATCCGACCCCTTAACGCCGGGCCTGCGGCTTTCCTACGCGCCCGGGCGAAGAAAATCCTTGCGCCGCCTCAAAGGGCGCCCGCGCCCGCGTCGCGGCGGCATGCGGCGTCTTGCATCTTTTTCCGGCTGCCGCCACACATGATCGCGCTCGCGCCCCTCCGGGGCGCCATGGCGGGCGAGACCGCCGGCGAAGCCGACAGGAGGATGGGATGAAGGGGTTGAAGGCCGCTTTCGTGGCGCTCGGAGCACTCGCCGCGACGGCGCAGATCGCGGCGGCGGCAGAGCCGGAGAGCTGCAAGCCCGTGCGCTTCGCCGATGTCGGCTGGACCGACATCACCGCGACGACGGCGATCACCTCCCGCATCCTCACCGCGCTCGGCTATCAGCCCTCGGCCGAGGTGCTGTCCGTGCCGGTCACCTACCAGTCGATGAAGAACAAGGACATCGACGTCTTCCTCGGCAACTGGATGCCCTCGATGGAAGCCGACCGGAAGCCCTTCGTCGAGGACGGCTCGGTCGAGGTGCTGGGCGCCAACCTCGAGGGCGCGAAATACACGCTCGCCGTGCCCGCCTACAGCTTCGAGGCCGGCCTCAAATCCTTCGCCGACATCGCGAAGTTCAAGGACGCGCTCGGCGGCAAGATCTACGGCATCGAGCCGGGCAATGACGGCAACCGCCTGATCCTCGGCATGATCGAGGGCAACCAGTTCGATCTCGGCGGCTTCGAACTGGTCGAATCGAGCGAGCAGGGCATGCTCGCCCAGGTCGACCGCTCGGTGCAGCGCAAGCAGCCGATCGTCTTCCTCGGCTGGGCGCCGCATCCGATGAACGAGAAGTTCCCGATGGAATACCTGTCGGGCGGCGACGACGTGTTCGGCCCGAATTTCGGCGGCGCAACGGTCTACACCAATGCCCGCGCCGGCTGGGCAGCGGAATGCGGCAATGCCGGGCGCCTCGTCGAGAACATGGTCTTCACCCTCGCCCAGGAAGGCCAGGTGATGGGCGCCATCCTCAATGACGGCAAGGACCCGGCCGCTGCGGCCGAGGAATGGCTGAAGGCCAATCCGGCGGCACTCGAGCCCTGGCTCGCCGGCGTCACCACCTTCGACGGCCAGCCGGGCCTCGACGCCGTCAAGGCGAGCCTCGGCCTCTGAATTCCCGCGCGGCGGCCGCTTCGCGTTCGCGCGGCCGGCCGTCGCCCGGCCTTCTCCCGCGCGGCAGGGGACAGACGAGGACAGCCTGTGCCTGATTGGCTCTCCGTTCCGAAGATTCCGGTCGGCAAGGCGCTCGAGGGGGGTGTGCGCTTCCTCAACGCGCATGCGCAGGGCTTCTTCGACATCGTTTCGATCGTTCTCGAAGCGCTGATCGAGGGCGTCACCCACGCGCTCCTCGTCCTGCCGCCGCTCGTCTTCGTCGCCCTCGCGGCGATCGCGGTCTATGCGCTGCAGCGCTCGGTCTGGCTGGTGCTGTTCGTCGCGCTCGCCCTCCTTCTCGTCGCCAATCTCGGCTACTGGAAGGAGACGATGGAGACGCTCGCCCTCGTCTTCTGGGCGACGCTGATCTCGGTCGCGATCGGCGTGCCGATCGGCATCGCGACGGCCCACCGCCCCTGGCTCTACGCCGTCGTCCGGCCGGCGCTCGACCTGATGCAGACGATCCCGACCTTCGTCTATCTGATCCCGACGCTCGTTCTCTTCGGGCTCGGCGTCGTGCCCGGGCTGATCTCCACCGTCGTCTTCGCCCTCCCCGCGCCGATCCGCCTCACCCATCTCGGCATCACCGCGATCCCAACCCCGCTCGTCGAAGCGGGCCGGGCCTTCGGCGCGACGCGGACGCAACTGCTCTGGAAGGTCGAGCTGCCCGCCGCCCTGCCGAGCATCATGGCGGGCGTCACCCAGTGCATCATGCTGTCGCTGTCGATGGTGGTGATCGCCGCGCTGGTCGGCGCGGACGGGCTCGGCAAGCCCGTCGTGCGCGCGCTCAACACCGTCAATGTCGCGCAGGGCTTCGAGGCGGGCCTCGCCATCGTGGTGATCGCGATCATCCTCGACCGGGTGTGCAAGCGGCCGGTGCCGCCGCCGAAATTCCCGCGCCGGGAGGAACGCTGAGCGTGGCCGCGATCGCCTTTCGCTCGGTCGACGTGCTGCTCGGCCGCGGCCGCTCGATCTCGCCGAAATGGAAGGGCCGCGCCCTCGCCATGCTCGACCGTGGCGCGAGCCGCGAGGACGTCTTCGCCGCAACGGGCCTGATGCTCGCCGCCTCGGGCGCGACGCTCGACGTCGAGGCCGGCGAGATCTGCGTCCTGATGGGCCTGTCGGGCTCCGGCAAGTCGACCCTGCTGCGCGCCGTCAACGGCCTCGCGCCGATCGCCCGCGGCCGGCTCGAAATCGCCCATGAGGGCCGCACGGTCGATCTCGGCGGCTGCGAGCCGGGGCTGCTCAGGACGCTCCGGACGCGGCGGATCGCCATGGTGTTCCAGCAGTTCGCGCTGCTGCCCTGGCGCACCGTCCGCCAGAATGTCGGCTTCGGGCTCGAACTCGCCGGCGTGCCGAAGGCCGAGCGCGACGCGAAGGTGGCGCAGATGCTCGATCTCGTGGCGCTCGACAAATGGGCCGACCGCTACGCGGCCGAACTCTCCGGCGGCATGCAGCAGCGCGTCGGCCTCGCCCGAGCGCTCGCCACCGACGCCGACATCCTCCTGATGGACGAGCCCTTCTCGGCGCTCGACCCGCTCATCCGCGACCGGCTGCAGGACGAGATGCTGGCGCTGCAGAAGAGCCTGAAGAAGACCATCCTCTTCGTCAGCCACGATCTCGACGAGGCGATGAAGCTCGGCAGCCGGATCGCCATCATGGAGGCGGGCCGGATCGTCCAGTCGGGCAGCGTCGAGGACATTCTCGCCCGCCCCGCCAATGATTACGTCGCCGCCTTCGTGCAGCACGTCAACCCGCTCGACGTGCTGCGCGGCGGCGCGATCATGACGCCGCTCGCCGAGACGCCGCGGATCGGCCCCGCCGTGCTGCTCGATCCCGAGGGCCGGCTGCGGCTCTCGCTCGACGCCGAAGGCCGGCCGGCGGCGGCGACCGAGAACGGCCGCGACGCGACGCTCGGCGGTCCGGATGCGGAGGCCGACATCGTCGTCGCGCCGCTCGACCTGACGCTGCGGGCGGCGATCGCGCTGCGCGGCGAGCGGCTGCGGCCGATCGCGCTCGTCGACGCCGAGGGCCGGCTCGCCGGCGTGATCGGCGGCCGCGAGATCGTCCGTGCCCTCACCCGCCGCGACCAGATCTGAGGCCGGCGGCCGCCCTCTTTCCCCATCCTCTTCTCCCGCCTCGCCGTCGTCCTCGCGCCGCCGCGCGGGCCGACGCGCCCGCGCCCGCGCGGTCCCGGCGCGGCGGGGCCTCTACGGGTGATCACATAGGAGCACTCTTTGCTCGAATGAGCGCATCGTGATAGAAGGGCGGTCACCGCGCGCTCGGCCGTCCGGAGCGCGCCGCCCTCAGGGATGAAACGGCCGTCATGACCGACACGCCGGCCCGCAGCGCCGAGACCGAGACCGACACCCCGCTCCGCGGCCTGTCGGCGGAGGCGCGCGAGCCGCTGATGATCCAGGCCGCCAAGCTCTATTACGATCTCGAACGGACCCAGACCGAGATCGGCCGGGCGCTCGGGCTCAACCGCTTCCAGGTCGCCCGGCTGCTGCGCGAGGCGCGCGAGATCGGGCTGGTGCGGATCGAGATCGCGCCGCGGGCGAACCGGCTGCCTGCCCTCGAAACCCGGCTGCAGAAGGCGTTCGGCCTCGCCGAGGCGGTGATCGTCCAGGAGACGGACGATGCCGAGGGGGCCTCCCTCCCCGCCGTCGCCGAGGCCGCCGCCCGCTATCTCGCCGCGCTGGGCCCGCGCCTCTCGCTGATCGGGGTTTCATGGGGCCGCACCATGTCGGCGGTCGCCGAGCGCCTGCCGGCCGGCTGGGCAGAAGGGGTCGAGGTCGTGCTCCTGAACGGCGCGACGCACCTCAGAAGCACCCGCGCGCCGACCAACGCCGTCGCCGAGCGTTTCGCGGCGGCGGCGCGCGGCACGGCGACCCTGCTGCCGGTGCCCGCCATTCTCGGCCAGGCCGCGACGCGCGACGCGCTCGTCGCCGATCCGATCATCCGCCGCGTGCTCGATCGCGGTGCGGAGGCGCCGGTCGCCTGTTTCGGCCTCGGTAGCCTGCCGGCCGATTCGGTCCTGGTCCAGTCGGGCTATATCGATGGCGAGACCATGCTGCGGCTGCGCGCCCAGGGCGCGGTGGGCGACATTCTCGGCCGGGTGATCGGGCCGGACGGCGCGATCAGCGATCCCGCGCTCGATGCCCGCACCATCGGCCTCGCGCCGGCGGCGCTGCGCGACAAGGCGCTGTCGATCGGCATCAGCGCCGGCCGGTCGAAGCACGCCGTCGTCCTCGCCGCCCTGCGCGCCCGCTATGTCAACGTCCTGGTCGCCGACGAGAGCACGGCGCGCCATGTCCTCGGAGAATCGTGATGGCCGCTGAACCCGTCCAGATCCGCGGCGCGGCGCCGGCCGACGCCGCCGCCCTGCCGAACGTCCGGCCGCGCAACGAGGGCACGCCGCTGCATGTCGAGTGGTTCGACGCGGCGCGCGTCAACCTCTCGGCGGCCGAGCGGCGCGCCGCGACGATCACCACCCGTCGCACCGTGAAGAAGGAGTGGCAGGCGGCCTGGCTCGTCCGCGCCATCCAGCTCATCGACCTGACGACGCTCGCCGGCGACGACACCGAGGAGCGCGTCGCCCGGTTGTGCGCCAAGGCCCGCAAGCCGCTCAGGGACGATCTCGTCGCCGCGCTGGGGCTCGACTTCTCCCTCACCACCGGGGCGGTCTGCGTCTATCCGGCGATGGTGCCCGCGGCGGTGCGGGCGCTCGAAGGCAGCGGCGTCCCGGTCGCCTCGGTCGCCACCGGCTTTCCGGCCGGCCTCATCCCGACGCGGCTGAAGCTCGAGGAGATCCGCTACGCCGTCGAGGAAGGTGCGGCCGAGATCGACATCGTGATCACCCGCAGCCACGTGCTCGATCAGAACTGGCGGGCGCTCCATGACGAGGTGCGTGCGATGCGGGCCGCCTGCGGGGATGCGCATCTGAAGGCGATCCTCGCCACCGGCGATCTGCGGTCGCTCAGGAACGTCTACAAGGCCTCGATGGTCGCGATGATGGCGGGCGCCGATTTCATCAAGACCTCGACCGGCAAGGAGGATGTCAACGCCACCCTGCCGGTCAGCCTCGTGATGGCCCGCGCCATCCGCGACTATCGCGCGCTCACCGGCTTCGACGTCGGCTTCAAGCCGGCGGGCGGCATCCGCACCGCCAAGGACGCGCTCGCCTGGATGACGCTGATGAAGGAGGAGCTCGGCACCGACTGGCTCGAGCCGGAGCTGTTCCGGCTCGGCGCGAGCGCGCTGCTCGGCGACATCGACCGCCAGCTCGAACATTTCGTCACCGGCCGCTATTCGGCCGACAACCGTCACGCCGTCGCCTGAGGCCCGCCATGCCCGCCGTCAAGGACATCCTGCGCACCATGGATTACGGCCCCGCCCCGGAAGCGAATGCCGAGATTCTCGCCTGGCTCGCGGCACGGCCGCGCTTCGGCCATTTCATCGATGGCGAGCACGCCGACCCCGCCGAGGGCGGCCATTTCGAGGTCCGCAATCCGGCGACCGGCGCGCTGCTCGCCGAGGTCGCGCAAGGCTCCGCCGCCGATATCGACGCCGCGGTCGCGGCGGCAAAGGCCGCGCTGGCGCCCTGGCAGGCGCTGTCCGGCCATGCCCGCGCCAGATATCTCTATGCCCTCGCGCGGCTGCTGCAGAAGCGCGAGCGTTTCTTCGCCGTGCTCGAAACGATGGACAACGGCAAGCCGATCCGCGAGAGCCGCGACATCGACATCCCGCTCGTCGTCCGCCATTTCTACCATCACGCCGGCTGGGCCGAGCTGATCGAGAGCGAGTTCCCCCAGCACCGGCCGGTCGGCGTCTGCGGCCAGATCGTGCCGTGGAACTTCCCCCTCCTGATGCTCGCCTGGAAGGTCGCGCCGGCGCTCGCGGCGGGCAATACGGTGGTGCTGAAGCCGGCGGAGTTCACCCCGCTCTCCGCCCTCGCCTTCGCCGAACTCTGCCGCGAGGCCGGCCTGCCGCAGGGCGTCGTCAACATCGTCACCGGCGACGGCCGCACCGGCGCGCTGCTCGTCGAGCATCCGGACGTCGACAAGATCGCCTTCACGGGGTCGACCGAGGTCGGCCGGCTCATCCGCAAGGCGACCGCCGGCACGGGAAAGAAGCTCGGCCTCGAACTCGGCGGCAAGTCGCCCTTCATCGTCTTCGACGACGCCGATCTCGATGCGGCGGTCGAGGGCGTCGTCGATTCGATCTGGTTCAACCAGGGCCAGGTGTGCTGCGCCGGGTCGCGCCTGCTCGTCCAGGAGGCGGTCGCCGACCGGCTGATCGGCAAGCTCAAGGCACGGATGGAGACGCTGCGCGTCGGCGATCCGCTCGACAAGTCGACCGATGTCGGAGCGATCGTCGATACCGTGCAGCTCGAGCGGATCCGCAGCCTCGTCGAGGCCGGCCGGGCCGAGGGCGCCGTCTGCCACCAGCTGGGAGCGCCGCTGCCGAAGGAGGGCCTCTACTTCCCGCCGACGCTCGTGACGGGCGTCGGCCCGGCCTCGACGCTGGCGCAGGAGGAGATCTTCGGCCCGGTTCTCGTCGCGATGACCTTCCGCACCCAGGCGGAGGCGATCGAGCTCGCCAACAATTCCCGCTACGGCCTCGCCGCCTCGGTCTGGTCGGAGAACATCAATGTCGCGCTCGACGCGGCGGCGCGGCTGAAGGCCGGCGTCGTCTGGATCAACGCCGCCAATCTGTTCGACGCCGCCGCCGGCTTCGGCGGCTATCGCGAATCGGGCTTCGGCCGCGAGGGCGGGCGCGAAGGGCTCGCCGACTATCTCGTGCCGGCCGCGGACGTGACGGAAGCGAAGCCGGTGCGGCTGCGGAGCGTCGACTTCTCGGCAGCACCGGCCGCGGCCCTGCCGGAGGCCGTCGCCACCGCGCCGCGCTTCGACCGGACGGCGAAGCTCTATATCGGCGGCAAGCAGGCGCGGCCGGATTCGGGCTACAGCTACACCGTCACCGATCATCGCGGCGCGGCCGCCGGCCAGGTCGGCCTCGGCAACCGCAAGGACATCCGCAACGCGGTCGAGGCGGCGAACAAGGCCTCCGCCTGGGCCGGCGTGACCGCGCACAACCGCGCCCAGGTGCTCTATTACCTCGCGGAGAATCTCGAGGCGCGGGCGAACGACTTCCGCGACCGCATCGCCACGCTCGTCGATGGAGATGCGAAGGCCGCGGCCGCCGAGGTCGAGGCGGCGGTGGCGCGGATCGCCCATTACGCCGCGTGGGCCGACAAATATGACGGCCTCGTCCACGCCACCCGCTCGCGCAACGTGACGCTCGCCATGAACGAGCCGTTCGGCACGATCGCCATCGCCTGTCCGGACGAAGCGCCGCTCGTCGCCTTCGTCTCGCTCGTCGCACCGGCGATCGCCATGGGCAACCGGGTGGTGGTCGTCCCCTCGCCGGTCTTCCCGCTCGTCGCCACGGATTTCTATCAGCTGCTCGACACCAGCGACGTGCCGGGCGGCGTCGTCAACATCGTCACCGGCGAGCGGTCCGTGCTCGCAAAGACCCTCGCCGAGCACGACGATGTCGCGGCCTTCTGGTATTTCGGCGTCGACGACGGTGCGTCGGCCGTGGAGGCTGCCTCGGCCGGCAATCTGAAACCGGTGTGGGCCCATGCCCGGCCCGTCCGCTGGACGAGTCCGGCAGAAGGCCAGGGCCGGGAGTTCCTCCGCCGGGCGACCCAGGTCAAGAACATCTGGGTGCCCTACGGCGAGTGACGCGGGGGCGGCGCCAGCGCCGGTCAGCCGTCCTTGGCGAATCAGCCGTCCTTGGCGAAGACGAGCACGTCGCGCGGCGTGAGCGAGAGACCGACTTCGTCGCCGACGGCGAAAGGTGCGGTGATGCGGGCGCGGGCCTTCACCGGAATGTCCGTTCCATCGATCGCGACGTCGAGCTGGTCGACCTCGCCGAGGAAGCGGTGGCCGATCACCCGGCCGGGCACGCCGGCGCCCGCCGGCGCGACGGCGACACCCTGCGGCCGCACCGCCACCACCACCGTCTCGCCCTCGGCACGGCCGGGCGCCGCGATCCGTCCGAGCGGGGTGTCGACCGCGCCGGCGGACACGCGGCCCTCGAATTCGTTGAGCTCCGAGAAGAAGCGTGCCGCGAAGAGATCGGCGGGCGTCTCGTAGAGCGTGCGCGCCTCGCCGATCTGGACGAGCCGGCCGGCCCGCATCAGCGCGATCCGGTCGCCGAGCCGCATCGCCTCCTCCGGATCATGAGTGACGATGATCGCGGTGGCCCGCGTCTCGCGGAGCACCGCCAGCGTCTCCTCGCGCACCTGATCGCGCAGCCGGCGATCGAGATTCGAGAAGGGCTCGTCCATCAGGAGCACGGAGGGGCGCGGCGCGATCGCGCGGGCGAGCGCGACCCGCTGCTGTTCGCCGCCCGAAAGGGCGTGCGGGAAGGCCTCGGCATGATGTTCGAGGCCGACGCGGGCGAGCGCCCGCCGCGCGACGTCCGCCGCCTCGGCAGGCTTCAGCCCGGCGAGCCCGAACATCACATTGCGCAGGTTCGAGAGATGCGGGAACAGGGCATAGTCCTGGAACATCAGGCCGATGCCGCGCTTCTCCGGCGCGAGGAAAGCGCGCGGGCCGGCGATCTCGAGCCCGTTCACCGTGATGCGGCCCGCACTCTGGCGCTCGAGACCCGCCGTGACGCGCAACAGCGTGGTCTTGCCGCAGCCGGACCGCCCGAGCAGGCAGAGGATCTCGCCGGGCTCGACGGTGAAGGCGACGCCGTCGAGCGAGGCGCCTCCGCCGTAGGAATGGCGGATGCCCTCGAAGGCGAGCCGCGCCGCGATCGTCGCCCCGGCCGTGCCGCGCGGCCCCCAGCGGGTCTCGGCGGCGTTTCCGTTCAGTGATGCCATGGCGGCGGTTTAACCGTTTTCACGCCGGCGGTCGATAAGACGGAGCGCCGCGCTCACGCCACGTCCGGGGCGAGCGGCGCGAGGCCCTCGAGCCGCCGGACGGCGGCGGCGGCATAGACGGGATCGAGCTCGATGCCGATGCCGCGGCAGCCGAGCCGCTCCGCGGCGACGAGGGTCGAGCCGGTGCCGAGAAAGGGATCGAGCACCGTGGCGTCGCGGCGGCCGTGCAGGAGAATGCAGCGCTCGGGAAGTTCGACGGGGAACGGGCTCGGATGGTGGAAGCGTTCGCCGCGGCTGCGGATCGTCTCGTAACGGATGAACCAGACATTGCCGGCGCAGCGTCGGTCGGCGTCATGGCCGAAGCGCGCGATGTTCGACTTGTCCTGGAACGGCACGCCCACCGCCAGACGATCGAGCGGCACGGCGCCCGTCGCGGTGAAGTGGAAGACGTGCTCATAGGTGTGGTTGAGATAGCGCCGGCTGTTGATCGGCTTGAAATGGCCGACGGAGCGGCCGTCGATGGCGATCGACTTCACCCAGACGATGGCGTTCTGCAGCACGAAAAGCGGTCGCAGCGCCGCCGCCACCTCCTGCGCGATCCAGGGGTCGCTCGCCGTGCCGGCGATGTTGAGAAAGAACGAACCGCCCGGCGCGAGCACGCGCTTCAGCGCGCGGCCCGCCGCAGCGATGAAATCGAGATAGGCGGCGCGATCCCCGCCATCGTCATAGGCGTTATAGGCGAGGCCGATATTATAGGGCGGCGACGTCACCACGACATCGACAGAGCCCTCGGGCAGCTCCGCGAGGCGGACCAGACAGTCGCCGACCAGCACCGTCTGGCGCCCGACCGTGCGGTCCTCGTCGGCAGGCGCCGCGGAGGGCGGGTCGCCGTCCGGCCCCACCGTTCAGCGCAGGCCGCGGCGCCCGGCCTCGCGCCAGGCGGCGTCCTCGAGCGCGGAAGCGAGATCGATCTGCCTGGCGAGATCGGCGGCCGCGGCATGGGCCCGTGCGGAGATCGGAGCGGCCGAGAAGGACGAACCCGCGGTCGAGACGGCGTAGACTGGATCGTCCGACCAGACGGCCGGGATAGCGGTCCCCTCGCCATAGCCGATCGGCTGCGAGACGCTGATCGTGCCGAGGGTCTGCGGACCCGGCGCGAGGCCGGGCGCGACGGACGCCGTCTTGGTGGTGACCCGGGCGACCGGCCGCTCCTCGACCGCGGCGACGGTCTGCGCACGCTCCTCGCGGGCGGCGATCACCGCATAGGTGTAGGCATCGACGGCATAGCCGTCCGCGATGCCGTATTCCGGACGGTCGCGCGGGATCGGCGCCATCGCGACGAGCACAGGCGCCGGCTCGGCGCGCTGCGGAGCGGCGGCGGGACGCACGGTGTCGCGATCGCGCCCGCGGTCGTGACGTCCGCCGAGGCCGAGGAAAGCGAGCATGGTGTGACCCATGCCGCCGGAGGCATTCGAGTCCGGTCCTTGATAGGTCGCCAGAAGTTTCTTCTGGTCATGGCCCTCGAGCGGGGCGGGACCGAGATACTGCACCTGGATCGTGCCGACGCCGTCGCGCTTGGTATCGAGCAATTCGGCGGCGCGCTCGGACAGGTCCATCATGCGGTTGCTGTGATAGGGACCGCGATCGTTGACGCGCACCACCACCGAGCGGCCGTTCTCGACATTGGTCACCCGGGCATAGCTCGGCAGCGGCATCGTCGGATGCGCGGCCGTGATGCTATCGACATCGTAGACTTCGCCGTTCGCGGTCAGCCGGCCGTGGAACGCCGAACCATACCATGAGGCCCGGCCGACGGCCGTGTAATCCTCGTCGACATCCTGAGGTTTATAGACCTGACCGGCGACCGTATAGGGCTTGCCGACCATCCGTCGACCGCCGCCCTGCGGCACCCGCTCGCCATAGTTCACGACGCGCGGGCTCGCCTTCACCCCGTACTTCTTCTCGCTGAAATATTCTTTGCTCCGCGCCGTCTTCGGCGGCGGCGGCGAAGCGCAAGAAGCGAGAATGGCGGCCGCCGAAACCATGGTCGCCGCGGTGAGAAGCACCCTGCCCTGCATTGGTCCCCGTCGTTCCGCCTGCGTTGACGTCCCCAGCAGCCTTTGGTTAGCAGCTACGGGCGCGTCTGTCGATGTGCACCGCAGCATGAGGATTCGCCGTCGCCAAGGAGCCGTGAGGTCGTACGTCTCGGTTGCCGGCATTGAGCCCGCCGGAGTCCTAACGAGAGGTTAACCGATTCGGAACGCGGCGCCGAAAGCGCGCCGCGTCCCCGTATGGCGGGCGGTGTGGTTAAGGGGATGTGACCCGCACCGATCCGCCATTCACCATGCGGCGGGCGGACGGCCCGCCGCCGGCAGTCGCGATCAGCGGGCGCGCTGGTTGAAGAGAACTTTCTGCGCTTCCTTGTCGTCGGCGAGATTGGTCGGCGGCGTCGGAGCGACGACGGCGAAGCCGCGCTCGACCGCGGGACGGGCAAGCATCGTCTCTCGCCAGCGCGCGACATTCCGGAATTCTGTCGGCTCGATACCCTGCCGCTCCATGCCCTTCGCCCAGCCGATGATGGCGATGTCGGCGATCGAGTAATCGCCGGCGACGAACTCGCGGTCGGCGAGCCTTTTGTCGAGCACGCCATAGAGGCGATGCGTCTCGTCCTCATAGCGCTTGATGGCGTAGGGGATCTTCTCCGGCGCGTAGATGCGGAAGTGATTGCCCTGGCCGAGCATCGGGCCGAAACCGCCCATCTGCCACATCAGCCATTCCTCGACCGCGACGCGCGCCCGCTCGTCGGCGGTAGGATAGAACCGGCCGAACTTGCGGCCGAGATAGAGCAGGATGGCCCCCGATTCGAAGACCGAAATCGGCTGGCCGTCCGGCCCCTCCGGGTCGACGATGGCCGGCATCTTGTTGTTCGGCGAGATGGAGAGGAAGTCCGGCTTGAACTGATCGCCCTTCGAGATGTTCACATAGTGCAACGCGTAAGGGACGCCGAGTTCCTCGAGCATGATCGTGATCTTGTGGCCGTTCGGCGTCGGCCAGTAGTGGAGCTCGATCGGCTGGGTCTGCGTGACGGTCATGGCTGAACTCCCGCTCGCTGGTTTGGGGGTACCGGATCATAGGGCAAAGGGGGCGCTCCTGCAGCCGGCCGGTCAACCGCCCGGCTGCGGATCGCCGCAGATCGGGCTCGCCGGGTCGACCTTCGCCACGCCGAGGAGCGGCGGAGGATCGCGTGCCTCGAGAAGCCGCGTCCACCAGCCGAGGGTGACCGTCTCCGGCGTGCCGACGGCCGCCATATCCTGCGCCGTTGCAGGGCGGCCGAGCACCGAGGAGAGCGCCTCTTCGGCCGTGCTGGGGCGATCCTTGCGGAAGCGTTCGAACCAGACGAGATGGCAGCTCCGCACCTCGGGCGCCGGCAGGCCGAACACGTCGCGGCGATTGTAGCTGCCGACGCGGACGAACGTGTCCGGCAGATATTGCCGCAGGTTCGACCCGATATGGACATGGTCGGTCAGCACGACGCCCGTCTCGCCGGGGAGCGGCGTGAGCTGCTGCAGGACGTTGCCGTAATCGACGAAGACCATGCAGCGCGGCATGCAGACGGGCGGCGCCGCCAGGACGAAGAAGAGGATCCGAACCGCCGCCGTGCCGATGATGAAGACCATCGCGAAACGGAGAAAGCGACGGACCGCATCGGCCGGGAAGGCCGGCCGGCGATCGACCCACGCGAAGATCGCGACCGGGAGGAGCGGCAAGGCGCCGACCAGATAGCGCTCGCCGCCGCTGCCGATCTCGGTGCCGAGCACGGTGACCGCGAACACCATGGTGGCGATCATGATCAGGGTCGCATCGCGCATCCAGGGATAGAAGTCCGGATCGCCCGGGCCGACCACCCCTTCGCTGTGCTCCGTGGCCGTCGGCGCAGACCTCCCTCGCCATCGCAGATGGGCCGCGCCGAGCAGAGCGACGAGCGGCAGCCAGTAGAAGGCCGACAGCGCCGCGAGCCAGAAGAGCGATTCGGCGACGCTCGACGCCGAACCGACGATCCGATGGCGCAGCGTCGCGCCGGTCTCGTCGATGTTGAGCCAGAAGCCGATGGCGAACGGCACGAGGATCAACAGCGCGACCGGCAGAACGACGAGCATCTTCGCCGACAGGAGCCGCGCCCGGTAGGCCGGCCGCATCAGGCCCGAGACGAACAGCGCGACGAAGAGGATCGCGAACAGGTATTTCGACATGAAGCCGAGCCCGAGCGCCACGCCGAGCAGCACATAGGCACCGGCATTGCCGTGCTTCAGCACGCGCATATAGGCATAGACCACAAGGCCGATCGCAAGAAAGAAGGCCGCGGTATGGGAAAACTGCTGGAAAGTGAACCAGCCGAAGAAGATCGTCGACGGATAGCCGAGGATGGCGGCGTAGAGCGCGCTTCGATGCCGGAAGAACGGCCGGATGCCGTAATAGAGCAGGATTCCGGCACCGGAATAGAGCACCGCCTTCAAGAGGTGGATGGTGGTGTTGGTGCTGCCGAAGAGCTGCTGCGCTCCGTAAAACAGCCAGTCGAAGAGAGGCGGGTTACGCGCGTTGTAGTAGAGCGAGAAGATCTGGGTGCGGACCTCCGCCTCGGTGTCGTCGACGCCGAAATTCGGCACGCCGACGACGCGGATGAGCGTGTGCGCGGCGAAGTAGAGGAGGATGCCGAGAACGACCGGATCGAGCCGGCCGCGCTCTCCAACAGCAGTGGTGGTCATGCGAAGGCCGTCTGTGCGCGCGCCCGTGCCAGCCGGGCCGACGGGAGGGTCGGAAACGCCGCGACCATAACCGCGTCGCGGCGGCCTGTCACGGGCGAAGCCGGCGGGCCATGGTCACCCATCCTCGTCACCGACCTCGCGCTCCTCGGCCCTGCAGGCGGACGCGGCGGCGGCGCCGGAAACGAGATGCCAGTGCACCCGGCGCGGCGGCCCCCAGACGGGATCCTGATCGATCGCGATCGTCTCGATCGCCTCCGGCGTCGCTGCCTCGCCGAGCAGCCGCCGCAGATCCGCGGCGATCGCTTCGGGCGGCCGGGGAGACGCGCCGCGGTCGCTGCCGGCGACGACGAGACAGGGTTGCTCGGCAGTGCCGGCGGGTCCCGCCCGGCCCGCCGCGCGCACCTGCGACTCCGGCAACAGGCCGAGGAGATTGCCGGCATCGCGCCGGTCGAGCGCGATCACCGTCGCCGGCACGAGACCGCGCACGCGCAGTTCGTCCACGAGTTCTTCATAGGCGAAGCGGCGCATGAAATCGGCGGGATCGAGGAGCAGGTAGGTGCGGGCGATCGCCGCCCCGAGGAAGACGAAGGGGGCGATCGCGAGAACGCCTTGCGCGAACCGGCGATGGTCGACCCGCGGCGCAAGGAAGCCCGCCATGGCCGGGGGGGCGACGAGGAAGAGCGGATACATGTAGCGGTAGTCGGTGTGGGTCGCGCCGATCACGACGACGCCCACCGCGGCAAGGATGAGCGCGCCGACGGTGGTGCGCAGCGCCAGCCGCGCCGCGATGGCCGCGCGCGGCGCAGGCCGGTCGGGCGTCGGCCTTCGTGCGGGCAAACCGACGACGGCCATGAACATGAGCCAGGACAGCACGAAGGTGCTCGCCCCGATCGCGAGTCTCACCAGGCCTTCGGCCACCCGCTCCGCCCAGGGCGCGTTCGAGCGGGCGAGATTGTGCTGTGCCATATCGATGAAATCGCGGCCCGGCCCGGCGAGCCAGACGATCACCGGCAGCAGAGGCAGGACGGCGAAGGCGATTGTCGCGAGGGTGCGGACATCGAACAGCAATCGGCGCCCGTCGCGATCGCTCGCGAGCGCCAGCACGAGACCGGCGACATAGAGGGCGAAGCTCCATTTGGCGACGAGGCCGAAGCCGATCACCAGCCCGAGCAGTGCCGCGCGCCAGACCGTCGGACGCTCGATCTGGTCGCAGACGAGCACGAAGGCGAACACGCCGAGCGACAGGATCGGCAGCGAATGCGTCGTCGCATGGTGGAGATCGAAGAGCAGCCAGGAGAAAGCGACGAGCGAGATCGACACGCCCCAGGCGACGACCGCCGAGCCGGAGGTGCGCAGCGCGCCGAGATAGGTCGCGCAGCCGAACAACGCGATCAGCCCGTAGCGCAGCACCGCATGGGCCGGCGCGCCGTCCCCGAGGATCGCCGTGACGAGGAAGAGCAGCCATTCGTAGAGCGGCGGATTGCGCACCTGATAGGCGGCGGCGAGCCGGCCCTGCATCAGCTCGGCCGAGACCGCATCGTCGAAGGACAGGGTCCGCGACAGCGCCAGATAGAGCGCCACGAAGAAGACGGCGTAGAACAGCCAGAAGGCGACGGCCCCGCGCGGCCCCGCCACCCGACCGACGCCGCGGTCGAGCCTCGCCCGCAGCGTCTCGATCATCAGAGGCCGAGCTTCCGCTTCAGGATGTCGTTGACCGCCTGCGGATTGGCCTTGCCGCCCGAGGCCTTCATCACCTGCCCGACGAACCAGCCGGCGAGCGTCGGCTTCGCCTTCAGCTGCTCGACCTTCTCCGGATTGGCGGCGATGATCTCCTCGACGACCTTCTCGATCGCGCCGGTGTCGGTCACCTGCTTCATGCCGCGCGCCTCGACGATGGCGCGCGGATCGCCGCCCTCGCTCCAGACGATGTCGAAGAGGTCCTTGGCGATCTTGCCCGAGATCGTGCCGTCGGCGATCAGGTCGACCACCGCGCCGATCTGCTCGGGCGAGACCGGGCTCTCCTCGATGCCCTTGCCGTCCTTGTTGAGGCGGAAGGCGAGTTCCTGGGTCACCCAGTTGGCGACGATCTTCGGATCGCGTCCGCGCGCCGCCGCTTCGTAGAAATCGGCGGTCGCCTTCTCGTCGACGAGCACGGTCGCGTCATAGGCCGAGAGGCCGTATTCGGCGATGAAGCGGGCCTTCTTGGCGTCAGGAAGTTCAGGCAGGCCTTCGGCGAGAGAGGCGATCCAGGCCTCGTCGAGCTCGAGCGGCAAGAGGTCCGGATCGGGGAAATAGCGGTAGTCGTGCGCCTCCTCCTTGGAGCGCATCGAGCGGGTCTCGCCCTTCGACGGATCGAAGAGGCGCGTCTCCTGGTCGATCGTGCCGCCATCCTCGATGATCCCGATCTGCCGCCGCGCCTCGGCCTCGACCGCCTGCCGGACGAAGCGGATCGAGTTGACGTTCTTGATCTCGCAGCGCGTGCCGAGCGGGTCGCCCGGCCGGCGGACCGAAACGTTGACGTCGGCCCGGAGCGACCCCTCGTCCATGTTGCCGTCGCAGGTGCCGAGATAGCGCAGGATGGTGCGCAGCTTCGAGAGATAGGCGCTCGCCTCCTCCGCCGAGCGCAGGTCCGGCCGCGAGACGATCTCCATCAGCGCGACGCCGGAGCGGTTGAGATCGACATAGGAGAGCGTCGGGTGCTGGTCGTGCACCGACTTGCCGGCATCCTGCTCGAGATGCAGCCGCTCGATGCCGACCGTGATCGTCTCGCCGCCTTCGAGATCGACCGTGATCTCGCCCTCGCCGACGATCGGCTGCTTGTACTGGGAGATCTGATAGCCCTGCGGCAGGTCGGGGTAGAAATAGTTCTTCCGGTCGAACACGCTGACCGGGTTGATCTTCGCCTTGAGGCCGAGGCCGGTGCGCACCGCCTGCGCGACGCATTCGGCATTGATCACCGGCAGCATGCCCGGCATGGCGGCATCGACGAGGCTGACATGGCTGTTCGGCGCGCCGCCGAACTCGGTCGAGGCGCCGGAAAAGAGCTTCGATTTCGAGGTGACCTGGGCGTGCACCTCCATGCCGACGACCACTTCCCAGTCGCCGGTCGCGCCCTTCAAGAGCTTCTTGGGGTCGGGCGTGCGCAAGGCGAGGTTCATAGGGGCATCCTCGGGCATACGGGAGCTGCGGTTCCGGAAGCTCTAGAACGACGCACCCGGCGCCGCAAGCCGCTCGACCGACACAGGATTGCACCGGATGGCGGGCGTGAGCCCTTCCTCCCGGGCGCCACCGGGCGCCCGCTCCGCAGCCGTGACAGCGGCGCCCGGGCGGGGCGCCGTGACCGATCAGTCCTTCACGAAATCCTTGCACTGCGGTGCCGGCGCGTCGCCCCAGGGCATGATCGGCACGGAGGAGATCGAGTTCTTCGGGCTGCCGTCGACCAGCTTGTCGGAATAGACGAGATAGACGAGCACGTTGCGCTCCGGATCGCAGCCGCGGACGATCTGCATCTTCTTGAACCACAGCGAGCGGCGCTGGCGGAACACCGCATCGCCCTGGTCGATCTTGCCCTTGAACGCGATCGGCCCGACCTGCCGGCAGGCGAGCGATATGTCCGACGTCTCCTCGGCGAGGCCGAGCCAGCCCGAGACGCCGCCGCGCTCGGCCGCCGCGAAGTGGCAGGCGACGCCCTCCACCTCCGGATCGTCGATGCCGTAGACGCCGATCTTGTCGTTCGGGGTCAGCAGGCGGAACGTCGTCGATTCGCGGAAGATGAGATCCGGCCCCTCCGCCGCCGCGGGCGCAGCGGCGCAGAAGGCGAGGACGAGAGCGAGCAGCAGACGGCGCATGGCGGGCCTCCGGATGACGATCGCCGGAATATGGTCACGCCGCCCGTCCGCTGCGAGGCCCGCTCGTGCGCCCTCCCCCTCAATGCGCCGGCGCAACGGCGCGGTGGCCGCCGCGTTCGAGGCCGAGCCGGTCGCGCCGCAGCCAGCGCGCGATCAGCAGCGCGGCGACGACGCCGAGGCCACAGGCGAGGCCGATCCAGATGCCGAGCCCCTCGAGCCCCAGCCCGAAGCCGAAGGCGACGCTCGAGGACAGGCCGACGCCCCAGAAGCCGAGGCCGGCATAGATCATCGGCACCCGCGTGTCGTGCAGGCCGCGCAACATGCCGGCGACCACCGCCTGCGCGCCGTCGAAGATCTGGAAGATGCCGGCGACGCCGAGGAAGACCACGGCGAGCGCGAACACCTCGGCATTGGCCGGATCGGCGCGGTCGATGAAGGCGCCGATCAGCACGCCCGGCGCGAGGATCATCACGGCGCAGGTGACGCTCATGAAGGCAATCGTCATCGCAAACGCGACCCAGCCGGCCCGGCGGATCGCCTCGCGGTCGCCGGCGCCATAGGCCCGGCCGACCCGCACCGTCACGGCCTGGCTGAAGCCGAGCGGCACCATGAAGGTGAGCGAGGCGATCTGGATCGCGATGGCGTGAGCGGCCACCGAATCGGCACCGATCAGCCCCATCAGGAAGACCGCGGCGTTGAAGACGGTCACCTCGAAGCAGATCGCGAAGGCCATCGGCAGGCCGAGCCGCCACAGCTCGCGGAAGCGGCCCCAATCCGCCCGCCAGAAGCGGCCGAACAGCCGATAGCGCCGGAAGCGGCGGTCGACCGAGACGACGAGCGCCATGCCGAGCGCCATCATCGTCGCGGCGAGCGTCGAGCCGATGCCGGCGCCGAGCAGGCCCATGCGGGGCAGGCCGAAATGCCCGAAGACCAGCGCCCACACCGCGACCGCATTGACCGCCACCCCCATCAGCCCGACCGCCACCGACCACATCGGCCGCTCGAGCGCGGCGACGAAGGAGCGCAGCACGAGATAGAAGAGGAAGGGCAGCAGCGCCCATTGCAGGCCGCGCATATAGATGCCGGCATCGGCGGCGAGGCGCGGCTCCTGCCGGAAGGCGAGCAGGATCGCCTCGGTGTGCCACAGCACGAGCCAGAACGGCACGGCAAGGGCGACCGAGGCCCAAAGGCCCTGGCGGACCGTACGGCGCACCTCGCGCACGGCATGGCGGTTGCGGCCGCGCTCCCGCGCGATCATCGGCGCCGTCGCACCGGTAAGGCCGATGCCGAAGATCAGCAGCGCGAAATAGAGATTGGTGCCGAGCGCGGCCGCGGCGAGCGCATGACCGCCCATCCAGCCGACCAGGATGACGTCGGTCGCGTTGAGCGCGGTCTGCGCGAGATTGGTGAGAATCATCGGCCAGGACAGCGCCAGCGTCGCGCGGGCCTCGGCGGCCCAGGGACGAAGCGACGCATCCTCGCGGCCGGCCGTATGGACGGCGGTCGTCATGGCGTGCACCGAAGGTGTTTGATCAACAAATGGCCAGCCGCAGCCGGCGAAGCGCGGACTATAGGCAGACCGGCGCCGGGCGGCCAATCAAAGATGCTGATGACAGATATCGCCGTCGATCCAAACCCTATCGCCGGCGTTGTGCGCGTGCTATCCCGCCAATGGGGGCAGGAAGCGACGACGTTTCATCAAAACGACCGAGCGACCCATGATCCGAGGCGGACTGAGTGCGGCCATCTTTGCCGTTTTTTTGTGCGGGCTCGCGGGGAATGCCGCTGCCGCCGCCTCGGCGATCTGTGCCCGGCTCGAGGCACGGCTCTCTGCGGTCGAGGGCGGTGGTGCGCGCGACACGGCACGGGCGATCCGCGAACAGCGGGCGGCCCTGCGCAGCGCTCGCGCCGAGGCGCACCGAGCCGACTGCCGCAGCGGCTTCCTGTTCTTCAAGTCGCGCGGCGATGCGGGTTGCGACGCGCTGCTCGACCGGATCCGCGGCATGGAGGCGAATCTCCGCCGGCTCGAGGCCAGCTCGGCGAATGGCGGCTCGGAGCGCGGCGAGCGCGGCGGTCTGTTGCGCGCCCTCGCCGAGAACGATTGCGGGCCGCAATATGCCCGCTATGCCCCGCGCGACCGGTTCGGCCTGTTCTCCCGCCGAGGCTATTACAATTCCCAAGGTATCTGGGTGCCGGGAGACCGTTCCGGCGACCCTTGGGACGACTATCGCGAGGACGAGCCGAGCACGCCGAGCGGCTCCGGCTATCGCACGGTCTGTGTGCGCACCTGCGACGGCTTCTATTTCCCGATCAGCTATTCGACCAGTTCGTCGAATTTCGCCAATGACGAGGCGACCTGCCGCGCCCGCTGCCCGGGGACCGACGTCGCGCTCTATGCCTACCGGTCGGGCTCCGACGATGTCGGATCGGCCGTCACGCCGACCGGCGCGCGCTATTCCGACCTGCCGCAGGCCTTCGCCTATCGCAGCCGCTATAATCCGAGCTGCGGCTGCCAAAGTGCGGCCGGCGCGCCGATGACCGCGATGGCGGGCGGCTATGATGCCGCGGCGCTCGCCGCGATGCTCGCGCCCGGCACCCCGCCGGTTCCGGCGCGCAAGCCGATGCCGGGCGCCGATCCGGAAACCCAGGCCGATCTCGACGGCGAATTCGATCCGCGCGACGCGGTTCCGCCGCCGCCCGCCGAGACGCCGGTGGCGAGCCTCGCGAGCGAGACCAAGGATCCGGAGACCGTGCGAAGGGTCGGGCCGTCCTATTACTACGCACAGTAAGGGGCGCCGCGCGGGCCGCAGTCAGCGCACGATGGTGAGCCGCTTCGCCGCCCGGGTGATGCCGGTATAGAGCCAGCGGTCGCGGTGCTCGCGGAAGGCGAAGCCCTCGTCGAAGAGCACGACGTCGTCCCATTGCGAGCCCTGCGCCTTGTGCACGGTGAGGGCATAGCCGTAGTCGAACTCGTCGGATTTGCGCCGCTCCGGCCAGGCGAGCCCCTCGCCGCCATCCTCGAAGAAGGCGGGATTGACCGAGACGCGGACGGAGCGGCCGCCGGGCTCGTCCTCGGGCACGAGGGAGAGGCGGAGCAGCCCCTTGCGGGGCGGCGAGACGATCGTCACCGTCCAGGTGCCGCCGTTGAGCAGGCCCTTCTGCTTGTCGTTGCGCAGGCAGACGAGCTTGTCGCCCGCCGCCGGCATCGGGTCGAGCAGGCCTTTCAGCGCGCGGATGCGGCCGTTATAGGCGCGGCGCGTCCGGTTGGTGCCGACGAGCACCTGATCGGCGGCGAGGATGCGCTCGGCATCGATGGCACGGCGCGGGATGACGCTCGTCTCGCCATAGACGCCGTAATCGAGTCCCTCCCCGACCCGCGCCGCCATCGACAGGCGGATGATCGGGTCGTCCTGCGCCTGCCGGTGGACTTCCGTCAGCATCTCGTCCGGTTCGGCCTCGGTGAAGAAGCCGCCGCCCTTCACCGGCGGCAGCTGCGCCGGGTCGCCGAGCACCAGCACCGGCGTGCCGAAGGAGAGGAGATCACGGCCGAGCTCCTCGTCGACCATCGAGCATTCGTCGATGATGATCAGATCGGCCTTCGCCGCGGCGCTGTCGCGGTTGAGCGCGAAGGTCGGCGTCTCCTCCTCCGCTTCCACCGCACGCGGCCGGTAGATCAGGCTGTGGATCGTGCCGGCGCCCTCACAACCCTTCTGGCGCAGCACATGGGCGGCCTTGCCGGTGAAAGCGGCGAAGGCGACGTCGCCGTCCTGGCCCTCCGCAATGTGGCGGGCGAGCGTCGTCTTTCCCGTTCCGGCATAGCCGAACAGGCGGAAGATCTGCGAATCACCGCGCTTCAGCCAACGCGACACGGCGGCGAGCGCCGCTTCCTGCTGGGGCGACCAGCGCATTTCGGCTCCCGGAATGATCAAGGTGCCTGTCTATCCGATTCACCGGCGCCGCGCTGCAACCAGGCGCACCCCGATCTTTGCCGCAGCGCGACGTTTGCCGCGTCAGTGTGGCCGAATTATCATTGCGCACGCGCTTCAAAACACGGATCAAGTCCGTCTTGGCCGATCCTCCTGAATGGGACCGCCGCGGCGGGGTGACGCGGCGAGCGAACCGAATGCGCGGTCGGCGGTTGACAACCGCATCGTTGGGACTAGGGCGAAAGGGCCGGCTTTGAGCGAGACGAAGCCAACTTCCAGGAAGACCGGCGGCCTGAGCCGCCGCAGTTTCGTGATCGGCATCCCCTTCGTTCTGGCGGCCTGCCAGTCGACCGCCACCCGGCGGCCGATGGCGGCAGCGCCGGGGCCGATCGTCGATTCCGAATATGCGAGCATGTACGGCCCGATCGACACCGAGCCGTTCCCGATCGCGGCGATCGATCTCACCCGGATCGACCCGAAATTTTACCGACGCGTCGTCTCGGTGCCGTTCGATATTCCGAACGAGCCCGGCACGATCGTCGTCGATCCCCCGGCACACTACCTTTATCTGATCCTCGAGGGAGGCCAGGCGATCCGCTACGGCGTCGGCGTCGGCCGCGATGGCTTCGCCTGGTCGGGCGACGCGGCGATCCAGGCGAAACGCGAGTGGCCGCGCTGGCATCCGCCGAAAGAGATGCAGGCGCGCGACCCCGAAGCGGCGAAGTGGCCCGACGGCATGCCCGGCGGCCCGCGCAACCCGCTCGGCGCGCGCGCGCTCTACCTCTTCCAGGGCAAGAAGGACACGCTCTACCGCCTGCACGGCACCAATCAGCCGTGGTCGATCGGCAAGTCGTTGTCTTCCGGCTGCATCCGCCTGCTCAACCACGACATCATCGATCTCTACGGCCGCGTGCCGCTCGGCACGAAGGTGACCGTGATCGGCAATGTCCAGCCGGACCCGCAGGCGGTTTACGGGAATTCCGGAGCGCCGGCCGATGACGGCCGTGCCAACACGGCCACGGCGCCGGTTCCTCCGGCCGACGTGCACGGCTGATCGCGCCACACGGGACGTGGGATAGGAAAGGCGGCCGGAGGGCCGCCTTTTCCTTTTCGATCGTTCAGATGACCGCGCTCAGGCGATGGGACGATCGCGGAAACGGTTGGTGATCGGATAGCGCCGGTCGCGGCCGAAATTGCGGTCACTGATCTTGATACCCGGCGCCGCCTGCCGGCGCTTGTATTCCGCGCCCGCCAGGAGATGCTCGACGCGCGCCACCGTCGCGGGATCGTGGCCGCGGGCGACGACGTCCTGCACCCGCATCTCGCCTTCGACGAGGCAGCGCAGAATGTCGTCGAGCACCTCATAGGGCGGCAGCGCATCCTGGTCGGTCTGGTTCTCGCGCAGTTCGGCCGACGGCGCGCGGGCGATGATCTCGGGCGGGATGACGACGCCCTCCGGCCCGAGCATGCCCGCCGGCCGATGGACGTTCCGCCAGGCCGCGAGGCGATAGACGTCGGTCTTGTAGAGGTCCTTGATCGGATTGAACCCGCCGTTCATGTCGCCATAGAGAGTCGCATAGCCGACCGACATCTCGGACTTGTTGCCGGTTGTGAGGAGCAGAGCGCCGAACTTGTTCGACACCGCCATCAGCATCGTGCCGCGCACGCGCGACTGAAGGTTTTCTTCGGTGACGTCCTCGGCCCGGTCGGCGAACAGCGGCGCGAGCGCGCGATTGAGCGCCTCGACGGGCTCGGCGATCGGCAGCACGTCGTAGCGCAGGCCGAGCGTCGCCGCGCAGGCGGCGGCCGCGGCGAGGCTCTCCGACGACGTGTAGCGATAGGGCAGCATCACCGCGTGGACACGGTCGGCCCCCAGCGCATCCACGGCGAGCGCCGCGACGAGAGCGGAATCGATGCCGCCCGAGAGGCCGAGCACGACGGTCGGAAAGCCGTTCTTGCCGACATAGTCGGACAGGCCGAGCACGCAGGCACGCCAATGCGCCTCGTCGTCCTCGGGGCATGCAGCGAGCGGACCGGACGCGATCCGCCAGCCCTCCTCCTCGCGGCGCAGCTCGACGAGAGCGACCTGTTCCTCGAACTGCGGCATCTGGAAAGCGAGCGCGCAATCCGCCTGGAGGCCGAAGGAACCACCGTCAAAGACGAGCTCGTCCTGGCCGCCGAGCTGGTTCAGATAGACGAGCGGCAGGCCGCTCTCGGCCACCCGGGCGACCGCGATGTTGAGGCGAAGATCGTCCTTCGCCTGCGAGTATGGCGAGCCGTTCGGGACGAGGAGCACTTCGGCGCCCGTCTCGGCGAGCGTCTCGACGACATCGGGACCCCAGATATCCTCGCAGATCGGTAGGCCGACGCGCACGCCGCGCAGCGTCACCGGCCCGGGCTCCGCGCCCGCCACGAACAGCCGCTTCTCGTCGAACACGCCATAGTTCGGCAGATCGACCTTGTGTCGGACCGCGACAATCCGGCCGCCATCGAGCAGCAGGAAGGCGTTGTAGAGCCTTCCCTCCTCGAGCCAGGGCGTGCCGATCAGCACGGCCGGCCCGCCATCCGCCGTCTCGGCGGCGAGCAACTCGACCGCCTGGCGGCAGGCCGCCTGAAAGGCCGGCCGCAGCACGAGATCTTCGGGCGGATAGGCGGAGAGAAAGAGCTCGGAGAACATCACGGCATCCGCGCCGAGACGGGCGGCGGCGATCCGTGCCCTTCGCGCCCGTTCGAGATTCCCGGTCACGTCGCCGACCACCGGGTTCAACTGGGCGAGGGCGATCTTCAGCGTGTCCGGACGGGTCATCCTCGATCCTCTAGCCCGTTTGGCCGGGCGGCGCCACCGCAGTGCGGAATCGTACCCCCGCACCCGAGCCCCCTCCCCCCGTCAATTCGACACCGGCAGAGGTGAACGCGGCAATGATCCGCTCCGCCGAACCGCTCTGGAGGGCATGCCGGCCATGTTCGAACTCGCGGACGGTGCTGCGGGAAAGACCGGCCCGGTCTGCGAGTTCCTCCTGTGTCCAGTCCAGAAGGCCGCGTGCGGCGCGGCACTGGCAGGGAAGCAGGGGGGATGAGCCCAAAAAAGTGCTCTCGATCTTGGCCATAATGGTTGATTCTGGGGGAGCAAGTCCCCAAGTTCAAGAGGTTCCCAAACTCGAACGGCCGCCCGGAGGTTCATGCCGCACCACACCCCGCTCATCGGGACGATCGTCGTGGGTCTGGTCGTCGCCTTCCTGCTCGGCGCGCTGGCGCAGCGCTTCCGCCTCTCCCCGCTGGTCGGCTATCTCCTCGCGGGCGTTGTCGTCGGCCCCTTCACGCCCGGTTTCGTAGCGGATACGGCGCTCGCGATGGAGCTCGCCGAGATCGGCGTGATCCTGCTGATGTTCGGCGTTGGTCTGCATTTCTCGCTCAGCGACCTTCTTTCGGTCAAAGCGATCGCCATCCCCGGCGCCGTCGTGCAGATCGCGGTGGCGACGGCGCTCGGTCTCGGCCTCGCCACCCTGCTCGGCTGGAGCGTCACCGGCGGCGTCGTGTTCGGCCTGTCGCTGTCGGTTGCGAGTACGGTCGTGCTCCTGCGGGCCCTCCAGGAACGAAGGCTGGTCGAGACCGAGCGCGGCCGCATAGCGGTCGGCTGGCTGGTGGTCGAGGACCTCGTGATGGTGGTGGCCCTCGTTCTCCTGCCGGCGCTCGCCAGCGCGACGGGCGGCAATGGCGAGGCGCCGGCACCCGGCATGACGCAGGTCGCCGAGATCGTCGCGCTCACCCTCGGCAAGATCGCCGCCTTCATGGCGCTGATGGTGATCGTCGGCCGGCGCCTCATCCCCTGGCTGCTGCACAGGGTCGTCCACACCGGCTCGCGCGAGCTCTTCCGCCTCGCCGTGCTCGCCATTGCGCTCGGCGTCGCCTACGGCTCGGCGATGCTCTTCGACGTGTCCTTCGCGCTCGGCGCGTTCTTCGCCGGCATGGTTCTGAGCGAATCGCCGCTCAGCCAGCGGGCGGCCGAGGAGACGCTGCCGCTCCGCGACGCCTTTGCGGTGCTGTTCTTCGTCTCGGTGGGCATGCTGTTCAACCCGGCGATCCTGACCGAGCAGACCCTGCTCGTCATCGCCACCGTCGCGATCATCGTCGTCGGCAAATCGATCGCCGCCTATCTGATCGTCGTCGCCTTCGGCCGCTCACGGGCGACGGCGCTGACGATCTCGGCGAGCCTCGCGCAGATCGGCGAGTTCTCCTTCATCCTCGCAGGCCTCGGCGTCGCGCTCGGCGTCCTGCCGCCGGAAGGGCGCGACCTGATCCTCGCCAGCGCGATCCTCTCGATCCTCTTCAACCCCGTCGCCTTCTCGGTAGTCGAACGCCTCATTGCACCGGCGGCCGTGCCGCGGCCCGCCGTGCCGGCCGAGAAGCCCGCCGCGGCGCCGGCGCGATCGCTCGGCGCGACACCGCCCGAGGCCGCGACCGGCGTGGTGACCGACGCCGACCAGGCGCCCGACGCCGCCGCGCTGCCGCGGAAGGATCACGCCATTCTGGTCGGCTACGGCAAGGTCGGTGCGCTGATCGCCGCGGGGCTCAGGAATGCCGGCCGCGACATCGCGCTGATCGCCGACCGGGACGACACGGTGGCACGCGCCCGGCAGGACGGCTTCGAGCCGATCATCGGCAATGCGACCGATCCGGAGACCCTCGAGGCCGCCGACATCGAGGGGGCGGCCGATCTCTTCGTCGCCATTCCGGACGTGTTCGAGGCCGGCAATCTCATCCGCCGCGCCCGCGCCGGCAATCCCGGCTTGACGATCGTTGCACGCGCCCGATCCACCCCGGAAGCGGAACATCTGCTTGGGCTCGGCGCCGACAACGCGATCACCGGCGAGCACGAGATCGCGCGCGGCATGCTCGACCAGTGCGTCGCCTGCCGGCGCCAGCGCGAGGAAGCCGCGGGGGCATCCGCCCCGGCGACCGGCCCGGGAGCCGATGGCGTGACGAAGGACGGCGCCGCACCGGCGGCCTGATGCGACAGGGCGCCCTCGGGGGGCGACGATCGACCAAAGAAAAAAGGCGCGGACCGATCGGCCCGCGCCCTTCTTGTGACGTCCGGCCGGCGGTCAGAGACCGGCGACGGCCGCGATCTTCCGCACCTCGCCGACCCGGCTCGCCTTCAGCAGCTGAGCGACGAGGAACGCCAGTTCGAGCGCCTGATCGGCGTTGAGCCGCGGGTCGCAATGCGTGTGGTAGCGATCCGACAGGTCCTCGTCGGTGATCGCCCGCGCACCGCCCGTGCATTCGGTGACGTTCTTGCCGGTCATCTCGATATGGATGCCGCCCGGATGCGTCCCCTCGGCCTTGTGCACGTCGAAGAAGTTCTTCACCTCGCGCAGGATCAGATCGAACGGCCGGGTCTTGTAGCCGGTCGCCGCCTTGATCGTGTTGCCGTGCATCGGGTCGGACGACCAGACCACCGAACGCCCTTCCCGCTCCACCGCGCGGATCAGCTGCGGCAGATGGTCGAACACCTTGTTGGCGCCGAAGCGGCAGATCAGCGTCAGCCGGCCCGGCTCATTGTCGGGGTTCAGGAGGTCGATCAGTTCGATCAGGCCGTCCGGCGTCAGCGACGGACCGCATTTCAGCCCGATCGGGTTCTTCACGCCGCGCATGTATTCGACATGCGCATGGTCCGGCTGGCGGGTACGGTCGCCGATCCACAGCATGTGGCCGGAGGTGGCGTACCAGTCGCCGGTCGTCGAATCGACGCGCGTCATCGCCTGCTCGAAGCCGAGCAGCAGCGCCTCGTGCGAGGTGAAGAAATCGGTCGTCCGCAGCGACGGCGTGGTGTCCGGATCGATGCCGCAGGCGCGCATGAAGGCCATCGATTCGGAGATGCGGTCGGCGATCTCCTGATAGTGATGGCCCTGCGGGCTGTCCTTCACGAAGCCGAGCATCCACTGATGCACATGCTCGAGATTGGCATAGCCGCCCTGCGCGAAGGCGCGCAGCAGGTTGAGCGTCGCCGCCGACTGCCGGTAGGCCATCTCCAGCCGGTTCGGATCGGGATGACGGCCCTCGGGCGTGAAGGCGATGTCGTTGATGATGTCGCCGCGATAGCTCGGCAGCTCCACCCCGTCGATCGTCTCGTTCGGCGCCGAACGGGGCTTGGCAAACTGGCCGGCGATGCGGCCGACCTTCACCACCGGCATGGCGCCGGCAAAGGTCAGCACCACCGCCATCTGCAGGAAGACGCGGAAGAAGTCGCGGATGTTGTCGGGATGGTGCTCGGCGAAGCTCTCGGCGCAATCCCCGCCCTGCAGCAGGAACGCCTCGCCGCGCGCCACCGCCGCGAGGCCCTTCTTGAGCTTGCGCGCCTCACCTGCAAAAACCAGGGGGGGATAGCTGGAGAGCCGGGCCTCGACCGCCTCGAGGGCGGCCGTATCGGCATAAGCGGGCACCTGCTGGATCGGCTTGGCGCGCCAGCTGTCGGGTCTCCAGTGCTTGACCATCGTCGTCACTCCAATGCCCGGCGGCGCCTCCATGCCTGCGCTCCAGGCACGACGCCGCCTCCCTTGGGCCAGAAAGGCAGGCATATACACGCGCGGGGCGGACGGCGCCACCTCGAAAGCCGAACCTCTGTCCGGTTGACGGTGGCCGCCGGTTGGCCGCGCAGTTATCGGAGGGTCGGACGAACCGTGGTCGCCGGTGCGCGGCACGATCCGCCTTCGCCGTCATGCGGACGTCCGGTGTCTGAGAACGGCCTGCTCCACCCGTCATGCCGGCCTCCGTGCCGGCATCCATAAGCGCGCGGGTCGATGTGCCGGGCGCGGTCGTCTCCCCCGGCGTACGCCGGCTCATTGCGGCGCGCCGGGGATGACGGGTGTGCGCGGTGGCGGCGGTGGACCCCGGCACAGAGGCCGGGGTGGCGGGTGTTCGGGGGCGGCGAGGACCGATCCCACCGTTCCGGGCGATCGCGGAGCGTGGGCCGCGCAGTCTCCTGAGGCGGCTACGCCCTCTTCCGGTGCCGTTCGCTCGGCTCGCGCAGCGTCACGAGTTCCTCGGCCGCCGTCGGATGCACCGCCATGGTGGCGTCGAAGTCGGCCTTCTTCGCCCGCATCTTCACCGCGATGCCGAGGAGCTGCGCCATCTCGCCGGCATCGGGGCCGAGGATGTGGGCGCCGAGCACACGATCGGTTTCGGCGTCGACGACGAGCTTCATCAGCATCCGCTCGTCGCGGCCGGCAAGGATGTGCTTCATCGGCCGGAAGCGGGTGCGGTAGACGTCGACCGAATCGTAAAGCGCGAGCGCCTTCTCCTCGGTGAGGCCGACCGTGCCGATCTCCGGCTGCGAGAAAACGGCGGTCGGCACGTCGCTGTGGTCGACGGTGACCGGCCGGCCGCCGAAGACCGTGTCGGCGAAGGCGTGGCCCTCGCGGATGGCGACCGGCGTCAGGTTGATCCGGTTGGTGACGTCGCCGACGGCATAGATCGACGGCACGTTCGATTGCGAGGCCGCGTCGACGATCACCGCGCCGGCACCATCGAGCGCGACGCCCGCCTTGTCGAGGCCGAGCCCGTCGGTGTTCGGCCGTCGGCCGGTGGCGAGCATCACCTGGTCGACGGCGCACACGCTGCCCTTGTCGGTGACGAGCGTCAGGCCCTCGGCGGTCTTCTCGATCTTCGCCGGCGTCTCGCCGAGGAGGAAGCGGACGCCCTTCGCCGCCATCTCGTCGGCGAGCATCCGCGCCACCTCGCCGTCGAAGCCGCGCAGGATCGACGCACCGCGATGGACGAGCGTCACTTCGGCGCCGAGGCCGTTGAATATCCCGGCGAACTCGACCGCGATGTAGCCGCCGCCGACGATCACGATGCGCTTCGGCAGTTCGGCGAGATGGAATGCCTCGTTGGAGGTGATGGCGTGCTCGGCGCCGGGCAGCGCCGGATCGCGATAGGCCCGCGCGCCGGTGGCGATCAGCACGACCCGCGCCCGCACGGAACGGCCATCGGCGAGCCGGACGGTGTGCGCGTCCTCGAACTCGGCGCGCTGCCGGATCAGGGTGGCGCCCGACCGCTCCAGATTGCGGATATAGATTTCGGAGAGACGGTCGATCTCGCGATCCTTGGCGGCGATCAGCGTCGGCCAGTCGAAGTCCGTCTCGCCGACCGTCCAGCCATAGCCGGCGGCGTCCTCGAAATGCTCGGAGAACTGCGACGCGTAGACGAGGAGCTTCTTGGGCACGCAGCCGCGGATGACGCAGGTGCCGCCGACCCGGTCCTCCTCGGCGACCATCACCCGCGCGCCGTGCTGCGCCGCGATCCGCGCCGCCCGCACACCGCCCGAGCCCGCCCCGATGACGAAGAGATCGACGTCGAATTCGCTCATGGCCCCTCGCCCCGCGGAATGATCACCGCCGCCGCGACACGCGGAACGGACCATCGCTCCGCGCCATGTAGGCGGCGCGCCTGCCCGCGTCCACAGCCGCCGCGCATGGCGGCCATGCGTGGCGCGCCACTCCAGCCGGCGTTCGGCTCAGAACTCGACGCCCTTTTCCTTCAGTGCGGCGAGCGACTTCTCATAGAGCTCCTCGCCGACGCGGTCGGACCAGCCCTTGACCGACTGCAGCGTCTCGCCGACCACGCGCGGGCCGATATCGGCGAGCTTCTTGCCGGCTTCGCTCTTGTAGAAGGCGGCAATGTCCTTCAGTTCCTGCTCGGTGAAGTGCTTCGCCCAGATGCGGGCGACATCGTTGTCGAGATCGCGGCGGCGGGCGACGAGCGTCAGCACCTGGGCCTCGACGACGTCCGCGATCACCGTGTGCTGGTCGGGCCGGAGCCGGATCAGCCGGTTCTGCGTCTGCTGCGACAGGAGCGGAAGCACGTTGTCGAAGCCGCGCGAGGTCTTCGCCGAGGTCACGGCATCGAGCGCAGCGTCGAGATGGCTCTGCGTCACCTCCTGCGCATGGGCGGAGAAGACCGCCCCGGTCGAAAGCGCGGCGGCGAGAACGGCCGCGCGGAGGGTGGATCTGAACAAGGTCATGGACGGGCTCCGTGTGGACGGTTTGCTTCTCGCGCCGGAAGCCATTCGACCCCGTCCGTGCGGGCGATCGCGGCTTGCGTGGCAAGGCCGATGAACAGGCCGTGCTCGACGACGCCGGGGATCGTGTTGAGCGTGGCGGCCAAGGCTTCTGGATCGGGAATGCGGCCAAAACATGCATCGAGTATGGCATGTCCGCCATCGGTGACGAAGGGCTCGCCGTCGCGGCCGAGCCTGCGGCGGATCGGGCCTTCGAGGCCGAGTTCGGCGGAGAGCAGCCCGATTTCGCGCAAGGTCGCGCCGAGACCGAAGAGATTGACCTCGATCGGCAGCGGGAAGGTGCCGAGCACCGGAACCGCCTTCGAGCCGTCGGCGATGACGATCATCCGGTCGGAGGCCGCAGCGACGATCTTCTCGCGCAGCAGCGCGCCGCCGCCGCCCTTGATGAGCCGGAGGGCCGGGTCGATCTCGTCCGCGCCGTCGACCGTCAGATGGAGATGCGGGGTGTCGTCGAGGGTGGTGAGCGGAATCCCTTCGGCGGCGCAGAGCCGCGCCGTTTCCTCGGACGTCGGCACGCCGACAATGCCGAGCCCGTCGCGCACGCGTGCACCCAGGGCGCGGACGAAGTGCGCCGCGGTCGAGCCGGTGCCGATGCCGAGCGCCATGCCCTCGCCGACATGATCGAGCGCCGCGAGCGCGGCGCTGCGCTTCAGATCTTCGCTCGATGTCGTCACGGCACCTCCCCGGAGCGCGGCCTCCTTAGCATGCCGCGCGACGCCCCGCCAACCGCCGCTTGCCGGGAGGACATCGCTCCCCTTGCTCCGCGCGTTCCTCTGCCTATTGTCGGCGCGGCCTTGCGATCGAAGGACCCCGGGGGACCCAGGTGCGGACACTCGTAGCGATGCTCTCGGCCGGGAGACGGGATCATCTGACGGACATTCTCGTTCCCGCGGCTCGCGCGCTGGGCGAGCCGGAACGACTATTCCTGCGTCCTGATCAAGGAGCCGCTTCACGAGCCCGGACGGCTGCCGCATTACGGCAAGCTGATGGTGCCCCAGCGGTTCCGGGACTTCGATGTCTACGCCATCGTCGACGATGACCTGCTTGTGAGCGGCAAGGCCCCGCCACTGCCGGCGATACCGGAAGGCGAGATCGGTCTCGCCCGGGACGCGGTCCAGACCAATACGCACAATGCCGCGGTCGAATGGACGGGGAACACGGGCTTCGTCGTGGTGGGCCCGAACGGTGCCGATCTGCTTCTCGAGGCGTACGAGACCGGGGATGATCCGAGCGTATGGGGAATCGCCGATCAGGGCGCGCTCAATGCCGTCGCGTGGAGGAGGAAGCGCGTCCACGAGATCGATCAGCGATGGAATTTCGCGCCGATCCTGACCTATTTCGTGTCCGGGCGGGGCTGGCACACCTGGTCGACCTCGCGGCGCTATCGGGCATCCTACTACCTCAAGGTGGCAGCGAATCCCTTCTCGCAGGAACGCCGGCTCCTCGAGGCGAGCTGGGGTTGCCACCTGATCCGGACCAAGACGCCGACCTTCTTCGACCGCTTTCTGCCCTGAGGGTGCGGGTTATGGACAGCCCGGATGACGATGGAGCGGAGCCGGTGAGCGGCCATCGCCCCGGCCTCGTCGAGTAGGTCGGCTACGGAAATCCCATTGTGAGCTCTGCCGGATGGCGGCAGTCTGCGCGCATCTCCCCTCTCAATGGCACTCCGATGACCTCCCCCATTCTCGTATTCGATCTCGACGGCACGCTCGTCGACACCGCGGACGATCTCGTCGCGACGCTCAATGTCGTGCTCGAGGAGGCGGGGCTCGGCGGGGTGACGGGGGCGCAGACGCGCGCGATGGTCGGGCACGGCGCGCGCGTCCTGATCGAGCGGGCGTTGGCCGCGAAGGGGGCGGAGCGCGCGCCCGACGAGGTGGATGCGCTGCTCGCCCGTTATATCAAACACTATGGCGCCAACATCGCGGTCGCGAGCCGGCCGTTTCCCGGCGTCGAGGCGGCGCTCGACCGCTTTTCGGCGCGCGGCTTCGCGCTCGCGGTCTGCACCAACAAGCTCGAACACCTGTCGCTCCGCCTGCTCGATGCGCTCGGGCTTTCTCCCCGCTTCGCCGCGATCTGCGGCGCCGACACCTTCGCGGTGCGCAAGCCCGACCCGCTGATGCTGACCGAGACGATCCGTCGGGCCGGCGGCGACGCGGCCCGGGCGGTGATGATCGGCGACTCGGCGACCGATATCGACACGGCGCGTGCCGCCGGCATCCCGGTCGTCGCCGTCGATTTCGGCTACACGCCGGTCCCCGTCACCGAACTTTCGCCCGACGTGGTGATCAGCCATTACGACGCGCTCGACGACGCCGTCGCGAAGGTGCTCGCATGAGCGTGCTGCTGCGGAACGCGACCATCGTCAGCATGAATGGCCGCCGCGAGATCTTTGCGGATGCCGATCTCCTCGTCGAGCGCGGGCGTATCGCGGCGATCGGGGCGCTCTCCGATGCGGAACTGCCGCCGGGCACCGAGATCGTCGATCTCTCCGGCCGCATCGTTCTGCCGGGCCTCGTCGACGCTCATGTCCACACCTCGCAGCAGCTCGGCCGCGGCATCGCCGACGATGTCGATTTGCTCACCTGGCTGCGCGACCGGATCTGGCCCTTCGAGAGCCATCTGACCGAGGACGACCAGCACTTGTCGACGCTCGCCCTCGGCGTCGAGATGATCCGCTCCGGCGTCACCACATTCTCGGAAGCGGGCGGCCAGCACGTCGACGCGATGGGCCGGGCGGTGATCCAGCTCGGGCTGCGCGCCGCGCTCTGCCGTTCCTCGATGGATACGGGCGAAGGCCTGCCGGCCGGCTGGGTGCAGCCGACCGAGACGGTGCTCGGCCGCCAGATCGACGAGCACGACCGCTGGCACGGCGCGGCCGACGGTCGGATCCGCCACTTCTTCGGCCTCAGAACGATCTTCAACTGCTCCGACGAACTGATTCTGAAGACGAAGGAAATTGCTGATTCGCGCGGCACCTCGATCCAGATGCACGTCGCCGAAGTGCCGGCCGAGAACGCCTATGCGCAGGAAACGCGCGGCGCCTCGACGATCGAACATCTCGCCCGGCTCGGCGTGATGGGGCCCAATCTGATGGGCATTCACTGCGTGTGGCTGACGCCGCGCGAGGTCGAGCTGTTCGCCGAGCATCGCATGCCGGCCGTGCACTGCCCCTCCTCCAACATGCGCATCCTCGGCTTCGCGCCGATTCCCGATCTCGTCGCGGCCGGCGTGCCGGTCGGCATCGGCACGGACAGCCCGCCCTGCTGCAACCGGTCCGATATGATCGACGAGATCTATCTCGCGGCGTTGATCCACAAGGGACACCGCGCCGATCCGCTGGTCCTGCCCGCCGAGCGCGTGCTCGAAATGGCGACGGTGTCCGGCGCGCGGGCAATGCGCTGGGACGATGAGATCGGCAGTCTCGAGGTCGGCAAGGCGGCCGACCTCATCGTGATCGACCCGCGCGACATCGGCGTCCTGCCGGTGCACGACCTCGTCTCGACGCTCGTCTACGCCATGCACTCGCGGGCGGTGACCGATTCGATGGTCGCAGGCCGGTGGATCATGCGCGGCAGGCGCGTGCTCGGCATCGACGAGGACGCCCTGCTGGGCGAGATCGCCGCCCGCTCCGCCCTGATCGCGAAGCGGGCCGGCATCACCCTGCCGGAGCGTTCTCCCGTCGTGCGGGTTCGCTGACCTTTTAGCGCTCGCCGCAGGAAGCCTCTTCCTGCGGCCGGATTTCGAGATTCACCAACCGGCCTTCGAGCGCGAAGCCGCCATAGTCGAGCTTCATGCGCCGGGTGATGCCGTTCTCGTAGAGCAGGAAGGACAGTTCGTAGACCGGTGTCTCCTCGCCGTTCGCTGCCGCCTTGCCGTCGAAATAGGAGAGCGTCACCGGCCAGCGGGCCACCGCGTCGATCCCGGCCTTGGTCGCCGCGCCGCCATCGGCGAGCGCATCCGGCCCGGTCAGCGCCGCGCCGATCACGGCCGACGTGGCATAGGGCTTGTCGCCCTTGTCCGACCCGTCGAAGAGATCGATCTGCACGAAGTGCCGGCCCGCTTCGGCCGCTTGGAGAAGGGCCGCGAGGTGCTGGGTCGGGAAAAGGACTGCGGCGGGCAGGTCGAAGCTCTTCTTTTCCGGCTTGCTCAACTGGACCCGGACCGAACCTGAGGACCGGTCGGCGGAGCCGACCGTATCCTCTGAAAGATTGCCGTCGACATAGGTGCGCGTGGCGAAGCGGAAACGCTTTCCGGCGCCATCCTCGAAGGTCGAGGTGTGCACGTCGGTGACGCGGCCATTGCCCTCCGTGTCGCTGATCTGGGTGACGAAGCGCAGATTGGTGGTGTAGCCGTCGCAGGCCGAGCCAGACACGTCGTAGACCATGCGGCCCGCCGCGCCGCCGATCGCCGAATCGTCGGTGCTGTCGGCGAGCGACAGGTCGTAGACGGCGCGGTGAAGCGCGAGATCGGCCGTCGCGGCCGCCGCCGACCCGTCGGCGGCGATCGTGGCACCGGCGAGGAGGGTCGCCGCCAGAAGGTGGGTGTTGCGCTTCTTCATTATTGCCGAGGCCGTTTCCCGCCGGAGGATGCCGGCGCCACCAAATTGAACCACAACAGCCCCTGCCGTCCACCCGCCGAAACGGGTTGCCTCTTTGCCGATGAGCCTCGGCAAAAATGGCCGAACGGCGGCGGAAGAGCCTTGCGGCATGCGGCGTTTTGGGCGACATCGGTCCCCTGTCCCGTCCGAGGAGCCTCCCGATGACCAGCCCGATCGAAGAGCGCCTCGCGGCGCTCGGCGTCGTCCTGCCCACGCCGACCCCGCCCGTCGCCAATTACGTGCCGGCCGTCGAGAGCGGCGGCTGGCTGTGGATCTCGGGCCAGGTGCCGATGGGGCCGAACGGCCCGGAATTCATCGGCAAGCTCGGCCGCGATGTCGAGCTCGACTCGGGCCGGGCCGCGGCGCGGCTCTGCGCGATCAACATCCTCGCCCAGGCGAAAGCTGCGCTCGGCGATCTCGAGCGGATCAAGCGGGTGGTGAAACTCGTCGGCTTCGTCAATTCCTTCGGCGATTTCGGCGATCAGCCGAAGGTGGTGAACGGCGCATCGGACTTCCTCGTCGAGGTGCTCGGCGAGCACGGCCGCCACGCCCGATCGGCCGTCGGCGTCGCCGGACTGCCGTTCAACGTCGCGGTCGAGGTCGAAGCGGTCCTCGAAATCGCGTGATGCGATGCGCGCGCCCGACTGGCTGACCGCGCGGCCGATCGCCCATCGCGGCTATCACGACGCCGCGGCGGGGCGGGTCGAGAACACGCTCGGCGCCGCGGCGGCGGCCGCCGAACGCGGCTTTTCGATCGAGGTCGACCTGCAGCGGACGGCCGACGGCGAGGTGGTGGTCTTCCACGACGACACCGTCGACCGGCTGATGCACGGCAGCGGCCGCGTCGACACCATGACGCTCGCCGAGTTGCGGGCGCTCCGCTTCCGCGACGGCGTCGAGCGCATCCCGACCCTCGCCGAGCTCTTCGCCCTCGTCGCCGGGGCGGTGCCGCTCGTTCTCGAACTGAAGAGCCTGTTCGACGGCGACCGCCGGCTCGAGGCCGCGGTGGCACCGATCCTCGCCGCCTATCGCGGGCCGGCCGTCGTGATGTCGTTCGATCCCGACTCCATGAGGGCGATGAAGCGGCTTCTGCCGGGCATTCCCCGTGGCCTCGTCGCCGATGCCTACCGGAAGGGGCCCGACTGGGACTTCCTCTCCCCGCCGCGCCGCTTCGCTCTCCGTCATCTGCTCGCCGCGCCCGCCGTCCAGCCCGCCTTCGTCTCCTACGCGATCGACGATCTGCCGACCTTCGAGACGCGGCTCCTCGAGGCATGGTTCGGCGTCGGCCTGATCACCTGGACGGTGCGGACGCGCGCGCAGAGGGAGAAGGCGAAGGCGGTCGGCGCGCAGATCACCTTCGAGGGCTTCGACCCCGACGCCGCCTGAGGCGCCTTCGGTTCACGCCGCCTCATCGACGCCATGATGGGCGCACTTGCCGTGATCGGCGAGCACCTCGATGACCCGGCACTCGGCGATCGTGCCATGGCAGCCGCCCTCGGTCATCCGGGCGAGTTCGGCCCGCAGCGCGAGCAGGCGCCGCACACGGTCGTCGATGTCGGCGAGCTGGCGGCGCGCGATCGCATCGGCCCGGCCACAGGGGCTCTCCGGCTCCTCGCTCAACGCGATCAGCTCGCGGATCTGATCGAGCTCGAAACCGAGCTGGCGCGCGTGCCGGATGAAGCCGAGCCGGCTGAGGTCATCCGCGCCATAGCGCCGCCGGTTGCCCTCGTTCCGTGGTGCCGGCCGCAAGAGGCCGATCTGCTCGTAATAGCGGATGGTCGGTACCTTCACGCCCGAAAGGGCGGCCGCCCGGCCGATCGGAAGATCGTCCAACATTGTGCTTGCTCCTCTAGTGACTAGAGGATGCAGCATCCGCAGCGAACCGACAAGGAGCCGCGGCCATGGCCGAGAATCTCACCCGCTATCGCATCTCCGGCATGGATTGCGCCGCCTGCGCGGTGAAGATCGAGAACGCGGTGCGTCGCATCCCCGGCATTTCCGATGTCTCGGTGTCCGCGACGGCCGGCACGCTGACGCTCCGCCACGCCGACGCCCTCCCTGCCGCTGCGATCGAAAGCCGGGTGCGCAGGCTCGGCTACGGCATCGAGCCCGGAGCCGGCACCGCAAAGCCGGCGCCCCGATCGGGCAGCCCCGGACACGGACCCGACCATGCGGCGCACGATCACGGCCACGACCATCACGATCACCCTCATGCCGCTCCTCACGACCATGGCCACGGCCACGAGCCCGGCCATGAGCACGCTTCCGGCGGCGCGCACGGCCATGCCCATGCGCACCCCGTCGGCGACGGCCCCTGGTGGCGGAACCGCCGCGTCGTCCTGACCCTTCTCTGCGGCGCGGCGCTCGCCGCCGCCTATGGCATCGGCCTCGTCGTGCCGGCCTGGCAGATGCCCGCCTTCCTCGTCGCGCTGCTGATCGGGCTCGTGCCGATCGCACGGCGCGCCGTCGTCGCCGGCCTCAACGGCACGCCGTTCTCGATCGAGACGCTGATGACGATCGCCGCGGTCGGCGCCGTGCTGATCGACGCCACCGAGGAGGCGGCCGCGGTCGTGCTGCTGTTCCTCGTCGGCGAGCTGCTCGAAGGCATCGCCGCCGACCGGGCGCGGGCGAGCATCAAGGCGCTCGCCGCCCTCGTCCCGAAGACCGCGCTCCTCGAAGAGGCGAGCGGCACCCGCGAGGTGCCCGCCGCGAACCTCGCCGTCGGCGCGGTCATCCTCGTGCGTCCCGGCGACCGGATCGCCGCCGATGGCGAGATCGTCGAAGGGACGGGTGCGATCGACGAGGCGCCGGTCACCGGCGAGAGCGTGCCCGTCCGCAAAGGGCCGGGCGCCGCGGTCTTTGCCGGCACGATCGCCACCGATGCGGTGCTGCGCGTCCGGGTGACGGCCGCGGCCGAGGACAACACGATCGCGCGGGTGGTGCGGCTCGTCGAGGAGGCGCAGGAGGCGAAGGCCCCGACCGAGCGGCTGATCGACCGTTTCGCGACCGCTTATACCCCCGCCGTGCTGGCGCTCGGTGCGCTCGTCGCGATCGTTCCGCCGCTCGCCTTCGGCGCAGACTGGGGCGCCTGGATCTACAAGGGCCTCGCCGTGCTCCTGATCGGCTGCCCCTGCGCGCTCGTCATCTCGACGCCCGCCGCGATCGCCGCGGCGCTGTCGGCCGGGGCGCGGCGCGGCCTGCTGATCAAGGGCGGGGCGGTGCTCGAAGGGCTCGGCACGATCGACGTGATGGCGCTCGACAAGACCGGCACGCTGACCGAAGGGCGTCCGGTGGTCACCGACCTGATCGCCATCGGCCTTTCGGAGCGCGAGACGCTGTCGCTCGCCGCCGCGCTCGAGAACGGCTCCAGCCATCCGCTCGCCCTCGCCATCCTCGCCGCGGCGGAGGCCCGCAAGGCGCCGGTGCCGCCGGCGGCGGACGCCGCGGCGATCGCCGGCAAGGGTGTCGTCGGCCGGGTCGGCGGCAAGTCGGTCTTCGTCGGCTCGGCGGGCGCCGCCGCGGAGCGGGCGCCGCTCTCCGAGGAGGACAGCGCTCGCATCGCCGCCCTGCACGACGGGGGCAAGTCGGTCTCGCTCGTCGTCGCCGACGGCCGGCTCGCGGGCATCATCGCGATGCGCGACGAGCCGCGGGCCGACGCGAAGGCCGGCCTCGCCGCGCTGAAGCGCGCCGGCATCGAGACACTGATGCTCACCGGCGACAACCGCCGCACGGCGGCGGCGATCGCCGGCGACCTCGGCCTCGAATATCGCGCCGAGATGCTGCCGCAGGACAAGCAGGCGGTCGTCAAGGAACTGCAGCAGGCCGGCCGCCGCGTCGCCAAGGTGGGCGACGGCATCAATGACGCGCCGGCGCTCGCCGCGGCCGATATCGGCATCGCAATGGGCGGCGGCACGGATGTGGCACTCGAAACCGCCGATGCCACGGTGCTGCACGGCCGGCTGACCGATCTCGCCGCGATGATCGCGCTGTCGCGCCGGACGCTCGCCAATGTGCGCCAGAACATCACGATCGCGCTCGGGCTGAAGGCGGTGTTTCTCGTCACCACGCTGGTCGGCGTCACCGGCCTCTGGCCGGCGATCCTCGCCGATACGGGCGCCACGGTCCTCGTCACCGCCAACGCGCTGCGCCTGCTGCGCTTCGATCCGACGCGGGCTCGAGCGCCTCGGCCGGCGCCGTGACGCCTCAGTCCGCGCAGGGTGTCGGCGGGATGGGCGTGACGGCCTTGGGAGTGAGCGCGATCTCCGCGAGGGCAAAGTTGAGGCGTGACCTCTCGAAGAAGCCGTTCTCGTAAAACGTGCCTTCCTCGGTGCCGATGATCTCCGCAGTCGGCGAAAAGGGCCCATTGGTATAGGTTGCGGTCACCGACCACCGCTTCAGTCTCTCGAAGCCGAGCGGAACCAGTGCGGCCGGCACCGCCGGGACCTCCGGTCTCGCCACGACGGTCGTCCAGGGGTCCACGTCCGGTTGCGCTGTATAGTCGACGGTGGGGACGGACAGTTCGAGCGCCCCGCGCCCGAGGGTCTCGACCAGACGCCGGGTCAGCACGGTGCCGGTCAGCGCCACGCCGGGCCTTCGGAATGTCACCCGCTCGGGCAGGGTCCGGGTCACGACCAGGTCATCGCCGTCCCGATGTGCCTCGCCCACGACCTGCTCCGAGAGAAGCCCGCCGAGCATGGTCTCGGCACGAAAGCTGGCGCCTTCCGGCCTCTCGCGGATGTCGGCGCTGAGCGACATGCGAAACTCGGACGCTCCCTCCTGTTGGCCGACCAGGTCGATTCCGGTCATAGTCACGACCTCCTCGCAGTTGAACGTGGTCGTCTCCGTGACCTGCCCCCGCAAGACGAAACCGGGCGGCGTCTTGTCCGGCGGCAGCGACGCCTCGTAGACCGCGACGCCGGTGAACATCGGCACCTCCTGCGCCGTCGCCCCCGACAGCATCATCGCGACGCCGAGCGCCGCGCCTGCGATCCGCCTCATCATCCCACCCCCCCCGCGCCGAGCCGCCGCGCCCCGCACGGCTTGAACTCGCCTCTCCAAACCCTAACATCAGCACTCAGAAAGCGTGAGCCGCTCCTTGCCGTCCTCCTCCCGATCCGAAGCGCGTCTCTCCGTCCACACCGCGATCGCCGGCATCGGCCGCGCGGCCTGGGACGATTGTGCCAATCCCGGCTGGCCGGCCCGGCCCTTCGGCGCAGACGTCGATGCGGGCCTGCGCGCGCTCCATGCCGCCGGCGGCTCCCGAGCCGGTTCCAGATCCGAATACAACCCGTTCGTTTCGTTCGATTTTCTCTCGGCGCTCGAAGCCTCCGGCTGCGTCGCGGCGGAGACCGGCTGGCAGCCCGTCCATCTCGCGCTCGGCGGATCCGAGGAGGCGCCCGCCGCGGTCATGCCGGCCTATATGAAGAGCCATTCGATGGGCGAATACGTCTTCGACCATGGCTGGGCCGACGCCTATGAGCGCGCCGGCGGGCGCTATTACCCCAAGCTGCAGGTCTCGGTGCCCTTCACGCCGGCGACCGGGCCGCGCCTGCTCGTCCGCGACCGGGCCGACGATCACGCGCGCGCCGCGCTCGCCGCCGGGGCCACGGAGCTGGCGCGGCGAAACGGCGCCTCCTCGGTGCACGCCACCTTCCTCGAACCCGAGGACGCGGCGGTGCTCGAAGGCGCCGGCTTCCTGCCGCGCACCGACCAGCAATTCCATTTCGACAATCCCGGCTATCGCGATTTCGACGATTTCCTCGATGCCCTCGCCTCGCGGAAGCGGAAGGCGATTCGCAAAGAGCGGCGCGAGGCGCTTTCGAGTGGCATCACCGTCGAGCACCTCACCGGCGCCGCGCTGACCGAGAGCGCCTGGGACGCCTTCTTCGCCTTCTACATGGATACCGGCGCCCGAAAATGGGGCCGCCCCTATCTCAACCGCGAGTTCTTCTCGCGCATCGGCGCGGCGATGGCCGACCGCATCCTGCTCGTGGTCGCCAGGCGGCACGGCCGGCCGATCGCCGGCGCGCTCAATTTCATCGGCTCGCACGCGCTCTACGGCCGCAACTGGGGCGCGACCGAGGACGTGCCCTTCCTCCATTTCGAATTGTGCTACTATCAGGCGATCGAATGGGCGATCGCCCGCGGCCTGCCGCGGGTCGAGGCAGGGGCTCAAGGCGAGCACAAGCTCGCCCGCGGCTACCGCCCGCAGACCACCCATTCGGCGCATCTGATCCTCGATCCCGGCTTCCGCCGTGCCGTCGCCGACTATCTCCGCCGCGAGCGGGCGCATGTCGCCGAGGAGCAGGAAATCCTGGAAGAGCATCTGCCCTTCCGGCATGAACCGGCAGGGCGGCCCGACGCGGAGTGATCCGCGGCGCCGCAAGGCGGCGTAGAACGGGCCAATCGCAGCGGGGCGCGCTTCCATTCCGATCGATCTCATCACGGCCGTCGTCTGGCTCGCCCTCCTCGCGGCGCTTTACGCGCTCGAAAAGCCGTGGCGGCGCCACCCCTTCCCCCTTCTCTTCCCGGCGGCCGCCTTCCTGCTCACCGCCGGCCTCTTCCTGGCGGTCGACGGCGATGCCCTGCGCGCGCCGCTCTTCGCGGCGCTCTTCGCCGGCGCGGTGACCGGGCTTTCGGCCGTGAAACATCGCCATGTCGGCCTCAACCTGTTGCCGGACGATCTGGCGACGCTCGCGGACGGCGGCGCGCGGGTGCTGCTGCGCGATTATCGCGGCCTCTCGCGGGGCGCGTTCGCCTGGTCGGCGGCCGCCTTCGCAGCGACGGCGGCGATCGTGTTCGGCATCGGGCGCGAGCCGGTCGGCTGGCCGCTGCGCCTCGGCCTGCCGCTGATCGCGCTCGCCTTCGCCATCCTCGTCTGGCGCCGGGCCGGCGGCGCCGAGGCCTTCGTGCGTTTCACGACGGACGGATCGCGCCATTTCTCGGCCTTCGTCGCCGCCTGCCTCGACCCGCGCCGCTGGCGGCGCAGGCACTGGCTCGACATGACCGACGTCGCCGCGACGGCGATGCCGCTGCCGGCGACGCGCTGCGAGCCGGATGCGCAGCGTCCCGACATCGTCGTCCTGCACCAGGAGTCGGTGTTCGACCCCCGGCTCTACGGCCTGCCGGTCACGCCGGACGTCGCCGCCTTCCTCGAACCCGAGGGCGGGCTTTACGGGCCGCTCAATGTCGACGTGTTCGGCGGCGGATCGTGGCAGACCGAGTTCTCGATCCTCACGGGCTTCCCGGCCTCGAGCTTCGGTGCCGACACCTGGGCGATCTTCAGGAAAGGGGCCGGCCGCTTCCGGCACACCCTGCCGCTCGCCCTGAAGGCGCTCGGCTACGAGACGGCGCTCGCCTCGAGCTTCGAGAAGGGCTTCATGAATTATGACGGCTTCTACGCCGCGGCGGGCGTCGATGAACGACGTTTCGCCGACGATTTTCCCGCGCCCTTCGACCGCCAGCGTCTGCAGGCCGACTATCACGACGCGACCTTCTTCGCCGCGGCCGAAGCCGCGCTGTTCGACCGGCCGCGCACGGCGCCGCTCTTCGCCGTGCTGCTCACCAATTACAATCATGGCCCGCACGAGCGGCGGCTCGTTCCACACGGTGCCGCGGAAGCGTCCCGTGCCTTCGCCCTTCGCGCCCTCGACCTGCCGGCCTATGGCGAATATTACGCGCGGCTGACCGAGACGGCCGCCGCCTATGCGGCGTTTCGCGCGCGGCTCGCCGAGCGCCGCGCAGGGCGGCCGCTCCTCATCCTGCGCTATGGCGACCATCAGCCCGCGCTCACCCGCGAGATCGCGGCGCGGACCGGCCGCGACCACGAGGCGCTCCGCTTCACGACACCCTTCGCGATCGAGGCGATCGGCTTCACGCCGCGGCCGGTCGCCCTGCCCCGCCCGCTCGACGTCGCCTTTCTCGGCACGGCGGCGCTCGCCTATGGCCGGCTGCCGCTCGACCCGATCGCGCGGGCGCGGCTCGCGCTCATGGACGAGATCGGCGCCGACTATGTCGGCACCCCCTCGACGGCGCGCGGCCGCTTCCACCGGGCGATGATCGAGCTCGGCCATGTCCGTCTCGGTGCGCCGGGCGAGGCCCTTGCGGCGACGGCACCCGCTCCCGTAAGAGGCGAGGCGGAGAGGCTTTCCGAAGGACGATGCCGATGACCGCCCCCGCCTATGACGACGGCAACATCTTCGCCCGGATCCTGCGCGGCGAGATCCCCTCCCACCGGGTCTATGAGGACGAGGCGACCGTCGCCTTCATGGACGTGATGCCGCAGGGGCCGGGCCATCTGCTCGTCGTGCCGAAGGCGGCCTCGCGCAACCTGCTCGATGCCGATCCGGCGGTGCTCGCCGGTCTCCTGCCCGTCGTCCAGAAGCTCGCCCGCGCGGCGAAGGCCGCCTTCGCCGCCGACGGGGTGACCGTCCTGCAGTTCAACGAAGGCGCGGCCGGGCAGACCGTGTTCCACCTCCACATCCACGTCATTCCGCGGCACGAGGGCGTGCCGCTCGTCGCGCATTCCGGCGCGATGGAGAAGCCGGAGGTGCTCGCCGAAAACGCCGCGAAGGTGCGGGCAGCGCTCGCGGCGCTCTGACGGCGGCCTCTCAGGCGAGCGCCGCGAGCACCTGATCGACCTTTGCCACCGCGCCGAACTGGCCGCCGCGCTTCGCTGTGATTGCGACGATCATCGCGTGGTTGCGGCTGTCGAGCGCGGCGGAGGCGTCGCCGAGCAGCAGGCACTCATAGCCCTTGTCGTTCGCATTGGTCATGGTGGTGTGCACGCAGCAATCGCTCGTCACGCCCGCGAAGATCAGCCTGCGGATGCCGCGGCTCGTCAGCACCTGCTCGAAATCGGTGGCGTGGAAACTGCCCTTGCCCGGTTTGTCGACGACAGGCTCGCCGGCAACCGGATAGAGTTCCGGCACGATGTCCCATCCCGGCTCGCCGCGCGTCAGCACGCGGCCGCAGGGACCGGGCGTGCCGATCTCCGCGCCGATGCGGGCCGAGCGCCAGCGCTTGTTGTCATTGAGGTCGGTGAGATCGGGACGGTGCCCCTCACGGGTGTGGATGATCGTGAAGCCGAGCGCCCGCATCCGCTCGAGGAGGCGCCGCGTCGGCTCGATCGAGGCCGACGTAAGGCCGATGTCGAGGCCCATCAGGTCGCAATAGCCGTCGGCCTTCAGGAAATCGGTCTGCATATCGATGATGACGAGCGCGGTGTCGGCGGGCGACCACGCGCCGTCGAAGGGCCAGAGGTAGGGTTCGGCGTCGACGGGCGGCAGGCTCATCGGACGGTCTCCGGCTGAAGCGCCTCGGCGAGCGCGGCGACGGTGGCGATCGAGCCGTAATGGCCGCCGGCGAGCGAGAGCGTGTGGACCTGATCGGCGTGGTCGCGGGCGACGTCGGAGGCGGTCGCATCCTCGAGCAGCAGGCATTCATAACCGCGATCATTGGCGTCGCGCAGCGTGCACTGCACCGCGCCATCCGTCGTGACGCCTGAAAACACCAGATTGCGGACGCCGCGGCGGCGCAGGATCTGATCGAGATCGCAGCCGATGAAGGCGCTCTTGCCGGGCTTGTCGACCACCGGCTCGCCGGGCTCTGGGGCGAGCGCGGCGACCACCGCCGTGCCCGCCGCGCCGCGGACGAGATGGCGGCCGAGCGGCCCCGCCTCGCCGATCGCGGCGCCGAGCCTTCGCGACCGCCAGAGCTTGTTCGCCGGCAGGTCGGAAAGGTCCGGCCGGTGCGATTCGATGGTGAAGATCACGGCGAGGCGTGCAGCCCGGGCGAGCGCGAGCGCCCGCGCGACGGCCGGCACGATCGCCACGAGCGGCGCCGTATCGCCCCCGGTGAGCGCGAACCAGCCCTCGGGATCGAGAAGGTCGCGCTGCATGTCGACGACGAGAAGCGCCGTATCGGCGGCCGACCAACGTCCGTCATAGGGCCAGGGATAGAGCCCGTTCACCTGTCTCAGCATCCGTCCCGTCCGTCTCCACGCGCCGGAGCCGGCCGTAACAAATGCCGTGCCAGAAGCGGGTGCGCGGGTCGGTCCGGCCCGAAGCTCTCGGCATCGGCGCGCCGCGGCCCTGCGCAGCCGATCGTCGCTGCCTCGATCGGAAGCAGGATGCTGCCCCGATCCGGCGCTCGTGCCTCGCGCGTGCCGACCGGAACAGAAAGGGAAAGGGCCGTCCCCGCGGCGAGGCGGGAACGGCCCTTTCGACCTGGTCTCCGGCACCGGTCGCCCGAACCGGCGCGGTGCTCGGCCTCAATCGGCCTTCAGCGGCACCTTCGGCACGAGGCCGCGCTTCGGCGGCTCCTTCTGCGGCGGTGTCTTCTTCGCCGCCGCGGCCTTCGCCGCCGGCTTGCTGCGCTTGGCGCGGGCGGGCTTCGGCGTCGGTTCGGGCTTCGGCTTCACCGGGCCGTCCTCGATCGCCTCGAGCAGCAGGCCCGTCTCGCCGTCTGCCTTCTCGCCGACCGTCACCTTCACCGTGCCGCCGCTCTTCAGCTTGCCGAACAGGACCTCTTCCGCGAGCGGCTGCTTGATGTGCTCCTGGATCACCCGGCCGAGCGGACGGGCGCCCATCTGCGGGTCGTAACCGCGCGTGGCGAGCCAGTCGACCGCCTCGGGCGACAGCTCGAAGGTCACGCCGCGATCGGCGAGCTGGGCCTCGAGCTGCAGCACGAACTTCTGCACCACCTGATACACCACCTCGATCGGCAGATTGCCGAACGGGATGATCGCGTCGAGACGATTGCGGAATTCCGGCGTGAACAGGCGGTTGATCGCCTCCTGGTCGTCCTTCTCGCGCACCGAATTGCGGAAGCCGATTGCCGGCTTGGCAAGATCGGAGGCGCCCGCATTGGTCGTCATGATCAGGATGACGTTGCGGAAATCGACCTGCTTGCCGTTGTGATCGGTCAGCTTGCCGTGATCCATCACCTGCAACAGGATGTTGAACAGGTCCGGATGCGCCTTCTCGATCTCGTCGAGCAGGAGCACGCAATGCGGGTGCTGGTCGACGCCGTCGGTCAACAGGCCGCCCTGATCGAAGCCGACATAGCCCGGAGGCGCGCCGATCAGCCGGCTGACCGTGTGGCGCTCCATATATTCCGACATGTCGAAACGCAGCAGCTCCACGCCGAGGGTCGCGGCGAGTTGCTTGGCGACCTCGGTCTTGCCGACGCCGGTCGGACCGGAGAACAGATAGTTGCCGATCGGCTTCTCGGGCTCGCGCAGACCTGCGCGGGCGAGCTTGATCGCCGAAGAGAGCTTCTCGATGGCCGCTTCCTGGCCGTAGACCACGCGCTTCAGCGTCGTCTCGAGATTCTTCAGCACCTCGGCGTCGTCCTTCGACACGGTCTTCGGCGGGATCCGCGCCATAGTGGCGATGGTGTCCTCGATCTCCTTGACGCCGATCGTCTTCTTGCGCCGACTCTCCGGCAGCAGCATCTGCGACGCCCCCGTCTCGTCGATCACGTCGATCGCCTTGTCGGGGAGTTTGCGGTCATGGATGTAGCGGGCCGACAGTTCGACGGCGCTCTTGATCGCGTCGTTCGTGTAGCGGACGCCGTGGAAATCCTCGAAATAGGGCTTCAGGCCCTTCAGGATCTCGATCGCGTCCGGCACGGTCGGCTCGTTCACATCGATCTTCTGGAAGCGGCGGACGAGCGCCCGGTCCTTCTCGAAGAACTGGCGGTATTCCTTATAGGTGGTCGAGCCGATGCAGCGAATCGTGCCGGCGGCGAGCGCCGGCTTCAGGAGGTTCGACGCATCCATCGCACCGCCCGACGTCGCACCGGCGCCGATCACCGTATGGATCTCGTCGATGAACATGATCGCGCCGGGGAACTCCTCGATCTCCTTGACGACCTGCTTCAGCCGCTCCTCGAAATCGCCGCGATAGCGGGTGCCCGCGAGCAGCGTGCCCATGTCGAGCGAGAAGATGGTCGAGGCGCGCAGCACGTCGGGCACGTCGCCCTCGACGATGCGCTTCGCGAGGCCTTCGGCGATCGCCGTCTTGCCGACGCCGGGGTCGCCGACGAGCAGCGGGTTGTTCTTCTGCCGGCGGCAGAGAACCTGAATGGTCCGGCTGATCTCGGTGTCACGACCGATCAGCGGATCGATCTTGCCCTTCTTCGCCTTGTCATTGAGGTTGACGCAATAGGCGTCGAGCGCGTCGGCCTTCTTCTTCGGGTCCTCGCGTCCTTCCACGGTCGCTGCGTCGTCATCGACGCCCCTCACCGGCCGGCTCTCGGACATGCCCGCACGCTTGGCGATCCCGTGCGAGATGTAGTTGACCGCATCATAGCGCGTCATGTCCTGCTCTTGCAGGAAATACGCCGCATGGCTCTCGCGCTCGGCAAAAATGGCGACGAGCACATTGGCGCCCGTCACTTCCTCGCGGCCCGAGGACTGCACATGGATGACGGCGCGCTGGATGACGCGCTGGAAGCCGGCGGTCGGCTTCGAGTCGTCTTCGCCGACGCCGGTCAGATTGGCGAGTTCAGTGTCGATATAGTCGACGAGATTGCGGCGCAGCACATCGAGATCGACATTGCAGGCGCGCATCACGGCGGCCGCGTCCTGATCCTCGATCAGGGCGAGCAGAAGGTGTTCGAGCGTGGCATATTCCTGATGACGCTCATTGGCGAAAGCGAGCGCCTGATGCAGCGCCTTTTCGAGACTACGAGAGAAGGACGGCACGGCGGGACCTCACTTCCTTTCCATCACGCATTGAAGCGGATGCTGGTGTTTCCTGGCGAAGTCCATCACCTGCGTGACCTTGGTCTCGGCCACTTCATAGGTGTAGACGCCGCACTCCCCCACCCCGTGTTGGTGCACGTGCATCATGATGCGCGTCGCCGCCTCGCGGTCCTTGCCGAAGAACCGTTCGAGCACATGGACGACGAATTCCATCGGCGTGTAATCGTCATTGAGCAGCAACACGCGGTAGAGATTCGGCCGCTTGGTTTTCGGCCGCACCTTGGCGATCACGCCGGTGCCTGTTCCGGTCCCGGTGCCGTTGTCGCCTTCGTCGGAACGACGTGTCTCTTTGCTCATGACCCGATCGAAAAGCATCGAACCTTGGGAATCCTGCCCGGAAGTCGTGATCCGCGCAATCCGTCCGCGCGGTTTTTTCGCCGCATCGCGGAAAAGGCGGCGGCCGGTGGGGTGAGCGCTATGTAGGGCGGCACCCGGGCCGATGAAACCCCCGGAATGGCGCCCGACCGGAAGAGGCCGGCCTCTGCGGGCCCGCGCGAGAGGATCGGGCAAGGCTTCGCGAGGATCGGAACAGGCGTCGGCCACCCCTCGTCCCATATACGCCTCAGCCGGTCGCCGTCGCGGCCGAAATGGAGGCCGCGGCCATGATCACCTTGCGCGAACTGTGCCTCGCCGCCGGCGGATCGATCATCGCGACCGCCTTTGAGCGGCGGGGCGGCACGAAGCCGGATGCGGCCGCCCCGCACGGCTTCGCCGGGCTGTGGATGACGGAAGACGGCGCGATCCGGCACGAATTGCTGCCCAATGGCCGCTATATCGAGACGCGCGATCGCCGCCGGGCCGCCTATCGCGGCCGTTATTGGGTCGACGGTCGCCGCATCCTCTATCTCGACGACAGCGGGTTCGAGGCCGACGGAACGATCGAGGGCGACCGGCTGCACCATGCCGGTCTGGTGATGCGCCGGCGCCGCTGACACGGAGCGGGGCCGCGCCCACCGGAGCCGCGCGCCGCCGTCAGGCGGCGGGCTTCCGGACATAGTAGCCGCGCTTGCTGCCGGCGACGAAGTCGAGCGACAGACCAAGCACGGTTTCGGCGCCGCCGAGGAACAGATAACCATCCTTGGCGAGCACGCCGGAGATCCGGGCGAGAACGTCGCTTTTTGTCGGCGCATCGAAATAGATCAGCACGTTGCGGCAGAAGACGATGTCGAACGTACCGAGATGATTGAAGGGCTGCAGCAGATTGAGCCGGGAGAAGCGCACCATAGAGCGGATTTCCTGCGAAATCTGCCACATGTCGCCAGTCTTTGCGAAATAGCGTAGCAGATAGTTCACCGGCAGACCGCGTTGGACTTCGAACTGGTTGTAGATCCCCTCCTCGGCCCGGGCGAGCACCTCGCTCGAGATATCGGTGGCGACGATCTCCACCCTGCGTCCGCCGAGCAGGCGCTCGTTTTCGCGCAGCAGCATGGCGATCGAATAGGGCTCCTGCCCGGTGGAGGCGGCGGCGCACCAGATCCGCACCGTCTGGCCCGGCGCCCGCCGCTGCAGGAGTTCGGGCAGCACCAGCGAGGACAGCAGCTCGAACGGATTCTTGTCGCGGAAGAACAGCGACTCGTTCGTCGTCATCGCGTCGACGACGGCGTCGGCGAGACCGGGCTTGAAGCCGTCGCGGAGCGCGAGCACGAGCCGCGCCATATCGGCGATACCCGCCTTCTGCATCACCGGGTCGAGCCGCGATTCGAGCAGATACTGCTTGTCGTCGCTGAGCACGAGGCCGGAGCGCGTCTTCAGGAAGCGGCGCAGGAACTCGTAGTCGGATGCCGCGATCATTCCCGCCCTCCGGCGATCAGCCTGTTGATCTTGCGGCCGATCTCACCGATCGGCAGGATGCCGGCGCAGGCGCCGATATTGGCGGTCGCCCCGGGCATGCCCCAGACGACGCTCGTCTCTTCGTCCTGGGCGATGACGCTGCCCCCCACCTCGGCGATCCGCAGCGCACCGCGTGCCCCGTCGCTGCCCATACCGGTCAACACGATGGCGAGCGCGGCGGGACCGTAAAGGGTCGCGACCGCTTCGAAGAGCGGATCGACGGCCGGCTTGCAGAAATTGATCGGCGGGGAATCCTTGAGGCGGATGCGCGTGTCGCCGTCCCGGCCGATCACCATGTGGAGTCCGCCGGGGGCGACATAGATGCGGCCGGGCCGCAGCTCCTCCCCGTCGCGCCCCTCGGCGCAGGGCCGGTTGGCGGCCCGCGCGATGTGCTCGGCGAGGATCGCGGTGAAGGTCGGCGGCATGTGCTGGGCGATCACAACAGGGATATTGCCGATCTGCGGACCGATCTCGGCGAACACCTTGGTGAGCGCCTGGGGTCCGCCGGTCGAACTGCCGATCGCCAGGATGCCGACGGGCAGCATCGAGTAGGAACGCAGCTTCTGCGGCAGTTTCCCCGCGGCCGGGGCGGCAGCGGAACCCGTCGCCGTGCCGACGGACACGGATGCGCCGCTCTGGACCGGTGCCGCCCCGCGCACGCTGCGCCGGCGGACCCGCTGACCGAGGCTCCTCACCTTGGCGAGCAGCTCATCCCGGAATTCGTCGGCCGAGGCCATGCCGTTGCCCGCGTCGGGCTTCGGGATGTAGTCGGACGCGCCGAGCGTCAGCGCCCGCAGACTGATTTCCGCGCCGCGCCGCGACAGCGCCGAGGCGACGAGCACCGCGGTGCCGGGCTTGCGCTCGAGGATCAGAGGCAGCGCGGTCAGTCCGTCCATGTCGGGCATTTCGAGGTCGAGCACGACCACATCGGGCTGCGTGCGCTGCACGTCGTCGGCGGCCTTGCGGCCGTTGGCATGGGTGGCGACGACCTGGAACTCGCCGGCGCCGTTGAACCAGCGCGACAGGACCCCGCGGATGAACACCGAATCATCGACGATCATCACGCGGATTCCGCCGCCCTGCGCCGCTCCGGGTGCGGTGGATGAAGGGGCAGCGCTCATTGCTCGATATCGTCCAGCAGGCCCACCTCGACGAGCTTCTCCCGCAGGATGTCCTCGTCGAAGGGCTTCATGATGTATTCGTCCGCCCCGGCGGCGAGCGCCTGGCTGATGTGATGAACGTCGTTGAGGGTCGTGCAGAACACCACCTTCGGCCGCGCGCCATCGGCGCGCCGGCGCAGCTGGGCGAGGAATTCAGGACCGGTCATGACCGGCATGTTCCAGTCGAGGAGGATGCCGTCGGGCATCGCGAGGTCGCAGCGGGCGAGCGCGCTCTCGCCGTTCTCCGCCTCCTCGACCCGGAACAGCCAGCCCTCCAGCATGCGGCGGGCGACCTTTCGCACCACCCCCGAATCGTCGACGACAAGCACAGTCTTCATTGCGTGCATCCGATCGTGGGTTCAGGCCGCTCGCGCGGGAGTGACGCGCGCGAGCATGGATTGGACGTCGAGCACCAGCATCAGTTCGCCCGGCAGGCGGTAGACGCCGTCGACGAGCGGTGCCCAGTGGGGATCGATGTTCGAGGGGTTGGGATCCTTGCGGACATCCTCGAGCAGAAGCACGTCGCCGACCTCGTCGATCATCAGGCCGAAGGCCTCGCCCGCGCTCTCGATACCGACCGCCATCGAGGGGCCGGTCGCCGGGGCGACGCCGAGCAACCGCCGCATGTCGAGCATGGTCACGATCCGGCCGCGCAGGTTCAGGACGCCGGCGATCTCCGTCGCCGACAGCGGCACCGCGGTGATGCGGTCGGGCGAGAAAACCTCGTTCACCGTATCGATCGGCAGGCCGAAGAGCTGGCCCCCGATGCGCACCGTCACATACTGGCGGGCCTCGCCGCGATCGACGGTCGTGGAATGCGTGGTCATGCGGCCTCCAGGTGCTCGTTCGAGGCGAATTCGCGCAGCGCCGCCATCAGGCCCGGCCGGTCGAACTTCGCGACATAATCGGTGAAGCCGGCCTCGCGGCCGCGCTCGATGAGTTCGGGACGGCTGGTCGAGGCGACGCCGATGATCGGCAGATCCTCGAGGCCGAGCTCGTTGCGGATCGCCTCGGCGAGGTGGAACCCGTCGACATCGTCCGCACCGACCCCGCTGACGACGGCGGCGAAGTCACGATCGGCGGACAGCCGGTCGAGCGCCTCGCGGGCCGTGCGGCAGGTGATGACGCGGTAGCCGTGGCCGCGCAGCAGCGGCTCGAGGAGCGCCCGCAGGAAGGCGTTCTCGTCCACGAGCAGAAGCCGGTGCGCCCGCCCCTCGAAGTGCGGCGTCACCTGGAGATCGCCGCCGAAGGCCGCGCCCATGAAGTGGCCGACATCGTAGACTTCGGTGGCGATGCCGTTGATGATCGCGCCGCCGATGAGTTCCGGCGTCGCCGGCGAGAGCTGCAGGCGCAGCTCGGTCTCCACGATGTCGACGATCTCGTCGACGACGAGGCCGATCGTCTGTGTCCCCTCCGAGAAGATGAGGAGCGGCTGACGGCCGCTGGTGCGCCGCTCGACCTCGGCATTGGCGTAGAGCACCGGGATGAGCGTACCGCGATACTGGACGACGGGACGGCCGTCGAGCTCCTCGAGATTGCTGGCGTCGAGCTCCTCGAGCCGGGTGACGAGCGAGAGAGGCACGGCCTTGATGCCTTGTGCGCCGGCCCGGAAGAGCAGGAGCGAAGTGAGCGCGTTCTTTTCCGCACCGTGTTCGGCCGCAGTGACCGTGTCCATGTCGGCGGTCTTCTCGGCACGGGCAGCCGCGAGCTGGGCGAGGCCGTTCGGGTCGACGATCATGATGACGCGGCCGTCGCCGAGGATCGTGCTGCCGGAGACCATCGAGACGTGCCGCAACATCGAAGCGAGGGGCTTCACGACGATCTCTTCGGTATGGGACACCGCGTCGACCACCACGCCGAACTGCTGCGCGCCGACATTCATCACAGCGATCAGCGCGTCCTCGCGGCCGTTGCCGACGAGTTCGGCCTCGCGGCGGCGGACGCCGAGCGCCGCACCGAGATCGACGATCGGCAGCAGCTGCTCGCGCAGCGACAGGACCGGCGTGCCGTTGATGCGGCGGATCGAGTGCTCCGAGCCCTCGCGGACCCGCACCAGTTCGAGCACCACCGTCTGCGGCAGGGCGAAGCGTTCCTCGCCGGCGCGGACGATCAGCGCCGGGACGATGGCGAGGGTGAGCGGGATCTTGATGACGAAGGTGGTGCCCTTGCCGGGCTTCGACCGCACGTCGACCGTGCCGCCGATCGCCTCGATGTTGTTGCGCACCACATCCATGCCGACGCCGCGGCCCGATACGCTCGTCACCGCCTTCGCGGTCGAGAAGCCGGCGTGGAAGATGAAGCGGTAGAGCTGAGCGTCCGGCATCCGCCCCGCCTCGGCCTCGGTGCAGAGCCCGTTCTCGATCGCTTTCGCCCGGATCCGGGCGACATCGAGGCCGCGGCCATCATCGGCGATCTCGAGGATGACGTGGCCGCCTTCGTGATAGGCCGAGAGACGGATGGTGCCCCGCTCCGGCTTGCCCGCGGCGCGCCGCGCTTCCGGTGTCTCGAGCCCGTGATCGGCGGAATTGCGCACCATATGGGTGAGCGGATCCTTGATCTGGTCGAGCACCTGGCGGTCGAGTTCGGTCTCGGCGCCGTGCTGTTCCAGCTCGATCTGCTTGCCGAGATCCTGCGCCAGATCGCGGACGATGCGCGGCAGCTTCTGCCAGGCATTGCCGATCGGCTGCATCCGGGTCCGCATGACGATGTCCTGCAGCTCGCCGGTGACGTTGGAGAGCCGCTGCAGCGAGACCTTGTATTCGCTGTCCTCGTTGCGGCGGGAGATTTCGAGCAGCTGGTTGCGGGTGAGCACCAGTTCCGAGACCATGGTCATCAGCTGCTCGAGCGTGCCGAGATTGACACGGATCGTCTGCGCCGAGACCGAGTCGTGCGAGGCGGCCGCGGCGGGCGCTTCGGCGGCGACCGGCCGCGCCGCCGAGGCGGCGGGCTTGGGCGCCCGAACCTCGACGTCCGTCTCGCGGAAGACGCGGTCGAGTTCGGCGAGCGGCACCTCACCGGGCAGCAACTCGCGCTCCAGCCGTTCGATGACGGCCCCGATCGACGTCGCCGCGGGCGCCGGCGCCGGAGCGGGCGCTGCGGCCGGAACGGCAACCGGCTCAGGAACGCGGGCGACCTCCGCCTCCAGCGCGGCGATCAGATCCGCGTCCGAACCCTCGGGCTCGGTGCCGTCGCGCTGCTCGATCTCGGCGAGCAGGGTCTTGATCCGGTCGATCGTGGAGAGGATCAGCCCGACAGAGCCCGACGTGATCGGCCGGCCGTTGCGGAACTCGTCCATCAGCGTCTCGGCCGCGTGAGCGAGACCGGCGAGCCGGCTGAGGCCGATGAAGCCACATGTGCCCTTGATGGTGTGCACGAGCCGGAAGATGTTGTTCAGGATCTCGCGGTTGCCGGGGTCGGTCTCGAACTTCACAAGTTCGGTATCGGCAACGTCGAGGCTCTCATTGGTCTCGGTCAGGAACTCTCGCAGCAGGTCATCCATGGCGCCAACTCTGAGAATGCGGAAAGGAAGGGGTGAAAGACCCGGCGTAAGACGGCGTCGGGCGGCGTGACATCAGGCGGCGCGAACCCGCTCGACGAAGGCATCCACCTGGCGGCGCAAGTGCATCGCCTGGGCGGAGAGATCGGCGGCCGAGCGCACGATCTCGGCCGAGACACGGCCGGTGTCGGCCGCGGCGGCGTTGACGGTGGTGATGCTCGACGAAACGTCCTGGGTGCCCTGGGCGGCCTGATGGACGTTCTGGGCGATCTCGCCGGTCGCAGCACCCTGTTCTTCGATCGCCGTGGCGATGGAAGAGGAGATCTCGTCGATCCGCTTGATCGTGCCGCTGATGCCCTCGATCGCCCGGACGACGTCGTTGGTCGCGCCCTGGACGGCGGCGATCTGCGACGAGATCTCGTCGGTCGCCTTCGAGGTCTGCTCGGCCAGCGTCTTGACCTCCATCGCCACGACGGCGAAGCCCCGACCCGCCTCGCCCGCCCGCGCCGCCTCGATCGTGGCATTGAGGGCGAGGAGGTTGGTCTGCGAGGCGATGTCGGTGATGAGGTTCACGACCTGGCCGATGCGCTGCGCGCTGGTGGCGAGGCCACGCACCACCTCGGCGGTGCTCGACGCCTGGTCGGTCGCCTCCCCGGCGATCTTCGCCGCAGTCGACACCTGTTGGCCGATCTCGCGCACCGAGGCGGCGAGTTCTTCGGCGGCCGAGGCGGCGATCTGCACATTGCTCGTCGCCTGGTCGGCCGCGGCACTCACGGCCTGCGACTGGCGGCTCGTCTCGTCGGCCGACGAGCTCATGCTCGCCGCCGAATGTTCGAGCTGCGACACCGCCGCGGCGACGGTCCGCACGACGCCGGACACCTCGCTGTCGAAGCGGTTGGCGAGGTCCTGCATGGCCGCGCGGCGCTCCGAAGCGGCGCGCGCCGCGCTGCGCTCCTGCTCGGCGCGGAGCTCGGACGCTTCGCGCAGCGTCGAGAGGAGATGGCCGGTCGCGCTCCACAGCGCGCCGATCTCGTCCTTGCCGGAGCTCGTCTCGATGGTGACGTCGAGCTTGCCCCCGGCGACCGCCGTCACCGTATCGATGACGCGCCGGATCGGCCGGCTCACCGCGAAGACGCCAATGAAGAGCGCGATGCCTACGCCGACGAGGACGCCGACGATGGTCGTCAGGGCGATCAGCATCTCGGCCGCGTCGGCACGCGCCGCCGCCTGGTCGCGGAGCGGGTCGAGCTGCTGGCGGATCCGCTCGACATGGTCCTTGAGCGAGGCCTGCAGGGCTTTACGGTTGGTCCGGTTGGCTTCGTTGTTGCCCTGGGCGTTCGCCGCCTGCGGGTTGACCTCGGTGGCGAGCCGCACCGTCTCCGAGCGGAACTGGATGAATCGTCCGACATCGGCGGAGAGCTGGTCGAGATCGGCACTGCCGGCCGGCTCGAGCGCCTTCGCTTCCTCTAGCACCTCGGCGATCACCCGCAGCGAGCGCGTCATGCCTTCGGCGAAGGGCTTCGCCTTCTCGATGTCGGGCGACATGTAGACGCCGCGCGCATCCATCACCACCGCGCTGACGAGCCCGTTCATCCGCTCGGCGATGAAGGCGCGCTGCGCCTGATGGTCGAGCCGACGGGCGAGATCGGTCTGTTCGCTGAGCGTGTAGAGCCCGAGCCCGCCGACGCACAGCGTGGCGAAGCCCGTGACGGCGGCGATGGCGTAGATCTTGGTGGTTATCTTCATGGCGGAGGTTCCCCGGAAGGCGTCCTAATGGGTCGAAGGCTCGATCTGCCGGACCGCCCGCGGCTCCGCGGGCTGGGTCATCCGGTTCGCGAGAGCCCGGATCTCGGTGCGGTCGATGTAGTTCAGGCCGTCGACGAGGACCTCCTGGATCACCGGCGCGTTGAGCTTCGCATTCACGTTGTTCTTGATATTGCTCATGATCTCGGCAAGATTGTACTTAGACAGCTTGCCGAACTCGACGCGCCCGTTGGTGTAGATCTCGGAGAAGGCGGCGTCGGTGACGAAGATTTGCGGCTCGATCGGCAGTTTGCGAAGCGTTGCGGCATCGGCGGTGAAAACGAGCTTGGCGATGACGTAGCCGCGGATCTGTCCGTCGAGGATCATGGGAATGTTGATCGGGTCGACCCTGCGATATTCGAGGCCCGCGAGAAACGGCTCCTCCTTCGCCTTCGGCGGCAGACCGGCGGCCCAATAGGCGCCGGCATAGCTCGCCGCCAGGGTCACGAGGCAGGCCCACAGACCGATGACGAGCGGTTTGATCATCGGGAGCCATGCCCCGAACCGAGCGCCGCGCTGTAGGTGCCGTCCGACTCCGCGTCGCGCAGCGCATCGCCGAGAATGTCGGTGACCTCCTGAGCGGCGGCGAGATAGAGGCCGAGCAGGTCGTAGTTCTGCTGCAGCTTCACCCGGACGCGCTGAAGCTGATTGCGGATCGCATGGTCGGGGCTCGCCTGCAGGCTGCGCGCGGCGCGGCTCAGTTCGAGCAGGCTGCGGCTCTTGCGCCGGTTGGTCTCGACGAGATCGATGGCATCGCGGCTGCGCAACGCCGCGTTCTCGGCGTCGATCACCTCTTCGAGCCGGTCGAGCAGGCCCTTGAGCCCGCCGGCCGACCCGGCGGGCAGAACGTGCGTCGCGTCGGTCCAGTCTCCTGCAAAGCTCACGACGCACCCCCGACCAGCGCTTCGCGTTCCGCGACGCGGGCGGCGATGCCGACCCCGCCCGCCTTGGCGATCTCATTGGCGATCCGCTCCGCGAGCATCGAGCGCCAGACCTGGCCCGCCGTGCCCTCGCCGTACATGACGGCGCTGGAGCGGGGCAGCATCTGCTCGACGAACTGGCCGAGCACCATCGCCTCGAAGCGGCGATAGGCGTCGGGCGTTGCCGACGGCCCGCGCGTCGACAGCACGGTGGCGTTGAGGAGTGCGGTCGACGAGGTCATGGCGAGCGGGCTCGCAGGCTCGAAACCGGCGGACCCCGCATCGGCCTCCCCTGCCGCGGCCGGGGCGTCGCCGGCGCCGTCGAGCAGGGCGGCTGAATCCGCCATCACGCGATCGAAGGCGAGCGGATCGGCCGCGGGATTTGCCGAAGAGGCCTGCTGCAGCCGGGCCGCGATCGCCTGCGCCTTGCGGGGGTCGGCGGCCCGGACGACGTCGAGAAGCAGGTCCGACGGAGGTTGGATGCTCATGTCCCATGCACCATGTGGTAGTCGACGCTGCAACCTGAACCGTCAGGCTGGTGGGAAGCTTGCGTCACACCGGGCGATCAGGGCCTCGAGCGTCTCGTCGAGGGCGCGGCGCTCCGCTTCCGCCCGGCTCGCCGCGGCGACGCGGCTGGTGGAGCGTTCGGCGCGCTCGAGGCGCATCGCCTCCTCGAGCGCCTTTGCCTTTTGGGCCGCAACGGCGCCGGCGAGACGGACGATTTCGGCATCGATGGTCTTCAGCCGGCGGGCCGCGAAGCCCACGACGACGGGCGAGAGACATTCGTCGTTGAGGACGGCGAGCACGGCCGCGCGTTCCGCGGCGGCCGCGGCTTCGTCGCGCTCCAGCTGGATCAGGACGTGATCGGCGCGTTGACGCAGCCGCCGCTGCACCGCCTCGACCCGCCGCGCCTTGCCGAGCCGGTCGGCGGCACTCATCCGGTCGCCAGCCAGCTCGAGAACGCATCGACGAAGGCCGACAGCATGTCGCCGATCGTCGCGTAGAGCAGAAGCAGCCCGCCGAACGTGACGAAGGGCATGGCGATGAAGAAGACGGGAATCGTCGGCGTCAGCTTGTTGGTGAGGCCGACAGCGAAATTGACGATGGCCGAATAGATGAGGAACGGGCTCGCCAGCCGCAGAGCCAGAAGGAAGGTCTCGCCCAGCCGATCGAGCGCAAGCCCGAGCGCAGCGCCCGATTCGAGCGGTGCGCCGGGCGGAATGCGACCGTAGGATTCAACGAGGGCCCGAATCATCTCGATGTGCTGACCCGTCGCGAAGAGCAGCGTCACGGCCGAGAGCGAGATCAGCGTGGTGATCTCGGGCAGTTGGCCTTCCTCCTCGATCACCATCCCGGCCGGCGTCGCGAGACCTACCGATTGCGCCGCCGCGGTGGCGAGCGCCTGCAGGGCCAGGATGAAGATGCGGGCGAGCAGGCCGATGATGCCGCCGGCGGCGAGTTCGCCGCCGATCGCGAGCAGCAGCTCGGCGATCGGCTTGCCGGCGATCGCCGGGACGATCTGCGGGGCGACGAGCGGTGTCAGCGCGAGCGAGACGCCGAGCGCCAGGAAGAGCCGGATCTGTGACGGTATCCGGGCGCTCGACAGGCCCGGCATGAGCATGAAACAGGCGCCGACCCGGCAGAAGACGAGGAAGGCCGGCAGAATCAGCCCCTCGACCGGGCTCACGAAATCGCCCCGAGCGAGCGGATCTCGACGCCGCGGGCGATCTCCACATGGGAGAGCACGGGCAGCGAGGGGAACATCCGCTCGATGATCATACGGACATAGGGCCGGGCGTCCGGCGCGGTGACCAGAACGAAACTGCCGACAGTCTTCATGCGCTCGCGGATTGCGGTCGAGGCATCGGCGCCGAACTGTTCGACGAGTCGCGGATCGATGTCGAACTCGATCACCTCGCCCTTGGCGTCGCGCTTCAAGCCTTCATGGAAGGTGAGGTCCCACTTGCCGCCGAGCCGCAGCACATTGACGACGCCGCCGTCCGAGAGATCGCCGCAGATCTGCTGCGCCATCCGCATGCGGACGTGCTCGACCACCTGTTCCGAACGGCGCGCATGCGGCACGATCTCGGCGATCGCCTCCAGCATCAGATGCAGGTTGCGGATCGACACCCGTTCGGCAAGCAGGAGTTTCAGCACCGCCTGCAGCCCCGAATAGGAGATCTGCGACGGGCAGATGTCCTCGATCAGGCGCTTGTATTCCGGGTCGAGCCGGTCGAGCAGCGCCCGCATGTCCTTGTAGGAGAGGAGCTGGGCGAGATTGTTCGAAACGACCTCGCTGACATGGGTGAGAATGACCGAAAGCGAATCGACCGGGGCGAAACCCTCGCGCTTCACTTCCGCCGCATAGGCCTCCGAGACCCAGAGCGCCTTCATGCCGAAAGCCGGCTCGCGCACATCGTCGCCGGGCACGTCCGGCCGCGGCCCCTCGCCCACCACGACGAGCATCTCGCCGATGCGGACGTCGAAGGCGGCGACGGTGGTGCCGTGCATCTTGATCTGGTAGCCCTTCGCCGGCACCGACAGGCTTTCGCTCACCTTGATCTCGGGCACGACGAAGCCGTAGCGCTCGGCGAACTTCCTCCGCATCTTGCCGATCCGGTGCGCCAGCTCGGCGGGGTTGCGCAGCGCCACCGTGGCGAGCTGCTTGCCGACGGCGACCTCGATCTCGGGTGTGCGGAGCGACTCCTTGACGGAGTCCTTCGCCTCCGCCGCGGCGATCTGCTGCTGCTCGCGCAGCCGGGCCGCCTCCGCCTCCTTCTGGCGGGCGACGTGCTGCGGGATGCGATAGGCGACAAAGGCCATTACGCCCCCGAGCGCGGCGAACGGGATCAGCGGCAGGCCGGGCACGAGCGCGAGGGCGAAGAGGAGGAAGGAGGCGACGTAGAGGGCCCGGGGATAAGCGCCGAGCTGGCCGAGCACCGCCTTGTCGGTGGAGCCGCGCGTGCCACCCTTCGAGACGAGCAGGCCGGCCGCGAGCGAAACGATGAGGGCCGGTATCTGCGAGACGAGGCCGTCGCCGACGGACAGGCGGGTGAAGATGTCGGCCGCCTCGGCGAGCGGCAGGCCGTGCCGGGTCACGCCGATGATGATGCCGCCGAAAATGTTGACGGCGATGATGATGAGGCTCGCCACCGCCTCGCCGCGGACGAATTTCGATGCGCCGTCCATCGAGCCGAAGAAGGAACTCTCCTCCTCGAGCTCCTGGCGGCGGCGCTGCGCCTCCTTGTCGTCGATCAGGCCGGCATTCAGGTCGGCGTCGATCGCCATCTGCTTGCCCGGTATGGCATCGAGCGTGAAGCGGGCGCCGACCTCGGCGATACGGGTGGCACCTTTGGTGATCACGAGGAAGTTGACCGTGATCAGGATGACGAAGACCACGATGCCGATCACGAAATCGCCGCTCATCACCAGCTGGGAGAAGCCGCTGATGATGTGACCGGCGGCGTGCACGCCGTCGCCGCCATGGGCGAGGATCAGCCGCGTCGTGCCGATGCCGAGCGCCAGGCGCAGCATCGTCGCGATCAGCAGCACGGTTGGAAAGGCGGAGAATTCGAGCGGCTTCTGGATCCACAGCGCCACCATCAGGATCAGCACCGACAAGGCGATCGAGAGCGCGAGGCCGATATCGATGAGCGCGGGCGGGATCGGCAGGAAAAGGACGGCGAGGATCGCGACGATACCGGCGGCGAAGCCGATATCGCGGCGGGATGCGCGCTCCGGCGCGGCGCTGAGGCTCGCCTCACTCATGATCGATCAGAACCCGGTCGCGATGCGGCCGTAGATTTCCTGCGTGAAAGCGAGGACCTGCTGGCCGACGAAGGTGGCACTCAAGGCGGTGACGACGAGCACGGCGATGATCTTGGGGATGAAGGTCAGGGTCACCTCCTGGATCTGCGTCAGCGCCTGCAGGAGGGCGATCAGGATGCCCACGAGCATCGCCGCCACCACGGCCGGTCCGGCCGCGACGATGACGGTCCAGATCGCCGACTGGACGATGTCGAGGGCGTCGACCTCGTTCATGCTCAGGCGATCCGGACGCCGGCGCCGAGCGCGACCTCACGACCGTCGGCGAGCGTCGCGACGACGCCGTCCGCATTGATCCGCACGGAGGCGACCCGCCCCGACACGGTACCGTCGGCGCTCGTCAGCGTGCGGCCGATCGCGGCGTCGGCAACCTGCAGCGACGAGGCGGTGAGCAGCGAATCGAGCTTCGCATTGGTCGAAACGCTCTGTTCCACCTGCGAGAAGGAGGCGAGCTGGCCCATGTACTGCGCCGTATCCATCGGCTCGGTCGGATCCTGGTTCTTCATCTGAGCGATGAGCAGTTTCAGGAAGGCCGAGTAATCGAGCGTCCCCGTGCCGCTGGTGCTACGGGAAGTCGAGGAGGCCGGCGCGGCGCCGGCCGCCGTACCGGCCTTGGCGCCCGAGAGCGCGGAGATGTCGGTCATCATGGGCATCTATGCCGCTTTCGGCGTGCCGCCGAGGATGGTCGTCTCGACCAGGAACAGCCTGCGGATCACTCTGAGCGCCTCGAACAGCCGCTCGGCATCGACGAGGCTGCCGATCTGGGCGAGCGCCGCGACCATCGATTCGTCGCTGAACGTCACCATCAGCCCGGCGAGTTGGTCGCGGAACACGCGCCGCGCCTGCATTGCCTTCGTCGGCTCGATCAGCATGGTCTGGACGACGAAGTAGAGCTGCCGCAGCGGCGTCGTCGTATCCTCGATCTGCAGCACATGGCTCTCGAGCAGGAAGGAGACGTCGTTGAGGAGCTCGATGGTGACCTTCCTGTCGACCCGGATGACCGCGCCGTTGAGGAAGATCCGCTCGCCGGGCTTCAGCGAAATCAGCATGTCGGGAACGCCTTACGCCAAGCCGTCACGGATGGTCTTGTTGACGTCGATGAGACCGGCGAAATTCGTCGAGCGGGCCTGCACGATCTCGTCGGCCTCCTTGATCACCCAAAGACCGATCGAGATCAGATTGGCGCGCAGGGCATCGGCGAGCTCGTTGTTGGGGTCCGACAGATCGCGGATCAGGAAGCCCCAGAGCTTCTGAAGGTAGAGCACGGCCTGGGCGGCCTCGGGCGAGGTCGGCCCCTTTTCGCGCGCGGTCGAAAGGAGTTCGAGCGCGTGATCGAGCGCCAGACGCTCTTCCTGCCGCCCCTCGGCGCCGGAATCGCCCAGGATTTCCGCATAAGAGAAGCAATACATCTTAGACTCCTTCCGTCTAGACGTAGTCCAATATGGACATCTTCAGTATTCGAGACGTCAGCGAAAACGACATCTCGATCTGCGTCGACAGCATGTCGAGCCGCGTCTTCGCCTCGGCGGGATCGACGGCTTCCAGTACGGAAACACGCCGGTCGGTCACGTCGAGCGCGCGCCGCATCATCTCGTCGGCGGCGTCGATGCGGTTCTGCGCCGCGCCGAGGCGCGTTCCGATCGTGGTGAGCTCGCCGATCGCCGCACCGGCGAGATCGCGCGCCTTGTCGAAGATGAGTCGCGAGGCATCGCCCTTCAGCGCGGCGCCACCCAGTGCACCCACGATCGTGTATGCCATGGCGAGCTTGCGCATGGCTGGCTCGTTGGCGCTCGCCCCGGTCCCGATCCGCTCGGTCGCGGAAATCGTGCTCTCGCGGTTCTGCGAGGAGGCTTTCGACCAGGTGGCGCTCCACCCGGTCTCATCGAAGAAGCCGGCGAGTTGCGTATCGATGAAATCGGCGAGATCGGCCGCCGGGATGCCGGCAATGGCGGGGTCGCGCTGCGGATCGGTGGGGTCGAGGCCGAAGCGCGCCGCGAAGGCCGCGCGGATGGCCGCCTCGGGTCCCTCTTCGAATCCCGCGACCGGTTTCTCGCCGCTGTTGACGCCGCCGAAAAGATAGCGCCGGCCGTCCGTGACGTTGAGGGTCGAGGTGAGCGCGTCGAGCGCGCCGCGCGCCTGCTGGGCGAAGGACGGCGACGCGGCGTCCGCCTGCAGCGCCGTGACCGTCATCTGCAGGAAACGGTCGGCGCCGCCACGGATGTCGTCGAGCGCGGTCTGTGTGCGCTCGATGTTGGAGCGGGCCGCGGCATTGCCGTCCATATAGCTCTGCAAGGCGGCGTGTTCCCGCCGCAAGCCGACGCTCTCGCCGAGCCTGACACCCAGCGCGAGACCGAGATCGGCGCGCCGTCCGGTGGTCAGCTCCTTGCTCGCATTGGCGAGGTCGGTCTGCAGCTTGAAGAGCGCACTGCGCGGCGCCCCGGTCAGGCTGAGAGTCGAGATGAAGCTCGTGCGCATCGGATCACCGCGTCGCCTGGAGCAGCACGTCGAACAGGCCGCTGATCACCGCGATCAGCTTTGAGGAGGCCTGATAGCTGCGCTCGAGTTCGAGCTGGCGGGCGTATTCGTCGTCCATGTTGATCCCCGTCGCATTGGAGAGCGCACCGGAAGCATGCGCGAGCAGGGCCTTCTCGCTGTCGGCGGTCACCGCCGTGTTCTGTCGCTGCCGCGCCAGCCAGCCGACCGAGGCGCTCGCGAAATCGCCGAGGCTCGCCTGCGGATCGAGGGCGGCCGCGCTGTCGAAGCCGCGCACGGCATCGAGGCGGTCGCCCATCGCCCGCAGATTGTCGGCGAAACCGGCATAGCCGGTGGTGCCGGCCCGGTAGGACGGGCCATTGATGCCGCCGTCGCGCAGCAGCGCCGGCGAACCGCCGCGATCCGTGTCGACGGCCGCGACGACGCCGATGCGGCGCGCGAGTCCGGTCGGATCGGCCGGAACGGTGGTCCCGCCCGCGGTGAACAGGCCGGGCGCCGGTGCGCCGCCGCCGGTCCGGTCGGTCTCGGCGAAGACGGCGATCAGACCGTGCGCCACCGAATCGAGCTGTTTCTCCATGGTCGGGGCGAGGCTGTCGCGCAGCGCCGCGAGGCCGGCGATCCGCCCGGAGCGCAGCGGCATGGCGGCATCGGCACCGGTGACGCCAACGCCGTCCACCGTCACCGCCGCGCCGGACTGGCCCGCCGCCAGCACCGGCGTCGCGGCGAGCGCGACGGTCCGGGGCGAACTCTCGAAGAGCGTCGCGCCGCCATCGGTGTAGATCAGCATGTCGTTGTTCGACCGCGTGATGGCGGTAACGCCCATCTCCTCGGAGAGGCTGGCGAGGAGCGTGTCGCGACGGTCCATCGCGTCGCTCACATCGGTGCCCGCGGCCGAGCCCTTGATCACCGTCGCGTTCTCGACGGCGAACTGGCGCAGCAGATCGTTGACCCGGGCGACCGAGCGCACCATGCCCGCATCGGCGTCCTCGCGGACGCTCTGGACGGCGGCGGCGGCGGCGTTGAGCGTGCGGGCGAGATCCTTTGCCGAGGTTACCACGGCCGCGCCGAGCGAGGGCTCGTCGGGCGCATTGGCATATTGCGCGAGGGCATCGCCCAGAGCCCCGAGCTTGGCGGCAGGCGAGGCGTCGCTTTCCGGATCGCCGATCGTCGCCTGCATCCGGTCGAGCCCCTCGAGCCGCGCGGCACCGGCGGCCGAGGAAGAGGTCGCCGCGAGCATGCGCGTATAGAGCGCGCTGTCCGCCGCCCGCGACACGGTGACGACATAGGCCCCGCCGCCCGGCGCGGTCGCCGTGACCGCGATCTTGCGCGACGTGCCGGCCTGCCCCGCATTGGCGATGTTGCGCGCCGTCGTCTCGATCTGGCTCGCCGTCGCGAAGAGTGAGGAGCGCGCCGTGTTGAGGGCGAGCGAGAGGCTCATCGCGGCCTCACCGCTTCAGGTTCATGAGGACGTCGAGCAGTTCCGACCCGGTCTGGAAGACCTTCGAATTGGCCGTGTAATCGCGCTGCGCGCTGATCATCTCGGTGAGCTCGGACGCCATGTCGACGTTCGAGCGCTCGGTCGCACCCGACACCATGGTGCCGAGCGCGTTCTCGGTCGGGAAGCCGATCTGCAGGGCGCCGGATTCGCGCGTCGTCTCGTAGACATTGCCGGGCTTCGGATTGAGATTGTCCGGGCTCGTCACGGTGGCGAGCGGAATCCGGTACATCGGCGATTTGCGGCCACTGCTGTCGAGCGCCGAGACGATGCCGTCCGGTCCGATGATGACGCCCGACACCGAGCTCGGCGCATTGCCGTCGACGGTCGCCTTGAGCGGCGTGTAGTCGTCGGCGAGCTGGGTCATGCCGGTCAGGTCGAGCGTCAGATCCTGACCGTTCGGCACCGTCAGCATCATCGACGGCGTCGAGGAGAGATTGCCGAGCGCGTCGAAGGTCAGGCTCTGGCTCGCGAGGGGCGCGGTCGCATAGGGGAAGCCGCCGCCGAGGCCCGCATCGGCGCGGTTGAAGGCGGTCATTTCCCAGGCGATCGGCGAGTCCGAGGTCTTGGTCAGATAGATGTCGAGCGTGACCTCCTTGCCGAGATTGTCGAAGGTGACGAGGGAGGACTTCTGAGAGAACTTCGCTCCGGCGATGTTGTCGGCCGGGGTCGATCCCGTCACCACCGCATCATTGGCCGGGAGGTTGGCGGCGAATGCGCCGGTGCGGGTCGGGATCGCGGCGAGCCGCACATCGGCGATCCGCAGCGGCTGCAGGCCGCCCGCGCCATTCAGCACGATGTTCGGATCGCCGCCCGAGATGTCGTAGCCCATCAGGCGGAAGCCGGCGGTGTTGGTCAGGTATCCGGTCGAGGCATCGACCGCGAAGGAGCCGGCACGGGTCAGATAGGGCAGGCCATCGGTGCCCGAGACGAGAAAGAAGCCGCTGCCCTGGACCGCGAGATCGGTCGCCGAAGTGGTGTAGTTGAGCGCGCCCTGCTGGCTGATCGCGTAGCGCGTGCTCGAATTGACCGCGCCGGAATTATACTCGCCGGGGCCGCTCTGCAGCAGCAGGGTCGAGAACTCCGTCGAGGCGCGCTTGTAGCCGGCGGTGCCGGAATTGGCGATGTTGTCGGAGATCGCCCCGAGCTTGTTCGACTGCACCGCCATACCGGTCACGCCGGTGCGCATCATGCCGTAAAGGCTCATCTCATCACTCCTGACTGGCCTGCCGCCGCTAGAGAACAGCGCGATGCTTGCGCGAGACTGGCGCCCCGCCCGGAGCGGTCAGCCCCGGATCGCCTGGGCGAGTTCGCCGAAGGGATCGCGGCTCGGCGGCGCGTCGGCGAACTGGCGGAGCGCGTCGTAGATGCGCGGCACGACGCCGACGGCCTGATCGAGTTCGGCATCCGAACCCGCCTGGTAGCCGCCCATCAGGCGAAGGTCGCGCGTATCCTCGTAGCGGGCGACGAGACCGCGCAATCGGCGGATCAGGGTGCGCTCCTCGGGCGTCCAGACGAGATCGGCGAGCCGCGACACGGAACCGAGCACGTTGACCGCCGGGAATCGGCCCTGATCGGCGATCGCCCGGTCGAGAACGATATGGCCGTCGAGCGTGCCGCGGATGGCGTCGGCGACCGGATCGTTGTGGTCGTCGCCGTCGACGAGGACCGAGAAAACGGCGGAGATCGAGCCGCTGCCCTCGGCGCCGGGTCCCGCCCGCTCGAGCAGGCGCGGCAGCGTCGAGAAGACGCTCGGCGCATAGCCGCGCGTCACCGCCGGCTCGCCCGCGGCGAGCGCGACGTCGCGGGCGGCATGGGCATAGCGCGTCACGCTGTCGACGATCAGCAGCACCGATTCGCCGAGATCGCGGAAATACTCGGCGACGGCGAAGCCGGCGCGGGGCGCCAGCCGCCGCATCATCGCGCTCTCGTCGCTCGTCGCGACGACCACCACAGCGCGATGACGGTTCGAGGCGAGCGGACCCTCGAGGAACTCGCGCACCTCGCGGCCGCGCTCGCCGACCAGCGCGACGACCACGGTGTCGAAACCCTGGCAGCGGGCGAGCATCGAGAGGAGCGTCGACTTGCCGACTCCCGAGCCGGCGAAGATGCCGATGCGCTGCCCCTCGCAGAGCGGCGTGAACAGATCGATGACGCGCACGCCGGTGCGCAGCGGCTTGTGAATCCGCGACCGGCTCATCGCCTCGGGCGGATCGGCGTCGAGCGGCATGGCGCGAGGCCCCACCGTCAGGGGTCCCAATCCGTCGAGCGGCCGGCCGAGCGCATTGATTACCCTGCCCTTCCAGTCGGCCGCCGGCCGAAAGGCGAGCGGCCCCGCCCTGTGCGCCGCCGCCCCGATGCCGATCGCGATGCGCTCGTCGAAGGGCTTGATGATCGCCGCGGCATGGTCGAGGCGAACGACCTCGCCGACGACCGCGCGCCCGCCCGCGTCGACCGTCACGGAATCGCCGAGCCGCAAATGGCTCGAAAGACCGCTCACCACGAAGTGGGTGGGCGCCACCTCGCGCACCGCGCCGCGCACGCGCACGAAAGGCTCTTCGTCGAGGCCGGACTGGATGGCGGCTTCGAGCCGGGCGAGACGGTTCATGGCGCGCGCTCAGGCTCAGGAGGAGGGGGCGAGCGTGCGGATCGCCTCGGCGGTCGAGTCCTCGCCCTGCTGCACCGCCTGGCTCGCCATCTCGAAGGCGCGCTGGACGTTGATCAGCCGCGTCATCTCCGTCACCGGGTCGACGTTCGAGCCCTCGATATAGCCTTGGCGGACGCCGAGGCTGGTGAAATCCTGCACCGGCTCCGCCGGCTTGTCCGGGATCACCGCGCCGCCGTAACGGCTGAGCTTGGCATCGGCTGCGAGCGTGAAGAGGCCGAGCGAGCCGAGTCGGTTGCCGCCCTGGCTGATGGCGCCATCGGCCGCGATGTGAACCTCGCCGGCGCCCGGGTCGAGCATCAGCTCGGTCCCTCCCGCATCGAGCACCGGATGGTTCTCGACCGTCAGCAGCTGGCCGGTCTCGGAAAGATGGAAGCGGCCATCGCGGGTATAGGCGGTACCGGCCGGCGTCTGGATGCCGAACCAGGCGTCGCCCTGCGGCGCGACGTCGAAGGCATTTCCGGTCTGGACGACGGGACCGGCGCGCAGCGAGGTATAGGTCTGCCCGGAGGAGACGAAGCGCGTGCCGTCGCCGGCACCCGACAGCACGTCCTCGAAGCGGATCTCTTCCGCCCGGAACCCGGGCGTGTTCATGTTCGCGACATTGTTGGCGATCGTCGCCATACGCCGCTCCGTCGCCATCTGGGCGGAGAGCGCGACATAAAGACTGGTCATGGTCAGCCCCCGTATTTGAAGCCCAGCAGCGTCAGCGCGACGTTGCTGCTGGTGCTGTAAGACCTGCCGATGAGGCTCAGCGCCGGGGAGGACGCGACGCCCTGATCGGCGTCCCAGCGTGCCGTGAAGCGGCGGATCAGCCGGTCGAGCTTCGTTGCATCCTTCAGATCGGCGATGTCGAGCCGCTTCGTCACGGCATTCGCCTGCTTCTCGATGTCGGCCATCGCCATGGCATCGGGGAAGCCGTAGACGGTCTTGACCACCTTCCAGAGCGCTGGATCGGCGAGCAGGCCATAGGCCGACTTCACGCTCGGCGCCTCGCGCTGGAAATAGAGGGCGAGGCGCACGCCCTCGTTCTCTACTCCCTGGTCGACTTCGAGCGCCTGGCGGACATATTTGTCCGCAACATCCTGCCGCGCCTGGCTGCGCGAGGTCGTGAGCGCGCCGTAATTGTCGAAGTCGAACGCCTTCGCGAAAGCGACGAAGCGCTCGTCGTTCAGCCGGTTGGCGAAGGACTTGGTGTCGGTGATGCCCTCGTTCAGCACCTTGCGCATATAGGCCTTGGCATAGGCCATGTCGCCGAGGCCGAAGGCGTTCATCGCATAGTTGAAGAGCCGGGTGTTCTTGAGGAAATCGTCGACCGATTTCACTTTCGTGATGTTTTCGAGATAGTATTTCGTCTCGAGCGCGACCTGGGGTTCGGCCGCCTTGAGCTTCAGCGTGCGGTCGAGGTTGCGGGTCAGCAGGCGATAGGTGGAGAATGTGGTGTCCATGGCCGGGCCGCCCTTCTTCGTCCGGCACCCTCCCCCGACAACCTTGCACGGGGCTTTCCACCCCGCCGGCTCATCGCGGCCAGCCTCGCGCAACCTTGTCGGCCTAGACCGCTCCGCAACAACGGAGTGGCATCACCTTGGGCGTTCTGATCGGCATCATCCTGGGCATGGCGTCGCTGGCCGGCGGCTTCATGGCCATGGGCGGCCATATCGAAGTGATCTGGCAACCCTTCGAATACGTCATCATCGGCGGCATCGCGCTCGGCACCTTCATCATCGCCAACCCGATGTCGACCATCAAGGACAGCGGCGCCGGCATCATGCAGGCGATTTCCGGGAAGGCCCCGAAACGGAAAGACTTCCTCGCGCTCCTCGGCCTGCTCTACGCGCTGATGCGTGAGTTGCGGACGCGACCCCGCAACGAGGTCGAAGCGCACATCGACGATCCGCAGAACTCGAGCATCTTCCAGCACTTCCCCGGCATTCTGAAGGACAAGGAACTGACGCAGTATATCTGCGACTATGCCCGCCTGATCGTCATCGGCAATGCCCGCTCGCACGAGATCGAGGCGCTGATGGAGCAGGAGATCTCGACCATCCGGAAGCACAAGACCAAACCCGCCAGCGCGATCGGCACGGTGGCCGAGGCGATGCCGGCGATCGGCATCTGCGCCGCGGTGCTCGGCATCGTCAAGGCGATGGGTGCCATCGACCAGTCGCCGGAGATCCTCGGCCATTACATCGGCTCGGCGCTGATCGGCACGCTCGTCGGCATCTATGGCTCGTATGCGATCCTTTCTCCGCTCGCCAACAAGATCAAGCTGACGCGCGAGAAGCAGTGCCAGCCCTACATCATCGTGAAGCAGGCGCTGATCGCCTTCATGAACGGCGCCCTGCCGCAGATCGCGCTCGAGCACGGCCGCAAGACCATCTCCTCGGGGGAGCGGCCGACGATCGACGAGGTCGAGGCGGAGTCGATCTCGAACGTGCCGCCGGCCGGCGCCGTCAAGCAGGCAGCCTGAGCCATGAACATGCACGCTCCTCCGAATGCCGCCGGCTCGCGCGACATCCGCGACCTGCTGCTCGACGCCGCCGGTCTGGCGCTCGACAAGCTGCCGATGCTGCACGTCATCTTCGACCGGCTGGCGACCAACTGCGCCGAGAGCCTGCGCCAGCTCGCCGCCTCCCAGGCCTATTACTCGCTCAGCCATGTCGAGAGCGGCCGCATCGGCGACATCCTCGACGGCTATGAAGGCAACGCCATCGCCGGGGTCTTCCATTCGCCGGAGTGGGACAGCCACGTCATCGTGGGCTTCGACCGCGACTTCATCTTCACCATGGTCGAGGTGCTGTTCGGGGCCGACGGCACCGAGCCGCCGATCGATGACGAGCGCTCGTTCTCGAACATCGAGACGCGAATCGCCATCGCCCTCTTCGAACAGGTCGCGAAGGCGCTCCAGGCCTGTTTCGCCCTCGTCAGCCGGGCGACGTTCAAGCTGCAGCGGCAGGAAACGCGCATGGACTTCGCGGTGATCGGCCGGCGCAACAATCTCGCCGTCTGCGCCAAGCTGCTGCTGCAGGCGATCAACCGCGGCGGCGAGATGTTCGTCCTGATCCCCCAGGCCGCGCTGACGCCGATGCGCCAGCAGCTCGCGAGCACCACGGCGGGCGAATCCTCCCCGCGCGACCCGACCTGGACCAAGCACATCCGGGGCGAGGTCGGCCGCACCGAGGTAAGGCTGCGCGCCGTCCTCGAAGAGCGCGAGGTCACGCTCGGCGATGCGGCAGCGCTGCGCGTCGGCCAATTGCTGCCGCTCCAGGCGACGACGCGCAGTCGCGTACGCCTCGAAAGCGAAGAGGAGCCGCTGTTCTGGTGCAGCCTCGGGCAAGCTCAAGGCAGTTATGTGTTGCGCATCGAAGATGCCATCGATCTCGACCAGGAGTTTCTCGATGATATTCTCCCCCGCTGAAGCCCTCCTCTTCGCCGCCCTGGTGATGACGAGCGTTTGTGTCGTGCTCATGCAGCGCCGGCTGCGTGCGCTCGCGGTCGACCAGGGCCGCTACCGCGCCGCGCTCGACGACAGCACTGTGGCGCTCCTCAAGGCCCGGGCCGCCGTGGGCCTCGTCAACGACGACAGCCGCGACCTGCTCGTCCAGCTCTGCCGGAAGATCGAAGAGGCCGAGGCGGTGCTCTGGCGGCTCGACCGCGCCGGCAAGTCGATCGGCCGCGATCCGGAGATTCGCCCGTGAGCGAGAGTTTCGCCCCCGAGACCCTCGTTCCCGGCCGCGAGCCGGAGGAGACTTTCGCCGGACGCGGGCTCGACTCGCTGCTGCGCGTTCCGGTCACGCTGCAGGTGGTGCTCGGTTCCGCCCAGCTGCCGGTCGCCCAGCTGATGAAACTCGGCCGCGGCGCCATCGTCTCGCTCGACCGCCGCGTCGGCGAGCCGGTCGACATCGTGGTCAATGGCCGCATCATCGCCCGCGGCGAAGTGGTCGTCGTCGACGAAGACAATTCCCGCTTCGGCGTGTCGCTGACCGAGATCGTCGGCGCGACCGGCGAAATCACGCGCTGAGGCGGCAGCCATGGCGGCAGTGGCGACGCGCGGATCGCGCGGCCTGACGGGCGCTGACCGCGTCGCGGCGCTCCTGATGACGATGGGCAAGACGACCGCGGCCCGTCTGATGAAGCATTTCCAGCCGGAGGAGATCCGGCTCGTCACCCGGGCGATCGCCGAGATGCGCCCGGTTTCCACCGCGCAGGTCGAACTGGCGATCGAGGAGTTCGCCACCCAGTTCGTCGCCGGCGCCAATGTCGTCGGCTCGGCCGGCGAGGTCGAACGGCTGCTCAACGGCGTGCTGCCGCCCGAACAGATCGCCGAGATCATGACGGAGGTGCTCGGCGCCGCGAACCACTCGATCTGGGACCGCATCTCGGCGGTCTCTGAAGGGACGATCGCCGCCTATGTGATGAAGGAGCATCCGCAGATCGCGGCGCTCGTTCTCTCCAAGGTCAAGCCGGCCTGCGCCGCCAAGGTGCTCAGCCATCTGCCGCTCGAGATGCGCAACGGTGTCATGCGCCGCATGCTCGCCTTCAAGCCGATCGTCGACGAGACGATGCGGATCATCGAGAACACCATCCACGAAGACTTCATGGTGAACCTCGCCCGCAATGCCGGCGCCGACACCCACGCCCGTATCGCCGACATCATCAACAAGATGGAGCGCGAGGACATGGAGAACGTGCTCTCCAACCTCGCCAACACGCGGCCGAAATCGGCCGAAATTCTGAAGGGCCTGCTCTTCACCTTCGACGACATCATCAATCTGCCGGCGCGCGCCCGCACCTCGCTGTTCGACCAGGTGCCGAACGACCGCACCGTGATCGCCCTCAAGGGCACGGATGCCGAATTCCGCGAGATCATCCTGCAATCGCTCGGCTCGCGCGTGCGCCGCATGGTGGAGCAGGAGCTGATGAGCAGCGAACCTTCCTCGCAGCGCGATGTCGCCGAAGCGCGCCGCGCGATCACCGACCTCGCGCTCGAAATGGCCGGGCGCGGCGAGATCGAACTCAATTCGGGCGGAGAGGACGACGCCTATGTCCGCTAAGGCCGCCCATGTCGGAGGATAGCGACAAGGAGAGCAAAACCGAGGAGGCGAGCGAGAAGAAGATCGCCGACGCGGTGGAGAAGGGCAACATTCCCTTCTCGCGCGAGGCGACACTGTTCGCCTCGCTCCTCGGCATCCTCGTCAGCCTCGTCTTCTTCGCCGCCAACCAGACGACGATGCTCGCCGAGGGGCTGGCTCGGCTGATCGACGATCCCGGCGGGCTTCGGCTCGACACGGGCGAGGATGCGACGGCCCTGCTCTGGATGATTGCCGGGCTCGCCGGCCGGGTGCTCCTGCCCGTCGTGCTGCTGCTCGCCGTCGCCGGCCTCGTCGCGGCGCTGTTGCAGAACACGCCGCGACTGGTCGGCGAGCGGATCCGGCCGCAGTGGTCGCGAATCTCACCGATGGCCGGCTGGAACCGGATCTTCGGCAAGCACGGCCAGATCGAGTTCCTCAAGTCCCTCTTCAAGTTCCTCGCCATCTCCATCGCCTGCGGCATCCTCCTCTTCTCCGGCCGCGACGACCTGCTCGGGGCGCTCACCACCGACCCCGTGCTCGTCCCTTCGATGCTGCTCACACTGGCGGTCCGGCTCGTCTCCGTCGTCTGCGTCGCGACGATCGCGCTCGTCAGCATCGATCTCGTCTGGTCGCGGCTGAGCTGGCGGGCCGAGCTGCGGATGACGAAGCAGGAGGTCAAGGAAGAGTTCAAACAGGCCGAGGGCGACCCGATGGTCAAGGCCCGGATGCGCTCGCTCGCCCAGCAGCGCGCCCGCCAGCGCATGATGAGCGCCGTGCCGCGCGCCTCCGTCGTGATCGCCAATCCGACGCATTACGCGATCGCCCTGCAATACGACCGCCAGAAGGGCGGCGCACCGCTCGTGCTCGCCAAGGGCGTCGATCTGATCGCCCTCAAGATCCGCGCGATCGCCGAGCAGAACGACGTGCCCGTCGTCGAGGACCGCGAACTCGCCCGGGCGCTCTATGCCGCGGTCGAGGTCGACCAGTGGATTCCGCCGGAGTTCTACCGGCCGATCGCCAAGATTCTCTATTTCGTCTACAGCCGAGACAAGAATGGCCCGACCTGACGGCCCGCGCAGCCTCGACAGGCGGACCCTGCCTCCGCTGGCGCTCCTGCCTTACGAGAAGCTGCTCGCTGAGACGTTGCGCGGCTTTCTCGCCGAACTCTGTCTCACCAATGCCGGCGTGGTGATGTCCTACATCAGCCATCGCCGCGACGAGAACATGGACGATCTGATCGCCTCCTCGGCGGAGCTTTTCCTGAAGCCGGGCTGCCTGCGCTATGCCCGGAGGGCGACGATCGAGACCGATTGGGGCACGCCGCCCCATGTCTCGATCGAGATGACCTTCGCCTGCGCCCAGCTCCGGGCGGCCTTCCGGATCGTGTTCGCGGCGGCGGTGATCGGCGTCAATGTCGACCGGATCGAGTTCGCATCCGGCGGCCCCGAGGAGGATGGCCTCGCCCGCTTCGCCGCGGCGCTCGCCTCCGCACGCCTTGCCGGACACTGATCGGCGCCGCCAGCCCCAAGCAAGGTTCTCGTCCTAATCTGGTTCCATCGAGAGTTCGGAGTGCCCCTTGGACAAGATCCTGTTGTTCGATCTCGCCGCGCGCCACGCCGATTGGGCTTCGGTGCGCCAGGCGACGATCGCCGCCAACATCGCCAACGCCAACACCCCCGGCTATCGCGCGTCCGACGTCGAGCCCTTCACCTCCGTGCTCGACCGCACGCGTCTGACCCAGATGCGCACCGACCCGCGCCACATGGTGGCGGGGTCCGGTAGCGGCGGCGGCGTCAAGCTCGGCGCCGATGAGAGCTGGAGCGTCACCGCGACCGGCAACTCGGTCAGTCTCGACCAGCAGATGGTGCAGGCCGGCGAGGCCCATCGCGCCTTCAGTCTCGACACGAGCATCGCGCGCGCCTTTCACCGGATGATGCTCGCCAGCGTAAGGAGCGGCTGATGTCAGACCCCCTGCTCTCGATCGGCCGGATCGCCGGCTCCGGAATGGAAGCGCAGCTCTTGCGCATGCGCATCGCATCCGAGAACATCGCCAATGCGCGTTCGACCGGTGCGACCCCGGGTGCGGATCCCTATCGGCGCAAGACCGTCGAATTCGCGAGCGAGCTCGACCGCGCCCTCGGCTTCACCGGCGTCTCGGTTCGTTCGATCGGCGTAGACCGGGCGACCGCCTTCGAGGTCGAGCACGATCCGGGCAACCCGGCCGCCGACCAGAATGGCGACGTCAAGCTGCCGAACGTCAACGTCCTCGTGGAAATGGCGGACCTGCGCGATGCGGGCCGCTCCTATTCGGCCAATCTCCAGATGATGAAACAGGCGCGTTCCATGATCTCGATGACACTCGATCTTTTGAGGGGCGGATGATGCTCGACGCTGTCGGATCGATCACCACCCGCCTCTCGAGCGCGGGCACCGGAGGCGCTGGCGCGGCCGCGCCCGCGGCTGTCGCGAAACCGGCTGGAGGCACTCCCTTCGGCGAGGTCCTCGCCGATGTCTCGAGCCAGGCCGTCGGCACGCTGAAGACAGCCGAGGCAACCGCGATCACCGGCATCGAGGGTCGTTCCTCGGTGCAGCACGTCGTTCAGGCTGTGATGGCGGCGGAGCAGACCCTCCAGACCGCTCTCGCCGTGCGCGACAAGGTGGTCGCCGCCTATCAGGAAATCTCCCGCCTTTCGATCTGAGGACCGCAGATGAGAGCGCTCGCCATCGCCGCGACCGGCATGAACGCCCAGCAGACCAATCTCGAAGTGATCGCGAACAACATCGCGAACATCAACACGACGGGCTTCAAGCGCGCCCGTGCCGAGTTCGCCGATCTCCTCTATCAGGCCGAGCGTGCCCAGGGCGTTCCCAATGTCGATGGCGGGCTGCCCATTCCGGACGGCGCGCTGGTCGGCCTCGGCGTGCGCACGGTGGGCGTGCGCAACATCCATATCCAGGGGCCGCTCACCCAGACCGGCAACCCGCTCGATCTCGCGATCAACGGGCGGGGCTGGTTCCAGATCACCGGCCCCACCGGCGAGACGCTGTTCACCCGCGCCGGCTCCTTCAACAAGGGACCCGACGGGCAGCTTGTGACGAATGACGGCTATGTCGTCATCCCGGCGATCACGGTGCCTTCGGACGCCACCGAGATCGTCGTCAACGAGAGCGGCACCATCTACGCCAAGGTTCCAGGCCAGGCCGAGCCGACCCAGCTCGGCCAGATCGGACTCGCCAATTTCGCCAATGACGGCGGCCTCGAGCCGATCGGCAACAATCTCTACCGCGAGACGTCCGCCTCGGGAACGCCGGTGACGGGCCTTGCCGGCGATCCCGGCTTCGGCAAGATCCATCAGGGCTATCTGGAGAGCTCGAACGTCGATCCCGTCAAGGAGATCACCGAGCTGATCTCGGCGCAGCGCGCCTATGAGATGAATTCGAAGGTCATCCAGGCCGCCGACGAGATGGCCGCGACGGTCTCGAAGGGTATCCGCTAGCAAGGTTCTCCATCATGATCCGGTTGCTGTCGGGGGCGGCGGTGGCGCTCGCCCTCGCGCTCGCCTGCGCGCAGGCGCAGGAGGCTCTCCCCGCCGCCGCATCGCCCGAGGTGATGCTCCCCGTCGCCGCGGTGACGATCACCCCCGGCGACACCATCACCGACGCGATGCTGCTCGACCGCCCCTTCCCCGCGGGGGTCGTCGCCCGCTATCCGGTCGCGCACGACCGCGGCCAGCTGGTCGGCAAGATCGCACGGCGCATGCTCTTGCCGGGCAATGCGATTCTCGTCGCCTCCGTCGCCGAGGCGCAGCTCGTGCTGCGCGGCACGGGGACCGAGCTGGTGTTCGAGGAGAACGGGTTGCGCATCACGGCGCTCGGCGTGCCACTCGAATCGGGTGCGCTGGGCAGCGTCGTGCGCGTGAAGAACAGCGACAGCGGCCGGATCGTGTCCGGCGTCGTCCAGTCGGACGGAACCGTCAAGGTGGGCCCGTGATGCGCATTCTCTCGGCCGCCCTCGCCCTCTCCTTCGCGCTCGCCGGTCTCGGCGGCGCCGGTGCCGCGACCCGGATCAAGGACGTCTCGAGCGTCGAGGGCGTGCGCGACAACCAGCTGATCGGCTACGGCCTCGTCATCGGCCTGCAGGGCACGGGCGACACGCTGCGCAACTCGCCCTTCACCGAGCAGGCGATGCAGTCGATGCTCGACCGCATGGGCATCTCGGCGCGCGGCGTGCCGCTGCGGGCGCGCAACGTCGCCGCCGTCGCGGTGACGGCGAACCTGCCGGCCTTCGCCGGCATCGGCGCCCGCATCGACGTCAATGTCGCCTCGCTCGGCGATGCGACATCACTGCGCGGCGGCACGCTTCTGATCACCCCCCTCGCCAGCATGGACGGAAAGACCTATGCGGTCGCGCAGGGCCAGCTCGCGGTGACGGGCCTCACCGCCGCCGGCGCCGCCGAGAGCGTGACCGAAGGGGTGCCGACCGGCGCCCGCATTCCGAACGGCGCCCTCGTCGAGCGGCCCGCCCCCGGCCGGCTCGACACGCTCGACAGCTTCGTTCTCGCCCTCGACAACCCCGACTTCACGACGGCGTCGCGGATCGCCGACGCGATCAACGCCCGTTTCGCCGAAGGCAAGCGGCCGATCGCGGAAGAGCGCGATCTCGGAACCGTGGTCGTGCGGCGGCCCGCCCGGCTCAACGCCGCGCGTTTCCTCGGCATGGTCGGCGAACTGCCGATCGAGCCGGACACGGCGGCGCGCGTGGTCGTCGACCAGCGCTCCGGCACCGTCGTGATCGGCCGCAACGTGCAGATCTCAACCGTCGCCGTGACCCAGGGCAATCTGACCGTGCGGGTCACGGAGAATCCGGTCGTCTCCCAGCCCGCGCCCTTCTCGGAGGGCGAGACCGTCGTGCTGCCGCGCACCGACGTCTCGGTCGAGAGCAGCGGCGGACATCTCGCGGTGGTGAGCGGCACCGATCTCGAAACCCTCGTGCAAGGTCTGAACCGTATGGGCATGAGGCCGACCGACATCATCGCCGTGCTCCAGGCGATCAAGACGGCCGGCGCGCTCCAGGCGGATCTCGTCATCCAGTGACGCCGCCTTTTCCGGGCCGCATCGGCGGCCGTGAAGGTGACCAATGACCCTGAGTGTCGTTCTGTCCCATACCTTCGCCTTCGTGGCCGGCGGCGTCGTCGGCCTGATGGCATCCGGCCTGCTCGTGGTCGCGCGCGGTCTCGGCTCTTTCGACGACCGTGCGGACGAGCCCGAAGCCGTCGGATCGCAATCCGTCGAGCGACCGGCCAAGGCGTTCCCTCGCATGCTCGGCCTCGCCGCGGCAGCGGCGCTGCTCACCGCCCTCGTCGTCCCTCCGCCGGCCCGCGCGGAGAGCGCGCCCGCAGCCGAGCATGGCGGCGGCGCAGAGGCGGCCGCCGCCGAGCCGGCGATGACGGCCCGGTCGGTGCCCCCTCCGGCGCCGCGCGGCACCAATGCCGAACAGTATTGCCAGGGCGTCGCGCAGGCGGCGCAGGACGCGCGCTTCGCCCGCCAGAAGGCCGCGCTGGAGGCGATGCAGAAGACCATCGACGAACGGATCGCCGCGCTCGAGGCCAAGCGGGCCGACTACGAGACCTGGCTGAGCCGCCGCGAGGAGTTCCTGAAACAGGCCGACGAAAACCTGCTCGCCGTGTTCTCGCAGATGCGGCCCGATGCGGCCTCCGCGCAGCTCACCATCATGGGCGACGACCCGGCTGCGGCGATCCTCGCCAGGCTCAACCCCCGCGTTGCGAGCGCGATTCTCAACGAGATGGAGCCGGCGCGCGCCGCACGGCTCACCGGCGTGATGGTCGGCATCGCCAAGCGGGCGCGCTCGAACGGGACCTCGTGATGCGCCGCCTTCTCATCCCGCTCGCCGGGCTCGCCCTCGCCGGCTGCCAGACGAACCAGTTCGACAATCTCGCCACCGGTCCTTCGCTGAGCCCGGTCGGCTATGGCGTCTCCTCGCCGGCAGCGCCGATCCCGGTCGCCTTCCCGCCGGAGCCGCGCCGCAGCTTCGCCTCGACCTGGGACCAGAGCAGCCAGAGCCTCTATCGCAGCATCCGGGCGAGCCGCGTCGGCGACGTTCTGACCGTCAGCATCGCCATCGACGACCAGGCGCAGTTCGACAATTCGACAGGCCGGTCGCGCAATTCGGCACGCAAGGGCGGCTTCGACGTTTCCTTCGGCGCAGAGGGCTTCGGTGGGCTCGGAACCTCCGGCTCGACGACCGGCGACCTCACGCTCAACTCGGACACCGAGGCGAAGGGCAAGGGTTCGATCGACCGTTCCGAAAAGCTGCGCCTGTCGATCGCCGCGATCGTCACCGACGTGATGCCGAACGGCAATCTGATGATCCGCGGCTCGCAGGAAGTGCTCGTCAATTACGAAGTCAGGGTGCTGACGATCGCCGGCATGGTCAATCCGCTCGACATCTCGGCGGGCAACCAGATCGCCTACGACAAGATCGCCGAGGCACGCATCTCCTATGGCGGCCGCGGCCGGTTGATGGACGTTCAGCAGCCGGCCTGGGGCCAGCGCATCGCCGACGTCGCCGCGCCCTTCTGACCCCGGAATCGTCATGGCCATTGAAGAGAATGAAGGCGGCAAGGGCGCGGGCGGCAAGCTCGGCTTCCTTCTGCCGATCCTGGTTCTGACCCTGCTCGGCGGCGGGGGCGGCGCCGGCCTCGGCATGCTCGTCGCCTCGAATGTCGAGCAGACGGTCACGGAGCGGGAGAAGGAAAAGCCGCCCGAGCCCGATACGCCGCCCTTGCGCTACGCGCTCGGCGAGACGACGGTCCAGCCGCTCGAGCCGATCGTCACCAATCTCGCCGCGCCGAGTTCGACCTTCGTGCGGATCGAGGCCGCGATGGTATTCAAGACCGGCACCCTCTCCAACCCGACGGTGGCGGCGGCGGAAATCCGCGACGACGTGATGAGCTATCTGCGCACGCTGACGCTCAGCCAGATCGAGGGTCCGAGCGGCCTGCTCCATCTGCGCGCCGATCTCGACGAGCGGGCGAAGATACGGACCGAAGGTCACGTCGACGAGCTGATCGTCCAGACGCTGGTGGTGCAATGATGCGCAGCCTCGTGCGCCCGGTGATCGCCGTCGCCGCCACGCTCGTCGCCGTCCCGGCCACCGCGCAGACCGTGCCCGGCCTCTCGGACCTGCTCGACCAGGCGGGCGGGGCGGCTGCCACCGGCCGCATCGTACAGATGATCGCGCTGCTGACCGTGCTCTCCGTGGCGCCCGGTCTCCTGATCATGGTGACGAGCTTCACCCGCTTCGTCGTGGCCTTCTCCTTCCTGCGCTCCGGACTCGGCCTGCAATCGACGCCGGCCAATCTCGTGCTCATCTCGCTGTCGCTGTTCATGACCTTCTACGTCATGGGCCCGACCTTCGACCGCGCCTGGAAGGAGGGCATCCGGCCGCTCACGGAAAACCAGATCACCGAACAGGAGGCGCTGGCCCGCACCGTCGAGCCGTTCCGCGCCTTCATGCTGTCGCAGGTCCGGCCGAAGGATCTCGACACCTTCGCCAACCTCGCCATCGAGACGGGGCAGACCGCCAGCACCGATCCGGAGACGATCGAGCTGCGCATCCTGATCCCCGCCTTCATGATCTCCGAATTGCGCCGCGGCTTCGAGATCGGCTTCCTCATCGTGCTGCCCTTCCTCGTGATCGACATGGTGGTGGCGACGCTCGTCATGTCGATGGGCATGATGATGATGCCGCCGGCAGTCATCGCCCTGCCCTTCAAGGTGCTGTTCTTCATCCTGATCGACGGCTGGAACCTGCTCGCAGCCGGGCTGATCCGCTCCTTCCTCTGATCGCCGCCGGCCTTCCGCGTCCGCCGGCGTCTTTCGGGCCGCGTCCCTCCCCTGGGGCGCGGCCCGAAATGCTCTCGAGCTCCCCTTTCCGGGACGACGCTGCGGCAAGCCTGGCGCAAGCTTCCGATGCGAAGCTCGAAACATGGCAGATTGACCGCCGGCCACCATGGTCCGTCGGACGAGAGACGAACCCCGCAAGGACGTCTCCCAACAAAGGCATGACGCCGCCTCTGCCATGCCGGTTTCAGCCCGGTATGTCCCGCGAAACCTTCATACAACCCTCAAGGGACATTCTATCATGACGAGCCTGATGACCAACACGTCCAGCATGGTCGCGCTGCAGACCCTGCGGATGATCAACTCCAACCTCGACGAAACCAACAACCACGTTTCGACCGGCCTGAAGGTCAATTCGGCCGCCGACAACGCGGCGTATTGGTCCATCGCCACGACGACCCGCTCCGACAACGGTGCGCTCGGCGCGGTGAAGGATGCGCTCGGTCTCGCCAAGTCGTCCGTCGACACGGTGAACACCGGCCTCGATACGGTCCGGAACGCGCTGCAGAAGGTCAAGGAGAAGCTGATCACGGCCGCGTCGCCCGACGCGGACCGGACCAAGCTCCAGACCGAGATCACCAGCCTGCTCGACGAGTTGAAGAACAACGCGGCGAGCACCGTGATCTCCGGCTCGAACTGGCTGTCGGTCGACTCGAGCGAGGCGAACTACAACGCCAACAAGGCGATCGTGGCGTCGTTCTCCCGCACGGGTGACACGGTGCAGGTCGACACGATCAACATCGATACGTCGAAGTTCAAGCTGTATGACTCGAACACGACGAAGCATACCTCGGTCGCCGCGGCGGTGACCACGGCGTCGGCCACCTACGCCACGGCGAAGACCACGGCCGACACCACCTACGACACCGCCAAGACGACCGCGGACACGACCTATAACACCGCGATCGGCGCGGCCGACACGACCTTCGCCGGTTCGGCGATGGACGCGGCGGCGGTCGCCACCCGTGACGCCGCCTATGCGACGGCGAAGAACACGCGGGACTCGTCCTATGCGACGGCGGGCGCCGCCAAGAAGACGGCGCTCGACGGTGCGGTTCTCGCGCTGAAGAACTCGCTGGGCGCTTCGGGCACCAACGATCTCGGCATCCTCGACAAGTCCCGCGTCGCCGCGACCGCCAGCGGCACGGCGACCGTCAGCTCGATCAAGGATATCGACATCTCGGGCCTGTCCTCCAGCCAGGCCGATCTCGACAAGATCGCGAACTACACCTCGATCGTCGACTCGGCTCTGACCGACCTGACCGATGCTTCCACCACGCTCGGCTCGGCTTCCAGCCGCATCGAGTCGCAGACGAACTTCGTGCAGGCCCTCCAGGACGCCAACAATCGCGCCATCGGTGCGCTCGTTGACGCCAACATGGAAGAGGAGTCGACCCGACTGAAGGCCCTGCAGACGCAGCAGCAGCTCGCCGTCCAGTCGCTCGGCATTGCCAACTCCTCGTCCCAGAGCGTGCTCAGCCTGTTCCGAGGCTAAGCGGCACTCCTCCCGCTCAGTCCCGGGCGCCCGGGCCACGCTTCTTCGGAAGCGTGGCCCTTTCTGTTTTCGGGGGCACGCGGACCCGCGAGGATGCAACCCTCGGACAAGCCAGGCGCGCGAGGATGCAACTGTGCAGGGCGCCGGCCCCCCCGCTCGGCGTCCTGCCAACCGCATGCCTCCGTTCCGTGCGCGATTCCTCCATACCCGCGTCGCGCGGCCGGAAAGGCGCTCCACGGCCCCCACCGTGGCGCGCTCGGAGGCATGCGGCCCCCTTTTCGACGGCCCGCGACACCGGCGGACCGTCCTTCGCACTCTGCGAAAGTCCCGGCCCGTCGCCCCTTCCTCCCCGCGACGACCGGCAAACTGGCCACGCTTCGAAGGAAGCGTGGCTTTTTTTTCGAACGGATGCTCTCCCCCCTCGCTCCGTCGCGTCGCAATGCCCATGCAAGCTCGTCGCGCGAGGTTCGGTTCGTCGAGACGGCCGGCGGTGCCCATGTCTCGATCGCCGCCTGCCTCTCGTCCGGATGCCGTCGCTTTGCCCCCACTTTCGGCGCATCCGGACTGGCGCCCCGGGTCCCCACCCCGGGGCGCCGAGGCGGCGGTCCCATCCCGCAGGGCCTTCGACGGAGCCAATGAGCCATGGTCGCGCGTCAGCAACTCGCGCTGCTCCTCAGCAATCTGCGTCAGCTCGGCGCCAGGCGGCTCGTCGCGCTCGGCCTGATCGGCCTCACCGTGCTCGCCACCATCGCGCTCGGCGCCTACTATCTGAGCCAGCCGACCAGCGAGGTGCTCTACGCCAATCTCGGCCGCGAGGACGTGACGCGGATCGGCGGCGCGCTCAAGGACTCGGGCATCGACTTCGACGTCAATGCCGACGGCTCGGCCGTCCTGGTCGCCCCGGCCGATACGGCGCGCGCCCGCATGCTCCTCGCCGAGAAGGGCCTGCCGCAGAGTTCGAGCTCGGGCTACGAGCTGTTCAACGATGTGCACGCGCTCGGCCTCACCTCCTTCATGCAGGAGGTGACGAAGGTCCGGGCGCTCGAGGGCGAGCTCGCCCGCACCATTCAGACCATGCAGGGCATCCGGGCCGCGCGCGTTCACATCGTGCTGCCGGAGCGGGGCTCGTTCCGCCGGGAAGAGCAGCAGGCCTCCGCCTCTGTGGTCATCCGCACCGACAATCCGAACGACGCCACGGACGCCAGCGCGATCCGGCATCTCGTCGCCGCCGCCCTGCCGGGCATGAAGATCGACGGTGTCACCGTGCTCAACACCGAGGGCGACGTGCTCGCCGCGGGCGACGACCCGACCAATGCCTCGGCCGGACGCAAGGCGCTTCTCCAGGACCAGTTGAACCGGGAGACCGAGGCGAAGATCCGCCGGGCCCTGACGCCCTATCTCGGTATCGACAATTTCCAGATCAGCGTCGCCGCCCGCCTCAACACCGACCGCGTGACGACGAGCGAGACGACCTACGATCCCGGTTCGAAGACCGAGCGCTCCGTCCGGGTCGTCCGCGAGACCGGCAGCGCGCAGAACCGCTCGCAGCAGCAGAGCGCGTCGATCCAGCAGAACGTCCCGACGGAGCAGGCCGCTGCGGATGGCGGCAACAATTCGAACGAGGAGAACAACCGCCGCGAGGAGCTCACCAATTTCGAGATCTCCTCGCGCAACACCGAAACGGTGCGCGACGCCTTCACGGTCGAGAACCTGTCGATCGCCATCCTCGTCAACCGGGCGCGCCTCGCCCCGGCGGCCGACGCCAAGGACGCGGTACCGATCGAAACCCAGATCTACGAGATCGAGCAGATCGCCGCCGCCGCCGCCGGGTTCGACAAGGACCGGGGCGACAAGCTCAAAGTCTCGGCGGTCGAGTTCGCCGACGGAAATGGCGAGCTGGAGCCGGTGCCGCCGCTGTCCTGGACCGAGGTGCTGATGCGGCAGATGGGGACGGTGGTGAACGCCGCTACGATCCTCATCGTGGCCGTTCTCCTGATCTGGTTCGGGCTCAAGCCGGCGGTGCGGGCGATCGTCGCCCGGCCGGACGAGGCCGAAGCGATCGAGGCGGCGATGATCGCGGCGCCGGCCCCCTTGGGTGAACTGCCCGCCCCCGACGGACCGGAACGGCTGACTGCGGCCGAGCAGGTCAACCTGATCGAGGATCTCACCTCGCGCATGAACCGTTCGCCGCAGAAGCGGCTGGAACAGATCGTCGACTTCGATGAGGAGCAGGCCGCGGCGATCCTGCGTCAGTGGCTGCAACAGGAGGCGCGCGCCTGATGCACGCCCTGATGGAGCATCTCCCCGACTTCTCGCACGCCCTGCCGAAACTGGTCGGCGCGGAGCGGACCAAGGCCGAGTCGGGACACGCGCCGGCCGCAGCGCCTTCCGCGCCCCCGCAGCCCGACCTGAAGGCGATCGCGGAGGCCGCCGCCGCCGAGGGGCGCCGCGCCGGCGAGGCGGCCGCCCGGCAGGCGTTCGAGCGCCAGCGCGCCGAGGATCAGGCTCGACTCGAGGAACGCATTGCCGCGGAACGCAAGAGCTGGAGCGAACGGGAAGGCGACGGTCTCGCCCGCGCGCTCGAAGCCGGCCTCGCCGGTCTCGAGCGGACGCTCTGCGATCGGCTCGCCCGTGTCGTCGAGCCGTTCCTGGCGCCGGCAATGCGCAACCGCGCTCTCGACGAGCTCGCCGGTCTCATCCGCGCGGCGATCGCCGCCGAGAACATGCCCTTGCTGCGCGTCAGCGGTGCGCCCGACCTGATCGATGCGCTGCGCGCCCGGCTCGCGGCCGACGCGCCGGTCACCTTCGAGCCGGCCTCGGGCGCCGAGGTGACCGTCACGGCGGGGGCGACCCTGCTCGAAACACGCATTGCGGCATGGCTCGCCCGCCTCGGCGAACAGGAAGTCTGAGGATCAGATGGCCGATCACGAACACGAACTCATCATCATCAAACGTCACGACGACGAGGAGCACGAGCACCACTCGAGCGCCTGGAAGGTGGCGCATGCCGACTTCATGACGGCGATGATGGCGTTCTTCTTGATCATGTGGCTGATCAACGTCACCGATAAGGATGTACGGAAGGCGATCGCCAACTACTTCAATCCGGTCGATCTCGCCGAGAGCATCAGTGAGCGCAAGGGGCTCAACGACCCGCAGGATACCTCCGATGCCGGCACCTCCGCGGACGGAGAATCGATGTCGACGCTCAAGAACACGGCGGGCGAGAAGACCGGCGCGGGCGAAGACGTTCAGCAGGGCAAGCACGAGAGCGCGCTGTTCCAGGATCCATACGCCGTGCTCGCCGAAATCGCGGCCGAGGCGGCGCCCGGCACGGCCACCTCGCCGGATGCCGCGATCGGCGATCAGGGTTCGCCGGGCAACGGCAATGGCGACACCCATCGCGACCCGTTCGACCCCTCCTATTGGCAGATGACCTCGAACCGCGAGGCACGCACCGACGCGCCGCCGACCGGCGGCATCACGCCGCCTTCGGGCGGCGAGCCGGACGCGCGCGCAGCGCGCACCGACCTGCCGCCCTCCGATCAGCCGGGGGAGAGCCCGCCGGCGGCCGGTGAATCCCCGGATGGTTCCCCGGATGCCCCGACGCAGGACACCGCCGACACACGGGCGGCCGAGACCGGCAGCGGCAACGCCGCCGCGCAGACGGCCGACGGCAAGCCGGCCAGTCTTTCCGAGACCATCAGGGCCGATGTCGCCGGAGCGATGAACGGCGCGGCCGGACCGCAGGTCGAGGTCCGCCAGACCAAGGAGGGTCTCGTCGTCAGCCTGACCGACGACATCGACTTCTCGATGTTCCCGATCGGCTCGGCGGTGCCCGACGCACGGCTGATCGAGGCGATGCGGCGGATCGCCGGCACGCTCGCGTCGCGGCCGGGCACCGTCGTGATCCGCGGCTACACCGATGCGCGGCCCTTCCGCTCGGCGAACTACGACAACTGGCAACTCTCCGCGGCGCGCGCCAATATCGCCCATTACATGCTGGTGCGCGGCGGGCTCGACGAGCGGCGGATCGGAAGGATCGAAGGCTTCGCCGACCGCAACCTGAAGAATGAAGCGGATCCGAACGCGCCCGAGAACCGCCGGATCGAAATCCTCCTGCAGCAGGAGCCGGCGCGATGAAGCGGAGCCCGCTCGCCGCAGGCCTCGCCCTGCTCCTGCCCGCCCTGTCGGGCACAGCCCTCGCCAACGACCCCTGGGCGGGGCTGCGGGCGGATGGCGGGCCGGTCCGTGACGGCGCCGAGACGCCGCCTCCGCCCCCCGTGCCGCCATACCGGACGGCACCCGCCTCGGTCGCCGCGACCGATGCCGCCGGCCTGCCGCCGGAGCCGCGGCGGCGGCCGGCTCTGCCGCGCAGTACGGCGGGCACCTCCGCACGATCGAAGACCGCTCCGGCGGCGGCCGCGACCGGGTTCCGGCTCGACATCGCGCAGCCGGTCATGGATCCGCCGCGGTTCTGGCGCCCTTCGCCCGAGCGGATCTGGCGCGTCGTCACCAGTCCGGTGGCGCTCGCCTTGCCGCCGGCGCTCGCCACCGGGGTGACCTTCCGCCACCCGCCGGTCCCGATGGCGAAGCCGGTTCCCGCAGACGCCCCCGCCGCCCCGGCGGAACCGGTCGTCCTCGCCGAAGCGGCCGTGCCCGCGGAACCCGTCGATGCCGCGGCGGCTATCCCCGCGGAGCCGGCGAATGCCGCACCCGCGTCCGAGCCGGCGGCACCGGCGGATCGGATCGAAACCGCGCTCGCGGACACCCGGACCGCCGAAGCACCGGCCGCCGAGACGCGGCCCGCGAAGACCCCGGCCGCCGAGACGGCCGCCGCGCCCCCTGAGAAGACCGAAGAGCCCGCGCAGCCCGCCGCGGCGTCCGACCATGCTGAAACGAACAGCGAGGCCGCTGCCGAGACGCAGGCGGCAGACACCGTCCATCCTGTTGCCGAGGCCGCTCCTCCCGCCACAGCCGTCGAGACCGCGCCGGCGGAGCACGACGCGGACGTCGAGCCGGTGAAGACGGTCGCGGCCTCGCAGGCGCCCGAAGCGCATGCTCCCGCCGAACCGGTAACGCCCCCCGCAGTGCACCCGGCCGTGCCGGCCGATCAGGCCGAGCGAGCCGAGGCCGCGCAGTCGGCTGCGACACCGTCTGCTGCCGAAACCGGCCCTGCCGCTGCCGGGAGCGCTGCGCCGCAGATCGCCGAGGCGGCGCACGGCGCCGACGGACACGGCGCGACCGTCGCGGAGTCAATGGCGGCCGAGCATGCCCCGGTCGTCGTCGCGGCGGCCGAGCCGGCAGCACCGGCAGAGCCGGTTCCGCCCGCGGCGGCCGAGCCTGCGGTTCATCCGGGTTTAGCGGCAGAAGCGAACGGGCCGGGCGCTGCGGCGCTCGCAGCACCGGCCACAGCCGCGCCGGCGGCGACGCCGATCCCCGTGCCGCACGCCCGCGAAACCGAACACGTCGCGGTTGCGGCATCCGGTACCGGAGCGGAGCCGGCACCTCGGAGGCACCCCGCCGAGCCCGCGTCGGCTGACGAGCACGGCGCCTCCGAGGACCACGCGCCCTCGGAGGCCGGCGTCGACACCGCCGCATCGGCCGACGTGCCCGCCCCGACCCCTGCACCAGCCCCGGCCGATGCGCACGCGCCGGTCGCCGAACCGGCGGCCGCCGTCCCGTCCGAGCCCGTCCCGGCGGGCGCGGCTCCTGCCGTGGAGGCCGTGCACGACGCCGCCGCTGAACACGCCGCGCCCGCCGAACCGGCTCCCGTCGCGGCGGCCGAACAGACCGATCACGACGCCCCATCGGCCGAGGCCGGACAGGCCGAGGACACGGGACACGCCGCGGCCGATGCCGCGCCGGCCGAAGGACACGGCCACGACGCCGCCGGGACCGAACACGCACAGGAGGAGGCCGACGCACCGAAGGCCCCGCCTGCTCCCCCCCTCTACCGGGCGGTCCGGGAATTGCAGCGGATCCAGGACCAGATGGCCCATGGCGAGCCGGACGCCGTGGCGGCGCAGAACGCACTGATCGCCCGGATCGACCGCGAGTTCCGCGCTGCCGATCCCTCCGTCTGGGACGATCGCGACAATGCGCGCGCCCTGATCGAATTCGCGCTGGGTGGCGGTGGCCCGACGACACTGCGGGCGGTGCTCGAGCGCGCCCCGCACCCGGCCGTCGACGAGAAGCTGGTGCGCGGCAGCATCGCCTATCTGGAAGGCCGCGAAACCGACGCCATGCGAGAACTGGGCGAGATCGACGTGCGCAGCCTGCCGGACAGCATAGCCGGTCAGGTCGCCCTCGCCCAAGCCGCGCTCTGGGTGCGCAAGGACCCGAAACGCGCCGCGATCCTGCTCGGCTATGCCCGGCTCGTCGCCCCTGGCACGCTGGTCGAGGAGGCGGCGCTGCGCCGGGAGATCCTCGTCGCGGCACAGGAGGATGATCTCGACAAGTTCGAGCGCCAGACGGCCACCTATCTCTACCGCTTCCGTCACTCGGTCTATGCGGGCAATTTCCGCCAGCGCTTCGCGGCGGCGCTGACCCGGATGCGCTTCATCACCGAGCCCGGCGCGGCCGAGCGGCTCACCGCGCTGCTGGCGCCGCTCGAACCGGAGGGCCGGCGCGAGATCGGCCTTCTCGTCGCACAGGGCGCGATCGTCCGGGGGCAGACCGGCGCGGCCGAGATGGCGGCGGACCTCGTGCTCGCCGAGGCGCCGATCGGCAGCGCCGATGCCGACCGCGCGCACCTCTATCGCGGCGCCGCCCTCGCGGTCAGCCCCGAGCGCTATGCCGAGGCGCGCGAGGAACTCGCCGGGATCGATCGTGACCGGCTGTCGCCGACGGACCTGCAGCTGCTCGGCGCCGCGACGGCGGTCGCGCAGGCCGTCGCGGACGCCCCGGCCGTGATCTCGGCGCAGACAGCGCGTGACGACGCCGCCGCGGCCGAAGCCGCACCCGAGACGCAAGCCGTGCTCGCCAAGGCACAGGAGGCGCTCGGCGTCACCGACAAGTTGCTCGCCGAGGCGCCGCTTTGATCCCGCTGCGGCCCTCTCAGCCGCAGGCCGCAACGGCGCCCGGCGACGAACCCCACCCCCGCCGCGGGGACGTGCCGGGCGGCGCGGATTTCGACGCCCTGCTCGTCGGATGGGAGGCGCCTGCCGCGCCGGATGCGGCGCCGCGTTCTGCGGCAGGATTGCGCATTGCGGGCAGCGGGGAGTCCGGAGCGGCCGACACAGGCGCCGCAACGCCGGTCGATGCCGAAGGGGCGGACGCCGACCCGCTCGGCTCGAAGCCCTCCGGTCCCGCCCCGGGATCGGAGAGGGCGCCACACCCGGAGCCCGATCAGCGGGAGCGCGCGGCGGCATCGAGCGGCCGGGCACCCCTGCCGCTCCGCTTCGAGCGATCGGTGGCGGCGCTGCGCACCCTCGCCGCAATGCCGCAGGACGGCTCGCCGCAAACGCTCGAGGCCCCGCGCGTGCCTGCTCCGCCGGATGCGGCCGACCGGCCATCGGTGGAGGGGTCGCCCGCGGCGGCCCACAACCCGTTTCGTTCGTCCGGTTCGATCTCGCCCGCCCCGTCGCCGGGCGACCCTTCGGCGCGCCCGCCCGCCGGGTCCGTTCGATCCGATCGCCAGACGCCGGAGACGGGCGCTGCCGCACTGCAAGGGGCGGTGGGCGAAAACGCCGGAAGAGCAAGGGCCGCTGCGTCCCCGGACGTCGCGGGAGCGCCGGCAGGTCCGCAGCCCGGCGGGACGTCGGGCGGCGAACCCCCTCCTATGGCGGTCTCTGCAGACGTCCGCAGCGGGCGGCCCGTCACGGACGGAAGCGGCACCCCAACCCACCCGTCGCGGCAAGAGGCGCTGAAGACGCCGACCCTCCCGTACCGGCCGGTCGTTCCCGCGGCACGGTCCGCATCACTGCGCGAGCATTCGGCTGCTCTGCCGGGCGCGGCAGCGATCGACGCATCCGTCCCACCCGCTCCCGAGCCGATCGACCCCGCGCCGGCGCGGCACCGTGCCGCCGAGCCAGACATTGGAACGCCGCCGGCGGCAGCCACCGCCCCGGCCGCAAGCGCCGGCGCCGATCTGGCGGTGCTGATCGGTGCCCCGGCGCCGCCTGCTGCGGCGGCCATGGTCGAGACGTCGAGCCGTGCAGCGGAAGCGGAAGCCGACCCCGGGCCGCGCGGCCTGTCGGAGACGGCCGCCGCGGAAGAGGATGCCGGTGCGGACGCCGTCGCCCGGATGCCGGTCCGGGTGGTGCTGCGCGAGACGCACTTCGCGCCGGTTCTGCCGCAGGATTTCGCGAGCCGCTCCGTGCCTTCGGGGCGGCCGGCCGTGGAGCGCCGGTTCGCCATTGCTCTCGACGGCGCGCCCCGGCCGTTCGCCGAGCCGGCCGCCGCGCCGACCGGCTGGGCCGCGGCGGGACCGGGCTCACCCGCCGACCTGCCGGCGCGACATCCTGCCGAAACGCAGACCGGACCGACCGGCGGATTGCCCCCCGCCTATGCGGCGCCCGGCTCCGTGGCTCTCGGGTCCCCGACCTTCCGCGACGGCGAATCGCCGAGCCCCGCCAGCCAGATCGCAGACCGGATCGCTCGTGCGCTCGCTGCTTCACCGGCGGCGGAAGCGGCCGGACAGGGCGCTGCCGGAGCGCCGGGTCCCGTGCGCATCCTCGAGATCGCGCTCCATCCGACGACGCTCGGCGTCGTTACGGTGCGGCTGCGCAGCGGCCGCAACGGCGTCGAGATCAGTGTTCACGCCGCCAGGCCGGAGACGGCCCGGCTGCTCGCCGAAGGCCGCGCAGCGCTCGTGACGAGTCTCGTCGATGCCGGCTGCGCCCCCTCGGACCTCGTGATCACCGGCAACGGACCGGTCGCAGGCCTGACCGGCCACGACGCGGTCCTGCCGAACATGACGCCGCGTTCCGACGACGCCGAAGCCGGCGGCGGGCGTCGCCGCCAGGAACCGGCCCAGCAGCGTGAGAGAGGACAGGATGAAGACGACGACGATCGCCGCGGTTCTGACCGTTCTGGCGCTCGCTAGCGGAGCCGCGGCCGGAGAGCCGGCACGGCTCGGCCCGTGCGAGGCGGCTATGGCGGAGGCTTCCGCCCGCTATGGCGTGCCGCTCGCCATCCTCTACGCGGTCGGTCTGACCGAGACCGGCGGCGGTGGCCGCCTGGAGCCGCTCGCCATGAACGGCGGCGGCGAGAGCTATATTGCAGCGAGCCGGGAGGACGGCGTGCGCAAGCTCGCTGCCTTCAGAGCGAAGGGCGTGACGCTCGTCGACCTCGGCTGCATGCAGATCAACCACCGCTGGCACGGCGATCAGTTCGCGTCCGCCGACGAGATGTTCGATCCGGAGCGCAATGTCGACTATGCGGCGCGCTTTCTCGCGCAGCTGCGCCGCGCACAGGGAAGCTGGACCATGGCGGCGGCCCGCTACAATGCCGGACCGAACAACAATCCGGCGCAGAAGCGCTATGTGTGCAAGGTGATCGGCAATCTGGTCCGGTCGGGCTTCGGCGCATGGACGGCCGAATCGCGGGCCTTCTGCGGCTGAGCGGGCCGGATCCCGGGGTCCGGCGCGGTGGGCGGCGTGCGTTCGTCTCTCGGCCCGAGGCCGGAAAGAGCAGTGGCGAGGCCCCGCCGAGTGCCCGAACCCCGGCGGTCGCGGACCGCCGGGGTCGGCAGTGGGCCGTTCAGGAGAACAGCGAGTCGATGTCGTCCTGCGAGACGACGTTCTCGTCCTTGGCGAGCGCCGGGCCGTTCAACAGCGCCTGATCGCCGTCGCGCTGACCGGCGATCGTATCGGCGAGTCGCGCGACCTCTTCCTGGCCGCCCCAGATCTCCGCCATGCGGGTTACCCGCTCTTCGACGAACAGCATCAGCTCGACGACCTTGCGGATCCGCTGTCCGCTGATGTCCTGGAAGTTGCAGGCCTCGAAGATCCGCGTCGCGTAGGAATGGATCGCCTGAGCGGCCGAACGCCGGCTGCCGTCGAGCTCGCTGACGAGGGACGTCGCAGCGCTGTCGATGTTCTCCGCCATCTGCAGGATCTCTTCGGTCGCCGCCTCGGTGTCGGAGACGACGGCGTCGAGCTCGTCGGTCGCCCGGTTGAAGCGAGCGCCGCGCGCGCCGCCCGACTGCAGCGTGGCGAGCTCGAGCTTGGTGCTGTCGATGGCCTGACGGATCGCCTCGATGTCGAGCCACATCGAATGGCGGGAGCACTCCGGATCCATCTCCGGACAGCGACGGTCCAGGCGGGAAACGACGCTGCGCAGGTCGTGTAGTTCGTCGAGAATCCGGTCGATCTTCGAAGCGGCCATGCCCTGATAGGGACCCGGCGCGCGCCGCTTCGTTTCACCCTGGGTCTCGTTCATCTCGATGCGAAAGGGCCGGCGCCCGGACGGCATGTTCGTCTCCATAGCAAGCTGAAGGTCATGCTTTCCTATAAAGCCCACCCTTTGCTACGTGAAGTATCCATGCCGCGTCCATGCAAGCTTCGCGCAAGCATGTCGCCCCAGAAGATGATCTCACAAACCAGCGGTGAAAACCGCATCGTGAGATTTGCTGAAAGGATGGAGACCGATGGCCTTGGATTTGTCGATACCGGTCCTTGTGGTCGACGATTACAAGACCATGGTGCGTATCATTCGTAATCTTCTGAAGCAGATCGGCTTCGAAGACGTGGATGAGGCGGCCGATGGCACCGAGGCCCTGTCGAAGCTGAAGGAGCGCCCGTACGGCCTCGTCATCTCCGACTGGAACATGGAACCGATGACCGGCTACGAGCTGTTGAAGCAGGTCCGCAACGACGAACGTCTGTCGGGCGTGCCGTTCATCATGGTCACGGCGGAAGCGAAATCGGAAAACGTGATCGCGGCGAAGAAGGCCGGCGTGAACAACTATATCGTCAAGCCGTTCAACGCCCAGACCCTGAAGAGCAAGATCGAGACCGTGTTCGACGGCTGATCGCTCTCCTCGCCGACCGCCGTCGGACAAACGCCCTCCTCATCCGGGAGGGCGTTTTCGTTGGTGGTCGTCGCAACACTTCCAGATTGGATGGAAAGCACAAGCCAGATCCGAAGCAAACGTAATTGAGTGGATTAATTTCGGAGCCTAAGCATTTCCCATCGACTGCAGCGCCCCCAAGACGAAAGATTAAGCGGGCGCCTCAAAGATGAGTGTCATAGTTGGGGAATGGCAATGTACGTCATCGTGGATGAGCGCTCTGTCGTTCGTGACAGTTACGTGTCGAGTTTTTCACAGGAAGGACTTTCGAGCGTCGGTCTTGGCGAAGATGAATTTCGCGGCTGGATCGAAAGTGCTTCCGATCAGGATCTCGCCGCGGTGGAAGGCTTCCTGCTCGGTGACTTCGATCGCCGTCCGACCTATCCGGAAGTGATCCGCACCCACAGCCGCGCGCCGGTTCTGGCACTCAGCGACCAGCGCAGCCTCGCCCAGACGCTCGAACTCTTCACCGCCGGCATCGACGACGTCGTACGCAAGCCCGTTCACGTGCGTGAGATCGTCGCCCGCACCGATGCGATCTGGCGGCGCGTCAATGCCAGTAACGGACCGACCGAAAGCGGTCGGCTGAAGGTGTTTTTCGATGGCCGCGACCCGGAGATCGACGGCGAGCCGCTGCCTCTGCCGCGACGCGAGCGGCACATCCTCGAATACCTCGTCAAGAACAACAAGCGCCGGGTCACCAAGACCCAGATCTTCAATACGATCTATGGCATCTTCAATGACGATGTGGACGAAAGCGTCGTCGAAGGCCATATGAGCAAGCTGCGCAAGAAGCTGCGGCTGAAGATCGGTTTCGACGTGATCGACGCGAAGCGTTATCTCGGCTACCAGTTCGTCGGCTGAGTTTCGCCTGCGGGAAGACGATCCGGTCAGGCGGGGCCGAGGCCCGCCCGTCAATCGAGCGGCAAGCCGAGACGTTCCGCCTGCCGCTTGACGAAGGCGTCCATCCGGGCGCGTCCCCCTTCCGTCAGTTCGACGATGATGCGCCGCCGATCCTGCGGATCCGGCCGCCGCTCGATCAGCCCGGCTTCCTTCAGCTCGTCGATCCGCCGCAGCGCCGTCGTCGTCGGCGCGCCCGACGCGATGCAGAGGCTGGTGACCGAGATCGGGCGGCCCGATGCCTGTGCAACGGCGAGGTCGAGCAGCATCTCCCATGCCGGATCCGAGAACAGGTCGGACTTGAAGATCGCCTCGCGGTCGGCCCGCGCCGCGACGAGCGCCTTCAGATAGTTGGGTCCGGCCGCCATCGGCAGCTTGGACGCCGACGCGGCCTGCGCAGCGGCATTGCCGGCATTTCTTTGGGCGTCCTCGACGAGCGCCATAGCCCGGCGCACCGCCTGCGCAACCTCCTCGGCGAGCACCGGCTTCTGCAGGAAATCCACCGCATTGAGACGAAGCGCGCCCACCGCCCGGTCGAGCGAGGCGTGGCCCGTGATGATGATCGTCGCGAGCGGCCGCTTGCGGCGCAGCAGCGCGAGCTTCTGCAAGAGTTCCATGCCGTCGATGCGCGGCATCTGCAGATCGGTCACCACCACCTGCAGGTCTTCGTTCCGCTGTACGAGATCGATCGCCGCGACGGGCGTTGCGGCCGTCAGGTTGGGCAGCCCCAGCGCGGTCAGACCCTCGCTCAGTTCCGCCAGAATGTCGGCGTCGTCATCGACGAGAAGAACGCGCGGTTTTTCGGCTGCGATGTCGCTCATGATCCGGAATGCCCTGCCCCAGCCTCCACGACGGGGGCCTCCACCTCCGACCACCGGGCCAGCATCGTCATGAGACCGTCGGCGCTGCGCTTCGGCGAGATCAGAACCCCCAGTATGTCGTCGAATCCATAGAGACGTGCGCGGGCCAGATCGTCAATGGTCTCGCCCCCCTGCGCGGCGCCACGCAACCCCAGACTGTGACCGTGTGCCGCAACAGACCGCACGGCGTGGGGCTGCCGCGCCCCGAGCCGGGCATTGCGCGTCCGCTGCGGATCGATCGTGTCCCGGCTCACCGGCAGGTCGAGGCTGTGCACCGGCCCGCTCTCGATGAGCGGATCGCGGCGGCACTCGTCGTCAAGGGCGAACGGGGGGCGGACGGATCTCATGTTCAGCCGGCCGTTTCGGCCATCTCTCCGCGCTGCGCGATGAAGCCGCGAATATCGGAGAGGAGGATGTCGGGATCGACGGGTTTGACATAGAGCCGGTCGCAGCCGAAATCGAGATGGGTCGCGCTGTCGAGCACATGGCCGGTGATGATGATCGACATGATCGGCCGATGCGCCGGCGGCAGGGCGTGCGCCTCTGCGAGCACCTCGCCGCCGTCGAATCCGGCAATTCGGAGATCGGTGATCAGGACGTCGGGCGCGAGCCCCGCGCGCAGCCGCTCGATCGCGGCGCCGCCGCTGAAGCAGACCTCGACGCGCCAGCCCTGATGGAGAAAGAACTCGCCGAGCTCCTGCGCCAGTTCCTCCTCGTCGTCGCAGATGAGGATGGTGGATTGCGTCTTCATGCGGCGTTGCGCTCCGCGAAAGATGGGGAGATCGGGAGGTCGACCAGAAAGCGGGCGCCGGTCTCGGCGTTCTCCGCGCGGATACTGCCGCCCATGTCGCGCACCACGCTGCGGGCGAGCGAGAGCCCGAGGCCGGTGCCCTTCTCGGTCGGCTTGGTCGTGGCGAACGGCTCGAACAGCCGCTCGAGCATGTCCGGCGCAATGCCGCCGGCATTGTCCTCGACGGCGATCAGCGCCCGGCCGCCCTCCTGCCGGGCGGTGACCCGCACGACGGGATGCGCGGCCTCCGAGCGATTGTCGAAGGCGTCGCGGGCGTTGACGAGGAGATTGACGATCACCTGCTCGAACATGGTCTGCTCGCCGCGGACGGCGAGTTCGTTCGAAAGGTCGATATCGATCGCGAGCCGGATCGCGGCCGCACGATATTGCTCGGCGACGAAGCCGATCGCCAGTTCGAGCGCCGGGCGCAGCGCAAAGGGCTGCAATTGCTCGGTCGGCATGCGGCCGTAACGGCGGACCTGATCGGTGATCCGCTTCGCGCGATCGACCTGTGCCGAGATCCGGTCGAGCTTCGCGGATACCGGTTCCCCGCCTTCCAGCCCGGAAAGATGCCGCCGGGCATTGGCGACCGCCATCTTGATGACGGCGAGCGGCTGGTTGAGCTCGTGGGCGAGCGCGGTCGCCATCTCGCCGAGCGTCGCGAGCTTCGCCGCCTGCATCACCTTCAGCTCGGCGTTGCGGACCTGGGTGGTGTCGGCGAGAACGAGCAGGTGCTGCGGCCTGTGCTCCCAGAGCACCCGGCAGAACGAGCCCCGCAACGAGACGACATCGCCGGCGCCGCGCGCATAGGCCATCGACAGCATGCCCCAGCGATTGCCTTGGCCCTGCGCGGCCGCCTCGCGGGCGGCCCGGACGAAGCGGGGCCAGGCCGGATCGTCGCGCGCATCGGAAACGAGCGCCGCGGCGCTGCCGTTCATGAAGCTCACGGAATCGTCGCGCGGGTCGACCACCACCATACAGGCGGGCGTCGCCTCGATCACAGCGCGCAGGTTCTCCTCCATCGCGGCGATGGCGGCCTTGCCCTGCACGATCTGCGCGAGCTGGACACGGTCGCGCCGACCCTGAAGAATGAGGATGACGGCGAGAGTCGCGCCGGAGAGAAAAAGCAGAACCAGAGGCACGATGCCGGGCGCCTGCTCGAGCGCCCGCTCGCGGCGGAAGATCTCCTGATTGTAGGCGACCGATTCCTTCAGGATCTTCTGAAGCACCTGACCGAGGGGGCGCAGCCGCTCGGCCAAACCGCGCAAGCGCCCCGCCGCATCGGCGTTCGAGGGCGCGACCCGCCCGACCTCGTCGATGAGCGAATCGAGCTGCGATTCGAATGGCTTGACGATCGCTTCCGTCGCCACGATCTCACGAAGGATGCGTCCCTCGTCCGAGGCATAGAGCACCGGCAGCCGCGAGCGCAGAATCTCGAGCCGGAGAAGGAGGGCGTCGATCGACTCGCCGCTCGGCACGAGCGCCGCCGTGGCGAAGGCCGACTGGGTCTTCACGAACTCCAAATCGGCCTGATAGGCGACCCAGCCCGAACTGCGGATCGTCGCTGTCATCAGCGCCCGCTGCTGACTCTGCGAAACATAGATCATCGCCGTCGCGACAAACAGCGCGATCGAGGTGACGATCAGCCCCCCCTTCAGAAGTCCGATCGGCAAGTTACTCCGAAATGAAGTCAATTGATTTGACCTGCCAGACCATTCTGGACTGATAATCTTGGCGTTCGAGCTGGGAGTCGCGATCGATCGGATACATCACCCAGTAAGGGCCTTTGTCTCGGACGCGCATCGTCTCGCCATTCAGGCGCGTCGAGAGAATGACGCCGCGCGAGAACCAGTCGCCGGCAGGGACGGTCGCGGAATAATCATTGAGCGCGACGACCTCGGCCTCCGCCGGCCGCTCGCCCGTCAGTCCTGCGAGTACAGCGAAGGAGGGACCGGTAAACACCTGAGGCCCCTCGGTCCAGGGAGTCGCGGTCTCGATCCGCGACTGCTCGAGCCCGTCGAGATCGGAAAGCGTCAACGTGCGTTCGGCAAGCACCCGGCCGTCGCGCGTGAGCCATCGCAGAGCGAGCTCTTCGGCGACGGCCGGCGTGCTCCTCGCCCCCCCGGCGAGCAATGCGACCCAGAGCATCAAAGCGACCGCCAACCTGACGAACATCGACGCCTCCGGCCCGGGACCTTCCGTTGTCGCGGCGCAATCTGTCACAGGGGCCACCGGGATGCTTCCGCGATCGTAACCGTTCCGGCATCGATCGTCGGCCGAATGATCCATTTTGGATGTGATTTCCGTCAGCACCGCCCCTTATCGTGGTCTATGGTGAAGCCGCACCTTCGGAGTGTCGTCTTGTGACGTTCACGCAATGCGCGCGCCCGATCGGGGAGAAGAGCGGCGCCGATGTCGACCGGACTCGCCGCGACGGGGTCACGCTCCCGCCGCGAGTTTACCTGTTGTCATGACGACGCCTCTTCCGCGCCCTCTCCCAGCGACCGATCCTCCCGCCCGGACCTCGGCCGATGGCTCCGGCCGCCGCCTGCTCCTCGCTATTCTGCTCGTCGCCGCCTTCATCGTGCCGACCGCGATGGCGTCGCTGATCATGAGGTTCCACGAACAGCACGAGGTGCGCGAGGCGCAGGAGACGACGCGCAAGCTCGCCCTGGTCCTCGTGTCGCATTTCGAGCGGACGTTCGAAGGCGTCGACCGCTTTCTCGACGGGCTCGCCGGCGTGGCGGAGGACGCGAGCCCCGAGGCGATGCGCTGGCGGCTCAAGGCGGCGAAGCTGCCCACCTCCGTCCTCCAGGTGTCGTTCATCGACGCGCAGGGGCAACTCGTCGCGAGCAATCTGGTGCCCCCCGGCCGCCGCATCGACCTCTCGGACCGCGAACACATCCGCAAGCACATGTCGGCCGGCGCAGAGGATAGCCGCCTCGCCGTCAGCAAGCCGGTTTTCGGCCGCGTCACCGGGGTATGGTCCGTGCAGTTCTCGAAAGCCCTCCGGGCACCGGACGGGCGGCTGCGCGGAATCATCGCCGCCTCGTACGAGATTTCCGACCTCCGCTTCTACGAGGCACTCGTTCCGGACGGGGACGGGCTCGTCGCACTGATCGGGGACGACGGCGTCATCCGGGCGAGCGCTCCGGGCGCCAGGCGCCTCGACGGCGAGGTCGCCGCCGTGGCACTGCCCGACCTTCCCTCCGCCAATGGACCGGATCCGGCCTGGTACGGCGGCGTCGGCAGCGACGGCGTGAGGCGAATCGGGGCGGTCGTTCGGTCGGAGAGCTATCCCGTCTCCGTCATCGTCGCGCGAAGCTTCGCCTCGGTTCTGCGCGAATCGCGCGAGTTCTATCTCTGGGTGATCGGCCTCGCCGCCGGTCTCGGGGTGACCATCGTCGCCCTCGCGCTGATGGTGCGGCGCTATGCGGCGCTCGGCGAGGCGCTGCGTGAACAGGCGCTGCAGGCGGGCGCGCAGCAGCGCGAGGCGCAGGTGCTCGAGGCGATCAGCCGCGTTCCGGGCATCTGCGTCCTGCTCGTCGCGAATGGCGAAGTGACCCGGATCGGGCGGTCCGAGACCTGCCGGATGCCCGACCTGATCGTCGATCGCATCCAGCGCCGCGACTTCCTCGACCGCATTCGTACCGGCCGCGTGCCCGCGACCTCCGTCGAGCACTTTTCCTGGAACGGCGAGGAATACGAGATCCAACTGGTCGTCGCCGAACTCGACGAGATCCGCGACCGGACCCGCTCCGATGCGGGCGGCGAGCCCGCGGTGGTCGTGTTCGCCGTCGACCAGACCGCACAGCGGCTACAGCAGAACAAGCTCTACCAGATGTCGAAGATGGCCTCGCTCGGCGAACTCGTCACCGGCTTGGCGCACGAGATCAACCAGCCGCTCGGCGTCATCCGGCTGGCCGCCAACAATGCGCTGACCGGGCTGCGCGGCGGGCTGCCGGCGGAGCACACCGCGGACAAGCTGGACCGCATCCTGCGCCAGGTGAAGCGGATGAAGGCGATCATCGACCATATGCGCATCTTCAGCCGCGAGAGCCCGCAGGGCCTGCAGCCCGCCGAGGCCGCCGGCATCGTCGAGGGCGTGCTGCAGGTGCTCGGCACCGAAACCCGGGTCGACGACATCACGCTCGATTTCGTGCCGCCTGCCGAGCGGCTCGACGTGCTGTGCCGACGCGAGCAGATCGAGCAGGTGCTGATCAACCTCGTCCTCAACGCCCGCGACGCGATCCGCAGCCGGCGGGCGAGCGTCCCGGGGCTGCAAGGCACGATCGCGATCGACATCGGGCGCGAGACGATCGACGGCCGGCCCCATGTGGTTCTCACCGTGCGGGACAATGGCGGCGGCATTCCCGAAACCGCGCTCGGCAAGGTCTTCCAGCCCTTCTTCACCACCAAGCCGTCCGGTCAGGGCACCGGTCTCGGTCTGTCGGTGAGCTTCGGCATCGTGCGCGAACATGGCGGCCTGTTGAGCGCCGGCAATGCAGACGGGGGCGCCGTGTTCCGGATCGCTCTTCCCGAGCGCGGCGCGGATGCCGGGGAGACGGGACCGGCGCAGGCCGCAGCGGAGCGCAGCGCGAGCACCTCCCAGGCGCCAGCCTGAGGCAAGCCCCGAACCGTAGGCAGAGCCTCGCTGCGGGCCGGCGATCACTCCGGCCGTAATGACGGGGACCTCCATGACTCTTGCCGCCACCCAGCCGCTTCGTCGCCGCGCGCGGAGCCTCCGTTTCGAGACCGCGCTGCTCGACAGACTGCCGGCGGCCGTGATGATCTGCGATGTGGGCAGCGGCATTGTCGAATACGCCAACCGCGAGGCGATGCGGCTGGTCGAGCAGATCGGCGAGGCCGTGCGGTTGCCACAGGGCCGGCTCGTGGGGGCGAATCTCTCCATTTTCGGCCTCGACATCGCGGCCACCCGGACCGCCTTGGCCGGGACCCGTGACGCATCGCTCGTCCGGACGAGCATGGTCGGCGACGAGTCGCTGAAGTTCGAGATCGTCGGGCTGCCCGATCGCAGCGGGCCGGTCTCCCATGCGCAGCTCGTCTGGAGCGTCGAGACCGGGAGAATCGAGGCCGAGAAGCGGCACCGGCGTCTCAGCCAGATGGTCGAGCAGATGCCGATCAATGTGATGACCTGCACGCGCGAAGGCTTCGTCATCGACTATGCCAACGCCACCAGCCTCGAGACGCTGCGCCGGATCGAGAAACACCTGCCGATCAAGGCATCGCAGCTGATCGGCTCGTCGATCGACGTGTTCCACAAGCGGCCGGAGATGCAGCGGCGCATGCTCGCCGATGCCTCGCGGCTGCCGCACAACGCCCGCATCCAGGTCGGCCCGGAGACCCTGGACCTCAAGGTCTCGGCCCTCACGGGTCCAGACGGCGCCTATGAGGGCCCAATGCTGACCTGGGCGCTCGTCAGCGATTCGGTTGCGGTGGCGAACAGCGTGACGGCCGTCGTCGAGGAAATGAACAGTGCCTCGCGCACGATGGAACAGGCGAGCGAGACGTTGAACGGGCTGACGGCACGCAGCGCCTCGCTGACGTCGACGGCGGCCGCGGCGGCCGTCGAGATGTCGGGCTCGTTCCGGGAGGTGAGCACGCAGATCCACTCCGCGAGCGAGATGACAGCGACGGCGGCGAACCGCGCCGATTCGGCGAACCATCTCGTCGCCGAGCTGGTGGAGAGCATAGAGCGGATCGGCAACGTCTCCGCCCTGATCGAGCGCATCGCCTCGCAGACCAACCTGCTCGCGCTCAACGCGGCGATCGAGGCGGCGCGGGTCGGCGAGGCCGGCAAGGGCTTTGCGGTGGTCGCTTCCGAGGTGAAGCAACTCGCCCTGCAGACGGCGAACGCCACCAAGGAGATCAGCAGCCAGGTCGAGAACGTCCAGCGGGCGGGCGGCGACGCGGCGCGCGCCGTCGAGGAGATCGCCCGAGGCGTCGGCACGCTGCGCGACGTCTTCACCGCCCTCTCGGAAGCCGTCGAGGGGCAGACCAGCGCGAACGAATCGGTGAGCGAGAGCATCCATCTCGTCTCGACGATCGCCGGAACGGTCCGCGGTGCCGCGGGTGAGATCGAGACGGTATCGAGCGCCCTCTCCGGCTTCGCCGACCGGCTGCGCAACGAGGTCAAGGTCCTGATCGAGCGGTAGGCGGGGAGTGGCGCCACTGCGGCAGTCGCTCTCCGGGCTCCGGTCCGGGGAGCGGCCGACGCGAACGCTGTTCTAGCTGAGGCTCATATCGAACGCGATACGCCGGCGCCCGCGCAGCAGCAAGCCGTCGCCCTTGATCCGCATGTCGGTCAGGATGTCGGCCTCGTGGCCCTCTGCCCCGACCTCGCCGAGCAGCGTCTGGACTTCATAGAGGCCGTAATACCCTCGAAAGAGCAAATCCCTCTTCAGAAGCGGTGAACCAAGGAACCGTCGGTAGAGAAATCCGCCGCTATGAATCTGGGAATAGACATTGACGGCCGCGAGGAAACGCTCGGCGATCAACGCCGTCGGGAAGCCGCGCTTCGGCACGTTCGGCCTCAGATTGCGTGGCAAATAGCGGACGAGATCGAGAAGCTCGGCGCGGGAGAGGGCAACGATTCCGGGCCGCAGCCGCGCCGGCGTGTAGAGGATGTCGATCGAACGGGCCTCGCGCACCATGACGCGCGAGCTGCCGACCTCCCCCTTGCGGATCGCCCAGAGGCGCGAGTTGACCGGCAGATAGGCCTTCCAGAAATCCTGAAGCTCGGGGTTCTGCAGGAGCCGCCCGGAGATCGAATAGCAGAAGGACTGGACGTGATGGTCGCGCTCCCAGTTCTCGAACGTGCCCTGGACGTCGAACGGGCTGGTGGCGAGCCGCTCGATCAACGGCACGAGGCCGCTCTCGAGAAAATAGACGCTATCGTTCATCACGATGAGGCGTTCGGGCCGCAGCGCGGCGGCGTAAAGGATCGCATCCCGGTAACCGCCCATGTCGCGACCCGAATTGTCGCGCAGAATCATCACGGCGCAGGAGCGCAGGAGTTCGCGCCGGCGCGCCTCGTCGAGCGGATGGTTGACGACGAGGATGACGTTGACGCCTGCGGCCGCGAGCGCGGCGAGGGCGTTCGAGACATACCAGCGCGTTTCGACGGGCTGCCACATTACGAAGACGGCGAAGACACTACCGGGCTGGTGGAGCGCTCCGTCGACGAACTCCGGACTCCCTTCGTTGCCGCGCCAGCGCGCGAGCACCGTTCGGGCAATGGGCAGATAGTGCTCGGAGAGTTTTACATCGGCCCGGCGCAGCCGCTTCTTGACCCACTTGATCGGCCGAACGGTCATGCGCGCGTCGATTCTCTAATGATGCCCCGGCCGACCGTATGGATGGGGCCGAGCCATGCGCGCGATGTCCGTCTATGGAACCGAACCCCTCCGGCCCGGTTCGAAAACAGCCAACCGGTCCCACGCTCGGTGCCCGTCGCCAGAAATGGTCGGAGTGGCAGGATTTGAACCTGCGACCCCCTCGTCCCGAACGAGGTGCGCTACCAGGCTGCGCTACACTCCGTGACCAGCGGCGAGCGGACTTATATAGGGGCGTTTTTCGTCCCGCAAGCGCTCCGAAGCCGGAAGGCCGCGATTTCCACCGCCCGCTCGACCATTGCGCCGCACGGCCCGCTGGCGCTATAGGACGGCGCCGGATGGGGCGTAGCCAAGCGGTAAGGCAGCGGGTTTTGGTCCCGCCATCCTAGGTTCGAATCCTAGCGCCCCAGCCAGTCTTCCATATGCACTAAATATCAATGACTTAGCGCCTGGAGGGCGTGCCTGGTGGTACACGCGAGTGGTACACGCTGGTGGGGCATTTTTGCTGCGTCTTCATAGACTTGGACAGAGCATGCGCCAGCCTATGTTTGGGCCTCGTCGTCCTCCAGTGCGTAGTCGAAGCCGGTCGGTTCATAGACATGGTATGAACGCCCCTCCCTCCTCACGTTCCCCACCACTCGAACTGGCCTGAATTCGCGATGGGCAACGGTAGCTCGGTCGTAGTCAGCGGCCGACAACGAAACCACAACCTTGCGGAGGGCGTCCTCCACTGGCGCGTATATGGTCGCTTTGCCTTCGGCTGCCCCTTCTGCTCGCTCCAGCTTAACGACTGGCCCCTGCACCAGATAGGCCTCCAGGGTGTCTCTTGACCGGAAGATGCGGGCAGCTTCGCTAATGGCCGGGATGACGTCGCGGGTGACGACGACGCGGGATGGGGTATCGGTCGGTGTCGGCCGGTTCTGTGCCCACGCCACGCTGACGGCCAACTCGGGGGCTTCCCCGATCTTGTGCAAGCCAGCAATGGCTTCGCAGAGGTTGGCGCTTACGCCTCCGCTCACGGCGTTCTGGAAAGGCTCAAAGTTTCCTTGCATCGAGGCCTGTTCAGCGGCTTCGACAGCTAAGCCCATCGACCTCGCCAACGTCCTGACCACCTGCCGTTGAAAGGGCTCTTCGGGGAACAAGTCCGTGTCGCTAAATTCGTGCAGTTGCGGGGCGACGGGCGACAGGATGGTCAACACGTAGCTGCCGTGCTCGGTTTGACCGAACCGCGCTTGCTCCATGTACTCGTTCGCCTGCTGCGGCTTCCTGGCATGGAACACCGCACGCGGTCTTACAGTCGCGCAGGCCGCAGCCATTACGATCTCTCTGGCCTGCTCGAAGAGCTGGATACCTTCGTCAATTCGGATGGAGCCACCGGAGGTACTCTCCGATCTCGCCGCAAGGCGGACGAGGTCGAAACCGGAGTTGAGCAAGTCCCTGATGATGTCGAACTGAGACCGCTGCTCCGTGGTGGCAAGTTCGGCCAGAACAGCGGAGAACAGGGACACGAAGTCCGATGCGCTGCGTCGAGCAGGAACTACCACCTCGGCGTCAGGGTACGTTTCGTTGAGCCAAACCGAATATCGCCCCGTCGCCTCGCTGTAACGCTCCCAGCCCTTGGCCCGCAGGTAGCCCACCACGTTGAGCGGGCTGAGTGCCGCGATCGCTTCTTCGTCGGTGATGCGGGCCCTCATTCCAGTGCTCCCAGCGTGAGTGGTGACGTGAGGCTCACGCCGTTGCTGGCGCTGACCATCATCGCCTGCAGGGCAGCCGCGCTGAACACGTTGGCCTTCGGAAGGTGAACAGTCTTGCTGTCCTGCCCCGTCACCTCTGGTTCCCCTTGGAGGCACGTCCAGTAGCCGCAGTGCCTGAGGGCGAGTTGCGCCTCGTCCTGAACGACCCAGTCGGGGTGCAACTCGGGGACGAACACCACCACAAGGATGCGAGGGTTGGTCACGAGCGGGTCTCTCAGGTTGTCGTAGGTTTCCATGTTGAGGGTGTACGAGATCGGGTCGCCGGTCGGAACTGGTCCAAGTTTGCACTTCGACTGGATGTCGATCTTGGGCTTGGTGAACTTGCTGCCCTTCACCCGAGACATAGCGACGATGTCCACCTTGTCGTTGTCGGTCTCGGGGATTGCGATGGAGCAGCCAGCCAGCGATATGACCGCTCGAATATAGCTCCCCGCGAATGCCTCCTGCCGGGCCGAAAGGGCGGAGAACGGTGGTAGGGGTGACGGCATGTCGTCCTCGACGCTGTCCGGGTGTGCGCACAATCGCAGCAAGACCCACAGATTTCATTAATCACGGTCGGGAGCAAAAAGAACAGACACCCGCTCTCGCAGGCTCACGCCGGGGACCGCTCAAGCCGCTCCACGGCCGACACTCCAATGCCGAGCGTCTTGGCCACCTTGATGATGCCCATGCCGGTTGCCCGCAGTTCACCCACTTTGGCCTCGGTGCCGCTGCCGAGGGTCGGCCTGCCGAGGCGTTTGCCCTCCGCGTTGGCTCTGGCGAGACCGGCATTGACCCGCTCTTGGACATGGCCCGCTCGAACTCGGCAAACACCGCCATCATGCCGAACGGAGCGCGGCCGGAGGGAGTAGTGGTGTCGAGCGCCTGCTGATGCAGATAGAGGTCCGCGCCATGCCCCCCCGCAGGTCTTCTGGATAGGCCACGAGGGTCCTGCATGGACCGAAGTGCCCGCTGCAAACGCGACCTCGCGCCGACCAACGGCGCCCAAGAGTAGATCTCAAGCCCCTCGGTCGTCCAACCTGACCTGCTGACGAAGAGGCTTCCCTCTCACGCGCTCCGGCCCCCTCCCCTCAGCGCCACCTCGCGTCCGTCCAGGCGCCGCCGGCGGCGTTCGATTCGACCGCGGCGGCGACGAACTTGACCCCGCGCGCCCCGTCGCGGACATCCGGCACGAGCGCGGCGATCGACGGATCCTGCGGCGCGCCGGCGCGGTGCGCACGGATCAGCGTCGCGGCGTCGCGGTAGAGATTGGCGAAGGCCTCGATATAGCCCTCGGGATGCGCCGCCGGCATGCGCGAGACGCGCCGCGCCTCGTCCGAGGAGCCGGGTCCGCCACGGACAATGGTGCGCGTCTCCTCGCCATAGGGCGTGAAGCGCAGCCGCTCCGGGTCCGTGCCACGCCATTCGAGGCCGGCGCGCTCGCCATAGATCCGCACCGAGAGATCGTTGTCGTGGCCGGGCGAGGTCTGGCTCGCGAGGATCGTGCCGCGGGCGCCGCCCGACCAGCGGACGAGCACATGGGCGTTGTCGTCGAGCCGGCGGCCGGGCACCGCGGTGAAGAGATCGGCCGCGACCGATTCGGCTCCCTCCCCTGAGATGAAGGCGGCGAGGTTGTAGGCGTGCACGCCGATATCGGCGAGCACGGCCGATTGCCCGGCGCGCGCCGGATCGGTGCGCCATTCGGCCTGCTTCTGGCCGTCGGCATCGATCGGCAGGGTCAGCCAGTCCTGAATATAGGCGGCATGGATCGAGACGATCCGGCCGAGCGCACCCGCCCTCACCATCTCGCGCGCCTGACGGACCATGGCGTAGCCGGTGTTGTTGAGCGTGACGAGGAGCTTCCGCCGCCGGGCCGCAGCGAGGTCGACGAGCATGCGAGCCTCGTCGAGCGTGGCCGAAAGCGGTTTGTCGCAGATCACGTCGATGCCGGCCTCCATGAAGGCCGCGGCGACGGGCGCGTGGAGATGGTTCGGCGTGACGATCACCACCGCCTCGATGCCGTCATCCCGCGCCGCCTCGGCCTGCGCCATCGCTCGCCAGTCGTCATAGCTGCGCTCCGGCGCGATGCCGAGATCGGCGGCCGAGGCCGCGGCGTTCGCCGGATCGGCCGAGAGCGCGCCGGCGACCAGCGCGATCTGGTCGTCGAGCCGCATCGCAAAACGGTGCACCGCGCCGATGAAGGCGTTCCGCCCGCCGCCGACCATGCCGACGCGCAGCCGCGCGCCCGTCGTCCCATCGGCCGTCGCATAGACCATGATCGTCTCTCCTCCCGCTTTTGGCGCGATGCTAGCGGCGGGCGCGGGATTTTCGAAGTCCTTTTCCAGAATCGGGATTGTGAAATTTTCGTGCCGCGCGACAATGCCGGCGCCGGCAGGGTCGGCGCGACGAGGGAGGAGCGGCATGGCGGAACGCCGGGCGGCACCGGAGAAGAAGGCCGCGGGCCGCGCGGCGATCGGCTACGCGAAGCCGCGCAGCTATGAGGAACTGCGTGCCGTGCTCTCCTCGGGCACGGTGCATTTTCCGAAGCGCCTGCGGCAGGTGGCGATCTTCCTCTGGCAGCATCCCGGCGAAGTGGCGCTCGGCACGATCGGACGAGTTGCCGAGCAGGCGGGCGTGCAGCCTTCGACCCTCGTCCGCTTCGCCCAGATCTTCGGCTATTCCGGCTTTTCGGACTTCCAGGCGTTGTTCAAGGAGCATGTGAAGGCCTCCTGGCCGGAGGGGCGGCGCGAGGGCGCCGAGCAGCCCGACCCGGCCGAGAGCGACCCCAACGTCCATCTGGTAAAAGGCCTCGCGGCGGCGGCGCAGGCCGCCCTCGCCCGTCTCGGCGAGAGCTTCGAGCCGTCCCGCTTCGAGCGCATGGCGGAGATCCTCGCCGGCGCCGACCTCATCTATCTCGTCGGCAGCAAGCGTGCTTTCCCGGTCACCGCCTATCTCTCCGTCACCCTGCTGCAGCAGGGGGTGAGGAGCGTCCTCGTCGACAATGTCGGTTCCTCGGCACACGATCAGATCGGCTGCGTCGGCCCGCGCGACGCCGTGCTCGCGGTGAGCTTCAGCCCGTACAATTCGATCACACCCGATCTCGTCGCGATCGCCCATGAGCGCGGCGCCCGCATCGTGGCGATCACCGATTCGACCTTCAGCCCGCTGGTCCCGCTCGCCGAGATGTGGCTCGAGGTGGTCGAGGCCGAATTCGCCGGGTTCCGCTCGCTGTCCGCATCGCTCGCCGTCGGCATGGCGCTCGCCCACGCCGTTTCGGCGCGGCGGGGGCGGGTCTCCGGTTGACTATCGGGAAGCTCCGTTCCATGATCGAGAAAATAGAAACATAATTCCGGACGGGATGATGGAAGCGCGTGTGGACGGCAAGGTGGCGCTCGTCACCGGGGCGACGCAAGGAATCGGCCTCGCCATCGCCGAAACGCTCGCCGCAGCCGGCGCGGCGGGCCTCGTGATCTCGGGCCGCGACCGGACGCGCGGCGAGGCGGCGGCCGCCTCGCTCGCCGAACGGGGCGCGCCCACCCTCTTCGTCGCCGCCGAGCTCGGCGATCCGGACGCGCCCGCGCGGCTGATCGAGGCCTGTCTCGACCGCTTCGGCCGGATCGACCTCCTCGTCAACGCCGCGGCGCTGACCGACCGGGCCTCCCTCCTCGACGCCTCGCGGGACGATTGGGAAGCGCTCTTCGCCGTCAATGCGCGGGCGCCCTTCTTCCTGATGCAGGGCGCCGTTGCGGCGATGAAACGGCAGGGCGGCGGCGGGGCGATCGTCAACATCCTGTCGGTCAATACGCATTGCGGCGCGCCCGAGCTCGCCGTCTATTCCGCAACCAAGGCCGCGCTCGCCCTGCTGACGCGCAATGTCGCCAATGCCCACCGCTTCGACCGCATCCGCGTCAACGGCATCAATGTCGGCTGGACCGACACGCCGGCGGAGCGGGTGATGCAGGCGGAGACGCTCGGCCACGGCCCCGGCTGGCTCGAGGCCGCGAGCGCGAGACAGCCCTTCGGCCGGCTGCTCGTGCCGCAGGACATCGCCAATCTCGCCGTCTTTCTCCTGAGCGATGCGTGCGGACCGATGACCGGTTCGCTGGTCGATCAGGAGCAATGGGTGGTGGGGTCCGGCCGGTGAGCGCGGTTCCGAAAACGGCGGAGCGGCTCGGCCCGGCTCTCCTCGACCGCCTGCCCGCCGCCGTCGCCCGGCCCGCCTATGACCGCGCGGCGCTCGCCGCCGGCATCGCCCATATCGGCGTCGGCGCCTTCCACCGCACCCATCAGGCCGAGTTCGTCGACGACCTCCTCGCCGATCGGCTCGACCGCTTCGGCATCGTCGGCATCAACATCCGCCCGCCGGCGCTCGCCGACACGCTCGGCGCGCAGGGCGGGCTCTATACGCGGCTGATGCGCGAGGACGACCGCGTCACGGCCCGCGTCATCGGCAGCATCGTCCGCGTCGTCGACGCGCAGGCGAGCGCCGAGCCGGCGCTCGCCGTGCTCGCCGATCCGGCGATCGATCTCGTCACCCTGACCGTCACCGAGAAAGGCTATTGCCACACGCCGGCGAACGGCGCGCTCGACGAGAGCCGGCCGGAGATCGCCCACGACCTCGCCCATCCCGAGGCGCCACAGAGCCTGCCCGGCCTCATCCTCGCGGCCCTCGAGCGGCGGCGGAAGGCGCACGGCGCGCCGGTGACGGTGATGAGCTGCGACAACATCCCGTCGAACGGCGCCATTCTGGGCCGCGTCGTCGCCGCCCTCGCCGAGCGGCGCGGCGATGGTCTCGCCGGCTGGATCGCCGGGAACGTCGCCTTCCCCTCGACCATGGTCGACCGCATCGCGCCGGCGACGGGCGCCGCCGATCTCGCTTATGTGGAACAGGTGCTCGGCTACCGCGATGAGGCGGTGGTGGTGGGCGAGCCGTTCCGGCAATGGGTGATCGAGGATCGCTTCGCCGCCCGCCGGCCGGATTTCGGCCGGGTCGGCGCGCAGTTCGTCGATGACGTCGGCGCGTTCGAACATCTGAAGATGCGCGTGCTGAACGGCGCGCAGACGACGCTCTGCTATCTCGGCGTCCTCGCTGGCCTCGAACACACGTTCGACGACATGGCCGACCCGCTCCTCGCCGGCTTCGTGCGCCGCATGCTCGCCGAGGAGACCCTGCCGACGCTCGAGCCGGTGCCCGGCATCGTGCCGGAGGCCTATCTCGAACAGAGCCTCGCCCGGCTGCGCAACACCGCGATCCGTCACCGCAATCACCAGATCGCCACCGACGGCTCGCAGAAGATCGTCCAGCGCATCCTCAACCCGATCCGCGACCGGCGCCGCGCCGGCGCGGCGATCGACCTGCTCTGCGTGCCGGTCGCCGCCTGGATGGCCTATCTCGTCCGCGCATCGGCCCGCTTCGGCCGCGCCTGGACGGTCGACGACCCTTATGCCGACCGGATCGCCGCGATCGCCGACGCGATCGGCGACGATGCGGCCGCGCTCACCGCCGCCATCGTCGCGATCGGCGCGATCTTTCCGGCCGAGCTCGCCGCCGACGCGACGTTCCGCGCCGGCGTCGCGGCACGGCTCGCCGGTTTCCTCGCGCCCGATCCGCTCGCCGATCTCGCCCGGCTCTGCGGTGCCGGGCCGCCGGGTTGACCGGACGCGCGCGATAGAGAACCCTGGAGGAGGGGAGGATATCATGAAGCTCGGGATTTTGACGGCGCCGTTCCCGGACGCGCCGCTCGCCGACGTCGCCGACTGGGCGAGCGCGGCCGGCTTCGAGACGCTCGAGATCGCCTGCTGGCCACGCGCCGCGGGACCGACCCGGCGCTATGCCGGCACCAGCCATATCGACGTCGCGACCCTTTCGGAGACGGAGGGGCGGGAGATCGTCGCCGCCCTCGCCGACAAGGGACTCTCGATCTCCGGCCTCGGCTATTATCCGAACCCGCTCCACCCCGACCCGGCCCACCGGGCCGCGGTGATCGACCATCTGAAGACGGTGATCGTCGCCGCCGGGCGGATGGGCGTGCCGGTCGTCAACACGTTCTGCGGCGGCGACGCCTCGAAGCACGTCGACGCCAACTGGCAGGAGGCGCTCGCGGTCTGGCCGGACATCGTCGCCCATGCGGCCGACAACGGCGTGCGCCTCGCCTTCGAGAACTGCCCGATGATCTTCAGCGTCGACGAATGGCCGGCCGGGCACAACATCGCCTATTCGCCGCAGATCTGGCGCCGCATCCTCGAGGCGTTCGACGGCGCGATCGGCATGAATTTCGATCCCTCGCATCTCGTCTGGCAGATGATCGACGCCGCCCGCTTCATCCGGGAATTCGGGCCGCATATCATTCATGCTCATGCGAAGGATCTGATGATCGACCGCGACGGGCTCTATGAGCGCGGCATCCTCTCCGCCGGCATGGGCTGGCAGGTGCCGCGCATGCCGGGTCTGGGCGAGGTCGACTGGAACGTGATCTTCTCGGGTCTCTACCGCGCGGGCTACGATGGACCGATCGTCATCGAGCACGAGGACCGCCGGTTCGAGGGGGACGACGATCGGGTGAAGCGGGGCTTCCTGCTCGCGCGGGACGTGCTGCGCCCCTTGGTCAAGTGAACGGATCGATTTCGGGAGGTCGGCCCAGAGGGGCCGTGAGGAGGAAAACCATGAAGAAGCTCAATTATCTGCCGCTCGTCGCCGGTGCCGTGCTGCTCGCGTCGACCGCGCTGTCCCATGCGAAGGACAGCTACACGATCGGCGTCTCCAACACCGTGCAGGGCAATGGCTGGCGCGAGGAGATGGTCTGCGCGATGAAGGCCGAGGCGCTCGCCTCCGGCAAGGTGTCGAAGCTCAACATCGCCCACCGCAACACCGATGCGGCGGGCCAGCTCGAGGACATCCGCAACCTGATCAGCGCCGGCGTCGATGCGATCGTCGTCAATCCGGCCGACCCCTCGGGCGTCAACGCCGCCCTCGCCGAAGCGGCGAAGGCCGGCATCGTCGTGGTCGCCGTCGACCAGGGCGTCACCGAGCCGTCGGCCTATGTGATCTCCAACAACCAGGAGGAATACGCCTATCTCGGCGCCAAATGGCTGTTCGAGACGATCGGCGGCAAGGGCGAGGTCGTCTATATGCGCGGCGCCGCGGGCGCCTCGGCCGACAGCGATCGCGACAAGGGCTTCAAGCGCGCCCTCGCGGAGTTCCCGGACGTCAAGGTCGCGCACGAGGTGTTCACCGGCTGGCAGCAGGATCAGGGCAAGCAGCAGATCCTCGACTTCATCGCCACCGGCATTCCCTTCGACGGCATCTGGACCTCCGGCATCGACAACGTGATCGTCGACGCGCTGGTCGAATCGCAGGCGACGCTCGTCCCGGTGGTCGGCGCCGACAATGCCGGCTTCGTCGGCCAGCTGAACAAGGTCGAAGGCCTGAAGGGCGCCGCGGTCACCAATCCGGGCTCGATCGGCGGCGCCGGCGTCGCCCTCGCGCTGCAGATCCTCGAAGGCCAGAAGCCGGCCTCGCAGACGGTGCTGGTCGACCCCGAGCTGTGGGAGAACGTCACGCCCGAGGGCAAGGCGAAGCTCGCCGCGGCGGCCGATCCCTCGCTGAGCGCCGAATGGCCGGTGAGCATCTCGATCCCGAACTGGACGCACTATACGAAGGAGCAGATCGTCGCCTGCAAGGGCCCCGGCGAGTAAGCTCCGCCCCGCCATCCGGGCGGGCGCCGGCCGCGGCGTCCGCCCGATCTTTCCTCGATCCGTTTCCGAGCGCCCGTGACGACGCAACCCCTCCTCGACGCCTCGGGCGTCGCGAAGAACTACGGCGCCGTTGCGGCGCTGCGCGACGCCTCGCTCCGCGTCCGGCCGGGCGAGGTGCACGCCCTGATGGGCGCCAACGGCGCGGGCAAGTCGACGCTCGTCAAGATCCTGACCGGCGCGATCCGGCCGAGCGCCGGCCGCATCCTGATCCGCGGCGAAGCCCGGCCGCTCGGCTCGCCGGCCGCGGCGCGCAGGGCCGGGCTCGTCCCGGTCTATCAGGAACCCTCGCTCATCCCCGATCTCGACATCGCCGACAATCTGCGGCTGACCGGGACGCCCGTCGCCCCCTTCCGCGACTGGGTGCGGGCGCTCGGCGTGCCGGACCTCGACCTGCGCGATCTCGCCCGCGACCTGCCGCTCGCGGTGCTGCGCGTGCTCGATCTCGCCCGCGCCCTGTCGCTCGAGCCCGATGTGATGCTGCTCGACGAGATGACGGCGGCGCTGCCGGCGAACCTCGCCGAGCGGGTGATCGAGGTGGTGCGCGGCGAGGTGAAGACCGGCCGTTCCGTCATCTTCATCTCGCACCGCTTCGTCGAGATCGCCGCGCTCTGCGACCGGGCGACCGTCCTGCGCGACGGCGAGACGGTCGGCGTCGTCGACATCGTTCCGGGCATCGAGGAGCGGATCGTCGAGATGATGCTCGGCGCGCGGGTCGAGAAGACCCGCGTCGCGGCGGCCGCGCGCGATGCGCAGGCCTCCTCCGGCCCGCCGCGCCTGTCGGTCAGAGGCCTCGCCGCCGGCTCGAAGCTCGAGGACGTCTCCTTCGAGCTCGCAAATGGCGAGGTCGCCGGCGTCGTGGCGCTCGAAGGCCAGGGCCAGGACGAGCTCTTCGCCGCCCTCGCCGGCTCGATCCGGCCGAGCCGCGGCACGATCGCGGTCGACGGCGAGCCCGTCGTGTTCGGTCATCCGGCGGATGCGATCGCGCAAGGCATCGCCTATGTCCCCGGCGACCGGACCGAGGCGCTGCTGATGCAGCGCTCGGTGCGGGAGAACATCGCCCTCCCCTTCAGCGCCCGCCTCCGGTCCTGGGGTCCGCTCGCGGTCGGCCGCGAGCGCGGCCTCGTCTCCGCGGCGATCGAGCGGCTGCAGATCGACACCCGCGCCCAGCGCGAAGTGCAGCGCCTCTCCGGCGGCAACCAGCAGAAGGTGACGATCGCCCGCTGGATCGCGGCGGACGCCCGCACCATCCTCTGCTTCGATCCGACCCGCGGCATCGACGTGCGCACCAAGCGCGAGATCTACCGCCTGCTGCGCGAGCTCGCCGCGCAGGGCAAGTCGGTCCTCTATTACACCTCCGAGCTCGAAGAGGTGCAACGCGTCTGCGACCGGGCGATCGTCGTCTTCGGCGGCCGCGTCGTCGATGTGCTGCCGGTCGAGATCGCCGACGAGGCGGCGCTGACGCGGGCGGCCTACGGCCTGCCGCGCGAGGCCGCCTCCCTCCCCGCCTCTCCCTCCGGAGCGACGCCGTGAGCCGCTTCCTTCGTCGCCAGGGCTGGGTCGCCGGCCTGTTCGTGCTCTTCCTCGCCCTCCTCGTCGTCACCCGGCTGATCCAGCCCGGCTATGGCGCGGCCGATTTCGGCTCGCTCGCCCGCGCGGTGCTGCCCTACGCCTTCGCCGTCGCGGCGCAGACCGTCGTCGTGCTCGCCGGCGGCATCGACCTGTCGGTCGCGGCGATGATGGCGCTGACGAGCGTCACCGCCGCGGCGCTGATGGCCGGGGCGAGCGAGGAGTTCGCGCTCGCCGTCGTGCCGTTCGTGCTGGCGCTCGGCTTTGCGCTCGGCGCGATGAACGGCGCCCTGATCGTGGTGAGCCGCGTGCCCGACATCGTCGTCACGCTCGCCACGCTCTTCATGCTGCAGGGCGCCGCGCTCCTCGTCCTCGACGCGCCGGGCGGCGGCGCGGCGGAATGGCTGAAGGCGCTCATCGTCGGCACCGTGCCGATCCCGGGGCTCCCCGGTGCGGTCACCGACTGGATCCCCAAGGCGCTCGTCGTGCTCGTCATCTGCCTCGCCGTCGTCTGGATCCCGCTCAGGCGCTCGCGGCTCGGCCTGTCGCTCTATGCGATCGGCTCGAGCGACCTCGCCGCCTTCCGCAGCGGCGTTCCCGTCGCCCGCACCAAGATCCTCGCCTATGCGCTCGGCGGCCTGTTCGCCGCGATGGGCGGCCTGACGCTCACGATGAGCACCGGTATCGGCGCGCCGATCCCCGGTCCCTATCTGCTCGCCAGCGTCGCCGCGGTCGTGCTCGGCGGCGTCGCGCTCGGCGGCGGCCGCGGCGGCCTGCTCGGGCCGATCATCGCCGTTTTCGTGCTCCGGCTCGTCCGCACCGACCTCACCCTGCTCGCGGTCGATCCCAACGTCACCACCATCATCGAGGGCGTGATCATGGTCGTCGTCGTCATGCTCGGCGCCCTCGTCGCGATGAGAGGCCGCACGCCATGACCGATACCGCGACGCTCGATCGCCCGGCCCCGCTCGGCCGGCGGATCCGCCGCTTCATGAGCGACCAGCCGCTCGTGCCGCTGATCGTGCTGCTCGTGATCCTCGTCGGCGTGCTCGAATTCCTGCGGCCGGGCATCGTCAACGAGCGCTGGATCGCCAACACGGTGAAGTTCGCGATCCCGCTCGCCATGCTCGCCGCCTGCCAGACCATGACGATGCTGACCGGCGGCATCGACCTGTCGGTCTCGACGGTCGCGACCATGGCGGCCTTCTTCATGGCCGCCCAATCGGTGGCGCTCGATCCGGTTTCGGCCGGCGCGATCGCCCTTCTGCCGGCGCTGCTGATCGGCATCGCCAACGGCATCGGCGTCGGCGTCTTCCGCGTCCACCCCCTCATCATGACGCTCGGTACCAGCCTCGTCGGCATCGGCTGTCTTCAAGTCTATCAGCGCACCGTGATCGCCTCCGGCGCGCGGGTGCCGGACGGGCTGACCTGGCTCGGCACGGGCCTGACGGGCGGCGTGCCGAACGCGCTCCTCCTCTTCATTCCCGTCGCGGCCTTCGTCATCCTGATGCTGCGCTTCACCGGCTTCGGCCGCCTCCTCTATGCGGTCGGCGACAATGAGCGGGCGGCGCGCCTCTCCGGCGTGCAGTACTGGCGGGTCATCCTGGCGCTCTACGTGCTCTCGGCGCTGATCGCCGGCATCACCGGCCTGCTCTATCTCGGCCTCATCCGCACGCCGTCGCTGTCGCTCGCCGACCCGCTGATGCTGCCCTCGGTCGCCGCCGCGGTGATCGGCGGCACCTCGATCTTCGGCGGCCGCGGCGGCTATGCGGGCACGATCGTCGGGGCTCTGATCCTCACCGTGCTGACGACGCTGCTGCGCCTCCTGCAACTGCCCGAGGGGGCCCGGCTGATCCTCTTCGGCGCCATCGTGCTCCTCGTCACCGCGGCCTATCTGCGGCTCGTCGACGACCGCTGAACGGCGCCGGCGCCGGCGCGGAATTCAGTCTGCATGAAAGTTGCATGGGGTCTCCCGGTCGCACAGCCGGGAGCCGCCCCACGTCATGAATCTCATCAGCCTCGACATCCGGATGCTGCGGTCGCTGATCTCCGTCGTCGATACGGGCAGCATCACCGAGACGGCGAGGCGGCTCGGGCGAACCCAGCCGGCGATCACGCTGCAATTGCAGCGGCTGGAAGAGCTCGCGGGGACGCAGCTCTTCCGCCATGACGGCCGCCGCTTCGCGCTGACGCCGGAGGGCGATCTCGTCGTCAATTACGGCAAGTCGATCCTGCGCCTGCACGACGAGCTGCTGTCGCGGCTCTCGGCGCCGGAGATCGAGGGCCATGTCGTGCTCGGCACGCCGGACCTCTATGCCGCCTATATGCTCCCCTCGATCCTCGGCGTCTTCAAGAAGGCCTTCCCGCGCATCCAGGTGCAGTTGCGCTGCGCCCTCTCCACCCCGCTCGTCGACCTCGTCCAGCGCGGCGAGGTCGACATCGCCCTCGTCACCCGGATGAACGATTTCACCGGCGGTCTCGTCGTGCGGCAGGAACAGCTCGTCTGGATCGGCGGCGAAGGATCGAGCGCGCACCACGAGAATCCTGTGCCGCTCGCCCTCCTGCCGCCCGGCAACATCTATCGCGACCACGCCATCGCCGGGCTCGATGCCGCGGGCCACAAATGGCGGATCGCCTGCGTCAGCGAGAGCGTCAGCGGGCTTCAGGCGGCGGTGTTCTCGGGCATGGCGGTGAGCGTGCTCGGCCGCAGCGCGGTCGTGCCGCGGATGCGCGAACTCGACGTCTTCCCGCCGCTGCCGAAGGTCGACCTGCTGCTCTACAAGGCGCCCGGCACCACCTCCCGCGCCGCGCTCGCCCTGCACGACTATCTCGCCCATTATCTCGGCCTCGAGCACGAGGAACCCGCCCCGCTCGGCGGCCCGTCGCTGCAGCACCAGCCGGTCCGCACGAGGCCGGCCGGCGCCTATGGTGCGGACGGGGATTTCTGAGCCGTTTCCGCGTTCGCTCGGCCGGCCCCGTCGGCGTCCGGCAGAAGCGCGCTGCCGCCTGGACGCAGCTGCGGCATGATCGCGACGATGCGGGGGCCGGTGACGGTGCCGTCGAGGAGGCCGAGGATCAGTTCGGCAGCGCGGCGGCCGATCTCGCGCGGGAACGGGTCGATGGTGGTGAGCGTCGGCACCGAAATGCCGGCGATGTCGTAATCGCCGAAGCCGGCGATCGCGATCGTCTCCGGCACGGCGAGGCCGCGGCGCTGGCATTCGGTGAGCGCGCCGAAGGCGGCGAGGTCGGAAACGCAGATCACCAGTTCGGTATCGGGCAGGCGGTCGAGCAGCGCAGCCATCGCCGCCGCCCCTTCGCGCATCGAGATCGGCGGCGTGCCGCCCGCGATCAGCCGGGCGGCGTCGAGCCCGTGCTTCGCCATGGCGCGCAGGAAGCCGCGCCGCCGGTCGGTGCCGCGTGTATCGCGCGCCGCGTCGCCGCCGAGAAAGGCGATCCGGCGGAAGCCCGCCGCGACGAAGCGGTCGACCATCGCCTCGACGGCGTCGGCATTCGAGAAGCCGACCACCGAGCCGATCGGCTCGTCCGGCAGGTCCCAGGTCTCGACGACCGGGATGCCCGCCTTGGCGAGCAGCGTCCGCGTCCGCGCCGTGTGCCGCCCGCCGGTGACGACGATCGCCTCGGGCCGCCGGCGGAGCAATTGCTCGACCAGCCGTTCCTCCTCCGCCATATCGTAATTCGTGTAGCCGAGCAGCACCTGATAGCCGCGCGCGGCGAGCCCGTCGGTCAGGCCGCGGACCGTGTCGGCGAAGTTCGCATTGTTGATCGAGGGGATGGTCGCGGCGATGAAATCGGTGCGCCGGGCGCGCAGGCTCGCCGCCGTGGCGTCGAAGACATAGCCGAGCCGCTCCGCCGCATCGAGGATGGCGGCGCGCGTCTCCTCGTTCACCGCGGCGTCGCGGCGGAGCGCCCGCGACACCGTCATCGAGGAGACGCCCGCCGCCCGCGCGACATCCGCCATGGTGGGCGGCCCCGCCCCTCGCGCCCGCCGCGTCACCGCCCGCTCCCCGAGCGGACGGCGCGGCGGACACCGTCAGAGCGAGGCGGTGATGCCGCCGTCGACATAGAGGACATGGCCGTTGACGAAGGACGACGCCTCGGAAGCGAGGAAGACGCAGGCGCCCACCAGTTCCTCGACGCGGCCCCAGCGGCCGGCCGGCGTCCGCTTCTCGAGCCAGGCCGAGAAGGCGGGATCGGCGACCAGCGCCGCGTTGAGCGGCGTGTCGAAATAGCCGGGCGCGATCGCGTTGACCTGCAGGCCGTGCTTCGCCCAGTCGGTCGCCATGCCCTTGGTCAGATTGCCCACCGCCCCCTTGGTCGCCGTATAGGGCGCGATCGAGGGCCGCGCGAGCGCGGTCTGCACCGAGGCGATGTTGATGATCTTGCCGCGGCCGCGGCCGATCATGTGGCGCGCCACCGCCTGGCCGACATTGAAGACGGAGGCGATGTTGGTCTGCAGCAGGCGCTGGAACGCCTCCTCCGGAAAATCCTCGAGCGGCGCGCGATACTGCATGCCCGCATTGTTGACGAGGATGTCGATCGCCCCGTGCGCGGCCTCGAAGGCGTCGACCGCCGTCCGCGCCGCATCATAATCGGTGACGTCGAAGGCGAGCGACCGGGCGCCGAGCGCCTCCGCGGCCGCGGCGAGCTTCTCCGCGTCGCGTCCGTTCAGCACCACTTCGGCGCCGGCTTCGGCAAGGCCCCGGGCGAGCGCCTGGCCGATCCCTTGCGAGGAGCCGGTGACGAGCGCACGCCGCCCGGTCAGATCGAACAAGCCGTTGGGCACGCGGAACCTCCCTCAGATTGATCTCGACAAATGCCGCCGACGCTGTTTCTGTTATCGATAACAGAGCCTGTCAAGGCGCGTTCGGGGAAAGCCGCGGGCGAGCGCGAAGATGCGTCGCCGGGCCCCCTCCCCGCCGCAGCCGCGACGCCCGGGAGGAGCCCATGAAGGCGATCGTCATCCACGCCGCCCACGACCTGCGCATCGAGGAGCGCGATGTCGAGGCGCCGGGTCCGGGCGAGGTGCGGCTCAGGCTCGCCACCGGCGGCATATGCGGCTCGGACCTCCATTATTACCATCACGGCGGCTTCGGCACGGTGCGCTTGAGGGAACCGATGATCCTCGGCCACGAAGTCTCGGCGATCGTCGAGGAACTGGGCGCCGGGGTGAGCGGGCTGGCGATCGGCCAGATGGTCGCCGTCTCGCCGTCGCGGCCCTGCCGGTCCTGCCGCTACTGTCTCGAAGGCCTGCCGAACCAGTGCTTGCACATGCGCTTCTACGGCTCGGCCATGCCCTTCCCGCACATCCAGGGCGCCTTCCGCGAGATGCTCGTCGCCGATGCCGGGCAGTGCGTGCCGGCCGAAGGCCTGACGGCCGGCGAAGCGGCGATGGCCGAGCCGCTTTCCGTCACGCTGCACGCCACCGGCCGGGCCGGCGCGATGACCGGCAAGCGCGTGCTCGTCACGGGCTGCGGCCCGATCGGCCTGTTGTCGATCCTCTGCGCCCGCCGCGCCGGCGCGGCCGAGATCGTCGCGACCGACCTGTCTGACTTCACCCTCGCGCTCGCCGCCCGCGTCGGCGCCGACCGCACGATCAACACGGCGACCGATCCCGACGGGCTCGCCCCCTTCACCGCCGACAAGGGCACGTTCGACGTGCTCTATGAATGCTCGGGCGCGGCCGCCGCGCTCGCCGCCGGCATCGCGGCGCTGCGGCCGCGCGGGCTCATTCTGCAGCTCGGCCTCGGCGGCGACATGACCCTGCCGATGATGGCGATCACCGCCAAGGAGCTGGAGCTGCGCGGCTCGTTCCGCTTCCATGCCGAGTTCCCGATCGCCGTCGAGCTGATGCGCAAGGGCCTGATCGACGTCAAGCCGCTGATCACCCACACTTTGCCGCTCACCGAGGCCGAGACGGGCTTCCGCCTCGCCTCCGACCGCAGGCAGACGATGAAGGCGCAGATCGCCTTCTCCTGAGGAGCCCGCCGCAGGCGAAAGAAGCCCGGGCGCGATGATCAGACCGTGGCGCCCGGTACGAGCCGCGTCGGCACCACGGTGACGTCCTCGGCGTGCTCGCCCTTCAGGCGGGCGACGAGCGCTTCGGCGGCGAGCTTGCCGATCGCGGTGGTCGGCACGACGGTCGTCGTCAGCCGGCGGGGCAGCACCGAGGCCGCCTCCATGCCGCCCCAGCCGGCGATGCCGAGATCGTCTGGCACGCGGACGCCGTTCGCCTGACACCAGGCGAGCGCGCCGATCGCCATCTCGTCATTGTGGAAATAGACCGCGTCGAGGTCCCGCCGCCGGGCGAGCAGCGTCTCGATGCCGTAATAGCCGGCATAGAAGCCCGGCGTGTCGAGCAGCATCTCCTTGTCGGCGAGCGGCAGGCCGGCATCGGCGAGCGCGCTCTCGAAGCCGTCGAGCCGCGCCTCGCTCATCACATCGGCCCCGGCGAGCGCGCCGACGAAGCCGACCCGCCGCCGGCCGCGCAACACCAGGAAGCGGCCCATCTCGACGCCGCAGTCGAAATGGTTGAAGCCGACCGACATGTCGATCGGGCTGGTCGTCAGGTCCCAGATCTCGACCACCGGCATGCCGGCATGGCGCAGCAGGTCGACCGTCGCCGCCGTGTGGTGCCGTCCCGACAGGATGAGGCCGGCCGGGCGCCAGGATGCGACCTGCCGCACCCACGCCTCTTCCTGCTCGACGGCATGCTGGTGGCTGCCGATCATCGTCTGGTAGCCGAGCCGCGACAGCGCCCGGTCGACCCCGTCGAGCACATGGGCGAAGAGGCCGGAGGTCAGCCGCGGCACGCAGACGCCGACGAGCGTCGAGGCCTGATCGGCACCGAAGGCGATGGCGAGCCGGTTCGGCACGTAACCGAGCGCATCGGCCGCCCGCACGACGCGGTCGCGCGTCTCGTCGGAGAAGCCGCTGCCGCCGCGCAGAACGCGGCTGACCGTCATCTTCGACACGCCCGTTGCCCGGGCGATATCCTCGAGATTGGCCTTGCCCTTCCGCTCCATCGCCGCGCTTTCGGCCGCCCGCCTCTCCCGACCGCCTCATGTTATCGATAACGGTTCCGGCTTGACAAGGCGGAAAGGCCAGATCAGTCTCGCCATACGTTACCGGTAAACCTCGATCAAGAAGGGGTGCCCGGTGAGGGGGGAGACGAAAAGATGACGGCCAGCGACGGCCTCTTCTTCGATCGCGTCGTGAAATCCTTCGGCGGCACGCAGGCGCTGAAGGGCGTTTCGCTGCGCGTCTGCCGCGGCGAGATCGTCGCGCTGCTCGGCGAGAACGGCGCCGGCAAATCCACCCTGATCAAGATTCTGGGCGGCATCCACAAGGCCGATTCCGGCGGCGTTCTTGTCGACGGCCGGCCCTATGCGCACGAGGCCGGCCGGGTCGGCGGTCAGGCGGTCGCCTTCATCCATCAGGACCTCGGCCTCATCGAATGGATGAGCGTCGCCGAGAACATCGCCCTCTCGCTCGGCTATCGGCGGCGGCGCGGCCGCATAGACTGGCCGGCGACCGAGGCCGCGGCGACCCGCGCGCTCGCCATGGTCGAGGCGGAGTTCCCCGCCACGGCGCGCGTCTCGAGCCTGACCAGGACCGAGAAGTCGCTCGTCGCGATCGCCCGCGCGCTCGCCGCCGACTGCGACTTCCTCGTGCTCGACGAGCCGACCGCCAGCCTGCCGGCGGACGAGGTCGAGCGCCTTTTCAACGCGCTTCGGCCGCTGAAGGCGAAGGGCGTCGGCATGATCTATGTCAGCCACCGGCTCGACGAGATCTTCCGCATCGCCGATCGCGTCGCGGTGCTGCGCGACGGCCAGATGGCGGGCATGCGCAGCGTCGAGCACACGACGCCCGAGGAACTCGTCGGTCTCATCGTCGGCCGCAAGGCGCGCGAGATCAGCCGCCCGCCGGTACAGGCCGGTCCGGCCATCCTCACCGTCGAGAACCTCGTCACCCGGCAGGTCGGTCCGGTCGGCCTGACGATCCAGCGCGGCGAACTGCTCGGGCTCGCGGGACTGCGCGGCGCCGGCCATGAAGATGTCGGCCGGGCGCTGTTCGGCATCGTGCCGCACAGCGGCCGCATCCTGCTCGAAGGGCGGCCGCCGGTGCTCGCCTCGGCGGAAACGGCAATGCGGTCCGGCATCGGCTTCGTTGCCCGCGACCGGGTTCAGGAGAGCATCGCGCCGGGGCTCTCGATCCGCGAGAACGCCTTCCTCAATCCGACCGCGACCGGCCGCGGCCTCCTCACCGCGCGGCTGCCGGGGCGCGAGGCGGCGGAGGCGGAGGCGGTCGGCCGCCGGGTCGGGCTGTCGCCGAACGATCCCGGCCTCGCGATCGAAGCGTTGTCGGGCGGCAATCAGCAGAAGGTGGTGGTCGGCCGCTGGCTCGATTCCGGCCGGCGCCTGCTGATCGCCGAGGATCCGACCGCCGGCGTCGATGTCGGTGCCAAGGCGGAGATCTACCACCTTCTCTACGAGGCGCTCGCCTCCGGCATGGGCGTGCTCGTCGTCTCGACCGATTTCGAGGAGATCGCCCATGTCTGCCACCGGGCGATCGTGTTCAGCCGCGGCCGCGCCGTCGCGGAACTCGCCGGCGTCGAACTCTCCACCGAAACGCTGATCCAGGCCGCCTCGGCCGGCGAAGCCGCTTGAAGGTCCCCCGCCTATGCCCTCGATCGAATCGAACGCGCTCGAACCGACCCGCGACGAGCTCGCCGGCACCGGCATGCTGCACAGGCTGGGGCGGCTGCTGCCGGTCTATGGCCTCGTCCTGCTGATGCTGGCGCTCATCCTCGTCTTCTCGATCCTGTTGCCCAACACCTTCCCGACCCTCCTCAACCTGCGCGCCATCCTGTCGGACAAGGCGATCATCGCGCTCCTCGCCCTCGCCGCGACGGTGCCGATGGTCGCCGGCCGGATCGACCTCACCGTCGGCTACGGCATCGTGCTGTGGCACATCCTCGCCATCTCGCTGCAGACCCTCCTCGGCATCCCCTGGCCGCTCGCGGTCGTCATCGTGCTCGCGCTCGGCACGGCGGTCGGCTTCCTGAACGGCCTGCTCGTCGAGGTCGCGCGCATCGACAGCTTCATCGCGACGCTCGGCACCGGCACGGTGCTCTATGCGCTCGCGCTCTGGCACACCGGTGGCCGGCAGATGGTCGGCATGCTGCCGGACGGCTTCTACGCGATCAACGGCACCTTCGTCGTCGGCCTGCCGATCACCGCCTTCTACGTGCTCGCCATCGCGGTGACGATGTGGGTGGTGCTCGACCACACGCCGATCGGCCGCTTCCTCTATGCGATCGGCGCCAACCAGCGGGCCGCCGAGCTGAACGGCATCCCGACGCGGAAATTCGTGCTCGGCGCTTTCGTCACCTCCGGCTTCCTGACCGCGCTCGCCGGCGTGCTGCTCGCCTCGAAGCTGCGCATCGGCCAGGCCTCGGTCGGCCTCGAATTCCTTCTGCCGGCGCTCGTCGGAGCCTTTCTCGGCTCGACCACGATCAAGCCAGGCCGCGTCAATGTCTGGGGCACGATCGTCGGCGTGATGATCCTCGCGGTGGGCATTTCCGGCATCCAGCAATTCGGCGGCTCGTTCTGGGTCGAGCCGCTGTTCAACGGGCTGACCCTGCTGATCGCCATCGGCATCGCAGGCTATGCGCAGCGCCGCAAAGGCGCGGTGAAGAAGTAGACGGAACGAAGTTCGAAAAGGTCCCGGGAGGACGACGATGCTCAGAAGGACATTCCTGGCCGGCGTGGCGGTGCTCACCCTTGCGGCCCCCGCTCTCGCCGATCCGATCGCCGAGGCGAACGAGGCGGTCGCGAAATACGCCCAGAAGGTGACGGCCTGGGACGGCCCCACCACCGGGCCGAAGGCGGCGGAAGGCAAGACGATCGTCGTGCTCGCCGGCGACATGAAGAATGGCGGCATTCTCGGCGTCACGACCGGCGTCGAGGAAGCGGCGAAGAAGATCGGCTGGACGGTGCGCGTGCTCGACGGCGCCGGCTCGGTGCAGGGCCGCACCGCCGCGTTCGGCCAGGCGCTGGCGCTGAAGCCGGACGGCATCGTCATCAACGGCTTCGACGCGATCGAGCAGCAGGCGGCGCTCGAACAGGCGCGCGACGCCAAGATCCCGCTCGTCTCCTGGCACGCCGGGCCGGTGATCGGGCCGAACGAGAAGATCGGCATCTTCACCAATGTCTCGACCGATGCGATGCAGGTGTCGGAAGTCGCCGCGAAATGGGCCTTCGCCGATGCCGGCGGCAAGCCCGGCGTCGTCATCTTCACCGATTCGACCTACACGATCGCCATCGCCAAAGCGGACAAGATCAAAGAGACGATCGAGAAGCTCGGCGGCACCGTGCTCGAATATGTCGACACGCCGATCGCCGACACGTCGAACCGGATGCCGACGCTGACCACCGCGCTGCTGCAGAAATACGGCGCCTCCTGGACGCACAGCCTCGCGATCAACGACATCTATTTCGACTTCATGGGCCCCTCGCTCGCCGCGGCCGGTATTGCCGGCGACGGCGCGCCGAAGGCGGTCGCCGCCGGCGACGGGTCGGAGAGCGCCTATCAGCGCATCCGCGCCAAGAGCTACCAGGTGGTGACCGTCGCCGAGCCGCTGAACCTGCAGGGCTGGCAGCTCGTCGACGAGCTCAACCGGGCGGTGCAGGGCCAGCCCGCTTCGGGCTATGTGCCGCCGCTCCATGTCGTGACGGCGGATAACGTCGCCTTCGACGGCGGCGACCGCAACACCTTCGACCCCGACAACGGCTATCGCGCCGAATACGCCAAGATCTGGGGCAAGTGAGCCTCTCGGCACGAGCGATCGGTCGGCAACCTCAACCCCGGCCGGGGAAGCACCCCGGCCGGTTTCGTCCGGCTCCTGTCCCGGACGGCCCCGGTCGCGCCGATGCCCGCCGAAGCGGCAGCCGGCTGCGGGCGCCTCCCCCGGCCGCTCAGCCCGCCCGCCCCTTCTGCATCGAAGGCGCTCCGAAGCGCAGCCCGTCGACGAGCAGCGCCAGCATCCGGCGCGCCTCCGCGACCTCGCCCTCGCTCGCCGGCGCGGCGAGCCGGAGCGCGGCGAAGAGCAGCTCGCGGGCGTCGACGTCGCCGCGGATCTCGCCCGCCGCCGCCGCCGCGGCGAGGAGGCCCCGCAGCGCCGGCGTGAGCCGCCCTTCGACATAATCGGGCAGCGCCTGGAAGGCGGGATCGCCCGAGTGCAGCGCCGGGCCGAGACCCCGCTTTGTGGCCGCGAGATCAACCAACCCCTGCACAAAGCCGGCGAGCGCCGCACCCGGCGGCTCGGCCGCCGCGAGTGCTGCCGCCGCCGCGACACGGGCGTCGACCTCCCGCTCGATGAGCGCCTTGATGAGGTCGGAGCGTTGCGGAAAATGCCGGTAGAGCGTGCCCACGCCGACGCCCGCCGCCGACGCGATCGCCCGCATCGGCGCCTCGACGCCCTGCTGCGCGAAGACGTCCATCGCCGCCCTGAGCAGCGCGTCGACATTGCGCCGGGCATCGGCCCGCATCGGCCGGCCCTCTTCGTGCGGAGCCGGCCCGCCTGCGACATCCCCGTTCATGGCGCACCCGTCCCTTGTTAAACGGAACAATGTTCCATATAAAAACGGACGATCGTTCCACTTTCCATCTCATAGCCCGCTGGCCGCGCTTTGGCCAGCTTCACCGAAAGGAGACGCGCATGCGCCACCGTCCGCTCGGCCGTACCGGCATCACGGTCAGCCCCTATTGTCTGGGTGCGATGATGTTCGGCAAGCTCGCCAATTCGGACCAGGACGCGTGCGTCCGCATAGTCCATAAGGCGCTCGATTTCGGCATCAACTTCATCGACACGGCCGACGCTTACAGCCAGGGCGAATCGGAGCAGATCGTCGGCAAGGCGCTCGCCGGCCGGCGCGACGATGTCGTTCTCGCCACCAAGGCCTTCCTGCCGATGGGCGACGATCCGAACCGGCGCGGCGGCTCGCGGCGCTGGCTGACGCGTGCCGCCGAGGATTCGCTCCGTCGGCTCGGCACGGACTATATCGACCTCTATCAGCTCCATCGCCCGGCGCCCGACACCGACATTGAGGAGACGCTCTCGGTGCTGACCGACCTCGTGCGAGCCGGCAAGGTCCGCGCGATCGGCGCCTCGACCGTTCCCGCTTCCGACATCGTCGAGGCGCAAGGGGTGGCGGAACGGCGAGGCCTGCACCGCTTCCGCACCGAGCAGCCGCCCTATTCGATTCTCAACCGCGGCATCGAGCGGGAGGTGCTCCCCGTATGCCAGCGTTACGGCATGGGCGTGATGGCCTGGAGCCCGCTCGCCAAAGGCATGCTGACGGGCAAATACCGCAAGGGCGAGCGCACGCCGGACACGCTCCGCGCCAAGTATTTTCCGAAGGCGATGTCCGACGAAGCGAGCCTCGACGCGGTCGAGAGATTGATCCCGCTCGCGGAAGAGGCCGGCCTGTCGCTGATGCACATGGCGCTCGCCTTCGTGCTCGCCCACCCGGCCATGACGGCGGCGATCATCGGCCCGCGAACCATGGAGCAGCTCGACGGGCTGCTCGCCGGCGCCGCAGTGACGCTCGACGACGCGCTCCTCGACCGGATCGACGCGATCGTGCCGCCCGGTGTCGACATCGCCCCGCTCGACGCGGCCGCCTACACTCCGCCCGCGCTGACGCAGGTGCCGCTGCGCCGCCGCCCCCGAGGCGAGCGCGCGGCCGCCTGACGCGCGCATCGGCGCAGCGCACGCCGCGCCCGACCCGCTTCGGCCGCGGCCGGCGCGGCCCGCCGCCATCCCCGCACACGCCCCGCGGCGCCACCGCGCCGCGGCCCGCAAGCCCGAAACGGCGCCGAAATCGTGCTGCCGACGGGCCTCAGAAATCAGCCCGCGCGGCGAAATTCCGTGATGATTTGAATGGCTGGGGGACCTGGATTCGAACCAAGATTAACGGAGTCAGAGTCCGCTGTTCTACCATTGAACTATCCCCCAACATCGCCGGCGAACCGGCGACTGTCCCCGCCTTCGCGGGGGCGCCGGCTGGGCGGCGCGTCGAGCGGGTCGGATATAGGGCGAAGCGGTCCCCGCCGTCAACCGCCCCGATGACGCCGCGCGCAGTCTTCCCCGGTCGGCCGCGAAGAGGTCCGGCGGACGCCCCTTTGCCCGGGCACAACGGTGCGGCTCCTCTCTGCCGCCTCGCGGGAGAGGGGAGCTCGACCGGCCGATCGGATCACCCTTCCCGCAATAGCGACGAGCCCCTCTCCCGCTTGCGGGAGAGGTTGGGTGAGGGTCCTCTCCTTGAGTGGTGGAGGAGAAGAAGGGCGCCCTCACCCTTCCGGCCTAACCGTCTCGGTCGCTCGCGCTCCCTGCGACGCCAAGGCCGGAAGCCCTCTCCCGCAGGCGGGAGAGGGGAGCCCGGCCGATCGGATCACCCTTCCCCGCAAGCGCGGCGAGCCCCCTCCCGAGGGCGGGAGCGCGGAAGAGCACCGGTGGCCTGGCGGCGGAACGTTCCACGGCTTTCCGGGTTGATTGGCCGTCATCGAGCCAGGAGGAAATCATGGCCCATTATCATGAGACCAGCACCCTGATCGGCGCCGACAAGGTCGAGGGCACCGATGTCTACAACACCGCCGGCGAACATCTCGGCACCATTCACGAGATCATGATCGACAAGACGTCGGGCAAGGTCGCCTATGCGGTGATGTCCTTCGGCGGCTTCCTCGGCATGGGTGAGAAATACCATCCGCTGCCGTGGTCGACTCTGACCTATGACGTCAACCAGGCCGGCTATGTGGTGAACCTGTCCAAGCAGCAGCTGCAGGACGCGCCGGTGTTCGACGAGGACGAGGAGACCTTCCTCTCCGATCGCGCTTATGAGAAGCGGGTGCACGACTATTACGGCACGACCCCCTATTGGGGCCTCTGACCCACCCCCTCCCCCCGGGATGATCTTCGACGCCGCGGCACCTTCGAGCCGCGGCGTTTTCGTGTCGCGCGCGCTTGTGCGGTGCCGTCCAGATGCTACATTTGGTCCAACTGAACATCGCGTGAGCTGCGCGCCGCCCCCGGGTGTCGAGGCGCAGCCGAAGGACGGACATTGACGAGCACGGACGAGGACCCGCTGCGGGCGGGTCCCGAGCGGTCCGGCGGCTGGACGGAATCGGCGCATGCGCCCACCGTCCGCCCGGATGCGGGTGGTGAACCGCGGCGCCGCAAGGGGCGGCGGCGCAAGCGGCGGCAGCCGGTCTATGCGGTGGATGCGCCCCGCGGGCAGCCGGCTGCGGTCCAGAAGCCGGCCCCCGCCGCGCCCAAGCTGCCGGCGCCCCGGCCCGCCGATCCCGGCTATTATGCCGCGCTCGATCTCGGCACCAACAATTGCCGCCTCCTGATCGCGCAGCCGCGCGAGCGGGGCTTTCGTGTCGTCGATGCCTTCTCGCGAATCGTGCGGCTCGGCGAGGGCGTCGGCGCGAGCGGCCGGCTCGGCGCGGCGGCGATGGACCGCGCCGTCGCGGCCCTTGCGATCTGCGCCCACAAGCTCGCCGAGCGGGGCGTGCGCCGCACCCGGCTGATCGCCACCGAGGCGTGCCGCGCCGCCGATAACGGGCCGGTCTTCCTCGAGCGGGTGCGCGCCGAAACGGGGCTCGCGCTCGAAATCGTCTCGCGCGAGACGGAGGCGCGGCTCGCCGTCGCCGGCTGCGCATCGCTCATCGATCCGAGCGCCTCCGGCGTGCTGCTCTTCGACATCGGCGGCGGCTCGTCGGAGCTCGTCTGGATCGATCTCTCCCGGCCCTCCCCGACCGGGCGGCGGCGGATGTCGGACCGCATCCGCGCCTGGACCTCGCTGCCGGTCGGCGTCGTGACGCTGAGCGAGCGGCACGGCGGCGAGCGGGTCGATGCGACGACCTTCGAGGCGATGGTCGCGGAAGTGACGGCGATGCTCGACGCCTTCCCGGAGGCCGACATGCTCGATTCGGCGGTCGCCGAGGGGGGCCTGCATTTCCTCGGCACCTCGGGCACGGTGACGACGCTCGCCGGCGTCCATCTCGGGCTCGACCGCTACGACCGGCGCCGGGTCGACGGGCTGTGGATGATCGACGACGAGGTCGAGGCGATGATGGCGACGCTGCGGGCGATGGATTATCCGGCCCGCGTCGCCAATCCCTGCATCGGCGCGGAGCGGGCCGATCTGGTGCTCGCGGGTTGCGCGATTCTCGAGGCGGTGCGGCGGCGCTGGCGCTGCGGCCGGCTGCGGGTCGCCGATCGCGGGCTGCGCGAAGGGCTGCTCGTCGAGATGATGGCCGAGGACGGCGTCTGGCGGCGGCCCGCCGCGGCGCCCCGCGCGGCGGGAGGCGGGCGATGAAGAAGCCGGGCGACGGCAAGCCGGGTCCCGGCGGGCGCGGCCTCACCGTCAAGGTGAAGACGGCGCGCGGCCGCACGGCCTCCTCGCAGCGCTGGCTGGAGCGGCAGCTGAACGACCCCTATGTCGCGCGGGCGAAGCGCGAGGGCTATCGCTCGCGCGCCGCCTACAAGCTGATGGAGATCGACGAGAAGCACCATCTCCTGAAGCCGGGCCAGAGGGTGGTCGATCTCGGCGCGGCACCCGGCGGCTGGAGCCAGCTCGCCGCCGCGATCACCCGCTCGACCGACGAGCACCCGACCGTCGTGGCGATCGACTATCTCGAGATGGACCCGGTTCCGGGCGTTCATCTCTTCCAGAAGGATTTCCTCGACGAGGATGCGCCGCGTCTGCTCGAGGAGGCGCTCGGCGGGCCGGCCGATCTCGTGCTGTCCGACATGGCGGCGCCGACCACCGGCCACCGCCAGACGGATCATCTGCGCACCATCCATCTCTGCGAGGTCGCGGCCGCCTTCGCGCTCGACGTCTTGAAGCCCGGCGGCAGCTTCCTCGCCAAGGTGTTCCGCGGCGGCGCGGAGAACGAGCTGCTCGCGACGCTGAAGCGGCATTTCGCGAGCGTCCACCACATCAAGCCGCCGTCGAGCCGGGCCGATTCGGTCGAGCTGTTCCTGCTCGCCAAGGGCTTCAAGGGCCGGCCGGAGACGCCGGAGGAGACGGGCTAGCCCTTCCCCGCGAGCCGCTCGAACGCGCTCGGGCCCGGCATCGGGCGAGCGAGGCGCTCGGCGATCGCCTCGGCACAGGCCTCGGGCGACAGAACGCCCGTATCCACCTCGAGATCATAAAGGCCGGGATCGTGCACCGCCGCCTGCCAGCGCAGGACCGGATCGGGGACCGGTCCGTCGGCCGTGACCGCGACATAGGCGCCGGCGCGGTCGGCCGCGCCGGCGAGCCGCCTCTCCATGATCACCGCGAGCGGGCAGCGCACGCCGACGAACAGCACAGGAAGACCGGCGAGCCGCCCGGCGCAGTCGCTCAGAATGCCGAGTGGCCGGGAATAGCCGTCGTGGTGGCCGACATCGACGACGACATCGAGCCCCTGCCGGGCGTGCGCGGCGATCGAATCGTAGAGCGCGGCGTAGAGGCGCGGAACGAGCGGCTCGAGATCCGGCCGCTCGCCGCCCGGCCTGAGGCCGATGCCGGGGCGATAGCGCGGTGGCGTGACGTGCCGAACATGGAGGTCGACGCCGAGATGCATCCAGACGCCGTCGAATCGCTCCTGGATGGCGGCCGCGATCGAGGATTTGCCGGCGCGGGGTGCGCCGTTGAGGATGACGATCCGCCCGGGCGCGTGCATCGCGGCGCCCCTATTCCCGCTCGCGCGCCGCGGTGACGGCGTCCGGCGCGACGCGTGTCGTGTGGCCGGAGACCTCGTCGCCGGCATTGCGCGGCAGGAGCAGGAAGACCACCGCCGACAGCATGGTGAGCCCGCCGACGATCGTGAAGGGCAGCCGGAACGATTCGACCGTGAACGGCCCGCCGCCGGTCGAGAATTCGAGCGCGAGGGCACCGATCGAGACGCCGATCGAGATCGACAATTGCTGCGCGACGCTCGACAGGCTGGTCGCCCGGCTCATCCGCTCCGAGGTCACGTCGGCATAGGCGAGCGCATTGGTGGCGGTGAACTGCAGCGAGCGGAACAGCCCGCCGACGCCGAGCAGGATGGTGATCAGGAGGATCGGGGTGGTCGGCTCGAAGAAGCCGGGCATCGCGACGAAGACGCCGGCGACGAGCGCGTTGACGATCAGCACCGAGCGGAAGCCGAAGCGGCGGAGCGTCGGCGTCGCGATGAACTTCATCAGGATCGCGCCGATCGCGGTGGCGAAGGTGACGGTGCCGGACTGGAACGGCGTCAGCCCGAAGCCGAGCTGCATCAGGAGCGGCAGCAGGAAGGGCGTTGCGCCCACCCCGATGCGGAAGAGCAGCCCGCCGACGACGCTGCCGCCGAAGCTCGGCAGGCGCAGGAGCGACAGGTCGATGATCGCATGCGGCGTGCGGCGGGCGTGCAGCCCGTAGAGGAAGAGCGCCAGCCCGCCGGCACCGATCAGGCTGCCGACGGCGACCGGCGGCAGCAGATCGAGGCCGAGCGCCGTCGAGCCGGTGACGAAGGCGGCGATGCCGAAGCCGGAGAGGAAGAAGCCGGGGGTATCGAACGGGCTCCGCGTCTCGCCGCGCACATCCGGCAGGAAGAGCGTCGCGAGCGTCAGGCCGAGCACCCCGATCGGCACGTTGATCCAGAAGATCCAGCGCCAGTCGAACCAGGTGGTGATGAAGCCGCCGACCGGCGGCCCGAGGATCGGGCCGATCAGAGCCGGCACGGTCAGCCAGGCGAGCGAGCCGACGAGTTCGGATTTCGGCACCGAACGCAGGATGACGAGCCGGCCGACCGGCACCATCATCGCCCCGCCGCAGCCCTGCAGGATGCGGCTCGCGACGATCTCCGGCAGGCTGCTCGACAGGCCGCAGCAGATCGAGCCCGCCGTGAAGAGCAGGATGGCGAGCCGGAAGATCGCCCGCGCGCCGAACCGGTCGGCGAGCCAGCCGGAGGCCGGGATCAGCACGGCGATGGTGAGCAGATAGCTCGTCAGCGCGAGCTTGAGCTTGATCGGGCTGACGCCGAAATCATGCGCAATGCTCGGCAGCGCCGTCGAGAGAACCGTCGAATCGAGGTTCTCCATGAAGAGCGCGCAGGCGACGATGAGCGGGAGGAGAATGCGGGTGGGCATGGCCTCGCGCTCGCTACTCCCGCCCGGCCGCCGGTGCAATCCATTCGTTGCGGCAAGACTGTTGCGCCGCGCGCTGCCCTTGGCCCGCCGGCGGTCCGCCCTATCGTCGTTCGATCGGCGCCTGCGGCGCGCACTTTGCAGGCGCGCGGCCCTGTCAGCCCCTCTCCCGCGCGGCGGGCGAGGTCGGGTGAGGGTCTTCTCCGCAGTCGGCGAAGTGGGAAGGAAGGCGCCCTCACCCTTCCGGCCTAACCGTCTCGGTCGCTGGCGCTCCCTGCGACGCCGAGGCCGGAAGCCCTCTCCCGCGAGCGGGAGAGGGGAGCCCGACCGGCCGATCGGATCGCCCGACCCGCAAGCACGACGAGCCCCTCTCCCGCCCCGCGGGAGAGGTTGGGTGAGGGTCTTCTCCCGATCGGCGGAGGGGGGAGGAAGGCGCCCTCACCCTTCCGGCCTACGCGTCTCGGTCGCTGGCGCTCCCTGCGACGCCAAGGCCGGAAGCCTTCTCACGCGACCGGGAGAAGGGAAGGCCTGCGGCGAACTTTCGATGACCACCGCAGCGATCGAGCGGCCCTGTCCACCCCCCTCTCCTGCCGGCGAAGCCGGCTGTTGCCGACTTCGCCCTTTACGCGCCCGGCTCGGCAACAGCCGAGCCGGGCGGGGAGAGCGCCGGAGCGAGGGTCTTTCTTCCACCCGTTGGCGGGGCTGCTCACGCCGCCGTCTTCGCCACGCGGTCGAGAGCCATCAGGGTTTCGAGGAGCCGGCGCATGTCGGAGAGCGGGACCATGTTGGGGCCGTCCGAGGGGGCGTTGTCGGGGTCCTCGTGCGTCTCGACGAAGACGCCGGCGACGCCGACCGCCACCGCGGCACGGGCGAGCACCGCGACGAATTCACGCTGCCCCCCGGTCGAGGTCCCCTGCCCGCCCGGCTGCTGCACCGAATGGGTGGCGTCGAAGATCACCGGCGCGCCGGTCGCCGCCATGATCGGCAGCGCGCGCATGTCGGAGACGAGCGTGTTGTAGCCGAAGCTCGCACCGCGCTCGGTGAGCAGCACATTGGCGTTGCCGCCCGACAGCACCTTGTCGAGCACGTTGCGCATGTCCCAGGGCGCGAGGAACTGGCCCTTCTTGACGTTGATCACCGCACCGGTCGCGGCCGCGGCGAGGAGAAGGTCGGTCTGCCGGCAGAGGAAGGCCGGGATCTGCAGCACGTCGACCGCCGCGGCGACCGGCGCGCACTGCTCGCGCTCGTGGATGTCGGTCAGTACCGGCACGCCGAGCTCCCGCCGCAGATCGGCGAAGATCGGCAGCGCCGCGTCGAGCCCGACGCCGCGCCGTCCCTTGACGCTGGTGCGGTTCGCCTTGTCGAACGAGGTCTTGTAGACGAAACCGATGCCGAGCTCGCGCGTCAGTTCCTTCAGCCGGCCGGCCATCTCGAAGGCGTGCTCGCGCGATTCGAGCTGGCAGGGGCCGGCGATGAGGGCGAGCGGCAGGTCGTTGCCGAAGGTGGCGTCGCCGATCGCGACCCGGGCGTTCGGGCCGGCGGCGGCGGCGGGAGAGGAAGCGGACAAGGGGAACCTCGCGAGACAGCGGCCGATCGGGCGCCGCAACCTAATCCGCCGGCCGCCGGCGCCGCAATCCCCGGGGCGCCGATCGGCCGGCGCGCGCGTTGATCGGGATCATGGCGCGGCGCGCGGCGGCACGCCATGCCCGGGACGCACGATGGAGGAACACCGTGGCCGAGACGATCACCGCGCCGATCCTGACCCTGACGCTCAATCCGACGATCGACCTGTCGAGCCATGCCGATGTGGTGCGGCCGACGCACAAGATCCGGACGAGCGACGAGAGCTTCGAGCCGGGCGGCGGCGGCATCAATGTCGCCCGCGTCGTCGCCGAACTCGGCGGCGCGGCCGAGCTCGTCTATTTCGCCGGCGGCGTCACCGGCGCCTTCCTCGACGAGCTGCTCGGCACGATCGGGCTTTCCGGCCACCGCATCCCGATCGCCGGCCAGACGCGGATCGCCCATACCGTGCACGAACACCAGACCGGGCTCGAATACCGCTTCGTGCCCGAGGGACCGGCGGTGAGCGAGGCGGAGCTCGACGCCTGCGTGGCGCTCGTCGAGGCCTTCCGCGGCCGCTACATCGTTGCGAGCGGCAGCCTGCCGCGCGGCGCGCCGGCCGACATCTTCGCCCGGCTCGCCCATATCGCCAGGCGGAACGGCGTCCGCTTCGTGCTCGACAGTTCCGGCGCCTGTTTGAAGACGACGCTCGAGACGGCCGAGGTCCATCTCGTCAAGCCGAGCGTCGGGGAACTCGAGAAATTCGTCGGCCGGCCGCTCGAGGAGGAGGAGGTGCGCGAGGCGGCGCTCGATCTCGTGCGGCGCGGCGCCGCCGAGATGGTCGCGGTGACCATGGGCGCGCGCGGCGCCCTGCTCGCCCATCGGGGCGGGGTGGTGCGGCTGCCGACGCCGAAGGTCGCCGTGCGCTCGGCGGTCGGGGCCGGCGACAGCTTCGTGGGCGGCATGACCTGGGCGCTCGCCGAGGGCTGGCCCGTCGAGGACGCCTTCCGGCTCGGCATAGCCGCCGGCGCCGCGGCGGTGATGACGACGGGGCTGCGGCTCTGCCAGCGCGCCGACGTCATCCGCCTCTATGGCGCGATCGAACGTGCGCCAGAGCGCGGTAAGGCGCGCTGACCCAGCTCAGACGAGGCGGCTGCGCTCGACCGCGGCGCTGACGAAGGAAGCGAAGAGCGGATGCGGCTCGAGCGGCCGCGACTTCAGCTCCGGATGATACTGCACGCCGATGAACCAGGGATGGTCGACGAACTCGACGGTCTCGGGCAGCACGCCGTCCGGCGACATGCCGGCGAAGCGCATGCCGCAGCGCTCGAGCCGCTCGCGATAGTCGATATTCACCTCGTAGCGGTGGCGGTGCCGCTCGGTGATGGTGTTCGAGCCGTAGATCTCGGCGATCTTCGAGCCCTTGGCGAGCCGCGCCTCATAGGCGCCGAGCCGCATCGTGCCGCCGAGATCGCCGGCCTCGGCGCGCTTCTCGAGCATGTTGCCCTTCAGCCATTCCGTCATCAGGCCGACGACGGGCTCGTCGGTCGGGCCGAACTCGGTCGAGCTCGCATGGTCGACCCTGGCGAGGCTGCGGGCCGCTTCGATCACCGCCATCTGCATGCCGAAGCAGATGCCGAAATAGGGCACGTTGTGACGCCGCGCGAAGCCGGCCGCCTTGATCTTGCCTTCCGAGCCGCGCTCGCCGAAGCCGCCCGGCACGAGAATGCCCGAGACGCGCTCGAGATAGGGGGTCGGATCCTCCTTCTCGAAGATCTCGCTCTCGATCCAGTCGATGTTGACCTTGACCTTGTTGGCGACCCCGCCGTGCTGCAGCGCCTCGATGAGCGACTTATAGGCGTCCTTGAGGCCGGTATATTTGCCGACGACGGCGATCGTCACCTCGCCCTCCGGATTGTGGATCCGGTGCGACAGTTCGCGCCAGCGGTCGAGCTTCGGCTCGGGCGCGCCCTTCAGCTGGAAGGCGGCGAGCACCTCGTCGTCGAAGCCCTCGGCGTGATAGGCGGTCGGCACGTCGTAGATATGGGCGACGTCGAGCGCCTGGATGACGGCGCTCTCGCGGACATTGCAGAACAGCGACAGCTTGCGCCGCTCCTCCTTGGGGATCGGCCGGTCGCAGCGGATCAGCAGCATGTCCGGCTGGATGCCGATCGAGCGCAGTTCCTTGACGGAATGCTGCGTCGGCTTGGTCTTCAGTTCGCCCGCCGACGGAATGTAGGGCATCAGCGTCAGGTGGATATAGACCGCGTCGCCGCGCGGCAGGTCGTTGCCGAGCTGGCGGATCGCCTCGAAGAAGGGCAGGCCCTCGATGTCGCCGACCGTGCCGCCGATCTCGCAGAGCACGAAATCGACGTCGTCATTGCCCGACAGGACGAAATTCTTGATCGCATCGGTGACGTGCGGGATCACCTGCACCGTGCCGCCGAGATAGTCGCCGCGGCGCTCCTTGGTGATGATCTCCTGATAGATGCGGCCGGTGGTGATCGAATCCGCCCGCGAGGCGGGCCGGCCGGTGAAGCGCTCGTAATGGCCGAGGTCGAGGTCGGTCTCCGCCCCGTCATCGGTGACGAACACCTCGCCGTGCTGATAGGGGCTCATCGTGCCCGGATCGACATTGAGATAGGGGTCGAGCTTGCGCAGGCGGACGCGATAGCCGCGCGCCTGCAGAAGCGCCCCGAGGGCCGCCGAGGCGATGCCCTTGCCGAGCGATGAAACCACGCCGCCGGTGATGAAGACGTACCGCGCCATGGGCCTCTAACCTATCGTTCGATCCAGCGATTCGCACGGCCGGAATCGTCCGCCGGGTCTCGCCCTGCGGTTTTCCGCCTTGCCAAAACGAAACGTCGCCGCACGGCGCCCGTGCGGCGACGGTACTCGATACGCGCTGCGACGCTCAGGGCGTGCTCGGCACCGCGGGCGCGGCCGGAGCGGCGGGCGCCGCCTCGGGCGCTGCGGGGGCCGGAGCCGCCTCGCCCGTCGCCGGGGCGGCGGGCGCCGTATCCGTCGGCGGAACCGCGTCGGTCGCCGGAGCCGGGGCGGCATCGGTCGCCGGAGCGGCGTCGATGGCCGGAGCGGCGGGCGCCGCCTCACCCGCCGGAGCGGGAGCGGCCGGCGTCTGCGTGCCCTGCTGCGGCGGCAGCTGGTCGAGAATGCCCTGGCCGGAGCCGGCCGGCGCGCTGGTGCCCTGCGCCGGCAGCCGGTCGAGGATCGACGACGGCGCTGCCTCGAAACGGGCGAGCACGGTAAGGCCGAGCGAGGTCGCAAAGAACACCGCCGCGAGAATCGCGGTGGTGCGCGTCAGGAAGTTCGCCGATCCACGGGTCGTCATGAACCCGCCGCCGCCGCCGATACCCAGCGCACCGCCTTCCGAGCGCTGCACGAGCACGACCGCGACGAGCGCGACGACCACCATGAGGTGGATCACGATGAGGACTGTCTGCATCGTTCACTCTGAAGAGGAGTTCTCAAATGTCGGCGCGCTTCTACACCATCGACCCCGGGCTTTCCAGTGCGCCGCCTCACGCATAGGCGGCAGCGATGGAAAGGAAGTCCGCCGCCTTCAGGCTGGCGCCGCCGACCAGCGCGCCCGAAACGTGCGGGATGCCCAGAATCTCCTTCGCATTGGCGGGCTTCACCGAACCGCCATAGAGGATGCGGATCCGCTCGCCGGGCTCGCCGAACCGGGCGAACAACCGACCGGTGATATGGGCATGCACCTCGGCGATGTCATCGGATGACGGCGTCAGACCGGTGCCGATCGCCCAGACCGGCTCATAGGCGACGACGAGGTCCTCCGGGCCGACGCCGTCCGGCAGCGAGCCGGCGAGCTGCCGCTCGACGATTGCGAGGGTCTCGTTGTTGCGCCGCTCGGCCTCGGTCTCGCCGATGCAGACGATCGGCGTGAGCCCGGCGCGCAGCACCGCCTGCGCCTTCGCCCGCACGAGGCCGTCGCTCTCGCCATGGTCGGTGCGCCGCTCGGAATGGCCGACGATGACATAGGCGGCGCCGGCATCGGCGAGCATCTCGGCCGACAGATCGCCGGTATGGGCACCCGCGGCGGCGACGGCGCAATCCTGGCCGCCGACGGCGATGCGCGAGCCGATCGCCATCACCGAGAGCGTATAGAGCAGCGTCGCCGGCGGGCAGACGGCGAGCTCGACCTTCTTGCGCATCTCCGGGCCATAGCCCTCGACCATCCGGCCGAACTCGGCCGCGGCGGCCTTGAGGCCGTTCATCTTCCAGTTTCCGGCGACGAGCGGGCGGGATGCGGTCATGGGCGTTTCCGATCAGACGAGAAGGACGGTCGAGTTGCAGGCGGCGAGACGGCGTTTGTTCGCTCGGGGGCAGCGAGAGCCCATATCAGAACATGAGTGTCGAGGAGCAGCCGCACGGACTACTGCTTCTCTTTCACGCCGGAAAACAGCTCCGCGACCGCATCGTCGAGCGCCTCCCATTCCTCGTCGGAATGGATCGCATAGCGACCCGCGGCGATCCCCAGTCGTCGGGTCGCCGGCCTCGGTTGGGGCTCGATCGGGACGAGGCGGGCGGCAGGCTTGCCGTCGCGGGCGATGACGATCTCGGCCTCCTCGCCCGATTCGACCGCGGCGACGAGCCTCGCGAGCTGCGACGTCGCATCGAGCATCTCGACCTGGCGCATCGGCCCCTCCGGACCCGGTTGGCTGAGCCTCGCTAAATACGCTCCGCCACCCCGCCTCGCAAGGCGAGCCGGTTCGCCTTGCCCCTGAGGGACGCACTTCTTATGATCCGCCGCTTTCTGACAGCGGCGCACCGCGCCGGCCCGAGGTTCCGATGCTCGACTCGATGCGCAAATACGCCACCAGCTGGGTGGCCTATCTCTTCATGGGCCTGCTCGTGATCAGCTTCGGCGTCTGGGGCATCGCCGACATCTTCCGCGGCATCGGCGTCCATTCCGTCGCGCAGGTCGGCGGCACCGAGATCTCGGCCGTGTCCTTCGACCGCGCCTATCGCCGCGAGATCGCCAATCTGCAGCGCCGGCTGAACCAGCAGGTGACGCCCGATCAGGCGCGCATGTTCGGCATTCCGAACCAGGTGCTCGGCCGGCTGATCACCGAGGCGGCCTTCGCGGACGCCGCGCAGGATATGCGGATCGGCGTCTCCGACGAGATGCTCCTGAAGGAGATCGGCGCCGATCCGGCCTTCCAGGGCCCTTCGGGCGGCTTCGACCGCGCCACCTTCGTGCGTCTCCTGCAGGCGAACGACCTGAACGAGAACCTCTACGTCCAGGAGCGCCATGCGCTCGAACTGCGCCGGCAGATCGTCGACGCCCTGTCGGGCGGCGCGAAGGCGCCGGAAACGCTGCTCCAGGCGCTCAACACCTATCGCTCCGAAGCCCGCACGATCCGCTATATGGTCGTGCCGGCGAGCCTCGTCGGCACGGTCGCCGACCCCAATGCCGACGAGCTCGCCGCCTATTTCGACGAGCACAAGGCCGACTGGCGCGCGCCCGAATACCGCTCGGTGACGCTGCTGAAGGTCGATCCGGCCGATATCGCCAAGCCCGCCGACGTCTCCGAAGAAGATGCGCGCGCCCGCTACGAGGCGCAGAAGGCGCGCTTCACCACGCCCGAGACGCGCCACGTCTACCAGCTGCTCTTCGCCGACCGGCCCTCGGCCGAGACCGCGCGCGCCAAGCTGAACGGCGGCGCGAGCTTCGAGACGGTTGTCGCCGAGGCCGGCAAGACCCTCGCCGACACCGATCTCGGCGTCTTCAAGCGCAGCGACATGATCGACCAGGCGGTCGCCGATGCCGCTTTCGCGCTGCCCGAGAACGGCAGCAGCGAAGTCGTCGACGGCCGGCTCGGCCCGGTGATCGTCCATGTCGGCGCGATCGTGCCGGAAGCGGTCAAGCCGTTCGAGGCGGTCGCCGGCGAGGTCCGGCAGGAGATCGCCACCTCACGGGCCGCCGAGGAGATCGGATCGATGCACGATGCAATCGAGGACGCCCGCGCCGGCGGCGCCTCGCTCGAGGAGGTCGCGCAGAGCCATCAGCTCACCGTGCGGACGATCGACGCGGTCGACCGGCAGGGGCTCGACGAGGCCGGCACCGCGGTCGCCGACCTGCCGGTCAAGGACCAGTTGCTGCCCGCGGCCTTCGACAGCGATGTCGGCATCGACAATGCCGCGCTGCGCACGCCCGGCAACGGCTATGTCTGGTTCGCGGTCGCCGGCGTCGAGGCGGCGCGCGACCGCACGCTCGACGAGGTGCGCGACAAGGTGGTGGCGGCCTGGAAGGCGCAGACCGCGCGCGACCGGCTGACGGCGAAGGCGAAGGAGCTGCAGGAGCGGCTCGGCAAGGGCGAGACCCTCGATGCGGTCGCGGCGAGCGTGTCGCTCCCGATCCAGACCGCCGAGGGCCAGCAGCGCTCGACCACACCCGCCGCGCCGCTTTCGGCGGATGCGCTGCGCGCCGCCTTCGGCGGGCCGAAGGGCTATGCCGCGGTGGCGCCGGGCGCCAATGAGGGCGAGCAGATCGTTCTGCAGGTCGCGGACGTGACCGAGCCCGCCTATTTCTCCGGCGCGCCCGATCTCGCCCAGCCGAGCCGCGAGCTCGCCGACGGCCTCCAGAACGACCTGCTCCAGCAATATGTCGGCGAACTGCAGAATGCGGTCGGCGTCCGGGTGAACCAGACGGCGCTGCAGCAGATCGTCGGCGCCGGTTCGTGACGGGCGGCCGCCATGCTGATCGAACCCTCGCAAGACGCCTTCGCGCGCGCCTATGAGAGCGGTGCCCCGCAGGTCGTCTGGACCCGGCTGGTCGCCGATCTCGAAACGCCGGTCTCGGCCTTCCTGAAGCTGTCGGCCGGTCGCACCAACACCATCCTGCTCGAATCGGTCGAGGGTGGCGCGGTGCGCGGCCGCTATTCGATGATCGGCTTCGCGCCCGACATGATCTTCCGCGCCCGCGGCGAAGCGGCCGAGATCAACCGCACGCCCGCGACCGATCCGGAGGCCTTCGTCCCCCTCCCCGGCCGCTCGCTCGACGCGCTGCGCGGCCTGATCGCCGAATCGAAGATCGCCCTGCCGGCCGGCCTGCCGCCGATGTCGGCCGGCATTTTCGGCTATCTCGGCTACGATATGGTCCGGCAGATGGAGGAGCTCGGCGCGCCGAACCCCGATGCGCTCGGCCTGCCCGACGCGATCCTCGTCCGGCCGACCGTCATGGTGGTGTTCGATTCGGTGAAGGACGAGCTGACCGTCGTCACCCCGGTGCGGCCGGAGAGCGGCGTCCCGGCCGCGCAGGCGCATGCCCGCGCCATCGACCGGCTCACCGAGGTGGTCGATGCGCTCGACCAGCCGCTGTCGAAGAGCGCCGCGCCGGCCGATGTCGACCTCGACGTGCCGGTCGTCTCGAACACGCCGCGCGACCGCTATCTCGAAATGGTCGCGAAGGCGAAGGAGTATATCGCGGCCGGCGACATCTTCCAGGTCGTGCTGTCGCAGCGCTTCTCCGCACCCTTCACCCTGCCGCCCTTCGCGCTCTATCGCGCGCTGCGCCGGACCAACCCCTCGCCCTTCCTTTATTTCCTCGACTTCGGCTCGTTTGCGGTCGCCGGCTCGAGCCCGGAAATCCTGGTGCGGGTGCGCGAGGGCGAGGTGACCATCCGGCCGATCGCCGGCACGCGGCGGCGCGGCGCCACGCCGGAGGAGGACAAGGCGCTCGCCGCCGAGTTGCTCGCCGATCCGAAGGAACGCGCCGAGCACCTGATGCTGCTCGATCTCGGCCGCAACGATGTCGGCCGCGTCGCCGAGATCGGCTCGGTGACGGTGACCGACAAGTTCTTCCTCGAATATTATTCGCAGGTGATGCACATCGTCTCGAACGTCGTCGGCCGGCTCGCCCCGGAACACGACGCGCTCGACGCGCTCGCCGCCGGCTTCCCGGCCGGCACGGTGTCCGGCGCGCCGAAGGTGCGGGCGATGGAGATCATCGACGAGCTCGAGCTCGAGAAGCGCGGCATCTATGCCGGCTGCGTCGGCTATTTCTCCGCCGACGGGGCGATGGACACCTGCATCGTGCTGCGCACCGCGATCATCAAGGACGGCACGCTCTACGCCCAGGCCGGCGCCGGCGTCGTCGCCGACTCGGTACCGGAGAACGAGATGCAGGAATGCGTCGTCAAGGCACGCGCCCTTTTCCGTGCGGCGGAAGAGGCGGTAAGGTTCGCCTCGCGCGCCGAGCGCGGCCAGTGAGGAGCAGGGACCATGGCCTTTCTCGTCATCGATAACTACGACAGCTTCACCTACAACCTCGTCCACTATATCGGCGAGCTGGGGGCGAAGCTGATCGTGCGGCGGAACGACAAGATCTCCGTCGACGAGGTGATCGCCCTCGATCCGGAGGGCATCGTGCTGTCGCCCGGACCCTGCACGCCGAACGAGGCGGGGATCTGCCTCGACCTGATCGCCCGGGCGGGCGACACCATCCCGATCTTCGGCGTCTGCCTCGGCCATCAGGCGATCGGCCAGGCGCTCGGCGGCGAGGTGGTGCGCGCGCCCTCCCAGATGCACGGCAAGCTGTCGACCATCACCCATACCGGCCGCAGCGTCTTTCGCGGCATCAACGGCCCGTTCCAGGCGACCCGCTATCACTCGCTGATGGTGAGGCGCGAGACGATGCCGGATGTGCTCGAGGTGACGGCGGAGGCCGAGGACGGCGTCGTGATGGGCGCGATGCACAGGACGCTGCCGCTCCACGGCGTGCAGTTCCACCCGGAATCGATCGCCTCCGAGCACGGCCACACGCTGATCAAGAACTTCCTCGACATCGCCGCCGACTGGAACCGGACCCGGCGCGGCCGGCGATCGGCCGCCTGACCATGAGCGACCTGAAGCCCTTCATCGCCAAGGCCGCCGCGGGCCGCGCGCTCGACCGGGCCGAGGCCGAGGCCGCCTTCGACGTCATCATGTCCGGCCAGGCGACGCCCTCGCAGATCGCCGGCTTCCTGATGGCGCTGCGCGTCCGCGGCGAGACGATCGACGAGATCGCCGGCGCCGTCGCGGTGATGCGCGCCAGGATGACGCCGGTCGACGCGCCCGAGGACGCGATCGATGTCGTCGGCACCGGCGGCGACGGCTCGCACACCTACAACATCTCGACCGCCGCGGCCTTCGTCGTCGCCGGCGCCGGCGTGCCGGTCGCAAAGCACGGCAACCGCGCGCTCTCCTCGAAATCCGGCGCGGCCGACGTGCTGATGGCGCTCGGCGTCAAGGTCGACGTGCCGCCCGAGACGATCGCCCGCGCCATCCGCGAGGCGGGCATCGGCTTCATGTTCGCGCCCGCCCACCATGCGGCGATGAAGCATGTCGGGCCGACCCGCGTCGAACTCGGCACCCGCACCATCTTCAACCTGCTCGGCCCCCTCTCGAACCCCGCCGGCGTGCGGCGCCAGCTGCTCGGCGTCTATGCGGCGGAATGGATCGAACCGCTCGCCCATGTCCTCCACGCCCTCGGCACCGAGCGCGCCTGGGTGGTCAACGGCTTTAACGGCGTCGACGAGATCACCACCGCCGGCCCGACCAAGGTCGCCGCGCTCGACCGCGGCATCGTCACCACTTTCGAGATCCATCCCGAGGAGGTCGGCCTGCCGGTCTCGCCCGCCGAGGCGCTGCGCGGCGGTGACGGCGCGGTGAACGCCGCGGCGATGCGGGCCGTCCTCTCGGGCGTGCCGAGCGCCTATCGCGACACCGTGCTGATGAACGCCGCCGCCGCCCTCGTCGTCGCCGGCAAAGCCTCCGACCTCCCCGAGGGCGTCGCCATGGCCGCCTCTTCGATCGATTCCGGCCGCGCCCTCGCCCGGCTCGACCGGCTCGTCGCTCTGACCGGAGAGGTGCCGGCATGACCGACATCCTGAAGACCATCGAGGCGACGAAGCGCCTCGAGATCGCCGCCGCCAAGGAAAAGGTGCCGCCGGCAGAGATCCGCGGTTTGGCCGCCACCGCCGACCCGCCGCGCGGCTTCGCCGACGCGATCCGCGAACGCCTCGCGGAAGGACGGCCGGCGCTGATCGCCGAGATCAAGAAGGCGAGCCCGTCAAAGGGGCTGATCCGGCCCGATTTCGATCCGCCCGCGCTCGCCCGCGCCTATGCCGAGGGCGGCGCCGCCTGCCTCTCGGTGCTCACCGACGTCGAGTATTTCCAGGGCTCGCCGGACTATCTGCGCGCCGCCCGCGCCGCCGTGCCGCTGCCGGTCTTGCGCAAGGACTTCATGTTCGAGCCCTATCAGGTCTACGAGGCGCGCGCCTGGGGCGCGGACTGCATCCTGATCATCATGGCGGCGCTCGCCGACGCCGAGGCGGTGGAGCTCGAGGAGACCGCCCTCGCGCTCGGCATGGACGTGCTCCTCGAGGTGCACGACGAGGCCGAGCTGAAGCGGGCGCTGCGGCTCGCCTCGCCGCTGATCGGCATCAACAACCGCGATCTGCGGACCTTCGAGACGACGCTCGCGACCTCGGAACGGCTCGCCCCGATGATCCCCGACGACCGCATCATCGTCGGCGAGAGCGGCATCTTCACCCCGGCCGACATCGCCCGGCTCGCCCGCGCGCGGATCGGCACCTATCTCGTCGGCGAGAGCCTGATGCGGCAGGACGACGTCGCCGCCGCGACGCGGGCGCTGCTCGCCCCCCCGTCCGCCGCGGCCGCCTGAGCGATGGCGGGTCCCCTCACCCATCTCGATGCGACGGGCGCGGCGCAGATGGTCGACGTCTCGGAAAAGGCCGTCACCGACCGGTCGGCGACCGCCGAAGGCACGGTGACGATGGCGCCGGCGACGCTCGATCTGATCGTGTCGGGCGCTTCGAAGAAGGGCGACGTGATCGCGACGGCGCGGATCGCCGGCATCATGGCGGCGAAGAGGACGTCCGATCTCATCCCGCTCTGCCATCCGATCGGGCTGTCGAAGGTGACGCTCGAGATCGAGCCCGACGCCGCTCTGCCGGGCCTGCGCATCCGCGCGACGACCAAGGTCGCGGAGCGCACCGGCGTCGAGATGGAGGCGCTGACCGCCGTCTCGGTCGCCTGCCTGACGATCTACGACATGGCGAAGGCGGCCGACCGCGGCATGGTGATCGGCGGCATCCGGCTCATCGAGAAGACCGGCGGCCGCTCCGGCGCCTGGCGGGCGGACCGCCCGTGAACGGCCTTCTTCCCGTCGAGGAGGCGCTCGCCCGCGTGCTCGACGGCATTGCGCCGACGCCTGCCGAGGACGTGCCGATCGCCGAGGCCTTCCGCCGCGTGCTCGCCGCCCCGCTCGCCGCGCGCCGCACGCAGCCGCCCTATGCCGTCTCGGCGATGGACGGCTATGCGCTGCGCGCCGCCGACGCCGCCTCGGTCGGTGCCGCCTTGCGGCCGATCGGCACGGCGCCCGCCGGCACCCCCTTCGCCGGCCGGGTCGGCGAAGGCGAGACGGTGCGCATCTTCACCGGCGGTGCGCTGCCCGAGGGGGCCGATTCGGTCCTGCTGCAGGAGGATGCGCAGGTCGAGGACGGCCGGGTGATCGTCCGCGAGGCGGTCCGGCCGGGCCAGCACGTGCGGCCGCGCGGCCTCGATTTCGCCGAGGGCGCGGTGCTCCTCCCCGCCCCGCGCCGGCTCGGCATGCGCGAGATCGCGATCGCCGCCGCGATGAACCATTGGGCCGTGCCGGTCCGCCGGCAGCCGACGGTCGCCATTCTCGCGACCGGCGACGAGCTCGCCGCGCCGGCGCCGGACGTGCCGGCCGAGGCGATCGTCGCCTCCAACAGCTATGGCATCGCCGCGCTGGCGATCGAGGCGGGCGCAAGGCCGGTCGACCGCGGCATCGTCCGCGACGACCGCGCCGCGCTCGCCGCGGCGATCGAGGCCGCGCTCGCCGAGGAGCCCGACGTGCTCGTGACGCTCGGCGGCGCCTCGGTCGGCGAGCACGATCTCGTCCGCGGTGTGCTCGGCGGGCTCGGCGTCGATCTCGATTTCTGGAAGATCGCGATGCGTCCCGGCAAGCCGCTGATGTTCGGCCGCCGCGGCGGGACGCGCATTCTCGGCCTGCCCGGCAATCCGGTGTCGAGCCTCGTCTGCGGCCTCCTCTTCCTGCGGCCGCTCCTCGACGCGTTGCTCGGCCTGCCGCCCGCCGACCCGACCGAGCCGGCCGAGCTCGGCGCGCCGATGGCGCAGAACGACCGCCGCCGGGACTATGTCCGCGCCATGCTCGCCGAGCGGCCCGGCGCGCCGCCCCTCGCGACGCCGTTTCCGCGCCAGGACAGCTCGATGCTGTCGACGCTCGCCGCCTCCGGCTGCCTGATCGTCCGCCCGCCGCACGCCCCCGCCGCGGCCGCGGGCGCCCCCATCCGGATCCTCCGCCTGCCCTGAGCGAGGCCGGCGCGGTCCGGCACGCCGGGCGGCCCCCGAGCGCCATCCCCGCGAAAGAAGGACGCTCCACCCCGAAGCACCCGTCAGGCTTCCCGTTCGCACCCGTGTGACGTCTTCGAACAGCCCCCTCCACCCGTCATGCCGGCCTCCGGGCCGGCATCCATAATCGTGACGGCCGGTGCTCCGGGGCCGTCCTCCCCACTCCGTCATTCCCGCGAAGGCGGGAATCCATGCAACAGAGGACGGTCGGGCGTGATGGATCCTCGCCTTCGCGAGGATGACGGGTGTGTGGGTCGGACCCGGTGCGCGGACCAGGCGCGGCTTCCCTTCCCCTTGTCGAGGAGAGCCGGGGTGGCGGGTGCGCGGGGTGGCACCAGCGGCGCGGGCGGCCCGGCGGCCCGATCATGGACCCCGGCACGGAGGCCGGGGTGACGGGTGCTTTGGTGGCGACGGTGCTCTCGGCCTCAGACCGACCGGCCCTCCGGCCGGCCGCTCCGCACACTGCCCGCGTAACGTCTTCGAACAGCCCCCTCCACCCGTCATGCCGGCCTCCGTGCCGGCATCCATAATCGTGACGGTCGGCGCTTTGGGGTGACGGGTGCTTTGGTGGCGATGGCGCTCTCGGGAGCCGACCGACCGGCCCTCCGGCCGGCCGCTCCGCACACTACCCGCCAGGCCTTCGAACACCCCCTCCACCCGTCATGCCGGCCTCCGTGCCGGCATCCATAATCGTGACGGCCGGCGCTCTGGGCGGAGACGCCTCCATCCGTCATTCCCGCGAAGGCGGGAAACCATGAAACAGCGGACGGTCGGGCGTGATGGACCCTCGCCTTCGCGAGGATGACGGGTGTGTGGGTCGGACCCGGTGCGCGGACCAGGCGCGGCTTCCCTTCCCCTTGTCGGGGCGAGCCGGGTGGCGGGCGCGCGAAATGGCACCAGCGGCGCGGGCGGCCCGGCGGCCCGATCATGGACCCCGGCACGGAGGCCGGGGTGACGGGTGCTTTGGTGGCGGCGACGGTGCTTTCGGGAGCCGACCGACCGGCCCTTCGGCCGGCCGCTCCGCACACTACCCGCATAATGTCTTCGAACACCCCCCTCCACCCGTCATGCCGGCCTGCGTGCCGGCATCCATAATCGTGACGGCCGGTGCTCCGGGGCCGTCCTCCCCATCCGTCATCCTCGCGAAGGCGGGAATCCATGCAACAGCGGACAGTCGGGCGTGATGGATCCTCGCCTTCGCGAGGATGACGGGTGTGTGGGTCGGACCCGGTGCGCGGACCAGGCGCGGCTTCCCTTCCCCTTGTCGAGGAGAGCCGGGGTGGCGGGTGCGCGGGGTGGCACCAGCGGCGCGGGCGGCCCGGCGGCCCGATTATGGACCCCGGCACGGAGGCCGGGGTGACGGGTGCTTTGGTGGCGGCGACGGTGCTTTCGGGAGCCGACCGACCGGCCCTTCGGCCGGCCGCTCC